>NZ_FNDA01000001.1:0-2104177 GCF_900099875.1 Janthinobacterium sp. YR213 | reverse complement strand
GAGAGCGTCGTCCTGATGAGCGGGCAGGACACGCAATGGAGCAGCGGCGGCCAGTGGCGCCTGCACACGGGCCAGGCCATCGGCATGTTGGGCGGCGCCGTCAAGGCCGGGGAGGGTGATGCCGGGGTGCAGCTGATCGCCGCCCAGGGCATCATCGACGCGCAGGCGCAAGGCGACACCTTGCGGCTCCAGGCGCGCGACGAGGTCAGCGTCATCAGCGCCAACGCGCATGTCGACTGGGCGGCGGCAAAAAGCATCCGCCTGTCGACGGCGGGCGGGGCCAACATCACCATCGAGGGCGGGAACATCACCATCCAGTGCCCGGGCAAGATCACCGTGTTTGCCGGCAAGAAGAGTTTTGTCGGGCCGACACGGCTGGCTTATCCATTGCCCAGATTTTCTCGTTCCATATGCAAAAGATGCAGGCTTAACGCCGCCGAATCAGGTTCTCCTTTTTCCATGGTGGAAGAGTGAATAGCCAAAACAACGTTAGAGGAGCATGACTAAGTGGGTATCAATATGTTTCCCTCTGACTGGAAGGTGTCATTGCACACGCGATTGCAGGCGTTTCGAAGACAGTTTCCCGAGGCGTATATTTATGCGCTGATCGATGGCGTTTTTGACGAGTCGTGTTATCCATTGCTTAAGCGTGCCCGGCACCTGCGATATGAGGCGTTGTTTGCAGGTACGCCATGTGCTGATGAAGAAACGTTGACAGTTTCTCCGCTGCTGGTTGAGTTTTGCGATGCAGGTCGCTTTACTTGGGAACGGCTGCTTGAGAAAACCAATGGTCATCCGGCGCTCAGCCTGATCGTCACGCCGGAGCCGCTGAATCAACTGGCAGCCCGCTTGGCACCATGGTGCATCGTTGATGCGGCAGACTATACGGTGGCATTGTCGTTTGCCGATACCCGCATTTTGCCGCAACTTTTCAAGACCTTGACGGCGCAGCAACTGGGCCAGTTTTGCGGGCCGGCACACCATTGGCAGTATGTCACGCGCAAAGGTGACTGGGATGATTTGATCTTGCCTGCAGAAGCGCTTCCGGCGGCGGTTGGCATATCGTTAAGCGAGCAGCAATGCGCTCAACTGATGCGCGCGGCGGAAGGCGACGGTATCCTGTTCCAGGTGCGCGCGACCAGCCCTCGCTTGTTAGAGCCCCATGCTGCAGAACAGGCCCATGCCCTGGTCGAATATTGGCTGGGTTGTGCCGATCATGCGCGGCTCGAAACACCGCCAGATCGATTGGACGTATGCATATTTGGCCTCGAAAACCCAGGTCTGCAAGCGCGGCCGCAACTTGCGTCCTGGCTCGCAGAACCTCCCCGGGCACAAACGCCAGATTCATTGTTTGAACGATGGATGGCAGAGCAATCCTCTGTCGATGTGCCGACCTTATCAGTGGAGACAAAGTCATGATTATCTTGTTCAGGCAGTGGCTGTGGCGAGGTGTCTTGCTGGCCGCATGTTTACCCGGCGTCGCCATGGCCGCGAGTATTCAGGCGTTGAATTATTCTTCGCGCGAGGTCAATTATATTGCGGTTGAAAATCCGGGCAATACCAACAGCGGCGGCGGTGGCGATTCGATCCGTCCATATGGGCAGGGCGGATCGATATGCTGTTTCAGCGTGCCGGAAAAGTGGCATGCGGATTTGAAGGTGGTGGTGGTCTATCAGTTGTCCCCGGACCCGACCTTTCATCGCGAGACGGTCAGCATTCCGCCTTATCCGGATGGGAAGGGTGGTGATATCTGGCTGATCGTCTATGAAGATGGCAGCGTGGGAGCTGTGGCGTCGCATTACGGACCGAGCCGGCCGGAGTGGCCGGGGAAAATCAAGGGATATCCGGTGCCGACGAAGGAGTATCGGGACGAGCGTCGTAAGGCAAAAATAGAATTGGAAAAAAAATGGTTAGATACAATGGAAAAAGGATTGGAGCGTAATAGTCATAAGATGACGGCTGCTGAAGTTGATGAATTAAAGGATGTAATTGAGTATAAGAAGAAACTCATCCAGAGCCTTGAGGGAATGCATCCATGACTGCATTTTTGGCCACTATTTATTCTGCTGAGAAAAATGAACCAGCAGATTCAGCTAAATTTTTTGATGATGAGACAGAACTAAAAATATTAGGTGATTTAGTCAGGAAAAGGGAATGCCCCACCCCGGGATTTCCCCCATCATGCGATGCGAATCTATTTTTCGGTTTCTTCTTCGATGGCACCAATAATAATATGAAACGGGATCTGGCTTTTCATTCGCATAGTAATGTGGCGCGCCTGTATCATGCTTTTCCAGGTGATAAAGATACGCATGGCAGCGAGGCGTGGCCGGACTTGGATGCAAAATACCACAAGAGTTACTTTCGTACCTACGTTCCCGGAGTGGGAACACGTTTCGACGAGGTTGGTGATACGGGAGAGGGATTTAGCGCTCTCACCAGCGACCGTGCGCGTGGCCTGGCCTTTGCCTACAAGGGAGAAAATCGCATCATCTGGGCATTGGTGGAAGCACTCAATAATGTGCACAGATATTATACCGATGCTCCTCTGGTGGACGATAAGTCCTTTAAAAAGGACTTCAATACGCTCAGTTTGCCCAGCAAAGTGCAGCCTTCAGAGGCGCTGGTGAACGCTTTCACGCAGGCTCTGCAAAAGTTGCACAGCAATTTGCGGCCATTTGTGCCAACCGATGCGCCGGCGAAAAGCGTCAATAAAGGCAAGGTGCTCAATATCTTCGTGTCGATGTTCGGTTTCTCGCGTGGCGCGGCCGAAGCGCGCTCGTTTGCCAACTGGTTCATCTGGTTATGCAAGCTCGATGCGCAACTGACCGCTAGCAAGGGCGTCAAGGCTCGCCAGTTAAGTATTGGCACTATCGAGGTGACCTTCGACTTTATGGGCCTGTTCGATACCGTCGCTTCGGTTGGCTTGGCGGCTTCAGTGCCCCTCCCGAACAGGATGGTGGATGGACATGGCGGCTGGGCCGACGCCGAAGTGTCACTCAGAATACCCACATCACCGGGGCCAAGCAAGTGCCTGCATCTGGTGTCGGCGCATGAAGTACGCCGGTCTTTTCCCTTGGACTCCGTTGCTCACCTGGGCAATATTCCCCCTAATTGCACGGAAATTGTTTTTCCTGGCGTTCATTCGGACATCGGGGGCGGCTATTTGCCGCGAGAACAAGGGCGCGGCACAGATCCAAGCGGAGGCGACTTGATGTCGCGCATTACGTTGGCCACGATGTATCGGGCTGCCCGCCTGGCCGGGGTGCCGCTGAAGCTGGAAGAGGCCAGTGAAGCGACGAAGCGGGCCTTTCGGATCGATCCGCGCACAATAGCCACTTTCAATGCGTATATCGGCTTTTGCCATGCGCACCAAGGCGCCGAGCCATCATTGCGGCTACATAGGGTCATGGAATTCCAGCACATGCTGTACATACAGTGGCGCAAGAAAATGCTAGGCAAGATGGGAGATTTACCGAATGTCAAGAATCTGGCAACAAGCTATAAAAGCGGGAAATTCGATTTTACTGATCTCACTATGGCGGACAAGGAGCTGGAAGAAGAGGTTGCGAGCTTTGAAAAATGGCGCGCCAATCAGCGCACGACCAGCAGTAGAGGGCGGCCCCGTAATCCTGAATGGGAAGCTATCGCCGAATTTTGGGACAAGCCAGTACCACCCGCGGAAGTAAACAATTTTTTTGAACAATTCGTGCATGACTCGCGCGCGTGGTTCAAGCCGTTGGGGAAAGACATTCCCGACTTGTGGTACGCGCTGGAATTGCTTGTGGCTCAGGAAGAGCGAGCCCGTGACTGGGAGAACGGACCGAATGCCGACCCTGGTAAACCCAATCCCTATAGCTTGAGCAATAAGGAAAAGGAGCAATTGCTGCGATACAAAGCTGTCAAAGGCACTGAAAATGAAATGGATGCGATCGAGCCGGACAAGGGCGGACGCGAGAACAGACTCCTGGGAGGTGGCTACTTGCGTTTTCGGTCAATTTACATGGGATCGGATACCTTCAAGCCGTCGGGCGCTCAGTATGCGGGCATGCTACCTGTTTTGCACAAGGAACAGCGCGGTATCGCGGTGGCCCATCACAGATCTGCCGATGCGATGGAGCAAGCGAAGACGGCGTAAGTCAGGCTAAGTCATTGAGCTACCCGTGCGGCCCGGCGGAGTTTGACAAATTTCCCTAAGTGACACCGCCTTCGCCGGGGGGCAATTTTGCAGGCAAGAAATTGAAAATCCCTTCTATTGCATTCCCCGCAAGCCTCACAGGGAATGACGGATGGGCAACCGGCTGGCGCCGGCATGGAATCAGCCGATGAAGGAATCGAACTGCATGTCGAATTCCTGCAGCGCCTTCTGTGCATTCTGCATCTTCTTGCGGAACTCCGGGCCCCGTTGCAGGGCCAGGCCCACGGCCAGCACGTCGATCACCACCAGGTATGCCAGGCGGGCGGAAATCGGGGTGTAGGGGTCGGTGTTGAAGACCAGGTCGATCGGGATCAGCACGGTCGCCAGGTCGGCCAGCGGCGTGCCTGATGGGGCCAGCACGACGACGTCGGCGCCGCCGCGGCGCGCCAGTTTCACGGAGCGGACCAGGGCGGGGCTGTTGCCTCGCTGCGAGATGGCCACCAGGCAGTCGCCGCCGCGCAGCAGGGCCGCCGCGATGCTGTGGATGTTCGGGTCGCTGTAGGCCACCGTCGGCACGCCCGAGCGGAAGAACTTGTGCTGCGCGTCGGCCGCCACGATGCCCGACGTGCCCTGGCCATAGAATTCGATCTTGCTGGCGCGCGACAGGATGTCGAGCGCGCGCTGGATCGCTTCCGGGTTCAGGTTGTTGCGCAGGTCGAGCAGGGTGTTGATCGAGCGGCTGCAGATTTTATTCACCAGGTCGGCCGCCAGGTCGTCCTGCGCCGGCTGTTCGTTTGCGCCCGGCATGGCCAGGGCCAGGCCCTGCGCCAGCTTCAGCTTGAATTCATGCCAGCCGTCATAGCCCAGGGTGCGGCAAAAGCGCACCACGGTCGGTTCCGACACCTGCGCGCTTTTCGCCAGCGCCGTGATGTTCTGGCTGACCGTCTGGTTAGGCTGGTCAAGCACGGCCAGCGCGACCTTCTTCTCCGACTTGGAGAGCGAATCGAGCTGGGTGCGGATGGAGTCAAGCAGCATTAAATTAGTCTTCTATCTTCTGGCAGGGGTGGAGCAGGGGTTTCGTGGAGCACCGCTCCACGCCTGCGTAACGGTCTGGCCTTGCAAGGCCAGACTCCTTGCGCTTCCAAACTAGTCTTCAGGCAGGGGTGAAGCAGGGGTTTCGTGGAGCACCGCTCCACGCCTGCGTAACGGTCTGGCCTTGCAAGGCCAGACTGCTTGCGCTTCCAAACTAGTCTTCAGGAAGCGCCTCTTCACGCCACTGCAAGCCATCGCGGCCGATCAGGGCGCTGGCGGCTGCGGGGCCCCAGGTACCGGCCGTGTACGGAATCGGCGCGCTGTCGTTCTGTTCCCAGTTGTCGAGAATCGGCTCGACCCATTCCCAGGCCGCTTCCAGTTCGTCGCCGCGCATGAACAGGGTCAGCTGGCCGCGCAGGACGTCGAGCAGCAAACGCTCGTAGGCGTCCATGCGCGGGGTCTTGAACGATTCGCGGAAATCGAGTTCCAGTTCCGCCGGTTTCAGACGCATGCCATCGCCCGGGGTTTTCGCCATCAGGTTCATGCGTAAGCCTTCGTCCGGCTGCAAACGGATCACCAGGCAGTTTGGCTGGAAGCTCGACGTGGGCTGGTTGAAGATCGAGTGCGGAATCTGCTTGAAGCGCACGACGATCTCGGCCAGGCTGTCGGCCATGCGCTTGCCCGTGCGCAGGTAGAACGGCACGCCAGCCCAGCGCCAGGTATCGATTTCCGCCTTCAGTGCAACGAAGGTTTCGGTGCGCGAATGTTCCGGCGCATCCGGCTCGTCGCGGTAGCTCGGCACGGTGGCGCCGTCGACGTGGCCGGCGCGGTACTGGCCGCGCACGATGTTTTGCGCCAGGGTGGTGGGCGTGAATTTTTTCAGCGAGCGCAGCACTTGCAGCTTTTCATCGCGCACGGCGTCCGGCGCGATCGAGGTTGGCGGTTCCATGGCGACGATGCACAGCAGTTGCAGCAAGTGGTTTTGCAGCATGTCGCGCAGCGCGCCCGAGGTGTCGTAGTAACCCATGCGGTTGCCTACGCCCAGTTTCTCGGCGATGGTGATCTGCACGTCGGAAATCCATTCGCGGCGCCACAGCGGTTCGAACAGGATATTGCCGAAGCGCAGGGCCAGCAAGTTCTGCACGGTTTCCTTGCCCAGGTAATGGTCGATACGGTAGATCTGCGATTCCTGGAAAACCTTGCCCACTTCGGCATTGATCTGCTTGGCGCTGGCCAGGTCGCGGCCCAGCGGCTTTTCCAGCACCACGCGCGAATTCGGCGTCACCAGGCCGTTGTCTTCCAGGTTGTCGCAGATGAGAGCGAACAGATGCGGCGGCGTCGCCAGGTAATACACGCGCGTCAGGTCGGCATCGCCGCGCAGCGCTTCGACCAGCGGCGCATACGTGGCCGCATCGCTGGCGTTGAGCGACACATACACGATGCGCGCGCAGAATTTGCTCCAGGTGGCGGCATTCAGGGTGCTGGCCTTGATGTGGGGACGCGAGTTGCTTTCCACCATTTTCAGGAAGGCATCCTGGCCGCTATCCTGGCGGCCCACGCAGATGATGCGCGCCGTCGGCGGCAAATCGTTCGCGACGTCGCGCGCATACATTGCAGGCAACAATTTGCGCATTGCTAAATCGCCGCTGCCGCCAAACAGGACCAGGTCAAAATCGGTAAGTGCCATAAGTGAGTGTCGTCGCAAAAGTAAAAGGGCCGGAGCGGGGAGGAAGCCGACCGGAAGTGCCAGTCTGTCGCTACTATAATCTGTGGTGTAAATTTACTACGTAGAACAGGCAATTGCAAGAAATTTTACTACATTCCAGCCCCTGCCGTCGCCATTTTGCCCGGTATGCCCGCCAGCGGCGCCTGCATGGCCATTATATGCCGTTCGCCGGCGCCGGCGCGGCGTCCTGCTTTTCATAGCCTTTTCAAAGCAACCATGGTTGCCAGGGAAATTTCTAGTTCTCTCCGTCATCATTTGCGCTGTAGCAACAAGCAAATCAAGAAATGCTGTCAGGATCGCTGTTGCCAGCGTAAAGTAGCTTTGAAGAAAGTAAAAAACCGTATAATTCAAGCTCGAATCGATAGCAACTATTGGTTGTAAGAAATTGTACGATATACACTGCACCGCTAGCGCCGGCCATGCCCCGAACCCGCCATCCGACGTCCATGCGACGTGCAGTCCGCACTGTCCGCAGCATCAGGGGCAGGCGACTTAACTTTACAAGACGGCTCAAGGGGACACAATGAATTCAATGCAGCAAGATGTCGATGAACGCACGAGCCTGACAGGCAATAACAAATTCGAACTGTTCCTGTTCAAGCTGGGCACCAGTGATCACTCGACCAGCCGGGAACTATTCGGCATCAATGTGTTCAAAGTCCGTGAAATCATGGAAATGCCGGCCATTACGGCAGTGGCCGGTTCGCATCCGCACATGCTGGGCGTGGTCAATATCCGTGGCCAGATCGTGCCCGTGATCGACTTGCCGATGGCGGTCGGCTGCAAGAGCAATGGCTTGAAGATCCTGATGGTGACCGAATTTGCCCGCTCGACACAGGCGTTTGCCGTGGAAGAGGTCGATGAAATCGTGCGCCTGGAATGGAACCAGGTGCTGTCGGCCGAATCGAGTGTCGGTGGCGGCCTCGTCACCAGTATCGCGCGCCTCGATGGCGACACGGACAAGACGCGCCTGGCGCAAGTGCTGGACGTGGAGCAAATCCTGCGCAACGTGCTGCCGTCGGGCGACCCCGACGTGGACGAGAACAGCATCGGCCCGCAAGTGCGCTTGCCGGCCGGCGCCGTGATCCTCGCGGCCGACGATTCCTCGCTGGCCCGCTCGCTGATCGAAAAGGGCCTCGAAGCGATGGGCGTGCCTTTCATCATGACCAAGACGGGCAAGGAAGCATGGGAACGCCTGCAGGCCATCTCGGCCCAGGCGGCCACGGAAGGCAAGACGGCGAAAGACAAGGTCGCGCTGGTGCTGACCGATCTGGAAATGCCGGAAATGGATGGCTTTACCCTGACGCGCAACATCAAGAACGATGGCCGCTTCGCCAACATCCCCGTGGTGATCCACTCGTCGCTGACGGGCTCGACCAACGAAGACCACGTCAAGGGCGTGGGCGCCGATGGTTATGTTGCGAAATTCGTGGCGGCCGAATTGGCTGAAACCATCCGCAAGGTGCTGGCGCGGTAAGCTGAAGCAACTGTAGGTCGGATTAGCGGCGTACGCCGCGTCATCCGACGCCACCATGGCCAACACTGTTGTCGGATTACGCGGGACCTTGCCCCGCTAATCCGACCTACGTGAGCGTAAAAAAGCGCCGGACCCTCGCAGGTGCCGGCGCTTTTTCATGTTTGAAACGATTACGCCTGGTAAGCCGTCTCCGGCTGGCCTGCCACGTCCACGCGCACGGACAGCACGTGGCCGCTCAAAGGGTAGTTGGCAATTTCCTCGGCCGAGCGGTTATGGCTGGCGCTGGTGATGTACAGGGTGCGCAGGTCGGGGCCGCCAAACGTCACCATGGTGGGGCAGCGCACGGGCACGCTAATTTCGCCCAGCAGTTGGCCATCGGGGGCGAAGCGCAAGATCTTGCCGCCTTCAAACATGGCCGACCAGTAATTGCCTTCGCTGTCGACGGCCGCGCCATCGGGGCGCCCGCCGTAGTCCGCAGCTTTCTTGTCCATGGAAAAACGCTGGAATGGCTGTGGCGCGGAAATGGTTCCGCTGGCCGCATCGAAATCGAAGCGGTCGATGCGGTGCGTGGTGGTATCCGAGTGGTACATGGTGCGCTTGTCGGGGGAAAAGCCCAGGCCGTTCGAGACGGTCATGCCGCCCGACCAGACTTTGCGCACTTGTCCCTTTTCCAGCACGAACATTTCCGCCGCGTCGGCGTTGCGCGGCTCGAAAATCGTGCCGACCCAGAAACGGCCTGCCGGGTCGACCTTGCCATCGTTGAAGCGCGTGGTGGTCATGTCGAACGGCGCCGGGGCGATTTCCGCCAGGCTGCCCGTCTTCGTGTCGAGGTGGGCAAAACCGCTGCGCAAGGCCACGATCAGGCCGCCGCCCGCGTTGATGGCCAGCGCCGACGGTTCCGTCGGCATGCTCCACTGGTCATGCTTGCCGCTGGCGGGGTGCAAGCGGTGCACGGCGCGGCCATCGATGTCGACCCAGTACAGGGCCGCTTCCTTGCCATGCCATAGCGGGCATTCGCCCACTTGCATGGGTTTGTCGCTCACTACTTTAATTTCGTAAATATTCATCTATCTCTTTTAGTATGCGGCTTTTGCAGCTTTAGCCAGCGCAATCAAGCCATTGGTCGAGCTGTCGTGGTGGTCGGGACGGGCTTCGCCCGTCAGTTCGGCCTGGATTTTCTTGGCCAGCACCTTGCCCAGTTCCACGCCCCACTGGTCGAAACTGTTGACGTTCCACAAGACGCCCTGCACGAAGGTCTTGTGTTCGTACAGCGCGATCAGGGCGCCCAGGGTGGTCGGGGTCAGCTGGTCCATCAAAATGGTGTTGCTGGGACGGTTGCCGGGGAAGGTCTTGTGCGGCACCAGCGCCTCGATCTCGCTGTCCGGCAAGCCTTGCGCCTGCAGATCAATGCGCACCTCATCGCCCGTCTTGCCCGTCATGAAGGCTTCCGACTGGGCAAAGCAGTTCGCCAGCAGGGCGTCGTGGTGGCCCGGTAAATCGTGCGTGGCGCGCAGGGCGGCGATGAAATCGATGGGCGTGATGTCCGTGCCCTGGTGCAGCAGCTGGAAGTACGCATGCTGCGCATTCGTGCCGCAGTCGCCCCAGATGACGGGGCCGGTCGGCACGTCGACGGGCACGCCATCCTTGGTGACGCGCTTGCCGTTGCTTTCCATGTCCAGCTGTTGCAAATAGGCGGCAAAGCGGCTCAAGTCCTGGTGGTAGGGCGCGATGGAAACGGAGCCGCAATCGAGGAACTGGCGGTTCCAGAAGCCCACCATGGCCAGCACGACGGGCATGTTCTGTTCCAGCGGCGCCTGGCGGAAGTGCTGGTCCATCGCATGCGCGCCGGCGAGGAAATCGCTGAAGTATTCAAAGCCGACGGACAGGGCCACGGCCAGGCCGATCGACGACCAGACGGAGTAACGGCCGCCGACCCAGTCCCAGAACGGGAACATGTTGTCCGGCGAAATGCCGAAGTCGACGATGGCTTGCGTGTTGGTCGAGACGGCCACAAAATGCTTGGCCAAGTCGGTTTCTTCGCCTTCGAGCAGGAACCAGGCGCGCGCCGTGTTGGCGTTGAGCATGGTTTCGGCCGTAACGAAGGTTTTCGAGGCGACGATGAACAAGGTCGTTTCCGGATCGACTTTCGACAGGGTCGCTTCCATGTCGTGGCCGTCGACGTTGGAAACAAAGTGCATTTCCAGGCCCGGGTTGGCATACGAGCGCAGGGCCAGGCAAGCCATTTTCGGGCCCAGGTCCGAGCCGCCGATGCCGATGTTGACGATGTCGCAAATCGGCTTGCCCGTGTAGCCGAGCCAGCTGCCATTGCGCACCTTGTCCGTAAACGCCTTGACGCGTTGCAGCACATCTTGCACGTCGGTATCGATATCCTGGCCGTCGACCACCAGCTTGGTGCCGCGTGGCGCGCGCAAGGCGGTATGCAGAACGGCCCGATGTTCGGTAAGATTGATTTTCTCGCCAGTGAACATGGCTTCGCGCTGCGCTTCCACGCCGCGCTCGCGGGCCAGGTCCATCAGCAGACGCATGGCGGTGGCGTCGACACGGTTCTTCGAGTAATCGAGCAGCAGGCCGGCCGCATCGACCGTCATGCTGGAAAAGCGCGCGGGGTCGGCCGCGAACAGCTGACGCAAATGCACTTCGCGCAGGCTGGCGCCATGCGCTTGCAGGGACTGGAAACTGGCGGTGGCGGTGATGGCAGGAGTAGGTGCTGGCTGGCGCATGGCGGTCGGCTTGGGTGCTTGTCTCGGTTGAAAGGGGCGCGGCGCGTTCGTGATGGCGAACAGCGGATCCGGCATTGGTATGAGAATAATACATCAGAAAAACGTAATTTCACTACAGTTTGTGCAGGCGCCTGGCATTTTCAGCGTTTTTTCAGCGTTTTATCCGTGCTGCAATAGATAGGCAAGCAAGACAAGTGGACGTGGCACGTTGTTGTTTTGCCTTGAAAGGTCGTGGAAAAATGGATTATTTCTGCCACTGGCCACTGCAAGAGTGCTTCTGCGCGACCATTTTGTAGTAAAATTTCACGAAATACTCATTTTTAAGGAAATCCATATGGCGCTGCATCCAGTAGTCGAATCCGTAACAGCGCGCATCATCGCGCGCAGCCGGCCATCGCGCGGCGCCTACCTGGCGCATCTGGATGCTGCCCGCATCCAGGGCGTGCAGCGCGGCGCCCTGTCGTGCACCAACCTGGCGCACGGCTTTGCCGCCTTTCCCGCCAACGACAAGCTGTCGCTGAAGGAGTACAAGAAGCCTTCCGTGGCCATCGTTTCCTCGTACAACGACATGCTGTCGGCGCACCAGCCGTTTGAAGGCTTCCCGCAGATCATCAAGCAAGCCGTGCGCGAAGTAGGCGCCGTGGCCCAGTTCGCCGGTGGCGTGCCCGCCATGTGTGATGGCGTGACGCAAGGCCAGCCGGGCATGGAACTGTCGCTGTTCTCGCGCGACACCATCGCCATGTCGACGGCCGTGGCGCTGTCGCACAATATGTTCGATTCGGCCCTGTACCTGGGCGTGTGCGACAAGATCGTGCCGGGCCTGTTGATCGGCGCGCTGCACTTCGGCCATTTGCCTGCCGTCTTCGTGCCGGCCGGTCCGATGACGTCGGGCCTGTCGAACCAGGAAAAAGCCAAGGTGCGCCAGCTGTATGCGCAAGGCAAGGCCACGCGTGAAGACTTGCTCGAAGGCGAATCGAAAGCTTACCACGGCGCTGGCACCTGTACCTTCTACGGTACCGCGAACAGCAACCAGATGCTGATGGAAGTGATGGGCCTGCACTTGCCGGGCGCTGCCTTCATCACGCCGAATACCCCGCTGCGCGATGCGCTCACAAGAGCGGCCGCCCAGCGCGCCGCCGTCATCACGGCGCAAAGCGCCAGCTACTTGCCGGTCGGCCATATTGTTGACGAGAAATGTATCGTCAACGCCGTCGTGGGCTTGCTGGCCACGGGCGGTTCGACCAACCACACCCTGCACCTGGTGGCGATCGCCAAGGCGGCCGGCATCGTCATCGACTGGAACGATTTCAATGAACTGTCGGCCATCGTGCCGATGCTCACGCGCATCTACCCGAATGGCGATGCCGATGTGAACCATTTCCACGCGGCCGGCGGCACGGGCTATCTGATCCGCGAACTGCTGGACGCGGGCTTGCTGCACGACGACGTCAACACCATCCTGGGCCACAGCTTGCGCGCCCACTGCATGGAACCGTTCCTCGGCGAAGACGGCAAGGTCTTCTGGAAAGATGCACCGGCTGCCAGCGCCGACGAAAACGTGCTGCGTCCCGCCTCGAACCCGTTCGCGCCGGACGGCGGCATGGTGCTGGTCGCAGGTAACCTGGGCCGCGCCGTGATGAAGGTCTCGGCCGTCAAGCCGCAGCACCGCACGGTGGAAGCGCCGGCCCTGGTGTTCAATTCACAGGAAGATTTCATGGCCGCCTACAAGGCGGGAACGCTGGACCGCGATTTCGTCGCCGTGCTGCGCTTCCAGGGCCCGCGCGCCAACGGCATGCCGGAACTGCATGCGCTGACCCCGGCGCTGGCCAACCTGCAGGATGCGGGCCGCCACGTGGCGCTGGTCACCGATGGCCGCATGTCGGGCGCGTCGGGCAAGGTGCCGGCCGCCATCCACGTCTCGCCGGAGATTCTCGCCGGCGGCCCGCTGGGCCTGGTGCGTGACGGCGACATCATCCGTCTCGACGCCTTTACCGGCGTATTGGAAGCGCTGGTGCCGGCCGATGTCTGGCACGCCCGTTCGCTGGTCACGGCCGACTTGTCGCCGAACCACGTCGGCATGGGCCGCGAGCTGTTTTCCATGTTCCGTTCCACCGTCAGCGCGGCGGAAGAGGGTGCCACCACCTTCGGCCTGCCGTCGCCGATTCCCACCACCGTCGCCTTGCACGACGCCGACAATGTCGGTGATACCGTACCGGGTTCCGATGAAGACTTTTTGGCTAGGAAATAAGAGATGACCATGACACTACTGGAAATTATGCGCACTTCGAGCGTGATCCCCGTGATTGCGATCGACGATCCTGAACATGCCGTACCGCTGGCGCGCGCGCTGGTGGCGGGCGGCATCCGCGTGCTGGAAGTGACCCTGCGCACCAAGCACGGCCTCGAAGCGATCCGCGCCATGTCGGCAGTGCCGGGCGCCATCGTCGGCGTCGGTACCTTGACCCGTCCCGAGGAATTCGCGCAGGCGCGCGATGCGGGCGCCGTGTTCGGCGTCTCGCCAGGCCTGACTTCCGCCCTGGTGGCGGCGGCGAAAAGCAGCGGCCTGCCGTTGCTGCCAGGCGTGATGACGCCAGGCGAAGTGATGGCGGCGCGTGAAAACGGCTTCCAGCAGCTGAAACTGTTCCCGGCCGTGCCGGCGGGCGGCATCGGCATGCTCAACGCGATTTACGGCCCGCTGCCGGACATCACGTTCTGCCCGACCGGTGGCATCTCGCAAGAGACGGCGTCGCAGTTCCTGGCGTGCAAGAATGTCGCCTGCGTGGGCGGCTCGTGGCTGACGCCGAAAGACGCGATCGCGGCCGGCAACTGGGACCGCATCACGGAAATCGCGAAAGCGGCCAGCGGCCTGCGTTCAGCGTAAGCGGCTCCGGCGCGGCAGGCTTCCCGCTTGCCGCGCTTTATTTCTTTCTCTCATGCGAGTCTTGCGCCGTCCCCTTACCATCGGCGAAACCGCCATGGCCCGCAGCGTCTTCCAGGGCGCCATCGACTACGCGCGCGTGCGCGTCGTGCGCGGCTCCTTTCTTCCGTTTGGCTTGCAGGACCAGAACACGGCCATGACGCCGCGCGGCAGCCTGCACTTCATGCCGGCCCAGTACCGCGACGATTTTTCCCGCGAAGGCAACAGCGGCAAGCTGTTCTTCATCCACGAGATGGTGCACGTGTGGCAGTACCAGCTCGGCTACGGCGTGCTGCTGCATGGCGTGCTGCTGGCGCTGCGCGGCGGCTACATCGGGCAGCGCGCCTACCGTTACGATGCGCAGGCTGGCGGCATCCTGTCCGACTTCAACATGGAGCAGCAGGGCGACATCATCGCCCACTACTTCGGCGCGCGCCAGCTGGGCATACCCGCCTACATGGCGAAACTGCCGCAGCTGCAGGATATCCTGCAGGGCTTCCTGATCAACCCTGCCGACCGCCGCCTGCTGCCACGCTGACGCCGTCGCTGATGCCACTGCTACGGCGCCGTGTTCGATGCCAGGCGCACGTCCGGCGCGCGCAGGCTGGCCGCCGCATCCTTGCCCAGCAATAAACGCAGGTCGGCGCCCGCGCCGATGCCGCTGTCGCCGGCCGCCTGCAGTTGCGGCATGCCGCCCAATGCCAGGGCCAGGGCGGCCGCTGCCTCGGCGTGGCCGGGACGGTAGACGATGCTGCTGGCCTGGATGCCGTACGGCCGCTGGTTGCCCAGCCGCAGCACGCTGATGCCCATGCCGCCCAGCATGCCGCGCATGCGCGCCGCCATTCCCGTTTCGCCATTGCCGTTGATGACTTCCAGCCGTGGCAGCGGCATCGCCGGCTTGGCCAAGACGGGGATAGCCGCTGGCGCGGCTTGCGCCGCCACGGGCGCGTCGCGCCAGCTCAGCGCAAAGATATTCGGCTGCAATTGCGTCAGCTGCAAGCGGCTGGCCGGCGCTGCTGGCATGGGCGCCGGCGCCAGGTCGGGCGCGATGGCCTCCGCGGTGGCATCGACTGTGCCGATGCTGCGCGCCAGCGCCGCGATGGCCAGGTCCAGGTTGGCGCGCGCCGGCTGCTGGCCGTTGTCGAGCTGCAGCGACTGGCGCAGCGCATCGGCCGCCTGGGCATACTCTCCCTGCAGGTACAGCACGTAGCCGAGATTGTTGTAGGTCCTGGCCGTCGGCGCTTGCAGCGCCAGCGCCTGCAGCATGCTGCGGGCCGTTTCCAGCTGGCCCAGCTGCGCGTGCAGCACGGCGGCGCCATTGCGCGCATCGGCCGAGTCGGGCTCAAGCAGCAGGGCTTCGCGGTAGGCGGCCAGCGCCGCGCGCGGGTCGCCCAGTTCCAGCATGCGCTTGCCCAGCTTGCAGAACGCGGCGGTGCGGGTGGCGGGGCTGTCATCGATGCGCGCCTGGGGTGGCGCAACATGATTGCCCTGGCTGGCCGGGCCGGGCAGGTGGCCGCAGGCGGGCAGCAGGCCGGCGCAGGCGAGCATGAGCATCAGGGTGGTGTGCTGTGACATGGCGGTTCTCCGGTCAGCTGCCGCTGCCCATGCTGGGCAGGAGCACGCGGTAGATTTGCAGGAAGGCTGGTCCCATCAAAACGACCAGCAGCGAAGGGAAGATGAAAAAGATCAGCGGGAACAGCAGCTTGAGGGCGATCTTCGCCGCTTCTTCCTCGGCCATCTGGCGGCGCTTGGTGCGCAGCTGGTCCGACTGCACGCGCAGCGAGGCGGCGATGCTGGTGCCGAAGCGTTCGGCCTGGATCAGCATGGCCACCAGCGCGTCGACATCCTCGACGCCCGTGCGCAGGGCCAGGTTGCGCAGGGCCCGCTCCTTGGTGTTGCCGGCACGCAGTTCCAGCATCACCAGGTGCAATTCCTCGGCCAGCACGCTGCTTTTCAGGGCGATCTCCGCGGCCACCCGGGCCAGCGCGGCATCCATGGCCAGGCCCGCTTCCACGCACACCGTCATCAAGTCCAGCGCATCGGGAAAGCTTTCAAAGATATCGCGCTGGCGCCGCTTGATCATTTGTGCCAGGACAATATTGGGCAGGTAGTAGCCGATGGCGGCCACGATCAGCAGCCAGAACAGCAGTGCCTTGCCCGCCATCTGGCTGCCCGACGCGCTCAGGCCCAGGAACAGCAGCAGGGGCAGGCCGATGGCCAGCATGGTCTTGGCGGAAAAGAACAGGATGGGTGCCGATGCCTGGCGCAGGCCGGCATTCATGAAGCGTCGGCGCATCACGGAACCTTCCCAGCCCTGGTCGGGCAGCGACAGTTTGGCCAGCGGACCGCTCAGGCGCACCATGCGCGCCAGCCATGGGCTGGGGGCCGATGCGCCAGGCGCCGCCGCGCTCTTGCCGGTGGCGTTGTCCATGCGCTGGCGCAAGGGATCGGGGGCAAAGCTGCGCATGGCCACCAGCACGGTGCCGAAGACGGCAATGAAGAGCAGGGCGAGAAAGGCAAAATGGACGGGGTTCATGAGGGTTCTCCTTGCGGGCTCAGACACGGATGCGGATGATATTGCGCATGACAAGGACGCCGCACACCATCAGCAGCAGGGCGCCGACGAGCATCTTGCGTCCGCCCGGGTCGACAAACAGCATTTCCAGGAATTGCGGATTGGTCAGGTGGATCATGGCCGCCGCGCCGAAGGGCAGCAGCGACAGGATCCAGGCCGACAGCCTGCCTTCGGCCGACAGCACGCGCACCTGCCCCAGCAGCTTGATGCGCTCGCGGATGATGCGGCTGATGCTGTCGAGCAGCTCGGCCAGGTTGCCGCCCGTTTCGCGCTGGATCAGCACGGCGATGACGAAGTAGCGCAAGTCCGTGCTGGGCACGCGCGTGGCCAGGTTCATCAGGGCGTCCTGCATGGCGATGCCGAAATTGACTTCGTCGAAGGTGGCGCGAAATTCCACGGCCAGCGGCGCGTTCATTTCATCGCCGACCATTTTCAGGGCGGTGGGGAAGGCGTGGCCGGCGCGCAGGGCGCGCGCCATCAGGTCGAGCGCATCGGGCAATTGCTGTTCGATGCGCTGCAGGCGCTTGGCCTTGGCGCGCAAGACCACCAGCAGCGGCAGCAGGGCCGCGCCAGCCACCAGCGGCAGGCGCAGCATCCACGGCACGCCGAAGTAGCTGAGCAGCAAAAACGCGGCGCCGGCCGTGGCCAGCATCACGCCGGCGAAGCTGGCCACGCTCCAGGTCAGGCCCGATTGCTCCAGCAGGCGGTCTAGCGCATGCACGCGGGGCACGCTGAGCAGCAGGCGCTGCAGGGCCGGGGTGTCGCTCAGCAGGCGCTTCTTGATCATCGAGCTGCCCGTGTCGCCATGCGCGCCGGCCGACATGATGCGCAGGCGGCGCGCCACCCTTTCCGCTTCCGGGCCGCGCGAGGTGTTCCACGCCAGGTACACCCCCTCGATCAGCAGCACCACGGCGATGAAGGTGAGGATGGCGAATACGTAATAGAGATAGTCCATGATGCTCCCCTTAATGGTACTGACGGGCGGGATCGAACAGGGTTTCCGGCAGGCTGATGCCGAAGGCGCGCAGGCGTTCCAGGAAGTGCGGCCGCACGCCGCTGGCATGGAAATGTCCCTGCACCGTGCCGTCCTCGCCGATGCCCGTCTGGCGGAAGGTGAAGATTTCCTGCATGGTGATCATCTCGCCTTCCATGCCCGTGATTTCCTGGATCGAAATGATCTTGCGCTTGCCATCCGTCAGGCGCGCCACCTGCACCACCACGCTGACGGCGGAACTGATCTGCTGGCGCATGGCCTTCACGGGCAGGCCCGCCGAGGCCATGCTGATCATGTTTTCCAGCCGCGTCAGCGCGTCGCGCGGGGTGTTCGCATGGATGGTGGCCATCGAGCCTTCGTGGCCCGTGTTCATGGCGCCCAGCATGTCGAGCGCCTCGGCGCCGCGCACCTCTCCCAGGATGATGCGGTCGGGGCGCATGCGCAGCGCATTGCGCACCAGCGCCCGCTGCGTCACTTCGCCCTTGCCCTCGATGTTCGCGGGCCGCGTTTCCAGGCGCACCACGTGCGGCTGCTGCATCTGCAGTTCGGCCGCGTCCTCGATGGTGACGATGCGTTCGGCCGTGCTGATGAAGCCGGAAATCGCATTGAGCATGGTGGTCTTGCCGCTGCCCGTGCCGCCCGAGATCAGGATGTTGACCTTGGCCTTGCCCAGCGCCTGCAGGGTGGTGCTCATTTCCTCCGTCAGGCTGTGCTTGAGCATCAGGTCGGCCAGGCGCAGCGGCTGGGCCGAGAAGCGGCGGATCGACATCACGGGTCCGTCGATGGCCAGCGGCGGGATGATGGCGTTGACGCGCGAACCGTCGGGCAGGCGCGCATCGACCATGGGGCTCGATTCATCGATGCGCCGGCCCACGCGCGAGACGATCTTGTCGATGATCTTCATCAGGTGGGCGTCGTCGGTAAAGCAGATGTCGCTCAGCTCCAAACGGCCGTGGCGCTCGACATACACCTGGCGGTAGGTGTTGACGAGGATGTCGGACACGCCGGGATCGGCGAGCAGCGGTTCGAGCGGGCCGAAGCCCAGCACCTCGTCCTGGATGTCACGGATCAGCGAGCGCCGTTCCAGCTCGTTGATCACCACATTGTCTTCCGTGAGCACGTCGCTGACGAGGATTTTCAGCTCTTCGCGGATCTGTTCGCGCGACAGGCGCTGCATGCCTTCCAGGTCGACGCGGTCGAGCAGCGCCTGGTGGGTACGGTGCTTGAGTTGCTGGTAGCTCTGGCTCGATGCGCCCTGGTGCGCGGCATCGTCATTCAGGCTGGCGTCATCCTGGGCATAGCCCAGGCGGTCCCGCAGGGTGAGTTTTTCGGCAGTCATGGTCGGTCTCCGGTGAATGGGGTATCAGGCGCGCTGTAGGGGATCAAGCGCGCGCCAGCAGCCGCGAAACCCAGCCTTGCGCGGCGGGCGGGGTTTCGCCGGCCAGGCTGGCGGCCAGTTCCTGCAGGGCGCGCGAGACGGAATTGTGCGACGCCAGCTTGAGGATGGGCACGCCCTGGCTGACGGAGGCCGCCACCGCCTCGTAGTGGTTGGGGATGGATTTGTAGACGTGCTTGCCATACGCCGCTTCCAGGTCGGCCACGCGGATGCTGTCGCTGCTGGCATAGCGGTTCAGGATCAGGCGGATCTTGTCTTCGCGGTAGCCGAGGCCGCGGAATACGTCAAGCAGGCGCTTGCCGTCGCGCACATACGGCAAGGTGGCCTGCAGCACGGGGAAGATCAGGTCGGCCCGGTCCAGCGCGCGCACGCTGACGGGGTCGAGGCCGCGTCCCACGTCGAGCAGGATGTAGTCGTACTGGCTGCGCGCCAGGGTCAGCAAACGGTCGATATGGTCCGCCTCGACGTCGGCCGCATGGGCGGGATCGTCGGCGGCGGCCAGCACGCTGTAGGCGGGCGTGATCTGGATCATGCTGGCGGTAAGAAGCGAGGCGTCGAGGCGCACGATCTGCTGCGACAGCTGCGACAGGGTGGTGGCCGGCTTGTGGTCCGAGACGAACAGGGCGGCGTCGCCGAACTGCAGGTTCAGGTCGAACAGCGCCACCTTGCGCTGTTCGCCGGCAGCCAGCGCGTAGCCGAGGTTGGCGGCGATGAAGGTGGCGCCGCTGCCGCCCTTGCACGAGACGAAGGCCAGCACCTGGCCCTTGCGCGTGACCTGCTTTTGCAGCTTGTCCTCGATGCGGCGCAGCGCGGCGCACAGGGACGCGTCGTCGTCCGGCAGCAGCACTTCGCGCACGCCGGCGCGCATCGCGCGCAGCAGGAATTGCGGACTTTGCTGCGGACATTGCACGATGATGGCCAGGTTCGGATGGCGCCCGCCCAGCAGTTCGAGCCGTTCCAGCTCCGTCTCGCCCGCCTGCTCCTGCTCCAGCAGCAGCAAGTCCGGCGTGGCGCCGTTGTCGAATACATCCGGTATGCTCGCCAGCAGCGCGACGCGGTCGGCCGCGCTGCGTTCGCGCAGCAAGCGGGTGAGCCGCTTGAGCTGGGCTTCATTCTTCGAGACGATGACGATATTCACTTGGTACTCCCGGTAATGGCGTTCAGTTGATCTGGAAGCCCAGGCTTTCGGCGTGCATGACCACGACCGAGGCTGGCACGGCGATATTGAGAAAACCGAACAGGCTGACCATCGGCGTATAGCTGACGTTGTCGATCGACACGCGCACGCTGTCGATGCAGCTGGCCGTGCGCGTGATGTCGCCGCAGGCCGACAGGTTGTCGCCCGGATCGAGCGGCGGCAAGGTCACTTCGGCGCCGCTCTTGTTCAGGTAGCGGATGGTGATGTTGGCGGCCGTCAGTTCCGGCGCGGCAGGCAGGGCCGTGCCGCCGAACAGGGCCAGCGTCTTGACGGCGTCCGTCTGGTCGATCCAGCGCACTACCGCCTCGCGCGCGGCGCGGCGGCTCACTTCCTGCACCGTGTTGTACAGGTACAGCATGCGGCCAAATTCGAGGATGCCGAACAGCAGGGTGAAAAACAGCAGTGCCACCAGGGCGAATTCGACGGCGGCGGCGCCGCGCTGGCGGCCGGCTGGAGGAGACGATGAAAGGCGGTGGCGCATGGCGTTCTCCTTACAGCATGTAGCGCATGGTGGTGCGCGGCGAGAGCGGCGTGGCATAGCTGCTGGCCGCGCCGATCACGAAGGGCAGGTACTGGCCCACCGACAGCGTGTAGTTGACGACTTCGACGCGGATGCCGCCCGGCGCCGTGCCATCGGTGCAGCTGCTGTCGTTGAACGCCGCATCCAGGCAGGTGACCGTCACGTTGGCCGTGGTGAAGCCGCTGATGCCGGCGCTGGTGGCCGCATCGACGACCGTCTGTTTGGCGGCAGGCACGCCCTGCGATGCGATGCCGGCCTTGGCCTTGACGGACATGTTGCGCGCCGCATCGCGCGTGGCCTTGGTCAGCGCGTCGTAGTACCAGAAGGCGCGGCCGAAGCCGAAGATGCCCGCCAGCAGGGTGATCAGCAGGGCCAGGACGATGCCGAATTCGACGGCGGCGCCGCCGCGCTGCCTGAGGGGGGAAAGGTGGATGCGCATGGCCGCCTCACTTGTAGAGTTTGATTTCGGAATTCGGCACGGGCTCGATCAGGCCCGCGAACTCGACGTCGAGGCGCTTGGTGCCGCCGCTGAAATCGGCCTTCATCGTCATGAAGAATTTGCCGATGCCCACCGCATTCATGACGCCGCACGAAGCCGGCCCCACTGGCGCCGTGCGGCAGTCGACCAGCACCACGTTGAGGATGCGCCGGTTGCGCTGGCCCGGATGGGCGGCCGAGGGCGCCTGGAACGTGGGGCCGCTGGTCTGGTTGTACGGCGAAGGCGGCGTACTGGCAGGAAAGCCTGCGCCTGGGCTGACGGGGTAGCTGGCCGTGTCGAAGTAATTCGCCTTGGCCGTGCTGTACATGGGGTTGGCGTTGGCGTCCGCGACGCTGTACGCCGTGCCGGCCTTGGCCGGAGTGGCGCCATTGCTTTGGTAGGCCGGGCCGTAGGACCACAGCACGCCGTAGCCGGCGAACTGGGCGAACGTGGCCGAGGGCGCGGGGACGGCGCCGGCCGACGGCAGCTGGTAATTCGGCTTGTTGCCGGACAGGCTGACGGGCTGCTGGCTGGGCAGGGTGCTGGCGCCCGGCTGCATCCAGCCGGTGGGCGGCGAGTTGGCGGCGGTGGCGGCGCAGGGCGACGCGCCGCCCACGCAGGGAAATTCCTTGATGTTGGTGTCGGGCGGCGCCGTCGCGGGGTCGCACACGGAAGGTCCGCCGTAATCGTCGAAGCGCGAATTGAGCGAGGCGGCCAGCGAGGCCGACAGCCCCGTGTTCGTGTAGACCTGGCCCGTGCCGCTGGTGATGACGGCGCTGCTGCCCGTGCACATGAATGGCGCGGTGGAGGCGGCGCTCGAATGCGAGGCGCTGCAGCTGCCGGGCGGGGCGTCGACGGGATTGATCAGGTAGGGATCGGACGGGCCGCCCAGCGGATTGAGGCCGAACAGGTTGTAGGTGACGCCGCGGCGGAAACCGAATTCCAGCAGTTCCGTCAGGCCCGTGCCGGCCGGCGCGGCCGGATAGGTGTATTGCGACGTCTTGTTGGCCGGATCGACGGCGCACACGCCGATCGGCGTGACGTCGTTGACGAAGCGGCCCGCCACTGCCACGCCCGAGGTACTGGTGCTGGCGATGCCGGCGATGCCCATCAGGTAGGTGGCGAAGGTCTTGCTGCCCGTGTCGACGCGGATGAAGGTCTGGCCCTGCGGGCTGGTACGGGCGCTGGCGCCGGAAGACCACGGCCCGTCGGGGCTGGGGCCGAAACTGATGTTGGCGGCCGTCAGGGTCAGCGTGGTGGAAAAGTCGTAGCGGTTCTTTTGCGCGATGGCGATGGCCTTGGCCTGCGCGTTGTCGATGCCGGTGGCGCTTTGGTTGAGTTCCACGGCGCCGGCCAGGGCGGCGCTGTCGGCACCGTTCTGCAGCTCCGTCTTGGCGATGTACAGGTGGCCCAGGTCCAGCACCAGGCCGCCCATGGCAAACAGCACCACCAGGGTCAGCCCCAGCACGATGGCGATCGCGCCCTGCTGCTTGTCGTGCCTGCGAAATGCGGTGTTCATGGCTGTCTCCTAGTGGCCTGGGAAAAGTGCATCGCGGGACTGGCGCCTACTGGCGTCCGCCCACGCCGATGGTGAAGACATTCGGTTGCGGTTCCGGCGCCGCAAACGATTTCTGGTAGCGCTGGTAGGCGCTGACGCCGGCCTTGCCGTCGATGCCGCTGACCGGGTTGGCATTGCGGTAGGCGTCCGGATACATGATCTGCTGCGCCTTGAGCAGGGCCACCGATTCGCCAAAGTGCGAATCGAGCACGGGCGTGGTGGTGGCGGCGCAGCCGGCCAGCAGGCAGAACAGGGCGGCGCAAGGCAGGCGATGTGCGGTTTTCATGGTGTTCTCCTATTTGAGGTCGAAGCCGGCGGCAGGCTGGGGCGCGGCCGCTTGCGGCTGCATGGGGGCCGGTGCCTGTGCCGCTGCGGGGGCGGGCGCCGGTGCGCTGCCTTCCATTTTTCCCTGCATGAACATGTCGCCGCGCGTCGGCTGGATATAGCCGTCGGTGGGCAGCTTGTAGTCGGGCGGCAGCGGCTTGACCAGGTGCGGCGTGATGATGAAGACCAGTTCCGAACGGTCCGTCTGGAAGTCCGTGCTGCGGAACAGGGCGCCCAGCACGGGCACTTCGCCCAGGCCTGGCAGGGCCTTGATATTGCTGGTCACGTTGTTCTTGATCAGGCCGCCGATGGCGAAGCTCTGGCCATCGAACAGCTGCACCGTGGTGGTGGCGCGCCGCGTGGTAAACGATGGCAGGATGGCCGTGGCCGAGATGCCGGTGGCGGTGATGCCGATGCCGTCCTTGTTCAGGTCCGACACTTCCGGCGCCACCCTCAGGTTGATGCGCCCCCCTTCGAGCACGGTGGGCGTGAATTTCACGGCCACGCCGAATTCCTTCTCTTCCAGGGTGATGGTCGGCACGCCGTTATTGTTGGTCTGGCTGACGGGGATGAAGATTTTGCCGCCGGCCAGGAAGCTGGCCTCCTGGCCGCTGATGGCCATGATGTTCGGTTCGGCCAGCACCTTGATCAGGCCATCGCGTTTTTGCGCGTCGAGGTTGAAGAAGTTGTTCTTGCTGGCGCCGCTCAAGCCGCTGGGATTGTTGCTGAGCAGGCTGGACAGCAGCGAGTACGACCAGCTGCCGATGGTCTTGTTGATGCCCAGGCTGGCGCCCAGCTGGTCGACCAGCACTTTCGATACTTCGGCCACCTTCACTTCCAGCATCACCTGCTGCGGCGCGGCGATCGACAGCAGGTTGATCACGCGCGGCATGCCCGCATCGGGCGCAGCGGCGGGAGCGGGCGCGGCGGCGCCTGCGGCTGGCGCGGCGCCGGAGGCGGCGTTGCCGCTGCGGGCGCTGCGCTGCACATAGGCGTTGGCCAGCGACAGGGCCTGGTCGGCCTTGACGACATCGCTGACCATGCCCGACAGGATCAGGGTGTCGCCCGCCACCGTGACGTTGATCTTTTCGTTCGGCAGCAGCTCGGCCATGCGTGCCTGCAGGCTGCTGCTGTCGATGCCGACGGCCAGGTCGATGATGGTGGCGTCATTGCTCTTGTTCCACAGGATCAGGTTGGTGGTGCCGACGGAGCGGCCCAGCAGGTACACCTCGTTGGGATTGAGCAGGATGACGTCGGCGATGCGCGGGTCGCCGACAGACATGCGGCTGGCGGCGAACGGCAGGCGCATCAGGGTCGACTTGCCTTCGGCCAGACTCATTTGCGGCGCCATCTCGGTGCGGCCGGCGCGTGATTCGCTTTGCGGCGGCGTGGCCTTGGGGCGGGCGGCTGCCCGGCTGGTCCGAGCGGCGCCGGTGTCGGCGGCAACGGCGGTGGCGGCAACGGGTTCGCTGCGTGCCTGGGGCGCCAGGGCGCCGATCATGGCGAGGGCAAGCGCCAGGCTGAGTACCCGGCTTCCGCTTGCTGTGCAATATGTGCTCATGGCGTGACTCCTCTGGTGCAGGTTAGAATTGTTGGGAGCTGCGTTCCAGCCCCTTGATGACATCGACGCGTGGACCGGCCTGTGGCGCGGCTGTGGTTGCAGGACGGCGGCGCGGGAGCGGCTTGGCTTGCACCATGGCGGCGGGGGCTGCCATGGCGACCTTTTCATCGAGCAAACTGGACTTGGTGGCGCCTTCCGTGTTGACGGGCTTGTCCTCGACCTGGTTGCGCAGCACCAGCGACAGGGTGCCCACGCTGCGTGCCAGGTCGAGTTTTTCCGCCTGCTCCGGCGTCAGCTCCAGGGTCACGGCGTTGACCACCTTGGGCTTGGTGTCGTCGCGGCTCGATTCCTGGGCAATGGCCAGCACGAGGATGCGTTCGAGCACGATCTTGGAAATGTTCGGGTCGCGGTCCGGCGTCTTGCGGGCCCCTTCTCCCTGGGTATTGACGAGGATGTCGACGAAATTACCGGGCAGGGCGAAGCCGGCCACGCCCACCACATCGTTGACGCGCACGGTCATGGCGCGCTTGCCCTCGGCGACGACGGCCGACAGGCCGCCTTGCGTGCCGGGAGGCGCCAGCTTGCCTTCCATGATCGGTTCGCCGTGCTGGATGCTGGTGCGCGTGACGCGCGTTTCCAGCAGTTTCGGATCGTTGACGGCGCCCGGCGGCAGCGCGTTCGATGGCCAGTCCACCATGCGCACCATGTCGGGCGTGAGGCGCGCCCCCAGGCTGATGTCGACCTGGGCCACGGCCACCTTGTTGATGTTGCCCGAGGCTTGGGCATTGATCCAGCGCGCGGCCACGATGACCGCGGCGAACGCCAGGATGACCGCAATGGCCATCATCGTCAGAGCGCGTGCGTTTCTCATTTTGCTTCCCCTTTGTGCTGGACCGCTTCCGGTCCGGTGTGTGTGCTTGCAAGGTCGTCATCGCTGCCGAAATAGTTTTGCCATGCCCAGAACAGGACTTCCGGAGACAGTTGCGCCGGGTGGTCTTCATAACGCGCCTGGTCGCAGATCTGCGCGAGGATGTCGCGCGGATAGCAGGCCAGCAAGGGCCGCTTGTAGAGGCTATGCAGGTGCAGCAGGTAGGTGTAGGAGGCTTCGTCGAAATTGATGCCCAGCTGGGCGCAGGTGCTGCGGAACACGGCCAGGTAGTGGTAGGCGCTCAGGGGGCCGACATGGATCTTGTAGCCGATGCGGCGCAGGAAGGAGTCGTCGGCCAGGTGCTGCGGCGCCAGGTTCGACGAGAACACGACGATGACGTCGAAGGGCACGGGGAACTTGTAGCCCGTGTGCAGCGACAGGTAATCGATGTGGCGCGCCATCGGCACGATCCAGCGGTTCATCAGTTCCACGGGCGAGCAGCGCTGGCGGCCCAGGTCGTCGATGACGAAGATGCCGTTGTTGGCCTTCAGGTGCGGCGGCGCCTGGTACAAGCGGTTGCCATGGTCGAATTGCAGGTCCAGCATGTCGAGCGTCAGCTCGCCGCCCGTCAGCACGGCGGGGCGTTCGGCGCGCACCCAGCGCGGGTCGGATGGCACGAGGCCGCCGCGTGACAGGGTGTGCAGCATGGGGTCGAGGAAGGGCAGCACTTCGCCATCGACCATCACGGCATGGGGCAGGGCGATGGCGCCGCTGAGCAGGCCGTTCAGGCGCTCGGCCAGGTAGCTCTTGCCGCTGCCGGCGGGGCCGTGGAAGAACAGGGCGCGTCCGGAATTCATGGCCGCGCCCAGCTGGTCGAGCACGGCCGAACTGGCCACCACGTCGCGGAACTCGCGCTGCACGTCATCGCGGGTGACCTGCATGTCCGCCACGCTTTGCGCCAGTACCTGGTTGCTGTAGTCGGCCAGGGTGACGGGGGCGGGGCCGCTGTAGGCGTTGCGGCGCATGTACTCGGCGGCGCGCAGGCGGCCCTGATCGCCCAGCAGGTAACACAGGTCGGCGTCGGTGCCGCTGCCGCCGTTGCGGCGCGCTTCGCACAGCTTTTCGGCGCGCATGAAGGTGAGCAGCGGTTCGAGCACGCCGGCGCCCAGTTTTACGTGTGTCGACAGGGCGGGCAGGCCGATCTGGCCGCGCAGGAAGAGTATCTTGACCAGCAGTTCGACCAGGAACAGGAAGGGCAATCCCGTTTCCTCGACCGTGCGTGGCGCGCGCTTGGCCGCCGGTTCGACGCCGCCGCCGTCGCTGCGTTCTGGATAGGTGTCAGGCATGATGGGTACTCCTCGTTCGGGTGGCCGGATATCAGAAGATGAAAGGCAGCAGGCGGTACTTCACCTGGCGCATGTAGACGCGATAGCGCACGTCGGTGGACAGGAAACGCTCCTCGCGCAGCAGGCGCATCACCATCATGCTCATCGTCGCGACATAGATGACGGTGTTGGCGGGCGAGGTGTTGGCCAGCAGGTAGCCGCTCAGGGAAATCAGGTAGCTGGCATACAGTGGATGGCGTATCACGCGGTAGACGCCGCCCGTCTTGATTTCGCGCTGCGCCGCCACCAGGCCGAAGCTGCGGTTCAGCGACAGCAGGCCGGCGATCTGCAGCAGGCTGCCGACGGCCAGCAGGTAGCGCGCGCCGGGCCAGATGGCCATGTCGGCGGGAGACAAAAGGAAGGGCGCGAAGGTGGCGCCGATGGCCAGCAGCCAGTCGCCCGCATCGGTGGAAACGCTGACGGGGGCCGTGCGCACGATGAAGAACAGGGCGGCCAGGGTTTCGGCGGCGCAGAACAGCAGATAGCTCCAGTCGCCGCTGTGCAGGAATCCCATCACGTGGGCACTGGCGAAGAACGTCCACAGGCAAGCCATGGCGATGCTGGTGAACAGGCTGGCGTGGCGCGAGTGGCAGAGGGTGGTGAGAGTGTGCATGGTCAGGTCCTAGGGGGCTGGTCGTCGGAGCGGCGCGTTTCAGCGCAGGCTCCACAGGTGGGTGTAGTGCAGGAAGACCTGCAGCAGGGTGCCGCTGGCAATGGCGAAGGCGTAGGCCAGCTTGCCGGTGGCGGGCGGCGGTTCGGCGATCGTGGCGGCGCCGCCGGCAAGGCTGTGCAGCAGCGCGCCCAGCATCATGTGATAGGTGTTTTTCAGTACCTGGCGCAGGCGCTGACCGGCCAGCGCGGCGGCCAGGGCCAGCACGCCGCCGCACAGGAAGGTCAGCAGGGCCGCTTCGAGCACGGCGTCGGGACCGAGGAAGGCGCCGCACATGGCCATCAGCTTGACGTCGCCGGCGCCCAGGGCGCGCAGCAGATACATGGGCAGCAGCAGGGCCAGTCCGGCGGCGGCGCCGGCCAGCGCCTGCAATAGTCCCAGGCCGCCGAAGGAGGCGTCGAACAGTCCGGCGCCGGACGGCACGAAGCTGTTGATGATCAGTCCCGCCAGGGTGCCCCACAGCACCAGCCGGTTCGGGATGCGGCGCGTGCGCAGGTCGTGCCACAGGGCGGCGGCGAGCAGGGTGGCGAGTACGGCCAGGCACAGCAGCATGGGCAGGTGGGCGTTCATGATGTCAGTCCTTCCTTGCTCATGCAGGGAGCCGTGGCCATGTGCATGGCCGGCGCCGCGGCCTGGCTGCCCAGCAGCCGTCCCACCAGGCGCCACACCAGCGCCGCGCCGGCCGCACCCACATAGCCGTCGAGCGCATAGTGCCAGCCCAGGTGGATGGAGCCGAGCAGGATCAGTACGGCAAAGGCGGTCAGCGAGATCCCGGCGGCGCGGTTGACGCGCCAGCCCATCATGGCCAGCAGCACGGCCGTGGCCACATGCATGCTGGGCATGGCGGAAATGCCCAGTTCACCGTTCGCGCCCTTGCTTTGATAGCCTTGCCACAGCATCTCCTGCACTTGCAGGGCCCAGACGGGGACGTGCTGGTTGGCGTCATGCAGGTAGACCATCAGCGGCGCATACGGGTCGCTGGCATGCAGGTGGCCGTAGTAGCAGGGGCCGACCGAGGCAAACAGCACGGCCAGGATGCTGCCCAGGGCGATCCAGGTCAGCGCAAAGCTGAGCAGGAACTGCATGCGCAGCAGGGGCCGGCGCGTGTCGAGGATGAGCCAGTACAGGATGGCGTAGAACAGGAAGAACCAGAAGTGGTAGCTGAAGTTGAGCAAGCCCGTGACGAGCGGGTGGCCCAGCAGTGGCTGCAGCCTTTCCCATGGGGCCTTGCCGCCATGCAGCGCGATGTCCCAGGCGGACAGGGTGGCATCCCAGGTGTAGGGATGCAGACGGGGGATGGCGCCCTTGATGACGGTGAAGCTGGACGCGAAGACGGGGATCAGCAGCATGGCCGGCAGCGCGTGCAGCAGGCGCTCGTTGCTCAGGTAGCGGCGCAGATCGTGGTACAGATAGTGGCACAGGCGGTGCGGGCGTTTCATCACCATGACATGGATGGTGTAGCCGCACAGGATGAAGACGGGGCCAATCAGGATGGCCATGAAGAAGCCGGCCAGCACGTTGAGGGTGTCCGATGCGCTGGGCAGGCCGCCGGCCAGCAGCGTCGCCACGGCGGCGTACGGCAGCACGATCAGCAGCAGGGCGCGGTGGGTGCGCAGCGAGGCGCGCAGGGTGTTCATGACAGGGCCAGGACCACTTGGTCCTTGACGTAGACAAACAGCAGCTTGACCTGGTCGCCAAGCAGGGTGATCGTGACCACCAGCACTGCCGCGATCAGGCCGGCCAGCAGCGCGTATTCGATCGCTGTGACGGCGGACTCGTCGGATAAACGGCTGAAGAAAGATTTCACGATGGGCCTCGCTATGCGTTCGTCAAGGTGGGCGTGCCGGGAATATTGGGCGGCGTAGTCCGGGCTGGCGCTGGGCCGGCCCGGACAGCAGCGCGTCAGGCATTGGCGGTGGTCAGCTTGGTGCCGATGGTGCTGAAGGTTTTTTTCAGCTGCGTGCCGACGATGGTGACGGCGGCGATGATCACCACGGCGATCAGGGCAGCGATCAGGCCGTATTCGATTGCGGTGACGCCATCTTCTTCGCGGATAAAGTTTTTGATGAGGTTCATGACAACTCCTGGTGGTGGTTAAGGTACGACGGTGGATGAAACGGTTTTGCAGCGTTGCTTCCTGGTGCTACGACCTGGCGCGCTCATGGACTTTCGCCCAGTGCCAGCAATCCGATGATGCAGACCACCGCCATGAGGGCCGCCACTAGGGCATAGCGGTAGAACGCAGCCTTTTCCTTGCCCTGTAAATAGGTGATCAGGGCCGTCGGAAGAAACTTGTCAAGGCGCATGCTGTGCTCCGTGTCGTGGTGGGCCGCGCGGTGATTTGCACTCCGGTAAATCCACTATAGAAGTCGGCACCTTGATCTACATCAGAAGAACGTCCTTTTATTGCAAGGAGGAACTGCTCGTTTTTTTCGTGACAATTGTCATGCTCGAGTCTGGCGCGCGCAGGAACGCAGGGGCGCATGCCGCGCCGCTGCTTGGCGATGGGAGGGAATGCGCGGCCGTGCAGTGGCCGTGCAGGAGGACAGTGGTATCAGGCGCCGGGCGGCAATTGGCCCAGCTGGTGCTTGGTGGCGTAGGCGTACAGTTCCAGGCGGTTGTACACGCCCAGCTTGCGGTAGATCGATGTCAGGTGATTGCGCAAGGTGTGTTCTGAGATGAACAGCTGGTCCGCCAGCAGCTTGGCCGGCGTGCCGCTGCCGTGCACCAGCGCGGCGATGATCTTTCTTTCCTTGAGGGTCAGGCTGGCGATGGCAATGGCGTGCGCCGAGCCGCCGCCGGGCTGGGTCAACTGCGTCAGCATGCGTCCCAGCATCGCGTGTTCCAGCCACAGCTCGCCTTGGTACACCTTTTCGATGGCCTTCAACACCATCTCCGCCGGCGCGTCCTTGCTGACGATGCCGCGTGCGCCTTTCAGTACCGTCTGGTCCAGGATGGCCTGGTCGTGGCTGGCTGTCAGCACCAGCACGCGCGTGCCGCCGCATTGCGCCAGCGCGGGCAGGATGGCCAGCGAGCTGATGCCGCCCAGGTCCAGGTCCAGCACGATCACGTCCGGTTGCAGCGCCTTCGCCTGCTCCAGCGCCTCGGTGCCGTCGGACGCTGTGGCGACCACGCGCATGCCGGAGTGCTCGCCGCCGATCAGGCGCTCCAGGCCCCACAGCATGGTCTTGTGATCGTCGACCAGCATGACGCTGATGACATGGCTGGCCGGTGGCATGTGGCGTACGTCATTCATATGGGGATCTCGATCTGGACGGAGGTGTTGCCCAGCATGCCATGCGTGACGCGGGCCGTGCCGCCGAGGGCGGCGGCGCGCTCGGCCAGCGAGTCGGGCAGGAAATCGGGGACGTGCGCGGCGGCGCATTCGTTGTCGATGCTGATGTGCAGCGCGCCCTGCACGCAGGTCAGCTTGACGGCGCCGTGGCGCGCCGACGTATGCTTGCGGATATTGCTCATGCCTTCGTTGACGATCTGGAACACCTCGGCCGCCAGGCGGTCGTTGATGTGCAGGTCGCCTTCGATATGCAGGGCGATGTCGATGCCATAGAATTCGCGGATCTGCGTGGCCTGGCGGCGCAGCGCGACCAGCAGTTCCGGCTCGCTTTGCACCTGGCCATTCTTGAACGTGCGCGCGTAGCTGCGCAGGTCGGTGATCACCTGGCCCGACATGATGATCAGCTTTTCCAGTTCCGGCAGCAGCGGGTTGCCCGGCGTGGCTTCGTTGCGCAGGGCGGCCAGGCCGTGGCGCAAGCCGATATACGGCTGCACGGCCGTGTCATGCAGGTCGCGCGCGATCTTTTCGCGTTCGCGCGAGGCCGCCTGCGACGCCAGGCGGTCGAGCAGGTTGATGTTTTCAATGACGGGAAACGCCTGCGCGCCGATATGGCTGAGAAACAGGGCGTCCGTCTTGCTCATGCTGGTGGCGGACACGATAAAGATCCTGCCTTTGCCATTGCGCAGGGGCAGCGGCGCGCTGATGAAGGCGTGCGCTTCGAGCAGTTCGGCCAGGCGGGCGCCCGCCGCGTCGTCATGCCGCAGCCAGCGTCCGCTGTTTGGCTCGAGCATGCGCGCGCCGCCTATCCATGGCAGCCAGGGGCCGGCGGGCTGGTTGTACAGCGCGATTTTATCGTGCGGGAAAGCGAGCAGGGGGCTGGCCGCGTCGTCGCTGAGGAGCGAGCTGGTATGCACGACGCCCGTGCCCGTGTGAATCACGCTGCGCAGCGACCAGACCCGCGTGCCCTTGTCCTGCATGATCAGCAGGCAACTGCGGCCGTTGAAATAACTGCGGGTTTTTTCCAGCACCGAGGTGATGGTCTGGTCGACGCCGAAGCGGGGATTGGACAGCTGGCTGACATCGCGCAGCAGCGCCAGGTGGCTGCGCTGGGTGATGGCCGAACCACCCCAGTAGGCGATCATGTAGCCGAGCGCCAGCAGGAAGGTGGTGCGCAGCAGCAGGCGCGACAGTTCCGCATCCGTTTCGCCGAACAGGGCGGTGGCGGCGAACAGGCCGGCCGAGGCCAGGGTGACGCGCGCGCCTTCCTCGAAGCCCCGCTGGAACGACGATGTCAGGATGGCAAAGAAAAAAAACAGGAAGAACAAATTGTTGTGGCTGCTGGTGGAAAACACGATCAGCGCATACCAGGCCACGTCGAGCCAGTACAGCAAGATGTCCTGGGGCAGGCTGAGGCCCAGCAGGGCCAGCACGTAGAGCAGCAGGCTGTGCATGGTGTACGCGGAAAAGATCAGCCAGGTGATCTTGGTCAGCTTGCCAGCGCTTTCAGGGTCGATGAACAGGGTCAGCAGGGTGGCGCTCGACAGCAGCAGGCGCATGCCGTTCACCATGGTCGTATCCATGCCGGCACCCGGCAAGCCTGATCTGAGGGGAGGATCGAGATTCACAAGCGCTCCTGGCCATGTCCCGCATGGTGGGGCCATGCGCAGGGATAGATACCACAGATAAATTCTTGTTATTGTTGCTGCAAGCAATGACGAGTCTACGCACACGCTGTAAAGATGTCTACTGGAATCCTTTCTCCGATGTTGCTTTTTTTACAGCGGCTGCACCATCACGCGGTTGCGTCCGGCGCGCTTGGCCAGGTACAGGGCGCGGTCGGCCGCGCCGATCAGGGCGGAGATGGCCAGCGGCTGCTGCGGCTGCTGCGTGGCGATGCCGATGCTCACTGTGATGTGCTTGACGTCATTGCCCGTCTTGGCATGCGGAATGCGCAGCTCGGCCGCGTGCTGGCGGATCGCCTCGGCCATGCGCAGCGCCTGCGCCGCGTCCGTGTCGGGCAGGATGGCGGCAAACTCTTCGCCGCCATAGCGGGCCAGCAGGTCGGTGGGGCGCTGCAGCATGGCGGCCAGTTCGGCTGCCACGCGGATCAGGCAATCGTCGCCCTGCTGGTGGCCGTAATGGTCGTTGTAATCCTTGAAATGGTCGATATCGATCATCAGCAGCGACAGCGGGCTGCTGGTGCGCATGGCGCGCCGCATTTCCTTCTCGATCGCCACGTCGAAATGGCGGCGGTTGGCGATGCCCGTCAAGCCGTCGGAAAAGGTTTGCGAGCGCAAGACCATGGTCTGTTCGCGCAGCAGCTTTTCGCGCCCCACGGCGATGGTGACATCATTGATCTGGATCAGGCAATGGCGTGGCGAGCCGGGCAGGTTGATCGGCGTGACGGCGATGGCTTGCTGCATGCGTTCCTCGCCGTCGCTGCCGCCCGTGGCCGCGCCATGCGTGTACAGCGCAAACGGCGCCTTGTGCAGGGTTTGCGACAGCAGCGATTGGAAATTGTCGCGCAGTGCCTGGGTGATGGCCGAATCCATGCGCTTGTGCCGCAGTTCCGGAAAGACGGCGAAGAAATCCTGGCCCAGCACGGCGTCGGCCTGGCAGGCCGAGTGGCGCGCCATCCACTTATTCCACAGCACGATGCGATGCTGCTCATCGAGCACGATGGCGCCCAGGTTGACGGCGCCGAGTATGCTCTCGAGCAGGGCGAGTCGATGCAAGACATCCGGCATGATCGTCACGCCTGTCCCAGCACCTTGGCCAGGTAGCGGCTGACTTGCTGTTTCAGGTCGTGCAAGGCGGACAGGTCGAGCACGAATGCCACATAACCGTGGATCTGGTGCTTGGACAGCACGAAGTCGATATGCAGCATCAGCACGACGGCTTCGTCATCCTGGCCGCCGAACGAGGAGAGGATTTCCGCGCTGGTGCCCACGTGGTACAGGGGCAGCGAGCCATGCAGTTCGCTGTCAAACAGGTTGGCCAGGGTTCCGACGCAGGAATTGAGGATGATGTTGCCGATCTCGCTCATCGCTTCCTGTTCCATCTCCGTCAGTTCCTGCAGCGGCATGGCGTCGCCCACCATCAGGCGCACGATTTCCAGGCTCTTGTCCTCGGGAAACATCAGAATGGCTTCGGTGGCGAAAGCGCCATCGTAATGCTGGCTGACGCCGCAGATGCGTTCGCCATCCTTCTTGCTGCCGAGCAAGGCTGCCGCGTCGGCACGGTTCAGGAAGGTGATCGACGGCACCGACATGGTGACTTCTTCATTCACGATCTCGCTCATGGCCGCCGCCGCATGGCCCACCCCGATGTTGAATATCTCTACCAGGGCGTCGTTCTCGAGTTCGGAAAGATTGACCATGCTCACAGTCCCAGTGATTCGATCAACTGGTGGATGCGCGTTTCCGTGATCGGTTTTTCCATGAAGCCCACGCCCAGTTCGCTGGCGCGGTTGCGGGTGGCGTTCTGCACATTGGCCGTGACGAGAATGATGTGCGTCTGCGGGCACAGCACGCGCAATTGTTCTGCCGCCGCCATGCCGCCCATGCCGGGCATGTTGACATCCAGTAGTATCAGCACAGGGTTGACGGTCTTGACTTTTTCCAGGGCTTCCTCACCCGTCGCCGCCTCAATCACTTGCCAGTCGGCATGTTTGCTGAGGATGAATTGATGCGACATCAAACGTGAAACCCGGCTGTCATCGACAACAAGTACCTGTTTACTGTGATTCATGTGCTATTCCTGAAACGTCATATGGGACTATCGTGCCATTTTCGCATATTTTAGAGGGCATAGAGTGTATTTGGGTGCGCGATTGCCCTAGGGCAAAGTTTTCCCGCCTGCCTGTTGTATTGAGTCGCATCGCCGGGCATGCTGGCCGGCTGGCCAGGCTGGCAATCCGTTAAAATAGCGCCATTCCTCACTTTAGCCTGAATGCCATGACCCAAGACGAATTGAAGCAAGCCGTAGCCCGCGCCGCCATCGACTACGTAGTAAAAGGTGAAATCATCGGCGTCGGCACCGGTTCTACCGCCAATTTTTTCATCGATGAACTGGCCAAGATCAAGGACAGCATCAAGGGCACGGTCGCCTCGTCCGAAGCGACGGCCGCGCGCCTGGCTGGCCATGGCATTCCCGTCTTCGACCTGAACGATGTCGAGTCGATCGCCGTCTACATCGACGGCGCCGATGAAATCACGGCCAGCGGCGCCATGATCAAGGGTGGCGGTGCGGCATTGACGCGTGAAAAGATCGTTGCTTCCGTCGCGAAACAGTTCGTCTGCATCGCCGACGGCTCCAAGCTGGTGGAAACCCTGGGCGCCTTCCCGCTGCCGGTGGAAGTGGTGCCGATGGCCCGCGCTGCCGTATCGCGCCAGCTGGCTGCGCTGGGCGGCACGCCCCGCCTGCGCCTGAAGGCCGGCAGCACGGAAGCGTTCATTACCGACAATGGCGGCGAAATCATCGACGTGCTGGGCTTGAAAATTGCCGACCCGGTGGCGCTGGAACAGCAGATCAACCAGATCGTCGGCGTCATCGCCGTCGGCCTGTTCGCCGTGCGCGGCGCCAATGTCTGCCTGCTGGGCATGCCGGAAGGCGTGCGTACCCTGGCGTACTAAGATGATAGCCGGTGTTCGCCGGCATAGATGTTTTAAACGGCGGCCCCTTGCGGGCCGCTTGTCATTTGCGCCTCGCGGTACACGGCCACGGTGCGCAGCAAGCCGCCGAGGAAGATGCCGCTGAAGCAGCCATAGGCGAGGCAGACAGGTACGATGAAGCTGGTCGCATGGGCATAGGCCGGGGTGATGGCCAGGGTCACGGCGACCGCATATTTCATGCAGAAAATGCTCATCATCAAGATCATGGGCACCCAGCTGCCGGGACGCTGCACGCTGCCGCGCGCGGGAATGGCGGCTATCTTGCGCGCATCGGCCAGCCTCCACGCCAGCGCCGCGCCAGCCAGCGCGCCGGCGCCCCAGGCGAACGGCGCCACGCCGGCCAAGCCGAAACTGCCGTACACGCCGCTCAGGGACAGGACCAGCATGACCAGGGGAATGATGCACAGCTTGCGCAAGCTCACTTCGCGCGCCCGGCTGGCCAGCACGCCGCGGTAGACGAGAAAGCCCAGGATGGCCCAGACGTAGAGGGGAGTGTGGCTGAAGATTTGCTGCAACATGGTGTCCGCCTTGGAATGAGGTTGTCGATGGACGTACTGTGCCAGCCGGCGGCATGGGCGGCGAGCCGTGTGCGACGAAACGGGGAAGGGCAGCCGTGAAACAGCGTCAGGCGGCGTGAAAGGGGGAGGGGAGAATCAAGGGGAAACTACCCGCGGCGCGGTGGCCACGGGCGGGAATGCGGAAAAACTTACTCGGTCGGCGGGACATAGCCCATGGCCGCATCGGCGCCATCGCCGAAGAAATGTTTTTCCATCTGCGTGGCCAGGTATTTGCGGGCGCGCGCGTCGGCCAGGTTCAGCCGGTTTTCATTGACCAGCATGGTCTGGTGCTTGAGCCAGGCAGCCCAGGCTTCTTTCGACACGGATTCGTAAATCTTCTTGCCCAGTTCGCCCGGGTACGGCGGGAAATCCAGTCCTTCGGCTTCCTTGTTGAGTTTGATGCAGTGGATCGTGCGGGCCATCTGTGCTCCTGAATCAGTGTAGAGATAAAGCGTGATTATAAGGCACTTTGCGCCAGCCCTCGCGGGGCCGTCGCGGCCTGGCGACACGCCGTTTGCCGCGCCCTTGCGCTGGATCAAATTTGATCTGCGCCGCCCTAGCTAGTAAGATGCCTTATCGCGCCAGCCGCTGGCTGCGCCCCTTCCAACCAAGTAGTAGTAATTAACCAAGATGGAATCCCTATGACCTCAGTGAAAGTCCATGGCATCGATGTCAGCAATACCGGCAGCTTCGCGCTGTTTGGTGGCATCAACGTGCTCGAATCGCGTGATCTCGCCATGCGCGCCTGCGAAGAATATGTGCGCGTGACGCAAAAACTGGGTATTCCATATGTGTTCAAGGCCAGCTTCGACAAGGCCAACCGCTCGTCGATCCATTCCTACCGCGGCCCGGGCCTGGAAGAGGGCATGCGCATCTTCCAGGACGTCAAGGCGGCGTTCGGCGTGCCCGTGATTACCGACGTGCATGAGCCATGGCAGGCGCAGCAGGTGGCCGAAGTGGTCGACGTGCTGCAATTGCCTGCTTTCCTCGCGCGCCAGACGGATCTCGTCGTGGCCCTGGCGAAAACGGGTAAAGTCATCAACATCAAGAAGCCGCAATTCCTCAGCCCTGGCCAGATGGCCAATATCGTCGAGAAATTCAAGGAAGCGGGCAACGATCAACTGATCCTGTGCGACCGCGGCACCTGCCTCGGCTACGACAACCTGGTGGTCGACATGCTGGGCTTTGGCGTGATGAAGAAAACCTGCGATGACCTGCCGATCATCTTCGACGTCACGCATGCGCTGCAGCAGCGCGATCCCGGTGGCGCCGCTTCGGGCGGCCGCCGCCAGCAAGTGGCGGACCTGGCCCGCGCCGGCCTGGCCGTCGGCATCGCCGGCCTGTTCCTGGAAGCCCATCCTGACCCCGACAACGCCCGCTGCGACGGCCCCAGCGCCTTGCCGCTGGACCAGCTGGAACCGTTCCTGGCGCAATTGAAGGCACTCGACGACCTGGTCAAATCGTTTGCGCCGCTGAATATCAAGTAATGGTGTTTCAGTAAAGGTGTTTCAGTAAAGAAAAAGCCCGGCATGCCGGGCTTTTTCAGTTTTACAGTGTCTTGATGAGCACTTGGGACTTGCGCTGCCAGTTATACATATGCTGGCGATCCTTCGGCAAATCGTCGACGGTGGCCGGCACGAAGCCGCGTTTCTTGAACCAGTGCGAGGTGCGCGTGGTCAGCACGAACAGCTTGTTCAGGCCAGCGGCGCGCGCGCGGTTTTCCATGTGTTTCAGGATGCGCTCGCCGTCGCCCTGGGCTTGCACTTCCGGGTTGACCGTCAAACATGCCATTTCCGCCATTTTTTGCGCGGGGAACGGATACAGGGCGGCGCAGCCGAAGATCACGCCATCATGCTCGATGACGGAGAAATAATCGATTTCCCGTTCGATCAGCTCGCGGCCCCGCTTCACTAAAGTGCCGTCCGCTTCCAGCGGCTCGATCAGTTTGATGATGCCGCCCACGTCTTCGATGGTGGCCTGGCGCAGGCTTTCCAGGTTTTCATGGCTGATCATGGTGCCCACGCCATCATGGGTAAACAATTCCAGCAGGGCCGAACCATCCATCGAGAACGGCACGATGTGCGAGCGTTCGACGCCGTTATGGCATGCCTTGACGCAATGTTTCAGGTAAAACGCCGTCGCGTCGGGCAGGAAGCCCGCCATCAGCACGGCTTCGGCCTGGTGCGACGACAGTTCGCGAATTTCCACGCCCGTGGCGTCTTCCATCATCGGTGTTTCCGTGATGAAAATCAGCTTGTCCGCGTGCAGGGCGATGGCGGCGCTGCAGGCCACGTCTTCCATGGTGAGATTGAACGCTTCGCCCGTCGGCGAAAAGCCCAGCGGCGACAGCAGCACCAGGCCGTCCGAACCGAGGATGGAATGGATGGTTTCGGCGTCGACCTTGCGCGTGATGCCCGTCAGTTCCAGGTCCACGCCATCGATCACGCCCAGCGGGCGCGCCGTGATGAAGTTGCCGGAAATGATACGGATGGCCGCATGCGACATGGGCGTGTTCGGCAAGCCCTGGCTGAACGCTGCCTCGATATCGAGGCGCAGCTCGCCGGCGGCTTCCTTCGCGCATTCCAGCGCGGCGATATCCGTGATGCGCACGCCATTGTGGAAGCGGCCTTCGACGTTACGCAGGGCCAGTTGTTCCGCCACCTGCGGCCGCGAGCCGTAGACGACGGTGACATTGATGTCCAGCGCATGCAGCAGGGACAAATCATGGGCCAGCACCTGCAGCGCCCCGGCGCTGACGAGTTCACCGGGGAAGGCGACCACGAAGGTCTTGCCGCGAAAGGCGTGGATGTAGGGCGCGACTGAGCGCAGCCATTGGACGAATTGGGTAGGGTTTTCCATTAAGCGCATTATAATTCGCTGCGCGATGTGCGCGCTTAAAATACCTGTAAAAAACAATGTCTTCAGCCAGCAATAAGTCTTCCCCTCCTTCCAACGTTGCAAATGTGCCCGCCAGCGGGGATGTTTCCGCGCCTGCCGCCACGCCTGCGCAGGGCCGCCAGCGCCCGCCCGTGAGCCAGCAAAGGCAGCAGCCGCCGCGTGCGGAGCAGCAGAAACAGCAACAGCAGCAGCGATCGGGAGAGGGCAAGCCCCAGGCCGCGCGCGCGCCGCGCGAGGGGCAGGAAAGCCGCGAAGCCCGCGATGCGGCCCGCGCCGCGCGCGAGGCGGAAAAGGCTTTCCGCAATCCGCTGCCGCCGATTACGTATCCGGAAGACTTACCCGTCTCGGGCCGGCGCGCGGAAATCGCCAAGGCCCTGATGGAAAACCAGGTGATCATCGTTTCGGGCGAGACGGGTTCCGGCAAGACGACCCAGTTGCCGAAGATTTGCCTGGAGCTGGGACGCGGCCAGAAGGGCATGATCGGCCACACGCAGCCGCGGCGTATCGCCGCTTCCTCGACGGCCAAGCGCATCGCGCAGGAGCTCGGTACGCCGCTGGGCGAAACGGTGGGCTTCAAGGTCCGCTTTACCGATACCCTGAGCCGTGGCGCGTCCGTCAAGCTGATGACGGACGGTATCTTGCTGGCCGAGACGCAGACCGATCCGTTGTTGAAAAATTACGACACCATCATCATCGATGAGGCGCACGAACGCAGCCTGAACATCGATTTCCTGCTCGGTTATCTGAAACAGCTGCTGCCGCGCAGGCCGGACCTGAAAATCATCATCACGTCGGCCACCATCGATGCGGAACGCTTCTCTCGCCATTTCGGCACGCCGGAAAAACCGGCGCCCGTGATCGAAGTGTCGGGCCGTCTGTACCAGGTCGAAGTGCGCTACCGTCCTGTGGAGCGCGAGCAGGTAGCCATGCCTGGTTCGGGCGCGAACGCCGACAAGCCGGGCCAGCGCACGGCCGCCGCACGCGAAAAGCGCGACTTGATGGATGCCGTCGTCGATGGCGTGGAAGAACTGTGCCGCATCGGTTCGGGCGACGTGCTGGTGTTCTTGCCGGGCGAGCGCGAAATCCGCGACTGCGCCGAAGCGCTGCGCAAGCACCATCCGCCGCACGTGGAGATTTTGCCCCTGTTCGCCCGTTTGTCGGCCGAAGAGCAGGAGCGCGTCTTTAAAACCAGCAATGCGCGTCGTATCGTGCTGGCCACCAACGTGGCGGAAACCTCGCTGACGGTGCCCGGCATCCGCTACGTGGTCGATGCGGGCCTGGCGCGCGTGAAACGCTACAGCTATCGCAACAAGGTGGAGCAGCTGCAGGTCGAGCCGATCGCCCAGTCGGCCGCCAACCAGCGCGCCGGGCGTTGCGGCCGCGTCGCCGACGGCGTCTGCATCCGCCTGTACGAAGAGCAGGATTATCTGCTGCGGCCCAAATTCACGGAGCCGGAAATCCTGCGCTCCTCCTTGGCGGCCGTCATCCTGCGCATGAAATCGTTGCACCTGACGGACGTGGAAACCTTTCCGTTCATCGAACCTCCGCTGGCGCGCGCGATCGCGGACGGTTATCAGTTGCTGCAGGAACTCGGCGCCGTCGATGAAGTCAATAAACTCACGCCGCTGGGCAACAAGCTGGCCAAGCTGCCGCTGGACCCGCGCGTGGGCCGCATGATCCTGGCCGCGCTCGATAACGCGTGTTTGACGGAAGTGCTGATCGTCGCCTCGGCCCTGTCCGTGCAAGACCCGCGCGACCGTCCGATGGAACACCAGCAGGCGGCCGACGAGGCGCACAAGAAATTCGCCGATGAAAAATCGGAATTCCTCAGCTATCTGAAAATCTGGCGCTGGTTCGAGTCCGCCATCGAGCACAAGAAAACCAACCGCCAGCTGCAAGACAATTGCCGCACGAATTTCCTGTCGCAGATGCGCTTGCGCGAATGGCGCGACGTGCACTCGCAGTTGTTGACCATCGTCAAGGAACAGGGCTGGCGATTGAATGAGGCGCCGGCCACCTATGACAACCTGCACATGGCCTTGCTGACCGGTTTGCTGGGCAATATCGGTTTCAAGGGCGAGGACGAGCCGGGCGCCGGCTACCTGGGCGCGCGCGGGATCAAGTTCCACATCTGGCCCGGTTCCTCGCTGTTGAAAAAGCCGGGCAAGTGGATCATGGCGGCCGAACTGGTCGACACGACGCGTTTGTACGCGCGCTGCGTGGCGCAGATCCAGCCCGAATGGCTGGAAAAAGTCGGCGTACACTTGCTGAAGAAATCCTGGGGCGAACCGCGCTGGGAAAAACGCTCGGCGCAAGTGACGGCGTCCGAACGGGCTACTCTTTATGGCCTGGTGGTGTACAGCCAGCGCCGCATCAATTACGGCAATTTCAACTTGCCGGAAGCGCGCGAAATCTTCATCCGCGATGCTCTCGTGGGCGGCGACTTCGACACGCGCGCGCCGTTCTTTGCGCACAACCATAAACTGATCAAGGACATCGAAAACCTCGAGCACAAATCGCGCCGCCTGGACGTGCTGGTCGACGATGAACTGATCGCCGCCTTCTACGACAAGCTGCTGCCGGCGGACGTGTGCAATGGCGCCGGTTTCGAGAAATGGCACAAGGAAGCCACGCGCGAAAACCCGAAGCTGCTGTATTTGAACCGCGAAGAGCTGATGCGCCACGAGGCGGCCGGCGTGACGACGGATCTGTTCCCGAAGACCATGTCCGTGACGGGCCTGGAAATGGGCCTGACGTACCACTTCGAACCGGGCAGCGTGCGCGATGGCGTGACCTTGAGCGTGCCGCTGTATGCCTTGAACCAGTTGCCGCGCGAGCGCTGCGAATGGCTGGTGCCGGGCATGCTGAAGGAAAAAGTGCATCTGCTGCTCAAATCCCTGCCGCAAAAGCTGCGCCGCCACTGCGTGCCGCTGCCCGATTACGCGGCCAAGTTCTGCGAGCGCGTGCATGAGGCGGGCGTGTTTGGCCGCGGCGACCTGATCGACGCCATCATCGCCGACATCCGCACGCAGATCACGATCAATGTGCTGACGACGGACTTCAAGCCGGAAACCCTGCCTGCCCATCACTTCATGAATTTCAAGGTGATCGACGAGCATGGCCGCCAGCTCGACATGGGCCGCAACCTGGCCACTTTGCAGGCGGAATTCGGCGGCCAGGCGCGCCAGAGTTTCCAGAAGCTGGCCGAAGTGTCGGGCGTGTCCGGCACCGGCACGCCGGGAGCCAAGGTGGCGGGCGCGCAAGTGGCATCGCGGCTGCAGGCGCAAGCCCAGGGCGCCGCCGCCAACGCGGCAACAGGCAAGGGCGGCGCGCCGGTCAAGGGAGTGGCTGCCGCTGCAGCGCCGGCGTCCCCGAATGCCACCGTCTCGCAGCACATGGGCTTGACGGGCTGGACCTTTGGCGAGTTGCCGGAGTTGCTCGAAATCGTGCAAGGCAAGCTGACCCTGATCGGTTTCCCCGCCCTGGTCGACAAGGGTACGCATTGCGACCTGGAAGTGTTCGATGATCCGACCGTAGCCGCCCGCACGCACAAGGTGGGTTTGCGCCGATTGTTCGCGCTGCAAATGAAGGAACAGATCAAGTACGTCGAGAAAAGCATCCCCGGTCTTCAGCAGATGGGCATGCAATTCATGGCCCTCGGTTCGCAGGAAGAGTTGCGCGAGCAAATCATCAACAAGGCGCTCGACATCGCTTGCCTGCAAGATCCGCTGCCGCTGGACGCCGCCTCGTTTGCCAAGCGCCAGGCGGAGGGCAAGTCGCGCCTCGTTTTGCTGGTCAATGAAATCGCCCGTTTGCTGTCGCAAGTGCTGACGGAATTCCACGGCTTGCCCAAGCGCCTGCAGAATATTCCCGCAGCGGCAGCCGCCGATATCCAGTCGCAATTGCAGGGACTCGTGCATAAGCGCTTCCTGACGGAAAACGAGTACACGCAGCTGGCGCATTTCCCCCGCTATCTGAAGGCGATCAACGTGCGCCTGGAAAAGCTGCGCGCCGACCCCGCGCGCGACACCAAGTTGATGGCCGAGTGGCAATCGGCCGCCGCGCCGTACTTGCGTCAGGCCAAGGACCGCCAGGCTGGCAAGAATACGGACCCGAAACTGGTCGACTTCCGCTGGATGCTGGAAGAGCTGCGCGTGTCGCTGTTTGCGCAGGAATTGCGCACGCCGATGCCTGTTTCTGCCAAGCGTTTGCAGAAAGTGTGGGAGTCGATGCAGCGGTAGCTCGGATTAGCGGGGCAAAGCCACGCGTAATCCGACGACATCGTTGGCGCAACCGGTTGTGCCGTGTCAACGGTGTCAACGGTGTCGCTGGTGGTGTCGGATTACGCGGCTAGCCGCTAATCCGACCTACCCGACCTACCCGACCCATGTTTATCGAACTCATCGTCGCCGAGCGCCGAACGCGAGCCCAGGTCGCCCTGGCTGCTGCCCGTGCCAGCGCGGCTGCCGCTCATGGAGGTGCCGGTCAGGCTGCCTTCGCTGCCCGATTGCAGGCTGGCGCCGCTGCGCAGGTCGCTGCCGGATGGCATGCGGCTGCCTGCCATGGCACCGCTGCCGTAGCGCATGCCGCTGCCATAGAACGCTTCCATCTGCTGGTTCCAGGCATCGCTGCCCATGTCGGGCCAGTTGTTCTTGTCGAAACCGGGAGCCTCTTTCAGCAAGTCTTTGTCCACGTTGAGCAGGAAGCGCTTGTTGACGGTGTCCAGGGTCAGGCGTTCCCAGGGCACGGCAAACAGCTTGTCGCCCATGCCCAGCATGCCGCCGAAGGACAGCACGGCATAGGCGATCTGGCCGGTGCGCATGTCGAGCATGATTTCCTTGATGTCGCCCAGTTCCTCGCCGCTGTGATTGTAGACATCGTCGCCGAGCAGGGTGTCAGCCCCCATCAGGGCCGGCCCCGGGCCGTCGTGGTTGCGGTACATGCCCAGGATGTCGCGGTCCAGATAGCTCATGGTGTTCTCTCCTCGTGAAGTGCTGATCGAACATCCAGATTACGCATGCGCACCAAGTCGCGCTTGATCTGCCTCAATGGTGCCAGCGGCACTTTTATCGGTGTGCAAGCGTACGGTGTGGTCAGCCAATTGCGGTACTCTATGCGTTCTAAAGAGGAGGCCGCACATGCTGACGATGCAACGATGCAGTGGGATGAACTTGCGGTACGCTCCACCACGACATGGACGCCGCTTGCCATGGTAAAGCCCGCCACCAAATGGCTGCGCGGGTTATTGCGCGCCGGTAAGGCGCAGCAGCGCACGGCGACCAAGCTGGCCAAGGTGCTGTTCGGGCCCGTGCCGGCCAAGCCCACGCCTAAATCTAAACCTAAGCCCCGCAGCAAGCCCGTGGCCAAGACCAGGCCGACGCCGCGCGCCAGGCCCGCCAGCGACGCCGTGCCCTCGCTGGCGCCCTTTGCCACGCCCCTGTCGCCCCCGCGCGTGCGCAAGCGAACGCCGCCCCCGCCAGGCAAGTGGCTGGCCGCCCACTATGCGCCATTGCCGGAACTGGGACAGTTGCCGGGCCGGCGCCTGCCCTATTTCCTGTACCTGCCCGAGAAGGCGCCCAGCGCCGCCATGCGCAGCCGTGGCCGGCCGCTGCTGGTGATGCTGCACGGCTGCGAACAGAGCGCCACGCAGTTTGCCGAAGGCACGCGCATGAACCGCCTGGCCGAGCGCAAGGGTTATGCCGTGCTGTATCCGCAGCAATCGCTGCGCTCGCATGCGCGCCGCTGCTGGAAGTGGTACGACAAGCTGACGCAGGAGGGCGGCGGCGACGTGCGCCTGATCGTCGGCGCCATCGAGCAGGTGGCGGCCCGCTATGCGATCGACCGCGCGCGCATCTATATCTGCGGCATTTCCGCCGGCGCCGGCATGGCGCATATCGTGGCCTTGAACCATCCCCATCTGTTCGCCGCGCTGGGCCTGCATTCCGGGCCCGTGTTTGGCGCCGGGCATAACCTGATTGGCGCGCTGGGCGTGATGCAGCATGGTGCTGCCGCCCGTGCCGACGCGGCCATCGATGAAGTGCTGGCACGCCAGCCCGCGTTTCCCCGCCTGCCCACCATCCTGCTGCAAGGGTTGGCCGACAAGGTGGTGCGGCCCATCAACCAGACGCAACTGGTCCGCCAGAGCGTGCGCGTGAACCGCTTGCCGTTTGATACCGTGGTGACGGCGCAGCGTCTGCCTGGCGGCGCGGCGGGCGGACGCAATCCGGCCCATGCGTATGCGCTGCACGACTATCAGGTGGGCAAGGATGTGCTGCTGCGCGTGGCGCAGGTCGAGCACCTCGAGCACGCGTGGAGCGGCGGCGATGCCAGCCTGCCGTTCAACGACAAGGCCAAGCCCGACGCCAGCAGGATGCTGCTCGATTTCTTCGCCAGCCACCGCCGCCGGTAAGCCAGCGTGCCTGCGCGCCGCAACGGCGCGCAGGCACTGGTACGCATCGTTCTTCCATTCCCCCTCAGGGCCGTTGCCGCGCGGCGGGGCGCTGGCCGCGCCCATTTCAGCACAGATTCCACATGCCGCAGTACCATCGAGTTTATCTAATTGGTATTGCTGCGGTATTTAAAAATCACAAAAACAGGCGCTAAAAATACGAACTGGTATACAATTGGTACACGTTTTCAGTGTGAAGCGTGTCTGCCGTCCCATGCCCCGACGGCAGATATGCACTGACGGCAGCCACCCACGTTACGGAACGCGCCATGTCCATCAAGTCCAAGCAGTTGCTGTGGTTTTTTGCGTTTTTCCTCGTCTTTGAACTGAATATCTATTTGTCGAACGACATGATCATGCCGGCCATGCTGGGCATCGTCGGCGAGTTCCAGGCGGAGGAAAAATTCGTCCCCCTGTCCCTGAGCCTGTATCTGCTGGGCGGCAGTTCCCTGCAGATTTTCCTGGGGCCTTTGGCCGACACCATCGGCAAGCGCAAGCTGGTGCTGACTGGCAATACCTTGTTCCTGCTGGCCACGCTGGCCGTGCCATTTGCCGCGTCGATCGAGCAATTTCTCGCCGCGCGCTTCATCCAGGGCATGGGCTGCTGCTTCATCTTCGTCGGCTATGCCATGATCCATGAACTGTTCGATGACATGGCTGCCGTCAAGCTGAGCAGCATCCTGTCGAGCACCACCATCCTCGCGCCCCTTGCCGGCCCCATCCTCGGCAGCGCCATCATCAGCCGGCTGGACTGGCGCTACGTCTTTTTCCTCTCCGGCCTGCTGGCGCTGCTGTCCTTGCTGGGCCTGTTCAAGACCATGCCGCGCGCGGCCCCCAGGGTCACGCGCCTGGACCTTGCCGCCATCGTGCGCAGCTACGCGGCCATTTTCAGCAACAAGCGCTTCATGTTCGGCATGTTCACGGCCGGGCTGGCCACCGTGCCCCTGACGGCCTGGATCGGCTTTTCGCCCATCTTCGTGCTGCAGGAAATGGGCGCCTCCTACGCCACGTATATCGCCCTGCAATGCGTGATTTTGTCGGGCTTTGTCCTCAGCAGCATCGCCATCCAGCGCCTGCGCCAGGATTTCCCCCTCGTGCATCTGCTGCGCCTGGGCGGGCTGGTCGCGGCCGCCGGCATGCTGGGCGCCGGTGCGGGCCGCCATCACGTCGACGTGTTCGCCGCCTGCATGTTTGTCTATTCCATCGGCTTCGGCCTGTTCAATGGCGCCCTGATACGCAGCGCGATCACGGCCAGCAAGGAATCGGTGACCTTGACGACGGCTGCCATGAGCTTGTTGTACTGCATTTATCTGTCCGCCTGGCTGCAGCTCTATAACGTGCTGTGCCAGCGTTTCGGCTATGCGCTGGAAACGTATGCGCTGCTCAATATCCCCGTCATCGTGGTCATCGCCGCCTGCCTGCTGCTGTTTACGCGGGGCATGGCGGGGCGCCGGGAAAGCGAGGTGCTGCTCGCCCGGCACTGATGGCGCAGCGATGCGCATGTTGTCGACCTTGTTTTACCTCCTGCGAAGTTTATTGACACTCTCCTGCGGAAAATGGTGCGCCCATGAAAATAGATGACCTGGCCTCGAAACACGATCAAGCAAAGATCTTCAACCTGGAATACGAGTTCCGCATCAACCGGCTGAAACTCGATTACATCACCCTGGCCGATGTCCGGCCGGCCGGCAGCGACCTGGAACAGCTGGCCGTGGAGCACCAGGCGGGCATCGCGGCCCTGCGCAGCTTCGTCGCCCTGAATTTCAACCATTTCAATGCAGCAAGCTGCTCGTCGCTGAGCTGCATTCCCACGCGCGCGCTCGGCGACGATGAGCGCTACCTGCACCGCATCTGGATGGGCGGACCGTTGCCGGCCATCGCAGCCGAAGCGATCCAGCAGTGGGGCGCGGCGCTGGAAGCGGTGCGGCACAACGGCGGCGCGCCGTACGTCTCCATCCTGTGGGTGTGGGATGCGCAGCAGCTGCGCAATGACGAGCGCTTCAGCCCCACGGGCGGCGCCGGGCGCTACACGATAGGCCGCTACGCCATCGGCGGCACGACCCTGCATATCAATTCTCTGCGCGCGCTGGCGCTGGATTTCGCGCCGGCCCGCTTCGGCGTACTCGATACCCTGCATATGCAGCGCTACTTCGCCACCTTGTCCGATTATTTCCGCATCCTCATCATGTGCGAATACGGCGGCATGTATATGGATGTCGATACGATCCCGCACAATCCGGCGACGATTTTCCTGATGAAGCCGGAAGTGCCCGATTATTTCCAGCGCAAGGATGGCGACAGCGAAGAGCGCCAGCATGTCAGCTGGATGAATCTGTTTCTCGATGAAACGGGCATGCTGATCGCCAAGAAGAACGATGCCGCGCTGCGTGTGATCCAGCGCAATGTGAACATCGCCTATGCGGGTATCGATGCGCGGATTCCTCGTTCCTGCCCGCAATTCGAGGCGCAGCTGTTTGGCCAGTTCTATGCCGAATGGAAGAAAAACCTGGGCGTGACCCTGCTCAGCCATGCCGAGTTCTACCAGCGCTATTGCGTGCTGTATGACGGTGCGCGGGAAGCGGTGGCGGGCGGCATCCGGGGCATGCGCTTGCTGGACGATATCATTACCGACGTGCACATTCCCCTCAGTGACGAAGAACGGCGCGCGTATGCGCGCTGCGTCGCCAGGCTCGACGAAATCGGCTGGCAACTCGACGATCCTTTGATCCTGCCCAATATCGTCGACGTGTTCGACATCGAGGAAGTGCCGCGCATGGCGTATGCTGCCCAGCTACGGGCGGAGATCGATCATTTTCACTATTACTCGGTGCTGTCGGACGACCCGCAGCTGGACCGCGTGAATGGCGTCTTTTGCCGCTACCTGCTGGCCCACCGTTCGCAGCATATTGCCTCAGGCAACTTCTGGCGTCCCACCGTGGGCCGCCACGGCAGCCGCATGCCGGCCGCCGGCGATGCCGCCCCGCCAGGTGACGAGGTGCAGGCGGGACTGCTGTCGCATGCGCCGCTCACGCTGGTGTCGGGCGAGCTGCTGGGTGACGAGGCGAAGAACCGCATGGCGAAATTGCTGTTTGCCACCAGTTACCTGGAATACTGTTCGTTCGGCAATAAACTCAACCTGCAATTCGTTGAATTGCAGCGGCGGCAAAACATCGACCCGTACCTGGCGCACATCCATGGCCTGCATGACGAGGAAGGGCGTTTCATCGGCTTTTTCACGGCCGCGACGATGGCCGAGTTCCAGGCCTGCGGCGCCGTCTCGTATTACCGCGATGACATGAAGGCGCTCGACGATGCGTATGACGCCTTCGTGCTCGCGCATGCGCGCGCCGACGACTGTTTCGTCAGCAGCCTGGCGATCGACGAGAAATACCGGGGGCAGGGCCTGTTCCGGCAGATGTTCCATGAAATCCGCGACCTGGCCAGCCGCAAGGACTGTGCGCGCATCACCCTGACGGTATGGGAAAAGAGCGAAGCGCTGCAAGTGTATCTGCACAAGGGTTTTCGCAGCGTGGGCACGTTCGACTATGCCTACAGCCTGTTCTATGACCGGCTGCATTTCCTCGTGTATGAGGGAAACTGAGGAAGGTAACTGGGAGGGATTGGGGAAGCGGGGGCGGCAAGCAGCCGCCCCGTGATGCAACTTACAGCGCCAGGAAGGCCAGGCCCGCCACGGCCGTCGGCAGCAGGGCGCCGGCCAGCAGGCCGATGGCGCCGATCGATTCATCCTTGAAGCCTCGGCGCAGCAGGGCCACGCCGGCCGGGTTCGGCGCATTGGCGATGACGGTCAGGCCGCCGCCGGCCACGGCGCCGGCCATCAGCATGTATTTCGCTTCGTCCGTCATGCCGACGATCAGCGAACCGAGGTAAGTGAGGGCCGCATTGTCGGTAATGGCCGTCAAGCCCAGGGCGCCGAAGAACAGGGCCAGCGGTTTCAGGCTGGAAACGATGGGCTGCAGCCACCATTGCTGCATGCCGCCCAGTACCACCAGGCCGCCGAGGAAGAAGCCGACCAATAAACCCTCTTTCAGGATCAGCGGGCTTTGATAGCGCTCATACGCCTGCACGAAGCCGAGGAAGAACAGGAACAGGCCGATGAACAGCACGGGATGGTGCGCCAGGGCGACGACGCCGGCCAGCACGATCATGTGCACCAGGCTGACGGCCAGCGGCACTTTTGGCGCTTCCACTTCACCGGCCTTCGGCTTGATGTCGGAGGTGTTGCTGTGCAGGTATTTGCGCAGCAAAATGCTCACGCCCGTCGCGTTGACGAGGACGGCGATGGCCGCCTTCCAGCCGAAGTGGGTGGCCATGTAGGCGCTATCCCAGTTCCACGTGGTGGCCACCATCAGCACGGGCGGCGCCGCGTACGAGGTGAGCGTGCCGCCGATGGAAACGTTGACGAACAGCACGCCCAGCGCGCCGTATTTCAGCCATTCAGGGATGCCCGGGCGGAAGATTTGCGGTGCCAGCATCAGCGCGGCCAGGGTCATGGCGGCCGGTTCCGTGATCAACGAACCCGTCAGGGGCACAAGCGCCAGGCCCAGCCAGACTAGGGCCAGTTCCGTGCGCAGCGGCATCACGCGCGCCACGCCTTTCAACAGGCGCTGCACGGCGTCGAGCACGGGGCGCGAGGCAGCCACGACCATGACGACAAAGACGAACAGCGGCTCCGTGTAATGGCGCGACTCGGCATACTCGATGGCAGCATCGCCGCCCGAGACAAAGGCCATGATGATGATCAAGATGAAGGCCCAGAAGCCGAACACGACTTCCACTTCGCCCAGCAAGTGCAGCAGGCCCGCATGGCGGGGGTGGCGCCGCGACAAGGTTTCAAACGACTTGGCGGCAAAGGTGTGGATGAGCGCAAGCCCGAAGACGATGGCGCTGATGATTTGGATGGTGGTCAAATGCGTTTCCTTTGGACGGAGGAAGCCGCCCGGTGCATTGCCGAGCGGTAAGGAGAGTGCTTATGGTACAGCAATCGATGTGAAAAACGGTGTTTTTCGGACGTGGCGGGACGTCCCCCGGGGAGCTGCGGCGCAGATAAGCCTTGCCAAAAGCGGGACTGGATAGTACTGTATATACATACAGTATTTATCTTCATATTCAATTATGCAACATTCCGAATTGATGGCCTCGCCGGAAGCCTTGCACCCGTCCCTGTGGCGCGCATCGCAGCTGGGGCAGGGCGCCACGCGCTGCCTGGATACGGGCTTTGCCGCCCTGTCCGCGCAGTTGCCCGGCGGCGGCTGGCCCAGCGGCAACCTCATCGATCTGCTGGTGCAGCAGCCGGGCAGCGGCGAATTGCGGCTGCTGGCGCCCGCGCTGGCGCAACTGCCGGGCTTGCCCATCGTGCTGCTGCAGCCGCCCCATCCGCCGCAGGCGCTTGCCTTGGCCGCGCAGGGGCTGGCGCCGTCGCAATTGCTGTGGTTAAAGAGCGCCAGCAGCAAGGATGCCTTGTGGGCGGCGGAAAATATCTTGCGCAGCGGTAGTTGCGGCGCCTTGCTGTTCTGGCAGCCGCATGTGCGCGCCGACAGCCTGCGCCGGCTGCACCTGGCCGCGCAGTCCGGCAACACCCTGTTTTGCATGCTGCGCCCGCTGCACGGCGCGCAGGATGCGTCGCCGGCGCCGCTGCGGCTGTCCGTGCGCCCGGCCGCCGGCGGCATCGAGATCGGCTTCATCAAGCGCCGGGGACCGCAGCGCGACGCGCCCCTGTTCCTGCCCCTGCAACCTCCTTCATTACTGCTACGCCATGCGACTCTGGATCGGCCTGTGCCTGCCCCGGCTCCCGCTCGAAGTGTTTTGCCCGCGCTGGTCGGTTGACAGCCTCGGCGTGGTGCTGGAACAGGAGCAAGTGATGGCCGTGTCGCCGCTGGCGCGGGCGGCCGGCATCCGGCCGGGCATGCGCCGCGCCGGTGCGCTGATGCTGGCGCCGCAGGCACGCCTGCACGAACGCTCTCCCGAACTGGAGGCGCAGGCCCTGCAAGCGGTGGCGCTGGCGCTGCTGCAATATTCGCCGCTGGTGGCGCAGGGCGAGGAAGCGACCCTGCTCGTCGATGCGGGCGCCAGCCTGCGCCTGTTCGGCGGCGTGCGCGCCCTGTGCCGGCAAATCGCGGCCAGCTTGCGCGCGCTGGGCTACACGGCCCAGCTGTCCTGCGCCCCCACGGCGCGCGGCGCCTGGCTGCTGGCGCGCGCCGGGACGCGCCGGGGCCGGACATTGAGCATGGCCAGCCTGGTACGCCGCCTCGACCGCCTGCCGTGCGCCTTGCTGCCGCCGGCGCGCCCCTACCTGGAATGGCTGGACGGCATCGGCTGCCGCACCCTGGGGCAGCTGCGCCACTTGCCCCGGCCCGGCTTGCAGCGCCGCTGCGGCGGGGCCTTGCTGGACATGCTCGACGATGCGCATGGCCACGGCACGGAACTGTACCTGTGGCTCGAAGCGCCACCCACGTTCCGCGCCAGCCTGGAATTGTTCGACCGCGTGGAGCACGCCGACGCGCTGCTGTTCGGCGCGCGCCGGCTGCTGCAGCAAATGACGGGCTGGCTGTGCGCGCGGCAATTTGCCGTCGAGCGCATTCAATTGTTGCTGGCGCACGAGCGGGGCCGGGTGGCGCGTGCGCCCACCGTCATCGACCTGGCGCTGGGCGAGGCCGTCTGGCGCGACGAGCACCTGGTGCGCCTGCTCAAGGAACGCCTGGCGCAGCTGGCGCTGGACGCACCCGTGATCGGCCTCACGCTGGAAGCGCTGCAGGTGCAGCCGATGGCGCCGCCCAGCGACACCCTGTTTCCCGAACCGGGCGGCACGCCGCAAGAGCGCCAGCGCTTGATGGAATTGCTGGTGGCGCGCCTGGGCACGGACAATGTCTTGCAGGCCGCGCCGCGCGCCGATTACCGTCCCGAGGCAGCCAATCAGTGGCTGCCGCTGCCTGCCAAGGCCGGCGGCAGAAACGCGGTGCCGGACTTGCCGCCCGGCTTGCCCGGCATGCCCCGTCCCGGCTGGCTGCTGGCCCAGCCCATCGCCCTCCTGATGCGCGAACACCGGCCATTCTATGGCTCGCCCCTGAAAATGGTGTCTGTCGCCGAGCGCATCGAAGCGGGCTGGTGGGGCCAGTCGCAGGCGCGCGATTACTTCATCGCCGAAGGCCTCGACCATGCGCACTACTGGGTCTATCGTGAACGCATCGCCGGCAGCGGAGAAGATGCCGCGCCGCGCTGGTTCTTGCATGGCTTGTTTGGCTGAATGCGCTGTCCTGCTGAAACTGCCATGCTTGGCTATACTGGCTTCCCGGCGCCGCATCTTTAATTGAAATGAAGGATATCCATGACACAGCTTTCCGACTTCCCCATCACCCAAAAATGGCCTGCCCGGCATCCCGAGCGCCTGCAACTGTACTCGCTGCCGACGCCGAACGGCATCAAGGTCTCGATCCTGCTGGAAGAGCTGGGCCTGGCGTACGAGCCGCACCTGGTCAGCTTCGAGCAGAATGACCAGCTGTCGCCCGCCTTCCTGTCCCTCAATCCGAACAACAAGATTCCCGCCATCCTCGACCCGGACGGTCCCGATGGCAAGCCGCTGGCCCTGTTCGAGTCGGGCGCCATCCTGCTGTACCTGGCCGAAAAGACGCGCAAGTTCATCCCCCAGGACGCAGGCCTGCGCTATGAAACGATACAGTGGCTGATGTTCCAGATGGGCGGCATCGGCCCCATGTTCGGCCAGGTGGGCTTCTTCCATAAATTCGCCGGCAAGGATTACGAGGACAAGCGGCCGCTGGAACGCTATATCGGCGAGGCCAAGCGCCTGCTGGGCGTGCTCGAGCAGCGCCTGCAGGGCCGCGACTGGATCATGGGTAGCCAGTACACGATTGCCGACATCGCCATCTTCCCGTGGGTGCGCTGCCTGGTGGGTTTCTATGGTGCGGGCGACCTCGTCGGCTTTGGCAATTTCCCGCATGTGCAGCGCGCGCTGGACGCGTTTCTGGCCAGGCCAGCCGTTGCCAAAGGAGTCAATATTCCCAAGCGGGATTAAAGCAGGAAGTGGCCGGGCGGCGCTACAATGCGCCATCGGCCGCCCTGCGCGGCAGCTTTGATCTGAGACAATGAAATCCACCCGGCAAGATTTTCCCGGCGCGCACGGCCATGTGCTGGCGGCGCGCCTCGATGCGCCCGATGGCGCCATCCGCGCATATGCGCTGTTCGCCCACTGTTTTACCTGCGGCAAGGACGTGCTGGCCGCGCGGCGCATCGCGCAAGGTCTCACGGAACACGGCATCGCCGTGCTGCGCTTCGACTTCACGGGACTGGGGGCCAGCGAGGGCGAGTTTGCCGCCACCAATTTCTCGTCGAACGTCGACGACCTGGTCGCCGCCGCTGATTTCATGCGGGCAAAACATGCCGCGCCGCAATTGCTGATCGGCCATAGCCTGGGCGGCGCGGCCGTGCTGGCCGCTGCCGCGCAAGTGCCGGAAGCGACCGCCATCGCCACCCTGGCCGCACCCAGCACGCCCGCCTACGTGACGCGCATGTTCAGCGAGCACCTGGAGCAAATCGCCGCCGAAGGCGAAGCGCTGGTGCAGCTGGAGGGGCGGCCTTTCCGCATCCGCCAGCAATTCGTCGACGACGCGGGCAGCCACAGCCTCAAGACCCACATCACCGGCCTGCGCCGCGCCCTGCTGGTGATGCACGCGCCGAACGACACGACGGTGAGCCTGTCGAACGCGATGGATATCTTTACGGCCGCCAAGCACCCGAAAAGCTTCGTTTCGCTCGACGATGCCGACCATCTGTTGACGGGGCGCGATGACGCGGCCTACGTTGCCAACGTGATCGCCGCCTGGAGCGCGCGTTATTTGAACTAAGCTGAACTAATCTGTCGCCCATGAAAAACGCCGCGGTAGCAGAAGCTGGCGCGGCGCGGATACTATTGGTACTTTACAACACCTGACAAAATCGTAGCGAGCGGCAGTGATTTGTGGCCGAGAAGCGCAGCCGTGCTAAAGCACGGTGAGCATCGCCGGCCGCAAAGCGCGACGCGCAGTAGATTTGGTCAGGTGTTCTCAGTCTTCGTCAAATTCGGCGGATAGATCCTTCCAGCCCTTGCTTACGGCAAAGGCCGAAAATTCCTCGGGCGCTTCCAGAACGATCAGTTTCTTGTCTTGCAAGCCAAGGTCGCCGTGGCCGAAGTCGGGGCCTACGTAGCCGAGGCTGCGCAAGCGCGCTAGGATGTGGCCGACCAGGGTCTTGTCCTTATAGGCACCCGCTTCGAGCGGGGCGGCGAAATCGACGTAGACGTCGATGATGCCGTAGCCTTCGTCGAAGATGCGGATGGCCTTGATGTCGTGGGCACGGCCGGAGCCGTCGGTGGCCTTGAAGGGGCCGCTGAGCTGGATGTCGGTGTCATTGTTCATGCCGCCAGCATACACCAAAAGCCGGTGCCGCATGGGGGACGCCATGCAAAATCCCCTTGGGCTGGCCATGTAAAAATTTCTTACAAATTTGGCGGCGTCTGGGGCGCTTTTCGCCAATTTCAAGGCCTTGAAAGGGGCTGGAGAGGCCGTATATCGGTAACAAGCGGATGCTCATGGTGAGGTCCGCCCCTCTTATCGCTTCATTTGAAAAGGATATTTATTATGCGTACTTTTGACCTTGCTCCCCTGTACCGTTCTGCCATTGGCTTTGACCGCCTGGCACAGCTGCTCAATGAACAGCGCGCCGATGCGCAACCGAGCTATCCGCCGTACAACATCGAACTGGTGTCGGAAGATAAATACCGCATCGTGATGGCATTGGCCGGCTTCTCGCGTGAAGAGATCGACATCATCACCGAACGCGATTCCCTGCACGTCACGGGCCGCAAGCAGAAAGATGGCGTCGAGCGCACCTTCTTGCACCGTGGCATCGCTGCCCGCGATTTCGAACAGCGTTTCCAGCTAGCCAACCACGTGAAAGTCACGGGCGCCACGTTTGAAAACGGCATGCTGACCATCGACCTGGTGCGCGAAGTGCCAGAAGCGCTGAAACCGCGCAAGATCGAGATCGGCTCCGGCAGCGGCGCCACCGTCAGCGCGCTGGAACAGCGTCAGGCGGCCTGATCTGATCGTGGCGCCCTCCGGGCGCCCGGGCAGGTTCCTTTCATGCAGTAAAATACTGGCCGGTTGATCCGGCCAGTGTCACGTCCGGAGCCCGTTCGGGCCCTTCATCGCCCGCCATGCGCGGTGCGCGCGGCACGCAAGATTAAACCATGCTTAAAGGCGCAAATGCCTGTTTCCAAATAGAAAAATGTTAAGCACCGCCTAAGACTCGTGGCCCAATATTGCATACATCAAAATCTCATTGAATGAGGAGCAATTCATGGAACAGCAAACGAATACCGCATCCCTGAAAATCAAACGCACCGTAGCCGCGCTGGCCGCGATCGGTGTGCTGGGCGCCGGTGGCGCCATGGTGGTGCATCAGAACAATGCCGGCGCGAATGCCGCAGCGGCTGCGGCCGCCCCCGTGGCAGCGGCAGTCGCGCCCGCCACCGCCGCCGCGCCGCTGGTGGCCTTGCCCGACTTTAGCCAGATCGCCGCGCGCAACAGCCCGGCCGTCGTCAACATCAGCGTCACGGGCAGCACCAAGGTGGCCTATGACCCGTCGGCCCAGGCCGGCAACGACGATTTCGGCAACGACCCCTTCTTCGAGTTCTTCCGCCGCTTCCAGGGACCGCAAGGCGGGCAGCGCGGTGGCCGCGACGTGCCCACGCATGGCCTCGGTTCCGGCTTCATCGTCAGTCCGGACGGCATCATCATGACGAATGCCCACGTGGTGCGCGATGCGCGCGAAGTGACCGTCAAGCTGAACGACCGCCGCGAATTCCGCGCCAAGGTGCTCGGCACGGATCCGAAGACCGATATCGCCGTGCTGAAGATCGACGCCAACAACCTGCCCATCGTGCCGCTCGGCCATTCCAGCGACCTGAAAGTGGGCGAGTGGGTGCTGGCCATCGGTTCGCCATACGGCTTCGACAGCACGGTGACGGCCGGCGTCGTCAGCGCCAAGGGCCGTTCCTTGCCGGACGACAGCAATGTGCCGTTCATCCAGACTGACGTGGCGGTGAACCCCGGCAACTCGGGCGGCCCGCTGTTCAACACGCGCGGCGAAGTGGTCGGTATCAATTCGCAGATCTACAGCCAGACGGGCGGCTTCCAGGGCCTGTCGTTCGCCATCCCCATCGACCTGGCCGGCCGCATCAAGGACCAGATCGTCGCCACGGGCAAGGCCAGCCATGCCAAGCTGGGCGTGACGGTGCAGGAAGTCAATCAGGGCTTTGCCGACTCGTTCAAGCTGGCCACGCCGGAAGGCGCGCTGGTGGCCAACGTGGAGCGGGGCAGCCCGGCCGACAAGGCGGGCCTGAAATCGGGCGACGTGGTGCGCAAGGTGAATGGCCAGCGCATCATCGGTTCTGCCGACCTGCCGGCGCTGGTGGGCACCTCTTTGCCAGGCGACAAGATCAGCATGGATGTCTGGCGTGACGGCAAGATCGTCAGCCTGACGGCGACCCTGGGCAATGCGGCCGACAAGGTGGCCGAAGTGGCGAAGAGCGACAGCGCCGCCGGCAAGGTAAAGCTGGGCCTGGCCCTGCGTCCGTTACAATCGGATGAAAAACGCGAGGCGGGCATCAGCGCCGGCCTGCTGGTGGAAGACGCGGGCGGCGCCGCCGCGAATGCCGGAGTGCAGCCGGGCGACGTGCTATTGTCGGTGAATGGCCGTCCCGTCAACACGGTCGAGCAGGTGCGCGACGTGGTGGAAAAATCCGCCAAGTCGGTGGCCTTGCTGATACAGCGGGGACCGGACAAGATATTCATTCCCGTGCGTTTGGGCTGAAAACAAGAGTAACTAGAGAGAGGCAAGCCATGCGCTTATTGCTGGTAGAAGACGATACGATGATCGGCGAGGTGGTGCTCGACTTGCTGCGCGCCGAGCATTACGCGGTGGACTGGGTCAAGGATGGCGACATGGCCGATACGGCCCTGCAGACGCAGACCTACGACCTGGTGCTGCTGGACCTGGGCCTGCCCCGCAAGGATGGCCTCGACGTGCTGCGCTCGATGCGTTTGCGCAAGCTCGACACGCCCGTGCTGGTCGCCACGGCGCGCGACGCCATCGAGCAGCGCATCGCCGGCCTCGACGCGGGCGCCGACGATTACGTGCTCAAGCCGTATGACCTCGACGAGTTGCTGGCGCGCATACGCGCCCTGCTGCGGCGCGCCTCGGGGCGGCCGGAACCGATCTTCGAGCACCAGGGCGTGAGTATCAATCCGCTGACGCGCGAAGTGATCGCCGAGGGCCATCCCGTCAACCTGTCGGCGCGCGAATGGGCCGTGCTGGAAGCGCTGATCGCGCGTCCCGGCATCGTGCTGTCGCGCGCGCAGCTGGAAGAAAAGCTGTACAGCTGGAAGGATGAAGTCAACAGCAATGCCGTGGAAGTGTATATCCACGGCTTGCGCAAGAAGCTGGGCAGCGATCTGATCCAGAACGTGCGCGGCCTCGGTTACATGGTGCCCAAGGCATGAGGATGAAGGTCACGGTGACGCACTCGCTGCGCGGCCGCCTGCTGTGGTTTTTGCTGGCGGCCATCATCATGGCGGCCCTGGCGCAGGCGTCGATCGCCTACCGCAGCGCCCTGTACGACGCCGACCAGATTTTTGACTATCACATGCAGCAGATGGCCCTGTCGCTGCGCTCCGGTGCGCCGCTGGCCAACCATGCGCAAGCCTTGCCTGCCGACCCCGTCAACAACGACATGGTGGTGCAGGTATGGACGCCGGACGGCGTGCAGGTGTTCCGCTCGATCACGCGCGCGGAATTGCCGCAGCGCGCCGTGCTGGGCTTTTCCAACGTGAAGGCCAACGGCACGACCTACCGCATCTTCTCCGTGCAAACCAGTTCCCAGACCGTGCAGATTGCCCAGGACATGGCCGTGCGCAAGCGCATGGCCGGCAGCCTGGCGCTGCGCACGGTGGGCCCGATCGCGCTGATGGCGCCGATTCTGATGCTGGTGGTCTGGTGGGTCGTCAGCGGCTCGCTGGCGCCCGTCTCGCGCGTGCGCAAGCAGGTGGCGGCGCGCCAGGCGGACGATCTGTCGCCCGTCTCGGAAGCGGGCTTGCCCGATGAGGTGCGGCCCCTGGTGCATGAACTGAATCTGCTGTTCGGCCGCGTGAAGACGGCGTTCGACGCGCAGCAGCATTTCGTTGCCGACGCCGCGCATGAATTGCGCACGCCGCTGGCGGCCCTGAAGCTGCAGGTATTGAGCCTGGAGCGGGCCGAATCGGAAGAAAAGCGCAGCCTGGCGATCAGCCGCGTGAGCGCCGGCATCGAGCGGGCAACGCGCCTGGTCGAGCAGTTGCTGGTGCTGGCGCGCCAGGAAGCCAGTGCCGCCAGCGGCGACCAGCTGCAGGCGGTGGACTTGAACGATGTCGTCAAGCGGGCGCTGGGCGACATGGCCGGCATCGCGCAGGCGCGCAAGATCGACCTGGGCCTGCACCACATGGATGCGGCCAAGGTGGCGGGGCAGGCCGATGCGCTCAACATCATGCTGCGCAATCTGGTCGACAACGCCATCAAGTACACGCCGCAGGGCGGCACGGTCGACATCGACCTGCGCGCCAGCCCCGTCGGCGTGACCTTGTCCGTGGAAGACAGCGGCCCCGGCATCCCGCCCGAAGAGCGCGAGCGCGTCTTCAGCCGCTTCTACCGCGTGCCCGGCACGGATGCCAACGGCAGCGGCCTGGGGCTGGCCATCATCAAGGCCATCGCCGAGCGCCACGGCGCGCGCCTGGTGCTGGACAAGTCCGAGCGCCTGGGCGGCCTGTGCGTGCGCGTGGAATTCCCGCAAGCCGTGAAAAAATAACGTTTTGATCATGATCTTTGGCATGTTGCATTGACGCGCGCGCCGCTGGCATATATTGTCTGCGCAATAAGCATTCAAGCAAATGGAGCGCAGCATGCAGAAGATCGGCTTTTCAGGAACCCTCGACCCCATCACCAACGGCCACATGTGGGTGATCGGCGAAGCGCGCTCGCTCGCCGACGAGGTGATCGTGTTCCTGTCGCAAAACCCCGCCAAGAAGCCGCAATTCCCCGCCGAAGACCGCAAGCGCATCATCGAGCAGAGCGCGCGCGAGTGCGGCTGGGACAATGTGCAGGTGGTCATCGTCAAGGGTGACTACACGGCGCGCGCGGCGAAAAAGCATGGCTGCGACTACCTGATCCGCGGCATCCGCACGACGGCCGATTTCGACTATGAAAACCTGATCCAGCAAACCAATGTGGACGTGCTGCAGGGCGCCAAGACGATTTTCGTCATGCCGCCGCGCGACCTCGGTTCCGTCAGTTCCAGCTTCGTCAAGGCGCTGGAAGGTCCCGTCGGCTGGAACTGGACCATGAAGAAATTCGTCCCCGGCCCGGCGTACCAGGCGTGGATACTCGACTGCCTGCGCAAGGAGTGGGAAGCGCTGTGGAATTACGCGACAGCCTCGCAAGCGGATATCGCGCTGGCGGATCACTGGTTCGCCCACCTGACGGGGCCGCAGGCGTATGGCGGCGCGGACCGCCACTATCACAACCTCGACCACCTGGTGCACGGCTTGTCCGAGATCCGCGTGTGGGCCGACAATACCTTTGCGCCCAAGCGCGACAGCGCGCTGGTCAAGAAGGCGTTCTGGTTCCACGACGCCGTTTACAGCCACGACGACGACGCCCTGTATTCGAGCGAAGAGGCGAGCGCCCAGCTGTGGCTGGCGAGCGGCCTCGATGCGGGCGACAACCTCGATGTGGCGCAATTGATACGCGTCACCGACCATTTCCAGGGCCCCGGCATCAGCCACGCGCTGAAGGACGCCATGCTCAGCGCCGACCTGGCCATCCTGGGCCAGGATGACGAGGTGTACCAGGCCTACACGCAAGCCATCGGCCGCGAATACGCGCACGTGGACCCGGTGCGCTTCAACGAGCAGCGGGGCCTGGCCCTGCAGCATTTGTGCGGCAAGGCGCAGGCGGGCCAGCTGTTTGGCGATGCGTACTTTGCCGACCAGTACAACGAGCGGGCAATCGAGAACATGCAGAAAGAGATCGCGGCGCTGGCGGGGAGTGGGGTTTAACAGCGGCTGGCTACCGCATGCAGCAGTGCATCCTCGAGCCGATCATTGCCCCAGAATAATTCCCCAGCGCTGACGAAGCTGGGGGCGCCGAACAGGTTCAGCGCTTGTGCCTGCTCGGTCTGGCGGCGCAGCCGCAGCTTGTTGTCCGATGTCACAGCCATCGCCAGAACGGTGCGCGCATCGAGGCCCAGCCCCTCCAGGGCTTCGCTGACGGCTTCGAGGTTGTCGATGTTGCGGTCTTCGGCGAAATTCATCGTCATCATGCGGCGCGCAAACGGGGCGATCCAGCCCTGGTCCGCGCCGATCAGCGCCACGCGCATGGGCAGCAGGGCTGTGCGGGGGAAGGAACTCGGTTGCTGCCATGGCAATGCGTACTTTTCGCACTGGCGCGCCATGTCGCGCCACGTGTAGTCGCCCTTGAGTTTTTGCAAGATGAAGGGCGATGTCTCCCAGCCCAGCGCCTTGAAGACGACGCCCAGCAGGAAGGGTTTCCAGATCACATGCACCTTCTTTTCACGCGCCAGCGCGTCGATGCGCATGGCGCTCAGGTAGCTGTAGTTGCTGCCGAAATCGAACCAGAATTCCAGTGTGGCCATGGTCTCTTTTCCATGCGGTCGCGCAGGGTTGATTCCTGCGCCGGGGCGCGAAGGCGCGACTGCCGCGCCGGCCCCCGCTTGTCGTCCTAGCGGGCCGCCGCCTTGGCGCGCGCCGCGTGCAATTTCTTGAAGCTGTCGATCAGGCGCTGGTGCCGGTCGAGGCCTTCCAGTTGCATGCTGGTCGGGGTCAGGCCGAAGAAGCGCACGCTGCCGTTCACCGAGCCCAGCACCGCGTCCATGCGGGCGTCGCCAAACATGCGGCGGAAATTGACCACGTAATCGTCCAGCTCCAGCTCGTCGTCCAGTTCCACTTCCAGCACCACGTTCAAGGCTTGATAGAACAGTTTGCGCTCGAGCGTGTTGTCGTTGTACTGCAAGAAGGTTTCCACCAGTTCCTTTGCTTCCTCGAACTGCTGCAGGGCCAGATGAATCAGCAGCTTCAATTCCAGGGTCGTCAGCTGGCCCCACACCGTATTTTCGTCGAACTCGATGCCGATCAGGGTGGCGATGTCGCCGTACTCGTCGAGCTCGCTGTTTTCCAGGCGGTCGAGCAAGTCTTCCAGGCTGGCATCGTCCAGGCCATGCAGGTTCAGGATGTCGGCGCGGAACAGCAGCGCCTTGTTGGTGTTGTCCCAGATCAAATCCTCGACCGGATATACCTCGGAATAACCGGGCACGAGGATACGACAGGCCTTGGCGCCCAGCTGGTCATACTCGGCCGTGTACACTTCCTTGCCCATGCCGGCGAGGATGCCGAACAGGGTCGCCGCTTCCTCGGCATTCGAGTTCTCGCCGTGGCCGGAAAAATCCCACTCGACAAAATCGTAATCGGCCTTGGCGCTGAAGAAGCGCCACGAGACGATGCCGCTGGAATCGATGAAGTGTTCGACGAAGTTATTCGGCTCGGTGACGGCTTCGCTGGCAAACGTCGGTTGCGGCAAGTCGTTCAAGCCTTCAAAACTGCGGCCCTGCAGCAATTCCGTCAGGCTGCGCTCGAGCGCCACTTCCAGGCTCGGGTGCGCGCCGAACGAGGCAAACACGCCGCCCGTGCGCGGGTTCATCAGGGTGACGCACATCACCGGGTACACGCCGCCCAGCGACGCATCTTTGACCAGCACGGGGAAACCCTGTTCTTCCAGGCCGACGATGCCGGCCAGGATGCCCGGATACTTCGCCAGCACTTCCTGCGGCACGTCGGGCAGGGCGATTTCGCCTTCGAGGATTTCGCGCTTGACGGCCCGCTCAAAAATTTCCGACAGACATTGCACCTGCGCTTCGACGAGGGTATTGCCGGCGCTCATGCCATTGCTGACGTACAGGTTTTCGATCAGGTTGGACGGGAAATACACGACCTCGCCGTCAGACTGCCGCACATACGGCAACGAGCAGATGCCGCGCTCGGCATTGCCGGAGTTGGTGTCGATCAGGTGCGAGCCGCGCAGCTCGCCATCGGCATCATAGATGTCGCGGCAGTAGGCATCGAGAATCTCCTTCGGCAGCGCATCCTTGCGGCCCGGCTTGAACCAGCGCTCGTTCGGGTAATGGACAAACTCCGCGTTGGCGATGTCGTTACCCCAGAACGATCCCGCGTAGAAATGGTTGTTGCTGAGGCGCTCGATATACTCGCCCAGGGCCGACGCCAGCGCGCTTTCCTTGGTCGCGCCCTTGCCATTGGTGAAACACATGGGCGAATGCGCATCGCGGATATGCAGCGACCATACATTCGGAATGATGTTGCGCCACGAGGCGATTTCAATCTTGATGCCCAGGCCCGCCAGGAGGCTGGACATATTGGCGATGGTCTGTTCCAGCGGCAAGTCCTTGCCGACGATATAGGTATTCGTCCCAGGGGCGGGATTCAGGGCCAGCAAGGCCTGGGCATCGGCGTCCAGGTTCTCCACCTCTTCAATCACGAATTCGGGGCCTGTTTGCACCACTTTTTTTACCGTGCAACGGTCGATCGAGCGCAGGATGCCCTGGCGGTCCTTGGCCGAGATATCGGCCGGCAACTCGACCTGGATCTTGAAAATCTGCTGATAGCGGTTTTCAGGATCGACAATATTGTTTTGCGACAAACGGATATTTTCAGTGGAAATATTGCGCGTATCGCAATACAACTTCACGAAGTAGGCCGCGCACAGTGCCGATGATGCCAAAAAGTAATCGAACGGGCCTGGCGCCGAGCCATCGCCCTTGTAGCGGATGGGCTGGTCGGCGATGACCGTAAAATCGTCGAACTTGGCTTCGAGACGCAGCTTGTCGAGAAAGTTGACTTTAATTTCCATGAGGTAATCCAATACTGTGCTTATGAGTTAGCCGCTATTATCCGTGCTTTCCGCCGCAGGGCAAAGATTGTTCGCGGCGGCGGGGCTGGCGGGGAGCCGCCGGGGGCCGGAAACGCGAATGTGTGCGAAAAACATTGGGCTGATGCCTTCTCCGTGCATGCGGGTGATCGCCCATCGGCGGTCACCGGTGTTTTCGTGACAATGCATGAGTTTTTCGGATTGATAATTGGCTATCCTCCATGGGGGCTGCCTGCAGCCACTACTGGACGGTTGACAGCACCTGAGTCTCCTGCCCGTTACCACTCCGTCACTTTCGCTTTGCCTAACTTGATGCAAGGATGAGCTGATGCAATTATCCAATCAAGCTCCTGCCATCTGACCATGCATTGATGCCGACATAAAAAAACAGCGGCTGCCCAAGCTGGCGCAGCCGCTGTTTTATGTGGACACGGTGATCAGAACTTCACCCACAGCCGCCCGAAGCACGAAGCGCCGTTCAGGCCGAACTGCACGCTGTCGTATTTGAAGCCGTTATCCGTTTCGTCCGCGTTCTGCGTGGTGGGCTTGACGTTGAAGATGTTGTTGCCGCCAAAGGTCAGCTTGGTGTTCTTGCTGATGCTGTAGGTGAAGCTCAGGTCGGCGGACGTCTTGGCCTTGTAGCGGGCGTTCGGTACGCCTTCGGCCGTGCCGCTGAAGGTGCCCAGGGTTTGCGGGCCAAAGTAGATGATGCGCAGGTCCGATTCCAGCTTGCCCGTGATGTAGTCGAAGCCCAGGGTGGCTTTCGCGCGCGGGCCGCCCTGTTCGATGAACAGGCGTTCTCGCTCGGACAGCAGGACATCCTCGAAGCCCGTCAGCGAGGCGGGCGTCTTGACTTTCGTCACTTCCGTTTTGCTCAAATTCAAGGCCAGGAAGGTGTTCAGGCGGTTGCCAGCCAGCTCGCCCTTGTGCGAGGCCGTCAAGTCGAGTCCGCGCGTGCGCGTGTCGACGGAGTTGACGAAAAATTGCGCTTCCGTCACGCCCAGGAGGGCCAGGCGCGCGCCCAGGTCCGGGTAGTTGTCGGCATTGAAGCGGCCCGACAGCACGATGCGGTCCTTGATCTTGATGTTGTACAAGTCGGCCGTCACGGAAATGGCTTGCGTCGGCGTCCAGGTGGTGCCCAGCGTAAAGCTGGTGGATTTTTCCTCTTTCAACTTGGGAATGCCGGCCGCGTTGGCGACGGCGCCGCCATTCGGCGCCAGCACCACGTCGGTGGCCACGCCGCTGACGAAGTCGGTAAAGGTGGACGAGAAATACACTTGCTGCAGCGATGGCGCGCGGAAACCCGTGCTGGCCGAGCCGCGCAGCAGCACATTCGGTGCCACTTTGTAACTGGCGGCCAGCTTGCCCGTCACGGTGGAACCGAAGTCGCTGAATTTTTCATAGCGTAAAGCCGCCTGGGTTTTCAGGCGTTCCGTCCAGTCCAGTTCCACGTCGCCATACGCGGCGATACTGTGGCGTTTGGCTTTCGTCACGTCGCTGGGCTGGAAGCCGGGAAAGCCCTGGCTGCGTCCATTGCCGCCCGTGCCCACGCCGTCGGCATCGATGTAGGAGCCCGGTTCGCCGGCCATGATCTTGTATTCCTCGCTGCGGTATTCGGCGCCGAAAGCCACGTTCATGCCGCGCATCACCGTATCGTAATAGCGGCTGAAATCGGCATTGCTGGTCAGTTGCTGGAACGAGAAGCCGCCCGCGTCAAAACTGCTGGGGCTGACGCCCTTGCCGCCATTCATCAGGTCGAGGTTGGCGATCGATGCGTTCAGCGTGTTGCTGATGTCGTAGCGCATCTTGTTGTAGCCATACGTTTGCGAAAAGTCAGCATGCCATTCGCCGATCTGGCTGCGGTGGCCGATGGTGGCGTACTGGTCGTCGATCTTGCCATTGATAAAAGGCACGAACCCGTCCGGGTACATGGCGGCCGAATTGCGCGCAGGGATGTCGTCGCTGCCGATGCCGCCCCGGCCGAACGCGGCGCTGGACGCGTCGCGCGTCTGCGCGCCGGCCGTGAAGTACAGCTTGCCCGCGCCGCTGGTGGCGTAGTCGCCATTGATATACAGGGTTTTGTTCTTGGACTTGGTATCGCCGATGATGCGCATGCTGTCGGAGTCGGCGCGGTTCGAGCGACCCCGGTCCAGGTATTCGCCCGTGATGGCCAGGGTGCCCTTGTCGCCCAGCGCGATGCCGCAGTAGGCCGAGGTCATGTAATTCTTGCCGTCGCCTTCGGAATACTGGCTGTAGCCGGCCACGGCTTCGCAGCCCAGGCTTTTCTTGAGTTCGATGTCGATCACGCCGGCAATGGCGTCCGAGCCGTACTGGGCGGCGGCGCCGTCGCGCAGCACTTGCACGTTCTTGATCGCCAATAAAGGAATCGCATTCATGTCCGTACCCGTGTTGCCGCGGTTGCGCGCACCGAACAGGTTGACGAGGGCCGTCGTGTGGCGCCGCTTGCCATTCACCAGCACGAGGGTCTGGTCGGAACCGAGGCCGCGCAGGGCGGCCGAATCGATCAGGTCGGCCCCATCGGCGCCTGTCTGGCGCGTGGAGTTGAACGAGGGCGAGATGTATTGCAGCGATTGCGCCAGGTCAAACTGGCCGCCTTGCTCGGCCACCTTGGAAATCGGAATGATATCGACCGGCACCATGGTATCGGTAGCGGAACTGGCGACCCGGCGCGAGCCGACCACGCTGACCGTTTGCACGGGACCGTCCGTGGCGGCCGCTTCCGTGCTCTGGGCCATGGCGGCGGGACTGAAGGCGGCCAGGGCGGCGCTGCCGTACAGGCTGATGAGGACTGCTTTACGCAAGGTGGTGAGGGTCGGCACGCAGTATCTCCAAGTGGCTGATGAGCAAGATTCGTGACTTGATTCTAGTGCCATCATTTCAGCATTCACCAGCGATACTTTGTTTTGTTATTACAAATTTGCGGTAACTGTTGTTTCCTGGTTGATTATCTTTTGGCCGCTGCCTGGCTTGCCTTGTGCTGGTGCGGCGCGCCCCATTCAGGTGCTGCGTTGCACCATGCCGCCCACCCAGATGGCCTGCGCGCTGTATTGCACCTCGATCAAGCAGGGCTGCTGCGTCACGTGGCCCTGGTGCAGACGCAGCGACTGTTGCAGATGCACCGCCAGCGCGCCCGCCGCCACGCCCGTGGCACTGTCTTCCAGCGCCGGATCGAGGTGGTTGAAGTTGCGCCCCTCATACTCGTGCTCGCCCGTGCGGCAATACGCATAGCAGCCGCTGACCTGATGCAAGGCGCTCCAGTCGGCGATCAGTTCCAGGTTCGGCCGCAGCGCGCGCAGGGTGGTGCGGTCGGCCACCTCCAGCAGCAGCTTCGGACTGCCGACGGAGGCGACCACGGGCGGCGACAGCAAGTGCATATGCTGGCCCATCAGCTCGGACGGCACATACTTTTCCACCAGGACGGCAGGCGCCGGCTGCGGCGCCAGGCCGATGAACAATCCCTCCGCGCGGCGCACCAGCTGCAAGGCTTGCCCGCGCATGGCGGTGCGTACCGTCAGGGTTGCCGGCGCGCCAGGCGCCGTCAGCAGCACATGCGCGGCCGCCAGGGTGGCGTGCAGGCACAGGGGGCTGCGCGTGTGCGGATAAAAATAGTCGAGCACGATGCTGCCGTCCGCTTGCGGGTCGAGGAAGACGCAGGCGCTCACTTGCCGCTCCTGGGCGAATTGCTGGCGCGCCGTTTCGCTGCCGTGGTCGTTTTCCACGACCAGTGCCGCATTGCCGCCACCGGGTGCGGCGCCGAAACATTTCAAGAGATGGACGATCATGGCGGTCGATGTGGAGGTAAAACACCAGCATAAACGATAAGCCCGATTCCAGATAAGTATAATATACTGTGTTTATATACAGTATTGAGGTGGATCATGTGGGGCGCAGTCTTACCCGAGTATGCTGAGTTGTACTGCCTGAGTAATTTCAGCTTCCTGCATGGGGCCTCGCATGCGGAAGAGCTGGTGGCGCGCGCCGTTCAGCTCGGTTACAAGGGGCTGGCCATTACCGACGAGTGCTCGCTGGCGGGCGTCGTGCGTGCCCATGCGGTGGCCAAGCGGGCCGATTTTCCCCTGATTATCGGTGCGCACTTTCACTTGACGCAGTCCGACGGCAGTCCGGCCCTGTCCTTGCTGGCGCTGGTGCAAGACATCGACGGTTACGGCAACTTGTCGGAACTGATCACCATGGCGCGCACGCGGGCGGCCAAGGGGCGCTATTTGCTGACGCCCGATGATTTCGCCGCGCCATCGCCAGAGTTTGCCCATTTGCGGGGGCTGCCCGGCTGTCTGATGATCTTGCTGCCCAGCTATCCGGCCCAGCCCGAGGCGCTGCGCGCGCAGGGGGCATGGATGGCGGCAACCTTTGGCAGCGAGCGCAGCTGGATAGGCTTGAACCTGCTGCAGCGGGCGCAGGATGACGCGCACCGCAGCGGCGTGCAGGAGGCGGCGCAAGCGCAGGGCTTGTCCGTGGTGGCCGTCGGCCACGTGTGCATGCACGTGCGTTCGCGCAAGCCCCTGCTCGACACGCTGTGCGCGATCCGCGTGGGCAAACCCGTGGGCGAGTGCGGCTATGCACTGGCGCAAAACGCAGAGCAGCATCTGCGCGCGCGCTTGCGCCTGGCCAATGTGTATCCGCCGCAGGCGCTGGCGGAAACCCTGCGCATCGCGGAGCTGTGCACATTCTCCCTCGACAGTTTGCGCTATGACTATCCCGACGAGTTGGTGCCGCACGGCCACACGCCGGCGACGTATCTGCGCGAAGAAACGTATGCGGGCGCGCGTATCCGCTTTCCGCTGGGCATTCCGGCGAACGTGCAGGAGCAGATCGAGCAGGAGCTGGAACTGATCGCGGAACTGTCGTATGAAGCGTACTTCTTGACCGTGTACGACATCGTGCGCTTTGCCCGCTCGCAAAACATCCTGTGCCAGGGGAGGGGCTCGGCCGCCAATTCGGCCGTCTGCTATTGCTTGCACATCACGGAAGTGGACCCGGCGCGCGGCAACTCGCTGGTCGGGCGTTTCATGTCGCGCGAGCGCAACGAGCCGCCCGATATCGACGTCGATTTCGAGCACCAGCGGCGCGAAGAAGTGATTCAATATATCTATGGCAAATATGGCCGCGAGCGGGCCGCGCTGGCGGCCGTGGTGATCAGCTACCGGCCCAAGAGCGCCTTGCGCGACAGCGGCCGGGCGCTGGGGATCGACCTGGCCATCGTGGAAAAAGTGGCCAAGGCGCATCGCTGGTTCGATGGCAAGCGCGATCTGCTCGAGCGCCTGGCCGAATGCGGACTCGACCCGGAAGCGGCATTGTCGCAGCAGTGGGCTGGCCTGGCGCAGCAGTTGCTGGGCTTTCCCCGTCATTTGTCGCAGCATCCGGGCGGCTTTGTCATTGCTCAGGGCAAGTTGTCGCGCCTGGTGCCGATTGAAAACGCGGCCATGGCCGAACGCAGCGTCATCGAGTGGGACAAGAATGACCTCGAGGAGCTGGGCTTGATGAAGGTCGACGTGCTGGCGCTGGGCATGCTGTCGGCCCTGCGCCGTGCGCTGGAACTGGTGGGGGCGCGGCGCGGCGAGGAATTCCGCCTGCAGGATATTCCTGCGGAAGACCCCGTCACCTACGACATGATGTGCGAGGCGGACACCATCGGCGTGTTCCAGATCGAGTCGCGCGCCCAGATGAGCATGCTGCCGCGCCTGCGTCCCCGTGAATTCTACGACCTCGTCATCGAGGTGGCGCTGGTGCGCCCCGGCCCCATCCAGGGCGGCATGGTGCATCCGTATCTGCAGCGGCGCCAGAAAAAGGAGCCAATCGATTATCCGAAGGGCCTGGAAAAGGCGCTGGGACGCACCCTGGGCATCCCGATCTTCCAGGAGCAGGTAATGCAGGTGGCCATCATCGCGGCCGATTTCACACCCGGCGAAGCGGACCAGTTGCGGCGCGCCATGGCGGCCTGGAAACGCAAGGGCGGCATGAACAATTACCATGACCGCATCGTCGATGCCATGGTGGACAATGGCTATGAGAAAGTATTTGCCGAGGCCATCTTCAGCCAGATCGAGGGCTTTGGCGAATACGGTTTTCCCGAGTCGCACGCGGCCAGTTTCGCGCTGCTGACGTACGCCAGTTCCTGGCTGAAATGCCACGAACCGGCTGCCTTTCTGTGCGCCTTGCTCAACAGCCAGCCCATGGGCTTTTACAGTCCCTCGCAACTGGTGCAGGATGCGCGCCGGCATGGCGTGCAAGTGCTGCCCGTCGACGTGGCGATCAGCGGCTGGGAGGCGGAGCTGGAAGAGCAGGGGGGGCGGGGTGTCGCACCCGCCGTGCGCCTGGGCTTGAACAGCCTGTTCGGCATGCGCGCGGAAGCGGCCCGGCGCATCGAGGATGCGCGCGCCATCGCTGCTTTCGCCGACGTGGCCGACCTGGCCCTCCGTGGCGGCCTGGACCGTCATGATTTGCAGGTGCTCGCCGCCGGCAATGCCCTGCACGCGCTGGCCGGGCACCGGCGCGCGGCGCTGTGGCAGGCGGCCGGCGCCGTGCCCGACAGGGATTTGCTGCGCGCCACCTCACAAGAGGAAGACTTGCCCGTGCTGGCCGCGCCGACGGAAGGCGAGAGCATCGTCAGCGACTACCGCGCGCAAGGCCTGACCCTGGGCCGCCACCCGCTGGCGCTGCTGCGCAAGCAATTGCTGGAACAGCGTTTCCTGCCCGCGTCCACCTTGATGACTTACACGAGCGGACAGCTGGCGCGCGCCTGCGGCATCGTCACCGTGCGCCAGCGGCCGGGCACGGCCAAGGGCGTCATCTTCATGACCCTGGAAGACGAGACGGGCACGGTGAACGTCATCGTCTGGCCCGACCTGGTGGAAAGCCAGCGGCGCGAAGTGCTGAGTGCGCCGCTGCTGGGCGTGTACGGCGTGTGGCAGCGTGAAGGCATCGTGCGCAACCTGGTGGCCAAGCGCCTGGTCGACATGTCGCATTTGCTGGGACGCTTGCGGACCAGCAGCCGCGATTTCTGTTGAGAGTTGCCGGCGGGGAGGAGGCCATGGCATTATTTGAAGATGACAACCTTGCCCGAACCGACACTGCGTCCCGCCCTGGTCGCCGACGCGCCCGCCATCGTCGCCCTGATCGACGACCTGATGCCCTTTTTGACCCTGCACCCGGATGGCGCGGGGGCGGAAAAATTCATCGAACATTGCCGCCAGCCGGCCATCGAAGGCTATCTGTCGCAGACTCGCTATGCCTACCAGCTCGCGCATATCGACGGCGAACTGGCCGGTGTGGTGGCCATGCGCGACAACACGCATCTGTTCCACATGTTCGTGCCGCGCGCCTGGCACCGGCGCGGCATGGCGCGCCGCCTGTGGCAGGCAGCCCGCGATGCGTCGCTGGCCAAAGGCGATGTGACGGCGTTTACCGTCAATTCCTCCCTGTACGCCTTGCCCCTGTACACAAGCCTGGGCTTTGTCGCCACGGGGCCGAAGGTGGAGGAGGGCGGTATCGCTTTCGTGCCGATGCGCATGGCATTATAGTTACCAGCGTACGATCTTCCCCGGATTCATGATGTTCTTCGGATCCAGCGCGTGCTTGAGGGCGCGCATGGTGTCGATCGCGCCTGCACCATGTTCTTCCACCAGGAAGGCCATCTTGTGCATGCCCACGCCGTGCTCGCCCGTGCAGGTGCCATCCATGCCGATGGCGCGCGTGACCATGTCGCTGTTGACCTTTTCCGCGCGCGCGATATCGGCCGGGTCATCGGGATCGACCAGCATCTGCACGTGGAAATTACCGTCGCCCACGTGGCCGATGATGGCATAGACGAGCCCCTGCGCTTCGCAATCGGCCTTGGTGGCCAGGATGCATTCGGCCAGGCGCGAAATCGGCACGCAGCAATCGGTGGAGATGGCGCGGCTGCCGGGGCGCAGTTGCAGCAGGGCGAAATACGCATTGTGGCGCGCGGCCCACAGGCGCGAGCGGTCTTCGGGACGGCTGGCCCACTCGAAATCGCTGGCGCCATGCTCCGCCGTAATGGCTTGCACCAGCTGCGCCTGCTCGGCCACGCTGGCCGGCGTACCGTGAAATTCAAACAGCAATAATGGCTTTTCCGGCAGCGCCATCTTGTCGTAGGCATTGATGGCTTTCACGCCATTTTCATCGAGAAACTCGACCCGCGCCACAGGAATACCCATCTGGATGGTCTGGATCACGGCGCTGACGGCTTCGCCCGTGCCGGGGAACGAGCACACGGCGGCCGAGATGGCTTCCGGCAGCGGATACAGTTTTACGGTCACTTCCGTGATGATGCCCAGGGTCCCTTCGCTGCCGACGAACAGGCGCGTCAGGTCGTAGCCGGCTGAGGATTTTTTCGCCCTGGTACCCGTCTTGATGATGCGCCCATCGGCCGTCACCACGGTCAGGGCCAGCACGTTTTCGCGCATGGTGCCGTAGCGCACGGCGTTCGTGCCCGAGGCGCGCGTGGCGGCCATGCCGCCCAGCGACGCATTGGCGCCCGGGTCGATGGGGAAGAACAGGCCCGTGTCGCGGATTTCCTCGTTCAGCTGTTTGCGCGTCACGCCCGCCTGCACGGTGGCCGTCAAGTCTTCGCCATGCACCGCCACCATCTGGTGCATTTGCGACAGATCAATCGTCACGCCGCCATGCAGGGCCAGCACATGGCCTTCGAGCGAAGTGCCGCTGCCGTAGGCGATGATGGGCACGTCGTGCGCGCTGCACAGCTTGACGGCGGCCGCCACTTCCTCGGTGGAATGGGCGAAGATGACGGCGTCCGGCAGCATGGGAGGATAGCTCGACTCGTCGCGGCCATGGTGTTCGCGCATGGCTTGCGTCATGGAAAAGCGGTCGGCAAAGATCAGGGAAAGTACGGCAGCAAGGGATACGGGCAGCGGTTTTTTCAGTACCGCCAACTGGTCAGTTTGATTCACGCGAGTCCTCCGTTTTTTTTATTCTACTCCGCGCCCGGGGATTTCACCGAAGCAGCATATTGGTTTTTGCCAGTAGTAAAAAAATCTGTATGGTTCGCCATGCATTGGTTGTAAATGAGAATCATTTCTATTAAAATGCCCGCCAGTAGTTATTTTGCAATGCGTGCTTAGACCCGAAAGGCCATGCCCATGAAATTCTCCCTGTCCATCGCTGCCGTCCTGCCCGCCTGCGTGCTGGCCCTGAGCGCCTGCAGCAGTGTCGCCCCCGTAACTGGCGCGGCCACCGGCGCCGCCGCGACGTCCGCCGCGCAGGATGTGCGCCAGTTGGGCGAGATCGTCGACTTGCGCAGCGGCCAGCGGGTGACTGCCGAGCAACTGCTGGCCCAGCTGGCCGCTGCGCCGAGGATCATCGTGGGCGAACAGCATGACCAGCTCAGCCATCATCAGATCGAGCAATGGCTGCTGCAGCAACTGCAGGGCCGGCGCCCGCAAGGCAGCGTGCTGCTGGAAATGCTGAACCCGGACCAGCAAGCCAAGGTGGACAAGGTCAAGCCGTGGCTGCAGACGGATCCCGTCGTGCGCCCCGAGCACGTGGCCGAGCTGCTGGCCTGGCAGCCCAGCTGGAAGTGGGAGCAGTATGGCGACCTGGTCATGACCGTGATGCGCGCGCCGTATCCCGTCTGGTCGGCCAACCTGGACCGCAGCGAGATCAAGCAAATGTTTGTCGACAAGCCGGCCGTGCAGGGCAAGCACTCGAACCTGGCCAACGATGGCAAGGTGCATGCCAAGCTGAAAGACATCATCCGCGTCATGCATGACAACCAGATCGACGAACCGCGCCTGGCCGCCATGCTGTCGGTGCAACAGCAGCGCGACCGCCGCATGGCCGAGCGCCTGCTGGCCGCGCCCGCGCCGGCCGTGCTGATCGCCGGCGCCTACCATGCGCACAAGGACCTGGGCGTGCCGCTGCACGTGCAGGACTTGACGGGCGGCCCTGCGCCGCTGGTGCTGGTCCTGGCGCAGAAGGGCGCCACGGTGCTGGCGCCGCAGGCGGATTTCGTCTGGTTCACGCCGGTTGCCGCATCCGCCATCGCCAGCGCCAAGTAAGCCGTTTCACCTCCGCCGGGCGGTCAGCCCGGCATTCTCTCCCAGCAAGCTTCCCCGCAGCAGCCAGGTAGTCCGTCCGATTTTTTTTGCATGCGCGTGCGCGCCGTTGGCGCAGCCATGCCTGTTACCTGTTGAAACTCCCATGCGTATCCCCTTGTCCCGTATCAAAGCCGCCGCTGGCGGCATGTTTCTTTCCCTGTTCCACGCCACCGCGCAAGCGTCCGCCTTGCCGCACGATATGTCGCCGCTGGGCATGTTTTTCGCCGCCGACCAGGTTGTCAAAAGCGTGCTCATCGGCTTGCTGGTCGCCGCGCTGGCCACCTGGGTGGTCTTGCTGGTGAAGGGCGCCAGTTTGCTGCAAGCCCGGCGTGCGGCGGCGCAAGCCGTCGCCATGCTGAAGACGGCCACCTCGCTGCCCGACGCGGCCGCCAAGGTGGAGGGCGCAGGCAGCACTTCGCTGGCGCAGCAGTTGCTCGACGATGTGCAGCAGGAACTGAATCTGTCGCACGCCAGCGCGCCGGCGGCGGCCCTGAAAGAGCGGGCCGGCTTTCGCCAGGAACAGTTCATTGCGCAGCAGGTACGCGCCATGACGCAAGGCATCGGCCTGCTCGCCAGCATCGGCGCCGTGGCACCGTTCGTCGGCCTGTTCGGCACCGTGTGGGGCATCATGAACAGCTTCATCGGCATCGCCGTCAGCCAGAGCACGAATCTGGCCACCGTCGCGCCCGGCATCGCGGAAGCCTTGCTGGCGACGGCGCTGGGCCTGGTGGCGGCGATTCCCGCCGTCGTCATCTATAACGTGCTCAGCCGTGGCATCAACCAGTACAAGGCGCAGCTGCGGGCCGCTTCCGCGCAAGTGCTGCTGATGCTGAGCCGCGACCTCGACACGCGCAAGCAGGCCTGAGCCATGGCCAGCCTCTTTCCTTCCCCGGACGACGACACGGCCGACATGCCAGAGTTGAGCGAGATCAATGTCACGCCCTTCATCGATGTGATGCTGGTGCTGTTGATCATCTTCATGGTGGTCTCGCCGCTGGCCACGGTCGACCTGAAAATCGACTTGCCGGCCGCCACAGCCAAGCCGGAACCGCGCCCCGAAAAGCCCCTGTTCGTTTCCCTGAAAGCGGACCACAGCCTGTACCTGGGCGAGTCGCCCGTGGCGCGCGAGCAGCTGGGCGGTTTGCTTGACGCCCAGACGGGCGGCGACCGCCAGCGCACCCTGTTTTTCCAGGCCGACAAGCAAGCGGCGTATGAAGACGTGCTGGGCGTGATGGATGCCCTGCGCCAGGCCGGTTATCTGAAAGTGGGCCTGGTCGGCCGGGAGGGTGGGTGAATCCGCGCCCTGTATTGAACTGGGGCATCGCCACGGCGCTGATGGTAGCGGGCATGCTGGCGTTGCTGCTGTGGGCCAGCTGGCAGCCCGTCGCCGTGGCGCCCGCCAACCCGGCGGCCAGCGTGATGGTGGTATTTGCCGCACAAGCGATGTCGCCGGAAACACAGGTCGCGCATGCCGTGGGCGCGCGCCAGTCGGCTGCCTCCAGCTCGGCCCGGCCGCCAAGGAGCGCCATCCGGCAAGAGGCGTTGCCCGTGCTGGCGCGCGCCGCCGCGCCGGAGATCGTCGCGGCGGAAAAAGAGGAAAAGGCGGCTGCCAGCCCATCGACGGAGCCGGGCAAGGATGTCGCCAAGGAAGCTGCCGTGCCCGCACAGGCCAGCAGCAGCGCCACGCCGGCACCGGCTGCCGTGCGCGGTCCGCAGGCGGCGCCGTTCAACAGCGACACGCCGTCAAGCAGCGCGGCGCCGGCCAGCTGGCAAAGCCGCGTGCTCGGCCATCTGGCCCACTTCAAGCGCTATCCGGGCGATGCGCGCCAGCGCAAGCGGGCTGGCGCCGCCTGGGTGCGCTTCCAGGTGGACCGCGACGGCAAGCTGCTGGCCAGCGAACTGGTCACTTCATCGGGCACGGTGCTGCTCGACCGCGAAGCGCTGCAAGTGCTTGAGCGCGCGCAACCGTTGCCGGCGCCGCCCGACAACGTCCTGCACCAGGGCACGGTGACCGTCACCTTGCCCGTCTCGTTCAAGCTGGAGCCAGGACAGGACAAGGCATGAGGATGCCATCGCTTTTCATTCAAAAATCTATCCATAACAAATCAAGGGTGTATGCATATCAAGACAATGACGCAGGCCGTGGGCATCTGCATGGCCTTGCTCGCGCAGCAGGCATGGGCACAACAAGTCCAAGGCAGTGGCAAGGTGGAATTTCCACCATTGAATGTATCGGGTGAAACGGTGCCTGCGGAACAGCAGGCGCTGGAAAAACCGGGCGCCGTCAGTGCGCGCGGGCCGGACACGCGCTTGCAGCCCGTCGACCAGATCCTGCGCGGCATGCCGGGCACGTTTACCCAGATCGATCCGGCGCAGGGTGCCGTCAGCGTGAACATCCGCGGCCTGTCCGGCTTTGGCCGGGTCAACACCATGGTCGATGGCGTGACGCAAAATTACTATGGCAGCGCGCCATCGGAAGTGGCGCATGGTAGCGTGCCCAGCAGCCAGTTCGGCGCCCTGATCGACCCGAACTTCATCATCGGCGTGGATGTGTCGCGTGGCAATGTCGTCGGCGGCGACGGCGTCAATGCGCTGGCCGGCAGCGCCAATTTCCGCACCATCGGCGTCGATGACGTCGTCTTCGCCGGGGAAAAAACGGGGGCGCGCACGAAGATGTGGACCGGCAATAACGGCGTGGGCCGCAGCGCCATGCTGGCCGTGGGCATGAAAAACCCTGCCTTCGATGGCGGCAGCGTGGGTTTCATTGCCGCCACCAGCGCGAGCGTGATCGGCAACAACTACAAGAATGGCAATGGCACGGATAGCGAGGAGTTCGGCTTCGGCTACAACCGTTTTTATAAGCAGAAGCCGAAGTCGCAATTGCTCAAGCTGGACCTCACTTTGAGCGACTTCCATGCGCTGGAACTGTCGGCGCGCGATTACCGCAATACGTTCACGCGCCGCGATATCCGGAGCGATGATTACTATGTGAAATATCACTACACGCCGTTTTCGGAATTGATCGACCTCAATGTGGTCGCCAGCAGCAGCCGCGGCAACCAGAAATACATGCCCGAGGCGCTGACCAATTTCATCAACACGAATGCGGCCAACCGCGCCGACGCCTTCGACATCAACAACACCAGCAGCTTCAGACTGGCCGGCGGCGATGCGTTGGTGACCATTGGCGGCAAGCTGATGCGTAATAAATACAGCAAGCACGTGGAAAGCCTGGTCGACGATCCGGACAACCCGGATGCGAACCAGCAATCGATTGAAAACAATACGTTCGGTCCCGAGGGCGTGCAAAAGATCAACAGCCTGTATGCGGGCCTGCAATACAACCGCGGCATTGTTCAGCTCAATGCGGGGCTGAACTACACGCGTTTCGAATTGACGGGCTACAAGCCGGCCTGCGACGAGCGCGTGAAATGTTTCCCGCAAGGGGCGGCGCATATCGCGCTGAACGAACACGGCATCAATCCGTCGCTGTTGCTGTCGGCCCAGCTCACGCCCTGGTTCCAGCCGTTTGCCAGCGCCGAGCGCACCATGCGCGGGCCGAATCCGCAGGAAGTGTTTTTCTCGAATGACGGCGGGGCGTCGATGAACCCCTTTCTGAAGGGAGAGAAAGCGACGACCTATCAACTGGGTTTTAATTCCAGCCTGCATGGTTTGCTGAGCAAGAACGATGCGCTGAACTTCAAGGCCCTGTATTTCAAGAGCAAGATCGATGGCTATATCACCAGCCAATCCTTCCTTGTGTGCGATAACGGGCGCAAGTGCAATATATCGGAAGTGATCGCCACGGATTGGGAGACCGTCGATGCGTACGTGACGAATATGTATATCTACATTAACTCGGCCACACCCGTGCATACGCGCGGCTGGGAACTGGAAGCGCAGTACCAGCTGGGGCCGGCCTATGCGCGCCTGTCGTACACGCGTGAAAAGACCAGCCAGCCCACCTCGATCGCCAGCGCGTGGTTTGGTGCGGCCGACATCAGCGAGCTGCCCAGCACGTATTACAACCTCGACGTGGGCACGCGCTTGCTGGACAACAAGCTGGAAGTGGGCGCCATCATCAAGCACACGGGATCGAATCGCCGCCTGTCGCCGGATAATGAAGCCGATGAAGCGACGGGCGAAGTGCTCAAGGCCGACAATCCGAAGATCCCGGCCGTGATCGACCTGTATGCGAGTTACCAGGTCAGCAAGAACCTGTTCCTGCGCCTGTCCGTGCAAAACGCCATGGACAAGAATTACTCGGAAGCGCTGAACCGCTTGAACTCGATGCCGTCGCAGTCGAACGACAATACGCCGATGAGTACGGCGCGGGGCAGGACGTATGTGGCGGGGTTGGAATACCGTTTTTAACCAAACCCAAGTGCAAATACTGGGGTCGTACCCTCAGGGTACGACCCCGGCCCTCCGCTTCGGGTTAATTAATACTCGCGCGGCGTGGTGCCGTAGTAGCTGTGAATCGAGTTCACCCATGTGGTATCGGCCATGTTCGGCCAGTTATCCGTATCGAAGCCGGGCGCGTTTTCGATGCGTTCCTTGTCGACGTTGAGGGTGAAGCGCTTGTTGACGGTGTCGAGCAGCAGCGCTTCCCACGGCACGGCGAACAGCTTTTCGCCGATGGTGAAGACGCCGCCGTGCGACATGACGGCGTAGGCGATTTTGCCACTGCGCATGTCGATCATGATTTCCTTGATTTCGCCCAGGTGTTCATCCTTGGCGTTGTGCACATGGTCGCCGATCAGGGTGTCTGCACCCATCAGTTCAGGGCCGGGGCCTTTGTGGCCGCGGTTGACATACATGCCGTAGGCGTCGCGTTCTTCGTAGCTCATGATGTACCTCCGTTGAAAAATTCCAGTCTGGACGTATGCCATGGCAGGGTCTGTTCGGTCTCCCACACAAAATATGGAATTGGAAATATTTCAATTATTGTTATCGGGTAATTTTGTTGCGCGTAGACAGCAGGAGGGGGAGGGATAGTCGTCATTTGGCGCAAATTTCCGCGCGTGGGGAGCGACGCAGGCGGGCTTTAGTGTATAATTTCAATTTCCCGCACGTGCCGTTCGGCACCATCTGCAATGACCAAATTTGTCTTCGTCACTGGTGGCGTTGTGTCTTCCCTTGGAAAAGGGATTGCCGCCGCCTCCCTCGCCGCGATCCTCGAATCGCGCGGCCTTAAAGTCACCATGCTCAAGCTCGACCCGTATATCAACGTCGATCCTGGCACGATGAGCCCTATGCAGCACGGTGAAGTATTCGTCACCGATGACGGGGCCGAAACCGACCTCGACCTCGGTCACTACGAGCGCTTCATCTCCACCCGCATGAAAAAGGTGAATAACTTCACCACTGGCCAGATCTATGAATCGGTGATCCGCAAGGAACGCCGGGGCGAATATCTGGGCAAGACCGTGCAGGTGATTCCGCATATCACCAATGAAATCCAGGATTACATCCGCCGTGGCGCCGAAGGCTACGACGTGGCCCTGTGCGAAATCGGCGGCACCGTCGGCGATATCGAATCGCTGCCATTCCTGGAAGCGGCGCGTCAGCTGAGCCTGCGCGCCGGCCGCAAGAACACGGCTTTCGTCCACCTGACCCTGGTGCCTTACATCGCCTCGGCCGGTGAACTGAAAACCAAGCCGACCCAGCACTCGGTGCAAAAGCTGCGCGAAATCGGCATCTTGCCAAACGCGCTGCTGTGCCGCGCCGACCGCGCCATCCCGGAAGATGAACGCGCGAAAATCTCGCTGTTCTCGAACATCGAGGAAGACGCCGTCATTTCCGTGTGGGATGTCGACACCATCTACAAAGTGCCGCAAATGCTGCACGATCAGGGTCTCGACAAGATCATCTGCGACGCGCTGGACCTCGATCCGGCACCGGCCGACCTGTCGATCTGGAGCAAGCTGATCTACACGATGGAGCACCCGAAGGCGGAAATCACCGTCGGCATGGTCGGCAAGTATGTGGAACTGACCGAGTCGTACAAGTCGCTGATCGAAGCGCTGCGCCACGCCGGCATCCACACGGAAAGCCGCGTCAACATCGAATACATCGATTCGGAAGAAATCGAAACGACCGGTTGCGACAACCTGGGCAAGTACGATGCCATCCTGGTACCGGGCGGCTTCGGCAAGCGCGGCGTGGAAGGCAAGATCAAGGCGGCCCAGTTCGCCCGTGAAAACAAGATCCCTTACCTGGGCATCTGCCTGGGCATGCAAGTGGCCCTGATCGAATACGCGCGCAACAAGGCAGGCATGCCGAACGCGAATTCGACCGAGTTCGACCTTGATACGGATCAACCTGTCGTTGCACTGATCAATGAGTGGCAAAACCACGATGGTAAAGTCGAGTTGCGCGATGAAAACTCGGACCTGGGCGGTACCATGCGCCTGGGCGCGCAGACCTGCGCCGTCAATCCGGGCACCCTCGCCGCCGAGATCTACGGCAGCGTGGTGACCGAGCGTCACCGCCATCGCTACGAAGCCAATAATCACTACCTGGCCCGTGTCGAAGCGGCTGGCCTGATCGTGTCGGCCCGTACGCCGAGCGAAGATTTGTGCGAAATCATGGAATTGCCACGCACGGGTGAGAATGCCCACCCATGGTATATGGGCGTGCAATACCATCCTGAGTTCAAGTCGACGCCACGCACCGGCCATCCGTTGTTTACCTCGTTCATCAAGGCAGCGCTGGCGCACAAGGACGCCAACGCCGTCGCTGAATAACGCCGGTCGATAGCGACAGTATTACCTGTAAGACAGCTCCCGGCCTGATAGTCTCCGCCGGGAGTTTCTTTGCCCACTTTGTGCAATTGCGCATCAGAACGCAGTGTGCAGCCCCTGTTTCGCTTAACTTTGGAGAATGACATGAGTGCTATTGTTGATATTATCGGTCGCGAAATCCTGGACTCGCGCGGTAACCCGACCGTCGAATGCGATGTGTTGCTGGAATCGGGCGTGATGGGCCGTGCGGCCGTGCCGTCGGGTGCCTCGACCGGTTCGCGCGAAGCCGTGGAATTGCGCGATGGCGACGCCAAGCGCTACTTCGGCAAGGGCGTGCTGCAAGCATGCGAAAACATCAATACCGAAATCTCCGAAGCCATCATGGGCCTGGACGCCAATGAGCAGGCTTTCCTGGACCGTACCCTGATCGACCTGGACGGCACGGAAAACAAATCGCGCCTGGGCGCCAACGCCATCCTGGCCGTCTCGATGGCTGTCGCCAAGGCTGCCGCTGAAGAAGCGGGCTTGCCGCTGTACCGCTATTTCGGCGGTTCGGGCGCCATGCAGATGCCAGTGCCGATGATGAACGTCATCAACGGCGGCGCGCACGCCGACAACAACCTGGACATCCAGGAATTCATGATCATTCCCGTGGGCGCCCCGTCGTTCAAGGAAGCTGTCCGCTACGGCGCGGAAGTATTCCACACGCTGAAAAAGATCCTGCACAAGAAGGGCCTGAACACCAACGTGGGCGACGAAGGCGGTTTCGCGCCATCGCTGGCCAACCATGAAGAAGCCATCAAGCTGATCATCCAGGCCATCGAAGAAGCGGGCTACGAGCCAGGCACGCAGATCGCCATCGGCCTCGATTGTGCCGCGTCCGAGTTCTACAAGAACGGCAAGTACGAAATGGAAGGCGAAGGTCTGAGCCTGACGGCCACCGAATTCACCAACCTGCTGGCGACCTGGTGCGACAAGTACCCGATCATCTCGATCGAAGACGCGATGCATGAAGGCGACTGGGACGGCTGGGCGATCCTGACGGCGGAACTGGGCAAGAAAGTGCAACTGGTCGGCGACGACCTGTATGTCACCAACACCAAGATCCTGAAAGAAGGCATCTCGAAAGGTATCGCCAACTCGATCCTGATCAAGATCAACCAGATCGGCACCCTGACGGAAACCTTCGCCGCCATCGAAATGGCCAAGCGCGCCGGTTACACGGCCGTCATTTCGCACCGCTCGGGCGAAACGGAAGACTCGACCATCGCCGATATCGCCGTTGCCACCAACGCCCTGCAGATCAAGACCGGCTCGATGTCGCGTTCGGACCGCATGGCCAAGTACAACCAGCTGCTGCGTATCGAGGAAGACCTGGGCGACATCGCCAGCTACCCTGGCCGCGATGCGTTCTATAATCTGAAGTAAGCTGATGTAAAACCCACTGGCCGGCCGGAGATGTTCCGGCCGGTTTTTTAACTGAATGCCCCATGCGCCTGATTACGCTCGCCCTGGCAGCCCTGCTGCTGTTGATACAATTTCCCCTCTGGCTGGGTAAAGGCGGCTGGCTGCGTGTTGCCGACATGGAAGCCCAAGTGGCGGTGGCCAACAAGAAGAACGTGGAATTGAAGGCGCGAAACGCCAAGCTCGAATCCGAAGTGCGCGACCTGAAAGATGGCACGGGCGCCGTCGAGGAGCGTGCCCGCTATGAGCTGGGCATGGTCAAACAGAATGAGATTTTCGTGCAGATCGTGCGCAAGGGCCAGACCCCGCCACTGCTGGAAACGCCGGTGGACGCTGCTGCGCCACATTAAGACAGTACTACTTCCCACTTGCCAGCCTGGACCGATTGCCAGGCTGACATATCACATGACTACCTTGTACTTATTACCTTGTACTGCTGCACACGCATGGCGCGGCGTGCTGCTACTGCCTTGCTGCTTGCTGATCAGAAACGGGCCTTGCCGGTCGTGATCAGGTAAAAGTGGATGCCGGTGACCACGACGGCCACGGCGATCAATGCGGTTTCGAGAAACATCATAAAAATTCCTTGTTAATATTTAGTGAGCTTAAAAAACGTCCAGGGCCAGGCGTCAAGCCGCAGACAGTACGTCAGTACGGCGAGGCGCAGGCAACGCCGCCATGAACGTTTTTTAACCGCGCGACGCCAGGAAGCGCAGTTCCGAAGCCAGATTCGGCATCAGCTTTTCGTAGCGGTTCGCTTCCGAGTTTAGCAGGGCGAAATCGCGCTTGCTTGGGCGCACATAGCGCTCGTCATCGGCGCTGGTCGTCGTGGTGGCGATGACTTCCTTCTGCGCCAGTTCGCTGTATGGCTTGGAAGCGAGCAGGGCGCCCAGGAAGGCGCGCGTGGCGCGGCCCAGGTTGCTGAAGTAGTTATCGTTGTCGTTGCTGTAGGTGTTGGTAAAAGTGGACATATGCCCTCCATAAATGGTCTGTTGTTGCATTGCACAATAATGGAGTTTGCGATATGCGTCCAATTTCAAATTCCAATTTCAGAAATTCAAGAAACGCATAATAAGGGCGTAGCCATCGGCCACGCCCTGAAAATGAATTTGTTACGAAATGTTTATCCGACGGCGATGCGTCCCAGACCCGGATCGTCGCTGAAAAAGCCGTCCAGTCCCGTCTCGATATAGCGCCGCATTTCCGCCACGGAACCGGCCTCGTTGCGCGCATTCTCGCCATTGCCGTCGCGGAAGTCGGCCGCCAGGAAACGGTTTTCCGGACGGAAGGTCCACGTGTGCAGCAGCAGGCCCGCCTGGTGCGCATCGTCGACGATGGAAGAGGGCTTGGCCAGGCGCTGGTCGGCGCCCAATGGGATGACGCCCCGCGTGGGCGGCGCCACCACGTCCGCGTAGGCGGCGATGTCGCGCAGGCCGGCCGGCGTGATCATTTGCCCGAAGGTCAGCTTGCCGCCCGCCTTGGCCACGTCCATCGGGCGCACATCGCCGCCCACCACCAGCTGCATCAGGCGCACGTTGGCGCGCCGTCCCAGCTTCTCGCGCAAGTATTTCAGATTCGCCACTTCGAAGGACTGGATTTCGATCGGTGCGCGGCGCGTGTACTCGTGCGCCAGCATGGTCGACAGGAAACGGTCTTCCAGCGCCAGGCCCGCATCGCGGAAGTAGGTCGAGCTTTTCAGTTCCGGCACCAGGCCGATGATGCGCCCGCTGGCGGCCGATTGCGCTGCAACAAAATCGATGATTTCTTCCCACGTCGGGATCTGGAATTGTCCATCGTATAAGGTGTTGCCGGTGCGTACTTTCGGCAGCCGTTCGATGGCGCGCAGGGTTTTCAGTTCGGCCAGGGTGAAGTCGTCGACAAACCAGCCTTCGTGCCATTCTCCATCGACCAGCTTCTTGCCGCGCCGGCTGGCGAACTCGGGACGGCGCGCCACATCGCTGGTATCGATCAGATTGCTTTCATGGCGCGCCACGAGGATGCCGTCGCGCGTGGCCACCAGGTCCGGCTCCACGTAGTCGGCGCCATCGAGGATGGCCTTGGCGTAGGACGCCAAGGTATGCTCGGGACGCAGGGCGCTTGCGCCGCGGTGGGCGAACACCAGCGGACGGCTTGGTTTTGTTTCCAGCAGGCCGGCCGCAAAGCCGGGCGCGGCCGCCATGGCCAGGCCGCCGACGGCCGCCTGGACAAAGCTGCGGCGCGAAAAGTGACGCTGGGGCAGAGCGGGCGCGCGCATCAGAAATCCGCCGTCAAGGTGAGGAAGCCCTGGCGCGGGGCGATCGGGAAGGTGTTGTACGTCTTGTCGGCCGCGCCCACCACCACGTTCAAGGCACCTTCGCGGTTGGCCAGGTTGCTGACGTTCACTCTCCAGCGCGGATTTTTCAGCCAGCCGGCCATGGCCGGCAGCTTGCCCGACACGCCCAGGCCCATCAGGAAATAGCTGGGCACGGACAGATCGTTGGTGTACGTCGCGTAGCGCTTGCCCACATAGTCTCCCGTCAGTTGCACTTCGATATCGCCAACCGTGGCGGAAGCGACGAACTTGTTCAGCCATTCCGGCGAGCCTGGCACGTTCTTGCCCGCCGTCAGCACCAGCGCGGCGCCATTGTTGTAATTGTCCGCGTACTGCGAGCGGTTGTACGAGAGGGCATTGTAGAACGAGAAATTGTTGCCAAAGTGGACGGTGCCCGCGATATCGATGCCGTCCGTGCGCACGCTGCCCACGTTGGCCAGCACGGGGTTGCCACCGATGATGGAGGAAATCACGGGCGTCGGGCTGATCTGCAGCAAGCGGTTGCTGAAATCGACGTGGTAGACGTTGACCTGGCCATCGATGGCCGTGATGGCCCCCAGGTTCAAGGCGTGGCTGCCGCGCACGCCCACTTCATAGGTGAGGGCCGTTTCCGGCTTGGCATCGCGCTTGAACAAATCAAACGCGGCCTGGCTCGACAGGCTCCACGGCGAGGCGCCGCCGCCGCCGTAGGTGACGAACTGGCGCATGTTTTTCTGGATATTGAAGTACAGCTGGTCTTGCGGCGTGAAATCCCAGCGCGCGCCCACTTGCGGCAGGAACCATTTTTTCGTGTTGATGGTGCCGACCGGCAAGGCCGTCGAGCCGCCGGAAATGGCACCCTTGGCCGGTTGCACGGGGAACTGGCCGTCGGCAAACTGCAGGCTGGACTTGAAGCCGGCCTGCAGGGCGATATCGGGGCGGATGCGCCATTCATCCTGCAAGTGCAGCTGCACCACCTTGTTGTCGATCTCGCTGCCGTATTGCGTGATCAAGGGATTGCTGGGGCGGTCGTACGGCGACGTGGGCTTGTTGACGTCCAGCGCATACCAGCGGCGGTAGGCGGACGAGCGATTCTGTTCCAGCCACAAGCCCGCTTCCAGCTGATGCTCGCCGATTTCCTTGCGCAGGGTGGAAATGAAGCCGCCGCGCTTGATGTCGTATTCCGTCGTGCGCACGGCGTAGCCCGAGTTGCCGAAGACTTCCTTCAGGTTCTGCTTCGGGTAGTACACGCTGAACAGGCCCGGCAAGCCGGCCACGCCGATGGGGCCGGCCACCACGCCCGCGCCGTCATCCTTGTGGTAATACACCTGGTTCGACCATGTCATGCCTTCGGACAAATTGGCGTCGAACTTGGCGTAGGCCAGGTAATCGGTCCGCTGCGCATCGCTGTAGTAATTGCGGTAATTGTTGCCATCGGCGGCAGGCGTCGCGCCCGTCGGCGACAGGTAGTTGAGGGCAGCCTTGAAATCCGGATACAGGAAGGGACGCGTGTACGGCGAGCTCGTTTCGCCGGCCACATGCACGGTGCTGTCCTCGTTCGGTTCGATCTTGTCCGAGTAATTGAAGAACAGGGTCAGCTTGCCCGCCTCGCTGCGGTTGACGTACTTGGCGTTGAACTGGTCGCCGCCCTGGCGCGCATCGAAGTCCCAGGCGCGCGCTTCGTGGTGCAGGATGGAAAAATAGGCGCTGCTGCCGTCGCCGAAGGCGCCCGTGTCGTAGCGGGCAAACGTGCGCGAGGTACGGTGGCTGCCCACGGTTTGCTGCACGCTGGCGCCCTGCGTGGCCAGCGGGTCGCTGGAATAGGTTTCGATGGTGCCGCCCAGGTTGCTGGTCGACGCCGTGGCCAGGTCGCCCGCGCCCGAGGACAGCACGACGCTGCGCACGTTTTCGCTGATCACGGCGCGCTGCGGCGACAGGCCGTTGTAGTTGCCGTATTGCTGGTCGCCCAGCGGCACGCCATCCATGGTGTAACCTAGTTGTTGGCCGGAAAAGCCATGCACGAACAGCGACAGGTTCTGCTCGTTGTTGCCCCATGGATCGGCCGTCTGGAAGCTGACGCCGGGCAAGGTTTGCAATGCTTTCAGGGGATTCGTGCCGGGCAGGATTTTCTGGATTTCACTCTTGCTCAGGGCGACGGAAGAACGCGTCTTGCGCGAGGAAATCTCCACGGTGGTGATCGGGGCATTGTCTTCGGCAGCCGGGGCAGCAGCGGCGGCCATGTCGGTGGCGGCGGACGCCACGGCGGCGGCGACGGCCGTTTGCGCCAGGGCCGGCAGGCTCAAGCCCGCGGCGCAAGCGCCCAGCAACACGTGAAAGGAATGGCGGCGCAGGGCCAGCGTCAAGTGGGTGGTCATCATCAGCCTGTGGAAAGTGGGAAGTAATACAAGCTGCGCAGCGTAACGGCGGCGCGTGACGGGCTGATGACGAACTGATGACGGGAAGATGACAGTAGAAACAATTGCGCCGCCTGAGGGGCGGCGCGGAGATTATTACAATTAGTTAATGCTGGCGGCTGGCGGGATGAGCACTTCGGCCGGCGCATCCGTGATGAACAGCTGTGCGCAATCGACCTTGTCGAACTCGTAGTGCTGGCCGCAGAAATCGCAGTTCACGCCCACCTGGCCCACTTCTTCCAGGGTGCTGTTGACTTCTTCCTCGCCCAGCATCTTGAGCATATTGCCCACTTTTTCGCGCGTGCAAGTGCAATGGAAGCTCGGGTGCAGCGGATCGAAGACGCGGATCGTTTCTTCCCAGAACAAACGCTGCATCAGGGTATCGATGTCCGTCGACAGGATTTCCGCCTCTTTTAGGGTCGACGCCAGCATCACGGCGCGGTTCCACGTGTCCAGCGCGTCTTCTTCCGACACAGGCGTCGCTTCGGCCTTGCCGCCATGGTGTGGCAGCTTTTGCAGCAGCAGGCCGCGCGAGACGGTGTCGTCCGTGGCCAGCCACAGGCGCGTATCGAGCTGTTCCGAGCGCAACATGTAGTTTTCGATCACGGTCGCCATGTCGTCGCCGTCCAGCGGCACGATGCCCTGGTACGGTTGCTGGCCCGGCACCTTGTCGGCCGGGTCCAGCGTGATGATGAAGCGGCCCTTGCCCGTGGCGTTGAGCAGCTGCGGCACGGTGGCCACGTCGGGAATGGCGGCGTCCGGGTCCAGCTTGGCCGTGGCGCGCAGGCGCAGGTCGGAATCGCACTCGACCACCATCAGGCGCACGGGACCGTCACCGTGGATCTGCATGATGATGGAGCCGTTGAATTTCAGGTTGGCCGACAGCAGGGCGGCGGCGGCCACCATTTCGCCCAGCACTTTTTTCACGGCCGTCGGGTAGGCGTGGCGCGAGACCACTTCCTGCCAGGTGCCGGAAACGTCGATGAACTGGCCGCGCACGGCGGCGTTGTCGAAAATAAATTTTTGCAGGGTATCCTGGCCGGTAAGGGCTGCGCTGACTGCGCCCGTGGTTTCAGTCGTCATTCTTTTATCCAATCTTCTTGAGTTGCGTATTAAATAGCTGGCCGCGTTGCACATAGTTCACGGCGTTGCCTTGTAGCCTGGTGATATCGTCTGCCGTCAGGGCCCGCACGGCTTTCGCCGGTGAGCCGATGATCAGCATATTGTCGGGAAATTCCTTGCCTTCCGTGACCAGCGCGCCCGCGCCGACCAGGCAGTTCTTGCCGATCTTCGCGCCATTCAGGATCACGGCCTGGATGCCGATCAGGGCGCCATCGCCGATCGTGCAGCCATGCAACATTGCCTGGTGGCCGATGGTGACGTTCCGGCCGATGTCGAGCGGGTAGCCCGGATCCGTATGCAGCACGGCGCCTTCCTGCACATTGCTGTTGGCGCCCACGGTAATGCGTTCGTTGTCGCCGCGAATCGTGGCGCCGAACCATACGGACGTATTCGCTTCCAGGGTCACCTTGCCGATTACATTGGCCGTGTCGGCAACAAAAGCGGAAGCATCAATCAGCGGCGCATCGGCGCCCAATTGGTAGAGTGTCATCGTTAGCCTGTGGCGGTGGTGGAAGCGCCGGGCACGGCCGGACGCGGAAGTTTTGCGCTATTTTACGCTGTTGCAGGGCAAGTCCGAGCGCCGGGCATTAATCCGGTATAATTATCGAACGGTCGTACTTTTATGCGCGCCCTATCTACAGACACAGCATGTGGCGCCGTCTGCGCCACTTTCAAGGCAGGCATCCGATGAAACCCATGAAACTTTCCCGTTCCGAATTCATCAACATCCGCGGCGCCCGCACGCATGTGCGCCACTGGGGCCGCGAAGGCGCACCCATCCTGTTCATGGTGCATGGCTGGATGGACGTGGCAGCCTCGTTCCAATTCGTCGTCGACGAGTTGCAAGGCGACTGGCACGTGATCGCGCCCGACTGGCGCGGCTTTGGCCTCAGCGACTACACGCAATCGGATACCTACTGGTTCCCCGACTACCTGGCCGACCTGGACGCCATGCTGCTGCACTATTCGCCGGACGCCCCCGTCAACCTGCTGGGCCACAGCATGGGCGCCAACGTGGCCGGCCTGTACGCGGGCGTGCGGCCCGAGCGCATCAGCCGCTTCATCAACCTGGAAGGCTTCGGCATGATGGCAACCAAGCCGGAGCAGGCGCCGGGCCGCTACGCCAAGTGGCTCGACGAATTGCGCGAGCCGCCCGCCATGCGCAGCTATCCCACGCAACAGGCCGTGGCCGGGCGCCTGCAAAAGACCAATCCGCGCCTGCCGGACGAGCGCGCGGCTTTTCTCGCCGAACATTGGTCGGCGCAGAACGAGGCGGGCGAGTGGGACATCATGGGCGACCCGCAGCACAAGCGCGTCAATCCCATCCTGTACCAGGTGGAAGAGGTGATGGCCTGCTGGCGCCGCATCACGGCGCCCGTGCTGTGGGTGGAGGCCGATGACACGAATATGTGGCAATGGATGGGGCCCAAGGAGCAGGCGCGCGTTGAGATCGACCGGCGTTTGGCCTGTATCAAGGATGTGCGCTGCGAGATGATGCTCGATGCGGGCCACATGCTGCATCATGACCAGCCGCAGGCACTGGCAAGGCTGGTGGAAGCCTTTTTGGCCTGATGTGTGTCGGGAACGCTGCAGCGCTATTTGACAAGCAGCGTACAATGAAAACTTCTTCCATGCTGAGCCCGTGCAGGGTATTGTTTTCACATGCTTAAAGTCGACCTGCATTGTCATTCGAATATCTCCGACGGCGTGCTGTCCCCCGCCGCCGTGGCCGCGCACGCACGCAAGGCGGGCGTCGACGTGTGGGCGCTGACGGACCACGATGAAGTGTCCGGCGTCGCCGCCGCGCGCACGGCCGCGCTGGACCTGGGCATGCGCTTCGTGGCCGGCGTGGAAATTTCCATTACGTGGGCCGGCGAAACCGTGCACATCGTCGGCTTGCAAGTCGATGAAAACAATCCGGGTCTGGTGCAGGGCTTGCACCAGACGCGTTCCGGGCGCGACGCGCGCGGCCGCGAAATCGCCCGCCAGTTGGACCTGGCCGGCATCCCCGATGCCTATGAAGGGGCCTTGAAGTTCGTTGGCAACCCAGACCTGATGTCGCGCACGCACTTTGCCCGCTACATCGTGAAAACGGGCAAATGCGCGAACATTCCCGACGTGTTCAAGAAATACCTGTCGGAAGGCAAGCCGGGCTACGTCGAGCACCGCTGGGCCACCCTAGCCGAAGCGGTGGGCTGGATACGCGGCGCGGGCGGCGTGGCCGTCATCGCCCATCCGGGCCGCTACCGCTTCAGCGACATGGCGCAAGGCGTGCTGTTCGATGAATTCAAACAACTCGGCGGCGTGGCCATCGAAGTCGTCACGGGCAGCCACAGTCCGGACCAGTATCCGGAATACGCGCAACTGGCCAACGCTTACGGCTTCCTCGCCTCGCGCGGCACGGATTTCCATGCGCCGGGCGAGTCGCGCGTGGATTTTGCCATGCTGCCGCCTTTGCCAGCCAACGTTACCCCGATCTGGCACGACTGGTTTTAATGCCGTCGAAAATCTGCTGCGCGGCGCGACTTGCGGCCTGCGATGCTCACTGTGCTTTAGCACAGCTCCGCTTCTCGGCCCCAATTCACATCCGCTCGCGACGATTTTCTTAGGCATTCAGTACAGGATGTGTGCGGGGCTTGAAAAGTCACGACCGCATACTTATCTTTTAGTTATTGTTGTTTTTCGGAGCCATCGCCCATGAAACGTATCGTCCTTTTTATCGCAACCAACCTGGCCGTGATGCTGGTGCTGTCGCTCGTGCTCAGCTTGCTGGGCGTGGGCAATCCGGCGCGCGGCAGCACCTTGAGCCTGGGCAGCCTGCTGGTGTTTTCGCTGGTGGTGGGCTTCACGGGCTCGATATTTTCGCTGTTGATCAGCAAGCCGATGGCCAAGTGGAGCACGGGCGCGCGCGTCATCGACAACCCGACTTCGTCGACGGAATTGTGGCTGGTCAATACCGTGCGCGCCTTGTCCGAGCGGGCCGGCATCGGCATGCCGGAAGTGGCCGTGTACGAGGGCGACGCGAATGCGTTCGCCACGGGCGCCTTCAAGAATTCCGCGCTGGTGGCCGTCTCCACCGGCCTGCTGCAAAGTATGAACCGCGATGAAGTCGAAGCCGTGCTGGGCCATGAAATCGCCCACGTCGCGAATGGCGACATGGTGACCCTGACCTTGATCCAGGGCGTGGTGAATACCTTCGTCGTCTTCATGGCCCGCGTGGTGGGTTTTTTTGTCGATAACGTGCTGTTGAAAAATAACAACCGCGAAGGCGGCGGGCGCGGCATCGGCTATTTCGTCACCGTGATGGTGTGCGAAGTGATCTTCGGCTTGCTCGCTTCCATCATCGTGGCCTGGTTTTCGCGCCAGCGCGAATTCCGCGCCGACGCCGGTTCCGCCAAGCTGCTGGGCAGCCCCACGCCGATGATGCATGCGCTGGCTCGCCTGGGCGGCGTGCCGCCGGGCGAGCTGCCGCAATCGATGCAGGCGCTGGGCATCAGCGGCGGCAATGGCGGCTGGGGCGCGCTGTTCGCCACCCATCCGCCCCTCGAACAACGCATCGCCGCGCTGCGCGGCGTACAATAATGCTAACTTAACAAGCTGGTTCGCCAGAACGCTTACACATGAGTCAATTTTTCCAGATTCACCCTGACAATCCGCAAATGCGCCTGATCAAGCAGGCGGCGCAGATCATCCAGTCCGGCGGCGTCATGGCCTTGCCCACGGATTCCTGCTACGCGCTGGTGTGCCAGCTCGACGACAAGGGCGCCGTCGAGCGCCTGCGCCGCATCCGGGGCGTGGATGAAAAGCACCATTTAACCTTGCTGTGCCGCGACTTGAGCGAGCTGGGCGTGTATGCCCGCGTGGACAACCGCCAGTTCCGCCTGCTCAAGGCGGCCACGCCGGGCGCCTACACTTTCATCCTGGAAGCGACGAAGGAAGTGCCGCGCCGCCTCAGCCATCCTTCGCGCAAGACCATCGGCCTGCGCGTGCCGCAGCACCGCATCGTGCAATGCCTGCTGGAAGAGCTGGGCCAGCCGCTGCTGGGCGCGACATTGACCCTGCCTGGCGATGAAGACAGCCTGACGGACGCCGACACGATCCGCGAGCGACTGGAAAAACTGGTCGACCTGATCATCGATGGCGGCGTCTGCGCGCATGGCCCCAGCACCGTGATCGACCTGACGGGAGCGGAGCCGGAAGTGGTGCGCGTGGGACGCGGCGACCCGGCCGTGCTGGGTTTGTAGGAGATTGCATTTACCTATCTTTACAACACCTGACAAAACCGTAGCGAGCGGAAGGGAGTTGTGGCTAAGAAGCGCAGCTGTGCTTTAGCACAGTGAGCATCGCAGGCCGCAAATCGCGACGCGCAGTAGGTTTTGGCAGGTGTTCTTAATGACAACGTAAGAAAGGGCTCGGGACTGCTCTGGTAGAATCGCGGTCATGAGCGATTTCAATACGATAGTCCAGACCGTTGCGGTGTACCTGGTGCCGGTGCTGTTTGCCATTTCCCTGCATGAGGCGGCGCATGGCTATGCCGCCCGTTATTTCGGTGATCCCACGGCCTCGAACGAAGGCCGGCTGAGCCTCAATCCCATCCGGCATATCGACCCTTTCGGCACGATCTTGCTGCCCCTGATGCTGTATTTCACGATCCAGGTGCCGTTCGGCTATGCCAAGCCGGTGCCCGTCGATTTCAGCCGCCTGCGCAATCCGAAGAAGCAGATGGCCTGGGTGGCGTTTGCCGGTCCTGGCGCCAATTTCGTCATGGGCCTGAGCTGGATGATCGCCTTTGTCGTGCTCAGCGTGATGCCGCCGACGGAAATGGGCATGTTTTTCCGCAAGATGGCGGGCGCCGGCGTCAGCGTGAATGCGGCCATGTTTGTCTTTAACCTGATTCCCGTGCCGCCCCTCGATGGCGGACGCATCATGACGGGCTTGCTGCCGATGCAGTTGGCGCGTCCTTACGCCAGTATCGAGCGCTACAGCCTGTATGTCTTCGGCGCCCTGGTGCTGCTGATGTACACGGGCGTATTGAACCGCGCCTTGCTGGCGGCGATCGAATTTGTCATTGGCATTTTTGTCACCCTGGTCACGCCCCTGACGGCCCTGTTGACTTGATGCAAGCAACTGGATGGACGCACATAATTGATGGAAGTACCGATGCAAGTAACTGAACCAATATTAGAAACCGAAGCGATTTCCGGCTGGCTGCGCCGCTGGGCGCCTCTGATCCCCGGCGGCGAAGTGCTGGACCTGGCCTGCGGCGCGGGCCGCCACGCGCGCCACCTGGTAAGCCTGGGCCACCCCGTGATCGCGCTCGACCATGATCCGGAAATGCTGGAAAAGGCGGCCGGCGCGGGCATCACCACTTCCCTGGTGGACCTGGAAGCGCAGGGCGCCGTGTGGCCTTTCGCTCCCGGCCGTTTTGCCGGCATCGTCGTCACCAATTACCTGCACCGGCCCCTGCTGGAAGCCATGATTGCCAGCCTGGCGCCCGATGGCGTGCTGCTGTATGAAACGTTTGCTGAAGGCAATGAGCAGTTCGGCAAGCCGTCGAATCCGAAGTTCCTGCTGAAGGAAGGCGAAATGCTGACCTGGGCGGTCCAGCACGGCTTGCGTGTGGTAGCGTATGAGGATGGGCGCGTGGAACAGCCAAAAGCTGCTCTGGTGCAACGAATTTGTGCCGTCCGGCCGGATTTTCCACGGTTGGCAGCCCTGCTGCCGACGTTTTGAGCGGCCATACTATGTCAGAATGCACCACAGGCGCGGGCTATCCGCTACAATCGTTGTTTTATTTATCGGCGCTATAAACTTACTATGATCAAGGGCAGCATTGTAGCAATCGTCACCCCGATGCACGCAGACGGCAGTCTGGACTTTCCAGGCCTGCGCAAGCTGATCGACTGGCATATCGCCGAGGGTACGGACGGCATCGTCATCGTTGGCACGACGGGCGAATCGGCAACAGTCAGCGTGGAAGAACACTGCGAACTGATCCAGTTGACCGTCGAACATGCCAAGGGACGCATTCCTATCATCGCCGGCGCCGGAGGCAACTCCACGGCCGAGGCCATCAAACTGACGCGCTACGCGAAAGAAGCGGGCGCCGATGCTGTCTTGCAAGTGGTGCCGTACTACAACCGTCCTACCCAGGAAGGCATGTACCAGCACTTCAAGGCCATCGCCGAAGCCGTCGACATCCCCGTCATCCTGTACAACGTGCCTGGCCGCACGGTTGCCGACATGAGCAACGAAACCATCGTGCGCCTGTCCGCCATCCCGAATATCGTTGGCGTGAAAGATGCGACCGGCAATATCGGCCGCGGCATCGACCTGCTGCGCCTCGTGCCGGCCGACTTCGCAGTGTACTCGGGCGATGATCCGACCGCCATGGCGCTGATGTTCTGCGGCGGCCACGGCAATATCTCCGTGACGGCCAACGTCGCGCCGCGCGCCATGCACGACATGTGCGTCGCGGCCATGGCGGGCGAGCGCGCCACGGCGATTGCCATCAATAACAAAGTTTTTCCTTTGCACCAGAAACTGTTTGTCGAGCCCAATCCGGTGCCCGTCAAATGGGCGCTGGCCGAAATGGGCCTGATGCCAGCCGGCATACGCTTGCCACTGGTGCCGCTGGCTGAGAATTGCCATGCCACCGTGCGCGATGCCTTGCGCGACGCTGGCATCCTGTCTTAAGCCGAACTTCAAGCCCGGACTCGACCAGTCCGGACCTTCCCTGATTCCAGCTGCTACTTAGCTTCTTATCCAGTTACGACATGACTAATTGCAAGAAAACCAAATCGGCGCCTGCCACCATCGCCGTCCGCGGCATCGTCATCGGCGCCGTCGCAGCCAGCCTCGCGGGCTGTGGCATGATCAGTTCGGTAGTCGGCGGCGACAAGGTCGACTACAAGTCGGTCAAGAAAGCCGGCACCCTGGACGTGCCGCCTGACCTGACGCAATTGCAGCAGGACAACCGTTATTCCTTGCCGGATTCGAAAAATGGCGTGGCCACGGCTTCCGGCTACAACGCGCAGCGCAACGCCACGGCCGGTACGCCCGTCGTCGTGGGCGCCGACGGCGTGGTGGGCGTCGTGCCTGTCACGGCAGGCGGCGTGAAGGTCGAGCGCGCGGGCAACCAGCGCTGGCTGGTCGTCAAGCAGTCGCCTGAAGTGCTGTGGCCGCAGCTCAAGCAATTCTGGGAAGATTCAGGCTTTACCATCGCCATCGACCAGCCGACGGCTGGCATCATGGAAACAGAGTGGAACGAAAACCGCGCCAAGATCCCGCAGGACTTTATCCGCAGCACCATCGGCAAGGCTTTCGACGGCCTGTATTCTAGCGGTGAAAAAGACAAATACCGTACCCGCGTGGAGCGCCTGGCCGATGGTTCGACCGAGATCTACATCAGCCACCGTGGCGTGGAAGAGGTTATCACGGGCCGCGACAAGGAAACCACCACCTGGACCGCGCGTCCCAACGATCCGGGCCTGGAAGCGCAATTCCTCGCCAAGCTGATGACGCGCCTGGGCGCGGCCAGCGACGATGCGCAGGCGAAGACGGCTGTCGATGCCGCCATCGTGCAGCCGCAGCACGCCAAGCTGGTGGGCGACGCCGCCACGCCGGCGCGCGCCATCGAAGTCGATGAAAGTTTCGACCGCGCCTGGCGCCGCGTCGGCCTGGCACTGGACCGCGTTGGCTTTACCGTGGAAGACCGCGACCGCACGCAAGGCACGTATTTCGTGCGTTACGTCGACCCGGATGCTGTCAAGAAAGATGGCTTCTTCTCGAAACTGTTCAGCTGGGGCTCGTCGTCCGACAAGGACAAGGGCGCGCAGCGCTATCGCGTTCTGGTCAAGGCCGGCAATGGCTCGACCAGCCTGGTCAGCATCCTCAGCAACGAAGGCCAGCCGGATGTCTCGCCAGTGGCAGAGAAGATCCTGGGTCTGCTGAACGACCAGTTGAAATAAGGTTCGCTGAGTGGCGGTTATCAAAAGCTGTCACACATCATAAAAAAGGCTGGTCCGGTGCAAACCGGGTCAGCCTTTTTATTTTGGGTGTGCAATAGGTGCTTGCGGCGTCCAGCAAAACCGTAGCGAGCGACAGTGATTGGTGCCAAGAAGCGTAACCGTACTTGAGTACGGTGAACATCGCAGACCGCAAAGCGCGGCGCGCAGCAGGTTTGCTTGGGCGTTTGCCCAATAAAAAAGCCGGCCCGAAGGCCGGCTTTCTTTAGTGCAGGGTGCTAAATTACTTAGCAGCCGATGCAGCAGCCGAAGCAGCCGAAGCAGCGTCGGTAGCGGCCGAAGCGGCAGCCGAAGCAGCAGCAGCAGCGTCGGTAGCGGCCGAAGCAGCAGCGTCAGCAGCAGCAGCTGGAGCAGCTTCAACTGCTGGTGCTGGTGCTGGGGTTTCAACTACTGGTGCTGGTGCAGGAGCTTCTTCTTTTTTGCTGCAAGCAGCCAGAGCAACAACCATCAGGGAGGCGATCAGCAGGGATTTTTTCATTTGTTTTCCTTAATTATTTCAAAAAATAAATCAATATTGTTGCGATGAATAATTACCGGTAATTATCGCTCGTTAGGTCGTCTTCGAAGGCTTTTCGTACCAGGTGGTGCCTGCCAGACAACGGAAACTTCCTAACCGAATATTATAGCGATTTTTGGTGCGTCGCAATAGGAGCAAGAGGCAAATTCGCAACTATTTTGTGATATCGCAATATTTGCCGAAGCAAATTGCAAGCAAGTGTAAGCGATTTGCGAAAGCGCGACAAAACGATATAAAAATAATATGTTTTATTGCGCTAGCGCAGATGCCGATATTCCCCCTGCTGTAATACCACTTTTACTACGCTGCACCCATTCAAGCCAGTTCGATCCAGCCATCCTGATACCAGGTATATAAGGCATCCATCACGTCATCGGAAGCCTGGGCTACGGCTGTGCCATCGAGGGCGCGTTCGTTGGCCAGGGTTTCCAGGGCCGTTTTATCGGCCTTGCCAATGGCAAACGATTCGCCATTGATGAAGACATTCTTGCCACGATACAGCATCAGCGTCTTGCGCGACAACACGACACCCTTTTTCTGTGCGGCGTCCGCGAAGCGGCCCACCGTCAGCGGCTTGGACAGCGGCGTGAAAAACACATTGTGCTTCGGTTCCGACAGGTGTTCACCGAGGAAAATGGTCACATCTTCTTCCGTGAAGCGCACCTTGTTCATTTCTTCCGTGATGGTGCTGAGCATTTCACGGGGGATTTCCGCCGGCTTGCCCGACGCCTTCAGGTCCGGATCGCTATAGATGCCCGGCAAGTCGATCGAGTCGGCCATGAATTGCAGGAAAGCTTCGCCCAGTTCCTGGAACGATGGCGAGCGGAATCCGATCGAATACGTCTGGCAGTCGCCGATGGCCACGCCGTCGTGCGCGTAGTGGGGCGGCAGGTACAGCATGTCGCCCGGTTCCAGCGTGAATTCTTCGTCGGGCGTGAAGTTGCTGAGGATTTTCAGCGGCAAGCCGTCGATCAGGCTCAGGTCTTTCTGCGCGCCGATGCGCCAATGGCGCTTGCCCTGGCCTTGCAGCAGGAACACGTCATACGAATCGAAATGCGGGCCCACGCCGCCGCCATCGGTGGCGAAGCTGACCATCAGGTCGTCCAGGCGCGCGTCCGGCAGGAAACGGAACTGGCGCAGCAGGGCGTCGGCCTTGGCGCTGTGCAAGTTAGCGCCCTGTACCAGCAAGGTCCATTCCTTCTGTTTCAGCGAGGGCAGGCTGGTCAATGGACCTTGCTGCATGTTCCAGTGGCCATCCGCATGGCTGACCAGGCGCGATTCGACGTGGTCCAGGGTAGCCAGCTCGGCCAGGGCCTTGAAATCGAACAATGCCTTGAAACCAGGCACAGCTTGACGGATCAACAAGGGTTTTTTATGCCAGTAGTCGCGCAGGAATTGCGCCGGCGTGATATCGCCGAGGAGAGTTAATTTTTTCATGCGCCCATTATAACAACCGGAAATGCAGGAATGCGCCTGCCGTTGGCGGCGTGAAGGTATAATTTGCCAGCTTATACAATGAAAGGAAGCATAATGAAGATTGCCAAAAATACGGTCGTGACTGTCAACTACAAACTGTCAGACGCGCAAGACAATCTGATCGAAGACGGCCGTCAGCCTATGGTCTACCTGCACGGTGATTATGAAAACACCCTGCCGAAGATCGAAGAAGAGCTCGACGGCAAGGAAGTTGGCTATTCCAACACGATCCAGATCGAACCGGATGATGCTTTCGGTGAATACGATCCAGCCCTGGTGAAGGTCGAGCCGCGCAATCGCCTGCCTGAGCCGCTGGAAGTGGGCATGCAGTTCGAAGGCATGCCGGAAAGCGATTCGCCGGATGAAGAAGCGATGATCTTCACGGTCACCGATATCGCCGACGACAAGGTCGTGCTGGACGGTAACCATCCTCTGGCCGGCATCGCGCTGCGCTTCTCGCTGACCGTCGCTGACGTGCGCGCAGCCACCGACGAAGAAATCGCCCATGGCCACGTGCATGGCGCACACGGCCATGACCATGGCGATGATGAAGATGAAGGCGACGAAGGCGATCACTTCCGTACGCATCCGATTCATTAATACTGCTTGTTCCAGGCCGGCTCTATGCCGGCCTGTTCGTTTGTGCGCTGTTATTAACGGCGCACAGTCGACGCCTTGGCGCGCGCCTGCGCCGATGGGCGCGTAGCGCGTTGACGCACCTCAAAGAAGGGCGTCTTGCCTGGCCGTACGGCGATGGCGGCCCAGTCGTTGTTGATGCTGACGTGGCCCAGGTTGCCTTTCCAGCTGATCTTCGGCCCGCCTGTTTTGGCTGCGGCTTTTTTGGTTTTCCCCTCCTTGCCATCCGTGTCGCCATCGCGCTGCGTATCGACCAATAACACCTTGCCGCTGAACTTTTTCGCCAGGGTGCGGATCTGCTTGCGCGGACCGGCAAAGCCGTCCTGTTTCGAACTAAAGCTGGGCAGCAGCGAATTGTCGTCTTCATCGAGCACGCCCGCGTCGCCATCGGAAAACAGCACGATGCCGTCGAGCTGCTTGCGCTGCGCCATGGCGAACAGGCGCTGCAGCCAGGAGCGGTTGGCGACCAGGCGGTCTTCGAATTCGCTGTTGCGTCCCGCTTCTGGCAAGAAATGGTTGTTGTTCGCGGGCAGGTTGACGGTAGCAAACAGCACGCCGCCGTATTCCCAGTGGGCGTTTTCCGCATAGCTGCGGAACTTCGCCGTCGATGACAGCCGCGACAGGGTCAGCTTGCGCTGGCCCAGGCTCTGGTCATCGGCAAAATACACGTCGCGCAGGCGGTTCAGGCGTTCGATGGCGTTGACCCTGCCGCGCGAATTGCGGCAGTTGGCCCAGTCGCTGGCCGACAGCGAGACGATCAATGGCGGCCCGCTTGCGTCCAGCAAATCCTTGCGCTGGCCATACAGCTTGTCGCTGCACGATTCGCTGGCGGCCTTGATGCCGGTGGCCACGACGAACGAGGCATTGAAGGCGCTGGTGTCGGCGATGGCTTTTTTCAGGGGGCCGTCGTCCGGCCCCGCGTTGAAGGAATGGCCCAGTACGGCAAACTCGAAGCCGGCCTGGTCGCCCGGGGCGGCCAGCGCCGCTTGCCATGGCAGGCTGGCAGCCAGCAAGCCGGCGGCCAGCAGGCGTATCGAGCTGCGCCGGCAGGTCATGCGGCGGCCAGCCGTTTCAGCTGGTACAGCTGTTCCAGCGCGTCGCGCGGCGTGAGCGCATCGGGATCGAGGTCGGCGATGGCATCGAGCAAGGCTTGCTGCGCCGCGTTCAGCGCGGCCAGCGGCGCCGCCGCTTCCTCTTCTTCCTCCTGTGCATACGGATCGGCTGCCGGTGCGGCGAACAGGTCGCGCTGCGGCGTGGCGTCGAGCGCCTGCGCTTCCAGGCGCGCCAGGTGCTTGCGCGCCGCCTTGATCACGGGCTGCGGCACGCCAGCCAGTTGCGCCACCTGCAAGCCGTAGCTTTGCGAGGCGGGACCGGCTTGCACGGCGTGCAGGAAGACGATGCTGTCCTTGTGCTCGACGGCGGACAGATGCACGTTGGCGGCGCTCGGGTGGCTGTCCGGCAGTTGCGTCAACTCAAAGTAATGCGTCGCGAACAGGGTGAAGCTGCGGCTCGTATCGATCAGATGGCGCGCGATGGCCCAGGCCAGGGCCAGGCCGTCGAAGGTCGAGGTGCCGCGGCCCACTTCATCCATCAGCACCAGCGAGTGCTCGGTGGCGCCGTTCAAGATCGCCGCCGATTCCGTCATTTCCACCATGAAGGTCGAGCGTCCGCCCGCCAGGTCGTCGGTGGCGCCGATACGCGTGAAGATGCGGTCGATAGGGCCGATGGTGGCGGAAGCGGCCGGCACGTAGCTGCCCACGTAGGCCAGCAGGGTGATCAGGGCCACCTGGCGCATGAAGGTCGATTTACCGCCCATGTTCGGGCCGGTAATCAGCAGCAAGCGGCGCTCGTTGACGAAGCGGCAATCGTTGGCGATGAAGCGTTCGATCTGCTTTTCCACCACGGGGTGGCGCCCTTCGACGATGTTGATGCACGGTTCCTCGACCAGTTGCGGCGCGGCCCAGTTGTGCTGCTGCGCATGTTCCGTCAGCGCATTCAGGGTGTCGAGCTGGGCCAGGCCTTGCGAGATGGTCTGCAGGGTGCCGATGTGCGGCGCCAGGTCGGCCAGCAGCAGGTCGTACAGCAGCTTTTCGCGCACCAGGGCCTTGTCTTGCGCCGACAGGGCCTTGTCTTCGAACACCTTGAGTTCCGGCGTGATGTAGCGCTCGGCGTTTTTCAGGGTCTGGCGGCGGCGGTAGTCGTCCGGCACCTTGTCCGTCTGGCCGTGCGTGACTTCGATGTAGAAGCCGTGCACCTTGTTGTATTCCACGCGCAGGTTGGCGATGCCCGTGCGCGCCCGTTCGCGCGTTTCCAGGTCGAGCAGGAACTGGCCCGCGTTTTCCGACAGTGCGCGCAATTCGTCGAGTTCGGCGTCGAAACCGGTGGCAAACACGCCGCCGTCGCGCACCATGGCGGCCGGCTCCTGCGCCACGGCGCGCACCAGCAAATCCAGGCAGGCGGTTGGCGTGGCCAAGGCCGTATGGATGGCGGCCAGCAAACCGGTTTCGCCGCCCTGGCCGCATTGTTCACCCCTATAGCAACGGACCACGTCGCCGCGCAGGGCCGGCAGTTGCAGCAAGCCGTCGCGCAGGGCGGCCAGGTCGCGCGGACGGGCCGACAGCAGCGCGATGCGCGTGGTGATGCGTTCGATGTCGGGCACTTGCGCCAGGGTGGCAGCGAGCGGACCGGCCGCTTCGCTTTGCGCCAGCGCGGCGATGGCTTCATGGCGCGCGCGGGCCACGTTCTGGTCGCGCCGCGCATGGTGCAGCCAGTGGCGCAGCATGCGCGAACCCATGGCCGTGCGGCAATGATCCAGCAGCGAGAACAAGGTCGGCGATTCCTGGCCGCGGATGGTCTCCGTCAGTTCCAGGTTGCGGCGCGTGGCCGCGTCCAGTCCGATGAATTCGCTTTCCGTTTCCGTCGTCAGGGAGCGCACGTGCTGCAGACCGCGTCCCTGCGTCGACTGCGCATAGCGCAGCAGCGCGCCGGCCGCGCCAAATGCGGCGCCGAGGCCATCGGCGCCAAAGCCCGTCAAGGTCGCCACGCCAAGTTGATCGAGCAGGGCCTTGTGGCCGCCCACCACGTCGAAATGCCAGTCCGGCACGCGGTTGATGTGCGTGCCCGCGTAGTCGTCGAACAGGTTGCCATTGTCGCCGCTGAGAATTTCAGCCGGCACGATGCGTTCCAGTTCCTGCTGCAATCGCACGGCCACGGTGCCGCTGTCGCCGGAAAACTCCATCAGCTTCAAAGCGCCGCTGGCCAGCGACAGCCAGGCCAGGCCAGTGGTGACCGTCTTGCGTTGCGTGATGCTGCACATGGCCAGCAGCGGGCGCTCGGCCTTCTCTGGCAGCAAGTCCGCATCCGTCAGGGTACCGGGCGTGACGACGCGCATGACCTTGCGCTCGACGGGACCCTTGCTGGTGGCCGGGTCGCCGATCTGCTCGCAAATGGCCACCGACTCGCCCAGCTTGACCAGCTTGGCCAGGTAGCCGTCCAGCGAGTGAAACGGCACGCCGCACATCTTGATGGGGTTGCCACTGGCCACGCCGCGCGCCGTCAGGGTAATGCCCAGCAGGCGCGACGCTTTCTCCGCATCCTCGAAAAACAGCTCGTAGAAATCGCCCATGCGGTAGAAAACCAACATCGTCGGGTGGTTTTCCTTGATGCCTAAATATTGCTGCATCATGGGCGTGAGTTTGCTCTTGGCGATGTTTGCCAGTTCGGTATTTGACTGCATATTCATTGTAAGTCTTTGATTTTAAGCGTTGTTCTGTGTGGTGTTCGTGTGCCTGGCGGAGCCTGCGCGCATCGTCGTCGCCCCTCGCCTTGCACGGCGGGGATGTTCATTGAATATACGCGTGATCAAATTTTCCGCAGCAGGCCACACTTTACCATCACCGGGTGGCGAGGGCTGCGACGACTTGTGAGGGGAGGGATGAATTTTTGTCAAAGAGGTACGCTTGACTGCGGGCGCGGGACGCCGCTGTGGTGCCGGCAGGATTTCCCTGGCCGCTAGCCGCAGACATCGGCCCTGTCGCGCACGGATTGCAGGGTGTACCCGCATGGCTGGCCGGAGTCCGTGTCGCTTGCCGCACCTGATCCCTCACGCCATGCCGATGGGCGGGATCAGGTGCGGGGCATTACATCAGGACATTCCCGCCGACTGAACTTTCCGGGTCAAAGGAAAATACGCGCAATTCTGGCGGCGAGTCTTCGCCGCGCATGATGCGTACGGTGATGACGAAAGACAATTCCCAGCGGCCGCTTGCATAGCCCACGTCCAGCGTATGTTTCCATTCCTGGCGGATATGATGCAGCGTTGGCGGTACGGTATCGCCCAGTAGTTGCTGGATTTCGAAGTCCAGTGGCAAGCTATAAGTGGCGCCTACGGCTTGCAGGAAGGGCGATGGCGGTGAGTAGATGGTAGGGACTTTCGGACCGATCTGCGTCAGTTGCGGCACGCTGATGATGCAACAATCGATGATCTGGAACGAGCTGAAGCCGCTCTCCTTGGAGCCGCAGCAAGTCACGTCGAGATAGACATGTTGTCCCTTCTGGAAGTGTACCCCGCCCATATAGGGGCCATGGCGTGGATCGGCCGTGCCGTCGCACGAGGTGAAGCTGTAGTCGAGCTGGTTGGTAATTTGATCTGCATCAAAATGCACGGATAACTTCATCCAAGGGCTTACAGGCGTCATGTTTTACGATCTCTTTTCAGGTTAATAATAAACTGCTGGTAGCGAGCATCTCGTCGCAGGTTCAACAGATCGGGGGCTGACTCGATCAGATTGAGGGGATAGCCAAGCGTGCTGGCTTGTTGCAGCGCAGCCAGCGCTTCTCCGCGCATATCCGTAAGTTCATACGTGAGGGCGGCGCGAAACTGCACGTCAGCCATTTCTGGGGCGAGACTAAGTGCGTGCTGCACGCCCAGTAGCGCGGCTTGCTTTTCTTCCGTGTAGGCCTGGTAAAGCGCCAGGCGCGAAATGACGGTGACATCGTTGGGTTTGCGTTCGACGATGGGCCGTAGCAGGGCGATGGCGCGCGCATAGGATTGTTTGGACGCCTGCATTTGTGCCGGAACCCAGCGTTGTGCATCGGCCAGATTGGCCCACAGCAAGTAGATGCCGGGACTGCCCTTGGTTTCGGATACGGCATTCTCAAACGCCTGCACGGCACCGAGATAGTCGCCCTTGGCAAACAGCGTTGTTCCTAGGTTGGTGTAAAGCTCCCAGTATGGAGCGATCTGTAAGCCTTGCTGCAAGACCTGCAGCGCTTCCACATCGCGATTCAGCCTTAACAGCGTGGCGTTGAGGAAGGCATAGGTGCTGGGGGAGTGGGGCGACATGGAAATACTTTTCCGGAAGCCTTGTTCGGCACGGGGGTAGTCTCCCTGCCTATACTGCATGACGCTAAGCAAGGTTACAAACACATGCTCGCCGGGATAGGCCGTCATGGCTTGGTCCAGTATGGACTTGGCCAGATCGAATTTATTGGTGGCGATCAGTACGCGTGCCTTGCAATACAAGCCGAGGAAACTGTTCGGTTCGAGATTCAGGGCGTTCGTCGTCGCATGCAGCGCTTCGTCGCTCTTGCCCTGTATTTCATATACCCATGCTTGCGCGACATGCGCCAGTGCCAGTTGATTGTCTGCTTCCAGAGCCTGCCTAGCATTGATTTCAGCCCGATGTAGCCAGGTATCGTCGCGGCCCTCTCCTATATAGCGCAGGCTCGATGCGAGAGACAGCCCTGCGGCCGCCGCGGCATTATTGGGGTTGTGCTGTAACACAGTCGAGAAATGCGTGACAGCCTGTTTCTGGCTATTGTCCTGGTCAAACGTGCGCATGGCGTCCATGCCAGCCTTCATGGATCCCACTTCGGAGTACGGCAAGGTGCCATGGTGGTCACGCCAGGACATTATCAGCTCGGGGCCTTGCCATGCGGTAAGGCCCAGTACAAGGATGGCGCCAGCCGCCAGCAGGCTGCGCTTGAGCGGTAGTTGTAGGCGGATGGCAATCGAAGCCGGTGGTTTGACCGTCGGCGCATCGGCTACCGGTACTGCCTGTGTTACCGGTCCGTTTTGCCGCGCCTGTATGACGTCGCGCACATCGCGCATGGTGCGTGGCCGTTCCGCCGGGTCGTGCGCCGTCATCGCGCGCACGAGGGCGTTGATGGCGGGCGGGACGGTTTCCGGCAGGTCGGGCCAGGCTTCCGTTGCCTGCATGTGGGCGGCGGCCAGGGCCAGGCCGTTCAGGTGGGCGAAGTGGCGCTGGCCGGCCAGCATTTCGTACAGCATGGCGCCCAAGGCATATACGTCGCCGCGCGTGTCGGGCAGGCGGCCCATCAGGCGCTCGGGCGCCATGTAGGCAATCGTGCCCTGCAAGTCGCACAGGGTGGTAGTTTGCGTTGCTTGCGGGTCGATGTGGCGGGCCAGGCCGAAGTCGAGGATGCGCACCTTGCCGTTTGCCTCCAGCATCAGGTTCGACGGTTTCAGATCGCCGTGCACGAGGTCCATGGCGTGCGCCTCGTCCATGGCGTCGGCGATCTGGTAGGTGATGTCGAGCGCGGCTTGCAGGCCAGCCTTGCCGCTGTGCATGAACTGGCCCAAGGTCTGGCCTTCGACCAGTTCCATGACGATGGACTGGCTCGTGCCCTGGCCCTCGATGGCGAAAATGCGCACGAAGGCGGCATGCTTGAGCGAGGCGGCCAGGCGCGCTTCATTGATGAGTTTTTCCGGATGCAGCACGTCGGCTTGCGGTTTCAGACGTTTCAGCGCCACGCTGCGGCACAGCTTGGCATCCCAGGCTTCGAATACATGGCCGAAACCGCCTTCGCCCAGCAAGCGGCGCACTTCATAGTGCCCGCTGATCGTGTCGTCTTGCAGTGGGGGCTGACGCAGGGAGTCGAGCAGTTCCATATACCTTGGCTTCAGAGTGCATCAACGTGGGCGTTCAGCATCGAAAAGGGCAATGCGATGTTTGAATGCTCAAGATGATTGATTTTGAGTAACTTCCTGATTTAAAACGATTGTTTAAAATAAGTCAATTAATATTGGCAAGGAGTGAACAAAAGTTGCTGGTCGAGGCCCTTGCGCATTTCTGCCGCGGCTTGCGCGGCTACGCGACGCAAGCATCGATGGCCGCGCCCAGCTTGTCGACGATTTCATCGACGTGGCTGGCGTCGATGATATAGGGCGGCGCCAGCAGGATGTGGTCGCCGTGCAGGCCATCGATGGTGCCGCCCATGGGGTAGCACATCAGTCCGTTCTGCATGGCTTGCGCCTTGATGCGCGCATGCAGGCGGCGGGCAGGGTCGAAAGGCTGTTTGCTGGCACGGTCCTGCACCAGTTCCAGGCCCAGGAACAGGCCGCGGCCGCGGATGTCGCCCACGTGCGCATGGCCATCGAAACGCGCAAGCAGCCGCTCTTTCAGCAAGCCGCCCATGGCGCGCACGTTGACCAGCAAATCGCGTTCCTCGATCTGCCGCTGCACGGCCAGGGCGGCGGCGCAGGCCGTGGCGTGGCCGATATACGTGTGGCCATGCTGGAAGAATCCCGTGCCGGCGCGGATGGTGTCGCGGATGTCCTTGGAGACCATCACGGCGCCGATGGGCTGGTAGCCGGCGCCCAGGCCCTTGGCGATGCAGATCAGGTCTGCCGTGATGCCTTCCTGCTCGCAGGCGAACAGGCTGCCCGTGCGGCCTATGCCGCACATGACTTCGTCGAGGATCAGCAGGATGCCATGGCGCTGGCAAATGTCGCGCATGCGCTGGAAGTAGCCAGCGACGGCGGGCAGGGCGCCGGCTGTGGCGCCGACGACGGGTTCGGCGATGAATGCCATGACCTTGTCCGCGCCCAGCTCGGCGATAGTGTCTTCCAGTTCCTGGCCCAGGCGCGCCACGTAGTCGCCATCCGTTTCATCGGCTGGCTGGTCGCGCCAGGCGTAGCAGGGAGAGACATGGCTCACGCCAATCAGCAGCGGTTCGAATTGCTGGCGGCGCCAGGCGTTGCCGCCCGTGGCCAGTGCGCCCAGTGTGTTGCCGTGGTAACTCTGGCGGCGCGCGATGACGTGGCGGCGCTGCGGCTGGCCCCGTTCCACGAAATACTGGCGCGCCATCTTGAGCGCGCTTTCCACCGCTTCCGAACCGCCCGAGACGAAATACACGCTGTCGATGCCGTCCGGCGCACGGGCGACGAGGAAATCGGCCAGCTGCTCCATCGGCTCGGTGGTGAAAAACGAGCTGTGCGCGTACGCCATGCTGGCAACCTGCTGCTGTACTGCCGCGATCACGGCCGCATCCGCATGGCCGAGGCAGGAGACGGCCGCGCCGCCGCAGGCGTCCAGGTAGCGCTTGCCGTCGGCGTCGATCAGGTAGGGACCATCGCCGCCCGTGGCGACGGGATAGCTGGCGGTCAAGCTGCGGTGGAAGACATGGCTCATGGCATCGCTTTCTTATCGGCAAGGGGAAGACCGATTATAGAAGGCGTTGCGCTGCCTGGCAACGTTTGATGTATTTGTTTTTAGTTTACATCATTTGATGTTTTTGCGTAGGCGCCCAGCGCCCGCAGCTGGCTTTCCGCCGCGCCGATGGCGGTGACGGCATCGGGCCCCGCGCGCGCCACCAGCAGTTCCACCAGGCTTTCGACGGCCGCGACGCCGGCCACGATGGAGGGGAAGAACGAGGGGCTGTCGACGGCGATGACGATGCTGGCATCGGCTTGCAGGGCCAGCGGCGACAGGGGGCTGTCGCTGATGGCGACCACCTGGCAACCGGCCCGGCGCGCCGTCTGCGCCACCAGCAGCGCTTCGCTGGAATAGGGCGCGAAGCTGACGACGACGACGGCTTCGTTTGCCTGCAGGGCGCGCAAGTCCATTTCCAGGGTGCCGCCCTGGCCGCTCAGCAGCTGCACGCTGGGGCGCAGCAAGCGGTACAGGTAGTGCAGGGTGTAGGCGATGGGGTGGGCGGCGCGAAAGCCGGCCACATGCACGCGGGGCGCCGCCTGCAGCAGGTTGGCGGCCGCATCCAGGGCGGCGTGGTTGGCACTTTCCGTGGCGGCCAGGTTGCGCTGCTGCACCGTGAACACTTCGGTGACCAGGTTCCCGTCCTTGCCGGCCAGCGCATCTGCCTTTGCCGCATAGCCGGCCGGTGCGGTGCGCAGGCGCTCGACGAAGATGGCTTTCAGTTCCGGCCAGCCGGCAAAGCCCAGCTGTTGCGCCAGGCGCACGAGGGCGGCCGACTGCACCTGCGCGCGCGCGGCGATGCTGCGCATCGATGAGACGGCCACTTCGTCCGGATGGTCGGCCAGGTAGCGGGCGCCGGCCTGGAATTGCGGGCTCAGTTCCGCATGGCGCGCCTTGATCAGGTCCATCAGTGCCGCATAGGAGTCGTGGGGTGTCGCTGCCTGCATCGCCGTGCCTCATTTGATCGGTTGCGGCGATGGTACAGGATTCGTCAGCGCGCCGGTAGCGGCAAGCCTTGCGCCAGTGCGGCCGTGCGCGGGCGCAGGCGGGCAAACAGGTGCGGCCCGGCCGGTTTGCGGCGCGGTCCCGTCGTCAGCACGCGCAGGGCGGTGGGCAGCGGCACGTCGTGGCAGTGCAAAAACAGGGCGGCGGCGCCCGTGCCGGCCATTTCCTGCAAGGCCAGCGCATGCTCGACCAGCGCCGCCGTGCGCATGTCGAGCCGCACCGGGATGTCGGGTTGAAATAACTGTGTGTCGACGTGCCGTGCATTGCGCATGCTGTCCCCGCCGGGTTCGCTAGTCAAGCTGCCAGCATAAAAGCCCCCGGCGGCGCCATTTTGCGTTAAATCAATTCCACTGTCGGATAAATTCCGCAAAGAAAAAAACGCCAACCGTTGCCGGCTGGCGCTGAAAACCCTCAAGGAAGAAAGAATATGTATTGCAATGACGTTTCGACGCCTGACAAAACCATCGCCGGCCACAAAGCGCGCCGCGCGGCCGGTTTGGTCAGGTGTTGCTGCCGGTCCTAAAAACGTCCAGGGCTAGGCGCCGCGCCGAAGACAGTACGCACAGTACGGCGAGGCGCGGCAACAACGCCCTGGGCGTTTTTAGTAGCTCCAGCGGACCGACAATCCGACGACCTTGTCATAGCGCCGCACGTCGCGCACATACTCCGGCGTGTCGTGGTAGTCGCGGTAGGTCGAGTCGAGCAGGTTGTTCGCGTCCAGCGTCACCGTGGTGTTAGGGTTGAGCTTGTACGAGACCGACGCGTCCAGGGTCTTGGTTGGCGCGACGGTCAGGTGGATACCCTTGCCGCGGTAGTTGTAGTCGTCGACGTACTTGTCGCGCCAGCTGTAGGCCAGGCGCGCCGACCACGGTCCCTGTTCGTACAGGCCGACGATATTGGCCGACCATTTCGACATGCCCGTGAACGGATGCGCGCTGCCATTCAATTCTTCCAGCTCGCCCGTCATGTAGGTGGCGTTCGCTTGCAGGCCGAGGCCGCTCATCCAGCCTGGCAGTTTGTCGTAGAACTGCTGGTAAGCCATTTCCACGCCTTGCAGATGGCCCTTCGAGGTGTTGCGCGGACGCGTGATGTCGTACTCGATGCCGCCATACGTTTCCTTGGCCGAACCGGACAGGATGTAATTCTTGAAGTTGTGGCGGAACACTGTGGCCGTGACGGAACCCGTTTGCGCGAAATACCATTCCAGTGCCACGTCGAGGTTCTTGCCTTCCACGGGTTTGAGGTCGGGATTGCCGCCGTTGCCCGTCGGGCGCACCATTTCCAGGCTCTGGCCCAGGGTCACGCCGGGGTTGAAGTCGGCGAAGTTCGGGCGCTGCACGGCCTTGCCTGCCGTCATGCGGGCGATCAGGTCCTGGCGCAGCATGGCTTTCAGGGTCATGCTGGGCAGCACGTCCGTATCCGAAGTCTTCACGCGTACGGGCGTGATGATGCCGTTTTGCGAGGAATTGCCTTGCAAGTCCTGCTTGGTCTGCACCACGCGCACGCCCAGGGTGCCATCGACCGGTACTTGCGCCAGGTCAAAGCCGATGCGCGCCTTGCCGTAGACGGCATTGGTTTTTTCCACATCCTTGAAGTGGGTCATCGGATCGTCCGGGCTGCGCTCGCTGCTGCCCGTAAACAGCTGGCGCAAGGTATCCGTGTTGTTGAGCATGAAGTCGCGGCATGGCGTGAGCCAGCTTTGCAGGCCGAAATTGCCCGTGTTCTTGTGCGAAGTGCAGGCCAGGCCGGGCAGGGCGTCGGCAGTCATGACCGACGTCAGTCCGCCTTGCACGTTCTTTTCGCGTATCGATTCCGCCTTGCGCTTGGCCAGGCGCACGCCGCCCGAGAATTCGCGGAAGAAGCCCGTGCTGTCCATGTCGTAGGTAACGTCGCCGCGCCAGTCGGTCGAGCTGCCTTCATCGTGGCTGTGATTGTCGTAGAAGCCGAGCAGCGTGTAGTTCTTCGGATCCGTCATGTTGTAGCCGGGGTAGCTGATCTGCGCGCCGCCGTTGACGTTGGTGCTGCCGATCACGCTGGTCGGATGGGCGAGGAAGTCGAGGATGGGAAATTCGCGCTCGAAGTTGCTGACGGTGCGCGCCAGTTCCGTGGTGGCGCGCAGCTGCGGCGTGATGTCCCAGCGCGCGCCGATGGCGCCTTGCGAACCGATCGAGCGGTCGCGCCGCGCCTGGGTCGAGCCCAGCGTGAACGGCGACCATGGGCCGTCGATCTTGCCCACCGTGGCCGCCTGATTGGTGCCGGGGATCAGGGTGATGTCCGGGTTCTGGCCCCACGGCAGGGAACCGACGAAGAACTGGCTGTCGAACGCGTGCTTGATCAGGGTCGACATGCCTTCCGCATACACTTCCACCTGCGAGTTCGGGCGCCACTGGAAGGCGGCATTCGCCGCATAGCGCTTGCGGTCGCCCACGGTCGGGATCATGCCGACGGAATCGGGACCCGTGATATTGCCCGCTTCGGGGCGCTTGACGGGTTCGGCATTCCAGATCGTCTCGTCATAGTATTTGCCGCGCTGGTAGGACAGGCCGAGCAGGGCGCCGAATTCGCCGTATGGGGTCTTCCAGCGGTTCGAGACCATGCCGCTGACGTTCGGGTCCGTCGAACCGGATTTGTCGCGGTGCTCGGCGCGCACGTTGCCCGATGCCGTAAAGCCCTTGAAGTCGAAGGGGCGGTTGGTGCGCACGTCGATCACGCCGGCCGTGCCGCCTTCGACCATGTCGGCGCCCTGCGATTTGTACACGTCCACGCGCTGCAGCATGGCCGTCGGGATGTCGGCCAGGTACAGGCTGCGGCCCACGGAGGTGAACATTTCGCGCCCGTTGAGCAAGGTCACCACGCCGGGCAAGCCGCGGATGATGACGGTACCCGCTTCGCCGCCTTCGCGGCGGATCTGCACGCCCGTCACGCGGCCGAGGATTTCGGCCACGTTCTTGTCGGGGAATTTGCCAATTTCATCGGCGACGATGGAATCGACCACCTGGTCGTTGTTTTTCTTGATCGTCTGTGCGCTTTGCGCCGCGCGACGCACGCCGGTGACGGCGACGACGGCGATGCCGGCATTGTCGGCCGCCGGTGCTGCTGCCGGTGCCGTTTCTTCCACTGGCGTGTCCACGGCGGGCGCCTGTTGCGCCCAGACGGAAGCGCTGCTCAGCAGGCCGGCGCCGGCCAGGGCGGCCACCGTGGCCTTCAAGGTCAATCGTGTGTTTTGTCGGGACGTGCGGGTGCCCGTTGCCATCAATTGCTTCATCTTGTCTCCACCTGTATTTTAGTTATGTTGAGAACGCTGCGGCAGTCGCCGCCAGAGCTGGAACTTGCTCAGAAACATGGTAGGTGGGAATGACTTTGCCCCACAAATGACTTCTTTTGCGATGTCAATACCGATTCCGGTATCCCTGCTGCATTCATGCGCCCTGGCGGCCGCCGCGCGTTGTCGAACCTGGCGCCTGCGCGTTGCGGGCGCTCCACAGGAAGTGTCAGGCGGCGCAGGGCGCGGTGGTTTGCGCCAGCCAGGCCATGAAGTGCGCCTGCGGCATGGGGCGGGCAAAGTAATACCCTTGCAATTCATCGCAGCCGGCATGACGCAGCACGTCGGCATCGGCCGCGCTTTCCACGCCTTCGGCAGTGACCGTCAGACCCAGGGTATGGCCAAGGCCGATGATGGTTTTCGTCACCGCCAGATTCTGCGGCGAACCGTGGATGTCCTGCACGAAGCTCATGTCGATTTTCAGCTTGTCGAGCGGGAAGCGGCACAGATAGTTCAGGCTCGAATAGCCGGTGCCGAAATCGTCGATCGACAGGGCAAACCCCAGCGCCTTGATGGCGTGCAGGGTGGCGATGGTGTCGTCCACGTTGTCCATCAGGATGGACTCGGTCAGCTCGAATTCTATCTGTCCCGGCGTGACGGGAAATTCGCGCAGCACTTCGCGCAAGGTGGCCACCAGGCCGCCGCTCTTCAGCTGGATGGCCGACAGGTTGATCGACACGGCGATGTCGCCCGCGCCCGCTTCGCGCCAGGCCACTTGCTGGCGGCACGCCTCGCGGATGACCCACGCGCCGATGGAGACGATCAGGCCCGATTCCTCGGCGGCGGGGATGAAGCTGTCGGGCGCGATCAGGCCGTGCTGCGGATGCTGCCAGCGGATCAGGCTTTCCACGCCATTCAGGCGGCTGCTTTTCGCATCGATGCGCGGCTGGTAGTACAGCACCAGTTCCTGCCGTTCGATGGCGTGACGCAGATCGCTTTCCAGGTGCAGCTGCTGCAACTGCTGCTCCTGCATCTGCGGCGTGAACATGCGCGCGTGATCGCGTCCGCCGCTCTTGGCCTGGTACATGGCCGCATCGGCGTGGCGCATCAGGGTATCCATGTCGCCGCCGTGGTCCGGGTAGATGGCCACGCCCACGCTGCACGAGACATACAGCTCGTTGCCTTCCACCTGGTGCGGCTGGCGCATGGCCGGTATCAGCCGCGTGTCAAGCAGGGCGGCGATGGATGCGGCGTCGCCGATGCCATTGAGGATGACGACGAATTCATCGCCGCCCAGGCGGCTGACGGTATCGCCTTCGCGCACCAGCTGCAGCAGGCGCGCCGACACCGATTGCAGCAGCGCGTCGCCCACGTGGTGGCCCAGCGCATCGTTGACGTGCTTGAAGCGGTCCAGGTCGACGAACAGCACGCCCACCTTTTCGCCGCTGCGGCGCGCCTGCGCGATGGCTGCCGCCAGGCGCAGGTTCGACACGTGGCGGTTCGCCAGTCCCGTCAGCGCGTCGTGGTGGGCCATGTGCTCGATCTGCCGCTCGCTGGCCTTGCGTTCGCTGATGTCGAGCGAACTGGCGATGAAATGCGTGGTGACGCCATCGAGGTCGCGCACGGCGTTCATCACCAGCCAGGCGGGATAGCTTTCCAGCGACTTGCGCTGCACCCGGATCTCGCCCTGCCAGTAGCCGCGCCGCGCCAGGGTCCGGCGCAGGCTGTCGAGCTGCTCGGGACTGTTGTCGGGGGCGAGCAAAAAGGCCGGGCGCTTGCCGATCAGCTCCACCATGTCGTACAGCGAATGGCGGCGGAAGGCCTGGTTGACGGTGATGATGCGCATGCCGGCGTCCATCACGATCAGGCTTTCGGCGGACGCCTCGAAGACCTTGGCCCACAGTTCCAGGCGCGACTCCATCAGCTTCATCTTGTTGATCGGCGTGAAGGTCGACAGCACGGCGCGCTGGCCCTGGTAGTCGATCAGTCGCGCGGAAATCAGGGCCCACGTTGGCGTGCCGCTGCCGCTCCAGCACACTTCGAATTCATCGACGGCGCCCAGGTCGCTCAAGCGCTGGAAGAAGCGCGAACGGGCTTGCGGACTCATGCCGCCCACCCACGGGTCCAATTCCAGGCCGCCCTGCCACGCGTGCGCGGCCTGGTTCGCGTGCAGCACCTGGTGATGGGGGATCGAGGTGACCATCAGCGGGATGGGAATGGCGTCGACCAGCTGGCGCTGCGCATCGGCCGCGCTGGCGCTGGCCACCAGTTCCTGCTGCGCCATGCGCTGGAAATCGAGCTGCTGCAGCATGGTATTGAAGGCGCTGACCAGGCGCCCCGTTTCGTCTTCGCTGTCCCAGATGGCGCGCAGGCTATGGTCGCCCGTTTCGCGCACTTCCTGCGCCACGCGCGCCAGGCGGCGGATGGGCAGGGCGATCTGGCGCGCGACGAAAAACACCAGGCCCAATATCATTACCAGCAGCAGCACGGCCGTGCCCAGGTGCAGCCACATGCGCGTAAAGAAGCCGTCCACGCGCAGCTGGATCAGGCGGTGCAATTCGGCTTCCGCTTCGCGCCAGGCATGCAGCAGGGCCGCAGAGGCGGCTGCATCGTGGCGCAGCAGCGCGGCGCTGCCAGCGGCAAGGGACGGCGCGCCGGCCAGCGCCTGGGTGCTGGCGCGAAACTGCGCCACGGCTTGCTGCAGGGCCGCGCGCGAGCCGTCCAGGTGCTGGCGCAGCAGCGGCGTGCTGGCCGCGAACGCCTCCGTGTAGTCGCTGCCGATGCCGCCCATGGTGGCGTCCATGCGCCCTTCCAGGATCAGGAACTGGGTTTGCAGGCGCTGGCGCTGCGCGCCTTCGGCCGTCGCCAGTTGCAGGGCCAGGGCGCGCGTGCTGTTGATCACTTCCAGCAGTTCCGGAAAGCGCAGGATCACCAGCGACATGGTGTAGTAGCTGTCCAGGTCCGGGTCGAGGATCAGGTTCGACTGGTTGCCCACGCGCGTGAGCAGTGCGCGTCCGGCAACGAAGGCGGGCGAGGGCGCGATGCCGTCGTCCGGCGCAACGGGCGTGCTGCCGGACTGGCGCAGCAGGGCGGAAAATTCCCTGCTCAATTCCGCGCTGCGCATATCGCTGCCGAACTGGCGCTCGGCCAGTTCGATGGCAGCTGCCGATCCGGCTGCATCGTCTTGCGCGCGTGCCAGGGGCAGCAGCGCATCGCGGATCGCGGCGATGTAGTCGTTGCCCGCCATCTCCTTGCGCGAGAAATCGATGGCGATGTATTTTTCGTTGATGAGGATGCCGGAAATGAAGATGACGGCGGACAGGTCGAGCAAATAGATCAGCGCCAGTTTGCGCCCCACCGTCAATTTCCCGATCATGCGCGAGATTCTGCCCACCATGCGTGCCCCACCTTCTTGTCAGCCCATTTATGTTTTCTTATGAGCAATTTCCATGCCTGAATTTACAAGCTTGCAAGGGGGCTTTTGCACCATGCGGGTGCGCGCAGGGAGGCGGCGCGCGCGCATAAAAAAGGGCGGCCCGCAGGCCGCCCTTGTGCGCGATGATACTGCGCTTATGCTTCGGCGACGCGCTTGGCGATGTGCGCCAGCGCTTCTTCCACCTGGTCGATCAGGATCAGGCACAGATCGCCTTCGTTCAAGCGCGCCAGGGCCTTGTCGATGGCGACGAATTCGCCGTTGATTTCATCGATATGGCTGGTGCGCTTGGCGCCGTTCAAACCCTGGCGCAGCAGCGCCACGACTTCGCCGTCGGCGCGGCCGCGCTGGCATTGATCCTGGTACAGCAGCACATCGTCGAAGGCGGCGCCGAGGATTTCCGTCTGCTGGCGGATGTCTTCGTCGCGGCGGTCGCCGGCGCCGCTGATGACCACCGAGCGGCGCTTGGCCGGCATGCTTTCCACGGCTTGCACCAGCGCCAGGATGGCGTCCGGATTGTGGCCGTAGTCGGCGATCAGCGTGGCTCCACGATAATCGAAGACGTTGAAGCGGCCCGGCGCATTGTCGGCTTCATTGGCAAAGGTTTTCAGGCCCAGCGCGATGGTTTTCCAGTCCAGGCCCACGGCCCAGGCGGCGGCCAGCGACGCCATGACGTTGTCGACCTGGAAGCCGATGGCGCCGTTGCGCGTGATCGGCACCTGCGACAGGGCGATTTCGTGGCGTTCCTTGCCCTGCGCCGCGACCAGCTTGCCGTCTTCCACGTACACCACGCGGTTGCCCTGTGCGCGGTGCGTGGCCATCACCGGATGCGTCTTGTCGGCGGCGAAGAAGGTCACCGTGCCGCTGCAATTCTTGGCCATGCGCGCCACGGCGGGGTCGGTGGCGTTCAAGACTGCCACGCCGCTGTCGGCCACGTTCTGCACGATCACGCGCTTCAGGACCGCCAGGTCTTCCACGGTGGTGATGTAGTTCAGGCCCAGGTGGTCGCCGGCGCCGATGTTGGTCACCACGGCGACCTGGCAGCGGTCGAAGGCCAGGCCTTCGCGCAGCATGCCGCCGCGAGCCGTTTCGAACACGGCCGCATCCACGTCCGGGTGCAGCAGCACGTTGCGCGCGCTGCGCGGTCCGCTGCAGTCGCCGCTGTCGATCTGGCGTCCTTCGATATACACGCCATCCGTGTTGGTCATGCCCGTGCGCAGGCCGGAAGCCGTCAGCAGGTGGGCGATCAGGCGCACGGTGGTGGTCTTGCCGTTGGTGCCCGTGACGGCGACGACGGGGATGCGGCCATCGTCGCCTTCGGCGAACATGGCGGCGATGATGGCTTCGCCCACGGGACGCGGCTTGCCGAACGACGGCGCCAGGTGCATGCGCAGGCCCGGTGCGGCGTTCACTTCCACGATGCCGGCGTTCTGCTCTTCCAGCGGTTTCAAGATGCTTTCGGAGACGACGTCCACGCCGCAGATGTCCAGGCCCACCATGTGCGCGGCCGCGACGGCGCGCGCCGCCACTTCCGGATGCACGTCGACGGTGACATCGGTGGCCGAGCCGCCCGTCGACAGGTTGGCGTTATTGCGCAAGATCACGCGCTGGCCCACGGGCGGCACGGATTCGGCCACATAGCCCTGCTTGGCCAGGCTGGCCAGGGCGATGTCGTCGAAGCGGATTTTCGTCAGCGAGGTGGCGTGGCCGCTGCCGCGGCGCGGATCCAGGTTGACCTGGTCGACCAGTTCGCGCACCGTGTGCTGGCCGTCGCCCACCACTTGCGGCGGGTCGCGGCGGGCGGCTGCCACCATCTTGTTGCCGATGACGAGCAAACGGAAATCGTGGCCCGGCAGATAGCGCTCGACGAGGATATCGTCGCGGAATTCCTGCGCCGCGAGGAAGCCGGCCGTCAGTTGTTCGCGCGTGGTGACATTGACGGTCACGCCCTTGCCCTGGTTGCCGTCCTTCGGCTTGACGACGACAGGCAGGCCGATCTCGCAGGCGGCGGCCCAGGCATCGTCCGCGTCGACGGCGACACGCCCGTGCGGCACCGGCACGCCGGCAGAATCCAGCAGTTTTTTCGTCAGTTCCTTGTCCTGCGCGATGGCTTCGGCAATCGCGCTGGTGCCGTCCATTTCGGCGGCCTGGATCTTGCGTTGCTTGCTGCCCCAGCCGAACGTCACCAGGCTGCCTTCGGTCAGGCGGCGGAACGGGATGTTGCGGGCCACGGCGGCGTTGACGATGGCGCCCGTCGATGGGCCCAGGCGCACGTCTTCATCGAGTTCCTGCAACTGGTGCAGCGCGCCGGCCAGGTCGAACGGCGCATCGTCGAGCGCGGCCTGGCACAGCTGCTGCGCCAGTTCCAGCGCCAGGCGGCCGACGGCTTCTTCCGAGTATTCGACGACGACCTGGAAGATGCCCGTTTCCAGGGTCGGCGTGGTGCGGCTGAAGGTGACGGGGCAGCCGGCTTGCGCCTGCAGGCCCAGCGCCGCCAGTTCCAGCACCTGCGCCATCGGCGCGGCGTTGTAATTGCCCAGCGGTTGCAGCGGGCTCAGTTGCGGAAAGCGCGCGCGCAGGCGGGCTTCGAAGCCGGGCAGCTGGGCGATGTCGAGTTCCTGCGTGGTGCAGGAAACAATGGCTTCCACGGCGGTGTCGTGGCTCCAGAGGTTAGGGCCCCGCAAGGCCCGTACGCGAGATACTTCCATAATTAAACCGTAATCCTGTTGTGTTCTTGTGGGCCCGGCCTTCATGGCCGGGCTTGAGTGCTGCTTTGCCTGTGCTGTCAGTTGCCGATGCAGCCGGGGGCCGCGTCGAAGGTGCGCAGTCCGGCGCAAATCAGATCGACGGGCAGGTTCAGGGCCCAGGCGGCCGCCGCGACGGCCAGCACGCTGTCGACATTGCCGGCCGTGGCCGGTTTCAGCAGGTCCAGGCACAGCAAGACCGTTTCGATGCCGCCTTCGGCCAGCACGATGTGGTTGCCGCGCACGAATACGGCGCGCTGGCCGGCGGCCAGTTGCGCCGCGATGGCGGCCAGGCTGCCATCCTGCGCATACAGGGTCACCGTGCCGTCGCACAGCTCGGCCAGTTCCAGCACGTGCGCGTTGGCGGCATTGAGCACGGCCACGCCCGTCGGCACCACCACATCGACCTGGCTGCGCACGGCCTTGTACAGGCCCGCTTCGTCCAGCACGTCGAAATCCTTGACGCTATCGAGGCTGCCCATGTCCGTGACGACGCCGATCTGGCACTTGTCGTAAGCCAGGCCTTCGGCCAGGATCATGCGCGGATTGCTCTCGAACAGGGCCGTCTGCACGGTGCGGTTGAGCAGCAGGCGCTGGCCTGCGTCCCAGTTCACGCAATCGCTGCTGACGACTCTGCGCTGGTCCAGATACATTCCTTCGCTGCAGACGGCGCCCGTGTGCAGGCCCGACAGGTTGAGCAGCTTGCACAGCATGCGCACGATCAGGCTGGCGCCGCGCGTGCCCGTCACGCCGATCAGCGGAATGCGGCCCGTTTCCTCGGGCGCGAACAGGTGGTCGACGATGGCCGCGCCGACAGGGCGGGGCTGGCCCACGCCCGGCTTGATGTGCGCCAGCAGGCCAGGGCTGGCATTGACTTCGATGATGGCGCCGCGCTGCTCTTCCAGCGGACGCGTGATGTCGGTGGTGACCAGGTCGATGCCGGCGATATCCAGGCCAACCACGCGCGCGGCCAGCAGGGCCGCATGCACGACGGACGGATGCACGTCGTCCGTGACGTCGATGGCCACGTTGCCGTTCGGCTGGATCAGCACTTTCTGGCCCGCCTGCGGCACGGACAGGGCGGTCATGCCCTGGCGCTGCAGTTCCAGCACGATTTCGCCCGATTCATGCGGCTTGACGGTACCCAGCGGGAAATCTTCGCCTTCGCCGCGGCGCGGGTCGGTATTGATCTGCGTGTTGACCAGTTCCAGCACGGTGGAGACGCCGTCGCCGTCGACCCACAGGGATTCGCCCTTGGCGGCCGCGATCAGCTTGTTGCCGACCACGAGCAGACGGTGTTCGTCGCCCGTGATGAAGCTTTCCACCAGCACGGCCGAGCTGTCGCCCTTGCGCGCGGCCAGTTCGTAGGCTGCCTTCACGTCCGCTTCCGTCATCAGGTTCAGCGATACGCCGCGGCCATGGTTGCCGTCATACGGTTTAACGACGACGGGCACGCCGATGTCCTGCGCTTCTTCCCAGGCCGCTTCGGCGCTGCGTACCAGGCTGCCTTCGGGGACGCGCACGCCGCACGATTTGAGCAGGAATTTGGTGAGGTCCTTGTCGCTGGCGATGCCTTCGGCGATCGCGCTGGTGCGGTCCGTTTCGGCCGTCCAGATGCGGCGCTGCGCGGCGCCGTGGCCCAGTTGCACCAGGTTGCCGTCGTTCAGGCGCAGCGAAGGGATGCCGCGTTCGGTGGCCGCATCGACGATGCTGGCCGTGCTCGGGCCCAGGCAGCGCGCGTCGACCATGTCGCGCAGGGGCGCCAGGGCCGCTTCCAGGTCGTAGGCTTCATCGTTGATGGCAGCCATCAGCAGTTCGCGCGCGGCGGCCAGGGCGGCGCGGCCCACATGCTCTTCGCGTGTGCGGAAGGCCATCTTGTAGACGCCGCGCTGGCTGGTCGAGCGCGTCTGGCCGAAGCCCGTGCGCATGCCTGCCAGGTTTTGCAGTTCCAATACGACGTGTTCGAGGATGTGGGCCGACCACGTGCCTTCGCGCAGGCGCTCGAAAAAGCCGCCCCGTTCGCCCACGCCGCAGCGGTGCTCGATCATGCCGGGCAGCCACGCCACCAGGCGCTCGTACAGGCCGGGCAGGGTATTCGATGGATAGTCTTCCAGTTCGCCGATGTCGACCCAGGCTTCAATCACCGGGCGGTAAGTCCAGATGTTGGGGCCGCGCAAGTGGGTGACGCGGGCAAATTCGATGTTCTTCTTCTTGATCATGTAAGTGGTTTCTTGATAACAAGCCAGGCGTCTGGGCGCCAGATACTTTATGTTGGCTCTACAGAGTCTTTTCAGGCTCGTGCTTGGTTCTTTATCCCGGGTATGCGCAGTGTGCCACTTTTAGCGGCCTCTTGTCGCGTTTGCTTCTCGTATTCTGCTGGTGTTGTCATTCTAATTGTTACTAATTGTTGCCATACTTGTTATAAAGATACCGACTCTGGGCTAAGCTGGAGCATTTGCGCAACAGCGGGCTGTTGTATACTTGCCGCTGGTCGATGGCCGCTCATTTTTTTGCTCCGTTTTGCCATCATTCCTTACCGGCAGGCATCCATTCGATACAATACAGGAAATTGCCACTGGTGCATCTGCCTCGCCATCGCGCAGTACACAAACATTGATCGGGCGTCTGCCCCATCCCCCAAATCCCGCCCTGAAGGGCTTGGCCTCGAGCCGGAGTATGCTTTACGATGACAACTGAACTGAGTGTTCCTGCAACAACTATTCCCCTCACTTCGCTGCCGGAACACTGGCTGGCGGAAGTGGAAAGCAACCTTTCTCCAGGGGAGAACGTTTTAAGTAGCGTTGAGGTTGACCTCGATGCGCGATTACGTTTCACAAAAGGCATAATTGTTGTCACAGAGAAGCGTTTACTGGCCCGTTCCCCGGGCGATACCGTCTGGAAAAGCTGGTCTTTCCGCCCCGGACTGCGCCTGACACACCATGACCACGCCGGTGTCGGCCACCTGGAACTGTTCGACGACCACGGTCGCCTGGCGTCGTGGCGCTTCACTTTGGGCCAGAACCTGCATGCGATCCGCGTGCTGGAACAGTTCGTCGAGCGCCTCGACAGCCACCTGACGGGCCAGCCCGTGCTGGAAGCGGAGCAGGAAGTGTGCCCCAGCTGCAAGGCGCCCTTGGAACCGGAGCAGGAAGAATGCCCGATCTGCGCCAAGGTACTGCACACGCCGCCATCGACCTGGACCCTGTTCCGCCTGTGGCGCTTCGCCCACCCCTACCGTGGCCAGCTGGCCCTGGGCTTCATGCTGATGCTGCTGAGTACGGCCGCGCACATGATTCCGCCCTATCTGACGGCGCCGCTGATGGACAATGTGCTGATCCCGTATCAGAACGGCAAGCATATCGATCCCTGGCTGGTGGTGTACTACATGAGCGGATTGCTCGGTTCGGCCCTGCTGGCCTGGCTGCTGGGCTGGGGCAAGACCTATGTGCTGGCCCTGGTGTCCGAACGCATGGGCGCCGACTTGCGCTCGGCCACCTATGAACACCTGATGAAGCTGTCGCTGGAATTTTTCGGCGGCAAGCGCACGGGCGACCTGATGGCGCGCATCGGCAGCGGCAGCGACCGCATCTGCGTCTTCCTGTCGCTGCATTTGCTCGATTTCGCTTCCGACGTGCTGATGATCATCATGACGGGCGTGATCCTGTGGTCGATGAATCCGTGGCTGGCCATCATGACCCTGGCGCCATTGCCGTTCATCGCCTGGATGATCCACCTGGTGCGCGACCGTTTGCGCACGGGCTTTGAAAAGATCGACCGCGTGTGGAGCGAAGTGACCAACGTGCTGGCCGATACCATCCCCGGTATCCGCGTCGTGAAGGCGTTTGCGCAGGAAAAACGCGAAGCGGCCCGCTTCCGCGACGCCAACGCGCACAACCTTGCCGTCAACGACAAGCTGAACAAGGTTTGGTCGCTGTTCTCGCCTACGGTTTCCTTCCTGACGGAGATGGGCTTGCTGGTCATCTGGTGCTTCGGCATCTGGCAATTGTCGCGCGGCGAAATCACCGTCGGCGTGCTGACCGCCTTCATCGCCTACAGCACGCGTTTCTATGGCCGACTCGATTCCATGAGCCGCATCGTCTCCGTGACGCAGAAATCGGCATCGGCCGCCAAGCGCATCTTCGACATCCTCGACCACGTGTCGAGCGTGCCGGAACCGGCGCAGCCCGTCAAACTGGACAAGATCGAAGGACGCATCGATTTGCGCGAAGTCGGTTTCCGTTATGGCAACCGGGCCGTCAACCGCGGCATCACCCTGAACATCAAGGCGGGAGAGATGATCGGCCTGGTGGGCCACAGTGGTTCCGGCAAGAGCACGCTGGTCAACCTGATTTGCCGTTTCTATGACGTGTCGGAAGGCGCGATCCTGCTCGATGGCGTCGACATCCGCTCGTTTGCCGTGTCCGACTACCGCCGCAACATCGGCCTGGTGCTGCAGGAGCCGTTCCTGTTCTTCGGCACCATCGCGGAAAATATCGCCTATGGCAAGCCGCACGCGACGCGCCAGGAGATCATCGCCGCCGCGCGCGCCGCGCATGCGCACGAATTCATCCTGCGCTTGCCGCAAGGCTACGATTCGATGGTGGGCGAGCGTGGCCAGGGCTTGTCCGGCGGCGAACGCCAGCGCATCTCGATCGCCCGCGCCCTGCTGATCGACCCGCGCATCCTGATCATGGATGAAGCAACATCGTCGGTCGACTCGGAAACGGAAAAAGAGATCCAGAAGGCGCTGGACAACCTGGTGCAGGGCCGCACGACGATCGCCATCGCGCACAGGCTGTCGACCCTGCACCGGGCCGACCGCCTGGTGGTGCTGGATCGCGGCCAGGTCGTCGAAGTGGGCAGTCACGATGAACTGATGGCGAAAGAGGGCGCCTATTTCCGCCTCTATGAAGCACAGGCGCGCAACAACGAACTCGCCCTGGATGACAAGGAATAAGCATGGCCAGTACAACTTTTACATTAAGCCGCGACACCTTCGGCAAGCTGGTGATGACGGACGCGGACGGCCAGGTCTTTGAGGGTGTGGCGCCCGTGCGCGCCTTCCCCATCCAGTCGCCCGACGAAGGCATTTCGCTGGTGCTGGGCAATGGCAAGGAAGTGGCGTGGATCGACCGCATCGACGCCTTGCCGGAGCCGGCGCGCAGCCTGCTGCAGGAAGAGCTGGAAGGGCGCGAATTCATGCCCGAGATCGCGCGCGTGAAAAGCGTCAGCAGCTTCGCCACGCCGTGCACCTGGCATGTCGATACGGACCGGGGCGAGACGCAATTCGTGCTGAAGGGCGAGGAAGACATCCGCCGCATCGGCGCCACTTCGCTGCTGATCGCAGATAACCACGGCATCCACTTTTTGATTCGCGACATGTTTAATATCGACAAGACGACACGGAAGATACTCGACCGCTTCCTGTAGGCGCCAGAGCTGTCCGAAAGCCGCTGCCTGCAGCGGCTTTTTTTTCGCCTGCCGGACATGAAAAAAGCCGCATAAGAATGCGGCTTTCGGGGGGCGTGCCGGCAGCCCGTTTCAGGCCGCCGGGGATTGCGCTACATTACATGAACTTGTAGCCTGCGCCGATGTAGAAGTAACGGCCACGCACGTTGTACAGCTGGGCAAAGCCCAGGGTGCCGTACTGGTTGCCTGCGCCCATGATGCTAAACGGCGGCATCTTGTCGAACAGGTTCTTGACGCCGGCCGTGAAGGTCAGGTTTTTCATCGCCACGTACTGGCCCGTCAGATCCACTTCGGTGTGCGAAGGAATCGTGCGGGTGCCAGGCTTGATTTCGTCGCGGCGCAAGTCCGAGTCGATCATGTCGCCTGTCGTGCGGATGACCAGGGAGCCGGACATATTGTCCTTTTCCAGGCTGGCCGTGAACGTGTTGCGGTACTTCGGATTCATGAACGTCTTCAGCGTGCTTTGCACCGGATCGGTTTCCGTATCCTGCGTTTCCATGCGGGTGTAGATGGTGGACGCATTGCGGATCGTGAATTTGCCGAACATCGTTTGCGGCGAGGTGTAGCGCAGGTCCGTATCGAAACCGCGCACTTCGGTGGTGGCCAGGTTCTGGTTGTTCAGCAGGATGCGGGCGTCGCCATTCTTGATTTCGACGTTGCCGCGCTCGATGGCCTTCAGTTCCGACAGGGTGCCGATTTCGTTCTTTTTGTCGATCTTGAAGTAATCGATGCTGACCGTCAGCGAGTTCACTGGCGAGAACACCATGCCCAGGTTGTAGGTCTTGCCCGTTTCCGGTTTCAAGTCCTTGTTGGAGCCGGAGACCTGGTAGTAGGAGAAGTTGGTACAGTTACCCGAGATCGAAGGGAAGGCATTGCAGACTTCCTTGTCGTTCGTCGTGTAGGCGCCAGCATCGACGCCGCCGAACATCTGTTTCAGCGATGGCGCCAGGTAGCTGCCCGCATACGAGCCGCGGAACATCAGGTTGTTCAGCGGCTGATAGCGCAAGGCCAGTTTAGGGCTGGTTTTGCTGCCGACATTCGAGATGTCGTCATAGCGCACGGCGACCTGTGCTTCGACGTTTTTCAGGAATGGAATCGACAGTTCGCCGAAGATGCCCTTGGAATTGCGGTCCGCCTTGACGGCAGCCTGCTGGATGCTGCCGAAGACCACGCCATCGATCTGGTTCTGGTCGGGCTGGTCGCTCAGCGTTTCCTTGTTGTACGACACGCCGACGGCGTAAGCCATCGCGCCGCCTGCCAGGTCCATGATCGGCGCGGAAGCCTTGGCATTGAAGAAGGTCAGTTCCGACTTGCCGGCGCGCGTAGGCGTCAGGCGGATCTTGTCGACGGCTGCCTGCGCGTTGTCGGTGCGGGTCGGGTCGATCGAGCCATTCTCGATCGCTTCGTTGAACAGATCGTAGTGCGCGTAGTTCGAATCGCGGTTGGTAGCCTTGCTCACGCCCTTGCCGATGGCTACATCCCAGTCGATGCCGCGCGTCGTGCCTTCCAGGCCCGTCGAGAACTGGGTCATTGTGCCCTTGCGGTTGGTCTTGCGCGGACCCATTTGCATGAAGCGGCCGGCAACAGTCTTGCCGTTGACCTGGAAATTGCCAGGTGCGGCCTGGGATTCGAAGTCATCCTTGCTTTCGGAATACGTAAATTCCGCAAACGCGCGGATGCTGTCGCTGATTTTCAGGCTGCCGATCAGCATGCCGCTGGCGCGGTCGGCGCCATTGGTCGAGGTCAGCAACGTCTTGTTGACGTCGAAACGGCAGGAGCCGGCGCTCAGATCACCCGGTGGGCATGGCACCAGGGTGCCGCCGCCGGCGATATTGCCGCTAGGATGGAAGCCGCTGCGGCCATCGGGGCCGCCAAAACGGCGGAAGTCCGCCGAACGGGTCAGGTCGCGGTCCTTGCGGTAGATCGGATCGCGCTTGAACACGTCGACCGTGGCCAGCACGTTGAAGCCCTGGGTGTCATAGTCGCCAAAACCGTAGACGAGGTTAGCCGTCTTTTCCTTGGCGTCAGAACGCGAGCTTTGGCCGTAGCTGGTTTTCGCTTCCAGGCCCTGGTAGTTCTTTTTGGTGATGAAGTTCATCACGCCGGCCACCGCATCGGCGCCATAAATGGCCGAACCGCCGTCTTTCAGGATTTCAATGCGTTCCAGCGCGCTCAGCGGGATGGCGTTGACGTCAACTGCGGCGCCCGCGCCCGAACCGTCAGCCAGCGCATTGGTCGGCAGGCGGCGGCCGTTCAACAGGATCAGCACGTTGCGCTCGCTCAAGCCGCGCATCTTGATGTTGGTAGTGCCGGAGCCGGAAGGCGAGCTGGCGCTCAGTTCGCCCTGGTCATTGATGTCGATGGAGGCCAGGTTGCGTACCAGCTCGGCGACGCTGGTGGCGCCCGTGCGCTCGATATCTTTCTTGCTGTAAATTTCCACTGGCGCGGCGGTTTCCGCGTCCACGCGCTTGATGGCGGAACCGGTGACGACCACGCGCTGCAATTTCTCGTCAGCCTTGGCTTCCTGCGCTTGGGCGGCCTGGTGCATGAAACCTGCGCTCATGACCAAAGTGCCGGCAAACATCATGCGCAAGGATTTGCTTAATTTCTTTTCAATCATTGTCTGTCCTCCAACTAGGAAACTTTAGTTTCCTTAGGGTTTTATTTAGCTATTTGAAATTATTTTCAAAGTTACCATGTTTACAAATTTAGTATTTTAAATTTGCAATTCATCAGACCATTTTTTGATCTTGACTGTCAAGAACTGCCGGGTATTTGTGCATGCGCATGGCGCACACCAGAATGACGAGACATGAATTTAATTTGTGATGAGCAGGAAAGTATTAAATTCTAATTGTTAAATAAATTAAATTTGCCATTAGTAAAAATGATCGTTGAAAGTTCGGTGTTTGCCTGCTGCCTGTCTAGACAGCTGTTGTTTTTTTGTGACGATATTTTCGTCGTATAAGGCAGGGGGCCGGCATTGCCGTGACTGGGGGCGTGGCAAAAAAAAGCCGCCCGGCGAGGGCGGCTGACGTGGCGCATGGCGGGTGTTACTGGAACGCGACCTCGGCAAAACTGCGCAATTTCCGGCTGTGCAACCGGTCCACGCCCTGGCGGCGCAGCAGTTCCACAGCGCGGATGCCGATGCGCAGATGCTGGTCGACCCGCTCGCGGTAGAAGTGATTGGCCATGCCGGGCAGCTTGATTTCGCCGTGCAGCGGCTTGTCGCTCACGCACAGCAGGGTGCCGTAGGGGACGCGGAAGCGGAAGCCGTTGGCGGCGATCGTCGCGCTTTCCATGTCCAGCGCGATGGCGCGGCTCTGGCTGAAACGGCGCTCCGGCGTGCGCTGCGGCAGCAGTTCCCAGTTGCGGTTGTCCGTGCTGGCCACGGTCCCCGTGCGCATGATGTGTTTCAGATCGTGCCCCGTCAGCTGGGTGATTTCCGCCACGGCCGTCTGCAGCGCCTGCTGGATTTCCGCCAGCGGCGGGATCGGCACCCACAGCGGCAAGTCTTCGTCGAGCACATGGTCTTCGCGCACATACGCATGCGCCAGCACGTAGTCGCCCAGGCTTTGCGTGGTGCGCAAGCCCGCGCAATGACCGAGCATCAGCCAGGCGTGCGGGCGCAGCACGGCGATATGGTCGGTGATGGTCTTGGCATTGGCGGGACCGACACCGATATTGACCATGGTGATGCCGCTGCCGTCCGCGCGCAGCAGGTGGTAGGCGGGCATCTGCGGCAGGCGCGGCGGCGCGGCGCCCAGCGCATCCTCGCTTTCGACCGTCTGGCCGACCCGGCGCGTGACGACGTTGCCCGGTTCGACAAAGGCGATATAGCCATCGTCGTCCGATGGCGCGGCCGCATCGGGTGCACGGTCCATCATGGCGTGGCCCAGGCGGATGAATTCATCGATGTAGAACTGGTAATTGGTAAACAGGACGAAGTTCTGGAAATGCTGCGGCGACGTGCCGCTGTAGTGGCGCAGGCGCTGCAGCGAGTAATCCACGCGCGGCCCCGTGAACAGCGACAGCGGCTGCGCTTCGCCATGCGCCGGTTCGTGCGTGCCGTTGGCGATGCCGTCGTCCATGGCCGACAGGTCGGGCAGGTCGAACAGGTCGCGCATGGCCAGGCGGCGGCCCGCGTCCATATTGCCTTCGATATGGTCATGCTCGGCGAACGAGAAGTGCACGGGAATGGGCTGGGCGCTCACGCCCACTTCCAGGTGCACCTTCTGGCCGCTGTTATGGTTTTTCAGCAGCAGGGTGAATTGGTCGAGGTAATAATCGCCGAACAGGTCGGGGCGCGTCAGGGTGGTTTCAAATACGCCGGGGCCGGCGACAAAACCGTAGGCCAGCGGCGAGTCGGCGCGCGCCACGGTGTCCGTCTGGATGCGCACGAAGGGGTAGCAGGCGCGGACTCTTTCGTGCATGTCTTCGCCGGCGACAAAACGCTGCAGCGCATCGCGCAAGTGTTCGATGCTGCTGCGGTAGATGGCTTGCACTTGTTCCAGCGCCAGGCGTGGATCGTCGAAGCGGGAGGAGGCGATGAAGGGGGGCGTAAGCAAGCGGATTCTCCTTGTGGCGGTTCGTGCATACCATTGTAAGGCAGCGAGGCAACTCTTGTTTGTCCCGTCTTCGCCGAACGGGAGCGCTTGACGGATTCAAATAGAATCTGTATTCTATTTGAATGGTCAGACTAGCCAAATTCAACGAAAACAACTTCATCGACAGCGCGATTGCCGTCGCCGCCCAGTGCGGCGTGGGTGCCGTCTCGATGGCCGCCATCGCCGTCAAGGCCGGTGCGCCCATCGGCTCCGTGTATCACCGCTTCGATTCGCGCAACGCCATCCTGGCGCGCGCCTGGCTGCGCGTGAAGAGCGACTTCCGCGAGGAAGTGGCCAGCCGCTGGCTCGGTGGCGACACCTGGGCCGGCGTGCACGGCTTGCTGGACTGGTGCCGGCGCAAGCCCGTGTATGCGCGCTTCCTGCTGCAATGCGCGGACAGCCCCGATTTCAGCAGTGGCCTCAGCGAGGAGTTGCTGGCCGCCGTCGAAGAAGAGCAGGCCGCGCTCGACGCCTGCTTTGTCCGCTGCGCCGAAGCCATGCCCGCCACCACGGAACTGGACCTCGATCACATGCTGCTCAAATTTGTCCTGATCGACGCCCCCGTGGCCGTCGTCAAGCCTTACCTGACCCAGGAGCGGCCGATACCTGCCAGCGTCGACGCCATGCTGCGCGCCTCGCACGATGCCGTGCGCGGCTGGGCCGCCCACACCACACACTAACCAAGAAGAAAACCATGCGCTATTCCACCCAGCTTGAACACGGCAAGAAAATCCCCCTGCACGACGAAGAAGGTTTCATCGGCATGCGCGCGGCCGGCCGCATCGCCGCCGACACGCTCGACTACATCGCGCCTTTCGTCAAGCCTGGCGTGTCGACGGCCAAACTCGACGCCCTGTGCGAAGAGTTCATGCGCGCCGCCGGCGCCATCCCCGGCACCATCGACTACCACGGCTACAAGCACGCCAGCTGCATCTCCGTCAATCACGTGGTCACGCACGGCATCCCGTCCGAAACCAAGATCCTGAAAGTGGGCGACATCCTCAATATCGACGTGACGCCGAAGTTCAACGGCTGGTTTGGCGACACCAGCCGCACCTTCAAGGTGGGCGCCGTCTCCATCCTGGCCAACCGCCTCGTCAACACGGCGTATGAAGCCATGATGGCCGGCATCCACACCGTGCGTCCCGGGGCTACCTTGGGCGACGTGGGCGCCGCCATTGAAGCGGTGGCCAAGGCGCAGGGCTTTTCTTCCGTGCGCGATTTCTGCGGCCATGGCGTGGGCCAGGTCTTCCACGACACGCCGCAAGTGCTGCACTATGGCCGCGCCGGCACGGGCATCGTGCTGGAACCGGGCATGATCTTTACCATTGAACCGATGCTCAACGTGGGCAGCTACCAGGTCAAGGTCTTGCCGGACAAATGGACGACGGTGACGAAAGACCGTTCGCTGTCGGCGCAGTTCGAACACTCGCTGGCCGTGACGGAAACGGGCTTTGAAATCTTCACCCTGACCGGTTCGACCGCGCCGCTGGTGTAAGCATGGATGACGCGCGCCGGCAGCAGCTCACCGATATCATCGCCGCGAAAGCCGGCGTGGATGTCGCTTGCGCGGCGCGCCACCTGGCGCTGCATGATGGCGACGTGGCGGCCGCCCTGCGCGGCATCGACGTGGAACGCTACACGCTGACGCAGCGTCTGCTGAACAAGTACCGGCGCGATCCGGAAGACGCGCTGCAGCACGTGGCGCTGGCCGTGCTGCAGCACGAAGGCGTCCGCAGCGACAGCGTGCTGCGTGCCGAACGTATCGCGGCCCTGGCGCCGGAAGTGGCATGCGTGCTCACGCTGGCCGAGTGGCTGGCCTATGTGGACTGGGAAGGCTTCGACAGCGCCCTGTACGCGAATATCGACGCGGTGGCGGCGATCATCGCCGGTGCATTGGGCCTGCCCGAGGTGGCCGCCAACCTGCTGCAAACGCGCGATGCAGCCGTGTTTGAAACGCAGCGCCCCGCGCTGGCTGCCGCAGCCCTGCTGTTTATCGAGCGCCACACTACGCAGTTTCCCTGACGGCTGGCGCTTTGCCGCCGGGCGGCGCGCATCTTACAATGGCGGCAAGCACTGTTGCCCCATTTTGAAGATTTCCGCATGAGCGATTTTCCCGAAGATATCTATACCGAGCCGTCCGCCGACGTGCACACTCTGAACAACCTGGGCCCATTGACCGGCATGGCCGGCATCTGGACAGGCACGCGCGGTCTGGACGTCAAGCCGAAGGCCGACGGCCCGCGCAAGCAGGCTTTCGTCGAGCGCATCGAACTGCAACCGATCGACCCCGTCACCAACGGCCCGCAACTGTTCTACGGCTTGCGCTACTACATCCACATCACCAAGCCGGATCAGGTCAAAACGTATCATGAACAGGTGGGCTACTGGCTGTGGGAGCCGGCCACGGGCGCCGTGATCCAGACCCTGGCCATCCCGCGCGGCCAGATCGCCATGGCGTCCGGCACGACGACGGCGGACGCCACCAGTTTCGAACTGGTGGCCAAGCGCGATTCGACGGCGTACGGCATCTGCTCGAACCCTTTCCTCGAACATGCGTTCACCACCGTCGAATACCGCATCAAGGTCGATATCCACGCCGACGGCACCTGGGGCTACGACGAAGACACGGTCATGCTGATCCGTGGCAAGGATGAACCGTTCCACCATACGGACCGCAACCTGCTGACCAAAGTCGGCGAGCCGACGCCGAACCCGATGGCCCTGCAGGCGCTGGCGGCGGTGTAAAAATCAAAAAGCGGCGACTTTTTCCGCCGCTCTGCTGGAGCGCCTGAAAAATGCTCAGGGCTAGGCGCGTTGCCGCAAGCAGTACGAACGTACGGCCAGGCAACGCAACAACGCCATGGGCTTTTTCTCAGGTGCTCCTTAAGGCTGTCCCTGGGCCACAGCCTTGATCGCGCGCTCCTCGCCCATGGCGGCGGCGATCTTCCAGCGCTGCATGGCGCTGGCGCGGTCGGGGCGTTTCAAGCCCGCGCCTTCCCAGTCCATCAGTCCCAGGTTGTAGATGTCGCCCGCGCTGCCCTTGTCGGCTGCCAAGGTGAACCATTTGCGCGCTTCCTTGTGGTTGACGGGGATCTGGTAGCCGCGCACATGGTACAGCCCCAATAAGTGCATGGCTTGCGCATTGCCCTTGTTCGCGGCCTGTTTCAGCAGGTCGAGTCCGCGCGCCATGTTGCGCGGTTCCTGCCAGCCTTCGGCCAGCATCACGCCTTTCGCCGTCAGCGCATAGCTGTCGTTCTTCACGAGGCCCTTGCCGATCAGGGGCTTGGCGGCCAGCTGGCGCGCTTCGCGCTGCTGCGCCGTCGGTGCCGTGACGGGGCCGGGCTTGCCTTCGCCCATCAGCAGCATCCAGCCATACAGGCCATACGCGCCGGCGTCGCCCTTGCCGACCAGGCTTTCCAGCATGGCCAGCGCCTGCGCCTTGTCGCCATTTTCGTACAGCTTGACGGCTTTGGCGCTACTGGCGTCCGGCGGCACGGCGGCCGGCGCATGGGGCGCGACAGGCACGGACGCCATGGCCGCCTGTGGCGGCGCGGAAACCGGGCGCACGCGCACAGGCAAGCCATAGCTGGCGGCCAGCACGGCCAGGCTGGCGGGAACGAGGATCAGCACTTGCGCCAGCTGGTTGCGGCGGCCCTTGCCGGCGATGCCCATGGCGCGCTCGGCTTGCTGCTCGCCGCCCAGCGCCTCGCTGAGCACGGCCTTCACCTTGCGGTTGAACAGCCAGTAGCCGGCGCCCGTGACGAGCAAGCCGGCGACGGCGGCCGCACCGCGACCGGCGAAGAACCAGGTGGCGATGGCGGCGGCCAGGGCGGCCAGCGCGCTTTTCCACCAGAATTGCTTGGCCAGCCGCGTGTAGACCTGGCGCAGGGCGCCGAGCACGCAAGTGCGCACATTCTGCGCATAGTCGGCGGAGACGACATCGACGTGCGCGTGGTCCGCGTCGCCGCTGAGGACCGATTCGATCACGTCCGCGTTCAGTTCCGATGCGGCCACGTCGCGCAGCGGCGTCAATAAACCCTGCACGTGGGCCGAGAACAGGCCGTCGTCGGCGCTGCCGGCCAGCGCATCGCTGAGCGCCTTGAGGTCGCCGCGCAGCAGCTTTTCCACGATGTCGTCCAGGGTCAGCCAGCGCAAGTCCGTGCCATACGCCACCAGGTGGTGCTTTTCTGCGTTGCACGATGCATCCAGGCGCACGATGCGCAGCTTGGCCGCATACAGGGCGTCGACTTCCTGCGGCTGGTCTTCATTGTAAATGCTCACTTTCGCCAGGGCCAGGCTGCTGGCGATGGCGGCCAGTGAGTGCACGCTTTCCTTGTCGCGGATGCGGCGCGCGTCGTCGGGCGCCTGCTTGGGCAGGCTGACGCTGTAGCCGGGCGCCACGTGCACGTCGACCCAGGCCGCCTTGCCCACCTTGCCGGAGCCGTCGCAGGGGTTGCAGCGCAAGTCGCCCACGCCGCTGCAGGTGCGGCAGGTAACGCTGCCGCTGGCGCGGCAGGTGCCGCAATTGATGTTGCCGGATCCGTGGCAGGTGCTGCAACTGACCTTGCCGTAGCTGCAATGGTAGCAAGAGCGGTATTCGGTGCGGTACTGGGGCCGCGTTTCGCTGTGGTAGCTGGTGTGCGAGCTGCCGTTGCTGTAGGTGGTAGTGGGCACTTGCACCGTGATGTAGTCGGTGACCTGCTCGGACACCGTGCCGCTGCCGCTGCAATACGAGCACGACACCTTGCCGCTGCCGTAGCAGCCATAGGCGTCGCAGCTGACGGTGCGCCCGCCGTGGCAGCTCCAGCAGGTTTCCGTCGTCGCGCCGTGGCAGGTGTGGCAGCCGATGCGGCCTTTGCCGGAACAGTTGCTGCAAGTGTCCAGGTGCCAGTACTTGACGGCGTGCGGCAGGTAGACGCCCGCTTCGACGCCGTTGTAGGCCTGGCCCGCCTGGCGCAAGGCATTATCGAGCTTGCCCGCCGCGCGGCGCAGCCGTTCCTTTTCCTGCGCGTGAGCGAGTGCTCCCACCTCGTGGGAGCCACAGTGGCAGTCATTGCCCGCTGGCGCGAAATAGCCATTGATGACGCGCTGCTCGAAGCGCGCTTCCAGTGCGTAATTGGCTTGCAGGGAAAAAGCCTGCAGCACGTCTTCTTCGCCCAGCGGCGTAATGTCGTGCGGCTCGAAACGCGTCTTGTCCTGCACCAGGGTGCGCAGCTTGCCCAGGACGGTGGGTATCTCTTCCTTGTCGAGCTTGATGGGCGCTGGCGCCGTTACGGCCGTTGCTGATGCCTGGGGCATGTCCTCGCTGCCTTGGGTATCGGTGGCCGTGTCGGTGCTGGGGTTCATGCGCGTCCTTTTGCTCTCTGGAAAGATGTTTGAATTTTAGCATCCCCATATGACAAAGCCGACAGCCCTGGTCCGCTTTTTCAGCGCAGGCCGCGGCGGAACTGGTCGGGCGTGCCGCCGCTCTGGCGCCGGAACATGGCGATGAAAGCGGAAGCCGTGCTGTAGCCCAGTTCCAGCGCGATCGCTTGCACGGTGTCTCCCTGTTCCAGCAGGGGCAGGGCGGCCAGGAAACGCTGGCGCTGGCGCCATTCGCCGAACGGCATGCCCAGTTCGCGCTGGCAGCGGCGCGCCAGAGTGCGCTCCGTGACATGCAGTTGCGCGGCCCACTCTGCCAGTGAGCGGTTACTGCCCGGCTCCGCCTGCAGGGCCGCCAGCAGCGCCGCGATGACGGGCTCGTCGCTACCCGGCAGGTAGTTGCGGCTGCACGGCGCCAGCTGCAACTGGTCGACCAGCACTTGCGCCAGGCGCTGGTCGGCCAGGGTGGCGGGCGTGGTGACGCCGCGTTCGGCAAAGTCGCCGAGTATGGCTTTGAGCAAGGGACTCAATACCAGCGCGCACGGCTGCGCCGGCAACTGCGCGCACAGGCTGGCATCGATATAGGCCGAGTGAAACACGACATCCTGGCGGATATAGCCGTCGTGCAAGGTCTCGGGCGGTATCCACACGGCGTACTGGGGCGGCGACAGATAGCGCTGGCCCGCCACCATGATTTCCATCACGCCCGTGGAGCAATACGTGAGTTGGCCCCACGGATGGCTCTGGTAATCGAATTGCTGGTGCGCGTGATAGTCGTCGAGACGGAAATACACGGGATAGGGAAGGGCGTCGGAAACGGCGGGGAAATGCTGGTTGCTGGCCATGGTGTCTTTGTCCTGTTCTTCGCATCATTTGTCCGGTATTCATTATATCCATGGAATCAGACCATGCGAAAATGGCGGTCTTGAATATTGGAGTTCTTTGCATGCAAACCAGGCATTACCTGTTTCCCGTGATCGCCGTGCTGATCTGGGCCATCAATACCATCGTCAGCAAGATGGCCGTGGGCGTGATCGATCCGGCCGCCATCTCGTTCTACCGCTGGCTGCTGGCCGGTGTGCTGCTGGCGCTGGTCTTCAGCCGCGCCGTGTGGAAGCAGCGGGCCATCGTAAAACCGTATCTGGGAAAACTGTTTGTGCTGGGGATGCTGGGCATGGTCATGTACCAGTGCCTCGCCTACATTGCCGCGCAAACGACGACGGCGACGAATATGGGCATCCTCGCTTCCCTGATGCCGCTGCTGGCCGTGGGCCTGTCCGTGCTGTTGTTGAAGGAGGCGCCCACCGTGGGCGGCGTGTTTGGCGGCCTCGTGTCGCTGCTGGGACTCGGCTATCTGCTCAGCCATGGCGATCCGGCCGCCCTGATCTCCCATGGCGCGGCCGTGGGCGACGCCCTGATGCTGCTGGCGTGTCTGTCGTATGCGGGCTATGGCGTGCTGCTCAAGCGCTGGAAGATTCCCCTGAATAACTGGCACTCGCTGCTGATCCAGGTGTGGTGCGCCGTGCCCGTGCTGTTCGTGTATTACCTGAGCCAGTCCGCGCCGCCCGTGACCGGCGCCGGCTTGCCGCTGGTGCTGTTTGCCGGCATCCCCGCGTCCATCATCGCGCCGTTCTTGTGGATGCACGGCCTGGCCAAGCTGGGACCGAGCCGCGCCACGACGCTGATGAATCTGCTGCCCGTGTTTACGGTCATTATCGCCATGCTGTTCCTCGGTGAAACCTTGCACAGCTACGATGTGATCGGCGGCGGCGTGACCCTGCTGGGCGTGGTGATGGTGCAATATCTGAAGCGCCCCCTGCGCCGTGCCAAAGCCTAGTTTTCTTGCTATGCTGATGCTTTGCACAAGGAGGCGGCATGCACAGCATCGATACCCTCGATACCCTCGATACCCTATTAAGCGAACTGGAAGCATTCGGCAACGCCAATGACGCGGCGCATGTGGAGCGGGCCAGCCGCATGCTCAACATCACGCGCGACACGGGCGAATTGCTGGCCGTGATGGTGCACGCGCGCGGTGCGCGGCGGGTGCTGGAAATCGGCACCTCGAACGGTTATTCCACCCTGTGGCTGGCGCGCGCGGTACAGGCGCTGGGCGGCAGCGTGGTGACGGTGGAAAAGGCGCAGGACAAGTTCGACATGGCGCATGCCAACTTTGTGCGCGCACAATTGCAGGGCGTGATCGGGCAATTGCTGGCGGACGCGGGCGACGTGCTGCGCGATGCGGCGGACGGCGCCTACGATTTCATCTTCCTCGATTCCGCGCGCCAGCAATATGAGTCCTGGTGGCCGCAGCTGGACCGCGTGCTGGCGGCAGGCGGCGTGCTGGTGGTCGACAACGCCAGTTCGCACTACGCGGACATGGCCGGTTTTATCGAGGCCATCCGCGCCGACAGCCGCTACACGACGTGCCTGGCGACGGTCGGCAAGGGCGAATTCATCGCCGTCAAGGCGGGCAACTAGTTAATTATTCGGCGACGATAGCCGCTTCCAGCACGCGCACCAGCGATTCGACGCCCTGCGCGTCGACATCGTCGAAGCGGCCGGGCAAGGGGCTGTCGAGGTCGAACACGCCGATGATTTGACCCTGCGCAAACACGGGCACCACCAGTTCAGAACGGGAATTGACGTCGCAGGCGATGTGGCCGGGAAACGCGTGCACATCCTGCACGACGATGGACTTGCCTTCGACCACAGTGGTGCCGCACACGCCGCGGCCCTTCTTGATGCGGATGCAGGCCGGCTTGCCCTGGAACGGTCCCAGCACCAGTTCCTCGCCTTTCAGGAAGTAAAAGCCGGCCCAGTTGAGGCCCGGCATCGTATTGAAGACCAGCGAACTGAAGTTGGCCGTATTGGCGATGAAATCGCTCTCGCCCGACAGCAAGCCTTGCAGCTGGGAGCGCAGGTCCGCATACATGGCTTGCTTGGCTGCGGGAGTATCGGTGCCGTAGGCGGCGTCGCTGATGGTAAACGTCATGGTCGTGGTGGCGCTCGAAAATGGGGAAGGCGCCATGGTAGCGCGTCTGGCGCATCCGTGCCCGGCCCTCATTTTTTCAGATGCTCTTGTACCAGTTGGCGCAGCAGGGGCAGGGCCGCATGGCCGTGCTCTTCCCGCCAGGCCAGGCCGATGCCGGCAGCCAATTCCTCGCCTTCCAGCAATGGCCGGTAGACCACGCCGGCCAGGCGCAGCGCGCGGAAGGAATCGGCCAGCAGGGCCATGCCCTTGCCGGCCGCCACATCGCCGAGCAGCACATGGTGGTCGGGCGCTTCGCGCAGGAATATCGGCGCGAAACCATGCCGGCGGAAAACTACCTGGCAATGGTCGAAGAAGGCGGGCTGGCGCGCCCGTTCGAACCAGTAAATCGATTCTGCCGCGATGTCGGCCAGGCTGAGCTTGCGCTTTTTCGTCAGCTGGTGCCCGGCGGGCAGGGCCAGCATCATGGGCTGGCGCGCCAGCGGCTGCACGGCCAGCTCGAACGTGGCGCTGGGCAAGGCAAGCAGGGCCGCGTCCAGCTGGCCCTTGCGCACGGCCGCGACCAGGCGCGGCGACGGTGCGGCCGTCAGTTCCAGGCGTATATTGCCCAGTTGCGCCTCCAGCGCCGCCAGCAGCGGGCGGAACAGGCCGGCCGCCACGGCACTCGTCAGGCCCAGGCGCAGGCGCGCGGGCGCGCTGTCACGCTGCAGCGATGCTTGCGCCGTCTCCAGCAAATCGAGAATGTGCAGCGCCTGCGGCAGCAGGGTGCGGCCCGCCTGCGTCAAGGCCACGCCCTGCGTGTCGCGCTCGAACAGGCGCGCGCCCAGCCGCTCTTCCAGCCCCTTGATGGCGCGCGACAAGGGCGGCTGGGTCATGTGCAACTGTTCCGCCGCCTGGCGGAAGTTCAGGCAGCGGGCGACGGCGCAAAACAGGGTCAAGGCATGGGTATCGAGGGCTCTCATACCAGAAAGGTATCACGAAATCGCGCATTCCCCCGCCAGCCGGTGCGGCCTAGACTGGCTGCATTGAGTCAACGTAAGGGAGATCTACATGCAACTGCAACAACGACACATTGGCCATAGCGGCTTGACCAGCTCGGCATTGGGCCTGGGCTGCATGGGCATGTCGGAATTCTATGGCGCGACGGACGAGGCGCAATCGCTGGCCACCCTGGAAGCGGCGCTGGCGGCGGGCGTGACCCTGTTCGACACGGCCGACGCCTACGGTTTCGGCCACAACGAGCAATTGCTGGGGCGCTTTCTGGCAGCCCATCGCGGACAGGCCCTGGTCGCCACCAAGTGCGGCCTGGCGCGCGAGGCGGGCAGTTATGCGCGCCGCGTCGACAATTCCCCCGCCTACATCCGCCAGGCATGTGTAGCGTCGCTGGCGCGCCTGGGCGTGGAGAGCATCGACCTGTTCTACCTGCACCGCCTGAACCTGGAGACGCCACTGGAGGAATCGATGGGGGCGCTGGCGCAGCTGCTGCAAGAGGGCAAGATTCGCGCCGTGGGCCTGTGCGAAGTAAGTGCCGCCACCCTGTTGCGCGCGGCGGCGCTCTGCCCCGTGGCGGCCGTGCAGAGCGAATATTCGCTGTGGACGCGCGAACCGGAGCAGGGCGTGCTGGCCGCCTGCCGCGAAGTGGGCGCCAGTTTCTTTGCCTACAGCCCGCTGGGGCGCGGTTTCCTGACGGGTGCCATTGCCGATGCGGCCAGCCTCGACGCGGGCGACTTTCGCCAGTTCAATCCCCGTTTCGCGGCCGGAAACCTGGCGCGCAACCAGGCCATCGTCGCGCAAGTCAAGGGCATCGCGCGCGCAAAAGGCTGCACGCCGGCCCAGCTGGCGCTGGCCTGGCTGCTGGCGCAAGGCGACGACATCATTCCCATTCCCGGCACCAAGCGCATCGCCTACCTGCACGACAACCTCGGCGCGCTGGCCGTGCATCTGGACGGGGCCGAACTGGCGGCGATGAACGCCGCCTTTCCCTTGGGCATGGCAGCGGGCGCGCGCTACACCGAGGAAGGGATGAAGGGCGTAGATGCCTGAAAAAGATGGCGCAGTGTACGCCAGCGTACCTAACTGATATTTTCCCTGCGGGATAATTGCCGGCGATCTGCTAGCATTTGGCAGTGGCTGCGCAGTGCACGTTGCACGGCGTTCAACGGTCAGGTATCCGATGAGGTGGATGTTGTTAGATGACGATATTTTTGATATAGAACTGAAGTTATTGCTTGAGGGAATACTGCTGCGGTATCAACACGATTTCCGCGACTATTCCGTCGCATCGCTGCGCCGACGCATGCGCCAGGCCATGGAGCGCTTCGGCTGCGCCAGCCTGTCGCAATTGCAGGACCGCATCTTGCACGAGCCGGCCATGTTCGCGCAGATGCTGCAGTTTTTCACGGTGCAAGTGAGCGAGATGTTCCGCGATCCCGCATATTTCCGCGCCTTGCGCGAAAAAGTCGTGCCCATCCTGCACACCTATCCCTCCATCAAGATCTGGGTGGCCGGCTGCAGCAGCGGGGAAGAGGTGTGGTCGCTGGCCATCTTGCTGGAAGAAGAGGGCTTGCTTGAGCGCAGCATGATTTACGCGACCGATATCAATGTCGAAGCGCTGGCTGCGGCCGAAGCGGGCATCTATCCGATCGAGCGCATCGCCCAGTTCAGCGAGAATTACCAGCTGGCGGGCGGCAAGCGCTCGCTGTCCGACTATTACACGGCCGCCTACAAGGGCGCCATCTTTGAGCGGCGCTTGCGGCGCCAGTTCGTTTTCGCCGACCACAGCCTGGCGACGGACAGCGTGTTTTCGGAGGTGCACATGGTTTCCTGCCGTAACGTCATGATTTACTTCAATAAAGACTTGCAAGACCGCAGCCTGGGCCTATTCCACGAAGCGCTGGTGAACCGGGGCTTCCTGGGCCTGGGCATGAAGGAAAGCCTGCACTTCAGCCGCCATGCGGCCAGCTTCAACGAGCTGAGCCCGGCTGAACGCATCTTCCAGCGTGCCTGACATGTTGCCGACCAGCGACGTTGCGCCACCGCCCGCCGGCCTGCGCCTGATCGCCATCGGCGCCTCGGCCGGCGGCGTGGAAGCGCTGGGCATCGTGCTGCGCGCCTTGCCCGCCACCTGCCGCGCAAGCGTGGTGGTGGTGCTGCACCTGGCGCCGGGCCGCTCGAGCCAGTTGCCGCATCTGTATGCGGAACGTTGCCACTTGCCCTTGCGCGAGGCGCAGGACAAGGAACCTCTGGAGACGGGGGTCGTGTATTTCGCCCCACCCGATTACCACCTGCAAGTCGAACCCGATGGCAGCTTTTCCCTGTCGCAGGAAGCACCCGTGTATTTTTCGCGCCCGTCCATCGATGTTCTGCTGGAAACAGCCGCGTACGCCTACCGGCGCGCCATGCTGGCCATCATCCTGACGGGTGCCTCAGCTGATGGCGCGGCGGGCCTGGCGCGCGTGCGGCAGCTGGGCGGCAGTGCCTGGGTGCAAGACCCGCAGCGGGCCAGCTATGGCATCATGCCGGCCGCCGCGCTCAAGCGGGCCGGCGCCGACCGTGTGCTCGATTTGCCGCAGATGGCCGCCAGCCTGGCTCTGCTGGATAACGGGGAGGACAAGTGAATGGCGGCATGACAGTGCGTGTAATATATATGCAAAGACTGAAACAATATTAATTTCCATATCAAAACATTATGGCATTTTGCCGTGACGATGCCTGAAGACCGATCCGTGACCGCTCCTATCCATATCCTCGTCGTTGATGACATCGCGCAAAACCTGGTCGCCGCCGAAGCCGTGCTGGCACGGCCCGGTATTATCATCCTGAAGGCCAGCTCGGGCGCGCAAGCGCTGGAATTGCTGTTGACGCATGAAGTGGCGCTGGCCCTGATCGACGTGCAAATGCCGCAGATGGATGGTTTCGAGCTGGCCGAACTGATACGCGGCAGCGAGCGCACGCGCAGCATTCCCCTGATTTTCCTCACGGCCGCGTCGCGCGAACCGAGCTACAGCTTCCGCGGCTACGAGGCGGGCGCCGTCGATTTCCTGTACAAGCCCATCGACGTGAAAGCCTTGCAAAGCAAGGTGGCCGTGCTGGTCCAGTTGTACCAGCAGAAACGCGAGTTGTCGGCCCAGCTCGACGAGCTCAAGCATGCGCTGCACCTCAATGAACTGTTCACGGCCGTGCTGGGCCACGACTTGCGCACGCCCCTGTCGGTGGTGATGAACGGCGCCATGCTGTTGCCGATGATGAGCGACCACCCGAAAGTGGTCGTCACGGCGCAGCGCATCGAAAGCAGCGCCAAGCGCATGGGCCGCATGGTCGACCAGTTGCTGGACCTGGCGCGCATCCGCTCGGGCACGATGGAGTTGCGCAGCAGCACGCACGACTACCTGGCGCTGGCGCGCGCCATCGTCGACGAGTTCGAGACGGCGGGCCAGGCCCCGCTGGTCGAGATCAGCAGCGTGGGCGAGCTGCACGGGCAATGTGATGCGGGCTTGTTGTCGCAAGTTATCTCGAATCTGTTATGCAATGCCATCACGCATGGCGAGGCGGGCACGCCGGTGCAACTGGCCCTGGATGGACGCGATGCCGACAGCATTGAATTGCGCATCGCCAATCGTGGTGTCATCCCGGCCGCCTTGCTGCCGACCCTGTTCGAACCGTTCCAGCAGGCGGGCGAGAAGCGCAGGACGGGGCAGGGTCTGGGGCTGGGCCTGTACACGGTGAATATGTTCGTCAAGGCCCACGGTGGCACGGTCGAGCTCAGTTCGACGGCGACGCAGGGCACGGTGGCGACGGTGCGCATCCCGCGCCAGTGCCAGGTGCGCGTGCAAGCGGGACTGTCCACATGAGCGCGCCAGCCTGGCCGCGCGGCGGCGGCAGCATGGGCGAGCTGCTGCGCCAGCGCGACTGGTCCGCCACCAGCCTGGGCGCCCTCGATGGCTGGCCCGCGAATTTGCGCACCAGCGTCGACATCGTGCTCCATTCGCCGATGGCGATGGTGCTGATGTGGGGGCCGCAGCACGTGATGATTTACAACGACGACTACATCCAGATCGCCGGGGAGCGCCATCCGGCTGCGCTGGGCGGCACGGTGCCGGCCGTCTGGCCCGAGATATGGGACTGGAACGCGCGCATCCTCGAAGCGGGGCTGCGCGGCGAGACGCAGGTGCACCGCGAGTGCTGCCTGCCGCTGTTGCGTGACGGGCAGCGCACGGATGTCTGTTTCGACCTGTATTACACGCCCGTGCATGGCGCCGACGGCCAGGTGGATGGCGTACTGTGCACGGCGCTGGAATTGACGGCGCGCATGGAGGAGGGGCGCCAGCTGAAGCTGGCCACGGCCGAGCTGGGCGAACTCAACACCACCTTGCAGGCCGAGGGCGAGGCCGTGCGCGAGGCCAACCGCCGCCTGGGCGAGGAGCGCGCGCTGCTGCGCGCCCTGTTCCAGCAGGCGCCCAGCTTCATGGCCATGCTGCGCGGGCCGCAGCACGTGTTCGAGCTGGCGAACGAACATTATCTGCGCCTGGTGGGGCACCGCGATTTGCTCGGCAAGACAGTCGAAATGGCCTTGCCCGAAGTCAAGGCGCAAGGTTTCATCGAACTGCTCGACCAGGTCTACCGCACGGGCGTGCCCTTCGAAGGGCGCCAGGTGAAGGTGGATTTGCAGACGGCTGACGGGCTGACGGGCCAGCGCCATATCGACTTCGTCTACCAGCCCATCAAGGATGACGAGGGTGTGGTCACGGGCATCCTCGTCGAAGGCATCGACGTCACCGAGCGCATGGAAGGCGAGGAGCGGCTGCGCCTGGCCCAGCAGGCGGGCGGCATCGGCACCTTCGAATGGTTCCCCGATACGGGCGCGATGGTGGTATCGCCTACCTTCCGCCGCCTGTGGGGCATTGCCGACGAGGAAGTGGTGACGGAACGCCTGCTGGTGAGTCTGGTCGATGCGCGCGACCAGCAAAAAGTCGGACCCAGCAAGCTGGATCTGGCGCCCAATCCCCTCGAATATGTGGAATACCGGATCCGCCGTCCCGCCGATGGCGCGCTGCGCTGGATCGCGCGCCAGGGCGAGGTGGTGGCCGGCCGCGTGCCGGGCCAGCGCCGCTACGTGGGCGTGTCGTTCGACGTGACGGAGCGGCGCCACATCGAAGATGAACTGAACGCCAGCCAGGAGCGCATGGCGGCCATTTTCGGCCAGGCCTCGGTGGGCTTGTCCGAGCTGGGCCTCGATGGCCGCTTCCAGCGCGTCAACGGCGCCCTGTGCCGTATGCTGGGGCGTTCCGCCGAAGAACTGCTGAGCTTGAACATGAACGACATCATGCATCCGGCAGACGTGCCTGGCAACGGCGTGCTGTTCCAGCGCCTGGTGGAAACGGGCGAGTCGTTCTCGCTGGAAAAGCGCTACCTGAAGCCCGATGGCTCGCAAGTGTGGGTGTCGAGCAATGTCAGCCGCCTGGTCGATGAGCAGGGTCATACGCGTTCCCTGATCGCCGTCAAGACGGATATCACGGACCGGCGCCGCGTGGAAAAAGCGCTGCATGAATTGAACGAAACGCTGGAACACCGGGTCGAACAGGAAGTGGGTGAGCGCACCAAGGCCGAAGACGCCTTGCGCCAGGCACAAAAGATGGAAGCCGTGGGCCAGCTGACGGGGGGGATCGCGCACGATTTCAACAATGTGCTGCAAATCATTTCCGGCAATTTGCATTTGCTGCATCACCTGGCGGGCACGGATGGCTTGATGCGCCAGCGCCTGGACACGGCGATTGCCGCCGTCGAGCGGGGCGCCAAGCTGTCGTCGCATTTGCTGGCATTTGCGCGGCGCCAGCCCTTGCAACCCGTGGTGGCCGATCTGGCGCGCGTGGTGCGCAACATGGATGCGCTGCTGCGGCGCGCCCTGGGCGAAGCGATCGACATCGTGCTCGTGGGCGGCGGCGGACTGTGGAATACCCTGATCGACCGCAGCCAGATCGAGAACGTCATCCTCAACCTGGCCATCAATGCGCGCGACGCCATGGATGGCGTGGGCAAGCTGACCATCGAGCTGGGCAACGTCGTGCTTGACGAACAGTATGTGCACAACCTGGTCGACGTGCCGGCAGGCCAGTACGTGATGCTGTCGGTGACCGATACGGGCCGCGGCATGAGCGGCCCCGTGCTGCAGCGCGCGTTCGAGCCGTTCTTCACGACCAAGCCGGAAGGCGCGGGCACGGGCCTGGGCCTGTCGATGGCGTATGGTTTTGTCACGCAAAGCCGCGGCCATATCCGCATCTACAGTGAACCTGGCGTGGGTACGGGAGTCAAAATCTATTTGCCCCGCTCGCTGATGGCGGAAGCGGACGAGGAACTGGAGCTGAGCGGCGTCGTCACGGGCGGCACGGAAACGGTGCTGGTGGTGGAAGACGACGTGGGCGTGCGCACCACCGTGGTCGACATGCTCGGAGCGCTCGGCTACAAGGTGCTCAAGGCCGAGGATGGCGAAAGCGCGCTGGCCGTGCTGCACAGCGGCGCGCAGATCGACTTGCTGTTTACGGACGTGATCATGCCCGGTCCCGTCAGCAGCACGGAGATGGCGCGCCAGGCGCGCGAGTTGCAGCCCGATATCGCCGTGCTGTTTACCTCGGGCTACGCGCAGGATGTCATCGTGCACGAAGGGCGTCTCGACGCGGGGGTGGAATTGCTCAGCAAACCGTACCGGCGCGAAGAGCTGGCACGCAAGCTGCGCCATGTGCTGGCCAACCGTCAGCAGCAAATGCGCGCGCGCCAGTTTGAACGGTCCGGCGCGCCGGTGGCCGGCGGCACCTCGGCCAGCGTGCGGGGAAGCGGCACGCCGGGGCTGGACTTGACGGGCCATGCGCCAACACCGCAGGGTGACATGCCGACATCGATGAAAATACTCGTGGTGGAAGACAATCTCGATTCGCAGCTGATGGTGTGCGAACTGGTGGGTATGCTGGGCCACACGGTCAGCGGCGTGTCCGATGGCGAGGCGGCGTGGGATCTGCTCAACGAGCAAGACTTCGATATCCTGTTTACGGATGTCAGCCTGCCCGGCATGTCCGGCATCGCATTGGCACGCATGGTGCTGCGCGATAAACCGGACATGCGCATCATCTTTTCCACGGGCTATGGCAAGGAATCGATGGATGAGCTGGGCTTTTCCGCCAGCGTCTTGCGCAAGCCTTATGATTTGATGGAGTTGCAAGCGGCACTCGACCAACCCTGACAGGCATGCGCCGGCACGGCTTGCCCGTCTCACCCGCAGAGGTAAAAGATGACCCCTGAATTGACGATGCTGGCCTGTACTTTGGTGCTGGCGCTGCTGCAAATCCTGCTGCCCGCGCTGTTTCGCACGCGCGAGACAGGCACGGCCTATAACGTGAGCGCGCGCGATGGCGACGGGCCGCCCGTGGGCAAGATCACGGGCCGCTTGCGGCGGGCCCAGGCGAACCTGTTCGAAACCCTGCCCCTGTTCGCCGCCGCCGTGCTGATCGCCCACGTGACGGCGCAGGAAAGCGCGCTGACCCTGTACGGCGCCGCCCTGTACCTGGCCGCGCGCGTGCTGTATTTGCCCCTGTACGCGTTTGGCGTGCCTGTCGTGCGCACGCTCGTCTGGTGCGTGTCGATTGCCGGTCTGCTGATGCTGTTCTGGGCCATCCTGTTTGCTTCCTGAATTCCTACGCCGGCTGTGGCGCCCGTCCTATGGCGGTGCATCAGGCCCGGCCGTAAAGTAGCTGCACCTGGGCGCTGGGGCGCCGGCATGCAGTGTTACTTTCGGGACGACAATGATGAGCAGTGCAGCGAACCAATCGGGCCAGCCCGGCAAGCCCGGCAAGCCCGGCAAGCATATCCAGCGCCTGCTGCGCTCGGTCTTTGGCGTGGCGCGGCTGCGCACGGGCCAGCAGGAAGTCATCGACAGCGTGCTGGCCGGGCGCGACACCCTGGCCATCATGCCCACCGGCAGCGGCAAGTCCCTGTGCTACCAGCTGCCCGCCGCCCTGTTGCCCGGTGCGACCCTGGTCGTGTCGCCGCTGATTTCGCTGATGAAAGACCAGCTGGAAAAGCTGCAAGAACTGGGCATCACGGCCGTGCAGCTCAACAGCAGCCTGTCGCGCGCGGAAGAGGACGAGGCCATCGCCCGCATCGGCCAGGGCGGCAGGATCATCATCTTTTGCACACCGGAACGCCTGACCAGTGCCGCCTTCCTGTCCCTGCTGGGAGCCTCGCCGCCCAGCCTGGTCGTCATCGATGAAGCCCATTGCATTTCCCAGTGGGGCCATGATTTCCGTCCCGCCTACCTGGAAATCGCGGCCGCCCTGCGCGCGCTGGGCCGTCCGCCCGTGCTGGCGCTGACGGCCACGGCCACCGGCGAAGTGGTAGACGATATCGACGCGCAACTGGAAGCGCGCAAGTTGCAAGTCATCAATACCGGCATCTACCGCGCCAATTTGCGCTACCGCGTGATCCAGGTCACAAATGCGGGAGAGAAACAGGACGAAGTCTTGCGCCTGCTGCGCGAGACGGCGGGCGTGGGCATCGTGTATGCGGCCACCGTCAAGGCCGTCGAGGACCTGGCGGCGCGGCTGGCGGAACTGGGCGAGAGCGTTACGTGCTACCACGGCAAGCTGGCGGCGCGCGAGCGCAAGCACAACCAGGATTTGTTCATGAATGGCGAACGCCGCATCATGGTGGCCACCAACGCCTTTGGCATGGGCATCGACAAGCCCGACACGCGCTTCGTCATCCACTTGCAGGTGCCGGCCAACCTGGAAGCGTACTACCAGGAGTCGGGCCGGGCTGGGCGCGACGGCTTGCCCGCCGATTGCACCTTGCTGTTTTTCCAGGAAGACAAGCGGGTGCAGCAATTCTTTCTGGCGAAGCATTACCCAACGGAAGGGGAATTGGCGGCCATCGTGGCGGTGGCGCAAGAGCTGCCAGCCACGTTTGCTTTCGCTGCGCTGGCGTCCAGCCTGCCCGAGTTTTCTGATGGCCACTTGAAGGTGTGCCTGAAACTGTTGAAAGACGGCAAGCTGCTGCGCCAGGACCGCAAGCTGGGCTACCGCTTGAAAGCCCCCTCGGCCGCCACGCCCTCGTTTGCGCAGCTGGCGCAAGTCTATGTCGACAAGCAGGAGCGCGACAAACAGGCGCTCGAGCAGATGGTGGCGTATGCGCAAAGTGGCCTGTGCCGCTGGAAACTGCTGCTCGATTACTTTGGCGATGCCGGCGATTTCGAGCGCTGCTGCACTTGCGATAATTGCCAGTCGCCGCCCGCGCTGGCCGCGCCCATCACCCTGGACGAGTTGCCGCCGGCGCCTGTCCAGGTACCTACGCCGGCACCGGCGCCCCAGATCGCCGTCGGCAGCCGCGTGCGCGTGCCCCGCTACCAGATCGGCACCGTGCTGTCCGTGGCGGGCGACCAGGTCACCATTGCCTTTCCAGAAAACACCACGCGTACCTTCATGGCGGAATTCGTTGTCCCCGCATGAAGCCATGGTGCGCTGCCGAACAGTGATCTGGCGCAAGCGCGCTAGAATCAGCCCATTCCAACGCGCTTTTTTAACGCAGGGAGCAGGGCATGGCAGACATGGTGGTGGTGCGCAAGGAAGGCTTGTATTGTGTGCCGGGTCAGTTCTACATCGACCCGTGGCGCCCCGTCGAGCGCGCCATCATCACGCATGCGCACGCCGACCATGCGAGAGTCGGACACCGGCATTACCTGTGCGCCGCTCCCGGCGAGCAGGTGCTGCGCGCGCGCATGGGCGCCGTTTCCATCCAGGCACTCGCGTATGGCGACACGATCGAACACCACGGCGTGCAAGTGTCGCTGCATCCGGCCGGCCACGTGCTGGGCTCGGCCCAGGTGCGCATGCAGTACGGCGGTGAAGTGTGGGTGGCGTCCGGCGACTACAAGCTGCAGCCCGACCCCACCTGCGCACCGTTCGAGCCCGTGCGCTGCGATACATTCATCACGGAATCGACCTTCGGCCTGCCCATCTACCGCTGGCAGGCGCCGCAAGAGATTTATGACGATATCAACCAGTGGTGGCGCAGGAATGCGGCCGAGGGACGCACCAGCGTGCTGTTCTGCTATGCCTTCGGCAAGGCGCAGCGCATCCTGGCGGGACTGGACGCGACCATCGGTCCCATCATCTGCCATGGCGCGGCGCAGGCATTGACGCAGGTTTACCGCGAGTGCGGCGTGGCCTTGCCCGCCACCGTCATGGTCGATGAGGTCACGGACAAGGCGGCCCTGAAGACGGCGCTGGTGATCGCGCCGCCGTCGGCCGCCGGCTCGCCGTGGATGAAGCGTTTCGGCGACTACAGCGATGCGTTTGCCAGCGGCTGGATGCTGCTGCGCGGCGCGCGCCGGCGGCGCGGCGTGGACCGGGGTTTTGTCCTGTCCGACCATGCCGACTGGCCCGGCCTGATGCAAGCCATCCAGGCCACGCAGGCTGAACGCATCATCGTCACGCATGGCTCGATTCCCGTGATGGTGCGTTGGCTACAGCAGAACGGCTGGCAGGCGGGCGGCTTCGAGACGGAATATGGCGACGACGAGGCCGATGACAATGCGCCCGGTGCGTCCACGGCAGCGGAGGACGTCACCCATGCGTGACTTTGCCCGGCTGTACGCGGAACTCGACGAAACCACCTCCACCAGCCGCAAGCTGGCGGCGCTGCAAGCCTATTTTCGCGGCGCCTCGCCCGACAATGCGGCCTGGGCCGTGTATTTCCTGGCTGGCGGCAAGCCGCGCCAGGCCGTGCCCACCAGGTTGTTGCGCGAGTACGCGACCGAGCGGGCGGGCCTCGATGCCTGGCTGTTCGACGAGGCCTATCACGCCGTGGGCGACCTGGCCGAAACCATCGCCCTGATCCTGCCCGCGCCCGCCAGGCGCAGCGACATCGGCCTGGCCGAGTGGGTCGAGCAGCGCATCGCACCGTTGCGCGGCGCGGCGCCCGACACCATCCGCGCCGACTTGCTGGCCTACTGGGACGAGCTGGAAACGCGCGAACGCTTCCTGCTGATCAAACTGATCGGCGGCGGCTTTCGCGTGGGCGTGTCAAAATTGCTGGTGACGCGCGCGCTGGCATCCATCGCGGCCGTCGACAGCAAGCTGATCGCCCAGCGCCTGATGGGCTGGACCGATGGCAAGGTCAGCCCCACGGGCGCGGGCTTTCTCAAACTGATCGCCGCGCAGTCGGAGGGCGAACATGCGCTGCGCGGCGGCCAGCCTTACCCGTTCTTCCTCGCGCACCCCTTGCAGGCGGGGCCGGAGACGCTGGGCGACATCGGCGACTGGCTGGCCGAATGGAAATACGACGGCATGCGCGCCCAGTTGCTGCGCCGCGAGGGCGTGAACTGGCTGTGGTCGCGCGGCGAGGAATTGATCACGGAGCGCTTTCCCGAACTGGCGCAGCTGGCCTTGCCCGAGGGGACCGTGCTCGATGGCGAAATCCTCATCTGGCAGCCGGGCGACGTGCCTGCGCCATTTGCCGACTTGCAACAACGCATGGGCCGCAAGACTGTGTCGCCCAAGCTGCTGGCCGAGCTGCCCGCCGTGCTGGTGGCCTACGATGTGCTGGAAATCGATGGCGTCGATGTCCGCCAGCTACCCCAGCTGGAGCGCCGCGCGCTGCTGGAAACCGTGGTGGCCGGCGTGCACTCTTCCGCGCTGCGCCTGTCGCCGCGCATCGAGGCCACAAGCTGGGAGGCGCTGGCGGCCATCCGCGCTGAGTCGCGGGCGCGCGGCGTGGAAGGCTTGATGCTCAAGGCCGTGTCGGCCGCGTATGGCGTGGGCCGCACGAAGGATGTGGGCACCTGGTGGAAGTGGAAGATCGACCCGTATGCCATCGACGCCGTGCTGATCTACGCCCAGGCGGGCCATGGCCGGCGCGCGTCGCTATACACGGACTATACCTTTGCCGTCTGGGACAGTGACACGGATGAGGCGGGCGGTGAAGAACGCAAGCTGGTGCCGTTCGCCAAGGCGTATTCCGGCCTCACGGATGCGGAGATCGGCCAGGTCGATGCCGCCATCCGCAAGACGACGATAGAAAAATTCGGCCCCGTGCGCAGCGTGCGGCCGACGATGGTGTTCGAGATCGGTTTCGAAGGCATCGCTGCGTCGAGCCGCCACAAGGCGGGCATCGCCGTGCGCTTTCCCCGCATCGTGCGCCGGCGCGAAGACAAGGCCATCGCCGACGCGGACACGCTGGCCACCCTGAAGGCCATGCTGGCCCAGACCACATGAGCAAGCGATGAGCACGCCGGCGCAGCGCATCGATGCGTGGTTTGTCACGCGCGGCTGGACGGTGTTTCCGTTCCAGCGCGCCGTCTGGCGTGCTGGCGCGCAGGGGCGCTCCGGCCTGCTGCATGCGAGCACGGGTTCCGGCAAGACGTATGCCGTGTGGTTCGGCGCCTTGCTGCGCGCCGGGCGGCTGGCGCGCAAGGGGAGAAAGCAGGGCTTGCGCGTGCTGTGGATCACGCCCATGCGGGCACTGGCCGCCGACACCGTGCGCGCGCTGCAAGCCTCGGGTGCGGAGCTCGCTCCCGGCTGGCGCATCGAGGCGCGCACGGGCGACACGAGCGCCGCGCAGCGGGCACGGCAGGCGAAGGCCTGGCCCGAGGTGCTCGTCACGACGCCGGAAAGCCTGTCCCTGATGCTGAGCCAGGCGGACGCCCGGGAACGTTTCAGCCTGCTGGAAACCGTGATCGTCGACGAGTGGCACGAATTGATGGGCAGCAAGCGCGGCGTGCAGGTGCAGCTGGCCCTGGCCCGTTTGCGCCGCTGGCAGGAAAACCTGATGACGTGGGGCTTGTCGGCTACCCTGGGCAACTTGCAGCAGGCGCAGGACGTCTTGCTGGGCGAGGAAAACGCCGGCGTGCTGGTGGAAGGTAAAGTCAAAAAGCGCATCCTCGTCGACAGCCTGATCCCCGTCAACCCCACGCGCTTTCCCTGGGGCGGCCACCTGGGCATCCAGATGCTGCAGCCCCTGATCGCCGAGATCGAGGGCAGCGCCACCACCCTGGTATTCACCAACACGCGTTCGCAGGCCGAGCTGTGGTACCAGCATTTGCTCGATGCGCGGCCCGACTGGGCGGGAGTGATCGCCCTGCACCACGGTTCGCTGGACCGTGAAGTGCGCGAGTGGGTCGAACAGCACCTGAAAACGGGCGAACTGAAAGCCGTCGTGTGCACGTCCAGCCTGGACCTGGGCGTCGACTTCCTGCCCGTCGAGCGGGTCTTGCAGGTGGGCAGCGCGAAGGGCATCGCGCGACTGGTACAGCGGGCCGGGCGCAGCGGCCACGCGCCGGGGCGCATCTCGCGCGTCACCTTGGTGCCCACCAACAGCCTGGAATTGCTGGAAGCGGCGGCGGCCCGCGCTGCCCTGGCGCAGGGCCACCTGGAAGCGCGCCCTGTGCCGGACAAGCCGCTCGACGTGCTGGTGCAGCACCTGGTGACGATCGCCCTGGGTGGCGGCTTCCAGTCGGCCCAATTGTATGAGGAAGTGCGCGCCGCCTGGTCGTATCGCCACCTGACCCTGGACGAGTGGCAATGGGCGCTCGACTTCGTTGCGCGCGGCGGGCAAAGCCTGACCGTGTATCCGGAATACCGGCGAGTGCTGCCGGACGATGAGGGCGTGTACCGCGTGCCGGACGTGGCCCTGGCGCGGCGCCACCGCATGAGCATCGGCACCATCGTGTCGGAGGCGGCGATCCAGGTCAAGTTTCTCGGTGGCGCGCGCATCGGCAGCATCGAGGAATCGTTCATCGCGCGCCTGAAGCAGGGCGACCATTTTTTGTTTGGCGGGCGCATCCTGGAATTCGTGCGCGTGCACGAGATGACGGCCTACGTGCGGCGCGCAACAGGCAGCCGCGGCGCTGTGCCGCGCTGGCAGGGCGGCAAGATGCCGCTGTCGTCGGAACTCGCGCATGCCGTGCTGGACCAGTTGCAGCTGGCGCAAGAAGGGAAGGCCAGCGGGCCGGAAATGCGCGCGCTGGCGCCGCTGCTGGCCATCCAGCAGGCATGGTCGAGCCTGCCCACGCGCGCCAGCCTCTTGCTTGAAACCTTGTCCAGCCGCGAAGGCCATCACCTGTTCGTGTATCCGTTTGCGGGCCGCTCGGTGCACCTGGGCCTGGCGTCGCTGCTGGCGTACCGCATCGCGCGCGTGCAGCCGGCGACCTTGTCGATCGCCGTCAACGATTATGGCTTTGAATTGCTGGGCGCGGACGACATCGATTATGCGCCGCTGTTGGCGGCCGCCAGCGGCGCCGATATTGCCCTGTTCAGCACGGAAAATCTGCTGGAAGACGTGCTGGCCAGCCTGAACGCGACGGAATTGTCGCAGCGGCGCTTCCGCGAAATCGCCCGCATCGCCGGCCTCGTGTTCCAGGGCTATCCGGGCCAGCCGAAAAGCGCGCGCCAGCTGCAGGCGTCTTCCTCGCTCTTCTTTGAAGTGTTCCGCAAACACGACGCGGCCAATTTGCTGCTCACGCAGGCGCAGCGCGAAGTGCTGGAACAGGAACTGGAATTGACGCGCTTGCGCGCCACCTTGCGCGAGCTGCATGGCCGGCAGATTTCCCTGCAAACGCTGGAGCGGGCATCGCCCTTTGCGTTCGGCTTGATGGTCGAGCGCTTCCGCGAACAGTTGACGACGGAAAAGCTGTCGGACCGGGTGGCGCGCCTGGTCAGCGCGCTGGAAAAGGCGGCCGCATGAGCGGCCCGCAGCAAGCGCACTGCGTGGTGGAACTGGCCGGCGAGATACTGTGGTTGCTGGCGCACAAGGCCGTGTATTGGCCCGCGCGCAGGATGCTGGTCATCGCCGACATCCATTTCGGCAAGGCGGCCGCGTTTCGCGCGCTGGGCGTGCCCGTGCCGCGCGGCACCACCACGCAAAACCTGCTGGCCCTCGACGCCCTGCTGGCCAGTTACGCTTGCGAGGAAATCGTCTTTCTCGGCGATTTTTTGCACGCGCGCGCCGCGCATGGGGCCGCCACCGTGGCCCCCATGCAGGCCTGGCGCGCGCGCCATCCGGACGTGCGATTGACGGTGGTGCGCGGCAACCACGATGCGCATGCGGGCGACCCGGCCGCCGCGCTGGGGATCAGCATGGTCGATGAGCCGCATCAGGTGGGCAATCTGTCGTTCTGCCATCACCCGGACACCGCCGCGCCCGGTTATGTGCTGGCCGGCCACGTGCATCCCGTGTTTCACTTGCGCGCTGAAAGGGGCGGCTTGCGCCTGCCGTGTTTCCTGCTGGGCCAGCATCGCGCCATCCTGCCCTCGTTTGGGGCATTCACGGGCGGCCATGCGGTGCGGCCAGCCGCTGGCGAGCGCGTCTACGTGACGGCCGACGCGGCGATTTTCGCACTACCCGCTAACTGCTGAGTGTCTGGTACTTTTGGTGGAAAACTGAAAGTAACTGCGTTACCGTAGGCGGGACACATCCTACATACGCTCTTGCCATCCTCCTATTTCTTGTGCCCCATGTGCGCACTAAGATGACTGTTCCCTTGCCATGCGAGGGGGAAGAATTGCATGGTTTGCACTGTTTCTGATTCCATCGATCAAGGAGATCATCATGGCCACATCGAGCGACAATAAACAGCAAGGTAGTAAAACCAGTAGCAGTAGCAGCGGCGGCAACAAGCAAAGCGATACCAGCAAACGGGGCTTCGCTTCCATGGACCCCGCCCAGCAGCGCGAAATCGCCAGCGAAGGGGGGCGTGCCGCGCATGAAAAAGGCACGGCGCATGAATTCACCTCGGAAGAGGCCCGCCGCGCAGGCAGCCAAAGTCACAAGAACGATGCCAGCCGGCAAAGCGCAACCAGCTCCAGCGGCTCGCGCGACAATGCCAGCATGAACCAGGAAGGCAACCGCGACAGCGGCAACAAGCAAAGCGGCAGTTCGGGATCGAGCTCGGGGTCGCGCAACAAGCAGTAGTGCAAGTAGTAGTCATGAGCAGTAGCAAGTGATCATGGCCAGCGGCAGGCAGGCACGCCGCTGGCCATGGCCGCATCTGTCCGGCAGCCGCAAAATTTTGATGCAATGCAGCAGGCATGGACTATGATGAATGAGCTGCGCCGGCAATGTGCGATCACCTGGCAATCACCTCGCAGTCAACCGCATCGATGATCAGGGAGAAGATAATGGGCAACTCGAATACGCCGCAACCGGGCAATAGCCAGGGCGGCACGCCATCCACGGCGGGCAGCAAGCAAAGCACGGCCGACTCGGCTGAAAACTTTGTGCTGGTCGATAGCGAGCAAGGCCTCGATATCGGCGACGATCTGTTTTCCATCGGCGAAGTGCGGCGCGCCGACCGCTTGCCCCATCACCAGTCCGGTTCCGCCGGGCAGAGCAGGCAGAGTGCCGACGATGGGCCGGACACCACGGGCAGTACCGGCGTCTGAGCTTCCCTTCTTGACTGTCTGGTAATCCCCGCAGGGCCAGCCGTTGGACGTGTTCGCGCACGCCGGCTGGCCATTTCACCATACGGGGGAGTAACGCCGGCTGCTTGCCGGCGCGGGTAACATTGGCGAGTCGGCTACAGATCGACCCTGCCGTGTTCGCCCAAGTCCTTCGGCGGCTCGCCCGTTATGGCGGCCTTGGCCATTTCATAGAATTGCATCATCTTGCTGGCGCTGCTATCCCAGTATTCTGCCGACTGGATCGTCACCTTGATCAGCGACAGCTTCGGATCGTCGAGTCCGCCCGGGAACCAGGCTTTGACCAGCGGGTTCCACAATTCCTCCGCCTTGGCGCGGTCCTTCAGCAGCTGCGCATGGCCGCAAACGGATACATACAGGCTGTCGCCCGTGTCGACAAAGCTGACATTGACTTGTGGATTGTTCAACAAGTCGCGCGTGTAGGCGGCCTCGTCCGAGACAAAGAACCAGATGTGCCCTTCCTTGTCGACCTGCTGCTGCGTCAGCGGCCGGCTGGTGAGGGTGCGCATGTCGTCGCTGGTGGTCAGCATGCCGAATTTGACATCCTTGATCTTGGCCGCGATGCTGGCCAGTTGTTCGCTGGAATACGCTTGCATGTTGTGCTCCTGTTTGATTGTCCTGAACAACAGCATAGGCGGGCATGGCTCGCGGCTCTGTACGGCAGCTTACGTAGCGGCGCGCATGGCCCTGTCGTGTTGTGCATGTTTCAAAGCTGTTACAAAACGCTGGCCCGGCGGGGCGCCCCATGTATTGACTTAATAAATGATAATCATTATCATTTGTTTGAAAATGTCGGCATGAACTTTGATTGAAGGATGGGAATGAAGCACACTGACTTGTCGCGCCACCTGGCCCGCTCCTTGCCGGGAGCGGGCTATGGGTAATGCGGGCGCCGCGGACAAGGCCAAGAACAACGCCAGCAGCGCCGTCTGGCTGAAGAACTTGCATCAATGGCACTGGATCAGCTCAGCGCTTTGCCTGCTGGGCATGTTTTTGTTCGCCATCACCGGCATCACCCTGAACCACGCAGGCCAGATCGAATCCAAGCCGGCGATCACGCGCCAGAAGGCGGCGTTGCCGGCACCCCTCGTCACGGAACTGGCCGCGTATGCCGCCAAGCACGATGGCGCCAATGCGCCCATGCCGGCCGCCGCCGAAGCCTGGCTCAAGCAGCAATGGTCGCTCAATGCGGGCGGCCGTCCCGCGGAATGGTCGCTCGACGAAGTGTATTTGCCGCTGCCCAAGGCGGGCGGCGATGCCTGGGTGCGCATCGGACTGGAAGACGGGGCCGCCGAATATGAATTGACGGACCGGGGCTGGGTATCCTGGCTCAACGATGTCCACAAGGGCCGCAACACGGGCGTGGCCTGGAGCTGGTTCATCGACATCTTTGCCGGCGCCTGCATCGTGTTTTGCCTGACGGGGCTATTGATTTTGAAGTTCCACGCGGCCAACCGGCCATTTACCTGGCCGATGGTTGGTCTCGGTATCTTGATACCTTGCGCGATCGCCCTGCTGTTTATTCACTGATCGTTTTTATTTTTCCTTTTTACAGGCACACCATGAAATTACGCTACTCCCTGGCGCTTGGCCTTCCCCTGATCGGCACTTCGGCGATGGCGGCCGACCTGGCCCTCAAGATTGAAATCCCGCAACTGAACGTGGCGGAGTACCACCGTCCCTACGTGGCGGCATGGCTGGAAACGGCCGATCAAAAGGTCGTCGGCAATCTGACGGTGCTGTATGACGTGAAAAAGAAGGACAAGGCCGGCGAAAAATGGCTGAAGGACATGCGTCAATGGTGGCGCAAGAGCGGCCGCGACCTGGCCATGCCCGTTGACGGCGTCAGCGGCGCCACGCGTGCGCCGGGCGAACATACCCTGACTTTCCCTGGTGCCAAGGCCTTGCTTGACAAGCTGCCGGCCGGCGAATACCAGGTGGTGGTGGAAGCGGCGCGCGAAGCGGGTGGACGTGAACTGGTGCGCGTGCCGTTCCAGTGGCCGCTGAAGTCGGCCCAGTCCGTGCCTGCCAAAGGCAAGGAAGAACTCGGCAATGTCGTCGTCCAACTCAAACCATAAGGCGCACATCATGTTCAATCGATTCAACCAATCCCTGATCGCCCTGGCCCTGGCCGGCCTGGCCATGAACGCCCACGCCCACCGCGGCTGGATGGTGCCATCGAGCACGATGGTGGAAAGCAAGGACGCCTGGGTGACGGTGGACGCAGCCGTCTCCGACGGCCTGTTCGAGATCGACCACCAGCCGCTGCGCCTGGACGCGCTGCAAGTCATCGGTCCGGACGGCGCCAAAGTCACGCCGGCGAACACGGTCACGGGCCGTTTGCGCAGCGTCTTCGATGTGAAAATGGAAAAGCCTGGCACGTATAAAGCGGCCATCGTGTCGCAAAACGTGATGGGCAGCTACAAGCTCAATGGCGAGCAGAAGCGTTTCCGTGGCAACGAGGAAACGTTCAAGAAGGAAGTGCCGGCTGACGCGCAAGAACTGAAAATCACGCGCACGGCAGCGCGCCTGGAAACCTTCTTCAGCAATGGCGAAACCAGCACGGAAGTGTTCAAGCCGACAGGCGTGGGCCTGGAATTCGTGCCGGTGACGCACCCGAACGACTTGCGCGCCGGCGAGAAAGCCACGTGGCGCTTCCTGGTCGACGGCAAGCCGGCGGCGAACCAGGCGTTCAGCCTCGTGCCAGGCGGCGTGCGCTACCGTGGCGTGCTCGGTGAAATCCGCCAGAGCACGGATGCCAAGGGCGAGATCACGTTTACGGTCCCGGCGGCCGGCATGTATTACCTGAGCAGCACCTGGCCTGCGGCCGCACCTGCCGTGGCCGGCCAGCCGCCAGCCATGCCCGAGCGCCGCATGACGTACGCGGCCACCGTGGAAGTGTTGCCGCAGTAAGCGGCGGCATCTTCGCGAGCGAGAGCGCCGATGCGCCGGGTCCTGCTGCCGCAGCAAATTTCCGATCAGGTCGCGCCGCCCGGTGCCGCGCTCCGGGACTTGCGCGGCCTGTCGATGGGCACCAGCTGGTCGGTACGCCTGCTCGAGCCCGCCATGCCGGGACGCGCGGGCAGCGCCGACTTGCAGCAGGGCTTGCAGCAGCAGCTGGACCTGGTGGTGGCGCAAATGAGCCACTGGAGCGACGAGTCCGACCTGGGCCGCTTCAACCGGGCCGAGCCTGGCAGCTGGCACAGCCTGCCCGCCGCGTTTTGCGAGGTGCTGGGCTTTGCCATGCACGTGTCGCAAGCGTCCGGCGGCGCGTACGACCCGTGTGCGGGCGCGCTCGTCAACCTGTGGGGCTTCGGCCCCCGCAACCGTTATGACGAGCCTGGATTCCTGCCGCCGAAAGACGATACCGTGGCGCTGCTGCTGGCGCAGCGCCAGCGCCGCCGCCTGGAACTCGACTTGCCGGCCCGCCGCGCGCGCCAGCCGGGCGGCTTGCAGCTCGATTTGTCCGCCGTGGCCAAGGGCTATGGCGTGGACCGCCTGGCCCGCTACCTGGAAAGCCAGGGCATCCACCATTACCTGGTGGAAGTGGGCGGCGAACTGCGCGGCGCCGGCAGCAAGCCCGATGGCCAGCCGTGGTGGGTCATGCTGGAACAGGTCGATGGCGCCGCCGATAGTGCCGATAATGCACAGTATCCGGCGGAAATGCTGCTGGCGCTGCACGGCTTGTCCGTGGCGACCTCGGGCGACTACCGGCGTTTCTTCCAGGACGGCACGGTGCGTTTCTCACACACCATTGATCCGCGCAGCGGCATGCCGATCGCCAACCAACTCGCTTCCGTCACCGTCGTGCATGCCGAATGCATGGCGGCCGATGCCTGGTCGACGGCCCTGACCGTGCTGGGGCCGGAAGCCGGCATGGCGCTGGCCGAAGAGCAAGGCTTGGCCGCGCGCTTCCTGCAGCGCAACGGCGAGGGCTACCACGAAACGCTGAGCAGCCACATGCTGGCCATGCTCGACGAATGAACGATTGATTCCATGATTTTTACGCACGATACGACGCGGCTGGCCTTGCTGGCCGCCCTGTCCCTCAGTTATGCGGGCGTGTGCCTGGCGCCCTGGCTGCGCGCGCGCGCCAAGCGCCGCGCGTCCGACGCCGCCAGGGCGGCGCTGGCCAACAGTCCCGCCTGGCTGGTGGCGTACGCGAGCCAGACGGGCAATGCCGAGGAACTGGCCACGCAAACGGCGCAGAGCCTGCAACTGGCCGGCATCCCCGTGCGCCTGTGTGCGCTGGCCGACGTCACGGCCAAGGATCTGCAACAAGCCGAGCGGGCCTTGTTCCTGGTCAGCACGTATGGCGAAGGCGACGCGCCCGACAATGCGGCCGCCTTCATGGGCCGCTTGATGACGGGCGAGCTGGCGCTGCCGCAATTGCATTATGCCGTGCTGGCCCTGGGCGACCGCAGCTATGGCCATTATTGCGGCTTCGGCCGCGCGCTCGATGCCTGGCTGGCGGCGCAGGGCGGATCGCGCCTGTTCGAACGCATCGAAGTTGACCGCAGCGCCAGCGCCGCCATCGAGCAATGGTTCCAGCACCTGAGCCACCTGGCCGGCACCAGCGACGCGCCCGACTGGAGCGCCCCCGCCTTCGGCGACTGGCGTTTGACGCAGCGGCGCCACCTCAACCCTGGCAGCGCTGGCGGCGCCATCTACCACGTGGAACTGGCGCCGGTGGCGGGCAGCTTGCCTGACTGGCAATCGGGTGACCTGGTGCAGGTGACCGCCCCGGCCGACCCATCGCAGCCGCGCGAATACTCGATCGCCTCGATTCCGCATGATGGCGGCGTGCATCTGCTGGTGCGCCAGCATGCGCATCCCGATGGCAGCCTGGGCCTGGCCTCGGGCTGGCTCACGGCGCAAGCCAAGGTCGGCGACGTGGTGCAATTGCGCCTGCGCCAGCACCGGCGCTTCCGCCTGGAAGACAATGCCCGGCGGCCATTAATTCTGATCGGCAACGGCAGCGGCATCGCCGGCTTGCGCGGCCACCTGAAAAGCCGCGTGCTGGCGGGGCAGCGGCGCAACTGGCTGATCTTTGGCGAGCGCAACCTGGCCCACGATTTCCATTATCGCGAGGAAATTGAGCGCTGGCACGCCAGCGGCGACTTGCCGCGCCTGGACCTGGCGTTTTCGCGCGACCAGGCGGAGCGGACCTACGTGCAGGACCGCCTGCGCGGCAATGCCGACGAGGTGAAACTGTGGCTGGAGCAGGGTGCCGCCATCTACGTTTGCGGCAGCCTGGCCGGCATGGCGGGCGGCGTCGACCAGGCCCTGCAAGAGATGCTGGGCCGGCCCGCGCTCGACGCGCTGGCGGCCGAAGGGCGCTACCGGCGCGACGTGTATTGAGTTTTTGACGCCGCCAGCGCGTTCGCGCGCACACGGCTATCATGATTGTTTCATCCGAGGAGACACATCATGAGCGACAGCATTTACGACATTCCCTTGCGCCGCATCAATGGCGAACCCACCAGCCTGGACGCCTATCGCGGCAAGGTCGTGCTGGTGGTCAATGTGGCCTCCGCCTGCGGCTTGACGCCGCAGTACGAAGGACTGGAAAAACTCTACGCCGACAAGCAGGCCGAGGGCCTGGTGGTGGCCGGTTTTCCCGCCAATGAATTCGGTGCGCAGGAGCCGGGCACCAATGCCGAGATCGCGGACTTTTGCCGTGGCACGTTTGGCGTGCAATTTCCCATGTTTGAGAAAATCGTCGTCAAGGGTCCGGGCCAGCATCCGCTGTACCAGCGCCTGGTGCAAGAGCAGCCGCAGGCGCAGGAAAAGCCGGGCAGCGATTTCCGCGCCAAGCTGGCCGGTTACGGCATCACGCAGGAGCAGCCCAGCGACGTGCTGTGGAATTTCGAGAAGTTTTTGATCAGCAAGGACGGCAAGGTGGTGGGGCGTTTTGCGCCCGACACCACGGTAGATGATGCGCTCTTGCGCGAAGCCATCGCGCGCGAGTTGCAGGCCTAGGTTTTAGTCGGAGGCGTCCAGCGCGGCTGGCTCCATCTCGCCACTGACTTCCTGCAAGCCCCGTGCCAGGCTGGAAATGCTGGGGTTGTCGATGAAGACGCAGCGCTTGCCCGTGCGCTTGCAATAATCCTTGACGCGCCAGTAGGCGCTGTGGCTGATGCAGCCCGTCTGGCAAATCACCAGGTCGGCCGCCGCCAGGCTCGAATCGAGCAGGTTGGCATTGTCTTCCAGGCCGCCGTCGTGGTGGGCGAATTGCGCGCCGACCCGCTCGATCAGGGCGCGGTAGGTGGCTACATTGCCGCTGCGCCCCCCCACGCACAGGACGCTTTGATCGACCAGGCGGATCGGCATTTTCAGCTTGCCGCCGGTCGGCACTTCCAGCTTCGGCGCCGGTGGCGGCGCGGCAGCGGCCGGGCGTGGCTGGGCCTGCTTCAATTCCACGATTTGCTGGCGCAATTCCTTTTCGCGCTCATCCATTTGCGCCAGGCGCTCGACCAGGCGCGTGCGCGATTCCAGCGCCGGGATGGCGGCCTGCAATTGCGCCAGTTCCGCGCGCAAGCCATCGATCACGCTATCCTTGCCGATGGCCTCGGCACGCGTGCGCAGCAGCACGGCTTCCTGGCGCTCCAGCTCGCCCGTTTTTTCCATCAGTGCTGCCTGGCTGCGCTGTTGCAGCTTGGCCAGTTCGTGCGCCAGGCGCGCGTTTTCTTCCTGCAAGGCCGTAAATTTGCCCATGTCGGCGCGCACGCAGGCGCCGGCCTGGTGCTGGATCATGTGCAAGTCTCTGCACATCTGCTCTTCCAGCTCGCCATCGCAGCGCGGGTGCGTCAGGCCAGCCCAGAAGGCGCCCGACACGTCGCCGTTGGCGACGGCCGTGCGCCACAGTTGCGCTACCTGCTCCGTGGTCTTGGCGCCGCGAAAGCGCAGGATCACGGGAGCGTAGCGGCGTTCGAGTTCCTTTTGCAGCGCTTCGGACAGGCGGTTGCGCGCGCCGCATTCCGTCACGGCGCCCACGTGCACTTCGTAGTCGTCTGCCAGCACGCGCCCGCCCGTCATCTTGCCCACCAGCTTGCGCAGGTAGCCCAATGGCAAGCCCACGCCGACCAGCGGACAATGGCAGGTATGCGACAGTTCCCACAGCCGGCGGCGGCGTGAAGCGAGCGCGGCCGTTTCGGCTCCGTCGCTGGAACAATTGCTGATGACGGGCAAGGACTGGTCTTTGTCACACATGGCGGTATCCTGTTGGGCGGTGGCAGTGTTGAATAGAAATTATTGCGGCAGGGGCGAGGCAGGGCGCTTGGCGCTCAGCATGCGTGCCAGGCGATCGAGCAATGTGGTCTTCGGCGGCGCCGGCCGGTGCAGCGCCACCAGGGCGGCCCACTGCTGCGACAGTTGCTGGCACGTCGCTTGCAGCACGGGGCCCAGGCCGGGCGAATTCGACAGCACTTGCAGATGGCGTTCGATGACACCGGCCAGTTTCTCGCAGGGACTGCCCGCATGGTAGTGCGACATCAGATGCAGCACGGCCGACAGCAGCAATTCAGGCTGTTGGCCTTGCGGGGAAGGAAACGTCGTGGAAGGTCGGTCGTTCGCCATCAAACACTCCTGTGCGGTGGTTTGGCTGGCTGCGCGCACGGAGCGCGACTGGCTGGCGAGTGTGGTGACTGGCTGCCGTGCTGCTTCAGGCAGTCAGGATCAGCTTGTTCAACTGGGTGACGCGCAGACGATAGATCTTGCCGCTGTGCTCAATCTCCACTTCGCGGCCCTGCTGCAGCAGCGCTTCGCTGGTGATGCGGCGCGCCGGCTGGGCCATGCTGACGGGAGGACGGACGTGGGCGGTAGCGGCATCCTGGATCAAGGCTGGTTTTGAGCTTTGCATGTTGGGCTTTCTTTATCTCAGTTGAGAATGATTCGTATTTGCATTATTGTTGAATGTGGCCCGAAAAGCAAGGCTTATTTGTGTGGAATCCGCGCTTTTTTGCGGCGAGATGGCAGCGTGGAAGATGCTGCTGCGCAAAGGTGGCCGCTGACGCGGCGCGGAAGGGGAGTGGCCGCAAAAAAGACCCGGCCAAGGCGTTGCGCGCCTTGGCCGGGCCAAGCCTGTGCCAAGCTTGAAGAAATCGGGATGGCGCTAAATGGTGGCCAGCAATTGCGCCGAGGCTGTGGCGGCCGCGGTGGTATCGGCCTTGAGTTTGGCGGCGGCCAGCTGCTTGGCGCGCGAGCGCGACGGCGGCAGGCGGCGCAGGGTTTTCAGGGCGTCCGGATCCTTGATGCCGATGGTGCGCTGATCAACCGTGATGAGGCCAATTTCATTGAATGCGGACAAGGTGCGGCTGACCGTTTCCAGGGTCAGGCCCAGGTAGCTGCCGATTTCATGGCGCGTCATGCGCAGGTTGAACAGCTTGCTCGAATAGCCCATCTGCGCGAAGCGGTCGGCCAGCGAGACGAGGAAGCGCGCCACGCGGGCTTCGGCACTGAGGGCGCCCAGCATGCCGATCATGGCTTGCTCGCGCACGAGTTCGCGGCTCATCACGCCATACATGACGTTTTCCAGTTCCAGGTGCACCCTGCCCAGCGCCGTCAGCTTCTTGAACGGCAGCAGGATCAGGTCGCAGTCGGACAGGGCCACCGCTTCCGAGGAGTAATGGCGCGAGTGGATCCCGTCGACGCCCAGCATGTCGCCCTTCATGGGGAAGCTGAGTACCTGCTCATTGCCGAATTCATCGATGAGCACGGTTTTCAGGAATCCCGAATTGACGATGTACAGGGTGTCGAACGGTTGGCCGATGGTGTGCACGCGCTGGCCCGTCTTGAATTGCACGTGCTGGAACAGCAGTTCGTCAGCGGCGATGGTGCAGGCGCTGGAGATATGCAGCAGGTCGCACACCTCCTTCAGGTTCGACCAGAGCCGGCCCTGGCGCTGGCGTCCCGCTTCCATCGGGGAGGAGGGGGCCAGCGACGGTGAGGCAGCGCGGGTGTCGGGCGTTTGCGTGGACAGCATGTTCATCTCCTGGTGACAGGTAGTTCAGAGTTGAATGACGGGATGCTCGGGGCGGCGGGCGGGCAAGGGTCGGCGGCGCGCGTCCAGGCAGGTAATGCTCAATTCGCTGAAGACTTGCTGTGTGATGAAATAACTTTCCAGCAACTTGATGACTGGTTTCAGTATGCCAACAACCGTATGCAATTAATATCAGCAGTGGCTGAATATGGCAGTAGGAGCTGCGGTAGGTGAGGTAGGATTGTTCCTACAGTTGGCGCGCGGGCGCGCGCCAGGAGGATCACGTCTTGAAGGGCGATAGCAGGCGGTGCGCGACGGCATACTGGACCATTTCCGATAGGGAACTCATGCCCATCTTTTGCATGATGCGCGTCTTGTGCGTACTCACCGTCTTCACGCTCAGATGCAGGTTGTTGGCAATTTCCGTGATCGACTTGCCGGCCACCAGCAGGGAAAAGACTTCGAATTCGCGGTCCGACAACTGTTTATGCAGCAAGCTTTCATTCGGCATCATGATGTTGAGCACGAGCTGCTCCGCCACCTCGGCGCTGATGTAGGGGCGTCCCGACGCCACCTTGTGGATGGCGCCCACGAGCTGGGTGCCCGCGCTTTCCTTGGTCAGATAGCCTTGCGCGCCGGCGCGGATGGCGCGCACCGCATATTGCTCTTCCTCGTGCATGGTGAGGATCAGGATGGACAGCTTGGGCGCCTCGCTGCGGATTTGCCGGATCAGGTCGACGCCGCTGCGGCCCGGCATCGACAGGTCGAGCAGCAGCAGGTCGAAGCCGCCCTGGCGCACGTGGTTGAGGACTTCAAAACCGTCGATGGCCTCACCCACGATGTCGATATCCGGCGCGCCGTCAAGGATGCGCTTTAATCCTTCACGCATGATGGTGTGGTCGTCGGCAATCACAATACGTATCATAGGCGGGCAATCTGGTGGCGTGTAATCTGCTGTGTCCGTTACCGGACAATCAAATGTTAAGAAACGAGAAATGTTGTCATTTTAACTGAAATGTCCGCACGTTTGCCTTTTTCTTGCTGTGCCGGCAACGGCGGCCTCCGTGGCCATGTGACCCCTTATTTTGCCGGGGGTTCCTTGATCAGCCTATGCACGAGCACGGGCAATTTCGAGTGCGACAGCACCTTGTTGGTGACGCTACCCAGCAGCAACTGGCCCCAGCCGCTGCGGCCATGCGAACCCATGAAGATCAGGTCGCATTGCTGCAATTGCGCCACTTCCACGATTTTCAGGGCCGGGCTGTCGGAAAAGGCCGTCAAGCCCGTCGCCTGCAGGCCCCGCTTGGCAGCCGCGTCGAGGATGGGCTGCCAGTGGTCGGCGCCCGCCTTGCGCATGGCGATGCGGTATTCCTCTTCGCTGGGATAGCTTGGCGGAATGATTTCGATATACACCGGGTACTGGTACTCGGGTGCCACGTACACGGCAAGGATGTCGGCGTGCATCTGTTCGGCAAAGGCAACGCCGGCGCAGGCCGTCAAGTTGGAGACGGTGGAGCCGTCCGTGGCGATCAGAATTTTCTTATACATGGCAGGTCCTTTGGCGATGACTCAGCGCGCGCAACGCCTCTTATTGTAGACGTGGCGGCAGCATTGTATTCATGTAAAGACTTGATAATTGTCAATACTACTGCACCTTCAGTATAGACAACATTGGCAGAAAGATCGTGTTTAAGGTGCAACGATGTCCCAGCGATATCCATATGGCGCTGTTGCGCAGGCGCCCGCGGGCAGGATTTCTTGTGCGGCGCGTGGTCTTGCACGCACGCCAATGGTAGTATTTCAAAATACAACAGCAGGAACACTTATTTCCTGGCGGAAAAGCTCTTGTGGGCCAGCTTTGCACCGGGAAGCGCGTTTTGAGATTTACCAACAGGGCGGCGCCCTGCTACACTCGCACCATCGCAGCGGTATTGCCTCAAATCATCTTAATCGAGAAATTGTGGGTATCAGTCTGTAAAACGCACAGTTCAGGCGGAATTTTGACAAATTATGGAGAAGCAGGGATATGACCAACGCCGCTGATGATTTCGATGCATTATTCGATGAAGTATCCGCGCAAAGCGCGGCCGCAGCCACGCCGGCGCCTGCCGCCGCGCCCGCTCCCGCCGTGATCGCGGATGACGATTTTGACGCGCTGTTCGACTCCGTGTCGGCCAGCGCCGCCGTGCCGGCAGCCGCAGCGGCGCCGGTGGCTGCCGCGCCAGCCGCAGCGGAAGCGGCCCCCGTGGCCGGCGTCGGCGCGCCTGGCGAAGCGGCCGATCCGGTCGACCAGTCCGACAAACCGATGTTCGAGCGCCTGGGCGGCATCGTGCGCCTGCTGCACGACTCGCTGCGCGAACTGGGCTACGACAAGGCATTGACGGAAGCGTCGTCGCAGATCGTCGACGCTCAGGACCGCCTGGAATATGTCGCCACCCTGACGGAGCAGGCCGCCAACAAGGTCCTGAATACGCTCGACGAAGGCATGCCGGCGCAAGACGTGCTGTCGAAGAAAGCCAAGGACATGGACAGCCGCTGGACAGCCTTGTTCGATGGCAAGCTGAGCCTGGAAGAATTCAAGGCCCTGGCCGGCGATTCACGCCAGTTCGCCCAAGCCGTTGCCGAAGCAACGGAAGCGGAAAAAGCACGCTTGCTGGAAATCATGATGGCCCAGGACTTCCAGGACATCACGGGCCAGCTGATCAAAAAAGTGGTCAACATCACCAAGACGGTGGAGCACGAGCTGGCTCAGCTGCTGCGCGACAACGCGCCGGCCGAGGTGCGCGAAAAGCTGGCGCAAAAGCCGGTGCCGCTGATGCAGGGCCCGTCCGTGCCGTCGGTGGCGCTGGACCAGGATAATGTAGACGACCTTCTTGCGGATTTGGGATTCTAATGGACGATATGCTCAAGGATTTCGTCGTTGAGGCGATGGATCTTGCGGTTAATGTTGAAGAGCACTTATTGCGCCTCGAGCGTGATCCTGACAACAAGGAAACACTGAATGCCGTGTTTCGTTCTTTCCACACCATCAAGGGTGGCGCCGGCTTCATGGGCTTGCCCGCGCTGGTGGCGGCCTGCCATCTGACGGAAAACCTGTTTGACGCCTTGCGCACGGGCGCAGCGCCGGTAACCCCCATCGCCATCGAGGCGGCGCTGCAAGCGTCCGGTTTCGTGGCCGACCAGCTGACGGAACTGGCGAATGGCGCCGCACCGGAAAGCTTGCCGGCCATGCCGGAAGAGCTGGAACATATCCTGACGAATGCCATCGAAGGCAAGGGCATGGACGCGCCTGCGCCGGCCGCCGCCGTGGTGGCGGAAGCGGCCGTGGTCGTTGCCGAGGTCGCAGAAGTTGCCGTGGCCGCGCCCGCAGCCGCCGTTTCCACCGCCGGCGCCGATGGCCTGGACTGGGAAGGCATGTATAACGCCGTCGTGCCCGAGGGCAGCCGGGTCGCTGCCGCGCCGGTGTCCGCCGTCGCCGCTGCCCCTGCCGTCGTGGCCGCCGCGCCGGCCGCTGCCGCTGCCGCCAAGCCGGCCGCCAAGGCCTGGGATGGCGCCGAACGACGCGAAGAGCGTCCGGAAGTGCGCCATGCCGCGCCCGTCAAGGAAGACAGCATCCGCGTCGACGCCGTCAAGCTCGATGCCCTGCTGGAAGTGGCTGGCGAATCCGTGCAGGCCGCCAACCAGGCTGCCGTGCTGCTTGAGCGCTTGCTGCAATTCAAATTCGAAGGCCAGGCCGCCACCCTGATGGCGACTCTGGCGGAAACCCTGGAACGCGCTTCGCGCTACTCGACGGAACTGCAGCGGGCCACCCTGGCCACGCGCATGCAGCCCGTGGGCCGTCTGTTCCAGAAATTCCCGCGCCTGGTGCGCGAGCTGGCGAAGGACCTGGGCAAGGATGTCGAGCTGACCATCGAGGGCGCGGAGACGGAAGTCGACCGCGTGGTGGTCGACAGCTTGTACGATCCGCTCGTGCACATGCTGCGCAACTCGCTCGACCATGGCGTCGAATCGCCGGAAGCGCGCCTGGCTGCCGGCAAACCCGCCAAATCGTATATTTCACTGAAAGCATGGCAGGAAGCCAACAGTGTCATGATCGTGCTGCAGGATGACGGCAAGGGCATGGATCCGGCCTTCCTGCGCAGCAAGGCCCAGCAAAAGGGTTTGATCAGCGAAAACGCGCAATTGAGCAACGACGAATGCTTCCAGCTGGTGTTCCTGCCGGGCTTCTCGACCAAGGAAGTCGCGTCCAGCGTCTCCGGCCGTGGCGTGGGCATGGACGTGGTGAAAACGGCCGTGGAGAAAAACCGCGGCGCCATCCATATTGAGTCGGCGCTGGGCAAGGGCACGAAATTTGCCATCCGCCTGCCGATCGAACTGTCGATCGTGCCGACCATGCTGGTGTCGACGTCGGGTGCCGCGCTGGCGCTGCCGATGGCGGTGGTGCAACGCGTCGTCGAATTGCCGGAAACCTTCATGGAAGTGGGCGGCGCGCCCGTGCTGAAAGACCAGGGCCGTCCATTGCCCGTGCGGTCGCTGGCCGGCTCCCTGGGCTACGAATCGTGCAGCGAGCGTGTCGGCATCGTGGTCGCCGCGCCACAGCCGTACATCCTGGCCGTGGAAGCCGTCGATGGCACGGCCGACCTGGTGATCAAGCCGATGACGGCCATCACCGTGGAAGGCATCACGGGTACGGCCCGCTCGGCCGAGGGCGAGCTGGTGCTGGTTGTCGGCCTGTCGTTCCTGATGGATGGGTGCCGGGGGAGCGTGCGTTTGGCTGCATGAGAGCACCTGACCAAACCTACTGCGCGTCGGTATAGGCGGCCTGCGATGCTCACCGTACTAGAGTACGGTTGCGCTTCTTAGCCACCTCTCCCTTCCGCTCGCTACGGTTTTGTCAGGCTCCGTAAGTAAGTATTTGCTTTATTCATTGAAAGCCCACTATGCGTAGTGGGCTTTTTCATTGGGTAATCAAACGCCGCCGGGGCGTAAAGTTCCCCCTTCAAGCCAGCGCTGCACGCGCAGCACTTCCTGAGCGCGCTCCGCCTCGTCCTTCGGTGGCGGCAGGTAGATATCGGGCATGATGCCACCGAGATCCACCTGCAGCTGCGGCAAGCGGGCAGAGCGCGAGGTGGCGTATTGCAGGTGGCGCTGTCCCGATGGCAGGGCGTGCAGGCGCAGGTTGGAATAGTCGAGTGCGCCGTAACTGTTGCGGCCGATCAATTTCACATGAAAACTTTGCCGCGCCGCCAGCAGGAATTCTTCGCAGGAGCTGGCGCAGTCGCGGTCGACCAGCACGGCCACGCGCGCCGGCCGGCGCGGTTCCGGCGTGTCCGCGCGCATATAGCTGATGGTGCCGCTGCTTTGCTGCGGCGCGTATTGGCCCGGCTTGACGCTGCGCATCTGCGTCACGGCCTGGGCCGCAAAGGCGGCGCATGCCTGGTCGCCGGGCGCCAGCAGCGCGCAGACGTTTTCCTGGCCTGCGATATTGGCCGGCGTGGATAGCCATTCGGCGCCCATGCGGACGATCTCTCCCGAACTGATCCAGGATAGCAGCGGCGCATACGTGCTGTCGCTGCCGCCGCCGTTGCGGCGCACGTCGAGGATCCAGTTGGGGCGCGCCGCCAGTGCCGCGCGATGCGTATCGAGCAGGGCGGCCACGGCGGCGCGGTAGCTGCCGTGAAAGCTGGGCAAGGTCAGCAGTACAGTCGCGTCCGACAATATCCGCAGCGCCGGTTCCTTCGATGCTGCCGCCTGTCCCGGCGCTGCAGGCCGTGCCGGCGCCGGTTTGGCGATATCGAGCGCGCTGCCCGGCTTCACATGCAGGTGGCCCTTGCGCCACATGCGCGCATAGTTTTCCAGGACCGCATCGCAGGCCTGGCCATCGGCCGCGCCGGCCGCCGCCGTGGTGGCCGTGGCCAGCGCCAGGTCGAAATACGCCTGTCCCTTTTGTTCCAGGTGCTGGCGCGCGCCCGTGTCATTTTCCAGCAGGAAGGGCGCAATGGCGCGCAAGTCCTGTACGCATGTTTCTCCCGGCGTGGCCGCCGCCGCATGGGCGCAGGCCAGGGTCAGGGCGGCCAGCGCCAACAAGTTCAGTTTCATCGAAGTCCCCAGTGTGGTGGCGCGCGTGCGCCGGTCATTATTGTCGAAACACAATACACGAAAGATTGAGGAAAAAACATGCCTTTCTGCCGCCGCCGTCAGTCCTTCGGCAAGCCGCGTGCGGATGGGCTTGTGATGGCGCTGATAAGCCGATATCGGCAATTTCCAGCTCATATCGAACAATGCGGCCAAACTTTGTATCGCCAATCCCACGCTTTTGCCTGTTTCGGTTCTGTATTCCCCAATATATGGCATAATCCTTGTGGATCACCGTATGACCTGGTATCACTTGATCACTTAAACAGGCTGTGGCAACGCTGCATAAATCATGATGAAGACGCTTTACGACAAACTTTGGGAATCCCACGTTGTTCGGGCCGAAGATGATGGCACGACAATTCTGTACATCGACCGGCACCTGCTGCACGAAGTCACCAGCCCGCAAGCCTTCGATGGCCTCAGCGTGGCGGGCCGCCAGCCGTGGCGCATTTCCGCCAACCTGGCCGTGGCCGACCATAACGTGCCCACCACCAGCCGCGTCGATGGCATTGCCGACCCGGTCTCGCGCCTGCAGGTGGAAACGCTGGACAAGAACGCCAAGCACTACGGCTTGACCTACTTCAACATGAACGACAAGCGCCAGGGTATCGTGCACGTGATCGGCCCCGAACAGGGCGCGACCCTGCCCGGCATGACGGTCGTCTGCGGCGACTCGCACACGTCCACGCACGGCGCGTTTGGCGCGCTGGCGCACGGCATCGGCACGTCCGAAGTGGAACACGTGCTGGCCACGCAAACCTTGCTGCAAAAGAAATCCAAATCCATGCTGGTGCAAGTCGACGGCGCCTTGCCGGCCGGCGTGACGGCGAAAGATATCGTGCTGGCCATCATCGGCAAGATCGGCACGGCCGGCGGCACGGGCTACTGTATCGAGTTCGGCGGCTCGGCCATCCGCGCGCTGTCGATGGAAGGCCGCATGACGGTGTGCAACATGGCCATCGAGGCGGGCGCACGGGCCGGCATCATCGGCGTGGATGACACCACCATCAATTACGTCAAGGGCCGTCCGTTTTCCCCGGCAGGTCCGCACTGGGAGCGCGCCGTGGCCTATTGGCGCACCCTGCATTCGGACCCTGGCGCCCGCTTCGACCTCGTCGTCACGCTCAACGCGGCAGACATCGTGCCGCAAGTGACCTGGGGCACCTCGCCCGAGATGGTGATCGGCGTCGATGGCCGCGTACCGGACCCCGACCAGGAAAAAGACAGCGTCAAGCGCGATGCGATGGAAAAGGCGCTGGTCTACATGAACCTCAAGCCCAACACGGCCATCGAAGACATCCGCATCGACAAGGTATTCATCGGTTCCTGCACCAATTCGCGCATCGAGGATTTGCGCGCGGCCGCCGCCGTGGTGCGCGGCAAGTACCGCGCCTCGAACGTCTCCCTGGCGCTGGTGGTGCCAGGTTCCGGCCTCGTCAAGGACCTGGCCGAGCGCGAGGGACTGGACCGCATCTTCAAGGATGCCGGCTTCGAGTGGCGCGAGCCGGGCTGCTCCATGTGTCTGGCCATGAATGCGGACCGCCTGGAGCCGGGCGAACGTTGCGCGTCTACGTCGAACCGCAACTTCGAAGGCCGGCAAGGGCAGGGCGGCCGTACCCACCTGGTGTCGCCCGCGATGGCGGCGGCGGCAGGCATCGCCGGCCACTTTGTCGACGTGCGGGGATTGCGATGACGGCAGGGACCGGCGCCGCTGGTTTACACTAGCGTTCCCGGTCCCTTACTTACTATCAAGAAATCATCATGAAAAAACTCTTCGCCCTCCTCATCGCCACCGTCATCCTGTCTGGCTGCAACACCGTCTCCGGCATCGGCCGCGATGTGCAGAAAGTCGGCCAGGTCGTCACTGGCGCCGGCGGAAAATAAACCGCGACGTGCCGGCGCCCCGCGCCGCGCGTCCTACCGAGTAGAAACAGCATGGATAAATTTACGATTTACGAAGGCCTGGTCGCCCCGCTGGACCGCGCCAACGTCGACACCGACGCGATTATCCCGAAGCAATTCCTGAAATCGATCCACCGCAGCGGCTTCGGCCCCAACCTGTTCGATGAATGGCGCTACCTCGACCATGGCGAGCCTGGGCAGGACAACAGCCGCCGTCCGCTGAATCCGGAGTTCGTGCTCAATGAGCCGCGCTACCAGGGCGCTTCGATCTTGCTTACGCGCAAGAACTTCGGTTGCGGCTCCTCGCGCGAGCACGCGCCGTGGGCGCTGGATCAATATGGCTTCCGCGCCATCATCGCGCCATCGTTTGCCGATATCTTCTTCAATAACTGCTACAAGAACGGCTTGCTGCCCATCGTGCTGTCGGAAAGCCAGGTCGAGCACCTGTTCAATGAAGTCAAGGCTTTCCCCGGCTTCAAGCTGGTGGTGGACCTGGAGCAGCAATGCGTGCGCACCAGCAACGGTTCCGTCTCGTATCCGTTCGAGATCGACGCCTTCCGCAAATATTGCCTGATGAATGGCCTCGACGATATCGGCCTGACCCTGCGCCACGCCGACGATATCCGCGCCTTCGAAGAACGCCATCTTTCTGCTCAGCCCTGGCTGGCCAACGTCATTTAAACGATTAAAATATGAAAATTGCAATCTTACCCGGCGACGGCATCGGTCCTGAAATCGTCGCGCAAGCCGTCAAGGTCTTGAATGTGCTGGGCGAATCGTTCGAGCTGGAAACGGCGCCCGTGGGCGGCGCCGGCTATGCGGCCCATGGCCACCCCTTGCCGGAAGGCACCCTGGCCCTGGCCAAGGCGGCTGATGCCGTGCTGTTCGGCGCTGTCGGCGACTACCAGTACGACAACCTGGAGCGCCAGTTCCGTCCCGAGCAGGCGATCCTGGGCTTGCGCAAGAACCTGGGCCTGTTCGCCAACCTGCGTCCGGCCATTCTGTATCCGGAACTGGCGGGCGCTTCGACACTGAAGCCGGAAGTGGTGTCCGGCCTGGACATTTTGATCATCCGTGAACTGACGGGCGACATCTATTTCGGCCAGCCCCGCGGCGTGCGCGAGTGCCCGGATGGTCCGTTCAAGGGCCAGCGCGAAGGTTTTGACACCATGCGCTATGCGGAAGGGGAAATCCGCCGCATCGCCCACGTGGCTTTCCAGGCCGCGCAAAAGCGCGACAAGCGCCTCACCAGCGTGGACAAGGCGAACGTGCTGGAAACCTTCCAGTTCTGGAAAGATATCGTCACCGACGTGCACAAGGAATACCCGGATGTGGCGCTCGATCACATGTATGTCGACGACGAGGCCATGCAGCTGGTGCGGGCGCCGAAGAAATTCGACGTCATGGTGACCGGCAACATGTTCGGCGACATTCTGTCGGATGCGGCCGCCATGCTGACGGGCTCGATCGGCATGTTGCCGTCGGCCTCGCTCGACGCCAACAACAAGGGCTTGTATGAGCCGTCGCACGGCTCGGCGCCCGATATCGCGGGCAAGGGCATCGCCAATCCGCTGGCGACGATCTTGTCGGCGGCCATGATGCTGCGCTATTCGCTCAACCGCGAAGAGCAGGCAAGCCGCATCGAGGCTGCTGTCAAGCAAGTGCTGGCGCAGGGCCTGCGCACGGCCGACATCCATGAAGCGGGCACGACTTTGGTCGGTACCGAGGCGATGGGTGATGCAGTTGTAAAAGCGCTGGGATAAAATAGTCTAATGACGGCAGTCGCCGTCTCATCTTGAGGAATGGTAATGAAATTAGTTGGCTTGGTAGGTTGGCGCGGTATGGTCGGTTCGGTCCTGATGCAGCGCATGCAGGAAGAGGGCGATTTCGCCCATATCGAACCGGTGTTTTTCACCACTTCGAACACGGGCGGCGCGGCGCCGGCCATGGCGAAGAATGAAACCATCCTCAAGGATGCCAACAACATCGCCGAACTGTCCAAGTGCGACATCATCATTTCCTGCCAGGGCGGCGACTACACGAGCGCTGTCTTCCCGCAGTTGCGCGCAGCGGGCTGGAATGGCTACTGGATCGATGCGGCATCGACCCTGCGCATGGAAAAAGACGCCGTCATCGTGCTCGACCCCGTCAACCTGCACGTCATCAAGGATGCGCTGGGCAAGGGCGTCAAGAATTACATCGGCGGCAACTGCACGGTATCGTGCATGATGATGGGCCTGGGCGGCCTGTTCCAGCACGATTTGATCGACTGGATGACGTCGATGACCTACCAGGCGGCATCGGGCGGCGGCGCGCAGCACATGCGCGAACTGCTGACGCAATTTGGCACCATCAACGGTTCCGTCAAGGCGCTGCTGGACAACCCGGCTTCCGCCATCCTGGAAATCGACCGCCAGGTGCTGGCCACCCAGCACGGCTATTCCCCGGATGAAATCAAGCAATTCGGCGCGCCGCTGGCCGGCAACCTGATCCCGTGGATCGACAAGGACCTGGGCAACGGCCAGTCGAAGGAAGAGTGGAAGGCGGGCGCGGAAACGAACAAGATCCTGGGCCGCGGCATCGACTTTGGCACCAAGGAAATCCCGGTGGACGGCCTGTGCGTGCGCATCGGCGCCATGCGCTGCCATTCGCAAGCCTTGACCATCAAGCTGAAAAAAGACGTGCCGCTCGATGAAATCAACGACATCATCGCCAGCAACAATCAATGGGTGAAATTCGTGCCGAACACGCGCGAAGCGTCCGTGCGCGACCTGTCGCCGGCGGCCGTCACGGGCAGCCTGACGATTCCTGTCGGCCGCGTGCGCAAGATGAGCATGGGCGGCGAATACCTGTCCGCATTCACCGTGGGCGACCAGTTGCTGTGGGGCGCGGCCGAGCCGCTGCGCCGCATGCTGCGCATCCTGCTGGACGCGTAATGGCAATAAATTGCTGATCCAGATCAAGCCGGGGCTGTTTTCCCGGCTTTTTTTTCGTCCTGAGCCCCTCAAGGCTCAACCATGCGGAGCTTGCATAGCTCTGGGCATGATGATATGTTGATACCTCTGGAAAAGTAACAGTTTTCCCATGTCAACTAAGATGCCGCCAACTATGCCTGTACACACTCGTCCCCGGGTCGCCTCCCTTGCCATTAAAACACTCAGCAGTGCTGTCGCCTGTGCGGTGTTATTGTCACCGGCGGCATCCGCAGCCGAGCTGGGCAAGATCACGGTGCTGTCCGCCGCCGGCCAGCCGCTGCGCGCCGAGGTCGAATTATCGGCCGTCAAGCCAGGCGAGGCCGCGAACCTGCTGGCCAAGCTGGCGCCGCCGGACGCCTACCGCCAGGCCAACGTGGAATTCAATCCCGCCCTGAACGCGCTGACGTTTGCCGTGGAAAACCGCAATGGCAAGCCCTTCATCCGCATCAGCTCGGCGCAACCGGTGGCCGAACCCATGGTGGATCTTTTGCTGGAGCTGAGCAGCAAGGGCGGTCGCCAGGTGCGCGAATATGCGTTTGTGCTCGACACGCCCGAAGCGCGCCAGACGCGCGGCGCGCAAGTGACGGCGCCAGTCGAGCCAGGCAAGGCCAAACCGGCTGCCGCCGCAGCCGATGCTGCGCCGCCGGCCGCGAAAAAGGCGGCAGGCGAATACAAGGTCAAGGCGGGCGATACCCTGAGCCGCATCGCCAGCGAGCTGAAGCCTTCGGGCGTCTCGCTCGACATGATGCTCGTCGCCCTGTACCGCGCCAATCCCGATGCCTTCAAGGGCGAGAACATGAACCGCATGCAGGCCGGACGCATCCTGGCCGTGCCGGGCGCGGACACCGTGCGCGCCACGGGCGCGGCTGAAGCGAAGGGCATCGTGACGGCGCACGCCATCGATTTCGAAGCCTACCGCAACAAGCTGGCGGGCCAGGTGTCGCAAAGCAAGCCGGCCAAGGCGGCGCAAGCGACGCAAAGCACGGCTGGCAAGATCGGCGCGACGAAGGTGCAGGAAAAGCCGACGGCCGTGAGCGAGTCGCAAGACAAGCTGAAACTGTCGAAGGCGGAGCCGGCGGCCAAGTCGGCCGGCAAGAGCGCCGTCGCCAGCGAGGAAGACAAGATCGCCAAGGCGAAGCAGGTCGATGAAGCTGCCGCGCGCGTCAAAGAGCTGGAAAAGAACGTCAGCGACCTGGAAAAGTTGATGGCGGTCAAGAGCAAGGCCATGGCGGACAAGAGCGCCCCGGCGCCCGCCAAGCCGGCCGAGACCGCTGCCAGCGCACCGGCCGGCGTTCCTGCCCCGGTCGCCGAAGCGCAGCCGCCCGTGCCGAAGGCGAAGCCGGTGCCGCTGGTGAGAAAGCCGTCGCCGCTGGAACCGACCTTCGCCGACAAGATCAATGACCATATGGGTGCCATCGGCATCGGCCTGGCCGCGCTGCTGGCCGCCGTGGCCGCGCTGGTGATTGCGCGCCGCCGCAAGGAGATGCCGCCGCCGGCCGACAATGTCGCCCCCGTGTTCGAGCCGGAAGCGCCGGTGACGCCGCCGGCCGGCCTGGCGCCGGAAGACCAGCAGTCCGAAGCGAGCAACCACCTGTTCGGCACGGGTGCCGCCGCTGCCGGCGTGGCCGCCGCGGCGGGCGCCAGCATGCTCGATGCGAATGAAACGGACCCGGTCGCCGAAGCGGACGTGTATATCGCCTACGGCCGCGATGGCCAGGCGGAAGATATCCTCAAGGAAGCCTTGCGTATCCACCCGGAGCGCCATGCGGCCCGCCTGAAGCTGCTGGAAATCTATTCGGCCCGCAACGACGTGCGCGCATTTGAAGACCAGGCCAGCGAGCTGTACAGCCTGACGCGGGGCCAGGGCGAGGAGTGGCCGCAGGCGGCCGCGCTGGGTCTGGCGCTTGATCCCACCAATCCCCTGTATGGCGATACGGAAGACGACGCCGTTGTCAGCCTGAGCAAGGCTGCCGGCGACGACTTGCATGGCCAGAGCATGGACTTGTCCGACGATCTGTCTGCTCCTGAATCAGCGCCAGCGGCCGACCTGGCGCCCGCCGAGCCCGTGTCCTCCGTGATGGCCCGCGATACGCGCGCGCCCCTCGACTTCGACCTCGACAGCCTCGATTTCGAGCCCGTTTCCACCAGCGACCCGATCGTCATGCCGGGACCGGACAGCAAGCCGGTCTCCGCCGCGCAGGATGCGCAGTATGACGCCAGCATGGATTTCGGCCTGGACCTGGAGCCGCCAGCCGGCCCCGTGAATGGCGTAGGCGCCGGCTTGACGCCGTTGCCTGATCCGTTGAAGGATGTCGACCTGGCCCATTTCGACCTCGATGAACCGGTGGCGCCAGCTGCCGCGCCGGTCGCGGCGGCCGAGCCTTCCCTCGACAGCCTGTTCGACGACGCGCAAACGCCCGCCACCTTGCCGGAAGCCATACCGCCGGCACAGGAATTCGACCTGTCCGGCATCGACCTGGACCTCAACGATGGCAAGACGGCCAGCGCTGGCGTGGACGACCCGCTGTCGGCCATCCACATGGAAATGGATACCAAGCTGGACCTGGCGATCGCTTACCAGGAAATCGGCGACAAGGAAGGCGCGCGCGAGCTGATCGATGAGGTCATCAAGGGTGGCAGCGAAGAGCAGGTGAAGAAAGCGAATACCATGAGAGCTTTGCTCAGTTAAGCACCTGATACGACGTCCATGGCTGCGTTGCACGGTCTCGCCGTACTGGTCGTACTGTCTTCGACCGTGCGCCTTGCCCTGAACGCCGTCTCAGGCGCTTGTGTCGTCGGGAGGCGGGGCCGTCTGCGCGCCGGTATAATGCTTCGATGCAAAATATTACGACAGCAACGCCATTGAAGCGTATCGTCCTCGGCCTGCAGTACGACGGCACGGCCTGGCATGGATACCAGAAACAGGAAGACGGGCAAACGGTGCAGGACCAGCTGGAAAACGCGCTGGAACAGTTTGCCCGCGTGCGCCTGGCCACCACGTGCGCCGGCCGCACGGATACGGGCGTGCATGCGCTCGAGCAAGTCGTGCATTTCGATACGGAATTGAACCGCGACGTGCACTCGTGGGTGCGCGGCGTCAACGCCTTCCTGCCGAAATCCATCGCCGTGCGCTGGGCCAAGGAACTTGAAGGCGATCCGACGGTCAATGACTTCTTCCACGCCCGCTTCAGCGCGCGCGCGCGCACCTATCATTATGTGTTGTACAACAACGCCACCCGTTCGCCGCTGGTGGAAGGGCGCGCCGGTTTCTTTTTCCGTCCGCTGGACGTGGAACTGATGCGGCAAGCCGTGCAGCCGCTGCTGGGCTGGCACGATTTCACGGCCTTCCGTGCCGCGCAATGCCAGGCCAAGTCGCCCGTCAAGCTGATGCATGACATCCGCATCGAGCGGCGCGGCGATTGCGTGATTTTCACCATTACGGCCAATGCCTTCCTGCACCACATGGTGCGCAACCTGGTCGGTTCGCTCGTCTACATCGGCACGGGGCGCGAAAAGCCGGAATGGCTGGGGCATTTGCTTGAAAGTAAAGACCGCCACGCGGCGGCGCCCACCTTCATGCCGGACGGTCTGTACCTGGCGCAGATCGATTACGATCCGAAATGGGCATTGCCGCAAGACAGTAGCAGCGCATTGCCCTGGTTTTGATCTGCATCAAATCAAGTAAAGGATTGCCATGCCTCGCACACGCATCAAGATCTGCGGCCTGACCCGCGTCGAAGACATCCAGGCCGTCGTGGCCGCGGGCGCCGACGCCATCGGCTTCGTGTTTTATCCGAAAAGCCCCCGTTACGTCACGCCGCAGCAGGCCGCCAGCCTGATCGCCGCCATGCCTCCCTACGTGACGACGGTGGGCCTGTTCGTCAACGCCACGGTGGACGAGGTGCGGGCCACCAGGGCCGTGGCGCCCTTGTCCCTGCTGCAATTTCATGGCGACGAGACGCCCGAACACAGCGCCGCGCTGGCTGGCGCCGTGAATACGCCCTTTACGCAAGTGTTCCGCGTCAAACCCGACACCTCCTTTGAAGATTTGCTAGAATACGAACAGCGCTATCGCGCCGCCAGTCCCTTGTTCTCCAGCCTCTTGCTCGATACCTATGTGGATGCCTACGGCGGTGCAGGAAAGGTATTTGATTGGTCCCTCATTCCAAAAGAACTCGCGCCTCGGGTCGTTTTAAGTGGTGGCTTGAGCGTACAAAACGCGACTGACGCAGTGGTGCGCGTGCGCCCTTACGCCGTCGACATCAGCAGTGGTGTCGAAGCGTCCAAGGGCATCAAGGACGCATCCCGAGTCCGCGCGTTTATCGCCGCGGTGCAGGATGCCGATGCCATCATTGCCAGAGGAAACCACCATGAATGACCACACCACCGCGCCCGGCGCAGCCGCCGCATTGTTCCACGCCACCGATTACCCTTTTCCTGACGTACGCGGCCACTTCGGCCCCTATGGCGGCTCGTTTGTTGCCGAAACGCTGACCCACGCGCTGGCCGAGCTGAAAGACGCATACGCGCGCTACAGCGCCGACCCGGAATTTCTCGAAGAATTCCGCTACGAGCTCAAGCACTTTGTTGGCCGTCCGTCGCCGATCTACCACGCCAAGCGCTGGTCCGAGATGGCTGGCGGCGCGCAAATCTATTTCAAGCGTGAAGACTTGAACCACACGGGCGCGCACAAGATCAATAACGTGATCGGCCAGGCCCTGCTGGCCAAGCGCATGGGCAAGCCGCGCATCATCGCCGAGACGGGCGCCGGCCAGCATGGCGTGGCCACGGCCACCATCTGCGCCCGCTTCGGCCTCGAATGCGTGGTCTACATGGGCAGCGAAGACGTCAAGCGCCAGGCGCAGAACGTCTACCGCATGAAACTGCTGGGCGCGACCGTCGTGCCCGTCGAATCCGGCTCCAAGACCCTCAAGGATGCGCTGAACGAAGCCATGCGCGACTGGGTCACGAATATCGAAAACACCTTTTATATCATCGGCACCGTGGCCGGCCCCCATCCGTATCCGATGATGGTGCGCGACTTCCAGTCCGTGATCGGCGAGGAATGCCTGGTGCAGATGCCGGAAATGACGGGTCGCCAGCCTGACTACGTGCTGGCCTGCATCGGCGGCGGCTCGAACGCCATGGGTATCTTTTACCCGTACATCGACCAGAAGGACGTGAAACTGATCGGCGTGGAAGCGGCCGGCGAAGGACTGGACACGGGCAAGCACTCGGCTTCGCTGACGGCGGGCTTCCCGGGCGTGCTGCACGGCAACCGCACCTACCTGCTGCAGGACGAAAATGGCCAGATCATCGAAACGCACTCCGTCTCGGCCGGCCTTGACTATCCTGGCGTGGGCCCGGAACATGCGTGGCTGAAAGATTCGGGCCGCGCGCAATACGTGTCGATCACGGATGAGGAGGCGCTGCAAGCGTTTCACGATTGCTGCCATATCGAAGGCATCATCCCGGCCTTGGAATCGTCGCACGCGCTGGCCTACGCGGCCAAGCTGGCGGCCACCTTGCCGAAAGACCAGATCGTGCTGGCCAACCTGTCGGGCCGTGGCGACAAGGACATGCATACCGTGGCGGAACGCATGGGACTCAATTTCAACTAACAGCGTGTCAACGGGGTCAGACCCGCCGGGGGAGTGCGCGCCAGTGGTGCGCATTCCGATCCCGCAGGGACTGACCCCAGCCTTTGCTTTGGGTTGAAATCATTCCATCTATCCATCATTAAGAAAGCTCATCATGTCCCGTATCTCCGCCACTTTTGCCAATTTAAAATCCAACAACAAGGCCGCCCTGGTCACTTTCATTACCGCCGGCGACCCCGGCCCCGACGCCACCGTGCCCCTGATGCACGCGCTCGTCGAGGGCGGCGCCGACGTGCTGGAGCTGGGCGTGCCGTTTTCCGACCCCATGGCCGAAGGCCCCGTCATCCAGCGCGCCTGCGAACGGGCCTTGAAATTCAATGTCGGCATCCACGATGTGTTCGGCTATGTGCGCCAGTTCCGCGCAACGAACCAGACGACGCCCGTCGTGCTGATGGGCTATGCGAATCCTATCGAGCGCATCGGCAGCGCCGCGTTTATTGATGCAGCGCAAGCGGCCGGCGCCGATGGCGCCATCGTCGTCGACTATCCGCCGGAAGAGTGCGAGGAATTCGCCGCCGCCATGCGCGAGGCTGGGCTCGACCTGATCTTCCTGCTGGCGCCCACCTCGACTGAAGAGCGCATTGCGCAAGTGGCCAAGGTTGGCGGCGGCTTCAGCTATTATGTGTCGCTGAAAGGCGTCACGGGCGCCGGCAACATTGATACGGAACAGGTGGCAGAGCGCCTCGCGGCCATCCGCCAGCATGTAAAATTACCTATCGGCGTGGGCTTCGGCATCCGCGATGGCGCCACGGCCAAGGCCGTTGCCAAGGTGGCCGATGCCGTCGTGATCGGCAGCCGCATCATCCAGGAGATTGAAAATGCCCCGGAAGGTGGCGCCGTCGACGCCGTGCGCAGCTTTACGGCAAGCATCCGCGCCGCACTGGACGCCTGAGCAAGCTTGTTGTTTACGCAAGCTCGGGTGGCGGCAAAGTTCGACAGCCCGGCGATAAACGGCTACACTTCGGCCACTGATTTGCCTGTTATTGTGCAATAGATAAAATTTTTGGTGGCGCCCTGCGGGGCGTCGCCGTTTACCGTCTGCCGGGGGCGTCCACCGACGCTACCCCTACAAGGGCCCAAGGAGAAAATATGAGTTGGTTGGAAAAACTGCTGCCACCGCGCATCCAGCGTTCTGATGCTGCCGCGCGCAAGACCATGCCGGAAGGCCTGTGGGTCAAGTGCCCGTCGTGCGAAGCCGTGCTGTACCGTACGGACCTGGAATCGAATTTGCACGTGTGCCCGAAATGCGATCATCACATGCGCATCCGCGCGCGTGAACGCCTCGACAGCCTGCTCGACGCGGGCGGCCGCTATGAAATCGGCCAGGAAATCCTGCCCGTCGATACCTTGAAGTTCAAGGACAGCAAGAAATACCCGGACCGCCTGAAATCCGCCATGGAAGCGACGGGCGAGACGGATGCGATGGTCGTCATGGGCGGCGCCATCATGAGCCTGCCGGTTGTCGTGGCGTGCTTCGAATTCGAATTCATGGGCGGCTCCATGGGCTCCGTCGTGGGCGAGCGCTTCGTGCGCGGCGCACAGATCGCGCTGGAACAGAAGGTGCCGTTCATTTGCATCACCGCCACCGGTGGCGCGCGCATGCAGGAAGGCTTGCTGTCGCTGATGCAGATGGCGAAAACCACTGCCATGCTGACCAAGCTGTCGGAAAAGAAATTGCCATTCATCAGCGTGCTGACCGACCCGACCATGGGCGGCGTGTCCGCTTCGTTCGCTTTCATGGGCGACGTGGTCATCGCTGAACCGAAAGCGCTGATCGGCTTTGCCGGCCCGCGCGTGATTGAAAACACCGTGCGTGAAAAACTGCCGGAAGGCTTCCAGCGCGCCGAGTTCCTCGTCACCAAGGGCGCCGTCGACATGATCGTCGACCGCCGCAAGATGCGCGAAGAAATCGCCCGCCTGCTGGCCTTGTTGCAAAACCAGGCCGTCGAAGTCTTGGCTTAACGCCAAAGTAACAGGCCGGGCGGCGTCCGAAGGACCCGCCCGGTTGCCACGCCACACCGTCTCCGCGCTTCGCGCACTGTCTCCTCATCAAGAAGTCTCCCATGCAAAACCTCCCCACCACCTTGCCGGACTGGCTCGCCATGCTGGAAACCCGCCATTCGGAAACCCAGATCAACATGGGCCTGGACCGCGTGCAAGCCGTCAAGGCGCGCATGCAGCTGGCGTTTACTTGCCCCGTGATCATGGTGGCAGGCACGAATGGCAAGGGGTCCACCTGCGCCATGCTGGAATCCGTGTTGTTGCGTGCCGGCTACAAAGTGGGGCTCTACATCAAGCCGCACTTTCTTGATTTTAACGAGCGCGCGCGCGTGCTGGGCGAGATGGCCAGCGACGAACAGCTCGTTGCCAGCTTCAACTTTGTTGAAGCCGTGCGGGGCGACACGCCGCTGACGTATTTCGAATTCACCACCCTGGCGATCCTGCACCTGCTGTCGCAGGCCAAGCTGGACGTGGCCATCCTGGAAGTGGGCCTGGGCGGGCGCCTCGACGCCGTCAACGTGATCGACGCCGACGTGGCCATCGTCACCAGCGTCGATATCGACCACACGGATTACCTGGGCGACACGCGCGAAGCGATCGGCTTTGAAAAGGCGGGTATCTTCCGTCCGGGCAAGGCGGCCATTTGCAGCGACCCCGTGCCGCCGCAGTCGCTGATCGACCATGCGGAAGCCATCGGCGCCGACCTGTGGCTGATGGGCCGCGATTTCAATTATTCGGGCGACAAGCAGCAGTGGAACTATGGCGGGCGCGAGCAGCGCCGCAATTCGCTCGCTTACCCGAGCTTGCGCGGCGCCAACCAGATCCTCAATGCGACGGCCGTGCTGGCCGCGCTGGAAGTGCTGAAGCTGAAACTGCCCGTGGGCGCGCAGGAAGTGCGCACGGGCCTCGTGACGGTGGAACTGCCGGGCCGCTTCCAGGTCTTGCCTGGCCGCCCCAGCGTGATCCTCGACGTGGCGCACAACCCCCATGCAGCGTCGGCGCTGAACCAGAACCTGGGCAATATGGGTTTCCACCCGTACACGTATGCTGTGTTCGGCTCCATGCTGGACAAGGATATCGATGGCGTACTGGCCGCGATGAGCGAGCACGTCGACCACTGGTGCCTGACGGGCCTGCCTTCGCCGCGCGCGGCCACGGCCTCCGAACTGGCCGCCAAGGTGCAGATCATGCTCGAAGACAAGCCCGACAGCAGCGAACATACTGTGTCTATTTTCGATGATCCGGCACAAGCTTTTGCAAATGCAATGAGCCGGGCCGGTGAGAATGATAGAATTGTGGTCTTTGGTTCTTTCCTCACCGTTGCCGGCGTGATGAAGGCCCGAAAATCCTCACTTCACTGAAACGCACTCGACTGAAAATCACGCATGGGCTTGTTCTCGAAACTGTTTAAAAACAAGCAAGAATCCTCTGGCGAAGACAGCGGCTTTTATGTCCCTGGCGAAGCACAGTCGCCGACCCGCAAGCGCGCCGCCAACACCTCCGGTGGCGGCGGATCGCGCCGTGGCGGCAAGGAGGCGCCGGATCCGGTCTTGCCTGAAAAGAAGCGCGCACGCCGCCGCCTGGTCGGGGCGATTGCCCTGGCCCTGGGCGTAGCTGTCGGCTTGCCGATGCTGCTCGATTCCGAGCCGAAGGCGCCCTTCAACGATATTGCCATCGACATTCCGTCGAAGGAAAAGGCCGCCGCACCTGCACCGGCGCCCGTGCCGGCCATTCCGGCCCAGGCCGCAGCGAATGGCCTGGACCAGTCCGAGGAAATCGTCGATGCGCCGCTGCCGCCTGCAGCCAAGCCTACGCCCACACCGGCACCCGTGCTGGCCGCCGCCCAGCCTGCACCGGTCAAGCCGACCTATGTGGAACCGAAACCTGAGCCCAAGCCTGAGCCCAAGCCGGTCAAGGTGGAGCCGAAGCCGGAAGCGAAGCACGAACCCAAGCCTGAGCCGAAACACGAGCCCAAGCCCGAGCCCAAGCATGAAGTAAAACCGGAAGCGAAGCCCGAGACTAAGCCTGCCAAGCCGGCGCAATCGGCCGACGATGCCGCGCGCGCGCTGGCTATCCTGGAAGGCAAGCCGCAAGAGAAAGTACAAGACAAGGCGCACGACGCCGGCAGCGGCAAGTTCGTGGTGCAGGTGGCGGCCTTGGCGACGCAGGACAAGGTCGACGAATTGCAGGACAAGCTGCGCGAAGCGGGCATCAAGTCGTACACGCAAAAAGTCTCCAGCCCGGCGGGCGAGCGCATCCGCGTGCGCGTGGGCCCGTTCGGCAGCCGCGAAGACGCCGAAAAGACCCGCGCCAAGCTGCAAAAGCTGGGCCTGGGCGGCAGCCTGGTACCGGCGTGATGTTGCAAGGCTGAGCGCACGTGACGATTTTCGATTACCTGGTGCTGTTCGTGCTGGTGACGTCCGTGCTGATCAGCATGATGCGTGGCCTGGTCAAGGAAATACTGTCATTGGTCAGCTGGATCGTGGCTTTCGTCATTGCCAACGCCTATGGCGCCACGCTGGCGAAATTCCTGCCGGAAGCCGTGCCAGGCGAAGCTGTCCGTTTGTTGCTGGCATTCGTGGTGCTGTTCATCGGCGTACGCATTTTGATGGGATTGCTGTCCATGACGGTCGACGCGCTCGTCAAGGTGACGGGCCTGAGCCTGGCCGACCGCACCCTGGGCAGCCTGTTCGGCGTGGCGCGGGGCCTTGTGATCGTGCTGACCGCCGTCATCTTGTGTGGCATGACGTCCATACCGCAGCAGCCATTCTGGAAAAACGCGCAGCTCAGCCCGCTCGCGGAGCAGGGCGCGCGCGCCATCAAGCCTTATCTGCCTGCCGCTTACGCGCAGCATGTGAAATTTTGAATTTTTTTTAAAATCAGTAGCACAGTTTAGGAGCACACCATGTGTGGCATCGTCGGCGTCGTTTCCCATCAACCTGTCAATCAATTGCTCTATGATGCATTGTTGCTCCTGCAACATCGCGGTCAGGACGCGGCAGGGATTGCGACCAATCACAGCAGTATGTTTTCCATGCACAAAGCCAATGGCCTCGTGCGTGACGTCTTCCGTACGCGCAACATGCGTTCGCTGCAAGGTACGACGGGCATCGGCCATTGCCGCTACCCGACGGCCGGTTCGTCGAGCGAAGAGGAAGCACAACCGTTCTATGTGAATGCGCCGTTCGGCATCACCCTGGCGCACAATGGCAACCTGACCAACTGGGAACAGTTGAAGCTGGAAATGTTCAAGAACGACCGCCGCCACATCAATACCGATTCCGATTCGGAAGTGCTGCTCAACGTGCTGGCGCATGAAATCCAGGAAGCGACGACGGGCCTGAACCTGGACCCGGAAGCCATCTTCAAGGCCGTTACCGTGCTGAACCGCCGCGTCAAGGGTGGTTACGCCGCCGTGGCGCAAATCGCCGGCGTGGGCTTGCTGGCCTTCCGCGATCCGCACGGCATCCGCCCGCTGTGCCTGGGCATCAATGAAACGGAGCAAGGTCCGGAATACCTGATCGCTTCCGAATCCGTGGCCCTGGAAGGCATGGGCTTCCGCTTCGTGCGCGACATCGGTCCCGGCGAAGCCGTCTTCATCGATGCTGACAAGCAATTGCACAGCGCCCAATGCGCCGACAATGCCAGCCTGAACCCGTGCGTGTTCGAATTCGTCTACCTGGCCCGTCCCGACTCCGTCATCGACGGTGCCTCCGTGTACGCCACGCGCCTGAAAATGGGCGAGTACCTGGCCGAGAAGATCCGCGCCGAATTGCCAGGCGTGCATATCGACGTGGTCATGCCGATTCCCGATTCCTCGCGTCCGGCCGCCATCCAGCTGGCCATGGCGCTGAACATCGAGTACCGCGAAGGTTTCATCAAGAACCGCTATATCGGCCGTACCTTCATCATGCCGGGCCAGGCGGCGCGCAAGAAATCCGTGCGCCAGAAGCTCAACGCGATCCCGTCCGAATTCAAGGACAAGGTCGTGCTGCTGGTCGACGATTCCATCGTGCGCGGCACCACTAGCCGTGAAATCGTGCAGATGGCGCGCGAAGCGGGCGCGACGAAAGTCATCTTCGCCTCGGCTGCGCCTCCGGTGATCTACCCGAACGTGTACGGCATCGACATGCCGACGCGCGACGAACTGATCGCCTATGGCCGCACGACGGAAGAAGTGTGCCGCGAAATCACGGCCGACTACCTGGTGTACCAGGATATCGGCGCGCTCAAGCAGGCCATCGCCGACGTCAACCCGGCCCTGACCAACTTCGAAGCGTCGTGCTTCGATGGTGTGTACGTGACGGGCGACGTGTCGCAGGAATACCTGGACCGCCTGGAATATGCGCGCCACCATCCGAAGGCGGCAGCGCCCGAAGATACGCCGCGTTCCCAGCTGAACCTGAACCTGGCGACAACAGAAGCGTAATTATCTTGCCCGGCTAGCGCCGGGCTTTTTTTGCTCCGCGATCATGAACGATAAAAAAAACTACGGCTTTACCACCACCATCCTGCATAACGACCGCCGCAAGGGCATCGAGCACGGTTCCCTGCACAAGCCCGTGCATACTTCCGTTGCCTTCGGCTACGGCGATGCGCGCCAGCTCGCTTCCGTATTCCAGGGCAAGGAGCCCGGCTTCCGCTACGGCCGCCAGGGCAATCCGACCGTCTCCGCGCTGGAAGACAAGGTCAACAAGATGGAAGACGGCGTCGCCACGCTGTGCTTCGCCACCGGCATGGGCGCCATCGGCGCCGTGGTGCAGGCGCTCTTGCGCGCTGGCGACCATGTCGTGTCGTCGGCCTTTTTGTTTGGCAACACCAACAGCCTGTGGCAAACGGTGACAGGGCAGGGCGTCGGCGTGTCGTTTGTCGACGCCACGGACGTGGCCAATGTGGCCGCCGCCATCACGCCGCAAACGCGCATCGTGTTTGTCGAAACCATCGCCAATCCGCGCACGCAGATCGCCGACCTGGCGAAGATCGGCGCGTTGTGCAAGGAACGCGGCATTTTGTACATCGTCGACAACACCATGACGACGCCCTACCTGTTCCGCCCGAAAGCCGTGGGCGCTGGCCTGGTGGTCAATGCGCTGACAAAATCCATCGGCGGCCACGGCAATGCCCTGGGCGGCAGCTTGACGGACACGGGCGTGTTCGACTGGACGCAGTATCCGAACATTTTCGACAATTACAAGAAGGCGGCGCCGGCGCAGTGGGGCATCGCGCAAATCCGCGCCAAGGCATTGCGCGATTTTGGTGCCTCCCTGGGCCCGGAGGCGGCGCACCATATCGCCGTCGGCGCGGAAACCATGGCCTTGCGCATGGACCGCACCTGCTCGAACGCCCTGGCGCTGGCCACCATGCTGGCCGCCGACCCGCGGGTAGCGGCCGTGCACTACCCGGGCCTGGCCGCGCATCCGCAGCACGCGCTGGCGACGGATTTGTTCCGCAGCTATGGCTCGCTGTTCAGCTTTGAGCTGAAGGATGGCATCGATTGCTTCGATTTCCTCAATCGTCTCAATCTTGCCATTCCAGCGAGCAATCTCGGCGACACCCGCACCCTGGTCATTCCCGTCGCCCACACGATCTTTTACGAGATGGGCGCCGAGCGCCGCGCCAGCATGGGCATCGCCGAATCCCTGATCCGCGTGTCCGTCGGTATCGAGGATGAGGCGGACTTGCTCGAGGATTTCCGTAGCGCCCTGGATGCATAAAACGCCTGGGCAATAAAAAAAGGGCCGCAACAGTCATGCTGTTGCGGCCCTTTTTACATGCGGTGGTTCAATGCCAGCTGCGCATCAAGCCTACCGCCAAACCTTCCAGGGCGAATTCATCTTCCGGCGATACGGTGATGACCTTGAAGTCGGGGTTTTCCGGCAGCAATTCGATGACGGAACCCGTTTTCTTGTAGCGCTTGACGGTGACTTCGTCGCCGATGCGGGCGACGACGATCTGGCCATTCTTGGCGCTATCGACCTTCTTGACGGCCAGTAAATCGCCATCCATGATGCCTGCGTCGCGCATGGACCAGCCGCGCACCTTCAGCAGGAAGTCGGGCTTGGCTGAGAACAGGGCGGGGTCCACGTTGTAGCTCGCTTCCAGGTTTTCCTGTGCCAGGATGGGCGAGCCTGCCGCCACCCGGCCGATCAGGGGCAACGACATCAGCAGCGCTGCCGGCACTTTCGATGGCAGGGCTTCGGCGGCCGCGCCGATCAGGCGGATGCCGCGCGAGGTGCCGGGAGAAATCTCGATCGCGCCCTTGCGGGCCAGGGCCTGCAAATGCTCTTCGGCCGCGTTGGCCGATTTGAAACCCAGTTCATTGGCGATTTCGGCACGGGTGGGAGGAAAGCCCGTGTTTTCAATCGCGTCCTTGATCAGGTTCAGGATTTGTTCTTGTCGTGCTGTCAGCTTGATCATGAGCGGTGGGTGCATACTAAAATGCTGTCTATATGAACAGTCTGTATTTTTGTACAGTATCGCCCACTATGCAAGGGGATTTCCGTGTTTTAGGCGAATTTCGCAAGAAATACTTGTCCAGGGGCGGAAAGCACGGTGGCGCGCGGGCTTTTCGGGCGCTTGTGGAAGGAATGATTGAAACGTTTGCAAAAGGCGGTTATAATCTTCGGCTGACCTTCCCACACCCGTCTTGACGCCGGGGTGGGCGATTATCAATCCGACCTGAAGGAGTTTGCATGCGTCATTATGAAATAGTCTTTATCGTCCATCCGGACCAAAGCGAGCAAGTGCCCGCGATGATCGAACGCTACAAAGCCAGCGTAACCACCCGCGGCGGTTCGGTTCACCGCGTGGAAGATTGGGGCCGCCGTCAAATGGCTTACTCGATCCAAAAGCTGCCTAAAGCACACTACATCTGCCTGAACATCGAATGCGACAACGAGACCCTGGTCGAGTTGGAAACAGCATTCAAATTCAATGATGCCGTGTTGCGTCACCTGACCGTTAAAATGAAGAAAGCTGAAACAGCTCCTTCGCCGATGATGAAATCGGTACAACGCGAAGACGCGGCCAAAAGCCACCGCACCGAAGCACCAGCAGCCGCTCCAGCCGCAGCAGCAGCTTAATTCTTGACCAGGATCGTGCGCTGAACCAGCTACAAGTAACCGCCATCATTGCCGAGCGCGAAATATTGCGCTATACCCCGGCAGGGCTGCCGATTGTGAATGCAGTATTGCAACACAGTTCGCAGCAGATGGAAGCAGGGATTGCCCGTTTGACCGAGTTTGATGTTGCCGCGCTAGCCGCTGGCGAAATTTCAGGCAGGTTCAGTCAGGCAAGCTTGGGCGGGGTGTATCAGTTCACGGGTTTCCTGGCCAGGAAGAGCCGCAACAGCAAGAGTTTGGTGTTTCACATCATTGATTTTAGTGCAGTCAATTCTGACTAGCGCATTTTAGATACAGGAGCCTGACATGGCATTCGGTAAAAAGTTCGACAAAAATAAGCTCAAGCTTAAAGAAAAACGCAAACAGCAAAACCCGTTGTTCAAACGCAAGAAGTTCTGCCGCTTCACCGCAGCTCACGTTGAGCAAGTCGACTACAAAGACGTCGACACGCTGAAAGACTTCGTCCAAGAAAACGGCAAGATCATGCCAGCACGCCTGACCGGTACCAAAGCGCACTACCAGCGCCAAGTTGACACCGCAATCAAGCGCGCTCGCTTCCTCGCGCTGCTGCCATACACCGATCTGCACCACGCTTAATCGGTCAGATATTCCTGGAGAAGAACTATGCAAATCATTCTGTTAGAAAAAGTTGTTAACGTCGGTAACCTCGGCGAAGTCGTCAAAGTCAAAGACGGTTACGCACGTAACTTCCTGATCCCGCAACGCCTGGCACGTCGTGCTACGGCAACCGCTGTGGCTGAATTCGAAGTCAAGCGCGCCGAACTGGAAAAAGCTGCTGCCGCTAAACTGGCCGCATCGCAAGCCCAGGGCGAAAAACTGAGCGGCCTGACCGTTCAAGTTGCTCAAAAAGCTGGTGTTGATGGCCGTCTGTTTGGTTCCGTCACCAACTTCGACATCGCTGAAGCGCTGACCAAGCAAGGTTTTGCTGTTGAAAAAGCACAAATCCGCATGCCTACCGGCCCGCTGAAGATCGTTGGCGAGCACAACGTTTCGGTTGCTCTGCACACCGACGTGGTCGTGGAAGTTGTTATCGCTGTCGTACCAGACGCGAACGCGTAATCGTCTGCGGGCCTGGCCCGCAAGCGCTGCCGCACTATGAAAAGCCGGGTTCGCCCGGCTTTTTTGTGGCCTTTTTTTCGCTCAATTTCAGCCCTTTATTTTTGCCAGCACGCCGAAGCGGGTATAATTCGCGCCATGAACGCCCCCTCTGATCCGCAACTGGATTCCCTCCGTATTCCGCCGCATTCGATCGAAGCAGAACAATCCGTTATCGGTGGTCTGCTGCGCGACAATGCCGCGTATGACCGCATCGCCGACTTCATGCATGCGGAGGATTTCTATCGCTATGACCATCGCATCATCTTCGAGCAAATCGTCAAGATGGTTAACGCTTCCAAGCCAGCCGATGTCATTACTGTTTTTGAAACCCTGACCCAGCTCGGCAAGGCCGATGATGTGGGCGGACTCGCTTACCTGAACGCCATGGCGCAAAACACGCCATCGGCCGCGAACATCCGGCGCTACGCCGAGATCGTGCGCGACCGCGGCGTGCTGCGCAAGCTCATCACCGTCGCCGACGATATCTCCGGCACGGCCTTCAGCCCGCAAGGCAAGGAAGTCAAGCAGATGCTTGACGAGGCCGAATCGAAGATTTTCGCCATCGCCGAAGAAGGCGCGCGCGGCGCTCAGGGCTGGACCGCCATCCAGCCCCTGCTGACGCAAGTGGTCGAGCGCATCGACGAACTGTACAGCCGCGATAACCAGAGTGAAATCACGGGCGTGCCCACCGGTTTCATCGACCTCGACCGCATGACCTCCGGTCTGCAGCCGGGCGACCTGGTGATCGTGGCGGGCCGTCCATCGATGGGCAAGACGGCGTTTTCCGTCAACATCGGCGAAAACGTGGCCATCGACAGCGGCTTGCCCGTGGCCGTGTTCTCGATGGAGATGGGCGGCGCCCAGCTGGCCATGCGTATGCTCGGCTCCGTCGGACAGCTCGACCAGCACCGCTTGCGCACGGGCCGCCTGAACGACGAGGACTGGCCGCGCCTGACGAATGCGATCCAGAAGATGAACGACGCGCAGTTGTACATCGATGAAACGCCGGCGCTCAACTCGATCGAATTGCGCGCCCGCTCGCGCCGCCTGTCGCGTCAATGCGGCAAGCTGGGCCTGATCATCGTCGATTACTTGCAGCTGATGTCGGCCAATACGCCGGGCGACAACCGCGCCACGGAGATTTCCGAGATTTCGCGGGGCTTGAAAGGCCTGGCGAAAGAACTCGGCTGCCCCGTGATCGCGCTGTCCCAGCTGAACCGCTCGCTGGAGCAACGCCCGAACAAACGTCCTGTCATGTCCGACTTGCGCGAATCGGGCGCTATTGAGCAGGATGCCGACGTGATCCTGTTCATTTACCGCGACGAGGTGTATAACCCCGACTCGCCAGACAAGGGAACGGCCGAAATCATCATCGGTAAACAACGTAACGGTCCAATCGGCAGCATCCGCCTCACCTTCATGGGGCAGTACACCAAATTTGGCAATTACAGTGGTGGCCTGGCGCTTTACCAAGGCGACTAACACAGCAGCACTGATATTCCATTGGCCGCCCCTTCATCAAAAGGGGCGGCTTTCTGTAGTAAATAACACGACTCAATGCTTAACGGAGAATGACATGTTTGGACGCTTGATGCCCACTGAGGGCAAGTTTTTTGAATTGTTTAACCAGCACGCGGAACTGTGCGTCAAGGGCGCCAAAGAGATGCTCGGCCTGATGACCAATTTCGACGACCTGGAAAACCGCGTGCATGCGATCGAAAGCATCGAGAAACAGGCGGACAAAGTCACCTACGCCACCGTGGAAATGCTGCACAAGACCTTCATCACGCCGATCGACCGCGACGACATCCATCAGTTGATCACGCGCCAGGACGACATCCTCGACCTGCTGGAAGATGCGGCGCAAACCGTTTCGCTGTACGACCTGAAAGCCGTCACGCCGGAAGCCAAGCGTCTGGCCGAACTGGTGCTGGCCTGTACCGAAAAAGTGCGCGACGCCGTCGCCATGCTGCATAACATGGACAATTCGCGCAAGATCGTCGCCATCTGCGAGGAGATCGACCGCCTGGAATCGGATGCCGACCACGTGATGCGCGCCGCCATGTCCAAGCTGTTCCGCGATGAGCCGGACGTGCGCAACCTGATCAAGCTGAAAGCGATCTACGAAATTCTGGAAACCGTGACCGACCGTTGCGAAGATGTGTCCAATATTATCGAAGGCATCATCGTCGAAAACGCGTAAGCGTTGGGCCTGTCCTGAACCAGAATCAGAAAAGAAACTACAATGACCATACAAATCAGCATCTACGTGCTAGGCCTGTTGATCGTCCTCGCGCTGCTGTTTGACTTCATGAACGGCTTCCATGATGCCGCCAACGCGATCGCCACGGTGGTCTCGACGGGCGTATTGAAACCGCAGACCGCGGTTGCCATGGCCGCCACGTTCAACTTCGTCGCCATCTTCGTGTTCCACCAGCTGACCGTGGCCGCCACGGTGGGCAAGGGCACCATTGACCCGGCGGTGATCGACCAGTACGTGATCTTCGGCGCGCTGATGGGCGCCATCTTCTGGAATTTGTTTACCTGGTACTACGGCATTCCCTCGTCGTCCTCGCACGCGCTGATCGGCGGCCTGGTGGGCGCCGCTGTCGCCAAGTCCGGCACGGGCGCGCTGGTCGCGGCCGGCCTGTGGAAAACCGTGGCTTTCATCGTCATCGCACCCGTGCTGGGCTTTGTGTTCGGTTCGATCATGATGCTGCTCGTGTCATGGATTTTCGTGCGTTCGACGCCGCGCAAGGTCGACAAGTGGTTCCGCCGTTTGCAGCTGGTATCGGCGGCCGCCTACAGCCTGGGCCACGGCGGCAACGATGCGCAAAAAACCATCGGCATCATCTGGATGCTGCTGATCGCCGCCGGCTACTCGAGCGCGGCCGATGCCATGCCGCCGATGTGGGTCATCATCTCGTGCTACACGGCCATCAGCTTCGGTACGCTGTTCGGCGGCTGGCGCATCGTCAAGACCATGGGCCAGAAGATCACCAAGCTCAAACCGGTGGGCGGTTTCTGCGCCGAAACCGGTGGCGCGATCACCCTGTTCGTCTCGACGGCGCTGGGCATTCCCGTGTCGACCACGCACACGATCACGGGCGCCATCGTCGGCGTCGGCTCGTCGCAAAAAATGTCGGCCGTGCGCTGGGGCGTGGCGGGCAATATCGTCTGGGCCTGGATCTTCACGATTCCCGCTTCCGCCTTCGTTGCCGCGGTTGCCTGGTGGATTGGCCACCACATCATGTAAGGCGCCCCTGCAAACCTACTGCGCAGCCCCCTATCGAATCTCCGTTGCTCGCTGTACTAAAGTACAGCTCCGCTACTCAATCCGATATCGGGCTTGCTCGCTACGGTTTTCAGAGGGCCTTGGGCCAATTGGGCACATTCAAAAAAAGGAACCGCAAGGTTCCTTTTTTTATGCGCAGGCCAGGTCCACCGTCAGCCCCTCATAGGCGAGGAACACCTGCAGGCCGGCCAGGCGGCTCGCATAGCGGCCCATCACGTCGGCAAACACGGCTTCGAGCTGCTCGTCGCTGCGGGTCGGTTCGTGGTGGGTGCAGTACAGGCGCCGCGCGCCGCAGCGCAGGGCCAGGTCGAAGGCTGCGTCGAAGGTGCCGTGGCCCCAGCCCTTCTTGCCCGGGTATTCCTCGCGCGTGTACGAGCAATCCATGATCAGCGCGTCGACGCCGGCGACCAGTGCGTCGATGCCGGCTTGGCGCTGTGCATTGCGCGCCGCGCAGGCCGCATGCTCGGCATGGCCGGGCGGATGCAGGTTGTAGAACGGTTCATGGTCGCCGCTGAAAAACAGCGCGGCGCCGCCGCAGTCGATGCGGTAGCCGAGGTTGACGACGGGGTGGTTCATTTCCGCGCCGCGCACCTGCGCGCCGCCTACCTCGACGGCCTCGCCGGGCGCCAGGGTGCGGTACTCGATGCAGGCCGCCATGGCCGCTTCGCTGACGGGAAAATAGCTGTTTTGCAGCTGCACAGCCATCACGTGCTCGATGCCGCGTCCGGCGACGGCATCGTGGGCGCCGTACAGGCGCATGCGGTTGCCGGCCACGAACAGGGGCGAAAACATGGGCAGGCCGTGGATGTGGTCCCAGTGGCTGTGCGTGATAAAGACGTGCGCGTCGACAGGCTCGCCTGGCGGCAGTTGCTGCGCCAGCGAGAAGATGCCGCTGCCCGCATCGAGAATGATCAGGCTATCGCTGTCGGTGCGTACTTCGATGCACGTGGTGTTGCCGCCATAGCGCGCCGTGCGCGGGCCGGGAGAGGGGATGGAGCCGCGCACGCCCCTGAACGTGAATTTCATTCAGTACCTTGTTACGGTGTAATTATTGTTGATTCTATTCTAATTAATGAGATTGGCGGCAACATTTATGCGTGTTGCGATACGGAAAGTTATTTCATTTTGTTGTAACTAAGTAATGTACAGTGCGCAGGGTGGCCGTTACACTGGCGCTTGCCGACTTCCCTTTTTTGCTTGCCCATTACCTGATTGCCGCCAACATGCCTCAGCTGCACCCTGAGAAAATCGCCCACAGACTGGAGCAATTGACCGAACTCAGTGTCGCGCTCGGCCATGGCCTGGGCGGCGAGGGGCACGATATCGGCGCGCTGTTGCAGCGCATCGTGCTGCTGGCAAAAAGCATGAGCGGCGCCGATGGCGCCACCCTGTACCGGCCCATGGCCGAGGGCCGCCAGCTGGCGTTCGACATCAGCGTCAACGACAGCCTGGGCATCGCTCAGGGGGCGGACATGGGCTTGCCCGGCGTGCCCCTGTTCGACGCTGCCGGCCAGCCGAATCTGGCATCGGTGGCCGCGTATGCGGCGAACCTGCGCCGCAGTGTGAACATCGCCGACGTCTACCGCGACGAGGGCTTCAATTTTTCCGGCATGCGCGAGTTTGACCGCCACCACGGCTACCACACGCAATCGATCCTGACGGTGCCCATGAGCGACCACGAGGGCGACTTGATCGGCGTCCTGCAGCTGGTCAATGCCAAGGATGGCGAAACGGGGCAGGTGCGCGCCTTTTCCTCCACCGACCAGCGCTTCATCGAGGCGCTGGCCGCGCAGGCCGGCGTGGCGCTGACGAATCAACTGCTTATCTCGCAGCTGGAAGAGTTGCTTGAATCGCTGGTTACCCTGATCAATATCGGCATCGATGAAAAGTCGCCGTACACGGGCCGCCACTGCCAGTTCGTGCCCGAGCTGACGATGCTGCTGGCGGATGCCGCGCATGCGACGGACACCGGGCCGCTGGCCGATTTCCGGCTCAGCGACAACGAGCGCAAGCAGCTGTGGCTGGCCGGCCTGCTGCACGATTGCGGCAAGATCACCACGCCCGTGCACGTGGTCGACAAGGCGACCAAGCTTGAAACCATTTTTGACCGCATCGCCCTGATCGATACGCGCTACGAAGTGCTGCTGCGCGACGCCGAGATCGCGGCCCTGCGCCAGCAGGCGGCGCAGCCGCAGCAGAAAGATGCCATTGCCCGCGCGCTGGCGCAGGAGCAGGCCGCGCTGCGCGAAGAGCGCGACTTCATCCGCAGGGTGAACATCGGCGGCGAGAGCATGGCGCAGGCGGACCAGGAGCGCGTGCGGCAGATCGCCAGGCGCCGCTGGCGCGCGGCCGATGGCGAACTGCGCGATTTTCTGGATGCCGACGAGACGGAAAACCTGACCATCCGCGCCGGCACCCTGACGGCGGCCGAGCGGGCCATCGTCAACAACCATATCAGCGTGTCGATCCGCATGCTCGAAGCGCTGCCGTGGCCCAAGCACCTGCAAAAGGTGCCCGAGTATGCGGGCGGCCACCACGAGCGCATGGATGGCAAGGGCTATCCGCGCGGCCTGACGAAAGAACAGATGTCGGTGCCGGCGCGGCTGATGGCCATCGCCGATATTTTCGAGGCCCTGACGGCGCGCGACCGGCCCTACAAGAAGGGCAAGTCGCTGTCCGAATCCCTGCGCATCCTCGGCAATTTCAGCCTGAACGGGCATATCGACCCGGAGCTGTTCGACGTCTTCATCCGCAGCAAAGTCTATCTGACCTTCGCTGAAAAGCACATGCATCCAAGCCAGATCGATGCCGTCGACGAGGCGGCCATTCCAGGCTATATCCCTTGAAGCCGTCGCTGGCCTTGCGCAAGCATGGGGCGCGCTGCTTGCTGGGCATACTGCTGACGCTGGCGGCGGCCTTGCTGTGCCTGGCCGGCAACGACAACATCGCGCGCCTGGACGCCATGCTGGGCGACTGGCGCATGCGCGCGGAAAAGCCGCAGCTCGACCGCCGCATCGTCATCGTCGACATCGACGAGCAAAGCCTGGCCCGGGTGGGCCGTTTTCCCTGGAGCCGCGATATCCAGGCGCGTCTGGTACGCCAGCTCACCGGCCATTACGGCGTGTCTGCGCTGGGCTTCGATATCGCGTTTCCCGAAGCGGACACCAGTTCCGGCTACGCCGTGCTGCAAGGCCTGGCGCATGGCGAACTGGCGGGCGTGGCCGGCTTGCCGGCGCAGCTGGAAAAGCTGCGCCCCGCCATGGATTACGACGGCCTGTTTGCCGAGGCCATGCGCGGCCAGCCCGTGGTGCTGGGCTACAGCGTCTCGGAGCAGCAAAGGAAGGGCGTGCTGCCCAAGCCGGCCTTCACCGTGGCCGATTTGAACGGGCGCAGCGTCACGGCCTACGTGGCGCGCGGCTACGAAGCCAATATCGCGCCCCTGCAGGCGGCCGCGCAAGGCGCCGGCATCTTCACGGCCCTGACCGATGCCGATGGCGTGGTGCGTTCCTCGACCATGTTGCAGCGCATCGGCGACGGCTACTATCCTTCGCTGTCGCTGGCCACCGTCGCCGTCTACCTGCAGGCGCGCGCCATCGCTCCCCGCTTCACGGGCACGGCCGACACCCTGTCGGCGCGCGAACTGGCCAACGGCGGACTCGAACACCTCATGCTGTTCACCCCGCGCGGCGCGATGGCGATCCCCGTGGGCGAAGCCTTGACGACCACGGTGCGGTACCGCGGCACGGGCGGCCCCGATGGCGGCGCCTTCCGCTACGTCTCGGCGTCCGACGTGCTGGCCGGCACGGTGCCGCCCGCGCTGCTGAAGGGCGCCATCGTGCTGGTGGGGACCACGGCGCCCGGCTTGAACGATATCCGCGCCACGCCCGTGAATGCCGAGTATCCGGGGGTGGAGGTGCACGCCAACCTGATCAAGTCCATGCTCGACGGGCGCTTCAAGGCGCGGCCCGACTATGCGCTGGCATTGGAACTGGTGCAGATCGTGCTGTTTGGCCTGCTGCTGGCGGGCGCCCTGGCAGTGCTGCCGCCGGCCGGCGTGATGCTGGCCACCGGGGGCGCGCTGGCGGCGGCCATCGGCATCAACCTGTACCTGTACGCCGCGCACGATCTGGTGCTGGGCGGCGCCGTGCTGCTGCTGCTGATCCTTGCACTGTTCATCGCCAACCTGGCGTGGGGCTATTTTTTCGAGGTGCGCAAGGGACGCGCGCTGGTGGCGCGCTTCGGCGAATATGTGGCGCCCGAGCTGGTGGCCGAGATGGCCGACGATCCGCAGCGCTATACCATGGAGGGCGAGAACCGCGAACTGACGGTGCTGTTTGCCGACGTGCGCGGTTTCACGGCCATTTCCGAGCAGCTGGCGCCGGCCGCGCTGCGCGAATACATCAATGAATATCTGACGGCCATGTCGGAAGATATCCGCGACAGCCATGGCGGCACCCTGGACAAATACATCGGCGACGCCGTGATGGCGTTCTGGGGCGCGCCCGTCGCCTTTGGCGATCACGCCCGCCGGGCCGTGGCCAGCGCCTTGCTGATGCAGGGCAGCGCGGCGCGGCTGAACCGGCAGTTTTGTGCGCGCGGCTGGCCGGCGCTGCGCATCGGCATCGGCATCAATACGGGATCCATGCATGTGGGCGACATGGGCTCGCGCATCCGCCGCGCCTATACCGTGATGGGCGACAGCGTCAACCTGGCCGCGCGCCTGGAAGGCGCCAGCAAGCTGTATGGCGTGGGCATCGTGGTGGGCGAGGCCACGCGCGCCGCCGCCCCGGATTTCCTGTACCGCGAGCTCGATCGCATACGCGTGCTGGGCAAGCAGGAAGCGGTGGCCATCTTCGAGCCGCGCGGCCTGCTGGCCGACGCCGGCAAAGCGGAGCTGGCGCAGCTGGAACGCTGGCATGCGGTGCTGGCCAGTCTGCGCGCGCGCGACTGGGGGCAGGCTGGCGCGCAGCTGGCCCGCTTGCAGGCGGACTTTCCCGATGACGGCCTGTACCGGCTGTACGCGGCGCGCCTGGAGCAGTACCGCAACGCGCCGCCGCCTGCCGACTGGGATGGCGTGACAGCATTGCACAGCAAATAGCCCGCCATCGCGCCCGAAAATGCAAGCGATGGCGGCATTTTTCACCCTCGCCGGCGCACGGTTTGTTGCGCTGCGATAAAAATCAGGGAGAAATGTTAGAAATTTCTGACTGGAAACTAAAAGCCGTCTAAAATTTGTCTTCAATCCATTGCCGGACATGCTGGCGCCTGCGGGCCGCGCGCTTGTCCGGTTACACAAGAAATCCTTCACATGACATATCGTTTGGTGCACCTGCTTGCGGGTTCCGCGCTGCTGTTCGCCGTCGGCGCCGCCGGCGCTGCCGTTCCCATGGATGACGTTGCTCCTGCGATGCAGGAAGACGGCGTGCCGCGCTTCGAGATCCGCCGCTTCGACGTCCAGGGCAATACCCTGCTCACGTCCGCGCAGGTGCAAGCCTTGCTGGCACCCTACACGGGCGCGCAGCGCGATTTTTCCGACATCGCCCGCGCCGTCGAGGCGCTGGAAGCGGCCTACCGCGAGCGCGGTTACAGCGCCGTGCAGGTGCAATTGCCCGAGCAGGAACTGGAACGGGGCGTGGTGCGCCTGAGCGTGCTGCAAACGCCGCTGGGCAAGCTCGCCATCAGCGGCAACGCGCATGTCGACGAGGCCAACGTGCGGCGCGCCCTGCCGTCCCTGCGCGAAGGCGAGACGCCGAACGTGCCGGCCCTGTCGCAAAGCCTGAAGCTGGCCAATGAAAACCCTGCGCGCAAGATCGAAGTGCGCCTGCAAGCGGACGAGCCGGCGGGCGCCATCGACGCCATCGTCACGGTGGCCGATGAAAAGCCCTGGAAAGCCATGCTTAACGTCGACAATACGGGCAATGCGCAAACGGGCAAGACGCACGTGGGCGTGGTGCTGCAGCATGCCAACCTGTTCGGCCGCGACCATGTCGCCAGCCTGCAATACACGAGCAGCCTGGAAAAGCCGGACAAGGTGGGCGTGTATGGCGCCGGCTACCACTTGCCGCTGTATGCGCTGGGCGACTCGATGGATTTCTTCGCCAGCTATTCGAACGTCGATTCGGGCAGCGTCTCGGCCGGCATCTTCGACCTGGCCGTCAGCGGCCAGGGCAGCATGGCCGGCATCCGCTACAACCAGAACTTTGCCCGCAGCGGCGATTTCGAACCCAAGCTCGTGTACGGCGTCGATTACAAGGCTTACCGCAACAGCGTGCAGCTGTTCGGCATGGAGCTGGGCGCCGACGTCACCGTGCATCCGCTCAGCGTCAGCTACATCGGCAACTGGACCTTGCCCACGGGCGAGACCAGCGTGGCGGTCACCTTCGCGCACAATATCCCTGGTGGCAAGCATGGCGCGCAAGCCGATTTCGACCGGGTGCGCGCGCATGCCAAGGCGGCCTACAACACCCTGCGCCTGAGCGCCAGCTCGGGGCGCGTGCTGGCCGGCGACTGGCAATGGCGCGCGCTCGTCAACGCGCAAGTCACGCCCGACGCCTTGGTGCCGGGCGAGCAGTTCGGCGCCGGTGGCGCCGCGTCCGTGCGCGGCTTTGCCGAGCGCGAGGTATCGAATGATTCGGGCGTCAACCTGAACCTGGAACTGTATACGCCGAACTGGTGCGGCCAGGCACTCGGCTACCAATGCCGCGCACTGGCGTTCTATGACACGGCATGGCTGCGCCGCAACCATGGGCTGCCCGGCGAAAGCGCGTCGCAAGGCATCAGCAGCGGCGGCCTCGGCCTGCGTTTATTGCTGAGCCGCTATGCCAATCTGCAACTCGATTACGCCCATGTCGTCAATGGCGGCGACACGGGACAGCGGGGCGCCAACCGCCTGCATTTCCGCCTCGCCTTGGCCTACTAGTATCAGGATGAACACCATGCACAACCATGTCCAGCACCCCTCCGTTTTCATCCTGACGCCATCCTTTTCGTCACCCTTTGCGCTGCCCCTGCGCCGCACGGCGCTGGCGCTGCTGCTGGCCGGCTGTTTCGGCGCGACGCAGGCCAACCCCGCCTTGCCGCAGGTGGTCAACGGACAGGCGACGTTCAACCAGCAGGGCAACATCTTCTCGATCACGAACACGCCCAACACCATCATCAACTGGCAGAGCTTTTCCATCCATGCGGGCGAAATCACGCGTTTCATCCAGCAGAACGGCAATAGCGCCGTACTCAACCGCATCACGGGACAAGACCCCAGCAAGATCCTGGGCGCGCTCGAATCGAACGGCAAGGTCTTCCTGATCAACCCGAACGGCATCGTCTTTGGCCAGGGCGCGAAAGTGGACGTGAACGGGCTGGTGGCGTCCAGCCTGGGCATGACGAACGAGGATTTCCTGGCCGGCAAGCGCCAGTTCACGGCCGGCGGCGTGGCCGGCGGTGTCAGCAATGCGGGCCTGATCCAGGCGGGCAAGGGCGGGCAAGTGCTGCTGATCGCGCCGAACGTGGAAAACACGGGCATCATCACGGCGCCAAATGGCGAAGTGATCCTGGCGGCCGGACGCAGCGTGCAACTGGCCGACCCCGGCAATCCGCAATTGCGCGTGCTGGTCTCGGCACCAGCGGACCAGGCCCTGAACCTGGGCCAGATCATTGCCCAGGGCGGCAGCATCGGCATGGCCGGCGCGCTGGTCAGCCAGCGCGGCGTGCTCAACGCCAACAGCGCCGTCGTCGGCGAGAATGGCAGGATCGTGCTCAAGGCCAGCGGCAAGGCATTGCTGGAGGCGGGCAGCGTCACCAGCGCCACTGGCGCGGTGGGCAAGGGGGGAGACATCCAGGTGCTGGGCGAGCAGGTGGGTTTGCTGGGCAATGCGGCAATCGACGCCAGCGGCGCCACGGGCGGCGGCACGGTCTTGCTGGGCGGCGACTACCAGGGCAAGAACGCGGCCGTGCAGAATGCGCGGCAGGTGCTCGTCGGCAAGGACGCCAGCGTCAATGCCGATGCCGTCCATGGCGGCAACGGCGGCAAGGTCATCGCCTGGGGCAATGAATCGGCCCAGGTACACGGCAGCATTTCCGCGCGCGGCGGCGCGCAGGGCGGCGACGGGGGCTTCGTGGAAACATCCGGCCATTACCTGGCCGTCGATGGCATCCGCGTCAATACCAGCGCGGCGCATGGCAAGCGGGGCAACTGGCTGCTCGATCCTTACGATATCACCGTGGTCGCTGGTTCGGGCGGCCAGTTGAGTTCCTTCGATCAATTCGCCGACTCTCCTGCCACCGGCAACGCCAGCATCGGCGCCGACCTCATTTCCGGCGCCAGCAGCAACGTCACGCTGCAGGCCCTGCACCGCATCAATTTCAACAGCGCCATCAACATCGCGCAGCAAGGCGTGGGCTTGACGGCGCAGGCGGGCGAGATCATCAATGTCAATGCGCCCATCACCACCAATGGCGGCCATATCACGCTGTCGGCCAATGATGCGGCCGCTGGCATGGCCTATGGCGCCGGCTCGAATGTGAATCTGAACGCGGCGCTCGGCAGCGGCAATGGCGATGTACGGTTGTCCGGCGCCGGCGTCACTTTCGGCGTCGGCTCCGTCAATGTCGGCAACGGCAATTTGACCTTGCGCGCGAATGTCGCCGGTGGATCCATCGACCTGACGGGCAGCGGCGATCAACTGCTGGGCAGTGGCGTCACCGGTCAGACGGTGCTGCTGGAGGCGGACAACATCAGCATCAACGGCGCCATCAATGTTGGCGGCGCCGCCGGCAATGCCGGGGTGACCCTGCAAGCGTTCAGCGCGGGACGGCAGATCGCGCTGGGTGACAAGCCCGGCAGCGGCCTGCGCCTGACAAACGCCGAACTGAACCGCATCGCCGCCGGCAGCGTGCATATCGGCAGCGCTGCAGGCGGCGACCTGACGGTGGAGCAGGCGATCGACCTGGCAACGGTCGCGGCGGACGGCGGCGTGAAAAACCTGGTGCTCGAAAGCGGCGGCAATGTGCTCGTCTCGAACACGCTGGCGCTGCGCCAGGACGGCAGTAGTATCACCGCCACGGCCGGCGGCTTGCTGTCGCTCGCCAGTGGCGGCGGCTTGTCCGCCGGCGCGGTCAATCTGGTTGCCGACAATATGAGCCTGGGCGGCGGCGCGCAATCGATAGCGGCCACGGCGGGTGGCACCGTCAGCCTGAACCGCCGTTCCAGCGTGGGCGCCATCACCCTGGGCACGGGCGCGGCGGACAATGCCGGCAGCCTGGGTTTGAGCGAAGCGGAATTGAAGACCATCAGCGCCGGCACCGTGCAGGTGGGCGGCGACAGTTTTGCCGGCGTCGTCAATCTCGTGGGCGCGATGGACCTGGCGTCGCAAGGCGAGTTGAACCAGCTTGTGCTGCGCACGGGCGGCAATATCAACCTGAACGGCCCCCTCAGCGTGGCCAAGGGCTTGACCCTGGCTTCCGGCAATAACATCAGCGCGAGCGGCGCCGTCAGCGTGGGCGGCGACTTCGTGCTCGATGGCGGCCGCTGGGTGCAGAACAGCGCCAGCCTGCCCGCGTTTTCCGCGCGCGGTTTCAGCATCGCGCAGGGGAGCTTCCTGCGCGCGGCAGGCGGCGACGGCGGATCGTCCTCGCCCTATCTGATCGCCGATATCCATGGCTTGCAAGGCATCGGCAGCCTCGGCCTTGGCAACAGCTATCGCCTGGCGGGCAATATCGACGCCAGCGGCACCACGAACTGGAACGATGGCCAGGGTTTTGTGCCGATCGCCGGCAGCGGCAGCGGTTTTTCCGGCGTGTTCGATGGCGCCGGATTTACTCTCAGTAACTTGAAAATCGACCGCAGCCTGGCGTCCGGTTCGGCGGCAGGCCTGTTTGGCACCGTCCAGGGCGGCACCTTGCGCAACCTGACCCTGAGCGGCGGCAGCGTCACCGGTACGGCCAATGTGGGCGCGCTGGCGGGCGAGGTCGTCAGCGGCAACATCGATGGCGTGAACAGCAGCATGGCCGTCAGCGGCCAGCGCAATGTTGGCGGCCTGGTGGGCAGCAACGGGGGCGCCATCACGCTGTCCGCCAGCAGCGGCGCCGTCACCGGCATCAATGCCGATGGCGGCGGCGCCATCGGCGGCCTGGCGGGATTGAATGCGTCCGGCGCCAGCATCACGACCTCGTACGCCACCGGCGTGGTGACGGGCGCGCGTGAAATGATCGGCGGCCTGGTTGGCAATAACCAGGGCGCGCTGAGCCAGTCTTATGCCACCGGGAATGTCACTGGCGCGCGCAGCATCGGCGGCCTGGTGGGCCTGAACGGCGGCAGCATCGATGATGCGTATGCCAGCGGTGCCGTGGGCCGGGCCGGCGTTGCCGATCCCATCCTCGCCTGGGAAAACATGGGCGGGCTGGTCGGCGAAAGCACGGGCAGCGTCAGCCATGTCTTCAGCAGTGGCGCCGTGACTGGCAGCGGCTATGCGGCAGTAGGCGCGGTAGCCGGCCGCGTGTCTTCCGGTTCCCCGTTCAGCTATGGTTTTTTTAATTATGAAACATCGCTGGTGCTGATGGATGGCGGTGGTTCCAGCGGACGCAGCACGGCGCAGATGAAGCAGCAGGGCATGTTCAACGACTACAATTTCAGCAGCGTGTGGCGCATCTACGATGGCTACACGACGCCGATGCTGAAGGCTTTCCTGAAACCGCTGCAAGTGAATCTTTCTGGCAATGCTGCGGGCAAGGTCTACGATGGCCAGTTGGCCGCCTTCCTCGGTTCGATCGGCTATGTGGGATTGATCGACGGCGACACGGGCGTAAATGGCAGCCTCGGCTACGGCAGCAACGCGCGCAATGTGGGCAGCTATGCAGCGACAGGCCTGTGGTCGACCAAGTACGACATCAGCCTGGGCGGCACGACGACTTTCGCCATCACGCCGCGCGCGCTGACGGTGAGCATCGGCGGCAATGGCAAGATCTATGACGGCACCCTGGGTTACGACGGCGCCAATTTCGTGCTGGGCAATGTGGTGGCGGGCGACAACATCAGCATCAGTGGCAGCGCCGCCTTCCTCGACAAGAATGCGGGCAACGGCAAGGCCGTGCATGCCAGCGGCCTGGCCCTGGGCGGCAATGAACTGGGCAACTACAGCCTGGCCGCGACCACGGCGGACGGCACGGCGGACATCAGCGCGCGCGTGCTGAACTATGGCGTCACGGGCGCGCAAAGCCGCGTCTACGACGGCACTTTGCAAGCTGGCCTGAACGGCTACTTCGAAGGCCTTGTGACGGGCGATCAGGTCAGCATGGCCGGCTTGCAGGGCAGCTTCCGCGACAAGCATGTGGGCACCGGCAAGGTGGTCGATTATCAGGTGGCGACGGGCCAGCTGACGGGCGCCGATGCGGGCAACTACGTGCTGAATGGAAATGCGGGCAGCACGACGGCCGACATCACGGCGCGCGTGCTGAACTATGGCGTCACGGGCGCGCAAAGCCGCGTCTACGACGGCACCTTGCAAGCTGGCCTGAACGGCTACTTCGAGGGCCTGGTGACGGGCGACCAGGTCAGCATGACCGGCTTGCAGGGCAGCTTCCGCGACAAGCACGTCGGCACCGGAAAATTGGTCGATTACCAGGTGGCGACGGGCCAGCTGACGGGCGCCGACGCGGGCAACTACGTGCTGAATGGAAATGCGGGCAGCACCACGGCCGACATCACGGCGCGCGTGCTGAACTATGGCGTCACAGGCGCGCAAAGCCGCGTCTACGACGGCACCTTGCAGGCGGCCCTGAACGGCTACTTCGAGGGCCTGGTGACGGGCGATCAGGTCAGCATGACCGGCTTGCAGGGCAGCTTCCGCGACAAGCATGTCGGTACTGGCAAGGTGGTCGATTACCAGGTGGCGACGGGCCAGCTGACGGGCGCCGATGCGGGCAACTACGTGCTGAATGGAAATGCGGGCAGCACGACGGCGGACATCACGGCGCGCGTACTGAACTATGGCGTCACGGGCGCGCAAAGCCGCGTCTATGACGGCACTTTGCAAGCTGGCCTGAACGGCTACTTCGAGGGCCTTGTGACGGGCGATCAGGTCAGCATGACCGGCTTGCAGGGCAGCTTCCGCGACAAGCATGTGGGCACTGGCAAGGTGGTCGATTATCAGGTGGCGACGGGCCAGCTGACGGGCGCCGATGCGGGCAACTATGTGCTGAATGGAAATGCGGGCAGTACCACGGCCGACATCACGGCGCGCACCCTGAACGTGAGCTTCAATGGCGTCAACAAGACGTATGACGGCACGACGGGCGCGCAAGTGCACTTTGGCGACGACCGCATCCAGGGCGATACCCTGACGGTGGCGGGCAATGCCGCGTTCGGCAACAAGAACGCGGGTACCGGCAAGGCCGTCAATGTCACGGATGTGGCGTTGAGCGGCGGCGATGCGGGCAACTATGTGCTGGGCAGCAATGTGGGTAGCACGACGGCCGACATCGCGGCGCGCACCTTGAACGTGAGCTTCAATGGCGTCAACAAGACGTATGACGGCACGACGGGCGCGCAAGTGAATTTCGGCGACGACCGCATCCAGGGCGATGCCCTGACGGTGGCTGGCAATGCCGCGTTTGGCAACAAGAACGCGGGTGCGGGCAAGGCCGTCAATGTCACGGATGTGGCCTTGAGTGGCGGCGATGCTGGCAACTATGTGCTGGGCAGCAATGCAGGCAGCACCACGGCCGACATCGCGGCGCGCACCCTGAACGTGAGTTTTAATGGCGTCAACAAGACGTATGACGGCACGACGGGCGCGCAGGTGCACTTTGGCGATGACCGCATCCAGGGCGATGCCTTGAGCGTGAGCGGCAGCGCCGCGTTTGGCAACAGGAATGCGGGTACCGGCAAGGCCGTCAATGTCAGCAACGTGGCGTTGAGCGGCGGCGACGCCGGCAACTATGTGCTGGGTGCGAGCACCGGCAGCACCACGGCCGACATCGCGGCGCGCGCCCTGAACCTGTCCGGCGTGGTGGGCAGCAAGGTCTACGACGGCACGACGGGTGCGCAGCTGAGTTTGGGCGATGACCGTATCGCTGGCGACAGTTTGACGGCCTCGGCGGTAGCCAGCTTTGCGGACAAGAACGTGGGCGCGGCCAAGGCCGTGCAGCTCAGCGGCGCGGCGCTGACGGGCGCCGATGCAGGCAATTACTTTATCGTCTTGCCGACGGGCTTGCTGGCCAGCATTACACCGGCCAGCCTGACCCTGGCAGGAGTGAGCGCCGCCGGCAAGGTGTATGACGGAACCACGTCCGCGGCGGTCAGCGCGTCGGCGAACGGCGTGCTGGGCCAGGATGTGGTCAGCGTGGTGGGCGGTAGCGGCAGCTTTGCCGACAAGAATGCGGGCGCGGGCAAGCTGGTGACGGCCAGCGGTTTCCGCCTGGCGGGCGCCGATGCGGGCAACTACACCCTGGAGACGACGGGCGGCACGGCGCAGGCATCGATTGCGCAAAAACAATTGTCCACCTGGGTCGGCAGCGGCTTGTGGAGCGATGCCGCCAACTGGGATGGCGGCGTGGTGCCGGAAGGCGCGAACGTGCTGGCCGTCGACTTCAGCAACAGCAAGGGCATCGTTACCTACAGCGCGGCGGCCGGCAGCACCATCCTGAAAAACCTGAACTCGGCGACGGGCTTGCTGTTGACGGGCGGCAGCCTGACCTTGGGGGAAAGCGCGCTGGACCTCTCCGTGCTGAGCGGCCTGGCCGGCCTGGAAATCAACGGCGGCAGCTTGCTGCTGAACGGCAGCCTGTCGGCGGACCGCTATGCGCAAGGCGGCGGGCTGCTGAGCGGCAACGGCAACTTGCTTGTCGCAAACAGCTTCAGCCAGGCGGCCGGCGCCATCCGGCTCGCCGGCCAGCTGGCCATCACGCAAGCCAATGGCAACTTGCGTTTCGCCAGCCTGGCGGCGAACGAAGTGAAATTGAGCGCCCTGAACGGCGCCATCGGCCAGGACGGCGCGCTGCTCGCCAGCAGCCTGGCTGCGCAGGCGCGCGATGGCATCGTGCTGGGCAATGCGGGCAACCAGGTGGGTAGTTTTACCGCCAGCAATAGTGCAGGGGGCGGCATTGCGCTGAACAATACCTCGGCGCCGGGTACCTTGACCCTGGGAACGCTCACCACAGGCGCGGGCAATATCGCCATCGACAACACGGGCGGTGTCGCGGCTGGCAATATCAATGCGCATGGCGGCAACGTCAGCGTGACGGCGCACAGCCCCGTCACTGTCAACGGCAAGATCGAGGGCAATGATATCGCCCTCAATGCCAGCACGGACGTGCTGCTGGGCGATGGCGCGCAGTTGGCCGCTGCGCGCCATGTCAGTTTGACGGCGGGTCGCGACATCCATGTCGGCGGCAATGCGAAGATTGTTAGCGGTGGCAATTTTGCCGCCACCGCGGAAGGCCATGTGCGCTTCGCGGACACGGCAAGCGTCGCTTTGCCGGCAGCGTCCAGCATGAGCGTGCTGGCGAAAACGGGCAGCATCACGGGCGACACGGGCGTGCGCATCAACCGCCAGCGCAGCGGCGTGATTCTGCTGGCGCCGAATGGCACGTTGAGCATGGCGGACGCCATCTTCCTGCCAGCGACGACCATCGACAAGCCCGTGATTGATGCCGCCACGAGTGCGGCCATCGACGATGCCTTGCGCATCATCAAGCAGGCTGACCGTGCCAACGACACGCTCGCGTCCACGCCGCCAGCCAAGCTGGACGACAAGAAGCCGGACAGCAAGGATGTTGCCGATGCTGCAGATAAACCCACAGGATACAAATTCGATGACCCTACTAAAAAAATGTACTGCAATTAAGGCCCTGCTGTGGCTGGCCCTGATGTGCGTGGGCGCGCACGCCTGGGCCGGCCAGGTGGCCGGTACCGTCATGCAATTGAGTGGCCCGCTGATGGCCAAGAAGGCGGATGGCAAGGTGAAAATCCTGGCCATCAAGTCCGAAGTCGAGCAGGGGGATACCTTGCTGACGGAAAAGGAGACCTATGCCTTGATCAAGCTGATCGACAATAGCGAAATCACCCTGAAGCCGAATACCAGTTTCGTGATCGAACAATTCAGCTACACGGCCGAGCAGCCCGATGGCGACCATGCCATCTTCAGCTTGCTCAAGGGGGGCTTGCGTTCCGTCACGGGTCTGCTGGGCAAGCGCAACAAGGAGCGCTTCGAGATGAAGACGCCGGCCGCCACCATCGGCATCCGCGGCACGACGTTTGTTGCCAGTTACGTAGCACCGTCGGCACCGGCGCTGCCAACGGTATCGCCGCCAGTCGGGGCGGCGAGGGCGCCGGGCTTGTATGTGCAGGTGCTCGATGGCTTGATTCATGTCACCAATCCTGCCGGGACGCAAAATTTTGCTGCCGGCCAGTTCGGTTTTACGCCCAGCTTCAAGCAGCCGCCCGTGATGCTGCCCGTCAATCCCGGCATCCCGTTTACGCCGCCGCCGGCGTTTTCGACGCCACTGTCCAGCACGGGCGCCGGCGCCAACAGCGGCAAGCCTGCCGCCATCGACTGCGTGGTGCGTTAAGCATCCGTAAACAAGCCCGCACACTTTGCAAATAGGGCTTGACCTTCCCATCGTTGGATAGCAGATCCTGACCCTATTCGTTAATCTTTCGTACAGGATCTGCCATGAACCAGAGTGCACTCGTCCCCGCCGCTTTCCCTCCCGACGCCGCCCATGCGCAGGCGCTGGCCATCGAAGGCATGAGCTGCGCCTCGTGCGTGGGCCGCGTGGAAAAGGCTCTGGCCGCCGTGCCTGGCGTGAGCCAGGCCAGTGTCAACCTGGCCACCGAAGTGGCCAAAGTCACGTCCAGCACGCCGATTCCCCTGGCCACCTTGCAGGCGGCAGTGGAAAAGGCCGGCTACACGGTGGCGCAGCGCGAGATCGACCTGAGCATCGCCGGCATGACGTGCGCCTCTTGCGTGGGCAGGGTGGAAAAAGCCTTGCTGAAAGTGCCAGGCGTGCTGGCCGCCAGCGTCAACCTGGCCACGGAAAGCGCGCGCATCAAGGTGACGGGCGGCCTGGAAGCGGGCACCCTGATCGCCGCCATCGACAAGGCCGGCTATGCCGCCAAGGTACCCGTCGCCAGCCAGGCCAGCGCGCCCGCTGCCGCACCGAACCGCGACGGCATGAAAGTGGCGTTCGCGGCCGTGCTGGCTTTCCCCTTGATGCTGCCCATGCTGCTCGAGTGGGCCGGCATCCATTTGATGTTGCCAGGCTGGCTGCAATTCGCGCTGGCCACGCCCGTGCAGTTTTACTTTGGCGCGCGCTTCTACAAGGCGGGCTGGAAGGCTGCCCGCGCCGGTAGCGGCAACATGGACTTGCTGGTGGCGCTGGGTACGAGCGCCGCGTATGGCTTGTCCGTCTACCAATGGCTGACGGCGGGCGAGATGCTGCCGCACCTGTATTTCGAAGCGTCGGCCGTCGTCATCACCCTGGTACTGTTGGGCAAATGGCTGGAAAGCCGCGCCAAGCGCCAGACGGCCTCCGCCATCCGCGCGCTGCAAGTCTTGCGTCCGGAATCGGCGCGCGTGCGCCGCGACGGTGTGGAGCTGGACTTGCCCGTGGACCAGGTGAAAGTGGGCGACCTGGTGGTCATCCGTCCCGGCGAGCGGGTAGCCGTCGATGGCGTGGTAGTGGAAGGCGCCAGCCAGATCAACGAATCGCTGATCACGGGCGAAAGCTTGCCGGTCGATAAGCACGTGGGCGACAAGGTCACGGGCGGCGCCATCAATGCGGACGGCTTGCTGCTGGTGCGCACGCAAGCCGTGGGCGGCGAGACGACCCTCTCGCGCATCATCCGCCTGGTGGAAGATGCGCAGGCGGCCAAGGCGCCGATCCAGCATCTGGTCGACAAGGTCAGCGCCATCTTCGTCCCCGTGGTGCTGGTGCTGGCGCTGCTGACCATGCTGGGCTGGTGGCTCGCTACCGGCGAGCTGGAGAACGCCATCATCAATGCCGTGGCCGTGCTGGTCATCGCCTGTCCATGCGCGCTGGGCCTGGCCACGCCGACGGCCATCATGGCCGGCACGGGCGTGGCTGCCCGCTACGGCATCCTGATCAAGGATGCGGAAGCGCTGGAAGTGGCGCACGCCGTCAATACTGTCGTGTTCGACAAGACGGGTACCCTGACGGTGGGAAAACCGGCGCTGGCGGCCTTGCATGCGCATGGCATCGAGGATGCGCGGCTGCTGCAGCTGGCGGCCAGCATTCAGCGCGGTAGCGAGCACAGCCTGGCGACGGCCGTGCTGGATGCGGCTACCGCGCGCCACATCGACCCCTTGCCAGCCACGGCCCTGTCGGCCTTGCCGGGCCGCGGTCTGGCGGCCCACGTCGATGGCCTGGAATTGAAGCTGGGTAGCACGCGGCTGATGCAGGAATTGAACGTGGACATGACGCCGCTGGCCGCGCAGGCGCAGGAACTGGAAGCCACGGGTAACACGATTTCGTGGCTGGCGTCGGGATCGGAACTGCTGGGCCTGTTTGCCTTCAGCGACCAGGTCAAGCCGAACGCGCAGGCGGCCATTGCCCATCTGCACAGCCTGGGCATCCGCACGGTGATGTTGACGGGAGATAACCAGGGCAGCGCCGACGCCGTCGGCAAGCTGCTGGGCATCGACACGGTGGCGGCGAAAATGCTGCCGGCCGATAAAACCGCTAAAATTGTCGCGCTGAAAGGCGAGGGCGCGAAGGTGGCCATGGTGGGCGACGGCATCAACGATGCGCCGGCGCTGGCGGCCGCCGACGTGGGCATCGCCATGTCGACGGGGACCGATGTGGCCATGCATGCGGCCGGCATCACCCTGATGCGCGGCGATCCGGCCCTGGTGGCGGACGCCATCGATATCTCGCGCCGCACCTACAGCAAGATACGGCAGAATCTGTTCTGGGCCTTCATTTATAACCTGATCGGCATTCCGCTGGCCGCCTTCGGCCTGCTCAACCCCATGGTGGCGGGCGCGGCGATGGCCTTCAGTTCGGTCAGCGTGATCAGCAATGCCCTGTTGCTGCGGCGCTGGAAAGCCCGCAGTCATTCAGGTGGCACGCATACCAAGGAGCAATAAGGATGAATATCGGCCAGGCGGCAAGCGAAACGGGCGTATCGGCAAAAATGATACGCTACTACGAGAGTATTGCATTGTTAAAACCCAGCGCGCGCAGCGACGCCGGTTACCGCATCTACACGCCGAACGACTTGCACGCCTTGCGCTTCATCAAGCGCGGGCGGGGTCTTGGCTTTTCGCTGGAACAGATCCGCGAGCTGCTGTCGCTGTGGCAAAACGACCAGCGCGCCAGCGCGGACGTGAAAGGCATCGCCCTGGCCCACGTCGCCGATTTGAATCAGCGCATCGCCGAACTGACGGAAATGCGCGATACCTTGGCCCACCTGGCGCAATCGTGCCACGGCGACGACAAGCCCGATTGCCCTATCCTGCAAAGCCTGGGGTTGGCTGGTGACACGGACGCGAAAGCATGTTGCCATTGATGTGAATCAACGGAGGGGCTATGGCGTATGAACTGTATTACTGGCCCACGATACAGGGGCGCGGCGAATTCATCCGGCTGGCCCTGGAAGAGGCGGGCGCCGACTACCGCGATATCGCCCGTTTGCCTGAACGCAAGGGGCAAGGCGTTCCCGCCATGCTGGCCTGCCTCGATGGCGACAGCATGCCACAGGCGGCCTACGCACCGCCCGTGCTGCGCGATGGTGACGTGCTGATCGGCCAGACCACGAATATCCTCTTGTACCTGGGCCGGCGTCTGGGGCTGGCGCCACGTACGGAAAGCGGCCGTTTGTGGCTGAACCAGCTGCAACTGACGATGGCCGACTGGCTGACGGAAGTGCACGACACGCATCATCCGCTGTCGATGAATCAATATTACGAGGAGCAACAGCAGGCGGCCATGCTGCGCAGCGCGGATTTCCGCGAAACACGTTTGCCCAAGTTTCTTTCCTATTTCACGCAAGTGTTGTTGAATAATCGCAGCCGCGGCCAGTACCTGGTGGGTGCCAGACTCACGTATGGCGACCTGTCGCTGTTCCAGATGCTGGCCGGCCTGCGCTATGCGTTTCCGCAAGCCATGGCGCGCCTGGCGCCGCAGTATCCAGCCCTGTTTGCGCTGCACGATGCGGTGGCGGCGCGGCCGAATATCGCCCGCTACCTGAAGTCGAAGCGCAGAATCGCCTTCAATGAAGAAGGCATCTTCCGCCATTACCCCGAACTGGACGGATAAAAAAACAGCCGGCGCAAGGGCCGGCTGTCCTGGTGCTGCTCTGCTGTTATTGTGCGCTGGTGACGGGGTAGCCCGCCTCCACGATGGCGGCGCTGATGGCGCCCAGTTCGGCGGGTGACTCCACCGTGACGCGCTTGCTGGCCAGGTCGATCTGCACCTGTGCCGCAGGATCGATCGCCTGCACCGCTTTCGTGACCGAGCCGACGCAATGGCCGCAGCTCATGTTTTCAACTTGTAACTGATACATGGCAAGCACTCCTTGAATGATTAAGTGCTTCCACTGTAATCCTTGCCCCGGTGGGAAGGTCAAGCGGAAGCGTTGTGGCGTTTTAATGGAGCAGGAAGTCGACGGCTTGCATGGGCGGCGGCACGTTTTCGTCCTGCACGGATTCGCGCAAGCTGATGTCGATGGCGCGGCACATGGCAGACAGCGGCAGATCGTTGGCGTCTTCACCGAACGGCTCCTCGATCTCGTCGCCCAGCGCATCGAGGCCAAAGAAGGTGTAGGCGACGATGGCGACGACGAAGGGCGTCATGAAACCGAGCGAATCGACGAGGCCGAAAGGCAGCAGGAAACAGTACAGATAGGCCGTGCGGTGCAGCAGCAGCGAATACGAGAAGGGAATCGGCGTGCTGCGGATGCGTTCGCACGAGGCGCCTGCCGCTACCATGGCCGAGACCGTGTTATCGATCTGCGTGGCCAGGATGCTGTCGATGCGGCCCTGCGCGATGCAATCGGCCAGGTCGTGGCCCATCTGCAGCATCAGGTAGTCGGACGGGTTCGCCGCCTTGCAGGCCGCTTCCCATTCGGCCGGGCGCAGCAGCGGCTGCAAGTCGTCCGGTCCGCGCGTGTCGCGCAGCTGGTGGCGCAGTGCATGGCAAAAGGCGATGGTACGGTAAATCATGCGCACGCGCACATCGTCCAGGCCCAGCCTCGCGTGGGCCGGCGTGTCGCTGCGTATCATGGTCTGGCACTGGCGCGAGAAATTACGGCTGCGCAAGACCAGTTCGCCCCACAGCTTGCGCGCTTCCCAGTAGCGGTCATAGGCGGCCGTGTTGCGAAAGCCCAGGAAGATGGCCAGTGGCAAGCCGATCAGGGTAAATGGGATGGTGGTGAGGATGACCTTGTGGTCGAACAGGGTGCCGTGGCACCAGGTGACGAGGGTGGCGATCAGGGTATTGACGATGAGCGTGGTGCGGATGCGCGGCAGGACGGAGCCGCGCACCACGAGGAACAGCCGTAGCGCCGAAGGACGCTCGCGCACGATCATGCTGTACTCCCGGTGTGGAGCTGGGCTGGCGGGGAAACGCGCACCTGGTGATCGGTAAGAGGGGAAAGACAGAGTGGCAATTGCCGGGAACAAAAAGCCCGCGATATATGCGGGCTGAGCAGGGTGTGCATGGGAAGCAAAGTAGGGGAGACGGCATGAGTATAGGCCGCAGGCCCGCTTCGAGCCAATTCACAGTGATAATGGGCATTATTCATTTCATGAATGAATATTTCATTTGTAAGTATTCGTGTGAATTTCAGTTGTCCGGGTTCTGCCCTTGCCTGATCTTCTTGCGATGTGCCGCCTGCTGCTGTTTCAATGCCTTGCTTGTCGTATAGCCATTGCGAAACCAGCTTGTCTGCTTATGCTGACCCGGCCAACTGCAGTTCAGTACATTTGCCACGTCGGCGCAGTCGCAGGCGCAGTCGACCAGGGGCACATCGCAGTCGCAATACCCCGCCTGTGCCTGCCTGCGCGCACTGTGCCGTGCCGGTGGCTGCAGCGCGCCGTGCTGGCGATGGCGTTCGCCGCAGGCGCGCAGACGGCGTTGCAACAGCGCCAGTCCCGGACGCAAGCCGTGGCGCGCGATGACCTTGTAGCCATAGGCGGAACAGCTGTCGCGGCCTGTCAGCACGCGGAGGGCGCAGGAATAGCCTTTATAGGGCGACAGGTAGCGCTGGTAAGCGCGAATGGCCAACAGGGCCAGGCGTTTGCCGCAAGTGTCGAATGAGAAAATGCCAGCTCCTTTTTTCTATGCCATCAAGTCACTGGTGCGAGCATACGTTAGGTATCCCGAAAATAATAGCGTCAGCAGGCACAAACTATCATGGTGATAAATGGAGAGAATTATGCGTGACGCGTCTGCTAGGCTGGGTGGGCAAATTTGAAATATTGTCTAAAAAAATTATCCCATCCCGATAGCCGCCGCCAGGGGCATGGTCAAGCTGGTTTATCCTTCCTTTGAAAGTGATCTGCATGTTTACAGTTTCCAGCATCTGCCTCGCCACGTTGATCCTGTTGCAAGCGCCAGCCGGCTGGGCTGGCCAGCCGGCGCCCCTGAGCCAGCAGCAGCAAGCGCTGGCCGCGCAAATCGACGCCAGTATCGCTCCCTATTACAAGGCCACGGAACCTGGCGCCGTCGTCATCGTCGTCAAGGATGGCCAGCCCTTGTTGCGCAAGGCGTATGGCCTGGCCAGCGTGAAGGATGGCCAGCCGCTGACGCCTGACATGTCGCTGCGCCTGGGTTCCATTTCCAAGCAATTCACGGCCGTCGCCATCCTGCTGCTGGCCGACCAGGGCAAGCTGGCCATCACCGATGACATCACGAAGTTCCTGCCCGACTATCCGACGCATGGCAAGAGAGTCACGATCGAACAGCTGCTCGCGCATACGTCCGGCATCCACGACTACACAAGGAAGCCGGAATTTGTGCCCAACAGCACGAAAGACTTGAGCGTCGCGCAGATGATCGATTTCTTCAAGAACGATCCGCCCGACTTTGAACCGGGCACGCAGTGGAGTTACAGCAGTTCCGGCTATTTCCTGCTGGGCGCCATCATTGAAAAGGCATCGGGCCAGCCGTATGCCACGTTTGTGGAACAGCAGATCTTCGTGCCGCTGGGCATGAACGATACGGCCTATGAAGGCCACGAGCGCCGGCCCGCCAAGCGCGCGGCCGGGCATATCCGTTCGGGCGAGACGTATGTGCCGAACTTGCCCCTGAGCATGACGCAGCCGTATGCGGCCGGCGCGCTCGTGTCCACGGTGGACGACCTGGCGCGCTGGGACGCGGCCATCTCCGACGGCAAGCTGCTCAAGGCTTCCACCTGGCAGCAGGCGTTCACGCAGGCCAAGCTGAACGATGGCAAGGCGACCCGTTCCGGCTTGGGCTGGAAGGTGGGTACCTGGCAAAACACGCCCGTCATCCACCATAGCGGCGGCATCAATGGTTTTGCCACGTATGCGATGCGTTTGCCGAAGGAAAAAGTCTATGTGGCCGTGCTGGAAAATTCGGACACGGGCCTGGTCAATCCCGACGTGGTGGCGCGCAAGGCGGCTGCTGTCGCCGTCGGCCGGCCATATCCCGAGATCAAGGTCATCACGCTCAAGCCCGCCATCCTCGATGCGTACGCGGGCGTGTACGCCATCAACGACAAGGCCGGCTATACGATCCGCAACTTCGAGGGTAACTTGCTGCTGCAGCGCACGGGGCGTCCCGCCCAGCGCATGCTGGCGTACTCGCCAAATGGCTTTCTGATTGAAAATACGCTCACCACTGCCGAATTCGAGCGGGGACCGAAGGGCGAGGCGCAGCTGATCCTCAATGACGGCGGCGAATCGAAGACGGTGCACGAACGCGCCAGCGCCGCCAAGCCGGCGCGTACGGTGGTCGCCATGACGACGGCGCAATTCGATGCCTACGTGGGCAAGTATGCGCTGGCGCCCGAGGTCTACCTGGAGGTGACGCGCGAAGGCGATAAATTCTTCGCCCAGGTGACGGGTTTCCGCAAGCTGGCCATGCTGCCGATGAGCGAGACGGCTTTCTTCTCGAATGAAGTCGATGCGGAAGTGCGTTTCAGCAAGGATGCCGATGGCAAGACGCAACAACTGGTGCTGCGCCAGGAGGGGCAGGATATGCCGGCCAAACGCGTGAACTGATCGCCGCAGTACAACGCATGCCTGCCGGCCAGTCGATACTGCCGGCAGGCATTATTTTTTCGTGTCCAGCCTGACCGATTCGCATTCTCAAGGCACCTGCTAAGTAAGGGAATCATTTCAGCAGTCCATTTGAGAGGCTTTACATCATGTCCGTTCGTCGCAAGCAGCGCTACTATATTTCTACACCGCAAATCCTTCCCATCGCCCGTGCCGTGTCGCTGGCCGTGTGCAGCCTGGCGCTGTACGCCGCCATGCCAGCCCTGGCGCAGGCGCAAGCGGCCAATGCCCAGCAGGCTGGCGCCATGCGCCTGGCCTACGACATCCCTGCCGGTCCGCTGGCGCCCGCGCTGCGCAGCCTGGCCAGCGCGGCGAATGTCTTGCTCAGCTACACGCCAGACCAGGCCAGCGGCAAGAGCACGGCCGGCCTGCAAGGCCAGTACACGCCGCAGGCTGCCCTGGCCGCCTTGCTGGCGGGTACGGGCTTGCAGGCGGTCGAACTGGAGGCGGGCAGCTACGTGCTGCGCGCCGCGCCTGCCTTGGCCAGCACGGCGTCCGACGCCGTCATGCCATTGATTTCCGTCATGGCAGCGGCTGACGCGGGCGAGGGCACGGTGTCGCGCGGCTATGTGCCCATCAGCGTGGCCGCCACCAAGATGGGCACGCCATTGCTCGAGACGCCGCGCGCCATTTCCGTTGTCACGCGTGAACAGATCAAGACGCAGGCCCCGAAAAGCATCGAACAGGCGCTGGCCTATACGGCGGGCGTGCTGACGGACGTGACGGGTGCCGACGTGCGCATGTCGGGCGCCACCATCCGCGGCTTCAGCGATGGCAGCTCGTACTACCAGGATGGCTTGAAGCTGCTGTCGGCGGGCAGTTATGGTTCGTGGAATAGCGAAATGGCAGATCTCGACAGTGTCGAAGTCATCAAGGGACCCGCGTCCGTCTTCTACGGCCAGGGCCGCCCGGGCGGCATGATCAATGTCACTTCCAAGCTGCCGGGTGCAGACCACGTCAATAGCGCGGGGTTTTCCGCGGGACGCTATCACCGCTATCAGATCAATGCCGACCTGGGCGGCGCTGTCGCGGGCTACGATGGCTTGCTGTACCGCGTCACGCTGACGGGCCGCGATGCCGACGATCGTCCCATCGAGTCGAAGAACAACCGCGTTTCCATCTCGCCCTCGCTGCGCTGGGACATCTCGGCGCGCACCAGCCTGACCGTACTGGGCACATATTCGCAAGAGCGGGGCACGCCGAAGCCATGGTGGCCCAGCCTGTTTGTCCATCCGCACATCAAGGACTTGCCCGTCAGCCGCACGGCGGGCGACCCGTCCTTCGACTATTTCGACCGCGATACGCGCGCCCTTGGCTATATGTTCGAGCATGCAACAGGGAATGGATGGAAGCTGACGCAAAACTTGCGCCATGCGACCATCAAGGTTGATTACCAGCATATCTACGCCATGGATTTGCTGCCTGACGGGCGCACGGCCACGCGCGGCAGCCTGGCGGAAAAAGTGGACGGCAAGACCTGGACGGTCGACAGCCGCGCGCAAAAGGACTTTCGCTGGGGCGAGATCGGGCACCGCTTCGTGGCGGGCATCGATTACCTGAAATACAAGGAAAACGATGGACTGGGCTTTGGCTGGGACGTGCCGAACCTCGATATCCATGCGCCGGTCTACCATCAATCGATCGCCGCACCGGGACTCGACTATACCGACACTGAACTCAAGCAGACGGGCATCTACACGTTGAACCAGTTCAAGCTGGGCGCATGGGTGGCGAACGCCAGCCTGCGCCACGACCGCGCGCGCAGCACGCAGCTCAATTCGGCGAGCACGCGCATCGACGACAATGCCACCACGGGCAGTGCCGGCCTGCTGTACCTGTTCGACAATGGCGTGGCGCCGTATGCCAGCTATGCCACCTCGTTCGACCCGGCCACGGGCCGCGACTTTGACGGCAAGGCTTTTCAGCCACGCAAGGGCAAGCAGGTGGAACTGGGTATCAAGTACCAGCCTGCCGGCACATCGACCATGTTGACGGCATCGCTGTTTGATCTGACGCAAACGAATGTCACCACGCCGGATCCGCTGCACCCGCGTTCGTCACTACAGACGGGCGAGGTACGTTCGACGGGCGTGGAACTGGAAGGTACGTTCAAACCCTTGCCCGAGTTGAGCGTGCTGGCAGGCTATACGTATCTGGACCCGCGCACGACGAAGAGCAACCGCGACTACGAAATCGGCCGCCAGACCCTGCAGACGACGCGCCATGCGGCCAGCGTCTGGCTCGACTACCGGCCCATGGTCGTGCCCGGCCTGATGCTCGCTGGCGGCCTGCGCTACCGTGGCAGTTCACCCTACAATGGCGCGGCCAATGCGCTGTACTTGAATGATCCGTACACCCTGGCCGATATCGCCGTGGCCTACGAAACAGCGCGTTACCGCCTGGCTCTGAATATCGGCAATGTATTTGACAAGAAATACTTTGGCGGCATCTTCCGTGGCGCCGAACGCGAAGCCCTGCTGAGCCTGAAGGTGAATTTCTAGCTGTAGCCAACTGGGGCCGTGCGACTACAGCCCCAGCGCGCGCCAGCAATACACGGCCAGTGCCGCCGCCCACGCCAGCAGGATCGCCAGCCCCGGCAGCAACAGCCATTTTGCTGCCGTCTCTTCCCACGTCACATACGGCTTGCCGCCGCGCGCGATGGCCAGCAGCGCCTGTCCCCCGTTCAAGCCGGCAAACGGCAACAGGTTCAAGGCGCACAGTTTCAACGAGAACAGGGCGAACGCCAGCGCAAAGCCGTGTGTGCGGGCAAACGCCTCTCCATTGCCCAGCAATTCCTGCGCCGTCGACAGCGGGGCCAGCGCACCGTGGACGATTTGCCCGAAGGCCGCGACAAAGCTGTCCCAGCCCGAGGCTCCCATGATGCCCAGCGACAATGCCAGCAGCAGCCCCACGCCGCTCAATGGCAGCAGCACCTGCTTCCACAGCGGCTGGAAGTTGTAGGCATCGAGGCAGGGATCGTCGTCATACAGTTCTTCTTCACGCGTATCTTTCAGCACCAGGCTGCCGGCCAGCGGCAGCAGCTTGACGTAGACTTTTCCCCAGGTCAGCACGGTCGGTCCCACGCCATAGCTGACGCTGCGCACCGTGATGCCGGACAGTCTGGCGCAGGCCGCCATGACGGAAATGTGGATGGACATGAAGAGGGCTGCTGCTAGGGGGAATTGAATAACCGGAAACATTGTTGATATTTTGAAGGACAGGGGCGATATTAGAACATGCCAAAAGAAACCAATGCGCTCGATAGTCCAAAATTTATACCCTGATAGATGTTGAAAATAACTTTAACCGTATCTAGCTGGCAACTATCTTTATTGACTTGACATAAATTCAGTATTATTCCGGTTGCTTTAAGCTCGTCTATGATCTTTAGAGAGTAAAGTTGTACGTGAAAATTCAGTAGTCCAAGATTAATGATGAAGTAGCGAGGCAATAATGAATGATTCGGATATAGTATCTCCAGCTTTTGAATCAGATTTTCTGCAAGGTAGTCTGTCTGCTGATGCAAAGCTTGAGCGCGCCCGTACGGAGTTGCTGGACCTGACTGCACGCAACCGCTTGCTGAATATTCCACGCTCCTCTACCACCGCACGCACCATTGATGTGGTTGATGAGAAGTCGAGCGAGATATTTCGGTTGATGGTATCCGAAAGTCGTCCATTTAGCTTTTTGCCTGGAAGGGCAGCAAGCAAGATTGAACTTGATAATACGGACGCCAACGCCAACTCCGATGAAATCGCGGAATTGGCGCCAGCCCATGATGACAGTGTCGATGCGCGTGGTGTTTTGAACCGGCATGCCGATACGCGTCTACAAACTAGGCTGACCGCCAAGGGGTTGCAGAAGCGCCTGCTAGACATGTATCTTGATGCACGTACTTTGGAAGAAGAGCAGGGTGTCAATATCTTGTTCTTAGCGCTCGGTACCTTGAAATGGCTCGATCCATTGAATGCGAAGAATGTGCGATATGCACCGCTGATCCTGATTCCCGTCAGCTTGGAAAGGGGCAACGCCGCCGAGCAATTCAAATTGAAATGGCGCCAGGAAGAGCACTCATCGAATCTGTCGCTGGAAGCCTTTCTGGAGCGCGTGCACCATTTAAAAATGCCCGCATATGAAGCTGGCGATGAATTCGATCCGATGGCCTACATCGACGCCGTCAGGGATGCTGTGCAGTCGAAAGAAGGCTGGGTGGTCGATGCCGACGATATCGTGCTCGGTTTCTTTTCATTTTCCAAATTCCTGATGTACCGCGACCTTGATCCCGCCATGTGGCCGGAAGGCGGGCTGACGAATCAACCCTTGATACGCGGTTTGTTATCCGATGGTTTTGCTGCCGGTGCATCGACCATTCCCGAAGACGCCAACCTGGACGACTATATCGCGCCGGCCGAGTTGCTGCATATCGTCGATTGCGACAGTTCGCAAACGCTGGCCGTGCACGATGTGCGCGCTGGCCGTAACTTGGTGATCCAAGGGCCGCCCGGTACTGGCAAATCTCAAACGATTGCTAATGTCATCGCGTCGGCGATTGCCGATGGCAAGACGGTACTGTTCGTAGCGGAGAAAATGGCCGCCCTAGAGGTGGTCAAGCGGCGACTGGACCAAGCCGGTGTTGGCGATGCCTGTATTGAATTGCACAGTAATAAAGCTAACAAGAAAATGTTTCTTGATGAACTGCGCCGCACGTCTGAACTAGGCTCACCCAAGGGCGATGCGGCCACCACCTTGAACAGCCGCTTGCTGGCGGCACGCGACCAACTTAACGCACACAGTGCGCGCTTGCACCTGCGGCACTCCGCCGCCAGGCTTACGCCTTATCAAGTGATCGGTGAATTGAGTAAATTGCGCCTGGAGCATGTCAAGCCGGTGGACATCCGTTTGCAGCAGCCTGAAAGCTGGTCGCCCGATGAGATGCAGCAGCGCCTGGCAGTGGTTGAGGAATTGGCGCAGCGCATCGTTGACATTGGCGAGCCGGGCGATCATCCATGGCGCGGCGTGGCGCTCAAGCTTATACTTCCCAATGACGTGGAGCGCTTAGTGTCGCGTATCACGGCTATACGGGCGCGCTGCAAGGAGCTTGCTGAACAACAGGCAGAGCTGGCCATGTCGCTCGATACGGTGGCGCCGGCGGTGTTGCGCGACTTTACCTATCTGGTGGCGCTGGCGCGCGACGTTGCTGAGGCGCCCAAGCTTGCCAACGAAGCCTTGCGGGCGCCAGAGTGGAGCGAGCAGGCGAATGCCCTGATGGCTCTGATCGATGATGGTCTCCAATTGCAATCTGTGCAGGCCGCTCTAGCGGGTGGAATCCATGCAGACGCGTGGGAAATTGATGTGCTTGACTTGCGCCAGCAACTGGTCGGTTTGCCGCAGTACGCGGACGCACAGGCATTCGAACGGGCGGTGACCTTGCAAACGCTGTTTAGCAGGCTCGACGGCGAAGTTGCTTTGCTCAGCCGACTGCTCGGTGTCGATGCCGGCAACCACATGGCAAGCTACAGCGAGATTAACCGCTTGGTGCTGACGGCACAGAAAGTGGCGACGGCACCTGATGTCAGTCCCGATGTGTTTGTTTCGACGGTATGGGATCAAGGCGTGGAACAAGCTGCCGACCTGGCGCAATGCGTGGTGGCGCTGGAAGGCTTGCAAGCGCGGCTGGAAGGAAAAATCAGCAGCGATGCCTGGCAGCTTGATCTATCTGGGGCACGCCAGGTGCTGGCCGCCCATGGTGACAGCCTGCTGCGTTTCGTCAGCAGCGAGTGGCGCGCGGCTAGCAAGCAAGTCAAGGGCCTGTTGCGCAACCCGGACACAGCGCTGCCCGAACAGATTGAAATTCTCGACCATCTGGGCGAAGCGAGAAAACTGCTGGAGCGGATTGAGTCAAACAACTCATTTGGTAGTGGCGCGTTTGGTGCCGACTGGAAGGGCGGTCAATCGCGCTCGGCGCCTATGCTGGCGTTGGTGGAATGGATGCGCAGCTTGCGTGGCCTGGGAGCGCAGCCGCGCATTATCGCCAGCAAGTTGCCGAACCGTTCGGAAATCAGCCGTCGGGCCGCACTACTGGAGGGGCTGCTGCAGGAAATTTTTCCACTGTTGGACGCGATGTGGTTCAACGGATGGAAAGATGAACCCGCTTTTCGTGAATGGGCTAGCGTGGAGACCTCTGCCTTTGAGACGGTGGCTGGGCAAGTGTCCCGGCTTGCGTTTTGCCAGGCCGGCTGCCAAGCTGTGATGCAACATGTACCGCTTGACCTTTCAGGCAAAATCGCGCGCCTCGACTTGTTGATCGAAGCGCAGCAATTGCGCCGACGCATCGATGCAGGTAGCGAGTTGGGGCGAGCTGCGTTTGGCGCGCATTGGCAGGGGCCATTGTCCGACTGGGAGAATTTGCGCATCAGCACGGCGTGGATGGCATCCAAGTCTAGCCTGCGCCATATGGTCGCGCGGCACGATAATCGCGCCGCGCCGCTACATTGCGCATTGGAGCTTGAAGCTGCGCAGGACAAGTTTGTGAGGGAACTCGACGAACTCTATAGCGAGTTATGCACCAATAACGAGAAGCTGTTTCAGGTGTCGGCTATCTTGGATTTGCCCGCCTTTGCCTTGCTTGGGCGCATGGCGGTGTGGATTGAATTTTCCGAAGAGTTGTCGAAGTGGGTGATCTACCGCGACCGCTGCTCCAAGGCACGCCAGCTGGGTATCGGTGAAATTGTCACGCAACTGGAAGCTGGCGCGCTGATCCCGAGGGATGCCATGCGCACGTTCACAATGGCGTATTTCGAAGCGATTTTTGCTGATCAAGTACGCAGCGACGAGGCGCTGGCCCATTTTGACGGCCACCTCCATAGCCGCTTGGCGGCAGATTTTGCGCAGATGGACCGCCAGCGCATTGCGGCATCCAGTCTGGAAGTGGTGCAAGCACACCACCGCCGCATCCCGCAGGGAGGCGGTGCGATCGGCCCCTTGGGCGTGCTGCGCGGCGAAATGGCTAAACGTAAGGGGCATATGCCGATACGCCGGTTGATGCAGCGCTCAGCACCCGCCATCCAGGCACTCAAGCCGGTATTTATGATGAGTCCGTTATCGGTAGCCCAGTTCCTGCCTCCCGGGCAACTCAGTTTTGATTTGCTGGTGATGGACGAGGCCAGCCAGATCCAGCCCGTGGATGCGCTGGGGGCTATTGCACGCTCGCGCCAAGTGGTTGTCGTGGGGGATGAGCGGCAATTGCCACCAACCAAGTTCTTTTCCAAGATGACCAGCGTTGAGCCTGATGACGATGGAGACGATGATGCGCAAGTCTCCGATATTGAGAGCATCCTGGGGCTGTTTACTGCACGCGGCTTGCCGCAACGCATGCTGCGCTGGCATTACCGCAGCCGGCATCAATCCTTGATCGCCGTGTCGAACAGCCAGTTCTATGAAAACAAGCTGTTTATCGTGCCCAGTCCCTACACCCAAGAGGCGGGCATGGGCTTGCAGTTTCATCACGTCGCTAACGGCGTCTTTGATTCCGGTAACACTGGCACCAATGCGGAAGAGGCGAGGGTCATTGCCGGGGCCATTATCGACCATGCGCGCAACTCACCGGAACACTCGTTGGGCGTGGCGACTTTTTCGGTCAAGCAGCGGCGAGCCATCCAGGATGAACTGGAGTTGTTACGCCGCGAGCATCAGGATGTGGAGCCCTTTTTTCAGCAGCATGCCAGCGAACCGTTTTTCATCAAGAACCTAGAAAACGTGCAGGGCGATGAACGTGATGTGATTTTTATCTCGGTTGGCTATGGTCGCAACAAGCTCGGCTACATGGCCATGCGCTTCGGTCCACTGAGTGCCGAAGGCGGTGAACGGCGCCTCAATGTGCTGATCAGTCGCGCCAAGCGCCGTTGCGAAGTGTTTGCCTCAATTACCGATGAAGATATCGATCTTGAACGTGCCAAGGGACGAGGTGTAGTGGCCTTCAAGCTATTCCTGCATTTCGCGCGCACGGGCAGGCTGGGCTTGTCGCGCGTATCTGGGCGAGAATATGACAGTCCGTTTGAAGTACAAGTGGCCGATGCCGTTAAGGCCTGCGGGTACGAAGTCCATCCACAAGTCGGCATCGCCGGGTTTTTTATCGACTTGGGTATTGCCGATGCCCAGCATCCGGGCCGCTACCTGCTGGGCATTGAGTGCGATGGCGAGTCCTACCATAGCTCGCGCTCGGCGCGCGATCGCGATCGTTTGCGCCAGGCCGTGCTGGAAGACCATGGCTGGATCATCCACCGTATTTGGGGACTCGATTGGTTTCAGAGGCCCAATAATGAGTTGCAGCGCTTGCTGATGGCCATTGATGCCGCCAAGACCGAGCTGGCAGCGCGCGCTGAACTCCATGGGAGGCAGGAACGCAAGCCGTGCGTGTCTGTAGTGACCGTGGAGCGAGAAGATCATGCCGAGATTGGACTGGAAAGGAATGGACCAAACAGGCCGGCGGCCTATGTCGAAGCGATCCCTGCCAAACCTGCCTATGCCGACGAGTTGCATGAGATGCCGGTAGCGGCCTTGAGCGACTTGGTCAAGCAGATCGTCACCTTGGAAGGTCCCGTGCACGTCGATGAAGTCGTGGTGCGCCTGCGCGCTGCGTGGGGCTTGAAACGGACCGGCGGGCGCATCCAGGCAGCGGTGGAACGCGCCATCCATGCTGCCGTCCGCTTCGATGGGATGATCATGACAGAGCGCTTTTTGAGCATGGCCGATACCATCATCAGCATCCGTGACCGAGGCGCCGTGGTTTCCGATACTCTGCGTAAGCCCGACATGCTGCCGCCGCAGGAAATCGACGTGGCGATCCTTGATACGCTACAGAAAAACTATGGCGCAGGAGTTGTTGAAATTGCCCAGTACGTGGCGCGCCTGTTTGGTTTTAAGGCCACCAGCCCGCAGTTGCGCGACACCATCCGTGCGCGCATCGATGATCTGTTGCTGCGCGGCTTGCTGCAGAAAAATGGTGAAGTATTCGAGCTCAAGCCGCAGGACAGCATATAAGCTCTTCAGCAAGAAAAAGCCCCGCCTGCATCGCTGCAGCCGGGGCTTCGAATGACTGGGCAGCTCGCGCCGCCCGCTATCACTTACAGTACTTCGCTGGCGTGGTCGGCCAGGCGCGAGCGCTCGCCGCGGGCCAGGGTGACGTGGCCGCTGTGGGTCCAGCCCTTGAAGCGGTCGACCACGTAAGTCAGGCCGCTCGAGCCTTCCGTCAGGTATGGCGTGTCGATCTGCGCGATGTTGCCCAGGCACAGGATCTTCGTGCCGGGACCGGCGCGCGTGACGAGCGTCTTGACTTGTTTCGGCGTCAAATTTTGCGCTTCATCGATGATGAGGAACTTGTTCACGAACGTGCGGCCGCGCATGAAGTTGAGCGACTTGATCTTGATGCGCGAGCGGATCAGGTCTTGCGTTGCCGCACGGCCCCATTCGCCGCCATCGGAGTCGGACTTGTTCAGCACTTCCAGGTTGTCGTCGAAGGCGCCCATCCATGGGGACATCTTTTCTTCTTCCGTGCCTGGCAGGAAACCGATGTCTTCGCCCACCGGTACCGTGACGCGGGTAACGATGATTTCATTGTAGAGCTTGGTTTCCAGCACTTGCGCCAGGCCGGCGGCCAGGGCCAGCAGGGTCTTGCCGGTACCGGCCTGGCCCAGCAGGGTGACGAAGTCGCATTCCGGATTCATCAGCAAGTTCAGCGCGAAATTCTGCTCGCGGTTGCGCGCCGTCACGCCCCACACATTGTTCTTCGTGTGGCTGAAGTCGCGCAGGGTTTGCAGCACGGCTGTCTTGCCGTTGATCTGTTTCACCTGGCCGTAGAACGGCGTTTCGCCGTTTTTCGGTTCCAGGTAGATGAACTGGTTGACCAGCAGCGACGGGATGAACGGGCCCGTCACGCGGTAGAACGTCGAGCTGTAGCCGTTCTTGCTTTCCTGCCACGATTCCATGTCCTTGCCGTGCTTGTTCCAGAAGTCGTCCGGCAATTGCACGATGCCCGAGTACAGCAAGTCCGTGTCTTCCAGCACATGGTCGTTGAAGTAATCTTCGGCCGGCAGGCCCAGGGCGCGCGCCTTGATGCGCATGTTGATGTCTTTCGACACCAGCACGACAGGGCGGCCTTCCTGTTCCGATTCCAGCGAGCGCACGACGGCGAGGATCTGGTTGTCGGCCTTGCCCACTGGCAAGCCAGCCGGCAAGTCGGCGCTTTGCAGGCGCGTCTGGAAGAACAGGCGGCCCTTGGCATCCTTGTTGCCCAGCTTGGACAGCAGGATGCCATGTTCGATGGCGTCGTCATCCGTGTTGCTGATCAGGGCGTCGAGCGTGCGCGAGACCTGGCGTGCATTGCGCGCCACTTCCGTCATGCCTTTTTTATGGTTGTCCAGCTCTTCCAGGGTCATCATCGGCAGGTACACATCGTGTTCCTCGAAGCGGAACAGCGACGATGGATCGTGCATCAGCACGTTCGTGTCGAGCACGAACAGCTTGCTGATGCCGCGCTGGTCGGCGGCACGGCTGGCGGACGACTTGAGCTGCACTTCGACAGCCTTGTGCTTGGCCGGATGTGGCTGCTCGGCTTGCTTGACGGGCTTGATCGGCGTGACCTTGCCTTTTGCCGCCGGCTTGGCTTTCGCTGCAGGCGCAGCAACGGTGGCAGGCGCGGCCGCGACCGGCGCCGGTGCAGCAACGGCTGGCGCCGGCTTGGCGACCATCAGGGCCGCCACTTGCTTGATCTTCGTGGCCGCATTGCGGACCGGCTTGGCAACTTCGGCGATCGCCGCTTCAATAATCGGTGCAGCCACTTTCTTGGCTGCCGGGGTTTTGGTGGCCGGGCGCGCTGCGCCTGCGGTTGGGTAATCTTGGGTGGCCAGGATAGTGGCTGGCTTGCTCGGTAATTTTGGCAGTGGCATCAGGATCTCAATCAAAAAATTTCTGGAATGAATCGCCCATGGGCAGCCAGCTTCTGGCGGCACTTCTCATGGGGTGGATGCGGGGGAACAACAATGCTACAGGACGAGTAACTGCCGGAAGGCCGGCAGCATGGCCGGTCATGGACGCCATCGACGGGCTGCATGCCCGCCTGGCGGAGTGGATGGAGGCGCTTCGTTGACTCAAAATGGCGATAGGTACCGTGAACTGAACTGCGGTTGAACCAGGCTCGCTGGAAGCCGACAACGCGCATTGGATCAAAAATGGACGATCAATTCAGATGCGCTACGAATTCCAGCACTTCTTCCACGTGAGTTGCGACCTTCACGCCTCTCCATTCTTTCACCAATCGGCCCTGGGCGTCAATCACAAACGTACTGCGCTCGACGCCACGGACCGTCTTGCCGTACATCTGTTTCATCTTCATGACGTTAAACAGCAGACAAACGGCTTCGTCCGGGTCGGAAATGAGCTCGAACGGCAGTTCCAGCTTGGTTTTGAAACTTTCGTGCGAGCGCAGGGAATCGCGGCTGATGCCGTAGATTTCCACGCCGGCTGCGACGAATTGCGAATACGCATCGCGGAAGGCGATGTTTTCCGTGGTGCAGCCAGGGGTGTTGTCCTTCGGATAGAAAAACAGCACCGTGGCCTTGGCCGGACGGCCCAGCAACTGGAAGGTCTTGCCGCTGGTCATGGCGGCGCTAAAGTCGGGTATGCTAACGAGGGATTGGCTATCAGCCACAGGTTCTCTCCTGAACGGTGATCATCAGCGCTGTTTTTAATCTGGCAACGCATCCAGGTGCAACAATACAGCATTCAGGCCGCTTTGCCCTGCACAATCAGGCGTCCCGAACGGCCTGGCAATTCATCCCAGGTGACGGGACAAACGGGCAAGTCCGTATTTTTTATCTTTTCATAATAATCGCCCATCGCTGCAAACTGGTAGCCCTGGGCTTTCCAACCAGCCAGCAGTTGTTCGAAAATGGGGGCGAGTTTCTGTCCTTCAAGTTCCGCATGCAAGGTATATACGTGATCGCGGGGATTGTCCGCCGTCAGCGACAATATATGCGCGGCAACATTGCTCGTTGTGATCAGTTTGCCGTCGATTTCGCAGCCCAGCAATTCATCCAGGGTGGGCAGGGTGGTGGGCAATTGCACGCATTGCAGGATGGTGTTGCCGTTGCGCACGCGGTGCGGGCCATTCGTGGCATGCACCATGGCACCGCGCGCGTCGAGCATGGCACGGCCATCGGAGGCAAAGCGGTAGCCGGCCGTGTCGTGTTCGACAAAGGCGCTGACATTCATTTGCCAGCCGGCCGCGCCGTGCGTGTGCGGCTTGGCGCCAAACACCTGTTCGTAGCGGTTGGCGGCCTTGCGCATCATGTTGATGGTCCAGGCGGCGTTGCGCTTGGCCACGTTGTCTTGCCACAGGGTGTGATCCCAGGTGTGGATGCCGCACTCGAAACCGGCATCGCGCACGGCGCGCAATTGCGCCGCGCACAGCTTGCCGATATCGGGTCCCGGCAGCAAGGTGCCGTACATCAATGTTTTCAAGCCGTAGTGTTCGACCACCGAGGTGCGCGACACCTTGCTGAAAAAGCCGGGCCGCAAGGCGCGCCGCAGGGCCCAGCCCGTGTGGTCGGGGCCCAGCGAGAACAGAAACGTGGCCTTGGCCTGGTGCGCGGCCAGCATGCGCACCAGATTGCCCATGCCTTCACGGGTGCCGCGATAGGTATCGACGTCGATTTTCAGGGTCAGGAACGGCTTGCTCAACATTAATCCATCAGGGCTTTGGCTTGGGCTACCTGGCTGCGGTAGGCGTCGAAAATATTGCGCAGGGAATCGGCCATGGTGGTGGTCGGCGCCCAGCCCAGCTCTTCGCAGGTATTCGTGATTTTCGGCACGCGGTTTTGCACGTCCTGGTAGCCGGCGCCGTAGTAGGCGCCCGAGGTCGTTTCCACGATTTTCACGTGTTTCGCGCCTTCGGCGTATTCCGGGTATTCGGCGGCCAGGGTCAGCATCATGCCGGCCAGGTCGCGGATCGAATAGTTATTGATCGGATTGCCAATGTTGTAGATCTTGCCGCTGGCGATGCCGTTCTTGTTGGCGATGATGCGCATCAGCGCATCGATGCCGTCGTCGATGTAGGTGAACGCGCGTTTTTGCGCGCCGCCGTCGACCAGCGAGATGTTCTCGCCGCGCACGATATGGCCGAAGAATTGCGTCACCACGCGCGAAGAACCTTCTTTTGGCGTGTGGATCGAGTCCAGGCCCGCACCGATCCAGTTGAATGGACGGAACAGGGTGAAGTTCAAGCCTTCCATGCCATAGCCCCAGATCACGCGGTCCATCAGCTGCTTGGCGTTCGAATAGATCCAGCGCGGCTTGTTGATCGGGCCGCAGATCAGTTCCGAGTTTTCCGGATCGAATTCCTCGTCATGGCACATGCCATACACTTCCGAGGTCGACGGGAAGACCAGGTGCTTGCCGTACTTGGCGGCCGAGCGGACGATGGGCAGGTTGGCTTCGAAGTCCAGTTCGAAGACGCGCAGCGGCTGCTTGACGTAGGTCGATGGCGTGGCGATGGCCACCAGCGGCAGGATCACGTCGCACTTCTTGACGTGGTACTCGACCCATTCCTTGTTGATCGTGATGTCGCCTTCGAAGAAGTGCATGCGCGACTTGTAGTTGTCATCTTCCAGCAATTCCGTGATGCGGTCCGTGTTCATGTCCATGCCGTAGACATGCCAGTCGGTGGTTTCCAGGATGCGCTTGGACAGGTGGTGGCCGATGAAGCCGTTGACGCCTAAGATGAGGACTTTTTTCATGTGAGATTCTCTTGAGTGATATCAGTGTGTGCTGACGCGGGTGGTCAGACTTGCTTGCAATTGCTGAGCCGAAATCGGCTCCCCGGCAGCCCTCAGCGCGGAAATGGCCAGCATGCGGCCGTCTCCGCAGACGCCCAAGATGCAATTATCCACTACCGCCAAGCCCGGTGGCAAACTTCCTGCGGAATGCTTGCTCAGGCGGGCTTTTTCGATGGTGTAAATGACATCATTGACTTCGGTGAAGGCGCCGGGATAGGGCGGCGCGACGGCCCGGTGCAGGTTGTACACCTGCTGCGCGGGTAACTTCCAGTCGATGCGGCCGTCTTCCGGCTTGCGCCCGCCAAAGTAGCCGCCCTGGCGCAAATCGTTGAGCTGGCGTGGCGCCGTGCCGTCCAGCAAGGCCGGCAGCACGTTCCACAGGGTTTGTTCCGCCGCCACGGTGACCTTGCCGAAGACTTCGAAGGCCGTGTCATCGGGCAGGATGGGCACGGCCGTTTGCGCGACGATGGCGCCGGCATCGGGCTTGACCGTCATTTCATGCAGGGTGGCGCCCGTTTGCGGGGCGCCATGCAGCACGGCCCAGTTGACGGGCGCGCGGCCGCGGAACTGCGGCAGCAGCGAGCCGTGCATATTGTAGGCGGGCGCGACTTCCAGGATGCTGGCGGGCAGCATGTGGCGGTAGTAAAAGCTGAACAGCATGTCCGGCGCTGCCGCCTGCACCTGCGCCAGCAGCTCGGGCGCGCGCGGATCGCCGGGCGTGATGTACGGGATGTCTTCGGCCTGGCACAGGCTGGCGACGGACTCGAACCACAGGTTTTCCGTGGGGCTGTCTTCGTGCGTGACGACCAGGGCGATATCGACGCCACCGGCCAGCAGCACCTTGATGCAGCGCACGGCCACATTGTGGTAGCCGAAGACGACGGCGCGCGGGGCGCCCATCAGCGGCCCACCTGGCGCTTTTCCAGGCGCACGTACGATGGCGCCTCGGCTTCCGCCTGGGCCATGCCGTCCTGCAAGATGGTTTGCACCACGTAGCGGGGACGGGCGCGCACCTGCTGGAAGATGCGTCCCACGTATTCGCCCACGAGGCCGATGCCGAACAGGATCACGCCCATCAGGAAGAAGGCGATGGCGAACAGGGTGAACACGCCCTGCGCCTCGGCGCCGAACAGGAAGCGGCGCGCCAGCAGATAGATCACCAGCAGGGCCGAACTGAATGACAGCAGCATGCCCAGCATCGAAAAGATTTGCAGGGGAATCAGCGAAAAGCCCGTGACCAGGTCGAAATTGAGGCGGATCAGGCTGTACAGCGAGTATTTCGACTCGCCGGCGGCCCGTTCCTCGTGCTCGACGGTAATTTCCGTGGGCTTGCGGGCAAACGTGTAGGCCAGGGCGGGAACGAAGGTGTTGACTTCGGCGCACTGGTTGACCAGGTCGATCACGTTGCGGCCATACGCGCGCAGCATGTTGCCCTGGTCCGTGATCTTGATGTTGGTGATGCGCTCGCGCAGCCGGTTCATCATTTTCGACGCCAGGGTGCGCCAGGCGGAATCTTGCCGCTTGCGCCGGATCGAGCCCACGTAATCGTAGCCTTCGCGCATCTTTGCCACCAGGTTGCCGATTTCTTCGGGCGGATTCTGCAGGTCGGCATCGAGCGTGACCATGATTTGCCCGCGCGAAGCTTCAAAGCCGGCCAGGATGGCCATGTGCTGGCCATAATTGCCGTTGAACAGGACTACGCGCGTGACGTCGGGGCGCTGGCGGAACTGTTCCGCCAGGATGGCCACCGAATTGTCGCGGCTGCCATCATTGACAAAGATGATCTCGTAGCTCGTCTGCAGGGCATCGAGGGCCGGATACAGGCGGGCGAACAGGCTGGCCAGGCCATCCTGCTCGTTGTAGATTGGAATGATAATGGACAGTTCAGGTTTCATCGGCGCGCTGCTCATTTGATGAGAATGGATTTGACGGTGGCGACGGCGCGTTCCACGTCCTGTGTCGTCATGGCGTAGAACATCGGCAAGGTCACGGTCAGGCGGCCGATCTTTTCCGAGACGGGGAACATGCCTTCGGTAAAGCCGCGTTCGCGGTACATGGTAAACAGGTGGATCGGTGCGTAATGATAGCCCGTTCCCACGTTCTGCTGCGCCATTTGCTGCATGAAGGCGGCACGCGTGCCGGGGCCATTGTCGGGCAGGATGATCTGGAACAAATGCCAGTTGCTGTTTTCAAAGTCCTGCACGGGCAGCTGGGCGCCGCTCTGCGCTTCGAAATCGCTGCCGAATTGCGCGAAATAGTGGCGTGCCAGCGCGCGGCGGTGGGCCGTGATCGCGTCGATATTGGCGAACTGGCCCAGGCCGATGGCGGCCATGATGTCGCTCATGTTGTATTTGCCGCCCAGTACATCGACGTCGATGCCGTCGACGCCGCTGCGCGTGACGCCCTGCAGCCGGTATTTCTCGGCCAGCTTCGCTTCTTCCAGGTTGTTGAGGACGAGGCAGCCGCCTTCACCCGTGGTGATGTTCTTGTTGGCCTGGAAGCTGAACGAGACGAAGTCGCCAAACGCGCCGATGCGCTTGCCCTTCCAGCTGGAGCCGAACGCTTGCGCCGCGTCTTCCACGACCCTTAAATTGTACTTTTCAGCAATCGCGTACAGGCGGTCCATGTCGACCGGCAAGCCGGACAGGTAGACGGGGATGATGGCCTTCGTACGGGGGGTGATGGCCGCTTCCAGCTTGTCGAGGTCGATATTCCGCGTGACGGGATCGATGTCCGCAAACACGGGCGTGGCGCCCACTTCGATGATGACGTTGGCCGTCGCTACCCACGACACGGGCGTGGTGATGACTTCATCGCCGGGGCCGATGCCGGCGATGCGCAGCGCGATTTCCATGGTGCACGTGCCCGAATTGAAGGTGCGCACGGGACGCCCGCCGAAATACTCGGACAGCTGGGCTTCGAATGCCTGCACTTTCGGGCCGCTGGTGATCCAGCCCGAGCGCAGCACTTCGCCGACGGCGGCGATGGTCGCTTCATCGATGGTGGGTTTGGAAAATGGCAAAAAGGGCAGGGTAGAGGTCATGGGGCGCAGTTCTTGGATCTGTATTGTGTCAGGGTGTCGGCGTTGCCGAGGCTGCCAGTGCGGTGAATGGCCGCTGGCAGGCATGGCTATTTTATATCGTCAGTACGGCGGCGCAGCCGGTTCAGCGGTGAAAAATCCTGCTGATGCGGGGGCGGGGCAAGCTGGCCGGGGGCGCGATCCATGCTGCCTCGCGCCCCTTTAAACATTTATTTATTGGCAATGACCATGCGGCGCGCATCCTTGGCAATGACACGCATGGGCACGCCACGTTCCTGCAATTCCTTGTAACGGTACAGGCTGATAATGGCCATGTCGCGCACGCCGGCGTTGGCATCGTTCGTCCATTGCGTGATGAAAGTCTCGATGCTCGGGATGGACAGCTCGGGCTGCTGTTTCAGGCCAAACGTGAACTCATCCCAGTAATCGACGAGGATCACTGGCCGCTGCAGGTAGTACGTCAGCGACTGTTCATAGATGCCGACCGAATAGAGCTTGGTATCGGCCGTCAGTTCGGCCTGGATCTGCGGCAGCATGTCGGTGCCCGCGCGGTTCTGGCCATACAGTTCGGAGCCGGCCAGGATGCAGTGCGTGGCCAGGAAGCCGGCGCCGGCGATGGTCAGCACCGTCATGTCGCGGCGCAGCTGGCGCGCATGCAGCAAGGCCAGGGCGCCACCGGCCAGGGCGAAGAAGCCGGCCGCCATCAGCCATGGCTGGTATCCCTTGAGCGCGATCAAGGCTTCCGCGTCGCGCGCGCTGGCCTTGCCAAAGGCGATCGGTCCGCCGATCAGGACGGCCGCGCCCAGCACGCACAGCAGGCCGGCGGCCAGCATGCGCTGGCGGCGCGAGGCCGATTCCAGGTACAGCGCCACCAGCAGGGCCAGCGCCGGGAAGATGGGCACGATATAGCCAGGCAGCTTCGAGGTCGAATAGCTGAAGAAGAAGAAAATGAAGACGGCCCAGACCAGCAGCATCAAGCGGGGCTGGAAGGCGCCTTCCTGGCGCTGGAAGGCGGCGGCCAGGCTTTGCGGCAGCACGCCTATCCATGGCAGGATGCCGGGAATGAGCAGCACCAGGAAGTAATACCAGGCGCCTTCGCGCTTGTGGCCCTTCATCAGGAAGCGCTGGAAATGCTCATGGATGAAGAAGAAATGCGGCTGTTCCGGATTGCGCAGGGCGACCAGCACGAACCACGGCGTGGCGATGGCAAAGAACACCAGCAAACCCTTGACCAGATGCAAACGCGTCCAGATGCGCCAGTCGCGCGCGCACAGCGAATACAGCACCAGCACGGCGCCCGGCAGCACGATGCCGATCAGGCCCTTGGCCAGCACGGCCAGCGCCATGGCGGCCCAGCAGGTCAGCATCCAGTTGCGCCGTTCAAGCGCCGTGGCGTCGTCGCGCTGGGCGATCAGCAGGCTGCCCATGGTGAGGGTCATCATGCCCGACAGGCCCATGTCCAGCGAATTGATCTGGCCGGAAGCGAGCCAGAACAGGCTCGACGCCAGCACCAGGCCCGCATACAGCCCCACGCGCGGGCCGAACACTTTCTTGCCCGCGTAGGCCGTCATGCACACGCCGATGATGCCGCACAGGCCCGTCCACAAACGGGCCTGCCATTCGCCCAGGCCGAAGGCGGCGAAGGTCAGCGCATTCATCCACGTTTGTAGCGGCGGTTTTTCAAAGTACTTGATGCCGTTCAGGCGCGTCGTGATCCAGTCGCCCGTGACGAACATTTCGCGCGCCATCTCCGCGTAGCGGCCTTCGTCGGGCGGCACCAGGGTGCGCACGCCCAGCGCATACAGGGTGACGACGATGAAGATGCCCAGCAGCGACCACATCAGCACCCGCGACGAGTGCAGCTCGTTGACATTGATTTTCATGCGGCCTTGCCTGCAGCCGGGGCCAGGATCAGTGCCAGGGTGACTTTGCGGCCTTCGCCCATGAGGATATTGTAGGTGCGGCAGGCAGCCTGGCTATCCATGCATTCGACGCCGATGCGGCGCATGGTCAGCGCGGCCGTCAGCTTCGGGTGCACGAAGCGCTGGCGCTCGCCCGTACCGAGGATGACCACGTCGGGCGCATCGGCCAGGATTTGCGCGAAATGCGCCTCGTTCAGCTGTTCGAAACTGTCCACCTCCCACGCCCGCGGGGGCATTTCCGGCATGACGATCAGACTGTAGTTATACGGCTGGGCATTGATCTCGACGCCGTTTTCGTCATAGCCGGTGACAGTCTGGTATTGTTGGGTGCTGCTGGCATGGAGTTTCATGGCGATATCGGGGGCTGGTCGTGTCGGTTGATCGGTGCGCGCGCGGCCAAACTGCGTGCCGCGGCCAAGGGCGTAAGCATGCCATAAATGACAGAAAAGAGCGACTGAAAAGCAACATCCTTTCCAAATTGCAATGTTCGGCGCCACAGTGGCGATGCCTGCTTTCGCCATGGTAATGCTGCAAGATTAAGGGAAGATGAAGATGGCGCCCGCCCGATTGTCGTCCGGAGGCGCCGGCGTGGCAGAATCGGCGTCAAATGCTGGGGTTGGCCATGTTTAATTTGATAAAATGGCCTGTTTTCGGCGAGAATGGTTGTTTTCGCCTTGCAGTCTTTCGCATTGCAGTTTCACGGGTTCATAGTTCTGGCGCGGCTATCATGCTGCAAGTTCTGGTCACCGCGCCGCATCACGACAGGGATTTATTTTGCGACCGATTCAGAAATCGAATAAATTGGCGGACGTCTGCTACGACATCCGCGGCCCGGTCCTGGAAAAATCCAGGCAAATGGAAGAAGAAGGCCACAAGATCACCAAGCTCAATATCGGCAACCTGGCCGTATTCGGCTTCGATCCGCCCGACGAGATCGTGCGCGACATGATGCTCAATCTGCAGAACGCGGCCGGCTATACGGATTCGAAAGGCATGTTCGCGCCGCGCAAGGCCGTCATGCACTACACCCAGGGCAAGAATATCGCCGGCGTGACCATCGATGACATTTATCTGGGCAATGGCGCTTCCGAACTGATCGTCATGTCGATGAACGCGCTGCTCAACAGTGGCGACGAAGTGCTGGTGCCGGCGCCCGACTACCCGCTGTGGACGGCCGCCGTCAGCCTGTCGGGCGGCAATCCCGTGCACTATGTGTGCGACGAGCAGAACGAGTGGTATCCCGACATCGAGGACATGCGCCGCAAGATCACGCCGCAAACGAAAGCCATCGTCGTCATCAACCCGAACAATCCCACGGGCGCGCTGTACCCGGTTTCCGTGCTGCTGCAGATCGTCGAACTGGCGCGCCAGCACCAGCTGATCATTTTCGCCGACGAGATCTACGACAAGGTGCTGTACGACGAAGCCGAGCACGTGTCGATCGCCTCGCTGGCCGACGACGTGCTGTTCATCACCATGAACGGCCTGTCGAAGAATTACCGCTCCTGCGGCTACCGTTCCGGCTGGATGGTGGTCTCGGGCGAAAAGCGCCACGCAAAGGATTACATCGAAGGCCTCAACATGCTGGCCTCGATGCGGCTATGCGCCAACGCGCCGGGGCAATTTGCCATCCAGACGGCGCTTGGCGGCTACCAGAGCATACAAGACCTGGTGGGGCCCGGCGGGCGCCTGTTGAAACAGCGCGATCTGGCGCACAAGCTGCTGACCGATATTCCGGGCGTCACCTGTGTCAAGCCGAAGGCCGCGCTGTACATGTTCCCGCGCCTGGACCCGGAGATCTACCCGATCGCCGACGACCAGCAGTTTGCCTATGAATTACTGGCCGAAGCCAAGGTCCTGATCGTGCAGGGCACGGGGTTCAACTGGATCGCGCCCGACCATTTTCGTGTCGTCTTCCTGCCCAACTCCGATGACCTGACCGAGGCCATGGGGCGCATTGCGCGCTTCCTCGAAGGTTACCGCAAGCGTCACGGCCGGGGCTGAATCAGCCAGCAGCAATCTCGATCAACCTGGCGCCGCTCAAGGGGGCGCCACTTATGAGCAGTCAAGCACAACTATGAAATCCATCAAGATCGGCCTGCTGGGCCTGGGCAATGTCGGTTACGGCACGTTCAGCGTCCTGAAACGCAATCAGGAAGAAATCAAGCGCCGCGCGGGCCGCGGCATTGAAGTCGTCGCCGTCGCCGTGCGCGACGTGGCGCGCGCCGAAGCGCTGGTCGCCGGCGGCTGCAAGGTCGTCAATGACCCGATGCTGATCGTCAACGATCCCGAGATCGACATCGTCGTCGAACTGATCGGCGGCTACGACCTGTCGAAAACCCTGGTGATGCAGGCGATTACCAACGGCAAGCATGTGGTCACGGCCAACAAGGCCCTGCTGGCTGTGCACGGCAACGAAATCTTCGCCGCCGCCCAGGACAAGGGCGTGATGGTGGCCTTCGAAGCGGCCGTCGCCGGCGGCATCCCCATCATCAAGGCGCTGCGCGAAGGCTTGACGGCCAACCGCATCGAATGGATCGCCGGCATCATCAACGGCACCACCAATTTCATCCTGTCCGAGATGCGCGACAAGGGCCTCGATTTCGCCACCGTGCTGAAACAGGCGCAGGAACTGGGCTATGCGGAAGCCGATCCCACCTTCGACATCGAAGGCGTCGACGCCGCGCACAAGGCCACCATCATGTCGGCCATCGCCTTCGGCATCCCGGTGCAGTTCGACAAGGCTTACGTGGAAGGCATCAGCAACCTCAATGCCGTCGATATCCGCTACGCCGAGCAACTGGGCTACCGCATCAAGCTGCTGGGCATCACCAAGCGCGCCACCGTCAATGGCGTGGAAGGCATCGAGCTGCGCGTGCATCCGACCCTGATCCCGGCCAAGCGCCTGATCGCCAACGTGGAAGGCGCCATGAATGCGGTGCTGGTGCATGGCGACGCCGTCGGCGCCAGCCTGTACTCGGGCCGCGGCGCGGGCGCCGAGCCGACCGCCTCGTCGGTGATCGCCGACCTGGTCGACATCACCCGCCTGGCCACGGCTGACCCGGAACACCGCGTGCCGCACCTGGCGTTCCAGCCGAACGCGATGACCGATATCGCGATCTTGCCGATGTCGGAAATCACCACCAGCTACTACCTGCGCATGCACGTGGCCGACCAGCCGGGCGTGCTGGCCGACCTGACGCGCATCCTGGCCGAACGCGGCATCTCGATCGACGCCATGCTGCAAAAAGAGCCGGCCGAGGGCGAGACGCACACGGACATCATCATGCTGACGCACCAGACGCAGGAAAAGAACGTCACGGCGGCCATCGAGAAGATGGAAGCGTTGAACAGCGTGGTGGGCACGGTCACCAAGATCCGCCTGGAAAACCTGAGCTGAGCGTTTTCAGCGATCCATGCAAAACGGCGCCCGCGGGCGCCGTTTTTTCATCCGATGGCGGTCTTAATGCTGCGGCACGTCGGGCGCGCCGACGGGGCCTACATCCATGCCATCATAGCTGGCCAGCTGGTTGTCCTGCGCAAACGCCATCAGTTCGCCATTGCGCGCGTGCAGACTGTCGACGCCATGCACTTCGGCCTTTTCCACGTGCAGCACCCACACGGGCGGTGCTGTCGGATCGTCGAGTTCCGGCTGGTACAGTTCCACCGGGCGGTAGCCCTGCAGCGCCAGCAGGGTGGCGGCCTGCTCCAGCGGTTCGGACGTCGGGTTGGTGAAGTAATAGCCCCACAGCAGCGGCTGGGACAGGTCCCATGGCGCGTTCTCGGCGATATTGGCAAACAGTTCGCTTACATCTTCTTTGGTCATCATGGCGGTGCCTTCCTTAAAATCTCAGGGCGCGATCTTAGCATCCATGCCGCCTGCTTGCCATTCACCCATAAAAAAACCGGCTGCATGGCCGGTTTTTTTATCAGCCGCTAACAACGGCTTGATTCTGATTCGCGCGAGCGTGAATTAGAACTTGTAACGCAGGCCGATCGACAGCAGGTCGGCTTTCAGTTTCATGCCATCCTGGCTCATCGTTTTGCCGAAGTTTTCATATTCAGCAACGGCCGACAGGTTTTTATTGAAGTTATAAGCAGCACCGATGCCAAACAGGGCAGCGGTTTTGTTTTTCGATTCGCTGGCGCTGAAACCGATCAGGTTCAATTTGGCTTTGGTGTGGTTTTGAGTAACGCCAACTTTTGCAAACAGCGAGAATTCAGCGTTCAGTGGCAAGGTGCCGGTGGCGGCTGCGTAGATTGCGCTGGTTTCCATGCTCAGCGATTCCTTGCCTTCGCTTTCTTTCAGTTTGCCGAAATTGACGTAGCCGGCTTCCGCGCCGAAGTTAGGCGTGAAGTCGTAACCGGCATAAACTTTAAAACCGGTTTTGTTTTCTTTGCCTGAAGCGACATCGCCCGACAATTTCAATTCCGAACGGCCGGCATTCGCGCCGACATAAATGTTTTCAGCTTGTGCAAACAAAGGGAATGCCAGAGCGGCGCCGACGACTACTGCAAACAATTGCTTTTTCATATTAATCCTAGATAATTAATGCGGAGAGACTGTCTCGCCGCTTAATGGGAGCCGAATTGTATAGGGATGAATATGTTTATGTAAGGCAATTATTTTAAAAATATTAGAAATAAATCATTTGTTGTTTTTAAGCAACGTAACATGTGAACTGCCTGTCTGCGCAATCCGTCATGCGGCACCGCTGAAATGCACGCCGACTTTTAATCCATGTCCATTCGCCGCCGTCGCCAGTTCCAGCCGGGCGCCGTGCAGGGCCGCGATATCGCGCACGATGGCCAGGCCCAGCCCGGCGCCGCCAGGATTGCTCTCGAGCGCCGCGCCGACCCGGTAGAACGGCGTCAACACGCGCTCGCGCTCGGCCGGCGGGATGCCCTTGCCGCTGTCTTCCACTTCCAGCACGGCGCCGTGTTCGTGTCCGTTCCCCGTATGCGCCGCGCGCACGCGCAGGATCACGCTGCCGCCCTGCGGCGTGTAGCGCAGGGCGTTGTCGACCAGGTTGGCCAGCAGTTCATGCAGCAGCAGGGCCTGGCCATGCACGGGTGCCTCGTCGGGCGCTTCCAGCGACAGGTCGATATGTTTGGCGACCGCGGTCATGGCCATTTCCAGTCCCACCTGCTGCGCCACGTCGCGCAGCGCGACGGTATCCATCGCCAGATTCTCGCCGCCATGCTCGATGCGCGCCAGGGTCAGGAGGCGGTTGGCCAGCAACACGGTCGAATCGGTGGTGGCGGCGATCGAACGCACGATGTCGCGCAGGGCGGCGATGTCCGGCGGCGCGCCCGCCTGGCGGTCGCACTCGCGCATGGCCAGTTCGGCCTGGGTTTTCAGCACAGTCAACGGCGTGCGCAACTGGTGCGAGGCGTCGGCGATGAAGCGACGCTGGCTGGCGATCAGCTGCTGCAGGCGCGACATGGAGCCGTTCATGGCACTGACCAGCGGGCGCATTTCCTTGTGTACCAGCGTGGGATCGACGTCGGACAAATCGGACAGGGTGCGCGTCTCGACTTCCGTTTTCAGGCGCATCAGCGGGCGCAGCACCAGGCGCACGGCAAACCACACGAGGGCGCCCATCACCAGTATCATTGCCGCCTGCCAGATCAGGGTGTCGAACAGGATCTGGTTCGACAGGCCGCGCCGCGCGTCCAGTGTCTCGGCCACCTGGATCAGGGCGATGCCGCGCATCGAGTCGTCATACACGGGTTGCAGCAGGGCGGCGATGCGGATCGGCTTGCCGTGGTAGTCGGCGTGGTAGAAGCGCACCAGGGCCGGATAGTTCTGCGAGCGTGGCACGTTTTTCGGCACGGGCGGCAAGTCGCCATAGCCTGACACCAGCTCGCCATTGATGCCCGTCACCTTGTAGTAGATGCGGCCCAGGGTGTCGGTCTCAAAGCTGTCGAGCGCCACGTAAGGCACTTCGGCGACGACCTTGCCGCCGACGATGGAGACGCGCTCGGCCAGCGCCCGCGTCGATGCCAGCAAGGAGCGGTCGTAGGCCATGTCGGCCGCGTCGAGCGCGTTGCGGTAGACAAAAACGGCATCGAGCAGCACCAGCATCACCAGCGGAATGAGCAGCCAGCGCAGCAGCTGGCTGCGCAGGCTGCCCAGCGGCCGGCTCTGCGCCCAGCGCCGGCGCAGGCGTTCGAGCAGCGGCAGGCGTGGGGCGCGCACGGTCATTTTGGCGCGGCCGGCGCCATCGCGCTGCGCGGCTGCAGCAGGTAGCCGATGCCGCGCAGGGTGGTGATGACGGCGCCGTCGGGCGAGCCGCTTTCCACGCCGTTCTCGAGTTTTTTGCGCACGCGGTGGATATACAGCTCGATGGCGTCCAGGTTGGCGTCGTCGGCCAGCGCAAAGACTTCGTCAAACAGCTTTTCTTTCGACACGGCCCGCCCCGAGCGCGTGATCAGCGCTTCGAGCACCGCGTGTTCGCGCGGCGTCAGCGCCAGCGCCGCGCCGCGATAGCTGAACATGCGCGTGACGGTGTCGAAACTGAGGGCGCCGCAGGTGTGCACGAGTGCCTCGTTGCCCTGGCTGCGGCGCAGCAGGGCTTTCACGCGCGCTTCCAGTTCGGCCAGCTCGAACGGCTTGGCCATGTAATCGTCCGCGCCCAGGTTCAGGCCCTGCACTTTTTCATCGAGGCCGCCGCGCGCAGTGAGTATCATGACGGGAGTCTTGCCGCGCGTGCCGCCGCGCGCGCGCAGGCGGCGCAGCACGTCCAGGCCATCCATCTTCGGCAGGGTCAGGTCGAGCAGCACCAGGGAGTATTCCTGCGTATGCAGCAGGGCGTCGGCATCGGCGCCGTTGTGGGCGGTCTCCACCGTCAGGTGCGCGTCGCGCAGGGCCTTTGCCAGCCAGTGCGACAGCTCCAGATGGTCTTCCACTAATAATATGCGCATGGTCTCCGCCATTCGTTTGAATTGGTGCAGTGTAAGCCTGCCGGCGCCGCGCCGACAGGGGCGGCGATGAATATGTTTGCCCTCCTTGTGGCTGGCGGACGACACCTGTCAGTCTGAAAGCGAATTGAAAGGATCGCGCTCATATAGTGTGATCCTGATTCATGAAAATGATCAGGCATATCACTAATAACTATATCTAAGGGAGACACTCTACATGAAGAAAACTGCATTCTCGCTGGCCGCCATGGCGCTACTCGCCGCAGCCGGCAGCGCCCACGCCCAGTCGAACGTCACTCTGTACGGTCGCCTGGACGCCGGCATCAGCAACACCAGCAACGCCGGTCCGAACAAAAGCTCGATGACGCAAGTGAGCTCGGGCGGCATGAACACCTCGCGCTGGGGCATTCTGGGCAGCGAAGACCTGGGCGGCGGCCTGAAGGCCGTCTTCAATCTGGAAGGCGGCATCCTGGTCGACACGGGCGCGGCCGACGGCGCCCTGTTCAAGCGCCAGGCCAATGTGGGCCTGGAAGGCGCGTTTGGCCGCGTCGTGCTGGGACGCTCGTTCACCACCGTGTATGACTTCGTGCTGCCATTCGATCCGATGGCCTATGCGCCGTTCTACTCGTGGGCCACTTCGGCACACGCGACGGGTCCGAGCAAATACGGCATGACGACGGCCTTCGACAATATGGTCAAGTACTCTGGCAAGACGGGCGACTTCAGCTACGGCGCATCGTATGGCTTCGGCGAACAGTCGACGGGCAATTCGGACAGCGCCAAGCTGTCCACGGCCGTCACCTACAAGACGGGTCCCGTCAGCCTGCTCGCTACATATGAACAGGTGAACGGCAATGCCATCGCCGGCGGCGCGCGCGACAAGACCACCGTCTACCACCTGGGCGCCATGTATGACGACGGCCCGTGGAAAGTGCAGGCGGCGGCGCGCGACTACAAGCTCGATCCGGCTGCCGCCGGCAAGGCCGATGTGCGCGGCACCCTGTACTGGGGCGGCGTCAGCTACAAGACCACGCCGGTCGTCACCCTGACGGGCGTGATCTACTACCAGGACGTGAAGAACGTGGCCGCCAACCTCGATGCCGATCCGATCATGTACGTGGCGCGCGTGCGCTATGCCCTGTCCAAGCGCACCGACCTGTATGTGGCCGGCGCCTACGCCAAGGCCAAGCACAAGCAGCTGGTCAGCCTGTCGCGTGACGATGCCGGTTTTGGCGACACGCAGCGCGGCCTGATTGCCGGCATCCAGCACCGCTTCTAAGGGATGACCATGCTGCGCACCGCGTTCCTGTCGCTGCTGCTGTTGTCCGCGCTGCTGCCCGCGCTGGCAAATGCTGCCGCGCCTGAAGTCGATTGCGTGGTGCCGTCCAAACCTGGCGGCGCCATGGACCTGACCTGCAAGCTGGCGCAGAAAGGCTTGCTGCAGCTCGATCCCGCGGCGGCGGCACCGTTCGCGTCCTCGGTGCGCATCAGCTATCTGCCAGGCGGCATCGGCGCGGTGGCGTGGCGCTCGATGGGCTCGCAGCGCCGGCGTGCCGAAGCAAACACCCTGGTGGTGTTTTCGGGCGGCTCGCTGCTGAACCTGGCGCAAGGCAAGTTCGGCAACGCCAAGACGGGCGACGTGCGCTGGGTGGCGGCGCTGGGCGCCGACTACGGCATGATCGCCGTGCGCAGCGACTCGCCCTACAAGACCCTGGCCGACCTGATCGCCGTGCTCAAGCGCCACCCCGACAAGGTGCTGATCGGCGTGTCCGGCACCATCGGCAGCCAGGACTGGGTGAAGATGGCGCTGGTGGCGCGCCGGGCCGGCATCGACCCGAAAGTGCTGCGCTTCGTCGCGCTGGAAGGCGGCGGCGAGATCTTCACGGCGATGCAGGCCAATTACGTGCAGGTGATGTCGGGCGACACGTCGGAAGCGACCCTGAACGCGGGCGACAGCCATGCGCGCGTGCTGGCGGTGCTGTCGGAAAAGCGCCTGCCCGGCGTGCTGGCCAGCGTGCCGACGGCGCGCGAGCAGGGTATCGACGTGGTGTGGCCCATCATCCGCGGCTTGTGGATGGGGCCGCAGGTGCCGGAACAGGATTACCAGCGCTGGGTGGCCACGTTCGACCGTGCCATGGCCACGCCGCAGTTTGCCCAGTGGCGCACGCAGGCGGGCATGTATCCGTTCGCGCTGACGGGCGACAAATTGACGCAGTACGTGAACCAGGCAGTCGAACGCTACTCCAGGCAGGCGGCCGAATTGGGCCTGATGCGCTGAATCCAATAGCCAACCATACAACAATCACAGACGGAGACAAACCATGCAAACCAAGACCATTCTCGCCATCTCCCTGGCCGCCGCTTTCGCCGGTACCACCGGCGTCGCTTTCGCCCAGGTACCGGCAGGTTATCCGGCCGACTACCAGAAGATCATCGACGCGGCCAAGAAGGAAGGCAAGGTGGTGATCTACAGCGCCACCGACAGCAAGGCCGCCGCGCCGCTGATCAAGGATTTCAGCGCCCTGTATCCCGGCATCTCGGTCGAATACAACGACATGAATTCCACCGAAGTGTACAACCGCTTCATTTCCGAAGTGGCCGCCGGCGGCAACACGGCCGACGTGATGTGGTCGTCGGCGATGGACTTGCAGATGCGCCTGGCCTCGGACGGCTATGCGCTCAAGTACAAATCCGTGGAAGCGTCCAAGATCCCCGGCTGGGCCATGTGGGACGACCAGGCTTACGGCACCACGTTCGAGCCGGCCGCCATCGTTTACAACAAGCGTTTGCTCGATCCGAAGGAAGTGCCGAAGAACCACGACGACTTCGCCAAGCTGATCGCCACGCCGAAATTCAAGGACAAGGTCACCACCTACGACATTGAAAAGTCGGGCGTGGGCTTCATGTTCATGTCGCAGGACGCCAAGGAATATCCGAAATTCCTGGCGCTGCAAAACGCGTTTGGCGTGGCCAAGGTGCGCGTGCAGTCGTCGACGGGCACCATGATGGAGCGCATTTCGTCGGGTGAAAACCTGATCGGCTATAACGTGCTGGGTTCCTACGCCCTGGTGCGCGCCAAGACCGACCCGTCGATCGGCGTGGTGCTGCCCAAGGACTACACCCTGATCCTGTCGCGCGTGCAGTTCATCAACAAGAACGCGAAGAACGTCAACGCCAGCAAGCTGTGGCTCGACTACATCCTGTCGCACCGCGGCCAGACCATCATCGCCAACGGCGCCAAGCTGTACGCGATTCGCGCCGACGTCACGGGCGAGACCACCTCGGCGGACCTGATCAAGGAAATCGGCGCGGCCAACGTCAAGCCGATTCCCGTGCATCCGATCATCCTGCAATTTTTGGGACCTGCCAAGCGCATGGCCTTCTTAAAGCAGTGGAAAGAAACAGCCGGCAAAAAATAGGAACATCCGAAAAACCTACTGCGCGTCGCGATTTGCGGCCTCCGATGCTCACTGTGCATTCGCACAGATCCGCTTCTCAGCCACAACTCACTGCCGCTCGCTACGGTTTTATCGGAGTTCCTTGGCCAGCCGCGGGCGTTCGCCGGCGGCTGGATGCCGCACCCTTCATTCATTGGATTCATCATGCAAACTGCTATCTTGCCGCTGCCTGCACGGTCGCGCTCTCCCTTGTCGCGCCTGAACTGGTCGCGCGGCGTGGTCGTGGCGATTACCCTGGTCGCCATCTTCCTGCCGCTGTTCCTGATTTTTTACCAGAGCTTTTTGAACGCGCCCTTCTTCATGCCGGTGCGCGAATTCGGCTTTGACTCCTACCGTTTCATCTTCGATGATCCCGATTTCTCGATGGCCTTCAAGAATGGCCTGATGCTGGCCTGCGGCCTGACCGTGATCGCCGTGCCGCTGGGCGGCATGCTGGCCTTCCTGATGGTGCGCACGGATTTGCCGGGCCGCGGCTGGGTGGCGCCCATGCTGCTGGTGCCGATCTTTGTGTCGCCGATGGTGATGGGCTTTGGCTACGTCGTGTCGATGGGACCCGTGGGCTTCTATTCGATCTGGGCCAAGGAGCTGTTCGGCTTCGTGCCCTGGAATATCTATTCCTTCACCAGCATCGTCATCATCGCCGGCCTGACGCACGTGCCGCACGTCTACCTGTATGCCTCGTCGGCCCTGAAAAGCCTGGGCTCGGACGTGGAAGAAGCGGCCCGCGTGGCCGGCGCTTCGCCGATCCAGGTGATGCTGAACGTGTCGCTGCCGATGATCATGCCGGCGCTCGCATATGCGGGCGTGCTGGTGTTCTTCCTCGGCTTCGAAGTGTTCGGCCTGGTGCTGGTGCTCGGTGATCCGGAAGGCCACCTGGTGCTGCCAACCTATCTGTACAAGCTGACGAACAAACTGGGTACGCCGTCGTACCACCTGATGGCCGCCGTCGCCGTCTGCCTGGTGATGGTGGCCATGCCGCTGGTGATGATACAGCGCTGGCTGCTGAAATCGGCGAACAAGTATGTGTCGATCAAGGGCAAGGGCGCGCGCAGCAAGGCCATGCCGCTGGGCCGCTGGAAGTGGCTGGCGTTTGCCTTGCTGGCCGGCTGGCTGATCTTCACCATCATCCTGCCGTTGACGGGCATCGTGCTGCGCTCCTTCGTGCAGTACTGGGGCGAAGGCGTGCATTTGGCCGACGTGCTGACGTTGCAGCATTTCCGCGACATTTTTGACCAGCCATCGCTGGTGCGCGGCATCGTCAACACCATCCTGATCGGCGTCGTCGGCGGCGCGCTGGCCGTGGGCTGCTACAGCTTCATCGCGCTGGCCATGCACCGCAAGCAGGACGGCATCACGCGCCTGCTCGATTACAGCGTGCTGGTGCCGCGCGCCGTGCCGGGTCTGCTGGCCGGCCTGTCGTTCCTGTGGGTGTTCCTGTTCGTGCCGGCCTGGCTCGACGGCATATTGAAAGGCATGGACAACGGCGTGGCCTTGTGGCTGAGCGGCCATGTGATTCCCGTGCTGCGTGAAGTGCGCTCGACGATCTTCGCCCTGTGGCTCGCGTATTCGGTGGTGTGGATGGCCTACGGCATGCGCCTCATTTCCACGGCGCTGCTGCAGGTGGGACCGGAGCTGGAAGAGGCGGCGCGCGCCGTCGGCGCCAACCGCGGCCAGGTGACGCGCGATGTGACCCTGCCGCTGATCAAATACGGCTTGCTGGGCGCCTGGCTGATGGTGTTCCTGATCTTCGAGCGTGAATATTCGACGGGCGTGTACCTGCTCTCGCCGGGCACGGAAGTGATCGGCGCCATGCTGGTATCGCTGTGGGCAGGCGGCTCGACCGACCTGGTGGCGGCGCTGTCCTTCATCAATATCACCCTGGTGGCCATCGGCCTGGGCATCGCGCTGCGCTTCGGCGTGAAGTTACACAACTGAGTTGCATAACTAAATACAAGAACTGAGACCACATCATGAATGAATTGACCGTCAATGAGCTGTACCTGGACTACGGCACCGGCGCCGCCGCCAACCAGATCCTGAAGGGTGTCTCGATGCACCTGAAAAAAGGCGAAGTGGTCGCCTTGCTGGGGCCTTCGGGCAGCGGCAAGACCACCTTGCTGCGCGCCGTCGCCGGCCTGGAAAGCCCGAAGGCGGGCACCATCCAGATCGGCGAGCGCAATGTCTTCGACGGCGCGCAGCATTTCGAAATGCCGGCCGAGCATCGTAACCTGGGACTGGTGTTCCAGTCGTATGCGCTGTGGCCGCACAAGACCGTATTCGACAACGTCGCCTACGGCCTCAAATTGCGCAAGATGGGCAGCACGGAGATCGCCGCGCGCATCAAGGAAGTGCTGACGCAGCTGGGCCTGGGGCACCTGGGCGAGCGCTATCCGCATCAGCTGTCCGGCGGCCAGCAGCAGCGCGTGGCGATCGCCAGGGCGCTGGTGTACAACCCGCCCGTGATCCTGCTCGACGAACCGCTGTCGAACCTGGACGCCAAGCTGCGCGAGGAAGCGCGCGCCTTCCTGCGCGAACTGATCGTGCGCCTGGGCCTGTCGGCCCTGATGGTGACGCATGACCAGGGCGAGGCGATGGCCATTTCCGACCGCATCCTGCTGCTCAATAACGGCAAGATCGAGCAGCAGGGCACGCCGCAAAGCATGTATGAAACGCCGGACACCCTGTTTACGGCCGAATTCATGGGCAGTAACAACCGCCTGCCCGGCAAGGTGGTGCAGCGCGAAGGCAATCAGGTGCGCCTGCTGGTCGATGGCGCGTCCATGCAGGGCGTGGCGCGCGGCGCCAATGTGGGCACGGAAGTAACCACCATGATCCGCGTCGAGGAAGTGAAGATCAGCGCCACGCAGGTCGACAACGCCATCGAGCTGCCGCTGCTGACGTGCATGTACCTGGGCGACCGCTGGGAATGCCTGTTCGAGCGCGGTGGCGCCGAGAACATCAGCCTGCGCGCGTACTCGCGCCACAAGCTCGAGGCGGGCAAGTACTGGCTGCACATGCCGGCCGATAAGCTCTGGGTGTTTTAACGATGATGAGGTGGCCATGCTGGCCACCTCATCCGTGCTGCCGCGTCCTTAATTCCCCCGCACGACGATTTCCTGCACCTTCGGTTCGCGCTGGCGCATGAAGCGCACGATGGAGTCGACGGTGACGACATCGATCTGGCGCGTCATGCGGCGTTCGAACGGGTGATCGTCAAAAGCGATATTGGCGCGGAACATGCGCGCGCCCAGGCGCGTGGCGGCGGGTATGCTGAGCGTTTGCGGCGCGTAGCTGGCGCTGCGCAGCCAGCCTTGCGCTTCGGCGCGCGTTTCGATCTTGCCCGGCTCGTTGCTGGCGGCGGCCAGGGTTTCCAGTACCCACTGATTCGAATTCTGGTACTTGGTGGAAAACGGGTAGGCCAGCATATTGTAATGCGGCTCATGCAGACGCTTGGGCGTGTTCGACGTCAGCAGGCGCACCAGTTGCTGCTGCGTATCCTGGCCGGGAATCAGGATCAGGGTTTCATACATGAACACATCATCCATGAAGAAATTGCCCAAGCCTTCGTTGTACAGCGACGATTGCGCCGTGCCGCATTCATTGAGTTCATGCACCACCAGCCAGCGGCCTTTCGGGTGGTCGCGCCAGGCCAGCGCCATGTGCGAATAGCGCAAATTGTACTTCGACAGGTCTTGCCCGGCGCGCGCCACCAGCGCCACCTGCGCGCCCGAGCCATCGAGCGCCTGCAGGGTCTTTTGCGCCAGGTCCATCGATTTGACGAGGGTGCTCGCATCCGTTTGCTTTTCCTCGCACGAGCGTCCCGCATGGGCGGTGCCGGCCAGGGCCAGGCTGATGATAATGGCAGTCAGGCGTTTCATGGATTCACGCTTTCGAATGGTGGAGGATGGCATTGCCGGCCGCGTTCGGCACATAGGCGATGGCCTTGCCCGACAGCACCAGCATGTGGCCCGTCGAGACGGCCACCACGTTGACGACCGTGCCGGCCGCCAGCGACAGGCCTTGCGTGGCCTTCTGGCTCAGCTTGACGGACGCCGTGGCAGCCTGTGAGGCGCCCCTGGCCGTGCTTTTCAATACGAGGACGCTGCCGTCGGCCACGTCTTCCACCTTGTCGATGACAATTTCACCGGCGGCGGCCAGCACCGACATGGAGCCGACCAGCACGATGGCCGACGCCATGCTTGCGTTGTCGGACGCGTTGGTGGTATCGGAGTTGGCGGCCTGGGCCAGCGGCGCCAGGCTGGTGGCGCACAGCAGGGCGGTGGCGAGCAACTGTTTCATGGGATGTCCGTTCTTCATTGGTGCTTACGCTTTGGAGTGGTGCAGCAGCGCCTTGCCCAGTTCGTTCGGGATGAAGGCGATGGCCTTGCCGGACATGACCAGCATGTGGCCGGTGGACAGCGCCACCACGTTGACCACGGTGCCGGCCGCCAGCGACAGGCCCTTGGCCGCTTGCGTGCTCATCTGGATGGATGCGCCGCCAGCCTCAGAGGCGCCTTTCAGCACGATGACGATGCCTTCGCCTACCGTTTCCACGCTGGCGACGACCACCTGGCCGGAGGCGACCAGCATCGACATGGAACCCGCGACGACCACGGCGGAGCCCTGACTGAGGTTTTGCGAGCCTTTCGACAGGTTCTCGGAGGCGGCGGCGTGGACCAGGCCGGGAGCGGCCACGGAGAGCGTCAACAGCGACAGGGACAGGCAGAGGGGCAGCAGGCGTTTCATGTGTTTCTCCTTCAAGTGTGCCAAGTGGCAACGCCATCATTGTAGACTGTGGGCAATTGGTCAATGAAAACGCTACTCGTAGCGGGCAGGCATACCGCAGGTAGCGTATTGCGCTACTTTTTTGCCGCTGGAACCGATGCTATTTATATAAAGGAAGTGCATGCCGCAAACCCACGCCTTGATCGAAGCCCTGAAACGCCTGTTGAAAGCGCGTTCCGTCACGTATGCCGAGCTGGCCCAGCGCATCGGCGTATCCGAAGCCAGCGTCAAGCGGATGTTTTCGCAGAAGCAATTTACCCTGCAGCGGCTGGACCAGATCCTGGTGGCCATCGGCAGCGATTTCCAGCAGCTGGCGCTGGCCGTGCAGTCAGCCCAGGCCGCGCCCACCCTGATTACGGGGCTGACGTATGCGCAGGAAAAGGAAATCATCGAGGACACCCGGCTGTTCGTGGTGGCCGTGTCCGCCCTGAACCTGTTACCGCTGGAACAGATCGTTGCCATCTACGACATCAGCGAAGCGCAAGCCGTGAAATACCTGCTGCGTCTCGACAAGATCGGTTTTCTGGAACTGCTGCCGAATAACCGGGTCAAACTGCTGGTGGCGCGCACGTTTGCGTGGATACCGAACGGTCCCATCCATACGTATTTCAAAAAGGAAGCCTATGGCGACTATTTGAATTCGCAATTCGATGGCGAAACGGAATTGCTGCGCCTGGTGAACGTGATGCTGTCGAAAAAATCCACAGCGGCCTTGCTGGAGCGCCTGAAGCAAGTCGCGGTGGAATTCTCGCAGCAACACCAGGAAGACGCGCGCCTGCCTGGTGAGGAGCGCCTGGCCATCAGCTTCATGCTGGCGGCGCGGCCGTGGATGCCGCAGACGTTCAAGGCGCTGCTGCGGCAATAAGGCAGCGATATCGCGGCCAACCGGCTAATGTTCCTGCTTGTCGGTACTGCCTTGTTCCTCTTTCATCTGCGTCAGCAAACGCCAGGCAAAAAAGCCCAGCACGGACACGCCCAGCAGCAGGGCCGCCCATAGTGCTGCCAGGCGCCATGGCGCACTGGTGCCAGCCGGCGCCGGCGCGGCGTCGCTTGCGCCAGCGCGCGCCGTCAACGCACCCAATGTGGCAATCGGCAGCGCTTGCAATTCGCCGTCGCGATAGCCTGGTGCCACCTGCGACAGCGGCTGCGCCACCGGTTGCGCGTCGGCTTTGCCGAACACCAGATGATATGGTCCCTTGCCGCCGGCCAGGAACACCAGCGTTTCCGGCGTCCAGCCAAGGCGCAACAGCGGCGCGCTGGTCGGCATCGCCGTACTTTGCGACTCGGGCCGCAGCACCCATTGCGTGGTCTGCACCACGGGCATGGCCAGGTCGCCGGAGACGCGTTCCTTGCCAGCCTCGCTGATGCGGTAAAAGCTGGTGGTCAGCAGCGGCTCAAAATATTCGCCATTTGCCGGTCGCGTTTGCCGGTGCAGGGACAGGCGGCGCTGCGGCACATAATGACTTTGGCGATACACTCCCAGCGTGACGGGCAGCACCACATTGCGCTCCTTGAATTGCAGCGCAATGCTGTCGGCGGGAATGGCGATCGGCGTGGCATACGCCCAATCACCAGCAAGTTTTCCTGGCGCACCGCGCAGCACGATGCTCGCGCGTGGCGGCGCCGCCTCGGTTTCGCTGACGGCTTGCGCCGCAATCGATGCAAACACCAGCGGCTGGCCTTCCTGCCAGCTCAGGCGCGCGTAGCGGAAAGCGCGCGGCGCAAAAGCGATGCTGTCGTTGGCCAGGGTTTGCGTGTCACTGTTGCTGAGCCAATTCAGGGTGGTGGTGCCGATGGCGTCCCATTGCTTCAGGTCGTCGCTCACTTCCAGCAGCACTTGCGCACTGTAATTTTGCGTGCGCTCCGGTGGCGTGAAGCGCAATGCGGCGATGCGCCTGTCTTGCGTCTGCTTGCCCAGGTCGAGTATCAGCGCTTGCAGCGCCGCCGTACTGGCTGTCGCGCCGGCGCGGGTGCTGACCGACAGCAAGCGGCCATCGTCCGCCGTGCGGATGTCGATGCCTTGCAAACCGTCGCCAGTTGCCGGCGCGCCCGTCACGGGGAAAATGCGGACGGGAATGGCTGTCCGCTGCGTCGCCGATTGGGCGGGCGGCGCGCCGATGGCATAGGCCAGGCGCTTGCCGTCGGCATCGAACAGCCGCACGTCGGCCAGGCTGGCCGAGCTGGCGTGCAGGTAGGCTTCCCTGGGCAATGCCAGCTTGACGATGCCCGCGCCGGCCGGCACGGTCACCGGCATGCTCCAGCCGTAGTCCTGTGGCCTGTCTTGGCCAGGAGCGGCCAGCGCGGCGCCTGCCAGCAGCAGGCTGCAGCAGATCAATGAGTGTTTCATGCTGCTCCTTGTTGCGGTTCGGCTGGCGCTGGCGCGGCAGCCTTGGGGAAAGGCGCCAGGTAGCCGATCAAGACCATCAGCAAGCCGACACCGACAAAGGAGATGATGCGTTCGATGCCGCCCACGTTCGACAGGTCGATCAGGAACAGTTTCAAGACAACGAGTCCCAACAGCACAGCGCCCATGCTCCATTGCTGGCGCCGTTGATGGCGCGCCGCGTGGCGCATCAGCAGCAGGGCCGTGATGCTCCATACCAGCGACAGCATCGCTTGCACGAATTGCGAGGCCAGCATGGCGTCAAAGGTGTACGGCACGCCGACATAGTGCGATACCGTGCGCAGCAGCATCAGGTTGAACCACACATACACGCAGCAGGCGGCCACGGCAGGCAGACGTGCTTGCCACAGGGCAGGCAGGGGCAACTGCTTCGCCGGCAGCAGGCGGTAGCTGGCAATGGCCAGCAGGATGGCAAAGCCCGTGCTCAAGTCCAGCGGATTGAGCAGCGGCAAGTAGGGCAGCGGTGCCATGGCGCCATCGTCGAAGATATTCCAGGCGGCAATCAGCAGCAGCGACCAGAGTGCGCCCAGCGGTATCAAGGTGCGCTGGTACCACTCTGCAATCGGCGCCACCGGCCAGGCGCCCGCGCGGCAGCGGCGGATCAGCAAGGCCAGCACCAGCATCATGGCCCAGGCCGGCAAGTAGCGGGCCCAGGCTGGGCTGACGCTGTCTTCATGCTGTGCCAGCCAGGCGTTGACATGCATGGCGCCGACCGGCCACAGCATCAGCCATGGCGCGGCAGTGCGCAGCGTATGCAGCAGGCGCTGCGCCCGCAGGCCGAGTTGCCAGCCCGCTTGCGGCCAGGCCAGCAGCAGGTATTCGCCGGCCGCCAGGGCGCTGGCCAGCGCCAGCCAGCTCAAGCCGGTCGGCAGGTAATCGCGCAGGTACAGCGCCAGCAGCATGTTGGCGCTCCACAAGCCCAGACCGAGCCAGGTGGCGATGGTGAACCAGCGCAGCTGCGGCCAATCGAGGCGCCGCGCCAGGATGGCGAACGCGGGCGTCGTGACGCACACGGCGATCAGGTACAGCGCCAGCCAGTGCTCGCCCGCGTGCGGCTGCAGCTCCAGGTCGCCGTCGATCAGGCGCAGCAGCCAGCTGACGAGCGGCACGAGGATGGCGGCAAACCACAGCAAGCCGCTCCAGACCAGCAGGGGGCGTGCTGCCAGGGCCAGCAGTTCGTCGCCGCCGCGCGCGCGCAGCGCAAGGAAACGGGCGCTGGCAAAGGCGGCGGCGCCCAGCAGCAGCGCGCTGAGGAAGGAACCGTCGAACAGGCTGGCCGGGTGCTGGTCCCAGGCCCAGCTGGCGCGGCTGAGCAGGACCATGCCGGCCAGCACCTGCACGGCCAGCAGCAGCGCGCGCGGTGCATGCCATTGTTCGCGCCGCGCCAGCACCGCCAGCAAGGCGGCCACAGCCAGCGCGCTGACGGTCAGCAGGTTCAGTTGCGTGGTGGCATCCGTGCGCAGCAGGATTTCGCTCCAGATGCCGCCCAGCAGCCAGGCTGCGGCGGCCGTCAGGAAGAGCACGGACAGGCTGCTCATGAACTCCGGATGCAAATGGCTGGCGTGGTGGCGGAAATTGTAGGCCATCACCAGCGCGGCGGCGGCCAGCAGCGCGCAGCCGAGCCAGATGTTGGCGTGCAGGGCCGCGGCCGTATCGAGTTCCTGCATGGCGATCAGGAAGGCAATCCAGGCGGCCCCCTGCACCAGCAGGCCGAAGGCCCAGGCCAGTGTCTGGCGCTGGCGCAAGCCGACCCAGACGATGCCCGCGCCTTCCAGCGCCCAGGCGGCGGAGGTCCATCGGCCATCGAGGGCGAACGGAATGGCCAGGGTGCCGAAGACGATGCCCAGTGCGAGGAAGGCTTCGGCCAGCAGTTTGAAACCTGCGCGGCGCCACAGTGCCACGGCCAGTCCCGTGTAGCCCAGGCCGGCAATCAGCGCGGAAAAGGCCAGGCCGAAGTGAAAGTGCTGGACCAGGCCGTATTGCAAGCCCATGGCCGCCAGCGGCGTGCCAAAGACGAGGGTGCCATCCACGTAATGCTTGAGGCGCGGCGCCTGGCGCGCGCAGTAGGCGATGGCGATGCCGACGTAGAACAGCACGAACAGGATCAAGAACAGCTGCGTCGACAGGTAGTGCTCGGGCGTGTAGCGCAGCAGGCCCCAGGTGGTGGCGACGACGAAGGTAAAGCCAAAGCTCAGCACATTCAGGACGCGCCAGGCGCGTTTCAGGGCGATGGCGAAGACGCCCGCATTGAGCAGCGCGTAATAGCTGAACAGGCCGATATGGTTGCCGCTGCCCGTCGACACGAGCAGGGGCACGGCAAAACCGCCGACGATGCCGAAAACGGCCAGCCAGACGGCGTTTTGCAGCACGGCCAGCAAACACGTGAACGCCGTCAGCACGAACAGCACGGCAAACGCCAGGCCGGCCGGGATCAGTTCATACAGGCGGAAGGCGCCAAACGTCACCAGCATCAATATCGCCAGCGCCGTGCCCTGCAGCGGCAGGCTGATGCCGGGACGGCTGAGGCGGATGCGCCAGGCCCAGGCCAGCAGGGCAATATCGGCCAGCGCGATGCCGGCCAGGCGCAGTTCGATGGGCAGCGTGACCTGCGCCGACACATATTTGAGCAGGAAGCTGACGCCGAGGAAGAGAATCAGCAAGCCCAGCTTGGCGACCAGGTTGCCCGTGAATAGCCAGTTCTTTGCCTTGGCAACGAGGCCGTCCGGGTGCGCGATCCAGGAAGGGGTGTTGGGGACGGCAGGAACGGGCCGGGCTGGAATCGGCGGGGCTGGTTTTGGCGGCACGGGCGCGGCGGGTGCGGGAGCTGCTGCCGGCGCGGCCTGCGCCACTTCGGCCACCTTGATCGCGGCCGCCTGCGGCACGGGGGCGGGCGTGGGCGGCGGCAGAGGCGTCGGCACGGCCACCGGCGCCACGCTAGCGGGCTCGGCGGGTGCTACGGCAACGACGGACGTAGCCGCAGGCGCTTCGGCCTGGCCTTCCAGCGTCCGCAGGCGCTGCTGGATGCCGTCGACTTCCTTGCGCAGGCGTGCCGTCAGCAATTCCAGATCCGCCACCTTGCGGCGGTATTGCAGCACCAGCACGAAGGCGGTAATCAGCAAGCCAAGGATGAACAGCGTGATCAATCCAAACATGGGGCAGCTTTCCGGAAGGGGCAGGGCGAAGGCGCCCAATGTATGCGCACATTACCTTATTATCAAGAAACAAGCGATTTCTGTTGTGTCAGGGCAAGTGCCAGGAAGCGCGTGTGGCGGCAAGGCAAGCATGGGGCCGGAGCGGGCTTTCCATATTGACGCCAAGCAAGATGTCGACATTCAGATTGTCGTGCGCAAGATAGTGCTGTATTTTAGCAATTCCTTAATTGCCAGTTCCCCATGCCATGAGTCAAAGCAGCCAGTTTTCCTTATTGTCGCAGCGCCGTTTCGGGCCCTTCTTCTGGACCCAGTTCTTTGGCGCCTTCAACGACAATCTGTTCAAGACGGCCTTGATGGTGATCCTCGCCTACGATGCGCTGAGCTGGACCACGCTCGATCCGTCCACCATCACCAACCTGATTCCCGGCCTGTTCATCCTGCCCTACGTCGTGTTTTCAGCCACGGCGGGCCAGCTGGCCGACAAGTTTGAAAAGGCGGGCCTGGCCCGTTTCGTCAAATGGATGGAACTGGCCATCATGGCCGTGGCCGCCGCCGGCTGGATGACGCATACGCTGTGGCTGCTGGTGGCGGCCGTCGTGGGCATGGGCGTGCATTCGACCCTGTTCGGCCCCGTCAAGTATGCGTACCTGCCGCAGCAGCTCAAACCGGAAGAGTTGGTTGGCGGCAATGGCCTGATCGAGATGGGCACCTTTGTCGGCATTTTATTGGGCGAAATCCTCGGCGCCGTGCTGATCGTGCACAAGCCGCTGGGCGTGGAACTGGTGGCCGGCGCCACCATCGCCGTGGCTGTGTTCGGCCTGGTCGCCAGCTACCGCGTGCCGCGCACGCCGGCGCCCGAGCCGGACTTGAAGGTGAGCCTGAATTTCGTCGCCGAATCATTCCGCAACCTGAATTTTTCGCGCAAGAACCGTCCCGTCTTCCTGGCCATGCTGGGCAACTCCTGGTTCTGGTTCTATGGCGCCCTGATCCTGGCGCAGTTCCCCGTGTACTCGAAGGATTTCCTGCATGGCGACCACAGCGTGTTCGTGCTGCTGCTGACGGTGTTTTCCGTCGGCATCGGCACGGGTTCCTTGCTGTGCGAACGCCTGTCCGGCCACAAGATCGAGATTGGCCTGGTGCCGTTCGGCTCCATCGGCCTGTCGCTGTTCGGCATCGACCTGTATTTCGCCAGCAATGCGTATGCGAATACGCAAGTGGTCGATGCGCTGGCGTTCGTCAGCCAGGCGGGCGTGCCGCGCATTTTGATCGACATCGTCATGATCGGCGTCTTCGGCGGCTTCTTCATCGTGCCCCTGTTCGCCCTGATCCAGACGCGCTGCGACCCGAAACACATTTCGCGCACGATCGCCGGCATGAATATCCTCAACGCGCTGTTTATGGTGGCGGCGGCCGGCGTGGCCATCGTGCTGCTGGGACAAGGATTTACGATTCCGCAGCTGTTCCTCGTCACGGCCATCCTGAACGCGCTGGTGGCCGCCTACATCTTTTCGCTGGTGCCGGAATTCCTCATGCGTTTCCTCGCATGGATACTCATCCAGACCGTGCACCGCGTCAAAGTGGTCGATGGCGAACGTATCCCGACGGAAGGGGCGGCCGTGCTGGTATGCAACCACGTCAGCTATGTGGACGCCATCGTCATCATGGCGGCCAGTCCGCGCCCCATCCGTTTCGTCATGGACCACCGCATCTTCAAGATGCCGCTGATGGGCTGGATCTTCCGCACGGCCAAGGCCATCCCCATCGCGCCGGCCAAGGAAGACCCGTTCCTCATGGAAAAGGCTTTCATCGATATCGCGCAAGCGCTGCACGAAGGCGAGCTGGTGTGCATCTTCCCGGAAGGCAAGCTGACGCGCACGGGCCAGATCAGCGAATTCAAGGGCGGCATCGCGAAGATCGTCGAGCGCAGCAAGGTACCCGTGATTCCGCTGGCGCTGCGCGGCTTGTGGGGTCATCTGTTGAGCCATCGCAATGGCCATTTGTTCGAGCGCGCTTTCAAGGCGGGCTTGCGCTCGCGTTTGTCGCTGGCCGTGGGCATGCCCGTGGCGCCCGAGGCCGCCACGCCGGAACTGTTGCAGCAAAGGGTGCAGGAATTGCGCGGCAAGTGGAAATAAACGCTATTTTGTCCGCGTAGCTGTCCCCGTCCGCCGCGCCAGGTGCTGTTCCAGCAGGGCGGCGATGGCGGCGAAATCCACCGGTTTCGTCAGATGATGGTCGAAACCGGCTTGTTCCGTGCGTGAGCGCGCCTCGCCCTGGCCCCAGCCCGTCAGGGCGACCAGCAGCACTTCGCGTCCCTGCGCACGCTGGCGTATCTGGCGTGCCGCCTCATAGCCATCCATATCCGGCATGCCCAGGTCCATCACGATCAGTTGTGGCCAGGCCATCTCGACGGCCGCCAGCGCCTGCGCGCCGCCATACGCGACACTGGCGGCATAACCTTCGAGCTGGAACAGGCTTTGCAAGGAATCGGCCGCATCGAGGTTGTCATCCACCACCAGCACTTGCACGGGCGGGTCCGCGCCGGTGGGCGCCTCGCTGCCGGCCGCCGCCGGGGTGGCCGGGGTGGCTGTCTGGGCGTCGCTGGCGCTGGCCGGCAAGGTGACGATGAAGCGGCTGCCGCGGCCGGGGCCGTCGCTGTACGCGTCGATGCTGCCGCCATGCATCTCGGCAAATTGGCGCGCCAGACTCAAGCCGATGCCCAGGCCGCTGGCCATCTGGCCTTCCACCGTGCGCCCCTGTTCGAACATGGAAAAGATGCGCGGGATGGCGTCCGGCTCGATGCCGATGCCATTGTCTTCGACCGTCACCTGCAGCTGCCCCTGCGCCAGGCGCGCCGTGATGTGGATGTGGCCGCCCTCCGGCGTGAACTTCACGGCATTCAAAACGATATTGGCAAAGATCTGCACCACCCTGGCATAGTCGGCGTGCAGCGTGATGGCAAGCGTCGGCAACGCCTGCGTGATGCTGATGTGCCGGCTGTCGGCAGCGGGCTGGCACAGTTCGATTACATGGTCGAGTACTTGCTGTAATTCAATATTTTCGCGCTGCAGCAGTACCTTGCCGCTGGTGATGCGCGCCACGTTGAGCAAGTCATCCACCAGCCGCGTCAGATGCGTCACCTGGCGCTCGATCACGCCGCTGACCTTGCTGACCTGCTCCGAGGCCGGATACAGGTGCTTGAGCAGGGCCACCGAAGTCTTGATGGGCGCCAGCGGATTGCGCAGTTCGTGCCCGAGGCTGGCAAGGAATTCGTCCTTGCGCCGCTGCGTCTCGCGCACTTGGTACTGGCGCTGGCGCGCGCGCAGCATGGCGTGGGCCGAGGTGATCAGGGTCAAGATGTGCACGGGGCGTTCCAGCAGGGTCAGGTTGCCCAGGGTGGCGACGGCTTGCCGCAAGGGCAGGGAATCGAGTCCCGCGTGCGTCAGCAGGATGATGGGCAAATCGGACCAGTCCGGCTGCTGGCGGGTGTAGGCGTCGAGCACGGCGTACACGCCTGCATGCAAGGCCTCGTCCACCGTCAGCACGCCGCCGGCGCCCAGCGCCAGCTGCTCGGCCAGTTCGCCTGCGGAGCGGCAGGCGTGGCTGGCGATGGCCTCGCCGGCGAGCACCCTGGCGGCCAGGGCGGCGTCCTGGCCGCCAGGCGCGTAGATCAGGATACGCTGCTCCATGGCAACTCCTAGGGGAAGGGCGTGCCGCCGATGGTGGGCAAGCCCGACAGGATGCCGTGAAAGCCGGCCAGGGCAGGGCCGATGCGGATGCCCTGCGGGCTGATTTCGAAGCGGCGGATGCTGCGCTCGTGCGCGCTGCCGCGCTTCTTGAAGACGGAAATGGCTTGCCGCACCTCGCCTTCCGTTTCGTAATAGCGCAGCATGATGACGCCGTCGGCCAGGTAGCTGGCGTCGGCCGAGGTCGTCATCGAGGTGCCCAGCATGTTTTGCTGCACGCCGACGAGCAGGGTGGCCACGCCCCGCTGGCCCAGGTAGTTGAGCAGTTCATGCAGATAGGTGCTCTGGAAGCGCTCGTCTGGCACCGCGTGCATGTAGCCGTTCAGGCTATCGATGACGATGACCCGGGCGCCCCGTTCTGCCGCGTCGACCACGGCCTGGGCGAATTCTCCCGGTGTCAGCTCGGCCGGATCGACTTGCTGCACACTCAACAGGCCGGAATCGAGCGCCGCCTGCAGGCGCATGCCCACGCTGTCGGTCCGGTTCAGCAGCTTGCTGCGCGCTTCCTCGAACAGGAACATGGCGCACGGTTCGCCGCGCGTTATGGCCGCGTGCACGAATTGCGCCGCCAGGGTGGACTTGCCGCTGCCGGCCGGGCCGGAAATGAGCGTGCTCATGCCTTCTTCCAGGCCGCCCCCTATCATGGTGTCGAGTTCGGGCACGCCGCTCGACAGGCGCCGATGGTCGCCATCGCGGCGCGTGTCGGCCGCCACCAGGCGCGGAAAGACGAGCAGGCCATCATGGGCGATCTTGTAGTCGTGGGTGCCGCTGCGAAACGGCACGCCCCGGTATTTCACCACCCGCACGCGGCGCCGGTCATTGCCGTAAGCCTGGTTTTGCAGCTCCAGGGAAATCACGCAGTGAGCCACGCTACGCACTTGCAAGCCGTCGTCCAGCGCGGAACGGTCATCGATCAGCAGGGTGGTGCAGTGCCGGCTGGCCAGGTACTGTTTCAATGCCACGACCTGGCGCCGGTAGCGCAGGGGGTTTTCCGCCAGTAGTTGCAGTTCGGACAGCGAGTCGAGCACCAGGCGGGCAGGGCGGTGCTTTTCGATGGCGGCGAGGATGCGCTGGTTGGTCGATGCCAGTTCGATTTCCGACGGGTGGAAGATGGTGTACTGGCGTTCGGGGTCGAGGATGTCGTCGTTGGGCGCCACTTCTTCGATGGCGATGCCGGCCAGGTCCCAGCCATGCGACAGGGCCGCGCCGCGCAGTTCGATCTCGGATTCCGCCAGGGCGATATACAGCACGGGCGCGCCGCTGCGCGCGCCTTCGGCCAGAAATTGCAGCGCCAGGGTGGTCTTGCCCGTGCCGGGAACGCCTTCGACCAGGTACAGGCGCTCGGCCAGCAAGCCGCCCGAGAGGATGGCATCGAGGCCGTCGACGCCGGTCGACAGCAGTGGCGGCGTGTCCGGGCCGCTGGCGCCATCCTGCCGCCGTGTTTTTCGCGCCTGTGATGTCATCGTTGCGCCCCCGCTTTGCCACGCTGTGGAGACTATACTAGCGCGTTCGCCGCGGCATGTCTTTTCGATACCATTGGTAAATATTCATGGCGGCAGGCGGCCGCGCGTGGGGCAGTGTTGCGCGCGCGATCGAGGCTTCAGCAAAAAACGCATTACCCTGCTACAGTATTCATTCAATCCAACTTTCCCGCATTGCCGTTTTGCCGCCGTCCGCCAGCTTCCTGTTCGAATTGGCTGACGTGCAGACGCTGTCGCTGTCCTCATTTTATTGCTTCATTGATAATTTAATTCGCTTGATAGTTACTATGTTTCAATTGTAACGATGCTTGACGATTTTAGAATGATCGTTCATTCTTTGATCTGCGTTAATAAATTTAGTCATTTCTAACGACACTAGCCAGCTTCTTTTTCAGAAAGTCCAAGATGCAACCAACTTTTTCCCTGACGTCGCCGCGTACGAGCGGCGCTATTGCCGTTCTGTGCGCCACTGTAATCATGGCCGGCTGCAGTAAAAAACAGGAAGCACCTCACGCGCAGCAAGCGCCACAGGTGGTCGTGTTTACTGTTAATCCGGCCGCGTTGCCGATGAGCGCCGAACTGCCCGGCCGCACGAATGCCTACCAGGTCGCCGATGTGCGCCCGCAAGTCGGTGGTTTGATCCAGAAGCGCCTGTTCGTCGAAGGTAGCGATGTGAAAGCAGGCACGGCCCTGTACCAGATCGATTCCGCCACCTACCAGGCAGCCTACAATTCGGCCAAGGCGGCCTTGTCGAAAGCCAAGGCCAACCTGCTGACGGCTGGTCCGAAAGCATCGCGCTACAAGGAACTGGTCGCCATCGAAGGCGTGAGCCGCCAGGAATACGATGACGCCGTCGCGGCGTTCGAGCAAGCCAAGGCCGACGTCGAGTCCGCCACAGCGGCGCTGGAATCGGCGAATATCAACCTGAAATACAGCACCGTGACGGCGCCGATCAGCGGCCGCACCAGCCGCTCGACCGTGACGGCCGGCGCGCTGGTCACGGCGGGCCAGGCGGAAGCACTGACCACCGTGCAGCAACTCGATCCGATCTATGTCGACGTGACACAGTCGAGCACGGATCTGCTGCGCCTGAAGCGCCAGATGGCCGACGGTTCGCTGAAAAAAGTGGGCGAAGGCCAGGCCAAGGTCGACCTGATCTTGCCGGATGGCAGCAAGTACAGCGAACCGGGCAAGCTGCAGTTCGCTGGCGTGACGGTCGATCCGACCACCGGCAACGTGGTCTTGCGCGCGCTGTTCCCGAACCCGAAAGGCGAATTGCTGCCAGGTATGTACGTACGTGCCCAGCTGGAAACGGGCGTCGATGAAAAAGCCATCACCGTGCCGCAAGTGGGCGTGACGCGCAACCAGAAGGGCCAGGCAACGGCCCTGATCCTGAACAAGGAAAACAAGGTCGAGCAACGCGTGCTGACCACCAGCGGTACGGTCGGCAACGACTGGCTGGTGACGTCCGGCCTGGCCGCAGGCGATCGCGTGATCGTGGAAGGCTTGCAAAAAGTCAAGCCAGGCGCACCAGCCGTTGCCGTGCCGGCCAAGGCGCCTGCCGCGCCTGCCGCTGCCGCCTCTGCCGCAGCATCGGCTGCCAGCGCCCACTAATTCAGGAGAATATTAATGGCCCGTTTTTTCATTGACCGCCCGATTTTTGCCTGGGTGGTCGCGATCGTCATCATGCTTGCCGGCGTGATTTCGATCCTCAGCCTGCCGATCGCGCAGTACCCGAGTATTGCTCCGCCGTCGATTTCGATCAGCGGCTCCTATCCTGGCGCCTCCGCCAAGACCGTGGAAGACGCCGTCACCCAGGTCATCGAACAAAAGATGAAGGGTATCGACGGCTTGCGCTACATGGCTTCGTCGAGCGACGCCACTGGCGGCATCAGCATTACGCTGACGTTTACCAGCGGCACCAATCCCGACATCGCCCAGGTGCAGGTACAGAACAAGCTGCAGCTGGCCACGCCACTGCTGCCGACGGCTGTCACGCAACAGGGTCTCGTCGTGTCGAAAGCCACCAAGAACTTCCTGATGGTGTTCGGCTTCATTTCCGAAAACGGCAAGATGGACCAGACCGACTTGAGCGACTATGTGGCCGCCAACGTCGTCGACCCATTGAGCCGTGTTGCCGGCGTGGGCGATGTGACGCTGTTCGGTTCGCAGTACGCCATGCGTATCTGGCTCAATCCGGCCAAGCTGCAAAGTTTTAACCTGACCCCGGCGGACGTGATCACGGCCGTGCAGGCACAGAATGCGGAAGTGTCGGCCGGTGAACTGGGCGGCACGCCGTCCATCAAGGGCCAGCAGCTGAACGCTACCGTGTCGGCGCAAAGCCGTTTGCAAACGGTGGAGCAGTTCGGTGCCATCTTGCTGAAAACCACGACCGACGGCGCCATGGTGCACCTGAAGGACGTGGCCACCATGGAGCTGGGCCGCGAGAACTACAACACCGTGGCCCGCTACAACGGCCATGCGGCAACCGGCGTGGCGATCAAGCTGGCGACGGGCGCCAACGCGCTCGATACGGCCAATGCGGCGAAAGCCATGCTGGGCAACCTGAGCAAGCAGTTCCCTGAAGGCATGAGCTACCAGGTGGCGTTCGACACGACCCCGTTCGTGAAACTGTCCATCGAAGAAGTGGTCAAAACCCTGGTCGAAGCGGTCATCCTGGTATTCCTGGTGATGTATCTGTTCCTGCAGAACTTCCGCGCTACCCTGATCCCGACCATGGCGGTGCCGGTCGTGCTGCTCGGTACTTTCGGTATCCTGAATGCATTCGGTTACTCGATCAATACCCTCACCATGTTCGCCATGGTGCTGGCCATCGGTTTGCTGGTCGATGATGCGATCGTGGTGGTGGAAAACGTCGAGCGCGTGATGAGCGAAGAGGGCTTGTCGCCGCTGGAAGCGACGCGCAAGTCCATGACGCAGATCACGGGCGCGCTGGTCGGTATCGCCATGGTGCTGTCGGCCGTGTTCGTGCCGATGGCCTTCTTTGGCGGTTCGACGGGCGTGATTTACCGCCAGTTCTCGATCACGATCGTCTCGTCGATGGTGCTGTCCGTCGTCGTCGCGCTGGTGTTTACGCCAGCCTTGTGCGCCACCTTGCTGAAACCGGTCGAAAAGGGCCATCACGCGACCAACAAGGGTTTCTTCGGCTGGTTCAACCGCAGCTTCGATAGCAGCAGCAACAAGTACCAGGGCATGGTTGGCGCCATGATTACGCACCGCGCCCGCTCGATGCTGCTGTATGTGCTGTTGCTGGCCGGCCTGGTATTCATCTTCATGCGCTTGCCGACCTCCTTCCTGCCGGAAGAAGACCAGGGCATCCTGTTTACGCAGATTCAATTGCCGACGGGCGCCACGCAAGAGCGCACCCTGAAAGTGATCGAGCAGGTCGAAGACCACTTCATGAACAGCGAGAAAGATAACGTCGCTTCCGTGTTTGCCGTGGCCGGTTTCAGCTTCGGCGGTAACGGCCAGAATACGGGTATCGCCTTCGTGCGCCTGAAAGACTGGTCGCTGCGCAAGGACGTGGCGCAAAAAGCGCCGGCAGTAGCGGGCCGCGCCATGGGCAAGTTGTTGCAGATCAAGGATGCGATGGTGTTTACGTTTGCACCGCCTGCCGTGCTGGAACTGGGTAACGCCACCGGTTTCGACATGCAGCTGCAGGATATCGGCGGCGTCGGCCATGACGCCCTGATGGCGGCGCGTAACCAGTTGCTGGGCATGGCGTCGCAGAATCCGGCCATGGTCGGCGTGCGCCCGAACGGCCAGGAAGATACGCCGCAGTACAAGATCGACATCGACCAGCAGAAGGCAACGGCGCTGGGCTTGCAGATCTCGGAAATCAACCGCGTGCTGAGCGTCGGCTGGGGTAGTTCGTATGTGAACGACTTCCTCGACCGTGGCCGCGTGAAGAAAGTGTTCATCCAGGGTGACGCCAGTTCGCGCATGCTGCCGGAAGACTTGAACAAGTGGTTCGTGCGCAATACCGCTGGCCAGATGGTGCCGTTCTCGGCCTTCGCCACCGGCAAGTGGATTTACGCGTCGCCACGCCTGGAACGCTACAACGGCTTGCCGTCGGTAGAGATCCTGGGTACGCCGGCGCCGGGCCAAAGCACGGGCGCCGCCATGAACGCGATGGAAGAAATGGTGGCCAAGCTGCCGCCTGGCATCGGTTTCAGCTGGACCGGCGTGTCGCTGGAAGAGCGCGAATCCGGTTCGCAGACGCCGCAGCTGTACGCGCTGTCCCTGCTGATCGTCTTCCTGTGCCTGGCCGCGCTGTATGAAAGCTGGTCGATTCCATTCTCCGTGCTGCTGGTGGTACCGCTGGGCGTGATCGGCGCTGTGCTCGGTACGTGGATGTTCGGCCTGTCGAACGACGTGTACTTCCAGGTGGGCTTGCTCACGGTGGTGGGCCTGTCGGCGAAGAATGCGATTCTGATCGTCGAGTTTGCCAAGGAAATGCAGGAATCGGGCATGTCGCTGCTGGACGCGACCTTGCACGCGGTGCGTCTGCGTCTGCGTCCGATCCTGATGACCTCGATTGCCTTCGGCCTGGGCGTGTTGCCACTGGCTATTTCCAGCGGCGCCGGTTCCGGCAGCCAGAACGCCATCGGTATTGGCGTGCTGGGCGGTATGTTGACGGCCACGTTCCTCGGTATCTTCTTCGTGCCGGTGTTCTTCGTGCTGGTGCGCGGCTTCTTCTCGAAGTCGGACGCGCCAACCACGCCGGCGACGCCTGGTTCGCCAGCCGTCACGCTTTCCAAGGATGCACATTAATATGAAAAAATCGCTACTCTCCATGGCGGCACTGGCCTTGCTGGCCGGTTGCAGCCTGGCCCCTACGTATGAGCGTCCGGCAGCGCCGGCGCCCACAAGCTGGCCGACCGGTCCTTCCTACAAGGCCGACACGGCCGCCGCCGACGCCAAGCCGGTGGCGGACGTCGCCTGGCGCGAGTTCTTTGCCGATGCGCGCCTGCGCCAGGTACTGGAACTGGCGCTGGCCAACAACCGCGACCTGCGCGTCTCGATCCTCAACATCGAGAAGGCGCGCGCCACCTACGGCATCGAACGCGCCGCGCTGATCCCGACCCTGTCGGCGTCCGGCGGCCAGTCGGCCAGCCGCGTGCCGAAGAACGCCAGCGCCAACGGCGAAGCGTCCATCAACCGCCAGTACACGGCGAACTTGGGCGTGTCAGCGTACGAGCTGGACTTCTTCGGCCGCGTGCGGAGCCTCTCCGACAGCGCGCTGGAACAATACCTGGGCACGGAAGAAGCACGCCGTGCACAGCAGATCAGCCTGGTGGCCGAAGTGGCCAGCACCTATCTGAACCTGGTGGCCGACCAGCAGCGCCTGCGCGTGGCGCAAGATACCTTGAAGAGCCAGCAGTCGTCGTATGACCTGGCCGTGCGCCGCTTCAGTGCCGGTGCTACCTCTGGCCTGGACAAGTACGATGCCCAGACCAGCGTCGAGTCGGCCCGTTCCGACGTGGCTGTCTACACGAGCCAGGTAGCGCTGGATCAGAATGCGCTGGTCTTGCTGGTGGGCGGCCCCGTGCCGGCCGAGCTGCTGCCGCAAGGCGAGTTCGGCGCCGTCACGGCCCTGGCGGACATTCCATCCGGCTTGCCGTCGGACGTGCTGCAACGCCGTCCCGACGTGCTGGCGGCCGAGCGCACCTTGCGCGCTGCCAATGCCAACATCGGCGCGGCGCGCGCGGCCTTCTTCCCGCGCATTTCGCTGACGGCCACGGCCGGTTCGCTGAGCGACAACCTGTCGGGCCTGTTCAAGGCGGGCAGTGGCACGTGGAGCTTCATTCCGCAGATCAGCTTGCCGATCTTCGATGGCGGCGTGAACCGCGCCAACCTCGATATCGCCAAGGTGCAGCGTGAAATCTCCGTGGCGCAATACGAAAAGGCGATCCAGGTCGCCTTCCGTGAAGTGTCCGATGCGCTGGCCCAGCGCGGCACCATCGACGAGCGCCTGCAATCGCAGGTCTCGCTGGTCGAGGCGTCGACGAAGAGCTACACCATCCACGACGCGCGCTACAAGCAGGGCGCCGAGTCCTACCTGAACGCCCTGGTGGCCCAGCGCGCGCTGTACACGGCGCAGCAGAGCCTGATCACGGCGCGCCTGGCCAAATCGACCAACCTGGTGACCTTGTACAAGGTGCTGGGCGGCGGTTGGCAGCCTGAGCAGACAGCCGTCGCGGCGGCTGGCGGCACCCAATAATCACGGGGACGCCGACGCCGGCCTTGCCCGCAAGGGCAGGGTCGGCGCGCTACTGGAAAATCATGAACCAAGTTGAAAAGAAGCATCCGGATCCCGAGCGCGCCAACACGCGGCGCAAGCAGGTGCTCGATGCGGCCGAAAGCTGTTTCAGCCGCCGTGGCTTCCACGGCGCCAGCATGGCCGAGATATCGAAAGCGGCCGGCATGAGCGCGGGCCACATCTATAATTATTTTGACAGCAAGGATGCGATCATCGCCGCCTTCGTCATGCAGAATACGGAGCGGGTGTCGAACCTGATGCAGGACCTGGCGCAGCGCGAAGACCCGCTGCAGGCCGTGATCGACAATGCGGGCGAGCATGTGCTCGAAGCGCTGGACCCGAAAACGTGGATGATGCCGCTGGAAATTTTTGCGGAAGCATCGCGCAATCCGGTGATCGCGGAAATGCTGCAATGCTCGGACCAGCGTTCGCGCCAGTTGTTTCTCTCCATCATCCGCGATGCGCGCATCAAGCGCGGCTTGCCGGCCGATGAAGAGATGCTGGAAGGCCGCCTGAATGCCCTCGTCGCCATTTACCAGGGCTTGCCCGTGCGCCTCATTCACAATCCGGACGTGAAAGTCGAGCCATTGATCGCGGGCTTCCGCATCGTCCTGACGGCGCTGCTGCTGAACGAATAGGCCGCTTGCCAGGGCCATGCAAAAAAGTTTGCGCAGTTCGATATGAATCATGCGCAAAGCATGGCAAAAACCTAAAAGGCTCTGCTATAATTCCCACCTCGTCGGGGCGTAGCGCAGCCTGGTAGCGTACATGCATGGGGTGCATGGGGTCGGAAGTTCGAATCTTCTCGCCCCGACCATTAGATTCAAGGAGTTACAGCGCAAGCTGTATAGAAACCCAGTACTGTATATTATACGTTTGTATAATATCGGTGCTGGGTTTTTCCGTTTACGCGACGTATGGCGCATCGAATGAAGCAGTTCGGAAGGAGACACGGCATCGTGTTGCGACACATCTCTTCCCTGCCTTAGACGCACAGCATGCATACGTGCGCGCGGTAGAGATGAGCGGCGGTTTTCACGATGCGCACAATGACGGTCCGGGGGAGAGGACAAACTTCATGTGCCTTGGAATTCACGATCTGGATGAAGTCCATCTGGGAAGCGGCACATTAACCGAAGAGTTAGCAAATCCCTATGGCGTTGATGTCGGTATGGTGGATTTTGATGTCGGCGTGCCGAAAATAGTACCGCGCGAGTCACTATTCCTGTTTCGTGAATTTACGCCCTAATTCGGGTGGCTGAATGAGGCGACGCAGTCATATGCAGGCTGATAGCGGCAACCGGCCAGAGGCAGACATTTGATCAACAAACGAGAGTGCGCCATGGAAGACAAAAAGATCGTGGAACAAATCACCGAGGCTCTTTTGAGTCTCGAAGAGCGAGGTGAGCTGGTTCTTACGACGACGTTTCCGGAAAGGGCGGCGGAGCTCCTCTTTAATACTGCGATAAAAGCGTGGCTAGAAGAAGCCTTGAAAGCTGATGAGCCTATTGAATGCACGATCCCCCACCTTTTAAAACTAACTGCAGGCGAGATAGCAGCGAGATTTGGCGTCGAACAGCATCATGCACGTGAGATTGCATATAGCTACTACAAGGAATGGTTGAAAACTCGCACCATGGCAGAAGTAGCGGAAATCTACTGGCATGAAACACCTTTCGAAATCGCCGGTCGCGCCTATTATCATATTGAATTAGGTAACCCCGACAATCGCGACCTCGACTATCTGGAATGGCGCAAACGTCGTCATGCTGCATAGGAGTATCCGATACAGGTGGTACGACGTCTGCTTTGGGCGAAAGCAGCCATAATGTCGACAGCCTTGCCGCTGGTTTTTTGTGTCTTGCTTGGCTTGATCCTGATCCACCCATCTTCGATCTGTGATTCTTTCAGCGTGCGGATATCGATGCCGCGTGCCCACAGCAGGTAGGACATGTCGATGGTGCAGGCGAACATTGGGCCGCTGGCAGTTGGCCACCGCGCACGGGTCGCCGGCCTCGTCGAAGATGCCGATTTCGCGTATCCACCCGCCGCCCACGTGGCGACAGCTGGCCCTGCGTATACACGGCGGCCCGGGCCTTGCGCCTTTCCCTTGTCTCTTGACCATCCCAGCGTTGAAGCCAAACACTCCCTATCAGAGCATGAATGTCGTGGCATGCATTGACTACCTTGATGGGCTGCATGGAGAAGAAGGTAAGCATCTTCTCGCCGCGCGCATTGGATTCAAGGACGCAGGCCACTCTGCGGAGTGGCCTGTTTCTTTTCTTGCGGCGAAACAAAGATGTCGGCATAGAACTCGTCTTCCGGCAACTGGCACAGCCGCACGCAATCGCGGCGCGCGCTTTCCACCATGGCGGGCGCGCCGCAGGCGTACACCTGGTGAGCGGACAGGTCGGGAAAGTCGGCGATCGCGGCACGGTCCGCATGGCCGACGCGGCCTTGCCAGCCATCCTCGGCGAGAGGCGCGGAGAGCACCGGCACATAGCGGAAATGCGGCAGCCGCGCAGCCCATTCGCGGCACAAGCCATCCATATACAAGTCATGCGGCCGCCGTCCACCCCAGTACAGCACCATCGGACGAGGCAATTCGAGCGCGATCAGCTGTTCGACCATGGCCTTGAGCGGGGCAAAGCCGGTGCCCGTCGCCAGCAGCAGCATCGGTTTGTCCGAATCCTCGTGCAGGAAAAAGCTGCCATGCGGACCTTCAAGGCGCAGGATGTCGCGTTCCTGCATCGCGCGAAACACCTGTTCGCTGAAGCGGCCGCCGGATATGTGGCGGATATGCAGGGTCAGCGCGCCTGTCTGGTCGGGCGCATTGGCCACGCTGTAACTGCGCCGCGTCCCGTCGCGCAACATGAAATCGACATACTGGCCCGCGCGGTATTGCAGGCCGGCCGCCAGCTGCAGCGTGAGCTGCATGACGTCCGGCGCGAGCTTTTGCATCGCGCTGACGCGGCAAGGCATTTTGCGTACCGGAAAGTCGCCATTGCCGGCCACCTCGCGGGCCTCAAGCTGCACATCGGTGCAGGCAATGGCGCAGCAGGGCAGGCAGATGCCGCGCGCGGCCTGCTCCGGCGTCAGCGCGCGCGGTGCCGCGCCCGGGTACGCTACGGTTCCGCCCGCGATAGTTGCCGCGCAGGCGCCGCAGCTGCCATTTCTGCAGCTGTAAGGCAGGCCGACACCCGCACGCAGTGCCGCCTCCAGAATGGTTTCCTCTGCTTCGCAAGGAAAGTGCTGGCCGCTGGGCTGGAGATGTACTTGAAAATTCATACGCGCCTTGAAGTGAAAGTGTAGGGGAGCTCTTGTTAACAGCGGACCTGCCGTTCCGCTCGCCGCATGGCGAGGGGGATCACGTTGCCGGCGCGCTGCACCATGCCGGCCCGTGAGCGATGGCTCAGATCAGTCCCAGCGCCATACCTTTGGCGATCGCCTGTTGCCGATTGACGACATTCAATTTGGCCATCACATTGCAGATGTGGAAGTAGATGGTGCGTTCCGACGTCTTCAGGATGCATGAGATTTCCCACGTCGATTTGCCAGCTGCGGCCCAGCGTATGCATTCATGCTCGCGCGGCGTGAGGGTGGGGGAGAGGACGTTGAGCTGTTTTGCGGCAATTTTTTGTACGGCTTCGTACAGGAAGCTGGCCAGCAGCTGGCTTTGGCCCAGGATCTGTTCCGTGTAGCCATCGATGCAGGCATCGTCGGAAGCCAGGCTGAGCAGGCCGAATTCGCGGCGCACGCTGCCGTGCAAAGGCACGCTGACGCCGCTGCGGATGCCAAACATGGCGGCTTCTTCAAACATGGCCGCCGCATACGCATTCGAATACTGTTCGCGTTCCCACAGTAACGGGCGGTGGCTGGTCTTACAGTGCGCGACGATGGGATCGATGCGGTCGAAATCATGCTCCTGGTAGGCTTCCCACCACCGCTCGGGGTAGCCGCTCAGCACGAAGTCTTCCGTTGGCTGTCCGACTATTTCCATGCGCAAGCCAAACAGAAAATGCTCAAATCCCAGTTCTTGCACGATACCCGAGGTTTTCTTGTGTAAATCGGCAAAGCTTTTGCATTGCAACAAATTTTCAAATTTACTCAGAGGCTGAAGCATATAGAAACTCTTTCTCAATAAATATAATATTTAATTATTAACTATCTTGACATCCATTTGCTGTATTTGATACGCAACGATATTGTTCAAAAGCGTGGCGCCGCTGTGCTTCTGATTTATCTTGCTGTAATTTATCAAATTTTAGATGTTGTTCTTTTAAAAATTCAATATTTTGTATCGGAATTTATGTTATTAAATAAAACACTGTATTTATTTCAGTTTCTGCTGGAGTGGCGCATGTGGCTGTGCGCGAATATCTTTCCCTGCGAGGCTGGCAATATAATAGGCGGCATCGACTAATACCAATTTGCGCAGCGGCTGGCCGTGGTGTATATAGGGATAATATTTCCTTATTGTGATATTTCGTGTAAATTGCAATGCATGCAATGGCGGCGCATTTCCGATGGTGCGCATTCCCGCCGGGGAAATCGCCCGCATATTTCATCAGGGAGGCACGTGCATTCCGATCTGTCCTGGCTGTTATCGCAGCCCCTCGATCCCCTGGCGGCGCGTTTTGACGGCGCTGCCAGTGCTACGGTCACCATCGTGGCGGCGCATGCCTACCGCCTGCAGGCCGTGGCGTGCGACATGCCGTTGCTGCTGGTGCCGCTGCAAGGCAAAAAAGGCCTGCGCTGCGGCGATGTGCAGCTCGACTGCGGAGCCGGCGATTTCCTGCTGGTCCACCGCGCCTTGCAATTTGACGTGGAAAACACGCCGGATCGCGATGGCCCCTACCGCGCCCTGGCATTGGCGTTTCCCTGGCATGTGGTGGAACTGGCGCGCAGCCTGCTCGGTCCGCACTCCGGCGCCGGTAGCGGGCCCGCGCACGCCGCCAGCATCTCGGTCGGCGCGCTCGAAGCCATCGTGATGCCCCTGCGCGCCTATCTGGAAGCGGATGCGCAAGACCCGCTGATGACCGATTACCTGGCGCTGGGCCTGCTGGTGGCGCTGGCGCGCCTGGGCCACAGGGCTTTTCTCATGGCCCACGATCCGTCCACCGCCGCGCGCGTGCGCCTGATGATCGCCGCGGCTCCCGCGCAGGACTGGAAGTCGGCACACGTGGAACAGCAGCTGCAGATGAGCAGTGCCACCTTGCGGCGCCATTTGCACGAGGAAGGCACCTCGTTCCGCGCGCTGCTGCTCGATGTGCGCCTGCATGCGGGCCTGGCGCTGCTGCAGACCACGCGCCGGCCCGTCAAGGCAGTGGCGGGCGCCTGCGGCTATCGTTCCGTGCCCAGCTTTTCGCGCGCCTTCGCCAGGCGTTTCGGCGTCGACCCTTCCGCCGTGGCGGGCGCCTGAGCGATTGGCGATGCATATCGAGCGTTTCGGCTTGCTGGCCTGGCCTACACTTCCTGCGTTGTTTAACATAACCGGAGGTAAGATGCGCAAGCTGCTATTCATGATGTTGTTCTCCGCAGGTGTGTGTTCGGGCACGCAGGCATTCGAGTTGAAAAGCCGGGACTTGCAGGCCGGCGCACCGCTCGGCAATGCCCAGGTTTACGCCGGTTTCGGCTGTAGCGGCGGCAACCGCTCGCCGGAACTGTCCTGGGCCGACGCGCCAGCAGGCACCAAGAGCTTTGCCGTCACCGTTTTTGATCCCGATGCGCCGACCGGCAGCGGCTGGTGGCACTGGGTCATCTACGACATTCCGGCTGGCGCGACAGGCTTGCCGGCTGGCATCGGCAAGCAGGCGAGCCTGGCCGACGGCAGTAAGCAGGCCCGCAACGATTTCGGCAGCAACGATTTCGGCGGCGCCTGCCCGCCACCAGGCGACAAGCCGCACCAGTACATTTTCACGCTGCATGCCTTGAAGACGGACAAACTGGGCGTGCCCGCCGATGCCTCGCCGGCCATGATCGGTTTCATGCTTGGCGCCAATCGTCTTGGCACGGCTGTCTTACGCACCAGCTATAGCCGTTAAGGCCGCACATGGCGGTGCGCCGCACCGCCATGTCGCCGCGGCTGCCTCAGTCCAGCTGCGCCGGTGCGGCCGGACGTCCGCCAATGTAGACGGCTTTGGGCCGGATCAGGCGGTTGTCCTGCGCCTGTTCCAGCACATGCGCGCACCAGCCGGCGATGCGGGTACAGCAAAAGGTCGGCGTGTACAGGGTCTTCGGCACGCCGACGGCGCGCAGCACGGCGGCGGCCCAGAACTCCACGTTCGGGTACAGGTTGCGCCCCGGCTTGTGCTGTTCCAGCAGGGCCACGGCGGTCTTTTCCACGGCCAGGCTCAGGTCGAGCAGGGGGTCCTTGCCGTGCAGGCTGGTGGCCACTTTCTTCAGCACCGCCGCGCGCGGATCCCAGGTCTTGTAGACGCGGTGTCCGAAACCCATCAGGCGTTCGCCTCTTTCCAGCTTGCCGCTGATCACCCGCTGCGCCTGGTCCGCGCTGCCGATCTCGTCGAGCAGGTCGTCGACCTTGGACGGCGCGCCGCCATGTAGCGGGCCAATCAGCGCACCGATCGCGGCGCAGACCGCCGAGACGATATCGGCCTGGGTCGAGGCCACCACCCGCGCCGCGAAGGTGGACGCGTTGGTGTCGTGGTCGATGCACAGGATCAGATAGGCGGACAGCGCGCGCGCGAAGTCCGGATCCGGTACTTTGCCGCTCAGCATGTACAAATAGTTTTCAATGTGCGACAGGCCGGCGCGCGGGGCCACCGGCGCCAGCTTCTGGCTCAGGCGGTAGCGGTGCGCGATCACCGTCGGCGCGATGGCAAAGATGGCCAGCGCCTGGTCCAGCGTCGGCGGCCAGTCGGCGCCGGCAATGGGCTGGCAGGACAGCACGGCGCGCAGGGCGGCCATGTCGCTGGCCTGCGCCGGCAGGGCCGCGATCATCGCAGTCGTAGCACTGTCGAGCACGCGCAGCGCTTCGAGCCTGGCGCGCAGCTGCGCCAGCTCGGCGGCATCCGGCAGGGTACCGAACAGTATCAGGTGCAGCACTTCTTCATACGATTTATCCAGTGCCAGTTCGCCGGCCCAGTAGCCGCGGTAGATCAATTCACCCTTTTCACCGTTCGCATAGCTGATTGCGCTGTTGGCAATCGCGATGTTTTCCAATCCTATGTGCAGCTCCATATCGCTCCCTTGTTAAGAATTACCGGTCTCGCCGGCCTCGTGCGAAAGCGCTTCCTGCCGCCCGCGTTGCGCTGTTGACCTCAGTCAGCCATGCCACCTTAGCAAGCGGCAGGCGCCGACACTAGCTGTTCCTCTCAACAGCTGCGGGCGCCCACAGGTGAGGAGGCGGACAGGTTTCGCGCCTGCATGATTCCGGTAGTCTTTATCGCAAGGAAACGTTTGTGCCAGGTCAAATCCAGGCGTCGCGCTTCCCGCAGAACGGTCTTGCAAGCTCGCTGGTGTGCCCTGGCCGACAGCCAAGGCGGCGGTCCCCGAGAGGCAGCGCCACCCTTAGTGTTTTTTCATAGGACAGACGATGGACATGAATCTATTAAGGCATGTGAACATTTTCGACACCACGCTGCGCGACGGTGAACAGGCGCCGGGCTACGCCCTGGCGATCGACCAGAAGATCAAGATCGCCGAAGCGAGCGAGCACCTGGGCGTCAATACCATCGAGACGGGCTTCCCGGCCTCGTCGCCGGTCGATTTCGAAGCGACCCGCGAGATCTGCCGCATCCTGTCGCGGGCCACGCCGTGCGGCTTTGCGCGGGCCGTCAAGGAAGATATCGATGCCTGCGCCAAGTCGATGAGCGATGCCAGCCATCCGCAGATCGAACTGGCCTCGGTCGGTTCGGATATTCATATCAAGTACAAGCGCGGCGTCACCCGCGAACAGATCATCCGTGAAGCGATCGAGGCCATCGAACATGCGAAGGCCGTCGGCTTCCGCGACATCTCGCTGGCGCTGGAAGACGCCACCCGCGGCGACATGGCCTTCATGAAGCAGCTGATCAGCGAAGGCATTGCGCACGGCATCACGGCCATCGCCGTGCCCGACACCGTCGGCTGCTGCCTGCCGGCGGAATACTATGCGCTGGTGCGCCAGCTGCGCGAATTTGTCGGTCCGGACCTGCGCATTTCATCGCATTGCCACAATGATCTGGGCCTGGCCGTCGCCAACTCCCTGGCCGGCATCGAAGCGGGCGCCGACGAGGTGCAAACGACCATGTGCGGCATCGGCGAACGCGCCGGCAATGCCAGCATGGAAGAACTGGTCGCCGCGCTGACCTACAAGAGCGACCAGCTGCACTGTACCCACGATATCGTCACCCACCGCCTGCTCGACAGCTGCCTGCTGGTGGCCGACTACCTGCAGTTGAGCGTGCCGCTGCACAAGCCCATCATCGGCCGCAACGCCTTCGCCACGGAGGCCGGCATGCACCAGCAAGGCGTGATGAAGTACCGCTTCACGTATGAATTCATGCGCGCGGAGAACTTCGGCGCCGAGTCGAAGACCGTGATCGGCCGCCACAGCGGCCGCAATATCCTGCGCCAGCGCCTGATGCGCGCCGGTGTCAAGCAGGTCAGTTCGGCGGTGCTCGACGCGGTGTACACGGCCATCATGAGCGAAGACGACGTGGCCAGCTACAACGACGCCCAGCTGCTGGTGGAGAAATACCGGCTGCTGTCCGAAGTGTCCACCCGCCCGGCCCCCCGTGGTGGCGAGCGCAGCGACGCCGAATCCCCGCTGGCCGTGCTGTAAGCCGGCAGCCTCCTAGCGAAATCCTCCACACCATGAATGCACATTCCATGCACTATGAAGACAGCGGCACGGCCCACACCGAGCACGACGTGCGGGCCAGCTGCGATGCCTTTGCCGCCGGCAGCCTGGTCTTGCTCAAGGGCGACATCGGCTACGGCCTGCTGGGCCACTCGGAGCGCGCCATCCGCAAGATGTACGAAGCCAAGGGCAGGGTCCACACCAATCCCTGCATCGTCATCGGCAACCTCGACATCCTGCGCGAAGTCGCCCTGGTACCCAACGACGTCATCGGCGACTGGATCGCCGCCACCGCCGCCGAGACGACGCTGGCGGTGGTGTTGCCCGTCAATCCGCACAGCAAGCTGCTGGGCAAGCTGTCGCCGTGGGTCTACGGCCAGACTGTTACCAACGGCACCATTGCCGTGTTCCTCAACGTCGGGCCCTTCCTGGAAGACGTGATTGCCCGCCTGCGCACGGCCGGTTTGCTGGTGGTGGGGTCGTCGGCCAATCCCTCGTCGCAAGGCAATATCTACCAGTTCGAGGACATTCCCGCCACATTGCGCGAGGCGGCCGACTTCGCCATCGACCATGGCCGTTCCAAGTACGCCAATCCGGAGCGCAACGCCACCACCATCGTCAACTTCACCAACTGGTCGCTCAAGCGGCGCGGCGTGAACTGGGAAGCTATCGAACCCGGTTTCCTGGCCCTGCAAGCACAGTCTTAAATCCCACTCAACCCTTTGGAGCCGTACATGAGCACGATACTGAACAGTCCACATCCGCTTCCCTCCGCCGCCGCGCCAGCGCAGCAGCAATGGAAGAAATACACCTCGCCCTTCGATTTCAAGCAATTCGATTCCGATTCCCACGTGCAGGAAGTGGGTGACAGCTGGGAGCTCTACCTGCCAGAGGAGTTTGCTCACCGGCGCCCGCATGTGATCGACAATCCCCATGTGTCGCTGCGCCCGAGCCGCAACAAGACCTGGTATATCGACGGGCGCCTGGTGCCGAAGAACCAGGGCAATGGCGGCGTCGTCATGAGCACACCGGCCGAGATGGACTTTGCCAAGCGCAAGCCGGTGCCCGTGCCGATCCAGGCTTGCACCGACCCGGTGGCGCGCGCGCAGTTGATGCGCGACCAGGGCCTGGACCGCACCGTGCTGTTTTCCACGCTGTTCCTGGAAACCCTGACCGACGACCTGGTCTACGAGGCGGCGCTGATGCGTGCCTGGAATGACTGGATGGCGGAAATGCGCTCGAAGGCGCCGGACATGATCGAATTCGCCGCCCTGGTGCCGATCCGCTCGCCCGAGCTGGCGGTGCAGGAAATGCGCCATGCCAAGGAGAAGGGCGCCACGGCGGTGATGATCTTGCCGACGGCCGGCGAACGCATGCTGCACGATCCGCTGTTCGACCCGTTCTGGAGCGAAGCGCAAAACATGAACATGCCGGTCTGCGTGCATATCGGCTGGCCCAATCCTCGCCAGACCTTCGAGTGCACGACGCCGTCCAGCATTTTCCTCGGCGCCTTCGACCTGTCCGTCTGGTGGGCGTATATCAGTATCTTTACGGGCGGCATCTATGACCGCTTCCCGCGCCTGAAAGTATCGTTCGTCGAACACGATGCCCGCTTTTTCAGCCTGTTTCTGGAGCGGGCGATGCACTGGTGGCCGACGGCCGCATGCAAGCCATGGCCCGGCAAGAAGTCGCCCGAGGCGGTGCTGCGCGAACATGCCGTGTATTTCGGCTTCGAGGGCGATTACGACTACATGCCGGAATTTATGAAGCTCGTCGGCGATGACCGCGTGCTCGGCGCCTTCGACTTCCCCCACACGCATTACGGCGAAGCGAGCCTGAGCCAGTCATTCGATTTCATGCGTGACCACGTGGGCCTGAGCTTGCTGCAAAAGCGCCAGGTATTGCACGACAACGCCGCCGCCTTCTATGGCCTCAAGGATTGATATGGACTTGCACGCAAACGCCGGCCACAGCGGGGTGCGCCCCCCGCTGCCGGTCGAAGATGTCATCGCGCAATGCAATCAGATCGTGCATGAAAAACGCTACAGCCGCCACCAGTTCGTCGGCAGCGTGCAGCGCGGCTTGCCGGACAGGGCGGCGCTGGCCGCCTGGGCGCTGCAGAAATACCACCAGGTCTACACGCAGAACTTGATCTTCAGCATTATTCATTCGAAGACCCAGTTCGAGGATGTGCGCCATTTCATGATCGAACAGCTGGTGGCCGAGGAAACGGGCATTAATTGCGGCAGCGACAGCCATTACAACCTGATGCGCCGCTTTGCCGAGGCTTCCGGCGTCGGCGCCGACCAGTTCGGCCCGGCCACGCAGGCCGAACCCGTGCGGCGCTACGTCGACACACTGCTCGGCATCATGCGCGACGAGCATTTCGCCGTCGGCCTGCTGGCGATCTACGCCATTGAGTCGCAGTCGGGCGAGAGCGTGGGCAAGATGCTGGCCGCGCTGCGCGAAGCATATGGCTACAGCGAAGCCGAGCTCGAATGGTTCACCGTGCACAGCGATGCCGATGACGACCATGCCGAGGAAGGCGTGCGGCTGGTGCGCAAGTATGCGCCGCAGGTAGCCGGTTTTGACCAGCGCGCGCTGGCCGTGACCGAGCGTATCTGCGATGCCTGGCTGCAGCTGCATGACTACTATGCCTCGCTGCTCAACCGCAGCGCGGTCCGCTAAGCCCGTCACTGGAGACTGCCATGATCGCTCCCATCGTCAAGTCGGACGAAGACTTCCTGCCGCGCGCCATCGAAGTGCTCAAGCGCGGCGGGCTGGTGATTTCGCCAACGACGACCAACTATAACCTGATCTGCGACGCCACCAACGCCGCTGCCGTCAGTCGTATCTTCGCCGTCAAGCAGCGTGTCAAGTTCGGCCCGCTGCCGGTGAGCCTGCCGCATCCTGCCGTGGCGGGCCGCTATGTCGAATTGCCCGAGTGGTTCAACCACGCCGTGCTCGACGACTTGCTGCCGGGGGAGATCTCATTCGTCTTCAAGCAGAAGTATCCGTTTCCGGACCAGCTTACCTGTGGCTTGCACAGTGTGGCCATCAGCTGCACCACGCATCCGATCTTCCGCATGCTGACGCAGGGGATCGACGGACCCATCGCGGCCACCTCGGCCAATCTGTCCGGGCAGGGCAATATCTTCGTGCCCCTGGCCAAGGCCATCGAGGACATCGGCCATCTGGTCGACCTGATCATCGATGCCGGGCCGACGGCCGCGGAGCTGGCCGGCAGCGGGGACCGCGTCAACACCATCATCGACCTCACGTTCGACCGCCCCTACCTGGTGCGGGCCGGCTGGGTGGGGCTCGACAAGGTAAAGCCGTACTTCCCCGACCTGGTGACGGATACGGCGCGCTACCAGCAGGTGCTGGCGCAGCGCGTGGCCGAGCGCGGGGAACGCGCCGCATGAACCTGCACAAGGAGGCATGGCGCTTTCCCGCGCTGCTGCTGCTGACGGTACTGGCCAACATCGGCATGGGCATCGTCATGCCGGTGCTGCCCATCTACTTCAAGCAGTACGACGTCAGCGTCGCCGCCCTCAGCGTGCCGTACGCCACGCTGGTGCTGGGGCGGCTGTGCTCGCGCGCCTTCAGCCCGGCGGCGATCATGCGCTGGGGGCACCGGCGCGCGGTGATGGCCGCCTTTCTGCTGTACGCGCTGGTGTTCGCCGCCTACCTGGGGGCTGGCTCGCTGGCGCAGTTCGGCGTGCTGCGCTTCATCGAGGGCCTGGTCGAGGGCGTGCTGGCGATCGCCCTGAACGACCTGGCGATAGGCTATGCGCGGGGCGTCGATTCGCAGCAGCGGGTGCGGCTGATGGGGCGCTTCGGTTCGGCCTTCGGCCTGGGTTTTCTGCTTGGGCCGCTGGCCGGCGCCGCCATCGCGCACTGGCTGGGCTTGCAGGCGATCTTCGTCGCCGGTGCGCTGGTCGGGCTGCTTGCCATGCTGCTGGCCGGCGTGGCGCTGGCGCCGGTGGCGGCACGTGCGGGCCATGCCGGGCCACGTCCGGCGCTGGGTATGCTGCTGGCCCTGTACAGCCCGCAAAGCCTGCGGCGCGTGTTGTTTTTCTCGCTGATGATTCTGCTGCCTTTGCATGTGACGGGTGCGCTGGGGATGGAAGCGTCGCGGGTCGGCATGTTTTTCGCGGTCTCGGCGGTACTGACCACGCTGCTGATGCCGCTGGCCGGCCATGTCAGCCAGCGCGTCGGCCAGGCCGCGCTGATCGACGGCGGCCTGTGGTTCATGGGCGCTGCGCTTCTGCTGATGGGCCTGGTGCAAGCGCCGCTCGGCTTTGCCGCGCTGTTCGTGCTTGAAACGGTGGCTTTCGCGCTGATGCTGCCGCCAGCCATGGCCTTGTTCAGCACCGCCGTCGAGGACCATCCCGAGCGCGCCAGGGTCATGGGATCGATGGCCTTTGCCACCGAGCTGCTGTCCCTGCCGCCGGCCTTCCTGCTGCCCGCGCTGTATGCGTACCTGCCGGCACTGGGCTGGGCCGCCGTGGCCGTGCTTTGCCTGGCGACGCTGTGGGCCAGCCGGCGCGCCCGCCACCACCTGGCGCCGGCCTTCAGCGCCGCACGCCTCACCAAGGAAGAACGCATATGAGCCTGACTTTGTTCGACAAGATATGGGCGCGCCACGTGATCACCCATTTCGACGATGGCAACGACCTGCTGTTCATCGACCGCCACCTGCTGCACGAGGTGACCAGCCCGCAGGCCTTCAGCAGCCTGCTGGAGCAGCAGCGCGGCATGCCGTTTCCCCAGCTGACCGTGTCGACCGAGGACCACGTGGTCTCGACGGCGCCGGAGCGCAGCGGCGCCAGCTTTGCGCAGGGCCAGCAGCTGCTCGAGCATGCGCGGACCAATACCCGCCACTTCGGCGTGCGCCATTTCCCCGTCGACCATGCGCGCCAGGGCATCGTGCATGTGATGGCGCCGGAACAGGGGCTGGTGCTGCCCGGCATGACGGCCGTGTGCGGTGATTCGCATACCTGTACCCTGGGCGCGCTCGGATGCGTCGCCTTTGGCATCGGCACGAGCGAAGTCGAGCACGTGATGGCGACACAGAGCCTGGTGCAGAAAAAGCCTGCCAATCTGCGGGTGGTGCTCGAAGGGGCGCTGGCGCCGGGAGTGTATGCGAAGGATGTGATCCTCAAGCTGTGCCAGCTGCTGACGGTCAGCGGCGCCACCGGCCACGCGATCGAATTTGCAGGCGGCTTCGTGCGGCAATTGCCGATGGATGGACGCTTCACCCTGTGCAATATGGCCATCGAGATGGGCGCGCGCATCGGCCTGATCGCACCGGACGGCATCACCTTCGAGTATGTGCGCACGGCGCTGGGCCGGCCCGCAGGCGATGCCGCCCTGGCGGCGGCGCTGGCGCAATGGTCGGCGCTGTCCAGCGATGCGGGGGCGCATTTCGAGCGCGAGCTGCTGCTCGACGTGTCGGACCTGCAGCCGCAGATCACCTGGGGCACCAATCCGGATCAGGTGATCGACATCGGCGCGGTGATCGGCGCCGACGATTCGGCGCGCGCCGGCGTGGCCTTCGACTACATGGGCTTGCAGGCGGGCGAACGCCTGCTGGCGCGTCCGGTCGATGTGGTGTTCATCGGCTCCTGCACGAATGGCCGCCTGTCGGACTTGCGCGTGGTGGCCGAGCTGGCCAGGGGACGCCAGGTGGCACCCGGCGTGCGCGCCTTTGTGGTGCCCGGCTCTCAGCAGGTGCGCCGTGCCGCCGAGCGCGAGGGACTCGATGCGATCCTGAGCGCGGCCGGTTTTCGCTGGGGCCAGCCCGGCTGCTCGATGTGCGCCAGCGTGAACCAGGAATTCGTCGGCGCCGGACAGCGCTGCCTGTCGACCTCCAACCGCAATTTCATCGGCCGCCAGGGCGCCGGCGCACGCACGCACCTGGTGAGTCCGGCGGTTGCCGCCGCTTCGGCGCTGACGGGCAAGGTGACGGATCCGCGCCAGCTGGGGCCACTTGGCCGTGTGGCCGCCTGGGCCATGCTGCTGCTGGCGCTGGGCGGCAACGCGCCCGAGGCCACTGCCGCCGATGCCACGCCGCCATCCGTGGGACGGGTGCAGCTGGCCTACCTTGACGGCGGTGTCGCGCGCGCCTCGCAATCGCATTTCGTCGCCTGGCCGTCGCAGCTGTTCCTGCTCGAAGCGTTCGACTACAACTACAAGCTGGGCCGGCATGCGCTGGAAACGGCGCGGCTGCAGGTCTTCGTCGGCGGGCCGGTACCGCTGCGCGAGGCGCCTCAGCTGCTGGGCTGGGTGGCGCGCCTCGACTACCTGAAACTGGGCGCGCCCGCAGGCGGGGCGCATGACCACTTGGCTGACGCGCGCCTGGGCGCACAGCTGACGCTGCACCGCATCGCGCCGTGGAATGCCTGGTTCAAGCGCCATCAGGCGGAATTGTTCGTGCAGGTGTTTCCCCTGCATGGCAACGAGGATTTTGGCCGCTACGACACGTTCATGCGTTTTTCCAAGCGTTTCACGCCGCAGCTGGTGGCGCGTGGCGTCGTGCGCAGCTACCACTTTTCCGGGCTGGCCGTCGTCACGGCCGAGATGGACATGATTTATGAGCTGAGCCGCCGTCAGGACATGTATGTGCGTCTGGGAAAGTCCAGCCGCGATTACGCCGGCCTGGCCGACAAGAGCGCGTTGCTGGGCATCGGCAGCCGCATCAATTTCTGAGAAAAGGAGCATCGATGAACCGCAGCTTTCTGATCGAATCCGGACATGCCGCCCTGCTGGCGGTGCCGAATATCGACACCGACATCATCATTCCGCAAACCGAACTGGTGACCACTTCCCGGCGTGGCCTGGGTCAGGGCCTGTTCGCCCGCTGGCGCTACCTGGAGGGGCGCGTGCCGGACCCTGCCTTCGTGCTGAACCAGCCGCAGCACCGCCATGCCACGTTCCTGATCGCCGCCGATAATTTCGGCTGCGGCAGCTCGCGCGAGCATGCGGCCTGGGCCCTGGCCGACTTCGGCATCCGCGCCGTCGTGGCGCCCGGGTTTGGCGAAATATTCCAGCGCAACTGCGTGCGCAACGGCATCTTGCCGGCGCGTGTCAGCGCGGACGGCTATGCGCGCCTGGCAGAGGCGGCACGGCTGGCAGGCGGCGGCTTGCGCTTGAGCATAGACCTGCACCATCAGCGCATCAACTGCGCGCAATTTTCGCTGACCTTCGACATCGAGCCGGACGATGCGGCGCGCCTGCTGCGCGGGACCGATGAAATCGCCGAAACGCTCGTGCATGCGGGCGCCATCGCCCGTTTCGCCGCCGCCGACCGGACGCGCCGGCCATGGGTGTACGAGCCGGGCTGGGAGCAGGGTGAGGCGTGCGTGGCCGACGCGCTGGCGCAGGAGGCGACATGAGCCATTTTCGCCACCACGTCTTTTTCTGCTGTAACCAGCGCGACGGCGGGCGCGATTGCTGCGCCAACCACGGCGCTGACCAACTGCGCCAGCATGCCAAGGAGCGCCTGGCCGCGCTGGGCATGCTGGGCCAGGAGCAGGTGCGCATCAACCAGGCCGGTTGCCTGGACCGCTGCGAGCTGGGCCCGGTGCTGGTGATTTATCCGGAAGCGACCTGGTACACCTATCTCGATGCCAGCGACATTGACGAGATCATCGATGAACACCTGATCCATCACCGCGTCGTCGAGCGCCTGCTGGTGTGACGCGCCGCGTCGCGCATGCATTTCCATTCACCTATCTTAGCGAGGCAATTGCAATGATATTTCCGAACTTGGCAGTAAGCCGGGCGGCGCGCCTGCGCCGCGTACTGGGCGCGGCGGCAATGGCGCTGGCGGCATGCATGGCGTGGGCGCTGCCGGCGGTCGCGCAGGCGGCAGGGCAGCTGAACCTGTATTGCGCCTACCCGGACGCGGCCATGTGCCAGGCGCTGGCGAATGGTTTCAGCGCGCGCCACGGCGTCAAGGTGAGCGTGGTGCAAAAGCCCACCGGCGAGCTGTATGCGCAGATTAAGGGCGAGGCCGGCAATCCCAAGGGCGACCTGTGGTGGGGCGGCTCAGGCGATTCCTTCCTGCAGGCGGCGCAGGACGGCTTGCTGGAAACCTACCGCTCGCCGCAGCTCGCGCAGCTGGCCGCCTGGTCCCTGATCCAGGCGGAGCAGTCGGCCTACCGCAGCGTCGGCGTGTACCGCGCCGTGATGGTGCTGGCGTATAACACCGAATTGCTGAAGAAGAAAAAACTCGCGCCGCCGCAGTGCTGGAGGAACCTGGTCGACCCCATCTACAAGGGGGAAATCGAACTTTCCAATCCCGCCTCGTCCGGCACGGCCTACATGATGCTGGCCACGATGGCCCAACTGTTCGGCGAAGACGGCGCCTTTCGCTACCTGCAGCAGCTGCATCCTTCGGTCACCAGCTATTCGCGCAGCGGTGCCGGTCCGCTGAAGGCTGTCGCGCGCGGCGAGGCCAGCATCGGCGTGGCGATGCTGCACGGCGTCATGACGGAACGCGAAAACGGCTTTCCCGTCGCCTATACGCTGCCCTGCGAGGGCACGGGGGCCGAGGCGGGCTCCATGGCGATCCTGCGCAATGCGCGCAACCTGGCAAATGCCAGGCTGTTCTATGACTGGGCCCTGGGGGCGGAGGCGCAGGCCCTGCCATATTCGCTCAGGCAGTATCCACTGCCAGCCAACCGTGGCATCAAGCTGCCACCCGGGATGCCGGACCTGGCCAAGGCGAAGTTCCTCGACTACGACTACGCCAAATTCGGCTCCCGCGAACAGCATGCCTTGCTGCTGGGACGCTGGAATAAAGATGTTGCCAGTGCCCAATGACAGGATATCGCGCCATGGCTGTTTCTGATGTGAACACGGCGAGCGCCACGGCCGGCGGCGCCGGCCGGCACCGCATTGCGTCCTGCTGGTACTGGGTTCTGCTCGGTCTGCTAGGTGCCTGTCTGTTGCCCTGGCATGCGCAGGCCGATGGACGCTGGCTGCTACCCCCGGCCTTGCTGTTGGGCGAGCCGGCCAGCATGGCCGGCGCGGTGCTGCTGTTGCAGTCGCGTGATGGCGGCGCGCTGCCGCCGCTGCTGCTGCCATTGCTGCTGGGCTGGGCCGCGTGGCGCCGTCGTCCGCCCGCCGTGGCACTGCTGTTGGCGGGCGCTGCCGGCTTGCTGTGGCTTGGCCTGTGCGCTTTTGCCGCCAGCGGGGCCAGCATGGGGCCTGGCCAGCTGGCGTGCGCGGCCAGTCTGCTGTCCTGCCTGGCGCTGGGCCTGAGCCAGCGCGGCTATTTCGGCGGCGACGCGTTCGTGGCCGGCACGGTATTGTCGATCAGCCTGCTCGTAGGGGTGTTTACGCTGGTGCCGACCGCCGCCATGCTCTCGCATGCATTCGATGATGGCCGTGGCGGGCATACCTGGACCGCGCCGCTGCGACTGCTCTACAGCGGCTATCTGTGGAGCGGCGCCTGCCTGACCGGCGCGGGACGCTGCGGCACGGTCTGGACCACGCTGTTCATCGCCGCCGTGTCTGCACTGCTGTGTACGCTTGTCGGCTTCGCGCTGGCGCTGCAGATGGCCCGCGTGCGCGGACCGCTGGCGCGCGTGGTGCAATGGCTGTCGGTCCTGCCGCTGATCGCCCCGCCTTTCGTGGTCGGCCTGGCATTCATCCTGCTGTTTGGCCGTTCCGGGCTGTTCAACACCCTGCTGGAAAGCTGGTTCGGCATCGTGCCCGGGCGCTGGATCTATGGCGTACAGGGCATCTTGCTGGCACAGTTGTTCACGTTCACGCCGGTTGCCTGCCTGGTCCTGCGCGGCGTGGTCGAGGGTATTTCGCCGGCGCTCGACGAGGCGGCGCAGACCTTGCGGGCGGGGCCGTATCAGCGCTTCTTCAGCATTACCTTGCCGCTGGCCAAGCCGGGTCTGACCAGCGCCTTCCTGATCTGCTTCGTCGAATCGCTGACCGATTTCGGCAATCCCATCCTGCTTGGCGGCAATACTGAAGTGTTGGCCACCGATATCTTTTTTGCCATCGTTGGCGCGCAGCAGGATGTCGGCCGCGCGGCCAGCCTGTCGGCATTGCTCCTGGGGTTGACGCTGGTGGCGCTGTGGCTGCAGCGGCGCGTGCTGGGCAAGGCTTCCTACGCCACCATCGGCGGCAAGGGCGCCGCCACGCGCCATGCGCCGCTACCGGTGAGCCTGCAACGGGCCTGCGGGAGCGCGGCCATCCTGTGGAGCGCGCTGACGCTGCTGGTTTTCATGCTGGTGCTGGTGGGCGGTTTTGTCGTCAACTGGGGGCGCGACTACCGGCCCAGCATGGTGCATTACCTGAACGCGTTCGGCGTGACCCCTGGCGCGGCCGATCCCCTGACGGGCGTGGCCTGGGAAAGCTTGCTCGGCACGCTGGGCATGGCGTTGCTGGTGGCACCGCTGGGCGCGGTGCTGGGCCTGCTGGCCGGCTGGGTCATCAGCCGCCAGCAGTTTCCCGGCAAGCGCCTGTTCGAGGCATTCAGTTTCCTGCCGCTGGCGGTGCCGGGCACGGTGATCGGCGTGGCGTATGTGCTGAGCTTTAACGGCCCGCCCCTGGAGCTGACGGGCGGCGCGGCCATCATCGTCATCTGCCTGCTGTGCCGCAACCTGCCCGTGCTGGTGCAGACCACGGTGGCGGCACTGGCGCAGGTCGAACGCAGCCTGGGCGAGGCGTCGCTGACCCTCGGCGCCAGCAATTGGCAGACCCTGCTGCGCATCGAGCTGCCCCTGCTGCGCCAGGCGCTCACCGGCAGCCTGATCTATGGCTTCGTGCGCGCCATGACCACCATCACGGCCGTCATTTTCCTGGTCTCGGCCGGCCACGAGCTGGCGACCACGTTCATCATCAATCGCGTCATCAATGGCGATTACGGACTGGCGGTGGCCTACAGCACGCTGCTGATCGGACTCAGCCTGGTGGTCGTGGCCGTGGTGCAGCGCCTGGCCGGCCGCCGCCGCGCGGGGCCGGCTGCCGGCCCCGGTGGTATCCCTATCCATGTTTCCTGAGGAGCAGCACGATGGCAGCAGCACAGATTCAATTGCAGGGCGTCTCGAAGCGCTACGGCACGGTCACCGCCGTGGATGACGTGTCGTTGACGATCGAGGCCGGATCGCTGACGACCTTGCTGGGGCCATCGGGCTGCGGCAAGACCACGATGCTGCGCATGCTGGCGGGGCTGGAACTCGCCTCGGCAGGCCGGATTCTCATCGGTGGCCGCGATGTCACGCATGTCGGCGCGGCCGGGCGCAACGTCACCATGGTGTTCCAGAGCTACGCCCTGTTCCCGCACATGAGCGTGTTCGACAACGTCGCCTACGGCTTGCGCCTGGCGGGGCGTCCCAAGGCCGAGGTGCAGGAGCGCGCCATGGCCGGCCTGGCGCTGACGGGACTCGATGCGTATGCGCGGCGCTGGCCGTCCGAGCTGTCCGGCGGCCAGCAGCAGCGCGTGGCCATCGCCCGCGCGCTGGTGCTCGAGCCGGAGGTGCTGCTGTTCGACGAACCGCTGTCGAATCTGGATACGCAGCTGCGCCGCATGCTGCGCAAGGAAATCCGTGAATTGCAGCAGCGCTTGCAGCTGACCGTGGTGTACGTCACCCACGATCAGGCCGAGGCGCTGGCCATTTCGGACCAGGTGGTGCTGATGCATCGCGGCAAGGTGGCGCAGGCCAGCACGCCGCAGGGCATCTACCGCGCGCCGCGCGACGCTTTCGTCGCCACCTTCCTGGGCGACTGCAACCTTGCGCCGGGTCGCCTGATGGCCATCGAAGGTGCGCTGGGAAGAGTCTGCATGGGCGGCCTGGAGCTGCGCCTGCCCCATTGCGGCCAGGCGCCGGGGCCGGTGCAACTGGCCATGCGGCCGCAGGCGCTGCGTCTTGCGGGCGCGGGCCAGGCGGGTGGCGTGGCTGCCGAGATCACCAGCGTCACCTTTCTCGGTGGCTTGCTGGAGATCGAATTGCGCACCGCGTTCGGCCCGTGGCTGGTGCATGCGGCGCCGCAAGCCGGCCTGGCGCCGGGCATGCCGGTCACGGTCATGCTCGACACGAGTTCCATGGCGCTGCTGGCCGCGTAGGCGGCGTCCCCCCCAATTTCAGAGAAGGACTTTCGCATGATGAACCGACGAACTATGCTTGCCCGGCTGGGCCTGTTGGCAGGCGGTGCCGCCGCCTGGCCGGCGCGCACGGCCGCGGCGGCGCCGCTGGCCCCCGTGCTGGCCGGGCACCCCGCCTACATCGTGAACTACCTGCCGCACATGGTCGCCTTGACCCAGCAGTACATGCGCGAGGAGGGCCTCGATTTCCGCCTCATGTCGTCCGATGGCGGGACCAAGCTGCGCGACATCGTCGCCGGTGGTCAGGTCAGCTTCGGCCTGGGCGACAGCACGCATCCGATCCAGCTGGCCAACCGGGGCCGCCCGGCCAAGATACTGCTGGCGATCGACCGCCGCTGTCCGTATACCAACGTGGTGGTGCGCAGCGACCTGTACGAGAAAGGCATCACCACCTTGCAGGCGCTGGCCGACTACCGCCGGCCGGACCGCGCGCGACCCATCGTGGCCGTGGCGACCCTGGGTGGCGGCCAGTATGTGTATGCCAGCTACCTGTTCGAGCAGATCGGCGCCGCCAACAAGCTGAACCTGGTGTCCGGCGGCGTCACGCTGACCATGCTCGGTGGCCTGCGCAGCGGCCAGTTCGACGCCATCGTCGCGCCGGCCGCCTGGCAGATCGAGGCCGAGCGCGGCGGTTTTGGCAAGACCATCTTTGACGTGTCCGACGACGCCAGCTGGAACCGCTATTTCGGCGGCCCCCTGCCGGTGACATGCGCCTATGCGCTGCAATCGACGATCGACCGGTATCCGCAACTGGTGCAGGCATATGTCAATGGCATGGTGCGGGCGCTGCACTGGATACGCCGCAGCAGCAGCGCGCAGATATGGCAGGAAGTCGGCGTCAGGCAGCTGCGTGAAACGCGCGCCGATACGGCCGTGCTGGAACTCGATGCCTTCAAGCGCACGGCCAGCTACGACGGTGAAACCGATGCCGCCGCCTTTGCCAACGGCGCGCCCATCTGGTTCCGTCCAGGCACTGGCATCAAGCCGATCCGCTACGCGGACGTCACCGACCTGTCTTTCCTTCACCTGAGTAGGCGCAAATATGGCTAGCACATTACAACCCCTGCATGAAGCGCTGCCCGGACCGCAGTTGCGGCTGGTGCCCGAAACGGCGCAGCCGCGCCTGGAATTGCGCGGACTGACGCGCGACTTCACCCTCAACGCGCGGCCCGTGCGCGTCGTCGACAACCTCTCGCTATCGATCGCCAAGGGCGAGTTCGTCTCGCTGATCGGCCCGTCCGGCTCGGGCAAAAGCACCATCCTGAACATGCTGTCGGGCGTGCTCGAGCGGACGGCAGGCGACGTGCTGGTCGACGGTGTCAGCCTGTCGTCGAGCGACATGATGCGCGAGCTGGGCTATGTCTTCCAGAGCGATAACTGCTACCCCTGGCGCAGCGTCGCCGACAATATCGGCCTGGGTCTGGAACTGGCCGGCATTCCCAAGCCGGAACGGCGCAGGCGCGTGGCCGAGGCCATCGAACGCATCGGCCTGCAGGGATTTGAACGCGCCTTTCCCAAGATGCTGTCGGGCGGCATGCGCCAGCGCGTGTCCCTGATGCGTACGCTGATCATGCGCCCCAGCATCCTCCTCATGGACGAGCCATTTGGCGCGCTCGATACGCATACCAAGTTCGAGATGCACAAGCTGCTGCTCGAACTTTGGCAAGCCGAGCAGCAGACGGTGGTTTTCATCACGCATGATCTGGGCGAGGCCATTACGCTGTCGGACCGTATCGTCGTGCTGTCGGCGCGGCCCGGCCGCATCAAGGAAATCTTCGACGTCAGGCTGCCACGCCCGCGCGACGCGCTATCGGTGCGCGAATTGCCGGAATACAGCGCCCTGTTCGCACGCATCTGGCATTCGCTGGGCGAGGAATTCAACAAGGGAGAGGCGACATGACACTGAGCCGCTATACCTGGCATTCCGTCTGGTTCTGGCGCATTGCCGTGCTGCTGATCCTGCTGACAGTGTGGCAGTGGGGCTTCAGCCTGCAGCCGAAGCTGCCGTGGCTGGTGCCCAGCTTCATCGATCCCTACTTCATTTCCACGCCCACGGGCGTGCTGGACAAGCTGAGCCACATGGCGTGCATGACGGACGAGGAAGGCCAGCTGCTGCTGGGGCGTGCCGGGGCGGTGGCGGCCTGCTTCAGCGCTACCGACAATAATCTGCTGGCCGCCATTTCCGCCACGCTGCGCAATACCTTCTGGGGCTTTGCGCTGGGCGTGAGCACGGGATTCGTCGTCGGCCTGCTGCTGGGCCGCTCGCCTTTCTGGGCCAGCGTCTTCGACCCTTACATCGTCGGCTTCAACTCGGTGCCGCGCATCGCGCTGGTGCCGCTGATCGTGCTCATTTTTGGCCTGGGCGATGCATCCAAGATCCTCACGGCCTGGCTGATCGTCTTCTTCGTGGTGTTCTTTAATACCTTCGGCGGCGCGCGGCAGGTGCAGCGCGACCTGGTCCATGTGGCGCGCGTGCTGGGCGCGACGAACTGGCAGGTGATGACCCGCACTGTCATTCCGTCCACGCTGGAATGGGTCTTCGCCTCGCTGGTGCCCAGCGTGTCGTTTGCGCTGATCGGCGTCATCGTGGGCGAATTCATCGGTTCCGAACGGGGACTGGGACGCCTGATCATCGAGGCGCAGGGACGGGGCGACGCGGCCGCCATGATGGCGACGCTGAGCGTGCTGGTACTGATCGGCGTCATGTTGTCGGGGCTGATCCACCAGGTGCAGGAGTATTTGCTGCGCTGGCGCTGAAGAGCTGCACAGGCGGTGATCTGATCGATTCATTACATAGGACTGGTAACGATTTCATGAAAAAAAAGACAGGCATCCTGCTGGCGCTGGTGGCGGCGCTGGGCTGGCACAGCGCCGCCACCAGCGGCGAACTGAAACTCTACGGCCTCATGGACATGGGCCTGAATCTGGAAAATGATGGTAGCGGGGGAGGAACCGTCACGCGCCTGAGCAGCGGCGGCCAGAGCAGCAGCCGCATCGGCATCAAGGGCAGCGAAGCGCTCGGCGGCGGCCTGGTCGCCAGCTTTGTGCTTGAGAACGGTATTCTGGCCGATACCGGCGGCATCGACCAGGGCGGGGTACTCTTCGGGCGCCAGTCCTGGGTCGCCCTGGGGGGCGATTTCGGCATGCTCAAGCTGGGCAGGAAATACACGGTCAGCGCCGAGGTGCTCGACAGTTTTGATCCCTTCCACATCAATATGGCGGGCGACGCCAGCCGTCTGTTCAATGTGAGTGGCAAGCGCGTCAACAACAATCTCAGCTACACGACGCCGGAGCTGGGTGGCATGAGCGCGCAGCTGTCGTGGGGATTCGGCGAACAGCCCGGCAGCCTGGCGGCCGGCCGCCAGCTTGGCGCCAGCGCCAGCTACGCGCGTGGCCCGTTGGCGCTGGCGCTGGCCTATGTCGACCAGGACAGCGCCAGCACGCGCGCCAGTGCCAGCACCATCATGCTGGGCGGCGTGTACGACGCGGGCGCGCTGAAGCTGCACGCGGGCGCGGCGCGCAACACCGATAGCGCCGGCCTGGACACGCGCGACCTGCTGCTCGGCGTGAGCGTGCCGTTCGGCGCCTCGTTGCTGCTGGCCGATTACATCCGCAAATGGGATAGCGGCAAGGCTGGCGGCAATGCCGGCCAGTTCGCCCTTGGCTACAGCTATGCGCTGTCGCGGCGGACCAATCTGTATACCTCGTACTCGCAGACGCACAACGGCCGCGCCGCCAAATACAACGCCGCGCGCAACGGCGACACCGACCGCCTGTTCAATGCCGGCATCCGCCACTTCTTTTGAGGCGGCGCCTGTCTACCTGACCCTTAACGCGGCCTTGCCGCCCTGACACGATGAAAACGCTCTACGATAAATTATGGGAATCCCACGCGGTGCAAGTAGACGAGGATGGCACCGCCATGCTGTATATCGACCGGCACCTGCTGCATGAAGTCACCAGTCCGCAAGCCTTCGAGGGCTTGCGCGCGGCCGGACGCAAGCCGTGGCGCGTTGGCGCCAACCTGGCGGTGGCCGATCACAACGTGCCGACGGGCGACCGCGCCGGCGGCATCGCCGACCCGGTCGCGCGGCGCCAGGTCCAGACCCTCGATACCAACGCCCGCTTCTACGGCCTGACCTATTTCGACATGCACGACAGGCGCCAAGGCATAGCGCACGTGGTCGGGCCGGAGCAGGGGGCGACCCTGCCGGGCATGACGGTCGTCTGCGGCGATTCGCACACCTCGACGCATGGCGCCTTTGGCTGCCTGGCCTTCGGCATCGGCACTTCCGAAGTCGAGCATGTGCTGGCTACCCAGACCCTGCTGGACCGCAAATCGAAGGCCATGCTGGTGCATATCGACGGCCTGCTCGCATCCGGCGTCACGGCCAAGGATATCGCCCTGGAAGTGATCGGGCGGATCGGCACGGCCGGCGGCACTGGCTACGCCATCGAGTTTGCCGGTCCGGCCATCCGCGCGCTGTCGATGGAAGGGCGCATGACGCTCTGTAACATGGCGATCGAGGCGGGGGCGCGCGCCGGCATGATCGCGGTGGACGAGACGACGATCGCCTATGTCAAGGGGCGGCCGTATGCGCCGGCGGGCGCGCAGTGGAAAAAAGCCGTCGCGTATTGGAAGACGCTGCACACGGATGCGGGCGCCAGTTTCGACCGCGTGGTACTGCTCGATGCCGCTGGCATCAGCCCGCAAGTGACCTGGGGCACCTCGCCGGAAATGGTCGTGGCCGTCGACGGCCGCGTGCCGGATCCCGGCGCGGAGCAGGATGCGGCGCGCCGCGAGGCCATGAGCAAGGCGCTGGCCTATATGGATCTGGCGCCCGACACCCTGATCGCCGACATCCGCATCGACAAGGTGTTCATCGGCTCCTGCACCAATGCGCGCATCGAGGATCTGCGCTCGGCGGCCGAGGTCGTGCGCGGCAAGCGGCGCGCCGCCAGCGTCAAGCTGGCCATGGTGGTGCCCGGCTCGGGCCTGGTGAAGGCGCAGGCCGAGCGCGAGGGGCTGGATCGCGTCTTCAGGGAGGCCGGCTTCGAATGGCGCGAGCCTGGCTGCTCGATGTGCCTGGCCATGAATGCCGACCGCCTGGAACCGGGCGAACGCTGCGCCTCGACCTCGAACCGCAACTTCGAGGGGCGCCAGGGCGCGGGCGGACGCACGCATCTCGTCTCACCGGCGATGGCCGCCGCGGCAGCCATTGCCGGTTGCTTCGTCGATGTGCGCAAGATGAGTTAAGGCCGGCATACGCCGCTTGCATATCAACGCGGCGCCGGCTGGACATCCGGCCGGCGCGCTCTCCAGGGGAGGCTCAAAGCATGGAAAAATTCACACAGCATACCGGCCTGGTCGTACCGCTCGACCGCGCCAACGTCGACACCGACGCGATCTTGCCCAAGCAGTTTCTGACGGCGATCCACCGCACCGGTTTCGGTCCCAATCTGTTCGACCAGTGGCGCTATCTGGACACCGGCGTGCCGGGCCAGGATAACAGCCGTCGTCCGCTGAATCCCGACTTCGTGCTCAACGAGGCGCGCTACCAGGGCGCCTCGATACTGCTGGCGCGCGCCAATTTTGGCTGCGGCTCGTCGCGCGAGCATGCGCCCTGGGCGCTGGGCCAATACGGCTTTCGCGTCATCATCGCTCCATCGTTTGCCGACATTTTCTTCAATAACTGCTGCAAGAACGGCTTGCTGCCCATCGTGCTGGGTGAAGCGCAAGTCCATTACCTGTTCAAGGCGGTCGGCGCCGAACCGGGCTTCCGGCTGGAAGTCGACCTGGCGCGCCAGCGCGTTGCCGCCACCGATGGCAGCTTCGCCTGTTCCTTCTTCATCTCCGCGTTCACGAAGTATTGCCTGCTGAATGGCTTCGACGATATCAGCCTGACCTTGCGCCGTGCCGATGCCATCCGCCGCTTTGAAGAACGCCATTTGACGAAAAATCCCTGGTTGGCCAACGTAATGTAAAGATCATTCCATGAAAATTGCAATCCTGCCCGGCGACGGCATCGGTCCTGAAATCGTCGCGCAAGCCGTCAAGGTCTTGAATGTGCTGGGCGAATCGTTCGAGCTGGAAACGGCGCCCGTGGGCGGCGCCGGCTATGCGGCCCATGGCCACCCTTTGCCGGAAGGCACCCTGGCCCTGGCGAAAGCGGCCGATGCCGTGCTGTTCGGCGCTGTCGGCGACTACCAGTACGACAATCTGGAGCGCCAGTTCCGTCCCGAGCAGGCGATTTTGGGCTTGCGCAAGAACCTGGGCCTGTTCGCCAACCTGCGTCCGGCCATTCTGTATCCGGAACTGGCGGGCGCCTCGACCCTGAAGCCGGAAGTGGTGTCCGGCCTGGACATTTTGATCATCCGTGAACTGACGGGCGACATCTATTTCGGCCAGCCCCGCGGCGTGCGCGAGTGCCCGGACGGTCCGTTCAAGGGCCAGCGCGAAGGTTTTGACACCATGCGCTATGCGGAAGGGGAAATCCGCCGCATCGCCCACGTGGCTTTCCAGGCCGCGCAAAAGCGCGACAAGCGCCTCACCAGCGTGGACAAGGCGAACGTGCTGGAAACCTTCCAGTTCTGGAAAGATATCGTCACCGACGTGCACAAGGAATACCCGGATGTGGCGCTCGATCACATGTATGTCGACAACGCGGCCATGCAGCTGGTGCGGGCGCCGAAGAAATTCGACGTCATGGTGACCGGCAACATGTTCGGCGACATTCTGTCGGATGCGGCCGCCATGCTGACGGGCTCGATCGGCATGCTGCCGTCGGCCTCGCTGGACGCCAACAACAAGGGCCTGTATGAGCCGTCGCACGGCTCGGCGCCCGATATCGCGGGCAAGGGCATCGCCAATCCGCTGGCGACGATCCTGTCGGCCGCCATGATGCTGCGCTATTCGCTCAACCGCGAAGAGCAGGCAAGCCGCATCGAGGCTGCTGTCAAGCAAGTGCTGGCGCAGGGCCTGCGCACGGCCGACATCCATGAAGCGGGCACGACTTTGGTCGGTACCGAGGCGATGGGTGATGCCGTGGCGCGTGCCTGCGCCGCTGCCTGAGATGGCGCCGCGTCTATTGCACTACCCGCGCCGGCTGGCTGGCGCGTGCCGGCGGTGCCACATGCTGGGCGGCAAGCAACAGGCTCGAACGTGCCGCCGCCAGTTGCGCCGTCGTGACGTCGATCGAGAACGCCACCGAGCGCTCGTGCCCGACCATCATCGGCGGGCCGAAGCGCTTGACGTGCAAGCCGATCTTGCGCAGCAGTTTTTCAAAGGCGACGGTCGTGACGCCGACGTAGCACGTGATGTTGTTGTCCAGGGCGAATTCCAGTGCCTCGACCACCATGTGCGAACTGGCCAGCGAGAAGCGGTGTTCGCCGCCTTTCGACTGCTCGAAGGCGAACCGGCTGAGCTCCCAGGTATCTTCGGCGTTCGGAATGGGGTTGCCTTGCAGCAATTGCGGGAAAACGGATTTGAGCATGTAGTCGCCGGTCGTCGGCAGCAGGCGCGCGCAGCCGAACAGTTTGCCGCTGATATCGCGCGCCAGCATGTACACGGGGAACAAATCATCGTATTCGTCCGATTCCATGCCGTCCGCCGTATGCACGTCCCAGTGCAGCCGTTCGCAGAACACCATGTGGCGCAGCCGGTACATGGCATGGGTGTCTTCGGGTTTCATGTTGTCGCGTGTACAGGCGCTGACAGTGATGACCATGGTTCGCTCTCCATTCAAATTTGATAATGCTTCCATATAAACATTGACTGTAGTTAACTGATACTGTAGGTTCCAACAGGTGTCTGTCCGACAATAGACGTGTCATGACACTGGCCCAGGAAGCAACGGCTGGCATCTGCGAGTAGCAACAAGGTGTTGTGGCGCCACGCCTGCTGGCGCCGTGATCAGAAAAGAGTAATGCCGATGAAATTTCCAGAAGCGATGACGGATAGAATTTCCGTTTTGAAGTCGAACGGTGTGCGTGTCGATGGCTTGCGTGCACTGGTCAAGAAAAACAGTATCTTGACCCAGCAGGATCTGGTGGTGATCGAGGCAGGCGACTTAATCGTGCGGCAACTTTGCACGGGGCGCGAAGAGACGTATGAAGTGCTAGATCCGGGATTCCACGAGAAATTTTATGATATCCGGGCGGCCTACCATATGGAGGTGCGGCGCTGCGACCGCGCCAGACGCGGCAAGCTGGCCGCGGACTGACGCGGGAAGGCTGGCGGCCGGGGGCGTGCTGCCGCCCGTGCCTGCGCTCGTCAGTCTTCGTTGGGAATCAGCATCAGCAGGTCGGTGACGCCGATGTCGATGCTGCTTTGCGACAGCAGGGTGGTGGCCTGGCCCCGGTGATGCGTCTGGTGATTGAAAAAATGCATGATCAGGCTCGAATAGCGCTTGCGCGACACCATGCCTTTCATGTTGGCGTAGCCGAGCGGCTGTTCCAGGTCGCCTGGCGTCAGGTCGGCGGCCCAGCGCTGTATGGTCTGGTCCAGCGTATGGCGCAGCCTGAGCAGGCCCGTCAGGTCTTCGGCCTGCGGCTGGTTCAGCGCCGCCGGGGCGGCCGCCGCGCGGATGGCGTCGAGCGCCGGCTGGCGTGCCGGATGTCCGCAGAAACGCTTGAGCCAGATCGTATCGGCGACGACAAGGTGGTTCATCGTGCCGAAGAGGGAGCCAAAAAATGCCTTGCGGTCGGCAAAGAGCTCCTCCTGAGATAGTTGCCCAGCTGCACTATACAGTTTCTCGTTCATTACTTCATTGTAGGCGGCCATTCGGACGATATGGTCACATGTGCTCATGAGTGCTCTCCATGTCAGGGCTGAATTACTGCACGCAGATAGTGTATGGTTTTGCAAGAATTGGCAAGCGTGCTACGTGCGCTCGGGTCGCGCCATCGCGCCATCGCGCCAGCGTCTTGCGCTTGCTCAATTCTCGCCTCCCGCATTTCATTCCCCGCTACAGGCATTCTGTTCCCCCGTTTCCTGATTTGGTCATTGTGATCAGCCTGGCAACAGCCGTTTGGCCTATGATGGCCTGGCACATGCACGTGTGAAGTTTCCCTTCATTCATCAACCATGAGGTGTCCATGATCCGCTATGCCCTGCCTGCCCTGTTGTTTGCCGCCGCCCTGCCGGCGCACGCCCAAGCCCCTGCCAATGACACGCCATTGATCGAGCGGGCGAAGATTTTTGGCAATCCCAGCAAGTCCGGCGGGCGCATCAGCCCGGATGGCAAGTGGCTGTCGTGGATCGCGCCGCGCGACGGCGTGCTCAATGTGTGGGTGGCGCCGGCCAGCGACCCGGCGCAAGCTCGCCCGCTGACGGAAGAAAAGGTGCGGCCCATCCGCAGCAGCTTCTGGTCGCCCGATTCGAAAACCCTGCTGTTCATCCAGGACAAGGGCGGCGATGAAAACTTCCTGCTGTACGGCGTGAACGTGGCGAGCGGCAAGCAGATCAACTACACGCCGTTCGAGAAGACCCGCGTGCGGATAGTCCAGATCAGCAGCAAGGTGAAGGACCGCATCCTCGTCGGCATCAATAACCGCGATGCGCGCTGGCACGACGTGTACAGCCTGGACCTGGCCAGCGGCAAGCTGACCCTGGTGCAGCAGAATGATGGCTATGGCGGCTATGTCGCCGATGAACTGCTCAACTTGCGCATTGCCAGCAAGGCGCGCGCCGATGGCGGCATGACGTATTTCCGCCTGGTCGATGGCAAGGTCGAGAGCACGCCGCTGGCCGAAGTGGGCCTGGAAGATGCGCAGACCACGTCGCCGCTGGCGTTCACGGTCGATGGCAAGACCCTGTACTGGAACGATTCGCGCGGCCGCAATACCTCGGCGCTGCTGGCGCAGGACGTGGCCAGCGGCAAGAGTACGGTGGTGGCGCAAGACCCGCGCACGGATATTGCCGACGCGCTGTACGACACGCGCACGGGCCGCGTGCAGGCCTACACGGTCAATTTTCTGCAGCAGGAGTATCTGCCGCTGACGGACGACCTGAAAGCCGACCTGGCCTTTCTGAAAAAAAATACCCAGGGCCAGTTCACGGTAACGTCGCGCACGGATGCCGACGATAAATGGCTGGTGGCCGTCGATGCCGTCACGGCGCCGCCATCGAGCTGGCTGTACGAACGCAAGACCAGGAAGCTCACACGGCTGTACGTGACGCGTCCGGAACTGGAAGGCGCGCCGCTGGTGCCCATGTATCCGCAGCAAATCAAGGCGCGCGACGGTCTGAACCTGGTGTCGTATCTGACCCTGCCGCAAGCATCGAAGGCGAGCGCCGGCGGCACGCCATCGCAGGCGGTGCCGATGGTGCTGCTGGTGCACGGCGGCCCGTGGGCGCGCGATACGTATGGCTACAATGGCTATCACCAGTGGCTGGCCAACCGCGGCTACGCCGTGCTGTCGGTGAACTTCCGCGGCTCGACGGGCTTCGGCAAGCAATTCATCTCGGCCGGGGACCTGCAGTGGGGCCGCAAGATGCATGACGACTTGCTCGACGCGGTGCAATGGGCGGTGAAAAGCGGCGTGACCACGGCCGACAATGTGGCCATCATGGGCGGCTCGTATGGCGGTTATGCCACCTTGGCCGGCATGGCGTTCACGCCGACGACGTTTGCCTGCGGCGTCGACATCGTCGGCCCGTCTAACCTGTTTACCTTGCTGCAAACCATACCGCCGTATTGGGAAGCGGGCAAGCAGCAGTTCTACAAGCGCATGGGCGACCCGACCACGGAAGAGGGCAAGGCGCTGCTGAAGGAGCGTTCGCCGCTGAATTTTGCGCAGAATATCCAGCGCCCGCTGCTGATCGGCCAGGGCGCGAACGACCCGCGCGTCAACGTGGCTGAATCGGACCAGATCGTGGCGGCCATGGCGGCCAAGAACATCCCCGTCACGTATGTGCTGTTCCCCGACGAGGGCCATGGTTTTGCCCGGCCCGTGAACAACATCGCTTTCAATGCGGTGACGGAAAACTTCCTGGGGCAATGCCTGGCTGGCCGCGCCGAGCCCATCGGCGCCACCCTGAAGGCGTCCACCGCGCAGGTCAAGCATGGCGCGGAGTTTGCGCCGGGCTTGAAGCAAGCACTGCAGTAAAGCTGACAGCAGGTGCCATGGCCTGCCGGGCAACATGCCGGGCAGGCCATGCTGCCCGCTGGCAAGAATTTCTGCGCGGGTGGCTTGCAAGGTGACAGCCTCGGGCGTGGCGTGCGAGCAACTGAGGGCAGGGTACGCGAGGCCGTATTCGATGCGGTCGCTGCTGCTGCAGCGGCAAGCATGCGCCGCCAGAATTTCCCCATGCAAAGCCGTCTTCCTGTTGGCGCACCGAGCGTACTCGACAGGGAAAATGGGCGGCAAGCCCTTGCTGTTGCCCATGCAGACTAGCCTGATGCCACGTCCGCATGGCTTACGGCGAGCAGGTCAATATAGCCTCCCACGCGGGTTTCTTTTCCATAATTGTTGTTGAATAAATACACTATTTTAATAGCAATTGATTTTTATTAAAAAACTTCCCTATTTGATAATATTTTATAGTTGCTTTCTTTGTAAGTCGTAGTAGCATAGATTGACTTAAAGCAAGGTTTAATCATGCTGGGAAGCCACCTTGAGTCCTGTTGACGGTAGTTGTCATCGGCGTGCAGGTTTGCCTTGACCGTTATCTGCAATAGCTCCAGCGCCAAGATAAATGTATTGAGGGAAGACAAATGTTTCTAAATTTCACGAAATTTGGATGGCTATCCACGCCTGTCCGGAGTGTTGATGGCTTCATTGCCAGGGCCCATGGCGCGCAGCCTGTCCAAGGCTTGCTGCCATCGTGGCTGATGCGCCTGGCGGGAACCCTGCTGTTTGTCTTGCTATCCCTCTTTTCCAGCCAGGCTTCCGCCGCCAGTGCCTGCCCGAGTCCGCGCAACATCAGCGTGGTGGCGGGGCAAGAGTATTACGAGGATTATTCCAATTCGGCTTGTTCCCCCTTCGGCCTGACGGGCACCCTGGTGCCGCCGCAACATGGCACGCTGGAGGATTCGAACCAGACGAATGCCGTGCGCTACAGGAATACGAATCTCAGCGCGACCTCCGATACCTTCACCGTCAAGGACGATGTGGCGCAGCCCATCGTGTACAACGTCACGATCACTTCCGCCATCGTGCTGTCGCCTGCCACCGTGCCAACTGCGACGGTGGCCCAGGCTTATCCGGTGACGGCCTTGAGCGCGACGGGCGGCGCGGCGCCCTACACCTACGCGGTGACGGCTGGCAGCCTGCCTGCAGGCATGAGCCTGTCCGGCGCCGGTAGTCTGTCTGGCACGCCGACGGCGGGAGGCACGTTCAATTTCACCGTGCGGGCCACGGACTCGCTGGCTGCCAATGGCACGCGCGCTTATGCGCTGACGGTCAATGCGCCAACCATCACCGTCGCGCCGACGGTCATGCCGGCAATGACAGTCGGTCTTGCCTATAGCCAGGGCATCACTGCGGCGAACGGCACGGCCACCTATACCTATGCTATCACCGGCGGCAGCCTGCCCACGGGCTTGAGCCTGGCCGCGAACGGCACCCTGTCCGGCACGCCCACGGCGGCGGGACCGTATAACTTTACCGTCAGCGCGACCGACAGCAGCGGCGGCAGCGGCCCCTACACGGGGTCGCGCGCGTATTCCGTCACCGTGGCGGCCGGTGCGCCCGTGGCCGGCGCCGTCAGCGCCACCGTGGCCTATGGCAGCAGCGCCAACCCGATCACCCTGAACCTGAGCGGCGGCGCGGCGACATCGGTGGCCGTGGCTTCCGCTGCCTCGCACGGCACGGCGACGGCCAGCGGTACCAGCATCACCTACACGCCGACGGCCGGTTACGGCGGACCGGACAGCTTCACCTACACGGCCAGCAACGGCATCGGCACCTCGGCACCCGCCACCGTGACGATCACGGTCGCCGGTCCCACCATCACGATTGCGCCAAGCACCGTGCCAGCAGCAAGCGTTGGGGCGGCCTACAGCCAGAACGTGACGGCTGCAAACGGTTTCGCGCCGTACGGATATGCGATCAGCGCCGGCGCCTTGCCGGCCGGCCTGACCTTGAATGCCTCCACCGGCGTGCTGTCGGGCACGCCAACGGCGGGCGGCAGCTTCAACTTCACCGTGCGCGCCACGGACAGTTCGACGGGCAGCGGCCCATACTCCGGCGCGCGCGCCTACTCGATGACGGTGGCAGCACCAACGATCAGCATCACGCCGACGGTCATGCCGGCGATGACGGCCGGCGTCGCCTACAGCCAGTCCATCAGCGCCGCCGGCGGCACGGCCACGTATAGCTATGCCATCACCGGCGGCAGCGTGCCGACGGGCCTGAGCCTGGCTCCGGATGGCACTCTGTCGGGCACGCCGACGGCGGCGGGACCATTCAATTTCACCGTCACCGCGACCGACAGCAGCACCGGCAGCGGCCCCTACACGGGTTCGCGCGCGTATTCCGTCACCGTAGCGGCCGGCGCTCCCGTGGCCGGCAATGTCAGCACCAGCGTGGCCTATGGCAGCAGCGCCACCCCGATCACGCTGAACCTGAGCGGCGGCGCGGCGACGTCGGTGGCCGTGGCCTCCGCTGCTTCGCACGGCACGGCGACGGCCAGCGGCACCAGCATCACCTACACGCCGACGGCCGGTTACGGCGGGCCGGACAGCTTCACCTACACGGCATCCAACGGCGTGGGCACCTCGGCGCCGGCCACCGTGACGATCACGGTCGGCGGTCCCACCATCACGATTGCGCCAAGCACCGTGCCTGCGGCAGCCGTGGGTAGCGCATACAGCCAGAGCGTGACGGCCGCGAACGGTGGCGCGCCATACACCTACGCCATCAGTGCCGGCACCTTGCCGGCCGGCCTGACCTTGAATGCTGCCACCGGCGTACTGTCGGGCACGCCGACGGCGGGCGGCGTCTTCAACTTTACCGTGCGGGCCACGGACAGTTCGACGGGCAGCGGCCCGTATTCCGGCGCGCGCGCCTACTCGATGGCGGTGGCAGCACCAACGATCAGCATCACGCCGACGGTGATGCCGGCGATGACAGCCGGCGTCGCCTACAGCCAGGGCATTGCCGCCGGCGGCGGCACGGCCCCGTATAGCTATGCCATCACCGGCGGCAGCGTGCCGACGGGCCTGAGCCTGGCGGCGGACGGCACCTTGTCCGGCACGCCGACGGCAGCGGGGCCATATAACTTCACCGTCACCGCCACCGACAGCAGCAGTGGCAGCGGACCTTACACGGGGTCGCGCGCCTATTCCGTCACGGTGGTGGTGGCGCCCCCGGTGGCCGGCGCCGTCAGTGCGACGGTGGCGTATGGCAGCAGCGCCAATCCGATCACCCTGAACCTGAGCGGCGGCGCGGCGACGTCGGTGGCGGTGGCTTCCGCTGCCGGCCACGGCACGGCGACGGTCAGCGGCACCAGCATTACTTACACGCCGGCGGCAGGTTATTCCGGGCCGGACAGCTTCTCCTACACGGCCAGCAATGGTGGCGGCACGTCGGCGGAAGCCATCGTGACGATCACGGTAACGCCCAGCGTGCCCGTTGCCGGCGCCGTCAGCGCGACGGTGGCGTATGGCAGCAGCGCCAATCCGATCACCCTGAACCTGAGCGGCGGCGCGGCGACGTCGGTGGCGGTAGCCTCCGCCGCCGGCCACGGCACGGCGACGGTCAGCGGCACCAGCATCACTTACACGCCGGCGGCAGGTTATTCCGGGCCGGACAGCTTCTCTTACACGGCCAGCAATGGTGGCGGCACGTCGGCGGCTGCCGTCGTGACGATCACGGTAACGCCCAGCGTGCCCATTGCCGGCGCCGTCAGCGCCAGCGTGGCATATGGCAGCAGCGCCAATCCGATCACCCTGAACCTGAGCGGCGGTACGGCTACGTCGGTGGCGGTGGCCTCCGCCGCCGGCCACGGCACGGCGACGGTCAGCGGCACCAGCATCACCTACACGCCGACGGCAGGCTATGCCGGGCCAGACAGTTTTACCTATACGGCCAGCAATGCCGGCGGCACGTCTGCGTCAGCCACAGTGACGGTCACAGTAGGCAATCCTAGCGTCAGCCTGACACCGGCCGCCTTGCCCAATCCGACGGCGGAGGCAGCCTACACTGCGACCCTGGCGGCGGCGGGCGGCACGGCGCCGTATACCTACAGCGTGACCAGCGGCACCTTGCCTGTCGGCCTGAGCCTGAATGCGGCCACCGGCGTGTTGTCCGGTACGACCAATGTGGCCGGCAGCTTCCCTTTCAGCATCAAGGTCGCGGACAGCAGCACCGGCGCGGGGGCACCGTTCAGCGCCAGCAACAGCTATACCTTGATAGTGGTTGCCCCCGTAATCTCGGTGACGCCAGGTTCGCTGGCGGCGCCGAAAGTGGCCACGGCGTATAGCCAGCAATTGTCGGCCAGCGGTGGCGTCGCTCCCTATGCCTACACGGTGTCGGCCGGCAGCCTGCCTGCGGGCCTGACACTGAGCAGCAGTGGTCTGCTCAGCGGTACCCCAACGGCGGGCGGCAATTTCACCGTGACCGTACAGGCGGCCGATGCGCACCAGTTCACCGGCACGCAAAGCTATACCCTGGTGGTGTCCTCGGCCACGGTCAGCCTGACGCCGGCTACCTTGCCGAATCCAACGGCGGAAGCGGTCTACACTACGACGCTGACGGCAGCGGGCGGCACGGCGCCGTACACCTTCAGCGTCAGCAGCGGTGCCTTGCCCGCTGGCCTGAGCCTGAATGCGGCCACGGGCGTATTGTCCGGCACGACGAATGTGGCGGGCAGTTTCCCGTTCAGTATCAAGGTCACGGACAGCAGCACGGGCACGGGTGCGCCGTTCAGCGCCACCAACAGTTATACCTTGACCGTCGGCGCGCCGACGATCACGGTTACGCCGGCCACCTTGCCGGCGGCGACAGTGGCCACGGCGTACAGCCAGCCACTGTCGGCCAGCGGCGGCGTGGCTCCCTATGCCTACACGGTGTCGGGCGGCAGCCTGCCAGCTGGCCTCACCTTGAGCAGCAGCGGCTTGCTGAGCGGCACGCCAACGGCAGCCGGCAGTTTTACCTTGACCGTGCAGGCGGCCGATGCGCACCAGTTCACCGGCACGCAAAGCTATACCCTGGTGGTGTCTTCGGCGACGGTCAGCCTGACGCCAGCGACCTTGCCGAATCCAACGGCGGAAGCGGCCTACAGCGCGACCCTCTCGGCGACGGGTGGCACGGCGCCATACAGCTATGCCGTGGTGGGTACTTTGCCCGCTGGCCTGAGCCTGAACGGGGCCACGGGCGTACTGTCCGGCACGACGAATGTGGCGGGCAGCTTCCCGTTCAGCATCAAGGTCACCGACAGCAGCACGGGCGTGGGCGCGCCATTCAGCGCGAGCAACAGCTATACCCTGGCAGTGGCGGCACCGGTCCTGACGCTGACGCCGGCCAGCCTGGCGCCAATCCGTGCCGGCGACGCCTACAGCCAGACATTCACGGCGGCTGGCGGCATCGCGCCGTATGCGTACTCCGTGAGCGGCGGCGCCTTGCCAACGGGCCTGGTGCTCAATGCGGCGACCGGCATCGTCAGCGGCACGCCAACGGTGGCGGGCAGCTACAACTTCACCTTGCAAGCGAAGGACGCGCACCAGTTCACGGTGCAGCAAGCGTTGACCCTGCAGGTGAACCAGGCGCCGCCGCCGGTGCCGAATGAAACGGCGACGACCTCGGCCAACCAGGAAGTGAGCCTGACCATCGCATCCACGGATGGCAGCCCGATCACCGATGTGACCATCGTCACGCCGCCGCAGCATGGGCGCGTCACGGTGGTGGCGAGCGGCGCGGCGGGGGGCGGCAGCGGCCGCTCCTTCAAGGTGACGTATGTGCCGAATGCGAACTACTTCGGTCCTGACGCCTTCAGCTACACGGCGACTGGGCCGGGCGGCACGTCCGCGCCCGCCACGGTCAGTGTGACGGTGGCGCCGCAGCCGGTGCCGGTACCTGTCGCCAAGACGGTCACGGTATTGGCGGGCACGCCGGTGACCCTGCCCGTGACGCAAGGCGCCACGGGCGGCCCGTTCACGGCAGTGGCCATCACGACGCAGCCGGCCAGCGGCACGGCGGTGGTCAGCGGCATGGACATCGTTTACACGCCAGGCATCAATACCAGCGGCCAGATCAGCATCGGCTACACCGTGTCGAACGTGTTCGGCACTTCGGCGCCGGTGACGTCGACGATTTCCGTCAATCCGATGCCGCAGGTGGCCAGCCAGAGCGCCACGGTGGTGGCCGGCCTGACGGTCAATGTGGACTTGACGGCGGGCGCCACGGGCGGTCCGTTCACGGCGGCGAATGTACTGAGCGTGGCGCCGGCGGAGGCGGGCAAGGCGGTGGTGCGCGACGTGGGCACGGCCGGCAAGCCGTCGTACCAGCTGAGCTTTGCGGCCTCGGGCAAGTTTGCCGGCGCAGCGGTGGTCAGCTACACCCTGAGCAATGCCTTTGCCACCTCGAAGCCGGGCGTGGTCAACGTGACCGTGACGGCGCGCCGCGATCCGTCGGTCGATCCGGAAGTGATCGGCTTGCAGGCGGCGCAAGCCGATGCGGCGCGGCGTTTCGCCAGCGCGCAACTGTCGAACTTCACGCAGCGCCTGGAAAGCCTGCATGGCGACGGCTGGGGACGTTCCAGCTTTGGCCTGAGCCTGACGCCGCCGAACGACAGCGGCAACCCGACGGCGGCGCTGGCGCGCTGGCAGGAGCAGGAAGCGGATCGCGTGTTCGGCACGGCCGTGAAACCGTTCATGCGCAAGGCTTCCCTGCGCCAGCCCGATACCGGTTTCAGCAGCGAGCGGCAACAGGTGGATGTCAGCGGCGCCACGAACGGCTTGCCGGACATGCCGCAGCGTCCGGACACGCAGAAGCAGGCCCTGGCGCTGTGGCTCGGCGGCGCGGTGGACTTCGGCCAGCACTATGTGAATGGCCGCGACACGGGCTTCCGTTTCCGCACCAACGGCGTGAGCGTGGGTGGCGATTACCGCATCAGCGACCTGGCGACCCTGGGCGTGGGCGCCGGCTTCAGCCATGACCGCAGCGACGTGGGCCAGAACGGCAGCCGCAGCACGGCCGACAGCGCCGTGGCGGCCGTGTATGGCAGCCTGCGTCCGAGCAAGGGCGTCTTCCTTGACGGCGTGCTCGGCTACGGTACCTTGCAATACGATGCGTCGCGCTACCTTACCGATGGCAGCGGTTTCGCCACGGGTGAGCGCGACGGCAAGCAAGTGTTCGGCGCGCTGGTGGGCGGCATCGAGATGCGTCAGGAAACGTGGATGTGGTCGCCGTATGGCCGGGTGGAACTGATGTCGGCCAAGCTCGATCCGTACACGGAGAAAGCGGCGGGCATCAACGCGCTGAGCTACTTCAAGCAGACGGTGCGTTCGCGCATCGGCGCGCTGGGCGTGCGGGCCGAGGGCTTGTACGTGGGCGGCCTGGGCACGTGGTTCCCGCGTGCGCGCCTCGAGTACCGGCACCAGTTCCAGGGCGCCGATGATGCGCGCCTGGCCTATGCCGACCTGGTGGCCGACGGCCCCGTGTACGTGATCCGCACGGTGCCGCAGCAGACGGGCAACTGGACGGCGGGGCTGGGCGTGAAGCTGCTGCTGTCGAACGGCATGACCATTACGCTGGACTACAACAGCAATCTGAACATGGATAGCGGACGTAGCCAGTCGGTGATGTTCGGCATTGCCATGCCGCTCAAGTAGCGCTACGGTTCAAGGAGGTGACGCCGCGGGGCGGGAGCAGCTTGCTCCCGCCCCGCGGTGCATATGACGCCTGGTTTTTCATGTCATTGCCGTGCCAGGGCGGCAATGATTCCATTAGAATCAGGCATCGTCTTTACCACATTGCTTATGGAATGGAATACCTGGAATGATGAATGTCCTGACCCTCGAACATTTTGCCGCGCGCGTCAACGAGACGTTTATTGCGGCCGGTGACGGGAATGCCGCCTTTGTCCTGAAGGAAGTGCGCCCGTTGCCGTCAGCAACCCTGGAGGGCTTGATGCGCAAGCCGTTCAGCCTGCTGTTTCACAATAGCTCTCCCATCCTGTTCAGCCAGAAAATTTTCCAGATGCAGCATGATGCGTTTGGCGAAGTGGGTATCTTTTTGGTGCCGGTGGCGCGTGACAGCCACGGCTTTCTGTACCAGGCAGTGTTTAACTGAGGCCGGTACGGGGAGAAGGGCAAGGCGGGCGCCGCGATGGCGCCGCCTGCCTGGATGCATCAAACTTAATCAAACGACGGGAATTCCCCTTGCAGGGCGATGCAGAAATTCACCGCCAGCATCGGCTGGCGGTTTTCGTGCGGCTGGCCGCCACCGGCAGCACCGATCGCGGTCGGCGATAGCGTGACATTGGGTGGCGTCGTCGGCACGAATGCGGACGTGCCGCCAAGCGCAATCAAGGCATCGCCAGCGAGCGGCGTGTTGTGCTGCAGGGCGGCCGTGGGCTGGCGGTACACATTCAGTTGATGGGTGTGGTTCGGGATCTCCGTCACGTTCAACGTGACACTGTTGCTGCCGAACGTCTCGCCCATCACGCGCGGTGTCAGGCCCGGGCCTTGGCCCTGGCTGCAGGGCGCGCGTCCCGTGAAGTTGGGCAGCTGGAAGGTGTTAACCCCATCGCCGCCATACTGCGTGCCGATCAAGGAAAACAGGGCGGTATATTGCCGGATTTGCAGGGTGGCGCCATTGCAACTGGCCCATCCGTAGGGTGTGAAATTGAAGCCGAAGACTTGTATCTCGCCAAGGTATGGTGATGTCACGGTAGGTTCTCCTGATCGATTTTAGGGGCTGCGCTTGCGTGCCGGCTGTTATTGCTGTGATGGGAAAATGCCTGCCCATGCGATGCAAAATGAGGCGGTCAGGGTTGGCATGGTGTTCTCGTGCGGCAGGTTACCGCCTGTTGTGCCCGTGGCGGTGGTTGCCAGTGCATAGGCGGTCAGACCGGTCAGATTGCTGGTGTACATCTTGTCGTTATTCGACGGGGCCGTCAGCAGCAGATTGTTTGCTGGCACATTCGCCGTCGCCAGGGTGCTGTTCACATTGAACGGGTGCGTATGCGAAGGAAGCTGGGTTGCCAGCAAGGTCACCGATTCGCTGCCGCTTCGTTGCCCGATGGGCCGGTTGGTCAGACCGGGACCGGTGCCCATATGCAGGGGAACCTGGCCGCGCAGGTCGGGCACGGCGAAAGTGTTGACGCCGTCGCCGCCGTAGGTGGTGCCCAGCAGGGTGAACAGTACTTCATTATTGGCGATCGGTTTCAGGCTGCCGTCGCAGGCGAACCATCCAGTGGGAATGCGGGGAAAGGCAAACAGGCGAATTTCGCCGACATAGGGTGTGGTCATGACTATGCTCCGTAAGAAATGGCTGATTCGTTAGTTGCGCGACGGGAAGATACCGCTCAAGGCGATATTGAAGTTGATGACCGAGAACGGCTGCATATTGTTATGCGACTGGTTGCCGCCGGTCAACGCCAGGGTTTGGTTGGAGAGGGTAACTTGCGGTCCGGCCGAACCATAGATGGATTCCGCGCCGCTGCCGCCAAACAGGGTATTGGTGGGATTTTTCGACGTGCCGGGCGTCGTTACCGTATTGGCCGCATGCGTGTGCGGCGGCATCTGTGTCGATATCAAGGTGACAGCCTCGGTCCCCGCCCGCGTACCGATCGGGTAGGGGGAAGGTTGCCAGGCGCCATCGACAGAACTACCGGCACCGACAGGGGTACTGCCTTGCAAGTTAGGCAAGCCAAAGGTGGTGGTGCCATTGCCGCCGTAGTAGGTACCCAGCAGTGCAAACAGCGCCTGATTTTGCGCAACGGGCAGCAATTGGCCGTTACATGCCGCAAATCCACGCGGCGCAAAATTGAAGCCGCCCATCATGATTTGTCCTAGATACACATCAGCCATCATCGTTCTCCCACGGTTGAATGCAATTAAATTTCAAATGGGAAATATTTTCCATTTGCAACCAATATTGCGTTTTAAAAAACCCTTTTTGTTATAGTTACTTTATTGAAATCTCGGGTTAGCATACGTTGTCATATGGCAAGCGTCAACATCTGTTGGCACTGTAGAAGAGCCTGGATAGGCATCGCTTGCAGCCTGAATTCATGTGCATTTTTTGTTTAAAAAACACTGTATTGGAGAAATTATGTTGCGCACTTGCAACGATATCGGCGCCCGTCCGGCACTTTCTTTCCTGCTTTCCTTTTTTGCCGGAAACAAGGGGCGAATGCCAAACAGTGCCGCTGAAAGGTCGCCAATATCCGGCCGTTTCGTGCAGTGGCTTGCCTCGCTGTGCCTGCTGATGCTGGCGTTCGGCATCACGCCCGCGCAGGCGGCGGGCCCGAGCCTTATCTGCCCTCCCAATCAGAGTTTTACAGTTGCCTCGGGTGCCTCGTACATCATCGACCTGTCGAGCTGCAATACTTTTGGCCTGAACGATAATGCCGCCACGGCATTGCACGGCACGATTACCGGCCTCACCAACAATCAGGACAACAAGGCGACCTATACCAATAATGGAGATGGCGCGCTGTCCGATACGTTTGTGCTGCTCGATGAGTCGCAAGGAGAGATCACTTTCACGGTGACCGTCTTGCCCGCGGCGGCTGCCTTCACCGTGGCGCCCGGCAGTTTGACGGCACCCGTGATTGGTGTGCCCTACAGCCAGGGCATGTCGGCGAGCGGCGGCGTGGCCCCCTATACCTACGCGTTTGATTCAGGTACCTTGCCACCTGGCATCACTGTATCGTCGAGCGGCGTGATTTCCGGCACCGTGACGGCTACCGGCTCCTTTGCGTTTGGCGTCAAGGTCACCGATTCGACGGCAGGCACGCCGCAGGTGGTCATCAAGAATTATTCCGTGACGGTCGCCATCCCTACCTTGTCCATCACGCCCACCACCCTGGCAGCCGGCGGGCTGTCGGCGCCCTACAGCCAGCAGATGTCCACTTTGAATGGCACTGCGCCCTTTACCTATGTGGTGGAGTCGGGCAGTTTGCCGCCTGGCCTGAGCCTGTCTTCCAGCGGCTTGTTATCGGGTACGTCGAGCGCCCTGGGCACCTATAACTTTGTGATCAAGTCGACGGATGTCACGGGCGGCAATGGACCGTACAACACGTCCAGAAGCTATTCCCTGGTGATCAACGCCCAGCCGCCGCCGACCATCACCGGCGTGTCTCCTGCATCCGGCCCTGCGACCGGCGGCACGGCCGTCACCATTACTGGTACCGGCTTTACAGGCGTTACGGCGCTGAAGTTTGGCGCCAATAATGGCGTCTCCGTCACCGTCGTCAATGCCACGACCATAACCGCCACGTCGCCTTCCGGTAGTGCTGGCACCGTGAACGTGACCGTCACCGCGACTGGCGGCACCAGCGCCACCGGCGCTGCCAACCAGTTCACGTATATTCCTGCGCCAACGGTCACCAGCATTTCGCCCACGGCAGGTCCTGCCGCTGGTGGCACGAGCGTCACCATTACGGGCACGGGGTTTACCGGCGCTACAGCGGTGACCTTCGGCGCCACGGCAGCCACCGGCTTCACGGTCAACAGCGCCACGCAGATCACGGCCACGGCGCCTGCCGGTACCGGCACGGTGGACGTGCGCGTCACCACGACGGGCGGTACCAGCGCCACCAGCGGGGCGGACCAGTACACCTTTGTGGCGGTACCGACGGTGACGAGCATTTCGCCCACGGCCGGCCCGGCCACCGGCGGCACCACCGTCACCATCACCGGCACGGGTTTTGGCAGCACCACGGCGGTGACCTTCGGCGCCACGGCGGCCACCGGCTACACGGTCAACAGCGCCACGCAGATCACGGCCACGGCGCCAGCGGGCACGGGTACGGTCGACGTGCGCGTCACTACGGCGGGCGGCACCAGCGCCACCAGCGCCGCCGATCAATTTACCTATGTGGCACGGCCGGTGGTGAGCAGCATTTCGCCCACTTCAGGACCTACTACCGGCGGCGCCACGGTCATCATCACCGGCTCGAATTTTAGCGGCACGACAGCCGTGACGTTCGGCGCCACGGCGGCCACCGGCTACACCGTCAACAGCGCCACGCAGATCACGGCCACGGCGCCGGCCGGCAGCGCTGGCACGGTGGACGTGCGCGTCACTTCGGTGGGCGGCACCAGCAACACCAGTGCCAACGATCAGTTTACCTACGTGACGCTGCCTGCGGTCAGCAGCATTTCGCCGACAGCGGGCCCGGCCACCGGCGGCACGAGCGTCATCATCACGGGTACGGGCTTCAGCGGCACCACGGCGGTGACGTTTGGCGCCACGGCGGCGAGTGGCTTTACGGTCAACAGCGCCACGCAGATCACGGCGACGGCGCCAAGCGGCACGGGCACGGTGGACGTGCGCGTCACCACGACGGGCGGCACCAGCGCCACCAGCGCGGCCGATCAATATACCTATGTGGCGGCACCGGTGGTCAGCAGCATTTCGCCGACGGCCGGTCCGGCTACCGGCGGTACCACGGTCACCATCAGCGGTTCGAATTTCAGCGGCGCGACAGCCGTGACCTTCGGCGCCACGGCGGCCACCGGCTTTACCGTCAACAGCGCCACACAGATCACGGCGACGGCGCCCGCAGGCACGGGTACCGTGGACGTGCGCATCACCACCGCTGGCGGCACCAGCGCCACCAGTGCAGCGGATCAGTTTACGTATGTGGCCGCACCGGCGGTGAGCAGCATTTCGCCTGCCACGGGTCCTGCTACCGGCAGCACCACGGTCACCATCACGGGCTCGAATTTGGGCGGTGCGACTGCCGTGACGTTCGGCGCCACGGCGGCCACTGGCTTCACCGTCAACGGCGCCACGCAGATCACGGCGACGGCGCCAAGCGGCACGGGCACGGTGGATGTGCGCGTGACCACGGCGGGTGGTACCAGCGCCACCAGCGCGGCGGACCAATTCACCTATTTCGGTGCGCCAGTTGCGGGTGGTTCCAGCGCCACGGTGGCGTACGGCAGCAGCGCCACCCCGATCCCCTTGTCACTGGGCGGCGGCACGGCGACCTCGGTGGCCATCGACTCCGGCGCTTCGCACGGCACGGCGACGGCCAGCGGCACCAGCATCACCTACACGCCGACGGCCGGCTATGGCGGCCCTGACAGCTTCACCTACACGGCCACCAATATCGTCGGTACTTCGGCGCCGGCCACCGTGACCATTACGGTGGGCGTGGCAACGGTAACTGTCGTGGAAACCAGCGTATCGGGTGCAACAGTCGGCACGGCATACAGCCAGACTCTGACGGCCGCGGGTGGCACGTCGCCTTACACCTACACGATCAGCGCAGGCGCCTTGCCGGCAGGCGTCAGCCTGTCCAGCGGCGGGACACTGTCAGGCACGCCAACGGCTGCCGGCACTTTCAACTTCACCGTGCGCGCCCAGGATAGTTCGACGGGCAGCGGCCCGTATGCCGGCACGCAGGCCTACTCGCTGACGGTGGCGGCGCCAACGATCTCGGTAGCGCCGCCTGCCTTGCCTGCAATGACGGCCGGCGTCGCTTTCAGCCAGGCCATTACCGCCACCGGCGGGACGGCAGCATATAACTATGCCGTCACTGCGGGCAGTTTGCCGACGGGTCTGAGCCTGGCGGCGGACGGCACCTTGTCCGGCACGCCGGCAGCAGCGGGCGCGTACAGCTTTACCGTCACCGCGACCGACAGCAGCACCGGCGCAGGTGCTCCCTTCTCGGGCTCACGCGCCTATTTCGGCAGCGTGGCACCGGGTGCTCCCATTGCCGGCAATGTCAGCGCCACGGTGGCCTACGGCAGCAGCGCCAACCCGATCGCCTTGAGCCTGAGCGGCGGTGTGGCGACCTCGGTAAGCGTGTCCTCCGGCGCCTCGCATGGCACGGCGACGGCCAGCGGCACCAGCATTACATATACGCCGACGGCCGGTTATGGCGGGCCAGACAGCTTTACCTACACGGCCACCAACGGCATCGGCACCTCGGCGGTGGCCACCGTGAGCATCACGGTGGGCACGCCGACCGTGACGATTGTGCAAACCAGCGTAGCTGGTGCAACAGTCGGCACGGCCTACAGCCAGACCCTGACGGCCGCGAACGGCCTGGCACCGTACGCCTACGCGATCAGCGCCGGTGCCTTGCCGGCCGGCGTGAGCCTGTCGAATGCCGGTCTGCTGGCGGGCACGCCAACGGCCGGCGGTACCTTCAACTTTACCGTGCGGGCCACGGACAGTTCGACGGGCAGCGGTCCATATGCGGGCGCGCGCGCCTATTCGCTGACGGTGGCGGTACCGGCGATCAGCATCGCGCCGGCGGCCTTGCCGGCCATGACGGCCGGCGTCGCCTTCAGCCAGGGCGTCACCGCCACGGGCGGCACGGCGCCGTATGGCTATGCCGTGACAGCTGGCAGCCTGCCGACGGGCCTGAGCCTGGCGGCGGACGGTACCGTGTCCGGCACGCCGACGGTGGCGGGCGCCTACAGCTTCAGCATCACCGCCACAGACAGCAGCACCGGCAGCGGACCGTATACAGGCGTGCATGCCTATTCCGGCACGGTGGCGATCGCCGTGCCCGTGGCCGGCGCCGTCACCACGACGGTGGCCTACGGCAGCAGCGCCAACCCGGTTCCATTGAACCTGGGCGGCGGCGCGGCGGCCTCCGTGGCAGTGGCGTCGCTACCCGCTCACGGCACGGCGACGGCCAGCGGTACCGGCATCACGTATACGCCGACGACCGGCTACGGCGGCAGCGACAGCTTTACCTATACGGCCACGAATGCCAGCGGCACCTCGGCGCCGGCCACCGTGACAGTCACCGTGGGCGCGCCGACGGTCAGCTTGATGCCGGCCACCTTGCCCAATCCCGTGGCGGAAACCCCCTACAGCGTCAGCGTCATGGCGACGGGCGGCATGGCGCCTTACACCTACAGCGTGACCAGCGGCAGCCTGCCTGCCGGCTTGAGCCTGAACACTGCCACGGGTGTGCTGTCCGGCACGACGAATGTGTCCGGCAGCTTTACCTTTAGCCTGCGCGCCAGCGACAGCAGCACGGGCGCGGGTGCGCCGTTCAGCGCGAGCAAGAGTTATACGGTGGCCGTTTCCGCGCCGACGATCACGCTCACGCCAGCCACCTTGCCGGCGGCGACAGTGGCCACGGCGTACAGCCAGCCACTGTCGGCCAGCGGCGGTGTCGCTCCCTATGCCTACACGGTGTCGGGCGGCAGCCTGCCAGCTGGCCTCGCCTTGAGCAGCAGCGGCTTGCTGAGCGGCACGCCAACGGCAGCCGGCAGTTTTACCTTGACCGTGCAGGCGGCCGATGCGCATCTGTTTACCGGCACGCAAAGCTATACGCTGGTGGTGTCTTCGGCGACGGTCAGCCTGACGCCAGCGACCTTGCCGAATCCGACGGCGGAAGCGGCCTACAGCGCGACCCTCTCGGCGACGGGAGGCACGGCGCCGTACACCTTCAGCGTCAGCAGCGGTACCTTGCCTGCTGGCCTGAGCCTGAACGGGGCCACGGGCGTAGTGTCCGGCACGACGAATGTGGCGGGCAGCTTCCCGTTCAGCATCAAGGTCACCGATAGCAGCACGGGCGTGGGCGCGCCATTCAGCGCGAGCAACAGCTATACCCTGGCAGTGGCGGCACCCGTCCTGACACTGACGCCGGCCAGCCTGGCGCCAATCCGTGCCGGCGACGCATATAGCCAGACATTCACGGCGGCTGGCGGCATCGCGCCGTATGCGTACTCCGTGAGCGGCGGCGCCTTGCCAACGGGCCTGGTGCTCAATGCTGCGAGCGGCATCGTCAGCGGCACGCCGACGGTGGCGGGCAGCTACAACTTCACCTTGCAAGCGAAGGACGCGCACCAGTTCACGGTGCAGCAGGCGTTGACCCTGCAAGTGAACCAGGCGCCGCCGCCGGTGCCGAATGAAACGGCGACGACCTCGGCCAACCAGGAAGTGAGCCTGACCATCGCTTCCACGGATGGCAGCCCGATCACCGATGTGACCATCGTCACGCCGCCGCAGCATGGGCGCGTCACGGTGGTGGCGAGCGGCGCGGCGGGGGGCGGCAGCGGCCGCTCCTTCAAGGTGACGTATGTGCCGAATGCGAACTACTTCGGTCCTGACGCCTTCAGCTACACGGCGACTGGGCCGGGCGGCACGTCCGCGCCCGCCACGGTCAGTGTGACGGTGGCGCCGCAGCCGGTGCCGGTACCTGTCGCCAAGACGGTCACGGTATTGGCGGGCACGCCGGTGACCCTGCCCGTGACGCAAGGCGCCACGGGTGGCCCGTTCACGGCCGTGGCCATCACGACGCAGCCGGCCAGCGGCACGGCAGTGGTCAATGGCATGGACATCGTCTACACGCCAGGCATCAATACCAGTGGCCAGATCAGCATCGGCTACACCGTGTCGAACGTGTTCGGCACTTCGGCGCCGGTGACGTCGACGATTTCCGTCAATCCGATGCCGCAGGTGGCCAGCCAGAGCGCCACGGTGGTGGCCGGCCTGACGGTCAATGTGGACTTGACGGCGGGCGCCACGGGCGGTCCGTTCACGGCGGCGAATGTACTGAGCGTGGCGCCGGCGGAGGCGGGCAAGGCGGTGGTGCGCGACGTGGGCACGGCCGGCAAGCCGTCGTACCAGCTGAGCTTTGCGGCCTCGGGCAAGTTTGCCGGCGCAGCGGTGGTCAGCTACACCCTGAGCAATGCCTTTGCCACCTCGAAGCCGGGCGTGGTCAACGTGACCGTGACGGCGCGCCGCGATCCGTCGGTCGATCCGGAAGTGATCGGCTTGCAGGCGGCGCAAGCCGATGCGGCGCGGCGTTTCGCCAGCGCGCAGCTGTCGAACTTCACGCAGCGCCTGGAAAGCCTGCATGGCGACGGCTGGGGACGTTCCAGCTTTGGCCTGAGCCTGACGCCGCCGAACGACAGCGGCAACCCGACGGCGGCGCTGGCGCGCTGGCAGGAGCAGGAAGCGGACCGCGTGTTCGGCACGGCCGTGAAACCGTTCATGCGCAAGGCTTCCCTGCGCCAGCCCGATGCCGGTTTCAGCAGCGAGCGGCAACAGGTGGATGTCAGCGGCGCCACGAACGGCTTGCCGGACATGCCGCAGCGTCCGGACACGCAGAAGCAGGCCTTGGCGCTGTGGCTTGGCGGCGCGGTGGACTTCGGCCAGCATGATGTGAATGGCCGCGACACGGGCTTCCGTTTCCGCACCAACGGCGTGAGCGTGGGTGGCGATTACCGCATCAGCGACCTGGCGACCCTGGGCGTGGGCGCCGGTTTCAGCCATGACCGCAGCGACGTGGGCCAGAACGGCAGCCGTAGCACGGCCGACAGCGCCGTGGCGGCCGTGTATGGCAGCCTGCGTCCGAGCAAGGGCGTCTTCCTTGACGGCGTGCTCGGCTACGGTACCCTGCAATACGATGCGTCGCGCTACCTCACCGATGGCAGCGGTTTCGCCACGGGTGAACGCGACGGCAAGCAAGTGTTCGGCGCGCTGGTGGGCGGCATCGAGATGCGCCAGGAAACGTGGATGTGGTCGCCGTATGGCCGGGTGGAACTGATGTCGGCCAAGCTCGATCCGTATACGGAGAAGGCGGCGGGCATCAACGCGCTGAGCTACTTCAAGCAGACGGTGCGTTCGCGCATCGGCGCGCTGGGCGTGCGGGCCGAGGGCATCTATGTGGGTGGCCTGGGCACGTGGTTCCCGCGGGCGCGGCTCGAGTACCGGCACCAGTTCCAGGGCGCCGATGATGCGCGCCTGGCGTATGCCGACCTGGCGGCCGACGGCCCCGTGTACGTGATTCGCACGGTGCCGCAGCAGACGGGCAACTGGACGGCGGGGCTGGGCGTGAAGCTGCTGCTGTCGAATGGCATGACCATTACCCTGGACTACAACAGCAATCTGAACATGGATAGCGGACGTAGCCAGTCGGTGATGTTCGGCATTGCCATGCCGCTCAAGTAATCAGTTAGCTTTCAGGCCAGCCCTGATCGCCGGTCCGGAGTCCATCCGGTCCGGCGATTTTTTTTGGCTATGTCAGCGTGAGGAGCGGGGACTGTTCCATCGCCGCCACCACCTGCAGCAAGGTGTCGCCAAAGCCGCCGCGTGCCCTGGCATGGCGGCGGGCACTGGTCGTGACGCGCGGCGCGGCGCTCCAGGCGATGTGCGCGCCGGATTCTTGCAGGGCCGCCACCATGGCCACGTCTTCGCTGCAAGCCAATGGCGCGAAGCCGCCGGCGCGCAGGTAGGCACTGGCGCGTACGCCGAAGTTGGCACCATGGATGTGGCGGTGGCCGTCGGCATCGGTGTAGGTGCGGGCGTAGTGTTCACGCAGCGCATCGGCGTTGGCCCCGTGCGGCGACCAGTCGTCCACGGCCACCGTGCCGCAGACGGCATCGGCGTTCAAGCCCAGCTGGGTGCTCAGCCAGGAGGGCGAGACGCGCGTGTCCGCATCCGTAAATGCCAGCCAGCGTGCGCCTTGCTGCAGCAGCAGCTGCGCGCCGGCGGCGCGTGCGGCGCCCACGTTATGGGCATTGACGGCGATGCAGTCGAGGCGCCAGCGCAGATCTGCCTGCATGGCGTGCGCCAGCACGATGCGCTGCGACTGGTCGCTGCAGGCGTCGAGCACGATGACGATGCTGACGGCTTCGCCAGACAGCAGCGGGCAGGTGGCGGCAAAGCGCAGCGCCGCCAGGCAGTCGCCCAGGCACGCTTCCTCGTCATGTACGGGAACGACCACGCCTATCATGCGAAGCCCTCGCGTTGCGCCACCGAGCGCGCATCGTTGGACCAGATCTCCAGCAGGAAGTCGGTTTCTTCGTGGCGCAGCACCCGGTGCAGACCGTGCGCGTCCTGGAAGACCGCATGCACGCGCACGGTCGAGATGATGCGCTGCGCAAACGGCGCGCGCCAGTGGCAGGCGACGATGCTGCCGCCCGGCGCCAGGCTGGCGATGCTGTGTTCGACCACGCGCGCCAGTTCTTCCGGCGCCATGTAATAGGCGATCTCGCTGAAGACGATCAGGTCGAATTTCCCGGCGCCGGGCGGGATGCGCGGCCAGTCCTGCGGCAGCCGGTGCTGTGCGAGGGTGACATGCGCATCCTGTTCCGCGTCCTGCAGGCGCTGGCGGGCCAGGCGCAACGCTTCGGCCGAGAGATCGGCCGCCAGCAGGCGCTCGCAGCGCCGTGCCAGTTCGACCGTCAATTCGCCGTTGCCGCAGCCCGGTTCATACGCGTGGCGGTAGCGCTGCTGCGGCAGGCTGGCCAGGAGCAGGGCCCGCTTGCGTTCCTCGTACCAGCGCTGGCGCACCAGCCACGGGTCGGCATCCTGGCGGTACAGCTGCTCGAAATAGCTGCCGCGCTGGTCGTCTGGCATGGACGAGGCATTCATAGAAAATACACTTCGCAGGCATGCAGCAGGCGCTGCAAGGCATCGCCAGCCACGATGGCGGGACGGCCGGTAGACGGATCGGCATCCATCTGGCTGGCGAAGCAGCGCAGGGCGGCGCGCTTGCGCTGCAGGATCGGGTCCGGCAATGGCAGGCGATGCGCGCGGTGCCATGGTACGCGCGCATCGCCGGGCGCGGCCCAGTGCCAGCCCCAGACGGGCATTTCCACCAGGGTGGCGCCGCTGGCCGAGCATGCCGCAGCGCAGGACCAGCCACAGGCTTCATGGTCCGGGTGGCCATCCAGGCGCCAGGTGGTAAACACCGTGTCGCCGGGACGCAGCTGCGTTGCCAGGGTCGTGCTCAGCTGCGGCGTCATGGCTTCTCCACTGCCATCGGGCAGGTGCAGGCGCAGCCACGCGGGCGACGTTAGCCCCAGTACCTGCAGCGCCTGCGCGGATTCCTGCGGACGCACGCGGCGCAGGCGTTCCTGCGGCCAGAGTGGGGAGCCCGGGTGGCTGGCATCGCCATCGGTGACGGCGACGAACAGCAGTTCGCTGCCCTGCGCCGCCAGCAGCTGCAGCAAGCCGCCGCAGGCGAGGATTTCATCGTCGGGATGGGGCGCGACGATGACGGCGCGCGATCCCGGCGGCACCAGTGTGTGGGCGCCGATGGCGGGGATATCGTTCAGCCCCGGCCAGGATAGCCAGACGTCGTCCGGCGTGCCGCGGCCTTCGATGCGGCGCGCATGCGTATCGGGAAGGGCGGGCATGTCAGAGCGCCCAGGGATGGTCTTCGGCACCGGCGACGATGCCGCCCAGCACGGCCTGATCGCGTTCCGCATGGCTTTGGCGCAGGAAGACGGGCAAGTCGGCCACCAGGCGGGCGAAGCGGGCATCGCGGCACAGGGGGCCGGCGCCGAGGGCGCGCGTGGCCAGGTGCAGGACCAGGGTGGCGGCATCTTCCACCGCCAGGCGCAGGCGCAACGCCAGGCCCATGACGTCGCGCTGCGGCTGTGCGTCGATTTCGGCGGCGCCTTCGCGCAGCAGGGCGCCGGCGGCGCGCAGCGCGCAATCGATTTTCCCCAGTTGCGCCAGGCGGACGGGATCGGGGGCGGCATGCTGCGCGCGCGCATGCAGGTGGCTGGCGACGGCGCATGCCGCGCCATACCAGGCGGCCGCGATGCCGGCGCCGCCATGCCAGAAACCGGGGCGCTGCAGATACGCGCCCGGCGCACCCACGGGAAAGGCGCGCGCGGCGGAAAAGGTCACGTCGACGCTGGCGCAGGCGAGCATGCCGACGGCTTGCCAGCCTTCGTCCGTGACGTGCACACCCGGCTGCGACAGGGCCACGGAGGCCAGGCAAGCCTGGCCGTCCTCATTCCAGCAGCTGATCAAGGCGTGGCTGAGGCCATTCGCGCCGGAACACCATGCCTTGCGTCCATCGAGCACATAGCGGCCATCGGCTGCCTGCTGCAAGCGGACGCGTGCGCCCGGCATTTCCGCACACCAGACACCCCAGCTGCTGCCGGCCGGCACGCCGGGGCCATCGATTTCCGCCAGGATGGCGAGCGCATCGGTATGGCCTTCATACAGCTTGAGCAGGGAGAGGTCGATGGCGGCGATGGCGGCCAGCATTTGCCAGCGCTGCAGAGTGGCGCCGTGGCCGGGCAGGGGCAGCTGGTCCAGTCCCGCCTCGCGCAAGCGGCGCAAGCCTTCGATGGGAGAGAAAGTGCTGTCGTGTGGCCGCAGCAAGGCGGTCAGCTCGGCGTGGGATGGCAGCGTAAAGGCGGTGGGCGACATGGCAAGCTCCTGTTTTTTCAACAGAATAGCTTTCTATTTTCGCAATGTATGTTCGGTTCTACACATATGTTCGCTAACGGACCCGAGGCGCTGAAGCTGCGGGGCCACGGGCTCCGCAGCAAGTCACGCGCTTATTTTTTTACATATAGCATGTCGGGTTCATAAGCGGTGCCGTTATGCGAGAAGGTGTAGAGGTTGTTGTCGCGCAAGACGATGCCACCTTTGATGGTTTGCGCCGGGCGCATGCCTTCGTCGAGCAGGCAGGTGGAGCCGCCTTCATATTCGATGCACCATTGCTGTTTGCCATCTTTCTTCACGTATTGCACGCCAGGGCCCGTGACGTTGAATGCATAGGCGGGAATGGACAGGTTCAGCTTGTCGATGCGCACGTTGCTCGCGGCACCATTTTCCGTCAGTTTGACCAGAACGTCGACCACGCCATCCGGTGTCGCGCTGATCTTTGCCGTCATGGTTTCCGTCCCCAGCAAGGTGCCGCCGCAGCCGGTCTTGAGATAGGTTTCGGTGGTGGAGCTGAGTTCCATGGCGCCGCTGCCATCGGCTTTGGCTGCGACGACCATGATCTCGCGCTCGTGTCCATCGCATGGCGCTTGCCAGGTACCGACATAGGGAGCCAGCGCCGATCCAGCATTGGAATTGCCTGCACCACCGCTGCCGCCGCCACCGCCGCAACCTGCCAGCAGTGCGGTGCTTGATGCCAATAAGACTGCCACTATTTTTTTCATGCCCCATCCTTTTATTCCGGCAAGCATGCGTGCCGTGAGCGCGGCAACAGTATAAAAGGATGGATGAGGGGCAATTCTCACCGAATGTATTCGTGACTTGATTTAAATCAAGAGTAACTCGCTGCCGGCAGGAAAGGCCGGCTTAAAACTCTTCCCAGTCATCGCCTGCCGGCGCCTTGGCTTGCGTTCTTTCCGCTGGCGCCGGCTTGATCGAGGCGAGGCGCTTGCCTGGCGGCGGCGCCTTGACGGCTGGCGGCGTGCGCGGCGCAGCCACTGTCTTCACTGCCGGCACCGCCGCCTGTTGCTGCGCGCCCAGCTTGAACACGCTGACCACCTCGGCCAAATGGCTGGCCTGGTCTTGCAGGCTTTCGGCGGCCGCTGCCGCTTCCTCGACGAGGGCCGCGTTTTGCTGCGTCACGCCATCCATCTGCGCCAGCGCCTGGTTCACTTGCGCGATGCCGTCGCTTTGCTCGGTGGTGGCGACGCTGATGTCGGCCATGATGGCTGTCACCTTGCGCACGCTGTCGACCACTTGCTCCATGGTGGCGCCCGCCTCATCGACAAGCTTGCTGCCGACGGCCACCTTGCCCACGGAATCGTCGATCAGCAGCTTGATTTCCTTCGCTGCCGCCGCGGAGCGCTGCGCCAGGTTGCGCACTTCCGTGGCGACGACGGCGAAACCGCGCCCCTGTTCGCCCGCGCGCGCCGCTTCCACGGCCGCGTTCAGGGCCAGGATATTCGTCTGGAAGGCGATGCCGTCGATGACGCTGATGATGTCGACGATCTTGTTCGACGAGTCGTTGATCGAGGTCATCGTTTCGATCACCTTGCCGACCACTTCGCCGCTCTTTTGCGCCACGTCCGACGCCGAGGCGGCCAGCTGATTCGCCTGGCGCGCATGGTCGGCGTTTTCCTTGACGGTGCCCGTCAGCTCTTCCACCGAGGCGGCCGTCTCTTCCAGCGAACTGGCTTGCTGTTCCGTGCGGGCCGACAGGTCGTTATTGCCTTGCGCAATTTCCGCGCTGGCACGGGCCACGTTGTCGGCGCTGGCTTGCACTTGCAGCAGCACGGCGTGGATCTTTTCCACGAAGGCGTTGAAACCCTTGCCGATGACGGCCAGCTCGTCGGTGCCCTTGACTTCCAGCTTGACGCGCAGGTCGGCGTCGCCGCTGGAAAGGTCCGTCATGGTGCGGCCCAGGGTGCGCAATGGACGCGTCAGCTGGTTGACGACGAGGATCAAAATGCCGGCCGTGGCCGCCGCGCACAGCAGGGCGACGATCAGGGTGTAGATCATCAGGTCGCGCGCCGAAGCGGTGGCCACGCTTTTCGGGAAGTTCAGTTCCACGCTCCACGGGGCGATATCGGGGTGGATCTGCAGCGGCTGCAGCAAGTGGATGTAGCCCTTGTCGTCCTCGTATTCATACGGCTGGCCCTGGCGCACTTTCTCCAGGCCGGCAGCCGGCACGTCGTCCGCCTTCTTGCCCAGGCGCTCAGGCACCGGGTGGCTCGCGTACAGGCCGCCATTCGAGATCAGGGCCAGCTTGCCGCCCTCGATCACTTTCAGGTCGGCCAGGATTTTCGCCAGGCGCGTGAGCATGAAGTCGGCACTGGCCGTGCCCTTGAAGCTGCCGTCGATCATAATGGGCGCCACCAGCGAAGCCATCAGCACATTCTTGCCATCGACGGGGTAGATATACGGTTCCGTGAAAAACGTCTTGCCGGTGCGCTTGGGCACGTCGTACCAGTCGTTGGCGCCCGGTTTCGGGTCGAAGACGATGGGTTCGACTTGCAGCTTGCCGCCGGCACCGCGCGTCCAGTAGGGCATGAAGCGGCCGCTGGCGTCGTAGTACGGCTTCTGGTTGGCGAAATCCGCATCCTTGCCGTCGAGCGCGTTCGGCTCCCACGTCACGGCCGAACCGAGCAAGTCTTCCGAACTGGTCAGGGTCGCCTTGGTCAGCTCATTGATCTGCTCGCGCTGCAGGGGCAAATTTGCGCTTTTGGTGCCGCGCATGGCGCCGGCCAGGCTGGACACGCTGGACAGGTTGCTGGCGATGCGCGCCTGCAGCGCGCCGGCCACTTCGCGCGCCGACGTGCGCGCCAGGTCCAGCGCGGCCGCTTCGGCGCTGGCGCTGCTCTTGTAGCCGATCACGGCCGCCGTGACGCCGAGGCTGAGGACGGCGAGCGCGGTGGCGGCGACGCAGATTTTAATGTTGAGTGAGAGTTGCATGAGGCTGTTCCTTGATGGGGATGGATATCGATGTCATGGGCGTCGCGGGTAGCGCGCCTAGAAGGTCTTGCTGACGGCCAGCACGACGGTGGCCGCGGCGGGATTCGATGTGTCGAACTGGCCGGCCGCATTCGGGATGCCCAGGGTGTAATGGTCGTAGGCATCGGTGGCGCCCCAGGCGCGCGTGATGGCGGCGCTGGCGCTCCAGCCGCCGTCGAAGGCCCTGGTGACGCCGATCTTGGCGTCGCGCCAGTTCCAGATGGCATTGCCCGCGCCCGCCACCCGGCCATTGCCGGCGTGCAGGTTCAAGGTCCAGGCATTGCCCAGGTCGACATTCGCGCCCACGTCCAGGTAACCCGTGCCGCGCGCATGCGTGATGCCAAAGAAATCGCGCGTGACCGTATGGTTGTATTTGGCATACAGCATCTTGTAGCTGAGGCCCAGCGACAGTTCGCCATAGTCGTACTTGACACCCGTGGCGCGGTACACGGCGCCCGGGTATTTGTAATAGTAGGCCAGCACGCTGTAGCCGAGCTCGCCCACCGTGCCGCTGTAGCCGCCGTACAGGTCCCATTCGATGGTCGCATCCTCTATATAGCGGTCGCTGACGGTGGAAGCCCAGGTGCCCAGCGACCAGCCGCTCGGGTGCGCGTAGTCGGCACCCGCCTGCAGGGCGGGTTTGCCCCAGGTCTGGCGAAAGCCGCGCGAAATGTATTGCGAAGTGAGGCTGGCATTGGCGCTGAAGGTGGCGGCAGCGCCGTCCGTGGTCTGGGCCTGCACGGGCAGGGCGGCCGCCAGCAGGAAGGCGCAGCCCAGCAAGGATGATCCGGGGAAATGGTGGTGCGATGGCATGGCAGTCAGCTCCGTATTTGCTGGCAGCGGCCGTCCAGGCGCGTTGCCCTGATGGTTGCAATAAAAATGCGGAATGGACTTTTGTGGGGGCAAGGCGGCTTGCGGGCATGCTCGCATGAACATGCACACATTCTCACCAAACGTAACTGAAAGGATAGGGGCTGGGGCTAGTGGAAGTCAACAAAGTTGCGCTGCGGAAAGCGTAAGTTGTTGTTTCCTGGCACTTTTTCATGCTCCTGTCACATTTCCGGCCTGCCCCGGCTGGCGGCCTGTCGCAGGCTGGCCAGCAGGCAGGGCAGGGCCGCATGCAAGGCTGGCATGTCGCCGGCCTGCAGTTCGGCCTGCATTTCCACCAGGCCCGATGGCTGGCCCCAGACAACCTGTGCGCCCAGCCGGGCGCCGGCGCCGAGGCCCGTGACGCTGACCAGCAGGGCGACTTCCTCGGGGGCATCGTCGGGCATGTCCTCGAGCAGGCAGGAAATGCCGAAGTGATAATCCTGGAAAGCGCTGGCCGTACCGCTGGAAAAGGCGAAGACGGAGGCGAGCGCCCGGGGCACGGCGGCCGCGAGTGGCGGCAGGGCGGCGCGGAACAGGGGCAGCAAGTCGTTTTCCAGCTGCAGTACCAGCGGATGAGTGTGGCTGAGGACGGTCATGGGCGGACGAAAGGAGTGGCGGCGCGCGATGGTAGCAGTTTTTGCGGCCGCCGTGCTCCTGTACTGGTCCTACCAGTGCATCAATCGTCGTCGCTGGTGACGCGCGTGCGCACGAAATCGATGTGGCTTTGCATGGCCGTGCGCGCTTCCTCGGGCTGGCTGGCGCAGATGGCCTCGCACAGGGTGCGGTGCTGCGACAGCAGGTGCAGCGACGTGGCGTCATCCTGCTGGCGCAAGCCCGTGCCATTGATGGTGATGTGTTCGCGCAGCATGCCGATGATGCTGGTGTGCAGGTGTAAAAACATGGTGTTGTGCGACGCTTGCGCGATGACTTCATGCAGCCGTGCATCGGCCTGCGCCTCGCCGTGCTTGTCGTCGCTGGCGCGCGCCTGTTCCAGCTCGGCCAGCAGCGCCATGATTTGCGCGCGCTCGTCCACGCTGGCCCGCTGCGCCGCAAAGTAGGCCGTCGCCCCTTCCAGCACGCGGCGAAATTCCAGGATGTCGTCGCGCAGGGCGGGGTGGTCGGCCACCAGCTGGCTCCACGGCGAAGCCATGCCCGTGCGCAATTGATCCGTCACGAACACGCCCGCGCCGCGCCGGCTGCGCACCAGTCCCCGCGCCGCCAGCCGCTGCACCGCTTCGCGCACGGTATTGCGCGAGACCCCATATTGCAGCGCCAGCAGGCGTTCTGCCGGCAGCTGCGCGCCCGCCGGCAAGCTGCCGTCCAGCAGGGACGTTTCCAGCCTGCGCATCACCATCTCGACCCTGCCCCGCGTTTGCATGCCTGTCGCCATCGCTGTCTTCCGGTGTTGTTTTAAAGTGGTCCAAGCAATTTGAAGTGGCTTGCGGAAGCTGGAATTATGCGTGAACCGGTCATTCTTAACAACACACAGCGGCGCCGCAGCAACACACAGAGCGCCGGGGAGACACACTCATGCAGCCAGACCCGCGCCAGCCGCGCCACGCTCCACGCCACTACCCACATGCGCCGCTCCAGGTGTACCTGTTCGCCACCTGCCTGGTCGACCTGTTCGTACCGCAGGCGGGGCTCGACGCGGTGCGCCTGCTGGAGCGGGAGGGCTTGCTGGTGCATTATCCGCGCGGCCAGAGCTGCTGCGGCCAGCCCGCCTACAGCAGCGGCAACCCGGAGCAGGCGCGCGCCGTGGCCCGCGCCCAGCTCGACCTGTTTGCGCAGCCGTGGCCCGTGATCGTGCCATCCGGCTCCTGCGCCGGCATGATGCGCCACCACTGGCCGCAGCTGTTCCAGGACGACCCCGTCGCCGGTCCCAAGGCGGCCGAACTGGCCGAGCGCGTGTATGAACTGAGCGAATTTCTCGTCTGCGTGCTGCGGCTCGACCTGGCCGGCCTGGCCCTGGCCAATCCCGGACAGGCCGATGAAAACGTGGTGCTGCATACCTCGTGCGGTGCGCGCCGCGAAATGGGCACGCGGGTGCACGGCGTGGCCTTGCTTGACGCCTTGCCCGGCGTGACGCGCATCGAACACCAGCGCGAATCGGAATGCTGCGGCTTTGGCGGCACGTTTTCATTGAAGCACCCGGACATTTCCGGCGCCATGGTCAGCGACAAGATCGCCTCGGCCTTCGCCACGGGCTGCGACCGGCTCGTCTCGGCCGACTGCGGCTGCCTGCTCAATATCGGCCACGCCGCGCAGCACCAGGGCGCGCCGCTGCCCGTCGAACACCTGGCCAGCTTTTTGTGGCGCCGCACGGGAGGCGCGGCATGAGCGCGATCTTGACGGCCCGCGAACGCATGCTGGGACGCCTGCGCGCCGCCGCGCCTTCCGCGCCCGAAGCGGTGGAGGCCATCGATGCCGCCATCGACAGGCACTATTCGGCGCGCCGCGCCGCAGCACCGCTGCCGGCACGGGACAGGATCGCCGCCCTGCAGGCAGCCCTGCGCGCCGCGCATGCGGAAGTCGACTGCGTGAGCGGCGATGCCTGGCCCACCCTGCTGGCGCAGCGCCTCTGTGCGCACGGCGTACGCCGTTTGCTGCTCGATGCCGGCAGCGCCGAGGGGCGGGCCTTGCGCGCCGCCTTGCCGGAAGGCGTGGAAGCGCTGTCTTTCGAGCGTCCGCTGGCGCAGTGGAAGGGCGAATTGTTCGATACCGTCGATGCCGGTTTTACCGTCGCCCGTTCCGGCATTGCCGCCACGGGTACCCTGGTCATCGCGCCCGACGCGGCCACGCCGCGCACGGTATCGCTGGCGCCGCCCCTGCATGTCTGCCTCGTGTATGCCAGCACCCTGCACGTGGACTTGCATGCGGCGGCGCGCGCCGAGCGCTGGGCCGACGGTATGCCGGCCAACCTGGTGCTCGTGTCGGGTCCTTCGAAAACGTCGGACATCCAGCAAACCCTCGCCTATGGCGCGCACGGTCCGCGCTGGCTGTGGGTGCTGATCATCGATGACTTGCCAGCCCAGGAAAGAGGCCAGCCATGAACGCCAAGCCACTGCAATTCGTCAAGCCGGCCGACTTCCATGCGCGCGCCCGCGCCGCGCTGGACGACCCGAAGCTGCGCCAGAGCTTTCGCGGCGCCATGGATTTTTTACAGGACAAGCGCAGCGCCCAGTTCCCCGACGGCGACGAACTGGAACGCCTGCGCGACATCGGCGAAGCCGTGCGCCAGCACGCGCTGGCGCGCCTGCCCGATTTGCTGGTGCAGCTGGAAGACAAGCTGACGGCGGCCGGCGTGCAGGTGCACTGGGCCGAGGATGGCGAACAGGCCAACGCCATCATCCACGCCATCGCGGAAAGGAACCGGGCGACGCGCTTCATCAAGGGCAAGTCGATGGCCAGCGAGGAGATCGAGCTAAATCACTACCTGGAAGCGCGCGGCATGACGTGCCTGGAGTCGGACATGGGCGAGTACATCGTGCAGCTGGCCGGCGAAAAGCCGTCGCACATCGTCATGCCGGCGATTCACAAGACGAAAGCCGATATCGCCGGCCTGTTCGCCGAGCATATTCCCGACGCGCCCTACACGGAAGACGTCGACAGCCTGATCCAGACGGGGCGGCGCGCCCTGCGCCAGGCGTTTGTCGAGGCGGACATCGGCCTGTCCGGCGTGAACTTCGCGGCAGCCGACACGGGCACCCTGTGGCTGGTGGAAAACGAGGGCAATGGCCGGCTGACGACGTCCGTGCCGGAGATCCACATCGCCATCATGGGCATGGAAAAAGTGGTGGCCAAGCTGGAACATATCGTGCCGCTGGCCAGCTTGCTGACGCGTTCTGCCACGGGGCAGGCCGTCACCACGTATTTCAACCTGATTTCCGGCCCGCGCCGCGCCGGTGAACAGGATGGGCCGCGCGAAGTGCACCTGGTCTTGCTCGACAACGGCCGCAGCCAGGCTTACGCGGACGAGCAACTGCGCGCCACCCTGCAATGCATCCGCTGCGGCGCCTGCATGAACCACTGCCCCGTCTACACGCGCATCGGCGGCCACGCCTACGGCACCACGTATCCGGGGCCGATCGGCAAGATCATCTCGCCCCACTTGCTGGGACTAGCTGCGACGGCGGACCTGGCCACCGCATCGAGCCTGTGCGGCGCCTGCGGCGAAGTGTGCCCCGTGCGCATCCCGATTCCTCAATTGCTGGTGCGCCTGCGCACGGAGGCCAATCGCAATCCCGGCGAGCAGGTGGCGCATCCGCTGCGCGGGCAGGGCGCCAAGTTCAGCCGCGGCGAAAGCCTGATCTGGCGCTTCTGGAGCGGCGCCTTCGCGCGCCCTGCCAGCTACCGTTTGTTCCGCTGGGCGGCCACGCGCCTGCGGATGCTGACGCCGCGCGCGCAACTGGGCTGGACGCAGCATCGCAAGCCCTTGACGCCGGCGTCGCGCAGCCTGGCCGACCTGCTCAATGCGCGGGGCCAGGAAGAGTAGCGCCGGCTTCCACAGAAAAATACGCCGCAAAAAAATACAGCAAAGCCGTTTTTTCACTTAACCCGCATCCACCGGAGGAGACCCGACATGCAAACCTGGACCCAACTTTATACACCGCTCGGCAGCCTGTGGCTGTCGTCGCTGGCGGCAGCCGTTCCCATCATTTTCTTCTTCATCGCCCTGGCCGCGCTGCGCATCAAGGGCCATGTGGCGGCCGCCGTCACCCTGGCGCTGGCGCTGGCCGTGGCGATTTTTGCGTACGGCATGCCCGTGCCGCAGGCGCTGGCGGCGGCCGGCTACGGCTTCGCGTATGGCTTGTGGCCCATCGCCTGGATCATCGTCACGGCCGTCTTCCTGTACAAGATCGTCGTCAAGACGGGGCAGATCGAGATCATCCGCGCCTCCGTGCTGTCGGTGACGGATGACCAGCGCTTGCAGGTACTGCTGATCGGCTTTGCCTTCGGCGCCTTCCTGGAAGGGGCGGCCGGTTTCGGCGCGCCCGTGGCCATCACCTCGGCCCTGCTGGTGGGCCTGGGCTTCAACCCGCTGTATGCGGCGGGCCTGTGCCTGATCGCCAATACGGCGCCCGTGGCCTTTGGCGCCATGGGCATCCCCATCATCGTGGCGGGCCAGGTGACGGGCATCGACCCCTTCCTGATCGGCGCCATGGCGGGCCGCCAGTTGCCGTTGCTGTCGCTGGCCGTGCCATTCTGGCTGGTGTTCATGATGGATGGCGTGCGCGGCGTGCGCGAAGTGTGGCCGGCCGCCCTGGTGACGGGCGCCAGCTTTGCCATCACCCAGTATTTCACGTCCAACCATATCGGGCCGGAGCTGCCGGACATCACTTCGGCCCTCGTCAGCCTGGTGTCGCTGACCCTGTTCCTGAAAGTATGGCAGCCGAAGAATGCCAAGGTGGTCAACGCCGTCGGCGGCGGCGCCGCTGCGCTGTCCGGTTTTGGCGGCGCAGGCAGTGCGGACTTGCGCGGCAGCGGCAGCCGCGCCGCTTCGCCCTACACCTTGGCGCAAACGGCGCGCGCCTGGGCGCCGTTCGGCCTGCTGACGGCCATCGTCACCGTCTGGAGCCTGCCCGGCTTCAAGTCCCTGTTCGCCGCCGGCGGCGCGTTATCCAGCCTGGTCGTGAAGATCCACGTGCCTTACCTGGACCAGCTGGTGATCAAGACGATGCCCATCGTCGCCGCGCCGAAAGCGTATGACGCCGTCTTCAAGCTCGACCTGCTGTCGGCCGTGGGCACGGCGATCTTGCTGACGGCCGTGCTGTCCATGTGGATGCTGCGCATGAAGCCGCGCGATGGCATCAAGGCCTTCGTGGAAACGCTCGTGGAATTGCGCCGTCCCGTGCTGTCGATCGGCCTGGTGCTGGCGTTTGCCTTCGTTGCCAACTATTCTGGCATGTCGTCCACCCTGGCCCTGCTGCTGGCTGGCAGCGGCGCCGCCTTCCCGTTCTTCTCGCCGTTCCTGGGCTGGCTGGGCGTGTTCCTGACGGGGTCCGATACGTCGTCGAATGCCTTGTTCTGCTCCCTGCAAAATACCACGGCGCACCAGATCGGCGTGTCCGATACCTTGCTGGTGGCGGCCAATACGACGGGTGGCGTGACGGGCAAGATGATTTCGCCCCAGTCGATCGCCGTCGCCTGCGCCGCCACTGGCCTGGTGGGCAAGGAATCGGACCTGTTCCGCTTTACCTTGAAGCACAGCCTGCTGTTTGCCGTGATCATCGGCATCATCACCATGCTGCAGGCGTACGTGTTCACCGGCATGATCCCGCACTGAGCGATCCGTAGAAGTACGTAGTAAAACTAGATGAAATGATAGTAAAACGTGCAGAAGGTCATGAAAATGACCTGATGCACTGCAACATATCGAGGATGGTCCGGCGCAATGCCGGGTCCGCGGCGATACCCTCCGCATCGAGACCCGACCCCAGCAGGGGCAGGCTGATGCAGGCTTCGTCGATCAGCCGCGCCGACATGGTACGTACCGTTTCGCGCAAGGCCGCCTGCGCATGCGTGGCGCGCGGCGAGGTGTTCAGCAGCACCAGCGGCTTGTCGATGAACGATTCATTTCCCACCATCCAGTCCAGCCCATTTTTCATGGGGCCGCTCACGCCGTGCGCATATTCGGGGCTGGCCAGCATCAGCACGTCGGCCGCCAGGATGGCGTCGCGCAGGGCCGTCACGGCTGGCAAGCTGTCGGCGTCGAGGTCGGGATTGAACAGGGGTAATTCACCGAGTCCGGGATAGATGCGGATCTCGAATGGCGCTGGGGCAAGCCTTGCGATGGCGTGCAGCAGGGCGGTGTTCAGCGAGGCGGCGCGCAGGCTGCCGGCGATGGCGAGGATGGTAATGGGCGTTTGCATCCCGCCTGTATAGCCCATCCTGTGCTCAAGCGCAAGGCGAGCAGGATGGCGCTATCGTTGTTGCTACAGCCGGTGATGGGCTGCGTGCTGCAGTACTGATTAACGGCTCAGGCCACTCATCCAGCTTGGCTGCGGGTTGGCGCGGGCCAGTTCGCGCATGCGGTATTCCAGGTCGTAGCGGTCGGTCGATTCGGCCAGGTAGGCTTCTTCGTAAGCGCGCTCGCGGCGGTCGCTGCTTTGGTTCAGCCAGGCGCTCACGCGCTTGGCGGCGTGTACGAGGGTGGCGACGATATTGCTGTTTTGCGTGGTGTGGTAAGTAAATGCGGTAGACATGGCAGACTCCTTGTGTGGCGTGCCGCGTTGTGCTGCACTGCAATATAAGTATAGCGATTCCAAGTTATAAGGCTACTTTTGATTTCAAATGTCAGCTATTCATTTTTTAAATAACAGGCGGGAAAGCTGCGCAATACGGGGCTTTAAGGCATAATGCCGGCGCAGCATCGTAGTTTTACTACAAGACGTTTTTATCTTGGATGTTGTTTTCAGACGCAGCCCGCAGGCGTGCCGCGCCCACAAGACATCGTTCTGACGAGAAACGGTCGGCCGTGCGCCTGCCGCGCGCGAGACGTGCCATGCCTGCCCCTTTATCGTTGATGGCAGTCATGGCCCACGCTGATATCTGCGTGGCGCTTGCGCGTCCTGGCGCTGCCCGGGTGGAAACGCTTCCATGCCTGGCGCGATCAACTTGGAATTGAAAAATGGAGAAGGTATGGAATACGTAAAGCAAGGCCAGGGCGTACCGTCCGCACGGGCCGGCACGCAAAACAATACAGGCGCTCTGATCATTGTCACGGTGCTGTTTTTCATGTGGGGATTGCTGACATCGCTCAATGATGTGCTGATTCCCCATCTGCGCTCGATCTACACCTTGACCTATGTCCAGGCGATGCTGGTGCAGTTCTGCTTCTTTGGCGCCTACGCCATCGTCTCGCTGCCGGCCGGCATGCTGATCAAGAAGATCGGCTACCAGCGCGGCGTCGTCGCGGGCTTGCTGATCGCGGCCGCCGGCTGCGCCATGTTCTACCCGGCGTCCACCGGCAGCTATGCGCTGTTCCTCTTGTCCTTCTTCATCCTGGCGGCCGGCATCACCGTGCTGCAGGTGGCGGCCAATCCGTATGTGACGGAACTGGGCGACCCGCAGACGGCGTCGAGCCGCCTGACCCTGACGCAGGCGTTCAACGCGCTGGGCACCACCGTGGCGCCGGCCCTGGGCGGCATGCTGATTTTGTCGGGCACCGTGCTGACGGTGCAGCAGTTCGACCTGCTGCCGGCAGCCGAGCAGCTGGCTTACCGCGCCAAGGAAGCGGCCTCGGTGCAAGGCCCGTACCTGGTGCTGGCCGCCACCCTGGTGATACTGGCCGTGCTGTTCGCACTGGCAAAATTGCCGAAGATTTCGCACGCCGATGATGCGGCTGCCGTGGCGCAGGATGGCCACAAGGTTTCGATCTGGTCGCACCGCCACCTGGTGCTGGGCGCGCTGGCCATCTTCCTGTATGTGGGCGGTGAAGTCAGCATCGGCAGCTTCCTGATCAACTTCCTCGGCGAGAGCCATATCGCTGGCCTCAGCCACGCCGATGCCGCCTATTTCGTCAGCTATTACTGGGGTGGCGCCATGCTGGGCCGTTTCGTCGGTTTTGCCGTGATGCGCTATGTCAGCCCGGGCAAGACCCTGGCCTTCAACGCCGCCGTCGTCATCGCGCTGATCCTCGTCGCCGTGTTCTCCAGCGGTCACACGGCCATGTGGGCACTGATCGCCGTCGGCCTGTTCAACTCCATCATGTTCCCGACCATCTTCAGCATGGCCCTGAACAAGCTGGGCGCGCAAACGGGCCAAGGTTCGGGCATCCTGTGCATGGCCATCGTCGGCGGCGCCATCGTGCCGTTCATCCAGGGCTTCCTGGCCGACCACATCAACCTGCAGCTGTCCTTCCTCGTGCCGGCCCTGTGCTACACCTTCATTCTGTACTTCGGCTGGAAATACGCCAGCATGTACAAGGACGACGCCGCCAAATAAGCAAGGTGGCGCGATCAATCAAAAGGGTGGCCTCGGCCACCCTTTTTTTACGTCAGTGCGCGAACTGCGTACCCAGCACGTCCTGGCACACCTCGAGCCAGGCGCGCGCCGCGTGCGACAGATAACGTCCGCTCCAGACATGCGCCACCTGCCACGCCACTTCCGGTTCGACGATGCGCACCGCTTCCAGCCGTTCGCCGGCCAGGCGGTGGATGAACGGCTCGGGCAGCAGGGCCACCCCCAGGCCCGCCGAGGCCATCGCCACCAGCCAGTCCCACTGCCCGCTCTGGGCCGCAATCGTCGGCGTGAAGCCCGCTTGCGCGAAATGCTGGCGCAGGCTGCGCGTGAGCGCGAAATCATCCTTCAATAACACCAGCGGCAGTTCGGCCAGCGCCTTGAAGGGCAGTGTCGTGCGGTTTTTCTGGAACGTGCCCGGCTCGGCCAGGGCCCAGATCGGGTAGTTGGCCACTTCCACCGCCACGAGGTCGAGTTCCGGGTCGGCCGGCAGCACCGTCATGCCGATTTCCAGCTCGCCCCCCGCCACCTTGCGCTCGATCTGCTGGCCCGTGTCTTCCTGCAGGGTCAGGCTGATGTTCGGATGGCGCGCGCGAAAGGCTTTTAATACGGGCGTAAACAGCACGTTGATCATGGGCGGGATGCCGACCGCCAGGCTGCCGCGCTGCAAGGCCTGGGTGTCGCGCACTTCCAGGGTCAGCTGGCGCATATTGGCCAGCATCTCCTGGCCGTGCTGGTAGACGATGCGGCCCGTGTCCGTCAGGGTCAGCTTGCGCCCGTCGCGCACCAGCAGCTGGGCGCCCACCTCGTCTTCCAGCTGGCGCACCATCTTGCTGATGGTCGACTGGGTCAGGTGCAGCGACTCGGCCGCCTGCGTAAAGCTCGACAGGCGCACGGTTTCGACGAAATAGCGCAGGGAACGGATATCCAAGGGAGTGCTCAGTGTTGGCAGGGCATGAAAATATCGACTGGATGTGACGAAATTAATTCATGCCATGCATGTGGACGGGATTTTATACTGAAACCACTTATGGGGCTGGTGTATGACAGCCATCCAGTTTGAGAATATTAAGAATATCAGGAGCATCACGATGTACGAGGACCGTATCCGCCACCCAGGCTTGCTCAGCAAAATCATGAGCGCCGATGAGGCAGCCAAATTGTTTCACAACGGCATGCGTGTCGGCATGAGCGGCTTTACCCGTGCCGGCGACGCCAAGGCCTTGCCGCGCGCGCTGGCCGAACGTGCCCTGCAAGATCCATTGAGCCTGACCCTGATCACGGGCGCTTCGCTGGGCAATGGCAGCGACGGCCTGATGGCCGAGGCGGGCGTGCTGGCGCGTCGCATGCCGTTCCAGGTCGACCCCGTCTTGCGCGGCAAGATCAACAACGGCGAAGTCATGTTCATCGACCAGCACCTGTCGGAAACGGCCGAGCAGCTGCGTTCGGGCAACCTGGCCGCCGTCGACATCGCGGTCATCGAAGCGACGGCCATCACGGCCGCCGGCGCCGTCATTCCGACCATGTCGGTGGGCAACTCCGCCGCGTTCGCCCAGCAGGCCACGCAAGTCATCATCGAAATCAACCTGTCCACGCCGCTGGCGCTGGAAGGCTTGCATGACATTTATATACCGCAAACCCTGCCGGGCCGCGAGCCGATACCGCTCACGCGCGTCGACCAGCGCCTGGGCAGCACGGCCATCGCCATCGACCCGGCCCGCATCGCCGCCATCGTCATCACGGACAGCCCCGACAGCCCGTCGAACGCCTTGCCGCCTGACGCGGAAACGCAGGCCATCGCCGGCCACGTGATCGCTTTTCTCGAAGGCGAAGTGGCGGCCGGGCGCATGGGGCCGGAACTGCTGCCTCTGCAGGCGGGCATCGGCACCATCGCCAACGCCGTGCTGCATGGCCTGATCGGCTCGCCCTTCCAGAACATGACGATGTATTCGGAAGTGCTGCAGGACAGCGCCATCGAGCTGCTCGATTCGGGCCAGCTGGCGTTTGCCTCGGCCTCGTCGATCACCCTGTCGGCCGCCGTGCACCAGAAGCTGATGGACAATATCGACCATTACCGCTCGAAGATCGTGCTGCGCCCGCAAGAGATCAGCAACCATCCCGAGATCGTGCGCCGTCTGGGCATCATCGCCCTGAACACGGCGCTCGAGTTCGATATCTACGGCAACGTCAATTCCACGCACGTGTGCGGCACGCACATGATGAACGGCATCGGCGGCTCGGGCGACTTTGCGCGCAATGGGCAAGTGTCGATGTTCGTGTCGAAATCGGCGGCCAAGGGCGGGCGCATTTCCAGCGTCGTGCCGATGGTCTCGCATGTCGACCATACGGAGCATGACGTCGACGTGCTGGTGACGGAGTGGGGTTTTGCGGACTTGCGCGGACTGGCGCCGCGCGAACGGGCGCCGCTGATCATCGAGCGCTGCACGCATCCCGATTACCGCGCGCAACTGCGTGCTTATTATGACGCGGCATGCCAGCGCGGCGGCCATACGCCGCACATCCTGGAGCAGGCGCTGTCGTGGCATGTGCGCTACCAGGAAACGCAGAGCATGCTGGCAGCGTAGCAGGCTTCGCTAACCTCAGCACAGGCAGGGCAGGGCGGTGCTGCACCGCGCCCGCCTTTTTTTCCTCAGTACATATGCAGCGCCTTGGCGCCCAGGCCCAGCAGGGCAAACGTGGTGGTGGCCTGTATCCCCATGAACCACAGGAAGTGGGTGTGCATGTGCTTGCGGATGTCGCCCAGTTCCGTGCGCAAGGCGTGGCAGTCGCCGCGCAAGTCGCCACGAAACTGCGTCAGGTCGGCGCGCAGCAACTGCGATTCGTCGCGCAACTCCGTACGTATATTGTCGAGGCCGTCGCCAAGACGCTGTTCCAGGGTCTTGAACCATTGCCGGTCATGTTCCCGGTCCGTTTCCAGTTTTGTCAGGCGCGCTTCCATGCGTACAGCATTGTGCGCGCCTTGCTGTTTGTCAAGCTGGTCCGTGGCATAGGCTTCGTTCATCTCGCCCTCCTTCGCGCGAGCCGCGCTGCACCAGCGCAGGCGGCTTCACTCCACTGTCCGCCTTTTCTGTCGGGACGGTTTGCGCTGGATCAAACGTCAGGAAGCCGGTGCAAAGCGTAAACGGATGCCTGCCGTGACGACGGCCAGCAAGTCGTCGATATGCGCGTTCATTTCCGGGTGCGGCGTCCATGGGTCGCCCGCATCCATGACGATGCGCAGCGAGACGAGGCCGTGCAGCGATTGCCAGAAGATTTGCGTCATCGTGTGCAGCGCCGGCTCGTCCTGGCGCACCAGGCCCGCCTGCGCCAGTTCGCCGAACAGGTGCAGCGCATAGGCGTACGGATCCTGCTCGATATTGCCGTGTTCGACTTCGACGGCGTCGAGCTCCGCATGCGGACGCAGCTCCATGAAGATCAGCGAATATTCGTCGGGATGCTGGAAGCCGTACTCGATGTAGGCGCGGCCGACCAGGCGGATGCGTTCCCACGGCTCAGTGCTGCCGGCGCAGGCCGTGCGCATGGCGCGCACCAGTTCCAGCAAGTCCTTGTCCATGGCCTGGGCGATCAGGGTGGCCTTGTCGCGGAACAGGGCGTACACGACGGTGGTGGAAAAGCCGGCCGCCTCGGCCACCTTGCGGATGGAGACGGCGCGCGCGCCTCCTTTCTTGATGAGATCTTTGACGACGTCGATGATGTGCTCGCGCCGCGCCTGAGCCTCGCGTAACTTTCTTTCCTGGATATTAGTTAACTTCTTGTCCACGACTCTTTCCTGGCGACTCTATGAAAGCAAGAATTATAGGGGGGCGATTGAGCGCCAATGTGTCAGCGGCTGTTACAAATCAGTTTTTTGTCCGGTAGATGCAACAGCTGACCGATTTTTCGCGCTTTTGCCCGTCACTTTTCCATCGATGCCCCGGATTGGTGCACAAATCGCCTGGCCAGGCTTTGCGAACGGGCCCAAAGGGCGGAAAATAGCGGGATAGCTTACACTGCGTTTTTAAGTAATCCCCGGGAAATTATTGTGAATTTATAGCGAACAGAAGCGGATGCGATGCAAGGCGTTCGCCGCGACGCAGTGCGAGCACTGCTAGCGGTGGGCAACACAGCAGCGCGCCGATTGTGGAGACTAGAAATCAGAAGAATTTATTGGGGGTTACTTAGCGCGCCGGCGCCAGCCCACGAGGCAACGCCGGAACACTTACATTCGGACGGGATCATTACATGACCATTAAAATCAGCCAGAACTTCGACTCGGGCGCCATCGACGTGGTGAGCGCCACCAGTGCCGGCGCCATCGACCTGAACTTGCGCAAGGATAGCCACGCGGACATCCACCAGTGGTTCCACTTCCGCCTGCAGGGCGCGCGTGGCCAGGCATGCACGATGCGTTTCCTGAACGCGGGCCAGGCCACCTATCCGGCCGGCTACGAAGACTACCAGGCCGTGGCCAGCTACGACAGCGAAAACTGGTTCCGCGTGCCGACCTCGTTCGACGGCCAGGTCATGACGATCTCGCACACGCCGGAACTCGACAGCGTGTATTACGCCTATTTCGAGCCGTATTCGTGGGAACGCCATCTGCGCCTGCTGGGCGAAGTGGCCGAGCATCCGCTGGCGCGCGTGTCCGACCTGGGCAGCACGGTCGACGGCCGCGACATGAACATGGTGACCATCGGCAACCCGCAGGCGGAAAAGAAGATCTGGGTCATCGCGCGCCAGCATCCGGGCGAATCGATGGCCGAATGGTTCGTCGAAGGCTTGATCGACTCGCTGCTGGACGACGCCAACCCGATCGCGCGCAAACTGCTGCAGCGCGCCGTGTTCCACATCGTGCCGAACATGAACCCGGACGGCTCCATTCGCGGCAACCTGCGCACGAATGCGGCAGGCGCCAACCTGAACCGCGAATGGATGACGCCTTCGCTGGAATCGAGCCCGGAAGTGCTGTGCGTGAAAAACAAGATCCATGAAACTGGCGTCGACATGTTCTTCGACATCCATGGCGATGAAGCGCTGCCGTACAACTTCGTGGCCGGCAATGAAATGCTGGAAAACTTCACGCCGGCGCAAGCGGCGCACCAGAAAGCCTTCATCGAGCGCTACAAGCAGGCCAGCCCCGACTTCCAGGACAAGTTCGGCTATGCGGCCAGCAAGTACAAGTCGGACATGCTGACCCTGGCGTCGAAATACATCGGCCACCACTTCGGTTGCCTGGCGCTGACGCTGGAAATGCCATTCAAGGAAAACGCCGACTTGCCGGATCCGGCCGTCGGCTGGAACGGTGCGCGCAGCGCGGCCCTGGGCGCGGCCATGCTGCAGCCTATCCTGCTGTCGCTGGATTGAACGGCGTTGTTCATGGGTATCGAGATCGAGCGTAAATTTTTGCTTGCCGGCGACGCCTGGCGCGGCCTGGGCCAGGCGGTCCTGCTGCGCCAGGGCTATCTGTCGTCCGCGCGCGAGCGCGTGGTGCGCGTGCGCATCGAAGGCGAGCAGGCGATGCTGACCATCAAGGGCGCGAACGTGGGCGCGACGCGCGGCGAGTGGGAGTATCCGATTCCGCTGGCCGATGCCGCCGAACTGCTCGACGGCCTGTGCGAACAGCCGCTGATCGAAAAGGTCCGCCACCGCATCGAACATGCGGGCATGGTGTGGGAAGTCGACGAGTTCCTGGGCGCGAATGCGGGCCTGGTGGTGGCCGAGATCGAACTGGCCTCGGAAGACCAGGCGTTCGAGAAGCCCGACTGGATCGGCGCGGAAGTGTCCGGCGACGCGCGCTACTACAACGCGAACCTGATCCGCCACCCGTTTTCGCAGTGGTGACCAGGCGTCAAAAAGCTTGTTGAAATGAAAAAGGCGGAACCTCGGTTCCGCCTTTTTTTGCATCAGGGGTATTGTCGGATTATGCCGTACCGGCTAATCCGACCTACGGCCTATGCCAGCAGCGTAGGTCGGATTAGCGCGCAGCGCGTAATCCGACAACCCCGTTACAGCATCAATGGAAGTGTTCCGTGCCTTGCGGGGTATCTTCCGGCATTTCCGCATGCGCCAGTTCGCCCACGGGATCGGCAAACAGGGGCGCGCCGCAATCGTCGCAGTATTCACCGACAAAGCGTTCCGCGTGGCGCTTGATCTGCGTCACTCCGGCGGCGTTCAGGTGCTCGATAATTTCATCGACGGGCGTCTTTTGCTTGTCCAGCGCGGCGATGCCCACCTGGATCAGGCCTTCGATCGGCGTGCCATCCTCGTCTTCCTGGCCATATAAAGGCCAGACGATGCCGTAGATCACGTCCGGCGCCTGGCGCAGGGTGAAGGCGATGCGGTACTCGTCCACCTGGCCATCGGCCGCTTCCTCGCCGAAACCGGCGATCACGGCGCGCAGTTCCGACGGCTCGATGGCCAGCGTGTGCGTCAGGTAGTGCACGGCGGCGCGCACGGAGACGGGGCGTATCAGCTTGTCCGCTTCGCGGCAGGCCACGTAATACGCTTCCGGCAGCAGCAATTCCAGACCGCAGCCGGGCAGCAGGCGGGCAATCGTCGGCGTGGCCTGCGTGCGCCATTGTTCCAGGGCGGCGCTGCGCTCGGCGATGAAGTCGAGCTGGCTCGACGGCGTCTGCCAGCGGAACAGCGGTGCGCCAGCAGGGGCCACCACGGCCACCAGCAGGTAGCGCGTGTCGGCCAGGAAGGGCGCCGTTTCCGCCTCTTTGGCCGACGGCTTGACAGCCGTGCCCTTCAGGGCGGCCAGTGCCAGCTTCTGCGTCTTGGCATAGGTCTCGACGTGGCTGCGCGGCAGCTGGTCGATCGAATACAGGGTGGGCGCCATGGCCATCTTCGTGCCATCGGCCAGCAGGTGGGCGGCGAAATGCGCCGACAGCACGCCGTGCGCGTCGCCGGCCATGGGGCCGGAGGCGATGGAAAAGCGCGTCCACGCGAGGATGGGCACGGCGACCAGCAGGGCGTCGTAGCGCACGTCTTCATGCGTAATGACGGTCGATTCGCTGACGGCTTCAACGCAGTCCATCAGCACGTCGTAGGCGTTCAAGTCTTCCTTGAACAGGCTGCCCAGGGTGTTGTCGATGGTGTCCTGGTGGCCGGTTTTGAGTAATTTCTGGAGCTGCGTATCCAGGCTGTGTTCCCAGGACCGCTCTTCGAGACGGCTGGCTGCCTGTACGATCGCCTGGGCAAAGGTGACCAGGCGCTGGCTGTCGGCAGTCAGTTTATGGGATGAATCTTTGGAAGGACGACGCATGGCGGGATAAGAGTCTCGGAAAGTGAAAAAAATGGATCAGTCAAACAATGATAAACCCTTATAACCGTATTGTAGAGGATTCAGCCGCACGCAATACGTAAGCTATCCTCAGATCATGCCAATAGTCGGAATTTCAAGTCGGAACGGGGCGCAGGGACGAAAAAAAGCGCCGGTCGGAACCGGCGCTTTTATCTTGCCTCACAGCTGGGCTGATTACTCGGCCAGCAGTTGACGCAACACGAATGGCAGGATACCGCCATGCTTGTAGTAATCGACTTCGATCGGCGTATCGATGCGCAGCAGCACTTTCACGTCGACGCTGGTGCCGTCGGCGCGGTGGATCACCAGGGTGGCCAGTTGCTGTGGCTTGATTTCGCCTTCGAGGCCTTTCAGGTCGAAGGTTTCATTGCCGGTGATGCCCAGGGTTTGCACGCTGTCGTCGCCGATGAATTGCAGCGGCAACACGCCCATGCCCACCAGGTTCGAGCGGTGAATACGCTCGAACGAACGGGTGATCACGGCTTTCACGCCCAGCAGTTGCGTACCTTTTGCCGCCCAGTCGCGCGACGAGCCCGTACCGTACTCTTCGCCGCCGAAGACCATGGTTGGCGTGCCTTCAGCAACATATTTCATCGCTGCGTCGTAGATCGACATCTGTTCGCCGGATGGCTGGTGAATCGTGATGCCGCCTTCGACCGCCGAACCGTCCGCCTTGGCAGGGATCATGCGGTTTTTGATACGCACGTTGGCGAACGTGCCGCGCATCATGATTTCATGGTTGCCGCGACGCGAGCCGTAGGAGTTGAAGTCCGCTTTCAGGACGCCGTTTTCCTTCAGCCACTTGCCTGCAGGACCGTTTTCCTGGATCGAGCCGGCTGGCGAGATGTGGTCGGTGGTGATGGAATCGCCGAACACGCCCAGTGCGCGCGCGCCTTCGATGCCGGTGGCCACTGCCGCTGGCGTCATCGAGAAGTTGTCGAAGAACGGTGGTTCCGCGATGTAGGTCGATTTCGGCCAGTTGTAGACTTGACCGGACACGGTCGTGACTTTTTCCCACAGCTTGCCTGGTGCGCCCTTGACGTCGGCGTAGTTGTCCTTGAACACCTTGGCATTCATGGCGAACTTCATCATGGCCGAGACTTCAGCCGAGGTCGGCCAGATGTCGCCCAGGTAGATATCCTTGCCGCCCTTGCCCTTGCCGACAGGTTCCGTCATCAGGTCGCGCGTCATGTTGCCGGCGATGGCGTAAGCGACGACCAGCGGTGGCGAAGCCAGGAAGTTCGAGCGGATGTTCGGGTGAATACGCGCTTCGAAGTTGCGGTTGCCCGACAGTACGGCCGACGCGACGATGTCGTGCGTGGCAATGGCTGCGTTCAGCTCAGGCGTCAGGTCGCCCGCATTGCCGATACAGGTGGTGCAGCCGTAGGCGGTCACGCCGAAGCCCAGTTTTTCCAGGTATGGCAGCAGGCCGGCAGCCGTCAGGTACTCGGTCACGACGCGCGAGCCGGGGGCCAGCGAGGTCTTGATGTGCGGAGCGACTTTCAGGCCGGCTTCCACGGCTTTCTTGGCCAGCAGGCCGGCAGCCAGCATCACGCTCGGGTTCGAGGTGTTGGTGCACGAGGTGATCGCGGCGATCAGCACGTCGCCGTTCGACACTTTCACGCCGTTCGTCGTTTCGTACACGGCAGCCAGGTCGGCCGGGTTCTTGTTGAAGCCGTTTTCCGTGGTTGGCTTGGCGAACAGTTCGGCGAAGTTCGCTTTCACGTTGCCGATTTCGATACGGTCTTGCGGGCGCTTCGGGCCGGCCAGCGACGGAGCGACCGTGGCCAGGTTCAGTTCCACCACGCGGGTGTAGTCGATCTCGCCGGCTTTTGGCACGCCGAACAGGTTTTGCGCCTTGAAGTAGCCTTCGAACGCGGCGATTTCAGCCTTGCTGCGGCCGGTGCCCTTGAAGTAATCGATGGTGGCTTCGTCGACCGGGAAGAAACCCATGGTCGCGCCGTATTCCGGTGCCATGTTGGCGATCGTCGCGCGGTCGGTCAGGGTCAGCGACTCGGTGCCTTCGCCGAAGAATTCGACGAACTTGCCGACGACTTTTTCTTTGCGCAGCAATTCGGTGATGGTCAGTACCAGGTCGGTGGCGGTGCAGCCTTCGCGCAGCGCGCCCGACAGGTTCACGCCGATGACGTCAGGCGTCAGGAAGTAGACCGGTTGGCCCAGCATGCCGGCTTCCGCCTCGATGCCGCCCACGCCCCAGCCGACCACGCCGATGCCGTTGATCATGGTGGTGTGCGAGTCGGTGCCGACCAGGGTGTCAGGGTAGTACACGTCGCCGGCTTTCTTGCCTGCGTGGTGCACGCCGCGCGCCAGGTATTCCAGGTTGACCTGGTGGACGATGCCGAAGCCTGGTGGCACGACGCCGAAGGTGTCGAATGCCTGCATGCCCCATTTCATGAACTGGTAGCGCTCGTTGTTACGCGAGAATTCCAGTTTCATGTTCAGGTCCAGCGCTTTCTTTTCGCGGTAGTGATCGATGGTCACCGAGTGGTCGACCACCAGGTCGACTGGCACCAGTGGTTCGATCTTCTTGGCGTTGATGCCCATCTTGGCGGCCACGTTGCGCATGGCTGCCAGGTCGGCCAGCAGCGGTACGCCGGTGAAGTCTTGCAGCACGACGCGCGCCACTACGAACGGGATCTCGTCGGTGCGCTCGGCGGTCGGGCCCCAGCTCGCCAATTGCTTGACGTGTTCTTCGGTGACTTTTTTGCCGTCGCAGTTGCGCAATACCGATTCGAGCACGATGCGAATCGACACTGGCAGGCGGGAGACATTGATGCCCAGGCTTTTTTCCAGTGCAGGCAGGGAGTACAGCTTGCCCTTCTTGCTATCCGAAATATTAAAGTCCTTGAGCGTGTTCAGAGTGTTGCGGGACATGACCTCTCCTTGTTGGGTATCGTCTATTTATTGATTATTCAAATTACAAAACATGACTGAGCCCCCGAAGAGGCCCTTGCTACGCACATCAGCCGCCGGTGGCCGGCAGCACGCCCAGCGATGGCGCGGCTTCCACCACTGCCGCCGGCTTGGCTTGCTCCGCATCCTTGCATTCATTGGCCAGCTGGCGGCCCTGCTTGGAATCGAGCAGCATGCCTTTGGCCGGGATGCCGATCCAGACGAGACCATATAAACGGTTCTCGAAGCGGTTGGCGCCGGTGGTGGTGCCAACACGGCTCAGGCGGTGCAGGCGCTTCTTCCAGCGCAGGGCGATGTGTTTGTCGTCAGTAGCATTGGTGTAGATGGTAATTTTATTACCAAGTTCACAATTGAAATCGGTGGAGGCCGAACCCGCGGTGTCCGGCTCGTCGGACTCTTCCTTGTCGACCACGGACATGGCCAGCGGATGCGCTTCCTTGGCGGCAGCCTTTGCCTTGGTGGCCTTGGCTTTCGGCTTGGCCTTGGCTTTGACCGCCTTGGCGTTTGCCGCTTCCTTGGTATCCGTGGCGGCGAAGCTGGCTGGCGCCAGCGTGAGGGTCATGGCGCCCAGCGCGACGCTGCAGGCAATTGCTAATTTGGAGAGGGACATCGTGTAATTCCTGTCAGTTTTCAGTGGTGCTGGAAGAGGGGGCGTTGAGTAATGCAGCGGCCGCCTCGGGCAGGCCGAGGCCTGCCAGTTTGGCGCGTTGCAAAACGGTCCAATAATATCGGTAGCTGGCGCGGTCGTGCAAGCGGCCATTTTGCGCAATCGGTCCCCAGTTGGCGCGCAGCGCTTCATTCAGGATGTTGCTGGCCTCGTTGACTTCGGACAGGCGCGGCGTGAAGGCCTTGATGATGGGCTTGATCTGGTCCGGGTGGATGCTCCACATGCGCGTGTAGCCGAACTCGGCTGTTGCGCGCTGGGCATCGTTGGCCACCACGGCCGAATCGCGCACGTCCGTCGTCACGTTGTGCGACGGCACCTTGCCGTGCGCATGGCAGGCGGCCGCCACTTCCAGCTTGGCGCGCACCACCAGCGGGTGCGTGAACTGGCCCGGCGTGCGCATGGCGGCGGCGGGAATGGCGCCGTAATGGGCCGAAACGAAATCCATGATGCCGAAGGACAGGCATTCGACCTGGGGCAGGGCGGCGATCGCATAGGCGTCGCGCAGCGCGCCATGCGTCTCGATCAGGATGTGCACGGGCAGGTTGTCGCGGCCGGCGCGGCGCGCGTGCAGGTTGATCAGGTCGATGGCCAGCATGGCATCCTGCACGCCGCCCACCTTGGGCACGGCGATGTAGGCCAGACGCGAGGCGGCGGTGCAGATGATTTCCACGTCGCGCGCGAAAAACGGGCTGTCGACGTCGTGTACGCGCACGCCGATGCGGTTGAACTGGTTCTCGTCGCTGGCCAGCAGGCCGGCGATCATCAGAGCGTGGGATTCTTCATTGCCGGCGCTGGCGCCGTCTTCGCAGTCGAACGTGATGTCGAACAGGGGGCCAAGCTCTTGTTGCAAAGCAATCGATTTACGCATCAGCTTTTCAGAGCCGGCGTAGTGGTCGCAAGCGGCGAGCAACAGCGGCTGGCGTTTGCCTTGGAATAAAACCTCGGAAGGGTGCATGCTTAAGGCATTTCTGCAGGTAAAAACTACTTGATAAAACAGCCGCGCCGCGAATCTCGCAGGGCGGCCTTCTTTGGCGGGCGGCGCATTGCCGCGCCGCCAAAACTGGACTTAGGCCAGCAGGTGTTTCACGCCTTCGCGCTCTTCCGTCAGTTCTTTCAGGGTCAGGTTGATGCGCTCTTGCGAGAATGCATCGATTTCCAGACCTTGAACGATGGTGTACTCACCGTTGTCGGTGGTGACCGGGAAGCCGAACACGGTGCCTTCAGGAATGCCATACGAGCCATCCGAAGGAACGCCCATGGTGGTCCACTTGCCAGCGGTGCCCAGCATCCAGTCATGGATGTGGTCGATGGCGGCGTTCGCTGCCGACGCTGCCGACGACAGGCCGCGCGCTTCGATGATGGCGGCGCCGCGCTTGCCGACGGTTGGCAGGAAGGTGTTGGCGTTCCATTCCTGGTCGTTGATCAGGTCCTTGACAGCCTTGCCGTTCACGGTGGCGAAGCGGTAGTCGGCGTACATCGTTGGCGAGTGGTTGCCCCACACGGTCAGCTTCTCGATGTCTTTCACGGCGGTGCCGGTCTTGGCAGCGACTTGCGACAGCGCGCGGTTGTGGTCCAGGCGCAGCATGGCGGTGAAGTTTTTCGCTGGCAGCGATGGCGCCGATTTCATGGCGATGTAGGCGTTGGTATTGGCAGGGTTGCCGACCACCAGCACTTTGACATTGCGCGAAGCGACGGCGTCGAGCGCCTTGCCTTGTACCGTGAAGATCTGGGCGTTCGCTTCCAGCAGGTCCTTGCGTTCCATGCCTGGGCCGCGCGGACGCGCGCCAACCAATACGGCCACGTCGACATCCTTGAATGCGGTCAGCGGATCGGAGTGGGCGGTCATTTCCGTCAGCAGCGGGAATGCGCAGTCGTCGATTTCCATCATCACGCCCTTGAGCGCCTTCTGGGCTTTTTCGTCCGGGATTTCAAGCAGTTGCAAGATGACAGGCTGGTCTTTGCCGAGCATGTCGCCATTGGCGATGCGGAACAACAGGGCGTAGCCGATCTGGCCGGCGGCGCCGGTCACTGCAACACGCATTGGGGTTTTAGCCATGATGAATCTCCAAAAATGGGAAAGAAAACGGGCTTGAAGCTGGGCTTACGCTTATCCGGAAAAACTATAATGATACCAAAACCGGCCCGCGCCACCGAATTGCTGGTGTACGCTGCCGTCACGCTTGTGCTGCACGAGGCCAGAGTGGCTGGCCGACAACATAAAACGCTGGCTCACAAGTTTTATCGAGGGCAGTTTAGGCCCCTGATCTGCATCTGTCAATCATATCTTATGTCTTATATAAGACAGATAACTACGAGTCTTTTACTGGACGCGGGCAGTGATTTGTGTTGAAATGTCGGACTATGAATTCCGCCTCGTCCAATCTGACCAACAATGCCACTGCTGCAAGCGGGGCGGTCAGTCCGACCGCGGGCACCCCGGCCACGCCCGTTGCCGCAGCGGCCGGCACTGCCGCCACCCCTGTTGCCAGCGTGAATACCACTGCTGCCGTGGCCGCGCCTGCCGCGACTGCATCGCCCACCTTCAGCCCCCTGTACCAGCAGATCAAGGCGCTCATCACGCAAAGCCTGCAATCGGGCGAATGGAAGCCGGGCGAACTCATTCCCAGCGAAGTCGAGCTGGCAGGGCGCTTCAAGGTCAGCCAGGGCACGGTGCGCAAGGCCATCGATGAGCTGGCCGCCGAAAACCTCGTCATGCGGCGCCAGGGCAAGGGCACCTTCGTTTCCACCCACCATGAGGCGCGCGCGCATTTCCGCTTCCTGCGCCTGGTGCCGGACGAAGGCGTACCGCATTATCCTGAAAGCAAGTTTATCGAAGTCAAGCGCGTGCGCGCGCCAGCCGACGTGGCGCGCCTGATGGATCTGAAGTCCGGCGACGCCGTCATCTTCATCAAGCGCGTGCAGTATTTCGACGGCGTGCCGACCATCGTCGAAGAGCTGTGGCTGCCCGGCCTGATCTTCAAGGGTCTGACGGCCGAACGCCTGGTGGAATACAAGGGCCCCATGTACGGCCTGTTTGAAACGGAATTTGGCACGCGCATGATACGCGCGTCCGAACAGATCCGCGCCGTGTGCGCCGACGCGGGCGCCGCGCAATTGTTAAATATCGACCTCGGCACGCCCCTGCTCAGTTCCGAGCGCGTGTCGTTTACCTACGGCGACAAGCCGGTCGAACTGCGCCGGGGCCTGTACCTGACCAGTCGCCATCATTATCAGAATGAACTCAGCTGAAGCGGCGGGGCGCCCGTGGGCGTCCGAACAAGCAGCAAGGCTGAAGTGCATCGCTTGCAAGATGCCTGCCGCAAGGCGGGCAACGGAGACAACGGAAAGCGCAGCGATAGCATGGCCCGCCCCGGCGGGCCGTGTTTTGCCGGCGATTCTGTAATTAAATTACGTGAACTACGGAAAGTAGCGCGGTATTTTGTAGTAAAAAACCATTTTGGTTATATGTAACAATAGATATTGGTATGGGTTGCGAAAATCGGCGAAAATCGCGGCTTCAATATTTAGTTGAAATTCAAAGGGGAGGTTTTTGTTATGTCTGAAGCCGTAAGAGAAGTACCAAAAAAAGAACGGCCGCAATTCCGTAACATCCATGTTACCGAATTGTCGAACTACCGCATGGCGATCGGCGCCATCGTCTCGATCCTGCATCGTATCAGCGGCATCATCATTTTCGCCCTGCTGCCGTGCATCCTGTACATGCTGGAACTGAGCCTGCGTTCCGAAATGTCCTACGCCTACTTCCAGGGCATCGCCTCGCACTGGTTCGTCAAGCTGATCACGCTGGGTCTGGTCTGGGCCTTCCTGCATCACTTCTGCGCCGGCATCCGCCACTTGCTCATGGACGTGCACGTCGCCGCCGAGAAAGAGCCCGCGCGCAATACCGCCAAGTTCGTTCTGGTGATCAGCCTGGTACTGACCGCTCTGGTCGCTTTGAAACTGTTTGGAGTATTTTAATGGCAAACAATAACATCGGACCGAAACGCCTCGTCGTCGGCGCCCATTACGGCTTGCGCGACTGGCTGGCGCAACGCGTCACCGCCCTCGTCATGGTGGCCTACGTCGCCATCCTGCTGATCGCCTTCCTGACCGGCAGCAACTTCAGCTATGAAGGCTGGGCAGGATTGTTTGCACAGCAATGGTTCAAATTATTCAGCCTGGTGACGTTTGTCGCCCTGTTCTACCACGCATGGGTCGGCGTACGCAATATCTGGATGGACTACGTGAAAAGCGTTGGCCTCCGCATGACCCTGCAAATTGCCACCATGCTGTGGTTGATCGCTTGTGCCGGCTGGACGGTACAGATACTCTGGAGTGTGTAATCGTGGCAGCATATAAATCTGCAATCCCTACCCGCCGCTTTGATGCGGTAATCGTTGGCGCCGGCGGTTCCGGCATGCGCGCGTCGTTGCAGCTGGCTGAAGCCGGTCTGAACGTCGCTGTCCTGTCGAAAGTTTTCCCGACCCGCTCGCACACCGTTGCGGCGCAGGGCGGTATCGGCGCGTCGCTCGGCAACATGGCCGAAGACAACTGGTTCTGGCATATGTTCGACACCGTCAAGGGCGGCGACTATCTGGGCGACCAGGATGCCATCGAATTCATGTGCCGTGAAGCACCGAAGGTCGTGTACGAGCTGGAACACTTCGGCATGCCATTCGACCGCAACCCTGACGGCACCATCTATCAGCGTCCTTTCGGCGGCCACACGGCCCACTTCGGCGAAAAGCCGGTGCAGCGCGCTTGCGCGGCAGCCGACCGTACCGGTCACGCCCTGTTGCACACCCTGTACCAGCGCAACGTCCGCGCCCGTACGCACTTCTTCGTCGAATGGATGGCACTCGACCTGATCCGTGACGCCGACGGCGACGTGATCGGTGTAGTTGCGCTGGAAATGGAAACCGGCGAATGCATGATCCTGGAAGCAAAAACGACGGTCATGGCAACGGGCGGCGCAGGCCGTATCTTCGCCGCGTCGACGAATGCCTTCATCAACACCGGCGACGGCATGGGCATGGCGGCACGCGCCGGCCTGCCGCTGCAAGACATGGAATTCTGGCAGTTCCACCCGACCGGCGTGGCCGGCGCGGGCGTATTGATCACCGAAGGCGTGCGCGGCGAAGGCGGCATCCTGATCAATAGCGAAGGCGAACGCTTCATGGAGCGCTATGCGCCAACCTTGAAGGATCTGGCGCCGCGCGACTTCGTTTCGCGTTCGATGGACCAGGAAATCAAGGAAGGCCGCGGCTGCGGTCCGAACAAGGACCACGTGATGCTGGACCTGCGCCATATCGGCGCCGACACCATCGCCAAGCGCCTGCCGTCGATCCTGGAAATCGGCCACAAGTTCGCCAACGTCGATGCCACCAAGGAACCGATTCCTGTCGTGCCGACGATTCACTATCAGATGGGCGGCATTCCAACGAACATCCACGGCCAGGTCGTCACCCCGACCGGTCCGGACAATTCGGCCAAGGTTGTCAACGGCCTGTACGCGATCGGCGAATGCGCCTGCGTCTCCGTGCACGGCGCCAACCGCCTGGGCACGAACTCGCTGCTCGACCTGGTGGTCTTCGGCCGCGCGGCCGGTAACCACATCGTCAACAGCGGCCTGAAAGCCAAGGAAAACAAGCCTTTGCCAGCCGACGCTGCCGATTTCGCCATGGACCGCCTGGCGCGCCTGGAAAACTCGACCGGCACGGAAACCGTGCAGGGCGTGGCGAACGAGATTCGCGCCACCATGCAGAAGTACTGTGGCGTGTTCCGTACCGACGCGATGCTGGACCAGGGTGTGATCGAAATCATGAAGCTTGACGAGCGCCGCAAGCACGTCTCGTTCAAGGATAAATCGATGGTGTTCAACACGGCCCGCGTGGAAGCGCTGGAGCTGGACAACCTGATCGAAACGGCGAAAGCGACCATCGTCTCGGCAGCGGCCCGCAAGGAATCGCGCGGCGCCCACGCCCAGGATGATCACCCGACCCGCGACGACGACAACTGGATGAAGCACACGCTGTGGTACTCGGAAGGCAACCGCCTGGAATACAAGCCAGTCGTGACCAAACCGCTGACGGTCGATACCTTCAAGCCAAAACCACGTACTTTCTAAAGGTCAGAACATGGCACGCACTCTCAAATTCAAAATCTACCGCTACGATCCTGACCAGGATGCCAAGCCTTACATGCAAGACCTGACGGTCGAACTGAAAGACACCGACAAGATGCTGCTCGACGCACTGCAGCGCATCAAGTCGGACGTCGATGACTCACTGGCCCTGCGCCGCTCGTGCCGCGAAGGCGTGTGCGGTTCGGACGCGATGAACATCAACGGCAAGAACGGCCTGGCATGCACCACCAACCTGAACGAACTGTCGGAGCCTATCGTGCTGCGTCCGTTGCCAGGTTTGCCAGTCATCCGCGACCTGATCGTCGACATGACGCAATTTTTCAAGCAGTACGATTCGATCAAGCCTTTCCTGATCAACGACTCGATCCCGCCTGAAAAAGAACGCCTGCAGTCGCCGGAACAGCGCGAAGAACTCGATGGCCTGTACGAGTGCATCCTGTGCGCATGCTGCTCCACGTCGTGCCCGTCGTTCTGGTGGAATCCGGACAAGTTCGTCGGCCCGGCCGGCCTGCTGCAAGCCTACCGCTTCATCGCCGATTCGCGCGACGAAGCCACCGGTGCGCGTCTGGACAACCTGGAAGACCCGTACCGCCTGTTCCGCTGCCATTCGATCATGAACTGCGTCGACGTCTGCCCGAAAGGGTTGAACCCGAACAAGGCGATTGGCAAGATCAAGGAGTTGATGGTCCGCCGCGCGATCTGATCCCCTGATCGCGTCCGCCGGGCGCCGTTTGCGGGAAGAGGGTATCCTCTCTTGCCTGCAGGCGGCGCCTGCAAAGCAGCACCGTGCCGCAAGGCACACGTAAAGTGGTAAACCAAATGACAGAATCAATTTTGTCCTCGCATCAGGCCGACCCGGCCAACCGCGCCCGCCTGCGCTGGCGTTCACGCCGTGGCCTGCTGGAAAACGACATTATCCTGACCCGTTTTCTCGATGCGTATGAAACCGAATTGACCGATGAAGAAGTTGACGCGCTGACGCGTTTGCTGGATTTATCGGACAATGCGTTAATGGATCTGGTACTGGCCCGTAAAGAGCCGGAAGGCGAAGTCGATCTGCCGCATGTGCGCGCACTGCTGCAACGACTGCGCATTGCCTAGACGCCTGGGCGATATATTGCAAACGGTGCGAGTGGCGCGCTGTAGCACTGCCGAATTGCGGTGCGAATTGCAGCCAGAATTTTTGATTTTAATTTCGACTCACTCCCGAGAAGGAAGAGCCCATGAATATCTCTGACACAAAAGCTACCCTGTCGTTCTCCGATGGCAGCCCATCGCTTGAATTTCCAATCTACAAAGGCACGGTTGGCCCGGACGTCATCGACATCCGCAAACTGTACGCCGGTAGCGGCAAGTTCACCTACGACCCAGGCTTTATGTCGACGGCCGCCTGCAACTCGTCGATCACCTACATCGACGGCGACAAGGGCGAGCTGCTGTACCGCGGTTACCCGATCGAACAGTTGGCCGTCAACGCCGACTTCATGGAATCGTGCTACCTGCTGCTGAACGGCGAATTGCCGAACGCGGCGCAAAAAGCCAAGTTCGTCGACACCGTCACCAAGCACACGATGGTGCACGAACAGATGCAATTCTTCTTCCGTGGCTTCCGCCGCGACGCGCATCCGATGTCGGTCCTGGTGGGCACCGTCGGCGCGCTGGCATCGTTCTACCATGACTCGCTGGACATCAACGACCCGCGTCACCGCGAAGTGTCGGCCATCCGCCTGATCGCCAAGATGCCAACCCTGGTCGCCATGACCTACAAGTACTCGGTCGGCCAGCCGTTCGTGTACCCACGCAACGACCTGTCGTACAGCGCCAACTTCATGCACATGATGTTCGCCAACCCGTGCGAAGAGTACAAGGTCAACGACGTGCTGGTGCGCGCCCTGGACCGCATCCTGATCCTGCACGCGGACCACGAGCAAAACGCATCGACATCGACCGTCCGTCTGGCCGGTTCGTCGGGCGCCAACCCGTTCGCCTGTATCGCTGCCGGTATCGCCTGCCTGTGGGGCCCTGCCCACGGCGGCGCCAACGAAGCGGCACTCAACATGCTGAAGGAAATCGGCACCGTCGAGAACATCCCTGCCTTCATCGAGCAAGTCAAGGACAAGAACTCCGGCGTCAAGCTGATGGGCTTTGGCCACCGCGTGTACAAGAACTTCGATCCACGCGCCAAGCTGATGCGTGAAACCTGCTACGAAGTGCTGCAAGAACTGGGTCTGCAAGACGATCCGCTGTTCAAGCTGGCGATGGAACTGGAAAAGATTGCACTGAACGACGAATACTTCGTTTCGCGCAAACTGTACCCGAACGTCGACTTCTACTCGGGCATCGTGCAATCGGCGCTGGGCATCCCTGTGTCGCTGTTCACCGGTATCTTCGCTATGGCCCGTACGATCGGCTGGATCGCCCAGTGGAACGAAATGATCGCCGACCCAGAGCAAAAAATCGGCCGTCCGCGCCAGCTGTTCGTCGGTTCGACCACGCGCGAAGTACCGCCACTGGACAAGCGTTAATCCAGAGCGGTATCAAGCAGACAAAAAACGGGCTTCGGCCCGTTTTTTTATGTGCGTGTTCGATGCAATCCAGGGCCGCCGTGCTGTTATGCTCGGATCCTGGTTCAACAGGAAGTACAACGCGATGAATGAAGAAATCTGCGCCCCCAGTGGCGTGGCCCTGGGTGATACGGCATTTGGTTATACCTTGTCGTTGATCGGCGGCAAATACAAGATGCTGATCCTGTATGCGCTGGCGGAAAACACCGTGCTGCGGCATAACGAACTCAAGCGCCATCTCGGTGGCATCGCTTTCAAGACCCTCAGCGTCGTGCTGAAGGAGCTGGAAGCCGATGGGCTGATCGTCCGCAAGGAATATCCGCAAGTGCCGCCCAAGGTGGAATATTCGCTTTCCAGCAAGGGCGCCTCGCTGATCCCCGTGCTGCATACCTTGTGCGCGTGGGGCGAACGGCACCAGCCTGCCTGATCCGGAAATGCCTGGCAAAGGGTATTTCTGCGGTCAAGTAACTTACTTTTTATACTGTATGGGCAGTCAATGTGCGTACTTGTGAAAAGTACTCGCCATGGTTATGCTGTTTTTGCCCCTGCAGGCGCGCGGCCACATGCCGCGTGCCACGGGGCAGGGTACCGGCTTGCCTGCTTTCCTGTGCAGGCGGGCTGGTGCGTCCATCCCATTTTCAGGAAAGCAGCATGATGAAAACCCTCGTTATCGTCTTCCATCCCGCCATCGACACGTCGGTCGCCAACAAGCGCTGGCTGCAGGAACTGGCGCAGTATCCGGACCGCTACACCATCCACGACGTACAGCAGGCTTATCCGGATGGAAACATCGATGTGGCGCGCGAGCAGGCGCTGGTGGAGGCGCACGCCAATGTGGTCCTGCAATTCCCCATGTACTGGTTCAACTGCCCGCCCTTGCTGAAGCGGTGGCTCGACGAGGTGCTGGCATATGGCTGGGCTTACGGCATGGGCGGCGATGCCTTCAGGGGCCGTAAAGTGGCGCTGGCCGTCACGGCAGGCATCCGCGAGGAGGATTTCACGCCGGAAGGCAGGTGGAACGTCACCCTGGCGCAGCTGCTGGCGCCGTTCGATGTCACCCTGGCGTATATCGGCGCCGACAACCGCCGCTTCTTTGCCTTCTATGGGGCGGAAGACGGGCCGAAGGAAACGGGCTATGCCGAGCGGCTGGCGCGCAGCGCGCAAGAATACGAGCGCTTCCTGGGTGCGTTGTAGGGCAGGCTTGCATCGTGTCAGTTGAAGGCCGCTTCTAGCTGGCGCAGGGCGACGTGCCGGCCTTCCAGTTGCAGGCTGTCGCCTTCATAGGGCTGGGGCATGACGATGCGGTGCGGGGTATTGTGCTTGAGGATGCCGCCCCAGTGGGCGACCCTGGCGCCGGCCTGGCGGCGAATCGCCTCGACCGTGGCGCCGCTGGCGAGGATGCGGGCCTGCGGAAAGGCTTGCTGCAGCACGCCCAGGCCGAAATAGGCTTGCGGTTCGGCCGCGCTGATATAGATGGTGGTCAGGCGCTTGCCGCTGGCGGCGATGGTGTGCGCTAACTGCGCCGCATCGCCGCGCAGGAACTGGGTGTTGACGAGGATGGCGTCCGCCATGCCGCTCAGCAGCAGCGAAGTGGACGGTGCGCGGCCCAGCACATCCAGGCGGAAGGTCTCCAGCGTGCGGGAGGGGCGGGCGGCGCGTGCAAACATATTATTCTTTCTGCATTGGATGCTCTTGTCGCATATTATCCTTTCGACCAGGCGCGAGAAATAGGGTAGATTGCAATACTTAGTTGCATGGATCGGACGAATCAAGGGAGCACCGCATGGACCGCATCACCGCCGCACAAGTATTCGTCGCCATCGCCGAGCGTGGCAGCATGGTGGCCGCCAGCGAAGCGCTCGACATGTCGCGCGCCATGGTGACGCGCTACTTGGCCGAAATGGAGCAATGGGCGGGCGCGCGGCTGTTGCATCGCACCACGCGCCGGCTGAGCCTGACGGATGCGGGCGATGCCACCCTGGCGCGCTGCCGGCAGATGCTGGAAGTGGCTGGCGCCATGGCCGTCACTTCGCCCGAGGGCCTCGATACGCCGCACGGCTTGTTGCGCATCACCTGTTCGCAATCCCTGGCGCAGACGGCGCTGGCTGGCGCAGTAACCGCTTACCTGCGGCGCTACCCGCGCGCCGCCGTCGACCTGCAGATGGAGAACCGCGCCGTCAACCTGGTGGAGCAGCGCATCGACCTGGCGATCCGCATCACCAACGCGCTCGAGCCTAACCTGATCGCGCGCCAGCTGGCCAGCTGCGCCTCGGTGGTGTGCGCCGCACCATCGTACCTGGCGGCGCACGGCACGCCGCGCCGGGCGCAAGACCTGGCCCTGCACAACTGCCTGACGTACACGTATTTCGGCAAGAGCCTGTGGCAGTTTACGCATGACGGGGAAGCGCTCACTGTCCCCGTCAGCGGCCGCCTGTCGGCGAATGAATCGCTGGTCCTGCTGGTGGCCACGGTGGCGGGGGCGGGCATCGCCATGCAGCCGCGCTTTTCGGCCACGCCGCTGATCGCCAGCGGGCAGCTGGTGGAGCTCTTGCCCGCGTACCAGCCGCAGGACATGGGCATCTACGGCGTCTACACCTCGCGCCAGCACATGTCGCCCCTGCTGCGCACCATGCTCGACTTCCTGGTGGAGTGGTTTGCCGGCGATCCCGATTGGCTGGCGGCCATCGCGGCGGCGCCGTTGCCGGGCAGACCAGTTGGACGCAAGCGGCACGCCGGCAGGGCCGCCGATGTGTTGTAAGCATAACAGTGACAGGCTTGCAAGCCCGGGAAAATCAACAACACAGCTTACATTTGCTTGCCAAATAAAATTCAACTAGGCGTTGTTGCGTTACAATACCGCGTGCTATTCTAAATGACGGTATGCAGAATGCTGGTGCAATAAAAAAGCCCTTCCCCACAACTTGATGTGCAATCCGCTAACCGGTCAGGCCGTGTCGCGGAAGGTTAGATTAACCCGCTAATTCCTCGCGAAGCGCGAAGAAAGGTGAGCAATATATGCAGCAATTAACGACCAACTCCTACCTGTTCGGTGGGAATGCTCCGTACGTGGAAGACCTGTACGAGGCGTATCTGAACAATCCAGGCTCGGTACCCGACAACTGGCGTTCCTACTTCGACGCAATGCAGCACGTGCCTGCCGTCGATGGCACCAACAAGCCTGACGTGGCGCATGCCTCCGTCGTCGCCTCGTTCGCCGAGCGCGCAAAAGCAGGTCCTATCCGCACAGTGACCGCTTCCTTCGATGCTGAAATGGGCCGCAAGCGCGTCGCCGCCACGCAGCTGATCGCCGCTTACCGCTACCTCGGTTCGCACTGGGCCAACCTGGATCCGCTGCAACGCCAGGAACGTCCGATGATCCCGGAACTGGAACCGAGCTTCTACGGCTTCACCGACGCGGACATGGACACCGTGTTCAACATCAGCAATACCTATTTTGGCCCCGAGACCGCGACCCTGCGCGATCTGCTGAACTATCTGCGCGATACCTACACGCGTTCGATCGGCGCCGAATTCATGTACATCTCCGACCCGGCCGAAAAGCGCTGGCTGCAAGAGAAACTGGAAGCGATCCGCTCCACCCCGAATTTCACCCCAGAGAAAAAAATCCACATCCTCGACCGCCTGACCGCGGCTGAAGGCCTGGAACGCTATCTGCACACCCGCTACGTGGGCCAGAAGCGCTTCTCCCTGGAAGGCGGCGAAACCTTCATCGCCTCGATGGATGAAACCATCCAGCGCGCCGGCGAAAAAGGCGTGCAGGAAATCGTTATCGGCATGGCCCACCGCGGCCGCCTGAACGTGCTGGTGAACACCCTGGGCAAGGCGCCGCAGGAACTGTTCGAAGAATTCGAAGGCAAGCATGGCGACGACCTGCCTGCCGGCGACGTGAAGTACCATCAAGGCTTCTCGTCGGACATCTCCACCGCGGGCGGCCCGGTCCACCTGTCGCTGGCGTTCAACCCGTCGCACCTGGAAATCGTCAACCCTGTGGTCGAAGGTTCCGTCAAGGCCCGCATGGATCGCCGCGGCGACGCGCAGGGCGCGCAAGTGCTGCCTATCCTGGTGCACGGCGATGCAGCTTTCGCCGGCCAGGGCGTGGTCATGGAAACGCTGAATCTGGCGCAAACCCGTGGCTACCATACGGGCGGCACGGTGCATATCGTGATCAACAACCAGATCGGTTTCACCACCTCGGATCCGCGCGATGCCCGCTCGACCCTGTACTGCTCGGACGTCGTCAAGATGATCGAAGCACCGGTCCTGCACATCAACGCCGATGATCCGGAAGCCGTGGTGCTGGCGACGCAGATCGCGCTCGACTACCGCATGGAATTCAAGAAGGACATCGTCCTCGACATCATCTGCTACCGCAAGCTTGGCCACAACGAGCAGGATACGCCGGCACTGACGCAGCCACTGATGTACAAGAAGATCGGCCAGCATCCAGGCACCCGCAAGCTGTACGCGGACAAGCTGGTAGCGCAAGGCGTGATCCCTGCCGATGGCGGCGACAAGATGGTGGCCGCATTCCGCGACGCCATGGACGCCGGCAAGCATACCGTCGATCCGGTCATCTCGAACTTCAAGAACAAGTACGCCGTCGACTGGCTGCCGTTCCTGAACAAGAAATGGACCGATTCGGCCGATACCGCCGTGCCGATGACGGAACTGAAACGCCTGGCCACCCGCATCACCACCGTGCCGGAAGACTTCAAGGTCCACTCGCTGGTGGAAAAAGTGCTGGGCGACCGTGGCACCATGGGCCGTGGCGAAATGAACCTGGACTGGGGCATGGGCGAACACCTGGCCTACGCATCGCTGGTATCGTCCGGCTACGCCATCCGCCTGACGGGCCAGGATGCCGGCCGCGGCACCTTCGTGCACCGCCACGCCGTCTTGCATGACCAGAACCGCGAGCGTTGGGATGCAGGTACCTACATTCCGCTGCAAAACGTGTCGGACAACCAGGCGCCGTTCACCGTCATCGACTCGGTGCTGTCCGAAGAAGCCGTACTGGCCTTCGAATACGGCTACTCGACCGCTGAACCGAACACCCTGACGATCTGGGAAGCCCAGTTCGGCGACTTCGCCAACGGCGCGCAAGTGGTGATCGACCAATTCATCAGCTCCGGCGAAGTGAAGTGGGGCCGCGCTTCGGGCCTGGTCATGATGCTGCCGCACGGTTACGAAGGCCAGGGTCCTGAGCACTCGTCCGCGCGTCCGGAACGCTTCCTGCAGCTGTGCGCAGACAACAACATGCAAGTGGTGCAGCCGACGACGGCTTCGCAGATCTTCCATTTGCTGCGCCGCCAGATGGTGCGCCAGTTCCGCAAGCCGCTGGTCATCCTGACGCCGAAGTCGCTGTTGCGCAACAAGGATGCCGGTTCGCCGCTGACCGACCTGGCCAAGGGTGGTTTCCAGACCGTCATCGGCGAAGTCGACGACAAAATCGACGCCAAGAAAGTCAAGCGCGTGGTCGCCTGCTCGGGCAAGGTCTACTACGACCTGGTCAACGCACGCAAGACCCGTGGCCAGACCGACACGGCCATCGTGCGCCTGGAACAGCTGTATCCGTTCCCGCACAAGTCGTTCGCTGCTGAACTGAAGAAGTTCCCGAACCTGGTCGAAGTCGTCTGGGCGCAGGACGAGCCGCAAAACCAGGGCGCCTGGTTCCAGATCCAGCACAACATCTTCGAAGGCCTGGAATCGGGTCAGCGTCTGGCCTACGCCGGCCGTCCTGCTTCGGCGTCGCCTGCTGTCGGTTACTATGACAAGCACTACGCCCAGCAAAAAGATCTGCTGGAAACGGCATTCTCGAAGCTGAAGGGTTTTATCCTGACCAAGTAAGTGGCAGGATAGCGGGTTCCATGCGCATGCATGGCGCCTGTTCGCATACATCGTGACGGAGCGCCGCCCTTGCTAAGCAGGGGCGGCGCCGCAATAACAAAATAAACGGAGTTTTACATGGCACAAATCGAAGTCAAAGTTCCCCAGTTGTCGGAATCGGTTGCAGAAGCGACCCTGCTGGCATGGCACAAGAAAGTCGGCGAACCAGTTGCGCGCGACGAAAACATGATCGATATCGAAACCGATAAAGTGGTGCTGGAACTGCCGGCGCCTGCCGCTGGCGTGATCGTGCAGATCATCAAGGATAACGGCGCTACCGTCGTCGCCGGCGAAGTCATCGCCATCATCGACACCGACGGCTCGGCCAAGGTCAGCCCGATGGAAGTGTCGGCCGTTGCCGCGCCAGCCCTGGCTGCCGCAGCGCAAGACACCGCTAACGCTACGGCGCCAGCCGCTGCGACCAAAGGCGATGTCGCCATGCCTGCCGCTGCCAAGATACTGTCCGAAAAAGGCCTGTCCGCTGGCGACGTCGCCGGTTCCGGCAAAGACGGCCGCGTGACCAAGGGCGACGCCCTGGCCGCTTCCGCCAAGCCAGCTGTCGCGCCACTGGCGCCAGCCGCTGCCAAGCCAGCGCTGCAACAAGTTGCCACGCCGTCGGCCGCCAGCCTTGGCGACCGTCCTGAAGAGCGCGTGCCGATGAGCCGCCTGCGCGCACGTATCGCCGAGCGCCTGCTGCAATCGCAATCGACGAACGCCATCCTGACCACGTTCAATGAAGTGAACATGCAGCCGGTCATCGACCTGCGCAACAAGTACAAGGACAAGTTCGAGAAAGAGCACGGCGTCAAGCTGGGCTTCATGTCCTTCTTCGTCAAGGCCGCCGTCGCCGCCCTGAAAAAGTACCCGATCATCAATGCCTCCGTTGACGGCAACGACATCGTCTACCACGGCTACTTCGACATCGGTATCGCTGTCGGTTCGCCACGCGGCCTGGTCGTGCCTATCATCCGCAACGCGGACCAGCTGTCGATCGCCGACATCGAGAAAAAAATCGGTGAATTCGGCGCGAAAGCCAAGGAAGGCAAGCTGACCCTGGACGACCTGACGGGCGGCACGTTCTCGATCTCGAACGGCGGCACCTTCGGCTCCATGCTGTCGACCCCGATCATCAACCCGCCACAATCGGCCATCCTGGGCGTGCATGCGACCAAGGACCGCGCTGTCGTGGAAAACGGCCAGATCGTGGTACGTCCGATGAACTACCTGGCCATGTCCTACGACCACCGCATCATCGACGGCCGCGAAGCCGTCCTGGGCCTGGTGGCGATGAAAGAAGCGCTGGAAGATCCTGCACGCCTGCTGCTGGACCTGTAAGCACCGTAGTCCCCCGGCGTCGCCGCCGGGGCAATGTAGCTGATACCCCTTGCCAGAAGACGCAGCTGGCTGATCTCAATGAAAGAGGATTCCCATGAACGTCTCTGAAGAAATCAAGCGTCTGCACGAGTTGCACCTGGCGGGCGCCCTGAGCGACGCGGAATTCGCGCAAGCGAAAGCCAAGCTCCTGAGCAATATCAACCTGGACAAGCCGGACAGCACGTCCGGTGCCGGCGCCGATGCGGCGGCCGGCCCGGCGAACGACCTGGTGCAGGAATTCAACCGCCTGCGCCGTTCGCGCAACGACCGCTGGCTTGGCGGCGTCTGCGGCGGCCTGGGCCGCGCTTCCGGCATGGAAGCGTGGATCTGGCGCCTCGTCTTCGTCCTGTTTACATTGACCTTCGGCTTCGGCGTGGTGATTTACCTTCTATTGTGGATTTTCGTACCAGACGAAGAGATTGGAATAACAAAACATGAGTACTAAACAATTTGACGTAGTTGTCATCGGTGCGGGCCCTGGCGGCTACGTCGCCGCCATCCGCGCAGCGCAGCTGGGCTTTTCCGTCGCCTGCGTCGACGAATGGTCGAACGCCAAGGGCGGCGCCGCTCCTGGCGGTACCTGCACCAACGTCGGCTGCATCCCGTCGAAAGCGCTGCTGCAATCGTCCGAGCATTTCGAACACGCGGGCCACAGCTTCGCCGAGCACGGCATCGATGTCGCCGGCCTGAAGCTGAACCTGGGCCAGATGCTCAAGCGCAAGGACACCGTCGTCAAGCAAAACAACGATGGCATCCTGTACCTGTTCAAGAAGAACAAGATCGCCTTCTTCCACGGCCGCGCCGCTTTTGCTGCCGCCGCCGCTGGCACGTACGAGATCAGCGTGACGGGCGAAGCCAACGAAACCCTGACGGCCAAGCACGTGGTCATCGCCACGGGTTCGAACGCGCGCGAACTGCCGGGCGCACCATTCGACGAGAAACTGATCCTGTCGAACACGGGCGCACTGGCCATCGACGCCGTACCAGCCAAGCTGGGCGTCATCGGCGCCGGCGTGATCGGCCTGGAAATGGGCAGCGTCTGGCGCCGCCTGGGTTCCGACGTCACCGTGCTGGAAGGCCTGCCGGTCTTCCTGGGCGCCGTGGACGAGCAGATCGCCAAGGAAGCGTCGAAGCTGTTCACCAAGCAAGGCTTGAAGATCAACCTCGGTTGCAAGATCGGTGCGATCACGCCGGGCAAGAAAGACGTCACCGTGGAATTCGTGGACGCCAAGGGCGAAGCGCAAAAAGCCGTGTTCGATAAACTGATCATCTCGATCGGCCGCACGCCGAACACGAATGGCCTGGGTGCCGACAAGGTCGGCCTGCAGCTGGACGAGCGCGGCTTCATCGCCGTCGACGGCGACTGCAAGACCAACCTGCCGAACGTATGGGCAGTGGGCGACGTCGTGCGCGGCCCGATGCTGGCGCACAAGGCGGAAGAAGAAGGCGTTGCCGTGGCCGAACGTATCGCCGGCCAGCATGGCCACACCAACTTCAATACGATTCCCTGGGTGATCTACACCTCGCCGGAAATCGCGTGGGTCGGCAAGACCGAGCAAACCCTGAAGGCCGAAGGCATTGCCTACAAGGCCGGCACCTTCCCGTTCATGGCCAACGGCCGTGCGCGCGCGCTGGGCGACACCTCGGGCATGGTGAAATTCCTGGCCGATGCGACCACCGATGAAATCCTCGGCGTGCACATCGTCGGCCCGATGGCGTCCGAGCTGATTTCCGAAGCCGTCGTGGCGATGGAATTCAAGGCCTCGGCCGAAGACATCGCGCGCATCTGCCACGCTCACCCATCCCTGTCGGAAGCGACCAAGGAAGCGGCACTGGCGGTTGACAAGCGCACGTTGAACTTTTAATTGTAGTTAGTCCTACAGGGGCGCTCGCGGATTTTTTCCGCCGGCGCCCTTGTGCGTTAAAGCGAATCCCATGAACGTAGAAGAGTTTTACCAGCACGCGCTGCAGAAGCGTGATTTCAAGGCCGATGCCGCCCAGCGGCGCGCGGTCGACCGCCTGCAGCTGTGCTATGACGAGTGGGTGGCCTACAAGGGCCAGCGCTCGAGCACCTTCAAGCGCCTGCTGAACCGTCCTGCCGTGCCGAAAGGCGTGTATATGTGGGGTGGGGTGGGGCGCGGTAAATCGTTCCTGATGGACAGTTTTTACTCGGTCGTGCCCCTGGTGCGCAAGACGCGATTGCACTTCCACGAATTCATGCGCGGCGTGCACCAGCAGCTCGATGAATTGAAAGGCGTGGCCGACCCGCTCGACGAGGTGGCCAAGCGCATCGCCAAGAAATACCGTTTGATCTGTTTCGATGAATTCCACGTCTCCGACATCGCCGACGCGATGATCCTGTACAACCTGCTGTCGGCCCTGTTCGCCAACGGCGTGTCCTTCATCATGACCTCGAATTACGACCCGGACCTGCTGTATCCGGACGGCCTGCACCGCGACCGCATGCTGCCGACCATCGCGCTGCTCAAGGACAAGCTCGACGTGATGAACGTGGACGCCGGCGTCGATTACCGCGGCCGCGCGCTGGAACAGGTGGAAAGCTACTACACGCCGCTCGGCGCGGATACCGACAAGGCCCTGCGCGACGCTTACACGCGCATCGCCGAGACGGCCGACGAAGATGCGCGCATCCGCATCGAGAGCCGCGAAATCCATTGCCTGCGCCGCGCCGGCGGCATCATCTGGTTCGATTTCGCCACCCTGTGCGGCGGTCCCCGCTCGCAAAATGATTACCTGGAAATCGCCAGCCGCTTCCATACGGTGATATTGTCCGGCATACCGGCCATGTCGGCGGCGCAGTCGTCCGAAGCGCGCCGCTTTACCTGGCTGATCGACGTGTTTTATGACCAGAAGGTCAAGCTGATCATGTCAGCCGAAGTGCCGCCGGATGAGCTGTACACGAACGGCATGCTGGCCAATGAGTTTCACCGCACCGTTTCGCGTATCATCGAGATGCAATCGCGCGAATACATGGAAAAAGAACAGCGCGGCGCGGCCGACGCGATCGTTTGAGGCAGGGATAAGGAACATGATGGCAAATACACTATACAAGCTGGGCGCGGCGCTGGGCCTTGCTTTGGCGTTGTCCGCCTGCGCGCATCAGGGTAGCGCAGCATTGGATGAGGTCGGCGCGCCGCAGGTGCCCGCAACCTTGTCGGTGGAAGAAGCGGACGCCAAGCTGAAGCAGTCGGCCAGCGAGCGCGAGGCGGCGGAAAATGAGTTTGCCGCGCGCGAACTCGAGTGCTACAACAAGTTTTTCGTGAATAACTGCCTGGACCAGGCCAAGGAAAAGCGCCGCCTGATCCTCGTGCGCCTGCGTGCCGTCGACGCGGAAGCGAATTACTTCAAGCGGGCCGAATCCGTGCGCCTGCGCGATATCGACCTGGCCCGGACGCAGGAAAGTGCGCGCCTCGATGCCGAGCAGCGCGCCGCGGCCGTGCCCAAGCCCGTGAAAGTGGTCGCACCCGAGCCGGCGCCACCGAAGGCGCAAGGCAAGAGCGTGGCCGAACGCGAAGCCGAGCACGCGGCGAAGATGGCGAAACAGGCTGCCGCCGATGCCGCCGAAGCGCCGCGCCGCGCGGCCCGTGAAGCGCAGTATGCGAAAAAACAGGCGGATGCCGTGGCACGCCAGAAACGCGTGGCGCAACGCCTGGCCGAGCGACAGGCCGAAGCGCAGGCCAAGGCTGCGAAGGCGGCTGCCGCCGCTGCCAGCACGCCGGCCGTGGCTGTGCCTGTGCCGCCTGCCAAATAAGACCTGTCGCGCAGGGGGCATGCCGGAAATGGCGTGCCCTAACGCGCGCGGCAGGTTAAACTACGCACCATGGCTGCCTGTGTACGCTGCGCGCGCCGGTTTCCCATTACTGTTACCAACACTGCCTGGAACGCAACACATGAGCGATGCACAGCAAATAGAGCGGCGCCTGATTGAACTCAACGTGGAACACCGCGACCTCGATGCCGTCATCGAGTTGCTGATACTCGATGGCCACCATGACGAGCTGCAGCTGCGCCGCCTGAAAAAGCGCAAATTGCAATTGAAGGATCACATCACCTTGCTGAAAATGCAGTTGGTGCCCGACGTTCCCGCCTGAGGGGCGCCAGTAGCGTCCAGTCCAGCCTTCACCTAAGTATATTTTGACCGATCACAATTTATTGCCCGCAAGTCCAGATGGCCAGCCTGCCGATCTGCCAGTCAGTCTGCCAGCCGAACCCCAGGCGGCGCCTGGCAAGCATGATGCCGACATCGAGCGCCTGTTTGGCGCCGGCGGCCCGCTCGGTCCGGCGGTGGGCAGCTACAAGCCGCGCCGTTCGCAAACGGAGATGGCGAAAGCCATCGCCAGCGCCATCGACAGCCAGACGACCCTGATCGCCGAGGCCGGCACGGGCACCGGCAAGACCTTCGCCTACCTGGTGCCGGCCCTGATGTGGGGCGGCAAGACCATTGTATCCACCGGTACCAAGAACTTGCAGGATCAATTATTCCTGCGCGATATACCCACCGTGCGCGCCGCGCTGCAGGCCCCCGTTTCCGTCGCCTTGCTGAAAGGCCGCTCGAACTACGTCTGCCATTACCACCTGGAACGCACCCTGCAAAACGGCCGCATGACGTCGCGCGACGACGTGGGCCATCTGCGCGAAATCTCGCGCTTCATCAAGATGACCAGCTCGGGCGACAAGGCGGAACTGACCAAGGTGCCGGAAAACGCCATGATCTGGAACCTGGTGACGTCCACGCGCGACACCTGCATGGGCGCCGAGTGCCAGTATTACCAGGATTGTTTCGTCATGAAGGCCCGCAAGGAAGCCCAGCAGGCCGACGTGGTGGTGGTCAACCACCACCTGTTCTTTGCCGACGTGGCCCTGAAGGACACGGGCGTGGCGGAATTGCTGCCATCGGCCAACACCATCATCTTCGATGAAGCGCACCAGCTGCCCGATACGGCAACCTTGTTCTTCGGTAATACGGTATCGACCTCGCAAATCCTGGAACTGTGCCGCGACGTGCTGGCCGAAGGGTTGGCGCATGCGCGCGGCATCGACTGGGCCAAGACGGTCACGGTGGTGGAAAAGGCGGCGCGCGATCTGCGTTTGACCTTCCCGCAGGATATCGTGCGCCTGTCCCTGCCGCAGATCGCCCCGTCGAGCGATTTCTTCCCCGCGCTCGACACCCTCAAGGATGAGCTTGACGGCATGGTGGCCGTGCTGGAAACCCAGGCGGAACGGGCGGAAACCCTGGAACAGTGCAGGGTGCGCGGCGTCGAACTGGCGCAGCAGCTGAGCGGCTGGAAGTTCGATCCGAAGGCCAAGGTAGCGGCTGGCGAAGAAGCCGTGTTCTGGGTGGAAGCGTTTTCCAGTTCCTTGCAGTTGCATAAAACGCCATTGTCGATCGCGCCGATCTTCAATAACCAGCGCGAAGGCACGCCGCGCAGCTGGATTTTCACGTCCGCCACCCTGGCCGTGAAAAACGATTTCAAGCATTTTTCCGAACAGATGGGTTTGACGGGCGAACCGTCGCACACGTGGCCGAGTCCGTTCGACTATGGCCAGCAAGGCTTGCTGTTCGTGCCGCAAAACCTGCCGCAACCGAATTCGCTGGGCTACACGGATGCCGTCATCGACTGCGCGCTGCCCATCATCGAGGCGGCGGGTGGGCGCACCTTCTTCCTGTGCACCACCTTGCGCGCCGTCAAGCGGGCCGCCGAGCGCCTGGCCGACGAATTCAAGCAGCGCGGTCTGAACTTCCCCCTGTTCGTACAGGGAGAAAAGGGCCGCACGGAATTGCTGGACCAGTTCCGCGCGGCCGGCAATGGCGTGCTGATCGGTAGCCAGAGCTTCTGGGAAGGCGTCGACGTGCGCGGCGATGCCTTATCCCTGGTGATCATCGACAAGCTGCCGTTCGCGCCGCCCGACGATCCCGTGCTGGCCGCGCGCATCGAAGTGATGGAAAAACAGGGCAAGAATGGATTCATGCACCACTCGCTGCCGGAGGCCATCATCAACCTGAAGCAGGGCGCGGGCCGTTTGATCCGCGACGAGGGCGACCGTGGCGTGCTGATGATCTGCGATCCGCGCCTCATTTCCAAGCCGTACGGCAAGCGCATCTGGCAAAGCCTGCCGCCGTTCAAGCGCACGCGCGACACCGCCGAAGTGGTGGAGTTCTTCCGCAGCCTGCCCGCCAAGGGCGCTTAAGCCCTCGCTTAAGCCCTCGCTTAAGCTCTGCTTGCCGGCGCCGTCCGCGCGCCGGCGTATTTCCCTTTGTTATCAAGCGAGTAGCGTTTTATGCGCGGCGCCGCCTTGCGCGCCTGGCATGCCAGAAATCGGCGCGATCATGCCAGTTTCTGGCTTTTTTCTGCATGTCCAGGACGCCAGACACATCTTTGTGCCAGCGCAAACAGGCTTGTTGCCGAGCGGTCTACAGTGAGCTCATGCCTTGCAGGATCAAGGCGCGGCGATGGCAGGCCGCACGGGGAACAGGGGGATGCCATGGAGATCCGCTACGGCTGTTTCTTGAGCTACGCGCACGGCCAGTATGCGTTCATGAACAAGTTCAAGAATGACCTCATCGAGGCGCTGGCGTGCTATCTGGAGCCGCACCTGGACCGCGAGGAAGTCCTGTTCATCGACAGCGAGCAGCTGGGTGGCGGCGACGATATCGACCTGCGCGTGGCGCGCGCCATGTGCCAGAGCGTCTGCATGATCGTGCTGTACACGCCCAAATATGAAGCGCACGGCTATACGCGGCGCGAATTTGCCGCCATGCAGCTGATCGAACAGGAGCGGCGCGCCTGGTATGAACTGCCCAGCCACTTGATCATCCCCATCATCATGACGCGCCATCCGGACGGCTTGCCGCCGCAAATCACGGAGTCGGGCCTGTACGTCGATTTTTCCGGCTACACCCTGGCCAGCGGCGACCTGAAATCGAATCCGCAATACCTGCCCGACATCGAACGCATCGTGCAGCGCATCGCCACGCATTACCACTTGCTCAAGCGGTCAACACCGCCCGGCCACGATTGCAGCCGTTTCGTGTTGCCCGATATTCCACCGGAATGGCGCGCCATTCCACCTCCCCACTTTCCGCGTTAATCACGTAAAAGGTCCTGTCATGGAATGCCAACGCCTCTCCCTGCCGCCTTTGAGCGCCCCTGGCGAAGTCGTCACCTTCTATTCCTACAAGGGCGGTACCGGCCGCACCATGGCCCTGTCGAACATCGCCGTCCTGCTGGCGCGCCGTGAGAACGCCAGCGTGCCCGTGCTGATGCTGGACTGGGACATGGAAGCGCCGGGCCTGCACCATTATTTCGAGCAGCACGAGGAGCGGCCGGGCGTGCTCGAGTTCTTCGAAGCGTGCCGCCAGCAGCTTGAGCGCATCAGCCTGGAAACGGCGGGCGGTCGCGCCGGCGGGCAGGCCAGGGGGCGTGAAGATGGGGGGCGCGAGGACGCGGCGCTGGCCCAGCGCGTGCTCGACGCCATCGACTGGCAGCAGTACGTGGTGCGCGTCGACCAGGGCAGCCCGCTGTACCTGATGCGCGCGGGGCGCTTCGACGCCAGCTACAGCGAGCGCCTGGCGCAGATGCGCTGGGATCAGCTGTTCGACACGTGCCCGGCCCTGTTCCGCTGCTTCGCCGATACCCTGGCCCAGCATTTCCGCTATGTGCTGGTCGATTCGCGCACGGGACGCACGGACAGCGCCGGCATCTGCACCACCTTGCTGCCGAAAAAGCTCGTGGTGGTCTTCACGCCGAACCGGCAAAGCCTGGAAGGCGTCGATGCGCTCGTCACGCGGGCCATCGAGTACCGCCGCAGCCATGAAGACGAACAGCGTCCGCTGCTCGTCTACCCCTTGCCCTCGCGCATAGAAATGGGCGATGGCGCGCAGCGCGCCGAGTGGCGCCGCGGCGACGCGCACAAGGGCATCGCCGGCTTCCAGCCCATGTTCGAGCGCCTGCTGCGCGCTTCCTACGGCTTGCCGCAGATCGCCCTCGACAGCTATTTCGACGAAGTCCAGCTGCAGCAGACGAAAACCTTTGCCTACGGCGAGCAGCTGGCCGTGCGCATCGACCAGGGCGGCGACCGCTTTTCCCTCACGCGCACCTTCGAAGCGTTTTTGCACTGGCTGACGGGCGGCTACTTCCCCTGGCAATCGAGCCGTGAAATCGCCTTGCTGGGCGCCATCAGCGAAGCGCGCCAGGCCTTGCTGGCCGAACCGGGCCGCGCCGTGGCCCTGCCGCTGGCGCGCGACCTGGCCCGTCTGGGCGAGCTGTACCGCAAGGATGGACGCAGCGGGCAGGCGCTCGACGCCTTCCGCCAGAGCGTCGAGATCCGCGTGCGCCTGCTGGGCGAGGAGCATCCCGACAGCCTGGCGTGCAAGAGCGGCATGGCGCGCCTGCTGCGCCAGCTGGGCAAGCTCGATGAAGCCCGCTTCCTGGAAGAGGACGTGCTCGATGTGCGCGAGCGCGTGCTGGGCAGCGAGCATCCCGACACCTTGGCTGCCCGCGCCTGCCTGGCGAAAACCCTGTTGCTGCAGGGGGAGCTGGCGGCGGCGCTGCTGCTGCAGGATGCAGTGCTGGCAAGCCATGCGCGCCAGCTGGGCGGCGAGCATCCGCTGACCCTGGAAGCGATGGATGGCCGCGCCGCCACCTTGCTGCGCATGGGCCGGCTGGCGCAGGCGCAGCAAGTGCTGTCCACGGTGGTGGCGGCGCGCGAGCGCCTGTTTGGCGCCGAGCATGGCGATACCTTGCGCAGCAAGCTGGCCCTGGCGCAGGCCTTGGGGCGCGAAGGCGACCTGGAAGGGGCGCGGCGCCTGTTCGCTGCCGTGCTGCAGGCGCAGGAGCGGCGCCTGGGCAGCGACCATGCGGCGACCCTGGCCACGCGCGATTTGCTGGCCGATATCGTGGCCGGGCAGGGTGACTGGGCCGGCGCGCGCCAGTTGCATGAAGACCAGGTGGCGGCGCGCGAGCGCACGCGCGGGCTCGACCATCCGGAAACCCTGATGAGCCAGCGCAAGCTGGCCGAGGCGCTGCTGCGGCGCGGTGAACTCGATGCGGCGCGCAGCGTGCAGGAGCAGGTGCTGGAAGTGCATGCGCGCCTGCTGGGCGAAGACCACCTCGATACCTTGCACAGCAAGACGCAATTGGCCGGCACCCTGCAGCAGCAGGGTGACAGCGCGGCCGCGCGCCTGCTGGAAGACGCCGTGCTCAGCGGCAGCGACCGGCTCTTGAACGCGCCCGTCACGGGGCATGCGGACAGCGTGCTGGACGGCGCGCGGCATTTGCAGGAAACCATCCTGGCCGGCCGCGCCAACGGGCACGAAGGGGCCGAGCCGGATACCCTGGCCAGCATGATCTCGATGTTGCAAGGCATGATAGAACGCGAACAGTATGCGCAGGCGGGCGAACTGGCCGAACATCTGAAGTCCTGCCTGCTGCGCCCGGGCGTACCGGGCAAGCTGCGCAGGCGCGGCATGGCGCAGCTGAAAAGAATGTACAAATTGCAAGGCGACCTGAATGCCTTGCTGGCCTTGCAGGAGGATGAAGTGCAGGCGCTGGAAGGGGCGTTGTCGGAAGCGCGCATCGAGCAGCGCTGATGCGGCGCGCCATGTCCGCGCGGCAGCACAAATAATGCTGTCTATCGGCGTGCGGCATGCGCAGTGTTGGCATCGCTTCGGGTAAAATCCCGTTATGAGAATTCTTATCAGTAACGACGACGGTTACCTGGCGCCAGGCCTGGCGGCCCTGGCCGACGCGCTCGCACCCATTGCCGACATCGTCGTGGTGGCGCCCGACAGCAACCGTTCGGGCGCATCCAATTCGCTGTCCCTGGACCGGCCCCTGTCCGTGCACAAGGCCGCCAACGGCTTTTACTTCGTCAACGGCACGCCCACCGATTGCGTGCACGTGGCGCTGACGGGCATGCTCATCGAGCGCCCCGACCTGGTGGTCTCCGGCATCAACAACGGCCCCAACATGGGCGACGACACCCTGTATTCGGGTACCGTGGCGGCCGCCACGGAAGGCTATCTGTTCGGCATTCCCGCCATCGCCTTTTCCCAGTCGCAGTTCGGCTGGGCCAACCTGGACGCGGCCGCCCGCGTGGCCAGGGAAATCGTCGAGCGCCAGTTTGACGCCCTGCAGAAACCGTATCTGCTGAACGTGAACATCCCGGCCATCCCTTACGAGCAAATGCAAGGCGTGGTGGCCACGCGCCTGGGCAAGCGCCATTCGGCCGAGCCCGTGATCCGCGCGCTCGACCCCCGTGGCCGTGAAATCTTCTGGATCGGTCCTGCCGGCGCGGCCAAGGAAGGCGGTCCGGGCACGGACTTCCATGCCGTTGAGCATGGACAAGTATCGATCACGCCGCTGCAGATCGACCTGACCCATACCACTCAACTCGATGCACTGGCAAAAGGCCTGGCATGACCGCTCACTATGACCGATAAGCCGCGTACCTTCCCCCTGTCCCTCGATTCGCTGGCCGGCAAGCCCGCCAGGCAGGGCGGGGGACAGTCGCTGGCCCAGTCCAGGATCGCCACGCCGCAGACGGCCACGCAGAATGCGGCGCAAAACGCGGCGCGGGGCGTGGCGCAGCCGTACGGCACGCACGCGGCCATCGCGCCGTCGCGCGCCCAGGCCATCGCCAATGAGCGGGCGCAGCCTGCGGTGGTATCGCCGCCGCGACAAAACCCGCTCGTCTCGGAGGCCGTGCGCCGGGCCATGGTAGCCCGCGTGGCGAAGCAGGGCGTCAAGGACCAGGTGGTGCTCGACGCCCTGCAAGCCGTGCCGCGCCATATGTTCATGGACGAGGCGCTGGCGTCGCAGGCGTATATCGACGCCTCCTTGCCCATCGGCCACCACCAGACCATTTCGCAGCCGTACATCGTGGCGCGCATGATCGAAGTGATGCGCCAGGGCTGCAGCCTGCAGCGCGTGCTGGAAATCGGCACGGGCTGCGGCTACCAGGCGGCAGTGCTGTCGCTGGTGGCGAAAGAGGTGTATTCGATCGAGCGCATCCGGCCCCTGCACGAGCTGGCGAAGGCCAATCTGCGTCCGCTGCGCGTGTCAAATCTGCGCTTGCAGTACGGAGATGGTATGCTTGGCCTGCCGCAGGCGGCACCCTTTGACGGGATCATCCTTGCCGCAGCCGGCCTGGAAGTCCCGCAAGCCCTGCTGGAACAGCTGGCGCCCGGCGGGCGTCTGGTTGCGCCGGTGGGGGCTAAATTGCAACACTTACAACTCATTACCCGGGTGGGGAAAATGGAATGGACTAGCCAAACCCTGGAAGATTGCCATTTCGTACCTTTGCGCCCGGGCACCATATGATCCCCGGATCAGCTAGCAAGCAGGACATACAATTACATGCGAATGATTAAGAAAAGTAACATACTTCTATGTAGCATCACCTTGGCCGCGCTGTTGAGCGGTTGCGGCACCACGGGCGTCCAGGCGCCCGTCGTGGAGCGCCAGCCATCGAGCAGCAGCGCCGCAGCCAGCGATCCGCGCGACCGCGACCCGGCTTACTACACGGTCAAGCGTGGCGACACCCTGTTGCGTATCGCCCTCGAGCACGGGCAGAATTACCGCGACCTGGTGGCCTGGAATGACTTGAGCAACCCGAACGACATCAAGGTCGACCAGGTGCTGCGCGTGTTGCCGCCAAATGGCGACACGGGCGGCGCGCAAACGTCGGCCATCGTCATGCCGCCGGTGACGGAAGTCAAGCCGGCCGCGCCTGTCGTGCCGAAGAAAACCGGTCCGCGCGGCGAGAAGCGCGCGTATTCCGACGCCACCCTGGCCGAATTGCGCGCCGATGGCGGCAGCAGCGACGTCAAGCCTGCGCCGGCCCCGGCGGCAGCCGTCGCCACCGCACCGGCCGCCGCCGCGGCAGCCCCTGCGGCATCGGCGCCCGGCGACGAGAAAATCAGCTGGATGTGGCCTTCCGAAGGCAAGGTCATCGGCACTTTCGACGAAGGCAAGAACAAGGGCGTGGATATCGCCGGCAAGGCGGGCCAGCAGGTGGTGGCCGCCGGCGCGGGAAAAGTCATGTATGCCGGGAGCGGAATCCGTGGTTATGGTAATCTTGTCATCGTGAAGCACAGTAATAGTTTATTGTCGGCGTATGCGCATAACCGCAGCATCCTGGTGAAGGAAGGGCAGAACGTCAACAAAGGCCAGGCCATCGCCGAAATGGGTGATTCCGATGCCGACCGCGTGAAGCTGCACTTTGAAATCCGCCAGCAGGGCAAGCCTGTCGACCCTTCGAAATTCCTGCCTAACCGTTAGGTAAAGCAATGACACACGCGCCGCACGATCAGCTGGACGATGACCCGGACCCCCCGGAAGACGGGGCAGACGAAGTCGTGACGGACGATGCCGGCGAACTCGACGGCATTGACGCCGTCGACGCGGGCGAGGGCGGCGAGGTGGCCAGCGTCAGCGTGCTGGTCGAAAGTGTCGATGAACTGAAAAAAGTGCTGGCGGCCGAGCTGTCGACCGATACCACGCAGCACTATCTGAACCAGATCGGCACGCGGCCCCTGCTGACGGCGGCGCAAGAAGTGCATTACGCTACCCTCGCCAAGCAGGGCAATTTCGAAGCCCGGCAAACCATGATCGAGCACAACCTGCGCCTGGTCGTGTCGATCGCCAAGCATTACATCAACCGCGGCGTGGTGTTGCTCGACATGATCGAGGAGGGCAACATCGGCCTGATGCGGGCCATCGACAAGTTCGAGCCCGAGCGCGGTTTCCGTTTTTCCACCTACGCCACCTGGTGGATACGCCAGAGCATCGAGCGCGCCATCATGAACCAGGCGCGCACGGTGCGCCTGCCCGTGCACATGGTGCGCGAACTGAATCAAATTCTGCGCGGCAAGTACCACCTGGAAGCCCAGCACCACGATGGCAAGGATGCCACGGCGGAAGACATCGCCCACCTGGTGGGCCGACCCGTGGAAGAGGTGCAGGATATCCTGGCCCTTTCCGAGCACGCCACTTCGCTCGACGCGCCGCTCGACAACGACCCGCAATCGTCGCTGATGGACATGTTGCCCGGCGCCAGCGAAGACGGTCCTGACGCGCGCGCGGAGCACCATGAAATGACGGTGCTGGTGCGCGACTGGCTGACCAAGCTGCCCGACAAGCAGCGCGTGGTCATCATGCGCCGTTTCGGCCTCGACAACGACGATCCGGCCACCCTGGAAACCCTGGCCGAGGAAATGGGCGTGACGCGCGAGCGCGTGCGCCAGATCCAGCAAGAGGCCTTGATCAAGCTCAAACGGGCTATGGCCGCACGCGGCGTCGTGCGCGACTCCCTGCTCTAAGGCGTCCGGTCCCGGTATTTCCGGGGCCGCATCTGCTATCATACGCCCCGCTCGCGGCGCCTGACCTTTCCCCATTCTTTCAAGTTCCAGCGCGGCCCTGCGTCCTGGCCCACTCTTACCTATTGATCGCTATGCAAGAAAATATCATCGAAATCAAATCGCTCGACATGGACGCCCGTGGCGTTGGCCATATTGAGAACGAAGACGGCTCGCCGGGCAAGGTCGTGTTTGTCGAAGGCGCATTGCCGGGCGAGCGCGTCAGCTTTGTGACGTTCAAGAAAAAGAAGAACTGGGAAATGGCCCGGATGACGGCGCTGCACCGCGAATCGTCTATGCGCGTGACGCCCAAGTGCAAGCATTTCGACAATTGCGGCGGTTGCTCGATGCAGCATCTGGAGCCGTCGGCGCAGGTGGCGATCAAGCAGCGCGTGCTGGAAGATAATCTGTGGCATATCGGCAAGGTGCGTCCGCAAAGCATCATGCGCCCCATGTATGGCCCGACCTGGGGCTACCGCTACCGCGCGCGCCTGTCCGTGCGCCACGTCAAGAAGAAGGACGCCGTGCTGGTGGGCTTCCATGAAAAGAAATCGGCTTTCGTTGCCGACATGGATAGCTGCGAGATCTTGCCGCCACACATCTCGGCCATGCTGCTGCCGCTGCGCGGATTGATTGCTTCGCTGTCGATCTTCGACCAGATGCCGCAGATCGAACTGGCCGTGGGCGAAGACGTGACCGCCATGGTCTTGCGGATCATGGCGCCCTTGACGGCGGACGATGAAACGAAACTGAAGGCCTTTGCCGACGAGTATGGCGTGCAATGGTGGCTGCAAGTCAAGGGGCCGGAAACGGCCGTGCCGTTCTATCCGCTGGACAAGCAATTGCATTACCTGCTGCCGGAATTCGGCGTCAAGATGCCGTTCAAGCCCGTCGATTTTACGCAGGTGAACCACCACATCAACCGCGTGCTGGTGTCGAAAGCCCTGCGTTTGCTGGAAGTGCAGCCGACAGACCGCGTGGCCGACCTGTTCTGCGGCCTGGGCAATTTCACCTTGCCGCTGGCCACGCAGGGCAGCGAAGTGGTCGGTATCGAAGGCAGCACCACCCTGACGGAGCGGGCGCTGGAAAACGCGCTGGCCAATGGCCTGGCGGAAAAAACCTCGTTCTCGACGCGCAACCTGTTCGAAGTGACGACGGACGACCTGATCGCGCTGGGCAAGTTCGACCGCATCCTCGTCGACCCGCCGCGCGATGGCGCCATGGCCCTGTGCCAGGCGCTGGTCGGCCTGTCGCAAGTGCGTCCGGATCTGCTGCCGAAACGCATCGTCTACGTCTCGTGCAGCCCGTCGACCCTGGCGCGCGACGCCGGCATCCTGGCGCTGGAAGCAGGCTATGTGCTGAGCAAGGCGGGCGTGGTGAACATGTTCCCGCACACTTCCCACGTGGAGTCCATGGCGGTCTTTGATCTGCTCTGATGGCACACCTGATAAAACGTCCATAGCTGCGTTGCCTTGCCTAGCCGTACTATTCGTACTGTCTTCGGCAAGGCGCCTTGCTCTGAACGTTTTTCAGGCGCGCCGAGGGTATCCCGGCCGCTGGCACAGGTTCCGCTTTTTCTCCTGCCTCCACACCCATACCACTTACAGCGTGTTATAAAACTGGTCTGTATTTTCCCGATCCAGCGTCTTTTTACATCCTTCCTCTGCCGTTTTTTCATTGTCCAGTAGGACAACACGCCATTTGCCTCCGCCGCTGCGCTTCTTGCGCAAAGTGGTATTGCCCACTTTGAGGCCACTTCAAAACCACTTGACCGCCTATTTTTTCAGCAGCATGCTGTTCTTGCAACTGCAAAAAACAAAATCACAGGGTAGCTCTTCATTGAAGCAAAGTAGTATTTCCGCAAACCTGAACAGGAGACAACGTGGAAAATTTAATACTCAAAAAAACGATCAGGAACATGATGGTATGTCTGGCCAGCGGTGGCGTGCTGGCGGCATGCGGCGGTGGCGGCGGTGACGCCGGCGCTCCGGCTGGGTCGCAATTGCTGGCGGCCAGTACGGTGGTCGCTTGCGTGCCGTGGCAAGAGGGCGGCACGTATAACGCGGGCACGGTGGTCACCTACCTGGGCGCCAATTACACGGCCCTGGTGACGCAGACGGATCACGTGGGCTCGGGTTGGAATCCTGTTTCCACGCCGAGCCTGTGGAGCGCCGGCGGCACCTGCGACGGCGGCACCACGCCGACGCCGACTCCCACCCCAACGCCGACTCCAACTCCCACGCCAACCCCGACCCCGGCGCCTACGCCGAACCCGACGCCCACTCCGACGCCAACGCCTACCGGCGGCACCTGCGCGCTGGCGTGGGTGGCCGGCACGGCTTACAGCGCGGGCGCCACCGTTAGCTATGCGGGCACGAATTACCGCGCCAACTACTGGACGCAGGGCGACAATCCGTCGACCAGCAGCGGCGCCGCCGGCACGGGCAAGCCGTGGACCAGCCTGGAGATCTGCAGTACCACGCCGACACCTACTCCAACCCCGACGCCGACGCCGACGCCGACGCCGACGCCGACGCCTACTCCAACACCGACGCCGACGCCGACTCCAACACCTACTCCGACACCAACGCCAACGCCAACGGGCCGCGAAGTCGGCTCCTATTTTGCGCAGTGGGGCGTGTATGGCCGCGACTATGAAGTGGCGAACGTGCACACGAGCGGCGTGGCCGACAAGCTGACCTTCATCAACTATGCCTTCGGCAACATCTATCCGAAAAACGGCGGCTATGAATGCGCCATGATCACCAAGACGGAGCCGGGGGCGACGAATCCGAATTCGCCGGATGCGGGCACGGGCGGCGATGCCGAGGCCGACTACATCCGCACGCCGAAGCGCACCGTTGATGGCCAGGCGATTCCTTGGGATGCACCGTTGTCGGGCAACTTCCTGCAGCTGAGAAAACTCAAGGCGGCGCACCCGAACCTGAAATTGTTCATCTCGCTGGGCGGCTGGAGCTGGTCGAAGAACTTCTCCGTCGGTTCGGCCACCGATGCGCTGCGCAAGCAGATGGTGCGTTCCTGCATCGATATCTACATCAAGGGCAACCTGCCGGTGCAGGGCGGTCGCGGTGGCGTGGGCGCGGCGGCCAACATCTTTGACGGCATCGACATCGACTGGGAATATCCGGTCGGCGGCGGCCAGCCGTACAACACGGTCAGCCCCAACGACAAGCGCAACTTCACCTTGCTGATGGCGGAATTCCGCAGCCAGCTCGATGCGCTCGGTGCAGCCAACGGCAAGCGCTACCTGTTGACGGCCGCTGTCGGTGCCGGCAAGGACAAGATCGACAACACGGAGCCGGCCCTGTACTCGCAGTACATGGATTGGATCAACCTGATGACCTACGACTTCCACGGCGGCTGGGAAAACAGCACCAACTTCAACGCCCAGCTGTTTGCCGACCCTGCCGATCCGTCGACGGGCATGGCGCGTGAATACGTGGGTGACAAGGCGGTGCAGTACATGATTGCCGCCGGCGTGCCGCGAGACAAGCTGCTGCTGGGCATACCGTTCTATGGCCGCGGCTGGACGGGCGTGGCGCCGGGGCCGAATGGCGATGGCCTGTACCAGGCTGCCACGGGCACGGCGCCGGGCACGTACGAGTCGGGTATCGAGGACTATAAAATCCTCGTGGCCAAGGCTGGCACGCGCTACTACCATCCCGTGACCAAGCAGCTGTACCTGTACACGGGGGCGGGCGGCCAGTGGTGGAGCTATGATGACCCGACCGTCATCGGCACCAAGGTGAAATATGTGAAGGACCAGGGTTTGCGCGGCGCGTTCTCGTGGGAACTCGATGGCGACGCGAATGGCGTGCTGGCAACCGAGGTGTGGAAGGTGCGGTAATACTGCGCTAGAGCAGGAGGCGGCCGGGCGGCATACGCTGCCCGGCCGCTTGTTCACATAAAAAACAGGAGACGGGCGATGGCGGCGGTATCGACATTCGGAGTCAAGCAGAAAGAACAGCAGCCGGAACAGGAGCTGAGCCGCGAATGGCGCAGCTGGATCGCGGAAAACCTCATGCTGGGCAGCCACCCGTCGGCGTTGATGCCGGTGCTGCAAAAGGCAGGCATTACGGAGCCCCTGGCGCGCCGCGAAGTGGAGCTGGCGCTGCAGAGTCCCTACCTGGCCGGCGCCGTGCGCCTGTCGAACCGGCTGGCCAAGCGCGACTGGGTGATCGACATCCAGCGCAAGCTGAACCAGTTGCGTCCACCCGAGATTCCCCGCCGCGAGAAACTGACGGCGCACGAGTTCCTGACGGAGTTCTATTCCACCAACCAGCCCGTGATCATCACGGGCATGATGGACGACTGGCCCGCCATGGCCAAGTGGAGCCCGGCCTATTTCCGCGAGCATTACGCGCAGCGCGAAGTGGAAGTGCAGTTCGGCCGCGAGGCGGATGCGCAGTACGAAATGAACAGCGTGGCCCACAAGCGCAAGATGGCGTTTGGCGAGTACGCCAGCCTGGTCGAGGGCAGCGGCGCGACCAACGATTTCTACATGACGGCGAATAACAATTCGCAGAACCGGCAGGCGCTGCGCGAGCTGTGGGACGATATCGGCCAGCTGCCCGAATACCTGGAGCAGAGTGGCGGCCCCACGGGGTTTTTATGGTTTGGCCCGGCCGGCACGGTGACGCCATTCCACCACGACCTGACGAACAACTTCATGGCGCAGGTGCAAGGGCGCAAGCGGCTGCGCATCATGGCCGCCTGCGAGGTGGCGCGGGTGTACAACCAGCGCCACTGTTTTACGCCCGTCGACGGGCGCGATATCGACCTGCAGCGCTATCCGCTGATGGCGGACGTGCAGGTGCGCGAATGCGTGCTGGCGCCGGGCGATATCCTGTTCCTGCCCGTCGGCTGCTGGCATTTCGTCGAAGCGCTCGACATATCGATGACGGTGGCGTTTACCAATTTCAAATGGGATAACGATTTTTACAGCAAGTATCCGCCGAATCACGACTTTTGATCGTGGGCTAAGCTGCCGCGAACAGCCGCCGAACAGGCGGCTTTTTTCATGCTTCAGAGCGTTTCGTGCAAAAAATATTTCGATGAAAAAATTGATTCAAATCATTTCACAGCAAATATTTTGATATGAATGGCCATGATGTTTCATTATCCAGATGGCGATGGCGGGCGGATAATTTTATGGCTGGCGCGGCGCCGGGCCGCGGAGTGGACTTGCCGGCGCGCCAGCACCGACAACCATCTGGAGGCGGCAGGGCATGAACACGCAGCACACGACACAAGCAGCAATGCAGTTGCAGCAAACACCGAAAATCACCGTGGACACGCGGCTGACGCGCGAAGCGGCCGAGCTGCTGGCGAAGGCCGACATCCATTTGAATGGTCGCGCCGCCTGGGACATGCAGCTGCGCAAGCCGGGCGTACCGGAGCGCGCCTTCGCCAGCGGTAACCTGGGCCTCGGCGAAGCGTACATGGATGGCGACTGGGACGCGAACCAGCTTGACGAATTCTTTTGCCATTTGCTGCGCGCCAGGGTGGCCGACGACGTGCGCCCCATGCGCCTGGCCTTCCATGCGCTGACTGCGCGCCTGTTCAACCTGCAGACGGAGCGCCGCGCCTGGATGGTGGGCAAGGAGCACTACGACCTGGGCAATGCCTTCTATGCGGCCATGCTCGATCCGCGCATGACGTATACCTGCGGCTACTGGAAGAATGCCGGCAACCTGGCCGAGGCGCAGGAAGCCAAGCTCGATCTGATCTGCCGCAAGCTGCGCCTGGAACCGGGCATGTGCGTGCTCGATATCGGCTGCGGCTGGGGCAGCTTCATGCGCTATGCGGCGGAGAAATACCAGGTGCGGTGCGTGGGCGTGACGATCTCGAAGGAGCAGGCGGCGTATGCGCGCGGCATGCCGGGTGGCGAGCACCTGGACTTCCGCCTGCAGGACTACCGCGACACTGATGAAAAATTCGACCGCATCGTCAGCATCGGCATGTTCGAGCACGTGGGGCACAAGAACCACCGCACCTTCATGGAAGTGGCGCACCGCTGCCTGGAAGACGACGGCCTGTTCCTGCTGCACACGATCGGCAAGAACAAGCGCCATTCCACGTGCGATCCGTGGATCGACAAATACATCTTCCCGAATGGCGACTTGCCGTCGCTCGGCCAGATCGGCGACGCCATCGATGATCTGTTCGTGGCCGAGGACTTGCATAACTTCGGCGCCGACTACGACAGGACCCTGATGGCCTGGCATGCGAATTTCGAGCAGGCGTGGCCGCGCTTTGCCGCCCAGCTGGGCGAGCGCTTCCACCGCATGTGGTCCTACTATCTGCTGTCCTGCGCCGGCGCCTTCCGCGCGCGCGACCTGCAGCTGTGGCAATGGGTGCTGGCCAAGCAGGGCGTGCTGGGCGGCTACGAGCGTGTCAGTTGAGATGTGCGGCAACTGATATGATGGATTGATGGATATCAATCAAGCGCGTACCTTCCTGGAAGTGGCGTCCTGCGGCAGTTTCATCATGGCGGCTGAACGCATGCACGTGACGCAGACGGCCGTCAGCGCCCGCATCCGCTCGCTGGAGCAGCAACTGGGGCGCCAGCTCTTCGTGCGCAACAAGGCGGGCGCGCGCCTGACGTCGGCCGGCGAGCGCTTCATGCGCCATGCGGCCACCATGGTGCAGGTGTGGGAGCGGGCGCGCCACCAGGTGGCCTTGCCGCCGGGGCGCGACGACGCCGTCAGCATCGGCTGCGAGCTGAGCCTGTGGCAGCCGCTGCTCGGCGACTGGCTGATACGCATGAGCCGCGACTGTCCCCAGATCGCCTTGCGCGCGGAAGTCGACAGCCCCGCGCGCCTGCTCGACGCCGTGCATGACGGCTCGCTGGACCTGGCCGTGCTGTACAACCCGCCGCAGCGCCCGGGCCTGGCCAGCGAATTGCTGGCCGAGGAAAAGCTGGTGATGGTGACCACGCGCGCTGATGGGCAGATGCATGCCGACACGTATGTGTATGTGGACTGGGGCCCCAGCTTCGCGGCCAATCACCAGGCGGCCTACCCGGAGCTGAGCAGCCCGCCCGTTTCGATCTCGCTGGGGCCGCTGGCCCTCGTGTATCTGCTGGACGTGGGCGGCGCCAGTTACTTCCGTATCGGCAGCGCGCAACCCTATCTCGATGCGGGTTTGCTGCACCGCGTGCGCGACGCGCCCGAATTCTCGCATTCCGCCTACGCCGTGTATGCGGCTCAGCGCGACAACCCGACGCTGGACCGCGCCCGCGCCTGCCTGCTGGAGGTGGCGGAAAAGGTGAAGTGAAGCTGCAGACGTAAAAAAGCCGACCCGAGGGTCGGCTTTTATTTTCATGCGTATAAGCGCAATGCTTAGTCGCGGCTGCCGCCTGCAAATCCTAACAACGACAACAGGCTGGTGAAGATGTTGTACACGTCCAGGTAGATGCGCAGGGTGGCCGAGATGTAGTTGGTCTCGCCGCCGTTGATGATTTGCTGCACGTCATACAGGATGTAGGCCGAGAAGATGGCGATGGCGACCATGGAGATCACGATCGACAGTGCCGACAGGCCCAGGAAAATGTTCGCTACCGATGCCAGGATCAGCACGATCACGCCGGCGAACAGCCATTTGCCCATGGCCGAGAAGTCGCGCTTCGAAACCGTGGCGATCGTGGCCATCACGGCCAGGATGGTGGCCGTGCCGCCGAATGCCGTCATGATCAGCATGCCGCCATTCGAGTAGCCGAGCGTGCGCGTCAGGATAGGCGTGAGCATCAGGCCCATGAAGAAGGTAAAGCCGAGCAGGACGGCGACGCCGAGGCCCGAGTTCTTGGTCTTCTCAATCGCGTACATGAAGCCGAAAGCGACGGCCATGAAGATGATGAAACCCATGCCGCCGGTCAGCATCGGCAAATGCATCTGCACGCCGATGAAGGCGCCCAGCACGGTCGGGATCATGGACAGCGCCAGCAGCCAGTAAGTGTTGCGCAAGACCTGATGGCGGACTTGCTGCATGCCCCCCGACAGGTCAAAGGTGCGTTGCATGTTCTGATTCATAGTGCCTCCGTGTTGTCAATTCAAATTACTGCTTTACCCAAGGATAGCATGAGGGCCGGAATTTGCCAAAAAAGCAGCTTAAGATTTCATTAAACGGGGGCAGGGTGGCAAGATGCCCCCTGCCTGTCTGGGTGATATGGGGTGGAGTATGGTAAAATCAAAGGTTGATTGAGTTATCAATTTACCGTTTTAAACCTTACTTTTTATTGGAGTTTTCACACATGGCAATCGAACGCACCCTGTCGATCATCAAACCAGACGCAGTTGCAAAAAACGTAATCGGTCAAATCTACTCCCGTTTTGAAAACGCTGGCCTGAAAATCGTTGCAGCACGCATGACCCAACTGTCACGCGAACAAGCTGAAGGCTTCTACGCAGCGCACAAAGAACGCGGCTTCTTCAAGGATCTGGTCGACTTCATGGTTTCCGGTCCAGTCATGATCCAAGCCCTGGAAGGCGAAAACGCCGTTCTGGCCCACCGTGACCTGATGGGCGCGACCGATCCGAAGAAAGCAGAAAAAGGCACGATCCGCGCCGATTTCGCCGATTCGATCGACGCTAACGCCGTACACGGTTCCGACGCTGTCGAAGCTGCTAAAGTGGAAATCGCTTACTTCTTCCCAGAACTGAAGGCTTAATTGCCTTAGATAACGTTATTTCCTGGCGTTATCTGTGAAATAACTTATCACCCCCCTGTTCCCGCTGCGCTGTGGAGTTTTCGCTCTGGATGCGCGCGGGGACGGATTTTTAGAATAGACAAGATCATGAATACGACGACCCTCACCAACTTGCTGGACCTCGATCCCGCGCAACTCATCGCCTACTGCGCCGAGTTGGGAGAGAAACCGTTTCGTGCGAAACAATTGCAACGTTGGATACACCAGTTCGGCGCTTCCGATTTCGACGCCATGACGGACCTGGCCAAGTCGCTGCGCGACAAGCTGGCCACGCGCGCCGAAGTGCGCGCCCCGGCCATCATCAGCGACCACACGTCGACGGATGGCACGCGCAAGTGGCTGGTCGACGTGGGCAATGGCAATGCCGTGGAAACCGTGTTCATTCCGGAAGAAAACCGCGGCACCCTGTGCATCTCGACCCAGGCCGGCTGCGCCGTGAACTGCCGTTTCTGCTCGACGGGCAAGCAAGGCTTCAACCGCAACCTGTCCGTGGGCGAAATCATCGGCCAGCTGTGGATGGCGGAGTTCGAATTGCGCCGCACCAAGGGCATCGAACCGGGCCCGAAAGGCGAGCGCCAGATCACCAACGTGGTGATGATGGGCATGGGCGAGCCCCTGCTGAACTTTGAGCCGACCGTCACTGCCCTGAAATTGATGCTTGACGACAACGCCTACGGCCTGTCGCGCCGCCGCGTGACCCTGTCGACGTCGGGCGTGGTGCCGATGATGGACAAGCTGTCGCAGGAAGTGCCGGTGGCCCTGGCCGTCTCGCTGCACGCCTCGAACGACGCCTTGCGCGACGGGCTGATTCCACTGAACAAGAAATACCCGCTGAAGGAATTGATGGCGGCCTGCAAGCGCTACCTGGAATTTGCCCCGCGCGACTTCATCACCTTCGAATACTGCATGCTGGACGGCGTCAACGACAGCGACGAGCATGCGCGCGAATTGCTGGCGCTGGTGCAAGACCGCGAGTTCGGCGTGAACTGCAAGTTCAACCTGATCCCGTTCAATCCTTTCCCCGAGTCGGGCCTGTTCCGCTCGAAAAATCCGCGCATCAAGGCGTTTGCCCAGGTGCTCATGGATGGCGGCATCATCACCACCGTGCGCAAGACGCGCGGCGACGATATCGATGCGGCTTGCGGCCAGCTGGCCGGCGAAGTCAAGGACCGCACCCGGGTGCAGGAGCGCATGGAAAAGATGACTGAGTATCAACAGAAATTTGGCGCCAATTTCGGCAAGATCGTGGAGATCCGCTCCTGATGCGGGGAAGCATGGCTTATCCTGGCGTACTTGCCGTGGCTGTTGTCAGCCTGGGCGTGCTGCTGGCCGGCTGTGCTTCCACCGCAGACAAGGAGCAGGCTGCATCTGTCGAGCAGCGCGCCGCCTTGCGCTTGCAGTTGGCCAGCGCCTATTATATGCAAGACCAGTTTGTGGTGGCGTTGGCGGAAGCGGAGCAGGCGGTGCAGCTGGTACCGGGCAACGCCCAGGTGCGCGGCATGCGCGCCCTGATTTTTGCTGCTATGCGCCAACCCGTGGCTGCTGAAAAAGATTTTCTTTACGCATTGCGCCTTGCGCCCCACAATCCCGAGTTGAGCAATAATTATGGCCTGTTTCTGTGCCAGACCGGGCGCGCGGCGCAGTCGTTGGCGTATTTTGATGCCGCATTGCAAGATGTCGCCTATGGCACGCCTGAACTGGCGCTGCATAATGCGGCGGCGTGCAGCCTGGTCATGAAAGATTACTCGCGCGCCGCCGGCTACTGGCTCAAGGCGGAGCGCATCGCACCTGGCGCGGCAATTACCTATGCCGGCCTGGTGCGCGTGTATTACCAACAGCAAGACTACCGGCAAGCGGCTCATTACCTTGAGCGGCTCGGTAAAGTAGCGACAATGGAGGGCCAGACGGCCGATGTGCTGTGGCTCGGGATCAAGGTGCAGCATAAGCTCGGGGATGCGGGTGCGGAAGCTGGCCTGGGGGCGCTGTTGCGCAACCACCATTCCGGCTCCCCCGAATATGCTGCTTATCAAAATGGGGCGTTTGATGAGTGAGACAGGGATACCAATGAATTCAGAGTGGGCAGAAACGCCTCAGCAGCAGCCCCAGGGCAATCTTGCGTTGGCAGGCGCACAGTTGAAAGCGCAGCGCGAAGCGCTGGGCTGGCCGGTGGAGCAGGTGGCCGACCAGCTCAAGCTGGCGCCGCGCCAGGTGATCGCGCTGGAAGAGGGCGACATGGCGGCTTTGCCGAATCTGGCCGTGGTGCGCGGTTTCGTGCGCGCCTACGCCAAGGTGGTGCGTCTCGACGCGGCGCCGCTGGTGGCCATGATCGAAGTCCATCCGGCGCCGACGCAGCAGGACCCGGCCGCGCCCGTGCGGCGTGAAATTTCCGCCACGTTTTCCGAATCGCGCTTCCCGTCGATGACGCAGCGCTCGTCGAACCAGACTCCCCTCTGGATCGCCGGCGCCGTGGCTGTCGTCGTGGCGGCCGCCTTTGGCGCGTATAAACTCGGTTATGTGCCGGCCGGCCTGCTGTCCTCGCAGGCCGGGAAAGAAACGGCGCATGCGGAAGTGGGCCCCGTGGAAACGACCCTGATCAAGCCGGGCCAGGACTTGACGCCCGTGCAGTCGCCGTCCGTGCCCCTGATTTCCGTGCCGCCGCCGCCAGGCAACGATACGCAGACGGGCGCACCGGCCGCCGTCGCTTCGGCGCCGGCCGCTGCCGTAGTGCCGCCAGCCGCCGTGCCCGCGCCCGCTCCAGCGGCGACGCCTGCCGTCACGCCGCCCGCGGCTGCGGCTGCCGTGGGCGCGAATGCGCTGGTGCTGAAGGTCGAGCAGGATTCCTGGGTGGAAATCCGCCGCCCCGGCAGCACGCCGCTGATTTCGCGCATGGTCAAGGCGGGCAGCACGGAAACGTTCGATATCACGGGACCGGCCACCCTGGTGGTAGGCAAGCCGGGTGTCGTGCAGGCAACTTTGCGCGGCGCCAAGCTGGATCTGCCGACCGTTGCCGGCGGCACGATTTCCCGTGTCAGCATCAAATAATTGCAGTAACCGTTCAAGCAAACTCAGAAGATAATATTATGGCTACCTCGAAAACAGCGATCGGCTCCGGTCCATCCGGCCGTCGCGACAGCCGCAAGGTGCTGATCGCGCACGGCCAGCGCCAGATCTGGGTGGGCGGCGACGCCCCCGTGGTGGTGCAGTCGATGACGAACACGGATACGGCCGACGCCATCGGCACGGCGATCCAGATCAAGGAACTGGCGCGTGCCGGTTCGGAGTTGGTGCGCCTGACGGTGGACCGTCCGGAAGCGGCCGCGGCCGTGCCCTACATCCGCGAGCAGCTCGACAAGATGGACATCGACGTGCCGCTGGTGGGCGATTTTCACTATAACGGCCATACCCTGCTCAACGATTACCCCGATTGCGCGCGCGCGCTGTCGAAGTACCGCATCAACCCGGGCAACGTGGGCAAGGGCGCCAAGCGCGATACGCAATTCGCGCAAATGATCGAGGCGGCTTGCCGCTACGACAAGCCGGTGCGCATCGGCGTGAACTGGGGCAGCCTGGACCAGGCCTTGCTGGCGCGCATCATGGATGAAAACGCGGGCCGCGCCGAACCGTGGCCGGCGCAAGCCGTCATGTATGAAGCGCTGGTGACGTCGGCGATTGAAAACGCCGTGCGCGCCGAAGAACTGGGTCTGGCGCGCGACAAGATCATCCTGTCGTGCAAGGTTTCGGGCGTGCAGGACCTGATCGCCGTGTACCGCGAACTGGCGCAGCGCTGCGACTATCCGCTGCACCTGGGCTTGACGGAAGCGGGCATGGGCAGCAAGGGCATCGTGGCATCCACCGCGGCCCTGGCCGTGCTGCTGCAGGAAGGCATCGGCGACACCATCCGCATTTCGCTCACGCCCGAACCGGGCGGCGACCGCACGCGCGAAGTCATCGTCGGCCAGGAAATCCTGCAAACCATGGGCTTGCGCAAGTTCGCACCCATGGTCATCGCTTGCCCAGGCTGCGGCCGCACGACGTCGACCACCTTCCAGGAGCTGGCTGACAACATCCAGACGTATCTGCGCGAGCAGATGCCGGAATGGAAGAAATCGTATCCGGGCGTGGAAGCGATGAACGTGGCCGTCATGGGCTGCATCGTCAACGGCCCCGGCGAATCGAAGCATGCGAACATCGGCATCAGCCTGCCCGGCACGGGCGAGTCGCCTGCCGCGCCCGTGTTTGTCGACGGCGAAAAAGTCGTCACCCTGCGCGGCGAACGCATCGTCGAGGAATTCCAGGACATCGTCTTGAATTATGTTAAAAGCCATTATGGCAAGACCGCGCCGGTTGCCGCGTAATCGGTCGGGTAGGTCGGATTAGCGGGGCCGCCGAGGCGCGAAGCGCGTCATCCGACAATCAAGTTAAAGCAAAGAAGAACACTATGTCCGAAAATAAAAAAGCAGAAAAAATTACAGGCGTGAAGGGCATGAACGATGTCCTGCCAGCCGATGCCCCGCTGTGGGAATTGTTTGAAAACACGGCGCAATCCGTGCTGCAAAGCTATGGCTTCCAGCAAATCCGCACGCCGATCGTGGAAGAAACGAAATTGTTCGCGCGCGCCATCGGCGCCGTGACCGATATCGTGGAAAAGGAAATGTATTCGTTCACAGATTCGATGAACGGCGACAACCTGACCCTGCGTCCTGAAGGCACGGCCGGCGTGGTGCGCGCCGTGGTCGAGCACAACCTCGTCTACGAAGGCCCGAAACGCCTGTGGTACAAGGGCCAGATGTTCCGCCACGAGCGTCCGCAAAAGGGCCGCTACCGCCAGTTCCACCAGTTCGGCGTGGAAGCCATCGGCTTCACGGGCCCGGATATCGACGCCGAGATCATCATGCTGTCGCGCCGCCTGTGGGATGACCTGGGCCTGGAAGGCATCCGTCTGGAACTGAACTCGATCGGCGACGCGGCCGAGCGCCTGCGCCACCGCGCCGACCTGATCGCCTACCTGGAAAGCCACAGCGAGCTGCTCGACGAAGAGGCCAAGCGCCGCCTGCACAGCAATCCGCTGCGCATCCTCGACACCAAGAACCCTGCGATGCAGGACCTGGTCAATGGCGCGCCGAAGCTGCTGGACTACCTGGGCGAAGAATCGCTGGCTCACTTCCACGGCGTGCAGAAGATATTGAACCACAACAATATCCCGTTCACCATCAATCCACGCCTGGTGCGCGGCCTCGATTACTACAACCGCACGGTGTTCGAGTGGGTCAGCGACAAGCTGGGCGCGCAAGGCACGGTCTGCGCCGGGGGGCGCTATGACGGCATGGTGGAAATGTTCGGCGGCAAATCGACGCCCGCCGTCGGTTTCGGCATGGGCGTCGAACGCCTGGTATTGCTGATGAAAGACGCGGCCGAGCCCGAGCAGCCGGCCCAGTGCGACGTCTACCTGGTGCACCAGGGCGAGCAGGCAGGCTTGCAAGCTTTCGTGCTGGCCGAGCGGATTCGCGATGCGGGCCTGGACGTTGTGCTACATTGCGCAGCGAGCAACGGCGGCGGCAGCTTCAAGACGCAAATGAAAAAGGCCGACGCCAGCGGCGCGGCGTTTGCCGTGATCATGGGCGACGATGAAATCGCCAATAATGTCGCTACGGTGAAAGCCATGCGCGAAGCCGATGCCGGCGCGCAGCAGAACACGGTGCCGTTCGACGATGTCGTCGACTACGTGGTGGACCAGATCATCGGCGACCACGATTGCGGCCATGACCACGGCCCTGGCGGCCACGTGCATCACCACCATTGATTTCAGCAAGACCGTACTACCCTCGATCAACTACTCATTAAAACTGACGACCCATGGCATACGATCACGAAGAACAAGAACAACTGGCAACCCTCAAGGCCTGGTGGCAGCGCAATGGCAATCTGACCTCCTGGGTCCTGATCGTGGCGCTGGCAGGCTACAGCGGCTGGGCTGGCTGGCAGTACTACCAGCGCACGCAGGCTGCGCAAGCGGGCCAGCTGTACGACGAACTGCAAAACGCCATCGCCGCCAAGGACACCGCCAAGGTGATGCGCGCGGCTGGCGACATGCAATCGCGTTTCAGCGGCACGGCGTATGCGCAGATGAGCGCCCTGGCCGCGGCCAAGGTGGCGTTTGACGCGAATGACCTGAAAACGGCCAAGACCCAGCTGCAATGGGTTGCCGAGCACGGCACGGAAGAGTACAAGGCCATCGCCAAGCTGCGCCTGGCCGGCGTCCTGCTGGATGAAAAAGCCTACGATGAAGCGCTGAAAGTGCTGGCGACGGCTTCCGTGGCGCAATTTGCCGGCGCCGTGGCCGACCGCAAGGGCGACATCCTGGTGGCGCAAAACAAGCTGGCCGATGCGCGCACGGCTTACCTGGCCGCTCTGGCCGCGACGGACAAGAACAATCCAGGCCGTCAATTGATCCAGGTCAAGCTGGAAGCGATTGGCGGTACGGTACCGGAAGACAAGGCCAAGGCTGACAAGGCTGCCGCCTGACAGGAACACTGATGGCGTGGCCGCGTGGCGCTTTGCACCGCCTGCCTCGCCCTTACAAGTACAAGAAAAAGGTTGGATAACACTTATGCGTGTCACTGAAAAGCTGGTAGCTGCAAGTCTGTTGGCCCTGATGGCCGGTTGCTCGTCCTGGAACCCGTTCGCCTCGAAAGATCCGAAAGTCGAACCGGCCAAGCTGGTCGAGTTAAAATCGAGCATCGCCGTGCGCGACGCCTGGAAGTATTCGATCGGCAAGGCCGGCGTGTACGCCTTCACGCCTGCGCTGGCCGGCAACAGCCTGTACGTGGTCAGCGCCGATGGCGCGCTGGCACGCCTGGACGCGGCCAGCGGCCGTGAGACGTGGCGCGTCAAGGCCGGCAGCGACATCACGTCCAGCGCCGGCAGCGATGGCACGCTGGTGGCCGTGGGCGCCGCCAAGGGCGCCGTGCTGGCGTTCGATGCCGACGGCAAGCAGCTGTGGAAGGCGCAGGCGTCCAGCGAAGTCTTGACGGCGCCCGTCGTAGGGCAGGGCGTGGTGGTGGTGCGCAGCGTGGACAACCGTATCGTCGGTTTCGACGCCAAGACGGGCGAACGCAAGTGGACGGTGCAGCGCGCCACGCCGGCCTTGACCTTGCGCAATGCGCCGGGCATGGTGCTGGGCGGCGCGAACATCTACGTGGCCCAGCCAGGCGGCAAGCTGCTGGCTCTGACGGCGGCCACCGGTGTGGTACGCTGGGAGATCGTCGTCAGTGAACCGCGCGGCGCCACCGAACTGGAACGCGTTTCCGATATCGCCGGCGCGCCGGTGGTATTCGAAGGCGAAGTGTGCGCCGTCACGTACCAGGGCAAGGCGGGCTGCTTCGATGCCGCCACGGGCGTGCCGCGCTGGACCAAGCCGATCTCGTCCGATGTGGGCGTGGCCGTCGACCAGCGTTTCGTGTTTGTTGCCGACGCCCAGGGCGCCGTCGTGGCGTTCAGCCGCGAAGGCGGCCAGAGCGCCTGGAAGAATGAGGCGCTGGCGCGCCGCCGCCTGTCGACGCCGGCCTCCTACGGCCGCAGCGTTGCCGTCGGTGACTATCAAGGTTACATCCACTTCCTGTCACGGGAAGATGGCGCATTAATAGGTCGTGTCAGCACCGACGGTAGCCCGATTGTTTCGGCTCCCGTTGTTGCCGGTTCGAATTTGATTTTTCAAACCCAATCAGGGACAGTGACCGCTCTCGCGGTCGAGTAATACAATGAAGCCGGTAATTGCACTAGTAGGTCGACCCAATGTTGGGAAATCGACTTTATTCAATCGTCTGACCCGCTCGCGCGATGCGCTGGTGGCGGATTTGCCTGGGTTGACGCGCGATCGTCACTATGGCGAAGGCCGTGTCGGCGAACGTCCCTTCCTGGTCATCGATACGGGTGGTTTCGAACCCGTCGCCAAGGAAGGCATCATGCACCAGATGGCACTGCAGACCAAGCAGGCCGTGGCCGAGGCCGACGTGGTGGTGTTCATCGTGGACGGCCGTCAGGGCCTGACCCCGCATGACAAGACCATCGTTGACTTCCTGCGCAAGAGCGGCCGCCCGGTCTTGCTGGTGGTTAACAAAAGCGAAGGCATGCGCTACACGGCCGTCGTGTCCGAATTCTATGAATTGGGCATGGGCGATCCGTATGCGATCTCGTCGGCGCACGGCGACGGCGTCAACGACCTCGTCGAAGTGATGCTGGACCTGGCGTTCGCGCAGCGTCCGGATGAGCCTGAAGAGCTGGAAAAGACCGACCGCGGCATCAAGATCGCCCTCGTCGGCCGTCCGAACGTGGGCAAGTCGACCTTGATCAACACGCTGCTGGGCGAAGAGCGCGTGATCGCCTTCGACATGCCGGGCACGACGCGCGATTCGATCGAAATCCCGTTCGAGCGCGATGGCCAGCAATACACCTTGATCGACACGGCCGGTATCCGCCGCCGCGGCAAGGTGTTTGAAGCGATCGAGAAATTCTCGGTGGTGAAAACGCTGCAGTCGATTTCCGAAGCCAACGTGGTCGTGCTGATGCTCGACGCGCAGCAGGATATCTCGGAACAGGACGCGCATATCGCCGGCTTTATCCTGGAATCGGGCCGCGCGCTGGTGGTGGCCGTGAATAAATGGGATGGCTTGCAATCGCACGAGCGCGATGAAATCAAGATCGATATCGACCGCAAGCTCGATTTCCTGTCGTTCGCGCAGATGCATTTCATTTCGGCGCTGAAGGGCACCAATATCGGTCCGCTGATGAAGTCGCTCAACGCCGCGTATGCGGCCGCCATGTGCGACCTGTCGACACCGAAGCTGACGCGTGCCCTGATCGAGGCCGTGGAGAAGCAGGAGCCGCGCCGCAAGGGGTCGATTCGTCCGAAGTTGCGCTACGCTCACCAGGGCGGCATGAACCCGCCTGTGATCGTTATTCACGGCAATGCGCTCGACGCCGTTGGCGATCCTTACAAACGCTATCTGGAAAAACATTTCCGCGATACGTTTGCGTTGGTCGGCACGCCGCTGCGCATCGAACTGCGCACGGGTAAAAACCCGTTTGCACGCACGCCAAGCAAGTAATGATTTAAATGCTGAATTAAGTGCATATTAAGGCGCCGCAGAGATAATGCGGCGCCGACAGCCAATTCAATGGCTTTTGCACGAGAATAATAAAGTGTTAATGCGCCATGCGCGACAGCGATCGCGAAAACAGGTTACAGTAGCTATGACGCATCTTTCTTTCTTTGAAAGGTGTGAGAGCACTTGAAATCAAGCGAGTCGCCTCCAATTCTTACACAACAACATAAACAACGGAGCTGTTATGAGCAACAAAGGGCAACTGTTACAAGACCCATTCCTCAATGCATTACGCAAAGAGCATGTTCCTGTCTCGATTTACCTGGTCAATGGCATTAAATTGCAGGGCCATATCGAATCGTTCGATCAATATGTCGTATTGCTGCGCAATACGGTGACACAGATGGTGTACAAGCATGCCATCTCGACAGTGGTGCCGGCTCGTGCCGTCAATCTCAATATTGAATCTGAAGCGGAGTAAAGCGTTGAGCTTGACGGCCCAGCGCCTTTCACCCTCTATCGCCCCCGTCCGCGCCAGCGGCGCTGATGCGTTTGCATCGGCGTCGGCGTCCGCCGCAACTCATCAGATGCCATCATGCGCGCGGCACTAGTCGGGGTTGACTTCGGTCACAGCGACTTCGCCGCCAGCATGGAGGAACTCATGCTGTTGTCGCGTTCGGCTGGCGCGGACCCGATTTCCACCATCACGGCCAAGCGATCCAGTCCCGATTCCGCGTATTTCGTCGGCAGCGGCAAGGCCGATGAAATTGGCGACGTCGTCGTCAACGATGGCCTGGAAATCGTCATTTTCAATCACGCCCTCTCACCTGCCCAGCAGCGCAATCTGGAAAAGCGCCTGAATGTGCGCGTGCTCGACCGTACCAGCCTGATCCTCGACATCTTCGCGCAGCGCGCCAAGAGCCACGAGGGCAAGCTGCAAGTCGAGCTGGCCCAGCTGCAGCATCTGGCCACGCGCCTGATCCGCGGCTGGACCCACCTTGAGCGGCAGAAGGGCGGTATTGGCTTGCGCGGTCCCGGCGAGACGCAGCTCGAGACCGACCGCCGGCTGATCGGCGACCGCGTCAAGGCCTTGCGCGCCCGTCTGGAAAAGCTGCACAAGCAGCGCGAAACGCAGCGCCGCGCGCGCGGCCGCAATCACACATTCTCGGTGTCCCTGGTCGGCTATACCAATGCCGGCAAGTCGACCCTGTTCAATGCCGTGACCAAGGCTGGCGTGTATGTCGCCGACCAGTTGTTCGCCACCCTCGACACCACCTCGCGCCGGGTTTACCTGGGCCAGGAAGTGGGTAACGTGGTGATCTCCGACACGGTCGGCTTCGTGCGCGAACTGCCGCACCAGCTGGTGGCGGCATTCCGCGCCACGCTTGAAGAAACCATCCATGCCGATTTGCTGCTGCATGTCGTCGACGCCGCGTCGCCGGTGCGCATGGAACAGATCGAGCAGGTCAACCTGGTCTTGAAAGAGATCGGCGCCGATCATATTCCGCAAATCCTCGTGTGGAACAAGATCGATGCGGCCGGGCTGGAGCCTTCGGTGGAGCGCGACGAATATGCTACGATCAGTCGCGTGTTCGTCAGTGCGCAGAAGGGCAGCGGGCTCGACCTGCTGCGCGATGCGATAGTCGAGATGGCCAGGAAGGCGCCCGGTTCGGCCCACCTGTACCAGAACGATGAAGCACCGCAGGAAGATCAGTTTGACGGTCAGTACGACCAGCACGATGGCGCCGCCCCGGACCAGGACGAAGAGCCTGGCGAGGACGATAGGATTTCCACCCACTCCCAAGTCGGAACACGATAGTTATGCTTGTCTCCCTACTCAAAAAAACAGGCTTGAAGTTGTCCCTGAACGATCCCCGCTGGGGCAATCGCAAGGACGACGGCAAGAAAGCCCAAGAAGGCAAAAAGCCCGGCGAAGGTCCGCCGGACCTCGATCAGTTGTGGCGCGATTTCAATCAGCGCCTGAACGCCTTTTTCGGACAGAAGAACCGTCCCGACAACGGCGGCAATAACAACGGTGGCGGCGGTGGCCCGCGTCCCGACATGAAGGGCGCCGGCATCACCGCCGGCGTGGTCGGCGTGATCGCCGTCTTCATCTGGCTCGCCAGCGGCGCCTTCATCGTGCAAGAGGGCCAGAACGGCGTCGTGCTCACGTTCGGCAAGTACAGCCACACCACGCCGGCCGGTTTCAACTGGCGCTGGCCGTACCCGTTCCAGACCGACGAAACCGTCAACGTGTCGCAGGTGCGCACGGTGGAAGTGGGTTACCGCCAGTCGCTGCGCAACAAGCAGGCCAGCGAGTCGCTGATGCTGACGGACGATGAAAACATCATCGACATCCAGTTCGCGGTGCAATACACCCTGAAGGATCCCGTGGCGTGGCTGTTCAACACGCGCGACCAGGAAGACACCCTGCGCCAGGTCGCCGAAACGGCGATCCGCGAAGTCGTCGGCCGCAGCAAGATGGACTTCGTGCTGTACGAGGGCCGCGAAAAGGTGGCTTACGATACGCAGCAGCTGATGCAGCAGATTCTCGACCGCTACAAGGTCGGCGCCGTCATCACCAACGTGACGATGCAGGCCGTGCAGCCGCCGGAGCAGGTGCAAGCCGCCTTCGACGATGCCGTCAAGGCAGGCCAGGACCGCGAGCGCCAGAAGAATGAAGGCCAGGCCTACGCCAACGACGTCATTCCAAAAGCCCGCGGCGCCGCATTCCGCCTGATGGAGGAAGCGGCCGCGTACAGCGCGATGGTGACCGAGAACGCCGCTGGTAATGCTTCGCGCTTCAAGCAGGTGCTGGTCGAGTACCAGAAGGCGCCGGTTGTCACGCGCGACCGCATGTACCTCGAAACGATGCAGCAAGTGTTCAGCAGTGCCAGCAAGGTCATGGTTGACGCGAAGACGGGCAGCAATCTGCTGTACCTGCCGCTCGACAAGCTGATCGCCCAGACGGCTGCCACCGACGCTGCCGCTGCCGCCGCCCGTGCTGCCGCGACACCCGCAGCCAACACCGTTTTACCACAGGAAGCCATGCCGACAGTAGAAGTCAATACGCGCCGCGACAGCCGCTCTTCGCGTGAACGGGAGAGCCGCTAATGAACCGTATCGTAGCCGCCCTGATCGCGGGCTTTATCGCGATCATGCTCTTGTCCTCGACCGTGTTCGTGGTCGACCAGCGTAAGTATGCGGTCGTCTTCGCCCTCGGTGAAGTCAAGGAAGTCATCAGCACGCCGGGCCTGTATTTCAAGCTGCCGCCGCCGTTCCAGAACGTGCTGTACCTGGACAAGCGCATCCTGACCCTGGATACGCCGGAACCAGAACGCTTCATCACGGCCGAAAAGAAGAACATCCTCGTCGACGCGTACGTGAAGTGGCGCATCGCCGACCCGCGCCTGTATTTCCGCAGCTTTGGCGGCGATGAAAAGCCGGCCCGCAACCGCATGTCGCAAATCGTCAAGGCAGCGCTGAACGATGAAATCACCAAGCGCACCGTGCGCGAAGTGATCTCGGGCCAGCGCGGCAAGGTGATGGAAGCGATCCTGGCGAAGGTCTCGGCGGAAGCCAAGGCCATCGGCGTGGAAATCGTCGACGTGCGCCTGAAGCGCGTCGACTACGTCGAGCAGATCAACAACTCCGTGTACGAGCGCATGAAGTCCGAGCGCGTGCGCGTGGCCAATGAGCTGCGTTCGACCGGTTCGGCCGACTCCGAGAAAATCCGCGCCGACGCCGACAAGCAGCGCACGGTGATCCTGGCCGAAGCGTATCGCGAAGCCGAGAAGATCCGCGGCGAGGGCGATGCCAAGGCATCGCAGATCTATGCGGAAGCGTTTGGCAGGAATCCGGAGTTCTACAAGTTCTACCGTAGCCTGGAAGCCTACCGCGCCACGTTCAAGGACAAGGGCGACGTGATGGTGGTCGATCCGAGTTCGGAATTCTTCAAGTACTTCAAGGGCGGCGGCGCAGCCGGCTCGGCCAAGAAGTAAGGCAGCATCCAGACTGCGCCCGGCCGCAAGGACGGGTGCGGCAGCAGCGGGGCCGGCATCAATGCCGGCCCCGTTTTTTTGTGTCCGCCATGTTGTTGCGGGAAGGCGTAAAATGCGGTGTTTTTAGGGCTGTGCGGCAGCGTTTCGGACAACTTATCCCTAAAGGCCCGTGTTTTCGCGTAAAATATCAGGTTCGGCCTCTTGCCTGGCGCGCCTGCCGCTGCCTCGCATGATGCATTTTTTCAACTTTCTTCCGTATCTCGCTCCCTCATGCCGAATTGGCTTTTGCCCGAAAATATTGCCGATGTTCTGCCGTCGGAAGCGCGCAAGATCGAAGAGCTGCGCCGCCTCATGCTGGATAATTTCCGTCTGTACGGATATGAACTGGTGATGCCGCCGCTGCTCGAGTATCTGGAATCGCTGATGACTGGCGCTGGCAAGGATACCGACCTGCGCACGTTCAAACTGGTCGACCAGCTGTCGGGCCGCATGCTCGGCCTGCGCGCCGACATGACGACGCAAGTGGCGCGCATCGACGCGCACCTGCTCAACCGTGCCACCGTCACCCGCCTGTGCTACGCCGGCAGCGTGCTGCATACCCGTCCGTCGGGCCTGCACGCCACCCGCGAGCCGCTGCAGATCGGCGCCGAAATCTATGGCCACGCCGGCCTGGAAGCGGATGCCGAGATCCAGGAACTGGCGCTCGCTTCGCTGGCACTGGCCGGATTCGACGCGGTACGCCTGGATTTGTCGCACGTCGGCCTGTTGCGCGCTATCATTGCGCAAGACGCCAATGCCGAGCGCGACGAAGCTGCGCTGTACACCCTGCTGCGCGCGAAAGATGCGCCGGGCCTGCGCGCCCTCACGGCCGGCTATGACGCCGTGACGCGCGATGCGCTGCTGGCCTTGCCGAACCTGTATGGCGACATCGACGTGCTGGCGCGTGCGCGCGAAGTGCTGCCGCCGCTGCCGGGCGTGCTCAAGGCGCTGGCCGAACTGGCCGCGCTGGCAGGATCCGCGCTGGGCCGCGCCGAAGTGGCGATCGACCTGGCCGACCTGCGCGGCTACCAATATGAAAGTGGCGCGATGTTTGCGCTGTATGTACCTGGCTTGCCGAACGCGGTTGCGCGCGGCGGCCGTTATGACCACGTCGGCGAAGCGTTCGGCCGGGCTCGTCCCGCGACCGGCTTCTCGCTCGATTTGCGCGAACTGGCGCGCCTGTTGCCGACCGCGGAACGGAAGCATTCGATCCGCGCGCCGTGGGGCAGCGCGCCAGAATTGAAGGAAAAAATCGCCGAGTTGCGCAAGGCGGGCGAGGTCGTGATCCAGAGTATGCCGGGTCACAGTAATGAACAAGACGAGTTCGAGTGCGATCGCGTGCTGGTACTTGCCGATAATGGTAGTAGCTGGATTCTTAAAAACTTAGGTTGAGTGATGTCAAAGAAAATTATGGCAAAGAACGTTGTTGTCATCGGCACCCAATGGGGCGATGAAGGTAAAGGCAAGATCGTCGATTGGTTGACCGATCACGCCCAGGGTGTGGTGCGCTTCCAGGGCGGCCACAATGCAGGCCACACGCTGGTCATCGGTGGCGTGAAAACCGCGCTGCAGCTGATCCCGTCGGGCATCATGCGTCCAGGCGTCGCCTGCTACATCGGTAACGGCGTGGTCGTTTCCGTGCCGGACGTGCTGCGCGAAATCGACAAGCTGGAAGCCGTCGGCGTCGAAGTCGCCTCGCGCCTGAAAGTGTCGGACGCCGCACCGGTGATCCTGCCTTACCACTCGGCACTCGACCTGGCCCGTGAAGCTGCGCGCGGCGCGGCCAAGATCGGCACCACCGGCAAGGGCATCGGCCCGGCCTACGAAGACAAGGTGGCGCGTCGCGCCATCCGCGTCGCCGACCTGCTGAACGAGAGCCGTTTCGCTGAAAAACTGGCGGAAAACCTCGATTACCACAACTTCGTGCTGGAGCACTACCTGAAAGCTCCGCGCATCGATTACCAGAAGACCCTCGACGACGCGCTGGCCTATGTGCCGCGCCTGCGCCCGATGGTCACCGACGTGTCGAGCGCGCTGTACAAGGCGCACAAGGCCGGCGCGAACCTGCTGTTCGAAGGCGCACAGGGTTCCCTGCTCGACGTCGACCACGGCACCTATCCGTTCGTCACCTCGTCGAACTGCGTGGCTGGCAATGCCGCCGCCGGTTCGGGCGTCGGTCCTGGCATGCTGCACTATATCCTGGGCATCACCAAGGCGTACACGACGCGCGTCGGCTCCGGCCCGTTCCCGTCGGAACTGCCAACGGATGCGGGCGTCGGCCACCACCTGGCGCAAGTCGGCCATGAATTCGGCACCGTGACGGGCCGTGCCCGCCGCTGCGGCTGGTTCGACGCCGCCTTGCTGCGCCGCTCCGTGCAGATCAACGGCGTGACGGGCATGTGCCTGACCAAGCTGGACGTACTGGATGGTATCGAAACGCTGAAACTGTGCACCGGCTACACCATCGACGGCGTGGCCACGGACATCTTCCCATCGGGCGCCGAAGAAGCCGCCCGTTGCGTACCTGTGTACGAAGAGATGCCAGGCTGGACGGAAAGCACGGTCGGCGCGAAATCGCTGGCGGCCCTGCCGGCAACGGCGCGCGCTTACATCAAGCGCATCGAAGAACTGGTCGGCGTGCCGGTGGACATGGTTTCGACCGGTCCGGATCGTGAAGAAACGATCGTGCTGCGCCACCCATTCGAGTAAGCTGCTGGACACAATCCGCCGCAAGGCGGATTTTTTTAATCACGCTAATAATAAGATTTCACTATCATGACTACCCCACAATCGAACGATCAACATCTCTGGGTCAACTGGGAAGAATACCACCGCCTGATCGAGCGCCTGGCGCTCAAGGTCTACGAATCGGGCTGGAAATTCGACCAGGTATTGTGCCTGGCGCGCGGCGGCGTGCGTCCCGGCGACGTGTTCTCGCGCATTTTTGATTTGCCGTTGGCCATCCTGTCGACCAGCTCCTACCGCGAAGACGCGGGCACGGTGCGCGGCGACCTCGATATCGCCAAGTACATGACGATGACCAAGGGCCCGCTGGCTGGCCGCATCCTGCTGGTCGACGACCTGGCCGATTCCGGCGTCACCCTGGACAAGGTCACGCGTCACCTGAAGGAAAACTTCCCTGACGTGACCGAAGTCAAATCGGCCGTGATCTGGCTGAAAGGCTGCTCCGTCGTGCGTCCCGACTACTTCCTGGACGAACTGCCGCACAATCCGTGGATCCACCAGCCGTTCGAAGACTACGACGGCCTGCGTCCGCACCAGCTGGCGGCGTGGATCAAGAAGGGCGAAGCAGGCAAGTAATTTTGCGTGCACTCTTGCTAAAAAAAGACGATCGTGTATCGTCTTTTTTTTCGTCCAAGGAAATGCCATGACCATACTGACGACGGCGCGTCTGCGCCTGGAACCGATCACCGAGCAGCACTACGAGCGCATGCGCACCCTCAACACGGATCCCGAGGTGATGACGTATCTGAATGCGGGCCAGCCCGAGACGGAAGAGAATACGCGCGCGGCCGTCACGCGCATCACGGGCCGCTGGGCCGAGTGGGGCTATTCGTGGTGGGCGCTGATACGCCTCGATGATGGCGAGATGGTGGGCATGGCTTGCCTGCAGCATCTCGATGGCGACAAGACTAAACCGCATGAAATCGGCTGGCGCCTGGCGCGTACAGGCTGGGGCCAGGGCTATGCCAGCGAGGCGGCTGCCGCCATCGTCGCGCACGCGTTCGATGTCGTCGGCGCGCCCGCAGTGGTGGCCGTGGCCCATCCGGACAATGCCGCCTCGATCAAGGTCATGACGCGCCTGGGCATGCAATACGTGGGCATGGGGCGCCATTACGACCTCGATTGCGTCGTGTACCGCCTGGCACGCCCGTGACGGCGACGCGCAGGCCCTTGAAACTGGGCTGCAGCTACGGCGTGCGGTTTTCACCCGATGGCACGCGCCTGGCCGTGCTGGGGCGCGACCTGGTGCTGTGGGACGTGGCGGCACGACAGAAACTGTGGCGCGGCAAATTCATCGCGCACATGTCGGGCATGGCCTTCTCGCCCGATGGCAGCCGGCTCGCCATCAAGAGCACGACGGGCCAGCTGGCCGTGGTGGATGTGCAATCGGGCCAGCTGACCTTCAACTTCCAGAACAAGAAGGATGGCGAAGGCTGCGGTCCCGCGTGGTCGCCTTGCGGGCAGTATCTTGCCGACGGCGGCTGGGATGGCCGCCTGCGGGTGCGCGACGCGCAGACGGGCGAGGCGCTTTTCACGCAGGCGCACCCGGGCGAGATGCTGCGCGGCATGTGGGCTATCGATGGCGGACGGCGTTTGCTGCTCCTGCATGGCGTCAAATCGGTGGAAGAGGGGCAAGTGCAGCCGCCCGACTATTGCAGCGTGTGGGACTGGCCGCTGCAGGCGGGCGCCGGCCGCGTGGTGCTGTCGCTGCCGAAGCTGGCGTCGTGCGCGCCGTCGCCCGATGGCACGCTCCTGGCAGTGCTGCATTACGCTGACGGCCAAGAGTCACTGTCCGTGCATGCGCTGGCTGATGGCCGCCGGCTGGCCACGGTGGCCGTGGAGGCGGGCGGCGGCACGGGCGGCGCCTTGCGCTGGCTGCCCGAGGGCAGCGCGCTGGGGCGCATCGGCAAGGGCAAGCTGCTGTTCTACGCCTGGCCGGGACTCGGCGTGCTTGCCGAACACGCCGTTGCCTATCCCTGCGCGCTGGACTTCTTGCCTGGCTCGCCACTGGCCGCCATCGGTTCCTGGGAAGCTGGCATGCTGATGGAACTGAATTTACAAAAGGAAGACTCATGATCACCTGCTACCTGCGCTACGTCATCGATCCGTACAAACTGAAGGAATTCGAAGCCTACGGCAAGCTGTGGATACCGCTGGTCGAGCGTTTCGGCGGCCAGCACCACGGCTACTTTTTACCCTCCGAAGGCGCCAGCAACGTGGCGCTGGCCATGTTCTCGTTTCCCAGCCTGGCGTTGTACGAGCAGTACCGCATTGACTCGATGCAGGACGCCGAATGCCAGGCCGCCTTCCGCTATGCGGAAGAGACGCGCTGCATCGTCAGCTACGAGCGCAGTTTTTTCCGCCCCGTGTTTGGCTGAACAGGTTTACTGAACAAGGTCAGTCGCGCTGCGGCGCGCCCAGGGGGAAGAGGTGGCGGTATGGGCGCGCCTCTTCCACCGCCCGGGCGAACGAGGGGCGGGCCAGCAGGCGCGCGCGGTAGGCGCGCAGCAGGGGCAGCGTTGCGGGAATCGGCTGGGTCCAGTCCGCGTAGAACAGCGCGGGGGCGGCGGCGCAGTCGGCCAGGCTGAAGTGGTCGCCGGCGGCCCACGTCCTGCCGGCCAGGCGCTCTTCCAGCCAGGCGTAGGCGAGGTCCAGCTTTTCGCCGGCAAACGCGCGGCCTTCCCTTGTCTTCACCGGGTCGCCGGTCAGGGCGGCGCCGACGGCATGCTGCACTTGTGTCATGACGTGCAGGTCGAAATAGCGGTCGAGAAAACGCACGTCCAGCGCCTGCATCGGATCGTCCGGCAGCAGGCGCAGCGGGCCGGGATGGGCCAGTTGCAGGTATTCGATGATGATGCTGGTCTCGGCGACGTTGCGCTCGCCGTCCACCAGCAGCGGAAACTTGCGCAGCGGCCAGCGTTCCAGCCATTGCTGCAGGTGCTGCGGCATGTCCGGCGCCAGGCAGCGGAAGGAGAACGGGATGGCGTTCTCGTACAGCGCGATGAGCACCTTCTGCGTGTACGAGGAAAAGGGATGGCCGTAGAGTATCAGCTACACGGTGGGAACTCCTGTCATTGTGAAAGGTTGGCAACACGCGCGTGTGCCAACGATAGTGCAATGACAGGATCAATGCAAGCGGTCCGCGCCGTTCCCGCTTGCCCCCGTGGCGCGCCCGCCTAGCCGAGGTTCGCCAGGTAGCGCAATCCCGTGATGCTGGGGAAGAAGCAATACACGCCGCCACGCGTGATGACACTGCGCGAGAAATGCTGCAGTTCGGTATTGCCGCTTCCCTTGGCGCCCACGCCGGGCAAGGTGAAGGAACTGACGGCGGGGTCGTTGATGCCCAGGAATACGTCCTGGCCGCTGATGTTGAACGTGGCATCGCCCGCCTTGGGACCGGCCGGGCCGACGGCCGATTTGACGAAGGCATCGTCATTGTTCCATTGCTTCATCAGGAATTCGAACTGATTGCGCAAGCTGGCATTGATGAAATAGCCGACCAGGCCGCGCCGCTCTGCGATGGGCGCTGCCGGATCATATTCGCTGCCGTAGGGCATGGCGCGCCGCACGATGCGGTGGTGGCGGGCGGAGGCGCCCACGACGGCTTCGTCGCGCGGATTATTGCGCCGGATGTGCGCGCCGATCGGGCATTTCAGGCCCAGCGTGTCATCGAGGTCCGGCTGTCCATCGACATAGTGAAAGCGGTTCAGGCTGGCGTCTGGCAGCACGGGCCCGGCCTCGTCCGGCCTGAGCACGAGCGGATTGCCGTTGCGCCAGCGCCCGCACATCTTGGCGGCCACCATTTCGGTCGTGAGTCCGGAACTGGCCGCGCCCTGGCTCAGGATGCTGTCGAACAGGGGCACGTCCTGCTCCAGGATGCGGAAGGCGGCATAACTGCCATTGGTGGATAGCTGCGGCGGCTGCACCTGGTAGGTGCCGCCGTTTTCATTCGGATAGCCGAGCAGGAATTCCCCCGTCTTCACGCTGTTGAGCGGGTCAGGGTCGTGTTCGCGCTTGCGCTGCGGGGCGCCATCGACGTCGGGCTGGGCGATGCTGTCGCGGTAGCCGAAATGCACGCGGTTGTCTGGCAGGGCCACGCCGTCATGCGCATACAGTTCGCGCCAGCCCGCGGCAAAGGCGCGGCGTAGTGTGGCCGAGGTCGCCTGTAGCACTTCCGTCGATTCGCTGACCCACAGGCTCAGCAGCGCATGCACCTGGCCATGCTGGGTAGCCGGCCCCAGGTTGCCGAGCCAGTGCTCGGGGGCGCTGTCGCCCACGTCGCCCACGGCAGTGACGCTGGCCGGATCGGCCGCGCCCCGTTGAAATGCCTGGTCAAAGGTGGTCAGGTCGGTCGCGGCAACGCCCAGCGCCGACAGGCCGGGAGCGGTAAAGCTGAGATTCAGGAAGCAGGGCGGCTTGGGGTGGATGTGCCGCGCGGTGGTAATGGACGGCAAGCCGTCGCTGCCGTCGAGCAGAGCCGCGATGGTGCGCCGTGCCTGCGCCGCATCCGTGATGCTGAAGATGAAATGGCGCGCCAGGTTGACGCGGTAGCCGCGCAGGATCGTGCCTTGCACGTCGTCGTAATCGATGGTGGAATCGGCCATGCTGTCTCCGGGGGCTGGGGTGGTGGCTGGCAGGGTGGTGGGGCCGCTTGCGCAGCCCCGGCGTGGCTTTCGGCTCAGGTTCGGAATGCGGCGATGATTTTCTGGACGGTCTGTGGATAGGCGCTATACAGGCCGTTATTGGGCACGTGCTGCGCGGCGTCGTTGGCCGTGATGAAGGCTTCAAATGCGGCCACATGGTTGGCAACAGGAATCAGCGCCTTGCCGCCCACGACAAATTGCAGCAGCGCGTCGAACACCTCGCCCAGTTTGCCCACGAAATCTTCGATGTAGTCGTTGAAGTTGCCGTCATACTCGGTGATCACGCCGATGATCAGGCTATCGGAAGTGCCCGCCGATTGAATGTTGGGCAGCAGATTGGGCTGGGAGCGGTCCAGCAGGGTGAAGCGGGCAAAGTGCACGGTACCGATCTCGGTGAGGGCGGCATTGATCTTTGCCTGGAATTCCACCAATGTTGCGGCGATGGCGGTCGGATTGGTGCCGGGTAGCGCCGGCATCATTAAGCACAGTGGATTTGCCATGGGAGGCTCCTCATTACGTGGTTGTCGGGAGGACCGACACTACGCCGCGGCGCCCACTGCGTCAAAAGCTATATTTTCGCATTTGTTGCTAAATGCGCACTATTGCAACATGATAGTCGATATGAAATCCGGTCTCATGTGGATAGTTGCCGAGGCTGGCCAGCGCAGGCGGACACTCTGCCGCCGTGCTGTTCCAGCCTGTTTCGGGAAGCGCAAGGGGCGCCGCCGGCAAGCCGGGTTCCGTCGCCATTATTTTTGCAGGATGGGACGCTGACGCTCCCGATTGCCACGCCTCAATCCTCGGCCTGGAATTCGCTGGCCGAGACGAACAGATCCCACGAGGCGATGAACAGGGCCGCCACCACGGGGCCGATGACGAAGCCGTTCAGGCCAAACAGGGCCATGCCGCCCACGGTCGACAGCAGCACCACGTAGTCGGGCATCTTGGTGTCCTTGCCGACCAGGATGGGGCGCAGCACGTTGTCGACCAGGCCGATGACGAAGACGCCGAAGGCGGCCAGGCCTGCGCCTTGCCAGATGGCGCCCGTGGCCAGGAAGTAGACGGCCACGGGCGCCCAGACGAGGGCGGCGCCGACGGCCGGCAGCAGCGACAGGAAGGCCATCAGCACGGCCCACAGCAGGGGCGCGGGCACGTCCAGGAACCAGAACGCCAGGCCGCCGAGGGCGCCCTGGGCGATCGCCACGAGGATGTTGCCTTTCACCGTGGCGCGGATCACCGTGGTGAAATTGGTGAACAGGCGCTGCTTGTATTTGCGGCTCAGCGGCACGGCGCCCTTGATACGGGCTGACAGGGCGGAGCCATCGCGCATGAGGAAAAACAGCAGGTACAGCATGATGCACAGGCTGGTGAGGAATTCAAACGTGTACAGGCCCACATTGATGGCTTTCACGGCCACCACCTGGCTCACCTGCGTGGCGCCCTCGGCCAGCTTGTCCTGCAGGCTGGCCAGGCTGGTCAGGTGGAAGCGCTCGAGCAAGTTGATCAGCCATTGCGGCAGCACCGCCATGATTTTATTGAAGAACATGGCGACCGTGATTTCGCCCGAACGCACCATTTCCACGACGCTGGCCGCCTGGTTCACCAGCGACACGGAAATGAGCGACAGCGGCAGGATCACGATGACGACGATGAGCAGCAAGGTCAGCAGCGACGCCAGGCCGGCACGGCCCCTGGTTTTCCGCAGCAGCCAGCGGTACACGGGCGCGAACAGGATCGCCAGGATGACGCCCCAGAAGATGGCGCCCGCATACGGCGCCAGTATCCAGCCGAAGCCGATGGTGACGATGCTCAGGAGGAGCAAGAACACTTTCTGGTGCAGCGTGAGTGTATGCATGGGCGGTAGCGGAATGATAATGGTTGAGTTGTGCCATCATAAGCGAGGCCAAGGGCCGTGTGCTACACAATTGTGGTGCTGCGTGCGCGAGCGCACCTGGCGGCGGGCTGGCAACACGGTAGCGGCAAATCCAGTAAGCTGTCGCTCCAGGCGTTCCATCCCGGGCGCCTTTGACTTGGACTTCAGGAACGCGCGTGGCCGACAACATTCACTTTTATGAACCTGCACAGGGCCACGGCCTGCCGCATGATCCCTTCAACGCCATCGTGGGGCCGCGGCCCATCGGTTGGATCGCTTCGCGCAGCGGCGAGGGCGTGCTCAACCTGGCGCCGTACAGCTTTTTCAACGCCTTCAATTACCACCCGCCGCTGATCGGTTTTTCCAGCATCGGCCGCAAGGATACCTTGCGCAATATCGAGCAGACGGGCGAATTCGTGTGGAACCTGGCAACCCGTCCGCTGGCCGAGGCGATGAATGCCAGCTGCGCGCCGGCGCCGCCCGAGGTCGATGAATTCGCGCTGGCCGGCCTGACGCCGGCCGCCTCGCGCATCGTGAATGTGCCGCGCGTGGCCGAAAGCCCCGTCTCCTTCGAATGCCGGCGCACGCAGATCATCGAGCTGCAGGGCGTCAATGGCGCTGGTGTCGGCAGCTGGCTGGTGCTGGGGGAGGTGGTGGGCGTACATATCGCGCGCCACCTGCTGACCGATGGCGTGTACGACACCGCGGCAGCGGCGCCGATATTGCGCGGCGGCGGTCCGGCCGATTATTTCGAGATCGGACCGGACAGCCTGTTCCACATGCGCCGGCCCAGCTATCCCTGAGCCAGGATTTATTTCTGCATGATGGGATCGCGTCCCAGGGTGCGGGCCAGCGCGCCGCCGTCGCCGCGCCAGAATTCGCGGTCGGCCAGGCGCACGCGCTCGGCCGCATGCTGCATGTGTTCCATGGCCGCCTGGCGCGCCCGCTGCGGGTCGCCGTCGGCAATCGCCTGCACGATCTTTTCATGTTCGCGCCGCACTTCGATGGAAAAGTCCGTGCGCCGCGCTTCATTCGCGCGCGTCACCTTGACGGCCGAGCGGATCGGGTCGGCGAACATGGCAACAAACTTCGGCCAGTAAGGGTTGCCCGTCGCCTCGGCGATGCACAGGTGCAGGCGCACGTCTTCTTCCACGCCATCGACGCCGGCCGCCACGGCTTCCTCGATGCGCCGCAGCGCGTGTTCGATGTCGGCCAGCTGGCCCGGCGTGCGCCGCACGGCTGCCAGCGCGGCGATTTCCGCTTCCAGTCCCTGGCGCACTTCGATCAGGTTCAGCAGCGATTGCACCGATTGCTCCGTCAGCGCATCGCCCCGCTCCCCGGCCTTCGCGCCATCCTGCGCGCACACGAACGTGCCGCTGCCCTTGCGCGTGACGAGGATGCCGTCCGCCTGCAGCAGGGCGATGGCTTCGCGCAGCACCGTGCGGCTGACGCCAAAGTGGCTGGCCATGGCTTGCTCCGACGGCAAACGCGTGCCGCCGGCCAGGCCATCGTGGTGGAGCTGCTGGCGCAGCCGTGCCGCCACGCGCGCACCCAGGGTGCCGGTGGTGAAGCTGCCCGCAGCGGGCTCCGGCGGGGGAAGGGTGAAGCTGAACGTGCGGTCCATCGGGTGCATCCTTGCGCTAACGGTTTTCAAATGGGGATTGCCTGCTTGCCATTATATGGAATATACAGCTTGACACACATAAAACACACACATAATATACATCCATACAAATTTTAGACAAGTTGCCAGCCACCACCGGTGGACCATAAAAACCCGGCACGGTCGATCCCCCAGTGATCAGGAGACAAGCATGGAAGTGTCACAGACAATGCCGGGCCAGCCGGCCGGCGCGGCCGCAAGCCAGAAAACCATCGATGACGCCGTCTACCGCAAGGTGACCTGGCGCATCATTCCCTTCCTCATGCTGTGCTACATCGTCGCTTACCTCGACCGTGTGAACGTGGGCTTCGCCAAGCTGCAAATGCTGGCCGACCTGCAGTTTTCCGAAACCGTGTATGGCCTGGGTGCGGGCGTGTTCTTCCTTGGCTACTTCCTGTTCGAGGTGCCCAGCAATGTGATGCTGCACAAGATCGGCGCGCGCGTGTGGATCGCCCGCATCATGATCACGTGGGCCATCATCTCGGGCGCCTTCATGTTCGTTACCACGCCAACCCAGTTCTACGTCATGCGCTTCCTGCTCGGCATCGCCGAAGCGGGCTTTTTCCCCGGCATCATCCTGTATCTGACCTACTGGTATCCGTCCGAGCGCCGCGCGCGCATGGTGTGCACCTTCATGGCCGCCATTCCCGTGGCGGGCCTGATCGGCGGCCCCCTGTCGGGCTGGATCATGGAAACCTTCGCCGGCTGGCACGGTTATGCGGGCTGGCAGTGGATGTTCGTGCTCGAAGCGATTCCCGCCGCGCTGATGGGCGTGGCCGTGCTGCTGTACCTCGATAACAGCATCCGCGCCGCGAAGTGGCTGACGGAAGATGAAAAAGTCATCCTCGAACAGCGCATCGCCACGGAAGCGCAGGGCAAGGTCTCGCACCCGTCGATCCGCGCCATGTTTGCCGACCCGCGCATCTGGGTCATGGCCCTGATCTATTTCTGCTGCGTGATGGGCCAGTATTCGCTGACCTTCTGGCTGCCCAGCCTGATCAAGGCGGCCGGCGTGACGGGCGTGCTCAATATCGGCCTGTTCACGGCGATCCCGTACTCGGTAGCCGTGGCGTCCATGATCCTGCTGGGCCGCAGTTCGGACAAATACCGCGAACGCCGCTGGCACATGGCCATTCCGCTCGTGGTGGGCGCCGCCGCCATCGTCTGCAGCGCGCTGGCCGGCGCCCACAACACGGGCTGGGCCATCTTCTTCCTGACGATCGCCGCCGGCGGCATCCTCGCCGCCTCGCCCATGTTCTGGAGCTTGCCGACGGCCTTCCTCGGTGGCGTCTCGGCCGCCGCCGGCATCGCCGCCATCAATTCGGTGGGCAACCTGGCCGGCTTCGCGGCGCCGTACATGATCGGTTCCATCAAGGACCTGACACAGTCGACCGACATCGCCATCTACCTGCTGGCCGGCATCCTGGTGATTGGCGCCATCATCATCATGCGCGTGCCGGCCAAGCTGGTGAACAAATAAAACTGGAGTAGAAGATGAACGTAGCAATCAAAAAAGTGGGCGTGATCGGCCTGGGCGCCATGGGCATGGGCATCGCGCAATCGTTGCTGCGCGCGGGCTTCGACGTGCATGCCTGCGACGTGCGTCCGGAAACCGTGCAGACGCTGGCCGGCCAGGGCGCCCATGCGGCGCCGTCTCCCGCCGCGCTGGCGGCGCAGGTGCAAGCCTTGCTGATCGTTGTCGTCAATGCGCAGCAGACGGAGGCCGTGCTGTTTGGCGAACACGGCGCGGCGGCCAGCCTGGCGCCGGGCAGCGTGGTGATCGCCTGCGCCACCGTGGCGCCCGAGTTTGCCGAGGCGCTGGGCGCGCGCCTGGCGGCCATGGGGCTGCGCTTCATCGACGCGCCCATTTCCGGCGGCGCGGCCAAGGCGGCTGCCGGCGAGATGTCGGTGATGGCGGCCGGCGCGCCCGATGCGTTCGACGCTTGCGGCGGGATTTTCGACGCCATCTGTGCAAAGCTGTACCGCCTGGGCGAACAGCCGGGGCAGGGTTCGAAAGTCAAGATGATCAACCAGTTGCTGGCCGGCGTGCACATCGCCGCCGCCGCCGAAGCGATGGCGCTGGGCTTGCGCGCCGGCTGCGATCCGGACGCCCTGTACGAAGTCATTTCGAACAGCGCCGGCAGTTCCTGGATGTTCCAGAACCGGGTGCCGCATATTTTGAAAGGCGATTACGCGCCGCTGTCGGCCGTGAATATCTTCGTCAAGGATTTGGGCATCGTGCTCGATTACGCGAAAAAAAGCGTGTTCCCGCTGCCCCTGTCGGCCACGGCGCACCAGATGTTCATGCAGGCGTCGGCGGCAGGCTTTGGCGGCGAGGACGACTCGGCCGTCATCAAGACTTTCCCGGGCATCGATCTGCCGGCGAAAGCGTAACTGAATAAAAAGGAACAATCATGACCGTACTACTGGGATGTATCGCCGACGATTTCACGGGTGGCACCGACCTGGCCGGCATGCTGGTCAAGGCCGGCATGCGCACGGTGCAGCTGATCGGCGTGCCGCAAGGTCCGCCGCCAGCCGATGTCGACGCCGTCGTCATCGCCCTCAAGTCGCGCACGAATGCGCCCGAGGAGGCGGTGGCTGAATCGCTGGCCGCGCTGGCCTGGCTGCAGCAAGCCGGATGCAGGCAGTTCTATTTCAAGTACTGCTCCACGTTCGACTCCACGCCGCGCGGCAATATCGGCCCCGTGGCCGAGGCGCTGATGCGGGCGCTCGACACGGATTTTACGATTGCCTGCCCGGCGTTCCCCGCCAACGGCCGCACCATCTACAAAGGCAACCTGTTCGTCGGCGACGTGCCGCTGGCCGAATCTGGCATGCGCGACCATCCCTTGACGCCGATGACGGATTCTAACCTGGTACGCGTGCTGCAGCAGCAGGTGCAAGCCAAGGTAGGCCTGGCCGATTTCTCCGTGGTGGAGAAGGGCGCCGCCGCCATCGCCCAGCGCTTTACGGACTTGCGTGGCCAGGGCTGCCATTTCGCCGTCGTCGATGCCGTCTCGAACCGCGACCTGGAAGCCATCGGCGCCGCCTGCGCCGACCTGAAACTGATCACGGGCGGCTCCGGCATCGCCCTGGGACTGCCACAGAATTTCCGCCAGCGGGGCCAGCTGGCGCCATCGCCTGCGGGCCAGGCGGGACGTTTGCCCCCACCGACGGGCTTGCGTGCCGTGATCTCGGGCAGCTGCTCCGTGGCCACGCAGCAGCAGGTGGCGCACTTGCGCGAACTGGCGCCATCGTTCCACGTCGACCCTTTGCAGCTGGCTGCCGGTGGCGAGGTGGTCGACGCCGTCGTGGAGCAAGCCCTGGCCTGGGCCGGCGCGCACCTGGCGCAAGGCCCGGTGCTGATCTACGCCACGGCCACGCCGGACGCCGTGCGCGCCGTGCAGGCGCAACTGGGCGTGGAGCGGGCCGGCGCCCTCGTCGAGGAAACCCTGGCCGCCATCGCGCAGGGGCTGGTGCGCCTCGGCGTGGGCCAGCTGATCGTCGCTGGCGGCGAAACGTCGGGCGCGGTAGTAAAAGCGCTGGGCGTGGCGGGTTTGCGCATCGGGCCCGAGATCGATCCTGGCGTGCCGTGGACACAAGCCTTGCCGGCGCTGGGCGAAGATGGCGCGGCGCCGTTGGCGCTGGCCCTCAAGTCCGGCAATTTCGGCACGGTGGATTTCTTCAGCAAGGCCTGGCAGGTGCTGGCATGAGCACCACGGAATCGCGCCAGCGCGAGCTGATCGTCGACTTCGGCAAGTCGCTGTTCGAGCGGGGCTTGACGGCCGGCAGCAGCGGCAACTTGAGCGTGCGCCTGTCCGACGGCTGGCTGCTCACGCCAACGAATGCCAGCCTGGGGCGGCTCGATCCGGCGCAATTGTCAAAGCTGGACTGGGACGGCAACTTGATCAGCGGCGCGCCGCCGTCAAAAGAGGCATTCCTGCACCGCGCCATGTATGCGGAGCGGGGCGGTGCCGGCGCCATCGTGCATTTGCACTCGACGCATTCGGCGGCCGTGTCGTGCATGTGCGGCTTGAACCATGACGACTGCATTCCACCCCTGACGCCATATTTTGTGATGAAGGTGGGGCGCTTGCCCCTGGTGCCGTATCACCGGCCGGGCGACCCGGCGCTGGCGGGCGCGATTGGCGCCATGGCGCGCAAGCATTCGGCCGTGCTGCTGGCCAATCACGGTCCCGTCGTCTCTGGCACGAGCCTGGAAGCGGCCGTGTATGCGGCCGAGGAACTGGAAGAGACGGCCAAGCTGTTCCTGCTGCTGCGCGACGTGCCCACGCGCCCGCTCGACGCGGCGCAGATCGCCGACCTGAAGCACACGTTCAAACTCGAACTATAAGATTCCCAAGGAGATACCGCATGCCCCGCTTTGCCGCCAACCTGACCATGATGTTCAATGAAGTTCCCTTCCCGCAGCGCTTTGCCGCCGCCGCGCAAGCGGGTTTCCAGGGCGTCGAATTTCTGTTCCCTTACGATTACGCGCCGCAGGAAGTCGCGGTATGGCTGCGCGAGCACGGCTTGCAGAACGTGCTGTTCAACCTGCCGCCGGGCGACTGGGCGGCCGGTGAGCGGGGCATCGCTTCGCTGCCGGGCCGCGAAGCGGAATTCCGCGCTGGCGTGGCGCGCGCCATCGAATACGCGCTGGCGCTGGGCACCCCGCGCGTGCACATGATGGCGGGCTTGCTGCCCGTGGGCGCCGACCTTGCCCTGCACCGCGCCACCTACCTGGCCAATCTGCAGTACGCGGCCAGGGCCGTGGGCGAGCATGGCATCGAACTCTTGATCGAACCGATCAACGGACGCGACATGCCCGGCTACTTCCTCGTCACGCAGGCGCAGGGCCATGCGCTGCGCCTGGAGTCGGGCGCGGCCAACGTCAAGGTGCAGATGGATTTTTATCACACGCAGATCGTCGAGGGCGATATCGCCATGACTTTCAGGAACAACTTCGACGGCATCGGCCATGTGCAGATCGCCAGTGTCCCGGCCCGCAATGAACCGGACGATGGCGAAGTCAATTACCCGTATTTATTCACGCTGCTGGATGACCTGGGCTACGAGGGCTGGATCGGCTGCGAATACCGTCCGCGCGGGCGCACCGAAGATGGTCTGGGCTGGCTCGCCGCTTACAACAACAAACAAGGAGCATGAAGATGAAAGTACTCATTACCGGCGGCGCCGGTTTCCTGGGACAGCGCCTGGCGCGCCAGTTGCTGGCGCAAGGCCAGCTGACGGACAGCCAGGGCCAGTTGCAAACGATCAGCGAGCTGGTATTGGTCGACGTGGTGGCTGCGCATGACTTCAACGATGCGCGCGTAACAGTCGTCACGGGCGACATCGCCGACGGTGCCCTGATGCGCGCCACCATCGATGCGCAGACAAGCTCGATCTTCCATCTGGCCGCCATCGTCAGCGGCCAGGCGGAAGCCGATTTCGAGCTGGGCATGCGCATCAACCTCGATGCATCGCGTTTGCTGCTCGATATCTGCCGCGAACTGGGACACAAGCCGAAAGTGGTGTTTACCAGTTCCGTGGCCGTGTATGGCGGCAAGCTGCCGGACGTGGTGCAGGATACGACGGCGTTGAACCCGCAATCGTCCTACGGCGCGCAAAAGGCCATCGGCGAGCTGCTGCTCAACGATTACAGCCGCCGCGGCTTTGTCGATGGCCGCGTGCTGCGCCTGCCGACCATCAGCGTGCGCCCGGGCAAACCGAACAAGGCGGCGTCGTCGTTCGCCAGCGGCATCATCCGCGAACCCTTGAATGGCGAGGCGGCCGTCTGCCCCGTGTCCACCGACCTGCGTCTGTGGCTGCTGTCGCCGCGCGGGGCCATCGCTTCCCTGATCGCCGGCCATGAATTGGCGGGCGAGGCGTTTGGCGCCAGCCGCACGGTGAACTTGCCGGGCTTGAGCGTGAGCGTGGGCGAAATGATCGCCTCACTCGAAGCCGTGGCCGGCAGCGAAGTGGCGGCCCGCATCAGCTACGCGCCCGATCCCGCCGTCGAGCGCATCGTCAAGAGCTGGCCCGGCGCCTGGGATACGGCACGGGCCGAAGCGCTGGGTTTGACGGCCGATGCGGATTTCGCCGCCATCATCCGTGCGTATGTCGACGACATGAAAGCGGCCGGCTAGGCGACTGTCGCCAGCTGCGAGCGGCGATAGTCGAGCGGCGTACTGCCCACCAGTTCAGCAAAACTGCGGCTGAAATGGGCCTGGTCAAAAAAGCCCAGTTCATGCGCCAGGCTGGCCAGGTCGGGCGCATCGGGCTGAGCCAGGCGCCAGATCGCTTCCTGCAGTCGGTAGCGCTGGATCACCCATTTCGGCGGCACGCCCACGTAGTTGGCGAACAGGCGCTGCAGCCGGCGTTCGCCGATGGCCATCTTTTCGCACAACTGCGCCACGCTCGCCGGGCCGTTGCGGGCCGCCGCCGCGGCAGTCAGCCTGGCGGCCAGCAGGGCGGCGTCATCGACTTGCGGCAGCCTTGCCTGCAGCAGCGCCTGTGCCTGCGCCACCATGGCCGTATCGCCGGCTTGCCGCAGTACCAGCGCCTCGGCTCGCGCAGCCGGCATGTCCAGCAGGGCATCGGCGGCGATGGTCGTATCGGTGAACGACGATAAGGGCTGAGTGATGAACGGGCGCAGGCCGCCCGGCGCAAAACGCACGCCCAGCACCTTGCCTGCACCAATCAAGGGCCTGTCAAAGGCGCCGCGCACCACGCCATGGATGGCGGTGCGCCCAAGCTCGAACACCAGGTGGGCGTTCGGGTAGGGCAGCACGCGCTGCGTCTGCGGCGCGCAGCCCCGCCTGTCCCATTCCACGACCCAGAAGTACTCGACGAACGGCGCCAGCGCGCCAGCCGGCGGATAGGTCGCCAGCCGTATGCGGCGCGCCGCTGCCTGCGGGTCGACGATGCCTTTCGGCGCCTGGCCGCGCGCGGCGAGCACATTGCGCGTGCTGTCGGTTTTATCCAATATTTGTCTCCTGCGCTGCCTTAAGCTGGTTCTCTCGCATCGATTGAAGGGGACTCATGAAATCACACAGCTTGCCGGGCCTGGTGCTGGCCGCATGTTGTCTATCGGTGGCGCCAGCCGGCGCCGCCTCGTTTGCAGAAGGGGATCATCGCATGCATGTGCACGCCACAGGAAGTTTCAGCATCACCATGACGCCATCCGCAGCGCCGCAGCGCTCCGGGCGCACGACCTTGGGCAAGGTACTGCTCGACAAAGTCTATGCCGGCGACCTGGTCGCCACTGCCACGGGAGAGATGCTCAATGCCGTCACCGACACCACGGGCGCGGCCGCTTATGTCGCCATGGAAGCCATCACGGGCGTCCTGCAGGGTAGGGAAGGCAGCTTCGTGGCGCAGCATGCGGGCACGATGGCCGATGGCAAGCAGCAGCTGTCCATCGTCATCGTGCCGCATTCCGGCACGGGGCAGCTGACGGGCATCAGCGGCACGCTGGCCATCCGCATCGTCAACGGCCAGCATTTCTACGACATCGACTATTCGCTGCCGCAGCCGTAGGCCAGCCAAGGCACGGATAGCCGTTTATTTGCCCAGGATCGACGCCACGTTGTCGGTGCCGGGCGCGCCGAACAGCTGCTGCTTGAGGACGTGCAGCTGGTCGCGCACCTGCGCCGCCTTTTCGAACTCCAGGTTCTTGGCGTGGTCGACCATCAGTTTTTCCAGGCGCTTGATTTCCTTGCTGACCTGTTTCTCGCTCATGGCTTCGAACTTGGCCGCTTCCTGCGCCACTTGCAGGGTTTCGCGCGCTTCCTGCGGGCTGTAGACGCCGTCGATCATTTCGCGGATCGATTTCTTGACGCCGATCGGGATGATGTTGTTGGCCGTATTGAAGGCGATCTGCTTGGCGCGGCGGCGTTCCGTCTCGTCGATGGCGCGGCGCATGGAGTCCGTGATGCGGTCGCCGTACAGGATCGCCGTGCCGTTCAGGTTACGCGCGGCGCGGCCGATGGTCTGGATCAGGCTGCGCTCGGAACGCAAGAATCCTTCCTTGTCCGCGTCGAGGATGGCGACCAGCGACACTTCCGGCAAGTCGAGGCCCTCGCGCAGCAGGTTGATCCCCACCAGCACGTCGAAGGTGCCCAGGCGCAGGTCGCGCAGGATTTCCACGCGCTCCACCGTCTCGATATCGCTGTGCAGGTAGCGCACCTTGATGCCATGGTCGCCCAGGTATTCCGTCAATTGTTCCGACATGCGCTTGGTCAGGGTCGTCACCAGCACGCGCTCGTCCTTCTTGATGCGCTCGACGATTTCCGACATCAGGTCGTCCACCTGGCTGCTGGCGGGGCGCACGATGATCTGCGGGTCGACCAGACCGGTCGGGCGCACGACCTGCTCGACCACCTGGTCGGAATGGCTCTTTTCGTATTCGGCCGGCGTGGCCGAGACGAACACGGTCTGGCGCATCTTCTGTTCGAATTCCTCGAATTTCAAGGGCCGGTTGTCGAGGGCCGACGGCAGGCGGAAACCGTAGTCGACCAGATTCGTCTTGCGCGAGCGGTCGCCGTTGTACATGGCGCTCAGCTGGCCCGTCAGCACGTGCGACTCGTCGAGGAACATCAGGGCGTCGGGCGGCAGGTAGTCGACCAGGGTCGGCGGCGGCTCGCCCGGCAGCGCGCCGGACAGGTGGCGCGAGTAGTTCTCGATGCCCTTCGTGAAACCGATTTCCGCCATCATTTCCAGGTCGAAGCGCGTGCGCTGCTCCAGCCGCTGCTCTTCGATCAGTTTATTCTCCTTGCGGAAGAACTCGAGGCGCTCGCGCAGCTCGTCCTTGATGGTCTCGACGGCGCGCAGCACGGTGGAGCGGGGCGTCACGTAGTGCGAGCCCGGGTACACGGTGAAGCGGGGGATTTTCTGGCGCACTCTGCCCGTCAGCGGGTCGAACAGCTGGATCGATTCGATCTCGTCGTCGAACATTTCCAGGCGCACGGCCAGTTCCGCATGCTCGGCCGGGAAGATGTCGATGGTATCGCCGCGCACGCGGAAGGTGCCGCGGCCGAAATCGACCTCATTGCGCGTGTACTGCATCTGGATCAGGCGCGCGATGACGTCGCGCTGCGCGACCCTGTCCTTGACGCGCAGGGTCAGGATCATCTGGTGGTATTCGTTCGGGTTACCGATACCGTAGATGGCCGAGACGGTGGCGACGATGATGACGTCGCGCCGCTCCATCAGCGACTTGGTGCATGACAGGCGCATCTGCTCGATATGTTCGTTGATCGACGAGTCCTTTTCGATGAACAGGTCGCGCTGCGGCACGTAGGCTTCCGGCTGGTAGTAATCGTAGTAGCTGACGAAGTATTCGACCGCGTTCTGCGGGAAAAAGTCGCGGAATTCGCTGTACAACTGCGCCGCCAGGGTCTTGTTCGGCGCGAAGACGATGGCGGGCCGGCCCATGCGCGCGATGACGTTGGCCATGGTGTAGGTCTTGCCCGAACCGGTCACGCCCAGCAGGGTCTGGAAGGCCAGTCCGTCGGCAATCCCCTCTGATAACTGGTCGATTGCCGTGGGCTGGTCACCGGCCGGAGGGAAGGGCTGGTGCAGCTTGAAGGGGGAGTCCGGGAAAGAGATAATTGCGCTTTCCGCCTCGCTGGCGGTAGATAATTCGGGCATGTGAATCAGACCTTTGTTAGAATAGTGCTCTGCTGGCGGCCCTGGCGTTGTATTTTGGGGCGCTGTCTACAACTCCGCTGTGAACCTGCTTCCAATCGAATCCAATCTTATCATGACGAACCCAACTGTTTCTGCCAGTCTGTTTAGCGCCATCGAGATGGCCCCACGCGACCCGATCCTGGGCATCACCGAAGCATTTAACGCGGACCAGAATCCCGCCAAAATCAATCTGGGCGTTGGCGTCTATTATGACGACAACGGCAAGGTGCCTCTGTTAGCTTGCGTACGCAAGGCAGAAGCCATCCTGATCGAACAGGCGGCGCCACGCACCTATCTGCCGATCGAAGGCCTCGCTGCCTACGACAAGGCGGTGCAAGAACTCGTATTTGGCGCCGATAGCGCCGTAATTCAAGAGCGCCGCGCCGTGACCGTGCAAGCCATCGGCGGCACGGGCGCATTGAAGATCGGTGCCGACTTCCTGCAGCGCTTCGCGCCGGGTGCCCAGGTCTACATCAGCGACCCAAGCTGGGAAAACCACCGCGCGCTGTTTGAAAACGCCGGTTTCGTCGTGAATAACTACACCTACTACGATGCCGCCACCCATGGCGTGAACTTCGACGGCATGCTGGCCAGCCTGAACGCCATGCCAGCCGGCTCCATCGTCGTGCTGCACGCCTGCTGCCACAACCCGACCGGCGCCGACCTGAGCGTGGCCCAGTGGGATCAGATCATCAGCGTGGTGACCTCGCGCGGCCTGGTGCCGTTCCTGGACATGGCGTATCAAGGCTTCGCCAACGGCATCGCCGAAGATGGCGCCGTGGTGCGCCGCTTCGCCGACGCGGGCGGCCCGCTGCTGGTGTCGAACTCGTTCTCGAAATCGTTCTCGCTGTACGGCGAGCGCGTGGGCGCCCTGAGCGTCGTCGCCGCCAGCGCCGACGAAGCGGCCCGCCTGCTGTCGCAACTGAAGCGCGTCGTGCGCACCAACTACTCGAACCCGCCAGTACACGGCGGCAAGGTGGTCGCCACCGTCCTGGCCACGCCGGAACTGCGCCAGCTGTGGGAAGAGGAACTGGCCGGCATGCGCGTGCGCATCCGCGAAATGCGCAATGCCTTCGTGGAAAAGCTGAAAGCCAAGGCGCCGGCCCACGACTTCGAATTCGTGCGCCAGCAAATCGGCATGTTCTCGTACTCCGGCCTCACCAAGGAGCAGGTGGCGTCGCTGCGCGAGCAGTCGATCTACGCCGTCGACACGGGCCGTATTTGCGTAGCAGCATTGAATTCGCGCAATATCGACATCGTTATTGACGCGATCGCCAAAGTGCTTTAAGATCTTGCTTCTTCGGCGCTGCATGCAAGTGCGGCGCTGATGGCGGTAGAAAGTCGGCGATGGCCGTGTTTGTGTAGATGCAGTATCAGTCTTGCAAATGTGGAACAAGCGACATATAATATTGCCTCTTTTCCCTGATAGCTCAGTTGGTAGAGCGACGGACTGTTAATCCGCAGGTCCCTGGTTCGAGTCCAGGTCGGGGAGCCAGAATTCGGAAGGCCACGTTGAAAAACGTGGCCTTTTTTGTTATTGCGCCGCCTGCATGGGCGCCAGGGCAAGATAAGATTTTCCCTATGGAAATCTGGACAGCGCCAAGTTTGGCCTATATAATACGGCCTCTTTTCCCTGATAGCTCAGTTGGTAGAGCGACGGACTGTTAATCCGCAGGTCCCTGGTTCGAGTCCAGGTCGGGGAGCCAGAATTCGGAAGGCCATGTTGAAAAACATGGCCTTTTTTGTTTTCTGCCGCAGCCCGCAGGGCCGGCCGGTGCGTTATCGCGTTTTGCGCTATCCTGAATGCATCACTTCAGGAGCGCCTTCCCATGACTTGTACCTCTGCCTTGCGCCATATCGTCCTGTGCGACTTCCTCGATGGCATCACGTCTGCCAAGCATGCCGAGCTCGTCTACGAGTTTTCCCAGCTGAAACACCGCATTCCCGGCGTGCGGCAATTTGAATGGGGGCCGAACGTCAGCCCGGAAGGCCTCGACGATGGCTTTACCGATTGCTTTACCCTGACCTTCGATGACGCCGGCGCGCGCGACGTGTATCTGAGCCATGCGGCCCACCTGGCCTTTGTCGAGCAGCTCAAGCCATGGCTGGGTCGCGTGCTGGTCTTTGACTACTATCCGCAAGAGCATCCCGGCTGACCGCTGCCAGGCAGGGTAGCGTCGGCAAAATACACATTTTTATGGGGGAAATCTGGACATCGTAAAATTTACCCTATAGAATGCGGCCTCTTTTCCCTGATAGCTCAGTTGGTAGAGCGACGGACTGTTAATCCGCAGGTCCCTGGTTCGAGTCCAGGTCGGGGAGCCAGAACACTCTTATTATGAACCACAGAAATGCCGTGGTTCATAATCTTGGCAGGGTCATATTCTATTGTGACCCGCTCTGCCTCTATCGTAATTTTCTCCACAAAAGTCCCAAAAAACGTACGAACCGTCACCGGGTCGTCTGCGTCAAGCACCATGCCGCGAATTGCTTCTGTGGCCTGGGCGATATCGGCCTGATTGCTATCCAGTTCCGGGTCGGTTTGTGCTTCCAGGGCAACGATGCTCTGCTCGAGCGCTTCTACTCGTCGTCGGTGATCAGCGGCGAACCTGGCCAGGCATCAGGTCTTGGGCCTCGATGACTTTGTTGGTCATGCCCATGTCAGCCAGCGACATATTATTTTTGACTAGCAGGTCGGCCATCACTTTGAGCAGCGGATGTGCTGATACTTCCATGATGGTACGGCGCTCGCCCGACTCGGCGTCGGTATAGGTAGCGATGCTGACCGAACCGTTTTCATCAAAATGGAACTCTGGCCGCGTCAGCTTCACACCATCGGCAATGATGGTCATGATTACCTGCTGCAGGATGGAAAACACGGCCGCCTGCATTTCGCTGTACATGCTGGTCAACAGGCCTGGCTTGCGCTGTTCGAACGCGGCATGGTGGGTCATGAAGTTCTGCGTCTGCTTGACGCAGCATGGCTGAGCGGCGCAATAGCCGCGGTCGACGTCGCAGCTCTTGCACAGGGCGTAGCCGTCCAGCTTGGCCGGGAAATACGTTGCCACCTTCGCGGACGCGCCATGCTTCATCGCGTTGAAGCGCGTGCGCAGGCTTTCTTCTTTTGTCGGGTGCCCGACAAGGTTTTCCGCTGAAGCGGCCTTGCCCTCGGACGTAGTCGGCCCGGTGGTCGATCGCCAGGCCTTCATCAAGGAGCGCTCCCAGTGCGCCTGCGCGCATTCGTTGCCACATTCTGGGCACAGTGCGTAATAGCGCCAAGGGTGCACCGGGTCGCTGGGATCTGGATCTACGCGCGCCGGCGCAGTTTTGAATGAGCCATCCTTTGCGCACCGGAAGGTGACTTCAGACAATTTTATGCTGGGGTCTTTTTTTGGGGTAGCCACGAGGAGAGGGCGCAAGAATTGAGATTTCCTAATCTTGAACGGTCGTGCACTACAAAAGGAGGGGTGGGGATGTAATAAGAGTGACGGGAGAGCCTTTGGCTGACCATAAGGTACTCCGGCAATGCTTCCTAGGATGCTTGAAAAAAACTTAGAAAATGCTAAGTAAAATGCTAGTCTTATGACAATTCCATTTCCAATAGAATGCAAATATGACAAGAAGAAGCTTTTTTAATGTTGTTTCGATATTTGATACAAGTTTGTCAGCGGCAGATCGGGTTCTTACCATTGGCACCTGGCTCTTCGTCGCCTTCGCTGGTACAGGATCGGCATTGTTTGCCAAAGCTGATCCGCTCCTTAAGCAACTCGGCCCTATTTATTGGATCTCGATTGGTGTAATCGTAAGTCTTATAGTTGCAGGGATATTGTTGTTGATGCGAATGGCGGAATTAAAAAGATCTGAGGCTGAGTATTATCGATCGTTATCCGCATCGAGAACAACAGTAAATCCACTAGCAGACATTTTTACTGATTCTGTGCTGGCCCTACACGACCTAGGGCTTCCTGGTATATCGTTGCATAAAAATAAAACATTTAAAAGATGCAAATTCGTTGGCCCGGGTACAGTCTTTATACAAGGGGGAAATTTTCAAAATGTTTCTTTTTATGAATGTGGTGACGTTATCGCATTGCCGGAACATACTGCTCTTAGCGGCATAATTGTGTTCGATCATTGCATCGTGGAATCATGTGAATTTTACAATGTTACGATTCTTTGTGATCAAAATACTGGACGTGGATTGCTAACCGTTCCAGGTACCAGAGTTCAGGGACTTATACCTGTGTAAAGATCTGCTGGTTAACCGATGTGGCAAAGGTATTGTAAGTTTTTTGGTTCGCAGTAAGGCCTGTTCGGGGAGGCAGAACACGCAGTAGCAGAAAGCCCAGCCTTCACCGGTTGGGCTTTTTGCGTTGCAGGGCCCGCGTGCGACGCCCTTGTCGCTCGGCGGTGGTCGAAGTTGCCGGCAGCCATGCCATTTACATTTCGCAAGCCAACGCGGTGGCGTCGCTGATCCGCAAGGCCGCGGCGAGCATTGCCGGCGACTAGGCCGGCAGTGCGCCGGCCAGTGCGCCGGCCCTCGAAAAGGGCCCCATGTCATGGGGCGTCGTATCAGAACTTGGCAGTCGCATCCAATGTCTTGATGATGGCTTCTTGAAATTGCACCGGTTCATCCTGGTGTATCTGGTGTCCGGAATGCTCGAAGAAAAACAAGCCCTTCCTTGGCGCCTTCAAGGTCTCGAAATACGCCTGCGTGATCCTGGTCGAGGTCTGGATATCGTTTTTGCCGACGAAGAAATACACGGGGCAGTCAACGCTCTTCAATGTCTTGGGCAAATCAATGTTCATGACCTCGTTCCAGACGGGCGACCAGGTTTTTGACCATTGCAGAAAACCCGTCTTGAAACCTTCACTCGTCGCAAATGCCTTGCCATCCTTGTAAAAAAGCCATTTCCTTAAATAAAACATGCTTTCGTCACTTGCAAACGGAAAATTGATGCTGTTCAGCTCCTGGCTGGCGACGGCATTGTCCTTGAAATGCACTTTCAAGGCTTGCAGCAATTCCTTCTCGCTTTCCAGCTGGCTCACGACAGGATTCGACGCGAAATAGGCATGCAGCAGTTCCGGGTGACGCTTGACGATATCAAAGCCCAGGACGTTGCCCCAGGAACTGCCCAGCAAGTATATTTTGTCCTGCTTTAACTCTTTGCGCAGAAACTGGATGACTTGATACGTGTCCTGCTCCATCTGCCCGACGGATGGCTGCGTGGGGGAGGGATTCAGTTTCAGGGTTTTTCCGGCATCCCGCTGGTCCCATTGCACAATCGTAAATCTGCTTTTCAGGAGATTCGTAAACGCATCCGCCCCCTTGATCATGGAGCTTCCCGGGCCGCCGGATAAAAACAGCAGGACGGGCTTGTTCGCGTCGTCCGTCCTGATTTCCACCACTTGCTTGATGCCGCCAATATCGGGTGTCAGGGTGGTGGTGACTTCCGCGGAAGCCGGTTTCGCTTCCGCCGTGGTTTGCGCCTGGCATGCGTAGAAGGGAATCAGGGCGGTCAAGAGCACTGCCAATGTCATTTTTTTTATCATGGTGTGAGGGTCAGTTTCAGGTTGCTTGTAAGGGCGGCGCATTGCAAGGGGGGATTGCGCCGTAGTTGAACAGCTATCTATCGCATGGTCTTCAGCGGGTACGTCGACATGCCTCCTTGTCAGAGTTGGGTTTCATGGAAGTCATTGGCTTGCCCTCCATGCAGCCGCAACGCTTCCAGCGCCAGATAGCCCGGTTGCAATTGCGCTGCGATGGCGGCCAGGCCGTCTGCTGCTGGCACTGGCGGATCGCCGCGGTAGACGGTGCCGTATTTCGCATGCACGCCGCCGCGCGCGCGCATCGCTTGCAACTGCGTCGCTGTAGTGGCGATGCCGAAGCGGGCCAATAAATCGCTGAAGAGGATGCCTGGCAATTGCTTGTAGTTAATTAACTGCAACTGGCCGGCGGCCGCATGGGGCAGGGCGGCATTGAGCAGGCTGGCCAGCACCAGGCCCGTATAACCGTCGATATCGCCCGGCGCCAGCTGGTGCGCGGGCAGCGGCAGCTGTGCCGGGTGCAGCATGCCGGGTACCATTTGCGGCCCGCGCTGGCGCTGGTGCGAGGCGAGCACGGCCAGCGGTTCGCGGTAGACGAACAGGCAGGGCGTGCCGGGAAATGCTTGCCGCAGCAAGTCCAGGCTGTGGATGTGCCAGCAGTCGAACTTGATGATGAAGTGTGATTCTTCGCCGGAGCGGCGCTGGCCCAGTGCCAGGATGGCCTGGCGCAGCAGGGTGATGCTGGCCGCCGGGTCGCCGCTGTCGTGATGCAGGCGCAGCAGCGAGTCGATAACGGGCGGCTCGGACATGACTATGCATTGCGGCAAGGACGCCAGCAGCTGGCTCAGCAGGGTTGAGCCGCAGCGCGAGACGTGGAAGATGAAGGCGTCGGGCGCTAGGCAATCGCCGGGCGTCGCCAGCGCGGCCAGCGGCGTGCGGCAGACGCGGCGCTCCTCGTGCGGCTGGCGTGTCAGCGTATTGACAAAGAAGGCGTCGCTGAAAGCCGTTTCTCCCAGCTTGCGCCAGCACATGGCAGCGTCCGCCAGCGCATCGCCGCGCTCCACGTACAGCGGATACCAGCCGCGCAGATCCATGCCCTCGTGCCATGCCACCGTCTCGCCCCTGGCCAGCAGGCGTTCTTGCTGGGCCAGGCCCGGCGCGGCGCTCACGGCGCGCTCCCGTCGGCCAGGGCGGCCAATTCCCTGGCCAGTGCCAGGCTGGCAGGCGAGGGCGACAATCGCAGCTGGGCGATGACGGCCCGCACATTGCCATCGTGGATGCCGGGGTCGCCATACTTGTGGGCCGCTTTCGGCACGAATCCCGCCGAGGCGAACAGCGCTTCGAGCCAGGCATTGGTGACGCAGTCGAGCACGAGGTGGATGCGCGGCGTCGTGCCCCGGTTGTGCACCGCGTGCAGGCAGCTGGCGTCCATGTACCAGGCGTGACCAGCCGTGAAGTGGACAGTTTCGCCATCGATGGTAAACAGCACCTGCGGCGAAGTGTGGATGGGGATGTGGATGCGGATCAGGCCATCGGCCAGCGACGTGCCGGCGTCGCGGTGCGCGCGGATGATGGCGCCCGGCGCCAGCGCCATCAGGCGCGCGGCGCGGATCTCGCATGCGAAGCTGGCAAGCACTTCGCGCAGGCAGGGGCAGCGCGCCAGTTGCGCCGTGCCTGCGTAGGCGGCGCCGTCGACGGGCATGATGTTGTCGGCTGCACCACCGGGCGAGCGCAGCGGCACGCAGCTCCAGCCCTGGTCGTAGGCCCCCGTATTGAAATGGCTGATCCACTCGTCCGCGGCGAACTGGTCGCTGTCGCCCTGCATGCGCACCACGTCGAAGTGCAGCGGCAGCTGCAGCCAGCTGCTGGGGATATGCTGCGCCGGCACTATGGCGCGCTCCATTCCAATTGCTCCTGCACCTCGTTTTCCCCGCGCAGGCGAAAGCCCAGCCGCTGGTACAGGGCGCGCGCGGCGGCGTTGCTTTTGTTGACGGCAAGGTGGATCTGCCATTGCTCCGCGCCCGCTTGCGCCTGCAGGCCGCGCAGCACGGCGCTGCCGGCGCCCTGGCCTTGCGCGGCGGGCAGGATGGCGATGTCGACCAGGTGCAGCACCTGATCCTGGCGGTCCAGGATCAGGCGGCCGATGGGTGTATCGCCGTGCTGCAGCACCAGGTAGGCGGCGTGCGGATAGGCCTGGCGGTAGCCGTGGCTTTGCATGCGCTGCTGCATGGCGATCAGCTGTTCGATGACGGCGGGCTCGGCCGGCATCTGGCGCAAGTCGCCGCGTGTGGAACTGTACAGCGCGGCGGCAAAGCCATCGTCGTCGTCGTCGTCGCGCTGGACGCGCAACTGGTAGGGGGTGGGCAGGCTGGCGAGGACGAGGGTGAGGTCGGAAAGCGGCAAGGCGTGCATCGATGCTCCGGTAGGTGTTTGCGGCTGGAGATAAATTAACAGGCGTACAGTTATTTGCTATGCTGCCAATTTTTCCGCGTACTTGCAATCATTTCAAGGAAGCCGCCATGCATTCTGTCTTTATCCCGTCTTGCCAGTGGAGTCTCGCATGAATCCGGCACGCGCGGAACTGGCCGCCATCGCGGCTGCGCTGTGCGATCCGCAGCGTTCGCTGGCAAGCCTGGTCGGCGAAACGGTGCAGCTGCGCCAGCTCGTCGAACGCCATTCGCGCCTGCCCATGGACCGGCAGGACGGTTTGCGCGACGGCGAAAGCTTTCTTCCCAGCGGCTGGGCCATCTCGCCCGTGCAGGCGGGCCTGTGCGCGCGCGAGCCGTACCGCAGCGCCGCCTTCATCCAGGGCCTGGCGCTGGCCGTGCGCGAGCGGCTGGAGGTGAGCGGTGGCCGGCCCGTGCGCGTGCTGTATGCGGGCTGCGGCCCGTTCGCCTTGCTGGCCCTGCCGGTGATGGCCGTGCTGGATGCGGATTTGGTGCAGTTTGCCATCCTCGACGTGCATGCCGAGACCCTGGCCTATGCGCGCGAACTGATTGCAAGCCTGGGCCTGGATAGCCATGTCACGGCATACATTTGCGCCGATGCGGCCGCCTACCGCATTGCTGGCGGCGCCATGCCGGACGTGATCGTCAGCGAAACCATGAATACGGCGCTGGGCAAGGAGCCGCAGGTGGCCATCCTGCGCAATCTGCACGCGCAAGCGCCTGCTGCGGCGCTGCTGCCGGCGTCCGTTACCGTGCACCTGGGCCTGGACCGGCGCGCGCCGGATGCGCCGTGCACCGACTGGGGCCGCGTTTTTGCCCTCGATGGTGACGCCTTGCGCGCCTGGCAGGGCAGGCAGGACGAGCAGGGCGACAGTTTGCCGGCCGCCAGCATCCGCCTGCCCGACGTGCTGGAGCAGGCGCCGCGCCTGCTGACGCGCATCCGCGTGCATGGCGACATCGTCCTGGGCGACCATGACTGCAGCCTGAACCTGCCCCTGGCCCTGCCGGGCAAGCCGGCCCTGGCTGGCGGCAGCGTGCTGGACTTCCATTACCGCCTGGGCGGCCAGCCGGGACTGGTGTTCAGCGTGCGCGACACGCCTGAATCCATCCAGGAATTGCACCAGCCAGTATCTCAGTCGTAATACTTCATTGGCAGACAATTTACTTCTGTAGGATAATATGGAACCGGTTCCATCTATGCGCAAATGCAATGTAGCGCAATCATCGAAGTCAATAAAACAACAAGTCTTGCGGGAGTCTCATGAACCATCCAGGCAGCGAACCATCTGCAACATCCGTTTCATCCCTTCCCCGCATCAGCCGCCGCCACGCCCTGATCGGCCTGGCCGCCTTGCTGGCGCAGGCAGGTTTCTGGAGCAATCCCCTGTCCGCCGCCATGCAGGCGCCGGCCAGCGCTCCGGCACCCGGCCTGGCGCCCGTCACCATGCTGTTCTACACCTTGTCGCAAACGATCACGGGCCACCGCGATTTGTCCGCCGACACGGCGGCGCGCATCGAGCAAGCCATGCGCACGAACGTGCCCGGCTTCGCCAAGCGCTTGCCGCAACTGGGCGCGCTGCTCGTCACGGGCCAGGAAGCGAAAGCCCTGCTGGCGGCCGCCAGCGCCGCGGACGCCGGCTTGCGCGAGCTGGCGCTGGCCATCGTTGCCGCCTGGTACACGGGCACTGTCGCCGGCAACGCGGCGCAGGGCACGAAGTCCATCGTCGTCGCGTATGCGGAAGCGTTGATGTACCGCACGGTGGCCGATGGCCAGGTCGTGCCGACCTATTGCAATTACGGCCCCCTGTGGTGGCTGAAGGCGCCGCCGGCCGTGCGCGTCTCCGCGCCCGTGGCGCCAAAACCCGTACCGGCCCCGGCCACCACCGGCACTCCCGAACCGAAAGGCAAGCAAGCAAAATGAAATCACCCCAATTCAAGAGTAATGGCGACGTCGTCGCCGATGTCGTCATCGTCGGTACTGGCGTCGTCGGCGCCATGATGGCCGACCAGCTGGCCGCGCAGGGCCATTCCGTGATCATGCTGGAAGCGGGCCTGCGCATCGAGCGTGGCCAAGCCGTGGAAAACTGGCGCAACATGCCGTTCGAGAACCGCGTCGGCTCCGACTTCCAGGGGCTGTATCCGCAGGCGGACAACGCGCCTGCGCCGCTGTATTTCCCGAAGAATAACTACGTGGAATTGTCCGGCCCCAGCGGCAGCAGTTTCCAGCAGGGCTATCTGCGCACGGTGGGCGGTACCACCTGGCACTGGGCCGCGTCGTGCTGGCGCCACTTGCCGTCCGACATGCGCATGAAAAGCGATTACGGGGTGGGACGCGACTGGGCCATTTCCTACGATGAGCTGGAACCGTACTATTGCCGCGCCGAACAGGAAATGGGCGTGGCCGGCCCCAACGATCCCGCCTTGCAGTCGCCCAGCGAACGCAGTGCGCCGTACCCGATGGACATGGTGCCCTGGGGCTATGGCGACAAGCGCTTCGCCGAAGTGGTCAACCCGCACGGCTACCGCTCCGTGCCGATCCCGCAAGGCCGCTCGACGCGCCCATGGCAGGGCCGCCCGACGTGCTGCGGCAATAATAATTGCCAGCCGATCTGCCCCATCGGCGCCATGTACAACGGCATCCACCACGTGGAGCGGGCCGAGCTGAAGGGCGCGGGCGTGCTGGCCGAGGCCGTCGTCTACCGCATCGACACGGACCAGAACAACCGCGTGACGGCCGTGCACTGGTATGACGCGAAGAAACAGTCGCATATGGCGACGGGCAAGGCTTTCGTGATTGCCTGCAACGGCATTGAAACACCGCGTTTGCTGCTGCTGGCGGCCAACCAGAACAATCCGAACGGCATCGCCAACAGTTCCGATCAAGTCGGCCGCAACATGATGGACCACTCGGGTTTCCACTGTACTTTCCTCGCCAATGAACCGATCTGGACGGGCCGTGGTCCTGCGCAGAGCAGCTGCCTAGTGGGCCCGCGCGACGGCGCCTTCCGCGCGCAGTATTCGGCCAACAAGATGATCCTGAACAATATCACCCGCGTCGGACCCGCTACGCAGCAGTCGTTAAAGCTGGGCCTGGTGGGCAAGGACCTCGACGATGAAATCCGCCGCCGCGCCGCGTTTGGCGTGGACTTGTCGATCAGCCTGGAACCGCTGCCGGAAGCGCATAACCGTTTGACCTTGAGCAAGACGCGCAAGGACCCGCTGGGCCTGGCCTGCCCGGACATTTACTATGACGTGGGTGATTACGTGCGCGATGGCGCGAAGGCCGCGCATGCGCAGCTCGAGCACATCGGCAAGCTGTTCGGCGCCGTGGAATTCCATATCACCGACAGCCTGAACGCGAACAACCACATCATGGGCGGCGTCATCATGGGCAGTAACCGTCTTGACTCCGTGGTCGATGGCAATTGCCGCGCGCACGACCATGCCAATTTGTGGCTGCCGGGCGGCGGCGCCATGCCGTCGGCCAGCGTGGTCAACACCACCCTCAGCATGGCCGCGCTCGGCTTGCGCGCGGCCGATGACATCGCCCGCACCCTGGCAAGGGAGGCAGCATGATGCGCCGTTTATTACTGAGCCTGGCGCTGGCGGCTGGCTTGCCGCTAGCCGCCCACGCTGTGCCAGCGGCGCCGCCTATCACCCTGACGCCGGACCGCCCGGCCGCGCCTGCCGCCGCCAGTCCCGATGCGCGCCTGGAGCGGGGCCGCTACCTGGCCATCGCGGCCGATTGCATGGCGTGCCATACGGCAGCGGGCGGCAAGCCGTATGCGGGTGGCTACGCCATCGATTCACCGCTGGGCACGATCTACGCGACGAACATCACGCCGTCGAAACAAGGCGGCATCGGCCACTACACGGAAGCCGACTTTGCGCGCGCGCTGCGGGAAGGCGTGCGCGCCGACGGCAGCCATCTGTATCCGGCCATGCCCTACACCAGCTATGCGCAGCTGACGGATGCGGACGTGGGCGACCTGTATTACTACTTCATGCAGGCCGTCAAGCCCGTCGACGAGCCGGCGCGCCAGACGGCCCTGCCATTCCCGTTCAATGTGCGCCTGTCGATGCTGGGCTGGAATACCTTGTTCCTGGACAATAAACGCTTCGTGCCGGACGCGGCGAAGAGCGCGCAGATCAACCGCGGCGCCTACCTGGCCGAAGGCCTGGCGCACTGCAGCGCCTGCCACACGCCGCGCAACGCGCTGATGGCGGAAATCGGCAGTCAGACCCTGGCCGGCGCGTCGCTTGGTTCCTGGCATGCGCCGAACATCACGTCCGACAAGGTCAGCGGCATCGGCGCGTGGACGGATGCGGAAATCACGGCCTACCTGAAGACGGGCCACGTGGAAGGCAAGGGGCAGGCGGCGGGCGGCATGGCCGAAGCCATCCAGAACAGCCTGCAATTTTTGCGCGACGACGACGTGGCGGCCATCGTGGCCTGGCTGCGCACAGTGCCGCCCGTGCGCGCGCCGGGGCAAACGAAAGCTGCCTTCAGCCATGGCAGCGCCGCTAGCGAAGAGCCGCTGCTGCGCGGCATGGCCGGGTCCACCGAGCACCATTCGCTCAACAGTGGCGCCGTGCTGTTTTCCGGCTACTGCGCCAGCTGCCATTCGGCCAGCGGCGCCGGCAGCACGGGCCAGGCGTATCCCGCCCTGTTCCACAACACGGCGACGGGCGGCAACACGCCGGCCAACCTGGTCTCGGCCATGTTGTTTGGCGTCGAGCGCAAGATCGAAGGGGAAGAACACGAAGCGTTCATGCCCCGTTTCGACCAGCGTTCCTACGTGCAGCCATTGACGGACGAGCAGATCGCCTCGATCGCCAATTACGTATTGAAACAGTACGGCAACCCGGATGTATCCGTCACGCCGGCCTACGTGGCGCAGGCGCGCAGCGGCGGCGAGAAACCTGTGCTGGCGCGGGTACAACCGTTCATGCTGCCGGGCGGCATCGTGGGAATCTTGCTGCTGATCGCGCTGTTCGTGTGGCTGCGCCGGCGCCGCCAGCGCAAGGGATAAGGGTAGAAGCGACGCCGCAGCGGCGGCGAATATGAACGTTGGGCGCAACTTGCAGTAAAATGCAGGCTGAAAAATGGTTACGAGCAATCGTAGCCATTTTTTATTCTGGCCTGATCCTGGCGATTGTTTTCGTCTTATTTGAAAATTGACAATGTCCCATTCCCTGCATCACCAATTTTTACGTTTCGCCGCCGTCGGCGCTTCCGGCACGGCCGTGCAATACAGCGTGCTGTGGGGCGGCGTGGAATGGGCCGGCATCAGCGCTGCCGCCGCGTCCGGCATCGGCTACATCCTCGGTTCCGTCGTCAACTACCTCCTCAATTACTTTTTTACGTTTAAAAGCGACAAGGGACATGGCGAGGCGGCCAGCAAGTATTTCACCTTGCTGGGCATCGGCTGGTGCATCAATACGGGCCTGATGTGGCTGCTGGTACACCAGCTGGGCTGGTATTACTGGCTGGCGCAGGTGCTGGCGACGGGCATCGGGCTGGTCTGGAATTTCGCGGGCAGCCGCTGGTGGGCCTTCAAGCCGGCCGGCGCAGCGGGAAAGTAGTCATTTCGTCATAAAAAGAGGCGCACTGGCCACACGCAGGCGCCCGGTTTTACCAAAACAAGGGGTTAATCATGCAGTTCCTGGAACGCTATTTCAAACTGAAGGACAACGGGACCAATGTGCGCACGGAGCTGCTGGCCGGCCTGACCACGTTCCTGACGATGGCCTACATCATCTTCGTCAACCCGTCCATCCTCGGCGACGCGGGCATGCCGAAAGACTCCGTTTTCGTCGCCACCTGCCTGGCGGCCGCCATCGGCACCCTGATCATGGGCCTGTATGCGAACTACCCGATCGCGCTGGCGCCGGGCATGGGCCTGAATGCGTACTTCTCGTACACGGTGGTCAAGGGCATGGGCATGAGCTGGGAAGTGGCGCTGGGCGCCGTCTTCATTTCCGGCTGCCTGTTCATCCTCGTCAGCCTGTTCAAGGTGCGCGAAATGATCATCAACAGCATCCCGCCCGCGCTGCGCACGGCCATCACTGTCGGTATCGGCCTGTTCCTGGCCATCATTTCCCTGAAAAGCGCGGGCGTGGTGGTGTCGAACCCGGCCACCATCATCGCCCTGGGCGACTTGCATCAGGCGGCGCCGATCCTGGCCATCCTCGGTTTCTTCATCATCGTCGCGCTGGACCGCCTGAAAGTGCCGGGCGCCATCCTGATCGGGATTCTCACCATCACCGTCGCCAGCTTCTTCTTTGGCGGCAACCAGTTCAACGGCATCGTCTCGACGCCGCCCGCCATCGAGCCGACCTTGTTCAAGCTCGACATCATGGGCGCGCTGTCGATCGGCATCGTCAACGTGGTGCTGGTGTTTTTCCTCGTGGAATTGTTTGATGCGACGGGCACCCTGATGGGCGTGGCCAACCGCGCCGGCTTGTTGAAAGACGGCAAGATGGAACGCATGAACAAGGCCTTGCTGGCCGACAGCACGGCGATTGCCGCCGGCGCCTGTCTGGGTACGTCGAGCACGACGGCCTTCGTGGAAAGCGCGGCCGGCGTGCAAGCGGGTGGCCGCACGGGCTTGACGGCCGTCGCCGTCGCGCTGCTGTTCCTGGGCAGCCTGTTCTTCGCTCCACTGGCACACACGGTGCCGCCGTACGCGACGGCGCCCGCGCTGCTGTACGTGGCCTGCCTGATGCTGCGCGAACTGACCTTCATCGACTGGGATGACAGCACGGAAAGCATTCCTGCCGCCATTACGGCGCTGATGATGCCGTTTACCTATTCCGTGGCCAGCGGCGTGGCGTTCGGCTTCATCACCTATGCCGTCTTGAAACTGTTGACGGGCAAGGGCAAGCAGGTATCGGTGGTGGCTTATATCATCGCCGCCATCTTCCTGTTCAAGTTTATCTACCTGGGCGAATAGCAAGTTTGCCGGCAAGCAGTTGCCGCAGCAATGACAAGGCCGCCCGTGCATCCGCATCGGCGGCCTTTTTTGATGGGAGGCTTACATCAGCAGTGCGGCCACCAGGTCTTTCTTGTGGTCGCCGGCGCTGCCGTCGAAGCGCAACGCCGCTTCCACATGCGCCAGGTGCTCGACCATCAGGCGCGCCGCCAGGTCGGCGTCGCCGCTGCGCGCCGCGTCGAGAAAGCGGCCGTGTTCGTCGCACGAGCAGGCCGCGTCGTGGCCGGACTGGTACAGCATGGTGATGAGCGAGCTGCGGCCCACGAGTTCGCGCACGATGTCGCGCAGCACGGCGTTGCCGGCGATATCGGCCAGCAATACGTGGAAGTCGCCCAGCAGTTGCGAGCGCAGCGGCGTGTCCCGTGCCAGCGCCTGGCGTTCCGCTTTCAGGTACCGCTCCAGCATCCTGTAGTCGGCCGCTTTGGCCCGCGCGACGAATTCGCGCGCCAGGGCCGCCTCGATGATGCGCCGCGCGGCAAAGATGTCGCGTGCCTCCGCCTCCGTTGGCTGGCTGACGAAGGCGCCCTTGTCGGGCACCATGCGTATGAGTTTGTCTTTCGAGAGTATCAGCAGGGCGGCACGGATCTTGGTGCGGCTGACGCCATACAGCCGGCACAGCGCCTCTTCGCGCAGCCGCGTGCCGGGCGGCAATTGGCGCGCCACGATGGCGGCCGCCATATGCTCGGCAATTTCCGCCGAGCTGTCGCCGCTGCCGGGTTGGTCCACCAGGGTTGCGCTTGATTCTGTCATGTCGGATGAGAGCAGTAAGCCAGGGGCAAGGCGAACCTTGCAAGCGCATGTCCGCGTGGCGGCGTGGTTGACGCCCCGCTGCCGGCATGCGGTTGTGCGCCTTGCGTGTCGCTAAGGCCTGGCTATTCTACTATCTTGCGTGGCGCAGCGCAGACGGACCCTGCCATCTGGCGAGGCTTGCTCGCTGGCGGCCTGCTTTGCTGGCCATGCAGATTGAAACTGGACATGGGAAATTTTGACGTATATAATTCGGCCTCCTTTCCCTGATAGCTCAGTTGGTAGAGCGACGGACTGTTAATCCGCAGGTCCCTGGTTCGAGTCCAGGTCGGGGAGCCAGAACAAGCAGCAGCAAAGGGCCACGTGGCAACACGTGGCCCTTTTGTCATGCGCGCACGGTTTCCCGTTCGCGCTGGCCATTGCTTCAGTGCCTTGGTGACGTGCGCGATGCCGGCCCGCTGGTGGCGGGGGCGCGCGCAGTGTTTCCCGGATCAGGGATCCACAAACACGTCGAAACGCACCTTCAGCGGGCTGCCCCACGAGATATCCACCCAGGCCCGGAAACCGCCGTTATACGGTGCGATGTTGTACACGGCCATGCGGGCGGCGCCGATGAAACGGTCCTGGGGCGTCGCGGCATACTCGCTGATGTTGAGCAATACGCGCGAATTGGCCTTCACGTTGGCATTGGCGAAGTTGACCGAAGGATGCACGCCATTGGCCGTCCACGTGTAATAGGTGGTGAAGGCGGCGGGGCTCAGGTTCAAGTCTTGTGCGGCAGCGCCTTTTGCAGTCTTGCCTTCCTGTTCCATCGGCGCATCGGTTTCTTCCAGTGCCAGGTTGCTGCCGGTGCGGTGTTCTACTTTCATTTCCATGATGTACTCCTGATCGATAGTTTGGACGCCGCGCCTGTCGTCGTGCGGCAAGACGCCTTATCTGTTGCCGTGACGGCCAGTGTCACGTCCTGGCTGATAAGGTAGCCGTCTGCTCCATGCTGTTGGAGTAAGCCATTCTAGGCAAACGCGCAGGCAAAAAGCGCGCGGCGCCGCCGGAAAAACGGCGCTCACTTGTGCTGGCGCAAACACCTTGCAGGCAGGCGGGAATATCTTTTCCAGTAGGCTATTTTTACGGGGCGCCACGCATGCCGTGCAGGACAATGGCACAATAGGCCCAGCCGACCTGCCGATGCGAGCCTAGCCCATGCCGATACTGAACCTGAGCGCCGAAACCGATATCTATTACGAATTGATCGAAGGCGACCCCGCCAAGCCTTGCCTGGTATTCCTGCACGAGGGACTCGGTTGCTGTGCGATGTGGAAAGATTTCCCCGCGCAGCTATGCCAGGCGACGGGGTGCCGCGGCTTGCTGTATGACCGCCATGGCTATGGGCAGTCGTCGCCGCTGGCGGCGCGCCGCCAACTCCATTATTTGCACGACTATGCGCTGTGCGAGCTGCCGCAGGTGCTCGCCGCACTGCTGCCGGGACAGGACCATTTTCTCGTCGGCCACTCCGATGGCGGCAGCATTGCCCTGATCTATGCGGCGCAGCAGCCGCCGCGCTTGCGCGGCATCATCACCGAAGCGGCGCACGTGTTTGTCGAGGGCATCACGCTCGATGGCATACGCGTGGCGGATGCGGCGTTTGGCGCGGGCAAGCTGCGCGCGCTGGCGAAATACCATGGCGACAAGACGGAGACCATCTTCAAGGCCTGGTCGGATACCTGGCTCAGTTATGGTTTCCAGTTCTGGAATATCGAATACCTGCTGCCCTCCGTCGAATGTCCGGCGCTGGTGGTGCAGGGCAGCGAGGACCAGTACGGCAGCGCGGCCCAGGTCGACACGATCGTGGCGCAGGCGCTCAACGCCGTGCCCGCCATTGTCGAGCAGTGCGGCCATACGCCGCACCAGGAGCAGCCGCAGGCACTGCTGGCGCTGATGGAAGGTTTTTTGCAAGGCCGCATGGACGCGGCCACTCACCCGAGAACTGTATGATAGACCACCTGGATCACTTGGTATTGACCACCCGCGACAAGCCCGCCTGCATCGATTTCTATACGCGCGTGCTTGGCATGCAGCTGGAAACGTTTGGCGCCGGCCGCCATGCCTTCAAGTTTGGCGCGCAAAAAATCAACCTGCATGAGGCCGGCAAGGAATTCCTGCCCAAGGCGGACTTGCCCACGCCCGGCTCGCTGGACCTGTGCTTCATCGCCGCCGTGCCGCTCGACGCGTTCATCGCCCACCTGGCGGCGCTGGGGATTGCCATCGAGGAGGGACCGGTGGCCCGCACGGGCGCCAATTGGCCCATCCGCTCCGTGTATCTGCGCGACCCGGACCGCAACCTGATCGAAGTGTCCGAGCGCGCCTGAGGTTCGTCAACCACCGGCAACCCCCATCAATGGCAGGCGGGATCGCTGTCCCAGCGGCCCGAGCAGATGCGCGAGCGGCACAGCATGCCTTCGATCAGGCCCAGCTGCTGACAGCGCCGCAACAGTTCCGCCGTTTCCTGTTCCCCCTCCCGCTGGCGCAGCACCACGTCGCGCACTGGCACTGCCGTGCTTTCTTGCCGGTGCGCATGGGCCACCAACGCCGTCAGCAAGGTTACGTCGCTGTCGCCGGGCGCGGCAACCGGCCTCGGCCCCTGAGGGCGCGCGGCGGCCTGGCGCACGGGCGGTAGCGTCTTGTGCGGTGCGCTTGCTGTCGTGGCGGCCATCGCAGGCAAGGGCGGTCCCGCCGTATTGACGATGGTGGCCGCCTGCGACGCGTGCGGCGGCACCGTTGGCGCCGGCATTGCGGGCGGAGCCTCAGTCACGGCCGTGACGGGCGCCGGCGGCAGGGGCAGGACGTCCGTGTCATACGCGAGCACGGCCGTGATCAGCAGCGCCAGACACAGCGCGCCAGCGGCCCAGTGCCGCCAGCCGGAGCGCCAGCGCAGTGCAGGTCTGGCCACAGGCGCGGCGATGCCGTGTTCGAGCTGCGACAGGATGCCCTTGCCTTCGATGCGCGCGCCAGCCGCGCCGGTCTTGCTCAACAGGTCAGGGCTGCGCGCCTGGCCATCCCCGTTTTTCAGTAAAGACAAAATATCACCTCCGCAGTGGAACAAACTCGACTGACCTTGATGTAAACCGCGCTCATGCGGGCCGCGGACGCCTACGATCTAGCGATGCCGCCGAGCATGCTGCCCGGCCCCCGCTATCCCCGTCACGGAGCGCCCATGTTCGTCGCCCTGGTCTTGATGTATTTCCTGCTCGCCTGTCTTGCCTGCTGGCTGCTGCTGTTTCCCGGCGGCCGCGCCATCGTGCTGCACACGCTCGTCAATCTGGGCTGGCGCATGCAGCGGCGCGCGCAGCACCTGAAGGGCGGCAGCGGCGCGCAGTGGCAACGCGTGCAGCGGCAAACGGGCTCGGGCATGGCGCGCGCCTGGCAGCTGCTGTGGCTGCATCGCTGGCTGAGCCTGGCGGGCAGCGTGCTGGTCATCGTGCCGCCGCTGCTGGCCTGGCTGTCCAGCGACCGCATCGCCTTGCGCGGCTATGCTGACCAGCAACACGCGATCAATGACCAGGTCAGCGATTTGCTGAAGGGCGAGCAGCTGGTGCCGCCGCCAGCCTTGCCGCCGCTGCTGTTTTCCACGGCGGAAGTAACGCAGCTGCGCCCGCTGCTGGGCGGCGCCAGCCGCAACTGGCAATTGCTCGACCACGATTTCGCGCAGCGCCTGCTGCTGGTCTTCAAGATCATGAAAGACGTGCATGGCTACGACATGGTCTTGCTGGAAGGTTATCGCAGCCCTGCGCGCCAGGATCAATTGGCGGTGGCCGGCCCGAACGTGACGAACGCGAGGGCGTTTCAAAGCTATCACCAGTATGGCCTGGCGGCCGATTGCGCATTCATGCATGAAGGAAAGCTCATCATTTCTGAAAAAAATGCCTGGGCCATGCGCGGCTACCGTTTATATGGCGTGACTGCCGAATCGGTGGGCCTGCGCTGGGGCGGGCGTTGGACCATGATGGATTTTGGCCACACGGAATTGCCGCAACCGCGCGTGCTGGGCAAGTAAGCCGCGCCAGTCATTCTAGCGCCGGGTTTCGGCCTGATTTTCACCGCTGCAAGCTTGCTTGCGCGGCGTCAATGGCAGGCCAGCGCCTGCCGCGCGCTGGCACCTGGTACTTGTCATATGTCAACAAAGGCGCGCCGCATTGCTGTCAGCATGGGCCGAATCCGCCTCGCTGCGCGGCGGCGTTCCTCCTGCTTTGCGACCTCACCCTGGGCTCATCATGCTGCGAAGAATCTGGCATTTCCTCACCGACAGCCGCAATCTGACCATCCTCGGCTTCATGGCGCTGGCCGTGTTCCTGTACCTGGGCGCCGAAGTGCTGGAAGTGGCGCTGGTCTGGGCCCTGGCCTTGCTGCTGCTGGCCTTGGTCACGTGGCTGGGCCTGTGGCTGTGGCGCCGGCGCCGCGCGCGGCGCGATGCGCAGGCGCTGGGGCAGGCCATCCTCAACGAAGCCGAGATCGCCGCCGCGCAAGCCGCTTCGGCATCCACGGCCGGCAGCACCCAGCGGGGTGAACTCGACGCCGTGCGCACGGGCATGCTGGCCGCCATCGAGACCATCAAGACGTCCAAGCTGGGCATCAAATCGGGCGCCGCCGCCTTGTACGAACTGCCGTGGTACATGATCATTGGCAATCCGGCCGCCGGCAAGAGCAGCGCCATCCTGCATTCGGGCCTGCAGTTTCCCTTTGCCGACGGCAAGATCGTGCAAGGCGTGGGCGGCACGCGCAACTGCGACTGGTTTTTCACCACGGACGGCATCGTGCTCGACACGGCGGGACGCTATTCCGTCGTTGACGAGCACCGCGGCGAGTGGTTCGGCTTTCTCGACCTGCTGAAAAAATACCGGCGCAAGGCGCCCATCAACGGCATCCTCATCGCCGTCAGCATCGCCGAATTGAAAGGCGACCCTGATGTCGGCATGCAACTGGCGCGCAGCCTGCGCAAGCGGGTGCAGGATGTCATCGAACGCCTGGAAGTATTCGCGCCCCTGTACATCGTGTTTACCAAGGCGGACCTGATCGCCGGCTTCACGGAGTTTTTCGCGGATGCCGAGCGTAGCGAGCGCGAGCGTGTATGGGGCGCCACCATGCCGTACCAGCGCAAGTTGCCCACGGCGGATTTGCTGGCGTTTTTCGACCAGGGTTTCGATGAATTGCACGATGGCTTGACGGAACTGAGCCTGGCCAACATGGCGCACCGGCAACGCAAGACGATGGCGCCCGGCGTCTTTACCTTTCCGCTGGAGTTTGCCGCCATCAAGCCGGCCTTGCGCGCCTTCATCGCCACCCTGTTCGAGGAGAACCCGTTCCAGTTCCAGCCCGTGTTCCGCGGCTTTTACTTTACCAGCGCGCTGCAGGAAGGCGAGCCCGTCAGTGCCTCCTCGCAGCAGGTGGCGCGCCGCTTCGACCTGGCCTTCGCGCCGGCCCCGGCCGCGGCGCCGTCCGGCGCGCGCCAGCATGGCTATTTCTTGCTGGAGCTGTTCCGCAAGGTGATTTTTGCCGACAAGCACCTGGTGGCCAACTATGCCAACCGTGCCAAGCTGCGCTTCAAATATGCCGTGTTCTTTGCCGCCACCGTGTCGCTGGGCGCCTGCCTGGGCGGCTGGAGCTGGTCCTACCTGGGCAACCGGCAACTGGTGGCCAACGTCGAGGCCGATTTGAACAAGGTGGTGAAGCTGCAGGAGCGGCGCCTGGACTTGCAGTCGCGCCTGGAAGCGCTCGAGATCTTGCAGGACCGCATCGAGCAGCTGGAAGCGTACCGCACGCAACGGCCGTGGTCCCTGCGCTTGGGCCTGTACCAGGGTGAGCTGCTTGAACGCAAGCTGCGAGAGGAATATTTTGCCGGTGCGCGCCAGGTCATGCTCGGCCCCGTGGCGGGCGCGCTGGAAGCCTTGCTGTTTGAAATGAACGCCAGCGCGGACCAGCTGCAGCCCACGGCGCGCACGCCGCAGACGCCGGCCGCCGCGCCAGCAGCGCCCGCGGCACCGCGCAGCGTCCAGTACCAGGCGGCCAGCGCGACGAATGTGGAAGATGCCTACAACGCGCTGAAAACCTATCTGATGCTGGCCGATAAGACGCATGCGGAAAGCAGCCACCTGAATGACCAGCTGACGCGTTTCTGGCGCGCCTGGCTGGAAGGCAACCGGGGCGCCATGCCGCGCGAGCAGATGATACGCAGCGCCGAACGGCTGCTGACGTTCTACCTGGCGCAGATCGGCGATCCGTCCTGGCCGCGCATCGAGCAGAAGCTGGCGCTGGTCGACCAGGCGCGCGAAAACCTGCGCCGCGTGGTGCGCGGCATGCCGGCGCGCGAGCGCGTGTATGCCGACGTCAAGGCGCGTGCCTCGACGCGCTTTCCCGGCATGACGGTGGCGCGCATCGTCGGCGAACAGGATCAGGCGCTGCTGGCGGGCAGTTACGCCGTCTCCGGCGCCTTTACGCGCCAGGCCTGGGAAAAGTTCGTCGAGGGCGCGTTTCGCGATGCCGCCAACCGCGAGCTGCAAAGCGCCGACTGGGTGCTGAAAAGCGCTTCCACCGACGACCTGACCCTGGAAGGCAGTCCCGAGCAGATCGAGAAAAACCTGGTGGCCATGTACAAGGCCGACTATGCGCGCGAGTGGCAAAAATTCGTGCAGGGCGTGGCGGTCGCCGACCTGAAAGGCTTCGACGGTGCCGTGCAGGCGATGAACCGCCTGGGCGACCCGCAGTCGTCGCCGATCGCCAGGCTGCTGACGACCATCTATCAGGAAACCTCGTGGGACAACCCGGCGCTGCAGAATGCCCAGTTGCGCCAGGCCGAGCGGGGCATCGTCGCCTGGTTCAAGGAAACCGTGCTGCGCCGCGCGCCGTCGCCGCTGACGGCCAGTTCCGCCGCTCTCCATGCACAGCTCGACCCGGCCCGCCTGGACAAGCCCATGGGTCCCGTGGGGCGCGAATTTGCCGGCGTGGGCAAGCTGGTGGCGGCCAGGGACAACAATGCATCCCTGATGCGCGCCTACCTGGAAGCGCTGTCGAAACTGCGCAGCCGTTTGAACCAGCTGAAGAACCAGGGCGACGCGGGGCCGGGCGCGCGCCAGTTCATGCAGCAGACCCTGGAGGGCAGCGGTTCCGAACTGGCCGACGCCCTGAAACTGGTCGACGAGCAGGTGCTCACGGGGATGAGCGACGCGCAAAAGCAGGCGATCCGCCCCATTCTCGTGCGCCCGCTGATGCAGACCTTTGCCGTCATCGTCGCGCCGGCCGAACTCGATATCAACAAGACCTGGGCGGCGCAGGTGTATGAACCGTTCCAGAAATCGCTGGCCAACAAATATCCATTCGCGCCCACGGCGCGCATCGAGGCGAGCAACCTCGAGATCGGCCAGTTCTTCGGCCCGGAAGGCCTGGTGGCGAAATTCGTCACCACGTCCATGGGCCCGCTGGTGGTGCGGCGCGGCGACGTGCTGGCGCCGCGCACCTGGGCCGACATGGGCATCAGCCTGTCGCCGCAGGTGGTGGCGCGTTTCCCCGGCTGGATCGCGCCGCTGGGCGCGGGCGGCGTGGCAGCCACGTCGACGGCGGCGCAAACCGTCTTCCAGATCCAGCCGTCGCCCGCGCCGGGCACCCTGGAATACACGGTGGAGATCGACGGCCAGCAGCTGCGCTACCGCAACACCCCGACGCAGTGGACGAACATGGTCCATCCGGGCCCGCAAGGCGCGGCGGGCCAGCAGGGCGCGCGCATCACGGCCGTCACCTTCGACGGGCGCACGGTGGAACTGTTCAACGAGTCGGGCCAGTTCGGCTTGAAGCGCATGATCGACGCGGCGGCCAAGAAGCGCAAGGAGGGTGGCGTGTTCGAACTGCGCTGGGCGCGCGGCGAGGTGGCCGTGGCGGTCGACCTGAAAATCACCAGCAGCGCCGAGACGACGGGCGCGGGATCCGCCACGGCGGTGCAGGAGCAGGGCTTTCGCGGCATGCAGCTGCCCGAGACGATCGTCGGCGCGCCCGGTGCTTCTGCCGCGCCTCCCGCGCAGGCCATCGCCGCCGCAGTCATGCCCGGAGTTTCGCCATGATGCGCGCGGCGCAGCAGGTGCGCCTCGGCTACTTTGGCAAGATTCCCGCGCGGGGCGACTTCATCAAGGCTTGCGACAATCACGCGCTGGTGCAGCTGCTCGACGACTGGCTGGCGCAGGTCATGACTGCCCTGACGGTGGAACCGCGCTGGAAGCTCAATTACGACGCCTTGCCGCCGCTGCGCTTTGCCTTCGTCGGCACGCGCAGCCGGCGCGCCATCGCCGGGCGCCTGGAAGCGAGCAATGACCAGTCGTTGCGGCGCTTTCCCTTCATGGCCATGGGCGCGCTGGAAGTCGATGACGCCGAGACCTTTGTCGCTTGCAGCCCGCTGGCGCTGGCGCCGCTGTGGCAGCGGGTGGAGCAGCTGTCGCAAGGCATCGTGGCCAGCGCCGAACCGGGGCCGGCCCTGCTGGCGCTGGCCGGCAACGTGGTCGAAGTCGAACCGGCGGCACCTGATCACGCGGCGCGGCTGGCTGCCTTCTTGCAGGCGCAGACGGTGCACGGCTTGCAGACGTTGCTGGCATCGCCCGCGTTTCCCGTGACGGTGCGCGAACTGCTGCTGGGCCTGGGCATGCTGCTGCAGCCGGTGCGCCAGAGCGGCTTGCCGCGCCTGGAAAAAAGCCTGGTGCTGCCGCTGCCGCAGGACGGGCAGCTGCGCGAGCTGGTGGCCAGCTTGTGGCTGCACCTGATCGCGCCTTTTCTGAGCCTGGCCGATTTCGAACTGGCGCTGTTCTTTTCCCACCTCGACGAGGCGCCCGTGCTGGTGATCGGCTTTTGCGGCGCCGACCCGCATGGCTTGCGCGCGCTGATCGATCCGCAGGCCGGCTGCGAACGGCTGATCGTGTTCGACCAGCTCGACTGGGTCGAGGAGCAGCTGGGACGCGATGCGGCGCTGCGCCGTTTTTCCGCCTGCCTGCAGCAGGAACAGCTGTCGCTGCGCTCGGCCTGCGCCATGTTTGCCGATACCTTTGTCTGAAGGATTGCGATGAAATATCCTGTCATTCTCCTGCTGCTTGCTGCAGCCGCTCCCTGCCACGCGCAGGCGCAAGCGCCCCAGACACCGATGCCGGGGCAGATTCTTGTCACGGGCACCCTGGCCGATGAGGCGGGCAAGGCGGCCGTGCTGGCCCGCCTGCGCGAACTGTATGGCGCCGAGCGCGTGGTCGACCAGATCGCCATCGGCAGCGTGGCCGTGCCGGCCAACTGGAACGCCTACGTGCACAAGCTGATTGCGCCGAACCTGAAGCTGATTTCACGGGGGCAGATCAGTATCGACGGCAATAACGTCAGCGTGCGCGGCGAAGTGGCGAACGAGGCGCAGCGCCAGCAGATCGCCAGCGACATCGCCACCAGCCTCAATCCCACCTACGTCGTCAACAACGGCTTGCGGGTCAAGGCGGCCGAGGCGGAGCAGGGTTTGCTTGATGCTGCGCTGGATAAACGCATCATCGAATTCGACAGCGGCAAGGCGTTCATCACGCCGGCGGGCCTGGCCATCCTCGACGAGATGGCGGCCGCCATGCTCAGGCTGCGGGGCCGCAAGGTGGAGGTGATCGGCCACACGGACGACACGGGCCTGCGCGCCAGCAATGTGGCCCTGAGCCAGGCGCGCGCCGAAGCCGTGCGCGCCTACCTGGCCAGCAAGGGCGTCGCGGCCGATTCGGTGCTGGTGTCGGGCCAGGGACCGGACCGTCCCGTGGCCAGCAACGCCACGGCCGATGGCCGGGCGAGGAACCGGCGCATCGAGTTCAGGATCGCGCAGTAGTCAGCTGCGCTTCACGGCAGCGTGATGGTCAGGTTGGCTGGCCGTGGCGCCAGCTTGACCAGGTCCGCATACGCGGCCAGGGTCGTTTGCGTGCCGCGCGTCAGATGGGTTTTCAGGCCCAGGTAGGCGCAGATGGCCAGCAGGGCGAAAAAGCTCGACAGCGCCCATAGCGGCACGTCGCTGCCGCGCTTGTTGACCACCTGGTCGGGGCGTTCCGCGCGCGGCGCGAAGCCACGGCTCTTGCCCTTGATGTGGGCTATCTCGTCGCCCAGGCGCGCCGTCAGGTAGCTGAGTTTTTCGCCGCCGTCGATCGCATACTTGCCCTGGAATCCCAGCAATAAACACATGTGGAAGACCTGCAGCGCCTGCACGCGCATGGCGCCCTTGCCGCGCAAGGCGTCGAGGCGGTCGAAAAAGTGTTCGCCGGCCAGCTGGTCGCCAAAGATCAGCAGCTGCAGCGGGCGCCGCTCCCACTGCTTGCGCAGGGTGAAAGGCGAAGCCAGGATGATTTCATCGACGGCCGCGCAAAACGCATACTTGGCTGCCTCGATATCGTCGCCATCGGCGCGGATCTTTTTTGCTTCGCGCTCGAAGTCGTCGAGGAAGGCCGTGATGCGGTCCATGAAGCTTTGCTCGTCGCCGGGCGCCGAACCGTGCTTCAGCATGAACAGCATGTAAAAGCCTTCGTGCATCAGGTCCAGCAGGGCGCTGCCGGCATGCCGGCTGCTGCCGGTTGGGGCGGAACCGCGTTGTCCCAGCAGGGAGGGCGCTGCGCGCCGTTCGATGAGCTGGCTCATGCCGTCACCGCGATCAGTTCCAGCTGCAGGTCGCGTATGCCGGCCGGCACATACACGGAGATCGACTGCGCCTTGAGCATCTGTTCATATAGCACGCCACGGTTTTCAATCGCAAAATAATAGGTGTCGGGACGCACGGGAATGGCGGCCGGCACTTGCGGCGCATGCGACAGTTTCAGGCCGGGCATGGCCGTGAGCACGCATTTTTCCACGTCGTCGGGCGCGCCCACTTTCACGCGCAGCGGCACCACGTCCACCAGTTCGATGGCGGGCATGGCGGCGCGGATCGCTAGGTACAAGGTGGTGTGCTGGTCGATCTTGCCCGAATCGAGCTTGCCCAGGTAGTACGACGGCTGGTCCTCGAGCAGGGCGATGGAAAAATACTTCGACGAGATGACGGTGTCGAGCAGTTCGCGGATGATGCCGTCGATGGCGTCGAAGCAGGCGCCCGGTTGCGCGTGGTCGTAGGCGGGCAGGCTGGCCAGGGTGTAATGCTTGGAGTAGCTGAGCAGGCCGCCCGCCAGTCCCAGCAGCGCTTCGTACAGGCGCTCCGGATGCAGGGCCGGATGGCGCACATAGTGCATCAGCGCGGCGGCGGCCGTGCTGACCGTGTGCAGCAGCCAGAACGAGGACACGTCGCCGGAGCGGAACTCGATCACGTTGCGGCTCGGTTCGCGGTGGTGGCCGTGCAGCGCGCTCACCTTCGCCTGCAAGGCGTCGAGCAGGTGTTCCAGCACGCCCTGCAGGCGCGGCGCGCCGGCGATGGCCAGGCTGGGGGCCATGAACGAGGGCACGGGTTCGAAGCCGCCCGATACCGTGCGCCGCAGGGCGATCAGCGGCAGGCAGTCGTAGGAACCACGTGCCTCGCTTTCGGGAATCAGCCGCACGGTCTTCTTCAGGTAGGCCACGTCGGCCACGGCGGACTCCGTAAACAGGTCGGGCGTGGCGCGCATGGCGTGCGCAAAGCGCGTGGCCGCCGGCATGCCTGCCGTCGATGCCTGTGCCGTGTAATTCATGCCTTCGCGGTTGAGGATGGGCAGCGCCGCGTAATACGTCACTTCCTGCACCGCCGGCGGCAGCGCTTCCAGGTCCACCGGCGGGGGCAGGGTATCGCTGCCGGGCGCGCCGTCGCCCAGCGACTCGAACACTTCGCCGTCGCGGAAGATCGCCGACAGGGCATGCAGGCGCAAGGTGCCCGTCTTCAGCGCAGCCAGGTCCCACGCCATGTGCGCCACGCCCCACAGGTAGGGATGCAGCGCGCTGGCCGTGTGATGCAGGCGTGCTTCGTGATACTGGTCCTGGCGCTGGAAATGCTGCGGCCGCAGGAACAGACCCTCTCCCCACAAGATTTTCGCTGCCATGCCCATCTCGTTTCTCCTTGAATGTGTGGCGTGCCGGTGTGCCTTGCTGCCCTGCGCTACTGGCAGCGCAGGGCAGCCAGCGGCGCCATGCCGCTATCCATGCTGGCGACGCTGAGCGCGCAGGCGTGCAGGCCGACGGTGATGCCGCCGCGTTCCGCGTCCGCGGCGACAAAGGTGGCGCGCCAGCGCTGTACCGCAGGCGCGCGGAACAGGGCCACCACGCCGATGAAATCTGCCTCCTTGCTGACTTTTTCCTGCACTTCGTAGCGCTGGCCCGGCACCAGCAGCACTTCCTTCACTTCCATCAGGTCGGCGCCCAGCGCGGTCTTTTCACGCTGCGCGTCGAGGAAGCTGTCGTAGGGCGCCTGCTCGAAGGCGGCGCGCTGGCGCAGCTTGTAGATGCGCGCCACCAGCGCCAGCGGCCGGCCGTCGGCATCCGTGTTGAGGCGCTGCGCCGCATGCAGGCGGATGCTGACATTGCGCGGCGGCTTTTGCGCGTCGGGCAGTTCCGCTGGCGGCTTGGCCACACCGGCCACTTGCAGCGCCGCGTTGGTCAGGGTGCCGATGGCGCCGCCCGCACAGCCGGCCAGCAGAAGGGCCGGCAGCAGTGGCGCTGTGGCGCGGGCCAGGCGGCGGAGCGGGGCGTCAAATGGCATGGGTGATCTTTGCAAGGTGAACGGTGGAAATAAAAGTGTTGCAGTCATTTAAGCGCATGCAGGGGCGACCCGCTTGCGTTGGCACAAAGTCCGCCTGCGATCAAGATAATTACTGCGCCAGATCAGGATTCATGTCGGTGCGCGCGGCTGTGATGTGGAACTTCTTCTTTGCTGATTAATCTCAATTTGGCAAAAAAATTGGCGATCAATAATGGCCTCCACCAAGGCGCCGCCCATCTTTCCCAGCGGTAGCGTCCTCCACGTGAAGGAATGCCCCGATGAAGCCAGCCACCATGTTGCCCCGTATTGCCTGCCTCGCCAGCGCCCTGCTGCTGGCCGCCTGCGCCACGCCAGAACAGCCGGCGCCCCAAAAACCTGCCGCGCCGACCCTGGCGCAAGTGATTAGCGATGCCGATGCGGCTGCGCGTGCCGGCCAGTACGAGCGCGCCATGACCCTGCTCAAGGCCGGCGGCAGCAGTTACCCGGCCGACAAGGTGCCATGGCTGCAAATGGCGCAAATGAAGTTCGACCGCGGCCAGTACGGCGACGCCATCGGCCATGCGCTCGAAGCGCTGGAACGCGACCCGGACGACAAGGTCGCCAACAGCATCGTCGCCGTCAGCGGCTTGCGTTTGTCCGGCAAGGCGCTGTCCGACCTGTCGCGGCAAAACAATCTGAATGGCTCGCTGCGCTCGGAAGCGCAGGACCTGGCCAAGCTGCTGCGCGCGAGCATCGGCGAAGACGTGCTGGTGCCGCCGGCCAAGCGCCCGCCGGCGGCCGGCAAGCGCGCTGCAATGTCCGGCTCCGGCTCACCGGCGGCGAAGGGCGCGGCAGCGCCGGCAAGCGTGGCCGATCCGTTCAGCGGCTTGAAATAAGCGAGCATCCCCACCATCCCCTTGCAAAGGAAGCGACATGCCCAAGTCCGACAGCGTGCAGAAACGCCTGCAGAAGATACGCGCGCCGCGCGTGCAAATGACCTATGACGTCGAGATCGGCGACGCGATTGAAAACAAGGAGCTGCCCTTCGTGGTCGGCGTGCTGGGTGACTTTGGCGGCAATCCGGACAGCGAGAAAAAGCGCCTGAAGGACCGCAAGTTCGTCGCCCTCGACCGCGACAACTTCGACGAGGTGCTGGCCGGCGTGGCGCCGGTGGCGCGTTTCGCCGTGCCGAACCGCCTCAGCGAGGCGGGCGGCACGTTCGCCGTCGACCTGCATTTCCGCTCGATGGACGACTTCCGCCCCGAATCGGTGGTGCGCCAGGTGGCGCCCCTGCGCAAGCTGCTCGAGGCGCGCACCAAGCTGGCCGACCTGCGCAACAAGCTGGCCGGCAACGACAAGCTGGAAGACTTGCTGACGGAAGTGCTGAGCAACACGGACAGCCTGGCCACCCTGAAACCGCAGTTCCCGGCGCAGGAGGATTGAGATGAGCGCCCAGGCAGAAGCCCCAGAATCCCTCGCTGTATCCGCATCCGATGCGCCGGCCGCCACCGATTTGCTGGACCAGATCGTCGAGCAAAGCCGCGTCGCCAAGTCCGGCGCCGAACATGCGCGCGCGCGCGACCTGATCTCGGAGCTGGTGGCACAGGTGCTCGATGGCACGGTGCTGATGTCCAGCAGCCTGTCGGCCACCCTGGACGGGCGCGTGGCGGAAATCGACCGCCTGATCTCCACCCAGCTCAGCGAAATCATGCATGCGGCGCCGTTCCAGCAGCTTGAGCAAAGCTGGACGGGACTGCGCTACCTGGTCGGCAATTCCGATACGGGCTCGCGCCTGCAGATCCGCATGTTCAACGCCACCAAGCGCGAACTGGTGAAGGATTTCCAGGCCGCGCTGGAGTTCGACCAGAGCAGCATGTTCAAGAAGGTGTATGAAGAGGAATTCGGCACCTTCGGCGGCGCGCCGTTTGCCGCCCTGCTGGGCGACTTCGCCATCTCGCGCCAGCCGGAAGACATGTATTTCGTCGAGCAGATGTCGCACATCGCCGCCGCCGCGCATGCGCCTTTCATCGCCTCGGCCGCGCCGGAACTGTTTGGCCTGGAAAGCTACGGCGACCTGGGCAAGCCGCGCGACCTGGCCAAGGTATTCGACACCATCGAGTACGCGAAATGGAAAGCCTTCCGCGAATCCGAGGATGCGCGCTATGTCGGCCTGACCTTGCCCCGCTTCCTGGGCCGCCTGCCGTTCAATCCCGTCGATGGCACCACGGTCGAAGGTTTTAACTTTGTCGAGGAAGTCGATGGCAGCGACCATCACAAATACCTGTGGTGTAACGCCACGTATGCGTTCGGCTGCAAGCTGACGAGCGCCTTTGCCGACTACGGCTGGTGCGCCGCCATCCGCGGCGTGGAGGGCGGCGGCCTGGTGGACGACCTGCCGACCCACACCTTCAAGACGGACGAGGGCGACGTGGCCCTGAAATGCCCGGCCGAGGTGGCGATCACCGACCGCCGCGAAAAGGAATTGTCGGACCTGGGCTTCATCTCGCTGGTGCACTGCAAGAACACGGCGTATGCGGCGTTTTTTGGCGCGCAGTCGGCGCAGAAAAGCCGCAAGTACAACAGCGACGCGGCCAACGCGAATGCGGTGCTGTCGTCCCAATTGCAGTACATCTTTGCCGTTTCGCGCATCGCCCACTACATGAAGGCCATGATGCGCGACAAGATCGGCAGCTTTGCCGCCGCCTCGAACGTGGAGGATTTTCTGAACCGCTGGCTGATGCAGTACGTGCTGCTCGACGATAACGCCAGCCAGGAACAGAAGGCGCAGTTCCCGCTGCGCGAGGCCTCGGTGCAGGTGCATGAAGTGCCGGGCCGGCCCGGCGTGTACCGCGCCGTGTCGTTCCTGCGACCGCACTTCCAGCTCGATGAGTTATCCGTTTCGCTCCGACTGGTCGCGGAGTTGCCGAAGTCGACCAATTCCTGATTCACCCATCTTTCAACCAGAGGAGCACACCATGGCAATCGATGTATATCTGCAGATAGACGGCATCAAGGGCGAGTCCACCGATGACAAGCACAAGGACTGGATCGAATGCAAATCGGTCAGCTGGAGCGTCGCGCAGCCGAAGTCCGCCACCGCATCGACGGGCGGCGGCCACACGGCCGAACGCTGCGAGCACAAGGACATCGTCATCTCCAAGCTGGCCGACCTGGCCTCGCCGGTGCTGCTGCAGACCTGCTCGGCCGGCAAGACCATCCCCAAGGCGCGCTTCGAATTCATGCGCGCCGACGGCCAGGGCGAGCGCGTCAAGTATTTTGAAATCGAAATCGAGAATGTGCTGATCGGCGCCGTGACGCCGAACGTGGAAGAGGGCGATATCCTCGGTGAACACGTCGGCTTCAAGTTCTCGAAAGTGAAGTGGAAATACACGCAGCAAAAAGTGACGGGCGGCGCCGGCGGCAATACCTCGGGCGGCTGGGACCTGGCCGCGAACCGCGTGGCTTGATCCATGGCGCGCGGCGCGCGGCGGCCACCTTCGCCCGCGCGCCGCGCCGACTTTTCAGGAGAGCGCATGGACAGTTATGTACCTGGCCTGTTCGACCGCCTGATGGGCGACGGCGGTGCGGCGGGCGGCGTGGCGGTGCGCCTGTCGCTGGAACAATTGAAGGATGCGGTGGCGCGCGACCTGGAAGAGCTACTCAACACGCGCGTGGCCCTGCCGCCCGGCGCGCTCGACGCCTATCCGGAATGCGCGGCATCCATCGTCAACTATGGCTTGATCGACTTCGCCGGCATGTGCTTGTCCAGCAGCGATGACCGCGCCCGCATCTGTGCGGCGCTGAAGGCCGCCATCGAACGCCACGAACCGCGCCTGCGCAATGTGCGCGCCCGCCTGGAGCGCGAAGCGGGCGCCATCAACCGGGTCGGCTTTGTGATCAGCGGCACCCTGGCCGTGAGGTCCGGCGGCGAGACGGTCAATTTCGACGCCGTGCTGCAGCCGTCGTCGCTGCGCTATTCGATCAACCGCAAGGGAGCCGCCGCATGAGCAACAACCTGAAAACCCTGATCGCCAAATTCAATGACACGGCGCGCACGGCCGCCACCCGCGCCGCCGCCATCTGCGTGGGCCTGGGCCAGTACGAAGTCGATATCGAACACCTGTTTTTGGCCTTGCTGGAACAGGAGCGCAGCGATTTCGTCACCATCGCGCGGCGCAGCGAAATCAGCCTGACGGCGCTGGAGGCGGACCTGCGCCGCGAGATCGGCAGCTTCAGGACGGGCAGTGCGCGCACCCCCGTGTTCTCTCCCCATTTGCCGCTGCTGTTCGAACATGCCTGGCTGATCGCCTCGCTGGATGCGGCGCAGCCGGGACCCATCCGCAGCCGCCACCTGTTGCTGGCGCTGCTGACGGAGCCGGAACTGTCGCAGCTCGCGTACCGCGGCTCGAAGCTGTTCGCCCGCTTCAGCGTGGAGCAATTGAAGCACCATCCGGACAAGCTGACGGCCGGCTCCGGCGAGGAGGAAACTGCGGCAGTGCCGCAGCCTTCCGAAACGGCCGTCGACCCGCTGACTGCCCTGGCCAGCAAAACCCCGGCGCTGGACCAGTTCACCACCGACCTGACGCAGCTGGCGCGCGATGGCAAGCTCGATCCCGTGATCGGCCGCGAGGCGGAGATACGCCAGGCCGTCGATATCCTGCTGCGCCGGCGCCAGAACAATCCGATTCTCACGGGCGAGGCGGGCGTGGGCAAGACGGCCGTGGTGGAAGGCCTGGCCTTGCGCATCGCCGCCGGCGACGTGCCCGAGGTGCTGCAGGGCGCGCACATCCACGCGCTCGACATGGGCTTGCTGCAGGCCGGCGCCAGCGTGAAGGGGGAATTCGAAAGCCGTCTGAAGAATGTCATCGACGAGGTGGCGAAGAGCCCGCATCCGGTCATCCTCTTCATCGACGAGGCGCACACCATGATCGGCGCCGGCGGCCAGGCGGGGCAGAACGATGCGGCCAATCTGCTGAAACCGGCGCTGGCGCGCGGCGCCCTGCGCACGATTGCCGCCACCACCTGGAGCGAGTACAAAAAGTATTTTGAAAAGGATGCGGCGCTGGCCCGGCGCTTCCAGGTGGTGAAGGTGGAAGAGCCGAGCGAAGACATCGCCTGCGCCATGCTGCGCGCCATGGCGCCGCTGATGGAGCGCCATTTCGGCATCCGCGTGCGCGATGCCGCCATCGTCGAGGCGGTGCGCCTGTCGCACCGCTACATCAGCGGGCGACAGCTGCCCGACAAGGCCGTCAGCGTGCTCGATACGGCGTGCGCCAAGGTGGCGCTGGGCCAGCGCGCCACGCCGGCGCAGCTGGAAAACGCGCACCGGCGCCAGGAACGCGTCGGCGCGGAAATCGCCGCCCTGGCCCGCGAGGCGGCCGATGGCGAAGTGCCCGATAAAGCCGGCGCCGCACGCCTGGCGCAGCTGCGGCGCGAACATGACGAGGGGCAGGCGGCGGTCGCGGCGCTGGCGCAGCGCTGGGAGCGCGAAAAGGCGCTGGTGGCGCAGATCGGCGAGCTGCGCGCGCAGCTGCGCGGCGAGCGGCCGGGCGAGATCGGCGCGGCGCGTCTGCTGGCGCTGAAGGAAGAGCTGGCGGTTCTGCAGGGAGAGGCGCCGCTGTCGCCGCTGGAAGTCGATGCGCAGGTGGTGGCCGGCATCGTCGCCGGCTGGACCGGCATCCCGCTGGGACAAATGCTCAAGGACGAAATCCGCACGGTGCTGACCCTGGATGGGGCGCTGCGCGAACGGGTGCTGGGACAGGACCATGTCATCGAGGCGGTGGCGCAGCGCGTGCGCACGGCGCGCGCCAGCCTGGACGACCCGAACAAGCCGCAAGCCGTGTTTTTGTTCACGGGACCGTCCGGCACGGGCAAGACGGAAACGGCGCTGGCGCTGGCCGACCTGCTGTATGGGGGCGAGCGCAAGCTCATTACCATCAACATGAGCGAGTACCAGGAAGCGCACAGCGTGGCCGGCCTGAAAGGCTCGCCGCCCGGCTATGTCGGTTACGGAGAGGGCGGCGTGCTGACGGAAGCCGTGCGGCGCCAGCCCTACAGCGTGGTGCTGCTCGATGAAGCGGAAAAAGCCCATCCCGACGTGCTGGAACTGTTCTTCCAGGTGTTCGACAAGGGCGTGCTCGATGATGCGGAAGGGCGCGAAGTCGACTTTCGCAACACCATCATCATCGCCACCTCGAACCTCGGCTCGGGCGCCATGATGGCCGCCTGCCTGAACCGGGCGGCGCAAGACTTGCCCACGCCGGCCGCGCTGGAAGAACTGGTGCGCCCGCAACTGGTGGCGCACTTCAAGCCGGCCTTGCTGGGGCGCCTGAAGGTGCTGCCGTTCTATCCCCTGAACGACGCGGTGCTGGCCGAGATCATCGTGCTGAAGCTGGCGCGGATAGGCGCGCGCATCGCGCGCAACCACCAGGCGCAGTTCAGCCATGACGCGGGCCTGGTCGACGCCGTGCTGGCGCGCTGCACCGAGGTCGATTCGGGCGCGCGCAATGTCGACCAGATCCTCAATGGCAGCTTGCTGCCGGCGATCGCCGAAGCGGTGCTGGCGCGCATGGCAGACGGCGAGCCGGTGGCGTCGATACGCGTCAGCGCGAACAAGCAGGGACAGTTCAAGTACACGATCCGATAATCCATCTTCCGGAGAGCGCCATGTTCAATCTGGAGCAATTGCTGCACCCCGTCAGCGCCGTCAGTCCATGCGGCGAAGACCTCACCTTCAGCCAGGAGCTCGACGCCATCGCGCGCGCGCGCCAGCACGATGATCCCTCCCTGGACCAGGGCGAGTGGGTGACGGCGCTGAAGGAAGCCGACTGGCCTTTCGTGGCGACGCGCTGCGAACAGCTGATCGCGGCGCGCAGCAAGGATTTGCGCGTGGCCGTGTGGCTGGCCGAGGCGCATGCAAAGACGCGCCACTTCCGTGGCCTGGGCGATGGCTATGCGCTGCTGGCCGGCCTGTGCGAGCGTTACTGGGATGGCCTGTACCCGCTGGCGGAAGAGGGTGACCAGGAACAGCGCATCGGCAATGTCTTCTGGCTGCTGTCACGCACGCCGCAGCTGCTGCGCGAGATCCCGCTGACCGAAGGCGCAGATGGCCTGTTTTCATTGCAGGATTTCGATGCGGCGCGCCAGCGCGCGGCCGCCAGCCTGGCGCAGGGCGCAGCGGATCAGGGCTGGGGCGATACGCGGCACGACGAAGGGGCGACCCTGGCGCAGATGGAGGCGGCGCGGCAAAGAAATACGCGTGCCTTTTCCGACGGCTTGCTGGCCGATGCGCAGTACTGCATGCAGTCGCTGCTGGCGTTCGAGCGCAGCGTCGATGCGCGTTTCGGCGCTGATGGCCCGAGTTTTCGCGCCGCGCGCGAAGCGCTGGAAAACGTCATTCACTTTATCGCGCCGCTGTCTCCAGGTGCTGATCTTGCCGGCGCGCCACCCTCCGCTGGCCAAGGCGCTGGCGGCAGCGGGGGGGCCATCGTGCAGCGCCAGCAAGCGCTGGCCCAGCTGCGTCAGGTGGCCGATTTCTTCCGCCGCACGGAGCCGCACAGCCCCGTCGCCTACCTGGCCGAGAAGGCCGCCAGCTGGGGCGAACTGCCGCTGCACCTGTGGCTGCGCGCCGTCGTGAAGGACTCCGCCACCCTGGCGCAGCTCGACGACATGCTGGGCACGAACAGTGCAAACGGGTGATGGCGCTGGGCCCTTCCATGCTACTCTTCGGGCATGTTCAGAATGCTCTTTTTTCCTGCCGCGCTATGCCTGTTCATCGCTGCCAGCGCGCGGGCCGGAGCTGCGGTGCCGCTGGTGATTTATGGCGACGATGATTATCCGCCGTACTCCTATGTTGAACATGGCCAGATGAAAGGCATCTACACGGAGATCGTGCGCGAAGCCGTGCAATCGATACCGCAGTATGCGGTGCAGCTGCGCCCCGTGCCCTGGAAACGGGGCGTGCTGATGCTGCAGACGGGCGAGGCGTTTGCCCTGTATCCACCGTATTCATGGCGCAGCGAGCGGCCGTATGTGCGCTATTCCGTGCCGCTGCTGATGGAGCAGCTGGTGGTGCTGTGCAACCAGGACGTGCTGGCCAAACGCACGCTGCGGCAGTGGCCCGCCGATTACGGCGGCCTGCACATCGGCGTGAACGCGGGTTTTTTGCTGGGCGATGCGAAGCTGACGGCTGCCGTGCAAGCGGCCAACATCGTGTTCGATACGGCCAAGGGCACGCGCACGAATCTGCTCAAGCTGATGCGCGGGCGCATCGATTGCTATGTCAGCGACCGCCTGTCGGCGCAGTGGGAATTGCAGCGCATCCGGCGCGAGGGGCCGCCGGGCACGCCGATGCAGGCGATACACGAAACCGCGCAGCTGGCAAGCCAGCATGGCCACCTGGGTTTTACGGCACGCCGGCCTGCCGCCTACCCGTATCGCGATGATTTTATCGAACAATTCAATACCGCCATCGTGCGCATGCAGAACAATGGCGCGATCCGCCGCATTGTCGACCACGCATTGCAACCCTGACGTTGCAACCTTGATTTCCCCCGATGGAGAAGACCATGAAAAAATTGCTGTTCCTGTGTGTGCTCGTGCTGGCCGGCTGTGTGGGCCGGCCCGAGAATATTCATCCCGTCAATAACTTCGACACGGCCCGCTATCTGGGCAAATGGTATGAGATCGCGCGCCTCGATCATTCCTTCGAGCGGGGCCTGAGCCAGGTGACGGCCGACTACAGCCTGCGCCAGGATGGCGGCCTGAAAGTGCTCAACCGCGGCTACAAGGATGCGGACGCTGTCTGGAAGGACGCGGAAGGCAAGGCGTATTTCGTCGACAAGAAAGACGTGGGCTACCTGAAGGTGTCGTTTTTTGGTCCCTTCTATGGTTCCTACATCGTCTTCGACCTCGACCAGCAAAATTACAGCTATTCCATGATCAGCGGCCCCGACAAGTCTTACTTCTGGTTGCTGTCGCGCACGCCAACCATGGACCCGGCCTTGCAGCAGCGCCTGGTAGAGAAAGCCGCTGGCCTGGGTTTCGATACGTCAAAATTGATCTATGTAAAGCAAAACTGACCTTGCTTGCCTGCCGCCCGTTCGTGGCGGCATACCGCCTTCTGGCTGTTGCTTTTCTGCATGTTATTTCTTGCAATACCACTCTGATTCACTCACAATCTGCTCCAAAGTAGTGCGCTGCGGCGCGCTGCCATTCCGGTGGCGAGTGTCCGTTGCGCCATCGCTCGTGATTGCCGCACGGCAGATGCCTGCTATATGATACGTAGCAGTAGGTCGGTTTCGTGGCGTCTGTGCATCGTTTTTCTTCAGATAGGAATCACGCAATGAAAAACCTCAAAATCGGCGTACGTCTCGGTGGCGGTTTTGCCGCCGTCCTGCTCCTGTTGACCAGCCTGACCGTGGTGGGCATCGTGCAGATGCAAAGCGCCAGCAAGGAAACCGATGCGCTCGTCAACGTCAAGGTGCGCAACGAGCGCCTGATCGGTGAATGGACCAAGGTCATCGAGGTCAATGCGGCGCGCACGGCGGCCGCCTGGAAAGTCAGCGATCCCGAACACCAGAAGCAGTTTGAACAGGAAATGGCGGTCTCGTCTGCACGCGCCACGGAAATCCAGAACGATATCGGCAAGAGCGAACTGAGCGCGGACGAGCAGGCGCTGTACCAGGAAGTGCTGAGCACGCGCAAGGCCTACACGGAAGTGCGCAAGAATGTGTTCAAGGCCAAGAATGCGGGCGACCTGGAACTGGGCAAGCGCCTGTACGAAGGCGACATGGCCGTCAAGCGCGACATCTACCTGGCGTCGCTGAAGAAGCTGGAATTGCTGGAAGCCAAATTGCTCGATGAAACGGCCGCGCAAATCCGTTCGCGCTACGAGAATGGTCGCATGCTGCTGATCTCTCTGGGCGTGGTGGCCATCTTGCTGGGCATCGCCTGCGCCTACTGGATCACGCGCTCGATCACGCGCCCCATCACGCGTGCCGTCGAAGTGGCGGAAGCCGTTTCCGCCGGCGACCTGACCAGCCATATTGTCGTGGAAAGCCGCGATGAGACAGGGCAATTGATGCATGCGCTGAAAAACATGAACGATAAGCTGGTCAGTATCGTCGGCCAGGTGCGCGCGGGCACCGAGTCCATCAGTACGGCGTCGAGCGAAATTGCCGCCGGCAACCTGGACTTGTCGTCACGCACGGAAGAGCAGGCCAGTTCGCTGGAAGAGACGGCGTCTTCCATGGAAGAGCTGACGTCCACCGTGAAACTCAATGCGGACAATGCGCGCAGCGCCAACCAGCTGGCCATCGACGCGTCGCAGATCGCCAGCAAGGGCGGCGTGGTGGTGTCGGAAGTGGTCAGCACCATGGGTTCGATCAACGATTCCTCGCGCAAGATTGTCGATATCATCAGCGTCATCGACGCCATCGCCTTCCAGACGAATATCCTGGCCCTGAACGCGGCCGTGGAAGCGGCCAGGGCCGGCGAGCAGGGCCGTGGTTTCGCCGTCGTGGCGTCCGAGGTGCGCAACCTGGCGCAGCGTTCCAGCGCGGCAGCCAAGGAAATCAAGGGCTTGATCGACGATTCCGTGCAAAAGGTCGAGGCCGGTTCGCAACTGGTGGACAAGGCGGGCCGTACCATGGACGAGATCGTGCAAAGCATCAGCCATGTGACGCAGATCATGAACCAGATCACCGACGCCAGCGATGAGCAGCGCGCCGGCATCGAGCAGGTCAACCAGGCCATCGGCCAGATGGACCAGGTGACGCAGCAAAACGCGGCCTTGGTGGAAGAAGCGGCCGCGGCGGCCGAATCCATGCAGGAACAGGCGGCCAAGCTGGCTGACGTGGTGGGCCTGTTCAAGCTCGATGCAACGCAGCACTATGTTTCGGCCAGTGCTGGTCTGTCCGTGACAGCGTCTGCGCCAGGAAAATCTGCGATGCGACCCGCCATCCAGCCTGCCAGGCACCGCGCGCCGGCGGCAACCGTAGCCGCGCCCGCGCCGGGCAAGGCGGCGCAAGCGGAAGCTGCGCGCGCACGCGTGCCGAAGGCGCCGGTGGCGTCGGGCGCCGACGAATGGGAAGAGTTTTAAGCGCAGATTCCCCGTAGCATGGCGTGGGCGCTACAATCGCGGCTTGAAGACAGCCGCGAACCCGCTCCGCCATGACTACCCGCCGTACCTCCAGCCCGATTTCCAGCGCTATCTCCAGCCCTGCCGCTGCCTCGTCCTCCCTGGCGGAACCGGCCAAACGGGCGCGCTGCCCAGCCTGCCTGCGCGCCGCATCCAGCTGCATCTGCCGCTGGATCTCCCCCGTTTCCCACGCGGTGGAAGTGCTGATCCTGCAGCATCCGCTGGAAATCCACAATGCCAAGGGCAGTGCCCGATTGCTGCACCTGAGCCTGCCCAACTGCCGCATGTTGACGGGCGAGCAGTTTGCCCCGGATACGCTCGCCGAATTGCTGGCAGACAAGCACAATGTGCTGCTGTATCCGGAGACGCCCGGCGACCGTTCGCTGGGCATCGCGCCGCCGCCAGCGCTCGACCCCGCCATCTTGCTTGATCCGGCCCGATTCTCGGCCCGGTTGCGGCTGGTGGTGCTGGACGCTACCTGGCGCAAGAGCCGCAAGATGCTGTATCTGAATCCCCCGTTGCAACAATTGCCGCGCCTGCCCCTGCGCGATACGCCCGCTTCCCATTACCTGATCCGCAAGGCGCACGCGCCAGACCAGCTATCGACCCTGGAAGCGACGTGCTATGCGCTGATGCAGTTGGAGCAGGACGCGGACCGCTTCGTTCCCTTGATCGCGGCATTTGACGGCTTTGTCGCGCAGCAGTTGAGTTATGTCATGCCGCATGGCGAAAAAGCGTGAAACGGCATTACGCCAGCCCTTGATCTTGTCCGCACAGCGGCATAGTATACTGTACGTATATACAGTTGATGGGGCCGTTCATGAAAGCAATCATTCCAGAGCACGATGACAGCTTCGCCGGGCAAGCCATATTGCCGCCGCAATCGCTGAAAGCCCGCAAGGGGCGCGGTGCCGTCTCGAACCTGCAAGGGCGCTACGAGGCGCACGCGCGCGCCGGTTTCGACGATGGCTGGAGCGTAGGCGGCCTGGATGCGGCTGGGGACGAGGCGGCGCCGGGCTGGAAGACGCAGGTCAGCGAGGAACAGGCGCGCACCATCCTCACGCGCAACGCTTCGCCCGATTTGCCGTTCAATGTGTCGCTGAACCCGTACCGGGGCTGCGAACATGAAATGTAAACTGCAGTCTAAGTGCGGCGTTCATGGGGGACGTCTGTGTTCTTTTTTTTTCTAGTGTTAATAATATTGAACCATTAAGTTTGTGCACGTACGTGACGTTTGTTCTTGATCTATTGAAAAAACATCCTATTCTTAGAAAATATTTGTTCACAATGGCTTTGGCCAAGCGACAAGGTGGAGAACATGTTTCTTCAAGCGGAGGTCGTCCTTTTTATCAACAACACCGATAACCCAGAGTTGAAGTTGGGGGCGCCGACGCTGTTTCTGGAATCCAGGGACAAACTGGATCTGTTCGAGGAACCCACACGTTTCCTGGGCGAGTTTTATGTCAGGTCCGGTTCGACATCTAGTCCCCATACTTGGGCGAAAGCGGCTTATGGCCTCAAGAGCTGGTTTCAGTTCCTGCAGGCTATTGATCGTGACTGGCCGACCGCGAGTGAACAGGATCGAGTCGATTTCCGGGACGTGTATCTGGGTTCGATCAGTCCAAAGACTGGCAGAGCCTACGGCGCCGCGGGTGTGCGCGATGCCATGGTCGTAATACGTTCCTTCTATCAGCATTGTGCGGATCGGGGCACATACCATGGCGACATTAGTGGAAGTCGGTCGGCTGAGGAGTACAAGGTGCCGATAGACCGGGATGCCTTGGCGCACACCCGATCCGCTGGCGTCATCAAGGGCAAGGACCGGGCCCTGCCAAAGGTGCGTCCTGGCGTCAAAATTCATCCACTGACGCCGCGTGATCTGAAAAACCTGCTCTATCACGTTGGCCCCCAGGCCGGCACCCGCGATGGCGACCAGCGCGTGGCGCGCGACCGCCTGATCTGCGACCTCGGATGGGCTGTCGGGCTGCGGCTGAACGAAATCAACAACCTGACCACGCTGCAATTTATGACGCTCAGTCCTGACAGTTGTGCACCATTCGTTGGCATGGCGCTCACCATCCTCCATGGAAAGGGAAACAAGACGCGGCAGGTAATGATTCCGGCCTGGCTGGTCATGGATGTTCACGCATATATGGAGGGCGAACGCGTCGCTTCGCTGAGGGCATGCAAGACAAAAACCAAGAACGCGCCTACGCGCCTGCTCTTAGGGCATGAGCACTCCAGCAGCGCCGGAAGGCCCATCACGAACGCGGCGTTACAGAAAATGTTCAGGGAGGCATGCCTGACGCTGGGATTGGTGGAAATTGTCGAGAAGACCGATCCGGAAACGGGGGAGAAATTTATGTACAAGACGCCGCGGCACTCGATCCACGATCTTCGCCACACATACGCCGTACTGACCTATCACGCCGAACGGGCCAACGGTAACGCTGAACCATGGAAGAAGATACAGGCCCAGCTCGGCCACCGTAATCTCCAGACGACAATTGATACTTACCTGTCCCATGTCGAGATATTCACCGACCAGCCAGGCTTACTCGACGTGAGAAGGATGCTTGGACTGTGACAACTGACCCGATGGGCCTGCAGGCACGAAAGCGTGAGCCGCGGAAGGACAAGAAACTGTCTTCAGCGGCTAGCAACGTCGCGCAGGCGAAGGCAAGAATGATGCGGGGTGGCAAAGTCGGTTACATTGCCCAGACCCGCGCCGAGCATGGGATCGACCTCAAAACCGGCGAACCGACGCTGACCGCCATATTCCCGCGAGAGGGGGCCCTCGAGCCGCATCATGTGGACTTGAGCTTCTTGCTGGCCTTTCCCAGCCTTCAACCAATGTTTACGGACGCCTTCCTAAGCTGGGGGGCAGCTCTCTTGCCCAGCACGCGTCTCAACAGCAGGGACAATTTACGACGTTACTTCTTCGCATATCTGAAATCGAGTTGGTCGAATATGCTGCATCCAGGTGAAATCGATGACGAGTTGCTGTCTGGGTTCCGGGACAACCTGTTGTTCAAATCCAGTGGGCGTGGGAAGGCCCTTCATCCCGGCACGGTGGCTGATGCGCTGAGCGTGTTGCGTTCGGTTCTTGGAACACTCGTCACTGGACCGTGGGCACGCGCCGCCAATCGCATAGTCGAGCGGGTTCCCTGCGGGCCGAGTGGAGCCAATCGGAAAAATAATCCAACCGAAATACTCGGGCTGGAGCAGGTGCTGGCTATTATCGAGGCTGCGGAAAAGGAGGTGATGGCTATTGAGCAGCGCTTTGCAAGAACCCCAACGTTGCTGGCCGAAGGTTATGCGCGATTGCGAGACCCAAGCCGACTGACGGACAATATTCGCGCGAATTACCGCGATCTTGCGGTATGCCTCGCCGCAGTGGACGAAGCCTATTCGGGCGTGGTTCCCGATCTGGCGGTGATAAAGGCAAGAAATGGGGCTTTGGGTGGGGCGGTGCAATGTATACACGGCATGGGTTTGATTTCATCCTATTTTTACCCATGCGCCCGCGATTTGGTACCGTTCGCGCTGCTCATGGCCATCGCCACTGTGTTTAATCCAAATACATTGTTGAGCCTGAACTGGACCAACATCGACTGTAACAAGGATCAGGCCGGCATGCCAGCGATCGAAATCGTTGGGATTAAAGACCGGGCCGCTCGTGATATGGTGCGGCTCCTTGATCCGGATGCTACGGTTTCGTCTAAATTTAGCTTGAAACAGATGCTTGCATGTCTGCGGGATATCACAACACGCATCAGACCGCATCTCGCATCAGAACACGCGAACCACCTGTTCGTCTACGTTCAACAAGCGTCGGCTAAGCGGCCCAAGGCATTCGGCTTGGATGGCGAACGAAGCATGCAATCATCAGCTGATCCTGTATGGATGAATTCGCTCAAGAAGTTCATCAAAGATAACAATCTCCCTTCGTTCACGCTGTGCCAGTTGCGTCCAACCATCCTCGATCTGGTCCAGTTCATGGACGGAAGCCTGGAAGCCGCCCGCAAGGTCGGTAACCACAGCAGCCAGGCGACCACTTGGACCCACTACACTAGCGGCGGCGTCAGGGCGCGCTACCGGGAGCGAATAGGACAGGTCATCGTTCTGCGCGAACGGTGGCTGCAAACTGATGGCGTGATCGATCCGCGGCGCCTAGTTCCGGGACAGGACAAAGGCGCCGCAACGCCTGGATTTTCCTGCCTTAATCCATTTGATTCGCCTCGCCCGAACCAACAACCGGGCGTTCTGTGCAAGGACTACGGCGGTTGCGCATCCTGTCCTTTAGGTGCTGCGCATGTTGACGATCCACAGTGCGTCGCGTACTACATGGCGCTTGAAGTGGCTATCTACCGAAGCCAAGGCGGGATGAGTGCGCGAACATGGGTTGAGCGTTGGACACCCGTCTTGGCCGACTTGGCTGCGCTACGTACGTGGATTTCGCCAGACGTTCTAGAGGCGTCACGTGAGCTTTCCATCCGGCTTCCGAACGTGGGGTAAGAAAATGAAAACGAATCAGCAAGGCCAGAAGGCCTGGCAACCGGAACGCAAGAAGATTCACGAAATGAATGGCGAGGAACTCGGCCAGTACCGGATCAGCGAACACAGCCAGTTTCAGGACGGAGTCTGGTTTTTTTCTAATCCGACACCTGGTTCACAAAGGTCACAGTCCACTCTCAACTGGGGAATGGTTCTTTTTGACGGCAGCAGGTTAACTGACGCTCGGCACGCGGCGCGGCTGCGCTGGGCAAAGTTACTTATACTCACTCTTATTGTATTGCCAATAGATGGACGCAAACCCGCCCCAGGATCTATGGGGGCGATCCAATTTCAACTCAAATGGTTGCTTTCCTGGATGCACAGTGCAGGATACCACCATCCCCACGAACTGACGTCTGCCGTTATGCGGGGCTATCTCGCACAGTTGCCGGAGTTTATAGCGGCCCGTAGCGGTGATGGCGAGATTACCGTTAGCGTGGTGATCTTTGCGCTGACGACCCTCATTCAATTGTGGGATCAGAGGCAAGCGCTCGCAAGAATGGGAGTGGAATCTATAGCAAACCATCCAATTGAGGGACGAAGCGCGCGTACTGTCGCCATGGAGGTCGCCACCAAGGCGACGGGATGGATAATGCCGTTACCAGACGAGGTGGCCATTCCACTGCTGAACAAGGCTGCATGGTTCCTCGGTACGCCGGCGGACGACGTGCAAAGGCTGCTCGACGTGGTGCGCGATTCGCTGGCCGGCACCAAGGTTATTGTGAAAAGATCGCGGGGCACAAAAGTAGCCGTTTGCAAAGCCGGGGCCAAGAAATCTGCGAGATTAAAGCGTGCCAATGCGTTTGTTGATGCATTTGAGTTTAGCGCGCCTCCGGGCGACAGTCTACCGTGGCATGAACCGCTCCATTCGGCTAATGATGTGCCGTCTGGAAGTCATAACGCGAGGAGGGTGCAAGTTAGAAGGTTGTGGGAGACTGTGCGGGATGCTGCGGCGATCATCGTCCAAGCAACGTCTGGAATGCGGGTGTCAGAACTGCTAGGGATACTGGCCGGAACCGATGAAACCACCGGCTTTCCGAAAGGCGTGCGCCTGGAATTGAGTGCCACTGGCCTGTATGAATGGTTTGTCATTCGTTCACAACTTTTCAAAACCGAGGAAGGGTTGCCTCGCGAAGTGGATTGGGTCTTGGGCATGCGGCCGATCGGAAGTAATGAATTGCCGCTGGCCGTCCGGGCGCTGCAAATCCTCGATCAGTTGCACGAGCCATGGCGTGCGTGCGCGCAAACCGACCGGTTGATTCTCGCTAATCGAGTTGGTACTACGCTTCCCTTGGCCTCAACGCGGCTTGGCGCAATGACAGGCTACAGACTCAATCTAGCGATGAAGCGCTTCATCGGTCGCTGGATCGACCTTTCCGGCCTACCCGACGAGAGCGTGCGCAAGACCGAAGACAACGACCTCGTGCGCTGGCGCGAGAGCAAGGGTATGGTCTTCACAACGCACATGTTGCGCAAGACATGGGCCCAGTTCGCGCTGGCGTGCGATTCCCGGCTGTTGCCTGTGATCCAGATGCAGTTCCATCACATTAGTCTGGCAATGACTGAAGGGGGCTATATTGGTAACAATCCGCTGTTGCTGGGCGAGCTGGATTCCATGTCCGTCCAGAAGACTAATCTCGCCGTGTTCGACGTCATCGTAGGGAAAAGTAAGCTGGCGGGGCGGATGGGGGAACAGTTGGAACAGGCGCTGGTGAAGCTGCGTGTCGAGGTCGGTGAGTTGCCGACATCGGAGAAATGGCGTCGAACCGTCGAGTGGAGCGAGCGTAACGACCTCAAGATGTTCTTCACAGCGCACGCGACCTGCTGTCCGACGCGCACCAGCAAGATGCGCTGTCATGACGCATCGAACACCCCGGCCTGGCTGCGCAACGCGCCGAATACCTCAACGCGCGAACCGAGTGTGTGCGCCGGTTGCGCTTGCGCGATCATGGACAAGAGTCATGAACCGTTCTGGTCTGATCGCTATGTCGGCTGCGAGGTGTCCGTGCGCCAGGCCGAAGCGGCGGGCCTACACTCCGGTCCCTTCCGGGAGGTTCGCTTCCGAGCTGATCAGGCCCGGAGTATTCTGAAGAAGTTCGGTGCCGATTTGGATGCGCTGGATGCCTGCGTGGTGTCGCTTATGGGGAACGGACATGCCAAGACTTAAGAAGGAAGCACCACCGCAAGACCCGATCGAACAGGATTTTTTGGCCGCCATCGACCGACTGCAGGACGGCGAGCCGAAAAATAAACAGCTCAAGGTGCGCAAAGCCAAGGGAACGCTGAAAGTCAACGTCGCCAACGTGGCGTTGGAAGCGGGCCATTCGCGCACGCTGATCGCCTTGGAAACGGGATGTCGCTACCCTCGCGTACGTGAACTAATAAAACAGGCCAAGACCGGTCACAATGGGTTGCCCACGACCTTGAACGAAGTCATTGCTCGATTACGAGCCGACAATGTGGAACTAAGAGCCCAGTTGAATTCACATAAAGCGGCTTTATTGGCGCATTTCAATGCCCGAGACAAGGCTGAAAAGGAGGCGGCGCGCGAACGCGGGATCGCGTCGCGATTGAGAAAGGAAATTGCGGACTCGGGAACGGTGGTGGCGATCGTTCAGAAGGAGGTGCAATGAGCTGTCCCTGCATCGTCCCCCAAGATTAGACGTTTAGGTTGGAGTGTTGGGACATTCGATTCAATCCGCGTCCCATGGTCGGCGTTGAAAAAACTTGTATCCATGTTCGTTTGTTCCCTGTATTGATTCCTCTCTTGCTACCAGAAATTGTAAGACTCTGCATAAGCCAACTCTTTCATGTGAGGGTTGATCTGCTCCACCTCGTCGCTGCTCTCGCGGTTCTCTGGCATTAGCGTTGTGGGAAGCAGATCAGTTTTTAGTTCAGTAAACCCATAAGTATCATTTCAATTTTTTCACTTGCTTGGCGCGAGCAATAAAGTACGCAGTGTCATGATCAGCTGTAATTATGTTGGACTTGAGAAGGCCCGCTGCTGATCTAATCATTCTAGTTACATAAGGCTTCTCTCGATCTTCATTTCCATTCAAACGCCAAATAAACGAACTATGCTTGAATAAGCTAAGTAAATTTTGGATGTCTCCGGTACTTTCAAAAATATCCCAAAGCGCCTTGTGTGATCTCAAAAAAAGCGTATCGAAGCGTTGTCCATAAAAATACTGATATGCGCTAACCAAAGTATTGATATTCTCATTGGAAAGCTTGGTTTTTCTTTCAATTGAAATTGTTGCAATTTTCACTGCCGCACGACTAGCATTATATGGGTCGCGATCCTTGATAGAGCTTGATACAACCTCTTGCAATACGCCCAGAATGTCAGAGTCGTCGGAATAAGAATCTGCTCTCGATAGAATAAGATTGTTGCGAACGGTGATCGCACCATTTTTTTTGGCTTGCTCCTCAAGCTTTAATAGCTTTGCTTTGGAATCATCCTGAGTACTCAACTCAATAATTATTCCTCGAGCTTGGATTGCGGCATTTGATTTTGGAGAGAGTTTAATTAAATCTTCTGCAGCTTTAATTGCTCCTGGGTCATCTAATGATTGTAGGCATAAAGCATAATTTAATAATAGGGAAATTTTGAGATCTTTTGGCCATTCATGCTCTATCAATTCTTCTAAGATTTGTCTTGAGCGCTGATGGTTTCCCTGCATTCGAGAACTTTTGGCCAGCATGTATCGTATGGAAAGTACTTCATTTCCATAATTGCTTGCCTCGGTTCCTGCCGTAGAAAGTACAGCATCGCATGCAGCCGTACAACTTCTATAATGTTTCCCGGTTAGCAATTCTGCACAGTATATTTGGGCAAGATTAAGCGCTGTTTTAATGCGAGAGTTTTGTGAGTTTAGCACCGCCAGCGATAATATGCGAAGAACTAATTCGTGGCCATTATCCAAAGTGGTCACATCTTCTGATATTTTAAAGCCTTCGCGGGATTTTATTTTCCATAGGCCTGAAGAACGATTTTCTTCAAAATAAAGTGACATTGCCTTTTTTGTTAGAGAGTCGATTTCTTTTTCGCTGAGCAACGATAGTACATACTCTCTAACAGCAGCTTTTGCAAATAATAACTTTATTTTGTTTTCCCTGCTACTGGCGTTTGGAATTACGCCAAAACCATTTCTAATCTCAATTAGGTCATATTCTAATAAAGTAACAGCTTGTGTTTCGTAAAAAATATACTCCGAATCAAAGCGGCGAATTTTTTGAAGAGTTTCTCCATGTGGAAGAATGCAGAGGAGCTTCAACATTAAACCCGTACGTTTAAGGTTGCTATCGAGAGAATTAAAAATTGCCTCTATCGCTGTGGAGAGTGCACGCGGGACGACTTCACTTTCGGAGGGATTTGTAATCAATCCGCCAACCTGTAAATCAGACAGGTTTACTACACGAAGGCTTTTTAGAACTTTTTCAATTTTACTTGGCACTCCGCCAGTTAATTTATGAATTTCGCTAATTGAAGATGGATTTTTTATGTCACTTTGGCAGTTTTTGTGAGATAAAACATATGCCCTCGTCTCTACTTCGTCCAATGGGGTTAAGCTTATTTTGCTAAATTTTCCTGTTGTAGGAGGGACACGAGTGATAGCTAGTATAGTAACCTGCGGGCAAAAATCCAGGACCATATTCCCTAAGCTTTCAACGTCGGAAACTATATTGGATTCATAGATATTGTCAGATGGTGCTTCATCAAAAATAAGAATTGCTGGACCTACTTGTAATAGGTTTTTACAATACTCGGAAAACGAGCAGCCATAAAGTTCGGGGAATCGCTCTAGAAATTCACTACGTTTGATGTAGTTTCCTAAATCGATACGATATATTGGATTTTCTTGATATCCCATAGATTTCACCACGGAATATAAAAAACCATCCGTTCCTAATCCCCAATCTGTGCAAATCCAAACCATGCGTTCTAACGCAATGGCTGCTATGCACGCTTGTTGGGCTGGAACGCGAATCCCGATATGCTGATCGGCTTGATTAATGTTATATTTTGTGGCCTCAAGAAAGCCAGAATTTACTGTTACTTCATTGATTGAAGTAACTGTAATTTGTCTCTCGATATCAGAAATAAGTTGCTGTGAATCGCGAGTAATGCTCGATGTGGAAATTTTTAATGGTTCAGATGTGTGTTCTGTGCCGGGAATGATTGCGTGATTAAAGTCGGGAATAAAATTGCGTGCACCATCACCACGAATGTGAGTAATTCGCGGCCACAGCTTCCATTCGGCAGAGTTTTCCTCAATAGAAATTTTTCCCACCGTGTAACCGTGAAGGCGCGCTGTAGTACCATCTGCAAGATATTCCAAACCGAAAATTGAGGGGCCCTGAACGCTTTTTCTGCTTGGGCCACCGCCAGTGGATATTGTCTGCGAATTAGATTCGTGCATGTGGCCGAATATGTGAGCAGTGAATCTCTCTGGCGGATAAATTTCAGTATCGAAATTTTTCTTGGCTTCAGGATTGAGCCAACCTGTTGGATGATGAGTAACTAAAAAATTCACGTCGTGTTGCGAACACCATTCATCGGGATTTTCATCGGTTACAGCAAGTAGTTGCCTGATATCTAAATCGAGCTGTTGATTATAATCACCATCGCCCAATTGTAAAAATGTTGAATTTAAGCCAATAAACCCAACTGATACTTCTCCGAACTTGGTGCTAGCGGATACGTCACCAGGGATTATCCCATTTTTAGTTGGCAGAATAGGAATTCCTAGCGTTTTTATTTTTCCCTTCCAGTTAGTGTAGTTTTGAAAGGCAGCGTCGATATGCTTTCTATAGGAGCTTGTTTCATTTTTCCAAAATTGTTTTGAAACGGAGGGTTCTGTTTTCCATCGTTTTAAGAGTAGAGATTCTTGTAATTCAGGATCGGGTCTAACTAGATCATGATTTCCCGGAACGCAAAAGAATCCCGGTTTGTAGCCCCATTTATCTAATTTTTCATATAGGTCTAAAAGTAAGGCTGTAAATGCATCAAACTCGCTAATTAAACCTTTTTGAGTTATGTCTCCAGAGAAAATTATGGCGTCCAAGCCATCTGAGTTTTTGGAAATTCTTTCTAAATCATCTATAAATATCTTTTTCAAATTGGGCCAAAGCCAATTATGAGAGTGTTGTCCAACGTGCAAATCTGTAAGGTGAAGCCACTTGAATTCTTTCATTTCATTGACCCATGTTGCATAAAAGAAATTAGTCTACAAGCGTTTGCTGATGTTGTCTACGCGAAAATTTTATTCACTTGGATGTTGAAAGAAAAATTCCGCATTGGTGCCCAAGCTATACGCAATTTTGAGAGTGTTCCCAGACTTTGCACATTTGACTAGCAGCTATGGTTCGCTCAAGTAGTTTTGACTAGTGGTCAAATTTTCAAAAAGTACTTTGTTCATGGGATTAAAGAAACGCACATAGGCCAATTTTTCATTAAAATTCAGCTATTTATAAGCCAAACTAAAAAAATTCAGTTGCCATAAGTAACTTGTTTTCGCGCTGAGATGGGGGCGCCGCGAACTGAGGAGCCGGAGGGGCGTGTGATGGGCGCCAGTCCTGTAAGTCGCAATATACGTGGCAGATGCGGAGGTCACTCCAGCTGCATGGGGAGTTTGCTACTGAAAGTGACCGATCTGTAGATTATGCCGCGCTTGTTGGGGCTGCGATGTGCTTGCGAACAGTGGCAATGAGGGGCAGTTGCAATGTGCACACCATCGCAAACGTCAGAGTGTTGGACGCCCAGCTGCGGAACGAGGCCACGTCCGTTGGATCAAAGCCTGCGCAGGCCATGGAGTACGCGTACACCTTGCTGATATCGTTGTCGTCCAAAGCCGGTAGTGCGCGATAAGTCAGCTTACGGTCGAAGCCGTGCTGGCTCTGTAGTTGCGCAGAGCTTGCAAGACCCTTGCGCTTCATCTCCGTGTATTCTGCCGGGAGGTGCCGGTAGATAGGCTCACCGGCCGCAATACCGGCAACGTGCACAACTCGTTCGTAGTAGCGGCCGTATTGGTCTTCACCGAAGCGCGCCATGTTATCGTCGTCCAGCCGCCAGCCAGGGGTCGAAGCCGCAAAGTTGTCCGCTGCCAACACCAGGGCTTTGTTCAGATGTGATGCAAAATGTAGAGCCTTCGGGCTGAACACTTGAGCCAACTCGTGACCACGCGCAACGCATGTCCGGCAACCGCAAGTGAAGGCTGGCAGACTCGATTCGAAGTTTTGGTCTGGTGCATCCGAGACTTTCTCATGGTGACCACAGCTGTTGCAATTTACTGCCCACACACCATACGAGTTACTTGTGGGCAGCATCGTCACGATGGCAACTGCGGGTTCAGCGCAGCAGGGGCAGGGGGTGGTTGTGCTGATGGCACCGTCCTTGAGTGCAGTGGCCAGATTGTAGTCGTCGATGCGAGTGCTGTATTCGCGGGCGGAATAACGCCCGCTAGTGCCGACTACTTCTTGGCTATGGGCCCAGTATCCAAGCGCAATATAAGTGTTGTCTACGCCGATTTTCCAGCCCATCAGCTCGTTAGGCAATGGCTGGATGGCAGCGAAGCTATTTTTGTCGAGGCGGTCCGGCCAGCCAGGGGATGCTTCCTCCACCTTCTGCTTCAGCAGCTCAACATGGTCCGGTATCAGAGGGCGCACCGTGTGAAGCAGGATGTCACTTGTCGTCCGAAGGTTGTTGCTGGCTATCGCTGCGTCCATGAAATCGTTACCGAGAGCCAGCGTTATCGGCAGGCGGGCGGCAACGCTAACAGCGAACGATACTTCGCCCGGTTGGCCACCGGTGTCCGACAAGTTCAGTGCCGGCGAGCGGCGTTTTTCCTTCAAAGTTTTAACTATGTCGTTTACTGGCTGACCGATTTCGCCACTCCACAGGTGATAGCGCTTCCAGAGCTTGTTCAACTGGCCTGCGGTTATCGGGACATACTCTTTTGCGAAGGGTTCACCATAGTCGAGGAACGCCACCTGCACGCGGGCCGTACCGACCGCGGTCATAATCGTGTCGGCACGGGTATCCATGTTGGACATGCGCGCGCTCGCAAACAGTTCGAAGAGATCCAATTCGCCGACTAATTGTGTGGAACGATGGGCATCTTCGACAGAGGTAACGCGGAAGAAGGGCTGCGTGTAGGCGCCGTGCTTAGCTTTCGTCGGGAGCAAAGCATAGTTGAGTAAGACGGTTGGTGCGCGTGTCATCAAGGCTTCCTCGAAGCGATGGGTGAAGCGCACGTGGTCGTCCGGTACGAGCGGACCGTGACAGTCAATGATGAAAGAGGGGCCGTTGACATCTGTAACGGTCAACGTCAGGTTGTACGGCGTGCGCTTCATGTCAATCACCGCACCTTGGCTTTTTGACAGCATCGGAACAATTTGCTCTACGGCGGCACTGCACATCTCGCCAGCAGTCGCTGCGGAAATCTCGCATGGCTTATGCTGGCCACCGAGGACAATCAATGAGATCGAGTATGCGAGCGGCTTGTCGGAACCGGATGTTTTAACTGCATGCCATGGCTTGTGCATCAGGATGTGTGCTGCAGCGTTTAGTGCGATATTGCGTGCGATTTTCGTGCCCAACATCTTGCCCGTACTTTGAATTGCATCAGCAAAATTTTTGACTTTGACGTCAGACGGCAGGACATCGGACGGTGGCGTGAACTGATTCAGCGCCTGCGTAGCCGCACGGATCACTGCAGGTGCAAACAACTCGGTAGTTTTTTGGGAAATGGTAGGGGGAACGTGCATTTGATTCTCCTCGATTGTCGTAGACTTGGTCAGACGTCGCGCATTGCCTGGGTCTACAGCATTTAGGGGAAAAAAATACAGTTTGATGTGACATACAACTGAAGAAATTCACTTTTGGCACAGTATTGCGCGACTGGTCCAGGAGAGTGACTGCCCTTTTCCTATATTAGAACAGAAGTCGGCAGCGCTGACAAGTGCTGTATGTTCGTTTGCTGGTAGGATTGACCCTCTCATTTTGACCCTCCCGCCACACCCTCGCGAACGCCGCGACCCTGTCGTAAGACCCCTCGAACCCCAATTCCTTCAAGTCCTCATGGATCTGCTTCAGCGTGCGCCGCTGCTTGCGGGACTTGGCCGCCTCAGTCTTGAGGAGCGCTGAAAGTTGGAACGCATGTTTGTCGATGGCACGGCTGGAGCGCCGCTCAGCGTAGGTAAGCTCTATGGTTTCCGAGCGCAGGTACGCGCATGCACGGAGAGGGCGTGTGGGCTGATTTGATCAAACAGCGGGTGGGAAAAACCGTGCATCGCTTGGGACTGGAAAAACGCATGATTCGATTCCGCCAACTTGATATCGGGCGGTTCCGGCCGCCGTTGTTGGTGCCGGCGGCGGTTAGGCATGGAAATGGACGGTTGGATTTGTTCTAAGTTCTTTTGTGTTTATCTGAACGGGCAATTCGTTTTGAATAATCTTCTTTTCCACAGACTAGAGTGGCAAAGTCTCAACGGTGACAAAGTACGTATTTTTCTCGTGGGAAAACTGCTAGGCTGTTGAGTTGGTTGCTAAGAGAATCGGATAGGGAGTAGCGTGGCAAACAAAGCGATCTTCATCGGCATAAACAAATACCTTGATGTGACGATTCCCGAGCTAGGTGGGGCTCGCCGCGATGCAACCGCGTTGTGGGCACTGTTTACCGACACCGTCGAAGACCTGGCTGGCAGACTGCTTGTCGATGAAGCCGCTACGCATGCAGAGGTTTTGCAGGCCATCCTCGGAACGTTGTCGACCGCAGATCAGGACGACGTTGTCGTCATTACATTCGCTGGCCACGGTTCTCCCGATGGAAGCCTAGTCTTGTTCGATACCAACGCAGCCGATCTTTCCGGTACAGGCCTGTCGATGGCGAGCTTGGCCGATGCTTTCAAGGCGACAAAGGCGCGCGCGGTGCTGTGCGTGCTTGACTGTTGCTTTAGCGGGCAGGCGCCTGCGCGCGTGCTGGAGGCTGCATCGCGCTCGCGAAGCGCATTTGCGTTGACCGGGATTTACGGCGAGGGGCGCATTCTGCTTGCCGCCTGTGCAACCAACGAATCCGCCTGGGAGCAGCCGGGCACTGGACATGGATTGCTCACGCACGCAGTGATCGAGGCGTTGACGGGTGCGATCGGCGACTCGGTCAGTTTTCCGGAAGTCGCCGGCGAGATCATCCGGCTGGCTCGTGTCGAGGCCGAGCGCATCAGCGTGACACAGACGCCTGTATTCCTGGGCAACGTCCAGGGTGGCCTCGTGTTTCCGACTCTCAAGCGCGGTGACAACTACGCCGCTGCTTTCCCGGCTAGAGCGGTCCAGCAAATGTCGGGATCGTTTGCGGAATTTTCCGCGCACGGCTTTCCACCAGAAATCGTCGATCAGTGGACGACGGACTTCCCGCGCGGTCTCAACGCGCTGCAACTCAAGGCAGTCAACGAACACGGCGTACTGGCCGGCAGATCGCTGCTGGTGGTCGCGCCGACCAGCTCGGGTAAGACCATGATCGGTGAACTGGCTGCGATTCAGGCAGTCACAGCCGGTAAGAAAGCCGCGTTTTTACTGCCATATCGCGCGCTAGTAAACGAGAAGTTCGAGGAATTTAGCGAGCGATACGGACCCGCAGGGCTACGCGTCGTACGGTGCAGCGGTGATGCAACGGATGGCATTGGCCCCGTGTTGGGAGGTCGCTATGACTTGGGTTTCTTCACCTACGAAACTTTTCTCAATCTGGCGCTCGGCTCGCCGCGTCTGCTAAACCAGCTCGGCCTCGTTGTACTTGACGAGGGGCAGTTCATCACGGACCCGAATCGAGGGATTACGGTCGAGTTGATTTTCGCGCTTCTGCTGCGGGCGCGTCAGCGCGGCATCGAGCCGCAACTGGTGATCTTGTCGGCGGTCATTGGGAACCTCAACAGCTTCGATCGCTGGCTCGATCTGCCCTTGCTGATGTCCCGCGAGCGGCCTGTGCCTCTGGTCGAGGGCGTGCTCGATCGGCGAGGGACGTTCCAGTTCGTCGATGCGGACGGCACCACCAAGACCGAAGCCCTGTTGCCTGCACATCACATCGTGCAGCGTCGCGATAAGCCCAGTTCGCAAGACGTGATCGTGCCGCTTGTTCAGCAACTGGTCGCACAGGGCGAGAAGTTGCTGGTCTTCCGCAACATGCGTGGTCCGGCACAGGGCTGCGCCAAATACTTGTCCAAGGAATTGGGCCTGGGTCCCGCGACGACCGTCCTGGACGTGCTGCCGACTCAGGATCTGACCGGCGCCTCGCAGGATCTGCGGGAATGCCTTGCGGGGGGCACTGCGTTCCACAACACCAATCTCTTGCGCGCGGAGCGCGAAGCCGTTGAGAAAGGATACCGCAACGCTGGTGGCGGTATCCATGCGCTGGTGGCCACCACGACGCTGGCGGCTGGTATCAACACCCCGGCATCGACGGTGATCCTGGCCGAGAACGAGTTCGTCGGTGAGGATGGCCGCCCATTCGCCGTCGCCGAGTACAAGAACATGGCGGGACGGGCGGGACGGCTCGGATACAACGAAATCGGCAAGGCCATCATCCTCGCCGAGACGCCGATGGAACGTGCGCAACTGTTCCAGAAGTACGTGCTCGGCGTACCGGAAGACGTGAAGTCATCCTTCCAGCAGCGCGACCTGCCAACCTGGACGTTACGCTTGCTTAGCCAGGTTCGGGGTGTGCGCGCCATCGAAATTCCTGGCCTCCTAGTCAACACGTTCGGCGGCTACTCTGCATCACGCGCAAACCCGCAATGGATCGCGATCGTGGAGCATGAAGTCACTGCATTGGTCGAGCGCCTGCTGCAGGCCGGGCTGGCCGAGCGAGAGGGCGAGTTCATCCACCTGACCTTGCTCGGACGCGCCTGCGGCGCTTCGTCCTTGTCGTTTGAGTCGAGCCTGCGGCTGGTCGAGTTGATGAAACAACTGAACGCCTCACAGACGTCGCCCATCCAGGTGCTGGCGATGGTGCAGGTCCTCGACGAAATGGATGCGATCTACACACCGGTCATGAAACGGGGGCGGTCGGAAAGCGTGCGCGCCAATGATGTGGCGCAGCGTTATGGGCATGCGATGACGCAGGCACTGCAGCGATATTGCCGGGACGAGATTGAGTTCTGGTGCCGATGCAAGCGCGCGGCGCTCTTGTACGACTGGATCGAGGGCACCCCCGTTGACGTGTTGGAGAAGCGGTTCTCGACCACGCCATTCGGAGGCGCTGTCGGATATGGGAACATCATCGGAATCGCCGACGCAACCCGCTTTCACCTGCGGTCGACGCACCAAATCCTGTCGGCGCTCTTCCCGGACCAGCCCACGTTCCTGGCGGGACTCGACGAAGTCCTGCAACGACTCGAATTCGGCCTTCCGGCCGGTGCGCTGCCGCTCACAAACTTGCCGATCGCTCTGATCAGGGGGCAATACCTCGGGCTTTTCAACGCCGGATGCTTGACGCCAGAAGCCGTGAACGACTTGAACGTAGGCCAGCTAGACGCATGTATTGGTCCAACTAGCGCGTCGCTGTTGAGGCCCCAAGCATGAACAGCATGATACTGCGCAGGAGCACGAATAGTTTGGATAAATGATATTCGTTGAAGTACGCATTAAAGGTAAAGATCGCCTGAACATGGCTAATAACGATACGTATGGAGTGGAGGAACATCTGGCATCGCCGGATGTATCGCTAGGTGAGCATGTGCGACGCCGTCAAAGAGAGCTTGGAGAGTCGCTTCAATCCCGCAGAGCCATCTATCTCGATCAGAAGTTTTGGATCATTCTCAGAGGCGTCGCTGCAGGCGAGCGAAGCGCCCCTGATGAGATTGCATTATTGGCGCAAATCAAGCAGGCTGTGGAATCAGGCATTGTTTTCTGTCCGATTAGCGAAAGTACATTCGCAGAGCTACTCAAACAGGAAGATTCGGCAACAAGACTCGCCACAGCTAAGCTAATTGATGAGCTTAGCCTTGGCATTTCACTGATCGCGTACGATGAGCGGATCGAATTGGAGCTGGAGTACTTCGTTCGTTCGAAGGCCGAAAAGCGCAATCCAGTCCCGATCCGGCATCTTGTCTGGTCAAAGCTCAGCTATGTACTCGGCCACATCCATCCCACTAATACAGGGTTTGATGACGCAACTGAGCTCGCATTGCAAAAAGCATTTTTCGACCATATGTGGACACGTCCCTTATCGGAAATAGTCCGGATCTTGGGGGATTCCATGCCGCCCGATATGTCTTTTGACTACCTCGCCGGTCGTTTAAATGCAGGCAACGCTGAACATGCGCATGAACTGAAAAGCTTCCAAAAAACTTACGCTATCGAGCTTAGAGGTGTCCTTAACCTGATAGCCCCAATCGGGGCTGATATTGTTTCCAAGATGGTGGAGCGGGTTACTGGACGCTCGGTGCCGCGTGAGGGGCCGGAGTGGAGCAGTCTAGTGCAGCAGTGGGAAGTTTTCCTCTTTAAAGCAGTCGAGGAAGACGATGGCAAGAATATACTACGGACGCTGCATATAAACACATGTCTTCACGCGGCAGCACGATGGAATAAAACCCAGCAGCTCGAAGCAAACGACTTTCACGATTTTCACCACGCATGCGCTGCGCTGGCGTACTGCGAGGTGTTTCTTACCGAGCGTAGCTTGAGGGCAATGGTAACTGCTAAGCACGTTGCACTTGATATCCTGTATGGTTGTCGAGTCGCTTCTAATGTCAAAGAAGGGTTGGCGGCCTTGATTTGAGTGCCGTCAAAAGCGCTTCACTGCGATGGGAACAGATGAGTATGGTCAGCTGAGTTGCTGTGTACCCAAGGGGGGAGGACGGGCGAAGATGTTGCTATTGGGGAATTATACGCCACACATAATTTCCACTAATTCCCATGGGAAATTTTTTATAACTGGCGGTCTAGCTGCCTGTCGGCGTCGTTGGGTGTGCCTGTATTCATAACTTCGCCATTCGGCAAGGTTATGCGTCTGTTTGACTGCGGCAAAGATATGTGTTTGGCTACCTATGCCGGATGAGGCTGGTGCAAGATCGTAGTAGTGTATGGCGCGCGGCATCCGCGTGGTCTAGATTCGCCTCTAGCGGGTATCTCCGTGCGAGTTGTGAGCTTCTTTCAGCAACCTCCGATGGGATTTATATAGAAATCAATCCAATGCTAAATGTTAAAATTAGGCATCGCAAGTGCTCATAAAGGAAGCTTTTGATGACGTTGATGCCCACGCCTACTCCGATCACACGGATGAATGCTGGCGGCCGCGCCACCGAAGCTGGTATGGCCTTTCAGGCCGAGGTGGCGACCTGGCTCGCAGTGCATATCCTCGTTCGTCTTCCTGTCGGCGGTCGTTTCGGCATCAACAATCAGGCGCTGCCGGTTGCGATACGTCTCGAAACTGGCGGTGCCCTTGACGATATCGAAGTCACGCAGTCGGATGACGGCATGCTGCATTTGCAATGTAAGACCAGGGCCAGTCTTGGTACTAGTGCTGACTCGGCGCTAGCGAAAACCGTCGGACAGGTAGCGAAATGGATTGCAAATGAGAAGGCGTCCGGCTGCCTTCCCAGTGTAGCCAGCAACGCCGCTGTACTAGCTGTACGCGCCGACTCGCCGATGACGCTTGATGTCCTCGAAGCCGGTTGCCGTGCGTTCGATAGCGGTGGTAGCTGGGCGGTAACGTGTGGCGAGCGCAATCAGGCTGAGCGCGCCGCACTTGATCTCCTAGAGGCGGCCGTGAAGCCTGTCTGGACAGCACTCCGAGGAATGGAGCCGCAGGACGCTGATCTGGTAGATTTGGCGCGAATTTTTCATGTCGCGCGTTTCTCGATGGACGAGGGCGACCGCGACTGGCGCGAAGCATCCCAGTTGCTGGGCCGTCACCTGTACGGCGGCGATTCTAACGGCGATGCGCCGTTGCGTGATTTGAAGGGCATCGTGCGCGGCTTGATCAGCAGCGGTGCGCCGGCGGATCGCACCGGACTGCTGCGTACGCTGCGCCAGCGCGGCCATAACGATACTGGAGTACCGGGATTCGATGCCGATATCGCTAGGTTGCGTGACGCTACGAGCAACGAGCTCGCGCGCCTTGCAGTGCATGGCGCCTTACCCCTCGGTGTCGGCATTTCGATCGCACGCGAATGCAGCGACCTTCTTTTTACAGCAATACGGGATGGTTCATTGCTGGTGGTCGGCGAACCTGGTGCGGGCAAGACTGGCGCTCTGGTTCACGCGGCGGCCACACTGGCGGCTGCGGGCGACACTGTCGTGTTCCTGTCGGTTGATCGTTTCCCTGGCGTAGCGATCGCCGCCGACGTGGATTCCGAACTCGGGCTTGGCCACAGGCTGTTGGACATCTTGGCGGCCATTCCTGGCGCCGGTCGCAGGATACTGTTCATCGACGCTCTCGATGCGGCACGCGGGGGTCATGCGGAGGGAGTTTTCGCAACGCTCATTGAACAGGTACTAACCCGGCTCTCAGGCGAATGGACCGTCGTCGCATCGATCCGCACCTTCGACCTCAAGAGTGGACGTCGCTATCGGCAAGCCTTCGCTGGGACGCCGGACGTTTTGCTACCTATGGAACAGGGACTGGCAGGCGTTCGTCACTTTGCGGTGCCGCACCTCTCTGACGCCGACCTTGGGATGGTATCGACAGCATCACCTGTACTGGCTGGTTTATTAACTTCGGCGCCCCCCCAGTTCGTCGAGTTGCTGCGCAATGTTTTCAATCTGTCGCTGGCCGCTCAACTGCTTGCCAGTGGCACCGAACCGTCTGCGTTCGCCGAAATTGGCACCCAGTCGGGGTTGATCGATGCCTATGAGAATGAGCGCTTGGATTCCACACCCCTGCGACGTGCAGCCCGTGGGGCGGCGTCCGTGATGGTGCGAAGTCGCCGCCTCTCTGTGCGCAAGATCGCGGTCGAACACGATGGACTTGATTCCGTGATTGGAACTGGCGTACTTGCCGAAGCGGGCGAGCTGGTGAGCTTCGCGCACCATGTACTGTTCGATCACGTCACCGGCCGCTTTTACCTGGAATGGGATGACCCGGATGCATTGCGAACCCAGCTTGCCTGTGATACGTCGACCGCACTGATGCTAGCTCCGGCGCTGCGCTTTGCCGTCGAGCGGCTGTGGCGGGACGACAGCGCGGGGCGACCTCGCATTTGGCGATTGATCGCGGGACTGTTCGCTGGCGGTGTCGACCCGGTGCTGGGCAACGTAGCGCTGCGCACGCTCGTCGAAAATGTTCGCGAACAGGGAGACTTGGCCGGCCTGACGGCGCGCATTGTCGCTACGCCGGGTGACCCCGCACTGGCTGCCGAGGTTCGTCGGCTGGCCCGTTTTGCTTCGATGAACATTGCCGAGCGCCGGGTTCTCACCCCGCCCGCCGCGCAGGCATGGGCGCATCTCGCAGCAGCACTCGTCGCAACGCAAGAGAGGTTGCTCATCGATCCTGCCCGTTTGCTGCTAAAGGCGCTGTTCGACCATGGGGACTTAGCTGATTCCACGCTCCTTGGTGTGCTTGGCCAGGTAGCACGCGCGTTGCTCGAACTGGGATGGACGGCATCGGCGCAATTGACACAGTTTACCCCGATGTTCATCGAATTCGTCGGCAAGAGCTTCGCTTCGGAAGCGGCCGCCTCGCGTGCCCTGCTAGATCGTATTTTGCGTGAACCCCACTTCTCGCAAAATGCCGATCGCGAGGCGCGCTGGCTCGCCATGCAGATCAAGTCCATTACTCGCGCGGATCCAGACTTCACTGTACAAATCTATGCCATGCTTTACGGGCAGACGATCACAGACACGACTGCGTCGTCGATGGGCAGCGACCGTATCCTAAGGCTCACTTCCACGCGGCGGCAGGATTATGAAAGCAGCTTCCACTTGCTCGCCATGGCGATCGGGGAGGTCCTTGTAATCTCGCCGTATCACGGCACCCGCGCGCTAATAGATGCCTTGATCGGCCAGCATGCCGTCCGCCGCAGCGCCAATGCTCCAGATGTCGGCCGGTTCAATCTCGGTTCTGTGTCGATTGCATTGCGCGGCGCTCCCTACGAATACAGCGACTGGAGCCAGGCGGGCATATCGCACCGCACGGACGATCTGCTGCACAAATTTGTCGAGTTCCTGCGCCGCTGTGAAACGGAATTGTTTGACACCTGTGTTGCAGCTGCTTCGAACGGATATGCCACTGCTTCGGTCTGGGCGCGCATTCTGGGCGTCGGTGCGGAACGTGTTGGCGACGTCGGCGATCTGCTTTGGCCGCTGTTCGAGCGACCGGACATGCTTGAGCATCCGGGCACGTGCCGAGATGCGGAAAAATTTGTTGCTGCGGTCTGGCCATCGAGGCCACCGGAGGCGCGTTTCCGCTTCGAGACGATGGTGCTGGACGAGTCGCGCCTCGCCGGAGAGGACGAGCTGGCTCGCTGGCATTCGATCCTCAGCCGCATTGTGAAAGCTGTGCCCGAGGAAACGCTCCAGTCAGAGCGGCTGGTGGCCTTGCGCCGTGCCACCGCCGAAAGCCCTAGCTCAGCTGGCGACGTGGCTGGATTCAGCGTCAGCGTAACCTCCGTGGACCAAGACGCTCGCATGCGAGATCATCTGCGCAGCGCCGGCGTTGACATGGACGCTGGTCCAGATCGCAACTTATTGGACGCGTCGGAAGCGCTTAACACCCTGGTCAAGCAGACGTCGTCCGGCAGTCAAGCGCCGCAGCTGGTGGCGCTTTGGAACCTGGCCGTCGGACTGCTCGCGCTGCTCGACGCCTCGCCCGCAATCCATGAGCGGACCAGCCATTCAGCTTGGGGACATATAGCGAACGCTGTCGTGCGAGTGGCGTCAGAAAAAAACTATACGCCGGGACAGAATGGGATGCCTGAACTCGCCGTTATGTTTTCGACGCTCGATCGGTTATCGTCAAGCCCTTATCCGCTTTCGCCGGAGGAAACGTCATGACTATCTTCTGGGGCGGTTGGGACGTGAGGGTCGACGCTGCGCAAGCTTGGATGTGTCTTGCAGAGCACTACGCTTCCACTCATCCACTCATCGTGGATCGGTTGGACGCCGTACTCGAAGATCCTGTACCCGCCGTACGCTTGCAGGCCGCGCAGAACCTCGCGATCGTCGGAAATACGGCGCCCGAGCGGATGTGGGCAATGGCGGAGCGGATTGCGAGGCTGGAAACCAATGCCGACGTCCTGGCATCTTGCCTGAATTCCATGCGTTATTACTGCCATGCTGCCCCCGAACGCTGCGAGATAATGTTGGTCGTTGCCGCCACTCGATGGGCCGAAGGCCATATTGATAATATGTCCGGTATCAACGAGCTGTGTGAACAGCTTGGCGCTTGGACTGCGCAGCTCTTTGTTGGACAGGCACGGGACCAGGTGCGCGAATGGCTGGCACAATGGGCCACCGATCCTCTGCGATTCAACAACCTGCTCACCGCATTCGTCGGCGCGTTGCGCGCGGCATTCTTCGGCCGCTATGAACCCACTCCTACGGCCGAAGCGTCTGCCATGAACGATCGTGCACAGCATGCAATCGAAGTTATCCTCTCGTCCGTAAGCAGAATTTCAGCCAACGCCTATGCCACAGCCACCCTCGATACGGCATCCGAAGTCGACAAGCAGCAGGCGATCGAGCAATTCCGAGCAGCGGAATCTGTAGTCCTGCACACGATCAACCAATTCTATTTCGGTTCTGGTGCCTTAGGGAAAAACCACATCGAAGACGGCCCCGGTCTGCGTGATGCCAACTCCATGGCGCGCTTTCTTGCAGATTATTCCGGCGTTCTAGAGATGTTGGCCAACAGCCGCAACCCGGAGGCGCTGCACCATGTGATCGAGTTGTACGAATTTCTGATCCCAGGTAATCCATCGGCTGTTTTTGTTGCTTTGCATGCGATCCTCGTCGGGCGTGGAGAGCAGCAGGGGTATCACTACGAATCGCTCGCCATATGCGTCATCGTTGGCATCGTCCGCCGCTACCTCGCCGACTATCGCTCAATTTTCGAAGACGAGCTTCATCGTAATAATTTGGTTGCGATACTTGATCTGTTCGCTGATGCAGGCTGGCCGGAAGCGCTGCAGTTGCTCTATGATTTGCCTGACCTGTTGCGCTAGCAGTCCGTCGTACCGAGCAAGCTGATGCGAGGTGTGATCCGCGCTAGCGAATTGCATTTCGGGCCAGTAGCGCTGGAATTTCAGTCCTTGCCTTGATTCGCAAAAGAAAACGCGATCAGCAAGCAAAAACGATGTCCATGTCTGATCGATCACTTTCATGCGGTCACCTCATTGGTTCCGGGTGATGCTGCCAGCTTCAGCTACCGGCTGTTCGTACCTACGTCACAGTTCAACGTTGCGGATAAAGTCGTCGACGTAGTACACCTTGGTCGGTATGCGGAATGCGCGATAAACCATCTTGGCCTTGATAACGGACTTGCGGTCTCCGCAAATGTAATAGGCGCATTGCGCTGCGATATACACATGCAGGCCATCGGTGATCATATTGTTCAGGTTGTTTTTTCTTTCGATCTTTTCCTTGAAAACAGGGAAGAAGTCCAATATTCCATACGCCGTCCGAATTTTATCTTCCTCGCTGATGGTTTCCAGCGACTTTCCGTCTATGCTGAGGAATGAACGGAAGATGGTCATGAAGTTGTCTTCAATTTCCTCTGCGGATGCCAGCAAATACTGGTAAATCGGCCAGGCCGCGATTTCTTTGTTGTTGGGTTGGTTCAGTCTGACTACTTCGGTGAAAGATTCCCGGAAATTCTTTTGCAGCTTGTGGTCGTCGAGTCCCCGCTCTAGGATGTCGTTGATCAAGCATTGCAACACAGCCGGCGACATCAAGTTGTTTGATTGTTGCAGGTAAGGCCGGATCACGTTGTCAGCCGATAATTTGCTAACGTCCACAGTGTAGGGTGGAAATTGGAAGTTGCTAGAGTTCGGTACAGCCTGCTGCGCCTCCCGCGCCATGGCTTCGTACACCAAATGTGGCCGGATACGGTCCAAGCCAAATCCAGAGCCATCCTTCTGTGGGCCGACGCACCAACTGCCAGTGATCGCTGTGACTTGGTCCAGATCTTTTTTCACCCATTCTAAGCTGGAGCATCTCAGCAAGTCACTGAGGTGGGCGTGCGAATAGGGGAGCGCGTAGCCCTTTGCCTTGCCTGCGTCCAGATTCTCCGCCAGACGCGGGCTCTTGCGGGCCTGGATCAGGTCCTGAAAAATATTCCAGTCGATATAAATGCACTTGAGGCGACTCATTAAAACTCCCATAAGCAAGGTGATGAGCGGCAGATGGCCGCCTTTGAAAACTCACAATAAGCGATACGCAGTGATGGCTGAAAAATCGATGAAGGAAGCCGCATCAGCTGCTGCTGATCGAAGGCAAGGTGGTTTGAGGCTATGTTATGACGCCACCTCAAGTCGACTGTGCAGTTGCCATTACTAGTGCTCTGCAGCATAACTCCAACGCCGCATGCTGATAAACTGACAGGCACATGAATCCTTCACTCGCCCAAACGATCTCGGCCCTGATGCTAGGCTTGCTGGCAATGACATTGCACGCTCAGGAGTTCGACTTTAGCATCAATTGGACCCCTAGCTGCGCCTTCACCGACCAGCAACTGGCATTGACCCAGGCCATTCAGACGGGCCACGCGAAGCCGATAGACGCCGCTCGAACGGCCGGACGCCTTACGTTGACCATCCCCGAGATGAATCAGTGGACGATCGCATCGCGGCGGCTTGAGTCGCTCTGGGTTCCTGATGTGTGGTACTCCATTGACGGTAAACTCTGACCAGTTTTCGTGGCCGTCTTCGACGGTACTTGGAATGATAAGGAAGACCCGGACCCGCCACGCACAGTGCCTGTGCAACTGGCCAACGACTTGGCGGAGCTCGCCCTGACCGATCCGCTGGTGCAGCCCCACTATTACGAAGGCGTTGGCACGCGAGAGTGGGTTCTGCTCAGGCTGTGGGACGGCGCGACCGGCCACGGCACCATTGAACGCGCCGGGTTCGCGTTGTTAGACCTCAAGGCGGACACTTCTGCGAATGGCGGCGTTGTGCCCTATGTCTACGTGATCGGCTTCAGCCGGGGCGCCGCCTCGGCGCGGCATTTCCTCAACCTGGCGGACACCGGCTGTATCTGGCCGTCAGCTTCAGTAAGCGGCAGAAAACCAGTTCAGTCTGCATAGCGAGCAAGCGAGACCAAACTACGGCTGGGTATGCGCCTTTGCTCGTTTTGGCTGACTATTCCCTCTACCCCTACTTCTGGCTAAAGCAATTGTTCATGAACGCACGGTGTCTACGAAGTTGGAATTAGTCTTTTATATTCAATGCATTAATTGAGTATGTGAACAAATCGGGTCGACATAACGAACGGCTGTATTTATTGCTTTGCCCGCCCCACGCACAGCTATCTGGGCCTGTCGCCGGGCCTGGACTTCGAAAGCCGCATCTACGCCAAGGTGAACGCCCCCGAACTCTTGCGGCGCGAACTGGCCAAGCCATCCTATGTGCCCGAACCGATCGCCCTGGGCGTTAATACCGATGCGTATCAGCCGTGCGAACGCGAACGGCAGCTGACGCGGCGCGTGCTGGAAGTGCTGCACGAATGCGACCACCCCGTGGCGCTGATCACGAAATCGTCGCTGATCGAGCGCGATATCGACATTCTGGCGCCGATGGCGGCCCGGCGCCTGGCGGCCGTGGCCGTCACTGTCACCACGCTCGACCCGGCCATCGCGCGTACCCTGGAGCCGCGCGCTGCCGCCCCGGCGCGGCGCTTGCGCACGATCCGCACCCTGACGGAGGCGGGCATCCCCGTAGGCGTGAGCATCGCGCCCATCATTCCGTTCGTGACGGAACCGGAAATCGAGCAGTTGCTCGAAGCCGTGCGCGACGCGGGCGCCATCCACGCCCATTATGTGGTGCTGCGTCTGCCGTGGGAAGTGAGCCCCCTGTTCCAGCAATGGCTGGAAGCACACTTCCCCGAACGGGCCCAGCGCGTGATGAACCGGGTGCGCGAAATGCGTGGCGGCAAGGATTACGACAGCGCATTCGGCGCGCGCATGCGGGGTGAGGGCGTATGGGCCGACCTCATCCGCCAGCGCTTTGAAAAGGCGGTGCACCGGCTGGGCTTGCATGGCAAGGGCGGCCGCTTCAAGCAGCTCGATTGCACGCAGTTTCGCCGCCCGCTGGTGGTGCCGCCGCTGGGCGCGAAAGTAAAAAATGGCAATGCGGGGCAGCTGGATTTGTTTTAAGTTAAGTCATTGTCACGGCCGAGAATGCTGGGGCGCGCTCACAAGCTGAAAGGCGGGCGACGCTGACCTGCGGCCGGGGGATTGCCGCAGGTCACCGGGAGCGGCGCGCCATCGTCCGGGAATCTTGATGCAGGGTCTTGCCCGGGCACGGCAGGGTGCCACGGTGCTGCCGTGCGGTGCTATCTTGGGGCGTTATCCTGCCGCGTTATTCTGTGTCTGTGCCTGCATCTGCGCCAGATGTTGTTCGATGGCAAAGACATGGGGATCGCTCTTGCCCAGCTCGCGCAGGGCGCTGGCCAGGTGCAGCAGGTATTCGCTGTTCGGGCCGCTGGGGCCGTTTGAACGGGCGATCTGGCGCGCGATGTCCAGTTCCGGAGCGGCACCGAGGAAGGCGGCGTTTTCCTCGTTGGCGATGTACACCAGGCCTTCGACCTTGCTGCCATCGTCGAAGGTGATGTCGGTGGCTAAACGCAGGTAGCCGTTCTTTTCGCGGTGGTCGAGGTGGGCGAAGACTTCGGGCGTGATCAGGTAGGCCATGCCGTCGCACACGGCGCCCGCCTGCGGCACGATGGTGGCGACCCGGCCCGGCGCCATCGGCGTGCCGCGGTGGTCGTGCGAACCTTGCCAGAAGCGCCGCGTCCAGCCGGCGATGCTGGCCGGGCGGCGCTCGATGTAGGGGAAATCGGCCTTGTAGATCAGCGAGCCATAGCCGAACAGCCAGACCTGTGCATGGCCGTCGAATTTGTTCATGCGCTGGTTGATGGCGATGGTGGCGGCGTCGATGGATGACAGCTCGTTCAGGGCAGCTTGGGTCATGGTGCGGGCGGTATGGAGTGATGCGCCATTATAAAGGGGCGGCGGCCGAACCGTCCGCAGGCAAGGCCACACGTGCTGCGCCGCCGTTCGCCCCCACGTTCCATTCGTGCGTCTCGACGAACTGGAACAGGAAGGCCATGAAGCTTTCGGCCGCCGGCGACAGCGATCGTCCCGTCTTCGTGTAGACGAAAAAGCGCCGCGTCAGTTCCGGCTCGTGCAGGGCGCGCATGTGCAAATTATATAGTTTGACCATCGGTTCCGCGTACGGCAGGCAGACCGTGATGCCCAGGTTGGCGCTGACCATGGCCAGCGCCGTCGTCATGAACGTCACTTCGTTATAGGGATTGAGCGACAGCTCGCGAAACGCGCCGTGCATGTCGCGCAGCAGGCGTTCCGTAAATTGTCCCTGCAGCGAAATGAACGGGTGGTCGCCCACGTCGGCCCAGGTGACCCTTTCCTTTTGCCGCAGCGGGTGCTGTTCGGGAAAGACCAGCACGAAGGGCATTTCGAACAGCACTTGCGCGGCGATTTCCGCCGTCGGATCGCGTTCGGGGCCGATGCCGAAATCGACTTCGCCGCTGAACACGCGCGCCGACACGTTTTCCACGGGGCAGTCGACGAGGCGCAGCTGCACGTCCGGGTGCGCCTGCCGGTAGGCGGCGATCACTTCCGGCAGCAGGGTGCACGCCATCATCTGCGGCGCGGCAATGCGCACCAGGCCTGTCTTCAGGGCCTTGCGCTGGGCGATGCCAGCCATGGCGCCATCGAGGTCTTCGATCATCTTTTCAAACAGCGGATACAGTTCACGGCCGATTTCGGACAGCTGCGTCTTGCGCGTGCTGCGCTCGACCACGCGCACGCCCAGCACGCTTTCCAGTTCCTTGATCAAGCCGCTCAAGGCGGACTGCGTCACGTGCAGGTATTCGGCGGCCAGGGTAAAACTGCCGGTCTTGGCCAGTGCCACGAAGGCGCGCATCTGCCGCAGGCTGGGACTCATAAGATAATCCGATAAATCAATGGTTAAAAATTGTTTGTATGATAGCTGGAACTCGATTCTAATGGTGAAAAGCTGAAAAACAGGCCAGCCATTGCGCCCAGGGCGCCATCCATTGGAGACAAGCACATGAAGATCAAGCAAATCCACCACGTCGCCTACCGCTGCATCGACGCGAAGAAGACCGTCGAGTGGTACGTCAAGCATTTGAACATGAATTTTGTCCTCGCCATCGCGGAAGACCTGGTGCCGTCGACCAAGGCGCCGGACCCGTACATGCACGTCTTCCTCGACGCGGGCCAGGGCAATGTGCTGGCCTTCTTCGAGCTGCCGACGCAGCCGCCGATGGACCGCGACCGCAATACCCCGGCCTGGGTGCAGCACCTGGCGCTGGAAGTGGGCAGCATGGACGAACTGCTGGCCGCCAAGGAGCGGCTGGTGGCCGGCGGCATCGAGGTGCTCGGTCCCGTGAATCACGCCATCTTCCAGTCGATCTATTTCTTCGACCCCAACGGCCACCGCCTGGAACTGGCGGCCAACGTGGGCACGCCTGAAATGATGGCCAAACTGGACGCCGTCAAATGGGAAATGCTGGAAGAATGGTCGCAGACGCGCCGCGCGCCCAAGCACGCCGCCTGGATGCACGCGCCGGCGGAAGCCTGAGCGCAGCAGATTGAATGCTGCAAACCGACACTCTCTGAAATACACAGAACAAGGAACACCATGAAACTCGCAACCCTGAAAAACGGCAGCCGCGACGGCGCCCTGATCCTCGTCAGCCGCGACCTGCGCCAGTACCAGCGCGTGGCCGCCATCGCGCCCACCCTGCAGGCGGCGCTCGACAACTGGGACGCCGTCGCGCCCAAGCTCGAACTTGCCTACGCCGACCTGAATGCAGGCCAGGCGCCGGACGCCCAGCCCTTTGACGCGGCGCTGTGCCACTCGCCGCTGCCGCGCGCCTACCAGTGGGCCGACGGTTCCGCCTATATCAACCACGTGGAACTGGTGCGCAAGGCGCGCAACGCGGAAGTGCCGGCTTCGTTCTACACGGACCCGCTGATGTACCAGGGCGGCTCCGACAGCTTTATCGGTCCGCGCGACCCGATCTTCGCGCTGTCGGAAGAATGGGGCATCGACCTGGAAGCGGAAGTGGCGGTGATTACGGGCGACGTGGCCATGGGCGCCAGCGTGGACGACGCGGCGCAGGCGATCCGCCTGGTCATGCTGGTCAACGACGTCTCGCTGCGCAACCTGATCCCGGGCGAACTGGCCAAGGGTTTCGGTTTCTTCCAGTCGAAGGCGGCCAGCGCGTTTTCGCCCGTCGCCGTCACGCCCGATGAGCTGGGGGCCGACTGGGCGGACAGCAAGCTGCACCTGCCGCTGCTGGTGGACCTGAACGACAAACCGTTCGGCAAGCCGAATGCAGGCGAAGACATGACCTTCAACTTTGCCCAGCTGGTGGCGCATGCGGCGAAGACGCGCGAACTGGGCGCCGGCAGCATCGTCGGTTCGGGCACCGTGTCGAACAAGCAGGGCAACCTGTTTGGCTCCAGCATCGGGAACGGCGGCGTCGGTTACTGCTGCCTGGCCGAGGTGCGCATGTATGAAACCATCGAACACGGCGCGCCGAAGACGGCCTACCTGAAGTTCGGCGACACGGTGCGCATCGAGATGCGCGACGCGGCCGGTGCCAGCATCTTCGGCAGCATCGAGCAGACCGTGGCCCCGTACGCTGGCCGCGCCTGAGGGGAGGGCGCCCCATGAAGCTGTACACCTATTTCCGCAGTTCGGCCGCCTATCGGGTGCGCATCGCCCTCAATTTGAAGGGCATCGCCTACGACAGCATCCCCGTGCATCTGTTGCAGGACGGCGGCCAGCAACTGCTGCCCGCCTACCGCGCCGTCAACCCGTCGGCGCTGGTGCCTGCCCTCGACGACGATGGCGCCATCCTGACGCAGTCGCTGGCGATGCTGGAATATCTGGACGAGACGCGGCCAGCCGTGCCGCTGCTGCCGGCCGATGCGCTGGGACGCGCCAGGGTGCGCGCGCTGGCGCTGGCCATCGCCTGCGATGCCCATCCGCTGACGAATCTGCGCGTTTTGAAATACCTGAAAAATACCCTGGGGCTGTCGGACGAGGCCAAGCAGGAGTGGTACCGCCACTGGATGGCCGAGGGCCTGGCGGCCGTGGAAGCGCTGCTGGCGCAGGGCGACCCGGCCGGCACGGGCCTGTTCTGCCATGGTGGCAGCCCGACGATGGCCGACTGCTGCCTGGTGCCGCAGGTATTCAATGCACAGCGTTTCGCCATCGACCTGGCGCCGTACCCGCGCGTGGCGCGCATTCACGCGCATTGCACCGGCTTGCCTGCGTTTGCCGCCGCGCATCCGTCGCAGCAGCCTGACGCAGAATAAGTTTGATCCGCGTCAAGCCGCGAACCGCCCCGGCCAGCATGCAGGCCGGGGCTTTTTTATGCGTGCTTGATTTTGGGCAGTCAGTACCAGCTTGCCGGTAGGCTACAATTTGCGTTTGCCCAAATACTTCACGCCCCATGACCGCAACAATCGTTCCTGCCAGCATCACCGATGCCCTGTCCCTGGCGCACGCTTCCTGGCGTCCCATCCTCCTGCGCGGCTTGCAGGCCGTGATGGCGGCCGATCCCGCCTACCTGCCGGCGCTGGCCGTCGACGATTACCTGCCCACGCAGGGCAGGCTGTTTGCCGCCTTTGCCTTGCCGCTGGCACAGGTGCGCTACGTGCTGGTGGGCGAGGGGCCGTATCCGCGCGCCGACAGCGCCACGGGCGTGTGCTTCATGGATGGCGCCGTCGGCAGCCTGTGGTCGGCGACGGGCCTGTCTAAGCCCGTCAACCGCGCCACGTCCCTGCGCAACTTCATGAAGATGCTGCTGGTGGCCGATGGCCAGTTGCAGGGTGGCGACACGTCCGGCGTGGCCATGGCGCCCGTGGCGGCCGCCGCGCAGTTGCCGGGCAGCGGCGTGATCCAGACCCTGCCCGACTTGCAGCGCAAGATGACGGAGCGGGGCTTCTTGCTGCTGAACGCGGCGCTGGTGTTCCGTTCCCACGTGCCGCCCGTGCAGGATGCGCGCGGCTGGCTGCCCTTCCTGCAGGTGGTGCTGGAAGCGCTGGCGCAGCAGGGCGGGGCGGCCACGCCGCAGCTGGTGCTGTGGGGCAAGATCGCCGAGCTCATCAAACGCCTGCCGGTGACCGCATCCTTGCCGCAGGTGACGGCGGAACATCCGTATAATCTGTCCTTTATCGGCAATCGTGACATGCAGGCCTTGTTTGGCCCGATGCAACTATTGCGTGCTTGAGCTTGAATCATCGCCTGTCTGGCGGAAGTGCGGGGAATATGCAAATCAGTAACGTGGAAGAATTGAAGGCGTGGATCGCGGCGGGCGGCGTGCCCGACTATCTGTATTTCTGGGGCCACACGCCGGCGCAGCCGCAGGTGGCCGACAAAAGCTGCTTCAGCCAGTGGTTTCCGTCGCCGTTCAGCCTGGCCGGCGTGACGTATGCGACGGCCGAGCACTACATGATGGCGCAAAAGGCGGCCCTGTTTGGCGACACGGCCGTCCAGGCGCGCATCGTGGCGGCCGAGCGGCCGTCGGAAGTGAAGAAGCTGGGACGCGAAGTGGCGAACTTTGACGCCAAAGTATGGGAAGCGGCACGTGCCGGCATCGTCTTCGATGGCAATTTTGCCAAGTTCTCGCAAAAGGCCGCGCTGCGCAAGTTCTTGCTGGGCACGGGCGAACGCGTCATCGTCGAAGCCAGTCCCGTCGACCGCATCTGGGGCGTAGGCCTGGCGTCGGACAATCCGCGCATCCTGGACCCCGCCAGTTGGGACGGCTTGAACCTGCTGGGGTTTGAACTGATGAAGGTGCGGACCGCTTTACGGGGCTGAGAACGCCCTGCGATTTCCCGACTGTTGTTTTCCTGAAGCCGCCGCGCCTGGCGCGGCCGGCCATGCCCCTTCCAGCCCTGTGGTCATCGAGGGGCGCTCTGACAAACCCCGCCGAATTTGTTATACTTGACTAAATCATTCAACTACTCGGGGTTTGAGGAGTTGAAAAACCGCAATATTTTAAACCAGTTGACCAGAGGATGTATGCGTCTGACTACAAAAGGCCGTTTTGCCGTGACAGCGATGATCGATCTTGCCCTGCGCCAGGGCAAGGGACCGGTCACCTTGTCCGGTATCAGCCAGCGCCAGTCGATTTCCCTGTCCTACCTGGAACAGCTGTTCGGCAAGCTGCGCCGGCATGAGATCGTCGAGTCGATCCGCGGTCCCGGCGGCGGCTACAGCCTGGCGCGCCGTGCAGACAAGGTGACGGTGGCCGACATCATCATCGCCGTCGACGAACCGCTGGACGCCACGCAGTGCGGCGGCAAGGAACATTGCCACGGCGCCGATGCGGCCACGGGTGCGCGCTGCATGACGCATGAATTGTGGTCCACACTCAACGAAAAAATGGTCGATTATCTGGATTCTGTGTCCTTGCAGGACCTGGTCGACCAGCAGAGACAAAAGATTGCCGAACAAAGCGTGATGGTGATGCACCGTAACCACGCCGCCCTCGGTTGATAATGACAAAAATACCAGTTGCTGATTGCAGGAGTTATTGATGAACGCCCCAGAAAAAAACGTAGGCCAAGTGCACTTTGAAACCGCACCGCATTTCCCGATCTACATGGATTACTCGGCCACCACGCCGATCGATCCACGCGTCGCCGACAAGATGATTCCATACCTGCGCGAGCAGTTCGGCAATCCGGCATCGCGCAGCCACATGTATGGCTGGACGGCGGAAAAAGCCGTGGAAGAGGCGCGCGGCTACGTGGCGGCCCTGGTGAACGCCGATCCGCGCGAAATCATCTGGACCTCCGGCGCGACGGAAAGCAACAACCTGGCCATCAAGGGCGCGGCACAGTTCTACAAGACCAAGGGCAAGCACATCATCACCGTCAAGACCGAGCACAAATCGGTGCTGGACACGGTGCGCGAACTGGAACGCATCGGCTTTGAAGCGACCTACCTGGAACCGCAGGACAACGGCCTGATCACCGTCGAGCAGCTGGCCGCGGCCGTGCGCCCGGACACCATCCTCGTGTCGGTCATGCTGGTGAACAATGAAATCGGCGTGATCCAGCCGATCGACGAAATCGGCGTGTTCTGCCGCTCGAAAGGCATCATCTTCCATTGCGACGCCGCGCAAGCGACGGGCAAGGTCGTCATCGACCTGCAAAAGACCAAGGTCGACCTGATGACCTTCACGGCACATAAAACCTACGGCCCGAAAGGCGTGGGCGCCCTGTACGTCTGCCGCAAGCCGCGCGTGCGCCTGGAAGCGCAGATGCACGGTGGCGGCCATGAGCGCGGCCTGCGTTCGGGCACCCTGCCGACGCACCAGATCGTCGGCATGGGCGAAGCGTTCCGTATCGCCAAGGAAGAAATGGACAGCGAAATCGGTCGCATCAAGGCCTTGCGCGACCGCCTGGCCAAGGGCTTGCAAGAGATCGAAGAAGTCTACATCAACGGCGACATGGATCACCGCGTGCCGCACAACCTGAACGTGAGCTTCAATTACGTTGAAGGCGAGTCGCTGATCATGGCGATCAAGGATATTGCCGTGTCGTCCGGTTCGGCCTGCACCTCGGCCAGCCTGGAACCATCGTACGTGCTGCGCGCACTGGGCCGCAGCGACGAACTGGCGCACAGCTCGATCCGCTTCACCATCGGCCGCTTCTCGACCGAGGAAGACATCGACTTCGCCGTGAACCTGCTGAAATCGAAAGTACACAAGCTGCGCGACCTGTCGCCGCTGTGGGACATGTTCAAGGATGGCATCGACATTAATTCCATCCAATGGGCAGCCCACTAACCAACACCGTGGCCCCTGTTGACGGGACCGGCAAGAATATTAAAGGAGCATCAAAATGGCTTACTCGGACAAAGTACTCGATCACTACGAAAACCCGCGCAACGTGGGCGCTTTCGACAAGGGTGATGAAACCATCGGCACCGGCATGGTAGGCGCGCCTGCCTGCGGCGACGTGATGAAACTGCAGATCAAGGTCGGCGCCGATGGCCTGATCGAAGACGCGAAATTCAAGACCTACGGCTGCGGTTCGGCCATCGCGTCGAGCTCGCTGGTGACCGAATGGGTCAAGGGCAAGACCCTGGACCAGGCACTGGCCATCAAGAACACGCAGATCGCCGAAGAACTGGCCCTGCCGCCAGTGAAGATCCACTGCTCGATCCTGGCGGAAGACGCCATCAAGGCGGCAGTGCTGGATTACCAGACCCGTCACCCGGCAGCAGCTTAAACGTTGGTAGCCCGCCCCAGCCGCAAGGCCGGGGCAGTTACGGAGAAATACATGATCACACTGACCGAAAAAGCGGCGAAACACATCAACCGTTATATCGAACGGCGCGGCAAGGGCATGGGCCTGCGCTTTGGCGTGCGGACCACGGGCTGCTCGGGCCTGGCTTACAAGCTTGAGTATGTCGATGAAGTGGCGGCCGAAGACAGCGTCTTCGAATCGCACGGCGTGAAAGTCTTCGTCGACCCGAAAAGCCTGCCTTACATCGACGGCACGGAGCTCGATTTCGCGCGCGAAGGCTTGAACGAAGGCTTCAAGTTCCACAATCCGAACGAAAAAGACGCCTGCGGCTGCGGCGAGTCCTTCAGGATTTAAACAGCTGGCAAGACCCCGGTCGGTGCGCTGTACCCATCGATTGCGGTACAGCGACCACTGACCATTATGCAAAACCACTTCGAATTATTCCAGTTGCCGGCGCAGTTCTCGCTCGACATGAGCGCGCTCGACTCTGCCTACCGCGACGTGCAGGGCAAGGTCCACCCGGACCGTTTCATCAACGCCAGCAGCGCTGAAAAGCGCGTGGCGATGCAATGGGCCACGCGCGCCAATGAAGCCTATCAAACCCTGAAAAGCCCGCAAAAGCGCGCGCAATACCTGTGCGAACTCAATGGTGTCGACCTGCAGACGGAGTCGAACACGGCCATGCCCGTCAGCTTCCTGATGCAGCAGATGGAGTGGCGCGAAGAGCTGGGCGACGCCCGTGCCGGCAAGGATGCCGACGCGCTCGATGCGCTGGATCGCCAGCTGCGCGGCGAACGCAAGGCCTTGCTGGCCCAGGTGGCGGCCCAGCTGGATGCTGCCGACTACGCGAATGCCGCGCAAAGCGTGCGCGCCCTGATGTTCCTCGACAAATTCGGCGAGGAAGTGCGTTTTGCCTATGAGGCCATCGAGGCTTGACCAGGCGATCGCTTGACCGGCGTGCCAAGCGCCAGTCTGGCCCGCGACTTATAATGCGCGTCAGGCATCAACTGCATCACGCAAAAAATTAATCGAGGCACGAATACAATGGCACTTCTGCAAATTTCCGAACCAGGCATGTCGACCGCGCCGCACCAGCACCGCCTGGCCGTCGGCATCGATCTTGGCACCACCAATTCCCTGGTCGCCACCGTCCGCAACAGCATCCCCGAGGTGCTCAACGACGAAGACGGGCGCTCCTTGCTGCCCTCCGTCGTGCGCTACCTGTCGAACGGCCACGCCAACATCGGCTACAAGGCCCTGGCTGCGCAAACCACCGACCCGAAGAACACCATCGTTTCCGTGAAACGCTTCATGGGCCGCGGCCTGGCTGACATCGCTTACGCGGAAAACCTGCCGTACGACTTCCAGGATACGCCTGGCATGGTGCAGCTGAAAACCGTGGCCGGCGTGAAAAGCCCCGTCGAAGTGTCGGCGCAAATCCTCGCCACCCTGCGCCAGCGCGCGGAAGATTCGCTCGGCGACGACCTGGTGGGCGCCGTGATCACGGTGCCAGCCTACTTTGACGACGCACAGCGCCAGGCAACCAAGGATGCGGCGCAGCTGGCCGGCATCAACGTGCTGCGCCTGCTGAGCGAGCCGACGGCCGCCGCCATCGCGTATGGCCTCGACAACGCTTCCGAAGGCGTGTACGCCGTGTATGACCTCGGCGGCGGTACCTTCGACATCTCGATCCTGAAACTGAGCAAGGGCGTCTTCGAAGTGCTGTCCACGGGCGGCGACTCGGCCCTGGGCGGCGACGACTTCGACCGCCGCCTGTTCTGCTGGATCAGCGAGCATGCCAAGCTGGCGCCGCTGTCCGACGAAGACACGGCCATCCTGATGGTCAAGGCACGCGAGATCAAGGAATTGCTGTCGACCAAGTCGGAAACGACGATCGACGCCAAGCTGAACTCGGGCGAAGAGATCCATCTGCGCATCACGGCCGAAGAATTCGCCGCCATGACTTCGCACCTGGTCGTGAAAACCATGAACGCCATCAAGAAAGCCCTGCGCGACGCGAACGTGGATGCGGACGACGTCGACGGCGTGGTGATGGTGGGCGGTGCCACGCGCATGCCGCACGTGCAGCGCGCCGTGAGCGAATTCTTCCACACGACGCCGCACGCGAACATCGACCCGGACAAAGTGGTGGCGCTGGGCGCGGCCATCCAGGCGAACTTACTGGCAGGCAACCGCGCCGCCGGCGACGACTGGCTGCTGCTGGACGTGATCCCACTGTCGCTGGGCATCGAGACCATGGGCGGGCTGGTGGAAAAGATCATCCCGCGCAATTCGACCATCCCGTGCGCCAGAGCCCAGGAATTCACGACATTCAAGGATGGTCAGACGGCCCTGGCCGTGCACGTGCTGCAGGGCGAGCGCGAACTGGTCAGCGATTGCCGTTCGCTGGCGCGCTTCGAGCTGCGCGGCATTCCGCCGATGGTGGCGGGCGCAGCGCGCATCCGCATCACCTACCAGGTCGATGCGGATGGCTTGCTGTCCGTCTCGGCGCGCGAATTGCGCTCGGGCGTGGAAGCGTCGATCAGCGTCAAGCCGGCGTATGGCCTGGGCGACGATGACATCGCCCGCATGCTGCAGGATTCGTACACGTCGGCCGACGTCGACATGGTGGCGCGCGCCTTGCGCGAAGAGCAGGTGGAAGCGGAACGCATCCTGCTGGCCACGCAGTCGGCGCTGGACGAAGACGGCGGCTTGCTCGATGACGCCGAACGCGTCACCGTGGATGGCTTGATGAACAAGGTGCGTGACGCTATTGCGCAATCGCAAAGCGGCGCCATCGACCACCAGGCCTTGAAGCTGGCGATCGAGGCGCTCGCCGACGGCACCGAGGATTTCGCCTCGCGCCGCATGGACCGCAGCGTGCGCACGGCCTTGACGGGTAAATCGCTCGACCAGGTCGTATAAAACCAATTGAACAGCGGGCCGCGCACATGCCGCGGCCGCGCCCCGAATGACAGACTGAAAGAAGACACCATGCCACAAATCGTTATCCTGCCGCACGCCAAGCTTTGCCCGGACGGCGCCGTCATCGAAGCACCTGCCGGCAAGTCCATCTGCGACATCCTGCTGGAAAACGACATCGACATCGAGCACGCCTGCGAAAAATCGTGTGCCTGCACCACCTGCCACGTGCTGGTGCGCGAAGGCATCGAATCCTTGAACGAAGCGACGGAACTGGAAGAGGACATGCTGGACAAGGCCTGGGGCCTGGAAGCCGTGTCGCGCCTGTCGTGCCAGTCCATCGTGGCCGAGGCCGATCTCGTCGTCGAAATCCCGAAATACACGATCAACCAGGTCAGCGAAGGCAGCCACTAACATGAAATGGTCCGACATACACGCGATCGCCGAGGCTTTGTTCGACGCGCATCCGGACATCGATCCCCTGACCGTGCGTTTCACCGACCTGCACAACTGGGTGGTGGAGCTGGACGGCTTCGACGATGACCACACGCGCGGCGGCGAAAAAGTGCTCGAAGCGATACAGATGGCGTGGATCGATGAAGCGCGCTAAGGGCGCGGCAACCGCCGCCACCGTAGCCGCTGTGCCGAAAGACGTCATCACCGCCGCCAGCAACATGCCCGAAATCAAGGATGGCCAGTCGGTCGCCTTGCTGCAGGAATTGCACATCCTGACGCGCGACGGCAAGATGAACCAGGACAGCCGCCGCAAGTTGAAACAGGTATATCACCTGACGCAGTTCATCGAGCCGCTGCTGCGCGAAGTGCAGCTGGACCATCCTGGCGTCTCGCTGGTCGATCACGGCGCCGGCAAGTCCTACCTGGGCTTCATCCTGTACGACCTGTTCTTCAAGAATGGCAATGACGGTTCGCACATCTACGGCATCGAGACGCGCGAAGAACTGGTGCAGCGTTCGCAGGAGCTGGCCAAGAAATTCAAGTTCCCCGGCATGTCGTTCTTGCCGCTGTCCGTGGCCGAATCGACGGAATCGACCTTGCTGCCGCAGCAGATCGACATCGTCACGGCCTTGCACGCGTGCAATACGGCCACCGACGACGCCATCCACTTCGCCTTGAAGAAAAAGGCGAAATTCATGGTGCTGGTGCCATGTTGCCAGGCGGAAGTCGCGTCCGTGTTGAAGAAGAACAAGGGCAAGAGCCTGGGCAAGAGTGTCTTGACGGAATTGTGGCGCCACCCGTTGCACACGCGCGAGTTCGGCAGCCAGATCACCAACGTGCTGCGCTGTCTGCAGCTGGAAGCCCATGGCTACCAGGTCAGCGTGACGGAACTGGTGGGCTGGGAGCATTCGATGAAGAATGAGCTGATCATCGCCAGTTACAAGAACTTGCCGCGCCAGCGCCCGACGGAGCGCCTGCAGGAAGTGCTGCAAACGCTGGGCCTGGAAGAGATGGGGCACCGTTTCTTTGCCGAGGAATTGGCCAAGGCCACGGCCTGATGGTTGGATTACGCGGCAAGCCGCTAATCCAACCTACCTGATGCGCCACGCAGGTCGGATTAGCGCAGCGTAATCCGACAACCACCTGCGCAATCAACAAGAGGGGAGGAGCGGGTCGGTTACAATACCGGCTTTCTCCTCCTCTTGCTTTTTGCGCCTCCCCATGACCACACCTATTGAAATGCCCACCGTCCGCCTGGCCAAGCGCCTGTCTGAAGACGTGCCCTGTTCGCGCCGCGAGGCCGAGCTGTATATCGAGGGCGGCTGGGTAACGGTCGATGGCGTGCTGGTGGAAGAGTCGGGCGCGCGCGTGGCCGATAATCAAACGGTGGTGCTGCTGCCGAATGCGACCCTGGAAGAAATGCCGCCCGTGACGATCTTGCTGCACAAGCCGGTCGGGATCAACGGTGGCGTGGGCAGCGAGGGGAAACCGGCATTGAGCTGTTTGCGTCCCGAAGAGATTTTCACACCGGAAAATGTGGCGCCCAGCTCCGTCACGCGCTTCCTCAAGCGCCACCTGATCGGCCTGACCATCACCAACCCGCTCGAGACCATGGCGTCCGGCTTGCTGGTATTCACGCAGGATTTCCGCGTCGCCCGCAAGCTGGTCGACGAAGCGAAAACGGTGGAGCAGGAATTCATCGTGGAAGTGGCCGGCGACATCATGGAAAACGGCCTGGCGCTGCTCAATCACGGCTTGCCCTTCAATGGCAAGCCTTTGCCGCCGATCAAGGTCAGCTGGCAAAATGAAACGCGTTTGCGTTTCGCCCTGAAAAACGTGCAGCCGGGCCAGATCGCCCACATGTGCAAGATGGTGGGACTGGAAGTGGTCGCCATGAAGCGCTTGCGCATCGGCCGTATCCCGATGGGCGCCATGCCGTCAGGTCAGTGGCGCTACCTGCAGGGTTACGAGAGGTTCTAAAGCTGCGGCGCCACGATGGAATGGCTTTCCGCAAAGCTTTTCCATAGCCGTTCGGCAATATTCAAGGCGATGGTATCGGCCTTCTCTTGCAGGGCCGCATTGCCCATGCTCTCGGTCGTGGCGAAGAACAGGGTCAGCCAGCGGCGGAACATGCAGGGCGTCAAATTTTCCATTTGCGCGTGCTGGGCCAGAGGCTTGCCGTGGTAGCGCATGGTGCCGCGCAGCAAGCCTGACCAGAAATCGATCAATGTTGCCAGATGGGCATCCCAATCCTTGACCTCGGCGGCAAAGATGGGACCCAGCATGACGTCGTCGCGCGCGGCCGCATAAAAGGTGTGGACGAGATGCCTGACTTCGTCTTCGCTGCAGACTTCCTCGCGATAGGGGGCGAAGCGTGTGTGGGGGAGGGGGGCGGTATTATTCATGGCATGCCATGATCGCAGAGCCCCCGTGGCGCTTCAATGACCCAGGTCAAGCCGCGCAAAAACTCAGGCGGCGACTTTCTTCGACTTCTTTGCGGGGGCCGGCAATTGGACGATCTGCGTGCCCACCAGCTTGTCGTGCAGGAATTGCCCATTGCCCGTGAACAGGGCCGTGCTTGACCAGGCCAGGATGCCGATGCCGATGGCACCCAGGGCAGTCCAGTGCTGCAGCTCGAAGGCATACGCTGCCACGAGCGCTGGCAGCAGCCACATCCATGACAGGACGTAACGGTACGCGGCCACGCGCAGCGGCACGTGGGCATGGCCCGGCAGTACCAGTTGCAAACGCCACGTCTTCATGGCCAGGGTTTGCCCTTCGCGGCTCCATTGATGGATGAAATACGCGCCCATGACGAGGAAGGCCAGGCATTGGCGCATGTGTTCCGTCAACGGCGTATGTGCGCCTTGCACGGCCAGTTCAAACAGCAGGAAGGGCAGGAACAGCACGGCCAGGGCCAGCAGCGACTCGTACACCATGGAAATCAGGCGACGCTTGATCGTGGGATGGGAAGTGATGCTGGCGGCAGGCGTGCTATTTGACATTGGTTGGCAGTGGGGCAGGCGTGGTAGGTGGCGTGACTGGCACGGCGGCAGGATCGCTTGCCGGCACTGCCGGCACTGCCGGCGCTGCGGGAGCGGGCGGCAGGACGGGCGCGGCGGCGGCAGGCGCTGCCGGCGTGGCGGGCGCCATGAGCACGGGCGGCTTGCTCGTGTTGGAATTGATCGCGGGCACTTTGCCCAGCGGTTTTTTCGGCACGGGTTCCGTCGCCAGCTTTTTCTTTTGATCTTCCGGCAATTGCTGGTACTGCTCCCATTGCGCGGTTTTTTGACCCGGATCAATCTTCTTCGTGCGCGTATAGTTTTCGCGCACGAGGCGGCGCTGTTCCGGCGTCAGCTTGACCCATTCGCGCATGCGTTCATGCACGCGGGTTTGCTCGTCCGGCGTCATGGAGGCAAAACGGCTGGCGATATCGAGCCATTTCTGCTTGCGCAAGGCTTCCAGCTTGTTCCATTCGCCCGCCAGCGGCTGCAGGGCTTCCTGCTGCGCGCGCGACAGCTTGTTCCAGGACGGGTTGTCGCTGGCCTTGGGCGGCGTGCCGCCTTTGCCTGCCGTGCGGGGGGAGCCGGGCTTGACGGCCGGGGCCGGGGGCGGCGCCAACACGGGCGCGGCCGCCACGGGAGGGGCGACGGGAGCGGCATGTTGCTGCGCGCCTACCCAGGCGGCGCCAGCGAGGGCGCAAGCACCCAGGCCGATGCCGCCAGCCAGCCAGCCTTTGCGTACGCTCGAGCGTGCCATGTTTATTGCTCGCGTTTCGTCAGGTAGGCGTTGAAGCCATGGTCCATGTAGGCGGAGAGCGGCAATTCGTCCGACAGCACGGCGGCGTCGATTTCTGCCAGTTCGGCAATATGTTGTTCCTGCTCAAACTGATAGATGCCCACCATGCCGCCGACCAGCAGCAGCAGGGGGATGATCACGCTCATGCGGCCCAGCCACGACAGCGGCTCGACAAACAGGCTGCTGGCCACGCCGGCGAACACGTTCTGACGCACGGTGACGGCGGCGGGCGCGTCCGCCTTCTTGCGCGACAGGGCCAGTTTGCGTGCCGCTGCCAGGCGATCGGTGGCCGATGCGGGCAGGTCGTCGAGTTTTTCGTTCAGTGCATGGCGCACTTTGTAAGCGAAATTGAGATCGTCGGTGTTCATAATTTAATTCCCTTGGCTTTCAGCGATTCGGCGAGCGTGTGGGTAGCTCTAGAGCAATGTGTTTTCACGCTACCTTCGGAGCAACCCATCGCTTCCGCTGTTTCAGCCACATCCATGTCCTGCCAATAACGCATGAGGAAGGCTTCGCGTTGACGTGAGGGCAGTTTTTGTACCTCTGCATCAATCAAATCAAGGATTTGCGCGCGTTCGACCTGGTCGGCCGAGGATTCGGCGGCGCTGGAGCCCTGTTCCGATTCATAAGTATCAAGTATATCAAAATCCTCATGCTCGTCGCCCGAGGGCTTCATGCCGGAGAAGAGGCTGACCCAGGTGTTGCGCACTTTTTCGCGACGGAAATAGTCGAGTATGGTGTTTTGCAAGATGCGCTGGAACAACATCGGCAGCTCGGCGGCCGGCTTGTCGCCGTACTTTTCGGCCAGCTTGATCATGGCGTCCTGCACGATGTCGAGTGCCGATTCTTCCTTGCGGACCGCGTAGGCGGCCTGCTTGAAAGCGCGCCGCTCGACATTTTCTAGAAAGTCGGATAATTCTTTGTCTGTTGCCATGCGGTATGGGGCGAGCTAACGGCTGCGTGTGCTGTGGGCGGAGAGGAGGCGGGACTGCTTTTCGTAAACTGAGCGCATGCTAGCAAAAAATGTGCGTTTCCGCATGGTTTTTGCATATCGGGTGAGCAAAAAGGCAGCAGCGCTGACATTTTCCTTGACCATAATGGTGCAACGCGATAACGTATGGGACGCTTTGAACACCCCAAAGCCCTATGGTCAGGTCGCGACCGGCACACAAGGCCATCCGCGGCAAGACGCGCTTTCATTTGTAGGCAGTTTGTTCTAACCCGCGCCACAAGCGCGAGCGGTTCGTACAGGCGCCACAGAAACTCCGGCCAAACGAGTTGCGTTAAGCGTTGTTTTGTAAGGTATCTATGGGTGCCCAAAGAAATGTCGTGACCGCATGAAAAGGGAAGCAGGAGCACTGTCGCGCACGGCGAACTTCGTCAGGAAAGAACATCCGATCAATCTCCAATGGACCTTGAAAGGAATGTTTCATGAATACCGAAGCAGCAGCAGGACCAATTACCGGCGCAGAAATTGTCGTGCGCTGTCTGGCTGAAGAGGGCGTCGAGCACGTCTTTGGATACCCGGGCGGAGCCGTACTCTACATCTACGACGCCATCTTCCAGCAAAACAAATTCCAGCATATCCTGGTACGCCACGAGCAGGCCGCGATCCACGCCGCCGATGCCTATTCGCGCAGCTCGAACAAGGTCGGTGTCGCCATCGTCACGTCCGGTCCGGGCGTCACGAATGCCGTCACGGGCCTGTCCACCGCGTACATGGACTCGATTCCCATGGTCGTGATCTCCGGCCAGGTGCCGAGCCACGCCATCGGGCAGGATGCGTTCCAGGAATGCGACACGGTCGGCATCACCCGCCCCGTGGTCAAGCACAACTTCCTCGTCAAGGACGTCAAGGACCTGGCAGCGACGATCAAGAAGGCTTTCTTCATCGCCCGTACCGGCCGTCCGGGACCCGTGCTGGTCGATATCCCGAAGGATATCAGCATGCACAAATGCCATTTCGACTATCCGAAGGAAGTCGAGATGCGCTCCTACCGTCCCGTCGACAAGGGCCATTCCGGCCAGATCCGCAAGGCCGTGCAATTGCTGCTGCAAGCGGAACGTCCGATGATCTACACGGGCGGCGGCGTGATCCTGGCAAATGCCTCGGCCGAGCTGAACAAGCTGGTCGACCGCCTGGGTTTCCCATGCACCAACACCTTGATGGGCCTGGGCGGCTACCGCGCCTCGAGCGAGCAGTATGTCGGCATGCCCGGCATGCACGGCACCTATGAAGCGAACATGGCGATGCAGAACTGCGACGTCCTGATCGCCATCGGCGCCCGTTTCGATGACCGCGTGATCGGCAACCCGAAACATTTCGCTTCGCATCCGCGCAAGATCATCCACGTGGACATCGATCCATCGTCGATTTCCAAGCGCGTGAAGGTCGATATTCCCATCGTCGGCAACGTCAAGGATGTGCTGATCGAATTCCTGGCGCAACTGGACGCGGCCGAAGCCAAGCCGAACGTCAATGCATTGAGTAACTGGTGGAAGCAGATCGCCGAATGGCGTGGCCGCGAATGCCTGAAATACCCGACCTCCGACCTGGTCATCAAGCCGCAAGCGGTGGTGGAAAAGGTATTCCAAATCACCAAGGGCGACGCCTTCATCACGTCCGACGTGGGCCAGCACCAGATGTGGGCTGCGCAATATTATGGCTTCGACAAGCCGCGCCGCTGGATCAATTCCGGCGGCCTGGGCACCATGGGTGTCGGCTTGCCGTATGCCATGGGCGTGCAGATGGCCAATCCGGACGCCACCGTTGCCTGTATTACCGGCGAAGGTTCGATCCAGATGTGCATCCAGGAATTGGCGACGTGCAAGCAGTATCATTTGACGCCGAAGATCATCATGCTCAACAACCGTTTCCTCGGCATGGTGCGCCAGTGGCAGGAAATCGATTACGGTTCGCGCTATTCCGAGTCGTACATGGATTCGCTGCCCGACTTCGAGAAGCTGGCTGAAGCCTACGGACACGTGGGCATGAGAATTGAAAAACCGGGCGACGTCGACGGCGCCCTGAAAGAGGCGTTTGGCATGAAAGACAGGCTGGTATTCATGAACTTCATTACCGACCAGTCCGAAAACGTGTGGCCCATGGTGAAAGCCGGCAAAGGCCTGTCCGAAATGATGCTCGGCTCGGAGGACCTCTAATCATGCGCCATATTATTTCTGTCTTGCTGGAAAACGAAGCGGGCGCCCTGTCGCGCGTGGTGGGCCTGTTCTCGGCACGCGGCTACAACATCGAAACATTGACGGTGGCGCCGACGGAAGACTCGACCCTGTCGCGCATGACCATCGTCACCAGCGGCTCGGACGACATCATCGAGCAGATCACCAAGCACCTGAACCGCCTGATCGAAGTGGTGAAGGTGGTGGACCTGACCGAAGGCCAGCATATCGAACGCGAGTTGATGCTGATCAAGGTTCGTGCCGTGGGCAAGGAGCGTGAGGAAATGAAGCGCACCGCCGATATCTTCCGTGGCCGCATCATCGATGTCACCGAAAAGACGTACACGATCGAACTGACCGGCAACAAGGTCAAGCTCGACGCGTTCATCGATTCGATCGACCGCGCCGCCATCCTGGAAACCGTCCGCACGGGTGGTTCCGGTATCGGCCGCGGCGAACGCATCCTCAAAGTATAAAAAGACAAGCAGCTCTACGCGGCCCTGGCGCCGCATTTAAAACAACAACGCATCATCAAATTATAGGAAATACCATGAAAGTTTTTTACGACAAAGACGCTGACCTCTCCTTGATCAAAGGCAAAAACGTTGCCATCATCGGCTACGGTTCGCAAGGCCATGCACACGCACAAAACCTGAACGATTCGGGCGTCAACGTCACCGTCGGCCTGCGCAAGGGCGGCGCTTCGTGGACCAAGGTCGAGCAAGCGGGCTTGAAAGTAGCGGAAGTCAACGACGCCGTGAAAGCAGCCGACGTCATCATGATTCTGTTGCCGGATGAAAACATCGCCCAGGTCTACAACGAAAACATCGCCCCGTTCGCCAAGCAAGGCGCCGTCCTGGCCTTCGCCCACGGCTTCAACGTGCATTACGGCCAAGTCGTGCCACGCGCCGACCTGGACGTGATCATGGTCGCGCCGAAAGCCCCGGGCCACACCGTCCGCGCCACCTACACCCAGGGTGGCGGCGTGCCCCACCTGATCGCCGTGTACCAGGACAAATCGGGCATCGCCCGCGATATCGCCCTGTCGTACGCCTCGGCCAACGGCGGCGGCCGTGCCGGCATCATCGAAACGAACTTCCGCGAAGAAACTGAAACGGACTTGTTCGGCGAACAAGCCGTGCTGTGCGGCGGCGCCGTGGAACTGATCAAGGCTGGCTTCGAAACCCTGACGGAAGCCGGTTACGCGCCTGAAATGGCCTACTTCGAGTGCTTGCACGAACTGAAGCTGATCGTTGACCTGATCTATGAAGGCGGCATCGCCAACATGAACTACTCGATCTCGAACAACGCCGAATACGGCGAATACGTGACCGGTCCCAAGGTCGTGACCTCGGCCACCAAGGATGCGATGCGTCAATGCCTGAAAGACATTCAAACGGGCGAATACGCAAAGAGCTTCATCCTGGAAAACAAGGCAGGCGCACCGACCCTGATCTCGCGCCGCCGCCTGACGTCCGAGCACCAGATCGAAGAAGTGGGCGCGAAACTGCGCGCCATGATGCCTTGGATCGCCAAGAACAAGATGGTCGACCAGTCGAAAAACTAAGCAGTTCCAGGTCTTCAGACAAAGCCGGCGTAAGCCGGCTTTTTTGTGCGCAGGCGCTTGGCAGGCAACATCCGTTACAATCAGGCCCATTCAACAATACCGTCAGCCTCATGCTTGTTTTTTCTAAAGTTTTTGTCGGCAATCTTCATGTGGTCAAGCGCCCCGTCGCGGTTGCCGTCAGCTGCTGGTTTCTGGTCATCGGCTCGCTATTAGCGCTGGCGTCGGCTTTCCTCGGCCGCCACGATCCCGCCATGCTGGCCGCAATGGGGGACGGCGTGATTCCCGCCGAGGTGCAATACGCGATGTTGCTCTTCAGCCAGGGCATCACCCTGGTGGCGGCGCTGGCCATGCTGCAACGGCAGCGTGGCGCGCGCACGGTGTATCTGGTGTGGGGCGTGATCGACATTGCATTCTGCCTGGCGACCTTGCCGGTCAAGATGAGCGTCTTGCCTGGCGCGCTGACGTTCGCCGTCATCTGCGCCTTCCTGTACAGTCCGAAATCGAATGCCTGGTTTTCGCCACGCAAGGCGGCCAATGATGCCTGCATGACACCAGCTTGAGCACTGCCGGTTCAAGCACGGCTGTCTTGGCGCGCACGCTTTTCGCCCGCCTCCTATATAATTCCGCCCTTCCTTTGCAGTTTCCTATGGACTGCATCTGTTTCGGTATCTGCCGACCGCAACGCGCATCACCGCTTTTGTAGCACGCCAGGCGCTAATTGATCAGCCGCTTGCGCAACCTGAAGGACCCCTATGACTGACCGCATTACCGCCACAGTACCCATGCCGGGCACTGCAGAATCCTCCGTTTCCGAACGGCTTCCCGTCCTGGCCTTGCTGGCCCTGGCCATGACGGCGTTTCTCGCCCTCCTGTCGGAAACCCTGCCGGCCGGCTTGCTGCCGCAGATTGCCCGGGACCTGAATATTTCCGAAGTCATGACGGGCCAGCTGGTGACCGTCTACGCCATCGGCTCGATCCTGACGGCCATTCCCCTGACGGCCCTGACGAGCGGCTGGCGCCGGCGCAATGTCTTGCTGCTGGCCATCATCGGCTTTTTGATCTTCAATACGGCGACGGCCCTGTCGCCCAACTATATGGTCGCCCTGGCCTCGCGCTTCGTCACCGGCATGGCCGCTGGCCTGGCCTGGGGCTTGATGGCCGGCTACGCGCGCCGCATGGTCAGCGTCGAACAGCAGGGCAGGGCGATGGCCATTGCCATGATCGGCACGCCGCTGGCCCTGTCGCTGGGCGTGCCGCTGGGCACCCTGATGGGTGGCGTGCTGGGCTGGCGCAGCATCTTCGGCATCATGTCCGGCCTGGCCGTGGTGCTGGTCGCGTGGGTGTTGCTGGCCGTGCCCGATTATCCGGGGCAAAAGAATGGCGAACGCCTGTCGATCCGTCAGGTGTTCATGACGCCGGGCGTGCGGCCGATCTTGGCCGTCATCGTCGCCTGGATGCTGGCGCATAACATTCTGTATACGTACATCGCGCCGTTCCTGGCGCCGTCCGGCTTGCGCCCCCGCGTCGACCTGGTGCTGCTTGTGTATGGCGTGGGCTCGCTGGCCGGCATCTGGCTGGTCAGCCAGCTGATCGACCGCTGGCTGCGCCCGCTCGTGCTTGGCTGCATCGCCGCGTTTGCCCTCGTGATGGTGGCGCTGGGCCTGGCGATGGACTCCCCGATCGTCATCTATGTCAGCATGGCCATCTGGGGCATCACCTTTGGCGGCGCCGGCACCTTGCTGCAGACGGCGTCGGCGGACGCGGCTGGCGACGGCATGGATGTGGCGCAGGCGATGGTGGCGACCATCTGGAACGTGGCCATCGCGGGCGGCGGCCTGGCGGGCGGCATGCTGCTCGACGGTTATGGCGCGGCGTCGTTTCCGTGGGCCATGCTGGCCTTGCTGATGGTGGCACTGACCATCGCCTGGCGCGCGCACCGGCATAGTTTCAAGCCGGGCCGGCGCAGCGGCGGTGCAGTGCACGGCCACTAATAACATTGTTATTTTGAATGTCGGTGTGTTGAAATGTGAGCAGATGTGACTGGCAAGCACATTTTGTGACGATTTGTTAATTTGCGCCACAGGAATGAATGAGGCGTTAGAATCTACACAGTTTGACAAGTTTCTCAGGCGAAAGGGATGGCAAAAGCGTCTCCTTCGCTGGCTGTCAGCCATATTAACTACCTAGGAGTACCCCCATGACCGTGATGAAATCCGTCCTTGTTGCCGCCGCCGCCACCGTTGCCCTGAGCGCACAAGCCCAATCCCTGCCGACCAACGGCACCCTGGTGGTCGTACCCGCGTTTGGCGAAGTCAAGCATGTCAATGACCAGGTGGTCGCTACCCTGGCCGTCGAAGAACAGGACAAGGACAAGGCTGCGGCCGCGTCGAGAGTCAACCAGAAGATGAACAAGGGTATCGCCATCGTCAAGCAGGCCGATCCGTCGGCAGCATTGAAATCGTACGGTTACTACACCTATCCCGTGTATCCGGAAGAGCGTCCATTGCCGGCTGGCGCCGTGGCCAAGCCGCGCCTGCCAACGGCCTGGCGCGTGGGCCAGTACCTGGAAGTGACGACGGCCAACCTGGCGTCCCTGCCAAAAACCGTGTCGGCGGCGCAAGGCGTGCTGACCCTGAACGGCTTGAATTTCGGCCTGAAGCCGGAAACCATCCGCCTGCTGGATGACCAGCGCATCGCCGCCACGTATAAAAACCTGAACGAACGCGTGGCCGCCATCGCCAAGGCCATGGGCCGCAACGTTTCCGACGCCGTGCTCGATACGGTGGACTTCGAAGGTTCGGGCAACTATGTCACCGAAAACCGTGCTGCCGCCGCGCCGATGATGATGCGCAGCGCCAAGATGGCTGAAGACAGCACCGTTGCCGAACCGAGCTTCGAGCCGGGCGAAACGACGCTTGACATGCGCGTCGTCGGCAAGGTCAAGTTCAAGTAAGCTGAGTCGCGCGGAAAGGCTTCCGCGTTAGCATGTTGTAAAGATCATGGGGCTGCTGGCCCCATGGTCGTTTTTGCCCCATTATTTCCAGGAGAACACTATGACCGTCATGAAAGCTATGCTGGCTGCCGTCGCCGCTACCGTTGCCCTGAGCGCACAAGCCCAGGCCTTGCCCACCTCCGGCACCCTCGTGGTGGTGCCCGCCAACGGCGAAGTGGTGCATGCGAACGACCAGGTGACCGTCACCCTGGCCATCGAAGAGCAGGACAAGGACAAGGCCGCCGCCGCCTCGCGCGTGAACCAGAAGATGAACCAGGGCGCGGCCATCGTCAAGAAAGCCGATCCGCAAGCCGTGCTGAAGACCCAGGGCTACTACACGTATGCCGTGTATCCGGAAACGGCGCCCCTGCCGCCGGGCGCCGCCGCCAAGCCGCGTGTGCCGACCGGCTGGCGAGTGGGCCAGTATCTGCAGGTGACGACGACCAACCTGGCCGCCTTGCCGAAAACCGTGTCCGCGGCGCAAGGCGTGCTGACCCTGAACCGCCTGAATTTCGGCCTGGCGCCCGCCACCATCCGCAAGCTCGACGACCAGCGCATCGCGGCCGCGTACAAGAACTTGAACGAGCGCGTGGCCGCCATCGCCGGCGCCATGGGCCGCAATGTCAATGACGCCGTGATCGACACCATCGATTTCGAAGGTTCGGGCAACTACGCGCAGCGCGTCAACATTACCGGTGCGCGCGCCAGCATGAGCGCCGATGCCATGGGCTATGGCGGCAACCAGGTGGCCGAACCGAGTTTCGAAGCGGGCGAAACGACCCTGAACATGGGCCTGGTGGCGAAGATCAAGTTCAAATAGGATAGTATCGGCGTCAATATTGCCAGCTTGACGCCGCCGCGCTTTTCTTTGGCGGTGGCTCCTCTATAATGGCAACATCGGCAGGCGCATGCCGCAAGACGAATGCGCCTGCCATCTGGCACCGAATCCCCGCAGTACACAAGATATGGAACAACATGGCAAACTTCCCCCGTCGTAGAGGCAAGAACGGCACCCCCGCAGTATCCAAAGCGTCCCGCTTCAGCAAATTCGTGCGCCAGCCGGTGAGCGATGGCACTGGCAAGAAAACCTTGCGCCGCCGCGGCATCTATCTGTTGCCGAATGCCTTCACGACGGCAGCCCTGTTTTGCGGCTTCTACGCCATCGTCATGGCCATGAACCAGAAATTCGAACACGCAGCCTGGGCCATCTTCATCGCCATGATCCTCGACGGCCTCGACGGCCGCATCGCCCGCCTGACGAATACGCAGAGCGAATTCGGCGCCCAGTACGACAGCCTGTCCGACATGGTGTCGTTCGGCGCCGCGCCGGCGCTGGTGATCTATGAATGGTCGCTGCGCGGCATGGGCAAGTTGGGCTGGCTGGCCGCCTTCGTGTATTGCGCCGGCGCCGCCTTGCGCCTGGCACGCTTCAACACGAATATCGCCGTGGTCGACAAGCGCTTCTTCCAGGGCTTGCCCAGCCCGGCGGCGGCGGCCATGGTGGCCGGTTTCATCCTGCTGATGAACGACCTGGAATTTGCCGGCAACCAGCTGGCCTGGGTCTCGTGGACGATCGCCCTGTTCTCCGGCCTGACCATGGTCACCAACGTGCCGTTCTACAGTTTCAAGGATGTGAATTTCCGCAAGTCCGTGCCCTTTATCGTGGTATTCCTGCTGGCATTGTTCTTTGCGCTCATTTCCATCGATCCGCCGAAAGTGCTGTTCCCGATCTTCGTCGCCTATGGCCTGTCCGGCTACGCCGTGTTTTTCTGGCGCATGGCGAAGGGCAAGCCCGTCAGCATCATCCAGACCGACCCCGAGCATTGATGCGCTGAGTCGGTAGCGTCGCCAGTCTTCAGCCAGCCAGGAGCAGCCATGAACACCAGCAACCGACTCATCATTTTTGACACCACCTTGCGCGACGGCGAGCAATCGCCGGGCGCTTCCATGACGCGCGAGGAAAAGCTGCGCATCGCCAAGCAGCTCGAACGCATGAAGGTCGACGTGATCGAAGCGGGCTTCGCCGCTGCCTCGCAGGGCGATTTCGAGTCGATACGGGCGATTGCTGGCGCCGTGCGCGAGTCCACCATCTGCTCGCTGTCGCGCGCCAACGACCGCGACATCGCCCGCGCCGCCGAAGCCCTGCAGCCGGCCGAGCGCAAGCGCATCCACACCTTCATCGCCACGTCGCCCCTGCACATGCAGATGAAGCTGCGCATGACGCCCGAGGAAGTCTTGCTGCAGGCACAGAACGCCGTGCGCTACGCGCGTCAGTTCACGGACGACATTGAATTCAGCCCCGAAGACGGCAGCCGCTCCGACGAGGATTTCCTGTGCCGTGTGCTGGAAGCCGTGATCGCCGAGGGCGCCACCACCATCAATTTCCCCGACACGGTCGGTTACGCCGTGCCGGAGATCTTCGGCAATACCATCAAGCGCTTGCGCGAACGCATACCGAACTCCGATAAAGCCATCTGGTCCGTGCATTGTCATAACGACCTGGGCCTGGCTGTCGCCAATTCGCTGGCCGGCGTCATGATCGGCGGCGCGCGGCAGATCGAGTGTACCGTCAATGGCCTCGGCGAGCGGGCCGGCAATACGGCGCTGGAAGAAGTGGTGATGGCGCTGCGCACGCGCGCCGCCTATTACAACTTGACGGTGGGCATCGATACGACGCAGATCGTGGCCGCATCCAAGATGGTGTCGCAAATCACGGGCTTTGCCGTGCAGCCGAACAAGGCCGTCGTCGGCGCGAACGCCTTTGCGCACGCGTCCGGCATCCACCAGGATGGCATCTTGAAGGCGCGCGAGACGTATGAAATCATGCGCGCCGAAGACGTGGGCTGGACGGCCAACAAGATCGTCCTCGGCAAGCTGTCGGGCCGCAATGCCTTCAAGCAGCGGCTGCACGAGCTGGGCATCGCGCTGGAATCGGAAGCGGAAGTCAACGCCGCCTTCATCCGCTTCAAGGAGCTGGCGGACCGGAAATCCGAGATCTTCGACGAAGACATCATGGCCCTCGTCAGCGAGGAACAGCAGGCGCAGGAGAGTGAGCACTATCGTTTCATTTCACTGACGCAGCAGTCGACGACGGGCGCCGTGCCGCATGCGCGCGTGGAATTTCTCGTCGGCGGCAAGCAACTGAGCTGCGAAGGGCGGGGCGACGGCCCTGTCGACGCCACCGTCAACGCCATCGAAAGCGCGGCCGCCAGCGGTGCGGAGCTGGTCTTGTTCTCCGTCAATGCCATCAGCACGGGCACGCAGTCGCAGGGCGAAGTCACCATGCGCCTGTCGCGCGACGGGCGCATCGTCAACGGCGTGGGCGCCGACCCGGACATCATCGTCGCCTCGGCCAAGGCGTATCTGTCGGCGTTAAATAAACTGCACGCCAAGGATGAGCGTATCGATCCGCAGCCTTGAAAACGCTAGTCCGCGACCGGTGGGCTCTTAACGCAAGGGCAAGTCGCTGCCGTACCGGATCGACATTTGCGTGCGCGTGCCGGCGCACATGTCGTCGATATCGAGCGCGCCCCGCGATGGCTGGCCGGTGGCGTCACGCGCAAATTCGAGCACAGTGAAGCTGCCTGCAGCAGACGTGCATTGCGGTAAATTGTAGCGTCCGAGCAAACCGCCCTCGACGCCGTCAGTGTTGCCCGGCCCATAGGAAAAGGTGGTGCCCGCCTGCCAGGCCTGGTTGGCCGGCAAGCCTGTCAGGAAGCGCAGATGGCTCCGGGTGGACATGATATCGAGCACGTTCTTGTCCAAAAAGTAGCGCACATAGCTGGCTTCCGCAGTGGCCGCGTTGCTGTCGATCACCGGGGCGCCCGTACCGATCCGATAGCTGAAGACCAGCGCCTGTGTGGTATCGGTCAGTACATCAATGTTGATGCGCTGCTTGTCGGATTCGCCTATGGCGTTGCTTGCTTCCAATTCAATGACGGCCACGCCCTTGGCTGGCGTCGGGCTCGACAGCGTGACGCGTTGTGCATTCGGCTGATCCATGACGAGCGCGGGGCCGGAAAGCTGCCGCCAGCGCGTGCCGCTGGCCGGCGCACCATGGGCCGACGAGCCGCCGGCATCAAGTGTCAGCGTGGCGCCGGCGCCCAGCATCAAGGCCGGCGTTCCATTGGTGCCGATGACTGCGCTGATGCTTTGTGTCACATTCACGATGCCGGCCGGCGCACTCAGGGCATTGCCGGCCATATCGCGTATGGGATCGCTTTGCAGGTTATCGAATGTCAGTTGATAAGTGGCACCGGCCCGCAGTTGTGTGGCCGGCTGGACTGTCAGTATGGCGCCATTGGTGCTGATGGTTGCCGGAATATCCACCGGATCGTTGCCCTGCTGCCGGAATAGCGCGTTGTGCAGCCGTGGCGTGTCCAGCGTGCGCGTATATACCCAGGTCAGTGTGCCGGCCGGAGCCAGTTTGGCCGTGTCCGGCGCGATCAGCAGCTGGAAGCCGCTGGGCAGGTCGGACTTTGTGTCGTAGCGGTCCAGGCTGGCATTTTGTGGCCGCCAGGCGCTACTACTCCATAAAAAGCCTGTGCCTTGGGCCGGGGCGGTAGCCAGTACGGTGTCGCCGAGCAAGATGTTGAGCTGGTCCGGCGCCGGGCGTGGATTGACGCGCAGGCTGGCCTTGTTGTTGTTCGCACCGGTCAGCAGCAGTTCCCCGGCGTCGGGGTAGGTGTCGAACCAGGCGCGCCATGGCGTTGCCGTGCTGACCTCAAGGCTGCCGCCGAGCAAATCGCTGGCCAGGTGGTAGCGCATGCTGGTGGTGGCGCGTGCCGTATCGATGCGCAACTCGTGCTGTAACTCCAGCGCGGTAATGGTTTCCTTTTTAGTCTGGTTGGCGTCGGAATACACCATGATGAATGGTTGCGTGTCGGAATGAATGCGCAGCATCCGCGAGAGTGGCCCGATGCTATGGTCAAAGCGCAGGCTGCCCGCCAGATCTTCGCGCGGCGTGCTGGTGTGGTCGCCAAAGCCGGGAGCAAAGCTGATCGTTCCCGCCAGATGCTGGTCGTTGACTGGCGCCGCAAACGTGACATTCATGGTGCCGTCGACAACGCCTTCCAGTTCCTTTGAATGGCAAGCGACATATGTCACGCTGAGCTTGTCGCCCGCGTCGACCTTGCCGTTGGCGTTGGCGTCGCTAAACGTGGCGCTTTGCGTGCCGCCACCGCGGCAGGGCTTCGTTTGCGTGGTACTCGTGCTGAACTGGCCAGCCCAGTCGACGACCATTTGTGCTGCGCCCAGTGCCACGGCGCCATTGCCGAAGGCCAGAACGGGGGCCGCCGAGGCATTGCCTGCCGTGAGTAGCAGAGGCGTATCGCTGCTGCTGGCGGGTGGCGTCACCGGTGGTGTGACGGGCGGCGATACGCCGCCACCGCCCCCACCACCGCCCCCACCACCGCCGCCGCAGGCGGACAGCAGAAGGGCGAGTGCGAGGGACAGGGGAGGGGCGAAACGATGATATGGACGGCTGACTTCCTGCTGATGCGGCATCTGGTTCCTTGCAGTCGATTGAATGTGTGGCCAACACGGCACGGGCCATTTTATCCGCAGGACTTTACACAATGTTCACAGGTGAAAAGTCACACATTGTCACGGCACACAGGAGCACGGCTGCCTGCCATGCCCGCTACCAGAAAAAGCGCCGCTCTTCCTTGGCCGGATCGGGCCCGTTCATCATCATGCGTACGATGCCGTCGTGGTCGAAGTGCACGTGCATCATGGAATCCCACACGCCCGATTCCTTGTAGCGGTAGGACCAGACGTGCAGTTTCGGCAGCGACAGGTACGATGTTTCCGTCGGGCGGCCCAGGGTGTGCAGCACGTCTTGTTGGGTCGACACGCCCACCTTGATGCGGGCAAAGCCCGGCGTATCGAGCACTTGCTCGTAGGAAATCAACTTGTCGTCGGGGCCGAAGCGGGCCATGTACGTGTACTGGCCGTACGGTCCCGTCGCGTATTCCAGTTCAGGCCCGGTGGGCAATTGATAGATATTCGTCGGCCGGCCCAGGCGCGCTTCCACGGCGGCGCGCGGTTCGCCCGGCTGGGGCGGCGGAGCGTTCCAGCTGGCGCAGCCGGCCAGTGCGGCAAACAGCAGCGGTGTTGCTGATTTGAGCAGTTTTTTCATGTTTGACCTCCTGAAATGCAGGAAAATCCTATCATGCACCGAGAAAAGGCCGCACGGCAGGATACAGGCGGGCATTTTTCCGATATACTTGCGCGTCTGGTTGGCAGCATAGGCCAGTATTTTAATAATCGTAGTTCACGGTGGATAGGGTTCAGACTCTGTGCACCGCATGTGAAAGGTTTATCATGACAGTAGAAAACATCAACAAAGCCGCTATCATCGCGGACAACGCACGTGGTCAAAACGACACCGGCTCCCCTGAAGTGCAAGTTGCACTGCTGACAGCTCGCATCAACGAACTGAACGGCCACTTCAAAGCCCACTCGAAAGATCACCACTCCCGCCGCGGCCTGATCATGATGGTCAACCGTCGTAAGAGCCTGTTGTCCTACCTGAAGGCTAAAGACGCTACCCGTTATCGCGACCTGATCGCTAAACTTGGTCTGCGCAAGTAATTTTTGCCGTACAAGGTTTATACAGAAATGCCTGCGCCAGTTCGCTGACGCGGGCATTTTGTCATTTGAATTCCGGATTTATATCGAGAAGTACAGTATTCTCTCCCGATATCATGTTTTAAAAGTAAAGTAGTAAAGGTGGCAACGATGTTTCTGCCGCCTGTGGTGAGGTGAACGACAGCCCCTGAAAATCTGTCGGCAATTAGAAAAGGGATACCCCATGTTTAACAAAGTTACGAAAACCTTCCAGTACGGTCAACACCAAGTGACCCTGGAAACCGGCGAAATCGCACGTCAGGCATCCGGCGCAGTGCTGGTGTCGATCGAAGATACCGTCGTTCTGGCAACGGTAGTGGCACGCAAAGATGCCAAGCCAGGCCAGGATTTCTTCCCTTTGACGGTTGATTATGTCGAGAAAACCTATGCTGCCGGTAAAATCCCGGGCGGTTTTTTCAAGCGCGAAGGCCGTCCTTCCGAAAAAGAAACACTGACATCCCGTTTGATCGACCGTCCTATCCGTCCGCTGTTCCCGGAAGGCTACCTGAATGAAGTGCAAGTCATCATTCACGTGTTGTCGGTCAACCCTGAAATCGATCCGGACATCGCCGCCATGATCGGCGCATCGGCCGCCCTGTGCGTATCGGGCGTGCCTTTCAACGGTCCTATCGGCGCCGCGCGCGTCGGTTACGCCAATGGCCAGTACATCCTGAACCCGACCGTCCAGCAGCTGAAAACGTCGGAAATGGACCTGGTTGTCGCCGGTACCGAAACGGCCGTGCTGATGGTCGAATCGGAAGCGAAACAGCTGTCCGAAGAAATCATGCTGGGCGCCGTGGTATTCGGCCACGACCAGATGAAAGTCGTCATCGACGCGATTCACGACCTGGTGCGTGACGGCGGCAAGCCGGAAGTGGAATGGGCGCCTGCGCCGAAAAACGAAGCACTGATCGCCCGCGTCGCGCATTTCGCCAACGCCAAGATCAATGACGCGTATCAAACCAAGGACAAGCAAGAGCGTACGGCCAAGCTGAAAGCAGCGACGTCGGAAGTGATCGCCGACCTGTCGGCCGAAGCGGCTGCCGCCGGCGGCGCGTCCATCGACAGCGCCGAAGTCAACAACATCCTGTTCGACATCGAAGCGAAAATCGTGCGTACGCAAATCCTGGACGGCGAGCCACGCATCGACGGCCGCGACACGCGCACCGTGCGTCCGATCTCGATCCGCACCAGCGTGCTGCCACGCACCCACGGTTCGGCCCTGTTCACGCGCGGCGAAACGCAAGCGCTGGTCGTGGCTACCCTGGGCACCGCCCGCGACAGCCAGAAGATCGATGCGCTGATGGGCGAGTTCACCGACTCGTTCATGCTGCATTACAACATGCCTCCGTTCGCCACCGGCGAAACGGGCCGTGTCGGTACGCCAAAACGCCGCGAAATCGGCCACGGCCGCCTGGCAAAGCGCGCGCTGATCGCCGCCCTGCCAGCCGCTGAAGAGTTCAGCTACTCGGTGCGCCTGGTATCGGAAATCACGGAATCGAACGGTTCCTCGTCGATGGCTTCCGTGTGCGGCGGCTGCCTGGCACTGATGGACGCCGGCGTGCCGATGAAAGAACACGTGGCCGGTATCGCCATGGGCTTGATCAAGGAAGGCGGCAAGTTTGCCGTGCTGTCCGACATCCTGGGCGACGAAGATCACCTGGGCGACATGGACTTCAAGGTAGCCGGTACCCGCAACGGTATCACGGCGCTGCAGATGGACATCAAGATCATGGGCATCACCAAGGAAATCATGCAAGTGGCACTGGCGCAAGCCAAGGAAGGCCGCGAGCACATCCTGGGCGAAATGCAAAAAGCCATGCCGCACGTCAAAACCGAACTGTCCGATTTCGCACCGCGTCTGATCACCATCAAGATCAACCCGGAAAAAATCCGTGACGTGATCGGCAAGGGCGGCGCCGTGATCCGCGCGCTGACCGAAGAGACGGGCACCCAGATCGACATCAGCGACGAAGGCGTGGTCACCATCGCTTCCGTCGACGCCGCTGCCGGCCAGGAAGCCAAGCGCCGCATCGAAGAACTGACCGCTTCCGTCGAAGTGGGCAAGACCTACGAAGGCACCGTGCTGAAACTGCTGGACTTCGGCGCCATCGTGCAAGTCATGCCAGGCAAGGACGGCTTGCTGCACATCTCGCAGATCGCCAACGAGCGCGTCAACGCCGTGGCCGACTACCTGAAAGAAGGCCAGCTGGTGCGCGTCAAAGTGCTGGAAACAGACGACCGCGGCCGCCTGAAACTGTCGATGAAGGCTGCCGAAGGCAACGAAGCGCCAGCCGCTTGATGTCCTTCAGGTACGCCTGAGTGCGGCTTCGGCCGCATGCTTAAAAACCGCCGGCGCGCAAGCCCTGGCGGTTTTTTTATGCGCCGCGTTTGCGCTGTATCGAAGGCGTGTGCCGCATTGCCCGCCTGCCTGCACCGGCCTTGATCCAGCGCGTATCGGCCGCCGCCACGCCTTGTAGATTCGGAAGGGGATCTTCCCCTGAACGAGTCTTCCAAGGAGATGCAGCATGCGCACATTCTGCGGGCTGGCCGCCGCCTTTCTGCTTGCCGTCGCGCCCGGTGTCCGGGCACAGCTGGACAATGCACCCACGCCGGTGCCGCTGCCCATTCCCATCGCCGCCGCGTCCGCGGCCATGCCGGCGCAAGACCTCGACGCCTTGCGCGCCGTGCATGCGCGCGAAATCAATGACCTCAGCACCTTCAAGACGGCGGGCTTGCAGCGCGAAGCGATCGATCCCTACCTGGACAGCGCACCGGGCCGGCAATTCCTGCGCGAACTGCGCGCCGCCGATCCCGCCGCCCCGGCCGAGACGATTTACGCGCGCGCCGTCGAGCAGCTTGCTTCCGGCAGCACCTTGCCCGATTTGCAAGCCATGTCGGCCGCGCTGGTAAAAATCGTGCCGCATGGCCAGAATGTGTCGCCGTACTCGCCATATTTCACCACCAGCGCGCAATTGCAACTGGCGTCGGGCCGTTGCGCCAGCCTGGCCGACTGTTTCGGCTTGCCCTTGAAGAGCGAGGCGCCGCTGTATGATGTGTATCAGATCATGCCCAAGGGCACTGTCAACGTGTTCGTCAGCCAGGTGGCGCCGACGCAAGAGCTGGGTGGGCTGGTGCGGCGCAAGGGTGGGGCGCAGCAGTATCTATTGCCCAACCGCAGCCTGTGGTCGGCCCCCGTGCTGATCGGCACGATCAAGAATTAAGGAGAGATGATGGATCAACAGCGTTTGCAAGCCCATGCCGCCGAACTGGAGCAATTGCTGGCCCGGCTGGCGCCTACCGATGGGGAAGTGGCCGACCTGCGCAGCGCGCTGGAGCCGCTGCTGGCCTTGGCTGGCAGCGGGGCCTTGAGCGCGCCGCTGCCGTGGGGCGACATCCCCGGCGGGCGTTACTTTACGGAAGGCGGCTTGCGCCAGTACCCTGAACTGGAGCAGGCATTTGCCCGGTTCCGCATCGAAGCGACCGGTGGCGAATCGCCGGCCTTGCGCAAGCTGCGCGGCGAGCTGTAATTAATATATGGTATCAATTGTTGTTTATGGGTAATTGACTGTCAGTATTGCTTGACGACAAAATCTTATTCATCGACCATGGCGCATCCCTCCCGATTTTCTCTTTTTTATTGGATGCACCATGTTGTCCTCCCTTAAGGCGCGGCTGATCGCCATCGCCGTTTCCATCGTCGTGCTGGCCATGCTGGCCGTTGCCATCGCCAATTTCTTCACTACGCGCTCAAGCACCCTGGCCGCGCTCGACACGCAAATGCTGCAGTTGTCGCACAGCCATGCCGCGGCCATCGCCGAATGGCTGCGTTCCAAGCAAGCCGTCGTCGGTTCGCTCAAGCAGGGCGCCACGGCGGCTGATCCGCTGCCGGCGCTGAAGGCGGCCGAGCAGGCGGGCACCTTCGACATGGCGTATATCGGCTTTGCCGACAAGCACGCCGTCTTCTCCCAGGAGCGCAAGCGCGCCGCCGACTACGATCCCACGGCGCGGCCCTGGTACAAGCTGGCGTCCGAAGCGGGCGGCCCCGTCATTACGGCGCCGTATATCGGCGCCAGCACGGGCAAGCTGGTGGTGACGTTTGCCGAGCCGCTGGGCGGCAAGGGCAGCGTGACGGGCGTGCTGGCGGCCGACGTGATGATGGATGCCGTGGTGCAAAACGTCGCATCGATCAAGCCGACGGCGTCCAGCTATGCCTTCCTCGTCGATGGCGGCGGCAAGATCATCGCCCACCCGGACGGCAAGCTGACCTTGAAGCCGCTGGCCGAGCTCGATCCGGGCCTCAGTGCGCAGGCGCTGGCCGACATTGAAAAGAGCGGCGATGGCGCCGCCATTCGCCTGGGCGAGCGTGACGGCATCTTGCATGTAAGTAAGGTGCCGGGCAGCGACTGGCTGTTGGCGACCGTGCTCGACCGCGCAGAAGCGACGCAAGCATTGACTTCCATGCTGCGCGCCTCGGCCTTGACGGCCTTGCTGGTGCTGGCCCTGGCCGCCACGGTATTGAGCGCGCTGGTGGCGCGCGCGCTGCGCCGCCTGGGCCTGGTGCGCGATGCGATGGAAGCGATCGCCACGGGCGACGGCGACCTGACCAGCCGCCTCGACGCGGAAGGCTCGGATGAGCTGGCGCAGATCGCCAAGGCGTTTAACTTGTTTGTCGAAAAGATCGCCACCGTGCTGGTGCAGATCCGCAGCATCAGCACCCTGGTGCGCAGCGAATCGGCCGATATTGCCGCCGGCAATGCCGACCTGTCCTCGCGCACGGAAGCGCAGGCGGGCGCGCTGGAAGAAACGGCCAGTTCGATGGATGAGCTGACATCGACCGTCAAGCAGAATGCGGAAAACGCGCATGCGGCCAATGAACTGGCCGTATCCGCCTCGGAAGTGGCGGCCAAGGGCGGCCGCGTGGTGCAGCAAGTGGTCGGCACCATGGCCGGCATCCAGGAAAGCTCGCGCAAGATCGTCGACATCATCGGCGTGATCGACGGCATCGCCTTCCAGACGAATATCCTGGCCCTGAACGCGGCCGTCGAGGCGGCGCGCGCGGGCGAGCAGGGCAGGGGCTTTGCCGTGGTGGCGTCCGAAGTGCGCAACCTGGCGCAACGCTCCGCTGGCGCGGCCAAGGAAATCAAGGAATTGATCGGCGACTCGGTGGAAAAAGTTGATGCCGGCGGCCGCCTCGTCGATGAAGCGGGCCAGACCATGGATCAGGTGGTGGCGTCGGTGCAGCAATTGACCACCATCATGAGCGAGATCACGGTGGCCAGCCGCGAACAGAGCGCCGGCATCGGTGAAATCAATACGGCCGTCACGCACATGGATACCATGACGCAGCAAAACGCGGCCCTTGTCGAGCAGGCGGCCGCCGCCGCGGAAAGCCTGCAGGAGCAGGCCGTGGACCTGGCGCAAGCCGTCGGCATGTTCCGCCTGGGCGATGCGCCTGCTGCGGCACCGGCGCCCGTGACGCGCCTCAAGGCCAAGCCTGTTGCTCCTGCGCCGCGCGCGCCGGCCCGCGCGCTGTCGCCGGCCAGGCCCGTCAAGGCGGCCAAGTCCGGCGCCGACGAGTGGGAAGAGTTTTAAGCGCGCAGCAGTAAATCGACGTTTATCCGCGTTTTTGTCAGGCCAGCCTGCCAAAAGCGCAGTTCGTCGCAATCGGCGTGTCTGCCGGGAGCGGTATGGCTATAGTGATCACATACCGCAAGCCCACTGCCAGACACCCGAGGAGAACAACATGAACGTCGCTAAAAACATGGAAGTCATTGCCGTTGCCGCCGCCATCCTGATCAGCGCCAGCTGCTACGCCATCGCCCCGGCCGCCCCGGCCCTGCAAGTGGCCAGCTCCACCGCCACCCTGGCCGTGCCAGCGGGCAAGACTGCCATGCACGTGGTGGTCGTCAAGGCCAAGCGCCTGAACGCCGCCGAAAAAGCCCGTTTCGCATAATTGATTGTCAGCAATTTTTGCTGCTGCTACAGTGGTAGCCAGTGGCAATGCGCGGGAGCTCCACGAGGGCGCCGCGGCACATAAAAACAAGATACCGAGGATGCATTACATGAAAAAGACACTGCAACTGGCGCTGCTGTTCCTGGCGACTTTGGGCCTGGTGCGCGGCGCGGCCGCCGAGACCCGCTTGCTGGAAATGCGCAACGTCGACGCCCGCGTGGTGCGCGTCAAGCTCGATGGCGTGATGGAAGTGCGCATTCGCCAGGGCAACGTGCCTTCGCTGAGCATCACGGCCGACAAGCGCTATATCGCCGATGTCAGCACGGCGCAAAGCGGCGATACCCTGCACATCGAAACGGAAGTGCGCGGCTTCAAGATCGGCCCTTCCTCGATCCGAGCCGACCTGGTCTTGCCGAATTTGCGCGAACTGAGCTCGGAAGGTTTTGGCAGCACGGACATCACGGGTTTCAAGGGCGAGGAACTGACCCTGTCGCTGGAAGGGGCGGGCAGCATCAAGCTGGTGGGCGATTACCGCAAGCTCAATGCCAGCCTGGGCGGCGTGGGCAGCATGCAGATATGGATAGGTAACAATGAGCGGGCCGAGCTGGACTTGCAGGGCGCCGGCTCGGTGATGCTGGGCGGACGCGGGCGGCTCCTGAAAGCCAGCCTGGGTGGCCTGGGCAGCCTGAATGCGCAGCAGTTTGAAGCGGACGCCGTCAACCTGGAATTGAGCGGCCTCGGCAACGCCACGGTGAATGCCCATACGAATGCCAAGCTGAACTTGAGCGGGCTCGGTTCGGTGGTGGTGTACGGCAAGCCGGTCAACCGCGATGTCAGCGTCGAAGGCCTGGGCAAAGTTAGCTGGAAGTAAAAGCATCCTGCCGCAGGCCTTTTGGCAGGACAAGAATAAGTAGTCAGACCACATCCCATTCCGATGAAAAAACTGATCATTACATTACTCATGCTGTTGACGATACAGCTACCCGCGCGGGCTGGCTTCGCCGAAGGCGCCAGCGCCTACAACAACAAGAATTACGCGCTGGCCTACAAGGAAATATTGCCACTGGCTAAAACCGGTAGCGCCGATGCCCAGCACTTGCTGGGCTTGATGTATTACATGGGACGGGGCTTGCCGCAGGATTACAAGCAAGCCATGTTCTGGCACCGCAAGGCGGCCGAGCAGGGCAAGGCCGATGCCCAGTATGTGGTGGGCGCCATGTATTACACGGGCAACGCCGTGCTGCAAGACCATAAGCAGGCCGTCGGCTGGTTCCGCAAGGCGGCCGAGCAGAACCATGCCGAGGCACAGCAGGTGCTGGGCCTGATGTACCGTTACCACATGGGCGGTGTGCAGCAGGATAATGTCATCGCCTACATGCTGTGGAACCTGGCGGCCGCGAATGGCAACGCGAATGCGGCCGACCAGCGCGCCGCCGTGGTGCGCAAGATGACGCATGAGCAAGTCGAAGAAGGGCAGGCCCTGTCGGCAAAATGGAAGCCGGGTACGCCATTGCCGCGCCAGTCGAAGACGGGCGGCGCTTGAGGGGAGGTGGTGCTCTGCAAGGGCTGGCGGCTTGGCGTACAATCGCCGTTTTCCCTTGAAAGAGTTCCGCCATGCGTGCAGTTGCCATCAGCCAGCCAGGTCCCGCCGACGTTTTGCAGATCGCCGAACGTCCCATGCCGCAATATAAGGCGGGCGAACTGCTGATCAAGGTGCACGCGGCCGGCATCAACCGTCCCGACGTGCTGCAGCGCCTGGGCAAATACGCGCCGCCAGCCGGCGCGTCGGACTTGCCGGGCCTGGAAGTGGCGGGCGAGGTCGTCGATGGCGATTTCACCAGCACCGCATTCAAGAAAGGCGACCTGGTCTGCGCACTGGTGCAGGGCGGTGGCTATGCCGAATACTGTGCCGCGCCCGCCGGCCAGTGCCTGCCCTTGCCGAAAGGCTTGACGGCGCTGGAAGGCGCGTCCCTGCCGGAAAATTTCTTTACCGTCTGGAGCAATGTCTTCGACCGCTGCGCGCTGGCCGATGGCGAAACGTTATTGGTGCAGGGCGGCACGTCCGGCATCGGCGTGACGGCCATCCAGCTGGCTGCCGCGCTCGGTCACCGCGTGTTTGCCACGGCGGGCAGCGACGAGAAGGCGCGCGCCTGCGAGGCCCTGGGTGCCGAACGGGGCATCAATTACCGCACGGAAGATTTCGTTGCCGTCGTCAAGGAATTGACTGAGGGCAAGGGCGTCGATGTCATCCTCGACATGGTGGGCGGCGACTACCTGCCGCGCGAAATCGATTGCCTGGCCGACGATGGCCGCATCGGCCTGATCGCCGTGCAGGGCGGCACCAAGGCGGAACTGGACCTGGGTAGCTTGCTGCGCCGCCGCCTGACGGTGACGGGTTCCACCTTGCGTCCCCGTTCGGTCGCCTTCAAGGCGGCCATCGCCAACCACCTGCGCGCGACCGTCTGGCCGCTGATCGAAGCAGGCAAGATCAAGCCCGTGATCTATCAAACTTTCCCATTGGAAAAGGCCAGCGAGGCGCATGCCTTGATGGAGGCGAGCACGCACGTGGGCAAGATCATGTTGCAAGTTGCCTGAAACGGGGCACTGCCTGTTTGACCGGCATCGGTGCCGGAGTTAGAATGACGGGTTATTAGAATTTAGGCTACTATGCGTCGCAAACTCGTCGTCGGAAATTGGAAAATGAACGGCAGTCGCACCTCGAACGCGGTGTTATTGTCTGAAATAGTTGCTGGCCTGGCTGCCTCTGGCGCCGCCAGCGCCGTCTGTGTGCCTGCGCCGTATCTGGCGCAGTGCCAGGCGCAATTGGCAGGCACGGCTCTTGGCTGGGGTGCGCAGGATGTGTCCGCGCATGCCGGCGGCGCCTACACGGGAGAAATCTCGGTCGCCATGCTGCAGGATTTTGGCTGCGGCTACGTGGTGATCGGGCATTCCGAGCGCCGCGCCTACCATGGCGAGAGCGATGCGCAGGTGGCGGCCAAGACGGTTGCCGCGCTGGCGGCAGGTATCACGCCTATCGTCTGCATCGGCGAAACGCTGGCGCAGCGCGAAGCGGGCCAGACCAATGCCGTGGTGGCGCAGCAGCTGGGCGCCGTGCTGGCGGCGATTTCCGCCGACGACGTGGCGAAACTGGTACTGGCCTATGAGCCAGTCTGGGCCATCGGCACGGGCAAGACCGCCACGCCGCAAATGGCGCAGGACGTGCATCAGGTATTGCGCGGCCAGCTGGCGGCAAAGAATGCGGTAGCGGCCGCCGGCGTGCAAATCCTGTACGGCGGCAGCATGAAGCCGGAGAACGCAAAAGAATTGATGGCGATGCCGGATATCGATGGCGGTCTGATCGGTGGAGCAGCATTGAAGGCGGCGGATTTCCTGGCAATTATTCACGCCGCTGATTGAATTAATTTAAACTAAGAATGGAATTGCAATGAACATGATGTTCAATCTGGTAGTGGTAGTACAGGTTATTTCGGCATTGTCGATTATCGCGCTGGTGTTGCTGCAGCACGGCAAGGGCGCCGACATGGGCGCCGCCTTCGGTTCGGGCGCCTCGGGCAGCCTGTTCGGTGCGACGGGTTCGTCGAACTTCATGTCGAAATCGACGGGTGTTGCCGCCGCGATCTTCTTCGGCGCCACCCTGGCTCTGTCGCTGATGGCCAATCAGCGCGCCACCACGGTCGGCGGCGGCGTGATGGATAAAGTCGTCAAGCCAGTGCCGGTCACCGGCGCGGGCGCGATCCCGACGACGGTGCCAGCAGCCCCTGCGGCACCAGCGGCCAGCGCTCCAGCGGCGGCGGCACCGGTTGCCAGCACCCCGGCCGGCGCGATTCCGAAGTAATTCTGTATTAACTCGATACCTCATCGAGAGTAATTCTCATTACGGGCAGATTATTGCTCAATGTTTTAGCAGTGCGGCAGGAAAAAATCGTGACGCGCTGGAAGATGTAAAAATTTATCGTTTTTATCTGTGTTTTGATGCATTTATGCATTAACTTTAGCGGCAAAGCAGAGTAGAATACGGGCCTTACCGCCGACGTGGTGAAATTGGTAGACACGCTATCTTGAGGGGGTAGTGGCGAAAGCTGTACGAGTTCGAGTCTCGTCGTCGGCACCAGAAATCAGAAGCCAGCAACGGCGCACGAGCCATGGCTCGTACAAAGTTGCTGGCTTTTTTTACGAGGATGTGTCGTTCGATCCTGGTCTTAGCTTTGATTGGGGTCGTGCGTTAGATACGCTGCAAATGATCGCAGCGTCCTCATTTAACCGATCGTTCAATATAAGCTCATCAATCGTGAACCTCGAAAATTACTTCCCCGTCCTGCTGTTCATTATTATCGGCCTTGGTGTCGGTATCGCTCCCCAGCTCCTGGGGCGCCTGTTAGGTCCTAACAAGCCTGACGCAGCAAAACTCTCCCCGTACGAATGTGGCTTTGAAGCATTCGAAGACGCGCGCATGAAATTTGATGTGCGCTACTATCTGGTCGCAATCCTGTTTATTTTGTTCGATCTGGAAACGGCATTCTTTTTCCCATGGGGCGTTGCAATGCGCGACCTGGGCTGGGCCGGTTTCGTCACGATGATGGTGTTCATCGCTGAATTCGTGGTCGGATTTTGGTACATTTGGAAGAAAGGTGCCCTTGACTGGGAATAAGCCATGGCTATTGAAGGCGTATTAAGCGAAGGTTTCATCACCACCTCGGCCGACAAGCTGATCAACTGGGCGCGCACCGGGTCTATGTTCCCGATGACGTTCGGTCTGGCCTGCTGTGCGGTCGAAATGATGCATGTGGGCGCAGCCCGCTACGATATGGACCGTTTCGGCGTCGTGTTTCGTCCGTCGCCGCGTCAGTCCGACGTCATGATCGTTGCCGGCACCCTGTGCAACAAGATGGCGCCGGCCCTGCGCAAGGTCTACGACCAGATGGCAGAGCCACGCTGGGTCATCTCGATGGGTTCCTGCGCCAATGGCGGCGGGTACTACCATTACTCCTATTCCGTGGTGCGCGGTTGCGACCGCATCGTGCCCGTCGACGTGTATGTGCCTGGCTGTCCTCCGACCGCTGAAGCCTTGCTGTACGGCATCATGCAGTTGCAGAACAAGATCAAGCGTACCAGCACGATCGCACGCTAACGGGGCCGCTTCAGATTATGACAACACATTTAGAAGTATTGCAAAACGCCCTCGGCACTGCCTTGGGCGATCGCGTTAGCACGACGGTTGCGCTGGGCGAAGTCACCCTGGTCGTCAAGGCCGAGGACTACCTGGCCGTGATGCAGACCTTGCGCGACGATCCGACCCTGCATTTCGAGCAGCTGCTCGACCTGTGCGGCGTCGACTACTCGACCTATGGCGACGGTAGCTGGGGTGGCCTGCGTTTCGCGGCCGTGTCGCACTTGCTGTCGGTCAAGCACAACTGGCGCGTGCGCGTGCGCGTGTTCGCACCGGACGACGACATGCCGCTGCTGCCTTCCGTGGTGGGCATCTGGCGTGCCGTCAACTGGTACGAGCGCGAAGCATTCGACCTGCTGGGCATCCTCTTCGAAGGCCACAACGACTTGCGCCGCCTGCTGACCGACTACGGTTTCATCGGCCATCCGTTCCGCAAGGATTTCCCCGTCTCCGGCTATGTCGAGATGCGCTACGATCCGGAACAAAAGCGCGTGATTTACCAGCCCGTGACGATCGAGCCGCGGGAAAACGTGCCGCGCGTGATCCGCGAAGAACATTACGGGATGAAATAATGGCTGAGATTAAGAACTACACCCTGAACTTTGGGCCGCAGCATCCGGCCGCGCACGGTGTGCTGCGCCTGGTGCTGGAGATGGATGGCGAAGTCATCCAGCGCGCCGACCCGCATATCGGCCTGCTGCACCGCGCCACCGAAAAGCTGGCCGAACAGAAGACCTACCTGCAATCCGTGCCGTACATGGATCGTCTCGACTATGTGTCGATGATGTGCAATGAACATGCGTACGTGATGGCCATCGAAAAGATGCTGGGCCTGGAAGTGCCGCTGCGCGCGCAATACATCCGCGTCATGTTCGACGAGATGACGCGCATCCTGAATCACCTGATGTGGCTCGGCACCCACGCGCTGGACGTTGGCGCCATGGGTCCGTTCCTGTATTGCTTCCGCGACCGCGAAGACTTGTTCGACGCCTACGAGGCAGTGTCGGGCGCGCGCATGCACGCGGCCTACTACCGTCCGGGCGGCGTATACCGCGACCTGCCGGACGCGATGCCGCAGCACAAGGCGTCGATCATCCGCAACGCCAAGGCCATCGGCAAGCTGAATGAAAACCGCCAGGGTTCCCTGCTGGACTTCATCGAAGACTTCGCGCGCCGCTTCCCGAACTCTGTGGACGAGTACGAAACCTTGTTGACCGACAACCGTATCTGGAAACAGCGTACCGTCGGCATCGGCGTGGTCTCGCCGGAAGATGCGCTGGCCATGGGCTTTACGGGCGCCATGCTGCGCGGCTCGGGCGTGCAGTGGGATTTGCGCAAGAAACAGCCGTACGAAGTGTACGACCTGATGGATTTCGACATTCCTATCGGCACCAACGGCGATTGCTACGACCGCTACCTGGTCCGCGTGGAAGAGCTGCGCCAGTCGAACCGCATCATCAAGCAATGCGTGGAGTGGCTGCGCAACAATGAAGGTCCTGTCATGACCAGCAACCGCAAGGTGGCGCCTCCGGGCCGTGTCGACATGAAGACCAACATGGAATCGCTGATTCACCACTTCAAGCTGTTTACGGAAGGTTTCCACGTGCCGCCAGGCGAGGCCTACAGCGCCGTGGAACATCCGAAGGGCGAGTTCGGCGTGTACCTGGTGTCCGATGGCGCCAACAAGCCGTACCGCATGAAACTGCGCGCGCCAGACTACGCCCACTTGCAGTCGCTCGACGAAATGGCGCGTGGGCACATGCTTGCCGACGCCGTGACCATCATCGGGACGCAAGATATCGTGTTCGGCAGTATTGACCGCTAAGAGGCAAAAAGTATGTTGTTATCAGAGCAATGCTATAAGAAAATTGACCGTGAGTTGGCCAAGTATCCGGCCGACCAGCGTCAATCCGCCGTCATGGCCGCGCTGGCCCATGCCCAGGATGAACTGGGCTGGCTGGCACCGGAAACCATGAAGGAACTGGCCGATTACATCGGCATGCCGGCGATTGCCGTGCAGGAAGTGGCCACGTTCTACAATATGTACAACGTGAAACCCGTGGGCAAGCACAAGATCACCGTGTGCACCAACCTGCCATGCGCCCTGTCGGGCGGCGTGCGCGCTGCAGACTACCTGAAGCAGAAGCTGGGTATCGATTTCCGCGAAACCACCCCTGACGGCCAGTTCACCCTGGTTGAAGGCGAGTGCATGGGTGCGTGCGGCGATGCGCCTGTCTTGCTGGTCAGCAATAAAACCATGTGCAGCTGGATGTCGAACGAGAAGATCGACGCCATGCTGGAGGAACTCAAGAAATGACGTCACTCCACAACCGCCATATCGATCCATTGATCCTGAAGGATCTGGATGGCAAGAACTGGCATTTGCAAGATTATGTGAACCGCGGCGGCTACAGTGCCCTGCGGCGTATCCTGGAAGAGAAAATCACGCCGGAACAGATCATCGCCGACCTCAAGGCTTCGTCCTTGCGCGGCCGTGGCGGCGCGGGTTTCCCTACCGGCTTGAAGTGGAGCTTCATGCCGCGCCAGTTCCCGGGTCAAAAATACCTCGTCTGCAATACAGATGAAGGCGAACCGGGCACTTTCAAGGACCGCGACATCATTCGTTACAATCCCCATGCCCTGATCGAAGGCATGGCCATTGGCGCTTACGCGATGGGCATCACCGTGGGTTACAACTACATTCACGGCGAGATCTTCCAGGAATACCTGCGTTTCGAAGAAGCGCTGGAAGAGGCGCGCGCCGCCGGTTTCCTGGGCGACAAGATCATGGGCAGCGAGTTCTCGTTCCAGTTGCATGCGCACCATGGTTATGGCGCCTACATCTGCGGCGAAGAAACGGCCCTGCTGGAGTCGCTGGAAGGCAAGAAAGGCCAGCCGCGCTTCAAGCCGCCTTTCCCTGCCTCGTTTGGCCTGTACGGCAAGCCGACGACGATCAACAACACGGAAACGTTCGCGGCCGTGCCTTTCGTGCTGAACATCGGTCCAGAGAAATACCTGGCGATGGGCAAGCCGAACAATGGCGGCTCGAAGATCTTCTCGATCTCGGGCGACGTGGAAAAACCGGGCAACTATGAAGTGCCGCTCGGCACCCCGTTTGCGACCCTGCTGGAACTGGCAGGCGGCATGCGCGGTGGCAAAAAGATCAAGGCCGTGATCCCTGGCGGCTCGTCCGCTCCGGTGATCCGCGGCGACATCATGATGCAGACCGACCTGGACTACGACTCGATCGCGAAAGCCGGTTCGATGTTGGGTTCGGGCGCCGTCATCGTGATGGACGAAACACGCTGCATGGTAAAGGCGCTGGAACGCCTGTCCTACTTCTACTTTGAAGAATCGTGCGGCCAGTGTACGCCTTGCCGTGAAGGCACAGGCTGGATGTACCGCATGGTGCACCGCATCGAGCAGGGGCAGGGTCGTCCAGACGACCTGGACATGCTCAACTCGATCGCCGACAACATCCAGGGCCGCACCATTTGCGCGCTGGGCGATGCGGCTGCCATGCCGGTACGGGCCTTCATTAAGAATTTCCGTGAAGAATTTGAATATCATATCGAGCACAAGCATTGCTTAGTGCCCGCATATATCTAAGCTGCGTCAGGTAACGATCACCATGGTTGAAATCGAAATAGACGGCAAAAAAGTCGAAGTCCCTGCTGGTAGCATGGTGATGGACGCCGCCAACAAATTGGGAACCTACATTCCGCACTTCTGCTATCACAAGAAATTGTCGATCGCAGCGAACTGCCGCATGTGCCTGGTCGAAGTGGAAAAGGCGCCCAAGCCTTTGCCCGCTTGTGCGACCCCGGTCAGTGCCGGCATGATCGTGCGCTCCGCCAGCGATAAAGCTGTGCAGGCGCAAAAGTCGGTCATGGAATTCTTGCTGATTAACCACCCGCTCGATTGCCCGATCTGCGATCAGGGCGGCGAATGCCAGTTGCAAGACTTGGCCGTGGGTTACGGCAAGAGCGAATCGCGCTACAAGGAAGACAAGCGCGTCGTGCAGCCGAAGGAAGCCGGTCCGCTGGTGTCCATGCAAGAAATGTCGCGCTGCATCCAGTGCACCCGCTGCGTACGCTTTGGCCAGGAAGTGGCCGGCGTGATGGAGCTGGGCATGATCGGCCGCGGCGAACACTCGGAAATCGTGTCCTTCGTCGGCCAGACGGTCGACTCCGAACTGTCGGGCAACATGATCGACCTGTGCCCGGTCGGCGCACTGACCTCGAAGCCGTTCCGCTACAGCGCCCGTACGTGGGAACTGTCGCGCCGCAAATCGGTCAGCCCGCATGACGGCCTGGGCGCGAACCTGATCGTGCAAGTGAAAGCTGGCAAGGTCAAGCGCGTATTGCCTCTGGAAAACGAAGCCGTCAACGAGTGCTGGATCTCGGACAAGGACCGTTTCTCGTACGAAGCGCTGGACAGCGCCGAACGCCTGACGTCCCCGATGCTGAAACAAGGCAACGAGTGGAAAGAAGTCGATTGGCAAACGGCGCTGGAATACGTGGCGCACGGCCTGAAAAACATCAAGCACGAGCATGGCGCTGACGCCATCGCCGCGCTGGCAACGCCGCATTCGACCGTCGAAGAGTTGGTACTGCTGCAAAAAGTGGTCAACGGTCTCGGTTCCGAGAACGTCGACTTCCGCCTGCGCCAGACCGACTTCGCGCTGGACGCCGGCGTCAAGCCATGGCTGGGTATGCCGATCAACGAATTTGGCCAGATCAAGCGCGCCTTCGTCATCGGCTCGTTCCTGCGCAAGGACCACCCATTGCTGGCCACGCGTTTGCGCGCGTCCGTCAAGGGCGGCGCCAAGCTGTCGATCCTGCACGCCTCCGACGATGATCAATTGATCACCATCGCCAACAAGATGATCGTCGCGCCTAGTGATTGGCTGGCGGCCTTGTCGGAAGTGGTCGTCGCCGTTGCCAAAGCCAAAGAAATCGCCGCGCCAGCCGGTTTTGAAGCGGTGACCGCTTCGGACGTGGCCGTTGCGATTGCCGCCAGCCTGATGGCTGGCGACCACGGCGCCGTGCTGCTGGGTAACGCGGCAACGCAACACCCGCAAGCGTCGCAACTGCATGCTGCCGCGCAATGGATCGCCGAACAGACGGGCGCCAAGCTCGGCTACCTGACGGAAGCGGCCAACACGGTTGGCGCGCACCTGGTCGCCAAGCCGCGCGCCAATGTGCAAGCTGCCTTTGCCGCGCCGAAGAAAGCCTACGTGCTGCTGCACGCCGAGCCGGAACTCGACGCTGCCAACCCGCAAGCGGCCCGCGCCGCCCTGGATGGCGCCGACATGGTCGTGGCGATGTCGGCCTTCAAGCACGGCATGGATTACGCCGATGTCTTGCTGCCGATCGCTCCGTTCGCTGAAACCTCGGGTACCTTCGTCAACTGCGAAGGTCGCGCGCAAAGCTTCAACGGCACCGTGAAACCGCTGGCGGAAACTCGTCCAGCCTGGAAAGTGCTGCGCGTCCTGGGCAACATCCTGGGCCTGGCCGGTTTCGACTACGACACTTCCGAAGCGATCCGCGACGAAGCGTTTGGCACCGGCGTGACCGATCTGTCGGCACAGCTGAACAACATCGCCAAGAACGCGCCGGAAGCGGCAAGCTACGCACCGGCTTCGCCTGCGCTGCAACGCATCGCCGACGTGCCGATCTACTTCGCCGACGCGCTCGTGCGCCGCTCCGAACCGCTGCTGCGCACGGTCGATGGCGCCGCACCGCAAGCGCACCTGTCCCTGGCGCTGGCTGACAAGCTGGGCATCAAGGCGGGCGACAAGGTCAAAGTGGCGCAAGGCTCCGGCAGCGCCATCCTGGTGGCTGCACTCCATGCCGGCCTGCCAGCCAATGTGGTCAAAGTGTCGGCGGCACATGCCTCGACGGCTAGCCTGGGCGGCATGTTCGGTGACATCACAGTTGAAACAGCAGAGGGGAAAATCTGATGGCTCTGCCTGAATTTGTAAACGTCATCAACAGCAGCGGCCAGGATTTGCTGGGCGGCTCGTGGCCGTTCTTCTGGACCCTGATCAAGATCCTGTGCGTGCTGCTGCCGCTGATGGGCCTGGTTGCCTACCTGACCTTGTGGGAACGCAAGCTGATCGGCTGGATCCAGATCCGCGTCGGCCCGAACCGCGTGGGTCCGCTGGGCTTGCTGCAGCCGATCGCCGATGCGCTGAAACTCTTGTTCAAAGAGATCATCATCCCGTCCAAGGCCGCCAAGGGCCTGTTCGTGATCGGCCCGATCATGACCATCATGCCGGCCCTGGCCGCCTGGTCGGTCGTGCCGTTCGGCCCGCAAGCCGTGCTGGCCAACGTCAACGCAGGCTTGCTGATGCTGCTGGCGATTACCTCGATGGAAGTCTACGGCATCATCATCGCCGGCTGGGCCTCGAACTCGAAGTACTCGTTCATGGGCGCCATGCGCGCTTCGGCACAGATGATTTCGTATGAAATCCCGATGGGCTTCGTGATGGTCATCGTGCTGATGGTCTCGGGCAGCCTGAACTTCATCGACATCGTCGGCGGCCAGCAAATCGGCTTCTTCGCCGACAAGGGCGTGAACTTCATGTCGTGGAACTGGTTGCCGCTGCTGCCGATGTTCGTCATCTACCTGGTGTCGGGCCTGGCTGAAGCCAACCGTCACCCGTTCGACGTTGTCGAAGGCGAGTCGGAAATCGTGGCCGGCCACATGGTTGAATATTCGGGCATGGCCTACGCCATGTTCATGCTGGCCGAATACGCCAACATGATCCTGATCGGCGCGCTGGCTTCGATCATGTTCCTCGGTGGATGGTCCGCACCATTTGCTTTCCTTGAGTTCTGGGGTGGTTTCGGCGGCTTCTTCTGGCTGTTCGCCAAGACCTTCTTCATCGTGTCGGTGTTCATCTGGGTGCGCGGTACTTTCCCACGCTACCGTTATGACCAGATCATGCGCCTCGGCTGGAAAGTGTTTATCCCGTTGACGCTGGTCTACCTGGTCTTCGTCGCTGCCTGGATGCAGACATCCTGGAATATTTGGAAGTAAGAGAGTGCATACGAATGGATAAGGTAAAAGATTTCTTCAGCAGCCTCTTGTTAGGCGAGCTGATCAAGGGCATGGCGTTGACAGGCAAGTACATGTTTTCGCGCAAGATCACGGTGCAATTCCCGGAAGAGAAGACACCGATCTCGCCGCGTTTCCGTGGCTTGCACGCGCTGCGCCGCTACCCGAACGGCGAGGAACGTTGCATCGCCTGCAAACTGTGCGAAGCGGTTTGCCCGGCGATGGCCATCACGATCGAATCGGAACAGCGTGACGACGGCTCGCGCCGCACCACGCGTTACGATATTGACTTGACCAAGTGCATCTTCTGCGGTTTCTGCGAAGAGTCCTGCCCGGTCGATTCGATCGTCGAGACGCAAATCCTGGAATACCACGGCGAGAAACGCGGGGATTTGTATTACACGAAAGAGATGTTGCTGGCCGTGGGTGATCGTTATGAAAATGACATCGCCGCTGCGCGCGCCGCCGACGCACCTTATCGCTGATGGATGCGCCGCAGCTGACCAGCTGCGGCGCGCCCCTCGTTCATCTGTACGTCTATTGGGTTTTTTATGGACTTTAAAACAATTTTGTTTTACGCCTTCGCGCTGATCTTGATTCTGGCAGCGACGCGCGTCATCACGGCCCGTAATCCGGTCCACGCAGTACTGTTCCTGGTACTGTCCTTCTTTTCCGCAGCGGGCATCTGGATGCTGCTGCAAGCTGAATTCCTGGCCATCGTGCTGGTATTGGTGTATGTCGGCGCCGTGATGGTGCTGTTCCTCTTCGTGGTCATGATGCTCGATATCAATATCGACCGCATGCGCGAAGGTTTCTGGGGCTATCTGCCACTGTCCGTGACGGTGGGCGTGATCATCGTGCTGGAAATGGCCGCTGTCCTGTGGCACGGTTTCCGCAACTTTGCGCCTAGCATCGCTCCGGTCAACGTCAACCTGGGCGGCACCAAGGAACTGGGCCTGCTGATCTACACGAAATATGTGTTCGCCTTCGAGATCGCTGCCGTCGTGCTGCTGGTGGCCATCGTTGCCGCGGTTGCACTGACCCTGCGCAAACGCAAGGACACCAAGCACTTTGCTCCAGGCGATGCCGTGCGCGTCAAGCGCAACGACCGCCTGAAGATCATCAAGATGGACGCGGTCGTCGAGCGTCCTGCGGCTGAGCCGGAAGTTAAGGAGGCACCATGACATTATCGCTCACACATTTTCTGGTCCTGGGCGCGATCCTGTTCGCAATCTCGATCGTCGGTATTTTCCTGAACCGCAAGAACATCATCGTATTGCTGATGGCAATCGAATTGATGCTGCTGGCGGTGAATATGAATTTCATCGCGTTCTCCCATTTCATGGGCGACGCGGCCGGTCAGATCTTCGTTTTCTTCATCCTGACGGTTGCCGCCGCTGAGTCGGCTATCGGTCTGGCTATTCTGGTGGTGATGTTCCGTAATCTGGATACCATCAACGTCGAAGACCTGGACAGCCTCAAAGGCTGATGTTTTTCAGACTCGATCTCTCGAATAATAACGATTAAGGTTCATCATGGCGGGGCAACTCCTCAACCCTAACCTCCTTCTTGCCGTACCGCTGGCGCCGCTGGCCGGTGCCGCGATTGCAGGTTTGCTTGGCACCCAGTTCCTGGGTAATTTGGTCGGACGCAAGACGTCGCATACCGCGACGATCCTGGGCGTACTGATTGCGTTCATCCTGTCCGTGCAGACACTGCTGGCAGTGATGGATGGCGCGACATTCAATGGCACGATCTATAACTGGATGACGATCGGCACCCTGAAGATGGAAGTGGGCTTCCAGATCGATTCGCTGTCGGCGATGATGATGTGCGTGGTCACCTTCGTCTCCCTGATGGTGCACATCTACACGATCGGCTACATGAAGGACGACGAAGGCTACAACCGCTTCTTCGCCTACATCTCGCTGTTCACGTTCTCGATGCTGATGCTGGTCATGGCCAACAACTTCCTGCAACTGTTCTTCGGTTGGGAAGCCGTGGGCCTGGTTTCCTACCTGCTGATCGGTTTCTGGTACCAGCGTCCGACGGCCATCGTGGCCAACATGAAGGCTTTCCTCGTCAACCGCGTGGGCGACTTCGGCTTCATCCTGGGCATCGGCCTGCTGCTGGCCTACGCCGGCACCATGAACTATCAGGAAGTGTTTGCCAAGAAAGACGAACTGGCGCTGTTGAGCTTGCCAGGTACCGACTGGGCCCTGCTGACCGTTGCCTGCATCTGCCTGTTCATCGGCGCGATGGGTAAATCGGCGCAGTTCCCGCTGCACGTGTGGCTGCCTGACTCGATGGAAGGTCCTACCCCGATTTCGGCACTGATCCACGCCGCGACGATGGTGACGGCCGGTATCTTCATGGTCTCGCGCATGTCGCCGCTGTTCGAACTGTCCGACACGGCACTGTCCTTCATCCTGGTGATCGGCTCCATCACGGCGCTGTTCATGGGCTTTCTGGGCATCATCCAGAACGACATCAAGCGCGTCGTCGCTTACTCGACGCTGTCGCAGCTCGGTTACATGACCGTGGCGCTGGGTTCGTCCGCGTATTCCGTGGCCGTGTTCCACCTGATGACGCACGCATTCTTCAAGGCACTGCTGTTCCTGGGCGCCGGTTCCGTCATCATCGGCATGCACCACGACCAGGATATCCGCAACATGGGCGGCCTGCGCAAGTACATGCCAATCACCTGGATCACTTCCCTGATCGGTTCGCTGGCCCTGATCGGCACGCCGCTGTTCTCCGGTTTCTACTCGAAAGACAGCATCATCGAAGCCGTCGAAGCGACGCACATCTGGGGTGCTGGCTTTGCCCAGTTCGCCGTGCTGGCTGGCGTGTTTGTTACCGCCTTCTACTCGTTCCGCATGTATTTCCTCGTCTTCCATGGCAAGGAACGTTTCGGCCAAGCGCATGCGCATGGCCATGACGACCATCACGCACCGAAAGCGGCCCATGGCGCGCACGGCGATGCGCATGACGACCACCACGAAGAAGAGGAAGACGACCACGCGCACCACGGTCTGGAACCTGGCCAGAAGCCGCACGAGTCCCCATTCGTCGTATGGTTCCCGCTGGTGATGCTGGCGATCCCGTCGCTGATCATCGGCTACCTGACGATCGGCCCGATGCTGCATGGCGATTTCTTCAAGGGCGTGATTTTTGTGGGCGAAAACCATCCAGCAATGGAAGAGTTGTCGCATGAATTCCACGGCGCAATGGCGATGGCGATCCACGGCCTGTCGACGGCACCGTTCTGGCTGGCATTGTCCGGCGTGGTGGCAGCCTACTACTGCTACATGGTCAACCCGCGTGTACCGGCCTGGTTCTTTGCCAAGTTCCACGCGATCCACACCCTGCTGGACAACAAGTACTACATGGACAAGTTCAATGAAGTCGTGTTCGCCGGCGGTGCCCGCTTGCTGGGTAATGGCCTGTGGAACTTCGGTGACAAGAAGCTGATCGATGGCCTGCTGGTCAACGGTAGCGCCAAGGTCGTCGCCTGGCTGTCCTCGCTGTCGCGAGTGCTGCAGACCGGCTACATCTATCACTATGCATTCGTGATGATCCTGGGCGTGCTGGGCTTCCTGATCTATTTCCTGCCATTCTGGCCCGCTAAGTAAGCTGACCTGATAAAAGAATACTGAGAACCATGATGCAGTCTACGATTTCTACACTACCTCCTTACCTGAGTCTGTCGATCTGGGTGCCGATCATTTGCGGCGTCCTGATCCTGGCTCTCGGCCGTGACAGCAAAGCGGGCTTTACCCGCTGGCTGTCGCTGGCTGGCGCCGTGCTCAGCATGCTGTGCACCTTGCCGCTGATCCAGCATTTCGACAACGCCGCGCACGGCATGCAATTCGTCGAAAAAGCACCGTGGATTGAAACCTTCAATATCTGGTACTCGCTGGGTATCGACGGCCTGTCGCTGTGGTTCGTGCCACTGACGGCGTTCATCACCGTCATCGTCGTTATTTCCGCTTGGCAAGTGATCGAGAAGCGCATCGCCCAGTACATGGGCTCGTTCTTGATCCTGTCGGGCCTGATGATCGGCGTGTTCTGCGCGCTGGACGGCTTGCTGTTCTACTTCTTCTTTGAAGCAACCCTGATCCCGATGTTCATCATCATCGGTATCTGGGGCGGTTCGAACCGCGTGTACGCGTCGTTCAAGTTCTTCCTGTACACCTTCTTCGGTTCGCTGCTGACCCTGGTTGCCATCATCTACCTGCGCAATGTGTCGGGCACCTTCGACATCCTGGCCTGGCATGCGTTCAAGCTGACGATGAACGAGCAGATCTTCATCTTCCTGGCCTTCCTGATGGCGTTTGCCGTCAAGGTGCCGATGTTCCCCGTCCACACGTGGTTGCCGGACGTCCACGTGGAAGCGCCAACGGGCGGTTCCGCCGTGCTGGCCGCCATCATGCTGAAACTGGGCGCTTACGGCTTCCTGCGTTTCTCGCTGCCGATCACGCCGGACGCCAGCCACTACCTGTCGGGTTTCATGATCGCCTTGTCGCTGATCGCCGTGATCTACATCGGTCTGGTTGCCCTGGTGCAAACCGACATGAAAAAACTGGTCGCCTATTCGTCGATCGCGCACATGGGTTTCGTGACCCTGGGCTTCTTCATGTTCAACGACATCTCGGTGCAGGGCGGTATCGTGCAGATGGTCTCGCACGGCTTCATCTCCGGCGCGATGTTCCTGTGCATCGGCGTGCTGTATGACCGCATGCATACCCGCAACATCGCCGACTACGGCGGCGTCGTGAACCGCATGCCGAAATTTGCCGCCTTCTTCGTGCTGTTCTCGATGGCCAACTGCGGTCTGCCTGCGACGTCCGGCTTCGTCGGCGAGTTCATGGTGATCCTGGGCGCGGTGAAATACAACTTCTGGATCGGTCTGCTGGCTGCAACGGCACTGATCTGGGGCGCGGCGTACTCGCTGTGGATGGCCAAGCGCGTGGTGTTCGGCAAGATCAAGAACAAGCATGTGGCCGAACTGACCGACATCAACAAACGTGAATTCTTCATGCTTGCTGTGCTGGCCATCGCCGTGCTCGTGATGGGTCTGTACCCAGCCCCGTTCACCGACACGATGCAAACTTCGGTTGCTGACCTGCTGCAGCATGTCGCCACCAGCAAGTTGCCTTAAATAGAAGACCGATAACATGACTAATGCACCTAATCTGGTACCGCTGTACGCGGAAATCTTTCTGCTGATCGCCACGTCGGCGCTCTTGCTGATCGATATGTTCTTGCCTGCGGCGAAGCGTTCGATCACCTATGCGCTGTCGCTGCTGACCCTGGCCGGCTGCGCCTTGCTGACCGTGGGCGACTTCAATGCGGGCACCACCGTCTACACGTTCCACAACATGTTCGTGTCGGACCCGATGTCGCAGCTGTTGAAACTGTTCTCGTACGGCGCCGTGGCGCTGACCCTGATCTACTCGCGCGCCTATGCCACCGACCGCAGCATGCTGTCGGGTAACCTGGGCGGCGAGTTCTACGTGCTGGCCCTGTTTGCACTGCTGGGCCAGATGATCATGATCTCGGCCAACAACTTCCTGATCATCTACCTGGGTCTGGAACTGATGTCGCTGTCGCTGTACGCACTGATCGCCTTGCGCCGTGACAATGCCAAGGCCACGGAAGCGGCCATGAAATACTTCATCCTGGGCGCGCTGGCCTCCGGTTTCATGTTGTACGGTATCTCGATGCTGTACGGCGCCTCCGGCACCCTGGACCTGGGCGAACTGCGCGTGGCGCTGGAAAACGGCAAGACCAACGGCACCATCATGGTCTTCGGCCTGGTGTTCCTCGTTGCCGGCCTGGCCTTCAAACTGGGCGTCGTGCCATTCCACATGTGGGTGCCTGACGTGTATCAAGGTTCGCCGACGGCTGTGACCCTGCTGCTGGGCGCGGCGCCGAAACTGGCCGCCTTCGCCATCACCCTGCGCTTGCTGGCCGAAGGCTTGCTGCCGATGGCACATGACTGGCAGCAAATGCTGCTGGTGCTGGCCGTGATGTCGCTGGCGATCGGCAACTTCACCGCGATCGCGCAAACCAACCTGAAGCGTATGTTGGCGTATTCGACCATCGCGCAAATGGGCTTCGTTCTGCTGGGCTTGCTGTCCGGTACCGTGGATGCACCGAACAACACCCTGAACGCGGCTGGCGCAGCCACCGCCTACGGCGCCTCGATGTACTACGTCATCACCTACGTGTTCACCACCCTGGGTACCTTTGGCGTGATCATGTTGTTGGCACGTAATGGTTTCGAAGCAGACGAACTGGCCGACTTCAAGGGCCTGGGCAAACGCAGCCCGATCTTCGCGCTGGTGATGACCCTGTTCATGTTCTCGCTGGCCGGCGTGCCGCCGCTGATGGGCTTCATGGCCAAGTACTCGGTGCTCGCTTCCGTGCTGGCGACGGGCCAGCTGTGGCTGACCATCGTTGCCGTGCTGTTCTCGCTGATCGGCGCCTTCTACTACCTGCGCGTCGTGAAAATGATGTGGTTCGACGAGCCGACGGACGGCAATGTGCTGGTCGTGCATGGCGACATGCGCGTCGTGCTGGCCCTGAACGGCGTGTTCGTCCTGGCGCTGGGTGTGATGCCTAACAGCATCCTGGCTGCCTGCGCGACCGCCATCACCAAGACGCTGGCGTCCTGACCGATGGATGTCACCGCCTCGAGCTGGCTGGTGATCGCCCTGGGCATCCTGGGCGCCAACCTGCCTTTCCTGAACGAGAAGCTGTTTGCCGCCGTGCCCCTGAAAAGGGCGGCGCAAGCAGAGCAGGGCTGGCGCAAGCCGCTGGCGCTGCGCCTGCTGGAGATGGTGATTCTGTACTTCATCGTCGGCGCCGTGGCGTTCGCGCTCGAAGCGCGCATCGGCAACGGTTTCCCGCAGACCTGGGAGTTCTATGCCATCACGGGATGTCTGTTCCTGGTGCTGGCTTTCCCAGGCTTTGTCACACGCTACCTGCGCAAACGACATTAGCCCCATCGACCGAAAGCGGCGCCTCTGGCGCCGTTTTTTTTTATTGAGCATAATCAACGTATGGATACAGAACGCATGGATATGAATTTAACTGAAACCAAGGTGGACGGCGAGCTCGTCTATCAGGGCGGCTTCCTGCGCGTGCAGCGCGACCGGGTTGCGCTGCCGGACGGCAAGATCACGGCGCGCGAATTCGTCCTGCATCCGGGCGCCGTGGTCATCCTGCCGCTGCTCGACGATGGCACCGTGCTGATGGAACGCCAGTACCGCTATCCGCTGGACCGGGTCTTCATTGAATTCCCCGCTGGCAAGATCGACGCGGGAGAATCGCACCTGGCCTGCGCCCAGCGCGAATTGCTGGAAGAGACGGGCTACACGGCCAGCGACTGGCAATTCGTCTCCACCATCCATAACGCCATCGCGTATTCCGATGAACACCTGGAGCTGTTCCTGGCGCGCGGCCTGGTGGCCGGCGAACGCCAGCTCGATGAAGGCGAATTCCTGGAAACGTTTACGGCCACCGTGCCGCAGCTGCTCGACTGGGTCAAGGATGGCACGATCACGGACGTGAAAACCGTCATCGGCATCTTCTGGCTCGACAAGATCACCAGCGGCGCCTGGCAACCGGCCTGATTCCGCACATGCGCGCGGCGATCTTCCTGCTGCTGGCGTCTGCCAGCCTGGGCGCGCACGGGGCCGCGCGCACGCCGTTCCAGGTGCGCTGCGAAGACACGATCAGCAAGACGGTGTCCGTGCTGACGGCGCAGCAGAATGGCTACAGCATCGACACGCATCTGCCGTACAAGGCCCTGACCGTGATGAAGGGCACGGCGCGCGCCAATACCTGGGTACTGGGATTGACGAAGACGGATTCGCGCGTGGCCATCGCCCTGGCCGGCCCCATGCTGCAAGACCCGGCCAGCGGCTATGAATGCGTGGCGCCGCAGATTACCGTGTCCCTCACGTATGCGCCCGTGGTGATCTATATCGGCCGCGAGTTTGCCCCCGGCACTTGCGCGTATGATGAGATACTCGCGCACGAGCTGCGGCACATGAAGACCTATATGGAACACTTGCCGCGCGTGGAAAAGACCGTGCGCGCGGCGCTGGCCAAACGCTTCGAGGCGCGGCCCCTGTATGCGCCCAGCGGCACGGCCAAGGCGGCGCTGGCGCGCGAGATCGACACGGGCTGGTTGCCGTATATCAAGGCTGAAATGCGCAAGGTGGAAACCTTGCAGGCGGCCATCGATTCTCCGCAAGAATATGCGCGCCTGGGCAAGGCGTGCAAGGGCGAAATCCAGAACATCCTGGCGGGCAAGGCAGCGCCCGCCAACTAGACAAGGAATGGCATGACAGCAGCACCGAACACCGTCCGTTATTTTGCGCTGATCCCCGCCGCCGGCGTGGGCGCGCGCATGGAAGCGGGCAGTCCCAAGCAATATTTACCTATCGCCGGCAAACCCATGCTGCGCCACGCGCTCGACGCCTTTCTCGCCAGCCCCCTGATCGCGCACACGTATGTCGTCGTCAGCGCGGAGGATAGCGTGATCGACACGGTCGTGCCGGAGCAGGGCATCACTGTGCTGCGCTGCGGCGGCGCCACGCGCATGGAGACGATCCTGAATGGCTTGCAGGCCGTGCACGGCAGCATCGGTGCCCACGACCAGGTGCTGGTGCACGACGCGGCGCGTCCCGGCCTGACGCCGGCCCTGATCGAAAAACTCATCAACGAGGTGGGCGACCACCCGGCCGGCGGTCTGCTGGCCTTGCCCGTGGTCGATACCGTCAAGCGGGCGGGGCCGGACGGCCTGTCGGCGCAGACGGTGCCGCGCGACCATCTATGGCTGGCACAGACGCCGCAGATGTTCAGCTATGCCTTGCTGCACCAAGCCTTATCCGAAGCGCCCGACCCGCAAGCGATCACGGACGACGCCAGCGCCGTCGAAGCGCTGGGCCTGGCGCCCATGCTGGTCGAAGGCCACCCGCGCAACCTGAAGGTGACCTTGCCGCGCGACATATACACGGCCGAACTGTATTTGGCCAACCCTTGAATTCCAGAGAGACCCGCATGAACACAACGACTCCCGTACTGCCTTTCCGCATCGGCCAGGGCTATGACTGCCACGCGCTGGTGGAAAACCGCGACCTGATCATTGGCGGCGTGAACATCCCCCATCACCTGGGCTTGCTCGGCCATTCCGATGCGGACGTATTGCTGCACGCGATCACGGACGCCATCTTCGGCGCCGCCGCGCTGGGCGACATCGGCCGCCATTTCCCCGACACGGACGCGCAGTTCAAGGGCGCCGATTCGCGCACCCTGCTGCGCGAGGCCGCGCGCCGCGTGCAAGCGACCGGTTATATCATCGGCAATATCGACGCCACCATCATCGCCCAGCGCCCGAAAATGGCGCCGCACATCGCCGCCATGTGCGCCAACGTGGCCGAAGACCTGGGTGTGAGCGTGGGCCAGGTCAACATCAAGGCCAAGACAAATGAAAAACTGGGCTACCTGGGTCGTGAAGAGGGCATCGCGGCCGAAGCCGTGGCCTTGCTGCTGCGCGCCTGAGCGTACCCGGCAGCTCCTTTTTAATAATTCCTGAAAATTAATATTTCCAAATTGAAATGTGGTGAAAATTTAACGTTATTGTCATGATAATATTTGTCCGCTTTTTCGGACGCGACAAGACGTCACTTTATAACCACGGGAAATATTGAAAGAACGGAATCATATGCGTAGTCGTATGCAGGGACCAGCCGCGCGCTGGTTGGGAGCGGGTATGTTGGCCATGGCCATGCTGGCCGGGTGTGGCGGTGGAGGCGGTGGCAGTGAAACTGCGGCGCCGCCGCCCGTGGCGGCCGTGCCGCAGCCTGCCATCCTGTTTGCCGGTGCCGTGTCGGCGGCGGCAGAAGGTGCCGATGCCATCGGCAGCATGGGTGGACAGATTGAACTCGATGCCGGTGGCAGCAAGGATAGCGACGGCGGGACGCTGAGCTTTGCCTGGAGCATGGTCTCGAAACCTGCCGGCAGCGGCTTGAACATGGGCGCCGTCTCGACCCCGAAACTGAACTTCCAGCCCGACGCGCTGGGTACCTATGTCTTCAAGCTGCGCGTGACGAATGGCAAGGGCGGTTTTGCGGAAAAGAATGCCACCGTGCTGGTGAATAACCGGGTGCCGAATGCGGTGCTGGTGGTCAATGCGACGTTTACGGCGCAGCCGCTTGTCAAGGATGCCGTGAGTGTCTCGGCAGGTTCCGGCATCGTGCTTGATGCCACGGGCAGCGTCGATATCGACGGCGACAAGGTGACCACGACGTGGGAACTGATCCAGAAGCCGGCCGGCAGTACGTCCCTGCTGTTTGTCAGCGGTCAAACGGCGCGTTTCTCGCCCGATGTGCTGGGCCTGTACAAAGTGCGTGCCCGCGGTGCGGACGGCAAGGGCGCGTATGCCGAAACGGTGTACCTGTTCGATGCCAACAACAGCATGCCGATGGGCGTGATCCAGGGCACGGTCGCGGTGGTCAGCCGCAACAACCAGACCGTCCCCGTCGGCCAGCCGCTGGTCACCAGCGGCATCCTCAGTTATGACGAGGGTGGCGCTCCCCTGAGCTATGCCTGGGCGGTCGATACCCGTCCCGCCGGTTCTGTCGCGGCGGTGGGCGCAGCGACGGCGGCGATTCCTGCATTTACACCGGACGTGGCTGGCGCTTACGTGCTGTCGCTGACAGTGAGCAATGGCCGCCAGACGGCGATCGCTTACCTGAAATTCAATGCGGTCACGTCGACTTCGAGTGTGGTCGCATTGCCGTTCAAGCCGGTTGAGATGCGTTATAGCCTGGCTACCGACCGCCTTGTTGTCGTCACTGCCGAGCCGTACACCGTCAAAGTCATCAATCCGGTTAACGGCGCGACCAGCAGCGTTGATCTGCCGACAGCGGTCAAGGCCCTCAATCTGAGTCCGGATGGCAAGCTGGCCGCTGTGTTGCATGATGGCGTGGTCAGTCTGGTGGATCTGGTGTCGGGGAGCCTGTTGAAATCGACCGGCACCGGTGGCACGCAGACGGAGGTATTCGTTACCAATGCTGGCGTGGTATTTCTCTCGGGCCAATCGATTGGTTCATCCGCGCGGCCCGCTGTTGCTGTTATTAACGCACGTACGGGACAGGCATTGCCTTCGCTTGATTTTGCCAGTGGCGGTTTCTATGGCGCTCTGCGCGGCGTATTTGCAGCATCGAAGGACAAGGTCTTTCTCTCGCAGGGCAATTACTCAACGCTTTCGTATTTCACCTTTGACCCGCAAACGCATGCCATCCTCACTAACGGCGCTGTCTATGGCGACTATTACATTTCGTCACCGTTCTTCCTGTCGCCGAAGGAAGATATTTTGTTTACCGGAAACGGTACCTACTTTAATGCCGACACGCTGCAATACATGGGGCGCTTTACCCTCGGCTCAAGCAGCAGCGGCACCAGCAGCATGCAATCGATGACTTATTCGCCCACCAAAGCGGAAGTGCTGCTGATGGAAAGTTCGTTTGAGTACGCTTATCCAGGCTACGATACGGTATATCAGGGCAGTTACAAGAAATATAGCGGTGAATTGCTCTTCCCAGCAGGCAGCGTCAGCCTGCCGGTGATTGGCGGCGAGCAAAGTTATGGCATCGGCATCTTCCATACGGCCGCAGGCGACCCTGTAGCGCTGGTGCAGACGGGCGGCGCGCAGAAAACCACCGCGCGCCCGAAATACTATCTGGTGTATCGCTGATGGCATGAGAACGGCGGCGCGTCCGCCGTGCAATCTGTGCTATTTTTAAAGGCGGCACGATGGCAAAGACCATCGCGGCCGCCTTTTTTATTGACGACACAGGAGAATTCCCGATGCCAATCATCAAGCGTACACGCCTTGCCACCGCATTGCTGCTGGGAGCCTTCGCCGCCTGCGCCATGCCTGCCCACGCCGAACTGCAAGCCACGGGCGAGCCGCCTGCCGCGAAACAGGGTTGGAAGGCCGAGACCGTCGCGCAGGGCGTGCGCCAGCCGTGGGGCATCGCCTGGCTGGGCGAGGGGCGCGCGCTGGTCACCAGCAAGCAGGGAACATTGCATCTGCTGAATGGAAAGACTTTTACCGACGTGGCGCTGGAAGGCATGCCCAAGGTGTTTACGGGCGGGCAGGGCGGCTTGCTCGATATCGTGATTCATCCGCAGGATGCGGCCAAGCCGAATCCGCGCGTCTACATGACGGTGTCGACCGGCACCAATGACGCCAACCGCACGACCCTCGTGCGCGGCGTGTTCGACGGCAGGAAGGTGACGGGCATCCAGACCCTGTTCAAGGTCGCCACCGACAAGAGCGGCGGCCAGCATTTCGGTTCGCGCCTGCTGTGGCTGCCGGACGGCACTTTGCTGATGAGCGTGGCCGATGGCGGCAACCCGCCGCTGCGCATCGGCGACCGCCTGGCGCGCGAGCAGGCACAGAATCTGGCCACGCACCAGGGTTCCATCCTGCGCCTGACGGAAGACGGCAAGCCGGCACCTGGCAACCCGCTGGCCGCCAAGGGTGCCTTGCCGGAAATCTGGTCGTACGGCCATCGCAACGTGCAGGGCCTGGCGCTCGATCCTGTTTCCGGCCGCGTGTGGGCCACGGAACACGGACCGTATGGCGGCGATGAGATGAATCTGGTGGTGGCGGGAGGCAACTACGGCTGGCCCCTGCAAAGCTATGGCGCCGACTACACGACGCATGAACCGGTCGGCAAGCATGAAGTGGCCGGCATGCTCAATCCGAGCGTGGCCTGGGTGCCGTCGCCGGCGCCGTCGGGCCTGGCCGTCTACACGGGCGACAAGATTGCCGCCTGGCGCGGCAGCATCTTCAGCGGCGGCCTGGCGGCCAAGGATATCCGCCGCATCGCCGTCGATGCCAGCGGCAAGGTGACGGGGCAGGACCGCCTGGCCATCGGCGCGCGCGTGCGCGACGTGCGCCAGGGGCCGGACGGCTATCTGTATGCGCTGACGGATGAAGACAATGGCCGCTTGCTGCGCATCGTGGCGCAGTAGCACGGCAGGCGCCATCTTCGCTTAAGATGGCGCCTTTACTTCATTCAAGGTGGCGGCATGGCCCGTGATACTTATGCATACCGGCACGTCGCCGTCGAATCGCGCGCGATTAATGGCCGCGTGGAAATCCGCCCCGTGCCGGGCCAGGCTTTTTCGCCCGAGCTGGCCGTGCAGTGCTCGCGCCGCCTCGTCGACCTGCAGCGCTACCCGCTGGGCAGCCGCTTTCTGCTCTTTGCCAAGCTGACGGATCGCCTGGGCGGCACGCCCTTCCTGTATGCGTATCACGGCGATGCGGACGTCGTGATGACGCCGGCCGAAGTGACGAAATTCCTTGGCGAATTCCGCCGCGGCCGCATTTGATTCCTACGATGGGACGCAGGCCGCGCCAGCCTTGGGACTGGCCTGCGGCTTGCCAAAGATGGCGATCGTCAGGGCGCAGCCGAGGGCGAACAGGCCGCCGACCACCATCGCGCTCGATACCCCCAGCCGGTCGACGGCCATGCCTCCCAGCAAGGCGCCCGACGCCAGCGACACTTGCACGATGGCGACAAACAGCGCGCTGCTGCCTTCCATCAAGTGTGGCGCCGCCTTGAACATCCACGTCTGCACGGCGATCGGCATGGCGCCGAAACCGAAACCCCACACGGCCACCAGCAGCATGGCGGTAAGCGAATGGCTGCCGAACGCGGCCAGGGCCAGGGTGGACAAGCCCAGCACGGCACCCGTCACCATCAGCGCGGCCCGTTCGTAGCGGCCGGCGGCCCAGCCGCCCGCGAGGTTGCCGATGAAGCCGGAAGCGCCATACACGAGCAGCATGGCGCTGACCGTGCCGGCTGCCAGGTGCGAGATTTGCGTGAGGAAGGGCGCGATATACGTGTAGGCGGCGAACTGGCCCGTGAAGATCATGGCTGTGGCGATCAGGCCCAGCCTGGCCTTGCGAATGCCGAAAATCATCGGCAACTGGCGCAGGCGGATGGCTTGCGTCGGCGGCAGCTTGGGCAGCAGCAACAGCTGGCCGAGGAAGACCAGTACGGCAATGGCGCTGGCCGCGCCGAAAGCGACCCGCCAGCCCACCAGCTCGCCCACCAGCGCGCCGGCCGGCACGCCCGCCACCGTGCCCAGCGAGACGCCGGCGAAGATGATGGACATGGCGCGCGACGCATGCTGCGGCGCCACCAGGCGCGGGCCGATGGCGCTGCCGATGGCCCAGAAGCCGCCCACGCCCACGCCCAGCATGGCGCGGCCCAGCAGTATCCACGCATACGACGGCGCCAGCGCCACCAGCAGGTTCGACGCCACCAGCAGGGCCGTGAGGGCCAGCAGCACGATGCGGCGGTCCAGGCGGCCTGAGCCGACGGTGACAAAGATGGCGGCAAACGCGGCAACGATGCCGGGCGTGGTGATCATCAGCCCCGCCTGGCCCTTGCTGATGGCCAGTTCGGCCGCCATGGCGGGCAGCAGGCCGACGGGCAGGAATTCGGAGGTGACGAGGGCGAAGGCGCCGATGCCGACCGATAAGACGGCCAGCCATGGCGCCACGGTGGTATCGTCGCCAGTAGCGTTGGAAGGTGTGTGCATAGGGGTTCCTGAAAAGCCGGGAGGTTTTTAACCGGTCGGTATATAATCAGGGAAGGCAGACAGTGTTGTCAATAATTTTTTACCGAACGGTATGAAACAAGATAAAAATGAGGAAGCGGTCAAGGCGAAAACGGGGCGGCCACGCACGTTTGACGCGGATCAGGCGCTCGATTGCGCCATGAAAGTATTCTGGGAAAAGGGTTATGAGGGCAGCTCCCTGCCGGAATTGACGAAAGCCATGGGCATGAACCGGCCCAGCCTGTATGCCGTCTTCGGCAACAAGGAGCAATTGTTCCACAAGGCGCTCGAGCGCTACAGCGACACGCGCATGCGGTTCTTCGACGCGGCGCTGGAACAGCCGACGGCGCGCCAGGTGGTGGAAGCCTTGCTGACGCAATATGTCGACGCGCAAACCATGCCCGATGGCCCGCACGGCTGCATGGGTGTCAATGCGGCGCTCGCCTGCAGCGACGATGCCTTGCCGATCCGCGATGAATTGTTTGCGCGCCGGCTGCGCGGTGAAATCAAGCTGCGCGACCGCTTGCGGCGCGCCAGGGAAGAGGGGGATTTGCCGCCCGATTCCTGCCCGGAGCAGCAGGCGCGTTTTGTCGTGACCCTGTCGCAGGGCATGGCCATCCAGGCGGCGGCCGGCGTATCGCGCGAGCAGTTGCAGCAAATGGTGGGATTGCTGCTGCGCAATTGGCCGTTGTAACTATCCTGTCGGGGCGATGGTCTTGGCCAGGTCGCTGGGCGCCTTGCGCCGCCAGGCGGCCGTCAGGGCGGCGGCCAGCATGTCCAGCTCGGCGTCCGCCAGGCGCACCGTGATGCCGGCCAGGCGTTCTCCCCACCAGAGTTTCTCGCAGCCCGATGGCGTGATGACGGTGGCGATGTGCGCCGCTTCCGCATCGAGCAGCACGTTGATGTGCTCGTCATCGGGCAGGGTGGCAAAGATCTTCCCGCCCACGCGGAACGCCGGACGGTCGTGGTGTTCTTCCTCGGTGGTGTCGGGAAACGACAGTGCCAGATAGCGTAGTTCTTCCAGGTCGACCATTCCTCTTTCCCCCTCATCGGACAGATAGCAGCGTGACTGCATTTTGCCATGCTGTTTCACCCCGTGGTGCAGAGGCATGCGAAAAGAAATGCGCAAGATGCGACACTGACGGACTGGTCTGTGGTGCAGCCGCGACACGTCACGTGCCGCGCATGGTCGCCGCTCCAGAGTGAGGGATGGGTTTTTTCTGCCACTGGACAGGTGCTTGCCATAAAAATATCTTTCATGGTTAAAAGAAAAATACTTTTCTTCCAGGGAATTTGAGCTAGAATAGCTTCATCGTCTTACCTGACCCGTCAATTGTCTGGCCTTGTCCCGGGAACCCGAACCCTTTCCAGGACGCTTGCAGTGCCGCCATGGCACGCCGCAAGTCCGCGCTGTTTCGCGGAAGCCATGCCCCCGACCGCTCATTCCTGCAATCCCTAGCGCTACGCCGACACGCCTCAATGCAGCGTGTATTCAGCTCCAGCGCCCCTTGCTGCGCCCACTGAATACTTACTTACTGGATACCATCATGAAAAACTTGCCTAAAATCGCTTTGTCCCTGATCGCTGTCGGTGTGTTTGCCCACGCGAACGCCAGCACCATCACCCTGTCCACCGGCTATTCGGGCGCCGGCGCGCAAAGCTCCGCCGCCGACTACCAGTCCGTTGTGAATGCCGCCGTGGCCACGCCTGGCGCCGGTTATGGCTCGACGACGATTGCCAGCTATGACAACGTCAACAACAGCGGCCTGTTTGGCAGCGGCTCGAACATCGCCTTCAAATCCGTCATCAACTTTGGCGTCGGCGCGGCCGATGCGGGCACCTGGAGCTTCCGCAGCGGCGTCGATTTCGGCAAGGGCGGCGCCCTGTTCCTCGACGGCGTGGCGCTGGATTTCAAGAGCAATGACATGTGGTGGGCAGGCAACTACAACAATGGCAGCCAGTTCCTCAGCGGTTCGAGCACCCTGGCGGCCGGCAACCATACCCTGAGCATCTACGGCCTGGAAGGCTGCTGCGATGGCGGCCAGCAAGCGCAGTTCAAGGCGGGCAACAACAATTTCGTCAGCTTCGGCGCCAATGATGGCTTGATCTCGGCTGTCCCAGAGCCAACCACCTACGCCATGCTGCTGATCGGCCTGGGCTTGCTGGGCTTTACGGCACGCCGCAAGCAGGAATCCAAGTTCTAAGTTTGTATCGCCGACCTTGCCGCGCCTGATGGCGCGCGATAAAAAAGCCCGCCGGTCTGTCAGGACACGGCGGGCTTTTTGCATGACGGCGGCTTAATCGCCGCTGTCTTCGTCCTCGTCGGCACCCTTGGCCGCCTTGCCGCGCTCGGCATCGACGGCGCGCTGCAGGCTGGCCGCATCGCGGAAGAAGGCGTCCGTCGTGTGATCCGGGCTCAGGCGCAAGGCCGGCGGGTAGATCACGGACATGTACGGTTCGTCGGCCAGGCGGCCGCTGCTCTGCAAATTGCTCAGCAGGATCAGGGTCGAGCCAAGGATGGCCAGCACGACGGCAACGAGGCCGAAGCGGCGCGGGTGCTGCGGCTTGATCGTGCACAAATGGTAGTAGATCATGGCGCAGACGATGACGATGAACATGTGCCGTCCGTAGCGCGTCAGCACTTCCAGCGACAGCGCATACGCCGCCATGTTGCTGCCCAGTTCCCACGCCTCCATGGCCAGCAAGCCGCAGCCGATGATGAACAGGTGGCGGCCGAAGCGCGCCACATGGCCGAACAGGCGGTTTGCCACGGCCCAGATCGACGCCCACACGAGGCCGCCGGCCAGCGCGTAGGCGATGATCATCAGGTAGGAAATCGGGTCGAAGGCGTCCGCATCGCTGAGCCAGTTGCTGAAGGCGGCCGAGGCGCCGATCATGGCCAGGCCGGCGACGGCGGGGCGCAAGCCTTCCCAGTCATGCCGGGTGGTGTCGCCCAGTTCGGGCGCCACGGGATGGTCGCTGGCGCGCACGCGCAGGCGCGTGTGGCCCAGGCGCACGATGCTGTTGCCGGTCATGGCCACTTGCAGTTGCCGCTGGCCCCGGTGGATCACGCCATTCTGGCTGCCCAGGTCGCGCAGCAGCAGGCCGCCTGCGCCGTCGTCCTCGACAATGGCGTGCGCGGCGGCCGTATGCGCATCATCGAGGATGAAGTCGTTGTCGTAGCCGCGGCCGATGCGGATCGGCAGGGATGCCATGCGCTGGCGCTGCCGCACTTCGCCATTCTCGGCGAGGATTTCGATGAAGTATGGTGCTTTCATGGCTTGCGCGCGCTTTCCCGCGACAGCGCTTCGAGGAAGGTGCGCGTGACGCGCATGCCGTTGGCGTACGACACGCCGCGCGCGTCGATGCGGCTTTGCAGGCTCATCAATGGCTCATCGGTGCTGGCGGCCAGCAGGGCAAAGTCGTACAGTCCCGTAAACTTGCGGTAGGCGCGCACGCACAGGACGGCGCGCAAGGGCAAGGTCTTGTTCTTGACGAACTGTTCGGTGCAATGGGGACCCGTCAGGTGCGCGCTCTTGTAGCTGCCGAAACTTTCATTCTTGAACGAGGCACTGGCCAGCTCGGAAAAGCGCAGTGGACCCAGTTCGCTGCTGCGCAAAAATTCGTGGCGCATCGACACCTGCCCCGTCTGCAGGGCGCCGGAGATGAAAATGGCCGATTCCATGGCGCAGCTGGTGTTGTCGAGCATATAGGGCTTGTCGGACTTGACGTTGGAGCGGCCCCAGCAGCGCATCTGGTTGGATTCGCGCACGGGCACGCGGTACGGGCCCATGGCTTTCAGGCTCAATGGCGTGTCGAGCAGGCGCGCCAGCATGACTTCCTGGTGCGCCAGCAGCTGCGCCGTCACCAGCGGCTTGAAGTCCTTCGGCGGCTTGCCTTGCTGCGCCACCTTGGCCAGCAATTGCTGGGCATAGCGGGCGGGCACGAGAAAACTGACGAGTTCGCCATCGAGGCGTTTCGACACGTTCACGCCGGCCACGTCGCCATTTGCCGTCACGCTGGGGCCGCCGCTCATGCCGGAATTGATCGGTCCCGTAAACATCAGCTGGTCGTAGAAGCTGCGCGTGACGACGCCGTTATAGGAACCTTCCGAAATGGCGAAGCCCAGGTCCAGCGGATTGCCCATCGAATACAGGTACTGGCCTTGCGTCAGCGGCGCCAGCCCTTCCGGCATCTTGAAGAAGCCCGTGCCATGGCGGTTCACGCGCAATACCGCCAGGTCGTGCAGCACGTCGACGGCCAGCAATTCCACATTGCCCCGCTGGCCGCTCGTGTCGACCCATTCGCCCACATAGGTGTCCGGGTCGAGGGCGAACTGGGATACCACGTGATAGTTGCTCACCACCAGGTCGCCCGTGCCGATCAAAAAGCCCGAGCCGACGGACGACTGCGTGCGGCCGTTTTTCAGCAGCACGCGCACTTGCAGGATGTCGGCGCGCGCGGCCGTATACAGCTTTTGTGCGGCCGAGGAGGGCGGCGGCAGGGCTGCGTGTTCGGTGGCGGCTGGCGCGGCGGTGGCCGGCGGCGGCTTGAGGGGGGGAGTCGAAGCGGTGGGGGCCGCGGCTGGCGCGGCAGGTACAGGCGCTGGGGCCGCGTGGGCGCCTGCGGCAGCGCTCAGGCTGGCCAGCAAGAAGGCGAGGTTAGATAATTTCATGCATCCTTTGTGCGTGAGCAGGAGCGCGGCCGGCGCGGCGCGGTATCGAGCACGCACCGGCCCGGGGCACTACAGGGCGCCGTCTTCCAGCGCCGGTGCCGTTTCCGGCGTCATCATGTGACCGAGCTTGCTTTGCTTGGTATTCAGGTAATGCTGGTTGAAGGCGTTGCGGTTGACCAGCAGCGGCACCCGTTCGGCCACCGTGATGCCCAGCGCTTCCATGGCGGCGATCTTGCGCGGGTTGTTCGTCATCAGGCGCAGGCTGTGGATGCCGAACTGCGCAAACATGGGTTTGCACAAGGTGTAGTTGCGCGCATCGGCCTTGAAGCCCAGCTGTTCATTCGCCTGCACCGTGTCGGCGCCCGCCTCTTGCAGGCGGTAGGCGCGGATCTTGTTGATCAGGCCGATGCCGCGCCCTTCCTGGCGCAGGTACAGCAAGATGCCGCGGCCGTCCTCGGCGATGCGTTTCAGGGCGCCTTCGAGCTGGGCGCCGCAGTCGCAGCGCTGGGAAAACAGCACGTCGCCCGTCAGGCACTCGGAATGCACGCGCGCCAGCACCGGTTCGCCGTTGCCGATATCGCCCAGCACCATGGCCAGGTGTTCCTTGCCCGTGGCGTGCTCGACAAAGGCGTGCAGGGTGAACTGGGCCCACGGCGTCGGCAGTGCGCAGGAAGTCGTGTAATCCAATTCGCCTGTCGCCAGGATGTCTGCGCCGCTTTGCATGGTTGTGCTCATATAAGTAATTATCAAAAATAAAAGGCGCGCGACACCACTCCGGTGCCGGCGCGCCTTGCCATCATACCAAAAAGCAGGGAAACGTTTTCCCTGGCTGCCATTCGGTCGTTGCAATGTCTGGTGATAAGCCTTACTTAGGGACACTTCCTCCTTTTACAAGGTGAACTGCTGGCTTTGCCTGGCGGATGCCGCCGCCAGGCACGGGACATCAACTGCCGATGCGTCCGCCGTCGTTCTTGGTGATCACGATGGTGGCCGAGCGGGGACGCTTGCCGGCGCCATAGCCGGCGTTGGCCGGCCACTGGCTCGTGTATTTGGACGGATCGCCGATATTCGCCAGCGAGGTGTTTTCGCCCGGGTGCTGGATGTTGATGAACATGGTCTTGCCATCGGGCGTTTCGCTGATGCCCGTGATTTCCGAACCGACCGGTCCCACCAGGAAGCGCTTGAGCGTGTCGGCAGTGGGTTTCTTGCCGATGAAGGTGTCGACCGCCAGGTTGCCGCCGGCCGCCGTCGCGTAGTTCAGGGTGGACTTGGCGCCATCGCCGACCTTGCCGGGAATGGCCGCCAGCATCATGCAGTTGGTCACATCCGTGTAGGCGCCATCGTCGGTCTGGATCCAGCAGATGCCCGTGTACGGGCTGAAGGCCAGGCCGTCCGGGCTCGAGAAATCCTGATCGGCCGTCAGGTTCGACAGGTTGATCTTGCTGGCGTCAGCGCCGCTTTCGGCGCCAAACAGGTAGACATCCCAGGTAAAGCTGGTGGCCGCGGCCGCGCCCGTGCCTTCCTTGAAGCGGATGATGTGGCCGTTCGGATTGCCGTTCTGCGCGCTGCTGCCCTTCATGTCCGTGTAGGCGCGCGGGTTGGCGCTGTCCGGCGCCAGCTGCGACGAGCCGCTCGGATTGACGGTGCGGTTCGAGTTGTTGGTCAGCGTGTAATAGATCTCGCCATTCGCAGGATTGACCGAGCACCATTCCGGACGGTCCATCTTCGTCGCGCCCACGGCGTCGGCCGCCAGGCGGGCATTGACCAGCACGTCGGCCAGGTCGGCGAACTTGTAGGCGCTGTACGCCTGGATCAGCGCGTTCGACATGGCCAGCTCGATCCACTGGCCCGTGCCGTCGGCGGCCAGCTTGGCCACGTACAGCTTGCCCGAATCGAGGTATTTGTCGCCGGTGGCCATGCGGTCGGCCGGGTTTGCGTCCGCGGCGGCCCAGACGGCGGTCGTGACGAACTTGTAGATGTATTCGTTGCGCGAATCGTCGCCCATGTAGACGGCCAGCTGCTGGCCCACGGCCGGCACGCTGAAGGCGGCGCTTTCATGCGCGTAGCGGCCCAGGGCCGTGCGCTTGCGGATAGCCTTGGTCTTGTCGTACGGGTCCATTTCGACGATGTAGCCCATGCCGTTCAATTCATTGCGGTAGTCGTCGCTGCCGTTGCTTGATGCGCCGATCTTGCTCAGGTTCCAGCGCGCGTACTTGTCGTCGCTGCCGCCCGTTTCCCAGCCGTGGCGCGAGGCGCCGCCCTGGCTGCGGCCATAGCGGTTCAGCGAAGCGACGGACTTGTCGCCGCGCGCCGCGTTGTCGGTGGCCGAGCGGGTGAAATAGCCGGCCCAGTTTTCTTCGCCGGAAAGGTAGCTGCCCCATGGCGACTTGCCCGTGCCGCAGTTGTTGATGGTGCCGCGCGTCTTGGTGCCGGTCGGCGAATACTTGGTCACCACGAGGGCGTTGCCGCGTACGGGGCCGGCAATCTCGATGTCCGTCAGCGGCGTGACGCGGCGGTTGAAAGCGGAATCGTTGACGGTGGCCCAGGCGCTGCCCGTCTTCCTCACTTCCACCACGCTCAGGCCGTGGACGGCCACTTCCTTGTCGACTTCGGCGGCGGGACGCGGCAGCGTGGTGGTGCCGCCATTGACGTGCAGGAAGTGCGAGGACAGTTTTTCGTCCGTGGTCGCTTCGTGGTTCATGGCCAGCAAGCCTCGTTCCGCGCCGGACGCCAGCGGCGCGCCAGCGGCGGAGAGGCCGTAGTATTCCATGCCGTCGTGGTGGTCGCCGGCGCGGTTGTCGAAATCGGTATCGCTGCCGTCGTTCTTGTAGGCAGGCGTCGCCGCGCGCAGCGAGTCGCCCAGCGCATACAGGGCGGTGGCCGTGTAGCCGGCCGGCACCGACACGACGTCGGCCAGGCTTTTCGGCACGGCCGTGAAGGCCAGCAGTTTTTCGGGCGTCGGCGTTGGCGTCGGCGTGATGGCGACCGCATCGCTGCCGCCGCAAGCGGACAGGCCCATCGAACCCATGACGGCGGTAGCGGCCGTGACGGCACTGCCGCGCAGCCAGTTGCGGCGGCTCAGGCGGGCGTTCAGGATGCTGTTGAAGTGGTTGTCGTGGGACGCGTTGCTGTCAATGTCGTTCAGATCGGTGGCGCTGATGGCCAGATCGTTGGGCTTGTTCATGGGCTGCGATGTCCTGTGGTTGCGTGATTTAAAGGCAACCGCATGATAGTTGTCGAATGTGACAGCGCCATGTCAGCTTGATGACAAAACGGTGACAGGCTGCCGGCCCGGCGGGCCGCGTCCATGACGGGCCCGTCCGGTCAGGCAGCCTTGGCCTTATTTGGCCTGGCGAAAACCGCGCTCCACCAGCAACAGCATGCCGCCAAAGATGGACAGGTTCTTCAGGAAATTCGTCAACTGGTCCTGGAAGTGGGCCGCGTCGGCGCTCCAGAAGGCGTGGAAGATCAGCGTGGTGGGGATCAGGAACAGCGCCAGGGCCAGCGCCGCCCAGCGCGCCTGCCAGCCCGTGATCAGCAGCAGGCCGCCGCCCACTTCCAGCACGATCACGCCCACCAGCAAAATATTGGCGATCGGCAAGCCCTGGCTGGCCATGTAGCCGGCCACGCCCGCAAAGCCGCCGATTTTCAGCAAGCCCGAGACAAAGAACAGCACGCCAAGGGCGGCACGGCCGAGGGGCAGCAAGATGTTGGTTTTGTTTTCCACGATTTTTCTCTTTTTCTATATTGATCAATTATTTGGGTAAGTCGAAGACGAGGAATTCCGCGTCTTCCGGCTGCGTGATGATGATGCTGGCTTCCTGCGTCAGTTTCAGCGCATCGCCCGCTTTCAATGGCGTGCCGTTGACCACCAGGCTGCCGCGGATCAGGTGCACATAGGCGAGGCGGCCTTCGTCGAGCGCATGTTCGGCCTGTTCGCCTTCCTGCAGGATGCTGGCGTAGATGGCCGCATTCTGGTGGATCAGCACGGAACCCTGGCGGCCGTCGCTCGAGGCGATCAGGCGCAGCTTGCCCCGTTTGCTTTCCGGCGTGAAGTGTTTCTCTTCATAGCTGGGCGGAATGCCCGTCACGTTCGGCTGGATCCAGATCTGCAGGAAGTGCAAGCCATCCGTTGCCGAGTGGTTGAACTCGCTGTGGCGCACGCCGCTGCCGGCGCTCATGCGCTGCACATCGCCGTAGTGCAGGACGGAGCCCGTGCCCATGCTGTCCTTGTGTTCCAGCGCGCCGTCGAGCACATACGAAATGATTTCCATGTCGCGGTGGCCGTGCGTGCCGAAACCCTGGCCTGGCGTGACCCGGTCTTCATTGATCACCAGCAAGGGGCCAAAGCCCATGTGCAGCGGATCATGGTAGCTGCCGAAGGAAAAGCTGTGGTGGGAATTGAGCCAGCCGTGGTTGGCGGCGCCGCGTTCTTCGCTATGACGAATCTGTAACATGGTGGACTCCGTTTCTATAAGTTAATGTGCGATAATTTCGAAGGACCGTTGCCTGGCGCTGTGCCGTGGCGTCTTTTCTGCCCCTCGCTGTACGATGAACAAAGTATAGGCCCCTCTGCAGAGAAAGAAAAACGGAAAATCTTGCGACCTATGATCGAAAAAATCGAATGTTAAGACTGAGCCTGGAAGCCCTGCAAATCGTTGACGCCATCGACCGCCGCGGATCGTTCTCGTCGGCCGGCAAGGAGTTGCATAAAGTCCCGTCCACCATTTCCTATACCGTGGCCAAGCTGGAAGACGACCTGGGCGTGCAAGTGTTCCAGCGCAATGGCCCGAAAGTCATGCTGACGGCGGCCGGCCAGGAATTGCTGAAGGAGGGCCGTTATCTGTTGAAGGCGGCGCAGGACCTTGAGCACCGCGTGCGCAGGGTGGCATCCGGCTGGGAAACGGAATTGTCCATCGGCATCGACTCCATGTTTTCCGCCGTGGCCCTGGCCGACGACGTGCGCGCCTTCTATGACGTGGCGCAGCAGACGCGGCTGCGCCTGTCGCAGGACACCCTGTCGGGTACGTGGGAAGCGCTGCTGGACCGGCGCGCCGACTTGCTGGTGGGCGCGCCCGGCGACGGGCCGGCCGGCGGCGGCTATATCGCGCAGCCGATCGGCATGCTCGACTTCGTCTTTACCGTGGCGCCCACGCACCCGCTGGCCCAGGTGCGGGAACCCTTGTCGCGCGGCCACCTGCAGCAGCACCGGGCCGTGGTGGTGGCCGATTCGGCGCGCCAGATGGCGCCGCGCACGGTGGGGCTGCTGCTGGGGCAAGATGCCTTGAGCGTGCCGAACATGCAGGTCAAGTTCGACTATCAGGTGCTGGGGCTGGGTTTTGGCTTCCTGCCGGGGCCGTGCGCCCGCGCCGCCATCGCGCGCGGCTTGCTGGTGGAAAAGGCCGTGGAAGAACCGAAACCGTCGGAAACGTTTTACCTGGCCTGGCGAGTGGGCGAGGATGGCGCTGCGCTGCGCTGGTGGATGGCGCGCATGCGCGAACCAGATGTGTTTGCCCGCTTGGCGCAGCATCTGCCGGGCCATTCGGCGTAGGCCTTAAAATGTTGACATACGCCAACACTTTTAAGTTACCATATTCACAGTATTTCCCGCCCGACCTCCACGCCCCATAGTGGGATTTTGATGATTACACACACCGCAGCGCCCCTGATATGTTCCCCTGACCTGGCTCTAGAGTGGGGTTGCCATGCTTGAGGCGAAGGTTGCGCTGTGCCTGCGCCTGGCCCAGGATGCCCGTGAACAGGCGGGGCCGCAGCAGGCTGCCACCATGGCGCGGCTGGAGGAAGAACTGGAGCGGCTGCGCGGCGCCAGCCGGCCCGTGGTGCGCGTGGCGCCGGCCGACGCCTTGCTGGAAATCGACCCCGATGGCTTTTTGATCGGCTGGAATCATGGGGCCGAACAGATGTTCGGCTATTCCGAACTGGAAGCGCTGGGCCAGCACATCCTGTTTTTGTATCCGGAAGACGACGCGGAAGCGAGCGTGCTGGAGTTGCATTTCACCCAGGGCGACGTGGCCACCGATGTGCGCCGGCGCAAGAAGTCGGGCATGGTGACGTGGTTGCGCATGCACCGCCATGTGATCCACGACCAGGCCGGCAAGGCGTGCGGCATGGCCGTGCGCCTGTCGGCCATGAGCGAGCCGCTGTCCGACGTGGACAAGGTCAGGTTGCACGCGCGCATCATCGAAGACAGCGAGCAAGCCGTGCTGATCACGGATGCGGAAGAGCGCATCGTCTCGATCAACAGTTCCTTCAGCCGCATCACCGGCTATTCGCCGGCAGAAGCCATCGGCCGTACTCCGGACTTGCTGCGTTCTGGCGTGCACGACCCCGATTTCCGCGCCAAGGTGCGCGCCGCCATGCGGGGACACGGCTCCTGGCGCGGCGAAATCATCGGCAAGCGCAAGAATGGCGAACTGTTCCCGCAAGACGTCACCATCAGCGTCGTGCGCGATGAATTTGGCGAGATCAGCCACGTGTTTTCCCTGTTTTCCGATATCTCGGTGCACAAGGATGCCGAAGCGCGCATGCAGCGTATGGCCAACTACGACAGCCTGACGGGCTTGCCCAACCGCTGCCTGCTGAACCAATTGGTCGACCAGGGCCTGGCCGAAGCGAAACGGCAGGGCACGCATGGCGCGCTGATGGTCATCGACATCAGCCGCATCGGTTCCATCAGCGACACGCTGGGCCATGAAGTGGGCGACCAGCTGGTGATCGCCATCGGCCAGCTGTTCCGTGGCGCCCTGCGCGACGCGGACATCCTGGCGCGGGTCGACAACAGCAAGTTCGTCGTGGCCCTGCTGCATATCGAAAAGCGCGAACACGCGGCGAATGTGGCGCAAAAGCTGCTCAATTTGCTCGAAGCGCCGATCAATATCGATACGCACGCCCTGCACGTGGGCGCCAGCATCGGCATCACCGTGTATCCGGAAGACGGCCTGGAAGCGCCGGCCCTGTTCCGCTTTGCCGACGTGGCCGTGTCCAAGGCAAGCCAGACCATCGAATCGACCTTCCTGTTTTACCGCGAAGACATGAACCGCAGGGCCAAGGAACATTTGCGACTGGAAAGCGAAATGCGTTTGGCCTTGGGCGACAAGGAACTGGAATTGCATTACCAGCCGAAAGTGAGCCTGGCCAGCGGGCGCATCGTCGGCGCGGAAGCCTTGCTGCGCTGGAAGCATCCGATGCGCGGCATGGTCTCGCCCGGCGTCTTCATCCCCGTCGCCGAGGAAACCAGTTTGATCCTGGAGCTGGGCACCTGGGTGCTGGACGAGGCGTGCCGCCAGATCCGCAGCTGGGAAGACCGGGGCCTGCACATGCCGGCCATCGCCGTCAACCTGTCGGCGCGCCAGTTCGATGAACAATTGCCCGCGCGCATAGCGGCCGTGCTGGAACGCTACGGCGTGCGGCCCGACCAGATCATGCTGGAAATCACGGAAAGCCTGCTGATGCGCGGCGCCGACAAGGTGATCGACATCATGAACCAGCTGGTGGCCATGGGCCTGGCGCTGGCGCTGGACGACTTCGGCACCGGCTATTCCAGCCTCGCCTACCTGAAGAAATTCCCCATCAGTACCTTGAAAATCGACCGCTCCTTCGTCATCGGCTTGCCCTTCGAGGAAAACGATTGCGCCATCGCCCGCGCCATCGTCACCATGGCGCAGCAGTTACGCCAGGAAATCGTCGCCGAAGGGGTGGAAACGGCCGAACAGATGCGCTTCCTGCGCGAACTCGGTTGCGACCAGTTGCAGGGCTATCTGTTCAGCCCGGCCGTGCCGGCGGCCGAGTTCGAGCTGATGTTCGATGAAGGCCGGCAGTTGCGGCTGGAAGAGCTGGCCTGAGCCAGCGATTGTCAGACCTTGAGTCGTCCACGGAAACCCCGGCTCGCATAATACGATTCGGCGCCATTGTGGTAGACGAAGACCTGTTCATAGCGGCGGTCGCAAAACAGGGCGCCGCCCAGCGCCCGGATGCTGTCGGGCGTCGCGATCCAGCTCGAGGTTTTGCGGTCGAACGGTTCCAGTTCCTGCAACTGGCGGTATTGCGCCTGCGTCAGCAATGCGATACCCATCGCTTGCGCCATGGCAACCGCGTTGCCGGCCGGCTTGTTGGCCTTGCGCGCGGCCAGGGCCGCGGCATCGAAACACAGGCTGCGCCGGCCGATGGGGCTTTCTGCGGAACAATCGCAAAACGTGACGGCGCCCGTGTCGCCGGCATGTCCGATGACGTCCGGTTCGCCGCCCGTGTCTTCCATTTGCTGCAAGGCGGCCAGGCTGGCGGGAGCGGCATTCAAGCGCGCCAGCACGCTGTCCCACGTCAAGTCCGGATGGCGGTGCATGTGCTGGCTGAAGCGGGTTTGCAAGGTGTGGATCAAGTCATCGTGCATGACGCGGCTCCCTGAAGTTTCAACGATATCAACGATAGGGCCGATTATAGGACGCGCTGCTTGTTGTCGGCGCTCACCCCAGTTTTACTTTTTCCAGCAGATAATCAAGCATCACGCGCACCCTGGCCGGCACTTGCAAGCCTGGCCCCACGAAGACGGCGTGCACGAGTTCCTTGTCGCCCGGATTGTAGTCCTGCAGCACGGGTATCAAATCGCCTTGCTCGATATCGCGCAGCACGTGCTGGCGCGAAAAGCGTCCCAGTCCCATGCCTGCCAGCACCAGCTGGCGCATGCTTTCGCCATCGCTGACGCAGGTATTGCCCTGCGGCGCCACCTGCACGGTGTTGCCCGCCTCATCGAGAAAGGGCCAGGTTTCGTTCTGACAGCGGAAATTGAAGGCCAGCAGATTGTGCGTGGATAAGTCTTGCGGCGTGCGCGGCAGGCCGTGCCGTGCCGCGTAGGCAGGCGAGGCCACCACGACCATCGCGTCTTCACCCAGCTTGCGCGCCACCAGGTTCGATTCCTTCAGCTTGCCCGTGCGGATGGCGATGTCCGTGCGGTCTTCCAGCAAGTCGACGATGGCATCGCTGACCACCACGTCAAGCACGATGTCGGGATAGCGCTGCGCGAACTCGGGCAGGATGGGCAGCAGATGGCGCACGCCGAACGGCACGAAGCAGTTGATGCGCAGGCGCCCGCGCGGCGCCGCGCCCTGGGCCGCTTCGCGCTCGGCGCCATCGATATCGTCGAGGATGCGCTTGCACTGCACGAAGAAGGCGTCGCCCTCGGGCGTCGTGTGCAGCTGGCGCGTGCTGCGCTGGAGCAAACGGGCGCCGAGTCGCGCTTCCAGGCGATTGACGAGTTTGCTGACGGCCGACGGCGTCAAGGCCAGGCGGCGCGCGGCGGCGGAAAAGGCGCCCGTTTCCACCACGGCCACAAACACGGCCATCTCGAACGCGCGGTTGATGTCTTGCCTGGCCATTATTGAATCCATTTCACAGGTGTTTCCATTATTGGAGTCTATATCAAAAGCGTTTTCATCGATACACTGGCTGGCTTGAACTCTGCCGGAGAAATACCATGACCACCGCAAGCCCTGTTTCCCCTTCAGCCAGCAAGATGCCGCCCGGCGTGCTGGCGCTGGCCGTCGGCGCCTTTGCCATCGGCGTCACCGAATTCATCGTCGTCGGCATCCTGCCGACCATTGCCAAGGATTTGCACATTTCCATCGAATCGGCCGGCTCGCTGGTCAGCCTGTATGCGCTGGCGCTGGCCATCGGCACGCCGCTGCTGGTGCTGCTGATGTCGCGCCTGCCGCGCAAGGCGGCATTGCTGGGATTGATGAGCGTGTTCCTTGCCGGTAACCTGCTGGCCGCCTTTTCGCACACGTTTGAACTGTTGCTGCTGGGAAGGGTCATCACGGCCGTGGCGCACGGCACCTACTTTGCCATCGGCGCCACCGTGGCCGCCAGCCTGGTGGACAAGGCGCAGGCGGGCAGGGCGATTTCCGTGATGTTTGCGGGATTGACCCTGGCCATGGTGATCGGCGTGCCGTTCGGCAGCTTCCTCGGCAATTTGATGGGCTGGCGCTTGCCCTTTTTTGCCGTCGCCATACTGGCTGCGCTGGGTCTGGCGGCAATGGCGCGCTGGCTGCCGGCCGGCTTACAGCAGGGCAAGGGCGGCAAGGCCATGACGCAGCTGGCGGCCCTCGGCAGCGGCCCCATCCTCACCATGATGGCGGTGACGACGTTCGGCTTTGGCAGCAGCTTTGCCGCGTTCACGTTCATTACGCCCATCCTGACGGATGTGACGGGTTTCTCCGCCACCATGGCCAGCGCCTTGCTGATCGTGTTCGGTGTCGCCACCTTTGCCGGCAACCTGGCGGGCGGCTACCTGACCAGCCACCTGGGCTGGCAAAAGGCCTTGCGCGCGATGCTGCTATTGCTGGCCGTCACGCAAGCGGGTGTGGCTATGAGCATCAGTTCGCCCTGGATGATGACGGCGATGCTGTTCGTCTGGGGCGTGTTCGCCTTCGGCCTGTCGCCCGCCCTGCAGGCCGGCATGCTGGCCACGGCCGAGCGCTATACGCCACAAGCCGTCGATTTCGCTTCGGGCCTGAACATCTCCGCGTTCAACCTGGGCATTTCCTTCGGCTCCATGCTGGGGGCGCTGATGGTCTCGCGCCAGTTGATGGCCTCGTCGCCGTGGGCCGGCGTGGCTGCCGCATTGCTCGCCTTGCTGCCGCTGGCGTGGCTGGCGCGCAAGAACCTGGCCGCCCATGTGGCGGGTGCTGCCGCGCACTGAGGTTCAGGTATGCACGGCGGCGGCCGGCGCCCGTTTCTGGCGCTGCGCCATGTAAGAGCTGCCCATCGATGCGGCCATGATCATGGCGATGGCCAGCCATTGCCCGGCACCGAGGCGCTCGTCGAGCAGGATGTACGCCAGCATGGCGGCCACGGCCGGTTCCATGCTGCTCATGATGCCGAACGCTTGCGGCGTCAGCCGCTTCAGGGCCACCATTTCCAGCGAGATCGGGATGGCGCTGGAAATGAGGGCCACGCCCAGCCCCACGGCCAGCACGACAGGCGAGAGCAGGGCGGCGCCGCTGTGCATCACGCCGACGGGCACCACCACCAGGGCAGCCATGGCCAGGCCCAGCGACACGGAGTGGCCCGCATGCAAATGGCTGGCGCGCTTGCCGAAGACGATATACGAGGCCCAGCAGACGGCGGCGCCAAGGGCGAACAGCACGCCGGTAGGATCGAGGTTGCTGACGTCGTGGCCGAGCGGCAGCAGCAGCGCCAGTCCCGCCACGGCCAGGGCCACCCAGACGAAGTCGATGGGGCGGCGCGAGGCGAGCAGGGCCACGGCCAGCGGGCCGGAAAACTCGATCGCCACGGCGATGCCGAACGGGATCGTGCGCAAGGCCATGTAGAAGCACAGGTTCGTCAAGCCCAGCGCCGCGCCGTACAGGGCCACGGTGCGCAGGTCGGCGCGGCTCAGCTGCCAGCGCCACGGGCGCCAGAACAGCAACAGCAGCAAGGCGGAAAAGCCCACGCGCACGGCCGTCGTGCCCTGTGCGCCCACCAGTGGGAACAGGCTGTGCTTGGCCCATGAGGTGCCCAGTCCCAGGCAGGTGACTGAGCCGAGGATGGCCAGCAGGGGAATCAATGAGGAATAGCGGCGTAATGGCATGGTGATAAAAGGCTTGATATCGGAATAGCGAAAGTTTATTGTGTCTGCTCCGATATTTGCACTGCATTTTGACCTTCATGACGCAACTTTCGCTCACGCCTTCCCTTGCCCTCGATACCTTCGACCTGGCGATCCTCGACATCTTGCAGCGCGATAACACGACCTCGCAGCGCGAAATCGCCCAGGCCGTGCACCTGTCCGCACCTGCCGTGCAGCGGCGCATCCGCCGCCTGCGCGAGAGCGGCGTGATCCGTCATGAAGTGGCCGTGCTCGACGCGAGCCTCCTGGGCCGCCCCCTGATCCTGACGGTGGAAGTGCATTTGCACGACGAGCACCCGCAGCGCACGGCCGGCATGCGCGCGCGCATCATGGCCGAGCCTGCCATACAGCAGTGCTACGGGATCACGGGCGAGGCCGACTACCTGCTGATCATTACCGCCAGCAGCATGGCCGAATACGAAGCGCTGACGGAACGCCTGTTCGGCGGCGACGACAATATCCGGCGCTACCGCACCTCGGTGGCCTTGACCTGTCTCAAGATGGGCTTGTACGTGCCGCTGGGATAGAGAAAAGGCCAGGCAGATGAACCTATCCAAAAGCAAGCAAGCCGCCGTGACGGCAGCCATGCCCGCCAGCCTGTCCGCCGCCGTGGTTGCTTATCAATGGTCGCGCGACAGCGGCGGCGAGTCGGACGCTGCCGTCTACCGCTTGCATGGCAGGGACGGTGTGCCGGACCTTTACCTGAAGCACGGCAGGGGTTGTGCCGCCGCCGACATCGCCGATGAACTGGCGCGCCTGCGCTGGCTGGCGCAATACCTGCCCGTGCCTGCCGTGGTCGAGTTCGCCCGCGTGGCAGACCCGGAGCAGGCATGGCTGCTGATGACGGCCATCCCAGGCACAACGGCGTCAGCGCTGCTGGAAGCGAACCCTGCGCTGGGGTTCGCCGTGGTCGACGCGCTGGCGGCCTTCCTGCGCCGCCTGCACGCGCTGCCCGTGAGCGACTGCCCGTTCGACGCCGGCCATGCTGTCCGGCTGTCCCAGGCGCGCCAGCGCATTGATGCGGGCCTGGTCGATGCCGGCGATTTCGATGCCGGGCGGGCGGGCTGGACAACGGAGCAAGTGTGGCTGGCGCTGCAGGAGTGTCTACCCCTCGCACCCGACCTCGTCGTCACGCATGGCGATTTCTCGCTGGACAATATCCTCCTGTACGAAGGCGCCGTCGTCGGCTGCATCGATGTGGGGCGGGCAGGCGTCGCCGACCGCTATCAGGACCTGGCCATCGCCTGGCGTGGTCTCGGTGAGTTGGACACCTCGCTACAGCAAAGGTTGTTGCGGCAATATGGGATCCTTGATGCCGATCAAGGCAAGCTGCAATATCACTTGCTACTCGACGAGCTGTTTTGAATGCGATCCGCGGGTAGCCGCCGCCTGCGTTCCGGGATAATCAGCAGGATGAATGTGGGAGCCGAATGATGGGTGAGCAAGAAAATTCGCGTCTGCTTGAGCCTGGCCTTCTTGCTGCCTGGCTGGCTGCACGTTCCATTGCCCGGGGCTTGCCGTTGCCCGTGCCTGATCACGGCGGGTGGCGCGTCGATACGGGCTTGCCCGGTGAAATCCGGCGCCATGTTTTTTCGGGACCTGTGCCAGGCATCAGCGTGCTGGCGGCCTCGATTGAGCATCCGCATATTTTCATCAAGATGTGTGGCTCTGGAGAACAATTGCTCCGCCTCTTGCCGGATCGATGGCAATTGCTACCCGGAGGGTTCTTCATGACGCATGAAGGCAGGCTGCAGGCGCCAGCTCTGCCGGCCGGGTACCTGCTTGACGTCACGACGTCGCAGGCCATCACGACGGCGCGCATTCTGACCGGCGATGGCGCTGTTGTCGCCAGTGGCCATGCCGTGGAATATGCGGGCGTCTTTGTGTTTGACCGCATCGTCACCGAAGCCGGCCACCGGCGTCGGGGGCTGGGGCGGGCGCTGATGGCCGCGCTGGCGGCCAGGCAAAGGTCGGGCGGTGTGCGCCGGGTGCTGGTGGCAACGGAAGATGGGTCGAAACTGTATGCGAGCCTGGGCTGGCATACTCAGTCGCCGTATTCGACGGCAACCATCATGTAAGGCCTGGATATTGCACTTCCGCACGTGGATGCTGGCAGGCCAGGGCACAGCTCACGGCTCGTCGCGCTCGGCATCGCGTTCCCGGCAGCTCAATGACGCGTAATGGCCTTTCGGCATCCGGGTCTTGATGGCGACGTCGTTCAGTGCATGTTGCACATCGACAGGGTCGGTCAAGGTGCAGCGCTGGGCGCGGGCGAACGCTTGCAGCTTCTGCGTGTTGCCGCGCACCTTCACCGTTACGCCGGCCCCGGGGCTGACACAGCAGCCGATGTATTGCGTGATGTATTCTTCCTCGATGAGCACCAATTCATGCCCCATGAAGCTGGCGGGCTTTTTCAGCAGGTAGTAATCGGTGTAGTCGGCGCGCTGGTCGGGGTGCTTGCCGATGTAGCCTTCGCGCATGTAGGCGGCGATGGCCTTGCCCGAGGTGCCGACTCTTTCCGTGGTGCCTTTTTTCAGGTGCAGCGCATGGATCAGACCGCTTTCAAGGCCTGGATCGGCCGCGGCGAAGGCGCTGGCGCAGCTGGCCGCCAGCAGAAACGAGCCGATCAGGCGGCGAGTGCGGCGCCATTCAAGCATGGGGTGGATTGCTGGCATACATTTCACGTGAAGAGGAGGAGAGGCGCAGTGTAGCGCACGCCACGCAGTGCGCATGGCACAATGCGTGATCCGCACGCCACGTGCCACTCATCCCAGGACTTTCATGACCCGTGCCATCCTTGACGAAGCCCATATCCATTCCGCCGCCCGCCCCTTGATCGGCAGCAAACACAAGGACATCGTGCGCGAGGTGCAGGCGGCCATCGCCGCGCACCAGGTGGTGGTGGTCGGCATGGCGCTCAATCCGTTTCCGCGCAAGGCGCGCAAGATCCTCGACGTGCTGGGCACGCCCTACCAGTACCTGCAATACGGCAGCTATTTGAACCAGTGGCACCGCCGCAATGCCCTCAAGATGTGGACGGGCTGGCCCACGTTTCCCATGGTCTTTGTCAACGGTGTGCTCATAGGTGGCGCCAGCGAGCTGCAAAAGCTGGTGGAAAATGGCGACTTCAGCGCCATGCTGGCAAAGAAGGTGCGCCAGTTTTAGCCTGCCTTATTCCCCAGGCCGCCACGGCGACTTGCGCGTGCGCAAGGGGTCGAGCAAGCTGCGCAGATCGTTGTGGTCGAGCTCGTACATCAGCGCAATCAAGCTGCCCAGTTCGCCCGAGGGGAAGCCCTCGCGCGCGAACCAGCCCAGGTAGTGGCCCGGCAAGTCGGCCAGCAAGCGTCCCTGATATTTCCCATATGGCATTTCGCGCGTGACCAGCAGCGCCAGTTTTTCTGAATTCATGGTGGTGATCCCGTGTGGATGCGGCCAGTGTAGCAGACCGCACTATTGTTGATTTGTGCGCAACTATCTTCTTCCTGATGAGGTATTTTTCGAAACAAAGAAAACCCCGATACTGCATGCCAACATCATTTATCGGAGTTTGCCATGCCCATTGCCTTGCTCGCGCTGACCCTCAGCGCATTTGCCATCGGAACCACCGAGTTTGTCATCGTCGGGCTGTTGCCCACCATCGCCGCGGACCTGGGCGTCAACCTGCCATCGGCCGGCTTGCTGGTCAGCCTGTATGCGCTGGGCGTCGCCGTCGGCGCGCCCGTGCTGACGGCCCTGACGGGCAAGATCCCGCGCAAAACCTTGTTATTGTCCCTGATGGTCTTGTTTACTTTGGGGAATTTGCTGGCGTGGAAATCACCCGGCTATGAAACGCTGGTGGTGGCGCGCATCCTGACGGGGCTGGCGCATGGCGTGTTCTTCTCCATCGGCTCGACCATCGCCACGTCCCTGGTGCCGAAGGACAAGGCGGCCAGCGCGATTGCCATCATGTTTACGGGCCTGACCGTGGCCCTGGTGACGGGCGTGCCGCTGGGCACCTTCATCGGCCAGCATTTCGGCTGGCGCGAAACCTTCCTCGCCGTCTCGGCCCTGGGCCTCGTGGCGTTCATCGGCAGCCTGCTGTACGTGCCATCGAATATCGCCCACAGCAAACCGGCGTCCTTGCTGCAGCAAGTGCAGGTATTGGGCCAGCCGCGCCTGCTGTTGGTGTATGCCATGACGGCCGTCGGTTATGGCGGCTCCTTCATCGCCTTTACCTACTTGGCGCCGATTTTGCAGCAAGTATCGGGTTTCAGCGCGGGCGCCGTGGGCGTGGTGATGCTCGTGTATGGCGTGTCCGTGGCGTTCGGCAATATCTGGGGCGGCAAGCTGGCCGACAGGAAAGGCCCTGTCAGTGCCCTGAAACTGATCTTTTTACTGCTGGCGGCCGTCTTGCTGCTGTTGACCTTCACGGCGCCGCATCCCGTGCTCGTCGTCATCACCGTGCTGCTATGGGGCGCCGTGGCCTTCGGTAATGTGGCTGGCCTGCAAGTGTATGTCGTGCAGCAAGCCGAGCACTTCACGCCCCGCGCCGTCGACGTGGCTTCGGGCTTGAATATCGCCGCCTTCAACCTGGGCATCGCCGGCGGCGCCTGGGGCGGCGGCTTGATCGTCGAACACCTGGGTCTCGTGCACACGGGCTGGATCGGTGCCCTCGTCGTGCTGGGCGCGTTCGGCTTGACGGCCTTGAGCGGCCGGATGGATCGGCGCTATCCCATCCCCGTGCGCGCTGGCGGTGAAAAGTCGATCCATGCGGTGGGGCATTAAATTTCTGGCGGCCCGGTCTGTACAGTAAGTTTCTGGCAGAAAACATCAAAACGGGCGAGAATAGGGCTTACCTTCCTCTGGCCCATTCTCCCCATGTCCGATACAGCAACGTCACCCCTGCGCTTGCGCGCCGCCATCAATCCGAAACCGCTGGGCGTTGCGCTTGTGCTCATCCTGCTCGGCGCGTGGTACCTGGCGCACACGGTCGGCATCAAACAGGCCGCGCTGTATGTGGTGGGCGCCTTGCTCGGCATCACCCTGTATCACGCGGCCTTCGGCTTTACGTCCGCCTGGCGCGTCTTCATCGCCGATGGCCGCGGCGACGGCTTGCGCGCGCAAATGCTGATGCTGGCTGTTGGCGTGGCGCTGTTCTTCCCCGCGCTGTCGGCCGGGACCCTGTTCGGCACGCCCGTCGCGGGCCTCGTTTCTCCCGCCGGCACTTCCGTCATCTTCGGCGCCTTCATCTTCGGCATCGGCATGCAGCTGGGCGGCGGTTGCGCGTCCGGCACCCTGTACACGGTGGGGGGCGGCAGCACGCGCATGCTCATCACCCTGGCCGCCTTCATCGTCGGCTCCGTGATCGGCACGGCGCACATGCCGTTCTGGACGGCGCTGCCGCAGCTCCAGCCGATTTCCCTCGTCACGACCCTGGGCCTGGCGCCCGCGCTGGCGCTGAACTGGATCGTCTTCGCGCTGATCGCCGGCATCACGGTGCTGGTGGAAAAGCGCCGCCATGGCAAGCTCGTCGCCACGCCCCTGCGTCCGGCACAGGCGTCGCCCTGGCTGCACGGCCCCTGGCCGCTGGTGGCGGGCGCCGTTGCGCTCGTCGTGCTGAACTTCGCCACCCTGGCGCTGTCGGGCAAGCCGTGGGGCGTGACGTCCGCGTTCGCCCTGTGGGGCGCCAAGGCCGCGTCCGTGGTCGGCATCGACACGGCCAGCTGGGCTTACTGGTCGACCAAGGCGAATGCCGCCGCCCTGGCCGCTCCGTTGACGCAAGACAAGACTTCCGTGATGGACATCGGCATCGTGCTGGGCGCCATGCTGGCAGCGGCGCTGGCCGGCCGCTACGCGCCTGTATGGCGCATCCCGCGCCGCTCGATCATCGCCGCCATCGTCGGCGGCTTGCTGCTCGGCTACGGCGCGCGCCTGGCCTACGGCTGCAATATCGGCGCGTATTTCAGCGGCATCGTCTCGGGCAGCCTGCACGGCTGGCTGTGGCTGGTCTGCGCCTTCCTGGGCAACGTCATCGGCACGCGTTTGCGGCCGTGGTTCGGCCTGGAAGTGGAGAAAGTCAAACCGACCGGCTGCTGACGCCGGCGTAATCAGGGGCTTTGCTGTATATTTCTGCCCCTGTTCCCCTTTGTCGCCAGCGCATCGCCAATGTCCCCCCTCATCCTGTTTGCCGTTGTCCTCGCGTATTTCCTGATCCTGCTGGGCGTGGCGTGGCGCACGTCGCGCCATGCCACCAACGACAGTTTTTTCATCGGCAACAAGGACAGCAACTGGATGCTGGTGGCCTTCGGCATGGTGGGCACGACGCTCACGGGCGTGACCTTCATCAGCGTGCCCGGCGCCGTGGGGAGCAATGGTTTCGGCTATATCCAGCTGATGATCGGCTATGTGCTGGGCTATCTGACCATCACCTTCATCTTGCTGCCGCTGTACTACCGGCTGCAGCTCACGTCGATTTACCGCTACCTGGAACTGCGCCTGGGGCGGCGTTCCTACCAGAGCGGGGCGGCGTTTTTCATCCTGTCGCGGCTGCTGGGCGCCACGGCGCGGCTGTATCTGGTGGTCAATATCCTGCAAGCGACCATTCTCGATAACCTGGGCGTGCCATTCTGGCTGACGTCGTGCGTCGTGCTGCTGCTGATCCTGCTGTACACGTATGAAGGCGGCGTCAAGACCATCGTCTGGACCGATACCCTGCAAACGGCGTGCATGCTGGCGGGCCTCGTGATTTGCAGCGTGTTCCTGCTGCGCGAGATGGACCTGTCGCTCATCGACAGCCTTGAGCGCATGCGCGCGCAAGGCCTCACGCGCATCTTCACCACCGACCCGGACAGTCCCGCCTATGTCTGGAAACACATTCTCGCCGGCATGTTCATCACCATCGCCATGACGGGCATGGACCAGGAGATGATGCAAAAGAACATTTCCGTGCGGACCTTGCGCGATTCGCAAAAGAACATGCTCAGCCTGACCGTGGTGCTGACCGGCGTGCTGCTGCTGTTCCTGTTCCTCGGCGGCTTGCTGCACCTGTATGCGCCGCTGGCGGGTGTCACCGCGACAGGGGATAAACTGTTTCCCGCCGTGGTACTCGGGCATTTCCCCGCCGTGGTGCAGCTGATTTTCTTCATCGCCCTCATTTCCGCCCTGTTTCCCAGCGTGGACGGGGCGCTCACCGCCTTGACGTCCACCTTCTGCATCGATATCCTCGGCGTGCAGCGCAGGCGGGATTTGAGCCAGGCGGCGCAGATGCGCTGGCGCCGCCGCGTGCACCTGGGGTTTGCCGCACTGTTTTTGATCCTGATCATGGCCTTCAAATGGCTCGATGATCCCAGCATGATAGTCGTGATCCTGAAGCTGGCCAGCTATACCTATGGTCCGCTGCTGGGCTTGTTCGCTTTTGGCCTGCTCAGCCGGCGTGGCGTGCGCGACCGCTGGGTGCCTTTGGTGGCCGTGGCCGGGCCGCTGCTGTGCGCGCTGATCGAAGGGGAACAGGCGCTGCTGTTCGAGCATTACCGCATCGGCCTGGAATTGCTGATACTGAATGGTTCCCTCGTGCTGGGCGGCCTGTTCCTCATTTCCACGCCGCCAGGGCAGGGCGCCCAAAGCGCGCAATACTTGTCAAAATAAGACGAATCCCAAGACGATCGCAGCCATTTTCAGCTATATTGATTTCCTTTAGGTACATAACCTCACGGAGCATCAATGTCACTCAACCCCTTCCCGCCGCTGCGCCGCGGCTTTGGCGCATTCTGGCGCGCGCTGGACGCCACCCGCCGCGCGGTCATCAACCTGATTTTCCTGCTGATCGTCATCGCCATCCTGATCGCCATCTTTGGCGGCGGCGCCAAGCCCCTGGCGGAAAAGACCACCCTGGTGCTGGACTTGCAAGGCCCGCTGGTCGAGGAAACCCCGGGCGGCGTGCGCGAGGCGGTGCTGGCCAATGTCAGCGGCGAAGTCAAGAAAAACGTGCAGCTGCGCGATGTGCTGGCCGTGCTCGAGACGGCATCGAAGGACAAGAACATCGGCTCCATGGTGATCCTGCTCGACGAGTTGCAGGGCGGCGGCCTCGCTTCGCTGCGCGAAGTGGCGGCCGGCGTGGAACGCTTCCGCGCCACGGGCAAGAAAGTCACGGCCTGGGGTTCGAGCTACAACCAGCGCCAGTACCTGGTGGCGGCCAAGGCCGACGAGGTATTCCTGCACCCGATGGGCGGCGTCATGCTGGAAGGCTTTGGCCGCTACCGCAATTACTACCGCGACGCGCTCGACAAAGTGGGCGTGACGGTGAACCTGCTGAAAGTGGGCACGTATAAAAGCGCGGCCGAGCCTTTCATCGCCAACGGCCCGTCCGAAGCGGCGGCCGAAGCGGACCGCTACCTGAACAATGGCCTGTGGACCACCTATACGACGGACGTGGAAAAGGCGCGCAAGCTGCCGGCCGGCGCCATCATGCAATCGATCGATGCGCTGCCAGCGCTGATGACGGCGGCCGGCGGCGACCTGGGCAAGCTGTCGCTGGACGCCAAGCTGGTCGACGGCCTGAAAACGCGCGATGAACTGCGCCAGTTCATGATGGCGCGCGGCGCCAAGAACACGGAAGGCACGAATTTCCGCCAGGTGAACTATGCCGATTACCTGGCGCGCCTGCGCCCCGTGCACATCGGCGACGCCGTCGGCGTGGTCATCGCCTCCGGTGAAATCGGCGACGGCATCGCGGCACCGGGTTCCATCGGCGGCCTGTCCACCTCGCGCTTGATCCGCCAGGCACGCGAAGACAAGTCGATCAAGGCCGTCGTGCTGCGCGTCGATTCGCCGGGCGGCAGCGCCTTCGGCTCGGAATTGATCCGCCGCGAACTGGAGCTGACGCGCGCCGCCGGCAAACCGGTGGTCGTCTCGATGGGCAACGTGGCCGCTTCGGGCGGCTACTGGATCAGCACCTCGTCCGATGAAGTGATCGCCGACGCGGCCACCATCACGGGTTCCATCGGCGTCTTCGCGATTCTGCCGACGGCCGACAAGGTGGTGGAAAAGCTGGGCATCCACACGGCCGGCTCGCCGACCACCTGGCTGGCCGACGCGGGCAACCCGTTGCGTCCGCTCGACCCCCGCTTTGCGCAATTGATCCAGGGTTCGATCAACCACGTGTATGGCGACTTCCTGAGCCTGGCCGCCAAGGCGCGCAAGACGACGCCGGAAAAGATCGATGAAGTGGCGCAGGGCCGCGTCTGGACGGGCTTGCAGGCCAAGGAGCGCAACCTGGTCGACCGCATCGGCAGCTATGGCGATGCACTGGCCTCGGCGGCCAAGCGCGCCAACCTGGGCGCCGACTACCGCGTGACGTACCTGGAGCAGGAAACGTCGAACGTGGACCGCCTGATCGGCATGTTCGGCTCCAAGGCCATGGCCTCGCTGGGGCTGGGCGAACACGTGAAACTGGGCCTGGCCACGACCGGCTTGCCGGCCGACGCGGCGCTGGGCATGGCGCAGGAGCTGAGCTGGCTGTCGGGCATCACGCGCGAGCACAAACCGTTCATGGCCCTCACGCACTGCCTGTGCGAGGTGCCCCTGGGCGGCAAGTAACACCAGCATAGACAAGCTACCCAAGCCGGCTTCGCCCGGCTTGTTTCATATGCAGGACAGCGATGAGGAGCAAGGCATGGCAAGCGACATGAGCGGAGAAATTGACACGGCGATCACCATCCGGCCGTGCGCCAAGGGTGATGAACAGGCGCTGGCGCTGGTGGGGCAGGCCACCTTCCTGGAAGCCTTCGCGGGCATCCTCGATGGCGCCGACGTCATCGCCCATTGCCAGCGCCAGCACGACGCGCAGCTGTACCGCGACTGGCTGGCGCTGCCGGCCATGCGCTTGTGGCTGGCCGAGGCCACGCCGGGTGGCGCGCCCGTCGGCTACCTGGTGCTCAGCCCCGCCGGCTTGCCGGTGGCCGACCCGCGGCCGGACGACCTGGAAATCAAGCGCATCTACCTGCTGCACCGTTTCCAGGGCCAGCGCGTGGGGCAGCGCCTGATGCAGGCGGCGCTGAGCCAAGCGCGCGCCAGCGGGGCAGGGCGCGTGCTGCTGGGCGTGTACGCGGAAAACCACGATGCGCTGGCGTTCTATATGCGCTGCGGCTTTGCGCAGGTGGGCCGGCGCACCTTCCGCGTGGGCCGCACCGACTATCAGGATGTCATCCTCGGCATGACGTTGTAAGCGCAAACGTCCCCGCGCGGCGCCAGGTCAAGCCGGCTGGCGGGAGATTTGTAGCGAGTTTGTATCTGCATGCGAGTCGCCCGCGCCACGCGGTTGTCCGCCTGCGGCGCCCCGCAAGCCTGATTTTTCCACCGTTCCCCCACAGGGGCGGCATGCCTGCCGGCCCGCCTGATCCTCCCATGCCTGCCTGGCTGTGTGTAATTGTTTCAAGTAGAAATGAAACAGTTACATGACTATGCTAGAGTCGTTTCACGCTAGGGAACGATGTTTTTTCAGCTGATTTTCAGCTCTTGATTCCCCCGGCTTTGTACCGAAACAACCCCGAAAAACGGTCGTCCGGCCTGAGTGTGTCCCACCTCGGCCGGCGCCACAGACTCGCCGTGCCAGCGGCCACTACAAGGATAAGCGATGGATTCGCAGACAACACCCAACACCCCGCGGCGCAGCCGCCGTTCGAAAATCGTCGGCACGGTCATCGCGCTGGCCGTGATGGCTGCGCTGGGGGGCGGTGCCTGGTACCTGACCCACTCCGGCACCAGCGCCCAGGGCGGCCCCGGCATGGGCGGTCCTGGCGGTGCCGGCGGGCCAGGTGGCCCGGGCGGGCGCCGCGGCGGCCCTTCGACCACCGTGGGCGTGGCCACGGCCGTCAAGTCCGACCTGCCCGTGGTGCTCGATGCGCTGGGCACCGTGACGGCCGCCTCCACCGTGACGGTGCGCCCGCAAGTGTCGGGCATCCTGAAGGAATTGAAATTCAAGGAAGGCGGCATGGTCAAGGCGGGCCAGGTGGTGGCGCAGATCGACCCGGCCCAGTTCGAGATGGCGCTGATGCAGGCCACGGGCCAGCGCCAGCGCGATGAAGCGCAGCTGGAAAACGCGCGCCTGACCCTGAAGCGCTATCAAACCCTGCTGGGCCAGGATTCCATCGCGCGCCAGGACGTCGACACGCAGGCCGCCCTGGTGAAACAATTGGAAGGCACCGTCATGACGGACCGCGCGGCCGAAGGCACGGCGCGGCTGAACCTGGGCTACACCAAGGTGGTGTCGCCGATCAGCGGACGCGCGGGCCTGAAGGTGGTCGACATCGGCAACCTGGTGAGCACCAGCGATACGGGCGGCGTGGTGGTGGTGACGCAGCTCTCGCCCATCGACGTGGAATTCTCCGTGCCGCAGGATAAGGTGCAGACCATCCAGGAGCGCCTGAATTCGGGTTCGGCCCTGGCGGCGCTGGCGCTGGACCGCACGCGCACGCATACCCTGGACAAGGGTAGCTTGAGCGCGCTGGACAACCAGGTCGACGTACAGACGGGCACCGTGCGCGCCAAGGCCCGCTACACGAATGACAAGATGGCCCTGTTCCCCAGCCAGTTCGTCAACGTGCGCCTGGAGCTGGGCAATATCACGGGCGCCGTGCTGGTGCCCGTCACGGCCCTGCGTCACAGCAATAACGGCGACTTCGTCTACGTGCTGAAAGCGGATAAAACCGTCACCGTGCGCATGGTCACGCGCGGCCAGGCCACCACCGACATGGTGGAAATCCGCGCCGGCCTGGAAGCGGGAGAACAAGTCATCACGGAAGGCGCCGACCGCCTGAAGGAAGGCGCGAAAGTCACCCTGGCGGGCGACAAGCCTGCCATGGGCGGCGCAGGGGGCGCGGGAACCGCCAACGGCGAACGCCGCCACCGCCGCCAGCACGCTGACGGCGCGGCCAGCGCATCGGCCTCGGCATCCGCGCCGGCCAGTGCACCGGCTGCAACCCCCGCGAAGGGCGCAGCGCAATGAGTCCATCGACGCCATTCATCCAGCGCCCCGTCGCCACGGCGCTGCTGATGCTGGCCATCGTGCTGGCGGGGCTGGTCGGCTTCAAGTTCCTGCCGCTGGCCGCCTTGCCGCAGGTGGACTTCCCCACCATCCAGGTGCAGACCCTGTACCCGGGCGCCAGTCCCGAAGTCATGGGGCAGACGGTGACGGCGCCGCTGGAGCGCCAGTTCGGGCAGATGTCGGGCTTGCAGCGCATGAGTTCCACCAGCGCGGCCGGCGTCTCCATCATCACCCTGCAATTCACCCTGGGCCAGACCCTGGACGTGGCCGAGCAGGAAGTGCAGGCGGCCATCAACGCGGGCGGCTCGCTGCTGCCGACGGACTTGCCGGCGCCGCCCGTGTACGCCAAGATCAACCCGGCCGACGCGCCCGTGCTGACCCTGGCGATTACCTCCGACACGATGCCGCTGACGCAGGTGCAGAACATCGTCAACACGCGCCTGGCCCTGAAGATCAGCCAGGTCAATGGCGTGGGCCTCGTCTCGCTGTCGGGTGGCCAGCGTCCGGCCGTGCGCATCCAGGGCGACACCAAGTTGCTGGCCTCGTACGGCCTGGGCCTCGACAGCCTGCGCACGGCCATCGCGGCGGCCAACGTCAACAGCGCGAAGGGCAGTTTCGACGGCCCCACGCGCTCGTTTACCATCAACGCCAACGACCAGCTGGTCACGGCGGAAGACTACAAGCGCCTGATCATCACCTATAAAAACGGCGCGCCCGTGCGCCTGTCCGACGTGGCGAATGTCGTCGACAGTGCGGAAAACACGCGCCTGGGCGCCTGGTCCGGCAAGCAGCCGGCCATCATCCTGAACGTGCAGCGCCAGCCCGGCGCCAACGTCATCAAAACGGTCGACGCCATCAAGGCCCTGCTGCCGGACTTGCAGGCCAGCCTGCCGGCGGCCATGAAGCTCGACGTGCTGAGCGACCGCACGACGGGCATCCGCGCTTCCGTCGAACACGTGGAAATGGAACTGCTGCTGTCCGTGCTGCTGGTGGTGCTGGTGATCTTCGCCTTCCTGCACAGCATGCGCGCCACGGTGATCGCCAGCCTGTCTGTGCCGATCTCGCTGATCGGCGCCTGCGGCGTCATGTATTTGCTCGGCTACAGCCTGAACAACCTGTCGCTGATGGCCCTGACCATCGCCACGGGCTTTGTCGTCGATGACGCCATCGTCATGATCGAAAACATCGCCCGCTACATCGAGGAGGGCGAAACGCCGATGGCCGCCGCCCTGAAGGGCGCGTCGCAGATCGGCTTTACCATCATTTCGCTGACGGTCTCGCTGATCGCCGTGCTGATTCCCCTGCTGTTCATGGGCGACGTGGTGGGCCGGCTGTTCCGCGAATTTGCCATGACCCTGGCCATCACGATCCTGATTTCCGCCGTGGTCTCGCTCACGCTGGTGCCGATGATGTCGGCGCGCTGGCTGAAAAGCCGTGCCGATGAAAAGGTCAGCGCCACGGGCCAGCGCATCCAGGCTTTTCTCGACCGCGTCATCGTGCAGTACGACCATGCGCTCGTGTGGGTGCTGAAACGCCAGGGCCTGACCCTGCTGGTGGCCCTGGCCACCTTGCTGCTGACCGTCGTCCTGTATATCACCATCCCGAAAGGCCTGTTCCCCACGCAGGACACGGGGCAGCTGAAGGCGCGCATCGAAACTTCGCAAGCCGTCTCTTACGAGCGCATGGCTGCCTTGCAGCAGGCTGCCGCCAGCGCGCTGCTGGAAGATCCCGCTGTCGATACCCTGAGTTCCCTGGTGGGCGTGGATGCTGCCAACAACACCATGCTGCATACGGGTAGCATGCTGATCAACCTGAAGCGTCCGCGCAGCGGCAACCAGGATGACATCATGGAGCGCCTGCGCAACCGCGTGGCCAAGGTGGCCGGCGTGACCCTGTATCTGCAGCCGACGCAGGATCTGACCATCGATGCGGAATCGGGGCCGACGCAGTACCGCGTGTCGCTCGAAGGGGCCGACACGGCCACCGTCACCGAGTGGGCCGGCAAGCTGGCCGCGCGCATGCGCGAAAAGTCGCAGCTGCGCAATGTCGTCACGGATGCGGGCGCCACGGGCGCCGCCGTCACCGTGGGCATTGACCGCGACAGCGCCGCGCGCATGTCCGTCACCACGGCTACCGTCGACGACGCGCTGTACAACGCCTTCGGCCAGCGCATCATCTCGACGATTTTCACGGAAACCAACCAGTACCGCGTGATCCTCGAAGCGCAGCCTGGCATCGTCACCACGCCGTCCGACCTGTCGGACCTGCAGGTGCGCACGGGTTCCGGCAAGTCGACGCCGCTGTCCGCCTTTGCCAGCGTCAGCGAAAAACAGGCGCCGCTGCAGATTACGCACGTGGCGCAATACCCGGCCACGACACTCGGCTTCGATACGACGCAGGGCGTGGCGCTGGGCAGTGCCGTCGACGCCATCCGCCAGGCCGCAAAGGACATCGCCTTGCCGCCATCGGTGACCCTGACCTTCCTCGGCGCGGCCGGCGCGTATGAAAACTCGCTGTCGAACCAGCTGTGGCTGATTCTGGCCGCCGTCGTCTGCGTGTACATCGTGCTGGGCGTGCTGTACGAAAGCTACATCCACCCGCTGACGATCCTGTCGACCCTGCCGTCGGCCGGCGTGGGCGCCTTGCTGGCGCTGATGCTCTCCGGGCAGGACCTGGGCGTGATCGGCATCATCGGCATCATCCTCCTGATCGGCATCGTCAAGAAGAACGCCATCATGATGATCGACTTCGCCATCGAGGCCGAGCGCGACGAGGGCAAGAGCCCGCAGGAAGCCATTCACCAGGCTGCGCTGCTGCGCTTCCGCCCCATCCTGATGACGACCCTGGCGGCGCTGTTCGCGGCCGTGCCGCTGATGCTGGGCTGGGGCGAGGGCGCCGAGTTGCGCCGTCCGCTGGGCCTGGCCATCTTCGGCGGCCTGATCGTCAGCCAGGTGCTGACCCTGTTTACCACGCCCGTCATCTACCTGGGCTTCGACCGCCTGGGCCAGCGTTTCGCTTCAAAGACACGTGGCGTGAGCCTGGACAAGCCGACCGATAACGCGGGGAGCGCCGCGTGAACCTGTCCGAACCGTTCGTCAAGCGCCCCATCGCCACCGTGTTGCTGACCATCGGCATCGCGCTGGCGGGTATCGGCGCCTTCTTCGTGCTGCCCGTCTCGCCGCTGCCGCAGGTCGATTATCCGACCATTTCCGTCAGCGCCAGCCTGCCCGGCGCCAGTCCCGCGACCATGGCCACGTCGGTGGCCACGCCGCTGGAACGGCGCCTGGGCGTGATCTCGGGCGTGAACGAGATGACGTCGTCGTCGGGCACGGGCTCGGCGCGCATCAATCTGCAGTTCGACTTGAACCGCAAGATCGATTCGGCCGCGCGTGAAGTGCAGGCCGCCATTGCCGCCTCGCGCGTGGACTTGCCGGCCACCCTGCGCAGCAACCCCACCTACCGCAAGGCCAATCCGTCCGACGCGCCCGTGATCATCCTGGCGCTGACGTCGAAGACGCGCACGCCGGGCCAGATCTACGACGCCGTGTCGAACCTGGTGCAGCAAAAGGTGGCGCAAGTCAAAGGCGTGGGCGACGTGGAACTGGGCGGCGGCTCGCTGCCGGCCGTGCGCGTGGAACTGCTGCCGTACCAGCTCAATCACTATGCCGTGTCGATGGAAGACGTGCGCGCGGCCATCCAGGCCAGCAACGCCAACCGCCCGAAAGGGGCGATTTCCGGCGACGAGCGCAGCCTGCAGATCTATTCGGGCGCGGCGACGGCGTCGGGCGGGCGCAGCGCCGCCGATTACCGCAGCCTGGTGGTGGCCTGGCGCGACGGCGCCGCCATCCGCCTCGACGACGTGGCCGAAGTGGTCGACGGCGTGGAAAACAACAATACCCTGGGCTTGTTCAATGGCGACCCGGCCGTCATCGTGCTGATCACACGCCAGCCCGGCGCCAACGTCATCGCCACGGTGGACGGCGTGCGCGCGCTGCTGCCGCAACTGCAGGCGCAGCTGCCGGGCGACATCAAGCTGCAGGTGGCGTCCGACAGCACCAATTCCATCCGCTCGTCCCTGCACGAGATCGAGTTCACGCTGATCTTGTCCATCGTGCTCGTCGTGCTGGTGGTCAGCGCCTTTTTGCGCAGCGTGCGCGCCACCATCATCCCCGCCGTGGCCACCATCGTCTCGCTGCTGGGCACTTTCGGCGTGATGTACATGCTGGGATTTTCGCTAAATAACCTTTCCTTGATGGCGCTCACGGTGGCCACGGGCTTTGTCGTCGATGATGCCATCGTGGTGCTGGAAAATACGCAGCGCCACATCGAGGCGGGCATGGACCGTTTCAAGGCGGCCCTGCTGGGCGCGCGCGAAGTGGGCTTTACGGTGCTGTCGATCAGCCTGTCGCTGGTGGCCGTCTTCATCCCGCTGCTGTTCATGGGCGGCCAGGTGGGGCGGCTGTTCCGCGAATTCGCCGTGACCCTGTCGGCCGCCGTGATGATTTCGCTCGTCATCTCGCTCACCACCACGCCGATGATGTGCGCCTGGCTGCTGAAGAGCGGCGAGCAGCACAAGCCGCCAGGCGTCGTCGCGCGCTGGTTCGAGCGGGGTTTCGAGCGCATGCTGAACGTGTATGAACACTGCCTGGACTGGGCCTTGTCGAGCGCCGCTCTCGTGATGACGATCCTCGTGTTCGTCGTCGGCCTGAACGTGTACCTGTTCGCGGCCGCGCCCAAGGGCTTCTTCCCGCAGCAGGACACGGGCCAGATCAATGGCGGCATGCGCGCCGACCAGAGCATCTCGTTCCAGGCCATGCAGGCCAAATTGCGCCAACTGGTCGACATCATCAAGGACGATCCGGCCGTCGCCACCGTCGTCGGGTTCACGGGCGGCGGCAGGGCGGGGGGCGGCTTCATGTTCATCGACTTGAAGCCGGCCTCGCAGCGCACGGACAAGGGGCAAGCTGTGATCGCCCGCCTGCGCCCGCAACTGGCCAAGGTGACGGGCATTTCGCTGTTCCTCAACCCCGTGCAGGATTTGCGCATGGGCGGGCGCTCCAGCAATTCCACGTACCAGTACACCCTGATCAGCGACAACCAGGCGGACTTGAAGAAATGGGCGGCGAAACTGGCCGACCAGATGAAGCTGCAGCCAGCCCTGATCGACGTGGACACGGACCAGGCGGAAAATGGCGTGGAAACGTTTGTCAGCATCGACAAGGACCGCGCCACGCAGCTGGGCGTGCAGGTGAAGGATATCGACAATGCGCTGTACAACAGCTTCGGCCAGCGCCAGGTGGCGACCATCTACGATGAGCTGAACCAGTATCACGTAATCATGGAAGTGGCGCCCCGCTACGCGCAAAGCCCGGAAGCGCTGCGCTCCGTGTACGTGCCGGCGTCGAATGCGGCCGCCGTCGCCGCCACCGGGACGACGGCCGCCAGCACCGCCGCGGCCAGCACCAGCGTGGCGGCGACGACGTCCAATACGACGGCGGCGCGCGACCCGTCCGGCGGCTCGGCCTTGAGCACCACCCTGGCGAAGATGGTGCCGCTGTCGTCGTTCAGCAGCTTCGCGGAAAGCTCGACGGCGACGTCGATCAACCACCAGGGCGGCGAACTGGCCACCACCGTGTCGTTCAACCTGGCCGACGGCTATCCGCTCAGCGACGGCCAGGCTGCCGTGGCCCAGGCGGAGTCGGAAATCGGCATGCCGGTGAACGTGCGCGGCAGCTTCCAGGGTTCGGCGAAGAGCGCGCAGGACAGCAACAAGGAGCAGCCGCTGCTGATCCTGGCGGCCATCGTGGTGATCTACATCGTGCTGGGCATCCTGTACGAAAGCCTGATCCATCCCGTCACCGTGCTGTCGACCTTGCCGTCGGCGGGGGTGGGCGCCGTGCTGGCACTGCTGCTGTTCCGCATGGAGTTTTCCATCATCGCCCTGATCGGCGTGTTCCTGTTGATCGGTATCGTCAAGAAAAATGCTATATTGATCATCGACTTCGCGCTGGAGGCCGAGCGTTCGCGCGGGCTGACAGCTGTGGAAGCGGTGCGCGAGGCTTGTTTGCTGCGTTTCCGCCCCATTCTGATGACCACCCTGGCGGCGGCGCTTGGCGCCTTGCCGCTGGCGATCGGTTTCGGCGAGGGGTCAGAGCTACGCCAGCCCTTGGGGGTCGCCATCATCGGCGGCCTGATTGCCAGCCAGTTACTCACATTGCTGACCACCCCGGTGGTCTACATCCTGCTCGACAAGCTGCGCACGCGCAGCGCCGACGAGCAGCAATTGAGCCGCATTCCTGGGCCAGATAACCCGAGCACACAATCATGAAGCAAGTAAAACCTATCGTATCGACCGTCCCTGCACGCCACCTGCTGGCACTGGGCGTGGCTACCGCCGTCCTCCTGCTGGCCGGCTGCGCCGTCAGCCCCGCGTATGAAACGCCGACGGCCGCCGCGCCGCAAACGTTCAAGGAGGCGGCCGGCTGGCAGCCTGCCGTGCCGGCCGACACCCTGGAGCGGGGACCGTGGTGGACCCTGTTCGGCGACGCGCAATTGAACCAGCTGGCCGAAGGCATCGACATCTCGAACCAGAACGTGGCCGCCGCCATCGCTTCCTACGAGCAGGCGCGCGCGCTGGTGCGCGAACAGCGCGCCTCGCTGTTCCCCACCGTGAACCTGACGGGCAGCGGCGCCCGCTCGGGCGGCGGGGGCGAGCAGCAGACCAACAACAACTTCAAGGCCGCCATCGGCGCGTCGTGGGAACCGGACGTGTGGGGCAAGCTGCGCGCCGGCGTGACGGGGGCGGACGCCAGCGCCAGTGCCAGTGCGGCCGACCTGGCCGCCGCCCGCCTGTCGGCGCAGGGCGAACTGGCCACCAATTACTTTTCGCTGCGCCAGAGCGATGCGCAGATCGCGCTGCTGAATGCCACCATCGATGGCTACAAGCGCGTGCTTGACATCACCAGCAACCGCTTCAATTCGGGCATCGCCGCCAAGTCCGACCTGCTGCAGGCGCAGACGCAGCTGGCCAATGCGCAGATCGACCTGTCCAGCCAGACGCGTTCACGCGCGCAGCTGGAACATGCGATCGCGATTTTGCTGGGCAAGGCCCCGTCGGACTTCAGCCTGGCCGTGGCGCCGTGGACCCTGACCGTGCCCGAAGTGCCGTTGGGCGTGCCGTCGACGCTGCTGCAGCGCCGTCCCGACATCGCCGCCGCCGAGCGCCGGGTGGCCGTGGCCAACGAGCAGATCGGCATCGCCCGTTCCGCGTATTACCCGAGCCTGAACCTGACGGGTTCCTACGGTTCCGGCGCCAGCAAGGTGGGCGACCTGTTCAATGCATCGTCGAGCCTGTGGTCGCTGGGCGTGTCGGCCGCGCAAACCCTGTTCAACGCGGGCGCCACGACGGCCAGCGTGGATGCGGCCAAGGCGGGACACGAGGCGGCCGTGGCGCGCTACCGCCAGACGGTATTGAGTGCCTTTGGCGCCGTGGAAGACCAGTTGTCGGCCACGCGCGCGCTGGCCGAACAGCTGGCCCTGCGCCAGCAGGCGTCATCCGCCGCCGACCAGGTCGAGCAGCAGATGCTGAACCGCTACAACGCGGGCCAGGTCGGCTATACGGACGTGGTGACGGCGCAAGTGACGGCCCTGTCGGCGCGCCGTTCGCTGGTGCAGGCGCAGGCGGACCGCCAGACGACGGCCGTGGCCCTGATCCAGTCGCTGGGCGGCGGCTGGCACGTGCCGCAGGCGCAGTAAAGGGGACGGCTAGGGGGCAGCCTGGCGCAGGGAAAAGCCCTGCGCCAAATTCGTGTTTTGCCGCGCATCTTGAGTGCTAGAATGCAAGATTATCAATTCCCAGCCTGACGCTTTGGCCGTGGCTGCACTCTTGCAGAAGATGACACGCAGTAAACACAGCAATGCTTCCGTCCCTGAAGTGGCCACCATCGTTTTCCCCGTGGTGGCCATCGGCGCATCCGCCGGCGGACTCGATCCCATCGTTGCCTTCCTGGCGAACGTGCCGCAGGAGAGCGGGATTGCCTATGTGGTGATCCAGCATCTTGATCCCACGCAAAAGGCCATGCTGCCGGAACTGCTGCAGCGCGCCACCAGCATCCCCGTCACGGAAATCACGCACCAGGCGGAGTTGCGGCCCAACCATATCTATGTGATACCGTCGAATGCCGACCTGGGCTTGTCCAAGGGGCGTTTCGTGCTCAGCGAACCGGTGCAGCTGCGCGGGCACCGCTTGCCCATCAACACCTTTTTCGAAAGCCTCGCAAGCGAACTGGGCGAACTGGCCGTGGGCGTGATTTTTTCCGGCATGGGCAACGATGGCACGCGCGGCTTGCAGGCGATCAAGCAGGCAGGGGGCCTGACCCTGGCCCAGCATCCGGACACGGCCAAGTTCGACATGATGCCGCAAAGCGCGATTGCCGCGGAAGTGGTGGACCTGGTCGACTTTCCCGACAAGATGCCGGACAAGATCATCACCTATCTGTTCCGCAGCAGCTTCCTCAGCCTGCCGGGCCACGAACCGAACGGGCGCAATTCCTTGCAGGAAATTGTCGCCTTGCTGTCCGAACACACGGGCAACAGTTTCACGGATTACAAGATCAACACGGTGCTGCGGCGCATCGAACGGCGCATGAGCTTGTATCAAATGACGTCGATGGAAGAATACGTGCCGTATCTGCGTGCCAATCCCACCGAAATCGACTTGCTGTTCAAGGAATTGCTGATCGGCGTGACGAGTTTCTTCCGCGACCCGAAAGTGTGGGAATATCTGAAGATGGTCGCCTTGCCGCAATTGCTGGCGGCCCATCCGGACGGGCGTGCCTTCAAGGCCTGGGTGCCCGCCTGTTCCACGGGCGAGGAAGCGTATTCGCTGGCCATGGTATTCCATGAAGTGGTGGCCAGCATCAATCCGCCGTCGAAGTACAGCCTGCAGATCTTTGCCACCGACCTGTCGGCCGACGCCATCGACCGCGCGCGCCAGGGACGCTTTCCGCACAGCATCAGCAGCGACGTGTCGGCCGAACGCCTCGGGCGTTTCTTCTTGCGCGACAAGAACGATTATCACGTGAAAAAAGAGATACGCAACACGATCATCTTTGCCCAGCAAAACATCATTTCCGACCCGCCGTTCACCAAGCTCGACATCCTGTGCTGCCGCAATCTGTTGATTTATCTCAATGCCAAGCTGCAGCAGCGTTTGATACCCCTGTTTCATTACGCCTTGAACCGCGACGGGATTTTGCTGCTGGGCAGCGCCGACACGCCCGGCCATTTTTCCGACCTGTTTTCGCCGCTGACCACGTCGACCCGACTGTACCGCCGCCTCGACAACCTGGCGCGTCAGCGTCTGCCCACGTATTTTCCTACCAAGGTATCGTTGGCATCCCCCCCTACACCTAGCGACACGAGAGAAGTCAGCATGACTGGAAAGATTCAATCCCATGTCGAGCAATTATTGCTCCAGAAATATTCGCCTGCCGCCGCGCTGCTGAACCAGGATGGCGACATCCTGTACATCAACGGGCGCACGGGCGCCTTCCTCGAACCGGCAGCCGGCAAGGCCAACTGGAATATCCATGCGATGGCGCGCGAAGGCTTGCGCTACGAGCTGGCTGGCCTCATCAAGGAAGCCTTGCAGAGCGAGAGGGTGGTGCGCCTGAAGGGGCTGGTGGTCAAGGACCACCTGGGACAGTCGCTGGGCGTCGACCTGAGCGCGGAAGCGCTGAGCCAGCCTGAATCCTTGCGCGGCATGGTGTTCGTCACGTTTGCCAGCGCGCCGCTGGTGGCCGAGGCGCGCCGCGGCCGCTCGCCGAACCCCAAGGTGCTGGAACTGGAACAGCAACTGGCGCAGGCGCGCAATGAAATCCAGGCCGTGCGCGACGAGATGCAGACGTCGCGCGAAGAACTCAAATCGGCCAACGAGGAACTGCAGTCGACCAATGAAGAGCTGCAATCGACGAACGAAGAGCTGACCACGTCGAAGGAAGAGATGCAGTCGCTCAACGAAGAGTTGTACACGGTCAATGCCGAGCTGCAATCGAAGGTCGATGATTTGTCGCTGGTCAATAGCGACATGAAGAATCTGCTCAATAGTACCGATATCGCCACCATTTTCCTCGACAGCGACCTGCGCATCCGCCGCTTCACGGCGCCGGCCACGCAAATCTATAAGCTGATCCAGACGGACTTGCGCCGTCCGCTCAGCGACATCGTCAATGACCTCGATTATCCGGGCCTGGAAGACGATGCGCTGGAAGTGATCCGCAGCCTGGTGTTTTGCGAGCGGCAAGTGGAAACCAAGACGGGGCGCTGGTACAACGTGCGCATCATGCCGTACCGCACGATTGAAAATGTGATCGATGGCGTGGTGGTGACCTTCATCAACATTACAGAGTCGAAACTGCTGGAAGCCCAGCTGCGCCAGATCCAGTCCGGCGCCGTGACCGGCGGCAGTAGCGGCGAGCACGCGTCATGAGCGAACCATTCGACGGCAGCGCGCCGGCCCGCCTGAGAGAGCAGGCGGAGCAATTGGCCGCGGAGCAGCGCCAGCCCGTGCCGCAGTCGAATGAAGACGTGATGCGTCAGCTGCATGAGCTGCAGGTCAGCCAGATCGAGCTGGAAATGCAGAGCGCGGCCCTGGCCGAGCTGGAACAGCTGAAAAATGAATTTGAAAGCAGCCGCGACCGTTATGCGCAGCTGTATGAACAGGCGCCCGTCAGTTACTTTTCGCTGGCGCGCGAAGGCGTGATCACGCGTGTCAATGTGGCAGCCTGCGGCTTGTTGCAACGCGACAAGAACCGGCTGTTGGGACGGCGTTTCGAGCAATTCGTTGCGCCGCAGGCGCAAGGGGACTTCCGCCGCTTCCTCGATGCGGTCTTTACCAACGGTGCGCGCCAGGTGCTTGAAGCGCAATTGTTTGAAGGCGAAGCGGGTGGCATGAGCGGCATGGTGCGCATCGAAGCCAATTACGATGCGGACAGCGCCACGGCGCGCATGGTGGTGACGGACCTGGGCGACGAGCACGCGCGCGAATCGGCCTTGCGGCGCGCTTTTGTGATACTCGACAGTATCCGCGAAGGCGTGCTGGTGACGGACAGCGCCAACCGCATCATTTCCGTCAATCCCGCTTTCACCACCATTACCGGCTACCAGGCGGAGGAAGCCATCGGCCGCGATCCGTCCTTCCTCGGCGGCGGCACGCATTTGCCGCATTTCTATGAAGCCATGTGGCGCAGCCTGCACCAGGATGGCAGCTGGTATGGCGAACTGGTGAACCGCCGCAAGAATGGCGAGCGCTTCGTCGAGTCGCTGTCGATCACGCCGATGCGCAGCCCGGATGGCGCGATCAGCCATTTCGTTGGCGTGTTTTCCGACATCACCGAGCGCAAGCTGGCCGAGGCGGACTTGCGCGAGCTGCACCGCGAGCTGGACCAGCGGGTGGTCGACCGCACGGCCGAATTGCTGCGGGCCAACCAGCATCTGCAGCTGGAAGTGCACCAGCGCGAGCGGGCGCAGGAAGCCTTGCGCGATGCCGAGCGCTTCTTTCACGCCACCATCGATTCATTGACGGACCGCGTGCTGGTGCTGGACCGGGCGGGCCGCGTCGCGCATGCCAACCAGGCGTGCCTGGATTTTGTCGGGCAGATGCAAAAACCGCAGAATTACCTGGAGTTTTGCGAGCTGGACCCGCGCTGGCAGCGCAGCGCCGGGCGCGAGCTGGCCGCCGGCATCCGCGCCGTCATTGCCGGCAATGCGGACACGTTTGCGCTCGAGTATGAGTTTGCCACGCGCGCCGGCCCCCGCTGGTCGCAGGCCAGGATCAGCCGCTTTCTCGGCGAAGGGCCGCTGCGCGTGGTGGTGGCGCATACGGATATCACCGAACGCAAGCTGATGGATGGCGCCCTGCGCCAGTCGCATGCGCAGCTGCGCCAGCTGGCGCTGCACCTGGAAACGGCCAAGGAAGACGAGCGCAAGCGCATCTCGCGCGATATCCACGATGAGCTGGGGCAAAACCTGCTGGCGCTGCGCATCGATATTTCCATGCTCAGCGCGCGCACGGAAGGTTCCCATCCGCGCCTGCACCGCCGCGTCGGTGCCGTGCTCAGCAACGTCGACACCACCATCAAGAGCGTGCGCGGCATCATGAACGAGCTGCGCCCGATGGCGCTGGACCTTGGCCTGCAAGCGGCCATCGAGTGGCAGGTGGGCGACTTCCGCAAGCGCAGCGGCATCGCTTGCCAGCTGCTGATACGCGACGAGGCATTGTTTTCCTCCATCGGCAGCCAGGTCGAGATCGTGCTGTTCCGCATCGTGCAGGAAGCGCTCAGCAACGTCATGCGCCATGCCCAGGCCAGCCAGGTGGAGATCGAACTCAGCTCGGATGCCTGCGCCGTGTATATGGTCATCAGCGACAACGGCATCGGCATCACGCCGCAGCAGCAGCGCAAGAAACAGTGCTTCGGCCTGATCGGCATCGCCGAGCGGGTGACGGCGCTGGGCGGGCAATTCGAGGTCGGCATGCCGGCATCGGGCGCCGGTTGCCGCCTGGCCCTGCAGATTCCCTTGCAGGGGGCGGGGCGGCCGGCCGCCTGATACAGAAATTGCAATGGGTTAATTTTTGCCGACTCATGCCGCCTGGACAGGCTATACTTTCGCCTGCTATTTATGGAGGGGCATATCTTGTTCAAAACAATCGTTTTACCAGTCGCCTTGTTGGGCGCGTTCGCCGGCGCACACGCCGACGAAGGGCAGTGGCAACCACATCAGCTGCCACAGCTGAAAGCCGAACTGAAACGGGTCGGCATCGAAATTCCTGCAGAAAAACTGGCTGACCTGAGCAAGCACCCGATGAGCGCCATCGTGTCGCTGGGCGGCTGCTCGGCCGCTTTCGTTTCCGACGCCGGCCTGGTGGTGACGAACCACCATTGCGCGTATGGTGCCGTGCAGCGCAATTCCACGCCGGAACACAATTACATCACCAACGGCTTCCTGGCCAAGACGCGCGCCGCAGAGCTGCCGGGCGGTCCGAACAGCCTCGTGTATGTGACGGACAAGGTGGAGAACGTCAGCGACCGCGTCTTGAAAGGCTTGACGGCGGACATGAGCGGCCGCGCGCGCCACGAAGCCGTGGAAAAGCGCGTCAAGGACCTGATCGCCGAATGCGAAACGGACAAGATGTACCGCTGCTCCGTGCCTGCCTTCCACCGCGGCCTCGAGTACTACCGCATCCGCCAGATGATGATACGCGACGTGCGCCTCGTGTACGCGCCATCGGACAAGATCGGCAACTTCGGCGGCGATATCGACAACTACGAATGGCCGCGCCACACGGGCGATTATTCGTTCCTGCGCGCCTACGTGGGCAAGGATGGCCGTCCGGCCGACCCGTCGCCCGACAACGTGCCGTACAAATCGAAGGATTTCCTGGTGGTCTCGGCCGAAGGCTTGAAAGCCGGTGACGGCATCTTGCTGGCGGGCTACCCCGGCCGCACCAGCCGCTACAAGCTGCCGGCGGAAATCCGCTTCGCGCGCGATACGGCCTTCCCGTTGAAAGTGTCGGAACTGCAAGCGGACCTGGCCGTGATGGCTGACGCCACGAATGGCGACGCGGCCGCTGCCGTGCGCTATGCGAGCGTGGTGAAAAGCATCAACAACGTGCTGAAGAAAACCCAGGGCTTGCTCGACGGTTTCGCGCGCAAGGACATCGCTGCCATCAAGGACGTGCAGGATGCCGAGTTCCGCGCCTGGTATGCGAAACAGCCGAACGTGTCGCCGACCCTGCTGGCCGAACTGGACGCGGCGATCGCCAGCGACATGGCCTTGAGCGAAGAAGAGTTCGCCTGGAGCGTGGCCACCAACAGCGACTTGCTGAAAAGCGCGCGCACCCTCTACCGTTTGTCGCTGGAGCGCCAGAAGGCGGACGCCGAGCGCGAATCGGGCTTCCAGCAGCGCGACCTGGCTTTCATCAAGGCCCGTCTGGCCCGCCTGGAACAGTCGTATGTCAACAAGGTCGACCAGGCGCGTTTTGAGGCGGGCCTGAAGCGTTACGCGCAACTGGCGGCGAAGAGCCATCCGCAAGGCCTGGACGCGCTGCTGCCGGCGCCAAGTGCCGTGGCGGCCCTGTACCAGCAGACGCAACTGGCTGATACGGCCAAGCGCCTGGCCTGGCTGGAAAAGGACCAGGCCGCTGTTGCCCAGTCCGACGACGCCTTCATGGCGCTGGCCATCAAGCTGCAGCCCGTCGAAGCGGCACTGGAAGAGCGCCGCAAGGAAATCGACGGCAACCTGGAACGCGTGATTCCGCAATACATGCAAGCCGTGATTGCCTGGAAAAAGTCGCAAGGCAAGCCGGTCTATCCTGACGCCAACTCGACCCTGCGCGTCACGTATGGCACGGTATCGCCGTACTCGCCGCGCGATGGCATCACCAAGGGACCGTTCACGACCGTGGAAGGCATCGTCGAGAAAGTCACGGGCAAGGCCCCGTTCGAAGCGCCGCAAGGCCTGATTGACGCCGTCAAGCAAAAACGCTACGGCCAGTTCCGCGACCCGGCACTGGGTACGGTGCCCGTCAACTTCCTCACCAGCGCCGACACCACGGGCGGCAATTCCGGCTCGGCCGTGATGAACAAGCGCGGCGAATTGATCGGCCTGAACTTCGATTCGACGTATGAATCGATCACCAAGGACTGGTACTTCGACACGGCCATCACGCGCGCCATCCACCTCGACATCCGTTACATGCTGTGGGTGATGAAGGAAGTGGACCACGCGGATAATTTGCTGCAGGAAATGACCATCAAGTATCCGAAGGCTGCCAAGAAGTAATTTTTCCCAGCTGGGATAAAAGCCGCATCCGCCGCAGGGCCGATGCGGCTTTTTTGCGGCGGCGCCACGTATAATTCCCATTCACCTTTATTCATTTCCGACAGGCCCGCCATGCCCACGACTCCCGCTTTGCCCCTTGATTGGCAGACATTTGAAACTGCGTACGACGTGGAAGAAACCTGCTTCAAGCTGGCCAGCGCGTCGCTGGCCTTGCTGGGCGCGTCCCCATTCAAGGATCAGGCATTTTCCGCCTTTGCCTTCAACGCCGTATCGTTTCCATCCCTTTCGCTGAGCCTTGACACCGATCCCGCCAACCGGGAGCGCGATTACTATCCGCCGGACTGGTCGAACGAGTGCATCGAAGTCGACGTGCCGGAAATCGGCCAGCTGTGGGAGGAGGGGTATGCCAGGATCGAAGGCGCGCTGCTCGAGCTGATCGACGCTGCCGATGACGAACTGCTCGATGCCATCGAGGAGGGCTATCTGCACAGCCTGAGGAAAACCATGGTGCGGCTTGAAACGAGCCAGGCTTTCGAGCAGATCAGGACCTGCCCGCAATTCTGGACCGTCGTCACGCAAATCGATGCGGATACGGAGGAAGAGGAGCGGCTGCTCGACCAGGTGCGCCAGGGCTTGCCGGCGTGAGCCTCCGCCGCCATTGCAGGCCGCGCGCTATAGCAGGGCTTGCCAGCGCCTGACTTCCCCGTCCGTCAGCACCGGCCCCCAGCCGCCGCGCAGCGCCGCATCGTGCTGCACATAGTGCGCAAGCGGTGGCGCCGCCACGCCGTGCCTGGCACAGATATCAAGCACGGCTTCCAGCTGCCGCCGGCTTGCCGGAAGGTCATCGCCATGCCAGGTGCAGGCGCTCGTTTCCAGCACATGCCCGACAAGCTGCTCCAGCGTGCCGAGCAGGTGCCCGGGCATGGCCAGGCGGATGTCATCCGGCCAGGGGTCGCCCATGCCCGTGACGGCCAGGCAAGCAAAGCCGCGTTCCCAGGCTGCAAAATCCCCAGGCGCGAGCTGCGCCACCTTCCACACGTGTTCGGCGAATGCGGACAGCGCCGGATGGTGAATGTCAAAGCGCTGGCAAAAGCGTTGCAGGCAGCTTACGGCAATGCATTGCCTGGCGGTCACCGAGAGCGTGTCTATCGATATGTTGCGCATGAAAGTTCCTGACGTTGGCACTCGCCGATCACTGGGTCAATCTGACTTGATTGCGGTTGCCCCGCCTGGCAAGGCAGCCTGCCGCAACGCCTCCACCGGCAACTGGAAAAAGCGCGGCACCATCGCCGGCGACAAATCGTTGCCGCCGTCCGCCATGGCCAGGCGGCCACTGAGCAGCAGCATCACGTAGCCATGGCCCAGCGACCAGCCGGCGCTGGCGGCGGCCTTGTCCCAGCGCGGGTCGAGGCCCGCTTCGCGCACGGCCGCGCCGGCCGTCTGCAGCACGTACTGGAAGCACGCTTGCGCCGCTTCCATCAGGGCGGGGAACTGGCGCACGTCCTGGTGTTCGAACATCAGCCGGTAATGGGCCGGCGCGGCGAGGGCGAATTCGATGTATTGCTGGCCCAGCAGCTGAAAACGCTGTTCGGAGGGCAGGCTGCCCTGCGGCGGCAGTTCTGCCTCCCATTTGGCGATCAGGCTGGCGAAACCGGCTGCCGCCACGTCGGCCAGCAAGGCTTCCTTGCTGGGGAAGTGGCGGTACACGGCGGCGATCGACACGCCCACCGTGCGCGCCAGTTCGCGCAGCGAGAGGGTGGCGTCGCTTTGCTGTGCCAGTTGGGCGATGGTGGCGGCGACCAGGGTGTCGCGCAGGTTGCCGTGATGGTAAGTACTTGTGCTTGTCATTCTATGTTATCGCTGTTCACATTGTCGTGTATGATGGCCATGTTATCACTGAACACATGGAGAGCACATGCAAGAGATAAGCAACGTGGTACGCGCCGTGGCCTTGCCGCCAGGCGCCAGCATCGCCCCCTTGTATCCGGGCAGCAACCTGGCCGACGCGTATGCCGTCGGCCTGCCCAGCGCTGGTGTACGGCAGATGGATATGCAGGCCCTGGCGCGTGTGGTGCTGTGCAGCCAGCCGCGCTGGGCGCAGTGGCTGCTGGCGGTGCGCGACACGATAGTCTCGCCCTTCGGCATCAAGACGGCAAGACAGCTGGCGGCCAAGCCTGATGGACGCATCGGCATCTTTCGCATCTATGCCGTCAGCGATGATGAAATCATCGTGGGCGAGGACGATAGCCACCTGGACTTCCGTTTGTCCGTGCTGCGCAACCGGGACGCGGGGCTGCATGGCAGCGTCACCTTTTCCACCGTCGTGCATTGCCATAACTGGATAGGGCGTACCTACATCCTGGTGATCCGGCCATTTCACAAGCTGATCGTGCGGCGTACGCTGGCGCGCGCCGTCAAGGGGGGCTTTGCCTGAGTAGGGAAGGGCTGCGGCGGTGCGGGCAATCTTGCTTATTCATGGCTGGTATTGCATACTGCACCACCAGCCTCATCACGATTCCCATGAACGATACGCTTCTCCTGCTGGGTTTTGCCACCACGCCGCTTGAACTGATTTCCTTTGTCCTGGCATTGACAACCGTTGCGCTGAACATCCGCCAGAATCACTGGGCGTGGCTGTTCGCCATCATTTCCTCGGCCGCCTACGGTTTCGTGTTTTTCGAATCGCGCCTGTATGGCGACATGGCCTTGCAACTGCTGTTCATCAGCGTCTCGTTCTGGGGCTGGTACCAGTGGCTGCACCCGGCCAGCGGCGGCAAGACCTTGCCCGTCACGCGCCTCGATGGACGCGGCTGGATGGCGTGCGCCGCAGGCTGGCTGGTCGGCTTCCTGCTGATCGCCTGGCTGCTGACGACGACGGATACGGACGTGCCCCACGCGGACGGCTTCCTCACGGCAGGCAGCCTGGTGGGGCAATTCCTGCTGTCGCGCAAGAAACTGGAAAACTGGATCGCCTGGATCATCGTCGACGTGCTGTACGTGTGGCTGTATGTGCACAAGGGCCTGACCCTGACGGCCGTGCTGTATGCCTTCTTCGTCGTGATGGCCATCATCGGCTTGCTGGCGTGGAGAAAGTCGGCCCCGGCCGCGCCGAGCGCGATGGTCCTCAAGTGATGGAGCGTTGCGTGCGCGTGGCCATCCTGGGCGCGGAATCGTCGGGCAAGTCGACCCTGGCAGCCGCCCTGGCCGAACGCTACGGCACCGTCTGGGTGCCGGAATACTTGCGCGAATTTGTCGAGAAGCAGGGCCGGGTGCCCGTTGCGGCCGACCAGTTTGGCATTGCGCGAACGCAAGTCGAACGCGAAGCGGCCGCCACCGCGCAGGCGCGCCACTTCCTGTTTTGCGATACGACGCCGTTGATGACGGTGGTCTACAGCCGCCATTATTTCAATGGCGCCGATGCGCCGCTGGCGGCGCTGGCCGATGCCACGCAGTACGATCTGACATTGGTGACGGCGCCCGACAGCCCGTGGGTAGCCGACGGCTTGCAGCGCGAGTCGGAAGCCGTGCGCCAGCTGATTCATCGCCAGCTGCTCGATGAACTGGCTGAGCGCCAGATTTCCTACCTGCTCGTCAGCGGTAGCCTGGCGGTGCGGCTGGCGCAGGCGGATGCCTGGTTGAGCGCCAGCACCCCAGGCAGGGTGGGGTAAACCGGCCTTATTTTCCGATGTGTTCGGCCAGGAAGCTTTCCAGTTGTTGATAGAACGCGGTGGCGTTTTTGGTCATGTAGAAGCCATGTCCTTCGTTTTGCGCCATCATCCATTGCGGTGTATTGCCGGCCCTGACCAAGGCCTTGCGCATCAACTCGGCGTGTTCCGGTGGTGCCGTCTTGTCCTTGTCGCCGTGCACCAGCAATACCGGCACCTTGATCCGGTCAGCCAGGCGTGAAGGCGAGATGGCGTCGAGTTCCTTGTTGTTTTCACCGATATAGTCCTGGTAGGCATGCCGGATATATTTGTGGCGGCGCGCATCATCCTCCTCTTTGAACAACCTAAGCTCATATACGCCGGCATAGCCGATAGCGCATTTGAAGGTGCCAGGTGCACGTATGGTCAGCATCATTGCCGAGTAGGCGCCGAAGCTTGCGCCGTATGAGCAGACGCGCCCGGCATCGACTTCGCCTTCGGCAATTACAGCGGCGAGGCCGTCCAGGATGTCGTCCTGGATTTTTTCGCCCCATTGACGGTAGCCTGCCCGGATGAAAGTCTCGCCACGGCCCCCGGAACCGCGGAAATTAACCTGGAGTACCGCGTAGCCGCGGCTGGCGAGGAACTGCGCATCGCTGTCGAACGACCAGGTATCGTAGACGCCGTGCGGTCCGCCGTGGGGCATGACAACCAGCGGTAATTTAACGCCTGGCGCATGCTTCGGCATGGTCAGATAGCCATGCAGTTGCAATCCGTCGCGTGCCTTGAAGGCAATGGGGCGGCGCTCGGCCATGCGATCCGGGTCGATGCCAGGCATGGTCGAGTACAGCAGTTCCGCCTTGTTGCTGGCCTTGTCGTACAGGTAATAGCTGCCCGGGTCGCGATCGCTGTAGACGGAAAACAGCAAGGTGGTGCCGTCATCTGTGAAGTTGATGAAGCGTACATGTTCGTCCGGAAAAGATGCGCTCAATTGCTTGTGCAGCCGGGCGTCCGCACTATTGGCGTCCAGGTAGATGGCACGGGTACGGCCCAGCTGGTGAGATACTGCGAAAGGCATCTCGTTGGCGTCATACATTACGCTGCTCAGGTCGGCAACAGGATCTTGCGCTAGAACCACTCGTTTTCCGCTAGCCAGCTCTTCCCGCACCAGGGCCTCAGGGCCACCGTTGACGGCATGGGTAGCAAAAAAAGCGCTGTCGTCCATTGTGAAGTGGAACGGGATTGTGGTTTGTTTTGGGATGGGAGGGGTGAGACGCCACTGGCCGCTGACGTCATCAAGACGGTACAACACCGGCTCGTTCTTGTCGTCCCAGCCGTAGGCGAAGCGCGGTACGCTATTGCGCTGCTGCACAAACTGCAGGCGTGGTGCAGCGATGTCGGCCAGGGTCTTGCGATGGGCCTTCTTGCTGTCGACGTCGTATAACTTTGACCGGTCACGATCCCATTCCTGGGCTGACAGAAAGACGTGACTATTGCGCGGCAAGGGAACGCCGTTGATGCGGGCATAGCCATGATCATCGTCGAGGCGGTCGCCTCGACTCGACGAGCGGAACATATCGTAGCCGAACAGGTATTCCTGGTTGGTGCCGTCGAGGTCAAAAGCGATGATTTCACCAGTTGATACCGGTTGTTCCAGCTCCCCCAGTTCCAGACCCTTGCGCAGTACCAAACGCGTGTTCGTCAACCAAAGGTAGTTAAGCGGCACTTCAAATATGTGCAGGCGCAGCATGCCTACCGCTTTCATGTCCGGCAATGCATAGATGGTGATGATGGGGATGCTGCGCCCGCCCTGCTGCATCTGAGTCGTGACCGCTATGTGTTTGCCATCTGGCGACAGGCGTGGTGTACTGAACCGATCCTTGCTGGTGAATTGCTCTATGGGAATCGCTGCCTCGGTGGCGTGGACGCTGCCTCCGGTGATCAGGATCAGGCTGGCAAATATCAGTGACGACACATGCTGTTTCATGGAGATGCCTTGCGCGGATAATAAAATAAGGGTGGTAATTATAGCAATTTAATAATTACCACAGTGTAATATTTTAATTATTTGATATTTTCGTCCACGAATAGGGGCATGTCCGGCGCATGCCCCATGTGGTTGTCAGAAGTCGAATTGCGCCGACACCTTCAAGGTGCGGCTTGCACCCGGAAACAGGTAGCCGCCTGCTTCCGGAGTCACATCGCGCCAGTAGAACTTGTCCGTCACGTTGTTGACGGTGGCGCGCAGCACGGCTGGCGTGCCGGCCAGGCGCGTGGCCCAGGCGGCGCCCAGGTTGAACACGCTGTACGAAGGCACGAAGGTGGTGTTGTTGTTTTCAAACGCCTTTTTGCCCGCATATTCCCAGCTGCCATTCACGCTCAAGCCCGCCACCTGCTGCACGGCGTAGTCCGCGTGCACGGCCGCCTTGAAGGCCGGCACGTTGGGCACGCGCTTGCCATCGTAGTCCGCACTGCCCGTGCCTGATTGCTGGCTGTTCAGGGCCGTGATGGACGCGCCCAGGTTCAGGTTGGCCGATGCCTTGCCCTGGGCAGACAATTCCAGGCCACGGTGCTGGGCCTGGCCCGCGCGCACGAAGTTGTAGGTGCTCATGCTGCTGTCGAGGTACTGGTTGAATTCCAGGCCCTTGCGGATCTGGAACAGGGTGGCGGCCACCATGAAGTCCTGCGTCAGGTCCGCCTTCACGCCCAATTCGACCTGCTTCGAGCGGCTCGGCGTCAGTTCCACATTGGCGTTTTCCGCGTAGCGGTCGGCCGTGCCGCCGTGCTCCATGCCCTGCGAATACGATGCATACACGGCGATATTGTCTTGCGGGTTGTACACCAGCGCCACGTTCGGCAACAGGAAGTCGTGCTTGGCGCGGATTTCCGTGTCGGCCTTCAGCACATACTGGTAGCCATCCACATTGATGTGGCGCAGGCCGCCATGCAGCTTCCAGTTGGGCGCCAGGCTGACGATGTCCTGCACGAAGACGGATTTTTCCTTGTCGTTGCGTACCAGGCGCACGGGGCCCGTGACGCCGTCGGATGGCGCGACGATGACGGGGCGATAAATGTTGCTGATGCCCACTTCGTCGTACACGTACTTGCCGGCCCGGTCCTTGCGGTTGAAGTACGACACGCCGGCAGTGAATTCGTGGCGCAGGCTGCCGGTGGCGAACTTGCCCTGGATCATGGCTTGCGCGCTCAGCGGCTTCTTCGTCTCGCCCAGGCTGCGGAAGTCCCATACGGAGAAATCGCCATTGCTGCAGAAGACGGGCGCCCAGCCTTCCGGGCTGCAGCCATACGGATACGCCGTGTAGTCGTCGCGCTTGAACGAGTGCTGGTTGGCGGACAGGGTGGCGTGCCAGTAATCATTGAAGGCGTACTGGAAGCGCAGGCCGAGGTTGCTGGTGACGGTTTCCACCGGATGCGTCCACGGCTGCTTGTTGAGCATGGTGTCGGCGCTGACGTTGGCCGGCAGGCTGCCGTTGCTCAGCAGCTGGAAGCCGGGCGCCGTGACCTGCGCCTTGTCCTGGTAGTCGGCGTCGAGCTGCAGCAGGGCTTGCGGGGAAATCTGCCAGTCGAAGGCGCCGGAAATGAACCGACGGTTGCCGTCCGCGCCCTTGATGTAGGAACGCAGGCGCTCGGCCGCCACGTTGACGCGGTAACCGAAGCGCGTGTCTTCCAGGCGTCCGCCCAGGTCGACGGCGCCATACACGGTGCCCCGTTCGCGCGCTTCCACGGTGACGGTGCGCAGCGGTGCGGCGGTGGGGCGCTTGACGATAAAGTCGATCACGCCGCCAGGCGCGGCCACGCCTGCCTGCAAGCCGGCCAGGCCTTTTAATACTTCGATGCGTTCCTTGTTTTCCAGCGGAATTTGCGTGTCGCCAGGAATGGCCACGCCATCCTTGCGGTAGCTGGAGTTCGTGTCGAGCTTGAAGCCGCGGATGGTGAACTGTTCCGCGTAGCCGACGGCGTTGTACGACTCATTGATGCTGGCGTCGAGCTTGACGGCATCGCTGAGATTGCGGATCTGCAAGTCCTGCATGTCTTTTTGCGAAATGACGGTGACGGACGCCGGTGTCTGCAGCAGCGGCGCGTCGGCAAAGCCGCCCACGGAGGCGCGCTTGGCGGCCGGCGCCTTGCTGGCCGTGACGACGACTTCGGCCATGTTTTGGGCCTGCGGGTCAGCGGCTTCGGTGGTGTCGTTCGCAGCAAAGGCAGGCGCGGCAAACGCGTGCAGGATAGCCAGGGTCAGTACAGGACGGGAAAAATGCGCAGATAAATTCGGTGTGGACATAGATTGCTCGTGGTTCAAGCCGTCTCTGTAAAGAGCACGGCAGGCTGCTTGTTCGGCTGGCGCCAACGCAGGAGCTATCAAAGGAGGGAGGTACTTTGCGCTTTCCTTCGCTGGCATTATCCAGATCAGGTACGAAGGGTATCTCTCACCCGGATAACTGCTCCAGGACCCCTAGCGGTTGACAGCTTAGCATGAACCACGGCCAGCTGTCCCCCTGGCTGACCGTTTTACAACAGTGTGGCTGGAATCTGCAAACTGCGCTACAGACTCAGTTCCAGTACCTTGCGGCTGACGGCGGGCGTCACTTCGCGCTGTTCGCCCAGCGCCGTCATGCCGTGCGCTTCCAGGGCGGATACGACGGCATCCACGCTGGCGTGGTTCAGGCCGTAGTCGGCCAGGCGCGTCTTGACGCCCATATGGCGGAAGAAGAATTCCGTGCGCGCGATGGCGGCCTCGATGCGGCCATCCTCGTCGCCGCCGTCCAGGCCCCACACGCGGGCCGCGTATTGCAGCAGCTTGGCGCGCTTGGCCTGCTTGCGCACGCGCAGCATGCTGGGCAGGATGATGGCCAGGGTCTGGGCATGGTCGAGCTCGTACAAGGCCGTCAATTCGTGGCCGATGGCGTGCGTGGACCAGTCCTGCGGCACGCCCACGCCGATCAGGCCGTTCAAGGCCAGGGTGGCGCTCCACATCACGTTGGCGCGCACGTCGTAGTCGTCCGGGTGCGACAGGGCTTTCGGGCCTTCCTCGATCAGGGTCAATAAAATGCCTTCGGCGAAGCGGTCCTGCACGGACGCGTTCACGGGGTAGGTCAAATACTGCTCCATGACATGCGCAAACGCATCGACGACGCCATTGCCCACCTGGCGCAGCGGCAAGGTGAACGTTTTCGACGGATCCAGCACGGAGAATTTCGGATACACCTTGCGGCTCATGAACGAGCGCTTTTCCTGCGTGGCCTTGCGCGTGATCACGGCCGAGCCATTCATTTCGGAACCCGTTGCCGGTAACGTCAATACCGTGCCGAAGGGCAGGGCGGCCTCGACGATCTTGCCGCCTTTGGCCAGGATGTCCCACGCCTCGCCTTCATGCAGGGCGGCCGCGGCGATGAATTTGGTGCCATCGACCACGGAACCGCCGCCGACGGCCAGCAGGAAATCGATGCGCTCGCTTTTCACCATGGCCACGGCCTGCATCAGGGTTTCATAGCTGGGATTGGGTTCGATGCCGGCAAATTCCAGCAAGGTATGGCCGGCCAGCGCCGCCTTGACTTCATCATAGACGCCGTTCTGCTTGATGCTGCCGCCGCCATACGTCATGAGCACTCTGGCATGCGGCGGGATCAGCGCCGTGATGGCGGCGATCTGGCCCTGGCCGAAGAGGATTTGCGTCGGATTGTAAAAGTCGAAATTGAACATGGGGCTCCTGCCGCTGGGGTTTAGGCTGTTGCTGAGCCATGATTATGGCCGAACGGGTGGAAACGTGTCGTGGACGCTTGAGCTTTTCGCCCGCGCGGTGGAGAATGCAGCCGATGTCACCACCACGCGAAAAGGAATGCGCATGACCAACGTCCCACTGGAAGAATCCGGCTTGCCGGCCACCGCGCTCGACATGCACCGCGCCATCGGCGCCACCATCGCCGCGCTGCAGGCGCTGGACTTGAACAGCCAGCGTTTCGAGGCATGCACGGACCCGGAACTGCGCCGCGTGCTCGCGCATGCGGGCGACACCAGCCGGCGCGAAATATCCATGCTGCTCGAATGGATGCGCCGCCGCGATGCGCGCCTGGATGCGGCCATGAAGGAAGCGCTGTTCAAGGCGGGGCCGATTGTTGCTCAGTATCACTATGACGAGAAAATATTGTAACTATTGGTTTGTTGCTGTGGCGTACCATGCGCCACTTTTGCATCGTTTCGCGTAGACTGTGCCCCGGACACGATTTTGGGGGAGTTTGCAACGATGAGATCATTACCATACCGAGAAGGCAGCTGGTTTGCCGTGCCCTTGCCGGGCGGCGGCTATGCCGTCGGCGTGGTGGCGCGCAGGGCGCCTGCCGGGCGCATCATGCTGGCGTATATGTTCGGACCGAAGCGCGACAGCTTGCCGACGCTCGATGAGCTGGAAGGCTTGCGGCCGGAACAGGCCGTACGCCGCCTGCGCACGGGCGACATGGCCCTGCTCAACGAGCGCTGGCCTCTGCTGGGTGACAGCCTCCACTGGGAGCGCGACGCCTGGCCCATGCCGGCCTTTATCCGCCGCAATGAATCCTTGCAGCGCGCCTGGCGCGCCAGCTATGCGGACGCCGACCCTGCCAAGCTGAACCGCGAAGAATCGATCCCCTTCGATACGCCGGGCATGGAGAGCGATTCCCTGTACGGCTACGGGGCGACGGAATTGCTGATGAATAAATTGCTGGCGCAGGAGCAGGCGTCCGCTTGACCGTTGTCGGGCGGCGGAAACGCCGGAGCCGGTAGCGTAGGTCGGATTAGCGCCTGGCGCGTAATCCGACAGGAATAGCCAACAATGTTGTCGGATTATGCGAGGCAAGGCTTCGCTGATCCGACCTACGCCGCTGGCAAGCTGATCTGAAACGCCAGGCCGCCGCCTTCGCGGTTGCGCACTTGCAATTCGGCGCCATGGCGCAGCAGCACGCGGTCGACGATGGCCAGGCCCAGGCCGGCGCCGTTTGCCTGCCCGCGCGCCGTATCGAGGCGGGTGAACGGCTTCATCAGTTGCTCGATCTTTTCTGCCGGCACGCCCGTGCCGTGGTCTTGCACTTCGATGATGACCTTTTTCGCGCCGTGGCTGGTGCGCACCTGGCAGGCGATGTCGATTTCCGTCACGTCGCTGCCCGGCGTCTTGCCATAGCGGCGCGCATTCTCGATCAGGTTGTTCAGCACGCGGCGCAGGTCGGTGGGGTTGCCCATCGCATGCGCGCCGTCGGCGATGCTGGCGTTGATCTTCACATCCGGCAGGCGCATGGCTTCGCGCGTCATGTCGCTGAGCAAACCGCTCAGGTCGACATCCGTAAAGCTCGACGCTTCCGTCGGCTTGGCATAGTCGAGGAACTGGCCGATGATGGCGTCCATCTGCCCGATATCGGACTGGATGCCTTCGCGCGCCTCGTCCGACAGGTTCGCCATTTCCACTTCCAGCTGCATGCGCGCCAGCGGCGTGCGCAAGTCGTGCGAAATGCCCGCCAAAATCACGGCGCGGTCCGATTCCACCTGTTTCAGATCATCGACCATCTGGTTGAAGCTGCGGTTCGCCTCGATGATTTCGATCGGGCCCTTTTCCGGCAGCGGCGCCGGCTGCTTGCCCTTGGCGATGTCGCGCGCGGCCGCCGTCAAACGCGACAGCGGCAGATTGATCAGGCTGGAAATGATGGCTGCGCCCAGCAGGGACAGCAGCGACACCAGGCTGGCCCAGCCGAGCCACTGGAAGCCCGTCAGGCCGCGCAGGCGCTCCCGGTCCAGCATCAGCCAGTACTCGTCGTCGTCGATCTTGAAGCTGACCCAGAAGCCGGCCACGCCGTTGACGCGCGCGGAAAAGCGCGTGTCCTTGCCCAGCTTGGCCTTCACCAGCGCCTCGATGTCGGGCATCAGGTAATTGTCGGGCGGCGGCTCGATGCGGTCGTCCTCTTCCAGCGAGAAGATGCGGATGCCTTCATTGCTGACGAGATCGAACAGCAGCTCGCGCCGCAGCTCGGGAGCCGAGTGCGTCAGTGCCGCATGCGTGATGGTAACGACGGAAATGATCTGGGCGGAAATCTGCTGCGCCTGCGGCTCGCGCTGGATGAAGGAAATCATGCTGAACCAGGCGATCATGCTGACCGTGGTCAAGGTGCCGAGCAGCAAAAAGGTGCGCCAGAACAAGCCGCTTTTCAGCCGCGCCAGGCTGATATCGGGAAAAAGCTTCATCATGCCTCGCCTGCGATCAGCGCGGCTGTCCGTCCGGGATGAAGACGTAACCTAAGCCCCACACGGTCTGGATGAACAGCGGGCTCGACGGATCAGGTTCGATGAGTTTGCGCAGGCGCGAGATTTGCACGTCCAGGCTGCGGTCGAACACTTCGTATTCGCGGCCGCGCGCCAGTTCCATGAGTTTCTCGCGCGACAGCGGCTGGCGCGCATGGCGGGCAAACACTTTCAGCACCGAAAATTCACCGGTCGTCAGCGGCACTGTTTCGCCATTCTTTTTCAGGGTACGCGTGCCCAGATCCAGCACGAAGTCGCCGAATTCGAAGGTTTGCGGCGTTTCCGACGGCGCGCCCGGGATTTCATCGGGACCCTTGCGGCGCAGCACGGCGCCGATGCGGGCCACCAGTTCACGCGGATTGAATGGTTTCGGCAGGTAATCGTCGGCACCCATTTCCAGGCCCACGATGCGGTCCACGTCCTCGCCCTTGGCCGTCAGCATGATGATCGGCGTCTGGTCGCCCGCGCCGCGCAGGCGGCGGCAGATCGACAGGCCGTCTTCGCCCGGCAGCATCAGGTCGAGCACCAGCAGGTCGTAGCGTTCGCGCAGCCACAGTTTGTTCATGGCCGTCGCGCTCTCTGCCGTAAAGACATTGAAGCCCTGTTCGGTCAGGTAGCGCCGCAGCAGGTCGCGCAGGCGCACATCGTCATCGACTACCATGATTTTTGCCTGGTGGCCGTGGATCGATTGCGTTGTTGTATTGCTGCCGGAAGTGGAGGTTGTGGTCATTTAGGGTGTCGTGTTATCTTATATTAGTTGCTATAGTAACGCCTCGCGCGGCGTCGGCAAGGGGCTGTGGCGACCCATTACAAAGTGTTACAAACTTTACCCAATTACTCTTACTGCACCGTGTAAAGCATCATACACTGGGGCCACAGTGGAAATCAGCTTTAGTTTATACGGCATCGCGGAAGAGGAACTCAATGAATATCTTTACTAAAAAAATTCACGCCGCTCCCAGCGCAGCTATTGCTGCACGTACGACCGTGCTGTCCGCATTTGCCGTTTGTTCCGTGTTTGCCGCCAGCCTGGCGGCAGCGCAAAACCAGCCGCCGCCACGCCGTGACGACCAGCAGCAAATGCAGGCCCAGCGGTATGAACAGGTACAGCGCAGCAACAGCAATGATACGCGACTGCGCGAACAGCGTGACGCACGCAGTTTCGACACGCGCGCAGAAGAGCAGCGCCGCGCCAACGAAGGCGCCGACGCCTCGCGCCGCACGGGCCGCATGACGCCCGACGAACGGCGCGACCTGCGCCGCCAGATCAACGAAGTGGGGCAGGACATTTACTCGAATCCCCCGCGCCGCTAGGCAGCCATCCCCCCTCCGACAGGGCCATCTCGCAAGACATGGCCCTGTTTGCATCTGGCCGCAAGCATTGTTGCTCAGTCAGGCACACGGCCCCGCCCCGTGATATTGTTCTAGTGCACGGAGGCAATTCTTTGAAATGGCTGCTGGGGGAGGCAAGGCGTGAGCGACGACGACACACCCGTTCCGGATGCGGTCCCCGCAGGCGGCTTGCCGCACGGCCTGGTCCAGCGCGACGAGGGCGTGTTCCTTGACCTGTCGCTGGCGCCGGCGCAGCTGCGCACCGCCGTCGGGCAGCTGTTCCAGTCGGGCCAGCTGCTGGCCGGCCTCGATTACGGTTTGTTCCTGCTGACCCTGTTCCATGCCCCCGCTCCCCGCGCCGCGCCCAAGGGCGATGCCCTGCTGCGCCTCGCCGTGCGCGTGGCCCCATTCCCGCCCGCGCGCCGCGCGCTGTACAAACAAATCAAGATCCGCGGCGACAGCGCCGAGTTTTACTTTGAAGCCTTGCCTGCGGACGCGGACGGCCAGGTGCCGGCGCGCCGCGAATTCGACGAGCTGGTGGCCGACCTGTGGTGCAAGGGCGTGCACTACGGCATCGATAGCGCGGCCGTGCGCGCCATTCTTGCCAGCGGCAAGGCCGAGCGCATCACGGTGGCGCGGGTGCTGCCGCCACAGCCGGGGCGCGATGCCCAGCTGGTCGAAGTGTCGCAAGGCATCCACCGCGACGATGCGCCGCGCGAACGCTCCGATGGCCGCCTGGATTTGCTCAGCTTCAAGAACCGCTTTCCGCAAGTGAAAAAACATGCGCGCCTGCTGCGTCTGCTGCCGGGGACTCCCGGCTTGCCTGGCTACGACCTGGCCGGCAAGGCGCTGCCACCGCCCGCGCCGCTGGAACTGGACCTGGCCACCGTGGCGGGGCCAGGTACGGCGGTCGAGCATTTCAGCGATGGCGATTTCGTCGTGGCCACGCAAGATGGCTATGTGAATGTCGATGAACACGGCAAGATGTCCATCGAAAACAAGATCGTCAGCCGCGAAGGCGTCAGCAGCCGTACGACGGGCAATTTGAAGCTGAGTGCCGCCTACGAGGAGTACGGCGAAGTGCAGGAGCAGCGCCAGCTCGACGGCAGCGACATCACCATCCATGGCGACGTCTACGGCCACTTGCACTCGCATGGCGGATTAATATGGCTACATCGCAACCTGGTGGGCGGCACGGCCTTCAACGAGCATGGCGACGTGCGCGTCGAGGGCGTCGCTTCCGGCTCCGTGCTGCAGGCGCTGAGCGGCGAAGTGCATGTGAAGCGGGCGGAAAGCTGCGTCATCGCCGGCACGCGCGTGGTGATCGACAGCGCCAGCAATTGCGAGATCATCGCCGACGAGGTCGTCATCGAACTGGCCGAAGGCTGCGCCGTGGCGGCGCGCACCATCCGCATCGGCAGCGCCGGTCCCCGCAAGCAGGTGGAGATGCTGCTGTTCCCGCTGGTGCCCGACTTGAGTGCGCTGGAACAAAAGATCGCCGAGAGCCTGGCGAAGGCGGCGCAATTCCTGCAGGTGCAGCACAAGCGCCAGCAGGAAATCGATGCCATCGCGCAATTGCCCGAGGTACGCAATTACCTGACCCTGGCGGGCCAGCTGCGGCGTGGCGAATTGCAACTGCAAGCAACGCAGCAGGTACAGTACGACAAGCTGGCCGCGCGCATCGCTCCCGTCCTGAAAGAGGTGGCGCGGCTGCGCGTGGAGGTAAAACAGTCGGAAATCCTGCACGCGCAGATGCTGGCGCTGGTGGAGCAAGTACGCCAGGAGCGGCAGGCAACGGCGGGCCAGTCGCGCTGCACCCTGAGCCTGATTGATGGCGAGACGACGGTGCGCGCCCTGGTCGTGCCGCCCGGACCGGCCAAGGTCTACGACCGGCCGCCGAAGGAAATCAAGGCCTTGCTGCGCAGCGCCACGCCGGCCACGCAGCCCGTGTTTGCGGACAGCACAGGCAGCCTGGACTGGACCTACCAGCCGCCACTCTGATCAGTCGATAACCTTGCCGCGAGATTGTTTGAGGACGCTGTGCGTGCTCTTGCTGTCGAGACGGCGCCGCTGCGAGCTGCGCGTGGGCTTGGTGGCGCGCCGCACGGCGGGCAGGAAGGTCACGCTGTCGATGATTTCCTGCAAGCGCCGCAAGGCTTCTTCCTTGTTCTGCTCCTGGCTGCGCGACTGCTGCGCCTTGAGCACCAGCACGCCATCCTTGCTGATGCGGCTGTCGCGCAGGGCCAGCAGCCGTTCCTTGTACGCTTCCGGCAGCGACGAGGCGGCGATGGGGAAGCGCAGATGGATGGCGCTGGACACCTTGTTGACGTTCTGCCCGCCCGGGCCCTGGGCGCGGATGGCGGAAAATTCAACTTCAGCGGGGTTGACGAGGTGTTGCATGGCCTGCCTGTTGGGGAATGATGGGGGTATTGTAAGGGAAGATGGCTGCGCCGGCGCAAGGCCGGGCGCCGAGGCCAGGCTGCCTTCCGGGAAAGTTGATGTTTCTCAACGCCGCCTGCGGCGATGCTGGTTAGCATGGGGCCAACGTTGCGCCACTGCGCATCCTGGCAGCGCCTACCGGATGAAAGGAACACCATGCAGCCCACGACCACGCCTGGCGCCGCAACGACCCAATACCTGACGCAGTACTTGAGCTTCCGGCTGGGCGGCCTGGAATACGGCCTCGATTACCGTTGCGTGCGGGAATTGCGCCCCCTGAAGGAACTCGACCGTTTTTCCTCGGAAGGGGAAGTGCTGCACAGCGTGGCCGTTTCGCGCGGCGTAATCATCCCCATCGTCGACATGCGCGCCGCGTTTGGCAGCGCCCACGGCGCGCCCGACCCGGCCACCGACGTGATCATTTTGCAGCTGAGCAATGGCGTGATGGGCATGGTGGTCGATGGCGTCACCGATATCGTCAGCCTGGCCGCCAGCGACATCGCCGCCGTGCCCGGCCTGGGCGAGGCGGAAGCCGATTACCTGCTGGGCCTGGGCACGGTGGCGGGGCGCCGATTGATCCTCGTCGACATCGACCGCCTGATGGCGATCCGCAGCCCCAGTCCCATGCAGGCAGCCTAAAAAAAAGACGACCCGGGAGTCGTCTTGGTGTTTTGTGTTAGCCCAGTTTCTCTAACTGATCCTGCAAGTCCAGCCATTCCGCTTCCAGCTGCGCCAGGTCCTTGGTGAAGAAGGTCTGGTCGGCCAGCAATTGCTTGAGCTTGGCCTTGTTGGCCGCGTCGTAGATGGTCGGCTCGCCCAGCTTGGCGTCGGTTTCCGCCTTTTGCGCATTGCGCTTGGCGATCTGCTCTTCCTGGCGCTTGATCTTGTTTTCGATCGGTTTGCGCAGGGCGGCGGCCTTCTGGCGGTCTTCCGCTTCCTTGCGCTTGTCGCGCACGGGCGCGGCAGGGGCCGGGGCGGCGGCTACCGGCGAAGGTACGGAAGACGTCACGGGGAAATCGGTCTTGTTGGCCTTGCCGGCGGCCGGCAGCACGTCCGTGCCCTTGCCCAGCTTGGTCTTGAACAGCCAATCCTTGTAGTCGTCCAGGTCGCCGTCGAACGGTTGCAGCTTGCCGTCGGCAACGATGATGAATTCGTCCGTGGTGGCGCGCAGCAAGTGGCGATCATGGGACACGACGACCAGGGTGCCTTCGAACTGGGCCAGCGCTTCCGTCAGCGCTTCGCGCGTTTCCAGGTCCAAGTGGTTGGTCGGTTCATCGAGCAGCAGCAGGTTAGGACGCTGCCAGACGATCAGGGCCAGCGCCAGACGGGCTTTTTCACCGCCCGAGAATGGTGCGATGGACGCGGTGACCATGTTGCCGGGGAAGTTGAAGCCGCCCAGGAAGTTGCGCAGTTCCTGCTCGCGCACGGTCGGGGCGATCTTCGCCAGATGCCACAGCGGCGATTCGTCGTGGCGCAGCATTTCCACCTGGTGCTGGGCGAAGTAGCCGATGTTGAGGCCCTTGCCCATGGTGGCGTCGCCCGTCAGCGGCATCAGTTCGCCGGCGATGGTCTTGATCAGGGTCGACTTGCCGGCGCCGTTCTGGCCCAGCAGGCCGATGCGCTGGCCGATCTGCAGCGAAAACTTGATGCCGTTGACGATGGTTTTATGCGTGATTTCGCCCGTCGCTTCGTTCTCGATCTTGTAGCCCGCATCGACGTCTTCCATCACCAGCAGCGGATTTGGTGCCGACAGCGGTTCGCGGAATTCGAACGAGAATTCGGCGGCGGCGCGCAATGGCGCCAGCTCTTCCATCTTCGCCAGCGCCTTCATGCGGCTTTGCGCCTGGCGGGCCTTCGAGGCTTGCGCCTTGAAGCGGTTCACGAACGATTCCAGATGGGCACGCTTGCGCTGCTGCTTTTCCAGCGCGCCGGCGGCCAGGATCATCTGCGCCGCGCGTTGGCGCTCGAAGCTCGAGTAGTTGCCCGAGTAGCGTTTCAGCTTGCGTTCGTCGATATGCACGACCACGTTGACGACTTCATCGAGGAAGTCGCGGTCATGGGAAATGATCAGCAGGGTGCCGGCGTAGCGCTTGAGCCAGTCTTCCAGCCAGATGATGGCGTCCAGATCCAAATGGTTGGTCGGTTCATCGAGCAGCAGCAGGTCGGATGGGCACATCAGCGCTTGCGCCAGGTTCAAACGCATGCGCCAGCCGCCGGAGAAACTGGCCACCGGTTGCTGCATCTGGTCCAGGGTGAAGCCCAGGCCCAGCAGCAATTGCTCGCCGCGCGATTGCACGGTATACGCGTCGGCATCGGCCATGGCGCTGTAGATTTCGCCGATGGCGATACCGTTTTCCGACGTGGCAGGCTCTGATTCCAGGCGCGCCAGTTCCGCTTCCAGTTTGCGCAGGGTGACGTCGCCGTCGATTGCATAGTCGAGCGCGGCACGGTCCAGCGGCGGCGTTTCCTGCGCCACGTAAGCCACGCGCCATTTGGCCGGGAAATCGATCTCGCCCTGGTCAGGGTGCAATTCGCCACGCATCATGGCGAACAGGCTCGATTTGCCCGCGCCATTGGCGCCGATCAGGCCGATCTTGTCGCCCGGATTGAGGGTGACATCGACTTGTTCGAGCAACGGTTTGATGCCGCGCATCAGGCTTACTTGTAGGAAACGTATCATTTTTTTCTTTGTAAAGGCTGGGCTTTGACCCCCGCCGTAAAAACATCGTGTAGGTCGGATTAGTCCGAAGGACGTAATCCGACGGGTGCCGCACAGGCATGTCGGATTACGCTACGCTAATCCGACCTACCAATTCCATTAAACCAGCTTCAACTGCTCGGCCGTCAGCAGGAAGACCATGTCGTCGCCAGCGCTCGTCGTCAGCCAGGTCAGGCCCAGCTCGCCGAAGGCCGCTTCCGCGTATGCGCGTTCGTTGCCGATTTCAATCATCAGGATGCCGTCGTCCGTCAGGCGCTCGGCCGCGCCGGCGATGATCTTGCGCACCAGGTCCATGCCGTCGCTGCCGCCGTCGAGGGCGATTTGCGGTTCAGCCAGGTATTCCTGGGGCAGGGCGCCCATCGAGGCGGAATTCACGTATGGCGGATTGCTGATGATCAAATCATATTTCTTGGTCGGCACGTTGGCGTACAGGTCCGATTCGATCAGGGTGACGCGGTCCTGCAGCTTGTACGTGTCGACGTTGCGCTTGGCCACGGCCAGCGCGTCGGCGGAAATGTCCACGGCGTCGACTGCGGCGTTCGGGAAGGCATCGGCCATCATGATAGCCAGGCAGCCCGAGCCGGTGCACAGTTCCAGGATGTTTTCCACGGCTTCCGGTTCCGCCACCCATGGCGAGAAGTATTCAGGGATCAGTTCGGCGATGAAGGAGCGGGGCACGATCACGCGCTCGTCAACGTAGAAGTTATACGTGCCCAGCCAGCCTTCCTTGGTGATGTAGGCGGCCGGCACGCGGTCGATGCTGCGGCGGTCGATGACGCTCATCACGCTGGCCACTTCCGACGGCAGCAGCTTGGCGTCGAGGAAGGGTTCGAGCTTGTCGAGCGGCAACTTCAAGGTGTGCAGGATCAGATAGGCCGCTTCGTCGAACGCTTCGGCGCTGCCGTGGCCGAAAAACAGCTTGGCGGTATTGAAACGGGTAACGGCGTAGCGCAGCAGGTCGCGTGGCGTGGAAAACGGGTTCGGGGTCATGGCATTCTCGAAAAGACGGTGTTCTGGCCCGCCGTGACGGGCCTCGGTATTCTGGTTCAGACGGGCAGCAAATGCTCCAGCGTGCGCCGGTAAATATTCTTCAGAGGATCGATGTGGCGCAGTTCGATGTGCTCGTCGATCTTGTGAATACTGGCATTGGGCGGCCCGAATTCTATCACTTGGGGGCAGATTTGCGCGATAAACCGGCCATCCGAGGTGCCGCCCGTGGTCGACAGCTCCGTCGTGATGCCCGTTTCCGCGTGGATCGCGGACGACAGCGCATCGGAGAGGGTGCCGCGCGGCGTGAGGAAGGGCAGGCCGCTCAGGGTCCACTGCAAATCGTATTGCAAATCATGCTTGTCGAGGATGGCGTGGACCCGTTCCTGCAGGTTTTCCGCCGTGCTGGCCGTGGAAAAGCGGAAATTGAAATCGATCACCATGTCGCCGGGAATCACGTTATTGGCGCCCGTGCCCGCGTTGATGTTGGACATTTGCCACGAGGTCGGCAAATAGTACTCGTTGCCGGCATCCCATTTTTCCTCGACCAGGTCGGCCAGCGCCTGCGCCGCTTCGTGAATCGGGTTTTTTGCCAGGTGCGGGTAGGCGATATGGCCTTGCACGCCCTTGATCGTCAGCCGGCCCGACAGCGAACCGCGGCGGCCGTTCTTGATCATGTCGCCCAGCTGCGCGCTCGAGGTCGGCTCGCCCACCAGGCAATAGTCGATCTGCTCGCCGCGCGCCTTCAGCTGCTCGCAGACGATGACGGTGCCATCCGTGGCCGGGCCTTCCTCGTCGCTCGTGATCAGAAAGGCGATCGAGCCCGTGTGCCCGGGCGTGGCGGCGATGAATTCCTCGCAAGCAACCACCATGGCGGCGATCGAGGTCTTCATGTCGGCCGCGCCACGGCCGTACAGCTTGCCGTCGCGGTGCGTGGGAATGAAGGGCAGCGAGCGCCATTGCTCGACGGGACCGGTCGGCACCACGTCCGTATGCCCGGCAAAGACGAAGACGGGCGATGTCGTGCCACGGCGCGCCCACAGATTGGTGACGTCGTTCGACTGTATCGTCTCGCAGACAAAGCCCAGCGGCGTGAGGAGGTCGATCAGGTGCTGCTGGCAGCCCTTGTCGTCGGGCGTGACCGAAGACAGGGCGATCAGTTTTTCGGTCAGGGCGAGGGTTTTGGAGGTGGTCATGGGTAAGGTCGTGCCGGCAACATCGTTCCGGTGGTCAACTAAGTATGGTTACAGCGAGAAAAGGGTCTTGTACTGCGCATCGGAAAACGCCACGCTGAACTGGCCATCCTTGTCCAGCACGGGGCGCTTGATGATGGACGGGTTTTCCAGCATCAGGTCCAGGGCACTGGCCGTATCGACGGTGGACGCCTTGCGCTCGTCGGACAGGGCGCGCCAGGTCGTGCCTTTCTTGTTGACCAGCACATCCCACGGCAATTGCTGCAGCCACGCCTCGACGGTGGCGCGTTCCAGGCCCTGCTTCTTGAAGTCGTGGAAGGTGAAATCGAGTTGTTGCGCGGCCAGCCAGGTGCGGGCCTTTTTGACGGTATCGCAGTTGGGGATACCGTAGAGTGTAATGGTCGTCATGGGTAGGGCTAAGGGGAATGAATGCGGTTCGCTTGACCGTGGCGCTTGCGCCAGGGAAAAATGCGATGGTAGCCGCCATTATACAGTCGATGCGCAGTCGATGCGGCAGTGCAACACGCCCCAGTGATTTGCCCTACACGGGCCGTGGCGCCGCCTTGCCCGATTCGGCCGGACCGAAATGCAGGCCAAGTCGCAAGGCCAGGGCGCGCAGGGCGCCGCTTTCCTGCAGGTGCAGGGCCAGCGCGATGTGGCCGTCGGGGCGCACGAGATAGGCCGCGTCGCGGCCCAGGCCGGCCAGTTTGGCGGCCACGTTATAGGTATAGCAATGCACGGGCAGTTTCAGCACGCGCGCTTCGTCGAGCAGTTCGGGCGCTGCTTCGCCATAGATGTGCAATTGCCAATCCATGCTGCGCAAGGCCGTGAAATTGTCTTGCGTGCCGTCCGAGAACCACGGCAGGCGGTCGCCGCCGCGCAGGTATTCCGCATGGCCGGCGGAAAGGGCGCTGTCTTCATAGCTGATCTGGATTTGCGACACGGTCCGGAACAGCAGTCGGCGCGCGCGCGCGAAGCCGGAGAGGAAGGGCAGCGCGTGCGGCACCAGCCAGCGGCGCAGGAATTGCCCGGCGATGCCTTGCGCGACGATGGCCTGAAAGGCGCGGTCGGTGGTGGCGACGAGCTTGCGGGCAAACACGATGCGTTCGCTTTCATAGGTGTCGAGCAGGGCGTCGTTGCTTTGTCCCCGCAGCTTTTGCGCCAGTTTCCAGGCCAGGTTGACGGCGTCGCCCAGTCCCGTGTTCATGCCCTGGCCGCCCACGGGGCTGTGCAGGTGGGCCGCGTCGCCGAGGATGAAGCAGCGCCGCTCGCGAAATTGCGCCGCCACCCGATGGTGGACTTTATAGGTGGAAAACCAGTTCACGTGTTCGACCTCGATACCCAGCAAGGCTTGCACCTGCTCCCGCACGTCGTCGAAGACGGGCGCCGGCGCGCCATCGGGGCGGTCGGGCAGGATGCCGATCAGGCGCTGCATGCCGCTGGTGCGCACGGGCAGCATCAGCGCAAACGAGTTCGCGCCCAAATGGGCGTGCAAGTCCGTATTCTTGCCGGCCACTTGCGCGTCGGCCACGTAATACAGGTGGTCGTAGGTGCCGCCGGAGAACGCAAAGCCGGCGATCTCGCGCACCTTGCTGCGGGCGCCGTCGCAGCCGCAAATATAGTTAAACGTGCAATATTGGCGTTCGCCATTGTTCAGCAGGATGGCTTGCACTTCGCTATCGTCCTGCGTCCACAGGTCCAGCGCCACGTTCCACTCCACGTGCACGCCGGCCGCCGCCAGTTTGCTGATCAGGAAGCGTTCATGCTCGTCCTGGGGCAGGCTCAGCACGAAAGGATAGGGGCTCAGCCCTTCGCCGATCTCGCCCAGCGCCAGTTTCACCAGCTCTTCGCCGCCTTCGTGGATGTGCATGGCATTGATCTTGATACCGAGGCTGACCAGCTCGTCGGCAAAGCCCAGCTGCTGGTAAAACTCCAGCGTGCGCGCATGCACGGCCATGGCCCGCGACGCCTGGCCCGGTCCGCTATTCCTGTCGATGATGCGGCAATCGACGCCATGGCGCGCCAGGCGCAAGGCAAGCATGAGGCCGGTAGGACCGGCGCCGACGATCAATACGGGAGGAGTATTCATGCCATCCAGTATAGGACAGGATGCGGCATGGCTGCGCGACGATTGAAGTTGCTGGCCGGAAATTAAAATGTCCCGCCAAATGGCAGGACAGGATTTTTTACGTGCGTCACGACGCCTCTGCAAACCGTAGCGAGCACGCTCAATATCGGGTCGAGTAGCGGAACTGTACAGTTAGTACAGTGAGCAACGGAAACCCGATAGTGGGCAGCGCAGTAGGTTTACAGAGGTGTCATCAGATACCGCGCAAGAGTTCGTTGATGCCGGTTTTCGCGCGCGTCTTTGCATCCACGCGCTTGACGATCACGGCGCAGTACAGCGAGTACTTGCCGTCTTCCGATGGCAGGTTGCCCGAGACCACGACGGAGCCGGCTGGCACTCGGCCGTACGTCACTTCGCCCGTGGCGCGGTCGTAGATCTTGGTCGACTGGCCGATGTAGACGCCCATCGAGATGACGGAGTTTTCTTCGACGATCACGCCTTCGACGATTTCCGAGCGGGCACCGATGAAGCAGTTGTCTTCGATGATGGTCGGGTTTGCTTGCATCGGTTCCAGCACGCCGCCGATGCCGACGCCGCCGGACAGGTGGACGTTCTTGCCGATCTGCGCGCAGGAACCGACGGTGGCCCAGGTGTCGACCATGGCGCCTTCATCGACGTAGGCGCCGATGTTGACGTAGGAAGGCATCAGCACGACGTTCTTTGCGATGAAGCTGCCGCGGCGGGCGACGGCTGGCGGCACGACGCGGAAACCGCCCTTGGCGAAGTCTTCCTTCGTGTAGTTGGCGAACTTGGTCGGGACCTTGTCGTAGAACTGCATCGTGCCGTCCGATGGCAGGACGACGTTGTCTTCCAGGCGGAACGACAGCAGCACGGCTTTCTTGACCCACTGGTTGACAACCCAGTCGCCCGAGGTTTTTTCCGCCACGCGGATGCTGCCGTTGTCCAGGCCATTGATGACGTGGGAGACGGCGTCGCGCAATTCGGCCGTGCCGTTGCCCGGATTGATCTCGGCGCGGTTTTCCCAGGCCTGGTCGATGATGTTTTGCAGTTGTTGGCTCATGATGATGTCTTGTTTATGTAGGGGTTGATGCGGATGCGGAAAGCTGCTGGCAGAATTTTACTATGCGCAACGCTGCTTCCAGCCCTTCGGCCGTTTCGGCCACGAGGGCCATGCGGATGCGGTTGCGGCCCGGATTGATGCCGTGCGCGTCACGCGCCAGGTAGCTGCCAGGCAATACCGTGACATTATATTCGGCGTACAGGCGTTGCGCGAATTGCGTGTCGGACAGTCCCGTGCGGCTGACGTCGGCCCACAGGTAGAAGCCGGCGTCCGGCAATTGCACGTCCATCACCGATTGCAGCAGCGGCGTGATGGCGTCGAACTTGGCGCGGTACTTGGCGCGATTTTCCTCGACATGGGTTTCGTCGTTCCAGGCCGCGACGGAGGCCGCCTGCACGGCAGGGCTCATGGCGCCGCCGTGGTAGGTTCGGTAGAGCAGGAATTTTTTCAGGACTTCCGCGTCGCCGGCGACAAAGCCCGAGCGCATGCCCGGCACGTTCGAACGCTTCGACAGGCTGGAAAACACCACCAGGCGCGCATACGGGCGCTCGATGGTGGACAGGCCCAGCATGTGCGCCGCCTGCAGCGCGCCCAGCGGGGGCGTGTCGCCGTGATAGATCTCGGAATAGCACTCGTCGGCGGCGATGACGAAGTCGTAGCGCTCGGACAGGGCGAACAAATGTTCCCAGTCCGTCAGGGTCAAGACGGCACCGGTCGGGTTGCCGGGCGAACACAGGAACAGCAGTTTGACCTTTTCCCACACGCTGGCCGGTACGCTGTCATAGTCGCAGCCGAAATTGCGCGCAGGGTCGGAATTGACGAAATACGGCTCGGCGCCAGCCAGGTAGGCCGCGCCTTCATAGATCTGGTAAAACGGGTTCGGGCTGATCACCAGCGAGCCGGCCGACGGGTCGATCACCGTTTGCGCCAGCGCAAACAGCGCTTCGCGCGAACCGTTCACGGGCAGGATTTGCGTGGCAGGATTGAGCTTGGGGATGCCGTAGCGGCGTTCCAGCCAACCGGCGATGGCCGTGCGCAAGGCTTCCGAGCCGATGGTGGTCGGATAGCTGGCCAGGCCATGGATATTGTCGATCAATGCCTGTTCGATGAACGCCGGCGTCGGGTGCTTGGGTTCGCCCATGCCCAGGCTGATGGGCGCATACTCGGGGTTGACTGTCACGCCGGCAAACAGCTGGCGCAGCTTTTCAAATGGATATGGTTGCAGTTTAGCAAGAAGTGGATTCACGGAACGGACCAGGGCAAGAGTGGAAAGACGATGTTGCTAAGCGACTAACTGGCGCGGCAGACTTGATGCCGGTCAAATAATAAGCTGCGTCTTTCATTATAGCCGTCCTCGCGGGCCCGCTGTGCAAGCCGCATCGGGCCGCGCCGGCCTGATCGTTGCCCGGCTTGCCACGGCATGCCGTAGCGGGGAGTGCCGCGCCATGGCGCGGCAAGGTAAAATACGCTATGTCTACCTTACTTCCCACCCTGCTTGCTATTGAAACTTCGTCCGAACTCGCCTCCTGCGCCTTGCTGCGCGGCGATGTCGTCCTGTCCCGCGCGTCGTCGGGCGTGCGCACCCATTCCCAGTCCATCTTGCCGATGGTGCAGGAATTGCTGGCCGAAGCGGGCGTGACCCTGGCCGACGTCGATGCCATCGCCTATGGCTCCGGTCCCGGCTCGTTTACGGGCGTGCGCACGGCCTGCGGCATCGCGCAAGGCCTGGCCTATGGCGCCAGCCTGCCCGTCGTGCCCGTCGTGCCCGTTGTCACGCTCGACGCCATGGCGCTGGCATGCCACCAGCAGCATGGGGCGCAACGCATCGTGACCGTGCTTGACGCCCGCATGGGCGAAGTGTACTGGGCGCAATTTGATTACCAGGATGGCTTGCAGCTCGTTTCGCCACCGGCACTGAGCGCGCCGGCTGGTGTGGCGCCGCAAGGCGATGTTGCCGGCTGTGGCAACGGCTTTAGTGCCTATGCCGAAGCACTGGCCGCGCTGCCATGCGCTGCGACTGCTGATGCGGCCATCATGCCGCATGCCGTGCAAGTGGCGCAACTGGCGCGCATCGCCTTTGCCGCCGGACATTTCGTGACGGCGGCCGAGGCACAGCCTTTGTACTTGCGCAACAAGATCGCCTACACGAGCGCGGAACGGCACGAGATGCAACAGGCCAAGGCCGCCGCGGAGGCGGCACAATGATGGAGGCGGGCAAGGACGCAGTGACGCAGGATGGCAGCGCGGCAGGCTGGGACTTGCTGCGCCTCGACTATCAGCCTATGGTCGAAGCGGACCTGCTTGAGGTGCTGGCGCTGGAGCAGCGCGTGTATCCGCATCCCTGGACGCATGGCAATTTCGTCGATTCCCTCAAGAGCGGCTACCCTGCCTGGGTGCTGCGTGACGTGTATGGCACCTTGCTCGGCTACTTTTTGCTGATGCTGGTTGTCGATGAAGCGCACTTGCTCAACGTGGCCGTCGAGGGCGCCATCCAGGGCCAGGGGCTGGGCCGCTTCCTGTTGAATCAGTCCTGCGCCTGCGCCCGCCAGCTGGGCATGGAATCGATGCTGCTGGAAGTGCGCCCGTCGAACGTGCGCGCGCTCGATATTTACCAGCGCTATGGATTTGAACAGATCGGCCGGCGCAAGGGATACTATCCGGCCAGCAACTCGCAACGTGAGGACGCCATCGTGATGCGTTATACCTTATGAGCCGCAGCGCTGTTTTCCTCGATGAAATGGGCGTCGGTCCCCTGTGGCGCCTGCGCCAGGGCGCCGCAGCCGAAGCCGTTGATGTCGTCGAAGCTCCCGTGGAGATGGAAGTCGCCGTGGCGGCCCCCATGGCCGAAGCCGCTCAAGCCGTGACTGAGGTGGTTGCCAAGGTGGCCGCTGCGGTCGTCGCCGAAGTGGTCGCCGAGGTGAAGGCTGACGTACCCGCTGCCGTTGCCGCTACACCGGTTCCCGCCGCCGAGCCGGACGACACGGCCTGGTTCGACGATGCGCCGCCACCACCGCCTGCCAAACAGCTGAGCGATACCGATATCGCCGCCCTCGACTGGGAGGGCTTGACGGCGGCCGTCGCCAAGTGCGCGCGCTGCGACTTGTGCAAGACGCGCAAGGGCGTCGTCATGGGCCGTGGCGACCGCCAGGGCGCTTGGCTGATGCTGGCCAGCAGCCCCTCGCGCACGGAAGAACGCGAAGGGCGCGCCTTGCCGGGCGAGCAGGGCAAGTTGCTCGACAATATGCTGAAAGCCATCGAAGTCGATGCGGGGCGCGACGTGTACATCACGCATTTGCTGAAATGCCGTCCGCTCGACGAGGCGGGCCAGGAGCGCTTGCCGACTGAATCCGAGTCCGCCGCCTGCCGTCCGTACTTTGACCGCGAACTGGCCCTGCTGCAGCCGCGCACCATCGTGACACTGGGGTCGATGGCCGCCGCCGGCATCAATCCGGGCGAAAAACCCGTGCGTGGCAAGGTGCGCCAACTGGGCAATGCCTCGGTCGTGGCTACCTTCCATCCGGAAATGTTGTTGCAGGATGAGACGGGCAAGGCCAAGGCGCGCGCCTGGGCCGACCTGTGCCTGGCGAAAAGCACGCACGGTGATTGATGCGGCCGTCGTCACCTTCCAGGCCCGCTTCGAGCAGCGCTGGGGGCATCTGACGCACCCCCGCGTGCGTGCGCTGGCCTGGCTGCTGGACTCGCCCGACTTGCTGGACCCGGCCAGCCCCCACTGGCGCGGGCGCATCGCCAGCCTTGCGCTCGTCACGCCAACTGTGGCGGCCTGGCTGGGGGCGTTGCAGGATGATCCGTCGCCGCTCGATGCGGCGCTGGGGCCGAAATTCTATTCCCGCCTGGGCCTGTATGCTGAAAAGCTGCTGGCCTTTTATTTTGAGCAGCATGGACTATTGCAAGCGCATGGCTTGCAAGTGCAGGTCAACCGTAACGACACGGTGGGCGAGTTCGATTTTTTGCTGCGCGATGGGGCGCAGGGTAACGACTTGCTGCATTGGGAATTCGCCACCAAGTTCTACCTGCTGGAAGGCGCGCCCGATCCCGGTATTTTCAACCACTTGATCGGCCCCAACCTGGCCGACACTTTGGGCTTGAAGATGCGCAAGATTCTCGACAAGCAATTGGCCTTGTCCCGTCATCCGGCCGCGCAAAGCCTGCTGGCGCAACCTGTGCGCGCGGCGCAGGCACTGGTCAAGGGCTGGCTGTTCTATCCATCGGACGCCACGCCCGCCATGGACGGCATTTCCCGGGAGCATGGACACGGCTTCTGGTGCACGCCGGCGCAATTGCCGGCGCGGCGCTATGTCGTGCTGCCGCGATTGCAATGGCTGGCGCCATTCAAGGGGCGCGACGTGGAAGTGCTGGACGTGGATGCCTTGCGCGCACAGTTGTTTGATCTGGCGCAACCCGTGATGGTGGCTACGGTGGATACTATCGAAGGCTGGGAAGTGGAGTGCACGCGCGGTTTTGTCGTGCCGCATGACTGGACGGAGCAGGCTGCCGTGCGGCGGCTGACAGGCACGTTACCTGCGTAACCATGTACCGTGAGCCTAATGCCGAAGTCATGTAGGTCGGATTAGCGCGTAGCGCGTAATCCGACGCCACATTGCTTAATGTTTCTGCTCGCCAATCAAGGACAGATTGTCATGCTCTGCCTGGTTCAGCTTGTGCTTGCGCATGATCATGTACATGGTGCCGGCGACAAACAGGCCGAACAGGGTGATGATGATGTTCAGCGGCAGGTGCAGGCGGATCATGATCGAGTACACGGCCAGCATGGTCAGAATCGACAGGTTTTCATTGAAGTTCTGCACGGCGATGGAATGGCCGGCGCTCATCAGCACGTGGCCGCGGTGTTGTAGCAGGGCATTCATAGGCACGACGAAGAAGCCGGACAGGGCGCCGATCAGTATCAGCAGCGGGTAGGCGATCCACACGGAGTGCACTTGCGTCATCATCATGACGATCACGCCCATGGCTATGCCCAGAGGAATGACGGTCAGCGATTTGCGCAGTGGAATGAAACGTGCCGACAGCACGGCGCCGGCGGCCACGCCGATGGCGACCACGCCCACCAGGCTGGTCGCCTTGTCGAATGGCATGTTCAGCGATTGCTTGGCCCATTCCAGCACGATCAGTTGCAAGGTGGCGCCAGCGCCCCAGAACAGGGTCGTCACGGCCAGGGTGATCTGGCCCAGCTTGTCTTTCCACAGGATGGAATAGCAATTGGCAAAATCGGTAATCAGTTTGATAGGATTGCGTTCCTGGTGCGGATACACGCAGCCCGTGTCGGGAATCTTCAGGTTGGCCAGGGTTGCCAGCACATAGATGCCGACCACCACGCACAGGGCCGCTTCCGTCTTGTTGGTGATGCCCGTGTCGATCAGGGGGAAGTCGAAGGAGAGCAGCATGTCGGACACGTGGCCGCTGACGAGCGCGCCGCCCATGACGGTGCCGAGGATGATGGAGGTGACGGTCAAGCCTTCGATCCAGCCATTCGCCGCCACCAGCTTTTCCGGCGGCAGCAGTTCCGTCAGGATGCCGTACTTGGCGGGCGAGTACACGGCCGCGCCAAAACCGACGACGGCGTAGGCCAGCAGCGGGTGTACGTGGAAGAAGACAAGAGCGCAGCCGAAGATCTTGACCATGTTGGCAATGAACATGACCTTGCCTTTCGGCAGAGCATCCGCGAAGGCGCCGACAAAAGCGGCCAACAGCACGTAAAACAGGACGAATGACAGTTTGAGCAGCGGCGTGATCCACGCCGGTGATTTCATGGACACCAATAAATCGACGGCGACAAAAAAGAGGGCGTTATCTGCCAGCGAGGAAAAGAACTGCGCCGCCATGATGGTATAAAAACCACGATTCATTCTGGAATGCCTGAAATCATATCTGGCTTGCTTTATACCACGAAAAAACGGCAAACCCCAAGTTTGGAAGGGGCTGCTTTGCATAGTCTTGTCTAAGCGAAGCTTAATTTTTCTGCCGTAGAAAAATACACATACATGTGAGCATTTTGTACATGGTGTCCTGCGCGCCTATCCTGCTACCGCTAGCGGCTCCCCCTTGCGGCTCATCCGGTAAAATACGGCTTTCCCACCCGCCGTGAACGACGCATATGCCCAGGCCCCTTATCGCCACCATCCATCTCGATGCCATGCAACACAATCTGGCGCGCGCCCGTGCCGGCGCCCGCGGCGCCAAGGTGTGGGCCGTCGTCAAGGCGAACGCCTATGGCCACGGCCTGGAACGGGCCATGCGGGGCTTTTCTGACGCTGACGGCCTCGCGCTGGTCGAGGTCGATTATGCCGTGCGCTTGCGCGAACTGGGGTGGACCAAGCCCATCTTGCTGCTGGAAGGGTTTTTTGATGCCAGCGATTTGCCGGTCATGGCGCAATATGGATTGAACGGTAGCGTGCATTGCGAAGAACAGATCGCCATGCTGGCAGCGGTGCACTTGCCGCACAGTATTGATGTGCACTTGAAAATGAATACGGGCATGAATCGCCTGGGTTTCACACCGCAGGCCGTGGCGGGTGCGTATGCGCGCCTGCGCGCCATCCCGCATATCGGTACGATCACCTTGATGACGCACTTCGCCAATGCGGACGAGGCGGCGCCCACGCGCTTGCCTTTGGCCCAGCAGATGCTGCGTTTTGAAGCGGGCGCGGCCAGCATAGGCACCCCGCTGCCGCGCAGCCTGTGCAATTCGGCCGGCGTGCTGCTGCACCACCTGGACAGCGACTGGGTGCGTCCCGGCATCATGCTGTATGGCGGCACGCCCAGTGGCGCTCCCGGCGGCACGTCGGCGCAGGCATTCGGCTTGCTGCCCACCATGACCTTGCGCAGTCGCATTATCGGCATCCAGGATATCGCCGCCGGCGAAGTGGTGGGCTATGGCAGCCGCTACGAAGCGACCGGCAATATCAAGGTGGGCGTGGTGGCCTGCGGCTATGCGGATGGCTACCCGCGCCACGCGCCCGAAGGCACGCCCGTGCTGGTCGACGGCGTGCGCACGGGCCTCATCGGCAGGGTGTCGATGGACATGCTGATGGTCGATCTGACGCACGTGCCGGGCGCAAAAGTTGGCAGTGCCGTGACCTTGTGGGGCCAGGGCATGCCGATCGACGAAGTGGCCCTGGCTGCCGGCACCATCGGCTACGAGCTGATGTGCGCACTGGCGCCGCGCGTGCCCGTGGTCGAAGCGACACAGTGACGGCGACCCGCTGTTTGTATATACTGTATATATAGACAGCAGTTTCACCTTACCCGGGCAAAGTACACCATGGCAAAAGTCAAGACCATCTACACCTGCAGCGATTGCGGCGCCATCAGCAACAAATGGATGGGGCAATGCACCTCGTGCAACCAGTGGAACACCATGGTGGAAACCCTGCCCGAGACGGGCGGCAACAACCGCTATTCGAATCCGCAGCACATGTCGCTGGCGCAGACGGCGCCCGTGCTGTCCCTCGATGATATCGACGCCATCGACGTGCCCCGCTTCGGCACGGGCATCGAGGAATTCGACCGCGTGCTGGGCGGCGGCATGGTGGCGGGCGGCGTCGTGCTGATCGGCGGCGACCCCGGCATCGGCAAGTCGACCCTCCTGCTGCAGGCGCTGGCCAATATGTCGCACCACAAGCGCGTGCTGTACGTCAGCGGCGAGGAATCGGGCGCGCAGATCGCCCTGCGCGCCAAGCGCCTCGTCATCGACGCCAAGGAACTCAAACTGCAGGCCGAGATTCAACTGGAAAAGATCCTGTCCACCTTGAACGACCTGAAGCCGGAAGTGGTGGTGATCGACTCGATCCAGACCGTGTATTCGGACGCGCTCAGCTCGGCGCCCGGTTCCGTGGCGCAAGTGCGCGAATGCGCGGCCCAGCTCACGCGCGCGGCCAAGCAGACGGGCGTGACCATCATTCTGGTGGGCCACGTGACGAAAGAGGGCGCGCTGGCCGGCCCCCGCGTGCTCGAACACATCGTCGACACGGTGCTGTACTTCGAGGGCGACGCCCATTCCAGCTTCCGCCTGGTGCGCGCCATCAAGAACCGTTTCGGCGCCGTCAATGAACTGGGCGTGTTCGCCATGACGGAAAAGGGCTTGAAGGGAGTATCGAATCCGTCCGCCCTGTTCCTGTCGCAGCACGACAATCAGGTGCCCGGTTCCTGTGTGATGGTGACGCAGGAGGGCACGCGCCCGCTGCTGGTGGAAATCCAGGCCCTCGTCGACACGAGCCACTTGCCCAACGCGCGCCGCCTGTCCGTCGGCCTGGAGCAAAACCGCCTGGCCATGCTGCTGGCCGTGGCGCACCGCCATGCGGGCATCGCCGCCTTCGACCAGGATGTGTTTATCAACGCCGTCGGCGGTGTCAAAATTACGGAACCGGCGGCCGACCTGGCCGTGTTGCTGGCGATTAACTCGTCGATGCGCAACAAGCCCTTGCCGCGGGGACTCGTGGTGTTTGGCGAAGTGGGGCTGGCCGGTGAAATCCGCCCCGCGCCACGGGGCCAGGAGCGCTTGCGCGAAGCGGCCAAGCTGGGCTTTACTTTGGCCGTGGTGCCCAAGTCGAACTTGCCCAAGCAAGTCATCGAAGGCCTCAAGGTCATCGGCGTCGAGCGTATCGATGAAGCGTTTAACAAGTTGCGCGACCTGGAGTAATAGTTGGTATGGTTTAAATGCCAAGCTTGAGACAAGTCAAACAGAATTTCCGTTTAGAACTATAATATTTGTCCGATGGATTCTCCCCATGAATCCGCATCGACAATGAATTGATAGAGAAGCGGAATACAGTGTCAGTTGAGCAAAGGCAGGGCGCACGCAAGATATTGCGTGCCAAGGCAATGTTGGTAATGGATGGCGCGGGCCCCGTGGCGGCGCGCACCCTCGATGTGGGGCCGGGCGGGATGGCGGCCGTCATCGCGGAACCGGTGCCGACAGGCAAGCAGGGCAAGGTGCTGTTCGAATTGTTTTACGATGGTGCGGCGCACATCATCGAGGCGCGCGTGTCCGTCTCGCACTGCATTTTCAGCAGCGCAGGTTTCAAGGTGGGACTCACTTTCCTGCAACTGGACATGGCCGTCAGCAGCGCCATCTCGAAATTCATGCGCTGAGGCAAGTCGGAGAGTGCTGCAGGTGAACTGCGCTAAAATGGTGCATATGGGTTTGCAGTCAGGAAAAACCTGTTCTGTTCGCTGTTTTGATATTCCAGTAATACTGCATAATTATCAACCAGAAGAGGGGCCTTGCCGCGCCACGCGCGCCTGCCGTCCGTCTCGCGCGCAGCACGGTCACGACCTGAACCGTGCGCCATGACCTTACATCCGACGGGAACGCCTACCATGTTTAATTCGACCATCAACAGCAGGGCCTACACCAACAATACGCAGCAGACGACGCAGGGCAATATCTCGGCCGATGTGTATGCGAAGGTGGAGCGCCAGATGCAGTCGCAAAACACGGGCGTCGTCAAGCTCAACGCCAGCCTGGCGCGCGACCAGGCCAAGTTCTCGGGCCTGGGCCAGCTGCAATCGGCGCTGGCGAAATTTCAGACCGTGGCCAAGAACATGGCCGGCAGCGGCCTGGCCACGTCGGCCACGTCCAGCAGCAAGGATGTGCTGAGCGCCACCACCACCGACAAGGCCGCCAGCGGCAGCCATGAACTGAACGTCAAGCAACTGGCGCAGGGACAGACCTTGCTCAGCGGCGCGCAGAAATCCTCGAGCGCGGCGATCGGCACGGGCGCGCCCGCGCTGGTGAAGATCGAAGTGGGCTCGGCCGACGGCAAGCAATTTACGCCAGGCAGCGGCAAGATCATTTCGCTGACGATTGACAGCAGCAACAATAGTCTCGACGGCATCGCCGCCGCGCTCAAGCAGCAGGGTATCGACGCCAGCGTGGTCAAGGGCCCCGATGGCTACTCGCTGGCCTTGAACGGCAAGAGCGGCGCCGACAGCAGCATGCGCATCAGCGTGGCTGGCGACGCGGCCGTCAGTAATTTGCTCAGCTATGCGCCCGGCGCCGGCAAGGGCATGCAGCAAACGGCCGCCGCGCAGGACGCGCTGCTGACCGTTGATGGCAAGGAAATCAAGAGCGCCACGAATACCCTGACGACGGCCGTCGAGGGCGCCACCATCGAATTGAAGAAAAAAGGCACGACGGACCTCGTCATCGCCAAGGACAGCAGCCAGATCGCCAGCAACGTGGCCAACTTCGTCACGGCCTACAATGAACTCAACAGTAAGCTGCAGAGTTTGCAGCAGGGCGATTTGAAGTCCGACACGGCCCTGGGCCAGGTGCGTTCGCAGATGGAGCAGGTGCTGCGCACGGCCAGCACGGGCGTGCCATCGTCGGTGCTGGGCAGTGCCGGCGTGACCCTGGGCAAGAGCGGCGAGCTGGTGCTCGACGATAAAAAACTCAAGGCCGCCATCGCGGCCGATCCGGACGCCGTCAGCAAGATGTTCACCAATAACGGCAAGGGCGTGGCGGACCAGTTCGTCAGCAAGATCGGCGAGCTGACAGGCGAAACGAGCATCATCCGCAAGGAAGTGCAGACGGTCGGCAAGGACATCACGACGCTCACCAACAAGAAAGCCGTGCTGGCCAAGGCGCTGACGGCCCAGGCGCAGGCGCTGGTGAAAGCATATTCGGCCCAGGAACAGATGGGAACGAACTCGGCCTTGCCGGGTTATACCGGCAAGAATTCCTTGTTCGACTTCATGGCTTAAGAGCGCACCGCTAAAGCGCCCAGGGCGGCGTTGCATCGCCTTGCCGTACCAGCGTACTGCCTGCGGCGCTGCGCCTTGCCCTGAGCGCTGTATCGGCACGCTTTCCAGTTGGCTAGATTCTGTCGCCCTGGGCAAAGAAGGCTGACGGCGAGCTGCCGAAAGTCTTCTTGAACATGGCGGAAAAGGCCGACTGGCTGGCATAGCCCAGTTCTTCGGCCACTTGCGACAGCGGCACGCCGCGCGCGATCAGGGGCGCCGCGTGCGCCAGGCGCACTTGCTGGCGCCACTGGCCAAAACTCATGCCCAATTCCCGTTCGAACAGCCGCGCCAGGGTACGCTCCGAGGCGCCGACTTGCTGCGCCCAGTGTTCCAGGGTCTGGTGCGAACCCGGTTTCTCGATCAGGCTGTCGCACAGGGTTTTCAGGCGCTTGTCGCTGGGCAAGGGCACGCGGATGGGGCGCGTGGCCGAGCGTTTCAACTCATCAAGGATCAGCTCGGCCAGCAGCGCCTCGCGCGCCGGTTCCTGGCCCGGATCCAGCTGTTCCAGCGCCATGATCAGCTGGCGCAGCAGGTTCGACACTTCCAGTACCTTGCAGTCGCGGCCCGCGAATGGCGCGCGCGCGGCATGGATGCACAGGGGGCGCAAGCGGGTTTTTTCCAGTATCGTGACGGCATGCTCCACGTTGGGCGCGATCCAGATGGCGCGCATGGGCGGCAGCACCCAGCTGCTGTTGTTGGCGGTGATGCGCAGCACGCCTTCGAGCGCCATGGTCACCTGACCCCATGGATGACTGTGCGGCAAGAGAAATTCATCGGTTTGCAGGTCGCGCGCGACCATCGTCACGGGGATGGTCGCGCTGGGCGCTTCCCGTGGCGGACACATGCGGGTATGGTGGAGGATAGGTACACCCATCAGCTTGGCCTTAATTCGATAAATTATGTCGTTCTGTCGGAAAACAGACGATGGTATTTTGCATACACTTGAGCTTCACCAGTATAAGACAGGGTATGACATGATAACAACTAACTCGGCAATGGACTTGCCACCGCACTCACCGCCAACTCTGCGCAACGATGCGCGCGTCATCGCCCTGGTGGGGCTGGCGCATGGCGTGTCGCACTTCTACCATCTGATCCTCGCGGCCCTGTTCGTCTGGCTGAAACCGGCATTCGACCTGTCCTATGCGGAACTGGGCCTGCTGATGACGGTGTTCTTCATCATCTCGGGCGTGGGGCAGGCGCTGGCCGGCTTTGTCGTCGACCGTTTTGGCGCCCGCGCCGTGTTGTTTTCTGGCATCTTCTTGCTGGGCGTGTCGGCGCTGGCCCTGTCGACCGCGCACAGCTATGCGGCGCTGATGCTGGGCGCCATGCTGGCCGGTATGGGCAACAGCGTGTTTCATCCAGCCGACTACACGATCCTCAACCAGCGCGTTTCGGCGGCCCGCGTGGCCTACGGCTTTTCCGTGCATGGCATCAGCGGCAACATCGGCTGGGCCCTGGCGCCCCTGTTCATGACGTATGTTGCCACCCATTATGACTGGCGAGTGGCGCTGCAATGCGCGGCCGTGCTGCCGTTTGGCGTGCTGCTGATCCTGTTCCTGAACCGCCACGCCATCCGCCCCGAGCCCGTGAAAATGGCTGCGCCAGGCCAGGCGGCCGGCGGCGAAGGCACGCTGGACTTTCTGCGTTTGCCAGCCGTGTGGATGTGCTTTGCCTTCTTCTTCATTACGGCCATCGCCCTGGGCGGCATCCAGAGCTTTGCCAGCGTGGCCCTCGTCAAGCTGTACGGCATGAGCCTGGCGCTCGCCACCAGTGCCTACACGGCCTATATGCTGGCCTCGGCCGTGGGCATGCTGGCCGGCGGCGTGGTGGGCGCGCGCAGCAAGCAGCCGGACCGTAACGTCGCCATCGCCTTTTCCGCCGCCGCGCTGCTGGCCGTGCTGCTGGCCATGGCCGTCGTGCCGGCCTGGGGCGCGGTGGCGCTGATGGGCGCCATCGGCTTGATGTCGGGCGTGGCGGGGCCATCGCGCGACCTGATGATACGCGCGGCAGCGCCGAAGAATGCCACCGGGCGCGTGTATGGCGTCGTGTATTCGGGCCTCGACAGCGGCCTGGCCGTCGGTCCCCTGTTCTTTGGCGCGCTGATGGATGGCAACCATCCGGCCCTGCTGTTTGTCTTCATCGGCGTGTTCCAGGCGCTGGCGATTGCCACGGCCGTGGGCGTGGGCGGCAAAACCCGCGCCGCGGCGCTGCAAAAGGCATAGAATCGTTGCCATCTGCCACTCAAGGAACTCCCATGACCTTTGCCACCACCGACCTGTGCGACGACTATGCAGCCATGCTGGATGATGGCACCCTGGCCGTGCTGCCGCCCGTGTACCGCGCCTTTGGCCAGCGTGTGCGTTTCAGCGGCCCCGCCACCACCTTGCACGTGTTCGAAGACAACGCGCTCGTGCGCAGCACCCTGGAAACGCCAGGCCACGGCCATGTGCTGGTGATCGATGGCGGCGGCAGCCTGCGCCGCGCGCTGGTGGGCGGCCAGCTGGGCGTGCTGGCCGAAAGCAACGGCTGGGCCGGCATCGTCGTCGATGGCTGCATCCGCGACAGCGAGGAAATCAATGTCTGCCAGATCGGCGTGCGCGCCCTGGCCACGCATCCGCGCAAGAGCAACAAGACGGGCGCCGGCCAGCGCGACGTGCGCGTGCAGATCAGCGGCGTGGCCGTGCATCCGGGCGACTGGATCTACGCCGATGCGGACGGCATCCTGGTGGCGCGCCAGGAACTTGATTGAGGCATTCCTCTCCGGAAGATGCGTTGCAAATTGTCTACATTAAATATATTTTTGCAAAGTTCTTTGATTTTCATCATGGCTGGGATATGATTTCACTTAAGGTAACTTTAATGTCAACAAAGCAAGGAAATCAGATCATGAAAATCGCCACCATCGCCGCAGTTGTCGCCCTGTTCGTCGCCGGCAGCGCCAGCGCCAGCCCCGTCAACCTGATCGCGAATGGCAATTTTGAAACGGTCGCTTCCGGTTACGCCTTCGACAGCGGCTTTAAAGTCGTCAACAGCGGTTCGTCGGGCATCACGGGCTGGACCGTGGGTGCCAGTTCCGTCGACCTGATCCGCAATGCGTATAACGCCATCGACGGCTACAGCATCGATTTGCTGGGCACGCCAGGTCCGGGTTTCCTGTCGCAAAATTTCAGTGTCGTTGCCGGCCAGACATATAACCTGAGCTTTGACATGGCGCGCAATTCCGGCGGCCCGGCAGGCCAGGGCGTGAGCGTCAATTTCGGCGGCGTGGCCGGGGATTTCTACTCGACGGCTGCCGCTTCGAACACCTTGTACAGCAACACGCTGAGCTTCACGGCCGCTGCCACCGGCCTGGCGACCCTGTCGTTTGCCAGCGCCGCCAAGGCCGGTACGCCGTTCGACAATTACTCGGGCGCCGTGATCGATAATGTTTCCGTGATGGTCGCCGTGCCGGAACCGGAAACCTACGCCATGCTGCTGGCCGGCCTGGGCCTGATGGGTTTCCTGCGCCGCCGCAAGGCCGCCAGGTAATCCCGGCTCCGCCCCACGTCAGACCGCCTGCTGCATTGCACAGGCGGTTTTTTGTTTTTCAGGGGGCTGGTGCTGCCTCGGCATCTCCCCGCAACGGACAGGCGGCCGCCTGCGGCTCCATCCGCCGCGCCAGTTCGCCGCGCAGCTGCGTCAAGCCGGCGATGCGCGCATCGATGTCGGCCAGCTTGCGCGCCAGCGCCGCGCGCAGCAGGTCCGCCATGGCCGGATCGCCTGCGCCGGCCAGCAGCGGCATGTCGGCCTCGATTTCCGCCAGGGTAAAACCCAGCTGCTGCGCCGTGCGCAGGTAGCGCAGCCAGTCCGCCGCCTCGGGCGGATAGTCGCGGTAGCCATTCGCGCCGCGCCGCGCGCGCAGCAAGCCCCGCTTTTCATAGAAGCGCAGGGTATCGCGGCTCAAGCCCGTCGCCTGCGCCATCTCGCCGATCTGCATGGAAATATTCCTTCATAAAATGCTTGACCATGGAGTGTACTCCAGCCTTGAGAATGAATGCTTTCCATACACAGGAGTTCCCATGTTATCTGTTGTTGCTTTCCGCCGCCTGGTGCGCGCCAGCGCCATTTATGATGTGCTCATGACGGCCGCGTTTGTCACGCCGTGGACGTTCCTGCTCATGCGCGAGCACTTGAACGCCCTCAACCTGGCCCTGGGCGGCGCGCCACTGCCAGTGTTCGAACCCTTGCATTTGCTCATCAGCAGCATGATGGGCAGCGTGGTGATGGTCTGGTCGGTGCTGCGCATGCTGGATCCGCAGCCGCGCTTCGGCCGCTACGACGCGGTGGCCCGCTACCTGTTTTCCACCTGGATGGCGTGGGCCTTGCTGATGACGGGCCAGCCCCTGCTGTGGCTGTTCCTCGTGCCGGAACTGGCCTGGGGCCTCGCGCAAAGCTTGCCATTGCGCCGCAGCGAAGGTGGGCGGGAAGGGCATCCACGCGAATCGCTGTTGAGATGACGATAACGAAATGCAATAATGGCCGTGCTCGCAGTGCAACAATGACTGCAATGAACGACTCTAAGGGAATGAATATGCAGCAGGATGCGGCTGGAAAAAACATGGCGTTACTCGATCCGGTGGTGGCGCCGCGCATCGCGGTGACGCGCCTGGTGACGGGCCTGCTGCAAGGCTTGCTGCTGTACTGGCTGTACAGCACGGCCCAGGACAAGGTGTGGCCCGCCACGGAAGCCTATCTGCTGGGTCCGTTGATGCTGATCAGCTTGCTGCTACCGATCCTGCTGGTATCCAGCCTGGGCCATATGTCGGCGAAGCGCATCGTGCTGTGGATGGCGGGCGCCGCCGTCGTGCTGGCCGTGCTGGCCTGGCATGACGTGGCGCGCGGCGCCGAGCACGTAATCTGGGGCAACTACAAGCCGGGCGCGCCCCTGCGCGTCATTTCCGCCCAGCTGTTCGGTTTTTGCGTGGTGGGCTTCTATATCGCCCACGCGCTGGTGCTGGCCAGCGCCCAGGATGGCCAGCGCATCGCCCGCTATCCCACCTACTTTGAAATCGCCTGGAAGCTCGGCATCCAGCTGCTGTTTTCCCTGCTGTTCGTGCTGGGCCTGTGGCTGGTGCTGTGGCTGGGCGGGCAGCTGTTCCTGCTCATCAAGCTGAGTTTCCTGAAAAAACTGCTGGGCCAGGCCTGGTTCGTGATTCCCGTCATCTGTTTCGCGTTTTCGTTTGCCATCCATATCACGGACGTGCGCCCATCCATCGTTCGCGGTATCCGCACCTTGCTGCTGGTGCTGCTGTCGTGGCTGATGCCGATCGCCGCCGTGCTGGTCTCCGGCTTCCTGCTGACCTTGCCATTCATCGGCTTCGAGCGCCTGTGGGCCACGCGCCACGCCGCTTCTGTACTGCTGGGCATGGCCGGCGTGCTGGTGGTGCTGATCAATGCCGCCTTCCAGAATGGCGAAGTGGGCCATGGCGTGGCGCGCGGCATCCGCCTGGGCACGCGCCTGGCCTGCCTGCTGCTGCCGTGGGTGGTGGGCATCGCCATCTATGCGCTGACCCTGCGCGTGATGTCGCACGGCTGGACATCCGACCGCCTGATCGCCGCCGCCTGCCTGCTCGTCGCCACCTGCTACGCCGCCGGCTATGCCTGGGCGGCCAGCAAGTATGGCGACTGGCTGCACCTGATCGCCAACGTCAACGTGGCCACCGCCGGTGTCACCCTGCTGGTGCTGTTTGCCCTGTTCTCGCCGCTGGCGGACCCGGCGCGCATTTCCGTGGCCAGCCAGATGGCGCGCCTGAACAGCGGCAAGGTTGGCGTGGACAAGTTCGATTTCGAATACCTGCGCTTCCAGGGCGCCCGCTATGGCCAGGCGGCCTTGCAGGAATTGAGCAAACGCACGACGGGGCCTGACGCGGCCATCGTGCGGGCCCGCGCCGACGCCATGCTCAAGCGCCAGAACCGCCTCGACGAAACGGGCGCGCTGAGCGACGTGTCGATCAACCTGACCCTGCGCCCGGCCACGGCGAAGTTGCCGGAGAGCTTCCTGCGCCAGGACTGGACGCAAGTGAGTCCGGCCTGGCGCCTGCCCGCCTGCTTGAAGCGGGCAGGGCCGCAGTGCGACGCGTATCTGCTCGATTTCGATGGCGATGGCAAGCAGGACGTACTGTTGATCAGCAATGACCCGCGCGCCTCGTCGGTGTTGCTGGCGGAAAAGGAAGACGGCAGCTGGACCGCGCGCGGACAGATCCCCACCGATGCCCTGCGCTGCAAGCCCCTGCGCGAGAAGCTGCAGGCGGGCGAATTCCAGCTGGTGCCGCCGAAAGTGCGCGAACTGGAAGTCGACGGCCAGCGCGTGCCGATGACTTTATATACGCCAGAGGACGAGGTCAGCTGCCCCGATGAGACGGCGCCGGCTCCGTAAATGGCAGTGAGAGGACTTGGCGCACGGGACCAAGCCTCTTGCTGCTTCCGAAGGCAGCAACTTCGTGCACTGAATCTGCAGGCTGCCCGGTATCGGCTGCGGATTCAATCGGTCAACGCAACACACTGTTCAGATCGTTGAGCCGGTGTCTGGTAGTGTCGCGTCTTCCTGTGGCAGTTCGACTTGAACTCTGAAAGCGATGACGAGAGAAGCGAACAGCATCACAACGCCAGCAATAATGAAAACGCCCGTGACGCCACCAAACCCGAACATCATGCCGCCCAATGCCGCGCCGGCAGCTATTGAGGATTGCACCGCAGCGACGACCATGCCGCCAGCCGTCTCCGCTTGATCTGGAACAGCACGAGCTACCCAGTTGGACCAGGCGACAGGTACGCCGCCGAACGCCAAGCCCCAGAGGGCCACCAAAAGCATCAGGCCGGTTCCCTGGACTGGCAGTAAAATCATGCCGAATGCCGCCAAGCCCACCAGCGCAGGCATACCCACTAAAGTAGCATGCAGGCTACGCTCCATTAGCCAGCCGGCCAGCAGCGTGCCAATGAAGTTGGCGACACCAAAACCCAGGAGCATCAGAGACAAACTGTTTACATCAATATGGGCAACGCTTTCAAGCGCGGGGCGAATATAGGTGAACAATGCGTATTGCCCCGTATGGGCAAGTACACAGCCCAACATCCCGATCCCGATCCCCGGGCGACGCAGCAGTGCCAGGACAGACGGGGTGCGCATCATCGTGCGCGGTGCCATACGGGGCAGTGTGAACAATTGAAACAACAGTGTTAGCCCTCCGACAGCTGCGGCTGCTATAAATGCACTGCGCCAGCCATATATCCCCCCCAAGTAGCTGCCCAACGGTACGGAAACAACCGTCCCGATGGCGATACCGCTGAAGATTATGGATAGCGCTCGCGGCACTGACTTTGCTGGCACCAGTCGCATAGCCACGGCTGCCGCCATACTCCAAAAGCCTCCCAAGGCGACGCCCAGCAGAATGCGCATCACCAACAAAACTGTCAGGCTTGACGATAACGCCACCAGCAAGTTCGACGCGATCATCAGCACTGTGAAAGCTAACAAGACGACACGTCGGTCAAAACTGCGCGTCAGGCGCGGCACTGAAAGCCCCGCGACCATGGCCACGACGGCCGTCACCGTCACTGCCTGACCAGCCAGCGCCTCCGACACGCCGAGATCGAAGGCCATCGGGGTCAATAGGCTGGCTGGCAGGTACTCCGCCGTCAGGAGGCCGAAAACCCCCATTGCCAGTGAAAACACTGCCATCCATGCCGCTGCCGCTGGCTCTGCAACAGACGCATCGCTCGCGTTGGGCGTTTGCCCGTTACCCAAAACATCATTGTTCATCTCTAACATTCCTAAAACGATCAGAGTCGAAAGTCTAGAGGGAAAGCTCAGGATGATCTATGATGATAAGTCTTGATGTTTTGATCGAAACTCCTGAAATGACCAAGAAGAATCAAGTTTTCCTGTCCTCTGGTCTCGTCAGTGAACTGTTGATGGGGATGCGCCTGCGTGGCGTCCAGTACCGCCGCATTCAGACCGGTCCAGCTTTCGGCATAGGCTTTGAAGACAAGCCAGGCCACGCCTACTTCCACTTCGTGGCTGTTGGCACTGCCTACCTATGTACGGATGATGGCGAGTTGCATGAGCTGTCCGCCGGTAGCGCGGTGTTCATGCCGCACGGCAGGAGGCACCAGCTGCTATCGGATGCGGGCGTTGCATTTCAGGACATCGACAAGTTCGATGTCGCGCCCCTTGGTGACGCCGTTAGCGGAGTCGACACATGTCCCAGTACGGCCTCCGTGCCCAGTGCAATTATTTTTTACGGCTGCATGGAATTCGATCTCGGCGGGATGCAGGGGGTCGGAAAGTTGATGCCAACCGTCATGGTGGCCGACACGCAAGCGCAAGGTTATCCCGGCTTGCTGCCGGTGCTGGATTCAATGAAGCGTGAAATCTGCGCCGGTCGTATTGGCTTTGCAGGCATTCTGGCTCGACTGGCAGAGGTTGCGGCAGCAATGATCGTGCGCGGCTGGATTGAATGCGGTTGTGAAAGCGCCTCCGGTCTCCTCGCCGCATTGCGTGATCCGCGCCTCGCTCTTGCCATATTGGCGCTGCACCGCCAGCCAGGACGGGAATGGACAGTTGCACAGTTGGCTGCGGAGTCTCATGTCTCTCGCTCTGTCTTCGCACGACGCTTTCAAACCACCATCGGGGTGCCGCCCCTGCGGTATGCCACGGAACTGCGGATGCGTCTTGCTAAACAATTGCTCACTCATGAAAGAGTGTCCATCGACGCCGTTGCCCAACGCCTTGGCTATACATCTCAAGCCGCGTTCAGTCGTGCTTTTAAGCGCGTCATCGGCAGGCCACCGGGTCGCGATCGGGAAGTGCTGTGAGGAGAATAGCTTTCGGGGAGCAAATATTGATTGGTCGCGCCACTTTTCAAACCTCGCTACTGGAAGGTTTATTTTTGATATGTTATTGAAAACACCGTTTGTAACGTTTACACCGACGCAGGAAGGCGACGCAGATGAACTTGTCGCACTTCGCATTGAGGCGATGCGCGATAGCCTGATGCAGGTGGGGAGATTCGATCCGGTTCGAGCGAGAGAGAGGTTTCTGTCAGGCTTCTTGCCGGAGCACACACGCCATATTGAAACAGAAGGCAAACGGGTCGGCTTTGTTGTTCTCAAACAGCAACCAAAGGCCATGCTGCTCGACCACCTCTATATTCATCCAGACAACCAGGGCCATGGTATCGGGGCCGTTGTTCTCGCTCGTATTATTGAAGAGGCAAACGCTCTTGGTTTGCCGGTTCGAGTGGGAGCCCTGCGCGGTAGCGACTCAAACCGTTTCTATGTGCGTCACGGATTTACATTGATCGAGGAAGGAGACTTTGACAATTATTACATTCGTCCATGCGAAATGGACACCAGGCGCCCGGATCAAATGTAGAGCGCCATTTATAATAAAGATGAGCCTCCGTTTTGTGGCGGAAACTGCCAATGAGTCCAATTGACAATCCGCCAGTTGCGTTGCGCGCCTGCGGTGGAGTTTGTCCGGGCAGGGCTGCCTGTATCGCCGCTGTAGCAGTCGTCCGACTGATACAGCATGTGCTTGTACGCGTCGCCTTGTGCCTTGTCCCTGCCGTGCCGCGCTTCTAGACTGGGGCCTTCTCCACGCTGCGACTGCCTGCCATGACCGAACTGCTGCCCCTGATGAGCTATTGCTTTGTGATGTCCGCCACGCCCGGGCCGAACAATGTCATGCTGGCCACCACCGGCGCCAATTTCGGCTATCGCGGTGCGCTGCCGGTGATCCTCGGCATCCAGGTCGGCATCTTTGTGCAGACCGTGCTCATGTGCGTGGGGCTGGGCAGCGTGTTTGTCGCGTATCCGATGGCGCAGCAGGTGCTGCGGATCGCGGGCGCGCTGTACCTGATATTCCTGGCCTGGAAGCTGGCTGGCGCCTCGGTGGCCGGAAGCAGCGCGCCGAAGGCCGTGTCGTTTGCGCAGGCGGCCCTGTTTCAGGCGCTGAATCCCAAGAGCTGGCTCAAGGCGGTCACCATGGCGTCGGTCTTCATGCCTGCGCAGGGCAATATGCTCGCCAGCGCGCTGCTGGTGTCCGTGACCGGCACCGTGGTGGGCACGCCGTGCAACGCCATGTGGGCGTTGTTCGGCATCTCGATCCGCAGCGTGCTGAAAGCGCCCCGCAACCAGCGCCTATTCAATCTGGCGATGGGGGCTATCCTGCTGGTCCTCGCCTTGATGTTTTTACGCTAGACTTCCACCCATGTTCGCCATCGACCGCTCCTCCCCCATCGCCCTGTTCAAGCAGATCGAGGCCGCATTGCGCCTGCAGATCGCGCAACGCGTCCTGCCTGGCGGGACCCGGCTGCCGTCGATCCGCCAGCTTGCCACGCAGCTCGCGGTCAGCACCAACACCGTGGTGGTGGCGTATGACAGGCTGGTGGCCGCAGGCGTCATCGATACGCACGGCACGACAGGCTTCTTCGTCTGCGCACCAAGCGATGCCAGCCGCGCCATTCCCGACGAGGTGGCGCTGGAAGCGGGCCAGGAGCAGGAGCCGGTTTGGCTGAGCCAGCAAGTGAACGACCAGCGGCCGGGCGTGCTGCTGGCCAGCAGCGGCGCCTTGCCGCCCACCTGGCTGCAGGACGCGCTGCCGGCGGCTGCCGTGCAACGTGGTCTGGCGCGCAGCGCGGCCGGCATGGCCTCGCGCTGTCCGCCGCAAGGGCTGGCCGAACTGCGCGAGCAGATCGCGCTGCTGTTGCGCGGCATCGGCATCGCTGCGGACGCCAGCCACATCCTCACCACGTTCGGCGGCACCCATGCAATCGATCTGATCTGCCGCACGTTTCTGCAGCCCGGCGATACGGTGCTGGTGGAAGACCCCGGATACTTCCTGATGTTCGGCAGGCTGCGCCAGGACGGCGTGCGCCTGGTACCCATCAAGCGCCGTCCCGATGGCCTCGACCTGGACGAACTGGAAGCGGCCTGCCGCGCGCACCGTCCGCGCCTGCTGTTCGTGCAGACGGCGTTGCACAATCCCACGGGGTGGAGCAGCAGCGCCGCCAACCTGCACAAGGTGCTGATCATGGCGCAGCAGCATGGCTTCCTGATCGCCGAAGACGACGTGCACGGCCATTTCCAGCCCGGCCACAGCACGCGGCTGGCATCGTTGTCCGGACTGGACGGCGTGATCTATTACTCGAGCCTGTGCAAGGCGCTGAGCCCGGCTCTGCGCATGGGCTACCTGGCCGCGGCGCCCGCTTTGCTCAAGCTGCTGATGCGCACCAAGATCCACGCCATCATGACTCTGCCTGCGCTGAACGAATACGTTTTGCTGGAAGTGCTCAAGGCTGGCAACCTGCGCAAGCACCTGGAGCGGCTGCAACGCAAGATCATGGTGGCGCGCAACGCCAGCACGCGGCAACTGAGCGCGGCCGGCGTGCTGTTCGAGCAGCCCGGCGACGCAGGCATTTTCCTGTGGGGCAGCATGCCCGAAGGGCTGGACGTGGACTTGCTGGTGCAGGACGCCTACCGCAACAAGATCCTGCTGATGCGCGGCGCCGCGTTCTCGGCCAACGACACGCCCGACCAGCACATCCGCTTCAACGTCGCCTTCAGCCAGCATCCCCGCGTGAGCGCCTACCTGGAAGAACGCCTGCGGGCGGTGGCTGGCGCGCGCTCAAGCCTGGCCCGCGCCAGCCGCGCCGCCAGCATCGGCGGCAAGTCCTGAGCATGGTCTGCGCCTTTCCTTGTCATTTGTTGATATTCTGGAGGGGCTCTTTTTTCGCCAGCGTGTCAATTTGGTGTGCCGCCACCCTTCACCGGGACGGCGCACCGGTTGCCCATTCCACTTTCACCAGGGAAGCGCCATGAACAAACAGATCATCCTGAACCTGCCCGTGAAGGACCTGGAGAAATCCAGGGCCTTCTTTTCCGCCCTCGGCTTTGCCTTCGATCCCCGCTTCAGCGGCGAGAACGCGGCGTTCATGAATATCATCGACGGCAGCATCCAGGCCATGCTGACGACCGAAGCCTTTTTCCAGTCACTGATCGGCAAGCCGGTGGCGAATGCGAAGCAAGCCAATGAAGTCGTCATTTGCCTCAGCTGCGAAAGCCGGGAAGAGGTGGACAGCCTGATCGCCAGGGCCAAGGCCGCAGGTGGCCGCATACCGCATCCGCCCGAGGACCATGGTTTCATGTATGACCAGGGCTTCGAGGATATCGATGGCCACCTGTGGAACCTGGTCTGGACGGCGCCGGAAGCCTGACGCGCCGAGTCAGCAAACAGGCCGTATCAGTTCTTCGTGCGCACCTGGCGCACATGGTTTTCCAGTTCGCTGAACGAGGGGCGTTCCGTGGCGGAAATGACCTTGCGGCCGAATTCCACGGCCAGCGCCGGAGCGTAGCCGTTCAGGCTGGCCAGCAAGGTGACTTTCACGCACTGGTACATCTTTGCCGTTTCATGGTGCTTGCGGCGCAGCAAGCTGGCCAGCGGCGCGATGAAGCCGTAGGCCAGCAAGATGCCGATGAAGGTGCCCACCAGCGCCTGCGCGATCAGCACGCCCAGTTCGGCCGGCGGCAAGCCGACGGACGCCATCGTGTGCACCACGCCCATCACGGCGGCCACGATGCCGAAGGCGGGCATGGCGTCGGCCAGCTGCGAAATCGTCTGGATCGGCATTTCCGCATCTTCATGGTGCGTCTCGATCTCGTTATCCATCAGGTTTTCGATCTGGTAAGCATCCATATTGCCCGATACCATCAGGCGCAGGTAGTCGGTGATGAATTCCAGGATGTGCTCGTCACCGAGCGTGTACGGGTATTTCACGAAGATGGGGCTGCGGTACGGGTCGTCGATATCGTCCTCGACCGACATCAAGCCTTCCTTGCGGATCTTGCTGAGGATTTCATACATCAGCCCCATCAGTTCCATATAGCGCGCCTTCGTGTATTGCGAGCCGTGGAACAGGGTGGGCAGGGCGGCGAACGTGGCGCGGATGGCCTTGGCGTCGTTGCCGACAAAGAAGGTGCCCAGCGCGGCGCCGCCGATCATCAACAGTTCCAGCGGCTGGAACAGGGCGCCCAGGTGGCCCCCCTGCATGGCGAAGCCGCCAAAGACGGAAAACAGCACGACGAGAAATCCGAGTATGACTAGCAAAACCTACTCCTTCATAATATTGCCATATCGCAATATTGTAGTTTAACCTGATTTGGCCGCCGTGGCCGCTTCCGGCTGCAACTGCTGGATGAGAAAATTGATAAAAGCGCGCACTTTGGCGGGCAACTGATGGCGGCTCGGATAATAGGCGTACAGGTCGGCCGGCGCCAGCGCGTAGTCGGCCAGCACCACGCGCAGGCGGCCGCTGTCGAGGTAGCGGGCCAGGTCCCATTCCGAGCGCAGCAGGATGCCGTGCCCGTCCAGCGCCCAGCCCAGCACCACGTCGCCATCATTGCTGGCCACCGTGCCGCGCACCTTCACCGTGTGCGTGGCGCGGCCTTTACTCAGGCGCCAGATGCCGTAGGCGTCGTCGTTTTGCCGGTGCACGATGCAGCGGTGCTGCGCCAGCTCGTCCGGGGTGTGCGGCGTGCCGTGCGCCTGCAGGTAGGCGGGTGAGGCGCACAGGAAGCGCCGGTTCGACATGATCTTGCGCGCCGACAAACGCGTGTCGGGCAAGTCGCCGAAGCGGATGCCCAGGTCGTACGCCTGCTCGACCAGGTTGATGGGGCTGTCCGTCAGTTGCAGCTGCACTTCCAGCTGCGGGTGGCGCAGGGCAAATTGCGACAGCAGAGGGGCGATCACCGTGCGCCCGAAGCCCAGCGTGGCATTCACGCGCAGCAAGCCTTTCGGCTCCGCGCTGCCGCTGGCCAAGGACTCTTCCATGGCGCGGATATCGTCGAGGATTTGCCGGGCCTGCTGCAGATAGCTTTCGCCGTCGCCCGTCAGGCTGATGCGCCGCGTGCTGCGGTTCAGCAAACGCACCCCCAGGCGCTGCTCCATCAGCACCAATCGCTTGCTGACGGCGGGCGGCGTGATGCCCAGCTCGCGCGCCGTGGCCGACAGGCTGCCCAGCTTGGCCAGCAGCACAAAGAAAGCCATTTCCGTGGTGGCGTCGCTTTTCATTATTAACTTCAAGTGAAGAATGGTTTAAATTACTATCGATTATACGGTTTCATATCGCAGTTAAGCTGGCGTCATTGTTTTCACTACAGGAGAGCCGCATGAAAATCGTTGATATCCGCGAAAAGACCATCCCCATCTCTTTCCCCATCCGCAACGCCTACATCGATTTCAGCAAGATGACGTTAAGCCTGGTGGCCGTCGTCACGGATGTCATGCGCGACGGCAAGCCCGTCGTCGGCTACGGCTTCAATTCGAATGGCCGCTACGGCCAGGGCATGCTGATGCGCGAGCGCTTCATTCCCCGCATCCTCGACGCCGATCCCGCCTCGCTGGTGACGGATGACGGCAGCAATTTCGATCCGCACAAGGTGTGGGACTGCATGTACACGAATGAAAAGCCGGGCGGCCACGGCGAACGTTCGGTGGCCATCGGCACCATCGACATGGCCATTTGGGACGCCGTGGCGAAGATCGATAACAAGCCGCTGTTCCAGCTGCTGGCCGAGCGCCACGGCACGGGGGCACAGGACAAAAAAGTCTTCGTGTATGCGGCCGGCGGCTATTACTACCCGGGCCAGAGCCTGTCTGCCTTGCAGGATGAGATGCGCAGCTATATCGACCGCGGCTACACGGTGGTCAAGAAAAAGATCGGCGGCGCCTCGCTGAACGAGGATCTGCGCCGCATCGACGCCATCATGGAAGTGCTGCAGGATGGGCAAAAGCTGTGCGTGGATGCCAACGGCCGTTTCGACCTGGACACCTCGATCGCCTACGCCAAGGCGCTGCGCCAGTACGACCTGTTCTGGTATGAAGAGGCGGGTGACCCGCTCGACTTCGAGTTGCAATCGACCTTGCGCAGCTACTACGACAAGCCGATGGCGACGGGCGAAAACCTGTTTTCCATGCAGGATGCGCGCAATCTGATCCGCTACGGCGGCATGCGCGCCGACCGCGACTGGCTGCAGTTCGATTGCGCCCTCAGCTACGGCCTGGTGGAATATTTACGCACGCTGGACATGCTGCACCAGCACGGCTGGTCGCGCAGCCGCTGCATTCCGCACGGCGGGCACCAGATGTCCTTGAATATCGCGGCCGGCCTGGGCCTGGGCGGCAATGAATCGTACCCGGACCTGTTCCAGCCGTTCGGCGGTTTTCCCGATGGCGTGCGCGTGGAAAACGGCCATATCACCATGCCGGACCTGGTCGGCATCGGCTTCGAGGGCAAGGCCAACCTGTATGCGGAAATGCGCGCCCTGAGCGGCCAGTAAGCGCTATGGCGTTCTTTGCCAGAAACGCAGCCGGTTGCCGAACGGGTCCGCCACTTCCAGGATGCGGCCCCAGTCCTCGTCGCGGATGCCGGGCCGCGCATACGGGTAATCCTTCGCCTGCAGCTCCGCGTGCAGGGCGGCGATGTCGTCGACGGGGATCAAGAGCGCCGTGCCTGGCGTGGCGTCGCCGTAGTGCTCGGACAGATGCAGCACGAGATCACCGCGCGTCACCTGCAGGTACAGCGGCGCCGTGGGCGCGAAGCGGTGTTCCCAGTCCAGGGTAAAACCGAGAAAACCGAGGTAGAACTCGCGCGTTTTTTCTTCGGAAAAGCTGCGCAGGATGGGGATGGCGGGGGACAGCTGCATGGCGGCCCTTTCAACAAAGGTGGCAAGATTCCTATTCTAGCGTCAGGCCAGCGCCTGCCGTTTCATGCGCGCGGCGGGGCTGGCCTTCTCCCAGCGGAACAGCCACATGATGATCAATTTGGTCGTGGCGCTGACGCAGGCCAGCAGCAGCAAGGGCCAGCCGGTTTCCAGCCCCATGACGCAGGCAAAGAAGATGGTGCTGACATCCATCGCCAGGATGAACTGGCTCATTTTCAGGGACACGGCACCCGTCTTGCCCGAGCGCCAGATCAAGCGGATCTGGTGCGCATAGCCCTGCGCCAGCAGCACGGTGACGACAACGATCAGGCTTTGCGAGATCACGCGTTTTTCATCCGTGAAGGTGGGGCCGAACAGCAATCCCGCCACGCCCACACCCAGCAGCAGCGCGCACGCCAGCAGCGCGTTGCGCGATGCCCGGCTGGGGCGGTCGCGGTTGATTTCATACAGGATGCCCAGCGCGATCAGCGAGGCGATCAGGCGCGGCCAGACGATGTAGTGGTTGAAGGGCGTGATCGAATAGCCGTACACGAAGAAGGCGCAGTAGGCGAGGAAGCTGACGGTGAACTGGTTGAGCGACAGGATGTCCGTCGCCTGGCCTGCGCCCAGGCTGGCGTCGTGCTTGCGCCGCCAGATTTTTTGCAGCTGCGACCATAAACCAAGCAGGCTGACGACGATGAAGAGGGAGTTGAGGCTGCCGGCGAGGGCGTAGAGGGCTTGATGCTGCAAGGTGTCTTCCTGGAGGACAAGGCAGCCCTGCGAGATGGGACGCCTTGTCTATACATTTTGCAACATATTCTCACGAGGTAAATTGCCATGCAAGCAATATTTCATGTCTGGCTGACTTTGCCAATACTTGCCCGAACTCACCTCTCGCCGTACTTGCCCCTATAATCATGGCATGACTTTCTTATCACTGCGTGCCCGCTCCGTGCTGGGCAGTATCGGCAAAATGGCCGTTTCCCTGATTCTCCTGTGGACTGCACTGTGGGGCGCACTGGCGCTGTGGTACCAGTTGTCCGGCGGCACGGCCGCGCAAGCCATCGGCGCGCTGCTGTGGGGCGCGCTGGGCGTGGCCAGCATCGTGCTGTGGTGGACGCGCGGCGATGCGCGCGTGCTGCTGCCGTATGCGGCCGGTTTTATCCTGCTGCTCCTGTGGTGGAGCCTGATCACGCCGAAACAGCAGCGCGTGTGGGCCGACGATGTGGCGCGCAATGTGACGGGCACGCTGAAGGGCAATCTCGTCACCCTGGACAATGTGCGCAATTTCGACTGGCGCAGCGATGACGACTACACGGTCAAGTGGGAGCAGCGCAGCTACGACCTCGACGAACTGCGCACGGTGGACACGGCGCTGTCGTACTGGACGGGGCCCTATATCGCGCATACCCTGATCTCGTTCGGCTTTGCGGACGGGCGCTTTTTGACGTTTTCCATCGAGATCCGCAAGGAAAAAGGCGAGAGCTTTTCCGCCATCGGCGGCTTCTTCAAGCATTTCGAGATGAGCCTGATCGCCGCCGACGAGCGCGACATCCTGCGCGTGCGCACGAATGCGCGGGGCGAGGACATGCATCTGTACCGCGTGATGATGCCGAAAGCGGCCATGCGCTCGCTGTTCCTGGCCTACCTGGACGAGGCGCAGGCGCTGAAGAACACGCCGCAGTTCTACAACACCCTGACGGCCAACTGCACCACCATCGTCTTCGAGATGGTGCGCCGCATCGTGCCGGGCCTGCCGCTCGATTACCGGCTGATGGCTTCGGGCTACCTGGACCGCTACCTGTTCGACGTCAAGGGCCTGGTGCCCGGCCTGAGCTTCCAGCAGCTGCGCGATGGCGGCCACGTCACGGCGCGCGCGCGTGCCGCCAACGACGATGCGGATTTTTCGCACGCGATCCGGCGCGGCATGCCGGGCTACGACGAAGCGGGCTTCCCGAAGCTGCAAATGCCCAGGCAGTAAGCGCCTGCTTTATACTGTCGCTATTCCGACCGGCCGCACATTGCGGCCGGTCTCACTTCATGACTAAATAATAAGAAGGCCCGCTATGCCATTTTCCTCACTGGGTCTGATTCCCTCCCTGGTCCGCGCCGTCGACAAGGCCGGCTATGCCGCGCCGACGGCCATCCAGGCGGCCGCCATTCCCGCCATCCTGCGCGGCAGCGACGTACTGGGCGCGGCGCAGACAGGTTCCGGCAAGACGGCCGCCTACGCGCTGCCGCTGCTGCAGGCGCTGATGGCGCCGGCCTCCGGTCCGCGCCAGGTGCGCGCGCTGATCCTCGTGCCTACGCGCGAGCTGGCGGCGCAGGTGGGGCAGACGGTACACGCGCTGGCCAAGCCGCTGCCGATCAAACTGAAGATTTCCGTGCTGTTCGGCGGCGTGTCGATCAATCCGCAGATGATGGACTTGCGCGGCGGCGCCGATATCGTCGTCGCCACGCCGGGCCGCCTGCTGGACCTGGTGCGCCAGAACGCCGTCAAATTGGGCGGCGTGTCGCTGTTCGTCCTGGATGAAGCCGACCGTTTGCTCGACATGGGCTTCAGCGAGGAAATCAACGCCATCCTCGCGCTGCTGCCCAAGCAGCGGCAAAACCTGTTCTTCTCCGCCACCTTCCCCGACAGCGTGCAGGCACTAGCCGACAGCCTGCTCAAGGAGCCCGTGCGCATCGAAGTGGCGTCCGAACCGCAGGACAAGCCCGACATCGTGCAGCGGGCCATCACGGTCGACGTGCCGCGCCGCACGCAGCTGCTGCGCTACCTGATCCTGCAGCAGCAGTGGGAGCGCGTGCTGGTGTTTGTCGCCACCAAGTACGCGGCCGAACACGTGGCCGACAAGCTGCAGCGCGCGGGCCTGCACGTGGGCGCCTTCCACGGCGAATTCAGCCAGGGCACGCGCAGCCAGCTGCTGGCCGACTTCAAGGCGTGCCGCTTGCAGGTGCTGGTGGCCACCGACGTGGCCGCGCGCGGCATCGACATCGCCGGCCTGCCTGCCGTCGTCAACTACGACTTGCCCCGCTCGGCCGTCGACTACACGCACCGCATCGGCCGCACGGGCCGCGCCGGCGAAAGCGGCACGGCCATCAGTTTCGTGACGGCCGATACGGAAGCGCATTTCCGCCTGATCGAAAACCGCAACGACTTGCGCATCGTGCGCGAAGTGGTGGCTGGCTTCGAACCGACGGAACTGCCCGCGCCCGTGAGCACCGTGACGGACACGGTGAACGGCGGCGTGAAGGGGGCGCGCAAGAGCAAGAAGGATAAATTGCGCGAAGCGGCAGCCCTGGCGGCGAAGGCGGCCGAGGGCAATTAAATCGCCCTTATGTGCGCTAGCCGCTTGAACGGCTGGCCGTCCCGCTTTAAGATGATGTTTCTATAAAGCAAGGGGACTGTTGATGCACATGACATTCATCACGCGTGCGGGCGCTCTGGCTTGCGCGCTGGCGCTGGCAGGCTGTGCCGGCATGGGCGGCAAAAGTGATGGCAGCGGCATGCAGATGCCGGGCAAGACACCTGCCGATGCCGCCGTGGCCGCCACCTGGTACAACCCGCCCAGCGAATTTCCCGGCATTTGCCTGACCCAGTTCAAGGATGGCAGCCTGCGTTTCGATGGCGGCTTCGCCTTCTATAATCCGGGCCGCTGGGCGTATGACAGCGCCACGTCCGAGCTGCGTTTGCAACTGGCGCCGACGCCATCGCTGGAACTGTCGCACGCGCAAATCGTGCAGCACATGAACCTGCTGCGCATCGAGGCGGACAAGAGCACGCTGGTGTATGGGGTGAAAGCCGATACCAAGGCCATCGGCCTGGGCGGTTTTGTGTTTTACCGCGATACGCCTTGCCCGGCACGGCGCGGATAGGTAGCGGATAAATGCCATACAGGAATATTTAGTCGTATAATTTCAACGCAAGCTGGCTGCCGCGCAAGACTCGCAAGACTGTCCCGCGTAGCAGATTCCCCCCTCCAGGCAAGCTCCGATATCGCCGCGGCGATGAGAGGATGGTCCGATGGATGTGCACGACGAACAGGGTATGCCAGGGATTGTGGCGGCGGACGCCGTGGCGCCACCGCGCACCTTGCTGCTGGTCGATGACGAGCCGAATATCCTCGCTTCCCTCAAGCGCCTGCTGCGGCGCGATGGCTACCATATCCTGACGGCGGGCAGCGGCCAGGAAGGGCTGGAGGTGCTGGCCAGCCATGCCGTCGATGTGATCGTGTCGGACCAGCGCATGCCCGGCATGCTGGGCGCCGACTTCCTGCGCAAGGCCAAGCTGCTGTGTCCGCAAACCATCCGCATCATGCTGTCGGGCTATACCGAGTTGCAGGCCGTCACGGATGCCGTCAACGAGGGCGCCATCTTCAAGTTCCTCACCAAACCATGGGAAGACCATCAGCTGCGCGAGCATATCGCCGAAGCCTTTCGTCTGAAGGGCATCGATGACGACAATGTGCGGCTCAATGCGCAGTTGCGCGAGGTCAACCTGGCGCTGGCGGCAGCCAATGCCGCCATGCAGGCGCTGGTGAGCCAGCAGCAGCACCAGATCAGCCGCGACGAAGTCAGCCTGGGCATCGCGCGCGAATTGCTGCAATTTCTGCCGCTGCCCGTGATCGGACTCGACGAGGACGGCATGATCGCCTTCATCAACGCGGCGGCGGCCAATCTGTTCGAACGGGGCGCGGCCCTGCTGGGCAACGAAGCGGCGATCGTCTTGCCGCAATTATTCGATGGGCAGGGGGCGCCTTGCCTGGCCGCCATCGATGGCCAGCCGTATGCCGTGGCGGTCCATCCGATGGGCTTGCATTCGCGCTCGCGCGGCAGCCTGGTCACCCTGAGTCGTCATGGAGTGGACACATGAGTGGAAGCGTGAGTGAAAGCGTGAGTGACAGCGGCCGCGAGATTTCCATGGAGCAGGCGCAGGAAGGCATGGTGCTGGCGCAGGCGCTGAGCGACGCCAGCGGCGCCGTGCTGCTGGCCCAGGGCGCCACCCTGACGGCGGCGAACTTGACGGCCTTGCGCAGGCGCAATGTGGAGCGCTGCCATGTCGTCATGGACGAGGCGATTGACCCCGCCGCGCAGGCGCATGCCGAGCAGGAACGGGCGCGCCGCCTGGAACGGCTGGCCGTGCTGTTCCGCGCCACGCCGCCCGATTCCGCAGGGGCGGAACTGCTGGCGCTGCTGCAGCGCTACCGGCAAGGGGGCGCGGCATGACACGGCTCAGTTTTGAACACATCATCCGCCAGATACAGGAACTGCCTTCGCTGCCGGTGGTGGTGCTGGAACTGCTGTCGAGCATGGACCAGGACGACACGGACGTGCATGTGCTGGCGCAAAAGATCGAGCTGGACCAGGCCCTGGCGGCCAAGACCCTGCGCATCGCCAACTCCTCGTTCTACGGCATGCAATCGAAGGTCACCAGCATTCCGCAAGCCGTTTCCGTGCTGGGTTTTCACAGCATCCGCACCGTCGTCACGGCCTGCGCGCTGACGGGCAGTTTCGCGCCCGTCAGCGGCGGCTTCGATTTCCAGGCGTTCTGGCGCCATTCGCTGGCCACGGCCATCGCCGCGCGCCTGCTGGCGCCGCACCTGCGCGTCAATCCCGAAACGGCGTTCACGGCCGGCCTGCTGCACGACCTGGGCACCCTGGTGCTGGTGACGCGCTTCCCGGCCGAGCACGCGCTTGTGCGCAGCTACCGCCAGGCGCATGACTGCCAGATGGCCGACGCGGAACTGGCCGTCATCGGCATCGACCACGCGCAGGTGGGCAGCGCCCTGGCCGCCTACTGGAAGTTTCCCGAGGCGATACAGCAGGCGGTGGCCGACCACCACGCCATCGACCGGCTGGAGGCGGGCGGCTTGCCGCTGGCCGTGCATCTGGCCAATGCCGTCGCCCTGGCGCTCGACTTGGCCGGCGTCGATGATGCGCTGGTGCCGCCCCTGTCGCCCGCGGGCTGGCGCAGCGTCGCGCTGGATGAGCAGGCCTGGCTGGCGCTGCTGCGGCAAACGGAACACACCTTCGATGAAATGTCGCGGATCATGCTGGCATGAACAGGATACAGGCCATGGAAACAGACGCAGGGCAGGCACTGTCCGCCACGCCGGAACGCCGCCAGGGCGATTCCATCGCGCTGTCGGCGTTTTTCGATGGCCATCCCGTGGCCACTTTCGCCATCGACACGGACCACGTGATCACGCACTGGAACAGCGCCTGCGAACAGTTGACGGGCTTTACGGCCGCCGAGATGGTCGGCACGCGCGACCACTGGAAGGCGTTTTATCCGCAGCCGCGCGCCTGCCTGGCCGACCTGCTGGTGGCCGACGATATCGCGCTCGGCGAAAATGACCTCTACCTCGGCAAGCTGAAGCGCTCTCCCGTGATCCCCGGCGCCTTTGAGGCCGAGGATTTCTTTGCCGATATCGGCCCCGAAGGCCACTGGCTGCATTTCACGGCGGCGCCCCTGCGCGACCGCCAGGGACGCCTGGTGGGCGCCATCGAAACCCTGCGCGACGTGAGCGAGCGGCGCCTTGCGGAACTGGCGCTGCGCAAGGCGCACGACAACCTGGAACACCTGGTGGCCAAGCGCACGGCCCAGCTGGCCGACATGAACGAGCGCCTGGCCGACGATATCCGCCAGCGCCAGATCGCCGATCTCGAATTGCGCGAGCGTAACCTGGCCCTGACGGAATTGAACAGCAAGCTGTCGCTGGCCCAGCAAAAACTGCTGCAGTCGGAAAAACTGGCCTCGATCGGCCAGCTGGCCGCCGGCGTGGCGCACGAGATCAACAATCCCATCGGCTATGTATTTTCCAATGTCGGCACGCTGGAAGGGTATCTGGACGACCTGTTCAGCATGCTCGACGCCTACGAGGAAGCCGAACCGGCCGTCGCCGACCCCGTGGTGGCGGCGCGCCTGCGGGCGCTGCGCGAACAGGTCGACCTGGACTTCCTGCGCACCGATATTCCGCTGCTGATGGGCGAGTCGAAGGAAGGCATTGCGCGCGTGCGCCGCATCGTGCAGGACCTGAAGGATTTTTCGCGCACGGATGCGCACCAGGAGTGGGTCTGGGCCGACCTGCGCCAGGGCATCGATACCACGCTCAATATCGTGAATAACGAGGTCAAGTACAAGGCCGACGTGGTGCGCGAGTACGCCGACATTCCCGATATCGAATGCCAGCCTTCCGAACTGAACCAGGTAATCTTGAACTTGGTCGTCAACGCGGCCCACGCCATGGGCGAGGCGCGCGGATGCATCACCCTGCGCACGGGCAGCGACAACGCGACGGAAGTGTGGATCGAGGTCGAGGACACGGGCGGCGGCATCGCGCCCGAACACCTGTCGCGCATCTTCGACCCGTTCTTCACCACCAAGGCCGTCGGCAAGGGCACGGGGCTGGGCCTGTCACTGGCCTACACCACGGTGCAGAAACATCACGGCCGCATCGACGTGCGCAGCATCATCGGCCGAGGCACCACCTTCCGCATCACCTTGCCCGTGCGCCAGGCGCAGGCCGTCGCACCATGACCGAACAGGACAGCATGAGCACCAGTACCAGCGCCAGCACCGCGGCCGCGCCGCCCACCATCCTGTGCGTCGATGACGAACCGAATATCCTCTCGTCGCTGCGCCGGCTGTTCCGCCCGCACGGCTACCGCGTGCTGACGGCCGATGGCGGCGCGGCCGGCCTGGCCCTGCTCGAGAGCGAGACGGTGGACCTGGTCATTTCCGACATGCGCATGCCGCACATGGATGGCGCGCAGTTCCTGGCCCAGGTGCGCCAGCGCTGGCCCGGCACCATACGCTTGCTGCTGACCGGCTATGCCGACATCCAGTCCATCCTCGACGCCATCAACCAGGGCGAGATCTACCGCTACGTGACCAAGCCGTGGGACGAGAACGATATCGTGCTGGTGGTGCGCCACGCGCTGGAACGGCGCGCGCTGGAGCAGGAAAAGCTGCGCCTGGAAGCGCTGACAGCCAGCCAGAACGTGGAGCTGCAGGCGCTCAACGCCAGCCTGGAAGCGAAGGTGGCCACGCGCACGCAGCAGCTGAAGCAGTCGCACGACGAAGTGCAGGCGGCCAACGAGCGCCTGAAGGCCACGTTCGTGACGACGATCAAGGTGTTTTCCAACCTGATTGAGATGCGCGGCGGCAAGCTGGCAGGCCATGCGCGACGGGTGGCCGAGCTGTCGCGCAAGCTGGCGCAGGCGCTGGGCCTGGAAGGGCAGGAGGCGCGCGACGTGTTCATCGCGGCCCTGCTCAAGGATATCGGCAAGCTCAGCTTGAGCGACGATGTGCTGGAGTTGCCGGCCAGCGCCTGGACGGGCGAGCAGCTGGCCGCGTTCCGCAAGCATCCGCTGCGCGCCGAACAATTATTGATGGCGCTCGACGAGCTGCGCGCCGTCTCCGTGATCCTGCGCTCGCAGCTCGAGCGCTTCGACGGCGGCGGCTTTCCCGATGGCCTGGTGGGCCTGGCCATTCCGATGGGCGCGCGCATCCTCGCGCTGGCGTCGGACTACGACGGCTTGCAGATCGGCGCCATGGTGCAGCGCAGCCTGCGCGCCGAGGAGGCCCGCACCCTGATCTACGACAGCGTCGGCAAGCGCTACGACCCGGCCGTGGTGGCCGCTTTCCGCAGCATCATGGAGGAGACGGAACCGCCGGCGCGCGACCTGACCGTGCTGTCGGGCCAGCTGGAACCGGGCATGGTGCTGTCGCGCGACCTGATCAGCCGCGATGGCCTGATGCTGCTGGCGGCCGAGCACGTGCTGACGGCCCGCGTGATCGCCCAGCTGCTCGACTTCGAAAGCAAGAATGGCGGCCGCCTCAGCATCCGCGTGTATGCGCCCGTCAAGGAAGGCTAGGACACTGCCTGGGCCGCCGGCGGCGATACGGGCAGGTGCACGGTAAAGCGCGTGCCGCGGCCCACTTCCGACGCCACGTCGATGCGTCCGCCGTGCTTGTTGACGATGCCGTATGACAGCGACAGGCCCAGGCCCGTGCCGCTGCCGACGGCCTTGGTGGTGAAGAACGGTTCGAAGATGCGGTTCAGGTGCTCGGGCGCGATGCCGGCGCCCGTGTCGCCGATCTCCACCCAGACCCAGTCGTCCGCATGGCCGGTGCGGATGCTGATCACGCCGTCGCTGCTGATGGCCTGGCCCGCGTTGACGAGCAGGTTCATGAAGACCTGGTTCAGCTGCGAGGCGAGGCACAGTATCGGCGGCAGTTCGCCATATTGCTTCTCGATGCGCGCCTTGTATTTCAATTCATTGGCGACGATATTCAGGGTGCTGTCCAGGCCCGCATGCAGGCTGGCCACTTGCCAGTCCGTCTCGCCCACGTGGGAAAAATCCTTCAGCGCCTGCACGATGTCGCGCACGCGTTTGAGGCCATCCATCGATTCGCGCACCAGGTCGCCGATGTCGTCCTGCAGGAAGGCCAGGTCGGCCTGCGCGCGCACCTGGACCACGTGCGCGGCCAGGGCCGGGCCGTCGAGCGGCTCGCGCATCGCCGCCTCATACTGGGTGATGACGTCGAACAGGGTGCCGACATAGGCTTGCAGCGAGCTCATGTTCGAATTGACGAAGCCGATCGGGTTATTGATTTCATGCGCGATGCCGGCCGCCAGCTGGCCGATGGACGCCATCTTTTCCGATTGCAGCAACTGGTCGTGCGCTTCCTGCAGCTTGCTGATCAGTAGTTGCTGCTCTTCGCCGCGCGCCTGCAGCATCGCTTCCATGCCCTTGCGTTCCGTGATGTCCGTCAGCGAGCCGATCACCTCGAACGGCACGCCATGCTCGTCGCGCACGAGGCGCAGGCTGTCGTGCATCCACAGATAGCTGCCGTCGCGCACGCGGAAGCGGTATTCGTAGGCGCGCGCGCCTTCGACGAAGATCTGCGCCAGGCTGGAAAAAATCCCGGGCGCATCGTCGGGGTGGATATGGTCGAACCAGAAATTGGGGTCGGCCACCATCTCCTCGGGCTGGTAGCCCAGCACATTCAGGGCATTGTTGCTGACGAACGTCATCTTGAAGTCGCCGCTGGGCACGGTGCAATAGATGATGGAGGGAGTATTGTCGAGCAGGTATTGCAGGCGCACGGCCGTGGCGGCCGGTGCATCATCGCCAGGCGCCGCCCCGGCATGCCGGCCGGTATCGTGAGTGGAAAGGTCGAAATCCTCGAACTGCATCGTCACACCTCGCTGCCTGCACGGCATAGCTGTCATCCTGCTTCGATTATGCCTGATTCCGCCTGCCTTGGGCCGGCATCGGCGCGATCAGGGGGCCAGCGGCTGCTCGACGATCGCCATGCGCCGCGCGATGCGCTGCGCCGCCTGCGTGTCGCCCGCCTGTTCGGCGCGCAGGCGCTGCACGCCCAGCCAGGCCAGCAGCGGCCGGCGCCAGCCCTGGTCCGAGGCGGTGGCCACTGCCGTGTCGAGCAGCTCCGGCGTGGCGCGGCCCGAGCGCAGCAGCACGCCGGCCGCCACCAGTTGCGACAGCGGGTCCTTGATGGCCGCCACGGCGCTGGCGGCGGCCGTGTCGGAGCTGGCGCCGGCGGCCGCCCGCTGCGCTTCCGGCAGCAGGGCGACGTCGGCCGCCTGCGCCTTGCCGGCCAGCCAGGCCGCATACGCGCGGTCGGCGGCTGTCGCATCGGCTTGCAGGGCGTCAAAGCCGCTGCAGTCCTCGAACGCCAGGCTGGCCACGCGCGTGGCGCAGCGCAGCAGTTCGATGCGCGCCACGAGTTCAAGCTTGCCCGTGCCGGCCACCTGGCTGCGGGCACGCCGGAATTCCGTCTGCTCGACCAGCGCGTTGCCGCCCAGGTAAGCCGCCTGGAAGCGCTCGACGGAACTTTGTGCATTCATTTTCCAGTCCGGCACCGGCGGGCCGCTGGAGCAGGCGGCAAGCAAGGTGCACAGCAGGGCGGCGATGGCGGGGCGGGATATTTTCATGGCAGTTTGATCTCCGGATTGCGCTTGAACGGCCATTTGCGGTTGATTTCATTGACCAGCTGCTCGACCTTGCGCAGATTGCTTTCCACGTCGGCGCGCAGCGGACCCAGGTCGGCTGTCGCCGCCTTGGCATTGGCGCCCACGGCCTGCGCCTCGACCAGCACGGCGTCGACTTTTTTCAGGCTGTTGCGGGTGTCGGCCAGCAGGGCGTTCAGCTGCACGATGGTCGCCTGCGCATCCGTCATCACGCCCTTGTCGCCGAAGACGCGCGTATCGGCATTCGCCACCAGGCCATCCGTGCGGCGGGCCAGCTGGTCCGCCGTGATCAGCAGGGCGTTGGCCCGCTCGACCAGCAGGCGCGACTGCTTGTCGTCGCCCGTCAGCAAGCCCATGGCGCCGCCCGGGCCGCTCAGCTTGCCGGTGACGGCCTGCACATTGCGCAAGGTGCCGTCGAGCGCGGAATCGGTGCCCGTCAGGCTGGCCACGTTGTTCAGCAAGTCCTTGGCGGCGGCCAGCAGGCGGGGGATTTCCGCCGCCATGTCGCCCACCAGCAAGTCGCGCGTGGCGTCGTCGGGCAGCGGCGGGTCCGTCAGGATGCCGCTGTAGGCGCGCAGCTTGGCGCCGCCCACGATGCCACGTTCCAGGGTGAAGATGGAGCTGGTACGCAGCCAGTGCGCGTCTTTTCTCGGCACGTCGATGATGACGCGCGCGCGGCCGTCCGGCGCCAGCTCGATGCGTTGCACGCGGCCGATGGGAAAGCCGGAAAAGGTCAGGTCGGCGCCCACGCCGACGCCGTCGGAATCGTCGGCCGTCAGCACCAGCGTCTGCGTGGCTTCGAAGGCGCCGCGCGCATACATCAGGTAGACGACGGAGCCGACCACCAGCACGAACATGAAGACGAGCAGGATGGCCGCCTTCAGTTCGGCGTGGCGCACGGGCGGCGGGGCGGGCAGCACGGAATCTTGCGTGAGACCGGCGGGCGCCGTGACGTCGACCTGGTCGGGATTCGGGGGTTGGCTCTGGCTCATGGCTTCTGGCTCTCGTATGGGTGGTTCGGGATCGCTGGCGGTGGCGGGCGGGGCATCAGTAGTAATTGCCCATCAGCGAAGCCACTTCGACCAGCAGGATGACGGAAAACAGGCGCAGCATTTCGGACAGGCCGTGCGCGGCCCACAGGCGGTTGCGCCGGCCGTGCGGCTCCTCCGGATAATAGGAGGAGGCCAGCGGGATCAGGGCCACGGCAAAGCTGAAGAAGATGACTTTGAGCATCAGGATCAGGGCCACGGCCGGATTGAATATCTGCCCCACGACGCGCGTGTAGCCTTGCAGCGCCCACGGCGTAAAACCGTAGATGGTGACATAGGCGAGGATGAGCGAGGTGACGCAGCTGACGATGGCCAGCATCCACACGGCAAAGATGCCCGACATAACGCGTGGAAAGTATTCGCGGCGCAGCAGGTCGACGCCCTGGCGCTGCATTTTCTCGAGCATGCCGGACGAGCGCATTTGCGCGAACGCAATGCCGTCGGGCAAGGTCAGGCGCAGCGCCACGAACAGGGCGGCCGTCAGCGGTATCAGTTCCAGCACCAGCACGCGCACCACCATTTCCAGCGCATAGCGCGACAGGCCGTAGCTTTGCGCGCTGACGACGACGATGCGTATCAGCACCAGGCTGACCAGCGCGCAGGCGACGCTGAACCACACGAGGTTCGGCGCCGTATTTGTCACCAGGCGGTGCGCGAGGATGGGGCGGTTGTCGCGGTTATAGCTCGATGGCGACAGGGCCAGCGAAAACACGAGGATGGCGAAATGCAGCATGCGCCACCAGCTGACCAGCCAGGCCATGGTGGCCCGGTGCAGGCGGCGCAGGCTGATGATGAGGGAGACGGATAGGGTCATCATGGCATCTTAACATTGGATGCGTTCGATACAAGCGATTGTCCAGCAGTGCACGGCAGGCCCGCTATTGGCCGGCCACGCTGGCGACGCTGTGGATAATCGCGTCGGCCGCCGCCCGTACGCGGGCAGAGCGGTTCAGGTCGGCATGCATGACCAGCCACACGTCGTAGCTTTCCGCCCGCTCGGGCCAGATGCGCACGAGCTGCGGGTCGATGTCGCCCAGGTGCGTGGCCAGCTCGGCCACGCCCAGGCCCGCGCGCGTGGCGTCCTGCAGCATCGCCGCCGAGTTCACTTCCATGGCGACCCGGGCGTTGGCGACGGGTTCGCCGGCGATTTTTTCCGCATGGCGGGGCGTCACGGAATGGTGGTAGATGACGATATCGTGGCCGGCCAGCGCCGTGCCGCGCACGGGTTCGCCCCGTTCGGCCAGGTAGCTTTTCGACGCGTACAGGCCCAGGCTGCGCTTGACGAGGTGGCGCGAGATCAGGTCCGGGTCGGTGGGACGCACGCCGCGCACGGCCAGGTCCGCTTCGCGCCGCGTCAGGCTGGCCAGCGCGGGCGCCACGTTGAGCACGATGCGGATGTCCGGGTGGGCCGCATGCAGCTGCTGCATGGCGCGGATGACGAAATGGCTGGCCATGGTGTCGGTGGTGGCCACGCGCACCAGGCCGCTTAAACGATTGTCGACGCCCTGCATCTCGCGCTGCAGCTTGTCGGCCGCCCGTTCCATGGCTTCGGCCGCCGTGAGCGCCAGTTCGCCGGCCGGCGTGGGCACGTAGCCCGACGGCGTGCGCAGGAACAGGGTGGCGCCCAGCGAACTTTCCAGCGCGGCCAGGCGGCGCCCGCAAGTGGCCTGGTCGATGTGCAGCAGGGCCGCCGCGCCGCGCAGGGTGCCGGCCCGGCCGATGGCCAGAAAGATGCGCGCGTTATCCCAGTCCATAAGCCCAGTCCATGACTTGTTTCCCTGTCGTTATCTTGATGCATTTTTGCATCATAGTGCTGATTTTATGCCTGTTTACTGCATCATGCAACGCTCGCATAATGGCTGCCCCGCTGTCCCTGCAAGGAAATACCATGTCCGCCCCCACACCGCGCCGCGCCAGCGGCTTCATCCTGCTGACCCTGGCGTTCGGCTTCGTCATGGCGATGATCGACGTCACGGCCGTCAACGTGGCCCTGTCCGATATCGCGCTGGACCTGGCCATACCGCTGACGGGCCTGGTCTGGGTGGTCGACGGCTACACCCTGACGTTTGCCGCGCTGCTGCTGGCGGGCGGCGCGCTGGCCGACCGCTACGGCCCGAAAGCCGTGTACCAGGGCGGCCTGGGCGTCTTCCTCCTCGGCTCGATCCTGTGCGGCGCCGCGCCCGACGGGCATTTCCTCACCGCCGCGCGCTTGCTGCAAGGGGCCGGCGCGGCCCTGTTCATGCCCAGTTCCCTGAGCTTGCTCACGCACAGCTTTGAAGACGAGCGCGAGCGCACGCGCATGCTGGGTGCCTGGTCGGCGCTGGTGGGCGTGGCCGGCGCGTCCGGCCCCTTGATCGGCGGCATCCTTGTGCACCAGTTCGGCTGGCGCAGCGTGTTCTGGGTGAATGTGCCGCTCGGCGTGCTGGCCATCGTCATGGCGCAAGTGCTGCTGGCCGCGCCGGCGCGCCAGCCGCGCGATCTGTCGCTGCTCAGCCATGTCTTGGGCGTGGCGGCGCTGGCGGGCCTCAGTTTCGTGCTGATCGAAGGTCCCGTGCTGGGCTGGCTGTCGCCGGGCGTGCTGGCGGCGGGGGCCTTGACGGTGCTGTCCGCCGGGCAATTGCTGCGGCGCGAGCGCAGCGGCAGCCATCCGCTGTTGCCGCGCGCACTGTTCCACAGCAGCAGCTTTGGCGCGGCCAATGGCGTGGGTTTCCTGATCAATTTCTGCGTGTTCGGCCAGCTGTTCTTATTGAGCCTGTTCCTGCAGCAGTCGGGCGGCGCCGATGCCTTGCAGTCGGGCTTGCACCTGCTGCCCATGATGGCGGCCTATACGGTGGGAAACTTTATGGCGGGAAGTATTGCGGCGCGTTATGGCACGCGCTTGCCCATGCTGCTAGGCTTGCTGGTGGGCGCTGGCATGGCCTTGCTGCTGATGGCCTTGCATCCGGGTACGCCGTACGTGTTGCTGGCGCTGGGCACGGCCGTCATGAACGTGGCCATCGGCATCGCCATTCCCGCCATGACGGCCACCGTGATGCGGGTGGCCGGCAAGCAGCATGCGAACAGCGCGGCGGCAGCCCTGAATGCGAACCGGCAAATTGGCGCCCTGGTGGGCGTGGCCCTGATCGGCAGCATCCTGCACATGGTGCCGGACTGGTCGCTGCGCTTGCCGCTGGCCTACGCGACGATTGCCGCCGCGTATGGCCTGGCGGCGTGCCTCGTGTACAAGCATGTACATTTGCCCAAGGCCGTGGCCGCCTTAAGCTAGCTTACTGTTCGCGCGTGCTGCGCCACTCCACCAGTTCCTCGATGGTGAGGATCGGCATGCCGTGCAATTCGGCGAAGCGTTCGATATCGTCGCCGCGCATCATGGTGCCGTCCGGGTTCATCAGCTCGCACAGCACGGCGGCCGGGTTCAGGCCCGCCATGCGCGACAGGTCGACGGAGCCTTCCGTGTGGCCACGGCGCTCGAGCACGCCACCGGGCGCGGCGCGCAGGGGAAACACGTGGCCAGGGCGCACCAGGTCGGATGGCTTGGCATCCTTGGCGATGGCGGCGCGGATGGTGGTCACGCGGTCGGCGGCCGACACGCCCGTCGTGACGCCGTCGCGCGCCTCGATGGAGACCGTGAACGGCGTGCCGTAGCGGCTGCCATTGTCGGACGACATGGGCGGCAATTCCAGCGCGCTGACGACGTCCGTCGGCAGGCACAGGCAGACGATGCCGCTGCATTCGCGGATCAGCAGGGCCATGGTTTCGTTCGTCAATTTCTCGGCCGACAGGATCAAATCGGCTTCGTTTTCACGATCGAAATCGTCGAGCAGGATGACGGGAATGCCGGCGCGCATGGCGGCCAGGGCGGATTGGATGCGACCTTCCAGGTCGTTGGAAAGCAGGGTGTAGCTGTTGACTAACATGGTGAAACGCTCCTCGCATAGGCGAAAAACGCTGCAGGGCAAGCGAATAGACGCAGCCGGCCGTATCGACAGGTCGATCGGACATCGCGTTTACTGCACATCTTCTTTCATCCGGACTATACCGTCGGCTCTGGAGTCACACCAGATCTGCTGACCTTATCAGGCGAAGCCTGACAAGCGCTCGCGGGCTTGACCGTTGCCGGTCTTACCGCCGGTGGGGAATCGCACCCCGCCCCGAAGACGTATTGTTGTGCCGGTCCACATGACCGGCGGCAATACTTTAGCACAATTGAAAGAAGCTGGCAGGGCACTGTTGAGTTTGTCATTCGGCAAAGTTGCCTGGGGAAAGCAGTTCTTCCTAAGCTGTTTTTAATGGCGGAAAGACGATTTCAGTGTAAGGTACGCTTACTGAATCTTACCGTTGAGAATACATGAAGCTGAGTAAATTACGCCTGATCTCGGGCGCCGTCTTGCTGGCGTGCGCCTGCATGGCCCAGGCGGAAATCCGTTTGAGCGATCCCTTGCCGCAGGCACCAGAAGTTACCGTCGGAAAACTGCCGAACGGCTTGACCTATTACATCAAGAAAAATGCCCGTCCCGCGCAAAAAGTGGAATTGCGCCTGGTGGTGAAAGCCGGTTCCATCCTGGAAGATGACGACCAGCAAGGCCTGGCCCATTTCACGGAACACATGGCCTTCAATGGCTCCACGCATTTCAAGCGCAATGAGCTTATTTCCTATCTGCAATCGATCGGCGTGAAGTTCGGCGCCGACCTGAATGCCTACACGAGCTTTGATGAAACCGTGTACGTGCTGCCGATTCCGACGAACAAGAAGGAAAACCTGGAAAAGGGTTTTCTCGTGCTGGAAGACTGGGCGCATGGCTTGAAATTCAATCCAGCCGACATCAACAGCGAGCGCGGCATCGTGCTGGAAGAGGCGCGCCTGGGCAAGGGCGCCAGCGACCGCATGAACAAGATCCTGTATCCGAAGCTGCTGAACGGTTCGCGCTATGCGGAGCGCATGCCGATCGGCAAGGAATCCGTCTTGAAAACGTTCAAGCCGGAAGCCATCAAGCGTTTCTACAAGGATTGGTACCGTCCCGACCTGATGGCCGTGATGGTGGTCGGTGATGTGGAACCGAAACAGGCTGAAAAGCTGATCCAGCAGCATTTCGGCAAACTGAAAAATCCCGTGAAACCGCGTCCGCGCCTGTATGCGGAAGTGCCGCAGCGCTCGCAAACGGAAGCGCTGGTGATCACGGACAAGGAAGCGCCGGACGACACCGTCTTCATCCGCTACCCGATCCGCGCCGCGCAGGAGCCCGTCACCATTGCCGACTACCGCCGCCAGATGATCGAAAACCTGTATGGGCAAATGCTCAGCGCGCGCATGCAGGAATTGACGCAGCAAGCCAATCCCCCGTTCATCCAGGGCGGCAGCAGCATGGGCAAGCTGGTGCGCGGCTATGAATCGTTCAGCGCGTATGCCTTGTTGGGCAAGGGCGGCGTGCAACCGGCCGTCGATGCGCTGGTGCAGGAAGATGAGCGGGCGCGCCGCTTCGGTTTCAGCCAGGATGAGCTGGACCGTGCGCGCAAGAACATGCTGCGCAATTACGAGCGCGCGTACAGCGAGCGTGACAAGTCCGACTCGGCCGGTTTCGTGGCCGAGTATTCGCGTAACTTCCTGGAGCAGGAAGCCATCCCCGGCATCGCCAATGAATTGCTGTACGCGCAGGAACTCTTGCCGCAAGTAACTCTGCAGGAAATCAACGAGACGGTGGCCAAGGTGATTCCCGACCAGCAAAAGAAACTGGTGGTCTTCATGGGCGCCGAGCCGAAAGCGGGCGCCAGCGTGCCGACGCAGCAGCAATTGCTCGACGCGGTGGCGAAGGCCGAGCAGCAAACCATCGAGCCGCGCACGGAAAAAGTCCTGGCCAGCAAGCTGATGGACGGCCCGCCGGCCGGCGGCAGCATCGCCTCGGAAAAGTTGAATAGCGCCATCGGCGTGACGGAACTGACCCTGGGCAATGGCGTGCGCGTGCTGCTCAAACCCACGGACTTCAAGAATGACCAGGTGCTGATGGGCTCGACGCGTTTCGGCGGCCAGTCGCTGTTTGGCGATGCCGACATCTACAACGCCCGCTACGCGAGCGCCGTGGTCGGCAGCATGGGCCTGAAAGACCTGGCGCCGCTGGACTTGCAGAAAGTGCTGGCTGGCAAGACGGTCAACGTGGGCGCTTCGCTGGGCGAACTGAGCGAAGGCTTTGGCGGCTCGGCCAGCAGTGCCGACGTGGAAGCCATGCTGCAACTGGTGTACCTGTATTTCAACGACGTGCGCAAGGATGCGGGCCTGTACCAGTCCTTCATCGGCAAGCAGCAGGACCTGGCGAAAAACAGCATGGCGCAGCCGGAGGCCGTGTTTTACGATGCCATCCAGCACGCCATGTTTGGCGACAACCCGCGCGTCGATGGCGTGCCGCGCGTGGCCGACTTCGACAAGGTGGGCCTGGACCGTTCGCTGGAAATCTTCCGCCAGCGTTTTTCCAGCGCGCGCGGCATGACCTTCATCTTCACGGGCAGCTTCGAGCTCGACAAGATCAAGCCCCTGATCGCCAGCTACCTGGGCACCTTGCCCGTGGCCGACGTGCCGCACGCCTACCGCGACGTGGGCATGCGCCCGGTGACCGGGATCGTCAAGAAGGATATCTACATGGGCAGCGAGCCCAAAAGCACGATTTCCATCACCTTCAATGGCGACGTGGCGTATTCGGATGAGCAAAAGCTGACCCTGCAGGCGCTGGGCGAGGTGCTGAACCTGAAAGTCATCGAAGTGCTGCGCGAAAAGATGAGCATGATCTATGGCGGCGGCTTTGAAACCTCGATGGGCCAGCATCCGTACGGCCACTACTCGGTGGCCTTGAACTTGCCCACCGGACCGGAAAACGTGGACAAGGTGATCGCCGCGGCGTTTGCCGAAATCAACAAGATGAAGACGGACGGGCCATCCGCGGCGGACCTGGAAAAGGTCAAGCTGAACTGGATCACGCGCCAGCAGAAATCCTTGCGGGAAAACAACTACTGGATGAACCAATTGATGGGTTCGGTAACGCAGGGGCGCGACCCCGCGCACATCCTGCGCTACGAGCAGCGCGTGCGCGCCATCACGCCGCAAGCCGTGAAACTGGCGGCGCAACGCTACCTGGACATGCACAATTATGTGCAGGTAGTGCTGTATCCGGAACGTAAAAACGTTGCAGCCAAGTAAGCTTCATTGTTGAACTGCAGGGGCGGCAGTGTGGCGAAGCTGTTAAACTGCTGCTTATTGATGTGATCGCAATTTAACAAGCAAGGAAATACGATGGCTAAGAAAGAAGAACTCGATCCGGAAACCCTGGAGTTGATCAACTGGTGTATCGAGGTCGAAGGCTTCCTCGTGGCGGGCGGCGCCACCGTGGCGCAGGCGCAGGACCACATCGAAGAGCAGGTCGAGTGGTTTACCGACCAGTTCTACGACGGCTTGACGCCGGAAGAGGCAGCCAAGGAAGCCTTGGCCTGACCTTTCAGTCAGACTTCAGCAAGACATATGCGGGCGGTGCCTGCCGGGCATCAGCCTGGTAGCGCCGCCCGCTTTGCTTTTCTGAAAAGATTTCCGCATGGAAATTGTTTATAATTCCACATTTTATTCTTTACCCAGGCACCCATGACACTCCGTTCGCGCATTCTCCTCCTGTGTTTCAGCACCTTGCTGGGCATCGTCCTCATCGCCTCGTTTTCCCTGTATTCCCTGCGTCAGACCATGATGGCGGAAAGGGTGGAGCAGCTGACGGTGCTGGTGGAATTGGCCAATGCCTCGGTGGAAAAGGCGTATGCGCTGGAACAGTCTGGCAAGCTCACGCGTGAACAGGCGCAGCAGCAGGCCAAGCTGGTCATCGGCAGCTTCGTCAAGGACGAGATGTATTATTTTGTGCGCGATTTCAGCACGGACTTGCTGTACGTGCACCCGAATGCGTCGCGCATCGGCGTGCCGCAAAAGAACATGAAACAGTCGGGCGACCGCTACCGCGCGGCCCTGGCCACCAGCCGCATCGGCCTGGTGCAGGCGGACGGCACACGTCCGGGCGTGAAGGACCCGGTGGCGAAGATGTATGCCGTGGTGAAATTTGCGCCGTGGGATTGGCTGATCGGCACAGGCACGTACATCGATGACATCAACCACAAATTCTGGGCCCAGGCGGGCGTGCTGCTGGCCATCGGCGGCGCGCTGATGCTGGTGGTGGGCGCCCTGGCGGCCTTGATGCTGCGCCGCATCCTGGGCCAGCTCGGTGGCGAACCCGACTATGCAGCGGCCATCGTGGCGCAAATCGCCAAGGGCGACCTGACGACGCAGATCGATACGCGCCCCGGCGATACGTCCAGTCTGTTGATGGCGATCAAGGCCATGCGCGACAACCTGGCCCATCTGGTGAGCCAGGTGCGTAACGATGCGGAATCCATTTCCACGGCATCGGGCGAGATCGCTTCCGGCAACCACGACCTGTCGGCGCGCACGGAGCAGCAGGCGGGCTCATTGGAAGAGACGGCCTCGACCATGGAAGAAATGACCTCGACCGTGCGTCAGAATGCGGACAATGCGCGCCAGGCGAACCAGCTGGCTATTTCTGCCTCGCAAGTGGCGAGCCAGGCCGGCGGTGTGGTGAGCCAGGTGGTCAACACCATGGGCGCCATCAATGCCTCGTCGAAGAAGATCGGCGACATCATCGCCGTCATCGACGGCATCGCCTTCCAGACGAATATCCTCGCGCTCAATGCGGCCGTGGAAGCGGCGCGCGCGGGCGAGCAGGGCCGTGGCTTCGCCGTCGTCGCCAGCGAGGTGCGCAACCTGGCGCAGCGTTCGGCTGCGGCCGCCAAGGAGATCAAGCAATTGATCGACAGTTCCGCCGAGCAAGTGGGCGCCGGTGAAAAACTGGTGGCGCTGGCGGGCGAGACGATGGAAAAAGTCGTCTCCAGCGTGCAGCACGTGACCGATATCGTGGCCGAGATTTCCTCTGCCAGCGCCGAGCAAAGCGCCGGCATCGAGCAGATCAACCAGGCCATCGTCGAGATGGACAACATGACGCAGCAAAACTCGGCCCTCGTCGAGCAGGCGTCGGCGGCGGCGCAAGCCATGAACGAGCAGGCGGCGGGGCTGGCGCAGATCGTCAGCGTGTTCAAGGTGGGCGCAGTGGCGCCGGCAGCGGCAGCACTACAGCGCAGCGTGCCTGCGGCGCGGCGCCTGACGCGCTAAGCGCTTTTTTCTGTCACTGGGGAACTTAACCCCGGCTCACCTGTCCAAACTTTTTCGTCCGCACTGGACGCACAGAAGAGGTGAGCATGACAGACGGTTTTTCCTATCACGCGGCGTTCGCCCGCAACCTGGGCTGGGTCACGCAGGCGGAGCAGGATAGCTTGCGCGGCAAGCGCGTGGCCATCGCCGGCATGGGCGGCGTCGGTGGCGTGCATTTGCTGACCCTGGCGCGGCTCGGTATCGGCGCTTTTCATATCGCCGATTTCGACACCTTCGATATCGCCAACTTCAACCGCCAGGCCGGCGCCATGGTCTCCACCCTGGGGCAGCCCAAGGTGGCCGTGCTGGCGCAGATGGCGCGTGACATCAATCCCGAACTTGAGATTAAACAATTTCCAGACGGTATACACGACAGCAACCTGGCCGAGTTCTTTGCCGGTGTCGACCTGTATGTGGACGGCCTGGATTTCTTCGCCTTTCCCGCGCGCCAGGCTACCTTCGCCACGTGCGCCCGCCTGGGCATCCCCGCTATCACGGCCGCGCCGCTGGGCATGGGCACGGCCGTGCTCAGCTTCATGCCGGGCGGCATGACGTTCGAAGAGTATTTTGGCTGGGGCGACTTGCCCGAGGAAGAAAAAGCCTTGCGTTTCCTGGTCGGATTGGCGCCGGCCGGCTTGCACGGCCCCTATCTGGTCGACCCGTCCGCCATCAACCTGAAGGAGCGGCGCGGGCCGTCGACCATCATGGGCTGCCAGCTGTGCGCGGGCGCGGCCGCCACGGAAGCCTTGAAGATATTGTTAAAGCGGGGCAAGGTGATGGCGGCGCCGCACGGCATGCATTTCGACGCCTACCGCAACAAGCTCGTGCATACTTGGCGTCCGGGCGGCAACCGTCATCCGCTGCAGCGCCTGACGATGGCCGTCATCAAGCGGCGCCGCGCGGCGCAGGGGGTATAAATGGCGCAAGCACCGCAGATCGATCCCGTACTGGAAAACATCCTCGAGCAGGCGCGCTGGGCGCCCAGCGGCGACAACACGCAGCCGTGGCGCTTTGAAGTCGTGGACCCGCGGCACGTGGTCGTGCATGGCTTCGATACGCGCAGCCATTGCGTGTATGACCTCGACGGCCATCCCAGCCAGCTATCGCTCGGTGCCTTGCTCGAAAGCATGGCACTGGCGGCCAGCAGCCATGGCTTGCGCATGGAAGCGCGCCGGCGTCTGTCCATGCCCGACACGCTACCCACCTTCGATGTGCGCCTGGTCGACAGTCCCGGCATGCAGCCCGACCCGCTGGCGGCCTTCTTGTCGCAGCGCAGTGTGCAGCGGCGCCGGCTCAGCACGCGCAGCTTGCGCGCCAGCGAAAAGGCGGCGCTGGCGGCCAGCTTGCCGCCCGGGTACGGCGTGCAGTGGTTCGAAGGCGGGCGCGCGCGCCTGGCCTGCGCGCGCCTGATGTTCGACAATGCGAAGCTGCGCCTGACCATGCCCGAGGCGCACAAGGTGCACCGCGACGTCATCGAATGGGGCGCGCGCTTCAGCAGCGACCGCATCCCGGAGCAGGCGCTCGGCGTCGACCCGATGACGGCGCGCCTGATGCGCTGGGTCATGCACAGCTGGCGCCGCGTGGATTTTTTCAATACCTGGCTGGCTGGCACCGTCGCGCCGCGCCTGCAGATGGACTTGCTGCCAGGCCTGTATTGTGCCGCGCATTTCATGCTGCTGGCCGATGCGCCGCCGCGCCACATCGACGATTACGTGGCGGCCGGCCGCGCCATGCAGCGCTTCTGGCTGACGGCCACGCAGCTGGGCCTGCAATTGCAGCCGGAATTGACGCCGCTGATCTTTGCCCGCTATGTGCGCGAACGGCGTACTTTTTCGCGCACCGATGGCATGCAGGAGCTGGCACAGGAGCTGGCCGCGCAATGCCAGGCCGTGCTGGGCGCCACGGCGGTTGAGCGGGCCGTGTTTCTCGGGCGCATAGGCGCCGGGCCGGCGGCCAGTGCGCGCTCGCTGCGCCGTCCGCTGCAAGACTTGCTGGTGGCGCCGACGGCGGGGCAGTGAGGCGCGCGTGACGCCATGCGCGCGCTTCAGCCTTGTCGGCGCCGTGGCGCCAGGCTGGCCAGCGCTGCCAGGCCAGCCGCCAATAGCGGCAAGGTTCCCGGCAGCGTCACTGGCGTGACGCCTGGCACGTAGACCAGTTCGGAACTGTTCAGCATGTTCAACACCAGCGTGTAGTTGCCCGCCACCAGGTGATCCGTGACGGCGCTGTACTGCCCACCGCACGTCGTGCCGATGCCGGTGCCTGTGGGGGCGCCGCAGCCGCTGGGGTCGTAGGTGAACATGCTGCCGCTGGTGAGCGGCGTTTGCGCGTAGCCGGTATTGAGGTTGGCGGCATCGGCCAGTTCGGTGCCGCCCAGGATGCCGGAACCGAGGTTGCCGTCGGGCGCCCAGCTGAAGACGATCTGGCCATGTTCATCGATGATGCTAAACGTCATCGCCATATTCGTGGTGGCCGCCGAGCCTGTGCCGGCCAAGGCGTCCAGGTACAGCTGCATGAAGGGCAGGGCCTGGAAGTCGAAGGCCATGGTTGCGCCCGGTTGGCCGACGACAAAATTGACGGTCATCGCGGTGCTGGAACCATTGCGTCCCGAGGCGTCGGCGCTGCCGCCGCCCGCCAGGAAGGTTTCTGCCGCGTTTACGGTGTGTGTGCTGGTCGAGCCCGGTGGAAAGGGGGGGATTTGCGAGGTGACGATTTGCGCCTCGCCGCGCGCATACGAGGCATTGCCCATGCCTTGCTGGGTGAAATCATTCTCTCCCTTGGTGACGGCGCCGCGTGTCGCTTGCGGCGCGTCGATCTCATTGCTGCCGCCCTTGATGATGCTGCTGCCGTTGAGCGTGGCGGTGGTGCGCGACAGGTCGATGTTGCTGAGCAGGGAGACGGAGCCGGAGGGATTGCTGATGACCAGGCCAAAGACACTGGTGTACGAATAGCCGTAGGCGGCGGCGCTGGCGGTGCCGCTGCTGGCCAGCAGCAGAAAGGCGAACAAGACCATTGGCAGTCGGGTGCAAGAAAATGTCATCATGAAAAATCCTCATCTCCTGATCGGCCGCGTTGTAAGGAAAACCGACAGGCTTGCCACATAAAAAAGGCGAGGAGAGCCTCCTCGCCTGTGAATCCCCCTGTTGCCTGGTTCAGGCGGCAACCTTGCGGCGACGGGCATAGCCCAGGCCAGCCAGACCCAGGCCCAGCAGAGCCAGGGTGCCGGGCTCAGGCGCGGCCTGTTTCACCAGATCCACGCTTTCCACCGCATTCAGGGTCAAGGTGTAGTTGCCGGCTGTCAAAGCATTGCTGACGGAGCTGAAGTTGCTGCCGCACGCGGTGCCGACACCGGTGCCCGTGGGCGTGCCGCAGCCGGATGGGTCGTAGGTGAACAGATTGCCGCGCGTGAGGAAATTGGTCGCCAGGCTGGTGTTCAGATTGGCGCCATCGGCGTTTTCCGTGCCGCCCGAGATGCCCGAGCCGATCACGCCATCGGGAGTCCAGTTGAACACGGTTGCGCCGGTCGCATCCGTGATGGTGAAGGTGACGACCAGATTGGCCGTGGCGGTGGACAGCTGCCCGACCGTGCTTTGCAGGAAGACCTGCATGAAGGGCGAGGCCAGGAAGTCAAAGCTCAGCGTTGCCGTGGGCGAACCGACGATGAAATCGACGGAGAAGCCCGTGGTCGAGCCATTGCGCCCGGACGCATCGGCCGTGCCGGCGGGGCCGTCCAGGTGGGCTTCGGCCACGTTCACCACCTGGGTGGAGGTGGAGCCGGGCGGGAACGAAGGGAACTGCGTGCTGACGATCTGCGCATCGCCGCGCGAATAGGTGTTGGTGGGGCCTTGCTGCGTGAAGTCGTTCTCGCCTTTGGTGACGGCGCCGACGTTGGCGCGGAGGGCATCGAGCGAGCCGGCGCCGCCATTGATGACGCTTACCCCATTCAGGGTGGCCGTGCTGCGCGAGATGGTGGTGCTGTTGGCCACCGTGATCTGGCCCGTTGGCACGCCGATCACGAGGCCGAAGATGTTGTTGTAGGAATAGCCGTAGGCGCCCGCCTGTGCGCTACCTGCGGCGCACAGCATGGCCAGTGCCGCTGCGGCCGGGAGCAGTTTCAGTTTCGAGAGTTTCATTGTATTCACCTCGTGGTTGAGTGAGTCTGGAAGTCTTGCTGAGTCCTGTCGGCAGGTGCTCATGGCCAGTACCTAGCGACTTCCATGCCAACGCATGAGGCCCTTTTGAAATCAATGACTTGGCGTGTTTTTGTTGATGCGGTGCAGGCTTTGCCGGACTCGCTGTAAGAAAAACCGACGCTGCCCGTCAAGGCTGGCTGCCTAGAGGCAACGAGCCCAGCAGGGCGTGCACATGGGGTAGCAAGCGTTGCCCTGGCACATAGTCGCGCATGGCCGTGGCCAGCTGGCGCGCCGCCAGCTTGGCCCGGCCATCGTCGAGCATGCGCGTGGCGGCATGGCGCAGGGCGGTTTCCTGGAAGCGGTCGGCGCGCAGCAGCAGGCCGGCCCCGGCCTCCGTGATGCCGTGCATGTTGAGGAATTGATCGAGGTTGCCGGCGATACCGATGACGGGTACGCCCGCCGTCAGCGCCTGCTGGCTGGTGGGGCTGCCGCCGTTACAGATCACCAGGCTGGCGCGCCGCGCGGCCGCGTCGCCCGGCAGAAAGGGCGCGACATAGGCGTTCGGCGGCACGGCGTCGACGCGGATGGTGCCGGCCGTGGCTGCCAATACGGTGACAGGCAGGGGCGCCAGCGCGCGCAGCACGCGCGGCAGCAATTGCCCCTGGCCGGAACTGCCCAGGGTGACGTAGATGATGGGCCGTCCGCTGCTCAGTTCCGGGCGCTGCCACCAGTCCGGCAAGTCGAGTGGCGGCGCCCAGATGACGGCGCCCAGATAGCCGTGCGTGGACGGCATGGCGTGCGGTGGGAACAGTTGCGGAATATCCGCATACAAGGTGCGGTCGGCATCCGTATAGATGCGCCGCAGGTCGCTGCCCAAGGATGGCAGGCCGTGATTGCGGCGCACGCGGTTCAGGGGCACGGCATGCGAGGCGAAGGCCAGCGGGCGGATCAGGCGGAACAGGGGGGCGGCCAGCCAGATGGGCAGCAGGCTTGTCAGGGGCAGGCTGGGCACCGTGTAGTGCTGGCGCACGTACGGACTCCAATAGGCATTGCTGAGCGTAATGTAGGGAATGCGCTGCAGGCGCGCGCTGACCGACAGCGACAGGCGGAAGTCGCCGATCACGAGATCGGGCTGGACCGCATTGAGCAGGCGCAAGTCGTCTTCCACATACGCGTGCAGGGTGCTTTCCGTGTAGACAGGCTTGCCGTGGGCCAGCGCCTGCAGGAATTGCAACGATGAAATACTGTCGATGCGCCAGCGGCGAAAGGGCGCTTGCTTGAAGCAAAAGTCATAGCCATCGGCGCAGGCAAAATGCACCTCATATTTGTCCTCGTCGAGTCCCTGGGCCAGGCTCAGGGGGCGGCCGACGTGGGCCAGGGTCACTGCCTCGGCCATAAAGAGGATTTTTTTGCGCGCCATGGGAACCGCTGTACTCGCAGGAGGGGATGCCTGCCAGGTTGGAGTGGCGCCACGCCGTTTAGTTCCCCCGTCGCGTGCCACTGGCGGGCGCCAGGATTTGGCCGTATCGGCTAGAGTGGGGCAAAGGAGGTCACATGCAAACCCAATTCCGTCCTGCCCTGTTGCGTGCGCACAGCACGCCCGAACCCGATATGCCGCCACCGCCGGAAGGCGATCCCGTCACGCCGCCGCCGGAAACGCCGCCCCACATCGAGCCCGTGCCCGTCGAGGAGCCGACGCCGCCGCCACCGCCCGTGAAAATGCAGTGACGGGGCGCGGTGCGCCGCCGGCATGGCGGTGACGGGGAGATGTGCGCCGTGTTTATTTCCGATCGGAAATGGACTGCGGGGCCGCCGCCGGCGCCACGCCATTTAAACAACAAAAACGTCAATAAATGTTGCCGAGTGGATACAAATCAAACTCTAACTGTCGAGTGTCATGCGGCCGTCACGATTCTGTTCTTATAATGAGACATCATAAAAATTCTTGTACAGGAGACCATCATGGGCAATTCCTTGCATAACAAAATCTACCTGGGCCGGCGGCCTGTGATGACCAGCAAAAACCTCGTGGCGCTGGCCCTGGCGGGCGCCGTGGCGGGTTGCGGCCTGGCCTGGCTGCTGCTGCGCAACTATAAATAAGGGCTGTCCTGCCCGTCTTCCAGTCAGCCGTCCGCCGCGCGGGCGGTGACTGATTCACGTTGCCTGTTGCCGATGCGCAGCGGGGCGCGTACCATGGGGGCCGAACACCTGGCCTTTTATGGAAAAGTAATGAAGAACGAGAAATTAACAACCGATGAATATGACGCGCTGGAGCAAGTTGCACGCGGCATCAAGACCGAGCGCCCCAGCGCTTGCGTTGCCCGCAATGCCAAGCGCCTGTCCGGCCTGAAGCTGCTCAGCTATGCACGCGATGGCCGTCTGTCCATCACCGAGAAAGCACAGCAACTGCTGTTCCTGCGCCGCTGCATCATGGGGCTGCGCGCCGTCGCCACCGATCCACTGACCAAGCTGGAATCGGACGTGGCTTACTTCCTGGGCAAGAAAGCCCACATCGTGGCGCGCGCCGAAGGCGAAGGCTACGACATTTCCGACAAGGGCCGCGAGTCGCTGGCCGATATCGACACCCTGGGCCTGTAAGGCTCACAACCGGCCCTCGTGGCCGGTTTTCACATCTCCCCTCACTTTTAATTTCCCCCTTTGGAGAATACTTTGGACAGCGCGATGAACTGGTCGGCCCACGAACTGACGATGACGGTCTTGATGACGCCCGATATGGCCAATTTTTCCGGCAATGTGCACGGCGGCACCATCCTGAAATACCTCGACAGCGTCGCCTATGCTTGCGCCAGCCGCTATTCGGGCAGCTATGTGGTGACCCTGTCGGTGGACCAGGTGATGTTCCTGCAGCCTATCCACGTGGGCGAACTGGTGACGTTCCTCGCGTCGATCAACTACACGGGCACGACGTCGATGGAAGTGGGTATTCGCGTGGTGACGGAAAACATCCAGCAGCGCCTGGTGCGCCACGCCAACAGCTGCTATTTCACGATGGTGGCCGTGGATGCCAACCGCAAACCGGTGGCCGTGCCGCCGCTGGTGCTGGAAACGCCGGAACAGCACGCGCGCTTCGAGCAGGCCAAGCTGCGCAAGCTGTCGCGCCAGAAGGTGTCGAAGAAATAAGTCGTTGCGGACATAAAAAAACGGCCACCAGAGTGATCTGGTGGCCGTTTTTTATTGCATGCCGCCCGTGGGCGGCATGGCGCCGTGATTAACGGTCGCCGTAGCTGCGGCGTGCGCCGTCGGTGCTGCGCGGGTTGGAACCCTTGTAGCCGCCGCCGGTGCTCGGTGCGCCGTCTTTGCGTGGTGCGCCTGGCTTGCTGAACGTGCGTTGACCTGGCTTCGCGCCGCCACGGTTGTCGCCTGGTTTCCAGCCGCCTGGACGGGCGCTCGAACGTGGTGCCGATGCCGTTTTCTTAGGCTCGAAACCTTCGATGACATTGACCGGGATCAATTGCTTGGTGAAGCGTTCGATACGCTTGACGTTCATGCCTTCAGCGTGGTTCACCAGCGAGATGGCCAGGCCATTGCGGCCAGCGCGGCCGGTACGGCCGATGCGGTGGACGTAGTCTTCCGGGAACTTCGGCAGATCGTAGTTGAACACGTGGGTGATCGTTGGCACGTCGATACCGCGGGCGGCAACGTCGGTGGCAACCAGCACCTTGACCTGGCCGCGGCGCATGCCGTCCAGGGTGCGGTTACGCGCGCCCTGGTGCATGTCGCCGTGCAAGGCGGCAGCCGAGAAGCCGGCGATGTTCAGACGGTCGGCGATGGTGTCGGCGTCACGCTTGGTGGCGGTAAACACAACAGCCTGGTCCAGCGATTCGTCGCGCAGCAGGTGGTCCAGCAGGCGATTCTTGTGCGACAGGTCGTCGACGAAGTGAACGCGCTGGGTGATGTTTTCATGCTTGTTGCTCGAGCTTGCCACTTGGATGACCAGCGGGTTCTTCGTGATGCGGCGAGCCATGTTGCCGACGACGCCGTCCAGCGTTGCCGAGAACAGCATGGTTTGACGGCCTTCCGGCGTCGCTTCCACGATCTTTTCGATGTCGTCGATGAAACCCATGTCCAGCATGCGGTCGGCTTCGTCCAGCACCAGGATTTCCAGTTGCGAGAAGTCGATCTTGCCCGAGTCCATGTGGTCGATCAGACGGCCAGGGGTAGCGACCAGGATCTCAGGATTCTTGGCCAGCAATTGCATCTGTTTAGGGTAAGGCATGCCGCCCAGGATCGACACAGCCTTGATGCGGCGGATGCCGGTGCTGTACTTGTCGGTATTGGTGGTCACTTGCAGGGCCAGTTCGCGCGTTGGCGTCAGCACCAGCATTTTTGGCTGGGCAGCCTTGAAACGTGGACGCTCGCCGCGGGCGCGCGATGCTTGCATTTCCTGGTTCGGCGTCTTGCCGGCGGCGCTTTGTTCGGCGCTGGCCAGTTTGTGCAGCGATGGCAGCATGAAAGCTGCCGTCTTGCCCGAACCGGTCTGCGACGAGACCAGCAGGTCACGGCCTTCGATCGCGGCTGGAATCGCTTGCGACTGTACCGCGGTTGGCGCGGTGTAGCCCGATTCGGTCAGAGCGGCGATGATGGACGGATGCAGGCCTAAGGATTCAAATGTCATTCTTTTTCTTTCGTGAAAATCAGCGTTCTTGCAAAAAGCAGAACGCAAAATAGCAACGCCAACCAAAACGAAATGACTCAACTAGAAAGAAATTTCGGCACAAAAGCTTTGCGCCGGGACGGTGTCAGGTGCGACACACAAGGCGGGAGGGCTTTATAAGCGGCATCCTGTGGATGCGCTAAGGCTTGCGAAGCTGCTAAGTTTGTAGTGCATGTAACTGCGGTGTTGCCATCGCTTCAAGGAAACATATTGCAGCGCACAACGACACTATACCGTATTTGCTGCCGTTTTGCACGGCTTAAATGGGAAGAAACGACAGTCCTACCACGTTTTGATCATGTTTCCTATGTGAAATCAGTAAGAATACGTAGTTTTCTTCCGTTTAATGGAGCATGGCCACGATGTCGGCGGGCAGCGGCGGCGCCTGTCGCGTTTCCCTGGCCAGGTTGATTTGCCGGGCCGCTTGCGCCACGTCGACCAGGCTGCGTTCCAGCTGGTAAGTCCCCTTGGCCTGCAGCCAGGCCAGCACGTCGGCCAGGTGCCAGATGGTGGCGCTGCCCTCATGTACGGGCGCGGGGAAGTTGTGGCGGTGTTTGTTCATCAGCTTGTGCAGGTTTTGGCGAGACAAGCCCAGCACTTGCGCCACGTCCGTCAGTCCCACGAAGTCGGGGGCGGCCTCGACCAGCAAGGCCCCGGGCACGATGGCTTTCACATCGGCCATGGCGCTCAGCAGTGCTTCGCTGGCATTGCTGGCCTCGCGCGTGAATTCCAGCGCCAGGCGTCCCGCCTGGCCGATGCCGGCCAGGGCATCGTCGCAACCGCCGACGCCCAGGCGCTCGGTCAGCGCATCGAGGTCGGTTTCGTTATCTGGCAGGCGGTATTTGAGAGTAAAGATGTAATCCATGATGGCTACCCCCTGGATTTGCGTTGCATGCAGTCGTGCATCAGCTTATTGAAAGTGCAGTTGTCGACCACCCGCCGTATCGCCCGCGCATGGTTGCCGGGATTTTTCGGCGTGCTCCAGATGCAGGCGATGCAGAATTCGCCGCAGTGGCAGCCGGCATCGTTGTACGGGCAGCAGATCTTGCCCCAGGCATGGCTGCCACCCGTTTCCACGCGCCAGCCCTGGTTTTCCGCGTGGCGCAGCGCCGCTTCTATGTCCTTCTTCGGGGGCGGGGAGCGCGCCATGCGATGCCTCCAATGTAGGTCGATATTTTGCGGTTGTCAAGTGACAACCGAAAAATATCGACCATCACCGCCTCACTCTACTTCGGGATTCACGGCCATTACTTGCGAAAAGCCGCCGTCGACGTAGGTAATCTCGCCCGTGATGCCGGAGGCCAGGTCGGACAGCAGGAAGGCGGCCGTGTTGCCCACTTCCTCGATGGTGACGTTGCGGCGCAGCGGGGCGTGCTCGGCCACAAAGCCCAGGAGTTTGCTGAAATCCTTGATGCCGGACGCGGCCAGGGTCTTGATGGGGCCGGCCGAGATGCCGTTGGCGCGGATGCCACGCGGGCCCAGCGATTCGGCCAGGTAGCGCACGGATGCTTCCAGCGACGCCTTGGCCAGGCCCATGGTGTTGTAGTAGGGCACGGCGCGCACGGCGCCCAGGTAGGTCAGGGTCAGCACCGAAGCGCCCGGATGCAGCAGGGGCAGGGCGGCCTTGGCCATGGCGGGAAAGCTGTAGGCGGAAATGTCGTGCGCGATGCGGAAGCTGTCGCGCGACAGGCCATCGAGGAAGTCGCCGGCGATCGCTTCGCGCGGCGCAAAACCGATGGCGTGCACCAGGCCATCGAGGTGTTCCCAGTGGCGCGCCAGGTCGCTGAAGACGGCGCTGATCTGTTCATCGCTGGAAACGTCGCAGTCGAATACCAGTTCGCTGCCGAATTCCGCCGCAAATTCCGTGATGCGCTCCTTGAAGCGTTCGCCCACATACGTGAAGGCGAGGGTGGCGCCTTCGCGGTGGCATGCCTTGGCTATGCCATAGGCGATGGAGCGGTTCGACAGCAAGCCCGTGATGAGGATTTTTTTGCCTTGCAAGAAAGCCATGACGACTCCTGTCTGGGTAGGTGGGCGGGGTGGGCGGATGTACAACCGGCCGCGACAGCAAAGCTGTGGCGGCCGGTGAGGTAGGTCAATACAGCTCAGGCGATCAGTGACGGGCCTTGGCGCGACTGTTGCCACCGCCGCGCTGGATGCGCGGTTTCACCAGGGAAATTGGCGCGGCTTGCACCTTGCCACCCTTGGCGGCGCGGCGCAGTGCCTTGGCGGCCCGTTCCGGACGGTCCGCTTCCAGCAGCATGGTGGCGCTGTCGGCGATTTCCTGGGTGATGTCCTTGTTCATCGTGGCCGAAGTTTTCGGCACGAGGATGGTGGAGCCGGCGCGCAGGCTGGTGCGCTGGGGAATATTGTTGGCCTGGCGCAGCACGTCGGCCGTGGTGCCGAATTTCGACGCCAGGGTTTCGATGCGTTCGCGCGCATTGGTGATCTTGTGCGTCGTCCAGCTGGACAAGGCATGGCCCCATTGCGCCAGGTTGGTGGTGAACTTGGCGGCGTTTTCCTGCGGCAACAGAATCTTGGTCTTTTCGCCGCCGATGATGACGGGGCGGTTAAATTGCGGATTCAAGGCCTTGAATTCATCCATTGACAGCTCGGCCAGCTGGGCGGCAACGGTGATGTCGATGTCGCTGGTCTTGTCGATGGCCGTGAAATACGGCTGGTTGTCGACCACGGGCAGGGTCAGGCCGAACTGGGCCGGATTGGCGATGATGTTTTTCACCGCTTGCAGTTTCGGCACGTAGTTGCGCGTTTCGGCCGGCATCAGGTCGGCCAGGCTTTCGAAGTCGGTCGGCTTGCCCAGCGCCTGGTTTTTCTTGATGGCCCGCTGCACGGAGCCTTCGCCCCAGTTGTAGGCGGCCAGGGCCAGTTGCCAGTCGCCAAACATGTCATACAGGCGCTGCAGGTAGGTCAGGGCCGCATCGGTCGAGGCCAGCACGCCGCGGCGCTCGTCCTTGAACATGTTTTGCTTGAGGTTGAAATCACGCCCGGTGGCGGGCACGAATTGCCACATGCCGGCCGCATTGGCGCTGGAGAATGCTTGCGGGTTGAAGGCGGACTCGATGAACGGCAGCAAGGCCAGTTCCGTCGGCATGCCGCGCTTTTCCAGTTCCTGCACCACGTGGAAGATGTAGCGCGACGCGCGCGCCGTGGTGCGGGCGATGTAGTCGGGGCGGGTGGCGTACCAGTTGACGTGGTTCGCCACCAGCTGGTTGTTGATGTCGGGAATCGCATAGCCGCTGCGGATGCGGCCCCAGACGTCGGCTTCGCGCAGCGGATCGGAATTGTCGCTGAGGTTTTTCAGCAGACGGTCGGTCTTTTGCAGGCGGTTGTCGAGGGTGGGGAGTTTCGCCGTGACCTGGGCGGTCATCGGGATCAGGGCGGGTGCGGCGGCGGCGACTGGCGCGTTATCGCTCTCAACACCGGCTTCGTACGCCTGGCTGAGGGCGGGCGCAAGCGCCAGGGCCAACGCCGCCAGGACGGTAGATTTAAAGGAGTTTTCGTGCATAGTGTTCCATTGTTGTCGTCGGAGAAACATCGGACAGACCCATGATTAAGCAGCGAGTGTACGTATATCCACATGCCGGAGTCAAGAATTATGTCAGCATGATGACAGGAAATAAGCGGTAATAAGTGGGTAACGGCTGAGTTTCCATTCGCAAATGCTGTCATTATTGCAAATTTAATTTGCCCGATGCGTGATTCGGCCGCTGTTATAGCATACATGGCGAGGAGGCTGGCGCAAGCCTGGATGGCGCCCGGTATGAGGCTGCGCAAAAGTGCGTACAATTGGCTTTGGCCGGCCATTCAGCCGCCGGCCGCCTTATTAATAGAGAGTCAAGTATATGAACACCCCGCCGCGCCACGACGACGACAACGCCGTCATCATCGCCAATACCGTTGCCTGGCTGGAAAAGGCCGTGATCGGCCTGAACCTGTGCCCGTTCGCCAAGGCCGTGCACGTCAAGAAGCAGATCCGTTATGTGGTGTGCGAATCGGGCAATCCGGAAGATCTGCTGGCGATGCTGATGGACGAGCTGCAAACCCTGGCCGACACGGACCCCGAACAGATCGACACGACCCTGCTGATCCATCCGTACACCTTGAACGATTTCCTCGACTACAACGAGTTTCTCGACGTGGCCGACGCGGCCGTGGAAGACATGCACCTGGCCGGCGAACTGCAAGTGGCCAGTTTCCATCCGAATTACCAGTTTGCCGAGACGTTCGAGGACGACATCAGCAACTACACCAACCGCTCGCCGTACCCGACCCTGCACCTGCTGCGCGAAGACAGCATCGAGCGCGCCGTCGAGGCGTTCCCGGAAGCGTCGGAGATCTTTGACAAGAATATTGCCACGCTGGAAGCGTTGGGCACCGAAGGCTGGGAAAAGCTCGGCTTGCCGAAGGTGTCCTGATGGCGGACAAGGAATTGCCGCCGCGTCCAGACACGCCCTGCGTGGCCGTGTGCTCGACAACCTTTGATGAAATCTGCCGCGGCTGCGGCCGCAGCGTAGTGGAAGTGGCCCACTGGGTGTCGATGACGGATGAAGAGAAGGAAGTGGTGTGGGTGAGGATTCTGGCGCAGGGGTATCCGCGCCGGAATACCTGATTTAACCCAGCTGCAATTGTCGGGGTCAGACCAGGCGGGGGAATGCTTCCCAATGGGAAGCATTCCGATTCCGAAGGAACTGACCCCGGTACTTTTGGCGCTAACGATCAGTAGCTACCAATAAAATCTTTCTTGCCCACTTCAATGCCGTTATGGCGCAGGATGTCGTACGCCGTCGTCGCGTGGAAGAAGAAGTGCGGCAGCGCGTAGTGGAACAGATAGGTCTGGCCCGTGAAGTGCTTGGTCTTTTCGCCGCTGCCGGTAGTGATGGCGCGCGTTTCGCTGCCGTCGATGTCCGCTTGCGGCAGGCTTTCCAGGAAGGCGATGGTTTTCACGATGCGCGCTTTCAGTTCCGCAAAGCTCTGTTCGCTGTCTTCATACGGTGGCACGGCCACGCCGGCCAGGCGCGCGCCGCAGCCCTTGGCGAAGTCGGTGGCGATCTGGATCTGGCGCACGAACGGCAGCATGTCCGGGAACAGGCGGAATTGCAGCAGGGCGTTCGGGTCGATTTTCTTGTCTTGCGCGTGCGTTTCCGCCTTGTCCAGGATGGCGGCCAGGCTGCCCAGGATCTGTTTGAAGACGGGGATCGAAGCGGAGTAGATGGAGAAGGTCATGGTGGTTCCTCTAGGTAAAGTGGCGCGATGATAGCAAGCTGCGCGCTTTTCTGCTGGCGCCGGCCGGGCGTGCCGGGCGGCGTGTGGTTTTTCAACCCTGTTTATATGACATGAGGTAGCCGTTAGCGTGTGTTTATTGGTGACTTTCCCCGCTTTTTCCATGCATAATTGCTCCTGATAAAGTTTCTTCCCGCCTCACCACCCGATTCCCCTGTAAAGTCAATGATCGCCCGCCTGATCCCTGTTGCCCTGTTGCCGCATGTTTAATTCACCTTACCAGCGCCTGCGCGCCAGCCTGCGTGTGCTGTACGGCTCGTCTATCTATGGCGCCTTGCTGCTGGTGGTATTTGGCGGCCTCGTCGTTCCCGCCATCTTCGGCAGCTATGTGCTGGTCGGCGTGCATGAGCGCCAGTCGGCGCGCACCAGCCTGAACGAAGCCTTGCAGCGCAATGCCGATATCCTGGCGCTGGGCATGCAGGAGTCGCTGTGGAACATGAACGCGGAATCGGCCCATTCACTGGTCGAGTCGGTGATGCGCGACCGTTCCGTGCTGCTGGTGAAGGTGCTGGGGCAGGGCGACACGGAATTCATCCGCCTGCAGGCGCCGCAGCGGCCCGTGGGCAATCTGTACCGCGCCGAGCGCGACATCCTCGTGCGCGGCGAACGCATCGGCCACGTCGTCGTCGAGATGGACGATGCACGCAGCCAGCAGGAGCTGCGCGAAAAGCAGATCTCCTATATTTTCGTGCTGGGCGCGCAACTGGCCGTGTCGATGGCGCTGATCGTGCTGTTCCTGAACCGCCGCCTGTTGAAACCCCTGCGCCGCCTGACGCGCTTTTCCGACCGCCTGTCGCACGGCGATTTCGACACGCCCCTGACCTCGCACAGCACTGACGAGCTGGGTCGCCTGACGGCCCAGCTTGAGCAAATGCGCGCGGCCATCGGCCAGCTGTTCGAGGATGTGGGCCAGCGGGAAGAGCGTTTCCGCACCATCGTCACGCAGGTGCCGGGCGCCGTCTTCCGCTACCGGCCCGATGGCCCCATCGATTTTGTCAGCGATGCCATCGAAGAGATTTCCGGCTATTCGGCGCGCCAGTTCATGCGCGGCACCACGCATGCCTGGGCCGACCTGATCTGCCCGGAAGACCGCCGCGAGCACCGCCGCGCCGTCCGCCAGGCGGTGGCCGAGGTGCGTCCATATGCGCTGGAATACCGCATCATCGACGCTTTCGGCATCGAGCGCTGGGTGGCCGAGAATGGCCAGCCGCAGGCGGGCGAGCAGGGCGTCATCTGGGTCGACGGCATCATCGCCGACATCAGCCAGCGCAAGCACCACGAGATGCGCATCGAAGCGCTGCTGACGGAGCAGAGCGCGATTCTCGACAACGTGATGTTCGGCGTGATGTTCGTGCGCCACCGCCGCATCATTTCCGTCAACCGCCGCTGCGAGGAACTGTTCGGCTACGAGCATGCCGAGATGACGGGTAATTCGACGGCCATGGTGTTTATGAGTTCGTATGACTTCGAGGAGGCGGGCGAGCGCCAGTATCCGGCGCTGGCCATGGGCGGCGATTTCAGCGAGGAGCGCCAGTACAAGCGCCGCGACGGCAGCCTGTTCTGGGCGTTGGTCAGCGGCTGCGCGCTCGATCCGCTGCGCCCCAATGAAGGCAGCATCTGGGTGTATGCCGACATCACGGCGCGCAAGGAAGCCGAGGAAAAACTGCGCTTGTCGGCCACCGTGCTCGAACATATCGCCGACGGCGTGATGGTGGTCGATGCCAGCGGCATCATCGTCACCGTCAATCCCGCCTTCACGCAGATCACCGGCTATGCCGAAGCCGAGGCGGTGGGCCAGCACTCTTCGCTGACCCGCTCGGCGCGCCACGACTCTGCGTTCTACGAAGCCATGTGGAACGAGCTGAAGGCCAGCGGTTTCTGGCGCGGCGAAATCTGGCATCAGCGCAAGAATGGCGAGCTGTATCTGGAGTGGCTGACGATCAGCGCCGTGCGCGACGCGCGCGCCGGCACCACGCATTACGTGGGCGTGTTCAGCGATATCACCCTGATCAAGGAGTCGCAGGAAAAGCTCGACCACATGGCCCACCACGATCCGCTGACGGCCCTGCCGAACCGTTTGCTGTTCCACGACCGCCTGCAGCACGCCTTGCTGCGCGCCGCGCGCGACCAGGAGCAGCTGGCCGTGCTGTTTATCGACCTGGACCGCTTCAAGAACGTCAACGACACCCTGGGCCACCATGTGGGCGACGAATTGCTGCAAAAGGTGGCCGGCCAGCTGGCGGCCCGCCTGCGCGAAGGCGATACCCTGGCGCGCCTGGGCGGCGACGAGTTCATCGTGCTGCTCGAGCGCGTCGACGGCGAGTACGGTGCGACGCAGGTGGCGGAAAAGCTGATGACCATGTTCGACCAGCCGTTCACGGTGGCCGACCATGAACTGTTCGTCACCTGCAGCGTGGGCATCAGCCTGTATCCGGACGATGCGCTGGACTTGAACATGTTGATTCGCAATGCCGACGTGGCCATGTACCAGGCCAAGGCGCGCGGGCGCAATGGCTACCGCTTCTATGCGCCGTCGATGACGGGCGAAGGCGTCGAGCGGCTGCGCCTGGAAACCTTCTTGCGCCGTTCGCTGGAAAAGAACGAGATGTTCCTCAATTACCAGCCGCAGGTGGAAATCGACACGGGCCGCCTGGTCGGCGTCGAGGCGCTGGTGCGCTGGAACCACCCGGAACTGGGCCTGGTGCCGCCTGCGCGCTTTATCCCGCTGGCCGAAGACAGCGGCTTCATCAACCAGCTGGGCAAATGGGTGCTCGACGAAGCATGCCGCCAGATGATGCGCTGGCAGGCGCAGGGCTTGCACGTGCCGAAAATGGCCGTGAATCTGTCGGTAAAGCAGTTCGAACGGGGCAGCATCGCCGGCATGGTGGCCGACATTCTGAAGGAAACGGGTCTCGAGCCGCAGCGCCTGCAGCTGGAAGTGACGGAGTCCGTCATCATGAACACGGGCGACGCGCTCGGTTTCATCAACGACTTGCACGCCATCGGCGTGGGCCTGGCCATCGACGATTTCGGCACCGGCTATTCCTCGCTCGCGTATCTGAAGCAGCTGCCCGTGCAAACCCTGAAGATCGACCGCTCCTTCATCAAGGATATCTCGACGGACGTCAATGACGAAGCGATTGCGATTGCCATCATCCAGCTGGGCAAGAGCATGCAATTGTCCGTGATCGCCGAAGGCGTGGAGACGGAAGAGCAGGCGGCTTTCCTGCTGCGCCATGGCTGCAAGCTGGCGCAAGGTTATTTTTATAGCCGCCCGGTGCTGGCACAGGATATGCTGGAGCGCTGGATCGACCCGCTGGATCAACCACTAACCAATTAAAGGGTATCCCATGGCCGGAGAAAAAAATACGTCGCGCCGCCGTTTCCTGCTCCGCGGCCTTGGTCTCGGTGTGGCCGGCGTGGGTGCCCTGGTGCTGGGCTGGGGCGTGCTGCCGCCGCGGCAGCGCCTGCATGGCAGCGTGCCGCTGCCGCTGCAGGATGGCGCCGTGGCGCTGAACGGCTGGCTGGCTATCGGCACCGACGGCACGGTGACCCTGGCCATGCCGCGCAGCGAGATGGGGCAGGGCGTGCACACGGCCTTGCCGATGCTGGTGGCAGAGGAGCTCGACGTGCCGCTCTCCAGCGTGAAGCTGATCCAGGCGCCCATGGACAAGATCTTCGGCAATGTCGCCATGCTCACGGATGGCTTGCCTTTCCACCCGGACGACCAGGGCCGCGTAAAAGCGCTGGCCCAGTGGACGGTGGCCAAGGCGGCGCGCGAGCTGGGCGTGATCGTCACGGGCGGCTCGTCGAGCGTGAAGGATGGCTGGGGTCCCATGCGCGAAGCGGGCGCGTCGGCGCGCGCCATGCTGGTGGGGGCCGCCGCCGCGTTGTGGCAGGTGCCGGCTGCGCAGTGCCGCACGGAAAATGGCGCAGTGCTGCACCCGGATGGCCGGCGCGCCAGCTACGCCAGCCTGGCGCAGCGCGCCGCCGCAATCGACCCGGGCACGCCCGTGCTGAAGCTGCCCAGGGATTTCAAATTGATCGGCCAGCCGGCGCCGCGCCGCGACACGCCATCCAAAGTCAATGGCAGCGCGCGTTTCGGCATCGATGCGCGCCCGCCCGGAATGCTGTATGCGGCCCTGCATCTGCCGCCGCGCCTGGGCGATATCCTGTCCGCGTTCGACGCGGCGCCGGTGCTGGCCATGCCCGGGGTGAAAAAGGTGCTGGACCTGACGCCGCACCTGGCTCAGCGCAGCGTCTCGTGTGCCGCCGTGGTGGCCGACACCTGGTGGCGCGCCAGGCAGGCGGCCGCCGCCTTGCCGACGCAGTGGAAGGCTGGCCCGCAGGCGAATTTGTCCAGCGCCGGCGTGTATGCGGAGTTTGCCCGCCTGCTCGATAGCGAAGCGGGCTATGCCTATCACGCCAGCGGCCAGGTGGAAAGCAAGGCCGTGCAGGGCATGCGGCAGGTTACTGCCGAGTACCGCGCGCCATTCCTTGCGCACGCCGCCATGGAACCCGTCAACTGCACCGCGCAAGTCAAGGATGGCAAGGTGATGCTGTGGGTCTCGACGCAGGCGCCCGGCATCGCCGTCGATGTGGCGGCGAAAGTGGCCGGCGTCGATGCGAAGGACGTCGTCATCGAGGTGCTGCTGCTCGGAGGCGGTTTCGGCCGCCGCCTGGAAGTGGACATGATCGCCCAGGCCGTGGCCATCGCACTGCAGTGCGGCGGCGCGCCCGTGCAGCTGGTGTGGACGCGCGAACAGGATACGCAGCACGATATGTACCGTCCCGCCGCGCTGGCCCGCTTTGCGGCCCGCCTCGATGAACACGGCCGCATCGCTTCCTGGGACAACAAATCCGTCAGCGGCTCCATCACGCACCAGTTTTTGCAGCGTAATTTCGGCTTGCCCGGTGCGGGGCCGGACAAGACCACGGCCGAAGGCGAATTCGACATGCCGTATGAAATTGCCAGCCAGCGCATCGCCCACGTGATCGCCGACAGTCCCGTGCCCATCGGTTACTGGCGCTCGGTGGGGCACTCGCACAACGCTTTTTTCAAGGAAAGCTTTATCGACGAACTGGCCCACGCGGCGGGGCAGGATGGCATCGCTTTCCGCCGTGCCATGCTGGTGCGGCACCCGCGCCACCTGGCCGTGCTCGATGCGGCAGTTGCCAAGGCGGGAACGCCTCCGCCCGGCCATGCGCATGGCGTGGCCCTGCATCAGTCGTTCGGCAGCATCGTGGCGCAAGTGGCGCAGGTGTCCGTGGAAAACGGAGAAATCCGCGTGCAGCGCGTGGTGTGCGCCATCGATTGCGGCATCGCCGTCAATCCGAACATCATCGCCCAGCAGATGGAGTCGGCCGTGCTGTTTGGCCTGTCGGCGGCGCTGGGCGGCGAGATTACCTTCAAGGAGGGGAAAGTCGAGCAGGCTAACTTCCACGACTATCCCGTGCTGCGCATGGGGCAAACGCCCGAGGTGGAAACTGTCATCATCGCCAGCGCCGAGCATCCGGAAGGCGTGGGCGAGCCCGGTACGCCGCCGATCGCGCCGGCCGTGGCCAACGCCGTGTTCAGTTTGACGGGGAAAAGGCTGCGCAGCCTGCCGCTGCGCCTGGGTTAATTTACATCAAGCCAGGGTGGCGGCCAGGAGGTTGCGCAGATTGCAGTCGCGCTGCCAGTCGCGCCGCTCCTGCGTGCTGGCGGCCAGCGCCGCCAGTTCCGCCCCGCTGAGCGCCTGCTGCGCCTGCACCATGCGGTGCGCCAGGCCGCCGTCGGGCAGCACGGTGCCGAAGAAGGCCACGTTGTCCTCGTGCTGGATCAGCAGGGTGGGGAAGTTGTCGATGTCGAGGTCGCCCACCACGTCGGCCTGGTCTTCGATGTCGACCCAGACGAAGACGGTGTCAGGATGGCGCGCGGCCAGTTCCTCGAATGTGGCGCGGTAGCTGCCGCAAGTGCCGCACCACAGCGCGCACAGGCAGGCCACCGTCCAGCGCGGGCCGGCCAGGGCTGCCGCGACGTCGGCGCGGTTATCGGTCGTGAGGGTCAGGCTGTGCATGGTCGTATCTGGTTAGTAGGGCGATGGGCGCCGGGCGCCCGATGCGCGTATTCTACCGCGCCCGGCCACCGCAGTCCCGGGAATGCATGGGCTTGTTTATCCGTGTTTTTTGATGCAATACACCTTTCTGGTGGATAATGCTGGTTATTGCGCGCTGATTACGCTGGTCCATGCTGTTTCCTGGCCCCGCAGCCTGACCCCTCCAGTCTGTTTTCATGCCCTGCCCGGTGTCAGCGCTCCCGCCTTTATTTATTTTTATTATGGAATTAGCCAGCTTATGTTGAGTTACCGCCACGCCTTTCACGCGGGTAATCACGCCGATGTGTTGAAACATTATGTGCAGATTCAGTTGTTGCAATATCTGAATCAAAAAGATACCGCCTATAGTTATATCGATACCCACTCCGGCGCGGGTGTGTATGCGCTCGACGGCGGCTATGCGTCGAAAAATGCCGAGTACGAAACGGGCATCGCCCCCCTGTGGGACCGCACGGACTTGCCGGCCTCGCTGGCCGAGTACATGAAGCTGATCAAGGAAATGAATCCGAGCGGCAAGATGCGCTATTACCCGGGTTCGCCGTACTGCGCGGACAAGGTCAGCCGCGAGCAAGACCGTCTGCGCCTGTTCGAGCTGCATCCGGCGGACGCAAAGATTCTGGCCGACAACTTCCGCAAGGTCGAGGCGCATGCGCTGGCCCAGGGCGAGCGTCCGACCGTGCGCGGCAAGCGCGTGCTGATCACCAAGGCGGACGGTTTCCAGAGCCTGAAAGCCCTGCTGCCGCCGCCATCGCGCCGCGCGCTGGTGCTGATCGACCCGCCATATGAAGACAAGATGGATTACCGCAAGGTCAAGGACACCCTGGCCGACGCCCTCGTGCGCTTCCCGTCCGGCATGTATGCCGTCTGGTACCCCGTGCTGCAGCGCATGGAATCGCGCCAGTTCGCCGACAAGCTCAAGCAATTGCCCAGCTCGGACTGGCTGCACGTGACCCTGACGGTCAACACCCCGTCGCCGGACGGTTTTGGCTTGCACAGCAGCGGCATGTTCATCTTGAACCCGCCATACACGCTGGAGCCGATGTTGCGCGAAGTCATGCCGTACCTGGTGAAAGTGCTGGGCCGCGACGATGGCGCGAAGTTCGTATTGGAAACGGGCAAGGGCGGACAGAAAAATACCGGTACAAGAAGAGTGTAATCATACTTCTCTTGGTAGTGCTGTAATAAAAAACGCCACGGGCAATGTACCCGTGGCGTTTTTTTATGGGCGGGGGATTACTGTCCCAGCAGCAAGAACACGGTCGGTTTCTTGTGGAAGTCAGGTGCCTTGCCGGCGGCCAATTGTTTCTTCCACTGGCCGCCATTCCACGTTTGCACGCTTTCCGTGTCCAGGCTCAGGTCGGTGGCAACGCAGATCAGGGTCGACGGCGCGCATTGCGCCACCAGCGCTTCGAGCATGGCCGCATTGCGGTACGGCGTTTCGATGAACAGCTGGGTCTGCTTTTCCGTGCGCGAACGCACTTCCAGTTCCTTGATGCGCTTGGCGCGCAGGGCCGCGTCCGTGGGCAGGTAGCCATTGAAGGCGAAGCTCTGGCCGTTCAAGCCGCTGGCCATCACGGCCAGCAGGATCGACGATGGCCCCACCAGCGGGCGCACCTTGATGCCGACCTGATGCGCCAGGCGCACCAGGTCGGCGCCGGGGTCGGCCACGGCGGGTACGCCCGCTTCCGAGACGAGGCCCGCATCGCGCCCCGCCAGCAGGGGTGCCAGCAAGCCGGCCAGCGCTTGCGCCGGGGTATTTACGTTAAGTTCGGAAATCGTGATTTCCTGCAGCGGCTTGGCCAGCGGATGCTGGTTGCCGATCAGTTTCAGGAAGGCGCGCGCCGTCTTGGCGTTTTCTGCCACGAAATAATCGAGCTGCGACGTGATCTGCCGTACTTGCTCGGGAATGATGTGGGCCAGCGGGTCGGCCGGGCTGTCGGACAGGCCGAGGTGGTTGGGAATCAGGTACAGGGTGCCGGTCATATTGTTATTGTCGGTATATTCAATGAATTAAAGGGTGAAAAACGCGACGCCCGCCTTGCGCAGCATGCCGGTGAGGGCGATCAGCGGCAAACCGGTGAGGGCGGTCGGGTCGGTGCTGTCGATGCGCTCGAGCAGGGCGATGCCCAGGCCCTCGTTCTTGGCGCTGCCGGCGCAATCATAGGGTTGCTCGATGCGCAGGTAGGCGTCCAGTTCCGCATCGGACAAGTCGCGCACGGTGACGAGGGTCTGGATATCTTCCACCTGCGCCACAGGCGGACTCTGGCGGCCGTCGAGCAGGCACAGGGTCGTGTGGAAGACGGTCTGGCGCCCGCGCATGGTCTGCAGCTGCAGCAGGGCGTTGGCATGGTTGCCGGGCTTGCCGATCTGCGCGCCGTCCAGGGTGGCGACCTGGTCGGAGCCGATGACGAGGCTGCCAGGGTAGCGGTCGAGCACGGCTTGCGCCTTGGCCCGCGCCAGGCGCAGGGCCGTGGCGCTGGGGCTTTCGCCTGGCAGCGGGCTTTCGTCGAGATCGGGCACGGCGACCTCGAAAGGCAGGCGCAGGCGTTCCAGTAATTCCTTGCGGTAGGTCGAACTCGATGCAAGAATCAAGCGCAATGGGACGGAAGTTGGTATCATTCGGTAGTGGATGGCGGCCGGCATGGCCGCGCTGGTCGATGTCAGTGGAATTTCACGCAAATTCCAGGGCGCAGAGCCCACAACTGAGGCTCCATGCGGCATGACGGTGTTGATGGAATTGTCATGTTTATGGCAATGATTGCGTCAAAAAAGATGCTTAGCCTTTGACTCCGTGCTAAAAACCCTGTTATTATCGCAGGTTTTCCGGGGAAATTTTCTACCAATGAATGCTTTTGTGATCGACGCCTTTGATTTTTGTCGTATCAGCGGGAGCCGCGAGGGTGTAACTCCTGTCGCTGAAATGACCCGGTTGACCAAGGATTGTGCAGATAGTTCCGGTGAGATCGCCTGGAAGATCGTCGGCGGCACCAGCAAGCTGGGCTACCCACAACTGACCTTGTCGGTCAACGGCACCGTTCAGCTGGTTTGCCAGCGCTGCCTGACTCCGTATGCTTACGCAATTGATTCGACGACCACTCTGATGCTGGGCAAGGATGACGAGCACGCGGACGAGATCGAAGAAATCATCAACGATGAATCGATCGACGTGATCGTCGGCAGCCGCAGCATGGATGCCGCGGCCCTGATCGAAGATGAAGCCTTGCTGGCCCTGCCGCAGGTACCCAAACACGACGTCTGCCCCGATACGGCGCAGCTCGATGCTCTCAAGACTGAAAAGAAGTCGCCGTTTGCGGCCCTGAAAGACTTGAAGCCAGAATAAGTTAAGAGAATAAGTAGTAGTGGTAGTTTGTAGGGAGCCTCAGAAACCGTAGCGAGCGGTCAGCGCAGCAGGTTTGTGAGGTTCCGAGTAAAGAACGTGTCAAACGCGTGTAGTAATCGAGTATGGCAAGTGTAGTGAAATGTAATTGTAATAAACGATGTCGGTCCGGGCTATTTTCGGGTAGTCTTTGCCGCTGGGATACTCGATTCGCATGTATTTGCTAATCGATTGTGCTAAAATTTTAGAACTTATGTATTAGGAGTCATCATGGCAGTTCAACAGAACAAGAAAACCCCTTCCAAGCGCGGCATGCACCGTTCGCACGACTTCCTGGTCGCGCCGCAATTGAGCGTCGAGCCAGTTACCGGCGAAACACACATGCGTCACCATATCAGCCCTAACGGCTTCTATCGTGGCCGTAAAGTGTTGAAGACCAAAAACGACGAGTAATCGACGTTTTTGTTGGGTAAGATGAAAGCGGTGTTGCGTGGTTATTCGGCGTGGCGCCGCTTCTTCTTTTTTATCGGCTGCAATTCATCTTGCGCACCCGTCATTTTGAATCAAGCTTGCTCAGGCGGTGCATGACATGCTGCGCCCTGCATATGCTCCAGTCCGATTCACATCTTGCCGCACGCCCGCAGCGGTATTGAATCAACACAAATGACAATCAAAATTTCTATCGACTGCATGGGCGGAGATCACGGTCCCTCAGTCACTATCCCCGCAGCAATTTCCTTCGTAAAACATGAGCCTGAAGCTGAACTGATCCTGGTTGGATTGGAAGACGTGATTCGTGCCGAACTGAAAAAACATAAAGCCGACACGCACCCGCGCCTGTCGGTATTGCATGCCTCCGAACAAGTTACCATGGACGATCCCCTGGAAGTGGCCCTGCGCCGCAAGAAGGATTCCTCCATGCGCGTGGCCATCGAACAGGTCAAGAACGGCGTGGCGCAAGCCTCCGTTTCCGCCGGTAATACGGCAGCCCTGATGGCCGTGTCGCGCTATGTATTGAAAACCATGTCCGGCGTCGACCGCCCGGCCATCTGCAGCATCTTGCCGAATCAAAAGAACGGCCCCACCTACATGCTGGACCTGGGCGCCAACGTCGATTGCGAACCGCATCACTTGCACCAGTTCGCCATCATGGGGTCCGTGCTGGTGTCCGCCATGGAAGGCATCGAACGCCCGACGATCGGCTTGCTGAACGTGGGCACGGAAGATATCAAGGGCAATGAAGTGGTCAAGCTCACCTCGAAGCTGCTGCAGGCCGACCACGAGCGTGGCGCGCTGAACTTCTACGGCAACGTGGAAGGCAACGATATCTTCAAGGGCACGACCGATATCGTCGTCTGCGACGGTTTTGTCGGCAATGTCACCCTGAAAGCCATCGAAGGCCTGGCGCGCTTCATGAAAGACGTGCTCACTTCCGAATTCAAGCGCAATCCGATTACCATGCTGGGCGCGCTGATCGCCCGCGGGGCCCTGAAAGCCATCGGCAACCGTTTGAATCCATCGCGTTACAACGGCGCCAGCCTGCTGGGCTTGCGTGGCCTCGTCTTCAAGAGCCATGGCAGCGCCGATGCCTATTCGTTCGAATGGGCCTTGCGCCGCGCCTTTGATGCGGCAAAAAATGACGTGCAAGCGCACCTGGCCAGCCTGATCGCCGAGCTGATGCCGCGCACGCCAGTACCGGACGAACCTACATCAACAAGCTCTACCATTTAGTGGACGGGTATTTGCATGACTGTTTTTAGCAAAACTTACAGCAAAATTATCGGTACCGGCAGCTACTTGCCGGAGAAGCGCGTCACCAACCAGGATTTGACCGAACAGCTCGCCGCCAAGGGCATCGAGACGTCGGATGAATGGATCGTGTCGCGCAGCGGCATTTCGGCGCGCCATTACGCGGCGCCGTCGCAAAACTCCTCGGACCTGGGCGTGGAAGCGGCCAAAAAGGCCCTGGAAATGGCTGGCCTGAACGGCAATGACCTGGACCTGATCATCGTTGCCAGCTCGACTCCCGATTTCTTCGGCAGCTTCCCCAGCACGGCCTGCATCGTGCAAAACAAGCTGGGCATCACGAACAACTGCGCTGCCGTCGACGTGCAAGCCGTCTGCAGCGGTTTCGTGTACGCGGTCGCCACGGCCGACAGCTTCATCCAGTCGGGCATGCACAAGAATGTGCTGGTGATCGGCGCCGAAGTGTTTTCGCGCATCCTCAATTTCGACGACCGCGGCACCTGCGTGCTGTTCGGCGACGGCGCCGGCGCCATCGTCATGACGGCCTCCAAGGAGCCGGGCATCCTGGCCACCAAGCTGCACGCGGACGGCCGCCACTCGAACATCCTCAGCGTGCCGGGCAGCCTGGCTGGCGGCGCGCTGGACGGCAGCGCCTTCCTCTACATGGATGGCCCGGCCGTATTCAAGCTGGCCGTGTCCGTGCTGGAAAAGGTCGCGCACGAAGCCCTGGAACACGCCAACATGACGTCGGACCAGATCGACTGGCTGATCCCGCACCAGGCGAATATCCGCATCATGAACAGCACGGCCAAGAAACTTGGCTTGCCGCTGGAGAAGATGGTTGTCACCGTCGACCAGCATGGCAACACCTCGGCCGCCTCGATCCCGCTGGCGCTGGACATCGCCGTGCGCGATGGCCGCGTCAAGAAGGGCGACAACGTCATGATGGAAGGCGTGGGCGGCGGCTTTACCTGGGGCGCCGTGCTGGCGCGCATGTAATCCCGCAACACTATTAAAAAAACGGAGTCGACATGACACAATTTGCATTTGTTTTCCCAGGTCAAGGCTCGCAAGCGATTGCGATGCTCGACGGTTTCGCCGGCAACCCCGTGGTTGCGCAGACCGTTGCCGAGGCGTCGGACGCCCTGCAATTCGACCTGGGCAAGCTGATCGCCGAAGGTCCGAAGGAAGAACTCGATCTCACCACCAATACGCAGCCGGTGATGCTGACGGCGGCCGTGGCTTTCTACCGCGCCTGGCTGGCGGCCGGCGGCCCCGTGCCGACGGTCGTGGCCGGTCACAGCCTCGGTGAATACTCGGCGCTGGTCGCCGCCGGCGTCATCCCGTTCAAGGATGCCGTGCCGCTCGTGCGTTTCCGCGCGCAAGCCATGCAGGAAGCCGTGCCCGTCGGGCAGGGCACGATGGCTGTCGTGCTGGGCCTGTCGGATGCGGACGTGCGCGCCGCCTGTGCGGAAGCGGCGGCGGAAAACCCGGCCCTGGTGGTCGAGCCCGTCAATTTCAACGCGCCAGCACAAGTCGTCATCGCCGGCCATACGGCGGCCGTCGAGCGCGCCTGCGAACTGGCCAAGGCCAAGGGCGCCAAGCGCGCCATGAAGCTGCCCGTCTCCGCGCCATTCCACTCGTCGCTGCTGAAGCCCGCATCGGACCGTTTGCGCGAATACATGGCCGGCTTGACGTTCTCGGCGCCGCAGATCGCCCTGATCAACAACGTCGACGTGGCCATCGTCAACGATGTGCCCGGCATCAAGGATGCACTGGTGCGCCAGGCAGCCAGCCCCGTGCGCTGGGTGGAAACCATGCAAAAAGTGGCGGCCGACGGCATCACGCAAGTGATCGAGTGCGGTCCGGGCAAGGTCCTGATGGGCCTGGCCAAGCGCATCGATCCGGTGCTGGTGGGCGACGCCATCGTTGACCAGGCCTCGCTGGAACGCATTTTGACGCAGCTCAAATAAACATCAGACCGCGGCAGCCTGCCTGCCGCGGTTGCTCTTAAGGATACTCATGAATTTAGCAAATCAAGTCGTGCTGGTCACGGGCGCCTCGCGCGGCATCGGCCGCGCCATCGCCACCGAACTGGGCAAGCAGGGTGCCACCGTGGTCGGCACCGCCACCTCGGAAAGCGGCGCGCAAGCGATCACCGATTACCTGGCCGCCGAAGGCGTGACGGGCAAGGGCCTGGTCCTGAACGTGACCGATGCGGCGCGCTGCGCTGCCGTCGTCGATGAGGTGCAGAAAACCTACGGCAGCCTGTCGATCCTCGTCAACAATGCAGGCATCACGCAAGACCAGCTGGCCATGCGCATGAAGGATGAAGAGTGGGACAGCGTCATTTCCACCAACCTGTCGGCCGTCGGCCGCCTGTCGCGTGCCGTGTTGCGCGGCATGATGAAAGCCAAAACTGGGCGTATCATCAATATCACGTCGGTGGTGGCTTCGTCGGGTAATCCTGGGCAAATGAATTACGCGGCGGCCAAGGCCGGCGTGGAAGGCATGAGCCGCGCCCTGGCGCGCGAAATCGGCAGCCGCAACATTACCGTGAACTGCATCGCCCCGGGCTTCATCGATACCGACATGACCAAGGCGCTGAGCGAAGAGCAGCACGCGGCCCTGTTGACGCAAATTCCCCTGTCCCGCCTGGGCAAGCCGGAAGACGTGGCAGCGGCGGTGGCCTTTTTGGCTTCGCCGCAAGCGGCGTATATCACGGGCACGACCCTGCACGTGAACGGTGGAATGTACATGAATTGATGTGAAAGCTAGACGGGGCGGGCGTTTGTGGCATGATTCAACGGCCGTTTTTGTCTATAATCGCATCTTTTAGCAGCAGCTTCGGTCGAATTAGCAGCAGACACCGAAATTAGTATTCGGACGCGCAAACCTGATAAAATGCGCGCACTTTCCGTAACACACACTTTGGAGCCATAACATGTCGGATATCGAACAACGCGTTAAGAAAATCGTCGCTGAGCAACTGGGCGTTGCAGAAGCAGACATCAAAATCGAATCCTCCTTCGTCGACGATCTCGGCGCCGATTCCCTGGACACCGTGGAACTGGTCATGGCCCTGGAAGACGAATTCGAAATGGAAATCCCTGACGAACAAGCTGAAAAAATCACCACCGTGCAACAGGCGATCGACTACGCCACTGCACACGTCAAGGCCTAAGCCTGTCTGACCGACTTCAGGAGAATCGCTTGAGCCGTTCTAAAAACCGTCGTGTTGTTGTCACCGGCCTGGGCTGCGTTTCACCTGTCGGCAATACTATTGCCGAGGCGTGGGGCGCAATCATTGAAGGTAAATCCGGCATTGCCACGATTACCAAGTTCGATGCACTGCCATTCACCACGCATTTTGCTGGTGAAGTCAAAGGCTTCAATATCGAAGAGTACATCTCCGGTAAGGAAGCCCGCCACATGGATACCTTTATCCATTACGGCATGGCTGCGGGCATCCAGGCGATGCAGGATTCCGGTCTGGAAGTCACCGAAGAGAACGCCGAGCGTATCGGCGTGATCATCGGTTCCGGTATCGGTGGCTTGCCGCTGATCGAAGAGACCAAGTCCGAGTACGAAAAGCGCGGTCCGCGCCGTATCTCGCCATTTTTCGTGCCTGCCTCGATCATTAACATGATCTCTGGCAACCTTTCGATCAAATATGGTCTGAAGGGCCCGAACCTGGCGATCGTTACAGCGTGTACCACCGGTTTGCACAGCATCGGTGCCGCAGCGCGCATGATCGAGTACGGCGATGCCGACGTCATGATCGCCGGCGGTGCTGAATCGACCGTGTCGCCACTGGGCCTGGGCGGTTTCGCTTCGGCGCGTGCCTTGTCGACCCGCAACGACGATCCGGCAACGGCATCGCGTCCGTGGGATACCGACCGCGACGGCTTCGTGCTGGGCGAGGGCGCTGGCGTCATGGTGCTGGAAGAGTACGAGCACGCGGTGGCCCGTGGTGCCAAGATCTATGCCGAAGTGCATGGTTTCGGGATGAGCGCAGATGCTTATCACATGACCTCGCCGCTGGAAGATGGTAGCGGCGGCAGCAAATCGGTGATCGCGGCCCTCAACAACGCTGGCTTGAACGCGGATCAGATTCAGTACCTGAACGCGCACGGCACGTCGACCCCGCAAGGCGACGTGGCGGAAGTGATGGGCATCAAGCGCACCTTCGGCGAGCACGCCAAGAATCTGGTTGTCAACTCGACCAAGTCGATGACGGGCCATTTGCTGGGCGGCGCGGGCGGTCTGGAAGCGGTGTTTACGGTCCTGGCATTGCACCATCAGGTGTCGCCACCGACCATCAACATCTTCAACCAGGATCCGGCTTGCGATCTCGATTTCTGTGCCAACACGGCACGTGATATGAAGATCGATTATGCAGTGAAGAATTCGTTCGGCTTCGGCGGAACGAATGGCACGCTGATTTTCGGTAAAGCGAAATAAGCAGGAACTTTCAAGCGCTCGCTACGGTCAAACTGTAGTGAGCGCTGATTCGGCGCCAACGCTCGTTGGCGCCTGAATTTGCCCGGCATGGTGCCGGCGCGCCTTTTTTTCCCATGAAGTATGTCGATCGCGGTAGCGGCTGTCATTCGCACGCCTGTCTGTTTGCGCCTGTTGCAAGCGGTGCTGGGGTTGTGCGCGGTGCTGGCCGCCTGGCCCTTGAGCGGTGCGTGGCGCGTTGCTGCCGTGCCCGGGACTGCTTCCGGCCCTGGTCAGCTGGTGGGCGGCTACGCGCTGGGCTGGGGTTCTGCGCTGCTGAGCGCGGCTGGCGGCGTGTTTTTGCTGGCTTTGCTGCGCCGGCGCAGAAAGCCGCAGGCGCTTGATATTTCGCCGGTTGGCCAGTTGCGCCTGGCGGTATATCTGGAGCATGGCGAGGTGCCAGGGGCTATTGCTGACGGGGGAGCGGAGACGGTCGGGCCGGGGCTTGCGGGGGTGCAGGGGCTGCGCCTGTTGCCGGGCTCGACCTTGTGGCCGTCGCTGCTCGTGCTGTGCCTGGCCGATGCTGCCGGGCGGCGCACGGATGTGCTGGTGCAGCGCGGTGGCAGCTGCGCCGCCTTCCGTCCGCTGGCCGTGGCTTGCCGGGCGATCGCGGCGCGGAACAGGGAAGAATAAAAGTGCGGCGAACACTGAACTTCTTGCAGCGGGCCAACTCTATATCCATACAGGCGCCCACGCTGCATGACTACAGGGACATCGGGCGTGAGGACAGAGCGCGAGTATGATCAGTTGCTGGTCGAGCGGGTACAGGCTGGCGACAAACGGGCATTTGATGTGCTGGTATCGAAATATCAGCGCCGCTTGATGCGCCTGGTGTCGCGCCTCGTGCATGACCCGGCGGAGGCCGAAGATGTGGTGCAGGAAACCTTTATCAAGGCCTACCGGGCGCTGCGCCATTTCCGCGGCGAGGCCGCCTTTTATACGTGGTTGTACCGCATCGGCATCAATACGGCCAAGAATTATCTCGTCACGCAGGGGCGGCGCGCCGCCACGTCCAGCGATACCGACGCCGAGCAGGCGGAGTCTTTCGATGACGGTAATAAATTGCGCGATAACAATACACCCGAATCGGTGCTGGCCAGCAAGCAGATTGCCGCCACCGTCAATGCGGCCATGGATGTGCTGCCCATCGAGTTGCGCACGGCCATCGTGCTGCGCGAGATCGAGGGCCTGAGCTATGAGGAAATATCGGAGATCATGGCGTGCCCCATCGGCACCGTGCGCAGCCGGATTTTTCGCGCGCGCGAAGTGATTGCGGAGAAATTGAAGCCATTGCTGGACATGCCGATTGACAAGCGCTGGTAATCTGGGGAGTATGAGGTTGGCATGGCTGCGTCCGTTTTCCGCACCGACCCTCTTGAAATGGCAGGATCCATCATGGATACGCACACACGATTGCACGAGACTATTTCCGCGCTGGCCGATGGCGAGCTGGCGGCGAACGAACTCGAACTGGCTTTTGCCGCCCTCGATACGCCATCGGGACGGCAAGCCTGGGATGCCTATCGCCATATAGGTGACGTGCTGCGCTCGGAGCAGTACGGCCATGCCTTGAGCGCCCAGTTCGATGCGCGCCTGGCCAGCCGCCTGGCCGCCGAGCCGGCGCCCGATGAGCCGGCTGCCCATGCAGAGCCGCTACCACCCCTTGCCGCTGGCATCGTGCCGCCGGGCGCGGCCGAACCGCTGGAGGCGGGGCCGCTGGCGCAGCGCTAGCTGTCGCGTTTTCCATCTTATGCCAGGCTTAACGTTCCTGTCGCCCTCTTGACACTGGCCTTCGGTACGATTGACACTGTGCACAGGCAATATCTTGCTTTTGCGATATATTGTTGCATTGTTTGCCATGCGCGCTGTCAGGTGGGTTTGCCCCTGGTTTTCCGTCATGACGGCCAATCATGCGCGCAGGCAATTGCCTGATCCGCGTTTTGATCCGTTTACCGTTTATATATACTCGAAAAGATCCTTTCCATGAAAAAAAACATGTGTGCCGCCAGCAAGTCGTTTTCAGTGAAGACGCTTTCCGCCTTATTGTTCGGTACGGCTGGCGTCTTCCTTGCTCCCACCATGCTGGGCCTGGCGCCGCAGGCGCAGGCCGCCGTGCCTTCCGTGAAACTGCCTGATTTTTCGGACCTGGTCGATGCCGTCGGCCCGGCCGTGGTGAATATCCGCACCACCGAGCGCCTGAAAATGGGCGCCGCCGGGGCTGGCGTGGGCGGCCAGGATGAGCAGGAAATGCAGGAATTCCTGCGCCGCTTCTTTGGCGGCGCCATGCCCACGCCGCGCCAGCAGGCGCCACGCGGCGGCCGCCGCGCCGTGCCGCAGGAGCAGGAAGTGCAGCGCGGTGTCGGTTCCGGCTTCATCATCTCGGCCGATGGCTATGTGCTGAGCAATGCCCACGTGGTCGATGGCGCCGACGAGGTGTACGTGACCTTGACGGACAAGCGCGAATTCAAGGCCAAGGTGATTGGCGCCGATGCGCGTACCGACGTTGCTCTGCTGAAAATCGAGGGCGGCAACCTGCCGCGCCTGACCATCGGCGACTCGGACAAGATCCGCGTGGGCGAGTGGGTCATCGCCATCGGTTCGCCGTTCAACCTGGAAAATACGGTGACGGCCGGCATCATTTCCGCCAAGTCGCGCGACACGGGCGACTACTTGCCGCTGATCCAGAGCGACGTGGCCGTCAACCCTGGCAACTCGGGCGGTCCGCTGATCAATATGCGCGGCGAAGTGATCGGCATCAATTCGCAGATCGCCACCTTGTCCGGCGCCTACAATGGCATTTCGTTTGCCGTGCCCATCGATGAAGCCATGCGCGTGGGCGAGCAGCTGAAAAAGACGGGCAAGGTTGTGCGCGGGCGCATCGGCGTGCAGATCGGCGAAGTGAGCAAGGACGTGGCGGAATCGCTGGGCTTGCCGAACGCCAAGGGCGCGCAAGTATCGATGGTGGAGCCGGGCGGTCCGGCCGACAAGGCGGGCATCAAGCCGGGCGATATCATCCTGAAATTCAACGGTGCTCAGATCGAGCGTTCGTCCGATCTGCCGCGCCTGGTAGGCGGTGCCGCCGTCAACGGCAAATCCACGATAACGGTCTGGCGCAAGGGCGCACAGCAGGACATTCCCGTCACCGTCGTCGAGCTGGAAAGCGAGAAGACGGCGAAGAAGGGCGCCAAGGAGCCGGAAGCGCAAGCCGTCAACGCACTGGGGCTGAAGGTCAGCGACGTGCCGGCCGCGAAGAAGCTGGAATTGAAGATCGACGCGGGCGTGCTGGTCGACGAGGCGGATGGTGTGGCGGCCCTGGCTGGCCTGCAGCCTGGCGACGTGATCTTGCAATTGAATAATGTTGCCGTGAAAGACGCCAAGCAATTCAACGCCCTGGTCGCCAAGCTCGATCCGAAAAAGACATCGGCCGTGCTGGTGCGCCGTGGCGACGTGGCGCAATTCGTTTCGCTGCGTCCATCAGCGAAGTAACTATGTGATCATCCCGCATTCCGGCCGCAGCCGGGATGCGGTATTCTTCCTGCTATGCACTTCACCCTCTATTCCCGCAGTTATTGCCATTTATGCCAGGATATGCTCGATGCCTTGCTCCTGCTGCAGCCGCCTGAAAAACCGTTTACCGTGGACGTGATCGATATCGATGCCTCGCCCGATGCCTCGCTGCTGGCCCGTTTCGATGAACTGGTGCCGGTGCTGTTTGGCGACCTGGCGCAGCCCGAGCTATGTCATTATTTTCTTGACGAAGAGGCTGTGCGGCGCTGCCTGGTGTAGCTTAACTGTCAATATTGACGCTGCATTGCACCATTCTGGTGCCGAAAACAGCCGAAAATGTTGGCTTGCCCCGGTGCCGGCCTCATAAGACGGGCTTTCTACTCTGAAATCCGGTAAAATGGGGAGGTCGAAAAAGCTACTGTCCGAGGCAGCAGCTTCTGTCGCTTCAAAAGCGCTCGCCTGGGCATGCAGATGTCCTGCTCGGAGCGCTTTTTTTCATCATGAGTGGGGCGCCCGGTTTTGGCCCTGTTTGGCCCGAGCATGATCCCCATGATTCCTGTTAAAGCAGTGTCGTCAACTTCGCACTTATATTAGTTAATGAACAACATACGCAATTTCTCCATCATCGCCCATATTGACCACGGTAAATCGACCCTGGCTGACCGCATCATTCAATTGTGCGGCGGCTTGTCCGACCGCGAGATGGAGGCGCAGGTGCTCGATTCGATGGATCTGGAGCGCGAGCGCGGCATTACCATCAAGGCGCAAACGGCGGCCTTGCACTACAAGGCGCGCGATGGCCAGATCTACAATCTGAACCTGATCGATACGCCAGGCCACGTCGACTTCAGCTATGAAGTGTCGCGCTCGCTGTCGGCGTGCGAAGGCGCGCTGCTGGTTGTTGACGCGTCGCAAGGCGTGGAAGCGCAAACCGTGGCCAACTGCTACACGGCGCTGGACCTGGGCGTGGAAGTGGTGCCCGTCCTGAACAAGATCGACTTGCCGAACGCGGATCCTCCGAGCGCCATTGCCGAGATCGAAGACGTGATCGGCATCGACGCGGGCGACGCCGTGCATTGCTCGGCCAAGACGGGCTTCGGCGTGCTGGACGTGCTCGAGCAGCTGATCGTCAAGGTGCCGCCACCGAAGGGCGACCCAGATGCGCCGCTGCAGGCGCTGATCGTCGACTCCTGGTATGACGCCTATGTGGGCGTGGTCATGCTGGTGCGCGTCATCAACGGCACCCTGAAACCGAAAGACAAGATCCGCCTGATGGCCACCGATTCGGTGCAGCTGGTGGAAGACATCGGCGTGTTCTCGCCCCGTTCGCAATCCTTGCCGCAATTGTCGGCAGGCCAGGTGGGCTTCATCATCGCCGGCATCAAGGAATTGAAGGCGGCGAAAGTGGGCGATACCGTCACCCTGGCCAACCGTCCTGCCGCCGCGCCATTGCCCGGCTTCAAGGAAGTACAGCCGCAAGTGTTCGCCGGCCTGTTCCCTGTGGAAGCGAACCAGTATGACGCGCTGCGCGACTCGCTGGAAAAGCTGAAACTGAATGACGCGGCCCTGATGTACGAGCCGGAAGTGTCGCAGGCGCTGGGCTTCGGCTTCCGCTGCGGCTTCCTGGGCTTGCTGCACATGGAAATCGTGCAGGAACGCCTCGAACGCGAATTCGACATGGACCTGATCACGACGGCACCTACCGTGGTGTACGAAGTGATCCAGCGCGACGGCACCATGATCAACGTCGACAATCCGTCGAAGATGCCCGATCCGTCGCGCATCGAGGAAGTGCGCGAGCCTATCGTCACGGTCAATCTGTACATGCCGCAGGAATACGTGGGCTCCGTGATCACCCTGTGTATCGGCAAGCGCGGCATCCAGATGGACATGAGCTACCACGGCCGCCAGGTCAAGCTCGTGTATGAAATGCCGATGGCCGAAATCGTGCTGGACTTCTTCGACCGCCTGAAATCGACGTCGCGCGGCTATGCCTCGATGGATTACGAGTTCAAGGAATACCGCGCGGCCGACGTGGTCAAGGTCGACATGCTGATCAACAGCGAAAAAGTCGATGCGCTGGCGATTATCGTCCACCGTTCGAACAGCCAGTACCGTGGCCGCCAGGTGGCTGCCAAGATGCGTGAACTGATCCCGCGCCAGATGTTCGACGTGGCCATTCAAGCGACCATCGGCGCCAACATCATTTCGCGCGAGAACGTGAAAGCCTTGCGCAAGAACGTGCTGGCCAAATGCTATGGCGGCGATATCAGCCGCAAGAAAAAATTGCTGGAAAAACAAAAAGCGGGTAAGAAACGCATGAAGCAAGTGGGTTCCGTGGAGATCCCGCAAGAGGCATTCCTGGCAATTTTACAAGTGGATGGTTAATCAATGAACCTGCAAGTGATTTTAGGAAATTTCGCTTTAATCCTGTTCGTGCTGATGGTGTTGACGGGCCTGGTCTGGTGCCTGGATGTGTTTTATCTGTCCAAGCAGCGCCGCAAGGCGGCCGACCGCGCCCTGGCTGAATTCGATGCACGCCAGTCCAAGCTGGCCGCCGAGGGCATCAAGTCCGATGCGGGCGGCAGCCGCGCCAGCATCGAGGCGGCCCTGTTGCGCCAGCCGACCTGGGTCGAGTATTCGGGCAGCTTCTTCCCCGTCATCGCGCTCGTGTTCTGCCTGCGCTCGTTCCTGTACGAGCCATTCAAGATCCCGTCGAGCTCGATGGTGCCGACCTTGCTGGTGGGCGACCTGATCCTGGTGAACAAGTTCACCTATGGTATCCGTTTGCCGATCGTCAACAAGCGCATCATTGAAGTCAACGATCCGCAGCGCGGCGACGTGATGGTGTTCAAGTATCCGAAAGATATGTCGCAAGACTATATCAAGCGCGTGATCGGTGTGCCCGGTGATAAAATCACCTATGAAAACAAGCGCTTGACGGTCAACGGCAAGGAAGTGGCCTACACGCCGCTGGACGACTACCTCGATGACGAAAGCACGGTCTACCACAAGCAGCTGGAGGAAAACCTGACGGGCGTGAGCCACCGCATCCTCAACGACGAGCCTGCTCCAACGTTGAACTTGCGCGAAGTGAAGGATTTCCCGCACAAGGATGCGTGCAACTACAACGAAGACGGTTTTACGTGTGTAGTGCCACAAGGCAATTATTTCATGATGGGCGACAACCGCGACAATAGTGCGGACAGCCGCTACTGGGGCTTCGTGCCGAACGAGAACATCGTCGGCAAGGCTTTCCTGGTGTGGATGAACTTCAGCAATCCGAAACGCGTGGGCGGCATACACTAAGCCGGTCTGGTCTGTAAAGGACCAGCCATGGCTGCCGCGCCGATTCCCCGCGTGGCGGCTAGCCGAATTACTCAGATGACACAGAAACAACAATGAATCTTCAGCTATTGCAAACCCGTTTAGGCTATACGTTCCAGGATGCTGGCCTGTTGCAGCAAGCCTTGACGCATCGTAGCCACAGCAGTTTGCATAACGAGCGGCTGGAATTCCTCGGCGACTCCATCCTCAACTGCGTGGTCGCTTCCATCCTGTACGAGCGCTTCAAGTCCATCGACGAGGGCGACCTGTCGCGCCTGCGCGCCAATCTGGTGAAGCAGCAGTCGCTGTATGAAATTGCGCAAAAGCTGGAACTGTCGCAATTCCTGCGCCTGGGCGAAGGCGAACTCAAATCGGGCGGCTTCCGCCGTCCATCGATCCTCGCCGACACCCTGGAAGCCTTGCTGGGCGCGATTTTCCTCGACACGGGCTTCGATGCCGCCAGCACGGTGATACGCGCCTTCTACATCCCCATCCTCGATTCGGTCGATCCGCAAACCCTGGGCAAGGATGCCAAGACCCTGCTGCAGGAGTTTTTGCAAAGCAAGAAAATTTCGCTGCCACAGTACAACGTGGTGGCCACCCACGGCGCCGCCCACAGCCAGGAATTCGAGATCGAATGCCTGGTGCCGAAATTGAACATCCAGGTCTACGGCCGTGGCGGAAGCCGCCGCGCCGGTGAGCAAGCCGCCGCCAAACTGGCGCTGGACGTGGCCGAGCAGGCACTGTTGAAGTCGCCAGCCGCCAGCCGCAAGCCCAAACCGCGCGCCGCCCAGCTCAAGCTGGCCGGCATTGCCACCATCCAGAGCGACGACGCGGCAGCCCCAGCTGCCCCGGCGATCGCCGCTCACACTAAACAGAATCGACACTAGCATGACAGCCACCAAAATGCCCGACAACTTCCGCTGTGGCTATATCGCCATCGTGGGCCGCCCCAACGTGGGCAAATCGACCCTGATGAACGTGCTGATCGGCGCGAAGGTCAGCATCACCTCGCGCAAGGCGCAAACCACGCGCCACCGCATCACGGGTATCCAGACGGTGCCGGATGCGCAGTTCATCTACGTCGACACGCCAGGCTTCCAGACGCGCCACTCGAACGCGCTGAACAAGACGCTGAACAAGACCGTCACGAACACCCTGATTTCCTCGGACGTCATCCTGTACGTGATCGAAGCGGGCACGTTCGGCCCGGCCGACCAGCAAGTGATGGACCTGTTGCCGAAGGAAGTGCCATGCATCCTCGTCATCAATAAATCGGACCGCGTGAAGGACAAGGCCGTGCTGCTGCCGTTCGCGCAAAAGATCGCCGCCATGCGCGACTTCGCCGCCATCGTGCCTGTTTCCGCCAAGCTGCACTTCCAGCTGGAAGGCTTGCAGAATGAAATCAAGCGCTTCTTGCCGGAAAACCAGCCGATCTTTGGACCGGACGACATCACGGACCGCAGCGAGAAATTCCTCGCCTCGGAAATCGTGCGTGAAAAACTCTTCCGCTTTGTCGGCGACGAACTGCCGTACACGAGCACCGTGCTGATCGAGAAATTCGAGCAGGAAGGCGATCTGCGCCGCGTGTTTGCCGCCATCCTGGTCGAGCGCGATACGCACAAGTCCATGATTATCGGCAACAAGGGCGCGCGCCTGAAGGAAGTCTCCACCCAGGCCCGCCTGGATATGGAAAAGCTGTTCGGCGGCCCCGTGTACCTGGAAATCTGGGTCAAGGTCAAGTCGGGCTGGGCCGACAACGAGGCGGGCTTGCGCGCCTACGGCTACGAGTAATCCGCAACCCGGGGGCGACGCCACACGCATGAGCACCACCACGCCAGCGCTGCACCATCCTGCGCCAGCTTCACCTGCTGTTTCCGCACCTGTCCCCGCGCCGGTGGCCATCGCGCCGCCGGCCGTACCTCCCACAGCACCCCGGCGCAGCCGTCCGCCCACGCGCGACGGCCGCATCACGGGCCAGCCAGCCTTCGTGCTGCACAGCTACCCGCATAAAGAAACCAGCCTCATCGTCGACGTGTTTACGCGCGAGTACGGCCGCATCGCGCTCGTTGCCAAGGGCGCCAAGCGGCCCCATTCGCAGTTGCGCGGCGTGCTGCAGACGTTCCAGCCGCTGCAAGCGGGCTGGACGGGCAAGTCCGAGCTGCGCATTCTCACCGGTGCGGAATGGGTGGGTGGTATGTTGCCGCTGGAAAAGACAGCCTTGCTGTGCGGCTTTTATTTGAACGAATTGCTGGTCAAATTGCTCGCGCGCGACGACCCGCATCCCGTCCTGTTCGACCACTACGTTGCTACCTTGAATCAACTGGCGCACAATGAGCCCCCGCCCATCGTGCTGCGCAAGTTCGAGCGCGCCCTGCTCAAGGAAACGGGCGTGGCGGCCGACCTGACGCGCTGCACGGGCACGCGCCAGGCCGTCGAGGCGGGGCAGGTGTACGTGGTCGACCCGGAGCGGGGGCCGCGCCCGGCGCGCGCCGCCGACGCCTGGCCCAGGATCACGGGCAAGACCTTGCTCGACATGGAGCGCGAAGATTATCTTGACGTGGCCACGCAGGCGCAAAGCAAGCTGCTGATGCGCTTTTTGCTGGCCCATCAACTGGGCGGCGCCACCTTGAACACGCGCCAGATACTGATTGATTTAATGCAGCTGTAGCTGAGATTTGCAGCAGGACAGCACTTTACGGATACCATTTATATGAGCTTTTTGCAGCCTTCCGGCCCCGTCATCGACCTGGGCGTCAACATCGACCACGTGGCCACCTTGCGCAATGCGCGCGGCACTGCCTATCCTGACCCGATCCGCGCGGCACTGCTGGCCGAACAGGCCGGCGCCGACGCCATCACCCTGCATTTGCGCGAAGACCGCCGCCACATCAAGGATGCGGACGTGATCGCCATCGCGCCGCAATTATTGACGCGCATGAACCTGGAAGCGGCCGTCACGGCCGAGATGATCGATTTCGCCTGCCGCATCAAGCCGGCGGACGTCTGCCTGGTGCCGGAAAAGCGCACGGAAGTGACGACCGAAGGGGGCCTGGACGTGGTGCGCTACTTCAAGGAAGTGCAGGCGGCGGTGCAACAATTGCAAGGCGAGGGCATCCGCGTGAGCCTATTCATCGATGCGGACGAGCAGCAGATCGCTGCCGCCGCCGAGCTCGGCGCGCCCGTGATCGAGCTGCACACGGGGCGCTATGCCGATACGCAAGGCGCCGAGCAGCTGGCGGAACTGGAGCGCATCAAGGCGGGCGTGCTGTTTGGCGTGGGCCGTGGCTTGAAAGTCAACGCGGGTCACGGCTTGCATTACACCAATGTGCAGGCCATCGCCGCCATTCCCGATATTGCTGAACTGAACATCGGCCACGCCATCGTCGCGCATGCCGTGTTTGTCGGCTGGGAAAACGCCGTTCGCGAAATGAAGGCCATCATGGTGGCCACGCGCCTCGGTCACAGGGCCTGACAGGGGAGTAGGGCATGATCTACGGCATCGGTACCGATATCTGCAAGATACCCCGCATCGAGGCGGCCCTGGCGCGGCACGGCGAGCGTTTCGCGAAAAAGATATTGGGGCCGCAGGAGCTGGAAAAATTCCGCGCCCGCAGCGCCAAGAATGCCGCGCGCGGCGTGCGCTTCCTTGCCACGCGCTTCGCGGCAAAGGAAGCGTTTTCCAAGGCCATCGGCCTGGGCTTGCGCATGCCGATGACCTGGCCCGCCGCGCAGATGCTGAACCACCCCAGCGGCAAGCCGATGATCGTCTGCAGCGGCGTGCTGGCGCAGTTCATGGAGAAAAACCGCCTGAGCGCGCAAGTGACCATCAGCGATGAAGAAGAATATGCGGTCGCGTTCGTGATCGTGGAACAGGCAGTGTAACTATAAGTGCGCAATGAGCCAGCAATGACCGAAGCAAGCCCAGAATCTTCCTTGGCGGAAACGCCACCCGATCCCCGCGCGCAAGTGCTGGCGACCGTCGCCAAGCTGCCGAATTTGCCCGGCGTGTACCGCTATTTCGACGCCGCCGACAAGGTGCTGTATGTCGGCAAGGCGCGCGACCTGAAAAAACGCGTCTCCAGCTACTTCCAGAAGAACCTGGCCAGTCCCCGCATCGCCATGATGGTCGAGCGCATCGCGCGCCTGGAAACGACGGTCACGCACAGCGAAGCGGAAGCCTTGATCCTGGAAAACAACCTGATCAAGGCGCTGCAGCCGCGCTACAACATCCTGTTCCGCGACGACAAGTCGTATCCGTATCTGAAGATCACGAATGGCGATGCGCCGCGCATGGTGTATTACCGGGGTGCGGTAGACAAGAAAAACCAGTATTTCGGGCCGTTCCCCAGCTCCTGGGCCGTCAAGGAATCGATGCAGATTCTGCAAAAGGTGTTTCTGATCCGTACCTGCGAGGACAGCGTGTATGCGAACCGCACGCGTCCCTGCCTGCTGCACCAGATCGGCCGCTGCAGTGCGCCCTGCGTGGACCTGATCAGCAAGGAAGACTACAAGAACGACGTGGAAAACGCGGCGCGCTTCCTGCGCGGGCGCCAGAGCGAAGTGCTGGCCGACCTGGAAAAGAAGATGCACGCGTTTGCCGCTGAATTAAAATTCGAGCAGGCCGTGGTGGTGCGCAACCAGATCGCCTCGCTGTCGCGCGTGCTGCACCAGCAAAGCATGGAGACGACCGGTGACGCCGATGTCGACATCCTCGCCGTGCTGGTGCAGGGCGGGCGCGCCTGCGTCAACCTGGCCATGGTGCGCGGCGGACGCCATCTGGGCGACCGTGCTTATTTCCCCAGCCAGCTCAGCGATGCGGCGGCGATTGCCGAGGAACCGATCGAGGTGGAAGTGCTGGCCGCCTTCCTGGCCCAGCACTACACGGAAAAATTCATTCCCGGCACCCTGATCCTGAATATCGAATTCGACCAGCCAGCCCTGATGGTGGCGCTGATGGAGCAGTGTGGCCACCGCATCAACCTGATCTTCCAGCCGCAGGGGCAGCGCCGCCAGTGGCTGGAAATGGCGCAGAAGGGCGCCGAGATTTCGCTGGCGCGCTTGTTGTCCGAACAGGGTTCGCAGCAGTCGCGCACGCGCGCGCTGGCCGAGGCGCTGCGCCTGGAAACGGAAGACCTCGACAGCCTGCGCGTGGAGTGTTTCGACATCAGCCACACGCAGGGCGAGGCGACGCAGGCATCGTGCGTCGTGTTCCACCATCACGCCATGCAGAATGGCGAATACCGGCGCTACAACATCAACGACATCACGCCAGGCGACGATTACGCGGCCATGCGCCAGGTCCTCATGCGCCGTTACGAGAAAGTGGCGAATGGCGATGGAGTGATGCCCGACGTGGTCTTGATCGACGGCGGCAAGGGACAGATCGAAATGGCGCGCCAGGTGTTCGCCGAGCTGGGACTCGATATCAGCTTGATTGTCGGCGTGGCCAAGGGGGAGGGACGCAAGGTTGGCCTGGAAACCCTGCTGTTCGTCGATGGCCGCGCGGCGCAGGAACTGGGCAAGGAATCGGCGGCGCTGATGCTGATCGCGCAGATCCGCGACGAGGCGCACCGCTTCGCCATTACTGGCATGCGCGCCAAGCGGGCCAAGACGCGCCAGACGTCGCGCCTGGAAGAGATCGAGGGCATCGGCGCCAAGCGCCGCCAGAAATTGCTGTCGCGCTTTGGCGGCTTGCGCGGCGTGGTCGACGCCAGCATCGAGGATCTGATGTCGGTGGAGGGGATTTCCACGCAGCTGGCAGAAGAGATTTACAAGCAGCTGCATTAGAACTCCTAACCAAACCTACTGCGCGTCGCGACTTGCGGCCTGCGATGCTCACTGGCTCGGCGCCCCCGTGTCAAGCACAGCTGCGCTTCTCGGTCGCAACTCACTGCCGCTCGCTACGGTTTTGTGAGGGTTCTATGACGGCCTGGTCCGGTGCCGCGGCAACCGGACTAGGCTAATACCCTGGGGCCATGTAGACTAGTGGCGCTTTCTTCACGCTTTCCTCATGTTCAATTTACCCGTCGGCCGATTGCTCTCTTATGCCTTTTAATATTCCCATCCTTTTGACCTGGCTGCGCGTGGCCCTGATACCGCTCGTCGTCGGCGTGTTTTATCTGCCGCCGTCGATGCTGCTGCATGGCGACCAGAACCTGGTTGCCACCCTGGTCTTCATTGTTGCGGCCGTCACCGACTGGTTCGACGGTTTCCTCGCGCGACGCTGGAACCAGACCTCGGCCTTCGGCGCCTTCCTCGACCCGGTCGCCGACAAGCTGATGGTGGCGGGCGCCTTGCTGGTGCTGGTGCAGCTCGACCGTGTGAATGCCGTGCTGGCCTTCATCATCATCGGCCGCGAAATCACGATTTCCGCGTTGCGCGAATGGATGGCGCAGATCGGTGCATCGAAATCGGTGGCCGTCAGCTCGATAGGCAAGATCAAGACGGCCGCGCAAATGACGGCCATTCCCCTGCTGCTGTACCACGAAGTGATCTTTGGCGCGATCGACACGCACGTGTGGGGCGAGAAGCTGCTGTGGATCGCCTGCGTGCTGACGGTGTGGTCGATGTTCTATTACTTGCGCCTGGCGTGGCCGCTGATTAAAGAAAAAGCGGGAAATTTGCACTAAGAATAGGCAGGCGGCTGCTTTGTGCGGAATATTTTGCAAAAGACCAGATATTGCCCGTTGACAGCCCCTGTAATCCCTCTATAATGCTGGCCTGTTGTTGATGACGCGGGAGTAGCTCAGTTGGTAGAGCGCAACCTTGCCAAGGTTGAGGTCGAGAGTTCGAGACTCTTCTCCCGCTCCAGTTTTCTGGATCGTGTCATAGGTAAAAACAGCGACTGCAGTAAAAAGTAGTACTGGCGATGTAGTAGAGCTTCTGATACAATGTTGTCCACTGCGGGAGTAGCTCAGTTGGTAGAGCGCAACCTTGCCAAGGTTGAGGTCGAGAGTTCGAGACTCTTCTCCCGCTCCAGTGAATACTGGATCAGCAGTAAAGCAGCACTGGTAAACGGTAGCAAAAAGCAGTAAAATAGCGGTTCGTATGCGGGAGTAGCTCAGTTGGTAGAGCGCAACCTTGCCAAGGTTGAGGTCGAGAGTTCGAGACTCTTCTCCCGCTCCAGCGAAAGCTGAAGCAGTACAGCAAGAATGGCAGTAGCAGAAAATAGAAGCTCCAATGCGGGAGTAGCTCAGTTGGTAGAGCGCAACCTTGCCAAGGTTGAGGTCGAGAGTTCGAGACTCTTCTCCCGCTCCAGAATTCTAAAGGGAAGCTAAGCTGGCTTCCTTTTTTTATCCGCCGCGGTACGCAGCGAGATTAAGCAGTAACCAAGCTCCAATGCGGGAGTAGCTCAGTTGGTAGAGCGCAACCTTGCCAAGGTTGAGGTCGAGAGTTCGAGACTCTTCTCCCGCTCCAGTTTTCAAGGTGTGCCGCAAGGCCCATCCAAGCAGTTCCTCTGGCGAGGTAGCAAAGAGGTTATGCAGCGGCCTGCAAAGCCGTTTAGACGGGTTCGATTCCCGTCCTCGCCTCCAGATGAAAAAAATAGCCCACTTTCGAGTGGGCTATTTTTTTGTCCGCGCATTTGCCTGACTTTTGCCGGCTGCGCATCTTGTATAATGCCGGCAAGCTCAGCCGCGCCGCCTGGCGCCTTGATGAAACTTCCCCTTTCCGCCATACCGATGTAGTCACTGACGACTTTCCTGCTCCGTTCGACCTCAGCGCAGCTTTTTTGTGACGCCCGCTGGTATGGCTGTGCCTGATGATTGTCCATCAGGCCGGCATTTTCCTGTTCCGACTTTGGATACGCATCAATGATCAACACAACTTTTCGGGATGAGTGGTTCTCGAACCTGCAAAAGAACGTCCTGGCGGGCTTGACCACTTCCTTTGCCCTGGTGCCTGAATGCATCGCCTTTGCCCTGGTGGCGCAATTGAATCCCCTGATGGGCCTGTATGGCGCCTTCATCATTTGCGCATTCACGGCCATCTTTGGCGGACGCCCCGGCATGATTTCCGGCGCCGCCGGCTCCATGGCCGTCGTCATCGTGGCACTGGTGGCGCAGCATGGCGTGCAGTATCTGCTGGCCACCGTGGTGCTGAGCGGCATCCTGATGGCCTTGTTCGGCATCTTGCGCCTGGGTAAGCTGATCCGCATGGTGCCCTATCCGGTGATGCTGGGCTTTGTGAATGGCCTGGCCATCGTCATCGCCATGGCCCAGCTGGAACACTTTCGTCAGGCCACGCCGCAGGGTGAAACCTGGCTGCAAGGCATGCCCTTGTATGTGATGGGCGCGCTGGTGGCGCTGACCATGGCCATCGTCTACGTGCTGCCGCGCGTCACGAAGGCCGTGCCTCCCGCGCTGGTGGCCATCCTCGGCGTGGGCGTGCTCAGCCATTTCTTGCACCTGCCCACGCGCACCCTGGGCGACCTCGCGCATATCGCCGGCGGCCTGCCGGCCCTGCATTGGCCCACCGTGCCGCTGGACATGGCGACCTTGCATATCATCTTCCCGTATGCGGCGCTGATGGCCATGGTGGGCTTGCTGGAAACTTTGCTCACTTTTAATCTTACCGATGAGATGACTGAAACGCGGGGCCATCCGAACCGTGAATGCATCGCCCTCGGCGCATCGAATGTCGTTTCCGGCCTGTTTGGCGGCATGGGCGGCTGCGCCATGATCGGGCAGACGATGATCAACCTGAGCTCGGGTGGCCGCTCGCGCCTGTCGGGCGTGACGGCCGGCGTGATGATTTTGCTGTTCATCCTGTTCCTGTCGCCGCTGATCGAGCGCATCCCGCTGGCCGCCCTGGTGGGCGTGATGTTCGTCGTGGCGCAGCAGACGTTTGCCTGGGGTTCCTTGCGCGTACTGGGCAAGGTGCCGTTGCAGGATGCGCTGGTGATCGTTGCTGTGACGGTCATTACCGTATTCACGGACCTGGCGATGGCCGTGCTGTGCGGCATCGTCATCGCCGCCTTGAATTTTGCCTGGCAGCATGCGCGTGAAATGCGTGCCGATATCGATGACAGCAGCGCCGGCATGCGCGTGTACCTGCCGCATGGCACGCTGTTTTTTGCTTCCACCACGCATTTCCAGGAGCTGTTCCAGCCAGCGTCGGACCCGGCCCGCGTCATCCTCGACTGCAGGCACCTGCACATGGCCGATCACTCGGCCATTGCCGCCATCGAATCCTTGTATGAACGCTATGACAAGGCGGGCAAGCATCTGCAGGTGACGCATCTTTCCACCCGCAACCAGGCATTGCTGCAGCGGGCCGGGGTGGATGTCGGCGTGGCGTAAAATAGGGGATTGTTGAATGTCTGTGGAGTGTGAATGCTGTCGAACGAACAAGAACAATTGTTGCAACAAAGCCAGGCGGGCTTCGACGCCTACTATGACGCGCTGGGCGCCTCGCTGGTAAATTTCGTCGAGCGCCTCGGCATCCAGCCGGCGCACGAAGTGCTGACCAGCGCGGCCGAATACCTGCCGTATATCGACGCGGCCATGCGCACCATCGTCATCCGCGACGAGAGCTGGCAGTGGGTAAAAACCATGCTCGGCTATTTTATCGGCGAATACTTCGTGCAAGGCCATGCGGGCTGCTGGTATGTGGAAACGCGGCCGGAATCGCCGCATTTTTGCCGCATCATGGTGGGGGGCTTCGAGCATGGTTTGCCAGCGGACGTCGCCATCGATCCGGAGGCGCTGGCGCTGGAATTTCTGGGGCAATCCGTGCCGCGCGAGCTGGCGGTACTGATCGCCAAAGCGCAAGCCCGTGCGGCTTGATGCCGCACGGCTTGCTTAAGCAGACTTAAAACTCTTCCCACTCGCCTTCGGCCGGCGCAGTTGCCTTGCTGCTGGCGCGCGTCGCGGGCAGGCGCAGGGCAGGGGCCGAAGCCTTGCGGGCTGGTGCGGCAGCAGTTGGCGTTGCGCTGCGCTGTGCCGCTTTTACGCTGAAACGGTCGGTCGCTACTGCATTGGCATCGAGGCGGAAGACGCTGACCACCTGCGCCAGTTCGCTCGCCTGTTCCTGCATCGCTTCGGCCGCTGCTGAGGCTTCTTCCACCAGGGCCGCATTTTGCTGGGTCACCTGGTCCATTTCGGAAATGGCCTGGTTGACTTGCTCGATGCCCGCGCTCTGCTCTTCGCTGGCGTTGCTGATCTCGCTCATGATGGAAGTGACAAAGCCGATGCTTTGCACGATTTCTTCCATCGTCTTGCCGGCCTTGTCGACCAGGTCCGTGCCCACGTCGACCTTTTGCACGGAGTCGTCGATCAAGCCCTTGATCTCTTTTGCCGCCGCTGCCGAGCGCTGCGCCAGGTTGCGCACTTCCGTGGCCACCACGGCGAAGCCGCGGCCCTGTTCGCCAGCGCGCGCCGCTTCCACTGCCGCGTTCAATGCCAGGATATTCGTCTGGAAGGCGATGCCGTCGATGACGGAAATGATGTCGACGATTTTCTTCGACGAGGTATTGATTTCGCCCATGGTGGCGACCACTTCGGCCACCACGGCGCCACCGCGGCTGGCGATGCCGGCCGCGTCGCCGGCCAGTTTATTCGCCTGGCGCGCATTGTCCGCGTTCTGTTTCACGGTCGAAGTCAGTTCTTCCATCGACGACGCCGTTTCTTCCAGCGAGCTGGCTTGCTGTTCCGTGCGCGACGACAGGTCCTGGTTGCCGGCGGCGATTTCCGCGGAGGCCGTGGCGATGGTGTCGGTGCCGCTGCGCACCTGGCCCACGATGCCCACCAGGCTGTCGTTCATGGTTTTCAGGGCATGCATCAGCTGGCCCGTTTCATCGCGGCCCTGTGCCGTGATGGTGCTGGTGAGGTCGCCAGCTGCCACGGTTTCCGCCACTTTCACGGCGGCGCGGATGGGGCCGGTGATCGAGCGCGTGATCCACCACGCGAAACCGATGCCCATCAGCACGGCCAGCACGCCCATGGTGATCAGGAAGATGCGGGTGCCGCTGTAGGCTTCGATGATGCTGGCGCCGACGCCGTCGGCGGCCTTGATCTGCATGTTGGCAAAGCGTTTGACTTCGGCCAGGTAGGCCACGGTGATCGGCGCCACTTCCTTGTCGAACACGACCTTGGCACCCGCCACGTCGCCGTCGGCCTTCATCTTGAAGGCGCGCGCGCGCGTCGTCACGTAGTCGGTGCGGACCTTGCGCACGACCTTGAATTGCTCGATCACGGCAGGATTGAGCAAGGACGCGATGATGTCGTCCTGCAGCTTGCTGGAACGCTCCGCATCGACTTTCAAGTCTTCCTCGATCTTGGCGCGCACGACAGGATCGGTGATCTCGAACGAGGCGACGCCGCGCACGCTGTTGAGTTCAATGATCTTCGACCATTCGGCCACCATGCGCTGGTTCTTGATGCTGGTATTGATGAGACGGTAAGTCAGGTCGCTGGCCGTTTGCATGCGCACGAGGGCGGTGATGGTCAATGCGGCAAGCAACAGCAATACGACAGCAAAGCCGACGCCAAGGCGGCTGCCGATGTTCAGGTTTTTCATGTAATTCCTAACAGTTTAATAGTCATGATCGCCGCCGCCAGCAGGGGCGGACAGGCGCCGCAAGGCGCATGGGATCGGGGTCTTCGGGTGCCGCGTGATGGCTGTGCGGCGCGCCACGCTGAGCGTGGCGATGGAGGTGAAGCAAGGGGCATGTCGGTCAGGCTGACCGCTGCCCAGCAAGCCGCAAGTATAGCATTGACGCAGAGAAATAGTTTTTCAAAGCAATTTTAATTGTTTTTTGATATTGATTTCCTGTTGTGTTTTTACATCAAGTACCTGCGCTATAAGTACTATCACTTACATAAGTGCTGACTTATCGCATGGCCGCCTGATAAAATACTAATGATAATCATTCGTATTAAAACATCGACCAGGGAATTGTATGCAGCGCAAGCCAGGATTCAAACCGATCACCATCGCCGTACTGGGCGCCTTGACCTTTGGCGCCACGCCATTGGCTACTTGGGCACAGGAAAGCTTGCCCGCCGTCACCGTGACGGCGGCTAAGGACAAGGATGGCTATGTTGCCGCCACCTCCGCCAGCGGCACCAAGATGGAAATGGCTTTGCGCGACGTGCCGCAGACGATCAACGTGGTGCCGGCCGCCGTCATCCGCGACCAGAACGCCATGTCGATCCAGGACATCATGAAGAACATCCCCGGCGTGGGCCTGTCCACGGGCGACGGCCAGCGCGACCAGGTGTTCATCCGCGGCTTCACGGCCATCGGCGACCAGTTCGTCGACGGCTTCCGCGATGACGCGCTGTACTTCCGCGACCTGTCGAATGTGGAGCGCCTGGAAGTGATCAAGGGGCCGGCCGCCGTGCTGTATGGCCGCGGCTCCTCGGGTGGCCTGGTGAACCGCATCACCAAAAAACCGGGCGTGGACATCACGGACGTGGCCCTGAGCCTGACGAACACAAAAGGGCGCCGCGGCGAAGTCGACGTCGGCCGTGTCGGCGAGACGGTGGACTGGCGTGTCACGGGTGCGCGCGAATTGTCGGACAGCTACCGCGACCAGCAATTCATCAACCGCACGGCGCTGGCCCCGTCCGTGGCCATCCGCTTGTCGAGCGCGACGAAACTGCTGCTGCAGGGCGATTACCTGGAAGACCGCCGCCTGACGGACTTCGGCATTCCGTCCTACCAGGGCCGCCCCGTCGCCGTCGATGCGGGCACCTATTATGGCGCGGCCAACGCCCGCGATGCGGACTTCAGCCAGTCGCGCGTGGTGTCCACGGCCGCGACATTGACGCACAAGTTCAGCGATTCCTTATCGCTGCGCAATGCCTTCCGCTACTACGACTACCACCTGGACCGCAACAACACGAATATTTCCGGCAACGTCAACGAAGTCAAGGGCACGATGAGCCTGGGTCACGCCAAGCTCAACCGCGACGAGAGCGGCTGGTTTAACCAGACGGAACTGACGCAAAAGCTGGTCACGGGCACCATGCGCCACGAAGTGCTGTACGGCGCCGAGTTCGGCAAGCAAAACAAGGATGCGTCGAGCTGGGCTTCGACCGTGGTGGCGACGAATGTATCGATCTTCAACCCCGTCCTGCCGCAGGTCAACCGCAGCAAGCTGGGCGCGCGCGGCGATACTTTCGGCACCTATGACACGGCCGCCGCCTACGTGCAGGACGCCATCAGTTTCAGCGACGAGTGGAAGGCGCTGGCCGGCTTGCGCTACGACCGTTACAAGCAGCAGTCGCGCCTGGCCAATGCGGCCGGCCTGACGACGGCGGACCTGTCACGCACGGATTCGGCCTACAGTCCCCGCGCCGGCCTCGTCTGGCAACCGGGCGCCGTGCAATCGTATTACGCGTCGTGGAGCCGTTCGTTCCAGCCGAGTGGCGAGAACTTCGCCCTGGCCGCCAACAATGCCGACCTGGCGCCGGAAACCACGCGCAACACGGAAGTGGGCGCCAAATACGACCTGTGGGGCGGCCGCGCCAACGCCACCGTGTCGCTGTTCCGCCTGGAGCGCGACAATATCAAGACCAGCGACCCGATCACGAACCGCATCGTGCCCGTCGGCACGCAGCGCACGGATGGCCTGGAACTGACCTTCAACGCCGACTTGCACGATGGCTGGAAGATGATGGCCGGCTACGCTTACCTGGACGCCACCATCACCGATTCCATCGCCGTCGACCGCAGCGTGAATGCGCCGGGCACGACGACGGCCAGTTCCGTCGCCATCAAGGGCAAGCGCGCCACTTTGACGGCGCGCAACACGGCCAATCTGTGGCTGACGAAAGACCTGGGCCACGGCTTCACCGTGGGCGGCGGCGCGAATGCCGTCGGCAGCCGCTTCGCCAACCCTGGCAACACCGTCGTGCTGCCAGGCTACGTGACGGCCGACGCCATGGCCGCTTACCGCACGGGCCGCTATGAAGTGCAACTGAACGTCAACAATATCGGCGACACGCGCTACATCGTCTCGGGCCACGGTTCCAGCCCGAACCTGAGCTTGCCGGGCGCGCCGCGCAACGTGGCGCTGACCTTGCGCTACAGCTTGTAATTTGTCATTTTTCTGACGCATACCAAACCCGCTCGCGAGCGGGTTTTTTCATGGTGGGTAGCGATGTGCAAGCGTGCCGGGCAGGCTGGCATTGTTTAGAGGGAATATTCGGTATCGTCAAATTAATGTTGACTAAAGGCAATTTTTTCCAGCGGACTAAGCCTTGTCGGAGTTTGAGGGGTAAAATACTGTCATACGGCACAGGCATGGTGCTTATATCTTGGTGATATGACACGACCACGACGCCGTATGACTTTTTATTTACTCACATCATAGAGGCCTGAATATGGTTCAGATGTCCAGGCGCCAGTTCCTTCGGGTAACTGGCGCGACCATTGCTGGTTCCAGCCTCGCCCTGCTCGGTTTCGCACCGGGCCAGGCGATGGCGGAAGTGCGGCAATACAAGCTGTCTCGCACGACCGAGACACGCAATACCTGTCCCTACTGTTCGGTAGGATGCGGCGTCCTGCTGTATGGGCTGGGCGACGGCGCGAAAAATGCCGTTTCCAGCATCATCCACGTGGAAGGCGATGCCGATCACCCGGTGAACCGCGGCACGCTGTGCCCGAAAGGCGCCAGCCTGGTCGACTTCATCCACAGTCCGAACCGCCTGAAAGTGCCCGAATACCGCGCACCGGGCGGCACGGAATGGCAACCGATCTCCTGGGATGTGGCGCTCGACAAGATCGCGCGCCTGATGAAGGATGACCGCGACGCCAACCTGATCGAAAAGAATGCCGACGGCAAGACCGTCAACCGCTGGCTCTCCACCGGCATGCTTGCCGCGTCCGCCGGCAGCAACGAGGTGGGGTATCTGACCCACAAGACAGTGCGCAGCATGGGGATGCTGACCTTTGATAATCAGGCGCGTGTATGACACGGACCGACGGTGGCAGGTCTTGCCCCGACGTTTGGCCGTGGCGCGATGACGAATCATTGGGTCGATATCAAGAATGCCGACGTGATTCTGGTCATGGGCGGCAATGCAGCAGAAGCACATCCTTGCGGATTCAAATGGGTAACGGAAGCGAAGGCGCATAACAAGGCCAAGCTGATCGTTGTCGATCCGCGCTTTACCCGTACCGCATCCGTGGCAGATTACTACTGCGCCACGCGTACCGGCACGGACATCGTCTTCCTCGGCGCGATCATCAATTACCTGCTGACGAACGACAAGATCCAGCATGAGTACGTGCGCAACTACACGGACATGCCCTTCATCGTGCGCGAAGACTATGCGTTCGAGGACGGCCTGTTCTCGGGTTTCGACAAGGAAAAAGGCAAGTACACGGACAAGGCCACCTGGGATTACGAGATCGGCGACGACGGCTATGCCAAGGTCGACCCGACCCTGGAACACCCGCGCTGCGTCTACCAGATGATGAAGAAGCACTATGCGCGCTACACGACCGAGATGGTCGAACGCACGTGCGGCGTGTCGGCCGACAAGTTCCACAAGGTGGCGGAGGCATTGGCTTCGACCGCCGTGCCGGGACGCGCCGGTACCATCCTGTACGCGCTGGGCTGGACGCACCACTCGACGGGCGCGCAAACCATCCGCACGGGCGCCATGGTGCAGCTGTTGCTGGGTAATATGGGGATCGCCGGCGGCGGCATGAACGCCTTGCGCGGCCACTCGAACATCCAGGGCTTGACCGATCTGGGCCTGATGTCGAACCTGTTGCCAGGTTACATGACCCTGCCCAACGAAGGCGAGCAGGATTTCGACGCCTACATCGCCGCGCGCGCCACCAAGCCGTTGCGGCCGAACCAGCTCAGCTACTGGAGCAATTACCGCAAATTCCACGTCAGTTTCATGAAGACGTGGTGGGGCGACTTTGCCACGGCGGAAAATAACTACGCCTTTGACTACCTGCCGAAACTCGACAAGCCGTATGACTTGATGCAAGCCATCGAGAACATGCACCAAGGCAAGATGACGGGCTATATCTGCCAGGGTTTCAATGTGCTGGCGTCCGCGCCGAACAAGCAGAAGGTCACGGAAGCGCTGTCGAAGCTGAAGTTCCTCGTCATCATGGATCCGCTGGCCGTGGAAACGGGCGAATTCTGGAAGGCGCACGGGCAGTACCACGAAGTCGATCCCACCAAGATCATGACGGAAGTGTTCCGCCTGCCGACCAGCTGCTTCGCCGAAGAACGCGGTTCGCTGGTGAGCTCTTCGCGCGTGCTGCAATGGCACTGGCAGGCGGCCGAACCGCCGGGCCAGGCGCGCAGCGACCTGGAGATCATGTCCGGCCTGTTCCTGCGCATGCGCAGCATGTACCAGAAGGAGGGCGGCAAGTTCCCCGATCCTATCGTCAACCTGACATGGAATTATGCGCAGCCGCATAATCCGCAGCCGGAAGAAATCGCCCGCGAATTCAACGGCCGTGCGCTGGCCGACCTGTACGATCCGAAGGACGCGACCAAGCTGCTGGTGAAAAAGGGCGAGCAGCTGGCCTCGTTCGCGCAATTGCGCGACGACGGCACGACCACCAGCGGTTGCTGGATCTTCGCCGGCAGCTGGACGCAGGCGGGCAACCAGATGGGACGGCGCGACAATAGCGACCCGACCGGTATCGGCCAGACGCTGGGCTGGGCCTGGGCGTGGCCGGCGAACCGCCGCGTGCTGTACAACCGCGCCTCGTGCGACTTGAAGGGCAAGCCTTTCGATCCGACCCGCAAGCTCATCGAGTGGAATGGCACGAACTGGAGCGGGGCCGATATTCCCGACTTCAAGGTCGACGAACCGCCGGAAAACGGCATGGGCCCGTTCATCATGCTGGGCGAGGGCGTGGCGCGCTTCTTTGCGCGTGGCGCCATGGCCGAAGGGCCGTTCCCCGAGCATTACGAGCCGTTCGAAAATCCGCTGGGCTACAACCCCATGCATCCGAAAAACCCGCAGGCGACCAGCAATCCGGCCGCGCGCGTGTTCGCCGATGACCGGAAAATGTTCGGCACGCACGAGGAATATCCGCATGTGGCCACCAGCTACCGCCTGACCGAGCATTTCCATTACTGGACCAAGCATGCACGCCTGAATGCCATCATCCAGCCGCAGCAATTCGTTGAAATCGGCGAAGAGCTGGCCAAGAGCATCGGCGTCGTTGCCGGCGGTGAAGTGCGCGTCAGTTCCAAGCGGGGCCACATCATCGCCAAGGCCGTCGTCACCAAGCGCATCAAGGCGTTGATGATCGAGGGCAAGCCGGTGCATACCGTGGGCCTGCCGCTGCACTGGGGCTTCACGGGCGTGGCCAAGCCGGGGTATCTGATTAATACCCTGACACCGGGCGTGGGGGATGCGAATTCGCAAACGCCGGAATTCAAGTCCTTCCTCGTGAAGGTGGAAAAAGCATGATGGGAGCTCAATAATGGCACTGCAATCCTTAGATATCCGGCGCCTGTCGGCTACCACGGTAACGCCGCCGCAAGCGCGCAGCCCGGTGACGGGCACCGTGGCCAAGCTGATCGATGTGTCGAAATGCATCGGCTGCAAGGCTTGCCAGACGGCGTGCATGGAATGGAACGACTTGCGCGATGAAGTCGGCGAAAACCATGGCACCTATGACAATCCGACGGACCTGACGCCGCAATCGTGGACGGTGATGCGTTTTGCCGAACACGAAAACAACGACGGCAACCTCGAGTGGCTGATCCGCAAGGATGGCTGCATGCACTGCGAGGACCCGGGCTGTCTGAAAGCCTGTCCGGCGCCGGGCGCCATCGTGCAGTACACGAACGGCATTGTGGATTTCCACCAGGAAAACTGCATCGGCTGCGGCTACTGCGTGGCCGGCTGTCCTTTCGATGTGCCCCGCATTTCGAAAAAGGACGACCGCGCCTACAAGTGCACGCTCTGCTCGGACCGCGTGGCCGTGGGCCAGGAACCGGCCTGCGTGAAAACCTGCCCGACGGGCGCCATCGTTTTCGGCACCAAGGAAGACATGAAGGTGCATGCGGAAGAGCGCATCGTCGACCTGAAGTCGCGCGGTTTCGAGAATGCGGGCCTGTACGACCCGCTGGGCGTGGGCGGCACGCACGTGATGTACGTGCTGCACCATGCCGACAAGCCGAAGCTGTATTCGAACTTGCCGGAGCGCCCGCGCATCAGTCCGATGGTGGGCTTCTGGAAGGGCTGGTCCAAGCCGCTGGCGGTGGCCGGCATGGCCGCCACGGCGCTGGCGGGCTTCTTCCATTACACGCGAGTCGGTCCGAACGAAGTGAGCAAGGACGAAGAGCACGAAGCGCTGGAAGAGGCCAAGCGCATCCGGGAGGAAGACCATGAGCCACAGTGATCTGCATGATGGAAAGCTGCGCGACAAGGATGGCAACCCGCTGATCCAGCGCTACGACCCGAACGAGCGCACGAATCACTGGGTGACCGCCATCACCTTCGTCATGCTGGCGCTGTCCGGCCTGGCCATGTTCCATCCCTCGATGGCGTGGCTGGCGAACCTGTTCGGCGGCGGGCAATGGACGCGCATCCTGCATCCGTTTGCCGGCCTGGTGATGTTTGTCTCGTTCGCGATCCTGGTGGTGCGCTTCTGGCACCACAACAAGTTCGAGGACGGCGACAAGCAGTGGCTGAAACAGATGGACGACGTGCTCAACAACCGCGAAGAAAAGCTTCCGAAGATCGGCAAATACAATGCCGGCCAGAAGATCCTGTTCTTCGTGCTGCTCGCTTGCATGGTGGGCTTGCTGTTGTCGGGTATCGTGATCTGGCGCGCGTACTTTGCGTTCTATTTCCCGATTCCCGTCATCCGCGCGGCCGCCTTGCTGCATGCCGTGTGCGCGTTCGGCATCATCTGCTCCATCATCGTGCACATCTATGCGGCACTATGGGTCAAGGGTTCGATCGGTGCCATGGTGCGCGGCACCGTCACCTACGGCTGGGCGCGCAAGCACCATCCGAAGTGGTTTGAGGCTGTCATTCGCAATACAAAAGACTAAGTTCTTGATATTGATGACACCGGCATTACCCGGGGTCAGTCCCAGGACTGACCCCTTTCTTTTTATCGATTAGAATACTTTACAGCCCCTTTTTTGATGGGAAACTCCATTGGTACAACGCATTCTTCAGCCAGGCGAAATCGAAGGCCTGGACCACAACGCGATTCCGCGCCTGCTGCTGCCGCAGCCTGACAGCCTGTTCAAGGCGCGCGCCTTGCGCTTGCGCGAACTGGCGCAGGGAAAAATCAAGGGCATTCCCGTCGATGCGGGCATGCAGGGCTACCTGGTGCTGATGGCCGCGCTGGCCGATGCGCAGGCCGCCGTGGTGGGAAAACTGGCGCCCGGCGCCGTGCCTGCCGCCGACCCCGACGCGCTGCGCCGCGCGATCCAGCACCGCATGCCCGTGCTGCCCGTCAGCGGCGCCCGTCCGCCAGTGTGGCGCGACATCTTTGCCAGCCTGCTCGATGAGCTGGCCGCCACGGCGGCCAGCCAGCCGGCATTATCCGGCGGCCTGACGCAGGTGCTGGCCCAGCTGCGCGCGCTCGACGCGCCAGCGCTCGATGCCTGCGCCAATGCCGTGCTCGATGAAAACGGCGACAACCTCAATCCCATGCATGCGCCGTTCGTCGCGGCCGCGCTGCAAATATTGTGGTCGGTGTCGGCCAGCGAACTGCGCGCCGCGCGCGTGCCGGACCTGGAAACGGGCGCCCTGTGTCCCGTTTGCGGTTCGCACCCCGTCGCCAGCGTGATCCGCATCGGCGGCGGGTCGCAGGGCTACCGCTATCTGCACTGCGGCATTTGCGAAAGCGAATGGCATATGGTGCGCGTGAAGTGCTCGACCTGCGAACAGAATGGCAAGATCGCCTACCAGGGCCTGGACGCTGCCGACGCCGCGCCGTTCGACCCCGTGACGGCGAAGGACGACAAATTGCCCAACAAGGCGAACGATCCGAAGAAGGTGGCGCGCGCGGAAACCTGCGACGACTGCCACACCTACCGCAAGGTCTTCAACCAGGAACACGATTACAACGTCGAACCGCTGGCCGACGACCTGGCCAGCCTGATGCTCGACCTGCTGGTGGGCGAAGCGGGCTACCAGCGCGCCAGCGGCAATCCGCTGCTGTGGCTGGGGAAGAGCGACAGCAGCGAGGGCCAGCAGTCATGACGACGGGGCAAACCGTGCGCCTGCCATCGGTAGACCGCATCCTGGGCGACACGGCTTGCCTGGCCCTGATTGCGCACCATGGCCGCGTGCAGACGCTGGCCTGTGCGCGCGCCGTGCTGGCCGAATTGCGTACGGCCATGCTGGCGGGCGCCGTGTGCGAAGAGGGTGCGTCGATTGCCGCCATCGCCGCGCACATGGAAGAACGGCTGCAATCGCAGTCGCGCTCGCAACTGCGCGCCGTCTTCAACCTGACGGGTACCGTGCTGCACACGAACCTGGGCCGCGCGCTGCTGCCCGACGCCGCCGTGCAAGCCGTGGTGGAAGCGCTGCAGTGGCCGATGAACCTGGAATTCGACCTGGAAACGGGCAAGCGCGGCGACCGCGACGACCTCGTCGAGGAACTGTTGCGCGAACTGACGGGGGCCGAAGCGGCCACCGTCGTCAACAACAATGCGGCCGCCGTGCTGCTGATGCTGAACACCCTGGCGCAGAACAGGGAAGTCATCGTCTCGCGCGGCGAACTCGTGGAAATCGGCGGCGCCTTCCGCATCCCCGACGTCATGACGCGCGCCGGCGCCGTGCTGCGCGAAGTGGGCAGCACCAACCGCACGCACCTGGCCGACTATGCGAATGGCGTGAATGAAGACACGGCCCTGTTGATGAAGGTCCATTGCAGCAATTACGCGATCACCGGCTTTACCAAGAGCGTGCAGCTCGACGAGCTGGTGCCGCTGGCGGCAAAACACCATGTGCCGACCGCCGTGGACCTGGGCAGCGGGACCCTGGTCGACCTGGCGCAATACGGCCTGCCGCATGAAACGACGGTGCGCGAAACCATAGCAGCGGGGGCCGACCTGGTCACCTTCAGCGGCGACAAGCTGCTCGGTGGCCCGCAATGCGGCGTCATCGTCGGGCGCGCCGACCTGATCGCAAAGATCAAGCGGAACCCCTTGAAACGCGCGCTGCGGGTCGGCAAGCTGACGCTGGCCGCCTTGGAACCCGTATTGCAGCTGTACCGCGCGCCGGACTTGCTGGCCGAACGCCTGACCACTTTGCGCCTCTTGACGCGTCCCGCCGCCGCCATGCGCGCGCAGGCGCAAACCCTGCTGCCGCTGTTGCAAAGCGTACTCGGCGCCACCTATATGGTTAGCGCCGAAGCCATGAAAAGCCAGATCGGCAGCGGCGCCTTGCCCGTCGACCAGCTGCCCAGCTTTGGCCTGGCGATTCGCAGCGCGCCCGGTTCGCGCCTGAGCAATCCATTGGGCGTGCTGGAGCAGCGTTTGCGCGCCTTGCCGTGCCCCGTGATCGGGCGCATCGGGCAAGATACGCTATGGCTCGACTTGCGCTGCCTGGAAGCGGCGCACGAGACGACCTTCATCGCGCAGCTTGCCGGGTTGTCCGCATGATCGTCGGCACCGCAGGCCATATCGACCATGGCAAGACGACGCTGACGCGCGCGCTGACGGGCGTGCACACGGACCGCCTGAAGGAAGAGCAGGCGCGCGGCATTTCGATAGAACTCGGTTACGCCTATCTGCCGCTGGCGGACGGCACGGTGCTGGGCGTGATCGACGTGCCCGGCCACGAAAAATTCATCCGCACCATGGCCTCGGGCGTGACGGGCATCGACTTCGCCCTGCTGGTGGTGGCGGCCGATGACGGCATCATGCCGCAGACGCACGAGCACCTGGCCATCTTGCAGCTGCTGGGCGTGACGCAGGGCGCCGTGGCGCTGACGAAGATCGACCGCGCCGATGGCGCCCGCGTGGCGCAGGTGGAAGCGGATATCGAAGTGCTGCTGGCCGGCACGCCGCTGGCGGGCAGCCCGATTTTCCCCACCGCCGCCAATCGCGACAACGATGCCGGCGTGGCCGCTTTGCTGGCGCACCTGACGCAAGCGGCGCGCAGCCTGCCGCAGCGTGACGAACGGCGCTTGTTCCGCCTCGGCGTGGACCGGGTGTTCACCTTGTCGGGGCAGGGCACCATCGTCACCGGCACGGCGCTGGCGGGACGGGTGCAAGTGGGCGACGTGCTGCAACTGGCGCCCGGTGGCGCGCAAGCGCGGGTGCGCAGCATCCATGCGCAGAACCGCGCAGCCGGGACGGGCATGGCGGGCCAGAGATTGGCGCTGAACCTGGCCGGCATCGACCGCGAGCGCATCGAGCGGGGCAACTGGATCGTCGCGCCCGAGCTGGCGCAGTGTGCCGAACGCATCGACGTGGAACTGACCCTGCTGCCCGACGCGGGAGTACACCTGAAAGCCTGGTCGCCGCTGCACGTGCACCTGGGCGCGGCGCACCAGCTGGCGCGCGCCGTCATGCTCGATGGCGAAACCCTGTCGCCGGGACAGACGGGCAGGGTACAACTGGTATTCGAGTCTCCCATGCACGGCGTGCCGGGCGACCGTTTCGTCGTGCGCAACGCGCAGGCGACGCAGACTGTGGGCGGCGGCATGGTGCTCGATCCGTTCGGTCCCGCGCGCAAGCGGCGCAGCCCGGCCAGGCTGGCCTGGCTCGATGCGCTGGCCGCGTTTGTCGCGCACGGCGACTATGCGGCCCTGCTGGCGCAAGGCCCGCTGGGCTTGCGCGAATCGCTGCTGGTGCGCCTGTCCTTGTTGCCGGCGCACGCCCTGGCGCTGCCGCCCGACACGCGGCGTATCGCCCTGCGCGGTGGCGACGCCCTGCTGGTGGCGCCGCCAGCTTTACTGGCACTGGAAGAGCGGGTGCTGGTGGCCCTGGCCGTCTTCCACGCGCGCGCCCCCGACGAGGCGGGGCCGGAATTGTGGCGTTTGAAACGCATCGTCGACGCGGAGATGGAAGATGCCCTGTGGAGCCACCTGGTCGAAGGCTTGCTGGCGCGCGGCGAGGTGCTGGCGCGCGGCGCCAGCCTGCACTTGCCGGCGCACAGCGTGGAACTGACGCCGCAGGAGCAGGCGGTGGCCGAGCCCTTGCTGGCCGCCCTGGAGCAGGGGCGATCCGATCCCCCGTGGACGCGCGACCTGGCGCGCGGCTTCGGCCTGGCCGAGGATGAAGCGCGCCGGCTGTTGCGCAAACTTGCCAAGGCAGGGCAGATCAGCCAGGTCGTGCACGACCTGTTTTATCACCAGGCGGCGCTGGCCGAGCTGGCGCAGCTGGTGCGGGAACTGGCGCACAAGGCGGAAGCGGATGCAGGCTTGCCGGCCGGTAATGGCGCCGTGGGCGCGGCCACCTTCCGCGACGCCAGCGGCCTGGGCCGCAAGCGGGCGATCCAGGTTTTGGAATTTTTTGACCGCGTCGGTTATACTCGCCGTGTTGGCAATGGGCATCTATTACGCCCGCAAGCGTTGTGGTCCTACACCACAGCCTTGCCCAAGAGCTAAGTACTAGTTCAGGTACCGCGGAAAGCACACTCATCCGGTGATGTGGCCGGGCTTCAAACCCGGTGGAGGGCGTCAGACGTTCTCCCGTAGGTTCGACTCCTACTGTTTTCCGCCAATCATTTCTCTCTCCTCCTCCCTTGCATCATCATCCGCTGGCGTTGGCCTGTTGCCACGTTGTGGAAAGTATGTCCCGAAATTGACAATATCCGGCAATGCCAGGGTGAGCCGATGGTAACATCGGCTTGTATCCCCTGTGGCAGATGAAAGCAAGCATGAAACAAGCAAGCATGGCACGGCTGCTGGCAGTGGCGCTGCTGATGCCGGCGCTGGCCGCGGCGGCGGACGTGCGCATCGTCGGCGAGCATTTGCCGCCGTCGAGCATGATGGAAGGCAATGTCGTCGTGGGACGTGAAACGCTCAAGGTGCGCGACATCATGGCGCGCGCCGGCCTTTCCTACAGCATCGAGCTGCTGCCGTGGAAGCGCGCGTATGCGCAGGCGCTGCGCGAGCGTGATACCTGCATTTTTTCCACCAGCCGCACGCAGGAGCGCGAAGCGCAATTTCGCTGGATCGGTCCCCTCAACGAAGCCGAATGGATACTCTACGGCCTGGCCGAACGGCACCTGGCGTTGCGCACGCTGGCCGATGCGCGCGGCCTGGTAATCGGCACTGTGCTCGGCGACGCGCGCGACGATTACCTGCGCCAGCGCGGCCTGAACGTGGCGCCCGTGACGCAGGAGTGGCTCAATCCGCAAAAGCTGCTGCTCGGACGCATCGACTTGTGGGCCGTCGGCATGGCGGTGGGCAGCAAGCCGTTTGCCGGCAAGGAGTGGGAGGGCAAGGTGGTGCCGCTGCTGACCTTCAACCGGGTGCAGACTTACCTCGCCTGCAACAAGCAATTGCCCGAGACGCAGGCATTGGCCATGCAGCGGGCGGCGGCGGCCATGCGCCGCGACGGCAGCATGGCGCGCGAACATATCCGCTAAGGGCCGCTTCAGCTTTCCAGCCACTGGCGCACGCAATTGCGTCCTTCGCGCTTGGCCTGGTACAGGGCCTGGTCCGCGTGGCTGTAGGCCGTTTCAAATGCCGTGCCGGCGCGGTTCCAGCTCAGGCCCACGCTGATGGTGATGGCGCGCGTGATGGGCGCCGCATGGCGCTGGCGGCCGACAGTCTCGCAGATGCGCTGCGCCACTTGCGCCGCGTCGTCGCGCGAGGAGGTGGGCCAGACCACGGAAAACTCTTCGCCGCCGACCCGGCCAATGGCCGTCTCCTGTCCCAGCAATCCTTTCAGGCAGTCGACCACGGCCTGGATCACGCCATCGCCGGCAGGGTGGCCGAAATCGTCGTTGACCTGCTTGAACAGGTCGATGTCGAGCACGATCAGCGCCATGTCGCCCTGCGCCAGGCAGCGCGAGGCGTGGTCGATCACGGCGCCGCGATTCAGGGCGCCCGTCAACGGGTCGTGCGTGGCGCGGTATTCGAGCTGGCCGGCCAGGGTTTGCAATTGCCGGTTCAGCAGATGCATGTCGCGCTCGGCGCGGTCGCTGCGGCCGATCAGGCGCCGCGTCTCGCGCATCAGCCGCTCGTAGTGATTGATCAGTTCACCGAGCACGCGCCGCTGTTCCGCGCTCGACGCGCTGGCGTCGGCATGCATGCGGCGCGCGGCAGCCAGCGCCGCCGCTTCCACGGTGAACAGGTCGGGCTCCAGTCCGGACTCGGAGATGGCGGCGCGCATGTCCTAGCTGCCCTGCACGGGATGGTCGCGGAAGTCCAGCGCAGTGAAGTCCTGCTGCAGCTCCTGGCCGAATTCCAGGATGGTGTCGTCGTCCTCGTCGTGATACCAGTTCAGGCGCACCTGGTTGCCGTCCACGGCCGCCTGATTCAGTGTGTCGAACAGGGTAAACAGCATCTTCGTACTGGAGCTGTTGAAGTAGGCCAGCGAGACGTTGACGGTGATGGCCGCTTCGCGGCAGCCTTCCAGGTAGGCGCGCACGGCGGCGATCAGCGGGCCATAGAAGGCGGCCGCGTTTTCCGGATACGACTCGCCCTTGATCGACAGGGTGTGGTGCTCGAAACGGAAGTCGATTTCGGGCGAACTCGGGGTCGCGGCGATGAACAGTGGTGACGGTAATTGCATATGCTTTCCTGAGTCGGCTCTTTCAAATGATGGCTTTGATGCAGAAGATGGTGTGGCCCGGTTCCTGGGGATCCTGGACGAATTCGAATTCCAGCGGCTCGCTGGCGTCGCGCGCCATGGTGAGGAAACCCAGGCCCGCGCCCTTGCTGTCGGCGGGCGCTTCCTCGCGCAGGGCCTTTTTATACGCGAGGCGGATTTCCTCCATCGTCATCGTGTGCAGCGGCTCCAGTCGGGCGCGGATCTGCGCCACGTTGTCCGTCGAGACGGGGTTGGCGCACAGCAGGAAAAAGCTGTCGCCGCGCGTGCCGATGCAGAACGAGCCGCGCCGCATCTGCTGGTCCAGCTGCGCATCGGGCGTCAGGCTGTCGGCGGAATAATGCATGATGTTTTGCGACATCTCGATGAACGAGGAAAAGATGCGCCGCCGCGTGGGCCCGGCCGCGCCGGCCGTATCGAGGCGCGCCTTGATGGTTTCGGAAATGGCATTCACCACGTGCTGCGAGAAATAGCCCACGTAAAAAAAGATGATGTTGCGCTTGCGGGCCACATCCCAAAACTCGTTGAATTCTTCGTACAGCACGTCCGTGCTCCTGGCTAGCCGGTGACCCGGTTTCTTGTTGATAAGGTGGCTCGATGGCGCCAAAACTACAGGCGGAAACAGAAAAAGGTCAGGTCGTCGCGGCGCGGCTGCTTGCCTTGCCATGCGGCGCTGTCCTGCAGTAGCGCCGCCGCCACGTCGCCGGCGCAAGCGTCGCGCCGCGCCAGCAATTGCTCGCGCATGCGCCGCTTGCCGTAGGCGATGTCGCGCGCGCCGCCGATCTGGTCGAGCAAGCCGTCGGTGGTGAGGAACAGCAGGCTGCCGGCGGGAATGGCCAGCGTCTCGTTGTGCCAGCAGTAGCCGGCTGGCGTGTCGACATAGCCCACGCCCATGCGCGCGCCGTCGATGGCGCGTACGCTCTCTTCGCCCGGCGCGACCACATGCAGCGCCAGTTTCGCGCCCGCGAAACGCAGGCTGGCGCTGGCCGTGTCGTAGCACAGGAAGGCGCAATCCATGCCGTCGTTCGAGCCGGCGTGGCCGGTGGCTTCGCCGCTGCCGGCGCCGTCCTGGCCCAGCAGGGTCTTGATGGCGCGGCTGACGGCGCCGATCAGGGCGGCCGGATCGTGCGGCCCCAGTTCGCGCAAGGCCTGGCTCAGGGCCGACGAGGCGATCAGGGTCATGAAGGCGCCCGGCACGCCGTGGCCGGTGCAGTCGGCGATGGCGGCGAACCAGCCGCCCGCGTGGCGCTCGAAGAAGTAGAAATCGCCGCCGACGACGTCGCGCGGCTGCCATTCCAGGTGGGCGTCGGGCAGGGTGGCGCGCAATTCCGCATCGGAGGTGCGCAGCAGGGCGCGCTGGATCACGCTGGCGTAATCGATGCTGTGCATGATTTGCCGGTTCTTTTCCGCCTGCATGGTGGCCACCACGTTCATCAGCTGCAAGCCGAAGCCCACCCCGGCCAGCGCCCCATCGGCAGTGATGATGAAGCCGTCGGCCAGCGCCTTTTCGCCCGCTTCCACGGCGCGGAAGGTGAGGTCTTCGATGCTCATGGCGCCATCGACGATCAGCGGTTCCTTGTCCATGAAGGCGATGCAGCTCTTCTTGCCGTACACCTCGTGATAGAAGGGCTTGGACATCTGCGACATGAAGATGTTGCGGCTGATCAGGCCGATGGGCTTCTGCTGCTCGGTGACGGGCAGGCTCATCATGTCGCGCCGTTCCGTGAACAATTCCAGCACGGCGAAGTTGCTGGCGTCGGCCTGCACGGATTCCGTGGGGATGCACAGGTCGGACGCCACGGACGTGCGATAACGGGGAAGATGCAATCGAGAAGCGTTGAACTCCACAGCGGCTACCTTTACATGACGATCGGACCCTTGTTGTCGCGACGGCAAGGCGACTGACAAACAGGCAATATCATCATGGTAGCCTTGGAATATGACGGCTTGATTACCAGCTTGTCAAAACCGTATGCAAGATGGCTGCATGGCAAGCAACTTACAGGCGCCGGGCCAGCACCTGTGCCTGCGCCAGCCAGCGCGCGCGCTGCGGCTCGGTGGAGTGCAGGATGGGGCCGAAGCTGGCCACCCTGACGGGTTTGATGCCGCAAAATTCCAGCGTCGTCTTGCGCAGCTGGTGGATGCCGGGCATGCGGTAGACCCAGCGGAAATACCAGGGCGGCGTATCCATCGTCACCAGCAGCTGGGCCGTGCGGCCTTTCAGCAGTTGCGCCGGGAAAGCCTTGCCGGGGCGATATTTGAAAGCGTAGCCGGGCAGGAAGACGCGGTCGACGAAGCCCTTCAGCAGGGCCGGTGCGCCACCCCACCAGATCGGGTAGGCGAACACCAGGTGTTCGGCCCAGCTGATGGCTTCCTGCGCCGCCAGCAAGTCCGCTTCCAGCGGCTGCACCTGGCGGTAGCCTTCGTGCAGGATGGGGTCGAAGTCCAGCTGGCCCAGGCGCAGTTCGCGCACGCAGTGGCCTGCGCTGCGGGCCGTGGCGGCATAGGCTTCGGCCAGGGCGGCGCAAAAGCTGTCGCCCGACGGGTGGCCGAGGAGTATCAAAATGCGCTTGGGTGTCGTCTTGGTCATGATGCAGGCTGTCCGTTAAAGAAGAGCTTGCATGCTAAAGCCTGCCCCTGAGGGCAGAGTCAAGCGGCCTCTTGCAGACGCTGCTGCGCCAGGCAGTCGCGGATTTCCGTGTCGATGTCGGCCAGTTGCGCATCGAGCTGGCGCAGGCGGGCGATATCCTGCCGCACCTGTGCGCGCTTGGCGGCGATGTGCTGCGACAGGACGGCCCAGTCGGTATCGTCGCCGGCCAGGATGGGCAGCAGTTCGGCCAGGCGGAAGCCCAGGGCCTGCGCCTGGCGTATCAGCCTCACTTGCGCCAGGTCTTGCTGCGTGTAGACGCGGTAGGCGCCCGAGCGGCGCACATCGCCCAGCAAGCCCAGTGCTTCATAGTGGCGCAAGGCCTTGGGCGAGGTGCCCGCCAGGCGGGCGATTTCTCCGATGTACATGCTGGTCCTTTATTAAGCTGAGCTGCGGCGCACGCAGTGTAGCGCAGGTGGCTTGCCAGGCGCTACGCTGCGCGATGCCTCAGGACGGTTTGCGCGGCGGGACTTTCTTCGCCGTGCACTCGGCGCAGGTGCCGTACAGCGACAGCGCGTGCTCGTGCAGCACGAAGCCCCGCTCGGCGGCGATCTCGTTCTGGCGCAGTTCAATGCCTTCGTCGACGAATTCATCGACCTTGCCGCAGCCTGTGCAGACCAGGTGGTCGTGGTGCTGGCCTTCGTTCAGTTCGAACACGGCGTGGCCCGATTCGAAGTGCCGGCGAAACAAAATGCCCGCTTCGGCAAACTGCATCAGCACGCGGTAGATGGTGGCCAGGCCCACGTCGATTTTTTCGGCCAGCAAGAGTTTGTAGACATCGTCCGCACTCAGGTGCTTGATCGTGCCTTCTTGAAACAGCTGCAGAATCCGCAAGCGGGGGATGGTTACTTTCAAGCCCGATTCACGCAGTTCCCTCAATATATCCATGTCTCCCATTCCTTTTTGTAGTCGCTTGAGCGAGGTAGTGCATTATATCGCAAATGATAATCATTACTATTCTCATTTGTATTGTGCGGAGTGGAAATATTATGCTGGCTAGCCGGCCGGCAGACCAGTGACATCGGCGCAAGCGTCGATTGCGTTGCACGCATCTTGCGTTGCAATTGCAAAACCAACGGTGATATCGCTACACTGTGCAGCAAGGAATAACAATGGGGCAGGAAGATGGACCGATTTGATGCGATGCGCATTTTTACCCGCATCGTCGAACTGCGCAGTTTCACCCAGGCGGCGCATGACCTCGGCTACCCGAAGGCGACCGTCACGCATGCGATCAAGCAGCTTGAAGCGCGGCTGCGCGTGCGCCTGCTGCAGCGGACCACGCGGCAAGTGACGCCCACGCCCGATGGCGAGGCGTATTACCAGCGTTGCGTGCGCCTGCTGGCGGACCTGGAAGAAACGGAAGCCGTGTTCAGTTCGGCGGCCCAGCAGCCGGTCGGCAAGCTGCGCATCGACCTGCACGCGACCCTGGCCATGCATTTCGTCATGCCCGTGCTGGACCAGTTCTGCGCCCGCTATCCGCTGATCGAACTGGAAATCGGCATGGGCGACCGCCTCGTCGACCTGGTGCGCGAAGGCGTCGATTGCGTGCTGCGCGTGGGCGAGCTGGGCGATTCGTCCATGGTGGCGCGCCGCGTGGCGCTGCTGGAGCAGGTGACGTGCGCCAGCCCCGCCTACCTGGCCGCGCACGGCACGCCGGAGACTCTGGCGCAACTGGATGGCCACCGCGCCGTCAATTTCTTTTCCGCCCAGACGGGCAAGGTCTGGCCCTTCGATTTCAAGGCGGACGGCCAGCGGCACAGCGTGGCCTTGCCGGGCACCGTGTCCGTCAACAGTGCGGACGCATACCACGCCTGTTGCCGCGCGGGCATGGGCTTGATCCAGGCGCCCCGCTACCATCTGGAGCGGGCGCTGGCGGCCGGCGACCTGGTGGAAGTGCTGCGCGACTTGCGTCCCGACCCGCTGCCCGTGTCCGTGCTGTATCCCCACCACCGGCAATTGTCGCCCCGTGTGCGCGTGTTTGCCGACTGGGTCGCCAGCCTGTTTGACGGCGTGCATTGATACGTATGCGTGCGCTGCGCTGCCGCATTTTCTTGACCTGGGCAAAGGAAAAAATCCCTCTGATGATGCCATCTAGCACTATTTGATGTGGATCAAAGTTTTTGTTGCACTGCACTCTTAGACTTCGCAGCGTTACTTAACGACATTAACGACAGAGGGAAATAAAATGAAAAAGTCCGCAACTGCAGCAGCAATCGTCCTGGCCGCCATCGGCGCATTCGCCGGCAACGCAATGGCACAGGAAAGCCCATGGCTGGTCCGTGCGCGCGCCGTGCATATCGATCCGGCCAACAAATCTGCTCCCGTTGGTGGCGTCGGCGCATCCGACCTGATTCACGTCAGCAGCAAGACGATTCCTGAAATCGATATTTCCTACTTCTTCACGCCAAATATCGCTGCCGAGCTGATCCTGACGTATCCGCAAAAGCATGACGTCACCTTGTCCGGCACGAAGATCGGCAGCTTCAAGCATTTGCCGCCGACCCTGTCGCTGCAATACCACTTCATGCCTGAAAAACAGTTCAGCCCTTACGTGGGTGCGGGCGTGAACTACACGAATATCTCGGACGTGAAATTGCTGAACGGTGCCGGCCGCCTGGAACATGACAGCTGGGGCTTCTCGCTGCAAGCCGGTGTCGACTACAAACTGGACAAAAACTGGTCCTTGAACTTCGACATCAAGAAAGTGCAGATCCGCAGCGACGTATTGGCCGGTGGCGCCAAGATCAGCGAGGTCAAGGTGGATCCACTCCTGATCGGCGTCGGTGTGGGTTACCGTTTCTAAGCATGGCATGACGGCGTCCACGCGGCGCGGGCAATAAAAAAACGGCCAGGTGTGAACCTGGCCGTTTTTTTGCGTGCAGCGCTTTGCTTTATTTTTTCAGCGTCTTTTCCAGCGCCAGCTGGTAGTCCGTCTTCTCGTAGCCGGCCAGGTATTTGTTGGTCGCGTCGAGGAAGGCGCGCGAGCGGTAGGCCGCTTCCAGGTCCTTGACCCATGGCTTGGCCTTGTCGGCCGTGCGGATGGCGACCAGGTTGATGTAGCTGTCCGAGATCTTTTCCACGGAGAGGGCCGACGTCAGCTTCATGCCGGCGGCCAGGGCGAAGTTACCGTTGACGAAAGCGTAGTCGGCGTCGGCCAGCGAACGTGGCAGCTGCGCCGCTTCCAGCGGCACCAGTTTCAGCTTCTTCGGGTTTTCCAGCACGTCGCGCTCGGAAGCGCGCAGCGGATCGACGTTCGGTTTGAGCTTGATCCAGCCCATCTTGGCCAGCATCACCAGCGCGCGCGCCTGGTTGGTCGGATCGTTCGGCATGGTGATGGTGGAGCCGTTCTTCACGTCGGCCAAGGACTTTTGCTTGCCGCCGTACAGGCCGATCGGCATGGTCGGCACGGTGATCAACGAGCTCAGTGGCAGCTTGTTATCGGTGGCGAACTTGGTCAGATAGACGATGTGCTGGAACACGTTGGCGTCCAGCGAACCTTCGGCCAGCGCGTAGTTCGGCTGCACGTAGTCGTTGAATTCCACGATCTTGACCTTGTAGCCCTGTTTTTCCAGGATAGGCTTGATGCCCAGCTTCAGCTGGTCCGAATACGGGCCGGAGCTGGTGCCGATGACGAGTTCTTTCGGGTCCTTGGCGTGGGCGGCGGTGGCGAAGGCCAGGCTGGCGGCGGCCAGGAGCAGGTTGCGGCGAATATGGTTCATGCTTTTCCTTGTACTGAAATACTGAATATGAATTAACGTTTGTCGAGGCGCTTGGCGATGCGCGTGCCGGCGAACTGGATGGTTTGCACCAGCACGATCAGGATGGCCACGGTGGCGACCATGATGTCCGTCTCGAAGCGGTAGTAGCCGTAGCGGATGGCCAGGTCGCCGATACCGCCGCCGCCCACCACGCCGGCCACGGCCGAATACGACAGGAAGCTGATCGACAGCACGGTCAGGGCCAGCACGAGGCCGGAGCGCGCTTCCACCAGCAGCACGCGGAAGATGATCTGCATTTCCGACGCGCCCATGGCGTGCGCCGCCTCGATCACGCCGCGCGGCACTTCGCGCAGGTTCTGTTCCACCAGGCGCGCCAGGTAGGGAATGGCGGCGAACGATAGCGGCACGCTGGCCGCCAGCGGACCGATCGAGGTGCCGGCGATGATGCGCGTAAACGGTGTCAGGGCGACCAGCAGGATGATGAACGGGAAGCTGCGCACGGTGTTCACCAGCCAGCCCAGGATCGTCGACAGCGGACGGTTTTCCAGCGACTGGCCTTCCGAGACGAGAAACAGCAGGATGCCCAGCGGGCCGCCGATCAGGATGGCGGCGGTCAGGCCGATGCCCAGCATGGTCATGGTCTGGCCCAGCGCCACCCAGATTTCCGGCAGCAGGTTGATGACGTTATTGATCGATTCTTCAAACATGTGTTGCATCCTTCCATGCGGTGGCTTCAAACGCCTCGGTGCCGTAATAAGCCAGCTCGCGTCCCAGCGCCGTCTTGCGCGGGGTGGCCGTGTCGCTCAAATCGAATTGTTCGGCGATGGCGCCGTTTTCCACGACAGCCACGCGGTTGCAGATGGCGCCCAGCACCGACAGCTCATGGCTGACGATGACGATGGTCACTCCCAGGCGCGCATTGATGTCGCGCAGGGTGTCGAGCAGGGCGCGCGTGGTTTCCGCGTCCAGCGCGGACGTCGGCTCGTCGCACAGCAGCACGTCCGGGTGGCTGGCCAGGGCGCGGGCAATGGCCACGCGCTGTTTCTGCCCGCCGGACAATTGTGCCGGATAGCTGTGCAGCTTGTCGGACAGGCCCACCAGCGCCAGACATTCCTCGACGCGGGCGGCGATCTGCTCGCCCTTGGTCGTGCCATGGATTTTCAGTGGGAAGGCGACGTTGTCGAACACGCTGGCGTTTTGCAGCAGGTTGAATTGCTGGAAAATCATGCCGATGTTCTGGCGCGCGTCGCGCAATTCGCTCTTGCCCAGGCGTGTCAATTCGCGCCCGGCCACGGTAATGGTGCCGCTGTCGGGGCGCTCGAGCAGGTTAATCAGGCGCAGCAAGGTCGATTTGCCGGCGCCGCTCTTGCCGATCAGGCCGAAAATATCACCGGGATAGACTTCCAGCGTGACCGATTTGACCGCGTGGAATTGTTCGCCTTTGGGTAGCGCGAAGGTCTTGTTTGCGCCATCGATGCGAATCACCGGCGTACGGTGTGGTGTGGTCATGCAGTGTTTCCTTTTTTATTGGACCGTGACAGGCTTGCTTGCAGGGGCCAAATCGCCCAGCCTGCCACGTCGGTTGCGTAGTATACCTCCGATCGTGTTATTACTCCTACGACAGAATCTTGCTTTGAATATGCAAATAATGTCTATATGGGTGTTTGGCGAGAGTAAAAGCGGTTTTTGTGCGATCAGCCAATGGAAAATTCGACGGGAATCGATAATTCCAGCGGGTCCGGCCGTTCCTTGGGGATGCGCGGCAATGGCGCGGCCCGTTGCAAAGTATCGAGCGCGGCCTGATCCAGCGCCGCGGAACCGGAGCTGCGCTCGACCGCGGCGGCCAGCACCTGGCCATCGCGGTCGATGCGGCAGCGCAGATACACCACGCCCTGTTCCTGCTTGGCGCGCGACGCCGTCGGGTAGCGGCGGAAGCGCTCCATGCGCGCCAAAACCTTGCCTTCCCAGCTCGATACGCCGCTGCGCAGCTCCTGCGGCGCGGGCGGCAGGGCGGGCGAGGGCGGCGCCGCCGCGATGGACGGCGCCGCCGCCGGTGCCGGTGTCACGGGGGCATGCCGCACCTCGGCAACGGCCGCGATGCTCTCGGCTTGCGGCTGCATGGGGGCGGCATCCGGCTGCGGCAGTACCAATTGTTGGATTGCTGGCGCTGCCTTTTTTGCAATGGCGGCGGATGGCGCGGCGGCGGCGCTGACCCGTTCAGCAAGATTCTGCTCCAAAGGCCGGGGCGGGGCGGCGGCCGGCAGGAACAGCAGCATGGCCGGTTGCGCGGAGTCGGGCGCGATGGCCAGCACGGGCGCTGCCGGCGCGCGGTGGTACAGCGCCCATCCCAGCAGGGCGCCATGCATGGCGAAGACGGCGGCTATCGTCAGCGGACGGCGCCAGTCGGTCGGCGGCGTCTTGTCGGCGGCCGCCGTCGGCGCCGGCCCTTCCGGGCGGCGCAGCAGATAGATGAGGACGGCGATTTCCATCGCGCCCACCATGGCGATCACCCACCAGGGCGGATGGCCGAGGCACATGGCGACAAAGCCGATGGCCATGCCCAGGCAGGCCATGGCCTTGCCGCGCCGCGACACGGCGCGGTGTTCGCGCCACTGCCGCAGGGGCGCGCCGAAGCGGGGGTGATGCAGCAGCCAGTGCTCCAGGCGCGGCGAGGCGCGGCTGAAGCAGGCCAGCGCCAGGATCAGGAAGATCGTCGTCGGCATGACGGGCAGCAGGGCGCCGATCACGCCCAGCGCCACCATCAGCATGCCGGCGGCCGTCCACGCCCAGCGGCGCAGGCGTGCCGTGTGCGCTTCCGCGCCGGCCTGGATGACTGGCTCTTCCATCAGGCGCAGGCCTCCACGTGGCCGTGCATGCGCAGGAACGCGGCGCGCGCGCCGTCGATCATGCGCGCTTCACCCGCCTCATCGAGGATGGCCGTATCGAGCACGGAGGTAAATTCGCGCCAGTGCCGCGCGCGTCCGTCAGGATGGCCGGCCAGGTGGCGCGCGCCGTGATGCTCGTCCAGGCCGATCTTGCCGGCCAGTTTATACAGGATGGCCGCGCCCAGCTTCGAGCCTTCGCTCACATACAGCCAGCCCAGCGCCGTGGCCAGGTCCAGCTGCGCGTCGAACGGCGGCGTGGCCGCATCGGACGGCAGCGCGGTGTCCAGGTCGCGCAGGTCGGCGGCGATGCTGGCGTAGCGGCGGCGCTGTTCCAGGTCCGGCAGCAGGGCCGCCAGCTGCGCGTTGTCGTACAGCGCGTCGACGTCGCGCAGGAACGCGTACTGCGCCTGCAAAAAGCGCGCATAGTTCTCGCGGCTGGAAAACGGTGCGCTGGCCATGATGCGCTGGTCCAGCAATTCGTGGGTGGCCATGGTGTCGGCTTTCAGGCGCTGGCTGCGGGTTGGGGCCGCGTTAATCGGAATGGCGTTCAAGGTGCTGCTGGTGTCGCTTGCTGCATGCATGGAATATCTGCTCTCTATTATAAGGATGAATCAAATCAGAAACGAAGGCCAAGCGTGACGCGCGCCGTGCGGCCCGGTCCCGGCATCAGGCTCAGGGTCAGCGGATCGAGGTAGTAGCGGTCCGTCAGGTTGTCCACCGCCACGTCCAGGGTGGCGTTGGGCGTGATCTTGTAGCTGGCAAACAGGTCAGCCAGGGTGTAGGCCTGCGTCAGCACTTGCGGCGAGGTGCCTGTCCACGACTGCCAGACGGCCTTGTCGTCCTGGCGCGCGAGCGGATGGCCCACGTGCGTGAGGCGCGTGCCCACCGTGAGCTTTTCCTGCAGCCAGCGCGTACCCAGGGTCAGGTTGGCGCTCAGCTTGGGCTGGATATGGTTGCTGACATACGAGCTGGAAAAACCGATGGGCGAGCAGTCTGGCGTGTTCCAGATATCCGATTGCCACTTGCTGGCCTGGCGCAAATACGCTGCGGTGGCCGCGTCGCAGATCAGGGTCTTGCGGTTCCAGGTGCCGGAAAAATCGGCAAACACGCTACCCCGGTCATATGACGATTGCAGTTCGATCCCCGAGACGCTGTATTTGTCCGTGTTCGCCATCGAGAAATTCTGCGCGTAGGCCGGCAGGTCCGGTATCGGGCGGCGCGTGATGTAGCCATGCGTGACGTTGTCGAAATACGCGACGCGCAGACGCAGCTTGTCGGCGGCGCTCCATACGCCGTCCTTGACCAGGCTGACGCCGATTTCGCGGTTATGGCTGCGCTCCGGCTTGAGCGGCGACGAATATGTGGCGGAAAAGCCCATCGTCGATTCGTACAGGCTGGGCATGCGCAGGCCGCGCGCGTCGCGCAGGAACAGGCTGACGCTGTCGGACAGGCGCGCCGTCAGGGCGAAGGTGGGCGAGAAACCGTGGTCCTTGCGGCGGATCGGCGTGCTGTACTTGAACAGGCCGGGGATGGCGTCGCGGAAGACATAATCGTTGCCGCTCCACTGGTCCACCTGCGACAGGTCCAGCGGCGCCGGTTCCTCGCCATAGCGTTCCACCATGCCGCCCACCAGCGCGGGATTGGTGGCCGCCGTGAACTGGCCCTGCGCATCCTGGTACCATTTCGCGGCGCCGAGCTGGTCGCCGTCCTTGTCCCACATGGTGACCCATTGCCAGCCCTGCGGCTGGTACTGCTGTTCCGCGCGGCGGTTGCGGTCGCGGGAATCGAAGCGCTGGAAGCGTCCGCCCGCGTCAACGGTCAGCCAGTCGCGTACCTGCCACTGCAGCGAGGCGAATACGCTTTGCTCGTGGCGCTTGCCGTTGCGCAGCGTGTGATTGGCGTTCAAGTCTTCATCGAGGATGCGCACGCTGTCGGCCGGACCGATATCCTCGTTCTGCAGGGACAAGCCGTAATCGAGCTTGAGCGCGCCCATGCCGGTGGCGAAGCGCGAGGTGTTCGTCAGGTCGGCGCCGACGCGGCGCGCCTGGTTCTTCGCCAGGTACAGCACTTCCACGCACTCCTTGCATTCATGGTCGCCCGGATTGGCCTTGCCTTCCAGCGGATTGCTGAAGATGTCGCCGTTGCGCGACTTGCTTTGCATGTCCGTCAGCCACAGGTTGGCCTTCAGGTCGATGAGGTTCTGGCCTTCCGGCTTCCACTCGTAGCGCGCCGTCAGCGCGTTGGTGCGCACCTGGCTGGGGTCCCACTGGGGGATGCTGCCGGTGCTGTTGCGGTAGATTTGCGAGGGCATGATTTCGCCATAGCTGCTGTCGAAATAGCGGTAGCCCAGCTCCAGCTTCTGCTCGTGCGGCAGGCGCAGGTTGGCCTTCAGCAGGGCCGAGGTGGTGCGGTTGGCCGTGTTCAGCACCTCATCGCCGCGCTTGAAGAACTGCGTCACGCCATTGTCGTCGCCCCATTCGTTGAGCAGCTGATAGCGTTCGAAACCGCGCGTGCCGGAAAAATAATTGCCGATGCTGCGGTGGCTGATGGCCGCCACCAGGTCGTAGTCGTCCTGGCGCGTCGCCACGGCGATGCTGCCAAAGCCGCTGCGCGGGTCGCCCAGCTTGTTGCGGTGCGTGCGCGGCGCGCTGCCGAAATCGCCGGGTGCCGTGACGCTGTTGTCCTGGATGCCGCCGCGCAGGCGCACGCCCGTGCGCTGGCCTGCCAGCAGAATGTCTTCCGGGCGCAGGGTCTGCATGCTGACCATGCCGCCGATGGCGCCCGCGCCCTGCGCCGACAGGTTCGGGCCCTTGTCGATGCGGATGGCGCTGATCAGGTCCGGGTCGATGTAGCTGCGGTCGGCGATGCCCGCGTAGCCGCGGTAGACGGTCGACGATTGCAGGCTGCCGTCGATCAGCACGGGCACGCGGCCCTGGCCCTGCATGCCGCGCACGTTGACGTCGACGGCCCCGCTGTTGCGGCTGTCGCCCACCTGCACGCCGGCCACGCCTTTGAAGATATCGGCCGGCGAGGTGCCGCGGAAGCGCTCGATCTGTTCGCGCCCGATGTACACGGAGGCGGCCGGCGTCAGGTAGGGCAGGTCGGCCGGATCCGTGTCGTCCGCCTCGAACGTGCCGCTGCCGCCCTGGCCATTCACGCGCAGGGTGCCGATCTGCACAGCGCCGGCGGCGACAGGCGCGGGTGCGCTGATGATGATGGTCGTGCCGCCCTGCAGCTGTGCTTGCAGGCCGCTGCCGGCCAGCAGCTGGCGCAGCGCCTCGGGCAGCGAATGCCGGCCTTGCAGCGGGGCGCTGTGCCGGCCTTCGGTCAGGCGCGCATCGGCCAGCAGCACCATGCCTGCCTGGCGCGCCAGTTCGTTCAGCGCGCGGTTCAACGGTTGCGCGGGGATCTGCCATTCCACCTGCGCCACCGGCGCGGTGGCGGCATGCGTGGCGGGTGTGGCGAAGGCCAGGCCGATGGCCAGGAACAGGGGAGACAGGCGGGCGTGCAAGGGATGGCGCGGTGGAGTCATGTGCATGTTTTTCCTATGGTGATGTGGTGATCATTCATAGTTAAGACGAATGAGTATCATTTACCCTGACGTGCGGATTGATTTTATTTCGCTGCATGTTCCGGCAATCAGCGGGCGACGATATGCAGCTTGCCGTCCTGGCGCAGCAGGCGCACGGGTAGCGCCAGCGGCAGGGCGGCGGCAAATTGCGCCGGCAGCTTCGCGTCGAAGCTGCCGTTCAGGCGCAGGCCGGCCAGGGCCGGATCGCCGAGCACGAGGTTTGTGTCGCCATAGCGCTCGAATTCGGCCAGCGCTTCGGCCAGGGTGGCGTCCTCGAAATCGAGGCGCCCGGCACGCCAGTTGCCCACCGCTTGCGCGCTGACCCGGGCCAGCGTTTTCACGCCCTGCGGCGTGACGGTGACAGCGTCGCCCGCCTGCAGCACTTCAGCGCGCGCGTCGCCTTCCCCTTCCACGCGCACCGTGCCTTGCGCCACGCTGACTTGCGTGGCGGCCCCTACATGGCGCACGGAAAAATGCGTGCCCAGCACCGTGGCCGTGGCCGGCCCCGCCAGCACCTGGAATGGACGCGCCGGGTCGGCCTGCACATGGAACATGGCCTGGCCGCGCAGCAGGCGCACGGTGCGCCTGTCGCGGTACAGGGCCACGTCGACGGCGCTGCCGCTATCGAGTTCGATGCGGCTGCCATCGGGCAGGACTTGCATGGCGAACTGGCCGCGCAGCGTGCTGTAATCGTGCTGGAAGCCCGGCTGCTGCAGATGGCTGGCCAGCGGCCAGGCCAGCAGGCCGCACAGCAGCAGGCAGCCGCCGGCCAGCGCGCCGCGCGGCAACCGGCTTGCCGCCATCGGTAAATGCGCCAATCGCTGTAGCAGCGAAACAGGTGCCGCGGCGGATGAGGGCAGGGCGGGCTGGCTGAAGGCGGCCACGCGCTGGGCGGGCAGGCTGGCCAGCAGCGCGTCGGTGCGCGCCAGCGCATCCCAGGCATGCTGGTGGCGCGCGTCCGCTTCCAGCCATTGCCGCAGCGCCGCCAGTTCAGGCGCGGCCAGGCCGGCGTCGTGGCGCAGCAGCCACTGCGCGGCCTGGAAATCGATATCGTCTGCCGGTGTCGGGTTGGGTGTCATGCGCGGTCTTTTCCAGTATCGCGTTCGGGCATGCCTTTTTTACAGGCGAGCATGCCATTGATGATATGTTTTTCCACCATGTTGACGGAGATGTCCATCAGGGCGGCGATCTCGATCTGGCTCATACCTTCGAATTTGTACAGCGCGAAAGCCTGTCGGCAGCGCGGCGGCAAGGCTTCGATGATGGCCAGCAGGCGTTCCATGGTTTGCCGGTCGTGCAGCCGTTGTTCGGGTTCGTCGGCGCGTGGCGCGCGCAGCTGGAAATGCGGTGTGTCGATGTCGTCGTGGGGGCGGCGCTGGCGCAAGCGCTGTTCATCGATGGCGATGTTCTTTGCCGTCACGTACAGCAGTGCGCGCTGGCCGCTATCGGGCGCCATGTTCCCTTGCAGGGGAGCTGCGCCGCCGAGCGGCTTGCGCGCCAGGATGCGGGCGTAGGCTTCCTGCACCACGTCCTGCGCCTTGTCGCGGCAGCCGGTGGAGCGCGAAATCAAGCGCAGCAATTCCTGGTAATAGCGTTCAAGCACCGCGCGTTTCCTCGTTATCAAAGCCGGCAATGATAGCAAGCCCATCAAATAATAACAAGAATCATTCTCATCTGTATTACTGGATAACGCTGGATATTTTTGGTAATGCAGACAATAATCGGCAACAGAAGGCGCTGTGGCGGACCTTATTGGCGGGTATTATCGATTTTATCGATGCTAACTAGGTATATTTTCCGTTTTACATCGATCTTCATGCCATGCATAATCTGTTGCAACTGAAGCCAGACAATCAGCCGCATGCGCCATTCGCCTGCAGCTGCTTGCGGTTTTGACATCCTCCACTTTCTATCAGGAACCTACAATGAAAAAACTGCTCGCTTTTATCGCCGCCGCCGGCTTCTCGCTGTCCGCGTTTGCCGCTCCTGAAGTCTATGTCATCGATGGCAGCCACACCTTCCCCCGTTTCGAGTACACCCACATGGGTTTCTCGACGCAGCAAAGCCGTTTCAATAACACCACCGGCAAGGTCACCCTGGACCGCGCCGCCAAGACGGGCGCCGTCGAAGTGCTGATCGACACCAAGTCCGTCGATACGGGTTCGACCCTGTTCAACTCGCACATCCAGGGCGAAGATTTCCTCGACACGGCTAAGTTCCCGGTCGCCACCTACAAATCGACCAAGTTCAATTTTGACGGCGACAAGCTGGCGTCCGTCGACGGCAACCTGACCCTGAAAGGCGTGACCAAGCCAGTCACCCTGACCGTCACCTCGTTCACCTGCGCCCCGCACCCGATGCTGAAAAAAGACGCTTGCGGCGCCAACGCCACGGCCAAGATCAAGCGCTCGGAATTCAACGCCGGCAAATATGCGCCAGCCGTCAGCGATGATGTCACCCTGACGTTTGCCATCGAAGCCATCAAACAGTAATTGTTGGCTGCATGATGCAAAATGGCGGCGGACTTCGGTCCGTCGCCATTTTTTTGTCATTGGTAGGTCGGATTGCTGGTTACGATCACGCCAGGTGATGCACCTCCTGCTGCCCATACACGGGGGTAGTTAATCCCTCCATGCGCGCCTTCAGCTGCAGCGACAGGTATTGCGAATAGTGGCGCGACTGGTGCAGGTTACCGCCGTGGAACCACAGCGCCTGTTGTTGCGTAGGCTTCCACATATTGCGCTGTTCGCCCTCCCACGGCCCCGGGTCCTTCGTCGTGGCGGAACCGAGGCCCCACACCTTGCCCACTTTATTCGCCACCTCGGGCGAGATCAGGTCGGCCGCCCAGCCATTCATGGAACCGTAGCCGGTGGCGTACACCACCAGGTCGGCCGGCAGTTCCGTGCCGTCGGACAGCACGATGGAACGGGCTTTCAATTCCTGCACGCCGACGCCGCTTTTCAGCTTGATCTTGCCCTCGGCGACCAGCTCGGAGGCGCCCACGTCGATGTAGTAGCCGGAGCCGCGGCGCAGGTATTTCATGAACAGGCCGGAATCGTCGTCGCCGAAATCGAGCATGAAGCCCCGTTCTTCCAGGCGCGCATAAAAGTCCGCGTCGCGCTCGCGGATGGCCTTGAAGACGGGCTTCTGGAAGTCGGCCAGTATCTTGTAGGGGATCGAGGCGAACGTCAGGTCGGCCTTGGCCGTCGTCATGCCGGCGGCCAGCGCCCGTTCCGAGTACAGGTCGCCCAGCGCCAGGTCCATCAGCGAGTCCGACTTGACGATGTGCGTCGACGAGCGCTGCACCATGGTCACGTCCACGCCAGCTTCCCACAGGGCGGCGCAGATATCGTGCGCGGAATTGTTTGCGCCGATGACCACCACCTTCTTGCCGGCATACGCATCCGGCCCCGGATGCTGCGACGAGTGCTGCTGCTCGCCCTGGAATATGTCCATGCCCTTGAACTTCGGCATGTTCGCCTTGCCCGACATGCCGGTGGCCAGCACCAGCTGTTTTGGCTTGAGGGTGACGGGCTGGCCGTCGCGCAGCACTTGCACCGTCCACTCGCCGCTGGCCTCGTCGAAGCTGGCCGATTCGCAGGAAGTCGAACCCCAGTAATTGAGTTCCATCACCTTGGTGTACATCTCCAGCCAGTCGCCGACCTTGTCCTTGGGCGTGAAGACGGGCCAGTTGTCGGGGAAGGGGATGTACGGCATGTGGTCGTACCAGACGGGGTCGTGCAGGCACAAGGACTTGTAGCGCTTGCGCCAGCTGTCGCCGGGGCGCGCATTTTTCTCGATGATGATGGTGGGGACGTTCAGCTGGCGCAGCCGCGCGCCGAGCGCGATGCCCCCCTGGCCGCCGCCGATGATGACGCAGTAGGGCTGGCGCGCGTAGCCCAGTTCCGCCGCTTCCTGCTCGCGGTGCTCCAGCCAGCTGCTGCGGTTCGTGCGCGCGCCGTGTTCCGCGCCCATGGGCCGCCGGCCGCCCTTGGCTTCCTCAAAACCCTTCAATTCGCTCATGGTGGTAAGCAGGGTCCAGATATTGCCGTCGCGGATGCGGATGAAGCCCACGCCGCGCGCCACGTTCGTTTCCACCGTGATCCAGCTTTGCAGCACGCCACCGGCTTCCACCGCATGTTCGCCATCGGCGATGCGGATGGAAACGGGCTGCACGGCGCCCAGCTGGGCGGCCAGCATGGCGGCGATCTGCTCGCGGCCCTCCAGGGTTTTCAGGTTCCAGGTAAACAGCACCAGGTCGCGCCAGTAGCCGTCCTGTTCGAACAGTTGCGCGGCGCCCGTGCTGTCGCTGGCGCGAAGAAAGCCTTCGAGCTGCTCCAGGATGCCGGCCACGGCCAGGTCGTGCGGGTTGATTTCGGTTTGCATCGTGTCTCCTCCAAGTCTGCTGACTTTATGATGGGATGCGGCTGTCTTGCCGCTGACGATGTTGTAACACTGGCGTTCTGGCGCCGCATCCCGCAGCGCAGCATGGCGGCGATTGAGACGGAAATCTCAGCTTTTCGATCGGTTACTGGCGGTGCGGCGGCACGATGTGCAGCTGCTTGAGGCGCCGGTACAGGGTGGCGCGCGAGATGCCCAGCATGGCGGCAGCCTGCAGCGGACGCCATTTGGCGGCGTTCATGGCGTGGACGATGCGCGTGCGCTCGGCCAGTTCCGGCGGCGTGCAGGCCAGCACGCCCTCCGTCACAGGGGCCGTGTTCTTGACGCGTGTTCGCGCGCTGGCCTGGCGCAGCGGCGCGCGCACGCGGGCGTGCAGCCAGTTGCTGCCGCCGGCCAGGCGCAGGGACAGCAGATTGTGCCCCGCGCGCGCATCGACCAGCCGCTCGGCGCGCACTTCGAGCACCTCGTTGACGGGACGCGGCAGGACGTCCAGGCCCCCGATGACATCGCGCGCGCAGCGGTTGGCGGCGACGATGTCGCCATGCTCGTCGATGGCGAGCAGCATCTCCGGTTGCACTTCCACGAAGTGGCGGTTGCGGTGCGCCAGCAGGATGCAGCAATGGCCGTAGGACTTGAGAAAAAATCCGTCCTCGATCAGGGTCGCGCCTTGCCGCACCAGTTGTTTCACCAGGCGCTGGCTGTCGCGCGCGTCGGGCGAACTCAGGGCCGACGCATCGAGCACGCCGATCAAGTCGCCGTGCGGCGAAAAAATCGGCGCGGCGCTGCAGGTCAGGCCGGTGAACGCGGCGCGGAAATGGTCGGTCTTGTGCACGGTGATGGCTTCGTGGTCGAGCAGCACGGAGGCGATGCCGCACGTGCCTTCCTCCTCTTCCGACCAGCACGAACCGGGATACAGGCCCGCCTTCTTGAAATCCTTGCGCTGGTCCGTGTCGACCGCGTAGTCGATTGTCACGCCGCGCGCATTGGCGAGGATGACGCAATAGCCCGCTTCGCGCACCATGGCGTGCAGGCGCGGCAGGCACTGGCCCGTGGAGCGCAGAAAATTTTCCTCGGACTGCTGGATGGCGCGCAGTTCGGCGCTTGTCAGGATGCGCGGCCCTGTCGTCGAGGCGGGGTCGAGCCGGTAGTCGTCCAGCGAGCGCCGGTACGACGAGGCCAGCCTGGCCGTATCGGCTCCCGGATTGACGATACGGCCGGCGATCAGGTCGCGCACGCGGTCGATATGGCTGGTCTGGCGGACGTAGGGCATGGCGCTCTCCAATGTCTCGGTATCTGGTGTTGTGATGGTCTTTCCGTTTGTAGCACGAAGCGCCGGCACATGCATGCCGCATTGCAGCATGGGACTGCCGTGAGACGTTTGTCTCACCACGGCCGCACCGCACGATAGGATGCCTTACAACAAGAGCATCTCTGATAACATTCGCTCAAATTGACAGTCAGCCAGCGCAAGGGATATCTATGGCAATGCAAGCGATGTTCCTGGTACGCAGAACGATGGTGCTGGCCCTGCTGGGCTGGAGCGCCGCCTGCGGCGCCGCCGGCCAGCTCGACCCCGATGGCCAGAGCAGCATGGAAAAGGAAGTGGCCCGGCGCGCCGCCGTCGAGCCGGCCATCGGCGCCGACTGGCAAGTGACGCGTTCCGTCGAAGCGGGCGTGCAAGTGGCAGGCGAGAGCAATCTGTTCTGGAAGCTGTCGAATACGCCGGCGCGCAATCCCGGCTTCGATTTCCATCCCTACTGGTACGAGTTCTATGTCAAGCCGGCGCTCGGCTTCAAGCGCAATCTGGGCGACGGCAAGCAGCTGTATGCGCGCGTGTCCGCCGTCGGCTCGGGCACCTTGCGCCACGACCCTTTTGGCGCGGGCGATACGGGCCGCATCTCGATCGAGGAATTCGTCGCCGGCATCCGCATGCCGCTCGGCGGCACGCGCGCCACCCTCGACCTGTCGGCCGGCGCACAGAATTTCACGCTGGGCACGGGCATGCTGGTCGCCAATGGCGGCTCGAACGGCTTTGACCGTGGCGCGCTGAAGCTGGGACCGCGCAAGGCCTTCCAGAATTCCGTGGTGGCCAAAATAAGCCAGGATGCGCTCAGCGCCCAGGCGTTCTATCTCGACCCGAATGAAAACCCCGACAATGATTCGGGCACGCGCGTCGTCGGCGTTGACGTCAGCTACGCGCCCGCGAACGACCGCAAGGCCGGCATCGCGTATGGCAAGGCGCCCCGTTCGCATGCCGCGTATCCGCAGGCGGCGCCGGGCGGCATCGGCGCGCCGCTGGCGGTGCCTGACGGCCGCAAGGACCTGCAGTTCGTGCATGGCTATGCGCGCGTGCCCGTACTGCCCTCCGTGCTGCCGAAAGGCTGGTTCGGCATCGACGCGGCGCGCGAATGGAACACGCGCGAGCCGATGCGGGCCTGGGGCTGGCGCACGGAAGGGGGCTTTTCGCTGCCCGACGTGGCGTGGACGCCGAAGTTCACCCTCGGCTACCAGAGCTTTTCCGGCGACGATCCGCGCACGGCGCGCAACGAGCGCTTCGATCCGCTGTTTTTCGAAGGCACGCCGGGCGCCTGGGCTTCGGGCAGCAAGGCGACCTGGGTCTTTGTCAATGCCAACGTGAATGCGCTGCAGGCCACCATCGAGCTTCACCCGACGCCGAAAGACACAGTGACCGCTTACCTGGCCCAGGTACGCGCCAACCGGATGGGCAGCCCGCTGCAGTTCGGCCAGGCGACGCGCCTCGATGTGCCGGGCGACGCGCCCGTGGTGATCTCCGGCGTGCTGCGTCCGATGCTGGCGAACGATGTCTTCGTCAAGTATGTGCGCGTCGTCAACCCGAATACCTACCTGACCCTGGGCTTCAGCGCCTCGTTCGCGCAGTCCGGCGTGAACCAGCTGGTGAACGGGCAGGCCCGGACCTGGACGGGATGGCTGGCCAACGTCGTATGGGTATATTAAGTATTCCGTTTATCAAGGAGAGCATCACATGAACGATTTCCCCAGCATGAAACGTATGGCCCTGGCCGCAGCCTGCCTTACGCTGGCTGCCAGCGCCCATGCGGCAGCGCCGCTGTCTGCCGCCGCCAGCGACCCGGCTACACTGCAATGGATGGTGGGCGCGCCGCCGCCGGCCGATAAGATCATCCGCTTCGACGATGGCAGCTATTTCAATTTCCCCCAGCTGCGCTGGAGCGTGTCGCATTTCCGCCAGCTGATGCCGACGGTGGCAGTGGCGCGCGGCCTGAAAGCGCCCGTGCCTTTGCCGCGCGCGCTGCGCAGCGATATCGACAGCCTGCGCTTTACGCCCCTGGGCGCGAAGGACACGATGACCTGGGAGCAGTCGCTGGGCGCCAACTACACGGATGGCATCGTCGTGCTGCACCGGGGCCGCATCGTGTATGAACGCTATTTCGGCGTATTGAAGGAGAGCGGCCAGCACGGCGCCATGTCCGTGACGAAGTCCGTCATGGGCACCATCGGCGCGGCCCTGGTGGCCGAAGGCAAGCTCGATCCAGGCAGGAAAGTGGCCGAGTATGTGCCGGAACTGGCGAAGTCCGCGTTTGGCGACGCCACCGTGCGCCAGGTGCTCGACATGACCACGGGCCTGAAATTCAGCGAAGATTACGCGGACCCGAAAGCGGAAGTATGGCAGCACGCGGCGGCCGGCAGCCCGCTGCCCAAGCCGAAGGATTACACGGGGCCGCGCAGTTATTTCGAGTATCTGCAGACGGTGCGGCACGAGGGCAGGCATGGCGAGGGCTTCGGCTATCGCACGGTCAACTCCGACGTGTTGGGCTGGATCATCGCCCGCGTCACGGGGCAGAACGTCAACGAATACCTGTCCGAGCATATCTGGCAAAAGCTGGGGGCCGAGCAGGATGCCTACATGACGGTCGATTCGACGGGCACGCCGTTTGCCGGCGGTGGCTTGAATGCGGGCTTGCGTGACCTGGCCCGCTTCGGCGAGATGCTGCGCAACGATGGCCGCTACAACGGCCAGCAAATCATCCCCCGCGCGGCCGTCGACGATATCCGCCGCGGCGGCGACAAACAGCTGTTCGCCAAGGGCGGCTATGATTTGCTCAAGGGCTGGAGCTACCGCGACATGTGGTGGGTCACGCATAACGACCATGGCGCCTACATGGCGCGCGGCGTGTACGGCCAGCGCATCTACATCGACCCGAAGGCGGAAATGGTGATCGTGCGTTTCGCCTCCACGCCGACGGCGGCCAACGCGGCCAACGACCCGACCACCACGCCGGCCTTCGAGGCGCTGGGCAAGTTGTTGCTGGCCAAGCCGAAGTAATCTGCGGACGGGCCCGTGCCAGCCGTGCGGCGGAACGGGCGCAACTGCAATACACTATCCTTTCGTCATTATTTGTTGCTTGAATGGTATTCATGCAGCGCACGCAAGGGGAAGCACCGTGGAAACCAGCCAGCAGGACCAACCGCGCCCGCCGCTCTGGCGGCGCCTGCTGTGGCCGGTCACCCAGCTGGGCTCGGCCTTCAAGCTGACGGGCACGCACCTGCTGCACCACGTGATCGGCGCCAGCCTGATCGCCGCGCTGATGCTGGCGCTGGAAGGTTTTCACGTGCTCGAATGGCTCGATGCGGCCATGCTGCGCGCCAGCGCGGAACAGGGGCAACTGCTAAACCGGGGCAAGGACCCGGGCGCCGCCTATCGGCCCGGCATCATCGAAATCGACCAGCCCGCGTTCGAACAGGTCTTCGACGAGCGTGAACCACTGGAACGCACGCGCCTGGAACAATTGATCGCCAGCGCCGCAGCGCGCGGCAGCAAGGTGCTGGCCATCGACCTGGACCTGGCGCCAGCCGTGTACGAGCAGCACAAGGCGGGCGAGCGGCCGCTGGACCGCCTGCTCGACCGGCTGGCCGCCGATGGCCGGCGACTGGTGCTGATCCTGCCCGAGCAATCGGACCGCAATGCGAACCTGCCGTGGATACGTGCGCGCTGCGCCGCCGGCATCCACTTTGCCAGCCCGCGGATCCGCGAACGCATGGGCGCCGTCACGCGCATCGAGCTGAAAAGCCCCGTGCTGGCGGCCGTGGCCTTCGAGCTGGCGCATGGCGCCGACGAGCAGGAGCAGAAGCAACCCATGCCGGCCGCCCTGTCCGAGCAAAAGGAAGTGGTGGCGCTGGCTGGCCGCGTGTGCCAACTGGCGCGGCGTACGGGCAGCGAAAAGGAGTTGGCGCGCTGGGCGTTCGAGCCCGTCATCCGCGGCGACGCCAAGGCGGCGGCAGAACAGAACGCCGTCACCGCACCGTTTCACCCGGCCGCCGTGGCGCCGGCATTCCTGAATCCCACGCGCACGCGCGTGAAACTGATCGATGGCCAGGCCGGCGTGGAGGCCGTGGCATTGCGCAAGAATGTCGTGTATCTCGGCAGCACGTATGACGTGCGCGACCGCTACACGACGGCCGAAGGCGAGCAGGCCAGCCTGCACCTGCATGCGGCCGCCCACACGTCGCTGGGCATCGGCACGGCCGACGTCAACAAATATGCGGTGTTCGTGGCTGACATCGTCATCGGCGTGCTGCTGGGCTGCCTGTTCGGCGGCCTGTGGACCTTATACGGCCGCGCCGAGCTGGCCATCGACCGGCGCATGGAAGACCACGATTTCAGCCGCCTGCACCGCATGGGCACGCTGGCGGAATTCTATGGCATCCGCCTGATGCTGGTGCTGGTGTGGGCCTCGCCGTTTGCCATCGGCGCACTGGCCATCTACCTGTCGCGCGGCTTGCTGGAGCAGGGCTGGTGGGTCAACCCCGGCCCCCTGATCGCCGGCATGTTCCTGCACGCGATGTCGCTGCGCGACGAAGCCCACCATCCGCACGAGGAAGTGCCGGGCCTGTCCGTGTGGGCCCAGCTGCGCCGCACGCATCCGGGCATCGTGCTGGTGCAGGCGCCGCTGGCGGTGGTGCTGTTGGTGGTGGCGCTGGTGTAGCGAGATGGCAGTTGATTAATTGATCAGCTTCAAGCCCGGCGGCAGCGCCTCGCCCAGCATGCGTTTCGTGTTCGCTTCGTCCAGCTGCGTCACTTCGCTGACCATCGCTTGCCACAGGGGCGGGGCGCCCACGGCTTTCAGGCGGGCCAGGATGGTGGCGCGCAGCTCGTCGCCGATGTCGCGCGAGCGGTCGCCCGTCATGCGTGCCAGGTGGGTGGCGGCGAAGGCGGCCGGTTCCACTTTTTTCCAGTCCAGCGCCAGCAGCACGTGCAGCCAGTCGGCCACGCTGGCGCTGTCGACCACTTCGTGCGCGCTGCCGTGGAAGGGCTGGCGCGCGCCGACCCTGGCCAGCGCCCACAGGGTATTCGTATCGGCCGCTTCCCCCTTCTTGCTGGCTTTCTCCAGCCGCTTGATCAGCCAGACGCCCACTTCGGCCTTGTAGGCGCCGGGGATGCGCTCGAGCGACGCGCCCAGGCGCAGCATGTCGTCGTCGCTACCGTTGACCAGGGTGACGGGGCGGCTGCCGCGCTGGGCCGCATCGGCTTGCAGGTTGAAGGCGAAGTCGTCGAGCAGGCGCAGTTGCTGCTCGGGGTTCAAGCCGCCGGCCACCCGGCGCCACAGGGTCCACCATTCGGCGCACACCTGGTTGTCCTTGTGATGCTGCACGCCCGTGTCGAACAGGGCCCACAGCTGCTCGATGCGCCACGGGTCCAGCGCGTCGCCATAGCCGGGCCGCAAACAGTAGCCGGCCAGGTTCAGCCAGACACGTTCATGCTCGGCGGAGCGGCGCCGGCCACGGGCGCGCAGCAGCAGGGCGTCGAACAGCTGGCGCAGCAGGGGAGTCTCCCAGCTTTCGCGTCCGCCCAGCCCCCGTTCCAGGTGCTGGCGCAGCTGCCGCACTTCCTTGGCTTCGACCTTTTGCGCCTTGCCGCCGAAGATGCGCTCGATCTTCTCGACCGCTTCTTTCACGCGTGGCGAAACGGCTTGAGCCTCGCCATCTCCTTGCTCTTCCTGCCCAGCGCGCAACTGGAATTCCAGCAGCCAGCGCTGGCAGGCATCCGCTGCGGCCACGCAATGCACTTCCAAAGTCCCTACCTCGGTCATGACTGTCGCCAGCTGCACGGTGATTTCGCGCTTGTCACTGGCATCCTGTTTGTCGTGCAGCACGCTGGCCAGCGGCGGCAGGCGCAAGTATTCTCCGGCGTCCAGGTCGACGATTTCGCCCAGTTGCGGCGGCGTGCCCGCCTCAAAGAGGGACGTGGCCAGGTGGAAGCGCACGGGCCTGCCCAGGCGCAGCGCGAACAGCCGTTCGGTCAGGCGGATTTCCTCGCCGCTGGCGCTGCCACGGGGCAGGATGCAGACGGCGCGCTTGTCCTTGCCCGCTTCGCCCAGCACGAGGAAATAGCTGCGCGGCGAGCCGCCGCCGATGCGCGGCGCCTGGCCGCACCGGGCCAGCGCGTAGGCGACGGCGCCACGGGCCACGGCCACGTCTGGATTGTCATTGTGCAGGATGGTCAAGGGCTGACCACGCCAGTGCGCCAGGGTCTCGGCCAGGCGGCGCGCCAGCGCGTCGGCGCGGAACACGCCGCCATTGAGCAGCAGGGTATCGGGCAGTGCGCCCTGATGTTGTTGTAGAAAGCTGGCCAGGTGGCGCGTGATGGCCGCGTCCTGCGCATACGGCAGGCCGAATTCGACGATGCCGGCGCGGCCCTTTCTCGCCACCTCGCTCAGTTCCACCTTCGGGAAGAAGCCGTCGACCACCATGGCCGCCACTTCCTCGCGCGTGACGTCGGCGGAACGGCTGCCGCCGATCAGACGAGATCCTGCGCCCAGCAGGGTGACGGTGGCACTCTCCGGCGCATCGTTCGACAGCAGCAATTCCTTGGCGGCGCGGCAGCGTTCCATCAGCTGCGACAAGCGCGCGGCCGATAGCTTCATGCCGCCTTCGCTGCCTGCCGCCATGCGCGTTTCCACCAGGTGGGCCAGCGCCAGGTCCATATTGTCGCCGCCGAGTATCAAATGATTGCCCACGCTGCTGCGCGTGAGCTGCGGTTCGCCGTCGTCATCGAAGTCCACGTCGATCAGGCTGAAATCCGTGGTGCCGCCGCCCACGTCGCAGACTAAAATGCGACGCGTATCGGCCAGGTCCTCCCGCAGGGTGGCGTGCTGGCGCTGCAGGAAGTCATAAAAGGCCGCCTGCGGTTCTTCTACCAATCGTAGCGCAGGCAAGCCCGCCATGAGGGCCGCTTCCAGGGTGAGTGCGCGCGCACCCTCGTCGAACGAGGCGGGGATGGTCAGCACCAGTTCCTGTTCTTCCAGCGGAGAATCCGGGAAGCGGTGATTCCACGCGGCGCGTACATACGCGAGATAGCTGGCGCTGGCCGCGACAGGCGACACCTTGGCCACGTCGGCCTCGGCGCCCCACGGCAGGATGGGCGCCTGGCGGTCCACGTTCGCGTGCGACAGCCAGCTCTTCGCGCTGGAAACGAGGCGGCCCGGCACCTGGGCGCCGAGCTGGCGCGCCAGAGCGCCCAGCACGGCATGCTCCAGGTCCTGCTGCTGCCATGGCAGCTGCAAGTCGCCCGCCGCCAGTTCGCCGGCGGCAGGGTGGTAGCGCAAGGACGGCAGCAGGGGGCGTGCGCCCACTTCGCCGGGAGCGACCAGCTGCTCGATGGCGAACAGCTCGATGCCCGCCTGCATATCGGCTGCATTGGCCGCATTGGCATAGGCGACCACCGTGTTGGTGGTGCCCAGGTCGATGCCGACCAGGAAGGCCGGCTTGCCCACTGCGCTGCGCATGCCTATTGCTGCGGCGTGCCGCGCACGTCGAATTCCACCTTCCAGCGCTCGGCGCCATCAGGGGAGACGGCCAGCAGCTCCAGCGTGCCCGCTTCCGTCACGCGCGCGTGCAGCTTGACTTGCACCACGTCGCCGGCCTGACGGCCTTCGGCGGACAAGGTCGCCTGGATTTCGCTCAGCTCCTGCAATTCATCGGGGCCCCAGAAATCGAGCAAGTCGCCGATCTGGTCGTTGCGCCGCGTGGACGAGGCGAAGAAGCGGAAGTGCACGGGTTCGCCCACGACCAGGCCGAATTGCTGGCCTGGCAATTCCAGTTCGCTGCCTTCTTCCATGCCGAACGGCGCCACGCACAGGGCCTGGATAGGCGGCTCCATGCCGGGGATGGCCGGCATGGCCGACTCGATGGCGACATAAAAGGCGCTGGCCGTGCCGCCGCGGATGCGCACGCCATGGCCGCGCCGCACGTAGCTGTAGTAGGCCGCGCCGCGCGCCACGGCCAGGTCCAGGTCGGCCCCGGCCAGCATGCGCGCCGGTTCCGCGCCTTCCATGTACAGCCAGTCGTTGACGGTGGCCATGATGCGCTGCACCAGCAGGTCCGACTTGAAGACGCCGCCGTTGAACAGCACGGCCGTCGGGTGCAGGAAGCTGGCGCCGTCCACCTGGCGGCCGGCAAAGCCTTCCAGCTCGCTGGTGGCCGCCACCTGGCGGCCCAGGAACGCGGCCAGGTGGCGCGTGATGGCCGCATCCTGCGCATACGGCAAGCCCAGTTGCGTCAGGCCGGCGCGCGTGCGCACGGCAGGACGGCTCGATGCTTCCACTTGCGGGAAGAAGCCGTCGAGGATGAAGGTGGACACTTCCGCGCGCGTCAGTTCCGTGCGGATGGAGCCGCCGATCAGTTTCGAACCGCGGCTCGGCACGACGATGGGCGCCACATCGAGGCCGCTGTCGGCCAGCAGGCTTTCCTTGGCGCTGCGGCAGCCATAGGTCAGCGCGCGCATTTGCCAGGCGTCCAGCTGGGTGCCGTTGACGGCCAGCTTGCGGGCCACCAGGTGGGCCAGCGCCAGGTCCATATTGTCGCCGCCCAGCAGGATATGTTCACCGACGGCCACGCGGTGCGGTTCCAGCACGCCGTCGCGCTCGAGGACGGCGATCAGCGAAAAGTCGCTGGTGCCGCCGCCCACGTCGACCACCAGGATGATGTCGCCCGGCTTGACTTCCTTGCGCCAGCGGCCTTCGCTGGTCTGGATCCAGCTGTACAGGGCCGCTTGCGGCTCTTCCAGCAAGGTCAATGAGGAATAACCGGCCGCCTGCGCCGCTTCCATCGTCAACTCGCGCGCTGCCGGGTCGAACGAGGCGGGAATGGTGACGGTGATTTCCTGCTCGGCGAACGGCGCTTGCGGGTGGGCGTTGTCCCAGGCCTGGCGCAAGTGCGTCAGATAGCGCGTGGCGGCCGTGATGGGCGAAATGCGCGCGACTTCGGCCGGCGCGTCGTTCGGCAAGATCGCCGCGCGGCGGTCCACGCCCGGGTGGCACAGCCAGCTTTTCGCGCTCGACACCAAACGGATCGGCGTGGTAGCGCCGCGGCTGCGGGCCATTTCGCCAACGACGAACGGCGCTTCGGCTTCCTCGGTGACCCAGGGCAGGGCCAGGTCGCCCGCCGCCACTTCATCGGCGTGCGGCAGGTAGACGAACGATGGCAGCAGCGACAGCTCTTCGACGGTGCCCGGCGCCGACAGTTGCGGCACTTTCAGCACGCCATGGCTGGACTTTTCGCCGTCGCTCTCGACCAGGTTGACATATGACAGGGCGCTGTGGGTGGTGCCCAGGTCGATGCCGATGGCGTAGCGCGGGGTAGGGTTGATCGCGTCGCTCACAGTTCCACCTCGGCCGGTGCCAGGATGGCGGCGTCGTGCTGCTCGCTCAGTTTCGGCAGGCGCACGCTGGAGGCGCGCCAGCCGCGGTGGCTGAGGGTACCCGTGAACGGCGCGGAGCCGACTACATTGCCCGTCAGGCGTACCTGGGCGGAGTCAAAACCTTCCTGCAGGACGATGCGGCTGCCCTCGGCTTCCTGGCGCACGGCCTCGATGGTGAAATACTCGCGCATGACCTTGGCGCAGCCTTCATGCACCACGCGGGCGGCCGCGCCGATATCGGCATCGGCATGGCTGCCCAGGTTTTCCTGGGTGAAGTCGATCAATCGCGCTTCGCGTTGCAGCAGGGCCAGCAATTGCAGGGCCGCGTCCGGCGTCGCTTCCTTCAAAATGACGGGCGCGGCGGCTGGCGCCGGGGCAGGGGCCACTGGCGCGACGGGAGCGGCGGGCGCCGCCTCGGGCAAGGCCAGCTTTTCCACGCGGGCCGCATAGGCGGCGTCCGACAGGGTGCTGAAGAAGGCGCCGAAAGCCAGCGGGACACGGCGCCAGAACGATGGGTGCGACGATGATGTGCTCATAGGGAACTCGTTTCTCTGATCTGTAGGGAGGCGTCGGCGGCGCGCCGGAGGGCAGGTCCGCTTCGCAGGGTAGTGCATGTGCCGCGCCAATATGGCCGGCTGCGTTTGCCCGCATGATACCAGCTACCGGGCCGCCGCCAAAGTCGCCGCCCCCCGCGCAGTAAGGCTGAGGCGTGGTTTTTCTTTGTTCCTGCGCAAGGAAACGCTCGATTTCGTGCCGTTTCGACTAGAATCGCGCATTATCTTTTTGCCTGACCTTGACGCCATGTCTACCGACTTTTCCCCGTATCTAGCCAGCAGCACTTACATCGACAGCGACCATCCTGCCGTGCGCGCCAAGGCGGCTGCACTGGCGGCAGGCGCGGTGGGTGACGCCGCCATCGCGGCCCGCTGCTTTGCCTTCGTGCGCGACGAGATCGCCCATAGCTGGGACTACCAGCGCAATCCCGTCACCTGCCGCGCTTCCGACGTTTTGCAGCATGGCACGGGCTATTGCTATGCGAAGAGCCATCTGCTGGCGGCGCTGCTGCGCGCCAACGGCATTCCTGCCGGCCTGTGTTACCAGCGCCTGGCCGTGGGCGAGGTGGGGCCGCCGTTCTGCCTGCATGGCTTGAATGCCGTGCATCTGCAGGAGTTCGGCTGGTACCGCATCGATGCGCGCGGCAACAAGCCCGGCGTCGCTGCCGCCTTCACGCCGCCACGGGAACAGCTGGCCTTTCCCGTGCTGGCGCCCGAAGAGCGCGACTTGCCGGAAATCTGGCCGGAACCGTTGCCGCAGGTGGTGGCGTCCTTGACCTGCCATGCGACCGTGCAGGATGTGGCGGCGCACTTGCCCGATATCGAATTGTTGCCGCTGTAAAAATAATCCAAAGAAAGAAATCATGAAAAAAATATCCATATGCCTGTTTGGACTGTTGCTGCTGGCCGGCTGCGGCAGCAAGGGCGAGAGCGGCGGGCAGTCGAGCGCCGCGCGTCTCGAAGGCAAGGAAAAGGGCAGCGAGTTCCTTGCCTATGAACATAATGTCAGCGTCGATACGCGCGAGGCGCAAGTGCGGCCCCTGTATGAAAAAGTGGTCGCCGCCTGCAAGGCCGATACGGAAAACGGCTGCCTGCTGCTCGATTCCAGCGTCGACAGCGGCCGCTACGTGCATGCGCGCATCAGCATGCGCGCCAAGCCGGCCGGCATCAAGAAGCTCGTCGCGCTGGTCGCGGCCGAAGGCGACGTCACCAGCCAGGGCACCAAGGTGGAAGACCTGGGCCGTCCCGTGCTCGACAGCAAGAAACGCCTGGAAATGCTCAAGCAATACCAGGCGCAATTGCAAGACCTGGAAAAACGTTCGGGAGCTAACGTCGATGCCCTCATCAAGGTGACCAAGGAACTGGCCACCGTGCAAGTGGAACTGGAGCAGGCGACGGCCGCCAATGCGCTGTTGATGCAGCGTATCGATACGGACTTGTTGAACGTGGCCATCAGCGCCGAAGGCAGGCAATCGTTCTGGCGGCCCGTCAAGCGCGCGCTGGGCAATTTCACGGAAAACCTGTCGGAAGGCGTGGCCAACGCCATCACTGCCATGGCCTACATTCTGCCTTGGCTGATCGCTTTCGTGCTGCTGTTCCCGCTGGGCCGCAAGGGCTGGCGCCGTCTGCGTGGAGCTCCGCGCTAGGATTGATGCCGGGATTGTTGCGTCCTGCGCACCGTTTTACGGCAATTTGAAACCTGGCTGCACAGTCCTTGTGCAGCCAGGTTTTTTTTCGTGCGGCGAGCGCCGCTTGCACCATGGCGGACGCCTGCCGGTGCTGGCATGCATTCTGCTTTAACAACATGGCAGACCCAGCTCGACCCCCACGAACCCATCACAGGAGTCCCCATGTCACGACGCATCATCCTGAAAGCGGCCGCCGCCGGCGCACTGGCCCTGGCCATGTCCACCACCATGCAGGCAGCCTTGGCCGCCGACACGATCAAGGTGGGCATCTTGCACTCCCTGTCGGGCACCATGGCCATTTCCGAAACGTCGCTCAAGGATGTGGCGCTGATGACGATCGCCGAGATCAATGCCAAGGGCGGCGTGCTGGGCAAGAAGCTGGAAGCCGTCGTCGTCGATCCCGCGTCGAACTGGCCCTTGTTCGCGGAAAAAGCGCGCCAGCTGGTGGCGCAGGATAAAGTGGCTGTCGTGTTCGGCTGCTGGACATCCGTGTCCCGCAAATCCGTCTTGCCGGTGTTCAAGGAACTCAACAGCCTGCTGTTTTACCCGGTCCAGTACGAGGGCGAGGAGCTGGAAAAGAATGTGTTTTATACGGGCGCCGCGCCGAACCAGCAGGCGATTCCCGCCGTGGAATACCTGATGAGCAAGGATGGCGGCGGCGCCAAACGCTTCGTGCTGCTGGGCACGGATTACGTGTATCCGCGCACCACCAACAAGATCCTGCGCGCCTTCCTGAAAAGCAAAGGCGTCAAGGATAGCGATATCAGCGAGGTCTACACGCCGTTCGGCCATGCCGACTATCAAACCATCGTCGCCAACATCAAGAAATTTTCCACGGGCGGCAAGACGGCCGTCATTTCCACCATCAATGGCGATTCCAACGTGCCGTTCTACAAGGAACTGGGCAATGCGGGCTTGAAAGCCACGGACGTGCCCGTCGTCGCGTTTTCCGTGGGCGAGGAAGAATTGCGCGGCATCGATACCAAGCCCTTGCTGGGGCACTTGGCGGCGTGGAATTACTTTGAATCCGTAAAGAACCCCGTGAATACGGCCTTCATCAAGCAGTGGAAAGCGTATGCCGTGGCGCAAAAGCTGCCGAACGCGGGTTCTGTCGTGACGAACGACCCGATGGAAGCGACCTATGTGGGCATCCACATGTGGGCGCAAGCCGTGGAAAAAGCGAAATCGACGGACACGGACAAGGTGATCGCCGCCATGGCGGGCCAGAGCGTCAAGTCGCCGTCCGGTTTTACCCTGACCATGGACCCGACCAACCACCACCTGCACAAGCCCGTGATGATCGGCGAGATCAAGGCCGATGGTCAATTCAATGTCGTGTGGAAAACCAAGGAACCGATACGCGCCCAGCCGTGGAGCCCGTTCATCAAGGGGAATGAGGGCAAGCAGAAGCTGTAGGCGCTATCACCCACCAGCAAATGCCGGGGTCGGACCCTGAGGGACTAGGCGTCCCCATCCGACCCCAGTCCTCGCCTTTGGGGTAAGCGCTCGCCCCGTGCAGTTTTTCCATGGAACTTACAATGAGGTTCATCCCCAAACTGCTGGTCCTCGCCTGCCTGTTGCTATCCTCGCTGGCGCAGGCCGCCATCCCCCCCGACCTGCTCAAAGCGCTATCCGGCGACGATCCCGATACCAGGATCGCGGCCGTCGCCCAGATCGCCGCCCTGGCTACGCCCGAGGCCGCCCGGGTGCTGCAAGCCTTGCAGGACGATCAGTTATATGCGGCCCCCGACGGAAAGGTGTATATCGTCGACGGTGAACAGGCATATGAGCCGGCAAGCGGCCAGGGCGTGGCGCTGCCCGATGGCATCGACGGCGTGATGGTCAACAACCGCTTGCGCGCGGCCGTGGCGGGCGCCTTGTCGGGGTTGAAACTGCTGGCGCCCGAGCGGGCCACGCGCCTGGCCGCCGCGCAGGCGCTGCAGCAATCCGTCGATCCCGCACAGGTCCCCCTGATACGCACTGCGCTGGCGCAGGAAAACGATGCTGACATCAAACAGATATTGCAGGTGCTGATCGCCAGCGCCAACCTGCATGCGCCCGACGCCGCCATGCGCAAGGCCGCCGTGCAGGCGCTGGCGGGCAGCAGCGATGCGCGCCTGCTGCCCGCGCTGCAAGCCATGCTGGAGAAAGGACCAGATGGCAAGGCCGGCGAGCCGGACGAGGCCGTGCAGCTGGCCGCCATCGAGACCATGCGCCAGATCAAGGGACGGGTGGCGCGCATGGAGTTCGCCGGCAATGTGTTCTACGGCATTTCGCTGGGCAGCGTGCTGCTGCTGGCCGCGCTGGGGCTGGCCATCACGTTCGGCTTGATGGGCATCATCAACATGGCACATGGCGAATTGCTGATGATAGGCGCGTACACGACCTACCTGTGCCAGCTGTTCTTCCGCAGCTACCTGCCTGGCTTGCAGGATGCGTATCTGCTGGCCGCCTTGCCGGCCGCCTTTTTTGTCGCGGGACTGGTGGGCGTGATGCTGGAGCGCACGGTGATCCGCTGGCTGTATGGGCGGCCGCTGGAAACCCTGCTGGCCACCTGGGGCATCAGCCTGATCCTCATGCAGGCCGTGCGCACGGTCTTCGGCGCGCAAAACGTGGAAGTGGCCAATCCCGCCTGGATGTCGGGCGGCGTCACCGTGCTGGGCGGCCTCGTGCTGCCGTACAACCGCCTGGCCATCATCGTCTTTGCCATCGTCGTCGTCGTGGCCGTATGGCTGATCCTGAACAAGACGCGCCTGGGCCTGTTCGTGCGGGCCGTCACGCAGAACCGCCGCATGGCCGATTGCGTGGGCGTGGCCACGGGCAAGGTCGACATGCTGACCTTCGGTCTCGGTTCCGGCATCGCGGGACTTGGTGGCGTGGCCCTGTCGCAGCTGGGCAATGTCGGGCCGGACCTGGGCCAAAGCTACATCGTCGATTCCTTCATGGTGGTGGTGCTTGGCGGCGTGGGCCAGCTGGCCGGCACCGTGATCGCCGCGCTGGGGCTGGGTGAAGTCAACAAATTCCTCGAGCCGGTGGCGGGCGCCGTGCTGGCGAAGATCGCCATTCTGGTGTTCATCATCATTTTCATCCAGCGCCGGCCGCAGGGCCTGTTTGCCATGAAGGGACGCAGCGTCGAATGACTACCTCCTATCAAATCAAGCCTGGCCTGTTCACGCGGCCCGTCTGGCTGGCCATCGCCGGATGCACTGTGCTGGCGGCGTTGTTGCCGGTATTTAACCTGGCGTTTGCCGAAGGGCATGCGTTGCACGTGTCCGCCTACACGGTGGCGCTGGTGGGCAAGTTCATGTGCTATGCGCTGGCCGCGCTGGCGCTGGACCTCGTCTGGGGCTACACGGGCATATTGTCCCTGGGCCACGGCGTGTTCTTTGCCCTGGGGGCGTATGCGCACGGCATGTATCTGATGCGCGCCATCGGCGACCAGGGCCAGTACCGCAGCAGCCTGCCCGACTTCATGGTCTTTCTCGACTGGAAAACCTACCCCTGGTACTGGGCGTTTACGGAACATTTCTGGTACTGCATGGCGCTCGTCGTGCTGGTGCCGGGCGTGCTCGCCTTTGTGTTTGGCTACTTTGCCTTTCGCTCGCGCATCAAGGGCGTGTATTTTTCCATCATCACCCAGGCGATGACGTATGCCTTCATGCTGCTGTTCTTCCGCAATGACACTGGCTTTGGCGGCAACAACGGTTTCACGGATTTCAAGACTATCCTCGGCCATAGCATCACGGCGCCCGCCACGCGGGCCGTGCTGTTCCTGCTGACCCTGGCCTTCCTGCTGGCGGCCTTGATCGGCGCGCGCGCCATCGTCCGCTCGAAGCTGGGCCGGGTGCTGCAGGGCGTGCGCGACAGCGAGGCGCGCTTGATGTTCCTCGGCTACAACCCGCTGTGGTTCAAGCTGTTTGTGTGGACCTTGTCGGCCGTGCTGTGCGGCATCGCCGGCGCCCTGTACGTGCCGCAGGTGGGCATCATCAACCCGTCCGAAATGTCGCCGGCGAACTCCATCGAGATGGTCGTTTGGGTGGCCGTGGGCGGACGTGGCACCTTGATCGGCCCCATCCTGGGCGCCTTCACCGTCAACGGCTTGAAAAGCTGGTTCACGGCTGCCTTGCCGGAACTGTGGCTGTTCGCGCTGGGCTTGCTGTTCATCGTCGTGACGCTGTTCATGCAGCAGGGCATGCTGGGCGTGCTGAACAAGCTCAAACGTAAAAAACCCGCCGCCATGGCAGAGGAGGCCGCATGAGTATCCGCATGTTGCCCGGCATGGCCAGCGCGGAAGCGGGGCCGACGTACTCGCGCGTGAAAGGCGAGGGCGTCGATACGACGCACGGCGCCATTCTGTATCTGGAAGACATCAGCGTGTCGTTCGACGGCTTCAAGGCCATCAACAAGCTCAGTCTCGATATTTCCGTGGGCGAATTGCGCTGCATCATTGGTCCGAACGGGGCGGGCAAGACGACGATGATGGATGTGATCACGGGCAAGACGCGTCCCACGTCCGGCACGGCCTGGTTTGGCCAGACCATGAACCTGGCCACCATGACGGAAGCGCAGATCGCCCATGCCGGCATCGGCCGCAAGTTCCAGCGCCCCACCGTGTTCGAGCAGCACACGGTGTTCGACAACCTGGAGCTGGCGATGAAGATGGACAAGCGCGTGGCGCCCACCCTGTTTGCGCGCCTCACGTCCGAGCAGGCAGGCAAGATTGAAGCGATATTGCGCCTGATCCGCCTCAACGGCCAGGAGGCGCGGCCGGCGGGCTTGCTGTCGCACGGGCAAAAGCAGTGGCTGGAAATCGGCATGCTGCTGATGCAGGAGCCGCAGCTGATTTTGCTGGACGAACCCGTGGCCGGCATGTCGGATGCGGAAACGGCGCGCACGGCCGAGTTGCTCAATGAATTGCGCGGCAAGCATTCGATCATGGTGGTCGAACACGACATGGGTTTTGTGACGGAGATTGCCCGGCAAGGCATCGTTACCGTGCTGCATGAAGGCACCGTGCTGGCGCAAGGCCGCATGGACGAGGTGCAAGCGGACGAGCGGGTCATCGAAGTCTATCTGGGAAGGTAATAGGGGAGATCACAGACTATGCTGGAAGTGCAACAGTTAAATCAATACTATGGCTCCTCGCACACCTTGCGCGGCATCAACCTGTCGGCGCGCAAGGGCGAATGCCTGGCCTTGCTGGGCAGGAATGGCGTGGGCAAGACGACCTTGCTGAAATGCCTGATGGGCGTGCTGCCCGTGGCGCAGGGCAAGGTGGTGTTCCATGGACGCGACATCACCAGGCTGGCGCCCCATGCGCGGGCAAAACTGGGCATCGCTTACGTGCCGCAGGGCCGCGACATCTTTGCGCGCCTGACGGTCGAGGAAAACTTGCTGATGGGTATGGCGAGCAAGGGCGGCCGGCAAGCTGCGCGCATCGATCCCCACGTGTATGAACTGTTTCCGGTGCTCAAGGAGATGCTGCAGCGGCGCGGCGGAGATTTATCGGGCGGGCAACAGCAGCAACTGGCCATCGCCCGCGCCCTGCTGGCCGAGCCGCAGCTGATCATCTTCGACGAGCCGACGGAAGGCATCCAGCCCTCCGTCATCAAGGATATCGGCCGCGTGATCAGCCTGTTGAAACAGCGGGGCGACATGGCCATCGTGCTGTGCGAACAGTATTTTGATTTTGCCCGCGAACTGGCCGACGAATTCATCGTCCTGTCGCGCGGCAGTGTCGTCGCCAGCGGCAAGGCGGAACAGATGGATGGCGAGGACGTGAAGCGGCACCTGGCCGTGTAAGGTCAGACGAGCTGGAACCAGCCCAGCACGGCGCCGGCTGCCAGCAGCCACAATAAATGGATCTTCGTGCGCCAGATGATCAGGCCAGCCACGATGGACAGGCTCCACAGGGGCCAGTCCGTGCGGATGTCATGGTTGGCGCCGCCCAGTATCATGCCCGTGGAAATCAGCAGGGCGACGACGATGGGCGCCATGCCTTGCTTGAAGGCGCGCACGGGGCGCAGGTCGCGGTTGCGGTAGCCCCACTGGGCCGCCACGTAGGTGAGGGTGGTGCTGGGCAGCATGATGCCCACCATGGTCACCAGCACGCCGAGGTAGGCCGCCGCGTAGCTGCCCGCGTTCATGCCCACGTTCCAGCCCATCAGGGCGACGAACAGCACGTTGGGGCCGGGCGCGGCCTGGGCGATGGCGATCGACTCGTTGAATTGCGCCTGTGTCAGCCAGCCATGCTGCTCGACGAGGAAGCGGTGCATTTCGGACGTGGTGGAAATGGCGCCGCCGATCGACATCAGCGACAGCATCAGGTAGTGGCCGAACAGGTTCAGCCAGTCGCCCGCGCTCAACACCAGTTGCAGGGGCGGATTCATGCGGACAGCTTTCGGTAGGTCAGCAGGCAGCCGATGCCGCCCAGCCCCAGCAGGATGTACAGCAGGGGCCAGCGGAAGATCGCCACCATCAGCACGCCGAGCACGGTGATGGACAAGGTCAGCCACAAGGGCAGCGGATGCTTGCCCAGCGCGGCAGCCAGTTTCACGCCCGTGGCGGCGATCATGCCGGCCGAGACGGCCGCCATGCCGCGCAAGGCGCCCGCCATCTGCGCATTGTCGCCAAAGCGCGTGTACAGCACGCCCAGCACGAGCACGATGAGGAGGGGCACGGCCAGCATGCCGGCCAGCGCCGTCAGCGCGCCTTTCAAACCGAAATAGCGCCCGCCCACCATCAGCGACAGGTTGACGACATTTGGCCCGGGCATGATTTGCGCCACGGCCCAGTCTTCCAGGAATTCTTCCTGCGTCAGCCAGCGCTTGCGCTCGACCATCTCGCGCTGGATCACGGCCAGCACGCCGCCGAATCCCTGCAGGGCCAGCCAGGTGAACGAGAAGAACAGGTCGGCAAGCGAGGCGGGTTGCGGGCGGGGCAGGTCGGGCTGGATGGAGGAGGGGGATGGCATGGCTGATTATCGCCGTGGCCGATCGCGCTTGTCCATCGCTTTCGGCTGCGCTTGTGCCTGCAAGAAAAAAACCGTGGCTCATGTTTCCCTGCCATTGACATCGAGAGTTTATCGGCAATACTTTTATCGGCAACATGACCGCTATCCCTGTCCGGGCTGTCGCGGGTCGCACCGCTACGCCGTCTCCTCCCTCCGTCCCCTTCGCAGGAGTTGTTCATCATGCCTCATTCCACAGAAACGCTGCATATGCCCGTCAAAACCGTGGTGCTGCATACCCGGGTCGACCAGAAGATGTGCGATATCGTCAATCTGGGCATCGCCGTGCAGGCGGCCTTCAGTACCTTGTGCGCGCTGGAATACCTGAAGTCATACAATGTCGCCCCGGAACTGATCGAGCGCGTGCTGCTGCATCCCGAGCAGCGCCGCCAGACCGTGCATTGAGTATCCCCACGGCAACTGTGTTGCCGGAGGCCGCGATCCGCTGTTGTCGGATTGATCATTACGGCTCAGTTATGCACAAATGATGAGTTAACGAAATTGGCGAAATAATTTTCTTGTGATTATGTGTGAGTTTCTAAGTGCTTGATTTTAATGTGTTTTATTTTTGCTGTTTGATTGAGCAGTTTATTGAAAGCCGCACGGGCTGTGGCTTTGAGGCCTGTCAATAGGCCCTTATCCACAAAGATATCCACAGTCCGTGTGGATATCTGAAAAAGCGCTTAACAATCCGCCACTTAGGAAATGGGAGCCGCCCAACCCATGCAATCGGCGGGCAAGATGGGCCAAAACGGGGCATTCCACAAGCCTGTATGCCTATCCAGTGCTCTTGTTTTTATGACTGAAAGTAGCGGCCGCTGGTCAGGGCGTGCCGCTGGCCGGCGCCGCCGGCGTGTCGCCGCACTGGGCCAGCGCGGCAGCGAGTTCGGTAACCTGTTGCTGCGCTTCGCGCAAGGTGGCATAGGTGCGCAGCGAGGCGATCACGGTGGTAAACAACTTGCGCGTGGTGAGGTCGGTCTTGCACCAGAAATCGTTGATGTCGTAATCGATGATGATGCGGTGTTCCAGGGCCTGGCCTGGCTGGCCCGTGCGCAGGATGATGCGCACGGCGCTGTTGTGCAGTTCTTCACGGACTTGGCGCGCCACTTGCAGCCCGGCATCCTGGGTTTCCATGATGACATCGAGCAGCACCACGGCGATATCAGGCGTGCTGCGCAGCAAGGCCAGCGCCTCGGCGCCCGAATACGCGTGCAAAAAGCTCAGCCTGCGTCCCTGGAAGCTGGCTTGGCTGAGGGCGAACTTGGTCACCACATGCACATCGACATCGTCATCGACAATCAGCACGCGCCAAGGCGCCGCAGTGGACGGTTCTGCCGCCGCGTCTGTCCGTCCCAGCGGTTCGTCGACCAGCCAGTCGGGTTCGTCCGCCTCCTTGGCGGCGCTATCGCTATCTATATTCATGCGTTTATCCACCGTTGATCGTACTCGCTACTCCACACTATGCCAGTCTGCGGGGTTTGTCAAAACAATGCTGTTCAAGCAAGACGGCCTCGCGCCACATCGGCTTATGCACAGCAAAAATATATTTTCACGGTGGCAGATTAAGTTTGCGCCAGCGCAAATTCATGATTGCAAGTCATTGATTTCATTGGGGTAAAAAATTGCCTGTGAAATCAGCAAATTATTGAAACCCGCATCAATACTGGCGTTGCGGCTTGTCAAGAGGGGCTTATCAACAACTTTATCCACAGTTGCTGTGGATATCTAAAAAAGCCGTGAAAAAACCGGGGCTTAGCGCCGATTCGTACGGCGGGGTGGAAGCATTCATGCGGCCAGCCCAAGCCCGCCCAGTTGGGCAAAGGCATGCAGGAAGCGCTGCTTGGCTTCGGCCGGACCCATGGCCTCGATTATACCGGGCAAGGGGGCGATGCCGTCAAGGTAAGCCCAGCGTTCGGCCGAGTGCGGCATCAGGTCGCGCTTTTCCGTGGCCAGCGCGATCAGGTCGGCCCGCTTGATGGGCGCGTAATCGGAAAAATCCAGCCCATACGTGGCGGCGATGATGGCGCTGACCTTGTCTTCCAGTACGGCAAATTCCGGCAGCAACACTTTCAAGGGTTTCACCATGTCGCCCAGGTAGGCTTCGGCCGCGTCGTGCAGCAGGGCGGCCAGGCGCAAATGGGGGGGCACCAGTTCGGCGACGATCAGGCTGTGCTGGGCGACCGAGTAAAACACTTGCGTCTGTCCATTGAAGCGGCACTGGTAGGCGAGGCCGTGGGCGATGTCCTCGATGGCGACCTTGTCGATATGCGGGCGCAAGGGATAAAAACGGTTGCCTGAATAGGTGGAAACGTAGTCGGTGGTAATCATTGCCATGGCATGGTGCTCGGAATGCTCAAGATGCTTCATCGTACACCCGATGGCATGGGCTTGCCCCGGCTGCCGTGCGCAAGCGGCTTTCTGCCGGGATCGCCTCCAAGCCTATGCATCTTGGTAAATCCTTTAATTTATTTCATATCATTCATTGATATTTCTCAAATACACTGTAGAAATCTTGTTTGACTGAAACTTAAAGGGGACAGGGCAATGACGGCGACACCTTCGGCAAGACCTTCGTATATCTATCAGGGCGGTTCGGTGATGATGCACTCGCCGCTGCAATTGAAACAGTCGGAAATGTACGGTTATTTCGTCAGGGGCGAGCTGGCGAAACTGCAAGCGACCGTGAATACCACCCTGAACCAGGTGGCGGGCAGCAAGATGACCCTGAAAGCCCTGTCGCCGTATGTCATGCTGACGTTTACGCGCGTCAACCATGCGGACTCCGCCAACCCCGTCGACCAGGCCAAGGGCTGGATCACGGAAGTCGACATCGTCACCTGGATCATGGTCGGCCAGATGGATGCCGAGGGCAAGCTTGCGCATATCTACTGGTATCCGTGCCATATCTTCGTCGATGACGCGATGGCCCTGATCAACGGGCGCGAGCTGTTCGGCTATCCGAAATACCTGTGCGACTACGAGATTCCCGCCGCCGGCAGCGAGCCGCTGCGCTGTTCCGTGGCTGCCAAGGGCTTCCAGCATTTTTCGCCGGAAACGAAACTGGCCCTGCATCCGTTGCTGGAAGTCAACGCCACCGTGCAGACAGGGCAGCACAAGAGCGTCAACAGTTTCCTGGAACTCATCGAGCAGGCGTTCCAGATTTTCCTCTCCATCCCCGATTTCTTCGACATGGACCAGGCCGGCTGGGCCGATATTTTGTCCTTGCTGCGCAACCCCCGTATCGACCAGATATTCCTCAAGCAATTCCCCGACAGCGCCGGCGTGAAAGCCGTGTACCAGGCCCTGGTGGCCGCGCCCGCCGAGATCAACCGCCTGCACAGCGCGCGCCTGCTCGGCTATGAGTATGAATGCACGCTGCACGCGTTCGACAGCTTCCCGCTGGACCAGACCCTGGGTCTCAAACTGGGGCCGCAGGCGGCGATATTGCCCTTCCAGGTGAATTTCGACTTCACGGCCATGCCGGGCGAGGAGCTGGTCGACAATTCCCGCATCGCGCCGGAAAAGATCGCCATCCTTGGTGGTGGCGTGGCTGCCATGACCACGGCGTATTATCTGACGAACCAGCCGGGCTGGCAAAACCGGCATGCCATCACCGTCTACCAGCTGGGCTGGCGCCTGGGCGGCAAGGGGGCCAGCGGGCGCAATGCACAGGTGGGCCAGCGCATCGAGGAACACGGCCTGCACATCTGGTTCGGCTTCTACGCGAACGCCTTCAAGATGATCAAGGAAGCGTACGCGAGCCTGGACCGTCCGCCCGGCGCGCCGCTGGCCACCTGGCGCGACGCTTTCAAACAGCACGATTACGTGGCTCTGTCGGAAGACGTCAAGGGCAAGTGGCGCAACTGGTCCATCGTCTTTCCCACCTTGCCGGGCGAACCGGGCGAGGGCGGCGAAGACATCACCCTGTGGCAGATGGCCATCGCCATGGTGGGCTGGATCGAGCAGTGGATCCGCCAGATCCGGCAAGTGGCGGATGCCGACGCGCGCATCGTGCGCGCCAGCGCATCGCAAGGCGAAGGCGTGTGGCCGGGCTGGCTGCGCCGCCTGGCCGACGAAGTGGTGGGGCAGGCCGACGAACTGGGCCTGGACGTGGGCCTGTCCGTGGGCGCGCTGGTGGCGCTGGTGGCCGACCTGGCGCCCGATTCCACGCGCCACGACCAGGCGCGCCACCAGCTGCTGGCCAGTACCCTGAACGGCATCCGCGCGTGGCTGCGCCTGCGCTACCGCGCCCTGATCGACGGCGACGATGAATTGCGCCGCCTGTTCATTTGCCTGGACCTGGGCATCACGGTCATGAAGGGCATGTTCGAGGATGGCGTGTTCAAGAACGGCTTCGACGTCATCAACGATATCGACTTCCGCGCCTGGCTGAAAAAACATGGCGGCGATGAGCAGTTCAGCGTCAATTCGGCGCCCGTGCGCGGCTTCTATGACCTGGTGTTCGCCTACGAGGGCGGCGATTTTGCGAAACCGAATATCGAGGCGGGCACCTTGCTGCGGGCGATGGCGCGCATCGGCCTGGCCTACAAGGGCGGCATCATGTTCAAGATGCAGGCCGGCATGGGCGACACGATTTTCACGCCGCTGTACGAAGTGCTGCGCAAGCGCGGCGTGGAATTCAAATTCTTCCAGCGCGTGGAAGAGCTGGTGCCGGGCGCGGGCGACATCGACAGCATCCGCATCACGCAGCAGGTGCAATTGAAGGACCCCGCCGCCGGCTACGCGCCGCTGGTGGACGTCAAGGGACTGGCTTGCTGGCCCAGCGCGCCCGATTATGCGCAGCTTGATCCAGCGCAAGCGGCCCTGCTGCAAGCGCAGGAAGTCAACCTGGAGTCGTACTGGAGCGACTGGCCGCAGCAGTACCAGCAGGCGTTCGGCCGGCAGCTGCCCGCCACGGTATTGAAGAAGGGCGTCGACTTCGACAAGGTGGTGTTCGGCATTTCCATCGGTTCGCTGCAGGCCCTGTGCCCGCAACTGCTGGCGCAAAGCCCGGCCCTGCAACTGGCGGCCGACAAGGTACAGACCGTGGCCACGCAGGCCTATCAGGTATGGCTCAACAAGAATCTGGGGCAGATGGGCTGGACCACGCAGCCGAAAGGCCAGCAGCCGGTGCTGTCGGCCTTCACGGAGCCGTACGACACATGGGCGCCGATGGACCAATTGTTGGCGCACGAAGACTGGCCGGTGGGGCATGAACCGAAAAATGTCTCGTATTTTTGCAGCGCCTTCCCCGTCGACAGCTACCCGCCCGTCACCGACACGGATTTCCCGGCCCGCTGCGCGGCCAGGGCGAAGCAGGGCGCGCTGCACCAGCTGGAGCGCGAGATCGGCGTGCTGTGGCCCGAGGCGGGCGGGCCGGGCGCGTTTCCGTGGCAATGGCTGGTCGATGCGAAGGAGGGGGCGGGGCCGGCGCGCTTCGACAGCCAGTACTGGCGCGCGAATGTCGACCCGTCCGAGCGCTACGTGATGTCGGTCGTGGGCAGCACGCAGTACCGGCTGGCCACCGACCAGTCGGGTTTCAGCAACCTGTTCCTCACGGGCGACTGGATCAAGACGGGCATCAATGCGGGCTGCGTGGAGGCGGCCGTGATGGCTGGCATGCAGACCTCGCGTGCCATGACGGGCTATCCGGCCGTGATCCAGGGGGAGACGGATTTTTAGTTATTTCGCTATGATGGCGTTTCATTGTTCCCTGCGCGAGCGAGCCATGCAACGCCTGATGCTGTTGAGTCTTTTCCTTGTCCACCTGTACGCGGGCGCCGCGCCGGCCGGCGCGATTGTGCTGTGGCCCGGCGCGCCGCCCGGCGGCGCGGCGCCCGGTCCGCAGCGCGACAGCGCCAAAGGCTCGATTACGCAGGTCGAACAACCGTATCTGATCGCCCACCGCCCGGCGCAGCCGAACGGCATGGCCATCCTGCTGGTCAGCGGCGGCGGCTATGCGCATATCGAGGCGGGCAAGGAGAGCGGCCCGGCCGCCAACTGGCTGCAGGCGCAGGGCATCACGGCGTTTGAGCTTGTGTACCGCCTGCCGCAGGAGGGCGGAGGCGTCAGCGCGCCATTCCAGGATGGCCAGCGCGCCATGCGCGTGATCCGCGCGCGGGCGGCCGAGTGGGGCATCGATCCGGCGCGCATCGGCATGCTCGGTTTTTCCGCCGGCGCGCACCTGGCCGGCATGACGGCCGTGCAGCCTGACGCTTCCCGCTACGCGCCCGTCGACGCCATGGATGGCGTCTCCGCGCGGCCCGACTTTGCCGTGCTGCTGTACCCCGTGCTGACCATGCAAGCGCCATTCGACACGACGCACGCGAAGAAGCAGTTGCTGGGCGCCCATCCCACGCAGGCGGCGCGCGACGCCTTGTCGGTGGAGCTGCATGTCGATGCGCGCACGCCGCCCGCTTTCATCGCGCAGGCGCTGGACGATCCCATTTCCCCGCCCGGGAACAGCCGGCTGATGGCAGCAGCCCTGCGCCGCGCAGGCGTGCCCGTCGAGCTGCATTTGTTCCAGCACGGCGGCCATGGCTGGGGCCTGGGCAAGCCGGGCAGCGAGCCGGCCGCCTGGCCGCAGCTGCTGCTGGCATGGCTGCGGGCGCATGGCTGGATGGCTCAGCCGGCAGGCTGAGCTTCCAGGTCGCGCCGTGCCGCATCCAGCGCCGCCTGGAGCTGCGGCAGGAACTGCTCCACGTTATCGAGCTGGCCGTTCGATGCCAGGGTTTCCATCTGGTGGCACAGGCCGTGCAGGGTAGGGCGGCTCAGGTAGCCGGCGCTGCCCTTCAAGGCGTGGAAGGCGGCAGCGGCAGCGCTGGCGTTGCCGTCGCGCACGGCGTGGCAGGCCAGGTCCAGGCGCCGCGGCGCTTCCGTCAGGAACGCTTGCGCGATGCGCTGCAAGTGCTGCGGCGACAGGCCCGCCAGCGGCAGGATGTGCACGGGCGCCGTCATGGGATCGGCCGGCGCGGGTGGCTCGTCGGCGGCGCCTTCCAGGCCGAACTGGCGCGCCAGGGCGTCGTCTTCGGTGGGCGTGGCAGGCGGCAGCGCGTGGCCGCGCGCCAGCAGCAGGTCGATGATGGCGTCGATTTTCTCGAACAGCAGCGCTTCGTCGACCGGCTTGCTGAGGAAGTCGTCCATGCCGGCGGCCAGGTAGCGTTGCCGGTCATGTTCGCTGGCGTTGGCCGTCAGCGCGAGGATGGGGATGTGCGCGTCGGGAATGGGGAATTGGGCGTTGCCGCCGTCGCGGATCAGGCGCGCGGCCTGTTCGCCATCCATCAGCGGCATGCGGCCATCCATCAGCACGCAATCGTAGGCGCCGGATTCCAGCGCGCGCAGCGCCTGCTCGCCGTTTTCCACGATGGTCACGTCATGCCCCATGCCTTCCAGAAGGGTGCCGATGATGATCTGGTTGGTGCGCACGTCTTCGGCGCACAGGATGCGCAGGCGGCAGGCGTGGCGCGCGTGGCGTGCGGGCCGGCGCGCGTCGGCCGCCGGCGCGCTGCCGTCTTGCAGCGGCAAGGTGAAATGGAAGCGCGAGCCGATGCCGACGCGGCTCTCCACGCCGATCGTGCCACCCATCAGCTCGACCAGTTCCTTGCAGATGGCCAGGCCCAGGCCCGTGCCGCCGTAGCGGCGCGTGGTGGAATGGTCGGCCTGCTCGAATTTCTGGAACAAACGGGGCAAGGTGTCCGCGTCGATGCCGGGACCCGTATCGCTGATGATGAATTCGATGGCGCTGCGGCCATCGTGGCGCGGCGGCGTGCGGGCGCGCCGCACTTCCAGCAGCACTTCGCCATTGGCCGTGAATTTCAGCGCGTTCCCCAGCAGGTTGATGAGGATTTGCCGCAGGCGCGTGGGGTCCGCGCGCACGTAGCGCGGCAGGTCCAGCGCCAGTTCGCGCCGCAGCAGCAGGCTTTTCGCATCGGCCTGGCCCTGCACGATGCCGGCCGCGTCGCCGATCAGCGCCAGCAGGTCGAAGTCCACGGTTTCCAGGGTCAGCTTGCCCGCGTCGATCTTCGAGAAATCGAGGATGTCGTTGAGGATGGTCAGCAGCGACACGCCGTTGTGCAGGCCGATGCGCAGGTATTCCTGCGTACGGCCACGTACAGACTGGTCGCGCAGGGCGAATTTCAGCATGCCGATGACCCCGGCCAGCGGCGTGCGGATGTCGTGGCTCATGGCGGACAGAAAATCGATGCGGTGGCGGCTGACCACTTCCGCGTGTTCCTTGGCCTTCAGCAGGGCGTCGTTGCTGAGGGTGAGCGCCAAAGTCCGTTCCTGCACGCGCTGTTCCAGGTTGTTGCGCAGCAGGCGGATCTGGTCGGCCAGGGCAAACGCCAGCAGCAAGCCGTCGAAGGTGCCGCCGAGCAGGGTCACCAGCTGGGCGTTGGCCACCATGGCGGGCATCAGGCCCAGGTTGGCCGGCAGGATCAGAAAGCCGGGCAGCATCAGGGCGACGAAGGCCAGCACGAAGAAGCGCGCCGGCTGGTAGCCGCGGCACCAGACGACGATGCCGCAGATGAGCGCCAGCAGCATCCAGATGCTGATGGCGATGGTGGCCAGGGTGTGGGCATACGACAGGGCGAAGAAGCAGCTGGGCAAGAGCAGCAAGGGCAGCACCAGATTGACCTTGCTGATCCGGTACAGCAGGGGCGAGTAGTCGCGCAGGCGCAGGAAATGCGTGTAGAACAAGGTGCTGAAGACGGGCAGCAGGAAAAACGGCACGTAATGCAGCTGCAGCATGTGCCAGTCGAACAGGTCGGCAAAGACGTGGAAGGTCATGGCCCAGGCCAGGCCATAGGTCAGCACGTACAGCGCGTAATAGGCCGAGGCTTTTTCCAGGGTGATGGAAAAGATGAAGAAATTGAACAGGCCCAGCGCCAGCAGGGCGCCGATGGATGCCACCATCAGGAAGTTTTCCTTGCCCACCAGCTTGCGGTAATCCTGTTGCGTCTTCACGCCGAACATGGGCGCGCGCGCATAGTAGGGGCTGGAAAAGCGGATCAGGATGTCATATGTGGCGCCCGGCGCCAGCTGCACGTTCCTGCCGTAGTGCAGCAGATATTCGTGCGGACGCTGGTAGCCCGTCAGCAGGGTCTGCGGCGCCGTCTGTGGCCCGGGGCCATACACGTGCAGATCGACCAGGTCGATCAGGGTATCGTTCGGGTCGATGACCCAGGCCGCTACGCTGCTGTCGTTGCGCACTTGCGCATGCAGCCAGTAGGCGCCGCCGAACAGGTCGACCTGTTCGGCCGGGCGCTGGCGCGCCAGCCAGGCGGGCAGGGCGGCCGCATCGGCAGGGGCGGCGTCACTTCCGGCGAGAAACAGTTGCCCACCGTTGCCCAGATGCTGGATGCCTTGTTTGTTCAGGGGCAAGGGTGTCGCCTGCGCCGCACCCGCCAGGCCCAGCAGGCTGATCAGCAAGCTGAACAGAAGCGGCCAGCCGCATAGCCAGGCGCTGACGCGGGAGCTGGAAGCGCGGTGGCTGGATGGGGGCGGGTGGGCTGGCATCGATGGGTTTGGTGATGGTCGCGCGGGAAATGGCGGCAACGCCGTTTGCTGTGGAGTACCCATTTTAATCGACTCTCGGTGGCACACGGGCAATTTCATGTCCTGCCGGCATGGCGAGCGCTCCGGTATCATGGCGCCTTTTGCCTGCGAGATATTCATGCTCAGTCCTGACCAGTTCCTGGCCTTCCTGGCCGCCGCCGTCGTCATTACCGCCAGTCCCGGCCCCGACAACCTGATGGTGCTGGGCGTCGGCATGTCGCGCGGGCGCCGCCAGGGCATGGCGTTCGGCCTCGGTTGCGCCCTCGGCTGCCTTACGCACACCGTGCTGGCGACCATCGGCGTGTCGGCCCTGCTGGCCGCCTCGCCCACCGCATTTACCCTGCTGAAAGTGGCTGGCGGCCTGTACCTGGTGTGGCTGGGCATCGGCGCCTTGCGCAGCCGTGGCGGCGCCAGGGTCGATGGCGCGGCGGCCTTGCCCGACGAGTCCTTGCTGCGCCTGTTCGGCAAGGGCTTGTTTGCCAACAGTATCAATCCGAAAGTCGTGCTGTTTTTCCTCTCGTTCCTGCCGCAGTTCATCGTCGCTGGCCAGGGCAATGCCAGCTGGCAGACGGCGCAGCTGGGCCTGGTCTTCACGGCGCAGGCTTGCGTGCTGTTCGGCCTGCTCGGCTATTTTTCCGGCGCCGTCGGCAAGTGGCTGAACCGCCGCCCGCGTGCCGGCCTGTGGCTGGACCGCGTGGCCGGCACCATCTTCATCGGCCTGGGCTTGCGCCTGATCCTGGCGCGCTGATTTCCTGCCGGGCGGTGATGCGGAACGCCAGTTCCATCTGGTCCTGCACGGCCATGGCCCCGCCCAGGACGGCGAATGGCACGATGCCGAAGTCGCTCTGTTTCAGCAGCAGGCTGCCGCTGGCCTGCAGGCGGCGTCCATCGGCCGCTTGTTCGATCCGCACCGGCAGCTGCACCGTGCGCGTCACGCCATGCAGGGTGATGTCGGCCTCGAGCACTTCCTTGTTGCCCGTGCGCCGGGCGTCGATGCGCACCCACGGATAGCGTTCCGCCTCGAGCACGCGCACCAGCATGTTGTGGCGTGTGCCGGCGATGGCGTCGGCCGACGGCGTCGTCGTCAAGCCGGCCGCCTGGCGCAGGCTTTCTTCATCCACACTCATCTCGTCCAGCCGGAACTGAAAGGCGGCGCGACCCGGCGCGGGCGCCACCACGCCCTGCAGGCTGCGGCTGGCGATCACGTGGTCATGTCCGAGCCGCGCCAGCGCGCCGCCGCGGCGCACGGTGATGGTCAGCAGGGATTCTTGCGGGACGATGTGCAGCACCTGCACGCCCTGCTGTTGCCACGCTGGCGCTTGCATGGCTGGTGCCGGAACTGGCGCGGCTGGCAGGGAGGCGGCGGGCGGCGGCGCGAACGGGGTGCAGGCCGCGAGCAAGGCGCAGGCGCAGGCCAGCAGCGTGCGGCGGTGGGCGTGTGGCGTCAATGAGGACTCCTGGCAGTGGATGGCAACGGTGTGGCGCAGGGCGCAATGGGGCGATAGTAAGCGATCCGGGCACCGGCGCGATAGCAGGATCGTGCGCGCGGCCGTTTTACAAGACCAATTCGGCCTGCCGGATGCCCTGTTTCGCAGGGCGGCATGCGTGAATGAAATGAAATTGGTATTAACGCAGATGTTTGAGAATGAATGGGAGGCTGCGCAGGATCGAATTATGGGCGCTTGGCCGCGGAAGGAAAATTCGTATTGAAATAATTAGTGATAATAAGAATTAATAATTTCTTTTGAAAAACAAACTACGCGTTTGATAGTTTCGCATCATTATGTAAATGATAATTTAAATATTATGTCGAGCTGATCAGTATGCGGCAGAAAATAGAATGTCAGCGTAACTACACGATTAATTTGATGATTGTGTTGTGAAATATCAACGAGATAATTTAATTTCTTTGTTGAAAATAAAAAAGTCACTGTTGTCGTACGCTTGAACTGTTACTTGTTCATATAATCATGACAATTAAATGTCATTTTTATATGCATCTGTGCTTGCCGCAGTACACTTCTTAGCGAACAACATGATCAAAACACCACAGGAAACGGCAGGCCGTTCCGGCCGCCATGCAGCTTTTTCGTCCTCCGGGCGCTACACGGGGATGCTGGCCGCGATAATCCGCCGCACCCGCTTGCCCCAGTTTTCCAAGTGTCATGTCGTTCCGCTGGCCCTGGCTTCCCTGCTGCTGGGCGCCGCCGCGCCCGCCAGTGCGCAAGTGCTGTGGGAGGATTACCGGGGCGTCGAGCGGGTGCCGGCCAATCCGCTCGCGCCCAATTACAACAATGGCTTCAACGCGGGCAGCGCTGGCCGGCTCGCCAGTTTGGCGGCGCTGGCCACCAATCCTCCCGCCAACGCGGCGCGCATGGGTACCTCGCCGCAGCTGGACTGGGCCAATGGCACGGCCGGCAATCCTGCGCAGTTATGCAACCTCGACACGCAGCAAACGTCGGCTGCCTGCCGGGCCTGGATCATGGGCCGGGTGATGTACACGCTGGTGGTCTTTCCACAGGCGGGAAATTACAAATTCAGCGTTGCGCATGATGATGACGTGAAAGTCGATTTCTCGACCCAGTATTCGACGAATTACCGCAATACCGTGTACAACGTGCCCGTGGGCAGCGTGGCCGAATATTCGAATAATGAAACGGATTTCCAGAATCTGGCCGGCAATTTCAATAGCGCCACGCCGGGCGGCTGTTATCTGGCCCGCGTCCTGTGGAATAACGTGGGCGGCATCAATTATTTGCACATGCGTTGGACGCGTCCTGACAATGTGACGGAAATTATTCCCGCAGCGCAATTGCGCGATCCCAGCCTGGCCAGTTCCTATGCCAATTGCACCAATAGCAAGACCGACCTGGCCGTCGGCAAGGTGGGCCCGGCGCAGTTCTCTGTCGGCAAGCCCTTGAGCTATACCGTGAAAATCTGGAACCGCGGCCCGGCCCTCAGCACGGGCGCTGCCTTCAACGATATATTGCCAGCCAGCTTGAGCAATGTCAGCTGGACTTGCGCCGCCAGCGGCAGCGCTTCCTGCGGCACGAAAACCTCGGGTTCGGGCAGCAACAGTGTCGGTATTACCTTGGGTAATTTGCCCGTGAATGCGGCCGTCAGCGACCCCACCACGGGTTCTTATCTGACCGTGACGATCACGGCCACGCCAGGCGACGCCGCCAGCATCGTGAATACGGCCAATGTGATCGTCTCGCCCAATGAAACGGATAGCGATCTCAGCAACAACAGCAGCAGCACCACGGCCACGGTCAGGACGAATACCTTGACGGTGCTGAAGGTGCTGGCGCCCGCCAGCGACAGCGGCCTGTTCATCATGAATGCCAACGGCACGGCTGGCGCGCAGGGCGGCAATGGCGCCACGGCCAGCGCCGTAGTGCGAGTTGGCAACCTCGCGACGTTCGCGGAAAGCGCGGGCACGGCCACCATCCTGGCCCAGTACCAGAGCAGCTACAGCTGCGCGCGCACGGATACGGCCGCCGTCATTTCCAGCGGCGCGGCCAGCGCGGGCAACCTCACCATGCCGGAAGCCCCCGTCACGTGTACTATCAGCAATCGCCGCCTGCAGGCGGACATGCAGGCGGTCACCACCGTGCCGCCCGGCCCCTACAATGCGGGCAGCGCCATCACCGTCACGGGCGTGTGCACGAATAACGGCCCCGACAACGCGGCCGCGCCCACCTGCGTGATGAGCGGCTTGCCGGCCGGCGCCACGCCCAGCTGCAGCGCGCCCGTGTCGCCCTTCATTCCCGGCTCGCGCATCAATTGCAGTTCGACCTTCAACCTGCCCGCCAGCGGCAGCCTGACGATCACCACGACGGCCGGCTCGACTACGCTGGACCCGATCCCAGCGAATAACGTCGACAGCGAGCCGCTGGGCGTCGTCAGCCCGCTCGTGCGCGTGCAGAAAACCGTCGACAAGGCGGCCGCCACGGTGGGCGACACCGTGCAATGGACCTTGAGCGCCGCTAACACCGGCACGGGCGCCACCACGGCGGCCCTGACCCTCGCCGATACCTTGCCGGCCAACCTGGCCAGCATCGTCGTCACGCCCACGGCGCCCACCACCTGCGCGGCGCTGGCCGGCAACACGCTCACCTGCACGGTACCGTCCGGCCTGGCGCCGGGCGCCAGCGCCCAGGTGATCGTCAGCGCCAGCCCCACGGCGGCAGGCAATTTCATCAACAGCGTGCTGCCGTCGGGAGGCAACGGCGCCAGCTGCGTCACGCCGGCCGCCTGCCAGACGACGACCGTCGTCAGCAAGCCGCTGGTCGACGTGACCACGACACTGAACGGTTTCCCCGGCACCTCGAACGCGGGCGACGTCATCGCTGGCGTCGTGACCTATGCCAACCTGGGACCGGGCGCGGCCGAAGGCGTGACGTACAGCCTGCAACTGGCCACAGGCCTGGCCGGCGTGTCGGTCACTGGCGTGAGCGGCACGTATGACGCGGGTACCGGCCTGATCACGTTCACGGGCTTGCCCGCGACCCTGGCGCCGGGACAGAGCGTCAGTTTCAACCTGTCGTACACCCAGCCGGGCAGCAATATTTCCTCGGTGACCAGCATCATCGCCACCACTTCCACCGAGGTGGCGAACGATTATCCGAACACGGCCACGGTGACGGTGCCGGGACCGAACGTGCGCGTCACCAAGACGGCCGACAAGGCCACGGCCAACGTGGGTGAGAATATCGTCTGGACGATCACGGCCAGCAATACGGGCAATGTCGCCAACCAGGGCGTCGTCAGCCTCGCCGATTTGCTGCCGCCGAACCTGGTGGTGACCAGCGTGGTGGCCGCACCGGGCGTGACGTGCCCGCCGCTGGCCAGCTGGGTGGCGTCGAGCACGCAGACGTGTACGGTCGCTGCCGGCCAGCTGGCCGCCCTGAACGGCAGCCGCACGGTCATCATCACCGCACACGCCACGGCCGCTGGCAGCCTGTCGAACCGCATCATGCCCAGCGGTCCGGACAACCCGGCTTGCAGCTCGGCCAGCGTATGCCAGACGACGAGCACCATCACCAGTCCGAAAGTAGCGGTGAAGAAAACCGTCGACCATGCCAGCGTGAATATCGGCGCGTCCCTGAGCTGGAGCGTCGTGGTGACGAACAGCGGCGATGGGGTGAGTACCGCGCCCATCACCCTGACCGATACCTTGCCGGCCAATCTGGCGAGCCTGAACGTGGCGCTGGTCGGCAGCGCCACCTGCGCCGTGCCAGCGGGTAATATCCTCACCTGCACGGTGCCAGCCGGCCTGGCCGCGAACGGCGGCATTGGCGGCTTTACCGTCACGGCCCAGCCCACGGCTGCCGGCACCTATGCCAATAGCGTCGTGCCGTCCGGTCCCGACAACCCGACGTGCGCCACTGCCGGCGATTGCGCCACCACCAGCACGGTGACCAGCCCCAGCGTGGCCGTGACGAAAAGCGTCGACAAGACCACCGTCAACCTGGGCGACACGATCACCTGGACCTTGAAAGCGCGCAATAACGGCAGCGGTCCGACGAACGCGGTCATTACCTTGACGGACAGCTTGCCCGCCAATGTGGGCGCGCTGCAAATATTGCCCGTTGCGCCAGCATCATGCGGCGTGCCGGTCGGCACCACGCTCACGTGCAGCGTGCCGGCTGGCCTGGCCGCCAACACGGAAGCGAGCATCGTCGTGAAAGCCGTGGCCAATGCGCCGGGCACGGTGGCCAACAGCCTCGTGCCTTCCGGCCCCGACAATCCTGCCTGCGCCACGCCGGGCGTGTGCCAGACAACGACGACCGTCACCAGCCCGAACGTGAGCGTGAAGAAAACCGTCGACAAGGCCACGGTCAACGTGGGCGAGACGATCACCTGGACCTTGAATGTCAGCAATAGCGGCACGGGCGCCAGCACGGGCGCGGTGACCTTGAACGATACCTTGCCGGCCGGCTTGACGAACGTCGTCGTCAGCCCGCAATCGCCCGCCACCTGCACCCCGCTGGCCGGCGCTACCCTGGCGTGCAGCGTGCCGGCCGGCCTGGCCGCGGGCGCTTCCGCCAAGGTGTTCGTGAGCGCCACGGCCACCCTGGCCGGCGCCGCCGTCAACGGCGTGGTGCCGGGCGGTCCCGATAACCCGGCCTGCGTGCAGCCCGGCGATTGCGGCACCACCACCACGGTGGTCAAGCTGCTGGTCGACGTCACCACCACCCTGAACAATTTCCCGCCGAATACGCTGGCGGGCGACAGCATTTCCGGCACCGTCACCTATGCCAACGTGGGACCGGGACCGGCCGAAGGCGTGACGTACACCCTGCAGCTGACGCCGGGCCTGGCCAACGTCACCTTGACGGGTGCCGTGGGCAGCTACAATCCCGCCACGGGCGTCGTGACCCTCAGCGGCTTGCCTGCGACCCTGGCGAATGGCCAGAGCACGAGCTTCAATGTCGGCTATACGCAGCCGGCCGACAACCTGTCGACGGTGACGTCGACGATCGCCACCACCTCGGTGGAAGTGGCGAACGACTTGCCGAACACGGCCATGGCGACCGTGCCCGGTCCCATCATCCGCGTGACGAAACTGGCCGACAAGACGACGGCCAACGTGGGCGAGACGGTGACGTGGACCATCACGGCGACGAACACGGGCAGCCTGGGCAACCTGGGCGTGGTGACCCTGACGGATATCCTGCCGGCCAACGTGACGGTACTGGCCGTGACGCCGGGCGCTGGCGTGACGTGTCCTCCGCTGGCCAGCTGGCTGGCCAACAGCGCGCAAGCGTGCACCGTCGCCCCCGGCCAATTGGCCGCCCTGAATGGCAGCCGCAGCATCACCATCAGCGCCACGGGAACGGCAGGCGGCAGCCTGGGCAATAAAGTGCTGCCGAGCGGACCGGACAATCCCGCCTGCGCGCAGGCCGCCTCGTGCCAGACCACGACTACCATCCTCAGTCCGCAGGTGGCCGTGCGCAAGACCGTCGACAAGAGCAGCATCAATGTCGGCGACGCGCTGACGTGGACCATTGCCGTGGCGAACACGGGCACGGGTGCGACGCGCGGCGTCATCACCCTGACCGATACCTTGCCGGCCAACCTGACCGTATGGCAGGTCCTGCCATCGGCGCCGGCCACCTGCGCCGTGCCGAATGGCAACCAGCTGGTGTGCGCGATTCCCGCCGGCATGGCCGCAGGTTCCACCTTGAATATCATCGTCAAGGGCCTGGCCACGGCGGCTGGCGCCTTCGTCAATACGGTGGTGCCGAGCGGTCCGGACAACCCGGCCTGTCTGCAGCCCGGCGATTGCAGCACCACCAGCACGGCCGTGAAACTGCTGGTCGACGTGACCACCACCCTGAACGGCTTCCCCGGCAGCACGCATGCCGGCGACACGATTGCCGGCACGGTGACCTTCAGCAATATTGGTCCCGGCGCGGCCGAAGGCGTGAGCTACAGCCTGCAGCTGGCGCCCGGCCTTGCCGGCGTTACCTTGAATGGCGTGACAGGCAACTATAATGCAGGGTCGGGCCTGGTGACGTTCACCGGCGTACCCGCGACCCTGGCGCTGGGGCAGGGCTTCAGCTTCCAGCTTGGCTACACCCAGCCGGCCAGCAATCTGTCGACCGTGGTCAGCCGCATCGCCACGACGTCGACGGAAGTGGCGAACGACCAGCCGAACGTGGCGACCGTCACCATGCCTGGTTCCATCATCCGCGTCAGCAAGACGGCCAACAAGGCCGTGGCGAACGTGAACGAGGAAATCATCTGGACGATTACGGCCAGCAACACGGGCAGCCTGGCCAACCAGGGCGCCGTGGTGCTGACGGACTTGCTGCCGCCAAATATTGTCATCACGGCAGTGACGCCTGACAGCGGCGTGACGTGTCCGCCGCTGGCCAGCTGGGTCGCCAACAGCAGCCAGAGCTGCAGCGTGGCTATCGGCCAGTTGGCGGCGGGCAATGGCCAACGCCAGATCGTGCTGACCGGCAAGGCCAGCGCGGGCGGCAGCCTGGCCAACCAGCTGATGCCGAGCGGACCGGACAATCCGGCCTGCTTCCAGGCCAGCAGTTGCCAGACCAATACCACCATCACCAGCCCGGCTCTGGCGCTGAAGAAGACCGTCGACAAGATTGCGCTGAATATCGGCGATAGCCTCAGCTGGAGCATCACCCTGGCCAACACGGGCACGGGCGCCAGCACGGCCGTTGCCACCGTAACGGATACCTTGCCGGCCGGCCTGGCGGATATCGTCGTCACGCCCGCCGCGCCCGTCACCTGCGCGCCGCTGGCCGGCAATATCCTGACGTGCGGCGTGCCGGCCGGCCTGGCCGCAGGCAGTGCCGCCACGCTGCAAGTGACGGCGCGCGCCGTCGCCGCCGGCAGTCTGGCCAATAGCGTCAGCGTCAGCGGTCCGGATACCCCCGTTTGCCTGCAGGCGGGCGATTGCGGCACCACCAGCACGGTCAGTTCGCCCCTGTTGACGGCGAGCAAAACCGTCGACAAGACGGTGGCCAACGTGGGCGACACCCTGATATGGAGCCTGAGCTTGCGCAATACCGGCACGGGGCCCAGCACGGCCATCGCTACCCTCAGCGATACCTTGCCTGCGGGCCTGGCGAACGTGCTGGTCACGCCGGTGGCGCCCGTCACTTGCGCCGTACCGGTGGGCAATGTCGTCACGTGCAGCGTGCCGGCCGGCCTGGCCGCGGGCAGCGCCGCCAGCGTCAAGCTGAGCGCCACGGCCAGCGCATCGGGCAGCCTTGTCAACGCGCTGGTACCCGGCGGGCCGGACAATCCCGCCTGCGCCGTTCCCGGCGATTGCCAGACCACCACGGTGGTGTCGAAACTGCTGGTCGACGTGACCACGACCTTGAACGGCTTCCCCGCCAGCAGCAATGCGGGCGACGCCATCCGTGGCGTGGTGACCTTTGCCAATACGGGGCCGGGCGTGGCGGAAAATGTTACTTACAGCCTGCAGCTGGAAACGGGCCTGGCCGGCGTGTCGCTCAGCGCCATCAGCGGCGCGCCCGGCATCAGCGGCGCCTACAACAGCAGCACGGGCCTGTTCGTGCTGAGCGGTTTGCCGGCCACCCTGATCGCGGGGCAGAGCGCCAGTTTCAACCTGTTCTACACCCAGCCGGCCAGCAACAGTTCGCGCATCAGCAGCGTGGTGGGCACCAGTTCCACGGAAATCGTCAATGACTTGCCGAACACGGCGACGACGAATTTGCCAGGCCCCGTGATCCGCGCCAGCAAGACGGTCGACAAAGCGAACGCAGCCGTGGGCGATATCCTGACCTGGACCATCACGGCGGTCAACACGGGCAACTTGCCGAATCAAAACCCGGTCGTCGTCAGCGACGTGCTGCCCGCCAACATCGTCATCGTCAGCGTGATGCCCGATGCGGGCGTCACGTGTCCGCCGGCGGCCAGCTGGACGCCGGGCAGCGTGCAGGCGTGCACGGTGGCGGCAGGTCAATTGGCCGCCAGCAATGGCAGCCGCAAGATCGTCGTCACGGGCCGGGGCTCGGTGGGCGGCAACCTGTCGAACCGCGTCGTGCCCTCCGGCGGCGACAATCCCGCCTGCGACACTGCCAGCGCCTGCCAAGCCACGAGCACCCTGGTGGCGCCGCAAGTCGCGGTGCGCAAGAGCGTCGACAAGAGCAGCGCCAACGTGGGCGACTTGCTGACCTGGACCATTACCGCCAGCAATGGCGGCACGGGCGCGACCAAGTCCGCCATCGTGCTGACCGACAACTTGCCAGCCGGCGTCAGCGGCGTACAGGTGTTGTCGACGCAACTGGCCACTTGCGCGCCAGTGGCCGGCAATATCGTCACCTGCAGCGTGACGGCTGGGCTGGCGCCAGGCGGACAGGCGCAAGTCGTGCTGCGCGCCACGGTAAGCGCCGCCGGCGTGCTGCAAAACACGGTGTTGCCTGCCGGTCCAGACAACCCCGTGTGTATCCAGGCGGCCGATTGCACTACCAGCACCACGGCCATCAAACTGCTGGTCGACGTGACCACCACCTTGAACGGTTTCCCCGGCACCACCAATGCGGGCGACCAGATCAACGGCATCGTGACCTTCAGCAATGCGGGCCCTGGCACCGCCGAGAACGTGACGTACAACCTGAAACTGGCGCAGGGCCTGATGGGGGTGACCTTGAGCGGCGCCGTGGGCAACTATGACGCCGTCAGCGGCATGCTGACGGTACAGGGTTTGCCGTCCAGCCTGGCGCTGAACGACGTGCACAGCTTTGGCCTGTCCTATATCCAGCCGGCCAGCAATGTGTCGACCATCGTCAGCATCATCGCCACCAGTTCCACGGAAGTGGCGAACGACTTGCCGAATACGGCAACGGTGACCATGCCGGGTCCCGTGATCCGCGTCACGAAGAGCACCAGCACGGTCAACGCCAACGTGGGCGACAGCATCGTCTGGACCATCACGGCCGTCAACAGCGGCGGCGTGGCCAACGCGGGCATTGTGACCCTGGCCGATATCCTGCCGGCGAATATCTCCGTGCTGGCCGTCAATGCCGACGCCGGTGTGACGTGTCCGCCGCTGGCCAGCTGGGTCGCGAACAGCGTGCAAAGCTGCCGCATTGCGGCGGGTCAGTTGGCAGCCGTGAATGGCGCGCGCAGCGTGCGCGTGACGGCCACCGGCACCCTGGAAGGCAATCTGTCGAACCGTGTCATGCCGAGCGGTCCGGACAATCCGGCCTGCGCGCAGGCCAGCAGCTGCGAATCGAGCGTGGTGCTGACGGGGCCGAAAGTGGCCGTCAAGAAAATCGCCAACCGCGCGGCCGCCAACGTGGGCGAGACCGTGGTGTGGACGATCAGCACCACCAACTCGGGCAGTGGTCCCACGCGCGCCGCCATGATCCTGGTCGATACCTTGCCGGCCGGCTTGACGAATGTGGTGGTGACGCCGCTGCGCGCCACCTGCGCGCCCGTGGCCGGCAATGTGCTCACCTGCAGCGTGCCTGCCGGCCTGATCGGCAATGGCGGCGAAGCCAGCGTGGAAGTGTCGGCCACCGTCACCCAGGCAGGCAGCGCGCGCAACAGCGTCGTGCCATCGGGTCCCGATGCGCCGCTGTGCCTGACCCCAAGCGATTGCCAGACCAGCACCAATGTCACCAGCCCCAGCGTAATGGTGAAGAAAGTGGCGGACAAGGCCAACGCCAGCATCGGCGACACCGTCAGCTGGACGATCACGGCCGCCAACGGTGGCAGCGGCGCCACCACGGCGGCCATCGTCCTGACGGATGACCTGGCTACCAGCCTGACGGACATCGCCGTCACGCCAGCGGCCCCCACCGTGTGCGCACCGCTGGCGGCAAATAAACTGGTCTGCACGGTGCCGGCCGGCCTGGCGCCCAATGCCGTGGCCGCCGTCACCGTCAGCGCGAAAGTGGCCGCCAGCGGCAGCTTGAGCAATACCATCGTGCCGACTGGCACGGACTTGCCGCGTTGCGCGCAAGCATCCGATTGCACGGCCGTCACGGAAGTGGCGAATCCGGCCATCGGCGCGGCGCTGGGCGTGGGCAAGGTGACCCAGCTGTCGGCCAAGGTCTTCAACGTGCCGTACACGGTGGTCGTCAAGAATGTGGGCAAGGGCACGGCATCGAACGTGCAGGCGCTCGACAGCCTGCGCGCCGCCTTCCCAGAGCCAGTGGCGTGCCGCATCGTCACGCCGCCTGCCGCTCCTGCCATCGGCGGCAGCAGGCAGCTGGCCGTCAACCCGGGCTTCACGGGCGGCTGCGGCGGCAGCGATCTGCGTTTGCTCAGCGGTGATGCGGCCCTGGCCGAAGGCGAACTGAGCGTCATTACTTTCACCGTGGAAATCACCGTGCAAGACAGCAGCGCGCCGCAGTACAACAACAGCGTGTTTGCCAGCGCCCTGGGCGGCAACATCACCAACGGTGGCGGCAGCATCAGCGTGCCGCCGGCGCCTGCGGCAGGTGTCATCGCCGCCAATCCGGGCTACACGCCGCCGGCGGGCAGCCTGGTGTTTGACGCTTCCAACAATGGCGGCGGCCATGCGGGCGCCGTGGCCACGGCCGCCGAGGTGGCCGCACTGGTGGAAAAGGTCGACCCGAACCGCAACGGTAATGCGTCGGAAACCGTGGGCGGCGTGCCGTTCACGGGTGAAGACACGCCCACGCCCGTGGTCTTGCTGCGCCAGGTGGTCGATGTCATCAAGGCGGTTTCGGCCCAGCAGCAAGTCGATGCCAGCAAGTTCGAGATCAGCTACACGGTGCAGGCGGCCAACCGCTATCCTGCCGGTTACCCGACCTCGACCATGGTGCAGGTGGCGGAAAACCTGAGGGCCGTCTTCCCCACGGCCACCAGCGTCACCCTCAAGCCGGGCAGCCTGGCCGTCACGGCGCGGCCCGCCAGCGCCACGGCCTGCGTCGCCAATCCCGACTTCAACGGTGCCACCGTGTTTGGCTTGTTGAATGGCAAGGGTGACTTGCAGCCGCAGGAAAGCTGCAGCATCGGCTTCACGGTGCTGGTCGACTTCGGCAGCGTGGCGGCGATTCCCACGGTGCCGCAATTGAACCAGGTGTATGCGAGCACCATGTTCGGCACGGACGGCGGTGGCATGAATATCGGCCACAGCTACAGCGGCACGGGTACGTCGACGACGCCGGTGGCCCCCGCCAGCGTGCTGGCCCTGGCCAGTTCGGCCGATACCTTGCTGCTGCCGGCCACGCCCGGCGCGACGCCGCCGAGCTTTACGCCCGTGGTGTTCAACACGACGGACAAGCCGATGTTGTTGATCAGCAAGAGCGTCAACAAGACCCAGGCCGAGATCGGCGACAGCCTGCAATACACGATCGAGGTGAAGAACACGGGCGTGGCGACGGCATTCGGCGTCAGCGTGCTCGATAAACTGCCGGCCGGTTTCCGCTATATCGATGGCACCACCACGCGCAACAATGTGGTGCAGCCGGATCCGTCCGGCAAGCCGGGGCCGCAGCTGAGCTTCAAACTGGAATCCCTGGCGCCGAACGCCAGCGCCAGCTTCCGCTACCGCCTGCGCGTGGGCGTCGGTTCGCTGCAGGGCGACGGCGTCAACCGCGCCCAGGCAACGACCACCAACGGCCCGCCGTCGAACGAAGCGCGCGCGAAAGTGAAAGTCACGGGCGGCGTGTTCACCACGGATGCCTGCCTCGCCGGCAAGGTGTTTGTGGACTGCAACAACAACCACGTGCAGGACGGCGAGGAGCTGGGCATTCCGGGCGTGCGCCTGTACATGGAAGATGGCACGAACTTCACCACGGACGTGGAAGGCAAGTACAGCTATTGCGGCATCACGCCGAACAGCCATGTGATCAAGGTCGATGGCGCGACCCTGCCACGTTTGAGCCGCATGATGGAAGCGTCGAACCGCAACCTCGGCGACCCGCACAGCCTGTTCCTCGATACCAAGAACGGCGAACTGCTGCGCGCCGACTTCATCGAGGGCTCGTGCTCGAATCCCGTGCTCGAGCAAGTCAAGGCGCGCCGTGCCCAGGGCGAAGTGCGCAGCGTGGAAAGGGAGGGCAGGGGACCGGGACTGAGTTTCAGCAGCCAGCCGGCCGCCGCACCGGCCCAGGCGACGGACAGCGCCAACCAGCCTGTCGTCGCGCCCCGCCTGGTCACGCCAGCCGATGGAGGCAGCCATGCGCAATAAGCCTCTTTTACCCTACTTGCCGCCTGCCAATGCCGCCAAAGAGAAACAAGCCATGAAGAGAACGCTCCCCGCGCCCCGGCGCATGGCCGCCGCGCTGGCCCTGCTGGCATTCCCGGCCGCCAGCCTGGCGCAACTGCCCTTGCCGGAGCATGCGGCAGGCTCCGTCGTGGCGGCGCCGTCCTTCCTCGCCGGCAAGGTCGGCGGCACCGATTACGCCATCAACCGGGGTGTGGCGCGCATCGCCGTCGAGACGGATCACGGCGAGGCACCGGCCGATGGCCAGAGCCCCGTCAAGGTGACGGTCAGGCTGTATGACGCGCAGGGCAAGCCCTTGACGGGCACGGCCTTGCTGACCGTCGAGGCCAGCGGCGGGCGTATCCTGCTGCCCGGCGCGCGGACCGATGAACTGGGCCCGGAGCGGCGCGACGCCGACAAGGTCACGCCCGGCACGCAATTGACGGTGGAGGATGGTGTAGCGAGCTTCAGCCTGCTGGCTCCGGCCACGCCGCAGGACGTGCTGCTGCGCGTGTCGGCCGGTGCCGTGGCGGCGCAGGGCACGATCAGTTTCTTGCCGGAACTGCGCGACATGCTGGCCGTGGGCTTGATCGACGGCATCATCAGCAAGCGCAGCCTGTCGAGCAGCGACATTTCGCCGTCGCGTTTCAATGACGGTTTCGAACGCGACATCCAGCGCTGGAGCCGCGCCTTCAACAATGGCAAGGCCAACGTGGCGGGCCGCGCGGCGATGTTTTTAAAAGGGACGATCCGTGGCGACGCCTTGCTGACGGCCGCCTACGACTCGGACAAGGATACGCGCGCGCGTCTCATGCGCGACGTCAATCCGGAAGAGTTTTATCCCGTCTACGGCGACAGTTCCGTGCGCAATTTCGACGCCCGCTCCAGCGACCGCCTGTATGTGCGCATCGACCAGCAGAAAAGCTATGTGCTGTACGGCGACTTCGCCACGGGAGACGGCTTCAGCCAGATGACGGGCGGCGGCGCCGTGGCCAACTTGCAGCAGAGAAAACTGGGCCAGTACAACCGCACGGCCACGGGCGGGCGCGGCCATTACGAGCGGGATGGCATCGTCGCGAATGCCTTCGCCATCAACGATAGCCTCAAGCAGGTCGTCGAGGAATACCGGGCGAACGGCACCTCGGGACCGTTTGCCGTGCGCAACAACAACGCCATCGAAAACTCGGAAAAGATCGAGATCGTGGTGCGCGACAAGAATCAGAACGGCAATATCGTGCAAGTGACGCAGCTGCGCCGTTTCGAGGATTACAGCTTCGAGCCGTTCAGCGGACGCATCCTGTTCAAGCAGGCGATCCCCGTGCTGACGCCGAATGGCGACCCGCAATCGATCCGCATCAGCTATGAGGTGGACCAGGGCGGCGAGAAATTCTGGACCCTGGGCGTGGATGGGCAAGTGCAACTGGGCAAGATGGTGTCGCTCGGCGGCTCGGCCGTGGAAGATAAAAACCCCTTGTCGCCGTATAAATTGCACAGCGTCAATGCGGGCTTGCGCTTCGGCGAGCACAGCCTGCTGGTGCTCGAAGTGGCGCGCACCACGTCCACCAGCTACAGCGCGGGCGGCAGCATCTACACGACGCCGTCCGGCCAGGCGGGCGAGCTGCGCGATGAAGTCAGCGGCAATGCGGCCCGGGTCGAGTTGCAGCACAAGGATGACAAGCTGGAAGCGAAAGCCTACTGGAACCGTTCCGACAGGGATTTCAACAATACTGCGGCCGGCATCACGGGCGGACGGGGCGAGGCAGGCGTGAAGGCGGGCTACAAGCTCAGTCCCGCCGTCACCGTGTATGGCGAGGCCATCCGCAGCGACGAGCGCAGCACGGATGCGCGCCGCGATGCGCAGCGCCTGGGCGTGGCGTGGAACGCCAGCGAACGCTGGCTGCTCGACGTGTCCGTCCAGCACATGAAGGAGAGCGGCGGCATGCCGTCGACGGCCGGCATCGCGCCGAATACCTCGCCGCTGGGCACGGGCCTCAATCCCACGGGCGGCTTCTTCGGCAACGGCACGGCGAACACGGCCATCGACCCCGTCACGGGCGGCAGCATCACCACGTTTGCGCCGATCAATCCCGGCGCTGGCACGGGCACGACGGCGCCGCTGGACGCCACCACCGTGCGCCTGGGGGCGCAATACAAGGCCACGGAGCGCTGGACGCTGAATGGCGACGTGGAAAAAAGCGTCTCCGATGCGGACCAGCACCGCTATGGCCTGGGCGCGCAATACCAGCTGGCCGAACGCAGCCGCCTGTACGCGCGCTATGAAAACCAGACGGGGCTGGCATCCGCCTACTCGCTCAATCCGGCCGACCGCAGCACCAGTTTCATCGCCGGCGCGGATACGGGCTACATGCCGGGCGGCACCGTGTTTGGCGAGTACCGCATGCGCGACGCCATGGATTACAGCCTCAGCAACCAGCGCGACCTGCAGCTGGCGTCCGGCTTGCGCAACACGTGGAACCTGGGCGAGGGGCTGGCGGCGAACACGAATATCGAATACCTGAAAGTCATGAATGGCCAGCAACAGCAAGCCGTGGCCGTGGCGGCGGGATTCGACTATGCCGTCAATCCCCTGTGGCGCGGCTCCGTCAAGCTCGAGTACCGGCGATTGTTCGACAGCGAGATCGCGCCGGGCAACCAGCGCCAGGATCAATGGCTCAATACCATCGCCTGGGCGCGCAAGCTGAGCCGCGATTGGACCTTGCTTGCGCGTAATTACCTGCTGTACACGCGCAACAACGACGACGCCAGCGGCGCGCCTGTCGGCAACGTGCTGCAGGATAGGGCGCAGCTGGGCTTTGCCTGGCGCCCCGTGGACGACAACCGTTTCAACGGCCTGGCCCGCTACGAGTACAAGACCGTGCGCGACCAGTCGCAGATCGATGGCGACAATTACCGCGCGCATATCGTTTCCACGCACCTCGATTACCACCCCAGCCGTCCGTGGTGGTTCACGGGCCGGGTCGCCGCCAAACACAACAACGACAAGAACCTGCCTGCCGGGCAAGAGAAATACACGGCATGGCTGTTTTCCGGGCGCACCGTGTACGACATCAGCAAGCACTGGGACATCGGCGTGCTGGCTGCCGTGATGGGCAGTCCGCAAGGGGGCAGCCGCCAGTGGGCCAATGGTGTCGAAGTGGGCTATCTGCTGGCGCAAAACCTGTGGCTGTCGGCCGGACACAACTGGTCGGGCTTTTCCGACCGCGACCTGACGGGCGCCGACTACACGGCGCGCGGCCCCTACCTGCGCCTGCGCTTCAAGTTCGATGAAAACTTGTTCAAAGGAAAAGACGCCACCATCAACCGTACCCTGGCCCGGCCATGAAAACCACCATGACTCCGAAAATGACACCGACGATGACACCGACGAAGATACCAATGAACGCACTGATACCGCTCGCCAGCCTGCTGGCCATGGGACTGGCCCAGGCGGCCACGCCCACCCTGCCGACGGCGCCGCTGGCCATGCCCCAGCTGCGCATCAGCGACCAGGCCGTCTCCGCGGACCAGCAGGCTTACCGCGTGCTGCAGGAGCGCATCAAGAAGCTCAACGACGGCGGCGTGCGCGTGGGCGATTATTACCTGTCCAAGGCGCAATGCTGGCTCGACGTGTCCTTCCACGAGTACACGCGCAACGACCGCTCGGCCTTTCCCCTGCAAGCCTTGCAGGAATCGGCAAAGATCGTCGCCGCGCTGGAAGACGGCAGCACGTCCAATCCCGGCGACGCCACGCCGCTGCTGAACGATGCCACGCGCCTGCGCGACGATCTGTGGTCCGGCTTTGGAGCGTTGCGCGAGTCGCCCGGCTTCGCCTGCGCGGCGCAGAAAGTGGCGTGCGGCGAAGTGGAGCTGGTGCATGCGGGCAATGAGTACAAGCAGCAGGGCTGGCGCCACGCGAATCCCTACGTGCAGCTGGCCGAGGATGCGCAGGCCGCCGCCCAGTCCGCCGCTTCGGCTTGTCCGGCCGACAAGCCGAAGCCGCCGGAAATCCTGCCGCCGCGCATCGAGCATGAGCGCATCACGCTGGACATGGATGCCTTGTTCCGCTTCGACAAGGCGGGTGCGGCCGACGTGCTGCCGCAGGGCGTCGAGAAAATCCGGGAACTGGCGGCGCGCCTGAAGCAGGGCTATGTGCAGATCGATACGCTTTCCGTAACGGGCCACACGGACCGCCTGGGTTCGGACAGCTACAACCAGGCCCTGTCCGAACGGCGCGCGCTGACGGTGAAACAGTTGCTGCGCGAGCAAGGCATCGCCAATGTCATCAGCGCGTACGGCAAGGGCAAGGCGGAACCCGTCGCCGCCTGCGACAAGGTGGCGCCGCGCGCCGCCCTGATCGCCTGTCTGCAGCCGAACCGCCGCGTGGAAATAGAGTTGACGGGTATCAAAAGTTCCGCGAAGGAGGGCGGCGCACCATAGCGCTACGTCATAAGGCGGTCATATGGCGCTGTTATGATGCTTTTGTTGGCACACAGCATGCAATGCGCAAATCACTACGCTCCGGGAGCGATAGGATGCAGGCATGACTCAACAGCTTAGCCGGTGAGCTCAACCATCGGCACCAGATATGTAAAACTTGTTTTATAGTAATGATTGCAGGGTGGGACAGGGGAAATGCGGGGATCGGGCGGGGATTTAATGAAGTCCTAAGCCTGTTTCCGGCAAGGGCTGGCATAGTGGATACATGGCGCACGGAAACCCCGGGCGCAAGGTTGCCGGACACCTCAATGACCGGCACGATTTCCACTTTTTCATGTGTTTTCCTGCTTTATCCCTGCGCTCTGAAACAGCGTTTCAACCGGCTACCGCACTTTGCGAAGCCGGTTTTTTTTGCCCGGATTTTCGTACAGGGCTGGAAAATGCCCGGCGCCGCCGTACTGCGGCGCCGGGCGCGGGCGCTTAGCCCGTTTGCTTGGCCAGCCACGCATCGACGGCCGGCAGGCGTTCGGCACGCACCTTGATGCGGTACTTGATGCCGGCCACGGAACTGTCGGCGTCGCCGCGCGCGCTGGCCGGCAGGTTGGCCTGCGCATACGCTTCCAGCTTGGCGATCATTTCCGGCTGTGCCGAACCGGCCGCCAGGCGCGGGAAGTAGCGGCTGCGCGAACTGGCGTCGATGCGCGCATTGACTTGCTCCAGGTGTGCCAGCGCGAAGTCGAAGGCCAGTTCAGGATGCCTGCGCGAAACGCGCGAGATCATGGCCGGGCTGTTGGTCACGCCAGGTTCATCCGTCAACGCCAGCGCCAGCGCCCGCTGCGCCAGGGCCGCATCGTCGGTCGAGGCCAGCAAGTCGTACAGCTGGTTCTTGACCAGCGGCGTCTTTTCCTGCTGCGCCTTGGCGTGCAGCTGCTCCCAGGTGGCGGCGTCCGCATGCTGCGCCACCACGCCCAGGATGGTGCGGCGCAGCGGCGCAGGCATGGCGGCCGGATCCTGTTCGCTGGCGGCGTAGCGGCGGCGCGCTTCGGCGATCACCCCCGGCTCGCCCATGTCGCCGAGGATGGAAATCAGGCGTCCGCGCAGGGTCGCCACGCTCGATGCTTCGCCCGCGCGCGCTTCCCAGCCCGTCTGCGCCATCATCGGCGCCAGGCGCGCCATGGCGAAGCGGCCGAAAGCCTGCTGGCGCGCCTTGCTTTCCGCGCTATCGCCCGCATACTGCTCATACAGGCCGTTCAGCGAGCCGGCCACGCGGCCCAGCACTTGGGGATCGGCCGACAGCGGCGTGGCCTTCACCAGTTCCAGGAAAGCCGCCGGGTCTTGCAAGCCCGCCATGCCCAGCGACTGGCTGTCCGCCAGCAAGCCCAGCTGGTCGATCGGCGCCAGGCGCGCGAAGCTGCCCGCCAGCGCGTGCGTACCGGCTGGCGCGTACAGGGTGCGGTAGTAGCCGCTCTGGCCCGCGTTCACCAGCAGGGCGCCGCAACCGGGCACGTTCAGGGTCGCCTTGCCATTCTTGATCACTACCTTGGCCAGCTTGCCGTTGCCGACCGTCGAAGCGATCACCGGCACTTTCCACGACAGCGGCTTCTTGTCCGGCTGATCCTTGGAAAATTCCGTCTGCGTCAAGGTCACGCGCGTACTGCCTTTCCTGCACACGGCTGCGCCGACGGTGATCATCGGCACGCCCGGTTGCAGGGTGAAGTCATGGGCGATGGCGCTGACGGGCTTGCCCGCGGCCGCATCGACTTCGCGCCACAGGTCGTCCGACACCGTATTGCCATACGCATGCTTGCGCATGTAGCTGCGCACGGCCGTGCGCCACGTGTCGGCGCCCACGTACGCTTCGAGCATGCGGATCACCGCTTCACCCTTCTGGTAGGTGATGCCGTCGAAGGCCTGGCTGGCCTGTTCCACGGTGGCGATGCGCTGCACCACCGGGTGCGTGGTGCGCAGCGCATCCTGGCTCATCGCCGATTCGCGTCCGCCCACGTTGGACAGGGCCGTGTTCCATTCCGGGTGCAGACGCTCCGTGGTGCGGCTTTCCATCCACGACGCAAAACCTTCGTTGAGCCACAGGTCGTCCCACCAGCGCATGGTGACCAGGTCGCCGAACCACTGGTGCGCCATTTCATGCGACAGGGTGGTGTAGATGTTTTCCTTGTCGGTCTGCGTCGAGATGGTCGGGTCGAGCAGCAGGCCGTATTCGAAGGTGAAGACGGCGCCCCAGTTTTCCATGGCGCCGAAGAACTGGCTGCGGCCCGGCGCGGCGATATTGTCGAGCTTGGGCAGCGGATAGCGCACGCCGAAATAATCGTTGTATTCACGCAGCAGGGCGGCTGATTCGTCGAGCGCGAAGCGGCTTTGCGCCAGCGCGCCCTTCTTCGTGATGACGCCTATTTCCGTGCCGTCGCTCATGGCCGTGGCGCGCTCGAAGTCGCCCAGGCCGAAGAACAGCAGATAGGTCGACATGCGCGGCGTGGTGGCGAAATACACGTGCTTCTTGCCATTGCCCAGCTCTTCGCTGCGGGCGATCGGCATGTTGCCGACGGCCATTTGGTTGCTCGGCACGACCACGTCCAGCGCGAAGGTGGCCTTGTAGTCCGGTTCATCCCACGATGGCAGCATGCTGCGCGCATCCGAATTCTCGAACTGCGTGTACAGGGCGCGCTGGCGTCCTTGCGGCGTATCGTAGTCGAGCGAGAACAGGCCCGTCGCCTGCGTGCCGATCTTGCCGGTGTAGTCGATGCGCAACAGGTACTCGCCCTTGGCCAGCGGCTCGGCAAAATGCACGGTGGCCGTCTGCTTGTCCGCATCGATATCGATCTTGCGCGTCACCTGCTTGCTGCCGCCCGCGCCTTCGATGGCGGCGGCGGCAAACGCCAGGTTCAGGGCATTGAAGGTGATGCTGGCCGTTGGCGTGTCGACGGCCACCTTGATGGCGGCTTCGCCCTTGAAGGTCGAGGCGGCGGCATCCGGCGTGATCGACAGGATGTAGTGCAAAGGCGTGACGCCGCGCGGCAGCTGCGTGGTGGTGCCAAGGGCGTGGCTGGCCGACGCGTATTTGGCGGCGGGCGCGGCGTGGCCCGGGGTGAAGCCGGTGACGGCGGTCAGCGCCAGGACGGCGGCGGCCAAATGGCTGCGGCGGAAACGCGGAGTCGGTGTGCGATGCATGGTATGCCCTTCGTTCATGGGTAAAACGCCCGCCGGCCGGGTAGGCTGCGAGCGTTGATGGCGGTTGGGGGACATCGCTGGAACTGGAAGCCAGCGTTCCCGTACAGCAATCTAAGTGGAAACGGGGGCAAAGTCAACGCGCCAGGAGCGCCGCACCACGACGGTGCGCTGGTATGATGGGCGCCTGACTGCATTGCCACAGGCTGGTGCCGCACCTGATTGTCAACCACCATCCACCATTACAACGAGACGAGACCTGCACATGAAACTGACTATCAGCCCCCGCACGCCCAATCCACGCCGCGTCACCATGTTCATCGCCGAGAAGGGCATCACCGGCATCGAGGAAGTGGCGCTCGACCTGATGGCGGGGCAGCACCGCGATCCCGCCTTCCTGGCGAAAAACCCGCTGGGCCGCGTGCCCGTGCTGGAATTGGCGGACGGGCGCGTGCTGACCGAGACGCGCGCCATCTGCACCTACTTGGAAGGCTTGCAGCCGCAGCCGAACCTGATGGGCGAAGGCTTCGAGGAGCGCGCCTTCATCGAAATGGCCGACCGCCGCGTGGAACTGCATTTGTTCAGCGCCACCGCCAACTGGGTGCGCCACGGCCATCCGGCCCTGGTGGCGCTGGAAAACCCGCAGTTTCCCGATTTCGCCGCGGCGCAGGCGGGCAAGCTGCGCGAAACGGCGCAATGGCTGGACCAGGTGCTGGGCAGCCAGCCGTACATCGCCGGCGAACGGTTCACGATTGCCGACATCACGGCCTTTTGTGCGCTGGAATTTGCGCGTGGCCTGATGAAGTACCGCCCCGGCGCGGAAGGCTTGTCCAACCTGCAGGCTTACCGCGACCGCATCGCCGAACGCCCCAGCGCGCAGGCGAAGTAGGCAATGTCTGCGGCGGCCGCTTTCGCCCGGTAGGTCGGATTAGCGGAACGCGTAATCCGACATCACCGCGGGCGGGCCAACAATGTTGTCGGCTCACGCCCGTTGGGCTAAGCCGACCTACGCCTACCGACACCACCCCATTACTTCAGCTGCTCCAGCAGGAAGGTGTAGGTCAGCGCCCACATCAGCGCCTGCTGGTCGTTGTTGGCGGCACCCGCATGGCCGCCTTCCGTATTTTCCCAGTACAGCACGTCGTGGCCTTGCTCTTCCATCTTCGCCACCATCTTGCGCGCATGGCCAGGGTGGACCCGGTCGTCGCGCGTCGAAGTGGTAAACAGCACGCGCGGATATTTCTTGTCCTTGAAGACGTTCTGGTAAGGCGAGTACTTGCTGATGTAAGCCCATTGTTCCGGCACGTCCGGGTCGCCGTACTCTCCCATCCACGAGGCGCCCGCCAGCATCTTGTTATAGCGGCGCATGTCGAGCAGCGGCACCTGGCTGACGACGGCGTTGAACAGGTCGGGACGCTGCACCAGCACGGCGCCCGTCAGCAGGCCGCCATTGCTGCCGCCCATGATGCCCAGGTGGCGCGGGCTGGTGACCTTGCGCTTGATCAGATCCTGCGCCACGGAGATGAAGTCGTCATACGCGCGCTGGCGGTTTTCCTTCAATGCCGCCTGATGCCAGCGGGGACCGAATTCGCCGCCGCCGCGGATATTCGCCAGCACGTACACGCCACCCTTTTCCAGCCACGCCACGCCCGTGGTGCCGCTGTAGCTGGGTTTCAGCGACACTTCGAAGCCGCCATAGCCATACAGCACGGTGGGGTTGCTGCCGTCGAACTTCGTCTTCTTGGCCATGATGGCGAAATACGGCACCCTGGTGCCATCCTTCGACGTCGATTCGAACTGCTCCACCTTGTATGGCGCCGCGTCGTAGTAGGCGGGCAGCGACTTGATTTTCGTGCGCTTGTCGCTCTGCGCCGTGGCCAGGTACAGGGTGGTCGGATTGAGGAAGTCGGTCACCGTCAGGAAGTATTGGTCCGAATCGACGGGATCGAGCGCGCTGACGGCCAGGGTGCCCAGTTTCGGCGCATCGACGGCGCGGCGCTGCCACTTGCCGTTCACGTGGCGCAATTCCGTCAGGCGGTTCTTGACCTTGTCCAGGGTCGTCACGAGGATGGCCGATTTCGTCGCCGTGACATTGTCCAGCGAAGACGTGGCCGTCGGCGCGTACAGCACTTCCAGTTCCTGCTTGCCCTGCATGAAAGACTTGAAGTCGGTCGCCAGCAGCGAACCTTGCGCATAGGTCTTGCCGTTGACTTTCCAGTCCGAGCGCAGGGTGATGACCAGCTGGTCGCGCACGGTGAATGCCGTCGCGTCGTCCGGTTTCGGCACTTTCTTCAACTCGGCGCCGTCGCGCAGGAACATTTCGCCGCTGTAGAAATCGATTTGCCGCTCGATGAACTGGTGTTCGTGGCCGGGCGTGAAATCCTTGTAGGCGCCCGCGCTCAGGTCGTCGGCTTTGGCTTCGTACAGCGTTTGCGCCTGCGCCAGCGGCGTGCCGCGCTGCCACTGCTTGATGATGCGCGGGTAGCCGGAGCTGGTCATCGAGCCGGGGCCGAAATCCGTGGAGACGAACAGGGTATCCTGGTCGATCCAGCTGGCGCTGCCCTTCGCTTCGGGCAGGGTAAAGCCGCCGTCCACAAAGGCGCGCCTGGCCACGTCGTATTCGCGCACCACCTTGGCGTCGCCGCCGCCGCGCGACAGGGAAATGAGGCAGCGTTCGCCCTTCGGATACAGGCAGGTGGCGCCGCCCCAGACCCAGTTTTCACTTTCGCCGGCGGCCAGCTGGTCGAGGTCGATCACGGTTTCCCAATTTGGCTCGGCCAGCTGGTATTGCGCCAGGGTGGTGCGGCGCCAGATGCCGCGCACGTGCTGGGCGTCGCGCCAGAAGTTGTAGTAGTACTCGCCTTCCTTGCTGACGTAGGGAATGCGTTCCTTGGAATTGAGGATGGTTTTCAGGCGCGCCTGCAGGGCGGCGAAACCGGGCTGGCTTTCCAGTTCCTTGGTGCTCACGGCATTGTGCTGCTTGACCCAGGCCAGCGGCTTGTCGCCGAGGACTTCTTCCAGCCAAAGGTGGGGATCGGTAGGGGTGGAGGCGGGCGCCGGGGCTTGGGCATGGGCGACGCCCGCTGTGGCCAGGCCCAGCAGCATGCTGCCGGCAAACTTGCGATAAAAAGACATGGACAGGGTTCCTTGACGATGGTCGGTTGTGCCGTGTTGCTGTCAAAACGGCGCGCTTATGGTGCCATGGATTGCTGCGGGGAACCAGTGTCTATAAACGACTATTTAAAAAATAACATGCTTTTCCAATATTGTTTGCTGGAACGGAAGCAGGCCGCAGAATCTGCGGCGTGATGCGCCCTTCAGGGGGCGCCAGGCCCAATCAGGGAGGTCACGGTGAGCCGTGTCTTGTCGACATCGCCGCCGTCGGGGTGATAAATCCACAATGCCTCGTTGTGGCGGCTGTCGATGAACAGGATGCGCGTATTTTCCTCGCCGATGGCCAGGCAAGCCGCCAGCTCGGCAGGGCTGAACGGTGCTGCCTGCTTCGAGCCGGCTCCCGCCGCTTGCGCCAGGGCCTGGGCAAAGCCTGCCAGTTGCCTGACTGCCAGATAGCTTGTTCCATCCACATCGACCTCCTTGCACAGCTCGTCCAGGCTGTATAGCGTGAAAGGATCTTCATCGCTGCAAATCGCCACCTCGCGACGCGATTTTCCGCTGTGAAGGTGATCGAGATAGGCCGGGGGCAGGGCCACTTTTTCCCTGGCCAGCAATTTGTCCAGCTGCTTGCCGCTTTTCTTCGCGACCCTGGCAGTCTTGGGCGCGGCGGCTTCGCAAGCCTGCGCTGTCCAGGCGACCGGATTGAACTGGAACATCCTTGTACATGCGGGGCAGTGCAGGAACATGAACGTCATCTTTTTGGCGACGGCCGTCGTTAAGAACGCGCCATCCGACGCTGCCATTGCGCTGGGGGCGAATGAGTGCCCGCAGTCGCCATCGTAGGGGCAAGTGATCTCTGTCATGGTTCAGATTGGTGTCGCATTGAAGTAGTGTTCCATACGCAAAGCGATCTCCTCTTTTTCTTGCGGATAAGATGCCTTGGGGTTTCTTTCCCAGTAGGCAATGCCTTCGTGCAAGGCCCACAAGGCTTTTTCCTGCTTGCCGGCCATCAGATAAAAATCGCAGGCCCTGGCATGCGAGCCTTGCGCTTCGACCAGGGCCAGGGCCGCATTTTCCCAGTTGGACCGGTGGTCGAGCCAGGGAATGGCCAACTCCAGCAGATTGTCCCGCAGGCAGGCCATGACTGTTGTCCGATGGGACGGATCGACGAGCTGGTGTTCCTTGTCCTCCTTGCCATCGATGACAGGGAATTGCCAGTTTCTGATATTCCAGTCGGCCACATCGCCAACGATATTGTTGGCAGGTTCGTGAGCGTAACGCGCCTTGTGCCACGATGTATAGGATCTGGACGAAACCTGATAGTGGCTCCAGAATGCCACGCAGAGATGCTCTTCGTTATGGCGGTTGGCCTGGAAATGGATGGCCTGGACGAATTCGTTCTGCGTGCGCTTGAACGTCAGCTGGCTTGGCGAGAACTTGAAGCCTGCTGCGCTCAGCGGCTCCAGCAAGAACGCTTCGATATGGGCGACGATCAGCGCTTTTGGCTTCATTGGGTTTCCTGGCATGGGTTGCTTGCGCCGCCTTGCTGTCAACATGCTGTCAAAACGGCGCTGCCATGTTGCCACAGATTAGTGCCAGCGCACCTTGCGGCGGGCAATCGTGCGAGGGACAACCGCCGCTATTTTTCCTGCACGCTTCCAGGGTCTGTGTGGTGGCCAGGCAGCCTGGCCACCACCTTGATCTCGAACTGGAAACCATACAGCCACGTCACGCCCACGGCCGTCACCGTCGGGTGCGGCGCCTGGCCCCAGTACCCGGCCTGCACGATATTCCAGATGCGCTGGAAGTTGGCCTGCGGGTCGACGATAAAGATGGTCACGTCCTGCACATCGTCGAAGGTACAGCCGGCCGCTTGCAAGATGGCGTTCAGGTTGTCGAACGCACGCCGGACCTGGGCGTCGAGGCCGGGTTCGGGCGTGCCGTCTTCGCGGCTGCCGACCTGGCCGGAGACGAACAGCAGGCCGTTGGCGCGCACGGCCGGGGAATAGCGGTTCTGTTCATACAGGGCTTGGCGGCCCGGAGGGAATACCACGTCGCGTTTCATCAGCTTTCCTTTGTTGATGCAGCGAAGTTGCTGCCTGGAGAACACTTTATCTGCTGCCAGCCTGCTGATAAAGCGGCCAGAATCGCCTGCACTGTTTGTATAATCCAAACAATCGAATGGCGGAGGTGTAGATGGACAGGTTTGATGCGATGAAGGCTTTCGTGCGGGTGGTCGAGACGGGCAGTTTTACGCGGGCGGCCGCGACCTTGCACATGAGCCGCACCACGGTGACGCAGCTGGTGCAGCAGCTCGAGGCGCGGCTGCGCCTGAAGCTGCTGAACCGCACCACGCGCAAGGTCAATGTGACGGCCGATGGCGCCGCCTACTACGAGCGCATCGTGCAGGTGCTCGACACCCTGGAAGAAATCGAAACGAGCTTGCCGCACGCCGCCGCCTTGCCGCGGGGCCAGTTGCGCGTGGACGTGCCCAGTCCGCTCGCCGCTTTGCTGCTGGTGCCGGCGCTGCCCGGGTTCCATGCGCGGTATCCCGATATCGTGCTCGACATGGGCGCCAGCGACCGCATGGTCGACGTGATCGGCGAGAATGTCGATTGCGTGATACGCGGCGGTGACATCACCGACCAGTCACTGATGGCGCGCAAGCTCGCCGACTTGCCGCTGGGCGTGTATGCGGCGCCCGCCTATCTGCAGCGGGTGGGCACGCCCTTGCATCCGCTGGACTTGCAGGACAGCGCGCACCGCATCGTGCGCTTTCGCTGGGCCAGCAGCGGCAACGGCTTTCCGTACGTGATGCACCGCGAGGGCCAGAGCGTCAAGATCCATGGCCAGTACGTGCTGTCGATCGACGACGGCAACGCCTACCTGGCGGCCGGGGTGGCGGGGCTGGGCGTGCTGTGGCTGCCCGACTACATGGCGCGGCCGCACGTGGCCAGGGGCGAGCTGCTGCCGCTGTTCCCCGCATGGACGGTCGATGCCATGCCGCTCTATCTGGCCTATCCGCCGAACCGCCATGTCAGCAAGAAACTGCGCGTCTTTATCGACTGGGTGGCCGAGCTGATGGCCCGGCATTCCGCCCCCGCTGTCACTGTCACGGCAACTGATTGACCCACACGGGCGCCGACCAGACGATATTGCCATCGTCCTGCGCCAGCCGCGCGTAATAGAAATGGGGGCCGGGCGCGGGCGTGAGGGTGAGCTCGGCCTGGTCCGATACCTGTGTGACGGAGCCATTGCTTCCCGGCACGCCGTGGAAGATGGCGACGGCGGCCGCTTGCCGCCCCGCGCTGTTGCTGAAATGGGAGGCCAGGTGCAAAGGGCCATGGTTGTCGAAACGCTCGCCCATCAGCTTGCCGTTGGCCGTGAACAGCATCTGCGCATGCTTGTCCATGGTGGCGAACACGCGGCGCGCGCGCAGCGCTTCGAGGAAGCTGTCGCGTGAAACAGGCATGCCGGCGGCCGGGCTGGTCACCAGCACGGCCGTGCGGTTGCCATACGACGCGCCCCAGTTGGCGCAGTGGTTGTCCTGGTTGCTGCTGAAGGCCAGGTGGTAGCCGGCCGACAGGGCGCGATTGCAGGCTGCCTCGTAATTGCTGCGCCGCGTCTCCGTTTCCTGGTTGTTGGTGGAAAACGCGGACGTGTTCATGACTTCGCACAGCAGCATGGCCGCATCGCCATCCGGCGTGTAGCCCAGCGGCTGGCCATTGACGAGAAACTGGCCCGTTTGGGCGGGGTGGTTGAACTGGCCGACCCAGCCCCGTTCGCGCATCAGCGCGTACAGGCCCGCGTAATCGCCCTTCGGCGTTTCCACGTCGGCCAGCAGCTCGCCCAAGGCATTCCGTTCCCAGCCCAGCAGCTGTTCGCTATTGAGGATATTCACATGGCCGCCCTTGTTGATGACGCCCCATTCCATGCCGTACAGGGCCAGGAAACCGGGGTGGGCGGCGGTATACGCGGCCGCTTCGGCCAGCCCCGTCTGGTACAGGGCTGTCGCTTCGGCGGCAGTGGCGGCTGGGTTGGTGCCGTCGGAACCGTCATACATATGGTTGTGCTCGGATGTCAGCAGGGCGTCGAGCCCATGTTGCTGCGCATACTTGTAGGCATCGATGGGGCCGAAGGGCGCCGTTTGCGGATCCTGCGCACCATGACAGGCGTCGAGCGCCGCGCCGCCGTCGCTGTGGCGCGTCTGGCTGTGCAGGTTGGCGTAGACGATGCGGTAGCCGGGCTGGCCTTCCAGGCTGGGCAGTTGTTGCAAGCCGGCCTGGAAGGCGGGCACCGTGGGCGCCGTGCCGCTGCGCCGCCGCACCTGGATCGGCCATTGCTGCTCCACCTGCGTTTCCTGCGGCGTGCCCGCATCGGCCACGGCAAGCAGGCGCAACTGGTACAAGCCGTCTGGCGCCAGCCGCCGCCGTTTGGGCGCTTCGGCGTCGGCGCGGCCATCCCAGGGCAAGGTGACACTCTTGCCGCCGGCCCCTACCTGTTGCGTGCCCGACCAGCGCCGCAGCACGGCGCCTTGCGGCCCCGGGCCGGACAAGGTCAATGTCCAGCGCACCGCATGGGTGCGGCCTTCGCCCGGATAGGCGAGGTGCACGACAAATGCACGCGCCTGCGTTGCCCGCTCGCCGCGCGCGGCGTGAAAGGGCGCGGCGACGGTGGCATCGAGTTCGCTGTGTTCCTTCGGCTCTTGCGCGGCGGCAGTGTTACTCCACGTAATGAGCAGCAGCCCCGCACACACGCCAGCCAGCCATGGCGGCCGTAGCCAACGCAGTGTCTTGACCATCGTGGCCTCCCGTACTGCTTCAGATGGCAGTTAGACAAGATATGCCATTCGCTGGTTCCCGCATGCACCAGCAAGTGGCATGCTTGCACCGTGATTGGCCATGATCTGGCGCAAAGCCGGTGTGAATGATGCTGCGTGCCCGTCAGGCAAGCTGGCACGGCACTTGCTAAACAGAAGGTACGGATCAACGGCGATCCCCTGAATAAACGCACAACGGTCCAACGACGGACCACATGGACAACGGCGTCCGCCCAGGCTGATTTTTCTCATCGGCGGGGGCGGGCGCCGTTTTGTTTTATCAACGGGATATTTCGGGAACCTATCATGGCCAGCCAAAAAGCAACGAGCATCGCGCTCTTCTCCCTCGCCACGCCACCCATGCGCGCATTCCACCTGACGTGGATGGCATTTTTCGTGTGTTTCTTCGCCTGGTTCGCCTGCGCCCCCTTGATGCCGGTCATCAAGGGCGAGTTCGGCCTTTCCTTGGCACAAGTGGCGAACATCAATATCGCGGCCGTCGCCATCACCATCCTCGTGCGCCTGATCGTGGGGCCATTATGCGACCGCTACGGCCCGCGCAAGACCTACACGGGCTTGCTGTTGCTGGGCGCCATTCCCGTGCTGGGTGTGGCCGCTTCGCAAAGCTATGAAAGCTTTCTGTTCTTCCGCCTGGGCATCGGCGCCGTCGGCGCCAGCTTTGTCATCACGCAATATCACACCTCCGTGATGTTCGCGCCCCGCGTGGTGGGGACGGCGAATGCGGCGGCAGCCGGCTGGGGCAATGCGGGCGGCGGCGCGGCGCAGGCGTTGATGCCCTTGTTGCTCGGTGCCGTGCTGATGCTGGGCGTGTCCGAATCGATGGGCTGGCGCGTGGCCCTGCTGGTGCCGGGCGTGCTGATGCTGGTGATGGCTGCCCTCTACTGGCGCTATACGCAGGATTGCCCGGAAGGTAATTACGCGGACTTGCGCGCCGCCGGCGTGCCTATCGAGGGTGGCAAGAAGGGGGGCTGGGACAGCTTCAAGGCCGCCAGCAGCAATTATCGCGTCTGGCTGCTGTTCGTCACCTACGGTGCCTGCTTCGGCATCGAAATCTTCATCCACAACATCGCCGCCGTGTACTACGTCGACCATTTCGGCCTGTCCCTGAAATCGGCCGGCCTGGCCGCCGGCAGCTTCGGCTTGCTGGCCCTGTTTGCCCGCGCTTTGGGCGGCTGGATGTCGGATAAATTGGCCCTGCGCGGCAACCTGAACAGCCGGGTCACCCTGCTGTTCATGCTGATGATCGGCGAAGGCGTGGGCTTGCTGTGGTTTGCCAAGGTCGATAGCGTCACGTACGCCGTCATCGCCATGCTGGTCTTCGGCCTGTTCACCCACATGGCGTGCGGCGCGACCTACGCGCTGGTGCCCTTCATCGACAGCCGTGCCCTGGGTGGCGTGGCCGGCATCATCGGCGCCGGCGGCAACGTGGGCGCCGTGGCGGCCGGCTTCCTGATGAAGGGCACGGGCGACATCCGCCAGACCCTGATTATCCTCAGCGCGCTGGTGGTGATCTCGGCCCTGTGCGCCATCGCCGTGCGCTTTACCCGCGAAGCGGCTGAACCAAACATGGCCGCGGCCTGAGGAGAGAGCAATGAACCACCCCTTGAATATCGTCGTCCTTGGCCATGGCATGGTCGGACACAAATTCCTCGAACGCCTGGCGCTGGAGAACAACACGCGCCTGTCCGTGATGGTCTTGTGCGAAGAGCCGCGCCCCGCCTACGACAGGGTGCACCTGTCCGAATTTTTCAGCGGAAAATCGGCCGAGGACCTGTCGCTGGTGGCGCCCGGCTTCTTCGACAAGGGCAACGTCGTCCTGAAGCTCAATGCGCGCGCCGTGTCCATCGACCGCGCGGCGAAAACCGTCACCGCCAGCACGGGTGAAGTGCTGGGCTACGACAAGCTGGTGTTCGCCACCGGCTCCACGCCGTTCGTGCCGCCGCTGCCGGGCAAGGAGCGCGATGGCTGCTTCGTCTACCGCACCATCGAAGACCTGGAAGCCATGCTGGCCTGGGGCGGAAAGTCAAAAACGGGCGTGGTGATCGGCGGGGGATTGCTGGGTCTCGAATGCGCGAAGGCCTTGAGGGATTTGAAGCTGGACACCCACGTGGTGGAATTCGCGCCGCGCCTGATGGCCGTGCAGGTCGATGAAGGCGGCGCGCGCGTCCTGCGCCGCAAGATCGAGGAACTGGGCGTGACCGTGCACACGCAAAAGAATACCCTGGCCATCGTCGACGGCGAAGCGGCCACGCACCGCATGCAGTTCGCCGACGGCAGCCACCTGGAAGCGGACATGATCGTCTTCTCGGCCGGCATCCGCCCGCGCGACGAACTGGCGCGCGCCTGCGGCCTGGACGTGGGACCACGCGGCGGCATCGCCATCGACGACAGCTGCGTCACGTCCGACCCGGACATCTACGCGATCGGCGAATGCGCGCTGTGGGGCGGCCTGGTGTTTGGCCTGGTGGCGCCCGGCTATGAAATGGCGCGCATCGCGGCGCGCCACGTGCTGCAGGAAGAGGGCGAAGCCTCGTTCAAGGGCGCCGACATGAGCACCAAGCTCAAACTGATGGGCGTGGACGTGGCCAGCCTGGGCGACCCGCACGGCAATGCGCCGGGCAGCCGCTCCTACCAGTTCATGGATGAACGCAAGCAGATCTACAAGAAGATCGTCGTTTCCGATTGCGGCAAGTATCTGCTGGGCGGCGTGATGGTGGGCGACGCCAGCGAGTACGGCACCTTGCTGCAGATGATGCTCAATAAAATCGAGCTGCCGGCATCCCCCGAGTTCCTGATCCTGCCCCAGGCCGACGGCCAGCAAAAGGCGGGCCTGGGCGTGGATGCCTTGCCCGAGTCGGCGCAAATCTGCTCGTGCAATGACGTGTCCAAAGGCGCGCTGTGCGCTGCCGTCGCCGATGGCGCCACCACCATCGGCGCATTAAAATCCTGCACGAAAGCGGGCACCGCGTGCGGCGGCTGCGTGCCGCTGGTGACGCAGATCATGAAGGCGGAAATGCAGAAGCAGGGCCTGGCCGTCAACAACCACGTGTGCGAACACTTTGCGTACTCGCGCCAGGAATTGCACCACCTGGTCCGCGTGGGCAAAATCCGCAGCTTCGGCGCGCTGCTGTCCGCGCATGGCCAGGGTTTGGGTTGCGACGTGTGCAAGCCCGTGGCGGCGAACATCCTGGCATCGTGCTGGAACGATTTCGTGCTGTCTCCCGTGCACGCCAGCCTGCAGGATAGCAACGATTATTTTCTCGGCAATATCCAGAAGGATGGCACGTATTCCGTCGTGCCGCGCATGCCGGGCGGCGAAGTGACGGCTGACGGCCTGATCGCCGTGGGCATGGTGGCGAAAAAATACGGTCTCTACACGAAAATCACGGGCGGCCAGCGGGTCGACCTGTTCGGCGCGCGCGTCGACCAGTTGCCGGCCATCTGGGAAGAACTGATCGCGGCCGGCTTCGAGTCGGGCCACGCCTACGGCAAGTCGCTGCGCACGGTGAAATCGTGCGTCGGCTCCACCTGGTGCCGCTATGGCGTGGCCGACAGCGTGGGGTTTGCGATCCAGCTGGAAAACCGCTACAAGGGCTTGCGCACGCCGCACAAGATCAAGTTCGGCGTCTCCGGCTGCACGCGCGAATGCGCCGAGGCGCAGGGCAAGGATATCGGCCTGATCGCCACGGAAAAGGGCTGGAACCTGTACGTGTGCGGCAATGGCGGCATGAAGCCGCGCCATGCGGAGTTGCTGGCGTCCGACCTCGATGAAGCCACCCTGGTGCGCTACGTCGACCGCTTCCTGATGTTCTACGTGCGCACGGCCGACCGCCTGCAGCGCACCAGCGTGTGGCGCGACAATCTGGAAGGGGGGCTCGATTACCTGAAAGCCGTCGTCGTGGCCGACCGCCTGGGCATCGCCCATGAGCTGGAAGCGGACATGCAGCACGTGGTCGACACGTATGCCTGCGAGTGGAAGGAAGCCGTTTCCAACCCCGCCGTGCGCCAGCGCTTCCGCCATTTCGTCAACAGCGACAAGGGCGATGAAAACGTGGTGTTCGTCGAAGAGCGGGGCCAGATCCGGCCCGCCACCGAGATGGAACGCCGCAGCACCGTGATCCCCATCCTTGCCGTGGAGGCTTGAGCCATGAACGCCATGAATGAACTTTCCGGCGCCACCGCCGACAACTGGGTAGCCATCTGTCCCTTGACCGACATCGTGCCCGACACGGGCGTGTGCGCGCTGCTCGGTGGCCGCCACGTGGCCGTGTTCCGCGTCGGCGATGCCGCGCCGCGCGTGTACGCCATCGACAATGTCGACCCGAATGCGGGCGCCTCGGTGCTGTCGCGGGGCCTCGTGGGCAGCATCGGCGAGCGCGTCGTGGTGGCCTCGCCCATCTACAAGCAGCACTTCGACCTGGCCAGCGGCGAGTGCATCGAAGCGCCCGAGCATTCGGTGGCCACCTGGCCGGCGCGCGTGTTCGCGGACATGGTGTGGGTGGCCCTGTGAACCCGCCCCGGCGTCCCGCGCTCGTGGTGGTCGGCAACGGCATGGCCGGCATGCGCACGGTCGAGGAACTGTTGAAACTCGCGCCGGACCTGTACGACATCACCGTGTTCGGCGCCGAGCCGCACGGCAATTACAACCGCATCCTGCTGTCTCCCGTGCTGGCCGGCGAAAAGTCGGTGGACGACATCATGCTGCATACGCGCGACTGGTATGCGCAAAACGGCATCACCCTGCACGCGGGCGACCCCGTCGTGCGCATCGACCGCAAGGCGCGCACCGTGCAGTCGCTGTCCGGCATCACGGTTGCCTATGACCGCCTGCTGTTGGCCACCGGTTCCACGCCCTTCATCGTGCCCGTGCCGGGCCATGCGCTGCCCGGCGTGATCGGCTTTCGCGACATCAGCGACGTCGACACCATGCTGCAGGCGGCGCGCACGCACCGCCACGCGGTGGTCATCGGCGGCGGCTTGCTGGGGCTGGAAGCGGCCAACGGCTTGCAGCGCCAGGGCATGGACGTCACGGTCGTGCACATGAGCGGCGCCCTGATGAACCAGCAGCTCGATGCGCCCGCATCGATGCTGCTGAAATCGGCGCTGGAAGCGCGCGGCCTGCGTTTTCTGATGCACGCGCAAACGTCCGCCATCATGGGCAGCGCCCGCGTGGAAGGCGTGCAGTTTGCGGACGGCAGCAGCATCCCCGCCGACCTGGTGGTGATGACGGCCGGCGTGCGCCCCAACATCGCCCTGGCGCAAGCGGCCGGCCTGCACTGCGAACGGGCCATCGTCGTCGACGACTGCCTGCAAAGCTACGACCCGCGCGTGTATGCCGTGGGCGAATGCGTGCAGCACCGGCGCGCCACCTTCGGCCTGGTCGCGCCCATCTGGGAACAGGCGCGCGTGTGCGGCGCGCACCTGGCCGGCGCGGGACACCGCCGCTACGTGCAGCAGGCCAGCGCCACCAAACTGAAAGTGACGGGCATCGACCTGTACTCGGCCGGCGACATCATCGGCGGCGAGGGCAGCGAAGACCTGGTGCTGCGCGACCCGCGCCGCGGCGTCTACAAGCGGCTGGTGGTGCAGGGCAGCCGCCTGGCCGGCGCCGTGCTGTATGGCGACGTGCAGGACGGTCCCTGGTATTTCGACCTGATCCAGCAGCGCCGCGACATCAGCAAACTGCGCACCCATTTATTGTTTGGCCAGGCGCTGTGCGCCCAGGCCGCCTGACAGCGACCAACAGGATACTTTCATGACTAGCTGCATGCCCGTGAAAACCACTTGCCCGTATTGCGGCGTCGGCTGCGGCGTGGAAGCGACACGCCTTCCCGACGGCGCCATCCGCATCGCCGGCGATAGCGGCCACCCGGCCAATCTGGGCAAGCTGTGCGTGAAAGGCTCGGCCCTTGGCGGCACCCTGGACCTCGACAAGCGCCTGCTGCATCCGCAGGTGCGTGTCGATGGCGTGCTGCAGCGCGCTTCCTGGGATGCAGCGCTGGAGCAGGTGGCCGGCGGCTTGCGCGCCATCATCGCCGAGCACGGCCCCGACGCCGTCGCCCTGTATGTCTCGGGCCAGCTGCTGACGGAAGACTATTACATCGCCAACAAATTCATGAAGGGCTATGTGGGCAGCGCGAATATCGACACCAATTCGCGCCTGTGCATGTCGTCGGCCGTGGCGGGCCACAAGCGCGCGTTCGGCGAGGATATCGTGCCGGGCTGCTATGAAGACCTGGAACTGGCCGACATGGTGGTGCTGGTGGGCTCGAACACGGCCTGGTGCCACCCGATCCTGTTCCAGCGCATCACACGTATCAAGGAAAGCCGGCCGCACATGAAACTGGTGGTGATCGACCCGCGCCGCACGGCCACCTGCGAGCTGGCCGATTTGCACCTGCCCGTGAAGCCGGGCACGGACGTGTGGCTGTTCAACGGCTTGCTGTGTTACCTGGCACGCGAAGGCGTGATCGATGACGATTTCGTCACGCGGCACAGTGCGGGACTGGACGAGGCGCTGGCGGCCGCCCACGTGGATTGCGGCGACCCCTTGCAGGTGGCGGCCATCTGCAAGGTCGACCCGCACGCCTTGCTGGCGTTTTACCAGGCGTTTGCCGCCACGCGCAATGTCGTCACGGCGTTTTCGCAGGGCGTGAACCAGTCGTCCTCCGGCACGGACAAAGTCAACAGCATCATCAACTGCCATCTGGCGACGGGGCGCATCGGCCAGCCTGGCATGGGGCCGTTCTCCCTTACGGGCCAGCCAAACGCCATGGGCGGGCGCGAAGTGGGCGGCCTGGCCAACATGCTGGCGGCGCACCTGGAGCTGGACAAGCCGCTGCACCGCGAAGCCGTGCAAACCTTCTGGGGCTCTCCGCGCATGGCAAGCAAGCCTGGCCTGAAGGCGGTGGACCTGTTCCAGGCCATCGAGGCGGGCAAGGTCAAGGCCGTGTGGGTCATCGCCACCAATCCGCTGGTCAGCATGCCGGACGCCGACCAGGTGCGCCGCGCGCTGGCCAAATGCGAACTGGTGGTGGTGTCGGACATCAGCGCCGGGTCGGACACGAATGCCCATGCCGACGTGCTGCTGCCGGCCCTGGGCTGGGGAGAGAAGGATGGCACGGTGACCAATTCCGAGCGCCGCATCTCGCGCCAGCGGGCGTTTTTGCCGGCGCCCGGCGAGGCGCGCGCCGACTGGGACGTGCTGTGCGACGTGGCACGGCGCATGGGCCATGCCGGCTTCGATTTCACGTCGCCGCAGGCCATCTTCGACGAACATGCGCGCCTGTCCGCCTTCCGCAACGCGGGAGACACGGCGCGCCTGTTCAACCTGGGCCACCTGGCCGGCCTGGATGCGGCGCGCTATGACGCCCTGGCGCCGCAGCAGTGGCCGCAGGGCCAGGCGAGGTTGTTCGGCGACGGCCGTTTCGCGCATGCGGACGGGCGCGCGCGCTTCATTCCCACGGCGCCGCGCGCGCCGCGCAACATGCCCGACGAGGACTATCCGCTGATCCTCAACACGGGCCGGGTGCGCGACCAGTGGCACACGATGACGCGCACGGGCAAGGCGGCGAAACTGTCGGGCCACATCGCCGAAGCCTTCATCGACATCCACCCGCAGGATGCGCTGCTGTACAGCGTGCGCGAAGGCGAGCTGGCGCGCATTTCCAGCGCCTGGGGCGCGATGGTGGCGCGCGTCGTGCATGGCGGCGGCATCGCGCGCGGCCAGGTCTTCGTGCCGATACACTGGAGCGACGCGAATGCGTCCGATGCGCGCGTGGGCGCCGTCGTCAATCCCGTCGTCGATCCTGTCTCGGGCGAGCCGGAATTCAAGCACACGCCCGTGCGCATCGAGCAGTTCCGCGTGCACTGGCATGCGTTTGTCCTGAGCCGCACGCCCTTGAGCCTCGATGGCGTGGCGCACTGGACGCGCATCCAGGGCGAGCAGTTCCTGCGCTATGAGCTGGCCGGCCGCCAGCGCATCGAAGACCTGGGCGCCTGGGCGCGCGCGCTGCTGGGCGTCACGGACGACAATGCCGACTGGCTCGATTATGCGGACGCCAGTGCCGGCGTGTACCGCGCCGTGCACCTGGACGAGGGGCGCATCGCGCAATGCGTGTATGTCTCGCCGCGTCCCGACCTGCCGTCGCGCAGCTGGCTGGCGGGCCTGTTTGCGCACGCGCAAATGGATGCGGCCGACCGCGCCGGCGTGCTGCTGGGGCAGCCCATCGGCAAGGGCGTGGACGCGGGGCCCACCGTGTGTTCGTGCTTTGGCGTGGGACGCAACACCATTTGCGCGGCCATCGTGGAACAGCAGTTGACGACGACGGCGCAGGTGACGGCCTGCGTCAAGGCGGGCGGCAATTGCGGCTCCTGCGTGCCGGAGATACGACAATTGCTGCTTGAGACGCGCAGCGCTGCCTGATAATCTGTCCTTTCCTGCGCGGCTTTGTTATATTGCCAGCTCTACAAGAGGAGAGGCAGTGTGATGACAGCAGGACAACACGACACGGTCTGGCTGACGGGCTTGAGCGGCGCCGGCAAGTCCAGCATCGCCGATGCGCTGGCGCGCCGGCTCAAGGCGCAGGGCCGCGCCGTGGCGGTGCTCGACGGCGACCAGCTGCGCCATGGTTTGAACCGCGACCTGGGTTTTACGCCCGAAGACCGGCATGAAAACATCCGCCGCACGGCCGAAGTGGCGCACCTGATGAACGGGGCGGGCCTGACCGTCATCGCCGCCCTCATTTCGCCGTATCGCGCCGACCGGGCCATGGCCGCCGCCATCATCGGCACGGCGCATTTCATTGAAGTCCACGTCAGCACGCCGCTGGCCGTGTGCGAAGCGCGCGATCCGAAAGGCCTGTATGAAAAGGCGCGCGCGGGGCAGCTGGCGCAATTCACGGGCATTTCCGCCCCTTACGAAGCGCCGCTGGCGGCCGCGCTGACCCTGGATACGGGCACCCTGGCGCTGGACGAGTCGGTCGAGCGCCTGTACCGGTATTTGCAGCGGCGGACGTGACGGCATGACGGCGACAAGAGGGACATTGCGCAAATGGCTGCGCCGGCGCCTGCCCGCCAGCCTGAAGGCGCGCATGAGCGTGGTCGTCTTCCTGCTCGTGCTGGGCGCGGTGGCTTCGCTGGCGCTGGCCACCCTGGCCGTGGCCGAACGCGGCATGCGCGACGTGATGGGACGCCAGCAGTACGTATCGCTGGCCAGCGCCGCCGTCTTCATCGACGAGGAGCTCGACGCGAAGCGCAATGTGCTGCGCGCGATGGCAGACAGCCTGGCGGCCAGCGGCGCGCAAGACGGCGCCAGCCTGCAGCGTTTCCTGGCCGCGCAGACGGTGCTGGGGACGGAGTTCTATTCGGCCGGCGTGGTCGGTATCGACGGCGACGTCCTGGCCAGCGTGAGTCCCTTCAAGCCGCAGGCGGGGCTGAACGTGAAGGGCCGTCCTTACTTTGAACAGACGCTGGCGACCCGGCGCTCGGTGATTTCCGCGCCGCTCAACGGCAGCATCTCCGGCATGCCCATCGTGGTGGTGACGCAGCCCGTGTTCGATGCGCAGGGCGGCGTGCGCTATGTGCTGGCGGCCAGCGTCAACCTGCGCCAGCCCGATTTCCTGGGGCGTCTGGGCGCCCTCAAGCCGGGGCAGGGCGGCTATCTGTACATCATGACCAGCGAAGGCGTCATCGTCGAGCATCCCGACAAGTCGCGCATCATGCAGCATATCGAAGCCCATGGCCCCGTCAGCGTGCCCACGCGGCGCGCCATGCAGGGCTACGAGGGCTGGCTGACCGGCACCACCACGCAAGGCGTCGATGCCCTGTTCGCCTACCACCGCATCGCCTCGACGGGCTGGATACTGGCGTCCGTGTATCCCATGAGCGAAGCCTTCGCGCCGCTGCACGCCATCCGCAGCAAGATCCTGCTGGCCGCCGTGCTGCTGGCGGCGCTGGCGGGCCTGGCCGGCTGGCGCGTGGTGCTGCGCCTGTTGCAGCCTTTGGAGCGCTTGCGCCGCCAGGTGCACCAGATCCGCCGCCAGCGCCTGGGCATCGAGGCGCTGCAAATCGAGCGGCGCGACGAGATCGGCGACTTGAGCCGCGACTTTTACTCGCTGGTGGCCGAGCGCGAAATCGCCGAGGCGCAGACGCGCGACAGCGAGCGGCGCTTGAAACTGCTGACGGACCACGTGCCCGTGGTGATCGTCTATATCGACCGCGAGCACCGCTACCAGTTCATCAACGCGACGTTTGAAAAGTGGTTCGGCAGGTCGCAGCAGGAAAGCCTGATGCAGTCGATCCGCGACGTGCTGGGCGAGGAAGCGTACCAGCTGCGCGAGCAATACCTGCGGCGCGCCTTCGCGGGCGAGGAGGTCGAATATGAATTCACCATCGGCGGCGAGGGGGACGCCGGCCGGCGCGCCTTCCAGACCAGCTACGTGCCCGACGTGGGCGAGAGCGGCACGGTGGAAGGCGTGTATGGCCTGATCCATGAAATCACCAAGACCAAGGCGATGCACACGGCGCTGCAGTTTGCTGCCGCCACCGACACCCTGACGGGCATCGCCAACCGCCGCCGCTTCGACGAGCAGCTGGCGCAAAGCATGCAGCGCACGCGGGCTGCGCGCGCGCCGATGGCGCTGGCCTATCTCGATATCGACCGTTTCAAGGCCATCAACGACAGCCTGGGACACAAGGCGGGCGACGAGGTGCTGAAGGAATTCGCCTCGCGCCTGGTGCGCAGCGTGCGCGCCAGCGACCTGGTGGCGCGCCTGGCCGGCGATGAATTCGTGATCATTCTCGAAGGCGTGAACGGCGCGGCCGAAGTGCGCCACGTGGGCGCCAAGATCATCGACGCCATCCGCCAGCCCTTTGAACTGGCCAGCGGCCCGCTGCCGGTGACGACCAGCATCGGCATCGCCATCTTCCGCGAAGGCGCGCTGACGGCGGCGCAGTTGCTGGACCTGGCCGACCAGGCCCTGTATGCCGCCAAGGGGCAGGGCCGCGATGGCGTGGCGCTGCTCGAGGCGGCGCCCTGAGTATTACAGGGTGGCAGTCCAGTGGTCGAGCTGCTGCGTGGTGGCCGTCACGCCGCCGCACACGATGACCAGCACATTGCGGTAGGGGGCCAGTTCCTGCACCTTGCCGTAGACGGCCGCCAGCGCCGCGCCGCAGGCCGGCTCCACCACCAGGCGCTGGTCGGTGATGAAGCGCTGGCAGGCGTCGACGGCGGCCTGGTCCGACACCACCACGCTGTGCAGCAGGCGCGTCTGGCTGATGGCGAATGCCTGCGCGCAGACCTGGCGCGCGGCCAGCGACGTGGCGATGCTCGTCACGGCCGGCAGGGGCACGTGTTCGCGCGCGGCCACGGCCGCCGCCAGCGAGGCCGCGCCTTGCGTTTCCACGGCCACCAGGGCCACGTCATCCCAGCCGTTGCGCTGCAAGCCTTCGGCCACGCCGGCCAGCAGGCCGCCGCCGCCCACCGACAGCACCACCGCGTCCGGCTTCAGGCCCGCGCGCGCCACTTCATCGATCATGCCGGCGTGGCCCTGCCACAGCAGCGGGTCGTCGAACGGATGCAAGAAGGCGTCCTGCGGCGTGAGCATCGACTGCGCCAGCGCGTTCGCTTCCTGCCATGCGGCGCCGTGCACGATGACTTCGGCGCCTTCCTGCGCGATCAGGGCCCTGGCCCGTTGGCTGGTCGTTTCCGGCACGACGACGATGACGGGAATGCCCAGCTGGCGTCCCGCATAGGCGACGGCGATGCCGGCATTGCCGCCGGAAGAGGAGATGAAACGGCTGGCGCCGCGCCGCGCGTATTCTTCGCAGGCGAGGCCGATGCCGCGGATCTTGAAGGAGCCTGGCGGCTGCAGGGCTTCGAGCTTGAGCCAGATGGCGCGTTCGCTGTGCAGGCTCAGGGCGCGTGAATTGAGCAAAGGGGTTTCGATGTGCAGGGCCATGCGTGTTCCTGGTAGACAGTCAGGCCAGCATCATAGCCGAAGCGCCCGCGCCACCGTGTCACCCTTGCAGGGAGTGTTACTGCTGTTAATTCAGCGGGGCGCTCTTGAGCTGATGCGTGCGTGCCACTTCCTTCATCGCTTCGAGCAGGTCGTCGCGCAGCTGGCGCGGCAGCTTGCCAAAGAATTCCTCGTCGTTCTGGTCGGCCATCTCGGCCAGCACGGGCACCAGCGCCTCGCCTTCCGTGGTCAGTTCGATCGAGTGCTGGCGGCGGTCGGCCAGCAGGATGGACTTGCTGACCATGCCCTTGCTTTCCAGGCGGTCGATCAGTTTCGATACGGCGCCCTTGCTCATGCCGGACACTTGCGCCAGCACCGTGGGCGAGGTGCAGCCCAGGCGGAACATTTCACGCAACACCACCCATTCGGAGACCGTCACGCCATTGGCTTCGGCTTTTTTCTGGAAGCTGTGGGAAACGTGGTTGGAAACGAAACGCAGCCAGTAACCGAGGTGGGCTTCCAGCTCGCTGACGGGGACGCTGTTGGGATGGGCGGATTGCGGCATGGCGGCCGCTTCAAAATTATGGCTCATTTCTTTTCCTTCACTGGGCGGCGTTGCCGGCATGGTTAAGGCCTTCACGCTTGCTGTCGAGTGGTTTGTTTGGGAACAATCATCGTGCTTGAGATAGTTTTAACACTGTTTTCACAGGAAATCACTTACCGGCAAAGAGTTTTTCCTTTTTTCTTGCTCTGGAGAGATAAAAAAACAATATCAAGCAAATAATCGTATTGCCAGAGAGGAAGATTAAAAAAATAACTCATGTTGCATCAATGGTAACAGCATTTTTGCCGAATTGATAAATATTTCATATCATTCGGTGCGCTTGCCCACACACGGCGTATTGCCCACGCGACAGTGCGGGGTTTTCTTGCAGAAATGCGGCCCGCTCAGGCCAGCACCACCTTCACGCCCGCGTCGCGCAATACTTCGGCAAAGCGGGGCGGTGGCGGCGCATCTGTAAACAAGATGTCGATTTGCGCCAGGTCGGCCAGGCGCACCAGCGCCTTGCGGCCGAATTTATGCTGGTCGGCCACCAGCCACACTTCGCGCGACTGCTCGATGATGGCTTGCGCCACCTTCACTTCGCGCGCGTCGAAGTCGCGCAGGCTGCCGTCTTCGTCGATGCTGGAAATGCCGATGATGCCGATGTCGACCTTGAACTGGCGGATGAAGTCGATGGTGGCTTCGCCGACGATGCCGCGGTCGCGCCCGCGCACCACGCCGCCGGCCACGATGACTTCGCAGGCGGCGTTGTCGGCCAGGATGGCGGCCACGTTCAGGTTGTTTGTCACCACGTGCAAGCCCGTGTGCCGGCCCAGCGCGCGCGCCACTTCCTCGGTGGTCGTGCCGATATTGATCAGCAGCGAACAGCCGTGTGGCACCTGCGTGGCGACGGCGGCGGCGATGCGCCGCTTGGCGTCGCTGTTGAACACCTGCCGCTGGCTGTAATCGATATTTTCCACGGACGAGGGCAAGCCGACGCCGCCGTGGTAGCGGGCCAGCAGGCGCGCTTCTTCCATCTGCTTGACGTCGCGGCGCACGGTTTGCGGCGTCACGCCCAGCTGCTGGGCCAGCTCTTCGACGGACATGGTGACCTTCTGGCGCACCACTTCGAGCAGGCGGCGCTGGCGGGGATTCAAAATCATGGGTTTGTCTCTTTAAAAATCATAAACGAACAGAAACGAACAAATAGTGGTGAAAATATGTTGCTATGAGTTCGCATTCTGGCGTATCTTATTCATATTGCATGCGTATTACCAGATGGTGATCTTAACGACAGTCGCCGGCGATGCCTAGTCTTTCCTCGCCAGCGTGTCCTCGACATACACGGAGTCCCGATGACCGCAGCACAGCAAGGTGTGGAGACAGCGATGGCATGCGATGTGCTGGTGGTGGGCGGCGGCATCAATGGCGCCGGCATCGCGCGCGATGCGGCCGGGCGGGGCTTGTCCGTGGTGCTGTGCGAAAAGGACGACCTGGCCGCGCACACCTCATCCGCATCGACCAAGCTGATACACGGCGGCCTGCGCTACCTCGAATACTATGAATTCGGCCTCGTGCGCAAGGCGCTGATCGAGCGCGAAGTGCTGCTGCGCTCGGCGCCGCACATCATGTGGCCGCTGCGCTTCGTCATGCCGCATGCGCAGGGCCAGCGCCCCGCCTGGCTGATACGCGCCGGCCTGTTCCTCTACGACATGCTGGCGAAGCGGGAAATTCTGCCGGGCTCCAGCGGCATCGACCTGACGCGCCACGCGGCCGGCAAACCGTTAAAACCCGAGTTCAAGCGCGGCTTCGTGTATTCCGACGGCTGGGTCGACGATGCGCGCCTGGTAGTGCTGAACGCCATCGATGCGGCGGACAAGGGCGCGCACGTGCTGACGCAGACGCGCTGCACGGCGCTGGAGCGCGAGGGGGCTTCCTGGCTGGCCACCTTGCAGCACGCGGGCGGCAGGCAGACGATGGTGCGTGCGCGCAGCGTCGTCAATGCGGCCGGGCCGTGGACGGCCGAATTCCTGCAGCAGGCGGCGCCCGGCGGACAGGGCCGGCATTTGCGCCTGATCAAGGGCAGCCATATCGTCGTCAAGCGCCTGTTTGAGCATGATCACGCGTATATCTTCCAGCATCCGGACGGGCGCATCGTGTTTGCCATTCCGTATGAGCACGATTTCACCCTGATCGGCACCACCGACCTCGACTATCACGGCGACAGCGGCAAGGTGGAAATCGACGACGAGGAAATTCGTTACTTGTGCGAGCTTTCCAGTTACTATTTCAGCAAGCCCATTGTGCCTGCCGATGTGATGTGGACGTATGCGGGCGTGCGCCCGCTGGTGGAAGACGCGGCGGCCGACGCCAAGGCCGTCACGCGCGATTACCGCTTCGAACTGGACCAGGAAGGTGCGCCGCTGCTCAGTGTTTTCGGCGGCAAGATCACCACCTTCCGCAAGCTGGCCGAGGAAGCGCTCGATGTGCTGGAGCCGTTGCTGGTGCCAGAGCAGGGCAAGCGGCGGCGGGCCTGGACGGAGCAGGCTTGCCTGCCCGGCGGCGATGTGTATGGCGCCGTGCCGCAGAATAGGGCCGTGCGCGAGTTCGGCCAGTTCGTGCAAGGCTTGCAGCGCGAGTATGCGTGGCTGCCGGCGGCGCTGGTGGCGCGCTATGCGCGCGCCTACGGCACGCGCATCCACGTGCTGCTCGAGGGCAGGGCAGACGTGGCGGCCATGGGCGAGGAAATCGCCGCCGGCCTGTACGCGGCGGAAGTCGAATATTTGCGGCGCCATGAATGGGCCGTCAGCGCGGCCGACATCCTGTGGCGGCGCTCCAAGCTGGGTCTGCACCTGCCGCGCGAGACGGCGGACAGGCTCGATGCCTGGCTGTTGCAGCACCCTTTGCCGTAAGCACAACACGTTGGCGACCGCGCCCCGCAGAGGGTGCGGCGAAGAATAAGAAACCATCACTGGAGGAGAAGCGCGTGCAACTGGTACTGGACAAGATCAGCAGGAAGCAGGGGGCTGACGACTTTTTATATCCGATGTCGCTGGCCTTGGTGCCGGGCGCCATCAACGTCTTGCTGGGCACCACGCGTGCCGGCAAGACGACCCTGATGCGCGTGATGGCGGGCCTGGACAAGCCCAGCGGGGGCACCGTGACGGCCGATGGCGTCGATGTGACGGGCGTGCCCGTCAGCCGCCGCAACCTGGCCATGGTGTACCAGCAATTCATCAACTATCCGGCCTTCACCGTCTACGACAATATCGCCTCGCCCTTGCGCTTGCGCAAGGTGCCCGAGGAACAGATACGGACGAAAGTGCTGGCGCTGGCCGAGCGCCTGCACATCACGCCGTACCTGCAGCGCACGCCCGGGGAACTGTCGGGCGGGCAGCAGCAGCGCACGGCGCTGGGGCGCGCGCTGATCAAGGATGCATCGTTGCTGCTGCTCGACGAGCCGCTTGTCAACCTCGACTATAAGCTGCGCGAGGAATTGCGCCGCGAATTGACGGAACTGTTTTCCAGCGGCAGCACGACGGTCGTGTACGCGACCACGGAGCCGCTGGAAGCGCTGCAGCTGGGCGGCCACGTGGCCGTGCTGCACGAGGGACGCCTGCTGCAGCAGGGGCCGACCCTGGACGTTTTCAATGCCCCCAATTCCATCGATGTGGCGCGCACCTTCAGCGACCCGCCCATCAACCTGATCCCCGCGCGCGTGGATGCGCACGGCGTGGCGCAGGCGGCGGACGGCCTGTCGATACACCTGAGCGGCGAACAGCGCGCCCGCCTGGGCGACAGTACGGAGGTGATCCTCGGCGTGCGTGCGCACAGCCTGCATCTGTCTCCCCAGTCCGATGGCGACGTGCCCATCGCGGCGCAGGTGGACCTGGCGGAAATCAGCGGCTCGGAAACCTATGTGCATGCGCGCCGCGGCGAGCTGGCCCTGGTGGCGCAGCTGGGCGGCGTGCACAACCTGGAGATCGGCAGCGCCTGCACCGTGTATTGCCAGCCGCACGCCTTGCTGATCTTCGCGCAAGACGGCGGGCTGCTGTTTGCACCGGGAGGAGCTTGACATGGCGCGCATCGAACTGGTCGACCTGGCGCACGCCTATAAACCGAACCCGACGGCGCCAAGCGACTATGCGCTGCGGCCCATGAGCATGGAATGGCATGACGGCGGCGCCTACGCCTTGCTGGGGCCATCCGGCTGCGGCAAGACGACCTTGCTCAATATCATCTCCGGTCTGGTGAAACCGTCGCACGGCAAGGTGCTGTTCGACGGCAAGGATGTGACGCAGCTGCCCACGGAAGCACGCAACATCGCGCAAGTGTTCCAGTTTCCCGTCATCTACGACACCATGACCGTGCACGACAATCTGGCGTTTCCGTTGCGTAATCGCGGCTGGAAAGAGACGGAAGTCAAAAAGCGCGTGCAGCAGGTGGCGCAGATGCTGGAATTGACGGGCGACCTGAAATTGCGCGCCAGCGGCTTGTCCGTGGATGCCAAGCAAAAGATTTCGCTGGGACGGGGCCTCGTGCGTCCCGACGTGGCGGCCGTGCTGTTCGACGAACCGCTGACGGTGATCGACCCGCACCTGAAATGGCTGCTGCGCCGGAAACTCAAGGAAATCCACCACGAACTGAAATTGTCGTTGATCTACGTCACGCATGACCAGGTGGAAGCGCTGACCTTTGCCGACCAGGTGGTCGTCATGACGCAGGGCGAAGTGGTGCAGACGGGCAGCGCGCAAGCCCTGTTCGAGGAACCCGAGCACACCTTTGTCGGCTATTTCATCGGCAATCCGGGCATGAACTTGCTCGATTGCACCTTGGACGATGGCGGCGTGCGCGTGGCGGGGCAGCTACTCGCCGTGTCCGCCGCCGCGCGCGCGGCGCTGTCCGGTGCGCAAGGAAAAATCACGGTGGGCGTGCGGCCCGAATTCGTCGAGTGCATCGGGGCTGGAGAGGGCGGGGAAGATACCCTTGCCGCCACCGTTACCGCCGTGCGCAACATGGGTACGCATTACCTGGCGGAATTCCAGCTGGGTGGCGCGACGGTGGCGGCCAAGCTGCGCGCCATCGATGCCGTCGCGGGAGATGCCGTGCGGCTGCGCTTTCCGCCGCAACGCACCTTGTTCTATGTCAACGATAAGCGGGTGGCCTGATGATACATAACGGTAAAACCGATAACAACCGCCGTGCCTGGCTATTGATCCTGCCCGTGCTGCTGTGCGTGGCCTTTTCCGCCATCCTGCCCCTGATGACGGTGGTGAACTATTCCGTGCAGGATATTCTGAGCCCCACGCAAAAGGTCTTCGTGGGCACGGAGTGGTTCCGCATGGTCATGCTGGACGGCGACCTGCACAGCGCCTTGCTGCGCCAGCTGCTGTTTTCCGGCTCCGTGCTGGCGATCCAGATTCCGCTGGGTATTTTGATTGCCCTGTGCATGCCGGCCGATGGCTGGAAGGCGTCGCTGGCGCTGGTGCTGATCGCGCTGCCCTTGCTGATTCCCTGGAACGTGGTGGGCACCATCTGGCAAATCTTTGGCCGGGGCGACATCGGCCTGATGGGCTATACCCTGAACCAGCTGGGCTTTGACTACAATTACAACGGCAATTCGCTCGACGCGTGGCTGACGGTGATGGTGATGGATATCTGGCACTGGACGCCCCTGGTCGTGCTGCTGTGCTATGCGGGCTTGCGCGCCATACCCGACGCGTATTACCAGGCCGCGCGCATCGACGGCGCCTCGCGCCTGGCCGTGTTCCGCTACATCCAGCTGCCGAAACTGCGCAATGTGCTGATGATCGCCGTGTTGCTGCGCTTCATGGACAGTTTCATGATCTACACGGAACCGTTCGTGCTGACGGGCGGCGGTCCCGGCAATGCCACCACGTTCCTGTCGCAATACCTGACGCAAAAGGCCGTGGGCCAGTTCGACCTGGGGCCGGCGTCCGCTTTTTCCCTGATCTATTTCCTCATCATCCTGCTGTTCTGCTTTGTGCTGTACACGTGGATGCAGCGCGTCGGCACGGGAGACCAGAAATGATGCACAAGAAAATGAGCAGTGCCATCCTCGCCGTCTTTTTGCTGGCGTCATTGTTGCCCATCTACTGGATGCTCAATATGTCGCTCAAGACCAACGAGGAAATCGTCGGCGTGCTGAGCCTGTGGCCCCAGCAACTGACGTTCGCCAACTACCACACGATCTTCACCGACCGGTCCTGGTACAGCGGCTACATCAATTCCATGATTTACGTCGCCTTGAACATGGTGATGTCCGTTACGGTCGCCTTGCCGGCCGCGTATGCGTTCTCGCGTTATAACTTCGTGGGTGACAAGCATTTGTTCTTCTGGCTGTTGACTAACCGCATGACGCCGCCCGCCGTCTTCCTCGTGCCTTTCTTCCAGCTGTACTCGACGGTGGGCCTGATGGATACGCACCTGGCCGTGGCCTTGGCGCACATGGTCTTCAACGTGCCGCTGGCCGTGTGGATACTGGAAGGCTTCATGTCCGGCGTGCCGAAGGAAATCGACGAGACGGCGTATATCGACGGCTACAGCTTCCCGCGCTTCTTCATCCGCATTTTCTTGCCAATGATCAAGTCGGGCGTGGGCGTGACGGCCTTCTTCTGCTTCATGTTCAGCTGGGTGGAATTGCTGCTGGCCCGCACCTTGACGTCCGTCAATGCCAAGCCGATTGCCGCCACCATGACGCGCACCGTCTCGGCGGCCGGCATGGACTGGGGCGTGCTGGCGGCGGCCGGCGTGCTGACCATCGTGCCCGGCGCGCTGGTGATCTGGTTCGTGCGGCATTACATTGCCAAGGGTTTCGCGATGGGGAGGGTGTGACATGGAAAATACCGATAGCACAGCCAGCCTGTTCGGCTGGATGGCGTGGACGCCGGAAGTGGCCATCTTCTTCATTTGCATCGGCCTGATGCTGGCCGGCATGACGGTGTGGCAGATCCGTTCGCCCAGCATCGAGCGCAAGGGCTTCCTGCCGATGCCGACCACGCGCGGCGACCGCCTGTTCATCGGGCTGTTGACGGCCGCCTACGTGAATCTGGCGTGGGCGGGGTTCACGGAAATGCAGCAAGCCATCGGGGCTGCAATCAGTTTTGTTGTACTGTTAATCGTAATGCGTTGGGGGTGAGGGCACCAGACATAAGCTACTGCGTGGCGCGCTTTGCGGCCGGCGATGCTCACCGTACTAAAGTACGGTTGCGCTTCTCGGCCACAAATCACTGCCGCTCGCTACGCTTCTGTCAGGTGCGTTAAGTTAGTTGGGTGTGTTAAATCGTAGATGAAAAAGCGGCCCGCCTCCGGCAGGCCGGATGACAACTATAAGGGAGATTCACGATGAAATTGAAGTTCACGGTCTTCGCGGCTGCGGCCATGCTCGTGTCGAATGCGGCCCTGGCGGACGCCAAGCAGGCGCAAACCTGGATCGACAAGGAATTCCAGCCATCCAGCCTGAGCAAGCAGCAACAGCTTGCTGAAATGAAATGGTTCATCGATGCGGCGGCCAAGCTGAAAGCCAAGGGCATCAAGGAAATTTCCGTGGTCTCGGAAACCATCGACACCCACGTCTATGAATCGAAGACCCTGGCCAAGGCCTTCGAGGAAATCACGGGCATCAAGGTGCGCCACGACATCATCCAGGAAGGCGACGTGGTGGAAAAGCTGCAGACCTCCATGCAGTCCGGCAAGAGCATCTATGACGGCTGGATTTCCGATTCCGACCTGATCGGCACGCACTACCGCTATGGTGCCGTCGAGCCGCTGTCCGACTACATGGCCGCCAAGGGCAAGGAATTCACGAATCCGGGCCTGGACCTGAAGGATTTTATCGGCATCAGTTTTACGACGGCGCCCGATGGCAAGGTGTACCAGTTGCCCGACCAGCAATTCGCCAACCTGTACTGGTTCCGCGCCGACTGGTTCGCGCGCAAGGATTTGCAAGCCAAGTTCAAGGCCAAGTATGGCTACGAGCTGGGCGTGCCGCAGAACTGGTCCGCGTATGAAGACATCGCCGACTTCTTCACGAATGACGTGAAGGAACTGGACGGCAAAAAAGTCTATGGCCACATGGATTACGGCAAGAAAGACCCATCCCTGGGCTGGCGCTTCACGGATGCGTGGCTGTCGATGGCTGGCGCGGCCGACAAGGGCATTCCGAACGGCATGCCGGTCGACGAATGGGGCATCAAGGTGGCGGCCGACAAGTGCACGCCCGTGGGTGCATCGATGTCGCGCGGCGGCGCCACCAATTCGCCGGCCGCCGTCTTTGCGCTGACGAAATACATCGACTGGATGAAGAAATACGCGCCGCCGCAGGCGAACGGCATGAATTTCTCGGAATCGGGCCCCGTGCCGGCACAGGGTGAAATCGCCCAGCAAATCTTCTGGTACACGGCGTTTACGGCCGGCATGACGAAACCGGGCTTGCCAGTGGTCAACAAGGATGGCACGCCGAAATGGCGCATGGCGCCGTCGCCGCACGGCCCGTACTGGAAAGAAGGCATGCAGAATGGCTATCAGGACGTCGGTTCCTGGTTCCTGTTCAAGTCCACGCCGGATGACCGCAAGGCCGCCGCCTGGCTGTATGCGCAATTCGTCACGTCGAAAACCGTGTCGCTGAAGAAATCCATCGTCGGCCTGACCTTCATCCGCGATTCCGACATCCGCCACGATTATTTTACAAAGCACGCGAACGAGTATGGCGGCTTGATCGAGTTCTACCGCAGCCCCGCCCGCGTGGCGTGGACGCCTACCGGCAACAACGTGCCCGACTATCCGAAGCTGGCGCAGCTGTGGTGGAAGAACGTGGCCACGGCCATCACGGCGGAAAAAACGCCGCAAGCCGCCATGGATAACCTGGCCGAGGAAATGGACCAGGTCATGGCGCGCCTGCAACGTGCCGGCATGAAGGCGTGCGCGCCCAAGCTCAATCCCAAGGTCGATCCGAACCAGTATCTGTCGGACCAGCACGCCCCATGGAAAAAGCTGGCGAATGAAAAGCCGAAGGGTGAAACGATTGCCTACGACAAGCTGCTGCAAGCCTGGAAAGAAGGCAAGGTAAGGTAAACTGCCTGCGCTGTCCTGAGGGCACGGAGTGAACACCCTCCGTGCCTGTTTTTACCCGCTTTTCGCACCACCAGACAATGACCAAATACATACTTGCTTTAGATCAGGGCACCACCAGTTCGCGCGCCATCCTGTTCGACCATGCGGGCCGGCCGCACGCCAGCGCGCAGCGGGAATTTCGCCAGATTTTCCCCCAGCCGGGCTGGGTCGAGCATGATGCGGGCGAAATCTGGGCGTCGCAAGAGGGCGTGCTGCAGCAGGTCTTGCGCGACAGCGGCGTGGCCGCTTCCGACGTGGCCGCCATCGGCGTGACCAACCAGCGCGAAACGACGGTGCTGTGGGAGCGCGCCACGGGCGAGCCCGTTGCCAATGCCATCGTCTGGCAAGACCGCAGAAATGCGGCTTACTGCGAGCAACTGGTCGAGCAGGGCAAGGCGGACTTGATCCAGCAAAAAACGGGTCTCGTGCTGGACGCCTATTTTTCCGCCACCAAACTCAAATGGCTGCTCGACAACGTTCCCGGCGCCCGCGCGCGCGCCGAGCGGGGAGAGCTGGCCTTCGGCACCGTCGACAGCTGGCTGATCTACAAAATGAGCGGCGCCCATTTGACGGACACGAGCAACGCGGCGCGCACCATGCTGTTCAATATCCACACCCTGCAGTGGGACACGGATCTGCTGGCGCTGCTGGACATTCCCGCCTCCTTGTTGCCCGACGTCGTACCCTCGAGCGGCGTGGCGGCGCACACCTATACCGACTTGCTGGGCGTCTCCGTGCCGATCGCCGGCATCGCGGGCGACCAGCAGGCGGCCACGTTCGGCCAGGCCTGTCTGAAACCGGGCATGGCGAAGAATACCTACGGCACGGGCTGCTTCATGCTGATGAACGTGGGCAAGCGCCCCTTGCCATCGAAAAACCGGCTGCTGACGACGGTGGGCTGGAGCCTGGGCGCGGGCAGCGACAAGACAGATTATTTGCTGGAAGGCAGTGCCTTCATCGCCGGCGCTGCCGTGCAATGGATGCGCGACGGCATCGGCATCATCCGCGACTCGTCCGAAGTGGAAGCGCTGGCCACCAGCGTGCCCGATTCGGGCGGTCTCGTCTTCGTGCCCGCGTTCGCGGGCCTGGGCGCGCCGTACTGGGACCCGTATGCGCGCGGCACCCTGATCGGCATCACGCGCGGCACGGGCAAGGCGCATATCGCGCGCGCGGCGCTCGAGGGCGTGGCTTACCAGAACGTGGACGTGCTGTCGGCCATGCAGGATGACGCGGGCATCGCCTTGAGCGAGTTGCGCGTCGATGGCGGCGCGGCCCGCAACGACATGCTGATGCAGTTTCAGGCCGACATCTTGAATGTGCCCGTGGTGCGCCCCGTGGTGACGGAAACGACGGCCCTGGGCGCCGCCTACCTGGCGGGCCTGGCCGTGGGTTTCTGGGAATCGCAGGAAGAAATCGCCGCCCAGTGGCAGGTGGGACGCCGTTTCGAACCGGCCATGGCGGCCGACGAACGCCTGACGCGGCTGCACAAATGGCAGCGCGCCGTGGAGCGCTCGCGCGACTGGAGCGAGTGAAAACTCGTGCTCAGTGGCGCATGAAATACACGGCATAGCCCACCGTTTCGCGCGGCACGGAATACAGGTCGCGCAGCTCGAAATAGGGCGCGTGCACGTTGCCGCTGACGGCGATGCCGCTGCGCTCCAGCGCCAGCCGGAAGCGGGGCACGTGAAAATATTGCGTGGCAACCATGGCCGTGCGCCAGCCATGCTGGCGCATCAGGGCCGCCGCATTGCGGGCCGTGGCGTCCGTGGTCCAGCCTTGATTATCCTCAAGGATGGCGTTGGCCGGCACCCCGCGCGACTGCAGGTAGCGGGCCATGGAAGCGGCCTCGTCAAAACCTTCCTTGCCCGTCGCCCCGCTGACGAGGATGCGCGGCGCCCGGTGTTCCTGGAATTGCTTGAGCGCCACGTCGAGCCGCGCCTGCAGGCGGGGGCTGGGCGTGCCGTCGGGCGCAATCGTATTGCCGGGCACGACGATCACGTCGGCGGGCGCCAGCTTGTCGCGGAGTCCCGCCAGCACCAGGGTGGCGGTGGCCAGCAGGAACAGACCGGCAACGCTTGAACCGAGCAGTATTATTTTTCGCATTGCGCATCATCAAGTAAGGAATGGACGCATGATACCCGTCCATTCCCGCCGGCGTCAGTTCGCCTGCGCCTTGCGCGCGCGCTGGTTCGACAGATAAATATTGTCCTTTTCCAGCGGCTTGCCCTCGCGCACGGTATTGAGCCAGTCCTGCGTGCTGGCGACGGCGGCGAAATTCGAGTGGAAGACGGCGCTGAAGACGCGGTGGATTTCCTCGGCGCTGGCCGTGCCGCCCGCGTTGGCGTAGGGCAGGGTGCCGGTGGCGTCCAGCAGGAATTCGACTTGCAAGCCATCGTGCGCGGCGTGGTAGATGGTGGCGGCGTCGCAGTTGTGCGTCATGTAGCCGACCACCGTCAGGGTGTCGATGCCGTGGCCCTCCAGCCAGGCGCGCAGGTCCGTGCCCGCAAAGGCGCTGCCCATGCTCTTGTTGATGCGGTGGTCGGCGGCAAAGGCGGCCACTTGCGGATGCAGCTGCCAGCCGTCGCTGCCCCTGGCGAAGATGGGAGAGGCTTCCGGCGCATCGTGCTGGACGACGATGACGGGCACGCCGGCGGCGCGGGCGGCGGCCATGGCGGTGACGATGTTCGGCAGGGAAATTTCGACGGACGGATATTCGATGGGCATGTCGCCCGTGAAGTATTCATTTTGTACATCGATGACGAGCAGGGCGCGGCGCGGGGTGGTGGATGTTGCGGCAGACATGGATAACTCCTGGCATGGTTGAGCGGGGAAGGCTTCCCCGATACCGTCATTGTCTGCCCGTATCCTGTCAATAAAAAGTGGCCCGAAGGCATATCTGCGATAAAATCGGGCCATGACTCCTATTCCCGCTTCTGCCTCTCCCTTGAGTGTGGCCGTGATCGCCTTTGACGGCATGACGCCGTTTCACCTATCCGTGCCTTGCCTCGTGTTCGGCGCCCAGACGGACGAGGCCGATCTGCCGACTTTCCACGTGCGCGTGTGCGCCGCCGATCCCGCGCCCTTGCGCACGGCGGCCGGCTTCGGCATCACGCCCGAGTTCGGCCTGGAAGGACTGGAGGGGGCCGATATTGTCATCATGCCCGCCTGGCACGACGATTGCCGCGCTGCGGCGGCGCCCCTGGTCGCGGCGCTGCAGGCGGCCAGCCGGCGCGGGGCGCGCATGGTGGGCCTGTGCCTGGGCGCGTTTCCCCTGGCACAGGCAGGCTTGTTGGATGGCAAGAGCGCAGCCACGCACTGGGGCATGGCGGACCGGCTGGCGGCCCGTTATCCCAAGGTCAGGGTGGACCGGGAAGTGCTGTATGTGGATGATGGCGGCGTGCTGACGTCGGCCGGCGTGGCGGCCGGCCTCGATTGCTGCCTGTACCTGCTGCGCCAGCTGGCGGGCGCCGAGGTGGCCAACCGGGTGGCGCGCCGGCTGCTGGTGGCGCCGCACCGCCAGGGCGGGCAGGCGCAATTCATCGCGCGTCCGCTGCCCGTGTCCGGCAGCGAAGGGCGTTTTGCCGAGGTGTTGGCCAGCGTGACAGCCAACTTGGGGAAGGCGCACAGCATCGATGCGCTGGCCGACCAGGCCGCCATGAGCCGGCGCAACTTTACGCGTCACTTCCGCCAGGCCATGGGCACCTCGTTCAAGCAGTGGCTGCTGAATCAGCGCCTGGCGCATGCGCAAGGCTTGCTGGAGAAAAGCGCGGCATCGATCGATATTGTGGCGCAAGAGGCCGGCTTCGGCACGGCCCTGTCGCTGCGCCAGCATTTCCGGGCCAGCTTGCAGACGTCGCCATCGGCGTATCGCAAGCTGTTCCGGCAGCAGCTAATTCCTGCCGGACGACCATAGCGCCGCCGGGTCGCGGCTGCCCTGCGGCAGCTTCGCGCTGACGGCGATTTGCCGCGCAAGGAAGGCGGCCGGCTCGAAGGCGTAGCGCTCCTGGAAGGAGACGGTTTCCGCGCTCATCAGCTCGGCATAGGTCTGCATCAGGGTCGAGGCGCCAACATGGTTGCCTTGCTCCAGGTAGGTGGCGATGGCGGCCAGCAGCACGGGATAATCCCCATTTTCCTTGCTGCCGCCAAAGTTGAACGACAGCTGGCCGCAGGCGCGCCAGATGGGGTCAAGTTCCCCCTCCGGCACCGCCTGCGTGCGCAGCCATTGCAAGGCCTTGAATGGCGGGCCGCCAAATGACGGCGGCGAAATGATCGCCTGGATGGCCACCTTGACGGCTTCATCGATTCTTCCCGCGCGCACATACTGGCCGTGCAGCAGCACCAGCGCATCCGTATATTCGGGCACGATGGCGAGCGCCGCTTCCAGCAGCGCGATGGCCGCATCCGGGTTGCGCTGCGCAATCAATTCCTTGGCCTCCAGATAGGCGGCGCGCGGCGAAGCTGGGTCGTCGGCCAGCGATGGCGCGCCGACATATTCGTCCTCCGCTGCCGCGCAGGCTTGCAAGAACGTCGTCAGGCTGGAAAAGTGCGGCTGGATGCGCCACTCGTCGTGCCACGTCTCGACGACGATCGGTTCCGCCGCTTCGCGGCCGATGGGCCAGTACAGGCCGAAGGTGTCGCCATTGCCCAGGGCGCCTTCGGAAAAGGGGGTGAAGCCGAGGGGCGGATACGCTGTTGTGTGTTGCCAGTCTTGTTGCGCCGAAATGTGGGCGAGGTTTGCGGGTCGTTGCATGGAAGTAGAGAAGGATAAAACGCCAGTGTAGGGCAAGCGGGCGGCGCCGGGCGCGCGTATCGCAGCGCCGGCAAGCCATGCGCGAACTGATAAAATGGGGGATTCTTCGCCCAGGCGGCCTCGCCATGTCCAGCACACCCCACTCTGCCATCGATCTCAGCTTCCGAAGCTATGCGGAAATCGGTGCGCCGAACCGGCATGATTTCGTGCAATTGGTGTTGCCCGTGCACGGCCAGTTGTTGCTGGAAATCGACGGCAGGGAGGGGAAAGTCGATACGCAGCAGGGCGTGGTGATCCCGGCGCACACGTGGCATGCCCAGCATAGCAAGGTGGCCAACCATTCCATCATCGTCGACGTGGATGCGGCCGCCGTGGCCAGCGGCAGCTGGCAGCGCCTGCTGGAGCGTCCGTACACGGCGATCGGGCTGGGCGCCCGCAAGCTGATTGACTACCTGGGCGTCATGGCGCAGCAGCAGGCGCTGACGCCGGCCATCGTCACGGGCTGGACGCCGCTGCTGCTCGATACCCTGCTGCTGGGCGAGCCGCAAGCGCGCTCGCGCCTGGGTGCGTTGATTGCCCGTGTGCAAGCCGAGCCGGGCTTGCCGTGGTCGACGGCATCGATGGCGCGCTTTGCCAGCCTGAGCGTCAGTCGTCTGCACGCACTGTTCCGCGAGGAAATGGATACCAGCCCGCATGCCTGGCTGTTGCAGCAGCGCATAGGGCGCGCTTGCGACTTGCTTGCCGCCAGCGATGCCAGCCTTGCCGAAATCGCGCTGGCAGCCGGCTTTTCCGAGCAGAGCGCATGGACGCGCGCCATGCGCGACAGCATGGATATTACGCCAGCGGCCTACCGGCGCGCATGTCGCGAGAAACGGTCAACAAGGCAGTAGCTGGCGCCAAGAATGGTCGCGGCAGACTTGCCACAATCTCCGTTTCAGGAGATTGATCATGCATCAAGAAAACAAGAGCCGGCTGGGCATGCTGGCTGGCATCACCGCGGGCGCACTGTGGGGGCTGGTGTTCCTTGCACCGGCGCTGATCCCTGCCTTCCAGCCGCTGGAACTGTCCGTGGGCCGCTACCTCGCGTATGGCCTGATCGCGGCCGTGCTGGTCGCGCCGTCGTGGCGGCGCCTGCTGCGCAGCCTGGGCTGGCGCGAATGGCGCGGCCTGATCTGGCTCAGCCTGACAGGCAATATCGTGTATTACGTGCTGCTGGCCAGCGCCGTGCAGATGGGCGGCGTGGCCATGACGTCGATGGTGATCGGCTTGCTGCCGCTGGTCGTCACGCTCGTGGGCAGCCGCGACCGGCATGCCGTGCCCCTGCGGCGCCTGATTCCTTCGCTGGTGCTGAGCGCGGGCGGGCTGGCCTGCATCAGCTGGCAGTCGCTGGCGCATCCGGGCCAATCGTCCCTGCTGGGATTGTTATGTGCGCTGGCGGCGCTGCTGTCGTGGACGGTGTATGCGGTTGGCAACAGCCGCTGGCTGGGGCGGCTGCGCTCGGTCTCGGCGCAGGAATGGAATCTGCTGACGGGCGTGGTCACGGGCGCCGCCGCGCTGCTGCTGGCCATTCCCGTTGCGCTTGCCGCACCGGCCCAGCATGGCGCCACGGCGTGGCTGCAGTTTGCCGGCGTCGTCACGGGTGTCGCGCTGCTGTGTTCCGTCGTCGGTAATGGCTTGTGGAACCATGCCAGCCGCGTCCTGCCGCTGACCTTGATGGGACAGATGATCGTCTTTGAATTCCTGTTTTCCATGCTGTACGGCTACTGCTGGGAGCAGCGCTGGCCTACGCTGGCCGAGGCTGCGGCCGCCATGCTGTTGCTGGCAGGCGTAGCGGCGTGCGCCGCGCCGCACCGGCCGCCGCGGGCAGCCAATGCGGCGCCTGCCTGACCGGCATCGCGCATGCTGCGGGCAATGCCTTTCAGTCGCGTTCCGGCACCGGCACGTTGAAACCGTTCAGCGTCGTCGAGACCAGCGCGTACAGGCCCACCAGGTAGATCAGCTCGTTGGTGCCATGCTGGCCGAAGGTGGCCAGCGCCAGCCGGTAAAGCGGTTCCGGCAGCGTGCCGCCGCCGCTGAGCGCGTAGGCCAGGTCGTAGGCCACGCTTTCGTGCTTGTCCAGGTCGACCGGCTTGACGTCGGCCACCAGCGTGGCGAGGCGCTCGGGCGGCATGCCTTCGCGCTCGGCGACGGCGATGTGGGCATAGATTTCATAGGCGGCGTTGTAGCGCGCACCGACCACCAGGATGGCAATCTGGCGCACCTTGTCGGGCAAGGTGGCATTGGCCGTCATGGCCAGGGTCAGGTTCCAGATGGCCTTGCCGATGGCCGGTTCGTGCAGCCATGGATTCCACGGCCCCATCAGGGCGCCGTCTTCGCGCACGGCGATGAAATCGTTGAAATTGCTGCTGATGCCTTTGCGCATATCGTCATACAGCGGCTTTTGTTCGGGCGTCAGGTCTTGCGGAGCGATCAGGGGCAGGCGCATGCAAACTCCTTGCAGGGGTGGTGGGCGGCGGGAGCCAGCAACCAGTATAGCCGTCTGGCTGGCGGCGGCCGTTCGCTGGCGCACGCTGGCGCGGCTGGCGCCTACCTGCGCGGCTCGTGTATCCGGAATTTCCTCACGATGCCCGCCTGGTCGAACATGACGGCCACCTCGCGCGTGCCTTTTTCGCCCAGCAGGGGGATCAGGCGCGTCATCTTGGGCGCTTGCAGCTGGTTCTTGTAGACCCAGACCTCATAGCCGGGATCGAAGCTGACGACGGTGGCGTTGCCCAGGGCAGCGTCGAGGTCGAGGCGGGTGGTCTTGCCCACCTTGATGTTTTGATAGATGGCGCCATTGTCCGGCGCGCGGTTGACCTTGTATTCACTGGCGGTGCACATGGCCACGGCCAGGCCCGCGAGGCAGGAAGCTGCCAGTTTTATCAATGTGTTCATACGGACTCCCAGTGTGCATCACTGCTTCCAATCTCAGAGGGGACGGGCGTGATGTCAGGACAGGAGTGTGCTTGTGTCGCCGCGAATGTGCTACAAGATTATACAAAGGTGCAAAATTTGATGCTGTCGGTACCGGCAGGCGGTACCTTCACCGATTTTGCAGCACGTCGGTCGACAGCGCCAGGGTTTCCTTGATTTCTTCCATCACCACATAGCTTTTCGATTGCGCGGCGCCGGGCAGCTGCAGCAGCATGTCGCCCAGCAGCTTGCGGTACTCGGCCATTTCATGGATGCGCGCCTTGATCAGGTAATCGAAGTCGCCCGACACCAGGTGGCATTCCTGCACCTCGGGAATCTGCAGCACTTCGCGGCGGAATTGCTCGAAGGCGGACGCGGATTTTTGATTCAGCGTAATCTCCACAAAGACGAGCAGCTTGGCGCCCAGCGCGGCCGGGTTCACCTTGGCATGGTAGCCCGTGATGACGCCGTCGCGCTCCATGCGCTTGACCCGCTCGATGCAGGGCGTGATGGACAGTCCCACCTGTTCGCCCAGGTCTTTCATCGAGATACGGCCATCCTGTTGCAGGATGCGCAGGATGTGGCGATCCAGCTTGTCGAGGCCACGTGCCGATTCTTTAAGGATTCTCATGATTTATTGCTGAATATCTCGATTTATACGTGAACAAATACTGGCTCTTTCCCAATATGATAGCGGTTAATCTGGCGTCAGCCTAAAAAATATAATGAGGAAACTATGCGTATCGTGATTCTGGGTAGCGGCGTCATCGGCGTCACCAGTGCTTACTATCTGGCCAAGGCAGGACATGAGGTGACCGTCATCGACCGCCAGCCGGGCCCGGCACTGGAAACCAGCTTCGCGAATGCGGGGCAAATCTCGCCCGGCTACGCTTCGCCATGGGCTGCGCCCGGCATTCCCCTGAAAGCCGTGAAGTGGATGATGCAGCGCCACGCACCGCTGGCCATCTCGCTCGACGGCAGCGCCGCCCAGCTCAAGTGGATGTGGCAAATGTTGCGTAATTGCACACCGGAAGCGTATGCGGTGAACAAGGAACGCATGGTGCGCCTGGCCGAATACAGCCGCGATTGCTTCAAGGTGCTGCGCGCCGAGGCCGGCATCACGTATGAAGGCCGCCAGCAAGGCACGATGCAATTGTTCCGCACCGAAAAGCAATACAACGACGCCGCCAAGGATATCGAAGTGCTGAAAGACGCGGGCGTGCCGTATGAAGTGCTGCAGCGCAACGAGCTGTCGCGCGCCGAACCGGCCCTCGAAGCGGTCAAGGATAAACTGTTCGGCGGCTTGCGCCTGCCCAACGATGAAACGGGCGATTGCCAGCTGTTTACCACGCGCCTGTCCGAAATGGCCGTGGCGCTGGGCGTGAAGTTCCGCTATGGCGTCGCCATTGATGCATTGCTGACGCAGGGCGATGAAATCGCTGGCGTGCAATGTGGCGCGGAAATCGTCAAGGCCGACTCCTATGTCGTGGCGCTCGGTTCCTATTCGACGGGCTTCATGAAGCCGCTGCTCGACATCCCCGTGTATCCGCTGAAGGGCTATTCGATCACCGTGCCTATCGTTAACGCGGCCAAGGCGCCCGTGTCGACCATCCTCGATGAAACGTACAAGATCGCCGTGACGCGTTTCGACGACCGCATCCGCGTGGGCGGCATGGCGGAAATCGCCGGCTACAACCTGAACCTGAACCCGCGCCGCCGCGAAACCCTGGAAATGGTCGTCAACGACCTGTTCCCCGGCGGCGGCAACACGGCCGAGGCCACGTTCTGGACGGGCTTGCGCCCGATGACGCCGGACGGCACGCCGATCGTCGGCCGCACGCCGCTGCGCAACCTGTTCCTCAATACGGGCCACGGCACCCTGGGCTGGACCATGTCCTGCGGTTCGGCGCAATTGCTGGCCGACCTGATGTCGTCGAAAAAGCCGGCCATCCTGGCCGACGACCTGTCCGTCAGCCGCTACAGCGGCGCACAGGGCAATGGCAAACTGCAACACGCGGTGGCCTGAGATGGGGGCCAGCATGCCTCCGAAAGAGCGTAGCGGCGCCATCCTGACGGTGGACCTCGACGCCGTGCGCGCCAACTACCGCTTGTTGCGCGACAAGGCGCATCCTGCCGCCTGCTCGGCCGTCGTGAAGTCCGACGCGTATGGCCTCGGCGCCGCGCAAGTGGGCGCGGCCCTGTATGAAGAAGGTTGCCGCCATTTCTTCGTGGCCCACCTGGAAGAGGGGATCAGCCTGCGCCCGCACGTGGCGCCGGATGCCGCCATCTTCGTGCTGCACGGCCCGCCCGTCGGCACGGAAGGCGAATTCACGGCCCATGGCTTGACGCCAGTGCTCAACAGCGAGCCCCAGGTGGCCGGCTGGCGCGCGCATGCGAAGGCGCTGGGCACCACACTGGACGCCATCGTGCAGGTCGACACGGGCATGTCACGCATGGGCCTGTCGCCGCAGGAAATCGACGCCTGGCTGCTGGACCCGCATTTTCTCGACGGCATCAAGGTGCGCTACATCATGAGCCACCTGGCTTGCGCCGACGAGCGCAGCAACCCCATGAATGGCGAGCAGCTGGCCCGTTTCACCGCCATCCGCGCCCGTCTGCCGCAGTACCGCGCCAGCCTGGCCAATTCCTCGGGCATCTTTTTATCACCCGATTTCCACTTTGACCTGGTGCGCCCGGGGGCTGCCCTGTATGGCATCGGGCCGCAGGGCGGCGAACCCAATCCCCTGCGCTCCGTGGTGCGCCTGCAAGGCAAGGTCATGCAAACGCGCACGATTGCCGCCGGCGACCACGTGGGCTACAGCCGCCGCTACACGGCCAGCGAGCCGCGCCAGGTGGCGACAGTTTCCGTCGGCTACGCCGATGGCTGGCTGCGCAGCATGAGCAACCAGGGCCTGGCCATCGTCGACGGCGTGAAAGTGCCGCAGATCGGTGCCATCTCGATGGATTCCATCACGCTCGACGTGAGTGCCATCGCCGGCGACCGCGTCGCGCCGGGCAGCCTGGTCGACCTGATCTGCGCCGAACATCCGGTCGACGCGGTGGCGGCCATGGCCAATACCATCGGCTATGAGGTGCTGACCAACCTGGGCGGACGCTATTACCGCGAGTATCGAGGCTTGGCTGGCGGCGCACGCTAAGCAGCGCAAAACCGATGATTGTGTGGCAAGATAGCCCCGGTGTGAACTCCACTCCGGGGCTTCTTTTTAATCATCATCGGGGATTTATATGAGTCAATATAACGTTGCTATCATCGTCGGCAGCCTGCGCAAGGATTCCTTCAACCGCAAACTGGCTGATGCGCTCGTCAAACTGGCGCCGCCCGAATTTTCCTTCAAGCACATTGAAATTGGCGACTTGCCGCTGTACAACCAGGATGACGATGGCGCGCAGTCCGAGCAGGTGCTGCGTCTGAAGTCGGATATTTCTGCTTCGCAAGCTTTGCTCTTCCTCACCCCCGAATACAACCGCTCGATCCCCGGCGTGCTGAAAAACGCTCTCGACCACGGCTCGCGTCCGTATGGCCAGAGCGTGTGGGGCGGCAAGCCGGGCGCAGTGCTCGGCGTTTCCGTGGGCGCCACGGGCACGGCGCTGGCGCAGCAGCATTTGCGCAATGTACTCGCTTACCTGGACGTGCCGCTGCTGGGACAACCGGAAATGTTCATCCAGGCCAAGGAAGGCCTGTTCGACGAGCATGGCGGCATCGGCGCGGCCAGCCTCGGTTTCTTCCAGGGCTGGATGCAGCGCTACACGGACTGGGTCCGCAAGCACGCCATCCACGCTTGACGCATATCAAGGCGGCAGCGCTCTGCGTTGCCGCTTGTACACATTCTTTGACCATGGATGCCAACATTTCAATATTGGCACGGGTGTCTCGGTATAATGCGCCCTTTCTTTAGCGCAATACTTTCCATTTTTTTGCCGACCCCATGTGGACTAAACCTGTTCTGCGCATGAATTTGCGCCGTTTGATCGTGCTCGTGGCCTTCGCCAGCGCCCTGGTGTCCCTGGCCAATACCTTCTATGCCAGCTACAGCGTGCAGCGCCAGTTGCTGATCGATACCACGCTGGAAGCGAACCACGCCTACGCGAGCAAACTGGCCAGCACGGCCGAGGATTTCCTGCAGTCGGCGCGCCAGCAACTGGCCTACAGCGCCGGCAGCCTGCCATCGCGCATGGGCGACGAGCACTGGCTGACGGACGAGGCGCAGCGCCTGCGCCTGCAAACGAACAGCTTCAATTCCGTGCTCATCGTCGATGCCCAGGGCAAGGTGCTGGGCGTGTCGCCGGAAACGCTGGCCTTGAAGAACCGCACGCTCGATTCGGCCGGTGCCGTGCAGGCGCTGCGCGAACGGCGCCCGCTGGTGACGCAGCCGTACGTCTCCTCGGCCGGCAATCTGGTGGTCTTCGTTTCGCACCCCATCCTGGGCAAGGATGGCCGCTACCTCGGTTATGTGGGCGGCAGCATCTACCTGAAACAGAAAAACATCCTGTACACCATGCTGGGCCAGCATTACTACCGCGACGGTTCCTACCTGTACGTGGTCGACCAGAGCCGGCGCCTGCTGTACCACCCGGACCCCGAGCGCCTGGGCGACGTGGCCGGCAGCAATGAAGTCATCGACGCCATCATCGCGCAGCAGGGCGGCGGCAACCGGCGCATGCACAACAGCCTGGGCGTGGACATGCTGGCGGGCTACGCCATCATGCCGTCGACGGGCTGGGGCATCGTGGCGCAGCGCCCCACGGCCATGACCCTGGCCCCGCTGAACCAGCTGATGGCCAACACGGTATGGCATTCCCTGCCGATTGCCTTGCTGAGCCTGCCATTCATCTGGTGGCTGGCCAGCCTGATTTCGCGGCCCCTGGTGCAGCTGGCCGAGGGCGCGCGGCGCATGGATGCGCCCGGCACTGCCGAGCACATCGCCGCCATCCGCTCCTGGTATGTGGAGGCGGCGCAAATCAAGAAAGCCCTGCTGAAGGGCCTGGCGCTGTTGCAGAACAAGATCGGCAAGTTGAAGACCGACGTGCAGACGGACCCGCTGACGGGGCTGTCGAACCGGCGCGGCATGGCGGCGGCGCTGGATGCGTGGCAGGCACAGGCGCGGCCGTTTTCCGTCATCGCCATCGATATCGACCATTTCAAGCAAGTCAACGACCAGTGGGGCCATGCCGTGGGCGACGAAGTCATCCTGCGCCTGGCGCAGCTGATGCGCGCCTGTTCGCGCGATGCCGACGTGCTGTGCCGCAATGGCGGCGATGAATTCATCATGCTGCTGCCCGATGCCGACCTCGACGTGGCCATGCAGGTGGCCGAGCGCCTGCGCGCCAAGGTAGCCGCCGCCGTGATTCCCGGCGCGGGCTTTGTCACGGTATCGCTGGGCGTCGTATCGTCGGAACAGGAGGCGGGCAATACGGACGCCGTGCTGCGCGCCGCCGATGCGGCCCTGTACGTGGCCAAGGAAAATGGGCGCAATTGCGTGGGCATCACGGAGCCCGCCTGACAGGCGGGCCGTGCGGCATGAACTGATACGCTGTTTTCTGTTGCATCTGAGCCTGTTTCGTTTGCCTGCCAGCGCTTACCATATAGCCCTGATGAAGTACAACGAGGATAACGGACATGGCAGGGTTGGATGTTGATGACGTTTGAGCAAGAACTTGGTATCCGCTGCGACGTCAATGGGCGGCCACACCCGCTGGCCTTCCTCGGATGCCGCGGACTCAACTATGGCCAGCACAGCGTGCTGCCGCTGCACCCATTTCGCCTGAGCGTGCCGGAAACGGCGCTGGCGGGCCTGCTTGACGAGCCGTTCAACAGTTTTATCCAGACTTGCCGCGAAGACGACCTGCAGGACGAGGAAAGCGACTTGCCCGAGCTGATGCAGGCCGGCTATCCCGACATCACGGCCATGCTGGCGGGCCACCGGCCGCTGCTGGCCGAAATGCTGTACGACTTCATGATCAGCGATTTGATGGACGCGATCGGGCGCGCCAGCGGCTACCGGCCCCTGCGCGCACGCTACTGGGGCGATGTCGAGGCGGCAGATGCCCGCGCGTATTTCACCGTCAATGAAGTGCAAAAAGTGTCTTTTGCCGATGGCCAGGCCATCTTCGAAGGGCAGGGCTACTACGGCATCTATGTCATCTGGCTGACGCACGGCTACCGGCGCAAATAGGGGCTTGACCTTCCTTATGTGGGAAGGTTTATAGTGGCGCCATGAACCGTGCCTTTTTCCGCTTTCTCGCCCGCTCGCTGCTCTGGCTGCTGGCCGTCACGCTGCCCATGCAGGGCTTTGCGTCGGCCATGCGCAGCTGCTGCGTGGACGAGCTGGCGGTCGCTGTCACGGTTGCCGTCGAGGCCATGCAGGCACCCCAGTGCCATGACATGGGCGACATGGCCGGCATGCACATGCAGGACCAGCCGATGAAAATGGCCATGGACGATGGCGGCGCCACGCACCACGGCCACGATTGCAGCAACCATGGTGCGTGTACGGTGGGCGCCACGGCGCCGCCCGGCATGCCTGCCTTGCACGCCTTGACCCTGCGCGCGCCGCCTCCCGCGCTGGCGCCCGATTCCCTGTTCGCCGGGCATATCCCGCCTGGTCCCGAACGTCCCCCGAGAAGCACGCGCTCCGCCTGACCGCCCGTTGAACCTGGCGGTGCCGCCGTCGCACGTCCCAGCATCTTGAGCCTTGCACCGGCTGCGCCAGCGTTCCAGTCGCGCGCCCGCCGCGCCACACCCTGTCATTCAAGGAATACCATGAAACACCTGTTCAGCCTTGCGCTGGCTGTACTGCCGCTGGCCGCCGCAGCGCAATCCCCGTCCGCCCCGCAAGAGGCGCAGGCATCCGTGCCGGCCACCACTTACCGCTCCGCCTTCCTCGGCTACCATCCCGCCGCCGAGGACGACGCCACGCCCGACCAGGCCTGGCGCGCCGTCAACGAGAAAGTCGGCAAGGCCGGCGGCCACATGGGCATGATGAAGATGGACGGCCACAAGATGGATGGCCACAAGATGGAGGGGCACAACATGCCGATGGATAAGCCGGGTCCCAAGCCGGATGCCCAGCCCGCCCCGCAACACCAGCATGAAGGACACTGACATGGCCCGCTTCACAAAATCAACTTGCCTGACGCCGCTGGCGCTGGCGGCCGTCCTGCTGCTGAGCGGCTGCGCCAGCTTCAGCCAGGATGGCGGCATGCAGGCGGTGTCCGCGCTGACCGACGCCCGCACGGGCGCTCCCGCAGCGCTGGCCGACAAGGGCGGCGAGGAAAAATTGGCTGCCCTGCTGGCCCAGCCTCTGGATGCCGACAGCGCCGTGCGCATCGCCCTGATGAACAACCACGGCATGAAGGTGGCGCTGGCCGAACTGGGCGCGTCCGAAGCGGATCTGGTGCAGGCGGGGCGCTTGCGCAATCCCGGCCTGTCGTTCGGCCGCTCGCATGGCAGTCACGGCAATGAAATCGACCGCGGCGTCAGCTTCGACCTGGCCGGCCTGCTGACCATGCCGATGCGCGTCAACATCGAGAAGGGCCGTTTCGAGCAAGCCAAGCTGCAGGCCGCCAATAGCGCCGTGCAACTGGCGTCGGACACGCGCCGCGCGTATTTTACTGCCGTGGCCGCCGTGCAGACGGAAGCTTTCATGCAGCGGGCGCTGCTGTCGGCCGAGGCGGGCGCCGAACTGGCCACGCGCTTGCAGCAGGCGGGCAACTGGAGCCGCCTCGACCAGGCGCGCCAGCAAGTGTTTTATGCGGACGCCGTCGGCGACCTGGCCCGCGCGCGCCACCAGGCCACGGCCACGCGCGAGCACCTGACGCGCTTGCTGGGCCTGTGGGGCAAGCAAACGGCCTTCACCTTGCCGTCGCGCTTGCCCGATTTGCCGGCCCAGGCCGTTGACGCGGGCAATATCGAGGCGCAGGCGATGGAGCAGCGGCTCGACGTGCAGATGAGCAAACTCGACGCGCATGCGACGGCCGACGCGCTGGGCCTGGCCAAGGTGACGGGATTCGTCAACGTGCTCGACGTGGGCTATACCAACAAGAGCAGCAGCGAGGCGCCGCGCGAAAATGGCTATGAAGTTTCGCTGGAACTGCCCCTGTTCGACTGGGGCTCGGCGCGCAATGCCAAGGCACAAGCGTTGTACGAGCAGTCGCTGCAGCGCACGGCAGGCACGGCCGTACGGGCCCGCTCGGAAGTGCGCGAGGCTTATTCGAGCTACCGCACAGCCTATGACCTGGCGCGCCACTACCGCGATGAAGTTGTGCCGCTGCGCAAGACGATCTCGCATGAAGTATTGCTGCGTTACAACGGCATGCTGGCCAGCGTGTTCGAACTGCTGGCCGATGCGCGCGAACAGGTTGCCAGCGTCAACAGTGCCATCGAGACCCAGCGCGATTTCTGGATTGCGCAAACCGAACTGCAAGGCGCCATCAATGGCAGCGGCCCAGCCAACAAGGAATAATGATGATTACACGTAGAAACTTTTTCATGAACGCGGGCGCTGTCGCCCTGAGTGCCGCCGCTGTCAGCAGAGTCGGTGCGGCATCGTTGCCGGAAGCCGTCAGCATGGCTGGCGCCGACACCAAGGCGCCGCCACCGCCGCCAAACGGGCGTCCGTACAACCCCGTCGTCACCCTGAATGGCTGGTCCTTGCCCTGGCGCATGAACAACAACGTCAAGGAATTCCATCTGGTGGCCGAACCCGTCGTGCGCGAACTGGCGCCCGGCATGATGGCGAATCTATGGGGCTACAACGGCCAGTCGCCAGGGCCCACCATCGAAGTGGTGGAGGGCGACCGGGTGCGTATCTTTGTCACCAATAAATTGCCGGAGCACACCAGTGTGCACTGGCATGGCCAGCGCTTGCCCAACGGCATGGATGGCGTCACGGGCCTGACCCAGCCCGGCATCGCCCCGGGCAAGACCTTCGTCTATGAATTCGTCGCCAAGCGGCCCGGCACCTTCATGTACCACCCGCATGCCGATGAAATGACGCAGATGGCCATGGGCATGATGGGTTTCTGGGTGACGCACCCGAAAGACCCGAACTTCATGAAGGTGGACCGCGATTTCGTCTTCTTGCTCAGCAACTACGACATCGATCCGGGCAGCTACACGCCGAAGATCATGACCATGACGGATTTTAATTTATTCACCTTTAACAGCCGCGTCTTCCCCGGCATCGACCCCATGGTCGTGCGCCAGGGCGACAAGGTGCGCGTGCGCGTGGGCAATCTGACCATGACGAACCACCCGATCCACATGCATGGCCATGAATTCGAGGTGACGGGCACGGATGGCGGCTGGACGCGCCCCGAGTCGCGCTGGCCCGAGGTGACGACGGACGTGGCGGTGGGCCAGATGCGCGCCGTGGAATTCACGGCCACGGACCTGGGCGACTGGGCTTTCCACTGCCACAAGTCGCACCACACGATGAATGCCATGGGGCATGACGTGCCCACCATGATCGGCGTCGACCACCAGGGCGTGGCCGCAAAGATCAACCAGCTCGTGCCCGGCTACATGGTGATGGGCGAGCGGGGCATGGCCGACATGGGCGAGATGCAGATGCCGATCCCCGACAATACCTTGCCGATGATGGCGGGCGACGGCCCCTTCGGCGCCATCGGCATGGGCGGCATGTTTACCACAGTCAAGGTGCGCAAGGACCAGAAACCGGGCGACTACCGCGACCCGGGCTGGTACAAGCACCCGGCCGGCAGCGTGGCCTATGAATGGACGGGCGCCTTGCCGGAACCCGTGCGCGGCCAGGGTGCGGGCAAGCAAGTGGTGAAAGGCGGCGTCGAGATGACGGTGCGTAAACCTGGCACCCACTCGGGCCATTAACGCGGGCAATCAGGTACCGTCCCGAACGGCTTGCCTAGCATGGCAAGCCGTTTCGTGTGTTGCTATAAATCAATGAATTGTTGTTTGGTGACAATCCGAGCATTTTTTTCCGTGTTTTTTCTTTATATTCAAGCCAGTACGCTCCAGTTACATCGAGTATCGGCCAGTCTTATGGGAGAAATCATGTTGAACCGGATGAAGGTGGGAACGCGTTTGCTGGCGGCTTTTTTTTGCGTCGCGCTAATGGGGGCCATCGTGGCCGGCATCGGTATCTTCAACATGGGCAAGATCGATACCATGGCGGGGCAGATGTACAACCATGAATTGCTGGGCTTGTCGTACATCAAGGAAGCCAATATCGCCTTGATCAAGGTGGGCCGCGCGCGCAGCAATTTCTTGCTGGCGACGACCGCCGAGGAGCGCGCCACGCGCCAGGCCGATATCGCCAAATTTCTCGATTCAAACAGGGCCTATCTTGCCAAGGCCCAGCCGCTGTTCGTCACGCCGGCCGCCAAGGAACTGTTTGCCCGCTTTGCCGCCGTCGAAGCCGAGTACGTCGTCACCATGCAGCAGGCGCTCACGCTGGCCGCGGCCGAACCGCTGGCCCAGCGCAGCGCGCAGCTGATCGAACTGCTCAACAAGACGCGCCTGCATGCCGATGAGCTCGACGGTGTGCTCGACAAATTATCATTGCAGAAAGAAGAGCGCGCCAAGGCCGCTTCCGAGCAAGCCTCGGGCGTGTACCAGGCCAGCCGCAGTTTCATGATCGCGCTGGTGCTGGGCAGCGTGGCCGCCGGCCTGGCGCTGGGTGCGCTGATCACGCGCGGACTGACGCGCCAGCTGGGCGGCGAACCGGCGTATGCCGTCAAGATCGCCGGCGCCATCGCCGAGGGCGACCTCACCGTCGATATCCGCACGGCCAGCCACGACAGCGCCAGCCTGTTGTTTGCCATGAAAACCATGCGCGACAAGCTGGTGGGCATCGTCAGCCAGGTGCGCTCGGGAACGGACACCATCAACACGGCCTCGGGCGAAATCGCCCAGGGCAACCTCGACCTGTCGTCGCGCACGGAAGAGCAGGCCAGTTCGCTGGAAGAAACGGCGTCATCGATGGAACAGCTGACGTCGGCCGTGCGGCAGAACGCGGACAATGCGCGCCAGGCGAATGCTCTGGCCGGTGCCGCCTCGGAGGTGGCCGGCAAGGGCGGCGCCGTGGTGGGGCAGGTGGTGCAGACGATGGAATCGATCAATGCGTCCTCGCGCAAGATCGTCGACATCATCAGCGTCATCGACAGCATCGCCTTCCAGACGAATATTCTGGCCCTGAACGCGGCCGTGGAAGCGGCCAGGGCGGGCGAGGAGGGGCGCGGATTTGCCGTCGTGGCATCCGAAGTGCGCAACCTGGCGCAGCGCTCGGCCAGTGCCGCCAAGGAAATCAAGACCCTGATCGGCGACTCCGTCGAGCAGGTGGAGATCGGTTCCAAACTCGTGCATGACGCGGGCAAGACGATGGATGAAGTGGTCGCCAGCGTGCGCCAGGTGGCCGACATCATGCAGGAAATCACGGCCGCCAGCGCCGAGCAAAGCGCCGGCATCGAGCAAGTCAACGAGGCCGTGCTGCAGATGGACCAGGTGACGCAGCAAAACGCGGCCCTGGTGGAGGAGGCGGCGGCCGCCGCCGAATCGCTGCAAGACCAGGCGCACTCCCTGACGGAACTGGTGGGCGTCTTCCGCCTGCATGCCCAGGCCGAGCACATTGCCGTGGCGCCGGCCAGCAACGTCACGCCGCTGCGCCGGCCGGTGCCGGCCGCCAGGCAGCGGGTGCGACGTCTGGCCTGACGGCGGCGGGCTGGGCGCGATCGGCACGGTGGTGGTAGGCTGTCGCTATTGCGCGTTTGCCACTTCCGGGTTTTCCATGCCGTCTCTTTTCCTGCCGCAGTTATGTTTCTCCCTGCGTTTCTCTTTGCTATTGCTCTCCCTGGCGCCGCTGGCGCAGGCGCAGCAGGGTGATCCCGTCCTGCCTTACCGTCCTTCGGTGGCCAGTCCCGCCCAGCTGCCCGTGCCGGGCCAGCTGGAATTCGAGGCCGGCGGCCTGCTGTCGAAAACGGACGACACGCGCCGCGCCAGCCTGCCGTACACATTCAAACTGGCGTTTACGCCCGAATGGGGCGTACTGCTGGAAGGCGAGGGTTTTGTGCGCGCGCGCGACGCAACGGGCCGGCGCGAAACGGGCGTTGGCGACACGACGGTCGTGCTCAAGCGGGCCTTTTTGCTCGACAGCGCCACGGCCCTGGGTCTGGAGCTGGGCTGGAAGTTGCCGACAGCCAAGGACAGCATCGGCAGCGGCAAGAGCGACGTGTCGCTGAACGGCATTCTCAGCCGCGACCTGGGCGCCGTGCACGTGGATGCCAACCTGAACGCCACGCGCCTGGGGGCATCGGACCCTGGCGCGGGCAGGGTGCAAACGGGCTGGGCGACCTCCTTTTCCACGCCCGTCAGCGACCGCTGGGGCGCCACGGCGGAAGTGTCGGGCACGCACTTGCGCGGCGCGCCGGCCACGGCCCAGCTCTTGTTGGCCGCCACCTACAGTCCCACGCCGCGGCTGGCCATCGATATCGGCTTGGCGCGCGGTGTGACGGCGGCGTCGCCGGACTGGTCGCTGTTCAGCGGCCTGGTCGTGCCGTTGGGTAAGCTGTGGTGAGATTGCCACGGCTTTCCTTATGTGTCCTTGCGAACAAACAGTTGCTTGTACAAGGTCTACAATTGCGGCATAACTGATAAAAGGAGTGCCCCATGAAAACCCTCATTCTCGCCGCCGTCTTGCTGTCGGCCGCTACCGCTGCCGTCGCCCAGGTTGGCGTCTCCGTCACCGTCGGCCAGCCGGGCTTTTACGGACGCATCGACATAGGCGACTATCCAGCGCCGCAATTGATCTATGCCCAGCCCATCATCGTGCAGCGCCCGCAATACTATTCGGCGCGCCCCATTTATCTGCGCGTGCCGCCCGGCCATGCGAAAAACTGGTCGAAGCACTGCCGCAAGTATAATGCGTGTAACCAAGAGGTATATTTCGTCCAGGATAGTTGGTATAACAACCAATATGTGCCCCGTTACCGCCAGCAGCATGGCGACCATGGCCGTCCCGATTACGGTGACCGCGGCCGTCATGACAACAAGCATGACAAGCACTTTGACAAGCATGATGACAAGCGCGGCAAGCATGACAACAAGCATGACAACAAGCCGGGCAAGGGCCATGGCAATGGTCACGGCAATGGCAACGGGCACAGGGATTAACACGCAGGAGGATCTTTGCACAGTAAAATCGTTATCGTAGGGGGAGGAGCAGGCGGCCTGGAGCTGGCCTGCAAACTCAGCCGCAAGCTCGGCGCCGGCCAGGTCACCCTGGTCGACAGCCGGCTGTACCATATCTGGAAGCCTTCGCTGCATGAAGTGGCGGCCGGTACCCTGGACATTCATCAAGAGGGCCTGTCGTACCAGATGCTGGCGCATGACAATGGTTTTACCTATGTCTATGGTCCTTTGATCGGGCTCGACGCCGCGTCGAACAGCCTCACCGTGGGCGCCATCGCCACCGACAAGGATGAGCAGCTGCTGCCGCAGCGCACTGTCAGCTACGACCAGCTGGTGCTGGCCGTGGGCAGCACCTCGAATTACTTCGGCGTGCCCGGCGCCCAGGAAAACACGATTTCCCTGAATGCCACGGAAGATGCCGAACGTTTCCGGTTGACCCTGCTGAAACTGCTGGCCATGGCCGAGCAGCGCCAGGGCGACGCGGGCCACCCCGGTGTCGACATCGTCATCATCGGTGGCGGCGCCACGGGCGTGGAACTGGCGGCCGAATTGCGCGAAGCGAGCGGCGTGTATGCGGCATATGGTTTCCAGAATCTCAATGCCATCAAGGATGTGCGCATCACCCTGCTCGAAGGGGCGCCGCGCATCCTGGCGCCGCTGCCCGAGCGCGTGTCCATCGCCGCCTCGAAACTGCTGCATAAACATGGCATCACGGTGGTGACCGACACGCGCGTCACCACGATCGAAGCCGACAAGGTGACGGTGGCCAGCGGCACCAGCTATGCGGCCGACATCTGCGTGTGGGCCGCCGGCATCCGCGCGCCGGAATTCCTGTCCACTCTGGGGCTGCCGACCAACCGTGCCGGCCAGCTGGAAGTGACGGGCATGCTCAATGTGCAGGGCCACGCGAATATTTTCGCGCTCGGCGATTGCGCCGCCTGCACGGGGCCCGATGGCAAGCTGGTGCCGCCGCGCGCCCAGGCGGCCCACCAGCAAGCCGATTACCTGCTGAAAACGTTCCTGCTGCAAGCCAAGGGCAAGCCGCCGCAAACGAAGCCGTACGAATACCTGGACTACGGTTCGCTCGTGTCGTTTGGCCGCACCACCTCGGTCGGTACCCTGATGGGTTCCCTGAAGGGCCTGAGCTGGTTCGTCGAAGGGTTTGTTGCGCGCATGATGTATGTCAGCCTGCACCTGATGCACCACAATGCCGTGCTGGGCAGCGTGCGCACGGCCGTCATGGCCATGGGCCGTTTCCTGATCAAGCGCAGCACGCCGCAGGTCAAGCTGCACTAAGCCGTTGCCATCCCATCAAAAAGGGGCCTTGCGGCCCCTTTTTATTTGCCGCGCGCGATGGGCGCCGCTTCGCAGCGTCCCCGCGTCATGGGGAAATCGATGGTGGTGAGCTTGCCTTTCAAGGTGCCGGTGATGCTGGCATGCAGGATGCGCTCGCTGTCGTGGCGGTAGATGATGCGGCTCGGGAAGTCATTGTCCAGGTTGGCGAAGATGAATTCATTCGGCTTGTCCTGGCGCAGCAGATTGAAGATCACGGGCGGCTGGCCCGACGGCTGCACGATGTAGGCCAGCTGGCCCGGCTCCGTGAGGCGGATCTGCACGAATTCAAAGGCCGTTGTCTTGCCGCCCTTGACGGTGCGGCTGGTGCCGAGGATGGTGCCGCCGGCGGCCGTGCTCCATTGTTCGCCGGAGCCGGGCTCGGCGCCATCGACGTTCCAGCAGCCGGCCAGCCAGGCCAGCTTGTCCACGGTTTCCGGCGGCGGCACGGTGTTGTCGGCGGCCTGGGCGGCGCCCATGGCCAGCAGCGTTGCCAGCAAGGTCGTTGCGAGTCGTTGCATGCCATCTCCTGTCGTTGCGATGTTAGCGGTCACTAGGGCACGCCGGCGGCGCGCCTGCCCAGTGTAGCCGATGCTGGGCTGCACACGGCAAACACTTTATACTCGGGAAAGATGCCGACCGTCACTATCATCACGCCAAGGACAATCATGCACGATACTTCCACGCAGCCGCGCGGCGCCGCCAGGCCGGGCCAGTTCGACGACCGCTACATCAGTCTGAAAAGTCTGGGCCTGGACCCGGAGCAGCTCGATTTTTACCAGCTGCTGCTGGCCTGCAGGGCGAAGGGGGAAGCCGGGGAAAGCCTGCGGCAGGTCGCGCGTTTCCGCACGGATGGCTATGGCAAGTCCCGCTTCATCAGCAGCCTGGATGCGTTGCCGGCGCCGTTGGCCACGTTTCCCCTGTGGCGCGCCGAGCTTGACGGCTGGCCCGGCGAACTGGCGCGCGAGGACTTGCTGGCGCGGGCCTGTGTAGCGCTGGAGCAGCCGGTCGGCGTCTTCCTCGCCTCGACCGGCTGGCGCACGGCACTGCCCGACGTTTGGCAAACCCTGCTGGCGCTGGGATGGCGGCAGGCGGGTTCTCCGGCCGATGCCGCCCTGGCGGCGCAATTGACGGATGTGTTGCGTGTTGGACATTTCTTGCAGGTGCTGGAAGGCGATCGCGCCAGCCTGGCCGGGCATGGCGCGCGCCGCGATGTGCTGGGGGCGCAACTGCTGTTGCCGGAAGAGGGGATGCCGCTACCCCGTTGAGGCGGGCAGGGCGCCCGTTGCGGGAAATTATTCTTTTGGCGTAACGCGCGGCAAGACGACGGTCAGGGCCGTGCCGCCTTGCGGATTGGCCGTCAGGCTCAGGCTGCCGCCCAGGTAATGCACGCGCTCGCGCACGGAACGCAGACCGTGCTTGCTCATTTCGACGGGCTCGCTCTTCGGCAGCCCCACGCCGTCATCCTTGACGGTCATCATCAGCGCGTCCTCATTGTCGTCGATGATGATATCCACTTGCGTGGCGTGGGCGTGCGCGGCGATGTTGCCGAGCGCTTCTTCCAGGGTGCGCAGCAGGGCCACGCCCACGTTGCGCGGGCAAATCAATTCATCTTCGGGCAGGCTGCAGCGCACGGTGATCTTGTGCTGTTCGGCAAATTGCGCGGCCAGCTCGCCCAGCGCCACATTCACGCCGAGAAACTCGAGCTTGTCGTTCCACAGCTTCATCTGCATCTGGCGGTTGGTCTCGATCACATTCAGCAGCAATTGCTTCATGGTTGCCGCGCGGTCGAGCAAGGCGGCTTCCTGCGGCATCTTTTGCGTCAGCAGCGACAGGTGCATGGTCAGCGCCGTCAGCGAGGAGCCGAGGCTGTCGTGCAACTGGCGCGACAGGGCGCGCCGTTCATTGTCCCAGCTGGTGTTGACATGACCCAGCAACTCGCTGAGGTCGGCGGCGCGTTCCGCATCGGCCTGGGCCGCTTCCTTGTTCGGATCTGTTTGTGCGGACATAGCGCCCCGTGAATGGTGAAAGGTGAGGACCAAATTCAAGTTGTGGATCATACATGAGGATTTCATCGCGGGGCGCATGGATGGAAAATTTCTGTCTTTTCGGCAATTTTGATCTCCTTCCATCACTTTTATATGATAGGCAATATTATCGCTTTCGCCAGCGGGCAAAGTTCCCGTCGTTACGTACGGCTGCGCACATACCGGGACGCTGCGCGCTGCCATAGTGGGGCTGTGCATCCCCATGCAGCATAGCCGCCCCGCGGCGCAGGGCGCGATACAGGCCCGCTTACCGAAACGAAAGGACATGCCATGAATATCGATACCATCGTCGACAAGGAATACCTCGACAAAAGCTTCCGCGACATCGTCAATGCGCCCATCAGCGCCCTGCGCGGCGTCAGCGCGAAGGATGCGAAGGCCTTGCAGCAAGCGTTTGGCGTGAACACCGTGCGCGAACTGTCTAACCTCAATTTCGTCAAATGGGCCAGCGCGCTGGCCATCCTGGCCGATGAGGAGGGCATGAGCGGCGAAGAGCGGGCCAAGGAAGAATTGCTCGATGATGCCGTGGAAATGACGTTCCCTGCCAGCGACCCGATTTCCGTCGATGCCGGCATCACGCGCATCGAAGTGCCGCCCGAAACCGTCAATGCGCAAACGGATCACCAGCATGCGGGCCAGCATGAAGTGAGCGCTGGCAAGAAATAAAGCGTCCAAAGCAAAAAAACCGGCTGGCCGTGAGGCTTGCCGGTTTTTTTACGTGCCGCTCAGTAAAGAACTTCAGGCGATCGATGGGATGCTGCTTTTCTGCATGTTGACCTGCGAGGCGATCACTTCGTGCGGCGTGCAGCAAAAGCGGTTCTTGCCGGCGCGCTTGGCTTCATACAGGGCCGTGTCGGCCGCGCCCAGCAGGGATTCGACGGTGCTGGCGTCGTCCGGGTAGATGGCGATGCCGATGCTGGTCGACAGGCGCAGGGTCAGGTCGTTGATGAAATACGGCTCGGAAATGACTTCGATCAGCTTGGCGGCCGGTTCGCGCGCGTCGCCCTTGCCGGCCAGGTTGCCCAGCACGATGACGAATTCATCGCCGCCGATGCGCGCCACCGTGTCTTCCTTGCGCGATGCGCCCACCAGGCGGCCCGCCACCATTTTCAGGATATCGTCGCCATAGCCGTGGCCGTAGCTGTCGTTGATGGCCTTGAAGCCGTCCAGGTCCAGGTACAGGATGGCGGACTTGCCGCGGTTGCGGGCCGATTGCTGCAAGGTATGCTCGATGCGGTCTTCCAGCAGGCGTCGGTTCGGCAAGCCCGTCAGCGGATCGTGCAGCGCCAGTTCCTGCTGCTGCTTGCTGTATTGCGCCAGTTCCTTGTACAGCAGGCGCACTTCCAACATGTTGTGGATGCGTTTGTGCACTTCCATCAGGTCGAAGGGCTTGCTGATGAAGTCGCGCGCGCCCGCTTCCAGGGCGGCGATCTTGAAACTCGGCTGCGCCGTCAGGGCCAGCACGGGCAGGTAGCCGCCATGTTCGATTTCCTTCAAGCCTTTCATGACCTGGAAACCATTGAGTTCCGGCATTTGCAGATCCAGCAAGATCAGGTCGTAGCAATGCTCCTGGTGCAGGGGGCAGACCTGCGCCGGACGCATGGTGGCCGTGACATTGGTGTAGCCGGCATCGCGCAGGATTTCCAGCATCAGGTCGACATTGTCGGGTGAATCGTCAACGACCAAAATTTTGGCTTTCAAAATCTCATCTTGGCTGGGCATGTAGGGTCTCGGTTATACGGTCTATGCAACACTGGCTTCTACCGCAGCGAATAGGCTGGCGGCGCGGCTGACGGCGGTCGGATGATAGTAGCGCCTTGCAACAAGATAGGGCGCACAACAGCGCTTGAACTCGCTTCTGCCAATGACGGCAGCCAAGGTCGACGGTCTCCAGCCTGCCATGCAGGTGTGCTTCTGCATTTCAGTGTAGCAAACTTCAGCTTAGTTGCTTGTAGGACAGTGCCGCGTCTGAAAGTAGGAAGGCTAAACCACAAAATAGTTATTTTGTTCTGCACTATGTATTTCTTTGCATCATCTTTTTGCCGACTATCTTGCCGCCCTGGCGGCGCTGTTCAAGGCGGCGAGCCGGTCACGCGCGCCGCGGCCAGTTGCGCCACTGCCGCCACCAGTTCGGCCGGGTCGAGCGGTTTCGAGACCCAGTCCTGGAAGCCGCTGGCCAGCGCCCGCTGGCGATCCTGCGGTTGCGCAAACGCCGTCAGCGCCAGCGCGGGCAGCCGGGCCGCCTCAGGGGAGGCGTGCGCGCGGACTTGCGCCAGCAAGTCGAAACCGTCGGCATCGGGCATGCCGATGTCGCTGACCAGCACATCCGGGCGCACCTGGTCCAGCAGTTGCAGCGCTTGCGCCACGCTGCCGGCGCTGTGCACTTCGGCGTTGTTGTCGCGCAAGATACGCTCCGTCAGCTCGCGCGCATCGGCTTCGTCATCGACCAGCAGCACCGTGACGCCGCGCAAGTCATGGCTGGCGGACGGGACGCTGCCCGCCTGGCGCGCGGCAACGGCCGGCGTCCCCAGGGGCAGGCGCACGGTAAAGCTGGCGCCCTGCATGTCGCCGGCGCTGCTGACGGTGACTGTGCCGCCGTGCTGCTCCACCAGGTGCTTGACGATGGCCAGCCCCAGCCCCAGGCCGCCATGCCGGCGCGTGGTCGAGGCGTCGGCCTGGCGGAAGCGGTCGAATACGTGGGGCAGGAAATCTTTCTTGATGCCGACGCCGTTGTCGGCCACCGTGATGGCCAGGCGGGTCGCTTCGCGGTGCACGCCGATATCGACCCGCCCTCCTTGTGGCGTGAACTTCAAGGCATTCGACAGCAGGTTCCAGATCACTTGCTGGATGCGGCTGGGGTCACCCGTGATGCGGCCCGCATCGCTGGCGATATTGCTGTGGATGGCGATGTGCTTGGCGTCGGCCGCCGGGCGCAGGGTTTCGATGGCCGAGGCGATGATGCTGGCGGGCACGATGGTTTGCAGGTCGAGCAGCACCTTGTCGGAGGTGATGCGGCTCATGTCGAGCAAGTCTTCGATCAGCTGCGCCTGCGCGCGCGCATTGCGTTCGATGCTTTGCAAGCCGCGGTGCAGGTCGGCCTCGTCGCGCGTGCCGCGCCGCAGCACCTGGGCCCAGCCCAGGATGGCCGACAAGGGCGTGCGCAGTTCATGCGACAGGGTGGTGAGAAAATCGTCTTTCAGCTGGTTCGTGCGCTCGGCCTCGGCGCGCGCCTCGCGTTCGCTGTCGAGCAGCACCTTGCGCTCTTCCGCGGCGCGCGTGGCGGCCGCGTACAAGCGCGTATTGTCGAGCGCGACGGCGGCCTGGGCCGCGATGGCCGAAACGATGCGTTCGCTGCGCGCACTGAACATGCCCGCCTGCGGATGGCCGAGCAGCAAGCGCCCCAGCAACAGGCCCGAGCGCGAGCTGACGGGCAGGCTGAGGCAGCTGCGCAGCGGCGGCGCGCCGCCGGCGCTGGCGGCGGGCGCGGCCAGCAAGTCGTTCTGGCGCATGGCTGGTCCCTGGCGCAGTTCCGTGGCAATGGCATCGGCCTCGCACAGGCTGATGCCGTTGACGGCGCGCGCCGCGGGCAGCGGGGCGGCGCTGTCGTGGAGCTCGCCCGCATCGTCATAATACAAGGCGCCGAAGTGCGCGCCGCTGATGCGCGTGGCCGCATCGACGGTTTCCTGCAGCAGGGCTGGCAAGTCCAGGGTACCGGCCAGGGCCGCGCCCGTATTGTTGAGCAACTCCAGCACGCGCGTTTCATCGCGCAGGGCTTCCTGCGCGCGCTTGACCTGGTCGACATCGGTGCTCGTGCCAAACCAGCGCAGCAGCTGGCCGCCCCGGTCGCGCACGGGATTGGCGCGCGTCAGGAACCAGCGGAACTGGCCGTCGGCGCCGCGGATGGGGAATTCCATTTCGAAGGGCGTGCCATCGCGCAAGGCGGCCTTCCAGGCATGCAGCATGGGTGGCAGATGCTGCGCGTGATAGGCGATGCTCCAGCCATCGCCCGCCATCTGTTCGGCGCTGGTGCCCGTATAGTCGTGCCAGCGCTGGTTGTACCACGCAATGGTGCCGTCGAAGCCGGCGATCCAGGCCAGTTGCGGGATGGAATTGGCCAGCGCGCGCAAGTCTTCCTCGCTGTGGCGCAAGCTTTCTTCGCTGGCCTTGCGCTGGCTGATGTCCTGGATATACGTGGTCAAGCCATCGCTGGAAGGGAAGATGCGCACTTCCAGCCAGCGCCCCAGCGGCGTGTACAGCAGTTCGAAGCTGCCGCCGTGCTGTTGCGCCATGGCGCGCCGATACTGCGTTTCCAGTTCCGTGCCCAGCAGTTCCGGGCAGGCTTGCCACAGGCTGCTGCCGGCCAGGCTGGCGCCAGGCGGACGCTGCGGCGCCAGCATGTCGGTGCCGCGCGTATTGATATAGCGGATGCGCCAGTCGCGGTCGAGCAGGCAAAAGCCATCGGTGATGCCCTCCAGCAGGTTGGCCAGGCGCTCGTCGGATAGGCTCAGCGGCGCTGATGGGGGAAGCAGATCTTGCTCGCGGTCATGCTTGGCCATCGGAAATCCTGCAACAGTGAGTCTGCCGCACGGGCGCTTGCCCCGCCGGGCCGCCGCCGCTAAGCTCAGTTAAATGGAGCATGATGGAATTACCCGCCGTCATGAATTAGGGGAGGCACAAGCGCCCCTGCCTGAGTGGTATTGTAGCCCCAAGCGCCGCGCCGCCACCGCACGCTTGCGCGCCGCCTGCAGATAGCACTGGACAGGCTGGAAAGCAGTCCCTATAATCCCGCTTCTTTCGAGACAGCAACTTCTCGATTCGCTGGAAGCTCCTGTGAAAGCAGAAGTATCCATCGATAAAAAGGCGTGAGCTTTTTGGCAGTGAAAAGGTAGTCGATCATGCGGGGCGGTATTCTGCAAAATCAGCTAAGCGATTGAAAAATCGAACTTTTCAAAGCGAAATGAATACGCTATAATGTTTGCCTGCGCGGCTGTAGCTCAGCTGGATAGAGTACTTGGCTACGAACCAAGGGGTCGTGGGTTCAATTCCTGCCAGCCGCACCAGAATACTGAAAATCAGACTTTGCCTGGTTTTGTTGTAACAAGTTTCACCTCCATGCTGTTGATGGAATGTTGTAGAAGTTTTGCGGCTGTAGCTCAGCTGGATAGAGTACTTGGCTACGAACCAAGGGGTCGTGGGTTCAATTCCTGCCAGCCGCACCAGTATTGCCAAGATGAAGTTCGCTTCATGTTGATGAAAGTTTCAAGCTTCGCGCCGTCCGGCGAAGTGTGTCAGAGTTTGCGGCTGTAGCTCAGCTGGATAGAGTACTTGGCTACGAACCAAGGGGTCGTGGGTTCAATTCCTGCCAGCCGCACCAGTATCAGTAGTAGTGAAAAAAACCCGGAAAGTTCGCTTTCCGGGTTTTTTTTTCGTCCTGACGGGACGCGGGCAGGGTGCATGTTGGCGGCCTGGGCAATTGTGAAATATCCGCACGGCGCCCTTTGCCATTCTGCAAAGCCCTGCTATAATCTTGTCTTAGGCGGCTGTAGCTCAGCTGGATAGAGTACTTGGCTACGAACCAAGGGGTCGTGGGTTCAATTCCTGCCAGCCGCACCAGAATATTGGGGGTCAGATTGTAAAATCTGATCCCCTTTTTCGTTTCTGAATGGATTTATGCTGCGCCAGTGGCGCCACGCCGGTATTGCAGGCGAAACGCGCGCGGCGTGACTTGCCTGGCGGCGCGGAACTGGCGGTTGAAATGCGCGAGGTTGCGGTAGCCAGCCTCTTGCGCGATGACGGCGATGGCGAGATTGCTTTCGATCAGCTGTTGGCAGGCGCGGCCGATACGCAGCCGCGCCAGGTATTCGCCCGGCGTGCAGTGCGCATGGCGCTTGAAACAGCGGTGAAAGGCGCCCAGCGACAGGGCCGCCCGCTGCGCCAGCGTTTCCAGTGCGATCTCTTCCCGGAAATGCGCGTGCATGAAGTCAAACACGATTGCCATGCGCTTTTGCTGCCCATCGGGCATCGGCGCCTGCGCTGTTGACGCCAGCGGCTGCGCACCGCCATCGCCCGCCAGATCCAGCAGCACGTCGAGCAGCAGCGGCAAGCGCTGCGGTACGGGCAGCGCATTCAATTGCAGCAGTCTGGATGCGTTGCGCGCGCTCGTTGCCGGCGAAAAATGCAGGGCAGGGCCGGCGCGGCGCGCCAGTTGCCGGACGCCGTGCAACTCCGGAAAACAGGCCGCCAGCTGCTCCACCCATTCGAGGGAAAACCACACGACGACGGCCAGCATGGGCTGCGTGCCGTCGATGCGTTCGCTGGCCGACCACGTGTGCGGCAAATTCGGCCCCAGCAGCACCAGGTCACCCGGCTCGAAATCGCCCAGGTGGTCGCCGATGTAACGTTGTCCCCGCGCATTGACCGTCAAGGTCAGCTCGAACTGCGGGTGGTAGTGCCAGATGAAGGGAATGGCATCGAGTTCGCGCCACAGCAAGCCCCAGGAGTGGCCTGTCGGGATCGTGACTTGTTCGAATAAAGGCGTCATCGTGACGTTTTAAGGTAGTGGATAGTCAGGATAGTATCAGTATTGGTTGCTGCGCACCCATTTTACACGGCACTGCCGAAGCACAATCTGTCTCACACCAACACAGGAGACAGCGATGCAAGAAGACCGATATCAATACGGCGAAGACCGGCCCGGCAACCCGTCCGTGGCCTACACGGAACAAACCCAGTTGCGCGATATACAAAAACAGCTGCCCCTGCGCGTACTGTCCGACAGCGACTTTTTGCACTGGCAAACCTACGGTTACGTCATCGTCAAGGATGCGGTGCCGCCGGAACAGGTGCGCCGCACAACCGATTTCCTGTGGGAATTCCAGGGACTGGACCAACATGACCCCGCCACCTGGAACCGGGACCAGTTGCGCGACCACGCCATGAAAGAGCTCAACGGTTCCGGCATGGTCGAGGCCTACCACAACCAGACCCTGTGGGATAACCGCCAGACCCAGCGCGTGTATGACGCCTTTGTCGACATCTGGGACCGTCAGGATTTGTGGGTGACCATCGACCGCGCCAACCTGAACACGCCGAACAATGGCAAGCGCAAGTTTGGCGGCTTCATCCACTGGGATGCCGACACCACGCTCGACCCGCTGCCCGTCAACGTGCAAGGCGTGCTGGCCCTGTCCGACACCTCGCCCGAGAGCGGCGGTTTCCAGTGTTATCCAGAATTGTTCAACAATTTGCTGGCGTGGCGCAAGACGGTGCCGCTCGATCGCAACCCGTGGCAGCCAGACCTGGCGACGGTACCGTACCCGATGGAATTCATCGCCATGAAGAAAGGGGAGCTGCTGATCTTCAACAGCCTGCTGGCGCACGGCATCCGCCCGAACACATCGGCGGACCAGGTGCGCCTGGCGCAATATATTTCCTTCACGCCAGCGCAGGAAGACAATCAAGCCTTGCGCGACTGGCGCGTGCAAAGCTGGCGCGAGCGCAGCGCGCCGCAAGGCTATGCGTTTCCCGGCGACCCCGAGGAAAAGGAAAAGCTGCGCTATCCGCAGGCGCGGTTGACGGCGCTGGGCGAGCAAATCCTCGGCGCGCGCGACTGGTAAGTGTGGCGCGGGTTCCGATGGCATTGCCTGCCGGATAGACAATTGCAGGCAAATGCACGATCATGGTTCGACTTGCCATCGACCGAGGAAACGCATGAGTATCATCACCTGCATCGAAGACTTGCGCGTGCTGGCCCAGAAACGGGTGCCGCGCATGTTTTACGACTACGCCGATTCCGGCTCCTGGACGGAGTCGACGTACCGCGCCAACAACAGCGATTTCGCGAAGATCAAATTCCGCCAGCGCGTGGCCGTCAACCTGGAAAACCGCAGCCTGGCTTCGACCATGGTGGGGCAGCACGTATCGATGCCGGTGGCCCTGTCGCCCACGGGCTTGACGGGCATGCAGCATGCGGATGGCGAAATCCTCGCGGCCCAGGCGGCCGAGCGTTTCGGCGTGCCGTTCACGCTGTCGACCATGAGCATCTGCTCGATCGAAGACGTGGCGGCGAACACGACGAAACCGTTCTGGTTCCAGCTGTACGTGATGAAGGACCGCGAATTCATCAACCGCCTGATCGACCGCGCCAAGGCGGCCAAATGCGGCGCGCTGGTATTGACGCTCGATTTGCAGGTGCTGGGGCAGCGCCACAAGGACTTGCGCAACGGCCTGTCCGCGCCACCGAAATTGACGATTCCCAACATCATCAACATGGCCACCAAGCCGCGCTGGGTGGCGGGCATGCTGGGCACGAAGCGGCGCGGCTTCGGCAACATCGTCGGCCATGCCACGTCCGTGTCGGACATGTCGTCCCTGTCGGCCTGGACGCAGCAGCAGTTCGACCTGAGCCTGTCGTGGGCGGACGTGGAATGGATCAAGCAGCGCTGGGGCGGGAAATTGATCATCAAGGGCATCATGGACCCGGAAGACGCGCGCCTGGCCGTGGCAAGCGGCGCCGACGCGCTGATCGTCTCGAACCACGGCGGGCGCCAGCTCGATGGCGCGCAATCGTCGATCGAAGCCTTGCCCGCCATCGTCGACGCCGTCGGCAGCCAGATCGAAGTGCACATGGACGGCGGCATCCGCTCGGGCCAGGACGTGCTCAAGGCCGTGGCCCTGGGCGCGAAAGGCGTGTACATCGGCCGCCCCTTCCTGTATGGCCTGGGCGCCATGGGAGGTCCTGGCGTCACCAAATGCCTGGACATCATCCGCAACGAACTCGATTTGACGATGGCCTTTTGCGGCTTGCGCGACCTGCAGCAGGTGGACAAGAAGATCTTGCTGCCGGGGACGTTTTAAGCGGCAATCCGCACGATATCAAAGCCTTCCGACGCCTGTGGCGCCACGAAGTGGCGCGTGATGGCGTCAAACTCGGCGTCGCTGGTGGAGAACGGGTGCAGCCCGCTGGCATTGCGCTGGCGCAAGCGCGCCTTGCATTCCTCGTCCGGCACGTCCAAGTAATGCAGCACGTGCGGCGTGCCCGCCTGCTGGAACAGTTCGCGCATCCAGGCACGGCTGGCGGGCGTATTCGCGGGGAAATCGAGCACGACGGACACGCCCGCCTGCAGCATCTGCAGGGCCAAAGGGGCGATGGCCGCGCGCAGCAGCGCAGCGCAAGCCGCGTAGTCGGCCAGGCTGGCGATCTGGCCCGGATACAGCTGCGCCAGCAAGCTGTCTTCGCTGATGCGCACGGTGTGTGGCGCGCTGGCCAGCCGGGCGGTCAGGGTGGATTTGCCCGAGGCAATTTTGCCGCACACAAGGTGCAGGGTGGCGGTAACGCTGGTGCGGGGAGTGGGTTGCATGGTCGCTCGCTAAAAAAGACATAAAGCCTGCGAGACGTCTTGACCAGTTGCTGCAAATCAAAGCCGCCTCTCAGGCGGCTTTGGCAATCTCAGTCCTGCCAAGCCACCATCGTTGGAATGGCGGCAATAATCGATGGCAGGGGCGGGAATGGCGATTGCATGACTGAACGATGCCATGGAATGGCTGGCGCTGTCAATTGCCGATGCGCGTCCATGGCTCGCGGAACGTGGCCGCATCGAGCGGCCGCGCATGCGGGTCGTCGGGCTGGAACAGGCCGCCGATCAGCATATCCTGGATGGCGCCCGTGAAACCGCCGTACGCGGCGCGGCCCCACTGGCGTTGCGTGCAGGCGAAGAGGACGGCGTCTTGCTGCGCCGCCAGCTGCGTCAAGGAGTGCCGCAAGGTGGCGCTCGCTTCCGGCCCCATGTCCGTGGCGATGGCGCACACCAGGCGCTGGCCAAATTGCAAGGGCTTGCCTGCTCGTCCCAGCAGCGATTCGTTGGCCAGGGCGAGGAACACATCGGGCGCCTGGTCGTCCTTTTCGCAAATGGTCCAGGTGGGCGCCCACGCTTCCAGGCTCATGAAGCGGGCGTCGCGTGTTTCCGGCGTATGCGTCCACTTGGCGTGTGACTTGTCGTCCCAGCCCAGGCGGCCATAGGGAATCGGCTTGCCCTTGGGATTGTATTGATGACTGCGCACGCCGGGCTTGCCCCTCGCGCTTGCCTGCGCCATGAGCCCATCGAGGCTGGCGGCAAATGGCATCCATTGCGCCGCATCCCACAGCGGCGCCGCAGCGGGCGCGGCCAGCAGCAGGAATACTTCGTAATCACGTGAAAAAAACGCCATGCAGCTTCCTCGGCAAGTGGATGGAAAAATGTGTCGCAATATTATAGTTGCGCTTGCGACAGGACGGCGCGCTGGCTGGGACGCAGCAGGTAGACGCCGTACAGGCACAGGGGCAGCACGGCCAGCAGGGCGACATACGGCAGGATCGACGCGCCGTCTTCGGCCGGGTTGGGCAAGGTGGCCGTCACCAGCGCGTAGTCCCACAAGCCATGCACGAGCACCATGGGCCAGATGGAGCGGGTGCGCAGGCGAATCGCGGCATAGCCGACGCCTTGCAGGGTGGCGGCCACGGCTTGCCACAGGGCGCCGCTGACGTCGCCAGTGGCCAGGCCGTTGGCCGTATGGGCCAGGCCGAACAGTGCCGAGGACATCAGGACGGCGGGCCAGACGGCGTAGCGCTCCAGCATGCCTTGCAGCAAGATGGCGCGGAACATCAGCTCTTCCGAGACGGCCACCAGGGCCGCATTGCAAGCGACGATCAGCAGCACGCGCGGCTGCGGCCAGCCGCCGGCCCAGGCCAGCAACAGCATCAGCAGCGCATACAGCAGGGGCGGCCAGACGAGCCACAGCGTTTTCCATGGCTGCGGCGCACCCAGGCCCGCCGCGCGGCGCCGGCTTGAGGCCAGCAGCAGCGCCAGCGCGAACAGGGCGGCCAGCGCCCACGACAGGCCGATGCGGCCGGTGACGGCGGCGCCCGGCAAGGCGTAGCCGGCCGCTTCCAGCCAGCGGCCGCCCAGGCTCAAGCCCAGCCAGATGGCCAGTGCGATGAGGGAGACGGGCATGGTGAGGGCGATTCTAGGGAAGGGCATGGTTGGCTTCGGTGTTGGCCGCGTCGGTTACTGCGTACATGGGCGAATCATGAAGTTGCATCAATGATATGGTGAAAAATATTGCCATAGTACATTAAAAGCATCGTCACAAAATTGCCACATCGTTATAGTTGCATGGAATAATAAGCATTCGTCCGTTTGCCGCCAGACTGGAGCGCCATGACCTACAGCAAGACCATCACCACTGAACGATTGATCCTGCGCAAGCCGCAACCATCGGATGAGGCGGCGCAATTCGCCATGCATTCCGACCCCGAAGTGATGCGCTATTTCAGCGAACCACCATGGACCGATGCCAGCCGCGCCGCGCGCCAGATTGCCGAGGACATCGCCGCTTTCGAGAAAGAGGAATTCTTCCGCTTCGCCGTCGAGCTGAAGGCGACGGGCGAATACCTGGGCAGCTGCAGCCTGTTTTCCGAGCACCGCCAGAACCGCCGCGCCGAGATCGGCTACGCGCTGGGCCGTCCGTACTGGGGCAACGGTTATATGCACGAAGCGCTGTCGGCGCTGCTGGAATTTGCCTTCATCGAGCGCGACCTGAACCGCCTGGAAGCCGACATCGACCCGCACAACGCCGGTTCGGCCAGCGCCCTGGAACGCCAGGGTTTCAACAAGGAAGGTTTTCTGCCCGAACGCTGGATCGTCGGCGGCCAGGTCAGCGATTCGGCCCTGTACGGCTTGCTGCGCCGCGAGTGGGAAGCGCGGCGCCTGCTGGAGGAATAAACATGCGAGAGCACAGGACTGCGCGCTGGTCGTCCCCTGCGATCGTGGCGCTGGCCATCATTGCGACGATCAGCGTGTATGTGCTGGCTGCTTATCTGTCGCGCTTTTTCCCCTCGGAGCAGGAGATGTGCACCGCCACGTGCGCGAAGGAGAACCAGGTCGGCTATCTGGAGTATCTCCATAGCGCGCAGCAAACGGCGGGAATGAGAGATAAGGGGTCGACACAATGCAAGTGCCGCTGAGGCACAGACAGGATCAGGAGTCATGAGTAAGACGATGCAAGAAATCGATGTCTTCCAGCAAGCGTTGGGCCACACCTTGCCAGCGTACTATTTGGCTTTTCTCAAGGACTGGCACGAAGACATGCGCGGCGAACAGGTATTGCTGTACGGCGCAGAGAGCTTGCTGGAACGCAACGAAACTTATGACACGCAGCAATCCTGTCCTGGCTATATGACCATCGGCGACGACAGCGGCGGACGCGCCGTCATGCTGGCGCTCGATGGCGCTGAGCGCGCCGTCTACCTGGTGGGGCATGGCTCGATGCAGCGCGATGATTTCGAGCTGGCCGCCGATGATTTCGCATCCTGGCTGGCCGCCGATTGCCCGCTTGACTAAAAAGGATGCAAGGCGATGAAAGCTGCTGATTTACCCGCTTCAGACCATCCGCTGGTGACTTTGCGTCCGCTGGAACGTAGCGACGCGCCCGCCTGGTATGCCTATCTGGCCGACCCTGCCGTCGTGGAGCACACCAGCTGGAACTTGCGTTGCGTCGACGATCTGCAGGCCAATTTTGATGACTACGCATCGGCAGAGGCGTCTTCGTCCATACGGCTGGCTGTCGTGCTGCGCGAAGGTGGCCAGTTGGTGGGCACGATCGGCTTCAACGCCATTTCTCCGCAGCACCGCACGGCGGAGATCGCCTATGACCTGGCCCCAGCTGTATGGGGGCAGGGCGTGGCCACGTCCATCGCCGCGTCGGTCGTGGACTGGGGCTTCCAGCGCCTTGGTTTTCTGCGCATCCAGGCCACTGTGTTGGAAAGCAATGAACGTTCGATCCGCGTGCTCGAACGCTGCGCTTTCGAGCGGGAGGGCTATCTGCGCTGTTACCGGCAAGTTCGCGGAAGATCCGGCAATTTCTGGCTGTATGCGCGCATTGCCGGCGTGCGATGAACAAGCTACCCTTGAGTATCTTGCTGGTGGAAGACCACCTGGCCATCGCGCGCCAGGTGCTCGACTTTCTCGACGGCTTGCGCTGGCAGACGGACCATGCGGGCACGGGCGCGCTGGCCGTGCAATTGGCCACGTGCAACAGCTATGACGTGGTGCTGCTGGACCTGAACTTGCCCGACATGGATGGCTTGCAAGTATGCCGCGCCATCAAGGCGGCCGCTCCCAGCAATGTGCCGATTTTGATGCTGACGGCGCGCGACGCGTATGAAGACAAGGCGCGCGGTTTTCGCGACGGCGCCGACGATTACCTGACCAAACCGTTCGACCTGCGCGAGGTGGCTTTGCGCTGCGAAGCGCTGGCGCGCCGGCAGCAGTTGCACGTGCACCAGGAAATACGCGTGGGGCCATTCACCTTGCAGACGCGCGCAGGGCGCGCCCTGTATGGCGATGTATCCCTGCCGCTGACGCAGACGGGTTTTAAAATCTTGCTGCTGCTGTGCCGCGAACATCCGCATGCCGTGTCGCGCTCGGCCTTGCTGCAGCAACTGTGGGGCAGTCAGCCACCCGACAGCGACGCCCTCAAATCGCACATCTATGCGCTGCGCAAGCAGCTGGAGCTGGTTGGCGGGGCGGGCATGCTGGTGACCATACCGCAGCTGGGCTACCGCCTGGCCTTCGATGCTGCGGCGTCTGCATGAGCAAGTCGATCCGGCAGCGCCTGTTCGCCGCCCTGGCCGGCTTCGCCGTCCTGCTGTGCCTGTGCTACACGGGCATGGCGCTGGTGATCGCCTACGTGACGGAAGACATGCTGGTGCAGCGCCTGCTCGAGCGCGAAGCGGCGGCCGTCAGCATGCGCTGGCAGCAGCACGGCAAGCTTACGCCTTCCGGCAGCGACCTCATCACGGTTTATGGCAGTTACCTTGACTTGCCTCAAGCGGTGCGCGCGCAAGTGCCGCAGTCTGCCCCGCGCGGCGAAGTGTTTACCACGACGGGCCAGCATTATCATGTCTTGGCGCTCGATGTCCTTGCCGGCGGCAAGCCGGCCCGCTGCTATCTGCTGGCCGACGTGGCACCAGTGCTGGTGGTGTCGCGCCTGGCGCGGGAAGTAGGCGGTGTCGTGGCTGGCGTGGCGCTGGCGCTGATCGCCCTGGCCTTGCTGCTGGCATACTGGCTTGCGCGGCGCCTCGTGCTGCCCTTGCAGCGTCTGGCCCAGGAAGCGCGCCAGCTGGCGCCCGGCAGCGCCGTCCATTTCAGCGAGCGCGACCGCCCCGACGAGATCGGTTTCCTGGCGCGCCGCCTGGAAACCACTTTTGCCGAACTGCAGTCGGTCTTGCGGCGCGAACAGGCATTCACCCGCGACGTCAGCCATGAATTGCGCACGCCGCTCACCCTGATGCATAACACCCTGGCGCTGGCGAATGCGCAGCCCCTGGGCGGGCAGGAGCAGGCGCAGCTGCGGCAATCCACGGACGAGATGCGCGCCACCATCGACGTGCTGTTCGCGCTGGCGCGGGCGGAACAGCTATCGGGTGTAGTGGTGGAGTTGCGCGCCTGCATCGAGCAATGCCTGCTGCGCCTGCTCGACGAACATCGCTGGGATGCCAGCCTGCTGACCCTGGACTTGCCCGAGCGGCTGGAGGTGTTTGGCAACCCGCAACTGCTCATGTTGCTGATCAATAATTGCCTGGCGAATGCCCTGTTCCATGGCGGCCCCGACTGCCGCATCAGCATTGCGTTCGCGCAAGGCCGCCTGAACATCGTCAATACCGTGCAGGCAGGGCATCCACGGCGCATCCACGGTTTCGCGCATGGCCAGAACCTGCTGCTGCGCCTGGCAAAAGCCATGCAATGGGACATTGTTTTCCACCCCGGCGCGACGCAGTACCGTGTCGCCATCCTTCCCGCCCAGGCGCCATAAAAGAAGTCGCCGGATTTCACCGCGATTTCACCTCGCCTTGCTTATGCTGGCTGCTCTTTTATTTGAAGGGAAGCCCATGAAAATCACCATCAGCCTGTTCGTCCTGTCCTGTCTGTGTACGCCAGTGCTGGCGCAGGTGCAATCGCTGCAGCACAAGGAAGACAAGCGCCGCTACATCGTCTATACGCCCGCCGCCTACGACAGTGCGCCGCAGCAAGCCTTTCCTGTCGTCTTCAATTTCCATGGCGGCGGCATGAGCATGGCCGAGCAAATGCTGTACACGCAGATGAACAAGACGGCCGAACGGCACCAGTTCATCGTTGTGTACCCGCAAGGTATCAAGCAAGACTGGAACGTCGGCTTCGGCATGGATTACCTGGCGGGCACGGATGATATCGGCTTTACGCAAGCCATGCTGGCCAAGCTCAAGCAGACTCACCGCATCGATGACAAGCGCGTGTATGCCACGGGCTTGTCGCGTGGCGGTTTCTTTGCCCTGCGCCTGGCGGCCGAGCTGCCGCAGCAGTTCGCCGCCGTCGCCTCGGTGGGGGCGCCGATGCCGGAACCGGTGCTGCAGCATCATAAAAAGACGGACAAGGTCGGCATGCTGTTGATACAGGGGACGGCCGACAAGGTCGTGCTGCATGAAGGCAAGGCTGCCAGCTACCTGTCGGCAGCAGGCACGTTCGATTACTGGCGCAGGCACAACGGCATCGTAGGCGCCACGCCACCGGCGCGCCTGCTACCCACCGTGGCAGGTGACGATACGCAAGTGACGCATGTGGCGCAGGGCAATGGCGCGCAGCAGGTTGCCTTGCTCACCGTCAAGGACGGCGGCCATACCTGGCCGGGCGCCGATGCCTTCAATATCGGCCTGCCCATCGGCAAGACCACGCGCGCCATCGATGTGAATGAAGTCATGTGGGACTTTTTCAGCCGCCATCGCCGCTGACGCCATGCTAGGATGGCGGCCATCGCTGCAGTGCTATGCGGCAACTTGAGGGGAGCATGGTGGCAATGTCAGAAGCAGGTATCGCGGCCATGGCCGAGGCGATCTTCGCCAAGCCCGGCGCGGCCGTGGCGCAGGCGTATTCGGAGGCGGAACAGGAAACGCTGCACTTTCATTCGCCGGCCGAGCTGTGCGCGTATGCGGCCAGGCTGGAGGCCGAAGGCGCCAGCGAGGCGCTCCTGGCCGTGCATTACCCGGACATGGGCGGGCAGTTTGCCCCGCGCCGTATCGCGCTCGACCCGGCCAAGTGCGCTGGCCTCACCTACCGTTACGTGTGCGAAGGCTGGGGCCTCATCCGCGTGTACCTGCGCTTGTCCAGCGGCAAGGGACTGGCGTCGCATGTGGGCGCCAATTCGCAGAAGCGGGCGGAGAAATGGCAGCCGCATTACCCGGAATTCGGTCCGACCGAGGCCTGGCACTGGGATGCCGTGGGTCGCCATGAACGCCGGCTGATCCGTGTGCTGAAGAAGGTCGCCGCGCAGGAAGGCTTGTCATGACGGACGCGATGCACATCAATCCCGCCACCATCTTTTGCCGCCCGCTGGCGCAGCTCTCCGCCATGCTCGGCAAGACCGGCACCGCGCCGCACATGCTGGCGGCGCGTTTGCACCCTGACATGCTGCCGTTCGCCCAGCAAGTGCGCGCGGCCGTGAGCTTTTCCCTGCGCGGCTGCTGTCCGCTGGCGGGGCTGGAGGTGGCCGATTTCAGCGCCGCCGCCAGCCTGCAGGAGCAGATCGCGCACACCATGCGCTACCTCAAGGCCATCCCCCCTGAGCGCTTTGACGGGCCGCCGGGGCGCATCTGCCGCGACCGCGCCGGCTTTGCCGACATCGCCTTGCCCGCCGACGAATATTTGAATTTGTACATCCTGCCGAATTTCTATTTTCACTTCAGCATGGCGTATGCGATCGCGCGCAGCGGCGGCGCGGCCATCGGCAAGGGCGATTTCGACGGTTATCACGCGTATGCGCCTGGCTTTTCCTTTGAGCGGCCTGCCGCGCCGTAGTTCCTACAAGCCCGCATCCTTCCACGATGCCAGTCCCAGCCGCTTCAGCAGCCGGCCCGATAGCCCGCAGCTCCAGCAACTGATCTGGATTTGCCGGTGCCGGGCCGGCCCCTGCGCATGCCAGGCTTGCTCGGCGTAATCGAGCAGCGCTTCGTTGAGCGCAGAGGCGTCGGCCACGGGCGGCAGGCGCGCCATCAGCTCGAACATGCCGTGGGTTGTTTGCTTGATCTGCAGCAAACCTGCCAGCAGGGCGCGCAGCACGGCGGTGTCGATGCTGGTGCTCGCTTGCGTGTAGCGCTGCTGCCAGGATAGCGGGCGCGCCTGCCACAGGGCCAGCAGTGCAGGCACGTCAGCCGACCGCAGTTGTCCGATCAGCTCAGCCGCCTCCTGAAACAGGTCGAGGCGGTCATACTCGCCGCTGTCCAGGCCCAGCAGCTCATCGAGTTCGTGCAATACGCTCATGCCACCACGTTCGTGGGCGCGCCGCGCTCGAACGCTTCCACGTTGCCGATCAAGATGTCGGCCAGCTTCTGCATGGCTTCCCCGCTGGCCCAGGCCGTGTGCGGCGTGAGGATGAAGTTGGGCAGGCGCAAATTGAGCAGCGGGTTGTCCGGCAGCGGCGGCTCCTTGGATAACACGTCGAAGCCGGCGCCGGCGATCACGCCACGGGTCAACGCTTCGGCCAGTGCCGCCTCGTCGACGAGGCCGCCCCTCGCCGTGTTGATCAGGAGGGACGTGGGCTGCATGCGCGCCAGCTCTGCCGCACCGATGATGTTGCGCGTCTTGTCCGTCAAGGGCAGGTGCAGGCTGAGCACGTCGGAGGTGGCCAGCAATTCGTCGAACGTCACTTGCGTCACGCCGTCCTCATCGATAGGGGAGCGGTTGTGTACCTGCACCTGCATGCCGAAGGCGCGTCCCAGCTGCGCCACGGACTTGCCCAGCGCGCCATAACCGAGCAAACCCAGGCGGCTGCCGGCCAGGTCGCGGATCGGGTGGCCGAACAGGCAGAAGCGGTCGGACGCCTGCCACAGGCCCGCTTCCACATCGGCGCGGTAGGCGACCAGCTGGCGGCGCAGGGCCAGCATCAGGGCCAGGGTATGCTCGGGCACGGTGGCGCGCGCATAGTCGCGGATATTCGCCACCACGATGCCCCGTTCGCGGCAGGCGGCCAGGTCGAGGATGTCCGTGCCGGTGGCGGCCACGGCGATCATCTTCAGGTCCGGCAGCTGCGCCAGCTCGGCCGCGCGCAGCGGCACCTTGTTGGTGATGGCGATGCTGGCGCCTTGCAGGCGAGACACCGTCTGTTCGCTGCCCTTGGTGTGCGGATACTCTTCCCAGCCGTGCGCAAAGGCGGGCGGGCGCACGGTGGCGATCAGGCTGTCGCGGTCGAGAAAGACGATGCGGTGCGGCTGCGGCGATGTGCTTGCTGTTGTCATGGCTGGACCTCGGTCAGGTTGGCGCGCGCGCTCGCGGGACTGCTCTTGCTCTTGAGCTGCGTGGCCGGGTGGTTGGTAAACATGTCGGCGACCCATTCGACAAACACGCGCACCTTGGCGGACAGATGGCGGTTGGGCGGATAGATCACGTGGATGGGCAACGGGTCGGATTCCCATTCGCCCAGCAATTCCACCATTTTGCCCTGTTCTATCAGGGGCGCAAGCATGAAGTGCGTCATTTGCACGATGCCCAGGCCCGCCAGGCCGGCGGCCGTGTAGGCGTTCGAATCGTTCAGGGCGATATGGCTGGGCATGGCGATCTGGATGCGTTCGCCGGCGCGCGTGAAATCCCAATCAAACGTTTTGCCCGTCTTGGCGGAGAAAAAATTCACGCCCCGGTGCTGTGCCAGGTCGTCCGGATGCAGCGGCGTGCCGTGCTGCGCCAGGTAGCCGGGCGAGGCGCAGGTCATGAAGTGCAGCACGCCGACCCGGCGCGCGATGAGGTTCAGGTCGCCCAATTCGCCGCCGCGCACGGCGCAATCGACGCCTTCCTCGATCAGGTCGACGGGACGGTCGCTGCAGCCCAGCTCCAGCGAGATGTCCGGGTAGCGGGCAAAGAAGTCGGGCAGGGCGGGTATGATCAGTTCGCTGGCCAGGGCCGTGGGCGCATCCACGCGCAGGCGTCCGCTGGGACTCAGGCGCGTGCGCGACAGCGATTCCTCGGCCTCGCGCACGTCCGACAGGATGCGCACGCAGCGTTCGTAATAGGCGGCGCCGTCGGAAGTGATGCTGACATGGCGCGTAGTGCGGTTGAGCAACTTAACCGACAGGCTTGCTTCCAGCGACTGGATCAGGGTCGACACGGTGGCTTTCGGCAGCTGCATGTTTTCCGCCGCGCGCGTAAAGCCGCCCGCATCGACGACTTGGATGAAAACTTCCATGGCTTGCAGCTTGTTCACTTGAATTCCTATCACTTTATGCGTGATTATTCAGAATCCTGAACAATCAATTCGTCATTGCACTCTTTATCAGATTGTAGATCAAGTCTATAGTTGTTGTACTGCAGCATAAGATGATTGCCGCAGGAAGTTCACAGGAGAAAAATCATGGGTCATCGGAATGGAATCTTTGCAGTGCTCGCTCTCGCTATGAGCTCGCTCGCTCTGGCCGCGATGGTATCGACGGATGCATACTCGATGGCGGCGCAAAGCGAAGCCAGCGGTTATAGCGCCCTGACCCATGAAGTGGGCGGCGTCGCCCTGTTGTGCCTGAACGACACGGTGCTCGATGTTGCGGTGCAGCCGGTGGTGGCGCAATGAGCTTTGCCGACACCGCGGCCGAACTGGCACCTGGCCAGGCGCTGAAGATACGCGATATCCAGGTGCAGGGCGCGCAGGATGCGCTCGGCGCGCGCGTCTACACGGCCGGCGTGCCGGGCGCCAGGCAGCCGAACCTGATGGTTTTCTTCCATGGCGGCGGCTTTGTCGACGGCGACCTGGAGGATGCGGACGACTTCCTGCGCTGCCTCGTGCTGAGCAACCCCGACCACGTGGTGCTGGCCGCGAACTACACCCTGGCCCGTGTGCGGCCATTCCCCGCCGCCGTGGAAGACGCGCATGCCGTGCTGCTGTGGGCAAAAAAGAACAAGTCCAAGCTGGGCTGGACGGGCAAGCAGATGGTGGTGTCGGGCATCGAAGCGGGCGCCAACCTGGCTGCCGTATGCGCCATGATGTCGCGCGACCGGGGCGGACCGCCCCTCGCGGGCCAGGTGCTGATCATGCCCATGCTCGATCCCGGCCTGTCGACCTGCTCGATGCGCAACTTGCCGACCTGTCCTGACCTGGCGGAAGTGGCCGATCAATGCGCCGCCGCCTACCGCGGCTACCTGCCGAATGCCGCTGACCGTACCCATCCGTATGCGTCGCCATTGCAGTCGAGCCGCCTGAAGAACCTGCCGCCGGCGCTCATCCTGTCCAGCGAAGACGACCCATTGCGCGACGAGGCTGAACAATACGGCAGCAAACTGATCGCCTGCGGCATCAAGACCACCGTGCGGCGCATGGCCGCCGCGCCGCTGCAGGACGCCACCGCCCGCAATGAGTGCGCTTGCAAGGTGCAGGTATTGAGCGAAATTAGCAGTTTCGTCGCCGGACTGGGGCAGGAGCCCGAGTCATGACGCCGCCATCCGCGGCACCGCAAAAAAACTTACACTAATCAGTTTACTTTTTGAGTTTTGGTTGCTACACTACGCAGTGTAGTTCCCTTCATGCCTGAGTTGTGCGTTCGCACAGCCAGCTTCGTCGTCCCCGTCCGCTTTTAAGCAGCTGGCGGCCTGTTTACCTTTGATCGAGCGCCGTCGGGCGCCATGGCACCACCATTCACTTTTTCAGTTGGGTTGCTTCCTGCCGCCCATATCATTAGAAATTTTCATAAAACAGGGAAATAAAATGAAAAACGTTCAACAATTTTCCACTCTGCTGAAGCCCCTGGCTGCCTCGCTCGCGCTGGCAGGACTGGTGGCCGTGAGCCTGGCCGGCTGCGATTCGGCCAACAGCAAGGTGCCCGACGCGCCAGCAGCCGGCGGCCCGCCCATCTCGGCCGCCGCCGTCGTTGAAAAACAGATCACGGAAACACAGGAATTCTCGGGCCGCCTGGAAGCGATCGAGCGCGTGGAAATCCGCTCGCGAGTCGGCGGCTTCATCACCGCCGTCAATTTCAAGCCGGGTAGCGAAGTGAAAAAGGGCGACGTACTGTTCGTCATCGATCCGCGCCCATTCCAGGCCGAAGTCTCGCGCGCCGAAGGCACGGCCGCTTCGGCCCGCGCCAAGGCGGAACTGGCCAAACTGGAACTGTCGCGCGCTGAAAAGCTGCTGGCAGAAAAAGCCATCGCCCAGCGCGAATTCGACGAAAAGGCGTCGGGCTTGAAAGAGCTGGACGCGAACGCCCGCTCGGCGCAAGCCGCGTATGAAGCGGCCAGGCTGAACTTGTCGTACACGCAGGTGCAGGCGCCGATCAGCGGCCGCGTCAGCAAGGCGGAAATCACCGTCGGCAACCTGATCGACGCTTCCGCCATCCTCACTTCCGTGGTGTCGACGGACCGCATCTACGCCAGCTTCGACGGCGATGAAGATACCTATCTGCGCGTGGCCGGCACGGCGCAAAAGGGCACACCCGTCACCGTCAAGGTGGGCCTGGCCAACGAAACGGGCTTCCCGCACGAAGGCAAGCTGGAATTCGTCGACAACCAGCTCGATCCGGCCACGGGCAGCGTGCGCATGCGCGCCACCTTCGCCAACGCCGAGCGCCAGCTGGTGCCGGGACTGTTCGCGCGCATCCAGCTTGACGGCGGCAACGGCCCGCAGGCGCAAAGCACGGCCCTGTTGATCAGCGACCGCGCCGTCGGCACGGACCAGAGCCGCAAATACGTGTACGTGGTGGGCGCCGACAACAAGGCCGAATACCGCGCCGTCAAGCTGGGCCCGGCCTCGGATGGCTTGCGCGTGGTGCGCGAAGGCTTGAAGGCGGGCGAGAAGATCGTCGTCAACGGCTTGCAGCGCGTGCGCCCCGGCGCACCCGTGACGCCGCAGATGGTGGCCATGGACTTCGATCCGACCGCGCCTGCCGCTCCCGCAAAACCTGAAGTAAAAGACGCCAAGATCGCCGCGAAAGCAGCATCGACCTCCAAGGAATAAACATGAATTTTTCCCGCTTTTTCATCGACAAGCCGATTTTCGCGGCGGTGCTGTCGATCGTCATATTCGTGGCCGGGCTGCTGTCGATTTTCGGCCTGCCCATCTCCGAATATCCCGACGTCGTGCCGCCATCCGTGGTGGTGCGCGCGCAATACCCGGGCGCCAACCCGAAAGTGATCGCCGAAACCGTGGCCGCGCCGCTCGAAGAGCAGATCAACGGCGTCGAGAACATGCTCTACATGTCCTCGCAAAACACGTCCGATGGCGCGATGATGCTGACCGTGACCTTCAAGATCGGCACCAACGTCGAGCAGGCCGAGACGCAGGTGCAGAACCGCGTGCAGCGCGCCTTGCCGCGCCTGCCCGAGGAAGTGCGCCAGATCGGCGTGACGACCGTCAAATCGTCGCCCAATCTGACCATGGTCGTGCATCTGGTTTCGCCGAACAAGCGCTATGACGACATGTATCTGCGTAACTACGCGGTGCTGAACGTCAAGGACCAGCTGGCACGTCTGCCCGGCATGGGCGACATCCAGATCTTCGGCGCCGGCGACTACGCCATGCGCATCTGGCTCGACCCGCAAAAGGTGGCGGCGCGCGGCATGACGGCCAATGACGTCGTCGACGCCATCCGCGAGCAGAACGTGCAGGTGGCTGCAGGTGTCATCGGTGCTTCGCCGGCGAAGAACTCGGACTTCCAGCTGACCGTCAATACCCAGGGCCGTCTGCAGACGCCCGAGGAATTCGGCGCCATCATCGTGCGCACGAATGCCGACGGCGCCGTGACGCACCTGAAAGACGTGGCGCGCGTGGAAATGGGCGCCAACAGCTACTCGCTGCGTTCGCTGCTGAACAATAATCCGGCCGTCGGCATGGGTATTTTCGAAGCGCCGAATGCCAACGCGCTGCAGCTGTCTTCCGACGTGCGCGCCAAGATGGACGAACTGAAAAAAGACTTCCCGCAAGGCGTGGAATACCGCATCGAGTACGACCCGACGCAGTTCGTGCGCTCGTCCATCGAAGCCGTGATCCATACCCTGCTGGAAGCCATCGCCCTGGTGGTGCTGGTGGTGATCATCTTCCTGCAAACCTGGCGCGCATCGATCATTCCGCTGCTGGCCGTACCCGTCTCCATCGTCGGCACCTTTGCCGTGATGCTGGGCTTTGGCTTCTCGATCAACACGCTGTCGCTGTTCGGCCTCGTGCTGGCCATCGGTATCGTCGTCGATGACGCCATCGTGGTGGTGGAAAACGTCGAGCGCAACATCGAGGAAGGTTTGTCGCCGCGCGACGCCACCATCCAGGCCATGAAAGAGGTCAGCGGTCCTATCGTCGCCATCGCCCTGGTGCTGTGCGCCGTGTTCGTGCCGATCGCCTTCGTGCCTGGCCTGTCGGGCGAGTTCTATCGCCAGTTCGCGCTGACCATCGCCATTTCGACCGTGATCTCCGCTTTCAGCTCGCTGACCCTGGCGCCAGCCCTGTCGGCCGCGCTGCTGAAACCGCACGATGCGCCGAAAGACGCGCTGACGCGCGGCATGGACATGGTCTTCGGCCGCTTCTTCGCCTGGTTCAACCGCTTCTTCGGCCGCGCTTCGCACCGCTATGAGGCGGGCGTGAAAGGCGTGTTGGGCCGCAAGAGCGCTTCGCTGGGCGTGTATGCGCTGCTGGTTGTTGCCGCCATCTTCACCTTCAAGTCCGTGCCGGCCGGCTTCGTGCCAGCGCAGGACAAGCAATACCTGGTGGGCTTTGCGCAATTGCCCGACGCCGCTTCGCTGGACCGCACGGAAGATGTCGTGCGCCGCATGTCCGACGTCATCAAGTCGGTGCCTGGCGTCGAATCGACCATCGCCTTCCCCGGCCTGTCGATCAACGACTTCACCAATGCGCCGAACGCCGGTATCGTCTTCGCCACCCTGAAACCGTTCGACGAACGCAGCAGCAAGGAACTGTCGGGCGGCGCCATCGCGGCCGAGATCAACAAGCGCCTGGGCGGCATCCAGGACGCTTTCATCATGGTCTTCCCGCCACCGCCGGTCAACGGCCTTGGTACCATCGGCGGCTTCAAGATGATGATCGAAGACCGCGGCAATCTCGGTTACGACGCGCTGTACAACGCCACCCAGGCACTGGCCGCGAAAGCGTACCAGACGCCGGAACTGGCGGGCGTGTTCTCGGGCTACCAGATCAACGTGCCGCAGCTGTTCGCCGACGTCGACCGCGTGAAAGCCAAGCAGATGGGCGTGCAGCTGCAAACGATTTACCAGACCTTGCAGATCAACCTCGGTTCGCTGTACGTGAACGACTTCAACCAGTTTGGCCGCACCTACCAGGTGCGCGTGCAAGCCGATGCGGCGTTCCGTTCGCATGCGCAGGATATCGCGCAGCTGAAGGTGCGCAATGACAAGGGCGAAATGATCCCGCTGTCGTCGTTGATGCGCGTGAAGGACAGCTATGGTCCGGACCGCGTGCAGCGCTACAACGCGTATGCCGCAGCCGACTTCAATGGCGGCGCCGCACCTGGCGTATCGAGCGGCCAGGCGCAAGCCGCGCTGGAACGCATCGCCAAGGAAGTGCTGCCGCAGGGGATTTCGTATGAATGGACGGAGCTGACCTACCAGGACATCTTGTCCGGCAATACGATGATCTATGTCTTCCCGCTGTGCGTGCTGCTGGTATTCCTGGTGCTGGCCGCCCAGTACGAAAGCTGGACCCTGCCGCTGGCCGTGATCCTGATCGTGCCAATGTCGATCCTGTGTGCCTTGCTGGGCGTCAAACTGACCGGCGGCGACAACAACGTGTTTACCCAGATTGCGCTGTTCGTGCTGGTGGGGCTGGCGTCGAAGAATGCGATTCTGATCGTGGAATTTGCCCGCGAACTGGAAGAGCATGGCCGCACCGTCGTGCAAGCGGCGCTGGAAGCGTGCCGTCTGCGTCTGCGTCCGATCCTGATGACGTCGATCGCCTTCATAATGGGCGTGGTGCCCCTGGTGTTCTCGCACGGCGCCGGTTCGGAAATGCGCCATGCCATGGGCGTGGCGGTCTTCGCCGGCATGCTGGGCGTGACCTTCTTCGGCCTGTTCCTGACGCCCGTGTTCTATGTACTGCTGCGCACCCTGGCGCAGCGTTTTGAGAAAAAACCAGCCGATGCTGCCGCCAAGCCTGCCGCCGCGCCAGCATTGAACCTGGAAGGAGATATATATTGAAAACCAAGGAAATCATCTGGCGCGTCAAGCCCGTGCTGACCGCCATGGCCGCAGCCGTGCTGCTGGCCGCCTGCGCGGCGCCGGAGTTCAAGCAGCCGCAGATCGAGACGCCGACGGCGTTCAAGGAAGCGCAAACGCCTGCCGTGCAGACGGCGGCGGACGGCACGCGCTGGAAGCAGGGCGTGCCAGCCGAGCGCCAGGCGCGCGGCGAGTGGTGGCTGGCCTTCAATGATCCGGCCCTCACAAGCCTGATCAACGAAGCCACGCAGGCCAATGCCAACCTGGCCGTCGCCGCCGCCCGCGTCAAGCAGGCGAGGGCGATTGCCGGCATCGCCGAAGCGGACCGCATCCCGCAAGTGGGCGTGAACGTGGGCGGCCAGCGCAACCGCGCTTCCGCCGTGTCGCTCGGCTTGCCGAACGGCGCGCCGGTGGCTGCCACGAATGTCTACCAGGCCAACCTGACGGCCAGCTACGAAGTCGATCTGTTCGGCAGGGTCGCATCGAACGTCAGCGCCTCGCGCAGCGATGCGCTGGCCGTGGAAGCGACATACCGTTCCGTGCTGCTGTCCTTGCAGGCCGACGTGGCGCAGACCTATTTCCAGCTGCGCGCCACGGATGCGGAACTGGCGACCCTGGAACAGACGGTGCGCCTGCGCGAGGAAAGCGTGCATGTGAACCAGCGCCGCTACGACCTGGGCGACATCGGCGAATTCGACCTGTCCCGTGCCCGCACGGAGCTGTCGACGACGCGCGCCGAAGCCATCGGCCTGCAGCGCCAGCGCGCCACCAGCGAACATGCGCTGGCCGTCCTGCTGGGTAAACCTGCCGCCAGTTTCACGGCGACCGTCAACCCGCTGCAGGACAGCGGCTTCCTGCCCGTGATCCCGGCCGGCATGCCGTCGTCCCTGCTGGAGCGCCGTCCCGACATCGCGTCGGCGCAGCGCACCATGGAAGCGTCGAATGCGCGCATCGGCGTGGCGAAATCGGCCATGTTCCCCGCCTTGACCCTGAACGCCTCCGGCGGCGGCGCGTCCGATACCTTCTCGGACATCTTCAAGTGGAGCAGCCGCTCCTGGCTGCTGGGCGCCCTGATGTCGATGCCGATCATCGACGGCGGACGCAATAAAGCTGCCGTGAGCCGCAGCGAAGCGCAGCTGGAAGAGTCGGTGGCGACGTATCGCCAGAGCGTGCTGGTGGCCTTCGCCGAGGTGGAAGACAACCTGGCCGGCTTGCGCATCCTGTCGGGCCAGACGCAGCAGATCGACGAAGCCGTTGTTTCGGCACGCCGCTCGGCCGACCTGGCGCAAAAGCTGTATGACGCGGGCCGTTCCAGCTACCTCGATCTGCTGGACGCGCAGCGCAACCTGGCCACCATCGAGCGCAATGCCGTGCAGCTGCGCGGCAACCGCGCCGTCACCACGGTGGCGCTGATCCGCGCCCTGGGCGGCGGCTGGGGCGAAACGGAGCCGCAGGTCGCGGCCAACTAGTTTCCCGGCACCGCGGGCTGGATCAATCCGGCCCGCGACTCGGGAGCCTGCCAAGAACGGTGTCGTGCACTGCACGGCGCCGTTTTTCTGTTTTCAGCGAGTTGAATCCGTTTGCGGAAAGGCGGCGTAAGTACTCCTGCAATCATGCAAATGCAGTCATCCAGGAGATACCATCATGCGCACCTTCGTTCCCGCAGCACTGTTCATTACGTCCATGCTGGCCGCCAGCGCCCCGTTTGCCGCCGACATGACGACCATGGTGGGTGGCCAGAGCATGTATCCGTCCAAGGACATCGTCGATAACGCCGTCAATTCGGCCGACCACACGACCCTGGTCGCTGCCGTCAAGGCGGCCGGCCTGGTCGACACCCTGAAAGGCAAGGGGCCATTTACCGTGTTCGCGCCGACGAATGCGGCCTTCGGCAAGCTGCCCGCAGGCACCGTCGAGACCCTGGTGAAGCCGGAAAACAAGGCGACCCTGACGAAGATCCTCACCTATCACGTGGTGCCCGGCAAATACGACTTCAAGGCGCTGGCGAAGGAAATCAAGATGCACGACGGTAAAGCCACCTTGCCCACGGCCAGCGGCGGCAAGCTGATGTTCGCCATGAACGGCATGCACAACATCGTCGTGATGGACGAGGGCGGCAACAGCGCCACTATCAGCACCTATGACGTGTATCAGTCGAATGGCGTGATCAATGTGATCGACACGGTGCTGATGCCGAAATAAGCGCACAAAAAAGCGGACGAAAAAAAAGACAGGGAAAACCCTGTCTTTTTTGATGGTGCCGCCGCGATTACTTGGCTGGCGCTGCTGGCGTTGCCGGTACTGCTGGTTCCGCAGGCGCTGCCTTGTCGGCTGGCGCGGCTTTCTTCGCCTTGTGATGCTTGGCTTTCTTGTGCGCCGCTGGCTTGACGGCGGCTGCCGGCGCTTCGGCCTTGGCGACAGGGGCGACGACAGGAGTCGGTGCCACTGGAGCGACTGGCGCGACGGCTGGCGTCTGGGCGAAAGCGGCGGTGGCGAACAGGCTGGCGATCAGGGTGGCGATAACTTTTTTCATTTTAGGATCCTTGGTATGCGTGGTCAGTAAAGTGTGTCGGAATTACTTGGCTGGAGCCGCTTCGGCGGTAGCCGATGCCAGCTTTTCGTCAGCCTTGGCCTTGGTTTTCTTGGCTTTGTGGTGTGCCTTGGCTTTGGTGGTGGCCGCTTCCGCTTTGGCGCTGGCGACGTCCGTTTTTGCGGCGACGACGGCTTTCGCTTCTTTGGCGTCCGCCTTCACGACGGCTTGCGCTTCCTTGGCGTCCGCTTTCACGACGGCCTTGGTGTGGGCCGCTTCCACTTTGGCGGGCGCTGCCGGAGCGGCCGCAGGTGCTGCCGGGGTTTGGGCGAAGGCTGCAGTTGCGAACAGGCCGGCGATCAGGGTAGCGATTACTTTTTTCATGGTGCAGTCCTCAGTGGTGGTTTGTCTGGTATGTCTGTTGGTGTCGGGATGATTCCCGTGTCACTGAGCATAAAACGCGCCCCCGGACGCTTGCGTTGACGGTCATTACAAACGCTTACATCTGCGTTGCATCCGCTTTCAGGATGGCCTTCAGGATGTCTTCCGACCGGCGCTGCCCATACCCCTTGCCATACGCGCTCGATGCGATGCTGACCACCATGCGACGGGCGGGTATCACATAGATCTTGTTGCCGCCATTGCCCGAGGCGAAATGCACGGCAATCTTCTGTCCTCCGACGTCCTGCGTCTTCGCGTACCAGAAATAGCCGTAGCTGTCGGCGTAGCGGTCCACGGCGCCGATGGCCACGCGCGGCGCCAGCGCCGCTTGCAGCCAGGCGGCATCGATTATCCTCTTGCCGTCAAATACGCCTTCGTCGAGCACCATCTGGCCGATCCTTGCCGTGTCGCGCGCGCGCAGCGACAGATTGCCCTGGCCTTTCGGGTGGCGTGCCACGTCGCGGCCCCAGCTCCAGCGGGTGATGCCCAGTGGCGCGAACAGCACCCTGGCGGCGTAGTCTTCCAGGTCGGCGCCGCTGGCGTTTTCCACCACTCGGCCCGCGACATATGATCCCAGCGAGTTGTAGCGATACATGCTGCCCGGCGCCGTGGCAGCCGGTACCGCACGCACGAAGGCGGCCGGGTCGGGCGCCGCATCGAGCTTGTCTTCATTGCCAGGCGACTGTTCGTCTTCATCGAAGGCGGCCAGGCCCGAACGCATGGTCAGCAAGTCGTCGAGCACGACCTTGCCCGCCCGGCTGCCAGCGACCTCGGGCCAGTAGTCGCCCACCGTTTTTGTCGTGGCCAGCTGGCCGCGCGCCACGGCCGCGCCCACCAGCAGGGCGGTGATGCTCTTGCCGGCCGAGCGGATGTCGTGCAGGGTATCGGCCGTCTCGCCGTTGTAATAGCGTTCGGCCACGACGGCGCCATCGCGCAGCACGACGACGGCGCGCAAATCGCCATGGCTGTCGCCGTCCTGGGCTTGCAGGACTTGCTCCAGGGTGGCGGGAACGTCTTGCGCATTGGCGGCGAAAGACAGGGACAGGGCGGTAGTCAGGATGAGGGGCAGGTGGCGCATGGGATAGGCTTCGCGGCGATGGTGGAAGTGCCAGTGTCCTCCATGTGCACCGCTTTGTCGCGCGCAAGCTGGCCGGTTCGATGAAGTTTGCATGAAGGCGCGCAGGAAGCCATGTCATTTGGCACCGCGCCATGCAAAAAGGACAGCCGAAGCTGTCCCTGGTAATCGGCGTGGTCACGCAAGCGCAGACCCGGCGGACGCGCTCCCGTGACGTCGTTCGCGCTTACTTCGCTGGCGCTGCCGGCACTGCGGGAACGGCTTCCGCCGCTTTGGCCGCATCCGCTTTCACTTTGGCTTTGCTGGCCTTGTGATGGGCCTTGGCCTTGGTGGCTTTGGCGTCGGCCTTGGCGCTGGCCACATCGGCTTTCGCATCGGCGGCGACGGCCGCTTCCTTGGCATCGGCTTTCACGACGGCCTTGGTTTCCTTGGCTTCAGCCTTGGCCACGGCTTTCGTGTGGGCCGCTTCCGCCTTGGCGGGAACCGATGCTGCCGGAGCGGCAGGGGTTTGGGCGAAGGCTGCGGTAGCGAACAGGCCGGCGATCAGGGTAACAATTGCTTTTTTCATGGTGCAGTCCTCGGTGGTGGTTTGTCTGGTGTGCCGGGATGATTCCCGTGTCACTGAGCAGAAAACGCGGCCCGGAAGGTAATGGTTGACCTGGTTTACACTTTCTTACAATCAGGTGATTTGAGCGACGTTAATTGAAGAAGAAAGTGTGAAAATGCAAAAAGACAGCCGAAGCTGTCTTTTTGCATGGTGCCTCCCGCCATGGCGGGATGGCGATTACTTCGCTGCTGCGGTCGCTTCAGCTTTGTCTTCGGCGGCTTTTGCCTTGGCCTTGGTGGCTTTGTGATGGGCTTTGGCCTTGGTGGCTTTGGCGTCGGCCTTGGCGCTGGCCACATCGGCTTTCGCATCGGCGGCGACGGCGGCTTCTTTCGCATCGGCTTTCACGACGGCCTTGGTTTCCTTGGCTTCCGCTTTTGCCACTTCCTTGGTGTGCTTGGCTTCGGCCTTGGCAGGCACGGCTGGCGTTTGAGCAAAGGCTGCGGTAGCGAACAAGCCGGCGATCAGAGTAGCGATTACTTTTTTCATGGTGCAGTTCCTCGAGAAGTGGGGTTGTAGTTCAGGAGATGCATTTCCCCTGTCACTGAGGCAAAAACGCGCCGTACGGCAATAGCGTTGACAGCGATTCGGGCTAATTACAAACACTTACATTTGCCGGGGCAGGTACTCTGTTAGCTGGCGTACCGCGCCAGGGACGGCAGCGGCCTAGACTCGATGCCATCGTCACCGCATGGGTCCGCCATGAAAGCCGCCTTGAAAACCTATCAAGCCAAGCGCAATTTCGCCGCCACGCCCGAGCCTGCGGATGGAGGGGAGGAAGCGGGCGAGGCGCTCACCTTCGTCATCCAGAAGCATTGGGCCAGCCGTTTGCACTATGACTTTCGCCTGGAACTGGACGGCACGATGAAAAGCTGGGCCGTGCCAAAAGGGCCCAGCTACGACCCGCGCGACAAGCGCATGGCGGTGCAGGTGGAAGACCATCCCATTGCGTATGCCGGTTTTGAAGGCACGATCCCCGAAAAGCAGTATGGCGCGGGCAAGGTCATCATCTGGGACAAGGGGACGTGGCAAGCCCAGCCGGCCACGCCTGATGCGCGCAAGGCGCTGGCGGCCGGCGAACTGAAATTGACCCTGCATGGCCACAAGATGCATGGCAACTGGGTGCTGGTGCGCATGAAAGGCAAGGGCGATAAACGCAGCGAAAAGCAGCCTGCCTGGCTGCTGATCAAGGAAAAGGACGCATTTGCCCGGCCGGCACTGGAATTTTCTGTCGTGGACGAGTTTCCCGACAGCGTCAAGAACAAGGCCATGCCCAAGCGCAAGAAGAGCGCGGACGGCTCCGCAGCGCCGGATGCCGGTTTGCCCGCCACCCTGTCGCCGCAGCTGGCCACCCTGGTCGATGCGCCGCCGCCAGACGCGCAGCAGTGGCTTTTCGAAGTGAAATTCGACGGTTACCGCATCCTCGCGCGTTGCGATGGCGAACGGATCAATTTGATCACGCGCAATGGCAATGACTGGACGGAAAAACTGCCGAAGCTGCGGCAGGCGCTGGAACAGTTGAGTTTGCCGCCGGGCTGGTATGACGGTGAAATCGTCGTCAACGACGCCAGCGGCCACCCGGATTTTGGCGCCTTGCAGCGCGCGTTCGATGCGGAAACGACCAGCGAGATCGTGTATTACCTGTTCGACGTGGCGTTTTTCGATGGCCGCGATCTGCGGGGCCAGCCTGTCGAGGCGCGCAGGGCCTTGCTGGAACAGCTGCTGCAGAGCTTGCCCGCATCGCCCCTGGTGCGCTTCAGCGCCGCGCTCGAGGCGACGCCGCCGCAGATACTGGCCCACGTCTGCCGGCTGGGGCTGGAAGGCGTGATCGGCAAGCGGCGCGGTTCGCCCTACGTCTCGCGGCGCTCGGGCGACTGGATCAAGCTCAAATGCGGGCTGCGCCAGGAATTCGTCATCGGCGGCTATACGGCGCCGCAGGGCGCGCGCGAAGGCATCGGTTCTCTGTTGCTGGGCGTGCATGATGACCAGGGCAGGCTGCTCTATGCCGGCAATGTGGGCAGCGGCTTCGGCGATGCCAGCCTGCGCGAATTGCGGCGCCGGCTTGACGCCCTGGCAGCCGGGACGAGTCCGTTCGCGGGCAAGGCGGGCGGCGTGCGCCAGCCCATCTGGGTCAAGCCGCAACTGGTGGCCGAAGTGAGCTTTGCGCAATGGACCAGCGGTGGCGCCGTGCGCCATGCCGTGTTTCACGGCTTGCGCGAGGATAAACAGCCAGCCGCCATCGTGCGCGAGCGGGCGCAGCGAATCGACAGGGAGAAGACGATGCAGAGCAAATCCACGCCGGACGGCGTCTTGCCGGCCAGTTTCAAGGTCAGCCATGCGGACCGGGTGATCGACCGGGACAGTGGCGCGACGAAGATCGACCTGGTGCGCTACTACGCGCTGGTGGGCAAGCTGATGCTCGTGCACTTGCGCGGGCGGCCCGTGTCGCTGGTGCGCGCGCCGGCCGGCGTGGGCGGCGAGCTGTTTTTCCAGAAGCATGCGGACACGTCCAGCATGCCCGGCGTCAAACAGCTCGATCCCGGCCTCGATCCGGAGCATGCCGCCATGCTGGAAGTGGCCAGCACACAGGGCTTATTGTCTGCGGCGCAGTGGAATGTGGTGGAATTTCACACGCAAAACGCCCTGGCCAGCGCCTACGACACGCCGAACCGCCTGGTGTTCGACCTGGACCCGGGCAAGGGCGTGGCCTGGCCCGCCATCCGCGAGGCGGCCGTATTGCTGCGTGCATTCCTGACGGAGCTGGGACTGCCTGCCTGGCTGAAAACCAGCGGCGGCAAGGGCTTGCATGTGGTCGTGCCGATCCGCCCGAAACACGATTGGGATACGGTCAAGGCGTTTTCGCAAGCCATCGTGGCGCACATGGCGCAGCTCATTCCGCAGCGCTTCGTCCTGAAAAGCGGCCCCGCCAACCGCGTCGGCAAGATTTTCATCGATTATTTACGCAATGGCCGGGGCGCCACCACCGTATGCGCGTGGTCTGCCCGCACGCGGTCGGGGCTGGGCATTTCCGTGCCGCTGGCCTGGGATGAACTCGACAAACTGAAGGCGGGCGATCAGTGGAACGTGGGTAATGTCCACAGCCGCCTCGACGTGGGCAATGCGCCATGGGACGGCTACGCGCGCAGCGCGAAGGGCATCGATGCGGCGATGAAAAAGCTGGCCTTTACTCCTCCGGCTTGAATGGCAGGACGGCGCGCGCCAGTTGCAGCGCTTCCTCGATGGCCGCGTTGAGCAGGGTGATCTCGACGGGCTTGGTCAGGTAGCGAAAAAAGCCCGCGGCCAGGCCATGCCGGATATCGCCCTTCATGGCGTTGGCCGTCAAGGCGATGACGGGGATGTGCGCCGTGCGCGTATCGTTGCGCAGGATGCGCTGCGCCTGGTTGCCATTCATGCCGGGCAAGTTGATATCCATCAAGATCACGTCGGGGCGGCGTTCCAGCGCCAGCGCGATACCCTGGCGGGCGTCGGTGGCCGAGATCATGCGCAGATGGGGCAGGAAGCTGACGATATCTTCCACCAGCCGCAGGCTGGCCGGATTGTCTTCCACGTACAGCAGCAGGGCCTGGCCGCCGGCATCGTCCCGGACGTCGCAGGCGGGCTCGGGCAGGTATTCCGGCTGTCGGTTGGCGGGCGGGGCGGTCATGGTGTCGAGTTCAATCCAGAACACGCTGCCCACGCCGACGCAGCTGTGCACGCCCATGCTGCCGCCCATCAGCTCAACCAGGCGCTTGGTGACGACCAGGCCGATGCCGGTGCCTTCCTCGCTGCCTGCCTCCTGACCCAGGCGGTTGAACGGCTGGAACAGTTCCGCCATCTGCGTCTCATCCAGTCCCTTGCCCGTGTCGCGGATGGCGATGCGCACGCGCTGCGCCCCGGGCTGCGACACTTCCAGCTCTACCTTGCCGGCCGGACGGTTGTACTTGATGGCGTTTGACAGCAGGTTCAGCAGCACTTGCTTGAGGCGCGTATGGTCGGCCCTGAGCGTCAGCGCCTCGCAGGCTGGAAACACCAGCTGAATCTGGCGCTGCTGCGCCTGTTCTTCCACCATGACGCGCACTTCCTCGAGCAGCACGGGCAGCGCCACCGGCTCGATCGACAGGCTCAGACTGCCTGATTCGATCTTCGCCAGGTCGAGGATTTCATTGATCAGGGTGAGCAGGTGGCGGCCCGAGGTGACGATGTTGTGCACGAAAGCGCGTTTTTGCAGCACGGTCGCGGGCAGGGCTTCATTGGCCAGCAGCTGGGCGAAGCCGAGGATGGCGTTCAGCGGCGTGCGCAATTCATGCGACATGCTGGTGAGAAAGCGGTCCTTCGCCTGGCTGGCCCGTTCCAGTTCGATTTTCTGTTCGTTCAGCGTGCGCTCGATGCGCTTGCGCTCCGTGATGTCGCGGATGGCCGACGAGACCAGCACGCCTTCCTCCGTTTCCAGCGGCGACAGGCTGATTTCGACGGGAAATTCGGTGCCATCGCGGCGCAAGCCGTACAGTTCCAGGCCGGCGCCCATGGAGCGGGCGCGCGGCGCCGCGGAAAAGGACTGGCGGTGATGCGGATGATCGTGTGCATAGCGGGCCGGGATCAGCACTTCCACATTGCGCCCGAGCAACTCCGCGCGCGAGTAACCGAACAGCCGTTCCGTCTGCGAGTTGACGAGCACGATCTCGCCATCGCCGTTGACGATGACGATGGCGTCCGGCGCCGATTCGAGCAGGCCGCGGAACTTCTGCTCGGCCCGGCGGCGGTCGCTGACGTCGCGGATGGCGCTGATGACGAAGGTGCCGATTTCCGTCTGGATCGGCGACAGGCTGATTTCGACTGGGAACTCGACGTTGTCCTTGCGCAAACCCAGCAATTCCAGGTCGGCGCCCATGGTGCGCGTACGGGGCTGGTCGAAATAGCGCGCGCGGTGCCCCACGTGCGCATGGCGCAGGCGTTGCGGCAGCAGGCTATCGATTTGCCTGCCGCTCAATTCGCCTTCCGCATAGCCGAACAGTCGCTGTGCCTGCTGGTTGGCCAGCACGATGGCGCCCGTCGCATTGACCATGATGACGCTGTCCGGCGTGGACTCGAACAGCACGCGGTAGCGCACGTCAACGAACTGGGCGTCGCGCGCCGCCTTCAGCAAGGTCGTGTCCTTCATGGTGGAAATCAGGTAGCGGTGGCCGTCCGGCGCCGCGAGTGCGGCCTGGCATGCCACGTCGACGTAGATGAGCTCATCGTCCTTGCGCCGCCGCAGCGATTCGCGGTCGTAACTGCCATGCAAGGCCAGCTGCTCGTCAATCAGGGCGGGCGCTTCTGCCTGTCCCGGCAAGGAGATCAGTTCCCACAGCGTGCGGCCCAGCGCTTCGTCGCTGGCATAGCCGAAGATGCGCTGCGCCCCGGTTGTCCAGCGCACGACGGCATGCTCTTCGTTCGTGATGACAACGCCGCCAGGGGCGTTGCTGAGGATAAGCTGATCAAACTCGGCATCCATTTTTTCCGCACGCATGACAGGGCTTGCCGGGTGGCAGGCCTGTGCATAACGTAGCGAGAAGCCGGATCAAAGTCAATGCATTTATATGATGGCAGAGTCTCGCTAAGCGGGTGGGGTGGTTCAGGCCGCCTTGCGCCTGGCGGGCGGCGGCTTGCGGGCGGTGGACGAGGCCGCGCGCTTGCGGGCCGGCGCGGCGGACGCTTTCTTGCCCAGGCTTTGCTGCAGCAGGGCGACCAGGTCGATCACGTTGTTGCCGTGCTCTTCTGCTGGCTCGGGCGCGGGCGGCGTGATGGTCTTGGTCTGCTTGGCCTTGATTTTCTTCCTGACCAGCGCCAGCACGTCTTCGCGGTAGCTGTCGTGGTATTGCCCAGGTTCCCACGCTTCGCTCATGCCTTCCACCAGCGACAGGGCCATCTTGAGTTCCTTGTCGGAAATGCCGGCCGATTTCAGGGTGCTGCCGGGCAAGTCCAGGTCGTCTGTGGGGCGGATTTCATCGGCGTAGCGCAGGGTGTTGAGCACGATGGCGTCGCCCACGCACACGAGTGCGCACAAATGCTGCTTGGTGCGCATGACCACGCTGGCGATGCCCACTTTGTTCGCCTTGCGCAAGGTTTCGCGCAGCAGCGCATAGACTTTTTCGCCGCCCTTGGCGGGGAGCAAATAATACGGGTGCTCGTAAAAGGTCAGCGGCACCTCAAGCGCATCGACAAAGGTCAGTATGTCGATGGTTTGCGTGGCCTTCACATTGGCTTGCCTTAAATCTTCCTCGGACAGCACCACGTACTCATCCGTCTTGTATTCATAGCCCTTGATGATGTCGTCCCACTCGACTTCCTTGCCCGTCTTCTTGTTGTAGCGCTTGTAGCCGATGGGTGAAAAGTCGCGCCGGTCCAGCATGGACAAGTCCAGTTCATGGTCGAGGCTGGCTGAAATCAGCTCGACGGGGATGTGCACAAGGCCGAAGCTGATGGCGCCTTTCCACAGTGCGCGCGCCATCGCCTAGTCCCCCACGCTGCCGGTGATGGGCAGGACGATGCCGCTGATATAGCTGGAACAGGCGGGCGATGCCAGGAAGACGTAGGCGGGCGACAGCTCTTCCGGCTGGGCCGGGCGGCGCATGTCCGTGTCCTGGCCGAATTTCTGGATGTCCTCGGGCGACTTGTCGGCCGGGTTGAGGGGCGTCCAGACGGGTCCGGGCGCGATGGCGTTCACGCGTATGCCCTTGTCCAGCAAGTTGCCGGCCAGCGCCATGGTAAACGCATGGATGGCACCCTTGGTGGTGGAATAGTCGAGCAAGTGCTTCGAGCCTTGCAAGCCCGTCACGGAGCCCGTATTGATGATGGACGCGCCGCGCTGCAAGTGGGGCAGGACGGCCTTGGCCATATGAAAGTAGCCGTAGACATTGGTTTTCATGGTGAGGTCGAAGCGTTCCTCGCTCAGGTCCAGCAAGGATTCCGCATGTTCCTGGAAGGCTGCGTTGTTGACCAGCACGTCGATGTGCGTGAACTTGTCCAGCACCTGGCTGACGGCTTGCTGGCAAAAGCCCTGGTCGCGCACGTCGCCGGCAATCAGGAGGCAGCTCTGGCCTTCCGCTTCCACGTAGCGCTTGGTTTCGTGGGCGTCCGCGTGTTCGTTCAGGTAAATGATGGCGACATCCGCCCCTTCGCGCGCGTACAGCACGGCCACGGCGCGGCCGATGCCCGAATCGCCGCCCGTGATGATGGCGACCATGCCGGCCAGCTTGCCGCTGCCGCAGTAGTCGGGCGCCAGGAAGCGGGGTTTCAATGCCATCTGTGTTTCAAGGCCGGGCTTGTCCAGGTGCTGGGCGGGCAGGGGAGGCGTCGGCTGGTTGCGGTGGCCCGTCTGCAAAGGCGGCTTGCTTGCCTTGCCTTGCTTGGCGGCATCGCGCTGCTTGTCCTCCTGATCCTGCTCCTGCTGTATGCTGCGCTGCAAGTTACCGGCGGACTGGTCCTTGTTCTCGTTCATGCTGGCCTCCCTGGAAACGAAGATCCAGTATCGGCGCGGCAACCGCATCAAACGGTGCGCTTGCTAACAGAGTGGCGCAAACAGGCGTAAAGTTATATGATGATTGACATAAATGTGGGAGGGCAGCATGAAGGTAAGCAGGGAACAGGCGGCGCTGAACCGCGAGCGCATCGTGGAGGTGGCGGCCAAGTTGTTCCGCGAAAAGGGCTATGACGGCATCGGCGTGGCCGATTTGATGAAGAACGCGGGCCTGACGCATGGCGGCTTCTATGGCCATTTCGCGTCCAAGGAAGACTTGATGATCGAGGCGTGCCAGCATGCCCTGGAGAAATCGCTGGAAGGCTGGCAGGGAAAGGTCGCCAGCGACCCGCAGCGGGCGTTGCCGGCCATTATCGACAATTATTTGACCACCCGGCACCGCGACCAGCCCGGCGGTGGTTGCCCTGCGGCGGCCATGGGCGTCGACGTGGCGCGCATGTCGCCCGGCGCGCGTCCCGCGTTTACGGCGGCCACGCAGCAGCAGTTCGCCTTGCTGCAGGGTTTGCTGCCCGACGGCGCACCGGAAGAGCGGCGCCAGCAGGCGATCGCCACGTTTGCCGCCATGGTGGGGGGCATGGTGCTGGCCCGTTCCGTCGATGACGAAGCCCTGTCGGCGGAAATCCTCGATGCCGTGAAGGCGCAATTGCTGCAAGAGTGAACGCGTTCCCCCTGTCGGCCGGCCGCATCGCATGATAGGCTTCGGTTTTCAGATTTCGGGATCATCCATGCTGCTCTGGCTCAGGCAATACCGGCGTCCTCTGTTGGCCGGAGACATCACTGCCGGTATCGTTGTCGCCATGATGATGGTGCCGCAAGGCATGGCTTATGCGCTGGTGGCCGGCTTGCCGCCCGTGGTGGGCATCTATGCCAGCATCTTGCCGCCCGTGCTGTACGCCCTGTTCGGCAGCAGCATGACGCAATCGGTGGGCCCCATGGCCATCGTATCCCTGATGACGGCCGCCGCCCTGGCGCCGCTGGCCGACCCCGGCTCCTCCTTGTATATCGTCCTGGCCGCCCAGCTGGCCTTCATCAGCGGCCTCGTCCTGTTGCTGTGCGGCGTGCTGCGCCTGGGCTTCATGGCCAGTTTCCTGTCGCGCCCCGTGATCAGCGGTTTCAGCAATGGCGCCGCGATCCTGATCATCTGGGGCCAGATCACGCCCTTGCTGGGTGCCACCTGGCCCCACTGGCATACGCCCAGCCTCGTGCTTGGACTGTCCGGCCTGTTGTTCCTGTGGCTGGCCAAGCGTTATCTGTCGCGCCTGCTGCAGCGTTGCGGCCTGAACAAGGTGGCGGCCGACGTGGGCGCGCGCCTGGCGCCGATGGCGCTGGTGCTGGCCGGCATCGCGCTGGTCGCCTATGGCGGCCTGGAAGCGATGGGCGTGCAGACGACCGGTCACGTGCCCAGCGGCTTGCCGGGCCTGAACCTGGCTACCTCGAGCGCCCATTGGCGCACCCTGCTGTCGCCGGCGCTCCTGATCGCCTTCATCATCTTTTTGATGAGCATGTCCGCCGCCCAGACCCTGGCGCAAAAACGCGGTGAAAAGCTGCAGACCAACCGCGAACTGCTGGGGCTGGGCGCGGCCAACGTGGCCAGCGCGCTGTCGGGCGGCTTCCCCGTCACGGGCTCGATTTCCCGCTCGGCCGTCAATTTCCAGGCGGGCGCCAACACGCCCCTGGCCAGCATCATCACGGCCGGCCTGCTGGCGCTTGCGCTGGTGGCGCCCACGGGCTGGCTGGCCCTGCTGCCGCTGCCCGTTCTGGCAGCCACCATCATCTTTGCCGTCAGCAGCCTGCTGGACTGGGACACCTTGAAACTGTCGTGGCGCTACGACCGCAGCGATGCGCTGGCCCTGCTGGCGACGACGGCCGGCGTGCTGGTGCTGGGCGTGGAAGCGGGCGTGGTGATCGGCGTGCTGTTGTCGATGGGCACCTTGATCTGGCGCGCCAGCCGTCCGCACATCGCCGTGCTGGGCCGCATCCCGAATAGCGAGCACTTCCGCAACGTGGAGCGCTATGAGGCGCAGACCTTGCCGGACGTCTTGCTGTTGCGCATCGATGCGGGTCTGTTCTTCGGCAACGTCGAAGCCGTGACGGAGCGCGTGGAAGACGAGTTGCGCGGCCACCCGACGGCGCGCCACCTGGTGCTGGTGCTGTCGGCCGTCAACCAGATCGACAGTACGGCCTTGCTGGGCTTGATCGAACTCAACAGCGCGTTGATCAAGCGCGGCATCAGCCTGAACCTGGCCGAAGTGAAAGGGCCCGTGATGGACCGTCTGCGCCAGAGCAGTCTATTGAAAGACCTGAGCGGCAAGCTGTACCTGAGCACGGCCCTGGCGACGGCCGATCTAAGTGGAGAAAACGCGTGAACATGGAAATGAATCTGCACGGCGAGCCGCGCGTGGTGGATAGCATCCTTGCGCTGGAGCAAGCGCTGCAAGAGGCGCGCGCGCTGGCGCAGTGCGAGCTGTGGCTGACCTTGGCCACGGACGCGGAGCAGGGTCCGGCCCTGTGCATGTTGCGCAATGGCGGCAATGCCTGGCTGATGTATCTGTCGGGGCAGGACGACCTGAGTTTTCACTCGCTGGGCGACGAGGAGGCAGACGGTGCCTGCAGCTATCTGCTGTCGAATGGCCAGGTGGACGAGTATCCCGAGGCATGGTGCGTGGACGTGGAACAAGGCCAGCGTGCTTTTGCCGAGTTTTTCAGGACGGGCGGCGCGCGGCCGGCCGCCCTCGCGTGGGAGGCGGATTGAGATGCCGCAAACCATCATCGCCGATATCGACCGGGACTTGCTGGCCGCGCTGGACGCCAGGGCAGGTTTGCTCACGTTGCGCGCCATCCTGCTGCGTTACAAGGCCAGCGGCGTGACGGCGGCGCAAGTGGCCGCCTTGTTGCAGGAATTGCGTCCCGCCACGCAGGAAGGGCCGCTGGAAGACGTGATACTGGACGCCCTCGACATGGTGACGGGCTGGTGCACGCCGCAGCTGCGGGTATGGGACGGGGCAGGAGACGAGCATGCATCCTGACAAGTTCAAGCAGGTGGCGGGGCTGCCGTCCGCCGAGCGCCATGCCTACTTTGTGCGCAAGGCAGCCGATACGCAAGAAGTGTGGGGCTTGTACCGCGATGGCTGGGCCACTGCGCAAGTCGACGGCAAGGTTGCCATCCCGTTCTGGCCGGAAGCCGCGTTTGCGCAGGCGTGCGCCAGCGGCGACTGGGAACATTTTCAGCCGCGCGCCATCGCGCTCGGCGATTTCCTGGCCAAGTGGCTGCCCGGTATGAACCAGAATGGCCAGCTGGCTTTCGTTTTCCCTGTGCCGCAAGGCAGCGCCAGCATCGCGGCGCCGGCTGATTTACTGAGGGATTTGCAACATGAATCAGAGGAATATGAATGAGGGCAAGGAACGCCTGGACGCCTGGTACGACGGCTCGGCCATCTGCCTGATCGCCGTCGGCGCGCAAGGCGACCCGCTGGACCTGGGCGGCGATGAAGTGCGCGCCCTGATCGCGACGCCGCAGCACTGCTTGGCCGAGTCCGAGGCTGCTGCGACGGACGATTGACGGCTCAGGCGGCCGCCAGCGCCTTTTCCATCGCCACGCTGGCCAGGCTGATGCCGCTCGGGTGCGCATACGCTTCCTCGCGCAAGGCTGTAAAGCCGGCAGCCGCGTAAAAAGGCACGGCATTGAGCGACGCGGACAGATGCAGACGCGCAATGCCGCGCCCGCGCGCCAGTTGCTCCAGCGCCGCCAGTAGGCGCTTGCCGATGCCGAGTCCCGCATGCGCGGGATCGACAAAAACGGCGTCAACTTCCTGCTTGTCCGCATCGAGCATGGCGTAACCGGCAATGATCTCGCCCTGCATCGCCACGATGCCGCCACCCGCAGCCAGCATGGCGGCATAAGAGTCCGGCACGGGCGAAGCCGTCCACACAGTAATTTGCTCCGCTGCATAGTGCGTAGCGCAACTGACGCGCACGGCCACCGTGCGCAGGGCCCACAGGGCGGCTATGTCGTCGGGCAGGGCGGGGCGCAGGGTAATGGGCATGGAAGCCTTCCGGGCAAAAGGACCATGCTAGCGCAATGGCTTGTATCACGCCAGCAAGAGTGCTTGCCACGTTTGTCCAGCCATCACTGCGCCGGCTTGTCCGGATCGATGTAGTACGAACCTGGCGGCGCACCCGGCACCTTCACCCGGAACTTCAGGCCGGACAGCAGCTTGTCCCACAAGGCGATGGCTTCCTCGTCGGTCAGCGACGATGCTTCGGCGGCACCGACCATATTGTGGGCGACTTTGGTGAACATCCTGACCTCCAGTACCGATGGATTCGCGACATCGCGCGGCTTGCCGACCAGGGCCCATTCAAAATCGTGTACGCCATCGGTTCGTCGTATCAGCGACTCTTCTCCTTGCCAGTGCTGGACGTTGCGTTTGCCTTCGCGTAGCACGGTTCTCTTGGGATAGCGATTGCCTTGCCGGTCTTTTGCTTGCTGAATTCGGTGAATTAAGGAAAGGTCACCTCTCACATTATTTTCGAACTCAGCAGGTGAGTAGTCACCATAAGCGTTCTTATTCGAGCTGACGGAGAACGTTACATCTGGGAAGCTTGGGAGATACAGTCCTGTATTGACTATTTCTTGTTCGTCATAAATATTGTCAAAAATGAACCCATAAGGAATACAGTTGCCGGATTCGGACGGTATCTCATCTTCTTTGCGTAGGTGTAAATTTTTTGCGCGAACTACTTGTTTTTGTTCAGCACTTTGCTTGGTCTGGCCTTCTGGGGTCGAATCTCCTATCGTAAATGTTATGTTTCCTTTTGTAATGTATGTGTTGAAATATATATCACCTTCATTTTTGGTGTATTCATTCTCAAAATACTGAATCTGCCAACTGTCTTCAATTGGACCTATGCCGTTGTAGATAATTTCCGAGGTTGGATTATTGAACTTTATTTGTTCAATATCCTCTAAAACCTGTATGTCCCTCCCTACCAATCCATCGGTTCTTATTCTAATCGTTGATGGGAGGGATGTCTCGCCAGAAATCAATTCAACCTCTTGCGGTATGCGCAGTGCATAACGCCCAAAACATGCCAATTTCGTTTGCAGAAAGAGCACTTCAAAACGTTTAGTAAGAGCGATATTTTCTGACACGGCATTCTCCTCGATGGTGCTTCGTGCTTTACAAGGTTGAAATAATCCAAACAATGCAATGGTAGTGAAAAGAATTAATATTTTTTTTTGACTAAACATGATTAGGTCCACTTTGCGGTTTTTGCGATTTGTATGATGGAATACAGCATTGAAGCAAGTACATTGGGATTTGAATAGCTATCTTGATGTCCGTAATCGGTGCCATCTTTTACCCCGTGAATAAATAATCTTTCCTTTTTAAAGCACTTCTCTAAATTTTGTGATGGAACTGTGTCATCGCCAGCGGCGCTGGCTGGCATTAGCTTTAATCGTAATTTTCGAGTGCCAGCTTGAACAACAAGCTCATTTTTAGCATTGTCTTCAAGTAGTGTCCATTTTTCAGATGGAGGTAAATTTTGACTTTCCATAGGAACTGATAGTCCGCTGTTGAGTCCTTCAATTACTTTAAATACGACATTCCCATAACTTAACCTCTTTGGTGAGGCGCAGTAGCTTGCAAAGGTGGTGGTGTGAAAAGTTTCTTTTATTGAGTTCAGGAATTTGAATGCATCGTTAAGCCTATACTTGACCTTCTCAAGGCCACCTCCACTTTTTTTGTCGATGTTTGCCGGATTTATCCATTTCGGATTTATCAGCCGCCACCACGCATTCGGTGGCTGCAAGTAAATAGCATCCAATGCCGTAGCGCCCTCGCGCGGCCAGCTCCACAGTTCTTTGTCTTGCTGATCTACCACCCTGAGCCATTTTTCACCGTAGACGACGCCAGGCATCATCTCCAGCGGTGCCGGAGCATTCGCCAGAATAGCGGTCGCATGGATGCCATTGATGCCAAGTACCTCTGCTTCGTATTCACCCGCAGTAGTGTCTTTTTCCTGAAAGCCGAAGCGCATGCGTTTATATGCTCCGGCGGCGCCGATGGCGGGCATAACACTGTGATAAATGCCAAGTATTGTCAGGTCCTTGTCGTTGACTATTTTTCCATAGTCGGGATGTATCAAGGCGCGGGCCAGCAGGCCACCCATGCTGTGCGTGACCAGAATGACTTCATGACACTTGAAGCCTCGCTCACGATAACCTTTGACCAGGCCTTTTAGGCGTTTGGCAATGGTCACGGCAGTGACGCCATTGCTCTGCACAAAGTTGTAGCCCATCGCGTGAACTGGATACCAGCATGCCGCGATTTTTTTCAAGTCTTCTTCAGTTATGGGATTACCTGATATGCCACCAAACGTGGAAGGGTCTTTCATCACCGACGCACTCAAGCCACTTGTGCCGCGCCAGACTGGATGCAGCTTTCCGCCAAAGACTATATTGTTCATATGTTTTTCAGTGTGTTGAAGCATGGAGCCATAAGCGCCATCAAACAACACTTCACTCCAGCCGCGCCATCGCGCCACCTGCGCTGGAGTTGCGAACGCTTGCGGTTTTCCTTGTACCGGACGACTGCCGGGATTGATTCTGTTCGATCCAATCAGGGGGGGAATGGGTGTCAGACTGTCAGGAACATTCTGATGTCGCATATCGGAAGCCATTGTTTCTGGCCCCTCCGCGTCAAATCGTCCATTGTTTTCTGTGTAATGGTAATATTCGACTTCTGTTTCGTTGGGGTCAAACACCAACTGACGTTGTTGAGGCGTAGCCTCTCTGAACCATCCGCCCAAACCAGTTCCGGCGGCGACATCTGCCATTCCCCCCACCCCCATCAAGTCGTCCGGTCGCCATGCTCGATTGTCTGGGCGCTCCAACCGTTTTTGTCGTGCCTTGGACGTACGTAAGTTGCTGCCCATGACACCTGGCAGAAAAATGATCGGTATCACTTTGCCGGGGGGCTTGGCGACTTCATGGCGTGCTGTATCGCTGGTTCTGGTCATCTGCACTGCATACTCAGCCCATCCGCCCACACCCTGTGTAAATTGTCTTGGATGATTGCCGCGTTTGTTCAGCTCATCGTTATCACTCATGGCAGTTCTCCTTTGTATCGAATCACATAGCTGTCCATGCCGGTGGATTTTTGTAGGCTCGTCGAGCCGTCGTCACCGCTTTTGCCAGCCATGTTGCCGTCCTCTCGCAGTATTTCAAAATCGATGCCGACAGCGGGTTCGTCGGCCGCTTCCATCAACAACACTTCCTGATCAAAGCTGCTGCTTGGCCTCTCATTGAATTCCTGCGACACGCTCTTCGGCGCCAGTGTTTCCAGGTTGCCGTTAAAGAGCACGGGAGAAGAGGTGAAGAACTGCACCTTGTCGCTGATTTCCAGCATGTGGTTGGCGCCGTGCAGGCGTACGCCTTTTTTGCCCTTGATGTTGACCCAGTCCGCTTCGCTGATCAGAGACAAGACTTTCTGGGCGAGGATTTCCACCTCGTCGCTGTGGGCCTGGATGGACACTTTGCCGCTGGCGGCGATCAGTTTCATGCCGGCCTTGTGCACGAACAGGCTGAAGGTCCTGGCAATGCTGGCAAACATGCTGTCGCCGCTGGCGAGTGAAATATGCTTGCTGCTGGTGAGCGCCACATGCTCGCTGGCGGCGAGGTGGATCGACTGGGCCGTGCTCAACTCGATGCCGGCCGGGCTGGCCAGGAGCAAATGCGGTTCGGCCAGTTCCGGAAAATCGCCGCCGGCGCCCTTGATTGCGGCGTTTTGCCGCTGGATGGACTCGGCGACGGCGCCTTGTTGTGCTGCGCTGTCTTGCGCGCCCGCGTCGACAGCCATGCCGGCCAAGCCTTGCTGCAGTTGACGTGCTTGCGCCAGACGGGCCTGTGTTTCGTCGAGTTGTTTGACGGAGCCGCCGCCTGCCGGTGTTTCGGTGGTGATCAGCATGCCTTTGGCCGCGCGCAGGGCGCCCCAGGCGCTGCTGGCCAGTTCAAAGCCCACGCCGCGCGCTTCCTTGCGGCCGGCATTGTCGTCGATGCGGGTGATGTTGCCCAGTGAAAGCCGGCTGTCCTGGTGTTCGCTGCGCAGTTGCGCCTGGATCGCACCCTTGGTATCGTCGAGCACGAGATGGTTGGCGCTGCGGGCGCCCAGTTCACGGCTGCGCAAGCCGGACAGGGCACGCTGCTGCGGCAGTTGCCACGGCGGCGGATTGGCGCTGTTGTAGACCACGCCGATGACGATAGGGTGGTCGATATTGCCGTCCTGGAATTGCACAACGACTTCCTGGCCCACGCGCGGCAAGGCGATGTGTCCCATTTGCTGACCCGCCATCGGCATCATGACGCGTATCCATGGCGAGCTGCGCTCATCGAATTCACCCAGACGATCCCAGTGAAACTGCAGGCGGATGCGTCCCAGTGCATCGGTATGGATTTCCTCTCCGGCCGGTCCGACCACCAGCGCCGTCTGCACACCGGCAACCACGCACGGTGTGCTGTTGTAGCCACGACCCGGCCGCCAGCGGATGTCCCGACGCACGCACACCAACTTGTTGACATAGTGGGAAGGTGTGCCAGGGCCAAGCTGATAATTATTGCTGGCGCTATGCATGACTGACAGGATCAGGTACTCGCGTTCGGCGATATTGTCCGGGCGCTCCTGGCCAGGCTGGCAGCGTGTTTCCTCGGCGCTGAAATGTCCATCGAGCCGGAAGCAAAGGCCAGGCTGTGCGCCACGGTGATTGCCGGCTGCCTCGAAATACTGGCGCAAATGGTCGCTTTCTTCCATGCGGCGTTGCGCTAGGGATTCTCCCTCGTCGATATTCTTATAGCCATATGCGCCCGTGTTTTCATATAGCTCATGGGCAAATACATCACCCTGGCGATTCAGGGAGTAGCCGCTGGCAAGGCGCGGCTGGGGATTTTTATAGTCGAAACTGGCCAAAGTCAGCTGCCCGGAGCCGATCCGGCGCACGGCTTGCCACTGTTGCAGGCCATCGTCTTCCATGGCACCCGATTCGGCGTGAAAACGCATGGCTCCGTCTCCGGACGCCGTGGCGACCATGTCCGCCAGGGTGCTGTTGTCCGCGAGCCACAGCGTATGGCCATCGGCGCGGTGTTCGTACCAGTAATGCCAGCCCCGCGCCTCCCAGCGCCGGTGCAGGTGGTTATAGTCGGTCTCATTGTGCTGGTTGGCGCAGGTGATCTGCGGATCGTCCCCATGGATGCTGGTTTTCCAGTCGCGCTGCTCGTAGTGTGCGAACGTTGTTTCGGTCAGCTGCATCACGCTTTGGCCATGAAAGGACACATTGTCCTGGCGCAGCCGGGCGAAGGCCAGCCATGGTTGCAGCACCATGCGGTACCACGCAAAGCCGCCATCGGCGCGCAGCAGGCAAAACTCGCCCACATAGCCATTGAAGTGGCGCAGCGTGCCATCGTCGCGCACCATGGAAATGCTCACCATGCGGCCCATCATGGCCTTGAGCGCAATATGCGCGTCATCGGACAGCAGTTCGGCCTCGAAACGGAAGTCGCGCGACACCTCCTCCCTGGCAGTCAGCGAATTGACCAGCAGGATGGCGCCGGCTGGCCCATCTTCATGGGGGAAATCGATCTTCAGCAGGCGCCGTTCTTGCGCGGCGAGGTCGAAGGCCGACAGTGCCGCCTGGATGCTTGCATGCATGGCCTGCCTCCGTTACAGGGATGTGATCAGGTGGGCGCCGCAGGCGGTGGCATCGCCGTCATAGGCGTACGGCTTGCCCATGTGTTTTGCGCCGGCGCCATCCGGCGTGATCGGAAAACTGCCCTTGCACTTGGGGCAGAACGTTGTGTCGTCGGCCAGCGCCGCAGTCTTCCCCATCACGGTGCTGCCGGACGATGCGCTGGTGACCTTGCCGCCGTGATCGGTTGCGTCTCCGAGCCGGATGACGCCGCGTCCCGCATGTTTCATGCTTGCCTCGCTTTCCAAGAGTGAAGTACTCAAGCCAGTTGCAGCAAATAACGCACTTCGGCGCCGCGTACCTTGCCTTGTGCTGTCTGCAAGAACGTCGTCCAGCCCAAGCGCCGTCTTTCTGAAGGGTTGGAGCTCAGGAGCAGGGGAGTAATGCATGACGGACTCAATATCAGCCGCACTTCATATTGCAAGTCTGGTACGCCGAACATCGCCAGCATCTTTGCCAAAGCCGCCGCGCCTGTGCTGCGCGGCAGGAAGCGTTGCAGGCCAGCAGCATCCAGCGGACCGATATGCAGGCACACGCGCATATCCTGGCGCCACAGCCGCAGGCCAAGCGTTGCGCCGCGCGCCAGGGTAAAGTTGACACTGCCCAGCAGGCTGCGCCTATCTTTTTCAAGATAGTCCCAGCCGCCGACAAATTGTTGCAGGGTGACGGGTACGGCGCAGTACTCGGCCAGCACGGGGCCGATTACTTGCGCGGAGACGGGGCGGCAGCGCAGCAGACCCGCGTACCAGGCCGCGACATCCTGCGTCACAGCATCAGTTTCTCCGTTCGACGGCAGTGCAGTGCGCTGCACGCCGGCCAGTGCCATCAGCAAAGGTAGTTGCGCATCCGTTGCCTGGGTCTGGAGCGCGGATTCCAGTCGATACTTTTCCCACGCCTGGTAATACAGCGTGAGCATGCGGTGCGAAAAGATATCGAGGAAGGCCGGAACGCCGGCGTCTTTGCTCGACAAGCGGTGGCCGGCGATACGTTCCGAATGGTGCAAAGGCAAGGTACCGCCGATGCCCAGAAAGCGCATGAACGTCGGTATCAAGGTCAGCTGTTCATTGTCGTCGAGTGAAAGCTGTTCGATTTCACTGGCGGGAAAACTCAATGACAAGCTGTTCTTGAAACGCAACACCTGGCCAAAGGCTTGCGCATGGGACACGTTCTGCTGACGTAGCCAGCACAGCAGAATACGTATTGCCTGCACGAATTGGTAGCGGTACGGCTCGGCCAGCAAGTGGTGCATTACACCAGATTCTGCAGTCCGCTTCTTGGTTTGCATCGGATCAGCTCCTCTCCGCTTTGCAGTGACAGCACCACCAGTTCGATGAAACTGTTGATTTGCACATATAGCCCAAGGAAGTGATCGATCACCTGCACAAACAGGTGCATGCTGCTGCCGACGAACGCCCCCTCGTCAAGCGTGATGCGCACCTCCACGCCATGCGCCAGCGAGGTGCCGCGCTTGTGCCGCAGCCAGGTCGTGGTCGGCGAGTGCGTCAGTGCGACGATGCCGTCGATCTGGCGTTGCGAGCTTGCCGATTGGGACAGGTCATACAGTGTCAGCATTTCGCGCAGCGCCGGCAAGCCCTCCTGGACCAGCGCGTGATGATTCAGCGTCAGGTGCGAAATCAGGCGCCAGTGCAGGCCCGCGCCCGGTGAAAAGCGTCGCGGCTGGCTGGGGCGTCGCAGCATGTGCAATGCGGGTCCGCCGCCGCACGGTTGCAAGTCTCCTTGCGGTTGGCCATATTTGAGCGATAGCGGAAGATCGCGGTTACTGCATGTCAGCGACAGCGACAAGCTGGCCTTTTCATGGATCAAGGGATTGAAGTCGCCATCGACCAGCGTGATTTTCTTTTCATGGCCAGGACTTTTGATGGCCAAAGCCATGTCGTGGCGAACGATCCAGTAATGGCCTTGTTGCGCCGCGCTTTCGCCATGGCGCAGGCTGTACAGCGGGCGAAATTCGGTCAGCGTGCTTTCCCCTCCCCGCTGGCGCAACAAACGCACCATATCGACAGTGACGACTTCGTAACCATGGGCATGGGTAGCATGGGCCAGCACGGCGTAGTCGGCTTTCTGCCGGGTGATGGCGATCGGCACGCCTTCCTGGCGGAAAAGATTGACCGCCGGACTGCAGCCCAGCCTTAAGTTTTCGCTGGAAATGCTGGATAACATGCGTGCCGCAGCGCAATCGGGTCGCAAACCTGCCATGCACAGATGCAGGGTAAAGCGCTGGCACCCAGGCGGCAGGGCCGTACTCAGCGTCGCGATATCGATGTCGAAGAAATTGAATTTTTCCGGATACGCAAAATACTCGCTCAGGATGCGGTAGGCCGGCTGGGAACGGGCACCGAAAGGTATCAAGGCATCCGCGTCGGCGAAGCCGACGGGCGTCAAGGGCACGGCGGGTAAAGCAAACCATTGCACTGCGTCGATGGACACAAAAGCGCAGACTGCATGCATGAACAAGGCATCGCGCAATGCGGCGGAAAAAGAAGCTTCGCCATCGATGAAAACGCGCAGTGATGCAGGTGCTGCGTCGAGATGCCGGATGCCAATGTTCAGCGAGGAACTGGCTTGTGCTGGCAGGCGTACGCCTGGCGGCGCCTTGATCATCGTATCGAAAAACGTGCTTTCCAGTACCGATGCTCCTGTCGTCATGCCGTAGGCAGTCTTGAAGCGGCAGCGCACGCCGCGCACAGGCGTTGCGTCCATTTCACTGCCCGCCGGCAAGTGCAATACGCCCGCTCCAGCGGCTGGGACGGACTGGTGAACGATGGTGCACGATGGAAAGGGCCGCAGATAATGGGGGAACAGGGCTTCGAACAAGGCTTCGGTAAATTGCGGATAGTCGTCATCGAGCCGTTTCGAGATGCGTGCCGCCAGCATGGCCACCGATTCGATCAAGTGTTCGACGTGCGGATCTTCGCAAGACTCGCCGGACATGTGCAGTTTGCCGGCGATTCGCGGATAGCGTTCGGAGAACTCACGGCAATGTCGCCGCAGCATCACCAGCTCGCGTTCGAAATACGGCAGCAAGTCCTCCATCTCTGTTTCCTGTGTCTTTGCGGCGGAATGGCCAGTATCCGAGCGTTTGCTCAAAGGTAAATTGCGTTTGCGCAAATAATTGAATAGGGTTACTGCGCAACATCAAAGACGTCAACGCTGGCAACATCAGACTGGCAAGGCAGCATGATTCCAACGGTCAACATGGAGAACGCGATGACATTGCCATCCAAATTACTTTGGTCCGAAGGACTGGCCATCGGTCCCCAGCAGTTCCAGCAACTGGACCGCTACCATGAAGCGCGCCTGCAACGTCTGGCCTCACTCATTAATCCACATTTATGGGGCGTGCACAGCGTCAGCTGGAATGCGGATGCACTGGCCAACAACAGTCTGCGGGCGGACGCCATGTCGCTCGTCTTTCAGGATGGAGAGCTCTTTGACGCGCCGCTTGGCGATGTATTGCCCAGTGCGGTTGACCTGTCCAAGCTACCTTCCAGCGAACATAGTTTTACGTTTTATGCCGCGCTGCCCGCGCTGCGGGCACATGGCGGCAATTCGAGTTCTGCCGGCGCGCGCTATGTTCAGGTGGATATCGAAACCCCTGATCTGTATAGCGAAGCAGTCAGCATTGACGTGGCTTACCTGAAGAAACGCGTGTATCTTCTGTCGCAACTGGAGCCCCTGAACGATTACCTTGCCATTCCGCTGATCCGTTTGTACCGCGCTGGCAATGGCGGCTTTGAAGTCGATACGTCCTTCATTCCACCTGGCCTGACCATCAGCGCCGAGTCTTCTCTGCAAAAAATACTCGAATCGCTGATCGACCGCATGGGCGCGAAAGTTGAGGCGCTGTACAGCCGCCACCGTCAGCCCGGTAAAAATACGGTTGAATTTCATGGGGGGGATGTTTCCTCATTCTGGATGCTCAATACATTGAGTACGGCCAGCGCCACGCTCAGCCATTGCGCCAGTTATCGGCACCACCATCCCGTATATTTGTTTGAAAAATTGATGGCATTGGCCGGTGGCTTGATGACGTTTTCGAAAAAATACACACTGAGCGACTTGCCGGCGTATTGTCACGATGACGCGGCTCCCGGTTTCGGCAAGCTCGATGGCATCATTCGCGACCTGATCGATACTGTGCTGCTGTCGCGCTATTTCCCGATTGCGCTGTCCAACGACATGCAACAAAACACCCACTATCACGGCTTGCTCGATGCCAAGCGGATTGACCGGCAGACCGAACTCTGTCTTGCGGTAAACGCCGATATGCCGGCGCTGGAACTGGTCGCCACGGTGCCATTACAGTTCAAAGTTTCCTCTCCGGACACTATCGAACTATTACTGGGGCGGGCGCTTCCGGGTGCCGAGTTGCGCCATATGGCCCAGGTCCCTGCCGAAGTGCCAGTACGGCCCAATACGTATTACTTTTCGATCGATAACAAGGGCAGTATTTATGACAGCATGATCAAGGCCCAGGCGATTGCGATTTATGTGCCGTCTGGCATAAAAGGGTTAAAGCTGGAATTGTTCGGTATCAGCGGCACCGCCGCGTAACGATGGTGGGCGCTGCGAGCGGATGTCTTGTCAAAAGATTGCCCTAAGGAATAGACTTGCCCCTGCAGTTGACGTTATCATGTTTTTGTAAGTGTCGGTGGCTGAGCAGTCAGCGCATAGTTGAAACATGGTGACAGGCGGGAGTGAGCATGGGCATGGCGAATGATGCGTGATGTGCCGGGCGGCTGGCGGCCTGGCGGCGGGATGAGCAGGGCAGCGGTGCGTCGCTGTGGCCGCGCATTGCTGCTGGCGTTCTGTGTCGCCGCAGCCCCGGCCGCCGTGCCGGCTGCGCCGCCGCACCAGGGCCAGCGCGTGCTGTTTCTCAACGCCTACGATTACGGCCGCGCCGGCGTGGAGTCGTACACGCGGACCTATGTTGCCGCCATGGCCGCCGCGGGCCTGGCCAGCGAAGACATCATGGTCGAGCACCTGAACCTGAATACCCAGGGCGACCCGGCGCTGCGCAACGAGATGCGTGATTTGTTGCTTTTAAGATACACCCAGATGATGGGCCGCAAGGCCGACCTGATCATCGCCATGCAGCAGCCGGCGCTTGATTTTTTATTGTCCGACCTGGCGCCGCTGGCGCGCGGCGTGCCCGTGCTGGCGATTAACACCTCGGGCAAGGCTTTGCCGGCCGGCAGCCCGGCATCCATCTGGCAGCAAAAGGCGAATGTCGATTTCCCCGGCACCCTGGCGCAAGCCATGGCGCTGTTCCCGGATACCAAAACCATCGTCATGGCCGTCGGCGCCAGCGAGGCCGACCAGGCCTTGAAGCGCAACATGCAGCAGGCGGCGCAGGCGTGGCAGGGCAAGGTGGCCATGCGCTACCTCGATGACCTGACCCTGGAGCAGATGCGCGCGGCCGTGGCGCACCTGCCCGCCGATACCTTGCTGGTGGCGGGCAATGTCAACCGCGACGTGGACGGCGCCATCGCCACGCCCGTGCAGTTTGCAGGGGAACTGGCGCGGCTGGCGAACGTGCCCGCGTTCGGCATGTACAACACGAACGTGGGCAAGGGGATCCTTGGCGGCTCCATCCTGCACATCGAAGGGGCCGCGCAGCAGGTGGCGCAGATGTCGCTGGCCGTGTTGGCCGGCAAGGCGCCTGCCGCGCCGGGCGCCTTGCTGCCGCCGGTCCGCCCGGTGCCCATGTATGACTGGGAACAGCTGCAGCGCTGGGATGCGGACTTCAGCCGGCTGCCGCCGCACACCCTGTTCTTCAACCGCCCGCCGCAACTGTGGCACGAACACCGCGTCGCCGTGCTGTCGGCCGGCGCCGTGTTTCTTGCCATGGCGTGCATGCTGAGCGCCTTGCTGCTGCAGCGCCGCCGCCTGCGCCGCGCCGAGAGCGATGCGCGCGAAAGCGAGCAGCGCTTCCGCATCCTCGTCGAACATGCCCCCGAAGCCATCGTCGTGTATGACCTGGACCTGGACCGCTTCATCGATGCCAACAGCAGCGCGCAGCGCATGCTGGGGATGTCGCGCGAAGCGCTGCTGGCGCGCGGGCCGTTCGACCTGTATACCGGCGAGCAGCCCGATGGCCTGCCGCTGGGACTGATGATGGAAGAGCATCTGCGCCGCGCCATGCTCGGTGAACCCATCCTGGTTGAACGCAATGTGCGGCGCGCCGACGGCAGCATCTTTCCCTGCGAAGTGCGGCTGGTGCGCTTGCCGATGGAAGGGCGGCGCCTGGTGCGCAGCGGCATCGTCGACATTTCCGAGCGCAAGCAAAGCGAGCAGGAGCTGCTCGGCTACCGCGACCATCTGGAAGAATTGGTGCAGCAGCGCACGGCGGCCCTGTCGGTGGCCGTCACGGAGGCCGAATCGGCGAACCGCGCGAAAAGCGTCTTCCTGGCCAACATGAGCCACGAATTGCGCACGCCCTTGAATTCCGTGATCGGCTTTTCGCAGATGATGGCCGATTCGAGCAGCATGTTCGAGGAAGAAAAGCATAACCTGGCCATCATCAACCGCGCCGGCCATCATTTGCTGACCTTGATCAACGATATCCTGGAATTGTCGAAGATCGAGGCGGGCCGCATGCAGCTGCAAGCGGGGCCCGTGGACTTGAATGGCTTGCTCGACGAGGTGCTCGAGATGGTGCGCATGCGCTCCGGCGACCAGGGTATCGCGCTGCGGCTCGAACGTGCCGGCGTGCCGCCGCTGGTGCGTCTCGATGGCGCCAAGCTGCGCCAGGTGCTGTTGAATTTGCTGTCGAACGCGCTCAAGTTCATCGAGCAGGGCAGCGTGACCCTGTCGCTGGCCTGCCAGGCGGACGGCGATGGACAGGTGGCGCTGGCGTTTGCCGTGCGCGATACGGGCAGCGGCATCGCGGAAGAGGATCTGGAGCGCATCTTTGAACCGTTCGTGCAGGCCGACAGCGCCGTGGCGCAGGCTGGCACGGGACTGGGGCTGACCATTTCGCGCGAATTCGTGCGTCTGATGGGCGGCGAGCTGCGTGTCGAATCGACCCTGGGGGCCGGGTCCCGCTTCAGTTTCGAGCTGCGCGCGCCGGTGCTGCAGCAGCCGGCCATCGCGTCGCTGGCGCCGGGCCGCGTGGCGCGCCTGCCGCCAGCCCAACGCGGGCGCATGGTGCTGCTGGTCGACGATGATGATAACTGCCGCAAGCTGCTGGCCGGCTTGCTGGCGCCGCTGGGCTTCCAGCTGCAGGAGGCGGCGGGCGGCGTGCAGGCGCAAGCCATGCTGGCGGCGCAGCGCTACGACATTGTGCTCAGCGACTGGCGCATGCCGGACATGGACGGCCTGGCGCTGACGCGCTGGCTGCGCGCGCAGCCGGCGCTGGTGCAGCCGCGCCTGGTGATCATGACCGCCTCCGCCTTCGAGGAGGAAAAACAGGAAGCGCTGGCGGCCGGCGCCGACGGTTTCCTGCGCAAGCCGATCGAGCAGGAACACCTGTTCGCCATGCTGGAGCAGCAACTGGGCGTGCGCTTCCAGCGTACTGCCGCCGCGCCGCCGCGCGTGCCGGTGGCTGTCTTTGACTTGCAGCAGGCGCTGGGCCAGCTGGGCGCTGCCGAGCGGCAGGCGCTGCTCGAATCCGTGCAGGCCCTCGATCTGCGCCGCAGCGCCATCGTGCTGGCCGGCGTGGCGACCAGCCTGCCGCAGCTGGCCGCGCATATCGCCGCCATGCTGGAACAGCATCAGTACCAGCCGCTGTGCGCCTTGCTGGCGCAACTGGCGAGCGAGCCGCAGGGCGAGGACGCATGACTTTTCACTTGCCCAAAGACGCGCGCCTGGGCGGCGTGTCCATCGTGCTGGCCGTCAGCGTGGCGCTGACCTTTGTCGTTACCGCGCTGCTGCTGGTGTTTGCCGTGCTGTTTTACCAGTCCGAACGCGAGCAGCGCTGGCAGCAGCTGCATCGCAGCCTGGCCGTGAGCGCGGACCAGCTGGCCGTGGCCATCGAACTGCCATTGTGGAATCTCGATGAAAAGCAGATGCAGGCCATCATGCGCAGCATGCTGGGCAAGCGCGACCTGGTGGCCAGTTCCCTGACGCCGGGCATCGGCAAGGAGGCGCTGGTCTTGCGCCGCACGGCAAGCGGCGCCATCGACAGCTTTTCCTCGTTGTCCGCGGAGCCCGACTGGCTGGTGCAGCGGCGCCCCGTGACGATGGGCGGACAGGTCATCGGCAGCGTGGCCGTGTATGCGACGCCGGCGCTGCTGCACGCGCAGCTGCAGCAGCGCGCGCTGGGCATCGGCGCCATGATCGTGGCGCTCGACGTGATCCTGGTGGCCAGCGTCTGGTTGCTCATGTGGTGTCTGATGCTCAAGCCCCTGAAGGCGATTGGCCAGTATGCGGCCGGCATCAAGGCGGGGCAGGGTGAAGCATTCGGCACGCCGCCGAAAGCCTGGTTCCTGGGCGAACTACGCACGCTGTACCGCTCCATCCGCGACATGGTGGCACTGCTCGACAGCCGCTACCGCGCCCTGCAGCGCAGCGAGGAGCGCGTGCAGATGGCCACCGGCGCGGCCAGCATCGGCATCTGGGACTGGAACGTCATCAACGATGCCTTGCAGTGGGATGAGCAGATGTACGCGCAGTTCAAGGCCGATGCGGACAGCAGGATGGCACCCGCGGCGATCTGGCGCGCGGCGCTGATGCCCGACGACGTGCCGGCCGCCAAGGAAGCCCTGCGTGCCGCGCTGGGAGCCGGCCAGGCGTTCACGCACGAGTACCGCATCCTGTGGCCCGATGGCGCCATCCGCTACATCAAGGCCGATGCCGTGATCTTCCGCGACGGGCAGGGCCAGCCCATGCGTCTGGTGGGCTCGAACTACGACATCACGGCGCACCGCGAGGCCGAACTGGAACTGCTGCGCCACCGCCATCACCTGGAAGAGCTGGTGGCCGAGCGCACGAGCGCCCTGTCGGTGGCCGTCAGCCAGGCGCAGGCGGCGAACCGCGCCAAGAGTACCTTCCTGGCGAACATGAGCCATGAACTGCGCACGCCCTTGAATTCCGTGATCGGCTTTTCGCGCCTGATGGCCGCCTCGCCTAACATGCAGGACGATGAAAAGCGCAACCTGGCCATCATTCACCGCTCCGGCAATCATCTGCTTACCCTGATCAATGAAATCCTCGAACTGTCGAAGGGCGAGGCGGGACGCCTGCACGCGCAGACGGCCGTGGCGGCGCTGGCGCCCCTGTTGCAGGAAGTGATGGACATGCTGGGCATGCGCGCCGAGCAGCAGGGCCTGGCCCTGCGCCTCGATTGCGCGGACCTGCCGGCGGCCGTGGTGCTCGACGCGACGCGCTTGCGCCAGGTGCTGCTGAACCTGATGTCGAATGCCGTCAAATTTGCCGGCGGCGGCGAAGTGACCTTGCGCGTGCGCGCTGAGCGGCGCGATGGCGATCAATGGATGCTGTCGTTCGCCGTCAGCGACACGGGCATCGGCATCGCCCCGGAAGACCAGCAGCGCATTTTTGAACCCTTCGTGCAGGCCGACAGCGCGGGACCGAAGGATGGCACGGGCCTGGGCCTGGCCATTTCGCGCGAATTCGTGCAATTGATGAAAGGCGAACTGACAGTGGAATCGATGCCGGGGCAGGGCGCCACCTTCCGTTTCAGCATACCCGCGCAGGCGGCGGAAGCGCCCGTGCAGGTGCCCGTGCCGCTGCCGGCGGCGCCGGTGCCCGAGGCGCCGCCGGCGCTGCGGGCGCGAGACTTGCTGTTGCTGGCAGGTGAAGAGCGCGCGGCCTTGCTGGTGGCGCTGCGCGAATTGAATCTGGCCAGGGTGGCGCTGCTGCTGGGTGACTTGCCGCCGGCGGCTGCGCCCGTGCTGGCGCCGCTGCAGGCCATGCTCGACCAGCATCAGTACCGCCAGCTGTGCGACTTGCTGGAGAATGAGGGCGCGCCGGCGCACGCTTGAAAAGTGTGGGCTGACAACATCGGATTCGATGAAAAGACGGGCTAAGTGCCACCGATGGATGGTGCTAAATTGCAATAAAGATTATGATGATAGTACGTAGTTCATCGCAAAGAAATGTCTTGTCCAGCGCGGCAACGGATCGCCGCGCCTCATCCAAAGCTGAGAGAACTGCTACATGCACCGCGATTTTTCGGAAGTGAACTCGAAGGGCGAAGTACTGATCGTTGAAGATACGCCGGCTTCGCTGAAGCTGTTGAGCGATTTGCTGGGCGGCGCCGGCTATGCGGTGCGCCAGGCGCCGAACGGTGAACTGGCCCTGTGGACGGCCCAGGCGCGCCCGCCGGAGCTGATCCTGCTCGACGTGCGCATGCCGGGCCTCGACGGCTTTGAAGTGTGCCGCCGCCTGAAGGAAATACCGTCCCTGCGCCAGGTGCCGGTGATCTTCCTGTCGGCCCAGTACGATACGGACGACAAGGTGCGGGGCTTCGCGCTGGGCGCCGTCGATTTCATCGCCAAGCCCTTCCAGGCCGAGGAAATCCTGGCCCGTACGGACGCCCACGTGCGCCTGGCGCGGGCGCAGCTGCAGCTGGCGCAGGAGCGAGCCAACCTGGAGCGGCGCGTGGCCGAACGCACTGCCGAACTGGAACAGGTGGCCAGCACCCTGGCGCGCGAAGTGCAGATCCGCCGCGCCAATGAAGAATTGCTGCGCCTGTCGGGCCAGGTCTTTGAAGCGACCCAGGACGCCATCCTGATCACGGATCCTGCCGGCGTCATCGTCACGGCCAATCCCGCCTTTACGCGCATCACCGGCTACGCGGCGCAGGAAGTGGTGGGCACGGACATCCTGCGCCTGCATGCCGAACACACGGGCGAGGCGGTGCTGCTGGCCCTGCGCCAGGGCTTGCGCAGCAGCGGCTGCTGGTCGGGCGAGGTGCAGACGCGGCGCAAGAGCGGCGACACCTATCCCTGCCTGCTCAGCGCCTCCACCGTGCACGGCCCCGATGGCGCCGTCGTCAACTACATCGGCGTCTTCCTCGACATCAGCGAGCGCAAGGCCGAGCAGCATCTGATCGATTTCCTCTCCTACCACGACGCGCTGACGGGCTTGCCGAACCGCGTGCTGCTGCGCGAGCGCTTCGAACAGGCGCGCGCGAACGCCCTGCGCGACAGCCAGCAAGTGGTGCTGATGTGCCTGGACCTGGACCGCTTCAAGAACATCAACGATTCGCACGGCCAGGCCGTGGGCGACAAGGCGCTGCAAGTGGTGGCGCGTTTCCTGTCCGGCTGCGTGCGCGAGGGCGACACGGTGGTGCGCCAGGGCGGCGACGAATTCCAGATCCTGCTGCAGGACGATGCCCTGCTGGGGCGCACCCTGGGGCTGGCGCAAACCATCCTGGCCGGCTTGCGCGAAGAACTCAGCGTCGATGGCGAGCGCCTGGCGCTGACCACCAGCATCGGCATCGCCATGTGCCCGGCCGACGGCGACAGCCTCGACGACGTGCTGCGCCACGCCGATACGGCCCTGGTGCGCGCCAAGGAAATGGGACGCGACCATTACGCCTTCTTCACGGAGCGCATGGGCAGCGATATCCGCGCCCGCCTGGCGATGCAGCAGCAGCTGCGCGGCGCCATCGGCCGCGATGAATTTGAAGTGCACTACCAGCCGCAGATGTGCTTGCGCACGGGCGCCTTGCTGGGCGCGGAAGCCTTGCTGCGCTGGGATAATCCGGTGCTGGGCAAGGTGCCGCCCGGCCTGTTCATCGCGCTGGCAGAGGAATATGGCTCGATCACGGCCATCGGCGAATGGGTGCTCGAAAGCGTGTGCGCGCAGATCCGCGCCTGGCACGACGCGGGCCTGGGCAGCATCAAGGTGGCCGTCAACCTGTCCGGCAAGCAGTTCGCGCAAGACCGCACGGTGCCGTTCGTCGAGGCGGCCTTGCGCAAATACGCCATCGCGCCCGCCTGCCTGGGCATCGAGATCACGGAGAGCACCGTGATGGGCGATCCGGACAAGGCCGTGGCGGCCCTCACGCGCCTGAAGGATATCGGCGTGGGCATTTCGCTCGACGACTTCGGCACCGGCTATTCCAGCCTGGGCTACCTGAAGCGCTTTCCCATCGACGTGCTGAAGATCGACAAATCGTTCGTCGACGATGTCACCACCAGTAGCAGCGATGCGGCCATCGCCCGTTCCGTCATCTCGCTGGCGCACAACCTGGACATGCGCGTCATCGCCGAAGGCGTGGAAACGCGCGAGCAGGTCGACTTCCTGACGGAACACGGCTGCGACGAAATGCAGGGCTATTACTTCAGCCGCCCCCTGGATGCGGAAGCCTTCACGGCCTTGCTGCGCGAACGGCGCACCCTGGCCGTGGCGGCGGCCTAAGCGCCGCGGTGCGGCCGATGCACCATGCCGGTGCGTTCGCTGCAGCGCGGTGCACGATTCTCACTTTTATTTCCCCTGACGCTGGCACATATCCTGCTTAGGTAATCGCTTATTTACGCGATTGCCCCGCATGCCAGACAGTACCCCTCCAGCCATGCTTTTGCAGGCCAGCGCGCACGGCGCCTGGCAGGCGCACTTGCGCCTGGGCTTTGCGCTGCACGATGGCGTCAGCCGCCTCGTCGAGCGCACGCACAGCGGCCCCCTGCGCGTGCAAAAGCCCCTGTATCCGGAGGGTGATCGCGTCTGCCACGCCATCATCGTCCATCCGCCCGGCGGCGTGGTGGGCGGCGACCAGCTGGCCGTCGACGCCACGGTGGGCGCGGGTGCGCACGCCTTGCTCACGTCCCCGGGCGCCGCCAAGTGGTACCGCGCCAACGGCCATGTCTCGGGCCAGCACATCATGCTGCGCGCCGCTAGCGGTGCGGCTATCGAGTGGCTGCCGCAGGAGAGCATTTTCTTCGACCAGGCTTGCGTGCGCCTGCGCCACGAGGTGGACCTGGCGCCGGACGCGGGCTACATCGGCTGCGACATCGTCTGCCTGGGCCGCAGCGCCTCGGGCGAAATGTTCAACACGGGCAGCATCAGCCAGCAGGTGCGGATCCGCCGCGGCGGCAAGCTGCTGTGGTGGGAGCAGGGCTTGCTGGCCGCCGGCGGCGCGCTGATGGCCAGCCCACTGGGCCTGGGAGGCCACACCGTGTGCGCCACCCTGATCGCCATCGGCACGCCCGTTTCTCCCGCCGTGCTGGCGGCCGTGCGCGAGATCGCCGTGCCGGAAGGCGCCGCGTTTGGCGCCACGCACATGAAATCGCTGGTGGCGGTGCGCCTGCTGTGCGGCGACAGCGAGGCGGCGCGCCGCATCATGCTGGCCGCCTGGCAGTTGCTGCGTCCCGCCATGCTGGGACGCGACGCCGTCGTGCCCCGCATCTGGAACACTTAATCAGGAAAGAAACGCAAGGAAAATCATGGACCTGACTCCCCGCGAAAAAGACAAGCTGCTCATTTTTACGGCCGCGCTGCTGGCCGAACGGCGCCTGGCGCGCGGCTTGAAGTTGAATTATCCGGAAGCGGTGGCCCTGATCAGCGCGGCCATCATGGAAGGGGCGCGCGATGGCAAGTCGGTGGCGCAGCTGATGTCGGACGGTACGAAGATACTCTCGCGCGCCGACGTCATGGACGGCATCGCCGAGATGATCCCTGATATCCAGGTGGAGGCGACCTTCCCCGACGGCAGCAAGCTGGTCACCGTGCACCACCCGATACCTTAACCAACCAAGCGACATTACAGGAGCCGGTCATGACCCCAGGCGAATACAAATTGGAAGAAGGCGAAATCAGCTTGAATGCCGGACGCGCCACGGCCACCGTGGTAGTGGCCAACCGGGGCGACCGGCCGATCCAGGTGGGCTCGCATTTCCACTTTTTCGAAGTCAACCCTGCGCTGTCCTTCGAGCGCTGGCGCGCCTACGGCATGCGCCTCAATATCACGGCCGGTACGGCCGTGCGCTTCGAGCCGGGCCAGCAGCGCACGGTGGAACTGGTGGCGCTGGCGGGCGAGCGCAAGGTCTACGGCTTCAATGGCGCAGTGATGGGCGAACTGCAAGATACTCCACCGGGAAAGGATTGAGATGGCCAGCATTCCCCGCAGCGCGTATGCCGAAATGTTCGGTCCCACCAAGGGCGACCGCATCCGCCTGGCCGACACGGAACTGTTCATCGAGATCGAGCATGACTACGCGATCTACGGCGAAGAGGTGAAATTCGGCGGCGGCAAGGTGATCCGCGACGGCATGGGCCAGTCGCAGCGCTGCGCGGCCGAGGTGATGGATACCGTCATCACGAATGCCGTCATCCTCGACCACTGGGGCATCGTGAAGGCCGATATCGGCCTGAAAAACGGGCTGATCTTCGGCATCGGCAAGGCGGGCAATCCCGACATCCAGCCCGGCGTGACCCTGGTTATTGGCGGCGCCACCGAGATCATCGCCGGCGAAGGCTTGATCGTCACGGCCGGCGGCGTCGATACCCACATCCACTTCATCTGCCCGCAGCAGATCGAGGAAGCGCTGATGAGCGGCGTGACCACCATGCTGGGCGGCGGCACGGGACCGGCCGTGGGCACGGCCGCCACCACTTGCACGCCGGGGCCGTGGCACTTGCACGCCATGCTGGCGGCGGCCGATGCCTTCCCGATGAACCTGGGCTTCATGGGGAAAGGTAACGTCAGCCTGCCGCTGCCGCTGGAAGAGCAGGTGCGCGCGGGCGCCATCGGGCTGAAACTGCACGAAGACTGGGGCAGCACGCCGGCCGCCATCGACAACTGCCTGTCCGTCGCGGACCGCATGGATATCCAGGTGGCGCTGCACAGCGATACCCTCAACGAAGGCGGTTTTCTCGAACACACCTTGGCCGCCTTCAAGGACCGCACCATCCACACGTTCCACACGGAAGGGGCGGGCGGGGGCCATGCGCCCGACATCATCGCCGCCGTGGGCCAGGCCAACGTGCTGCCTTCGTCGACCAATCCCACGCGGCCTTTCACCGTCAACACGCTCGACGAGCACCTGGACATGCTGATGGTGTGCCACCACCTGGACCCGGCCATTGCCGAAGACGTGGCCTTTGCCGAGTCGCGCATCCGCCGCGAAACCATCGCCGCGGAAGACATCCTGCACGACATCGGCGCCATTTCGATGATGTCGTCCGATTCGCAAGCGATGGGGCGAGTCGGCGAAGTGATCATGCGCACCTGGCAGACGGCGCACAAGATGAAGGTGCAGCGGGGGGCGCTGGCGCCCGACACGGCGCGCAGCGACAATTTCCGCGCCAAGCGCTATATCGCAAAGTACACGATCAACCCGGCCATCACGCATGGGATCTCGCACGTGGTGGGCTCGATCGAGGCGGGCAAGATCGCCGACATCGTGCTGTGGAAGCCGGCCTTCTTCGGCGTCAAGCCGTCGATGATTCTAAAAGGCGGCATGATCGCGGCCGCGCAGATGGGCGACCCGAACGCCTCGATCCCCACGCCGCAGCCCGTGCACTACCGCATGATGTTCGGCGCCTTCGGCGGCGGCCTGAAAAAGTCGTTTACCTTTGTCTCGCAGGCAGCCTACGACCTCGATATCGGCCACCAGCTGAAACTGAATAAATCCATCATCGCCGTGAAGAACATGCGCGGCTTGCGCAAGCACGACATGATCCACAACAGCGCCACGCCGCACATGGAAGTGGACCCGGAAACCTACGCCGTGCGCGCCGACGGCCAGCTGCTCGTGTGCGAGGCGGCCGCCGTGCTGCCGATGGCGCAGCGCTATTTTCTATTTTAAGCAGGAGACAATCATGCTCACATTGCATACCAAGCTGGCACCTGGCGATGAACGCGCGCCGTTTGCGCAACTGGTTCTGCCCTACGACCAGCGCGAAAAATGCCGGCTGCGCGCCGTGCTGTCGACTGGCGACGATGTGGCCGTGTTTACCGTGCGCGGCACGGTGCTGCGCGATGGCGAGCGCATGACGGGGCCGGATGGCCAGGTGGTGCAGATCGTCGCCGCGCGCGAACCGACCTACCTGGTGCGCTGCGCGGATGCGCATACCCTGCTGCGCTGCGCTTTTCACCTGGGGAACCGCCACACGCAGGCGCAGGTGGGCGACGGCTTTTTGCGCATCCGCAAGGATGTCGTGCTGAAGGAGATGCTGGAAGGCTTGCAGGCGAGCGTGACGGAAGAAAGCGCGCCGTTCGAGCCGGAAGCTGGCGCGTATGGCGGCGGCCATGGCCACCACGACGGCCATGACCAGCATTTGCTGGCGCCCGTGCCGCTGCGGCAGAAAATCCACCGCCCCGGTGACACTGCATGATGCAGGCGTCCGCCCTGCTGCATTTGCTGCAGTTTGCCAGTCCGGCCTTGCCGATTGGCGCCTACAGCTATTCGCAGGGGCTGGAGGCGGCGCTCGAATCCGGCCTGGTAGTGGATGCGGCCACGGCGCGCGAGTGGATCGCCCAGCATCTGACGCACGTGGTGGCGCGTTGGGAAGCCCCGCTGTGCTGGCGCTTGATGCAAGCGTTCGAAGCGCAGGATTTGTGCGCCGTGCAGCGCTGGAGCGAGCGTTTCATCGCTTCGCGCGACACGGCGGAATTTCGCGCCGAAACCATCCAGATGGGCTATTCGCTGACCAAGTTGCTGGCCGAGCTGGGCGTGGCCGACGGCGTGCTGATCGACATGCTGCAGGGCCAGCCGGAGGTGGCCTTGCCCACGGCCTATGCCTGCGCCGTGGCGGCACTGGCGATTCCGCGCGAAGAGGCGCTGTTGGCCATGCTGTTCGCGTGGGCGGAAAACCAGGTGCTCGTCTGCGTGAAATCCGTGCCGCTGGGGCAGGTGGCGGGCCAGCGATTGCTGCTGTCGCTGCGCCCGGAGCTGGAAGCGGCGGCCCTCACGGCGCAAACGTTGGCAGACGACGAGATGGGCAACTGGGCGCCCGGCCTGTCGCTGCTGTCGATGCGGCACGAAGTGCAGTACAGCCGGCTGTACCGTTCCTGACAATTTTATGAGAGAGCAAAAAATGACATCGATCACCTCCAATCCCTTGCGCGTGGGCATCGGCGGCCCCGTCGGATCGGGCAAGACGGCCCTGTGCGAAATGCTGTGCAAGGGCATGCGCGAGCGCTACGACATGGCTGTCATCACGAATGACATCTACACCAAGGAAGACATGGAAATCCTGCTGCGCGCGGATGCCTTGCCGGCCGAGCGCCTGATGGGCGTGGAGACGGGCGGCTGCCCGCACACGGCCATCCGCGAAGACGCGTCCATCAACCTGGAAGCGATCGCGCGCATGCAGGCAGATTTTCCGAATCTCGATTTGATCCTGGTCGAATCGGGCGGGGACAATCTGGCCGCCACCTTCAGTCCGGAATTGTCGGACCTCACCATTTATGTGATCGACGTGGCCGGCGGCGAAAAGATCCCACGCAAGGGCGGGCCCGGCATCACGCGTTCCGATTTGCTCATTATTAACAAGACGGACCTGGCGCCGTATGTGGGGGCCAATCTGGACATCATGGCGCAGGATGCCAAACGCATGCGCGGCGAGCGCCCCTTCGTGTTCACCAACCTGCGCAGCGGCGACGGCGTGCAGGTCGTCATTGATTTTATCCGCGAGCAAGGTTTGCTCGATCAACCAGGCAAGGAGCTGCAATGAGCGCAAGACTGATGAAGAATACGGCCGCCGTGGCGGTGCTGTGCCTGCTGGCCTTGCCCGCCATGGCCCACCCCGGCCATGGCGAGAGCGCCGGTTTCCTGGCCGGTTTCGCCCATCCGTTCACGGGCATCGACCATTTGCTGGCCATGCTGGGCGTGGGCATCTGGGGCGGCCAGCAGCGCCGCGGCTTGGCCCAGCCCGCCACTTTCCTCTGCATGATGCTGCTCGGCGCGCTGGCAGGCATGGCGGGCGTGGCGGTACCCGGGCTGGAAACGGGTATCGCCGCCACGGTGGCGCTGGTGGGACTGGCCATCGCGCTGGCGCTGGCCTTGCCGAACTGGCTGGGCATGGGATTGGTGGGCCTGTTTGCGCTGGCGCATGGCAATGCTCATGGCCAGGAATTGCCTGCCGCCTCGGCCGCGTGCGGCTTCCTGCTGGCTTCGGCCACCTTGCTGGGGGCGGGACGTTTCATCGGCCAGGTACTGGCCGAGCGCATGCTGCGCCTGGCCGGCGTGGCCATGACGGCCGCCGGCGTGGTGCTGATGGGAATGAATTAAGCGCCGGGGCGCTTCTCGGACAGCACGATGGGCGCCGCCTTTTCAGGATGCAAGCCCTGATGGCCCGCATACACGGCGGCGATGGCGGCCATGTCGGCGTCCTTGTCGCCCGTCAGATAGATATGGTCGACGACGCCCAGCACCTTGTTCGGGTAGTCGATATACACCAGCAACAGCGGCACCTTGGCGGCCAGGGCCAGGTGATAAAAGCCGCTCTTCCAGTTCGGGCGGTAGCTGCGCGTCGCTTCCGGCGTGATGGCCAGCCAGTACCAGTCGGCGGCCAGCATGCGCTCGGCCTGGCGCTGGATCGTGCCGCTGGTGGTACTGCGGTCGACGGGTTCGCCACCGAGGTAGCGCAGCACCTTGCCCATCGGGCCGCGGAACAGGGAATCCTTGGCCAGCCAGCGGAACGGCAGGGACAGCGCCCATTTGCCGAACAGGCCCACCATGAAATCCCAGTTGGACGTGTGCGGGTAGACGACGGCGATGCCGCGCGGTCCCGGCAGGGGACGGAAGCGCATGCGCCAGCCAAACAGGTGCAGCACGCGCAGCGCGCAGCGCTGGTGCCAGGTCGGCAAGTCGCCCGCTTGTACAAATAAATCGTCCATTGATACCCTTCAGTGACACTGTTCTTAATGGGATGGCGCTGGTGGCCATTTTCCTTGAAGCAAAAATTCTGCGCAGGCATTCTATACGGGGCTGGCGATGGCGACAAGCAGCCGAGGCCGCTATTCATGCGGTGTCGGGGCGGTTGCTGCCGCTATTTTAACGATGCTTGGCCACTGTGTCGGGCACTAAATGCGCACAATGTGGTCAAAACTTGACGCAGCGTTGATCCACCCGACATGGAGCCATGGCATGAAAAACAACATCGATGATGTAAATGGGGAGCATGTGCGAACGGACAAAGTGATGGCCGAGCTCGTCGAGCGAGGCGTCGCTTTTCATCACACCCTGGGACGGACGGTGGCGACAGCCTATTTGCGCGAACACGCGGTACCGGTCGAGGTGATACGCCGGGTCTTCAGCAGCGTGCAGGCGCGTCGTCCGGCCCGGCCGGCACGGCGCCGATGGCGCTGACGATGGGGAGCGGCGGTGTCATTAAAAAAAGCGGCGAAAACGGCGGGCGCCGCGATCGTCACGCAGTGAGTTGCGTTGGTATCGTTGCGTCCGCCGCCGGTGGGGGATGAGCGGGGATGAGCAGCTTAGTGCCGCTCAGGGAGCTCTCAGGGTATTCTCAGGGAGTCTCAGGGAGCCGTTCAGGCGTGTGCCGCCAGTGCCGGGTAGTCCGTGTAACCGGCAGCGTCCGCTGCGTACAGGGTATCCGGGTTCAGGGGATTCAATGGCGCGTCGCTGTGCAGGCGGATGGGCAGGTCGGGGTTGGCGATGAACCACAGGCCAAAGGCCACGGCATCGGCTTCACCGTTGGCCAGCAGGGCTTCGGCCGCCGCCTTGTCCATTTTCTCGTTGGCAATGTACACGCCGCCAAATTCCTGCTTCAGGTACGGGCCCAGGCGGTCGTCGCCCAGCGCTTCGCGGGCGCAGATGAAGGCGATGCCGCGTTTGCCCAGCTCGCGTGCCACATAGCCGAAGGTGGCGCGCGGGTCGGAATCTCCCATGTCGTGCGCATCGCGGCGCGGTGCCAGATGCATGCCCACCTTGTCCGCGCCCCAGACTTCGATGCACGCGTCCGTCACTTCCAGCATCAGGCGGGCGCGGTTTTCAACGGAGCCGCCATAGTTGTCGGTACGCAAGTTGGTGCTGTCTTGCAGGAACTGGTCGAGCAAATAACCATTCGCACCGTGGATTTCCACGCCGTCGAAACCGGCTTTTTTCGCATTCTCGGCGCCCAGGCGGTAGGCTGCCACGATGCCGGGGATTTCTTCCGTGTCCAGCGCGCGTGGCGTGACGAATTCCTGTTTCGGGCGCAGCAGGCTCACGTGGCCGGCCGGCTTGACGGCGCTGGGCGCCACGGGCAAGTCGCCATCGAGGAAGACGGGGGCGGAAATGCGGCCCACATGCCACAGTTGCAATACGATCAAGCCGCCTGCGTCATGCACGGCCTGGGTGATGTGTTTCCAGCCTTCCACCTGTTCCTCGGACCAGATGCCCGGCGTGTCGGCATAGCCCACGCCTTGGGGCGTGACGGCCGTCGCTTCCGAGATGATCATGCCGGCCGAAGCGCGCTGCGTGTAGTACTCGGTCATCAGGGCGTTGGGCACGCGGCCCGGGTTGCCGGCGCGCGAACGCGTCAGCGGCGCCATGATGATGCGGTTTTTCAGTTGCAAACTGCCGATGGTGATGGGGTCGAATAAAGTTGCCATGATTGTCATTTCCTTGTTGGGGCCGCTCGGGCGGCGTTGAGACGGAGTTATCGAGATGAAAGCTGTACTTACAAACCTTGCTGCATGTGATCGAGAAAGGCTTCGATGGTGGCTTCGTTGCGGCTGAAGAAACTCCATTGACCCACCTTGGTTGCCGAAATCAGGCCCGCCTTCTGCAAGCTGGCCAGGTGCGCCGAGACCGTCGATTGCGACAGGTTCAGGCGGCGGTCGATCAGGCCGGCGCATACGCCCAGGTGCAGCGGGTGATCCTGCTCCTGGAAATACAGCTGCGGCTCCTTGAGCCATTGCAAAATCTGTCGGCGCACCGGATTGGCCAGCGCCTTGTGGATGGCGTCGATATCCATATTGTTTCTCCTGAATATACAATTCGCTTTTCAGCGATGTATATATCGTAGTTGTTCAATTCTAATATCGCTGTTTTACGATATAGCCATCTTACGATATAAATGAAAAGCGTGCTGGCGGCGCGCGTTTTTGAACGGATTCAGGCGGGAAGGGGATTGCGCTGCAGCACGGCCGGGCCCGTCAGCACGATGCGCACCAGATCCACCTGGCGCTGGGCGCCGGCCTTGGCGGTGGCGCTCTTGATCTGCGTGCGCGCCGTGTGGATGGAAATGCGCTGGCGTTCGGCGTATTCCTGCAAGGAATAGCCGTTGACGAGCGCTTCCGTCAGGCGCGCTTCGGCCACCGTCATGCCATAGAAATTGCGCAGGGTGGCGGCCAGGGAGGTGATCAGGTCGCTGCTGTCGCTGAGGAAGACGGCGATGGCGCTGGCCGAGCCGAACGGGCTGTGCCAGGAAGGCAGGGGCGTGACGCGCAGGCGCAGCTGCTCGCCCGTCAATCCGTTCAGGTTGAGCACGCCGCCGGGGCCGCCTGCCGCCGTCGTGCCCGTTTGGGCCGCCTCGTGCAGCATGCGCCGCAGCGCGCCGTTGTCCGCTTCGCGCGGGCAATACAGGGGGGCGCCTTCGCGCAGATGCAGCAGCCGCGTCGCGGCCGTCATGGCCAGTGCCCGCTCGTTGGCGTACAGCAGTTGCGACGTGGCGTCGAGCAGCAGCACGCCAAACGGCAGCAATTCCAGCACCTGCGTGGAACTCTGGGACAGCACTTCCAGCCGGCGCAGCTTGCGCTGCAGGGCAAAGGCCGTTTGCAAATGCGGCATCAGGCTGCGGACCAGCGCCAGTTCGCCCGCGTCATAGGCGCCCGCCTGTTCGCGGCGCACCACGGTGACATTGGTGGAGCGCTCGGCGCGCAGTTCGACGATGGCCGCCGCCGTATAAAAGATGTCTTGCGGGCGCAGCCAGTCGTTCCAGTATTCGGTTTTCTTCAGGCAATGGTCGGGAAACAGCATGGAGCCGGTGACGACGGCGCCTTCGCGGTGCAGGGTGGCGTCTTCCAGCCAGACATTGCGCGCGCCGTAATAGCTGGCAAAGCTGGCCATGGCATCCGACTCGAAGCCATAGGTGGCGGACAGGCCGCTGCCGGGCAGCTGGACGTCGACCGAGCGGTTGCTGAAATCATTGGCCCAGATCAAACCCGCGTGCGATTTCAGTTGTTGCGCAAAGGCGGCGAGGAATTGCGACCAGGCGCCATGCCGCGTGGCCGCTTCGTAGATCAGGGCAGTCAGTGCCTGGCTGGCGACAGCGAGCGATGGCGTCATTGGCGATCCTCATGGCGGCAAGCGGTGGACAAGACACATCTTGGGGGGGGGGCGGCCCTTGCTACGGCCGCCCGGCTTCCCTAGCGCGATTCCAGCCAGCTTTTGCCGCCGGATGTGCACGTGCTGAGGCTGGCATACTGGCTGACATAGTTATAGCCGCTGCCGCAGCCGCCTTCGCCCGATTTGACGGGGCCGTAGCAAGCGCCTTCATAGCTGAGCTTACCACTGACGGTGGTGCTCTTGACACAGAAATTGTAGTTGCTTGCCGCCGTGTTGTTGGGCAAGGTGGGGCCATTGTTTTGCCCGCAGCCGAGCTCCTTGCTCACAGAGCGCGCGTAGTCGACCATTTTCTGGTACGTGCCGCTGTAATAGGTATCGGCAACGGTTTTCTGCCCCTGTTTGCAGGCGGCGACCACGCTGTCGTATCCCGAGTCCGCCTGGGCGTAGTTGCCCGATACCTGGACGCCGCAGGCGCTGGCCTGCTTGCGTTCCGTATCGCTGATCAGATTGCTGTACTGGCAGTTTGCCGAGGTGCCGCTGGTGCCGCCGGCGCTGGTGGAACCGCTGCCGGAGCCACTACCGTCGCTGCCGCCGCCACCGCAGGCGGACAGCATGAGGCAGCCGAGCAACGTGACGGCAAAGGTGGTTGGATGTGCTTGCATGATTTCCCCTGTGGACTGTGACTTGCCACCATGTGTCTGGTGGTATTTTTGCTACAAGGAATTGTATCGGGCATGTTTTTTGGAAACATCACCCATTTGGGGTATGCGCAGGCAGTGCGGAGCGGAGCGGGCCAGGGCGGCCGGCTGGCCGCCCTGGCAGGTATCAGGCGAAGTGGAACAGCAGCAGGGCGATGACGGCAGGCACGGTTTGCAGGTAGAGGATGCGCGTCATGACGGTCGCTGCGCCCCACACGCCGGCCACGGCGATGCAGGCCAGGCCGAACACGGTGAACGCATAGGCGATGGCCGCGTCCGGGTGAAAAAAGCCCAGCGTCAGGGCGGCGACGAGAAAGCCGTTGTAGCAACCCTGGTTCGACATGGCGGGACGCACGATCTCCGCCTTTTCCTTGGACAGGCCAAACACCTTGCGTCCGCGCGCATCGAACAGCACGGTTTCCAGCAGCACGATGTAGACGTGCAGCAGCAGGATGAGGGCGGTAAGGATTTGGGCCAGAAGTAGCATCATTGTTCCCGAAAGTGAATGGATGCGGCAATTATGCTGCCATCAGCATGTTTTTTGGCAACTTTCGATTGGAGCGGCCGCACTAGAAAAAATGTGCTGGCGGCAAGAGTTTTCACCCAATGGTATACTTTTCCCTTTGCTCCAGTGGGGACGACCCTGCTCGATGACGGGGCTGTATGGCGGGGACGACCCTGCCGCCTCGGGAGAAAAGTATGGCGTGGATCATTCTGGTATTGGCGGGCTTGCTGGAAATCGGCTGGGCCATCGGCCTCAAATACAGTGCCGGCTTTACCCGCCTCGTGCCATCCGTATTGACCGCCATTTCCATGCTGGGTAGCGTAGTGATGCTGGGCCTGGCCTTGCGCACCTTGCCGCTGGGCACGGCCTACGCCATCTGGACGGGCATCGGTACCGTCGGCACGGCCATCTTCGGCATCATGGTGCTGGGCGAACCGGCCAGCGCCGCGCGCATCGCCTGCATCGCCCTGATCGTGTCGGGCATCCTGGGCTTGAAACTGCTCAGCCCACAATAAAGGATGCCAGCATGAGTCTCGCCATGACGTATTTCTACCTGGCTATCGCCATCATCGCCGAGGTCATCGCCACCAGCGCCTTGAAGGCGTCCGAGGGCTTTAGCCGATTGTGGCCCAGTGTCATCACCGTGATTGGCTACAGCATCGCCTTCTGGTGCCTGTCCCTGACCTTGAAGGTCATTCCTACCGGCATCGTGTACGCCATCTGGTCAGGCGTGGGTATCGTGCTCATTTCCGCCGTCGGCTGGTTCTGGTTCAAGCAAAGCCTCGACACGCCGGCCTTGATCGGCCTGGGGCTGATCATTGCCGGCGTGCTCGTCATTAACTTGTTTTCCAAGTCGGTCGGCCACTGATCAAAAGCTGGCGGCGACCCTTGCCAGGTAATACCACTCCGCATTCGCCGCCGCATTGACGTCCGGGAACAGGATGTAGGCGTCGAACTCGGCCGTCACGGGCGTGCCATCCGCGCGCACGCCGATCTGCTCGCCCTGTTTGACCTTGTCAAAGCTGGACCAGGTCTTGATGAAGCGGTCGCCCGCATCGAGCTTGTCGTGCACGACGACCATGTTCAGCGCTTCCATGTCGGCGTCGGCGATCGCTTCCGGCTGCGGCGCGTCGATGCAACCCAAAAAAGCCAAGGTGTTCATGATGGCGCGGTAAGCAACATCCGGCGCGGCCGGGTCCGCATGCTGGCCGCATTCCAGGGTCAAGGCGTAGCCGCCCGTCGAGCGCATGTATTCGGTCGTGCCCACGCCGTAGCGCAAGACCAGGCCCACCTGGTCGCTATTGCCCAGGCGGCGCTGCACGCCTTGGCCGTACGCATGCAGCCAGCCGTCGACGAAGCGGCGCACGCCCAGGCGGCGCGCCAGCGCGCGTTCCTTGTCCTCGTGCTTGAACGGCTGCAGCGGGCCATCGTTGTTGCGTGGTCCGACCATGACGAAGGGCTGGCTGTCGGCATTGAACGAGTGCAAGTCCAGCAGCACGTCGTGCTGGCCCAACAGCGGGCACAGCCAATTGGCGATGCGGTCTTCGAAATCCTGCGGATTGTCGTTCGGGAACAGATTACGGTTCAGGTTGCGGTCGCCGCTGCGCACGCCCTTGGCATAGGCCAGCGGATTGGTGATGGGCACGAAGGTGACGCTGCCGGCCACGATGGAGAGGGCGCCGCTGTCGAGTTCAGCCATCACGCGGTGAATGCCCTTGGTGCCGCAGGTTTCATTGCCGTGCACGGCGCCCGTGACGATCAGGCGCGGGCCGCTGCCCTGGCCCGTGTAGTTGATGGATTTGAAGTGGAGTGCGCTGCTCATGCTGGACATATCCTATGCTGTTGCGGGAAGGGAAAGCGGGGTCGGCATATTTTAGCGGGATTCGCCGTGGACGCCTGTAAAAAGTTGGCCATGGCGGCGTGCGGCGTGGCATGATCGGCGCCACCGTTGTTTTCCCTTGCCGATTCCATGTCCAGTACCTCCCATCCTTCCCGCCTGTACGGCCTCGATACCTTGCGCGCGCTGGCCATCGTGCTTGTCTTCATGAACCATTATTTGCTGTTCGTTAGCGAGGGTGGGGCGTTTGGTTTCTGGGGCGAAATCGGCTGGGTGGGCGTGGACCTGTTCTTTGCCCTCAGCGGTTATCTGATCGGCAACCAGATTTTTGCGGCCTTGCGCAGCGAACATGGCTTTTCCTTGCCGCGTTTCTATGCGCGGCGCTTCCTGCGCACCTTGCCCAGTTTTTATGCCGTGCTGGCGCTGTATTACTTGTGGCCCGCGTTCCGCGGCGATAGCGCGCTGCTGCCCCTGTGGAAATTCCTGACCTTTACGCAAAACATCAATCTGACGCCGGGCACGGCGTTTTCGCATGCGTGGTCCTTGTGCGTAGAGGAGCAGTTCTATGTGCTGCTGCCGGCCGCGGCCCTGATGATCGCCGCCTGCCGCAAGTCGCTGCTGTGGGCCTGGCTGGCCGTGGCCGCCAGCTTTATCGTCGGCATGCTGGTGCGCGCCTATTTGTGGGATGAATACGTGCAAGTGCCGCGCGGCGGCCTCGGGTATTACAAGTATATTTATTACGCGTCGTGGTGCCGCTTCGACGAGCTGGTGGCGGGCGTGGCGCTGGCGCTGCTGAAGAACTACCACTTTGGCGCCTGGTCGCGCCTGACCTCTTACGGCAACCGCAGCTTGCTGGCGGGAATCGCGGGCACGGCGCTGATGTTTTATGTGTTTCTCACCGATCACTATGGCTATTGGGTGACGGTGTTCGGCTATCCGGCCCTGGCGGCCAGTTTTACCCTGCTGCTGATCGCGGCGCTCAGTCCCGCCAGCGCACTCTATGCACTGCGCGTGCCGGGCGCCGCCAGCCTGGCCTTGTGGTCGTATGCGATCTATCTGCTGCACAAGCAGCTGTGCATTTTGCTGCGACCCTTGTTGCAAGACTTTGGCTACGGGCCGGATGGCCTCACGGCGATACTGGTCAGTATCGCTGTGAGCATCGCCACGGGCTGGCTTTTATATAAATTAGTGGAAACGCCGTTCATGCGCTTGCGGGCACGCTATGTTCCCGCCAATCATGCGTGACGACTACATGTCGATTACATCGAGTCCCCGTGGCGTGCCCACCAGCAATTCCAGGATGGCATGCACGCGCAGATTCGTGTCTTCGTGCTCCGTGTTGTAGATCAGGGCGCGCAGGCCGGGCACGGCTTCCGTGATGTGGTCGCTGGCGTAGGCATTGATCAATAACAAGACCAGGTCCGTGGCGCCCGCGCCGGGCTGGCGCCGCAGCCGGTCGTGGATCACGTTCAGCAGCGCGCGCTGCATGCGCGGCGTGGGATTGGTGATGTAGGCGAAGACGCTCGGCGTGTTGGCGATGGCCGCGCAGATGCGCCGTTCGATCTCGTCCGGCTTCACGTCGGAGGCGATATCGAAATATGCGGCTTCCCAGCGCGTGCGCGCATATGGGTGGCCGGGCGGGAAGGAGTCGGCCGTTTCAAAACCGCAGATGCGGCTCAGGGTTTTCAGCCAGGCTAATATGGTGGAGTTCATGCCGCGATTCTAGCGGCATTCCGCGTGTGCCGGGCCATCTCCATATAAAGGGGACTGACGCCCCGGGAAATGATTAAAGTTTCCTGTAAAACAGCCCTTGTCATTCTGGGAAAGCCTCTCTATAATGCTGGTCTTCGGGGCGGTTAGTTCAGCTGGTTAGAATACTTGGTCGACATCCAAGGGGTCGGGGATTCGAATTCCTCACCGCCCACCAGAATTTGGCAGTAGATGGTTTTTTAAGCTGGCGCAAGCCGCAAGCGGTCATTTGAAATACAATGATCAACAAAAGTTTTACGGGCGGTTAGTTCAGCTGGTTAGAATACTTGGTCGACATCCAAGGGGTCGGGGATTCGAATTCCTCACCGCCCACCAGAATGCAGTTAGAGAGAAAGGTAAAACCGGTTATGACACCGCGAACTACTACCAAGCTTTGGGAGTGACGCTAGTCGAACGGGTTTCCTTTGTCTCAAGAAAGTGAAAAACGCGGCTAGTCCGCGTTTTTTTGCGTCTGCGTTTTCCTTTCAGTATTTTACCCATCACATTGCAGTTTTACCTGGCGCCAGCGCCGATATGGAGATCAATATGCTTACAATCCGACTTCCCGATGGTTCCGCCCGTCAATTCGACGGCCCGGTCACCGTGGCCCAGGTTGCGGCCAATATTGGTACCGGTCTGGCCAAGGCTGCGCTGGCCGGCAAGGTCGACGGCAAACTGGTCGATACTTCCTATCTGATCGAGCAGGACGCGGAACTGGCGATTGTCACGGACAAGGACGCGGACGGCCTGGAAGTGATCCGCCACTCGACGGCCCACTTGCTGGCGTATGCCGTCAAGGAGTTGTTCCCTGACGCGCAAGTGACCATCGGTCCCGTGATCGACAACGGCTTTTACTATGACTTCGCCTACAAGCGTCCGTTCACGCCCGAAGATTTGACGGCGATCGAAAAGAAAATGGCGGAACTGGCCAAGAAGGATGAGCAAGTCACGCGCAAGGTTGTCGCGCGCGACGAAGCCATCGACTACTTCAAGGGCATCGGCGAGGCGTACAAGGCGGAGCTGATCGGCTCGATTCCCGCCGACCAGGAAGTGTCGCTGTATTCCGAAGGCAAGTTCACGGACTTGTGCCGCGGCCCCCACGTGCCATCGACGGGCAAGCTGAAAGTCTTCAAGCTGATGAAGCTGGCCGGCGCCTACTGGCGCGGCGACTCGAAAAACGAGATGCTGCAGCGTATCTATGGCACGGCCTGGGCCAAGAAGGAAGACCAGGAACTGTACCTGCACAACCTGGAAGAGGCGGAAAAGCGCGATCACCGCAAATTGGGCAAGCAGCTCGATTTCTTCCATTTCCAGGAAGAAGCGCCAGGCCTGATCTTCTGGCATCCGAAAGGCTGGTCGATCTGGCAGCAAGTCGAGCAATACATGCGCAATGTGTACCAGGTCAACGGCTATCAGGAAGTCAAGGCGCCGCAAATTCTGGACCGTGGCCTGTGGGAAAAAACCGGTCACTGGGACAATTACCGTGAAAACATGTTCATCACGGAATCGGAAAACCGCGCCTATGCGCTGAAGCCGATGAATTGCCCTGGCCATATCCAGATTTTCAACAATGGCATGCGCAGCTACCGCGACTTGCCATTGCGCTACGGCGAATTCGGTCAATGCCACCGCAATGAACCGTCGGGCGCCTTGCACGGCATGATGCGCGTGCGCGGCTTTACGCAGGACGACGGTCACATTTTCTGTCTGGAAGAGCAGATCGCCGGCGAAGTGACGGCGTTCCACCAGCAGGCGATGGATGTGTACACGGCTTTCGGCTTCACGAATATCGACGTGAAACTGGCCTTGCGCCCGGATAACCGCATCGGCACGGAAGAGTCGTGGGATTTCGCCGAGGAATCGCTGCGTTCGGCCTTGCGCGCCTGCGGCGTGGAATGGACGGAATTGCCGGGCGAAGGCGCGTTCTACGGTCCGAAGATCGAATACCACCTGAAAGACAGCCTGGGCCGCGCATGGCAAGTAGGTACCGTGCAGATCGATCCATCGATGCCGGGCCGCCTGGGTGCGGAATACGTGGCCGTGGACAATACGCGCCAGGTGCCCATCATGCTGCACCGCGCGATCGTCGGTTCGCTGGAACGTTTCATCGGCATCCTGATCGAACACTATGCGGGCGCCATGCCGCTGTGGTTGTCGCCAGTGCAAGTGTCGGTGTTGAATATTTCCGACGCTCAAGCCGACTATGTACAGGAAGTTACAACAAAACTGCGCAAAGCGGGGCTGCGCGTACAGGCTGATTTGCGTAACGAGAAGATTACCTATAAAATACGTGAACATTCCGTACAAAAATTGCCTTACATCTTAGTGATTGGCGACAAAGAGCGGGATGCGAATACAGTGGCCGTGCGGGCGCGGGGCAATGTCGATCTGGGCGTCATGTCCGTCGATGCCCTGATTGAGCGACTCAAACATGAAGTCGACACCAAGGCCTGACGAGGAAACTCGCTGCACGACCGTCTTACAAGATTTTTAAAGGAAATTACAATAGCTACTGACAAGTCACATCGCATCAATGGCGAAATCACTGCCCCTGAAATGCGTTTAAGCGGGGTCGATAACGAGCCACTCGGTATCGTAAGTTTGGCTGAAGCCTTCCGTCTGGCGGAAGAGGCAAACGTCGACCTGGTGGAAATTGCGCCTACCGCGCAGCCACCGGTGTGCCGTTTGATGGACTACGGCAAATTTAAGTATTCGGAGCAAAAGAAAGCTCACGAAGCCAAATTGAAGCAAAAGATCATCCTCGTGAAGGAAGTCAAATTCCGTCCGGGGACTGATGATGGTGACTACAATATCAAGTTGCGTAATCTCATCAAGTTCCTCGAAGATGGCGATAAAACCAAGATCACCTTGCGTTTCCGCGGTCGTGAGATGGCGCATCAGGATATTGGCTTCCGCATGCTGGAACGTCTGAAAGCCGACCTGGAGCCGTACGGCCAGGTCGAGCAGTTCCCGAAGATGGAAGGCCGCCAAATGATCATGGTTCTTTCGCCTAAGAAGAAGAAGTAAGCTACAATAGCGTTTTACTGTGGATCGACGTGGTTTGTGCCTGCATGGGCGCGACACCAGATTCCAGGCAGAATTTGCGCGGCCCGGTCAGCAATGCCCGGGCCGCGTGAACTGTAGTGGACTCGCATCCGCTGCACAACATGTGAAAGCAGGCATCTAAGCGCAGCGTCGTGTTGCCACCTGCAATCCTGTTATAAATGGAGCTGTCCGTAAGAGGACAGATTGCTATGCCTAAAATGAAGACCAAAAGCTCCGCGAAAAAACGTTTTCGCGTGCGTCCAGGTGGAACAGTCAAGTCGGGTCACGCGTTCAAACGCCACATCCTGACCAAGAAAACCACCAAAAACAAACGTCAGTTGCGCGGTACCCGTAACATCAACGCATCGGATGTCACATCCGTCATGCGCATGATGCCGACTGCTTAATCTCACACTCAATTTAAGGAGTTACTATGCCTAGAGTAAAACGTGGGGTTACAGCTCGTGCCCGTCATAAAAAGATTCTTGTTCAAGCTAAAGGCTACCGTGGTCGCCGCAGCCGTGTATACCGTGTTGCCAAGCAAGCAGTTATGCGCGCTGGCCAATACGCTTACCGCGATCGCCGCAACAAGAAACGCGTTTTCCGCCGCCTGTGGATCGCCCGTATCAACGCCGCTTCCCGTGAGCATGGCGTAACGTACAGCGTATTCATGAACGGCTTGAAAAAAGCAAATATCGAACTGGACCGTAAAGTCCTGGCCGATATGGCTGTGATGGACAAGCCAGCATTCGCTGCGATTGTCAACGCAGTTAAAGCAAAAATCGCTGCGTAAGCATCGGTCATTGCACAACGTCATCCGTAGGGTGACGTTAGAACGGCGACCGACAAAATCGTCGCGAGCGGAAGGGAGTTGCGGTCGAGAAGCGCAACCGTACGAAGGTACGGTGAGCATCGCACACCGTAAATCACGACGCGCAGCAGATTAGGTCGGTTGTCATAAAGAGCGGGGCAGGGGTGTGAACCTTATGCCCCGTTTCCGTTTTTGATTGTTGGACTTTAGATAAGCGAGTCCAGAATTGATGTCCAAAACAGGAAATGCCGCATGAACTCCCTAGAAGAACTCGTCGTCTCGGCCCAGGCTGACTTTATCGCCGCCGCAGACGCTGCCGCACTTGAAAACGCCAAAGCCCGCTACCTGGGCAAGACTGGTCAGATTACTGAAATGATGAAGGGCCTGGGCAAGCTGGACCCGGACGCGCGCAAGGCGCAAGGCGCCCTGATCAACGCCGTCAAAGTGCAGATCGAGGACGCGCTGACGGCGCGCCGTGATGCGCTGGCCGATGCCCAGATGCAAGGTCGTCTGAACGCCGAAGCGATCGACGTGACCCTGCCAGGCCGTGGCCGCATGCCCGGTGGCATCCATCCCGTGATGCGCACGTGGGAACGGGTCGAGGAAATCTTCCGCTCGATCGGCTTTGACGTGGCCGACGGCCCCGAAATCGAGAACGACTGGACCAACTTCACGGCGCTCAACAGCCCGGAAAACCACCCGGCCCGTTCCATGCAAGACACCTTCTACATCGACGGCAACGATACCGATGGCAAGCCCTTGCTGCTGCGCACGCACACGAGCCCGATGCAGGTGCGCTACGCGCGCACGCACACGCCGCCGATCAAGGTCATTGCGCCAGGCCGCACCTACCGCGTCGACAGCGACGCCACCCATTCGCCCATGTTCCACCAGGTCGAAGGCCTGTGGATCGCCGAAGACATCAGCTTTGCCGACCTGAAGGGCGTGTACCTGAATTTCGTCAAGGCCTTCTTCGAGACGGACGACCTGCAAGTGCGCTTCCGTCCATCGTATTTCCCGTTCACGGAACCGTCGGCCGAGATCGACATCGCCTTTGGCTCCGGTCCATTGAAAGGCCGTTGGCTGGAAGTGTCGGGCGCCGGCCAGGTGCATCCGACCGTGGTGAAGAACTTTGGCCTCGATCCCGAGAAATTCATCGGTTTTGCTTTCGGCTCCGGCCTGGAACGCTTGACGATGCTGCGTTACGGCATCAACGACCTGCGCCTGTTCTATGAAGGCGATTTAAGGTTCCTGAAGCAATTCAACTAAGCGTTGTTCCGTTTGATTCATGGCGCTTGAGCGCCTGTGCGCTCGCGCTGTGAGCTTTGACCCTTTGAAGGCTTGATTATGCAATTTTCCGAAAACTGGCTCCGTACCATGGTCGATCCGAAGATGACTTCGGACGAACTGGCCCATCTGCTGACCATGTCCGGTCTCGAAGTCGAGGACGTCGATCCTGTCGCCCCGCCGTTCTCGAACGTGGTGGTGGGCCTGGTCCTGGAGATGGAAAAACATCCGAATGCGGACCGCCTGAATGTGTGCCAGGTCGATGTCGGCACGGGCACCATGCTCAATATCGTCTGCGGCGCGCCGAACGTGCGCCCGGGCTTGAAAGTCGTGTGCGCGATGGCGGGCGCCGTGCTGCCGCCTGGCGCCGATGGCAAACCGTTTGAAATCAAGGTGGGCCAGCTGCGCGGCGTCGAGTCGCAAGGCATGCTGTGCTCCGCGCGCGAATTGAAATTGTCGGAAGAAAACGCCGGCTTGATGGAATTGCCGGACGACGCGCCGATCGGCCAGAATTTCCGCGATTACTTTGCGCTCAACGACTTGAAATTCACCATCAAGTTGACGCCGAACAAGGCGGACTGCCTGTCCGTGCTGGGCGTGGCGCGCGAAGTGTCGGCATTGACGGGCGTGCCCCTGAATGCGCCGCAGTTCCGCACAGTGCCGGTTTCCAGCGACGAAATCCTGCCCGTGAAAGTCAGCGCGCCGGACCTGTGCGGCCGTTTCACGGGCCGCGTCATCCGCGGCTTGAACGCCAAGGCAGCCACGCCGGACTGGATGAAGCAGCGCCTCGAGCGCAGCGGCCAGCGTCCGCTGTCGGCCCTGGTCGACATTTCCAACTATGTCATGCTGGAACTGGGCCGTCCCAGCCACGTGTTTGACCTGGCAAAGATCCACGGCAGCCTCGATGTGCGTTGGGGCAAGGCGGGCGAATCCGTCAAGCTGTTGAATGGCAACACCATCGCCGTCGACGAGTGGATCGGCGTCATTGCCGATGAGCAGGAAATCGAATCGCTGGCCGGCATCATGGGCGGCGACGCCAGCTCGGTGTCGGACGATACGGACAGCATCTACCTGGAAGCGGCATTCTGGTGGCCGAACGCCATTCAAGGCCGCGCGCGCCGCTTGAATTTCTCGACCGATGCGGCACACCGCTTCGAGCGCGGCGTCGATTTCGCCACCACCGTCGAGCACATCGAGCGCATCACGGCCCTGATCGTGGAAATCTGCGGCACGCCGGCCACGACGGTCGGTCCCGTCGACGACCACGTGGTGAACTTGCCGCAGCGCCAGCCCGTGTCGATGCGCACGGCGCGCGCGCAAAAAGTCATCGGCGTGCCGCTCAACGATGAGCTGATCGCCGATATCTTCACGCGCCTGGCCCTGCCATACACCCTGGCGGACGGCGTGTTTTCCGTGACGTCGCCCAGCTACCGTTTCGACATCGAGATCGAGGAAGACCTGATCGAGGAAGTGGCGCGCGTGTACGGCTTTGAAAACATCCCGACCTTGCCGCCTGTGGCTGCGAACGTGATGCAGATTGCACCGGAAAATACCCGCTCCCTGTTTGCGGTACGTCATGAGCTGGCCGACCTGGGCTTCCAGGAAGTGGTTAACATGAGCTTTGTCGATACGGCATGGGAGCTCGATTTCTCGGGCAATACGAACCCGATCAAATTGCAGAACCCGATCGCCAGCCAGATGAGCGTGATGCGTTCCTCGCTGATCGGCAGCCTGATCGCCAATGTGCGCTACAACCTGAACCGCAAGACGAACCGCGTGCGCATCTTCGAAGTGGGCGCCATCTACCAGCGCGACGACAGCGTGGAAAACGGCCCCTTGTCGGTGGCTGGCTACGCCCAGCCGAAGCGCGTGGCGGCCATGGCCTATGGCGCGGTTGCCGACGAGCAGTGGGGCCAGGCTGCGCGCACGGTCGACTTCTTCGACGTGAAGGCGGACCTGGAAGCGCTGTTTGCACCGCTGGTCCTGCGTTTCACCAAGGCGGAGCATCCGGCCCTGCATCCGGGCCGTTCGGCCAATGTGGAGCTCGATGGCAAGGTCATCGGTTTCATCGGCGAATTGCACCCGCGCTGGATGCAAAAGTACGACTTGCCGCTGGCGCCCGTGCTGTTCGAAGTCGATGCCGCTGCCTTGACGCAACGAGTCGTGCCGTCGTACCAGGAAATCTCGAAATTCCCTGGCGCCAGCCGCGACTTGGCCGTGGTCGTCAAGCAATCGGTGGCCGTGCAGGATCTGCTCGACAGCTTCCATGCCGCCGCCAAGTCGAGCCCGGCAGCGCGTATCGTGCAAGCCATTGTTTTATTTGATGAATATCGTGGAAAAGGGCTGGAAGTGGATGAAAAAAGCCTTGCTTTCCGGATTAGCTTGCAAGATACTCAAAACACCCTGCAAGACGATGTCGTCGACGGCCTGATGGCTGTCCTGATCGATGCGGCCAAGCAGGGCCACGACGCGAAACTGCGTTCGTAATTACCGGACGGCCGTCGCCTTGCGTGACGGCCTTTCCGTCGTCAACCGTAGACGAGCTTGCCATGTGGCAGGCTCGGGCGCACAGAAAAGGCAGGGCAGGAAAATTAATAACAGCGACGTTGATTCCGCCGTACTGCAATCCGCACTGGCCGCCGATTTGCATCGGGCCATGCTGGTTGCCAAAGTGCGCCAGGAAGCGGAAAAAGATTTACCCACCTTGACCAAGGCGGAACTGGCCGAACTGTTGTTCGAGCAAGTGGGCCTGAACAAGCGCGAAGCGAAGGATATGGTCGAGACCTTTTTCGACGAGATCCGCAATGCGCTCGAACGTGGCGAGGCCGTCAAGCTGTCCGGTTTCGGCAATTTCCAGTTGCGCGACAAGCCGCAGCGGCCCGGCCGCAATCCGAAGACGGGCGAAGAGATTCCCATCACGGCGCGTCGTGTCGTGACCTTTCATGCGAGCCAGAAGCTGAAAAGCATGGTCGAAGAGACCAGTCCGCTGGCACGTGCTGCCTGAGTGAGTGGCGATGAACGAGCGCATCAGTAAAACCGAGTTGATCGCCTTGCCGCCCATTCCGGCGAAACGCTATTTCACGATCGGCGAAGTGAGCGAATTGTGCGGCGTCAAACCGCACGTGTTGCGCTACTGGGAGCAGGAGTTTTCCCAGCTCAAGCCGGTCAAACGACGTGGCAACCGCCGTTATTATCAGCACCATGAGGTGCTGCTGATACGCCGTATCCGCGAATTGCTGTACGAGCAGGGCTTTACCATCAGCGGCGCGCGAAACAAGCTCGACAGCCGTGGCGCATCGCATGCCATCCTTGACGAGTTGCCAGTGCTGCCGGCCATGCCCGTTGTGCCGCAGGAAGCGCCGCTGGACCGCGTGTGGATACGCAATGAATTAATTGCGATTTTAAACTTGCTAAAATAAGATTTGTACCAATATAGGTGGGGTTGTCCGGTAGCAGTTGACTAAGTTGCCCATACTGCATGGGCGCTCCCTCTTGGCGTTGACGCTACCGTACGGCGCGCCATATTTTGAATATAATGTTAATGTTGCGTTTTTGTTAGTGACGCTAAGCCGGAGCAGCGTTCAGGTTCCGGTAGTCTTTCCCAGGCCAGGAAAATTTAAGGGGAAACAATGATACGCGTTGCCATTTGTGATGATCACCAAATAGTACGAGCTGGATTCAAACAGATTTTTTCGTCGTCAAGCGATTTCAGTGTGGTGGCGGAAGCCGGTACGGGGCGTGAAGCCCTCGATATCGCCCGCCGCGAAATTTGCGATGTATTGTTGCTCGATATAGCCATGCCCGATCAGAGCGGCATCGATACCTTGCGCACGATCCGCCAGGGCCAGCCGGAATTGCCCGTGCTGATCCTCAGCGGCTATCCCGCGCAGCAATACGCGCTGAACCTGTTCAAGATGGGCGCGAATGGCTATCTGAACAAGGAATGCGAAGCCGACGAGCTGATGACGGCCGTGCGCACCGTTTTCCAGGGACGCCGCTATGTCAGCTCCACCGTCGGTGAATTGCTGGCGCAGTCGTTCGACCGCGACACGAATGCCGCCCTGCATACGGAATTGTCGGACCGCGAGTTCCAGGTCTTCCTGCGCCTGGCGCGCGGCGCCACCGTGTCCGATATCGGTGTGGCCTTGTCGCTGAGCATCAAGACGGTGAGTACCTACCGCACGCGCATCATGGAAAAAATGGGCTTGCAATCCAACAGCGACTTGACCTATTACGCAATGAAAAACAATTTGCTTGACTAGCGCTGCGGTGCGATCATGGAAACATGATCGCTCAGCCAGCTGGCCAGCACGACTTGTGCAGTGCAGCAGTTTGTGGCGAGGACTATAATTGGCCGGCGCCGGCGCTCTCTCCCGCGCCGAACCTTGCTAAGGATGCACATCAGGATGTATTTCACCGCTGAACCGGCCCCGAATCACCGCCTGCCCCTGTACAAGACGATCCTGTGCGTGACGTGCGCCTTGTTGCTTGTACTTAATGGTTTCAGTCTCTTTCATAACCTGCAGTCGCTGAAGGGCACGAATGCCTTGCTCAGCCAGAGCGCCCGCGTGGCGGACCGCCTGCAGTATTTGAATGTGCTCGTGCTCGACGCGGAAAGCAGCTTGCGCGGCTATTTCATTTCCGGCTCCGAAACCTATCTGGGGCCGTCGAAGACGGCTACCACCGAAATTGAAAACGAATTCAACGAGCTGCAGACTTTGCTCGCGGGCAGTCCCACCCAGCTGAAAAACCTGGGCCAGCTGAAAAGCTTGATCCGCCGCAAGATGTCGATGCTGCAAGAGTCGATCGAGGTCTACAGGCAGGGCGGGTTGGCCGAGATCGTCAACATTTCCCGCGTGACCGATGACCGCGCCACCATGGACGAGATCCGCCTGCAGGTGGTGATCATGACGCGCGAGCAGAATGAAGCGCTGTCGTCCGGCAGCGCCGCCTTTTACCATGAGTACCAGAAAGCCGTGCTGCTCGGCATCGGCATCAATGCCCTGGCCATCCTCGTGCTGATCATGTTTTACCAGCTGGTGCGGCGCAGCTTCCAGAACCGCGCGGCCGTCGAGTATGCATTGCAAAATGCCAACGACAATCTGGAATCGACGGTCAGCAAGCGCACGGAACAGCTATCCGTGCTCTCGCGCCATTTGATCAGCGTCAACGAAGTGGAAAAGGCGCGCCTGGCGCGCGAATTGCATGATGAGCTGGGCGCCAACTTGACCTCGATCAGCATGGACCTGGGCGCCGTCACGCAGCAGCTGGCGCACGCGCAGCCGGAACTGGCCGCGCAATTACGGCGCGCCAAGGCAACCTTGCTGGAAACGGTGGAGCTGAAGCGCCGCATCGTCGAGGATTTGCGCCCGAGCCTGCTGGACAATCTGGGCCTGTGCGCCGCCATCGAAAGCTATTGCGAGGATTTTACGCGCATGAGTTCCGTGCGCTGCGAAACGGACGTGGCCATCAATATCGACAACCGCGAAGCCACCCTGACGATTGCCCTGTTCCGCATCGTGCAGGAATCGCTGACGAACATCCTGAAATATGCGCGCGCCGGCATGGTCAGCGTGACATTGAAACGCAACGAGCACGGCCTGGTGCTGCGCGTGATCGACGACGGCATCGGCATCACGGAAGATGCCTTGCAAAAACCCATGTCGCATGGCTTGCTGGGCATGCGCGAACGGGCTTTGTTGCTGGGCGGCACTCTCACCGTGCGCCAGGGTCCGGAAGGCAAGGGGACCTGTGTGGAAGCCGTGATTCCCCTGCCGCTGACGCCGGAGCCGGAAGACATCGATGCGGATGTCGAAGCCTAATTGAGGTTGAGGTTGAGGTTGCGGCAAAAAAATGGCCGGGCATGCAGCCCGGCCATTTTTTTATCCATGCCGCCGGATCTGCGGCAGCTTCCCATCAGCAGCGCGATACGTCGCGCAGCAAACGGTCGTATTCCGTCTTGGCCACTTTGTAGCATTCGCCCGCATAGCATTCCAGGCCGGCGCGGTCCAGCACCGTGATATTGCCGCGGCGATAGTGAATCAAGCCTTCTTCCTGCAGCTTGCCGGCGGCGGCCGTGATGCTTTCGCGGCGCACGCCCAGCATGATGGAGATCAGCTCTTGGGTGACTTTCAATTCATTCGATGGCGAACGGTCCAGGCGGTCCAGCAGCCAGCGGCACAGCTTTTGCTCGATCGAGCTGTGGCGGCCGCCGACGGCGTTCTGCGCCATTTGCGCAAACAGGGCGTTGGTATAGCGCATCAGCAACTGGGGCAGGGCGCCGCCTTGATTGAAGGCATCGCGCAAGCTTTGCGTTTTCAGGCGGTAGCCGTAGCCGGCGCTTTGCACGACAGCCGTGCACATGGCGCGCTCGCCTGCCAGCAGCGAGGCGCCGGCCACGCCTTCATGGCCGACAACGGCGATTTCCGTCGTGGCGCCGTCTTCCATTACATACAGCAAGGAAATGATGGCGGTGGTAGGGAAGTAGCTGTATTCCAGGTTGTTACCGTAGGCATACAGTTCCTTGCCGAAAGGCAGTTCGACCAGTTCCAGGTCTTCGAACAGCGATTCGAGCGCGGCGCGCGGCAGGGCGGCCAGCAATTCATTCTGTTGTGCACTGCTGAGGCTAACCCGCGACGCAAGCTTGATTTCCCGACCGGCCGCCGGCATGGCGCGCGGCAGCAACTGGTTCTTCTGGACCGGGGCGATAAGTTGAGTATGGCTCATAGTATTCCTCACAGGCTTTTTACATCGGAGTGCGACTGCCGCGTTGCTGGTCAAAAAAAACTGCCGTACTCATGTGGTAACGGCGTTTTTGTCGACCGCGCGGTGCAGATCGCGATGTAGCTACTTTAAAAGCTTATGTAAGTGGCGAACATAAGATTAGCAGTCGCCACTTTGTAGTCTCCATTGAGGCGAAATTGTAGTCCTTGTCCTACGTGCACACTTTTGACTAGCTAGCCTTGCGCCGTTCCGCGCGATTTTGTGATATGACGCGCGGCTTGTTGGCGCTCCACAGGCCGGCCGGACGCACGCTGGGCAGGCCGTCGCGCACGGTTGCGGCGGGTGTCTGGCGCACGTTTGGCGCCTCGTGTTCCCCCAGACGGAAGCGGCTGACGGCCTGCGTCAGCGCTTCGCCTTCCTGGTGCAGGCGCTGCGAACCGGCGCGTGCCTCGTCGACCAGGCCCGCGTTCTGGCGCGTCATGTCGTCGATTTGCGCCAGCGCGCCGTTGATGCGGGCGATTTCGCCATTCTGCTCGGCGCCGGCGCTGCTGATGCGCCCGATGACGACAGACACCTGCTGCACGGCATCGACGACCTGGCGCATGGTGCTGCCGGCCGCATTGACCAGGTCGCCGCCCGCATCCACGGTGGCGACGGAATCGCCGATCAGGCGCTTGATCTGCTGCGCCGCCTCGCTGGAGCGCTGCGCCAGGCTGCGCACCTCGGACGCGACGACGGCAAAGCCGCGTCCCTGCTCGCCCGCGCGGGCCGCTTCGACGGCCGCGTTCAGGGCCAGGATGTTCGTCTGGAAGGCGATGCCGTTGATGACGCCGATGATGTCGACGATCTTGTGCGAGCTGGCCTTGATCGAGGCCATGGTCTCGACCACGGCGCTGACGGTCTCGCCGCCGCGCAGGGCCACTTCGGCGGCCGAGGCCACCAGGGTGCGCCCCTGTCCTACGTGGGCTTCGTTGCGGCCCACGGTGGCCGTCAGCTCGCGCATCGAATCCACGGTGGCGCCCAGCGCATCCGCTTGCGTGGCCGTATGGCCGGACAGGGCCGCGTTGCCCTGCGCGATATCGGCGCCGGCCGCGGCGATGACGGCCGCACCACCGCGGATTTCCTGCACCAGGGTGGCCAGGCCGTGCGTCATGGCGCCGAAGTCGCGCACCAGGTCGCCGATCTCGTCGTGCGCCTGCGAGGTAATGCGCTGCGACAGGTCGCCCGCCGCCGCCGCGCCGACGGCCACGCGCAATTGCGTCACGTCGCGCGCGAAGGCGGCATAGAAGCCTGCACACAGGTAGGCGGCGGCCAGCAGCACCAGCAGCATGGCCGCCAGGATCAGGCCGCGGCGCGCCTCGTCGCGGGCGATGCGCTGCGCCAGCAAGCCGTCCAGGGCGGTGGCCGAGGCGCCGGACAGCGCCTGCAGGGCATCGATCGCCTGCATGCCGGCCGCATGAAATTGCGCGCCCGAGGTCTGATCGTAGGAATTCGTCACTTCATTCTTCGTGCGTTCGAGGAAGGCCAGCGCGGCCGGCACGGCTTTCAGGGCTGGCTGCAGGCTGGCGCGCAGTTCGGGCTTGGCGGCGATGATTTCGTCGAAGCGGGCCGGCAGGCGTTCCAGTTCGTGGCGCGCGATCAGGGCGTTGGCGTTGACGAGCTGATCTTCATTCGCCTCGAACAGGCCCGTGTCGATATAGGCGGCGCCGCGCCCGGCGATGTCCGACAGGCTTTCGGCCAGGTCGGGCAGGGTGGCGGTGAAAACTGCGCTCAGGTGGTTGGCGCCCGCGTCCGGGTCCAGGCTCAGGTGCGAACGGTCGGCCACTAGCTGGCCCAGTTTGGCCGCCTGGCGCAGCAGCGCCGTGTGCGCCGCGTAGCTGTCGCGCGCCGCAAGGCCCGCCTGGCGGCCCAGCAGGGCTTGCCACTGCTTCGTCAGTTCGGCCGCCTGGGGCAGGCCTGCGCCCGCCGGCAAGCGCGCCAGGGCGGCCAGCGTGGCCGTGATGCGCGCATTCAGGGCCGTGTTGTCCATCCCAGCCTTGCCGCTCAGGCGCAAATGTTCGAGGCCGCGCCGCTGCTGCAGCAGCCGCGTGCCTTCCTGCAGCTGGCGGACATAGGCCACGCCCCGCTGCGCATCCTGCGCCTGGGCCAGCGATTTGCCCAGTTCCGAGATCAGCAGGGTGGTCGCCAGCGCCAGCGGCAGCAGGAAGACCAGGCAGACAAGCATGAATTTGGGCAGCAGGCGCAGGCGCTGCATGAGTCGGATGGCGGGGGTGAGGAGCATTTTCATCGGGTTTCCAGGAAAGAGTGGCAACATTTCTGCAGTGCAATGTTGCCTGCGGATTGTGACCCCTTGATGAAGTGGGCGATTTTGCCGTTCGCCAGAGTGAAGCAGTTCACACGGAAGGCCGATCCTTCTGTAAAATCGAGGGTTTTTTGCGAGGGCCATATTATGGTCACCAATATGGCCAACGAGAACGACATCAACACCCCCGATTCCAGCGACAATGCGGACATCGCCGCAGCGCCAGCGAGCTGCAAGGCGCCGGCCGTGATCGCGCGCGAAGTGCAGCGCCGCCGCACCTTCGGCATCATTTCCCACCCGGATGCGGGTAAAACCACGCTGACGGAAAAACTGCTGCTGTTCTCGGGCGCGATCCAGATGGCCGGTACCGTCAAGGCCCGCAAATCGGGCCGCCACGCGACGTCGGACTGGATGGAGATCGAGAAGCAGCGCGGCATTTCCGTCGCTTCCTCGGTGATGCAGTTCGAATTCCGCGACCACGTCGTCAACCTGCTCGACACTCCGGGCCACCAGGACTTTTCGGAAGATACCTACCGCGTGCTGACGGCCGTCGACTCGGCGCTGATGGTGATCGATGCGGCCAAGGGCGTGGAAGCGCAGACGATCAAGCTGCTGGCAGTCTGCCGCATGCGCAATACGCCGATCGTCACCTTCATGAACAAGATGGACCGCGAGACGCGCGATCCGCTGGACCTGCTCGACGAACTCGAATCGGTGCTGAAGATCCAGTGCGCGCCTGTCACCTGGCCTATCGGCATGGGCAAGAACTTCCGCGGCGTGTACCACCTGCTGAACGACGAGATCATGCTGTTCAAGGCCGGTGAAGAAAAGGCCGATGGCGCCTTTGAAATCATCAAGGGCATCGACAACCCGCGCCTGCAGGAGATGTTCCCGCTGGAGATGGACCAGTTGCGCATGGAAGTGGAGCTGGTGCACGGCGCGTCGAATCCGTTCAACCTGGAGGAATTCCTCTCCGGCGTGCAGACCCCCGTGTTCTTCGGTTCGGCCATCAACAACTTCGGCGTGCGCGAGATTCTCTCCGCGCTGGTCGACTGGGCGCCGGCGCCGCGCGAGCGCGACGCGACCGTGCGTTCGGTGGCTCCGTCCGAGCAGCCGTTTACCGGTTTCGTCTTCAAGATCCAGGCCAACATGGACCCGGCCCACCGCGACCGCATCGCCTTTTTGCGCGTGTGCTCGGGACGTTTCGAACGCGGCATGAAGGTCAAGCATTTGCGCCTGGGGCGCGAGATCAAGGTGTCGAACGTGGTGACCTTCATGGCTTCCTCGCGCGAACAGGTGGAAGAAGCGTACGCGGGCGACATCATCGGCTTGCCGAACCATGGCAACATGCAGATCGGCGACAGTTTTTCCGAAGGCGAGATGCTGACCTTTACGGGCATCCCGTACTTCGCGCCGGACTTCTTCCGCTCCGTGCGCATCCGTAATCCGCTGAAGATCAAGCAGTTGCACAAGGGCTTGCAGCAGCTGGGCGAAGAGGGCGCGGTGCAGGTCTTCAAGCCGGTGCAGGGCGGCGAACTGGTACTGGGCGCCGTCGGCGTGCTGCAGTTCGAAGTGGTGGCCAGCCGTTTGCTCAACGAGTATGGCGTCGATGCCGTGTTTGAAGGCACCAGCATCAGCAGCGCCCGCTGGGTCAGCTGCGACGACAAGCGCATCCTGCAGGATTTCGAAAACGCGCTGGGCCACAACGTGGCCTACGATGCGGCAGGCAACATGGCCTACCTGGCCACGTCGGGCGTGAACCTGCGCCTGACGGAAGAGCGCTGGCCCAAATTGACATTCCACGCCACGCGCGAGCATTCGGCCAAGCTGGCTTGATGTAGCGCTGGTGGTGTCGGATTACGCGCTTTGCGCTAATCCGACCTACCGGTTCCTGGCGCAGGTCGGATTGGCGCGGCAATGCCGTGCGTAATCCGACATCCTTGTTGGCAGCAATTCAAGCCGGCAGGATCGTGCGCGTACTCCAGTCGCGCCGTTCCAGCAGCAGCGCCGTCAACTGTGCCGCCGTCATCGGACGCGCGAAGAAAAAGCCCTGCACGTTGTCGCAGCCGGCTTTTCTCAAAAACTCCACCTGCCGCAAGGTTTCCACCCCTTCCGCCACCACTTTCAGGTGCAGGCTGTGCGCCATGGCGATGATGGCCGTGACGATGGCCTCTCCCTCGCCGGGCAGGTCGTGCACGAAGCTGCGGTCGATTTTCAGCTGGTCGATGGGCAGGCGCTTCAGGTACGACATCGACGAATAGCCGGTGCCGAAATCGTCGATCGACAGGTGGATGCCCGTTTCCTGCAGGCGCCGCATCAGTTCCACGTTGGCGTGGACATTGTCCATCAGGACGCCTTCCGTGATTTCCAGTTCCAGCAAGCCATGCGGCAGCTGCGTTTCATCCAGGATGGCGCGGATATCGTCCATCAGACCCGGGTCGCGCGCCTGGCAGGCCGACAGGTTGACGGCCACGTGCTCGAGCGAATCGAGCAGGCCTGCCTTGCACCACAGGGCCGCCTGGCGGCAGGCGCTTTGCAGCACCCAGCGTCCCAGGTCGACGATGATGCCGCTTTCCTCGGCCACGGGGATGAATTCGGCGGGGCTCAGCTGGCCCATGTCGCGGCAGTTCCAGCGTATCAGCGCTTCCACGCCGACGATGCGCCCGCTGCGCAAGTCGATCTGCGGCTGGTAGTGCAGATACAGTTCCTCGTTCTGCAGAGCCTTGCGCAGGTTCGCTTCCATGCGCAGGCGGCGCTGGGCGCGCAATTCCATTTCGGCCTTGAACACGGCGTAGCGGTTCTTGCCCTGGTGCTTGGCGTGGTACATGGCGGTATCGGCATTGCGCGTCAGGGTGGCCACGTCCTGCGCGTCGAACGGATACAGGCTCACGCCGATGCTGGCGCTGACATATAGCTGGTGGCCTTCGAGGTCGAACGGCGCGGCCAGCACGGCCAGGATCTTGCGCGCCACGCTGGCCATTTCCGAGGCGTCGTCGGCCGGTTCGACGATGACGACGAATTCGTCGCCGCCGATGCGGCAGATGATGTCGGTGCCGCGCAGGATGGCCACCAGGCGCTCGGACACGAGCTTGAGCAGCTGGTCGCCGCAGTGGTGACCCAGCGTATCGTTGACGATCTTGAAGTTGTCCAGGTCCAGCAGCAGCAGGCCCACGCTGCTGTCCTGGCGGTCGGCGCGCGCCAGCGCGTAGGCCAGGGCATCGTTGAATTCATGGCGGTTCGGCAGTTGCGTGACCGGGTCGACATGGGCCAGATAGTGCAAATGGCTTTCCGCATGCTGGGCGGCCGTGCGCGTGCGGCGCACCATCAGGAACGTCAGGCCGAACGCGCACAGGCAGACGAGCAGGGTGAAGGCGGCAAATTGCGCCAGGCTGGCGTACAGCGGCGCCAGGCTGGCGCGCAGGTACAGCGCGCCGCCTCCGGGCAAGGTTTTCAGGATGGCGGCGCTGCCGTCCAGGTAATCGATGTGCAGGCCGTTGCGCGGCGCCGCGGGCGCGGCATCGCTGGCGCTGCGCGCGTAGCTGGCAAACGGCGCGCCATAGGGGCTGTAGAGCAGTGCTTGCCGGACATGCGGGGCGGCGGCCAGGGAGGCGAGGAGTTGTTGCGCTGCAAGTCGATTGTCCTGGCGCAAGGCCTGGGTGGCGGCAGGCGCCAGCATGTCGGCCTGGATGCGCAGCGTGCGCTGGAAGGATGTTTGGAGGGAAAACAACTGGAAGAGGATCAGCAGCAGGCTGGCCATCGCCAGCATGGCCGCCGCGGCCAGCAAGTTCAAGCGGGCAATCCGGTCGCCGCGCAATTGCGCCGACGGCAGCATCAATGGCGCCATCATGACGCGCCCTCCTGCCGGCCCCGCTTGCCGCCGCCCCGTGTGATCCCGCCTCGCCCTGCCATACTTTACGTTCCAGTCTGATGAAAACCGAAGTGAGCCGGAACTCTCAACGTGTTGTTAAGGCCGACATATTGTCATTTTGCAGCGTGAAAGTACAGGGCGCGCGGCAATTTAGTGTCCATACCGCAGGCCGGTGGCAGCAGGCAAGGCGACAAGACGGACGGAAAAGGCGGGACGTGTCTTTCTAATAATAATTCCAGATGAATTTTAATCCTTTTTTTGCCCGCCGGTTTTTTTCTTTAAAAACATGCTGATGGTAAACAAAATACCATCAAGAATAACTTCAATACCTGCGACCATCCCGGCATGGATTAATTTCTGGTCCGTATGGTCGATTGCAAGTCATTGATTTTAATAAATTTTAATGAAGAATGCGCGAACGCTATGGCCTTGCTCCGCGACTTCGTCCATAATCCGCTGATGATGGACGTTCTGATGCTGTTTGTTTTGTCTGCCGCGGCCAAGCAAGCTGCCGCCAGTAAAACCGGACGTCGCCCTAATGATCAATAGTGAGGATATCTTGGAAAAAAAACCAAAAATTATTTTGTCGTCACAAGACCTGGAACGACTGGAAGCGTTGTTGTATGCCTTGGGTAATAATCTGTCGCCGGACAAGGCCGCCTTGCTCGATGAGCTGGGCCGCGCCGAGGTGCTCGAGCCGCAAGAGATTCCGCCGACCGTCGTGACGATGAATTCCACCGTGCGCTTCACGGTGGAAAACAAGGAGGAATTCTGCCTGACGCTCGTGTATCCGAAGGATGTGGAAGGCCAGGCCGACCGCATTTCCGTGCTGGCGCCCGTCGGCAGCGCGCTGCTGGGTTTGTCCGTGGGCGACAGCATCGCCTGGCCCATGCCTGGCGGCGTGGTGAAGGTCAAGATCGAGGAAATCGTCTATCAGCCTGAACGGGCTGGCGAATACCACCGTTAAGCGCAGCAAGCAGTAAGGCGGACGGCGCCTGCCGTTCGCCTGCCAGGCCGTGCCGGGACGGGAATTAACTGTTTCGCTGCACGCGCACCACCAGCCATCCCGCCACGACCGTAAACGTGACGATGATGGCAACGATGATCCAGAAGCCCTGCGGGTGCTGGGCCAGCGGAATTCCCCCCACATTCATACCCAGCATGCCGGCGATGATATTGATCGGCAAGGCCAGCACGGTGACAATGGTCAGCACGAACAGGCTGCGGCTGTTTTCCTCGTTGACGCTGGCGGCGATCTCTTCCTGCAGCAGCTTGATGCGTTCCTGTAGCGAGGACATATCGCTGAGCACCACGGAAAATTCCTCCGTCGACTGGCGCAGTTCCAGGCTGTCCAGCTCCGACACCCACGCAGGTGGGCGTTGCAGCAGGCGGAACAGGGCGGCCGGTTCCGGCGCCAGCAGGCGCTGCAGCCGCACCAGCACGCGCCGCATGGCGCCCAGGTCTTCGCGTTTCGGCACCAGGCGTCCGGCCAGCAAGTGATCCTCGATATCGTCGACCCGCGCCACGGCGTCGCGCACGATGTTGACCAGCACGTCCGCCTGGTCGCGCAGCAAATGAATCAGCAGCTCCACCGACGAGCGGATCGGCTCGTGGTTCTTGATGACGGCCTGGCGCAGGCGCTCGATCGACTGCAGCGGCGCGCGGCGCGCCGTGATGACGAGGTTTTGCGCCACGCTGGCCCACATGGTGGAAATATCGGATGCCTCGAACGAGAAATTGTGCACCACATCGTTGACCACGGCGATCAGGGTGTTTTCCGCCTGTTCGATGCGCGTCGAGCGCGACCCCTGGTGCAGGGTTTCATAGAATTCGTCGGCCAGCTGCGTATGCGTCATCAGCCATTTTTCGCTGGCCGCATGCGACAAATTGAAATGCAGCCAGACGAATTCCTGCGCCGGACGCGCCGCGCCATCGGCCAGCCAGGCCAGTGCCGCCGTCGAGTCGAGCGCCAGCGGTGGCCCGTCGCGGCCAAACAGGAAGCCCCAGACCAGGCCCGAGGTGTCCGAGCCGTAGGTAAAACCGGCAGTTTCCATCGCCATCGTGAATCTTTCTCGCGCAGTGTGATTGATCGTCGCGCGATTCTAATACACGGATATGTCGGGAAAATGACAAGGCCACCGCGAACGGTGGCCTTGGTGCCAATTACAGCCGCATATCAGCTGCGGTTCGGGTTATCCGGACGCCGGTCGTCGCGGTTCGGCACGCCGTCATGGTCGCGGTCATGGCGGTTGCCATTGTCGCGGTCATAGCGGTTGGGGATGCCGTCGCGGTCGCGGTCGCCGTTCGGGCCGCGTGGCGACCAGCGGCCTTGCTCCATCTGCCAGCGGCCATCGCGCTGGTTCCAGGCGGGCGGCGCATACACGTAGCCGGGACGTTCGGCGATCCATACGCCTGGCGTCCAGGCGTAGCGCTGGCCGCGCCATTCCCAGTGGCCTGGCGCCCAGGTGTAGCCGTGGCGGGCGCGCGGGATGGCTTCGCGGCGCGGCGGCGGCGGGGCGATGCGGATGTCGTCATAGCGCACGGGCTGCACTTGCGCGGCGACCCAGCCGCCACGGTCCAGGCGCCAGCGGTTGTTCTCTTGTATCCAGGCGGCGCGGCGGTACTGGTTGCCGCTGCGTTCGCGCAGCCATTCACCGTTGTTCCAGACATGGCGCTGGCCATCCCAGTTCCAGTAGCCGGGCGCCCAGACATAGCCGGCGCGCGGCGCGGGTGCGCTTTCAAACCGTGGCGGAGGCGGGGCGCTGCCGACGACAATGCTGACGCCGAGCTGATTCTGTGCCATGGCCTGCACGGGCAAGAACGCCGCGGTGCTGATGGCAAGCATGGCTGCTGCGTAGAGTGTGATGGGTTTCATGGTGTACTCCATTTCGGTGATTGCGTGAAATGGACTATAGGCGCTTGCCGGCGGTTTTTCGCCTTTGATTCAACTTATTACAATTGACACAATGCTGTGTGTCCGTGTATCCGTGGCGGATACATTTGCGATGCAAATGGCGGCCTGGCGCGGCGGTGATCAAGCGGGCGCCAGGCGGCGTGGTGTCAGCATCGGTGGCTCACAGGGTGCTGGCGGTGGCGTTGCCCAGCAAGGCTTGCCTTTCCTCGATCAGCGAGATTTTCTTTTCCGATTCCGTCATGCGCTTGGCGCTGACCACCACGACGGGGATGGCGCCCGCTTGCGCCACATCGGCAGCCTTGGCGGCCGATGGCTGCATGAAGCTGGCATAGCTGGCACCGCAGGCGATGGCGACGGCGACGGTGAAGATGGCTTCCATGTTTTTCAAGGCTTTCATGATGTTTCCTTTCGGGTGGCGGGTGGGTATGCATGCACTGTAGCCATGCGCGCTCCTCTGCGCCATGCGGATGCGACCAGCCGTGGTTTTGGCGGGATGGCCTGCAAAAAAACGGCGCTGAAATGCCTGCGCGCGGGGCTGGCAAGCCGACCGCTTGAATTGAGGCCTAAATTGCCCTGTATCCGGGCATATGAATGTAATTGCCGCGTGGCATTATTTGACGCTGCACACTGCCGCGCGCGGCAAGTGCAGGGCCAGCTGTCCTGCTAGAATCGGCATGGCGGCCCCGTCGCATGGATAAAAATATCATCAGGAGTCACATATGTTCCAATTGTTTGGTTTTGGCGGCGCCCGCTGCCCGCGCTGCGAGCACAAGAACGGCGCTGCCGCCGGCTATTGCGCGCAATGCGGCTTGTCGCTGGGGGCACCCGACAGCGACGCGGTGCTGCATGCCAATCAATGGCATCTTGCTGATGGGCAACTGGCACTGTTCTTTGGCGTGCGCGAACTGTCTTCGCTGTTCGGCAGCGCCGCGCGCCGCCTGCAGGTGCCGGCCGAGTCGCGCGCCTGGATCGTGCAATCGGACGCTTTCACCTTGATACCGGCCGGCGACTATGACAGCGCCGCCTTTTTTGCGCGCCTGCCCGCGCTGCTGCCGGCACGTCCGGCCGAAGTGCTGATCGCGCGCGCCGACGCCGTCAGCCTGGAATTCGACTTGCCCGGCCTGGCCAGCACGGAGCGGCTGAACGTCGCCGCGTCCCTGCGCTTGGATATCGCCCTGGGCCAGCCCGATGCGTTCGCGCGCCAGTTCATGCGCGCACCGGGCGCCGTCACGCGCGCGCACCTGCATGCTCTGTTGCTGCCGTCCGTGCGCCAGATTGCGCTGGAATTCATCGGCAGCCGCGCGCTGCGCGAGATGGATGCGAATGCCGACCTGCGGCCGGAATTGAACGAACGCCTGCAATCGGCGCTGACGCAGCGCCTGGCGTCCAGCGGCCTGGCCGTGGCGCGCGTGGAAACGCTCAGCCTGCGGCACGACAAGCGCGAAGGCGACGCCGGCGCCAGCATCGGCACCCTGTGGCTGGGAGGCTTGCCGGCGCAGGAATTGGAGCAGCACAGCCTGGAACGCATGAAGCAGCTCGACCAGCTGTATGACGAGGAAGAGTGGCAGCGCATCCGCCGCGAGGAACTGGCGGCGCGCCATGCGCACCGCCGCGCCGAGCTGCAGCAGGACGCGACGGTGGAAAAGGCGGAACTGAACCACCAGGAAGCGGAGCGCCTGCAAGCGCTGCGCGGACGCCAGATCGACCTGTATGGCCGCATCCTGGAAGCGAAATCGCGGCGCCAGGCGCTCGACCATGGCGCCGCGCTGGCGCTGGGCGAACTGGAACAGGAACTGGCGCAGAAGGGCGCGCAGCGCGCCGATGAAGCGGCCAACTGGGAACACGTGCGGGCGCTGGCCGCCATCAAGATGCGCAGCGAGCTGGAACTGTCGCAGCTGCATGGGCGCGAACAGATCCAGCTGGCGCAGCAGCGTTTTACGCATCAAGTCCACTTGCAGTCGATCGCGCAGCAAGTGGAAAGCGCGCTGCTGATCGACGACGAGACGGGTCGCCGCACCCAGCTGGCGCGCCTGCGCCAGGCGGAAGCGGATGCGGCCCAGCGCGAGGCGCAGCTGGAAGCGGAACAGCACCAGGCCGCCTGGCAGGGCCTGATGCTGGCGAACGCGGCGCGCAAGCGCGAGGCCGAGCGGGTGCAGGAGTGGGAAGACCAGATGCAGCTGGCGCGCCAGCGCGAACTGCTGCGCGCCGAGGCGCACAAGGATGAAGCGGCCCAGGTGCAGGCGGCGGAAATCGCGGAAAAGGTGGCGGCGCTGCGGCGCGGCGGCGCCCGCGAAGATGCCATCGCGCAGCAGGAAAAGCTGCTGCGCACCATCGAGGCCGATGGCGTGCACGCGCGCCAGCTGCAGCAGCAAACGCAACTGGCACAGCTCGACGCGCTGGCCATCGAGGAACAGCGCCAGCAGCTGCGCCAGCTGGAGCAGGAAGCGCAATGGCAGCGCGATCTGCTGGCCATGGCGCAGCAGCGCGAAAGCGATTACGCGCGCTGGAAGGGCGAGTACGAAGCCCTGCTGGCGCAGCAGGCGCATGCGGCCGAACTGGCGCGCATCGATATCGACCGCATCGAGAAAATCGGCTCGCTGAGCGACACGGGCAAGGTGGCCATGGCCGCCGGGCAGAACGCGGCCGCGCTGGCGCAGGTGCTGAAAACGCAGCTGCAGGCGGGCATGAGCGCCGAGCAGATCCACGCGCTGGCGGCGCTGGCGGCGGCCGAGAACAGCGTCGCGCCGCTCGACGCCATGCGCATGGCGCAGGACAGCGTGGCGCAGGAGCGCAGCTACCTGGAAGGCCAGGCGGAACGCGAACGGCGCCAGCAGCTGGACCTGATCACCCTGCAAAATGCGGCGCATGCGCATGGCCTGTCGGCGCAGGCGCAGCTGGGCGTGGCCGTGGCGCAGGCGCTGCAGCCAAGTGTCGGGCTGGGCGCCGCTGCGTCGCTGCGCTGCAAGAACGGCCATGCGCAGCGCGCGGGCCATCCGGAAGATAAATTCTGCGCCGCCTGCGGCGTCGCCTTGCAGCCTTGATGGAAGCGTTTCACCCCAGATGATGCAAAAAGCACGAGACAAACTGCGGGAACTGCGCGCCCTCCACGATGACGGGCTGCTCAGCGAGCAGGAATTTGAAAGCCGCAAGAACGCCATCCTCGACGCCGAGTACGCGCCGCCCGGCGCCGCAGCCGCGCCCGCGCCACCGCCCGTGCGCCAGGGCACGGAGCTGGGCTTCATGACGGGCCAGGAAATCGGCCCGCAAAACCGCCGCTACCGGCTCGAACGGCTGATCGGCACGGGCGGCATGGGGCAGGTGTGGCAAGCCACCGACCTGGCCACGCACGCGGAGCTGGGCAGCAGCGAAATGGTGGCGCTGAAGATCTTGCCGCCGCAGCTGACGCAAAGCGCCACGCATGCAAAACTGCTGATCGAGGAAGCCACCCAGGCGCGCAAACTCGCGCATGAAAACATCGTGCGTGTCTACGAGTGGGCGCAGGATCCTGCCACGGCCAGCTATTTCATCATCATGGAATGCCTCGATGGCGAAGACCTCGAGCACTATCTGGCGCGCGAGGGCGCGCTGCCGCTGTCGACCGTGCAGCAATTGCTGCAGCCGGTGGCCGACGCCCTGTCGTATGCGTGGGAAAAGCACAAGCTGGTGCACCGCGACATCAAGCCTGGCAATGTCTTCCTGACGGCGAAGGGCGATGTCAAATTGCTCGATTACGGCATCGCGTCGCGCGTGCGCAATGCGGACAGCAGCCTGGCGCTGGACATGCCAAATGCGGGCACGCACGGCTACCGGGCGCCCGAGGCAGGCGCCAACCAGCGCCAGCCCAGCCCGCGCCTGGACGTATATGCGGTGGCTGTGATGATTTACCAGATGCTGGAAGGGCGCATGCCGTTCGACGACACGCGCAGCGCCAGCCACTTGCCGTCGGCGCCGCAAGCGCTCAACGCGCAACAGTGGCAAGTCTTGCAGAACGGTTTTTCCTTGACGGCGGAATTGCGGCCGCAATCCGTGCAAGCCTTGCTGGAAGGGCTGGAGCGGGCCGCCGGGCCGTCGCCCGAAGAACTGGCGGAACAGGCGCGCCAGCAGCAGGCGCGTGCGGCGCAGCAGGCGCAGCAACAACGGCAGGCGGCGCTGGCCGCCGAACAGGCCCGCGAGGAAGAGATCAAGCGGGCCCGGATACGCCAGGAAGAACTGGATCAGCGCCGCAAGGCGGAAATCCAGGCGGCCGCGCTGGAAAAGCAGCGCCAGGACAAACTGCGCCGCGAGCAGGAGGCGCAGCGCCATTTCGAAGCGGAAGAGGCGCGCAAGCTGCGCAAGGAAGCGCTGCGTGGCCAGCTGCGCGCGCGCCGCGAAGCCGATGCCGCCACCGCCTTGCAGGAACACCAGGAATTGCAGCGCAAGGCCATCGTCGCCAAGGCGGAGGCGGCCTACCGCGCCGAGCAGGAGCGCGCGCGCCGCGAAGAGGCCAGCCGCGCAGCGCAGCAGCAGGCGCCGGCCGCCGCCGCAGTGAGCGAGCCGGCACCGGCGCCCGCACACGCGGAACCGGTGGCCAACGCCGAAGGCATCTTGCGCGATGATTTCCTCGATGGCGCGGGACAGGGGCCGGAACTGGTGCTCATCCCCAGCGGCCGCTTCCAGATGGGCGCGCACGAGACGGAGCACAAGGCGGCCTTGCAGGCCGGTTCGCAGCAGTCATGGCTGGACCGCGAAACGCCGCAGCACTGGGTCGGCATCGAGCGCCCGTTCGCGCTGGCGCGCCACCCAGTCAGCGTGGGCGAATGGCGCGCCTTCGTCAAGGCGACCGATTGGGCGGGCGGTTCGGAAACGGACTGGGACAATCCCGGCTTCGTGCAGAACGAGCAGCACCCGGTGGTGGGCGTGAGCTGGAATGACGCGCAGCTGTACCTGGCGTGGATGAGCGAACGCACGGGCCGCCAGTACCGTTTGCCCAGCGAAGCGGAATGGGAATACGCGTGCCGCGCCGGCACGCGCACGGCCTTCAACGTGGGCGACACGATCAGCACCGAGCAAGCCAACTACGACGGCCTGTATGTGTACAACGGCGGCCCGCGCGGCGTGTACCGGGGCGGCACGACGCCGCTGGGCACATTCGCGCCGAATTCCTGGGGTCTGTTCGACATGCATGGCAATGTGTGGGAATGGGTGCAGGACGTGGTGCACGATAATTACGAAGGCGCGCCCGTCGACGGCAGCGCGTGGGAAGAGGGCAGCGACAGCAGCCGGCGTATCTTGCGCGGCGGCTCCTGGCTGTACCACCCGCGCTACCTGCGCTCGGCCTTGCGCAACGGCTTTTCCACCGTGCTGTCGAACGACATCGTGGGCTTCAGGGTGGCGCGCACGCTCGATTAGCATGTTGTTAAATCGGTCATCTTGGCGGATACTTCATGCACCTTAACCGTGCCGGAGTGTCCGTGTTCAAACGCCGCCTGCTGTCCATCGTGTTTGCCTGCCTGCCCCTCGCCGCCCTGGCCGGCGATTTGCCCTCCTATCCCTTCATCCACGCGACGGGCACGGCGTACAGTTTCGTCACGCCGGACCTGGGCGAGATCGATTTCGACGTCAGTGTCTTCGACCCGGCGCCGGACGTGGCTACCGCGCAGGTAGCGGCGCGCATCGCGGAAATCAAGGCGCTGCTGGTGGAGCAGGGTTTGCCCGAGGCGGCGGCCGGCATCGAGGTGCGCGACGTGCGCAAGGAGATCCGCAAGGGCGCCGAGCAGGACCCGGCCAACCCGCAGTACCAGATCAAGGCGAGCGTGCATATCAACGTGGCGGATTTGTCGAAATGGCCCGCCGTCATGCGCCCGCTGCTGGCCATGCCCAACCTCGATGCGTTTGCCGTCACCTTTGGCGCCACGGAGCGCATCCGCCTGGAAGAGGAACTGATGGGCGAAGCCGTCAAGGATGCGCAGCGCAAGGCCGATGCCATGGCGCGCGGCTTCGGCAAGCGCGCGGGCGCCGTGGCCGGCATCTCGTCGGACCAGCTGAAAAACCTGGGCAATGCGGTAGGCCTGGTGCCTTCGGACCGCTACAACCGCGCGAATAGCCGCCAGCGCCAGAACCCCGAAGACATGCTGATGGTCACCAGCCTCAAAATGGCGCAGACGGTCGACGCCGTGTTCCGTATCAAATGACCAGGTAGCAGGGCAGCAGGCTGCGCAAAGCGGGCAAACGGTGTAAATTGTGGCTTTCCAAACGCACCAAGGAACGCCATGACCATCAAAGCCATCCGCGATCAGTCGCAACCCATGCGCCACATCGTGCACGTGCGCGATCACATCATTTCCGCCGACGCCTCGGTGGCCGAAGGGGGCGGCGATTCTGGCCCCTCGCCGCACGACCTGTACGACGCGGCCCTGTCGGCCTGCAAGGCGCTCACCGTCGTCTGGTACGCCAAGCACAAGGGCATCCCCCTGGAACACGTGGAAGTGTCGACCGAGCGCGATGCCAGCGAAGAGCGCAAGGGCGTGTACCGCCTGGCCGCCACCCTGCACCTGACGGGCGAGCTGACGGATGCGCAGCGCGAGGAATTGCTGGCCGCGGCAGGCAAATGCCCGCTGCATAAATTGATGACGGCCGTGACGACCGAAGTGACGACGGTGCTGGCATGAGCGCGGCCATCCTGAAAAGCCACGAAAAGGACCTCGGCGGCGGCTTCGTCGTGCGGCGCCTGCTGCCCTCCGCAGTAAAACAGGCCGTCGGTCCCTTCATCTTCTTCGACCATTTCGGCCCCATCGACGTGGCGCCCGACGCCAACCACGACGTGCGCCCCCATCCGCATATCGGCCTGGCCACCGTCACCTATCTGTTCGAGGGCGCGATCGACCACCGCGACAGCATCGGTTCCTGCCAGCGCATCGAACCGGGCGCCATCAACTGGATGACGGCCGGACGCGGCATCGTGCATTCGGAGCGCACGCCGCCCGACCTGGCCGGCCAGCCGCACCGCACGCACGGCTTGCAGCTATGGGCCGCATTGCCCAAGGCGCATGAAGAGGACGAACCGAGTTTCACGCACACGCCGCAAGCCGACATTCCCGTCGTGCCGCTCGATGGCGCCGTGGTGAAAGTGTTGATCGGCACGGCCTTTGGCCAGACCTCGCCCGTGCGCACCTACATGCAGACGGTGTACCTGGACGTGGCGCTGCAGGCAGGGCGCGAGCTGCGGCTGGAGGGCTTGCCGGCGGAAGCGGCGATTTATCCGATCAGCGGGGAAGTGCTGGTCGATGGCGTGGCGCTGGTGCCACACACCATGGCCTTGCTGGAAGCTGGAGCCGCGCCCGTGGTGACGGCAGGCGGCGGCCCGGTGCAGTTCGTCGTCATCGGCGGCGAGCCGCTGGACGGCCACCGCTTCCTGTTCTGGAACTTCGTCTCGTCGAGCAAGGAGCGCCTGTCGCAGGCGGCCGAGGACTGGAGCGCCCAGCGCATGGGACAAGTGCCGGGCGAGACGGAATTCATCCCGCTGCCGAAAGCGCCATTGCGCCCGGCAAGCTAGGCTTCGTTCAGAACCGCGCGCGCAAGGTCAGTTGCGCCTTGCGCGGCTCGCCATAGAAATTGCCCCACGCAGGCGCGCCCACCGTCTGGTAGTAGCGCTTGTCGAGCAGATTCGTCACGGACAGCGACGCCGTCCAGTTACGGTCGATCTGGTAGGCGGCGCGCGCGCTCCACAAGGCATACGCGCCTTGCGCCACCGTGATGTTCTGCGTGACGCGCGAGCTCTCCGTCTGGAAGTTCACGCCGCCGCCCACGCTCCACTTCTGCAGGGCGCCGGGCAGGCGGTAGTCGCTCCACGCGCGCAGCATGTGGCGCGGCGAGTAGGTGCTGGCGAACATCACGCCCGCATTCGACGTCTGGTCCAGGTACTTGAAGTTGTTCAGGGTATAGCCGGCGAACAGCTGCCAGCCCGGCGCCACTTCGCCGCTGATTTCCGCATCGAGGCCTTCGCTGCGCACCTTGCCCGCCGAGAAATAGCACTCCGTGCCGCTGGAGCAGGTGTTGACCAGGTCGAGCTCCGCGCGGTTGCGCTGTTCGATGCGGAACAGCGCCAGCGAGGTGTTTACCTTGCCGTCGAACAGTTCACCTTTCACGCCCACTTCCAGGTTGCGGCCTTTCAGCGGGTCGAGCAGGACGCCTTCGGCCGTGCGCTGGTTCTGCGGCTGGAAGATGTCGGAAACGCTGGCGTAGGCGGACCAGCGCTTGTCGAACGCGTAAATGACGCCGCCATACGGCGTGACGACGCCATTTTCGCGGTACGGGTCGATATACACCTCGCCCGTGTCGCGGTACACGCTGCTCCATTTGTAGTTCGACACGCGCGCGCCGGCCACCACCGTGAGCGGATCGCTGACGCTGAAGCGAGCCACGCCGTAGGCGCCCGTCTGCGTCATCTTTGTTACGCTGGGATCGCCCCGGTAGCTGTTTTCACGGAACCAGGCGTCGTTCGGTTCGGCCACGCCGTGGTTCGGCCGCAGCGGATTGTTTGCTTGCTGCAGCAGGGCCAGGCTGAAATCGCTGTCGCTTTCCAGCCGGTTCGTGCTGATGCCGGCGCTGAAGCCATGACGGCGGCCGAAGGCGTTGAATTTGCCATCGAGCGACAGGTCGATGCCCTTGTTGGTGCTGCCGTAGTCGAACACGCCGCCATACATCATCATACCGGCCAGTGTGGCGGGATTGAGCGCGCCCTGGCTGAACATGTATTTCACGTCATGCCGCTCGCGCGTGTAGTTGGCGCTGGCCTTGAGCGACCAGTCGGCGTCGAAGCGGTGCTCGAATTCGGCGAAGACGGCCGTCTGCCTGCTATTCCAGCGGTTCCAGTCGGCGCCCAGGAAGGTTGCGCGGGGCAGCTTCGGATCGCTGCCATCGCGGTAGCGCGGCATGCCGGAAAAGAAGGGCGTCGAGTGCAGTTTTTCGTAGCTGGCGCCCGTCGTCAGCTTGCTGCCCGGCGCCAGGTCGAATTCCAGCACGCCATACAGCACGTCGGTGCGGCTGTCGGCCACGTCATAGAAATAATCGCGCTGGTCGTGCGCGGCCACGGCGCGGCCGCGGATGCTGCCCGATTCGTTCAAGGGGCCGGTGACGTCGACTTCGCCGCGCACGTCGTTCCAGCGGCCCGCGCCGAGCGCCAGCTGTATCTGCTTTTCCGCCAGCGGACGCTTGCGCACCATGTTGATGGCGGCGCCCGGCGAGCCCGTGCCCTGCAGCAGTCCCGTTGCGCCGCGCACGATTTCCACGCGATCGAGCATGGCCGTATTGCTGGTAAAGCTGTTCGCCTGCGGGTAGTACATGGCGCGGTTCACGCCATCGAACTGGTACGTTTCGACCATGAAGCCGCGCGAATACACATAGCGTCCGCCCATGGGACTGTCGTACATGGTGATGCCGGTGGTATTGGCCAGCACGGCGTCGATGGTGTTGAGGTTCTGGTCATCCATCTTCTGGCGCGTGACGACGCTGACGGATTGCGGGATCTCGCGCAGGGTCTGCACGCCCTTGCCGACGGTGACGGCGCGCGCCGCATACGAGTTGCTGTGCTCACTGACAGGGTCGCGCTCCATGCTGGCGCTGACCGTCACGGGCGCCATGGTCTTTTCCACGCCGGCCGCCGACGCGGAGGAGGGAGGGGCCTGGCGCAGCACGTAGGCGCCGTTCGGCAGCTGCACGGCTTCCAGGCCGCTGCCGGCCAGCACCTGGGCGAAACCCTGCGCCACATTATGGCTGCCGCGCACGCCGGGCGAGCGCAGGCCCCGCGTCTGCGCGGGATCGGTCGACAGGCTGACGCCGGCGGCGACGGCAAAGTCATTGAGGGCGGTGGCCAGCGGCCCGGCTGGCACGGCATAGGCTTGCGGCGCTGCGGTGGCGGGGACCTGGCCTTGCGCCAGCGCGGGCGCGGCGACAAAGGCGGCGGGGGCGGCGCAAGCCATGGCGATGACGGCCAGGCGGATGGCGCGCGCGGCGGGATGGAGAACGGGGGTGGTCAGCTGCATGCTCGGTCTTTCTGCTCAGAGGGATAAGAAAATGGCGTATGAATCGGCTTCTTACTTGTCAAGCCGAAGCAGCGCATCGAAACACCAACCCCTGGCGCAAAAAAACTGAAAATAATTATGCCGGCCGTGCCGCCACCGTGGCCCAGTAGCGCGTGAAGTACGTCACTTGCAGCCCGTGCGAGGCGCACAGGCTTTCCAGCACGGCGTCGATATCGTCGAGGCGGTAAGTGCCCGTGACGGGGCGCCGCGCCACGCCGGCGTCGCACGCCAGGCGTCCGCGCCGGTAGCGCGCCAGTTCCGTGACCAGTTGTTGCAGCGGCCAGTCGGCGGCCACCAGCATGCCGCGCAACCAGCTGTCCTGGTGCGCCGGCATGGTCTGCACGTCATCCGCGCCGGTGTCGCCAAAGCGCAGCTGCTGTCCCGCTTCCAGACGGCGCACGGCGTCCGGGCGCGCCGCGCAACGCACTTCCACGGCGTGCTCGAAGACGCTGACGGTGCTGCCATCGTCGTCGCAGCGTATGCCGAAGCGCGTGCCCAGCGCGCGGATCACGCCATGCGGGGTGTCGACCAGGAAGGGGCGCGGGTCGGGCGCCGTCGTGATCATGATTTCGCCATGGTGCAGGCGGATGCGGCGCTGGTTGGCGCCGTAAGCGACATCCAGGGCGCTATCTGTATTCACCTCCATGCCTCCGCCATCGGCCAAGGTCACGTGGCGGCGCTGGCCCGGCGCCGTGCGCAAGGACGCCGTCAGGGCTTGCCATGGGGCGGATTGCAGGCCCGCCTGGCCCAGCGCGATGCCGCCGCCGGCCGCCACCAGCAGGGCGAGTATCCTGGCGGCCGCGCGCCGGCGCTGCTGCGCCGCCTGCAGCGCCGGCATCGCCAGCGCTGCAGGTATTGCGCCCAGCTGGCCGTGCATGCGCCGCAGCAGATCCCAGGCCCGTTCATGCTCGGCGCTGGCGTCGCGCCATGCCTGCACGGCGGCCGGGTCGGCGCTGCCGCACTGGAGCTCCACATGCCAGTGGGCGGCGGCGGCCAGCACCTTGCGGGCAATGGGTGCGGAAGGCGAGGTCGCGGGGCCGAACATCAGCCGGCCGCCAGCATCAGGCATTCCGTGTAGGCGCGCACCAGGTGTTTTTTCACGGTGGGCAGGGAGACGCCGAGGCGCCGGCTGATGTCCACATAACTGAGCTCCTCGATCTGCGCCAGCAGGAAGATGGCCCGCGTGCGCGGGCCCAGGCGGTCGAGCAGGCGGTCGATGGCGAGCAGGGTTTCGATGATGATGGCATGCGTTTCGGCGCACATCGATGCCGGCTCGGCTTGCTGCACCAGCGCTTCCAGGTAGGCCTGTTCCAGCGCCTGGCGGCGGTAGCGGTCGATCAGCAAGCCGCGCGCAATGGTCGCCAGGTAGCCGCGCGGTTCGCGCAGGGGCGCCAGCGGTGTCACCTCGCGCTTGTCCAGCAGGCGCACGAACGTATCCTGCGCCAGGTCGGCCGCCTCGGCGCGGTTGCCCAGCTTGCCGCGCAGCCAGCCATACAGCCAGCCGTGGTGCTCGCTGTACAGGGTGCTCAGGTGGCTGGTAGGGACGGGACTGACGGTGCTCACTGCGTTCTCCAGGCAAGGGAAGAGCTGGGCTGACGGAACGCGCGGTGCCGGCTGGCTGGGCTGTTTGAGAATGATACTCATTATCACATTGCCACGCCGCCGGCGTCAATTGGCGTCGCCGCCCAGGCGCCAGCGCAGCTGCCATTGTTGCAGATCTGCCCAAGCCTGCTGCAGGGCGCTGGCGGACCAGTGCAGCAGGCTGTCGAACGCCAGCAGGGTGCGCCGCAGGTGGATGCCGTCAAAAAACACATGGTCGGCCACGATGGTGGCGGCCAGCCAGGCGGCGATGATGACGATGATGTCGTGGCGGCCGCTTTTCCACCAGCGCAGCGAGTGGCGGCGGAAGATCCACGGCACGCCCAGCGGATTGGGCCAGTCGGCCAGCAAATGCATGATGCCGCCGGCGGCAAAGCCGAACAGGGGCGGCGCCCACAGGTGGTGCGGCAATTGCAGGTACGTGTAGACGAGCAGGGCGATCCAGGCCAGGCCCCAGTGCGTCCACGTGCGGTGCGTGATCCACAGCCGGTGCGTGCGCGCCCACCAGGCCACTTCCAGCCAGTCCGGCGCCGTGCCGCCCAGCGCACCCATGACAAAGGCGAGCATGCTCAGCACTTGATACGGGCCACCGGCGCCAGCGTGCGCGACCAGGGCCGCGGCGATCACGCCGGCAGCCCAACCGGTCGCATGATGCGCTTTGTTGGAAGCCATAGGAAATGTAAAACGCCATGCGGCGCGCTGTGTGAAGTACGGGGGATATTAACTGGATGAATATACAGTATGCAAGGGCGTGGAGGGAGGCTATTTGCAGAATATCTGCCGATAATTTGTTAAATTGTGTGTCGGGATGGCTTGGCCAGCGGACTCGGCAAGTCATGCCGTGCGGTCAAGTGTATTGCGTGGCTGATAATGCAATTGGCGCAGGGCGCGCTATGCTGAAGGCAGTCCTGTGTTTTGAAGAGGTGTCGCCATGAAAATCCCGCGCGAATTGCAGATTCCCGCCATCGTGTTTACGCTGGAAGCGGTGTTTATATTCGGTTTGTCAATGATTTTTCTCGTACTAGTACCCCGCTAGTGCCTTGCGGATAACTGCAGATTTACAACACTGAACAAAACCGTAGCGAGCGGAAGGGAGAGGTGGTCGAGAAGCGCAACCGTACTCGGTACGGGGGCGCCGAGCCGGTGAGCATCGCAGGCCGCCTATACCGACGCGCAGTAGGTTTGGTTCAGTGTCCCTATGCAGTTTGCATGGCGCTGTCGCATAGCGCAGCACCTTCGGTGCGGATGATCCAGCATTCCGGATACGGTTCGCTGGCGAAGCGGTTGTGCCGCGCGAAGCCGCTGAGCTTGTCGAGCGCGGTAGCGGGGGCCAGCGCGGTTTCCTTGCCGCTGGCCGTGTCCAGGTGCCAGAAGCCGCCATTGCGGTGGAACAGCACGGGCAGGCAGCTGGCTTGCGGCGTGGCAAGGTGGCTTGCCGGCGTGGGCTGGGTGTCGGGCAGCAAGAGGTAAAAACATTCGGCGCGGGCGCCGTGGTCGATACGGTGCAGTATCACGCCGTGCGCGAGCAGGGCCGTGACGCTGAGCACGACGATGCCCTTGATGCTGGCAGTCAATTCGATGCGCATGCCCAGGCGCAGGGGCACGGGCTTGTGCTTGCCGGGCCACACGCCGTCGAGCAGCACGCCATAGCGCGACACATCCTCGATTTCAAAGCCTTGCTGGCTGCGCCGGATGATGGCGTGGCGGCCCGACAGGCGGCGCGTCAAGCCATTGTTGTCCTGGCCGTCGGGGCTGAAATGGCTGAGCAGCACATCGGCTTCCGGGTCCACCAGTTCGAAGCGGCCCAGCATGCATTCTTCCAGCGCGAACAGGCGGATCTGGCGCTGTTCGCCCGCTTCCGGCGCCGCATTGACGAGGCAGGCGGCCTGGCTTGGGTGCGGATGGCAGTGGCTGGCGGCGGGCAGGTCGACTTCGATCAACTCCTCGTCCCAGGCGATGGTGGTAAAACCCATGTCGATCTTGCCTTGCGGCGCAGATAAATCCACGTGGGCAATGCCGGCATTGCGCGCCGTCACGTCGAGGTTGCAGCCGTCGCCCCCCGTCACGCGGGCGATCGAGGCGTCATCGGCCATCACGCGCACGTTCTTGTGCGTGCTGAGGAAGATCTGGTGGATTTCCGTCAGGGTGGCGTCGCGTCGCGGCACGAGGATGACGAAGGTGCACACCCATTTCTGCGCCACGGCGCCATCGACGTGGCTGTGCACTTCCACTTCGATCTGGTATTGCCCGTGTTCCTTGTTGCGCGAGGAAAACTCGACAAACACGGGACGCCAGTCGCCGCGCGTGGTGCGCACGAAATCATGCTGCACGTGCCCGCGGAGGATCAGGTCCGAGCGCAGGCGCAAGGTCAGCTGCGGCGCGCAGGCGGCGCTCATGCCGCGCAATTCCATTTTCAGGGTTTGCCGTCCGCCTGCCGCGCGCGGATCGAAGCCGCTGATGTGCAGGTGGGCTTGCACCGGCTGGTAGGCCTGCGGGCCCGATGGCGGCGCCTCCGGCGTTGGCGTGAACGCCGGAGGCGCGGCGGAAGCCGGCACGGGGCTCGTCAGCGTTTGCATAGCCGCATCGCGAATAACAGCATCACGGGCAGGGGCGTGCGAAGGCGCCGTTGCCGATGGCTCGGAACGGGCGCTGCGCAGTGCGGTCAACAGGTCGTAGCTGCTGGGGGCAGTCGTCGTTTGCGGGTGGTTGCCCGCGCAGACTGTTTCCCCAGGCAAGACCCAGAACGTACAGTGCGGGTGCTCCGGGTTGCTGCATTTTTTCATGACATTCTGACTCGAATCGAGCGGGGACATTTTGCCCTCTGTTATACATGAGAGCTTACGCGCTTTTGCGCCTGCTTGGCAACTTTCACGGCGCCGGAACGCGCTCTTTTTGCTCAAATTCATGTCCCTGGTCACATCTTGCCATGCAAGCCATGGAAACTATTGCTCAAAAACACATTTAATGTCTTTGTTGGCATGTTATTTTGATATTCCTTATCATTGCGTCGTTGGTTGGCGGTCACTTCCAGATACTCGCCGCAGCGCCAGCGAGAGGATGCAGGCAGAGTTCATGCGTTCGAGTAAGGCGGGCAGTTCGCGCACCTGAGCCATGGTGTATTTTCATGCGGGCTATTTGATCCCATGGCATCCATGGCGGCGTTTTGCATTATGCTGGCGTAACCGTTATCCCCCACACGCTGCCTGACGCCGAAAGATGACCATGCCTGTCCAACGTCCGCTCCAGCTTGCCATTGCCTATGGCGCCACCTTGTGCGTATTTTTGGCCATCGATGCCCTGTGGCTGGCCGTGCTGATGAAACCGATGTACGCCGCGGCGCTGGGGCCGTTGCTGGCGGACACGCCCCGCTGGGCGCCAGCCACGCTGTTTTACCTGCTGTACGTGGCGGGGCTGCTGGTCTTTGCCATTTTGCCCGGCTTGCGCCTGCGCCGCGGGCGCACTGCGGCTGCGCTGGGCGCGTTGCTCGGGCTGCTTGCCTACGGCACCTATGATTTGAGCAACTACGCGACATTGCGCGACTGGCCGCTGGCCTTGACGGCGATCGACATGGCCTGGGGCGCCGTGCTGTCGGCCGTGTCGGCGACGGCCGGCTACCTGGCCGCTAGCCGCCTGGGGCGGTGAATTCCGCATCGAAGCGCAGCGCCAGCATGGTAATGTTGTCGCTATGCAAACCTGTTGGCGGGTGGAAGAGGAAGTCGTCGAACAGGGCGCTGACGGCCTGTGCCGCAGTCTTGCCGGCACACAAGGCGGGCCAGCGGGCCGTGAGGGCCAGCGGATCGTCGCAGGCCCAGAAACCGTCGCTGGCCAGCAGATAGTGGGCGCCGGGGCGCACGCGCAGCACGCGGCGGTCGCCCAGGTGCGCGAGGAAGGGCGGCAGGGTGGCCGCATCGAGGCCGCGCAATGGCTTGTCGAGCTGCAAGCTGTCGCTGATGGCATTGCCTAAAATGAATGCCTGCGAGATTTGCGGATGATGCTCGCCGTGCACGGCGGCACGCCAGCGCGTCTCGTCGAGCGCGCCGCGCATGGCGTACACGGTGGCCGGCACGTGGTCCACGGTGAGGATGCTGGCTGTCCCGTCGGCGATTTCATACAGGCGCGAATCGCCCACGTGATACAGCAGCGGCGCTTCGCCGGGCGGCACTTCCAGCAAAGTCAGGGTGGTGCCAGGCGGACGCGCCTGGGCTGGCGCGGCCCTGGCGAAACTGTCCTGCAGCCGCGTGTGCAACTCGTCGAGCCTGTCGGCCAGGCTGGCCGTGTCGAGGCAGGCGGGCATGGCCAGCAAGCCTTGCACGGCCGCTTCCGCCGCTTCTCGCCCCTGGCCGTGACCGCCCATGCCGTCAAGCACGGCGGCGCGTACATGGCCGCGCGGCCAGCCCGGCACCTGGCAGTGGAACGGCGCTTGCTGCGACAGGCAGACGGCGTGGCCGCTGGCATCGATCAGCAGGAAGTTGTCCTGGTTCTCGCGGCGCGGCAGGGGGCCGGCGCCCACGCTGGTGCCGGCGGCGGCATCGAGCCAGGGGCCGAAGTCAAGTCCGTCTTTGATTAAATGCATCGGTTGGTGCGGTCCAGGCGGCCAGAAATGTTGATCATAGGACACAGCTTAGCCGATATTGTGCAGGGGCGATACCTTGCCTGTCGCGCAAAAAAACCTGCGGCAGCAGGCTGGCGCAGGTTTTTCATGGTGCAGGTGCAGGTGCAGGGCGGTGCTTAACGGCGATGGCCCCAGCCGTGGCCGTGACCGTGGCCACGGTCATAATAGTCGCGGCGGCCATGGTCGCGGTAGTAGCCGCGGCCCGGTTGCACGTAGACGACAGCCGGCGGGCCGTAGTAGCGCGGTGGCGGCGCGTAATACACTGGCTGCGGGGCAGGGGCGTAGTACACCGGTTGCGGCGCAGGCGCATAATATGTTTCGCGGTAACCGCCGCGATAGCCGCCACGGTCATAATAACGGTCATTCGTGCTGATGCTGTTGCCGACGGCGGCGCCAAGCACGCCACCGACGATCGCGCCATTGCGCCCGCCGGTGCTGTTGCCAATGGCCGCTCCGACAACGGCGCCTGCAACGGTATTGAAGTCGCGGTCACCGGCGACTGCGGCCGAAGACACAGCCACTGCCGCTACCATTACCGCACCCAGGAGTTTCTTGTTCAACATGGCATTTCCTTCCATTCCGGCGAGATCACAATGATCTGCATGGAGTGGACTATATCCGCTGCCGCAAGCTTGTTCCACGTCTAATACAACTTATTACAATCAGGGCGGCGTGGTAACAGTTTCAGCCTGACACGACAGGTGCAAACGCTTGCCATTCCGGACGCAGCAGGCTATACATTTTCACGTCGCGCATGACGCCATTGATGAAAAAGGCCTGGCGCTTCACGCCTTCCTCGGTAAAGCCGCACCTTTGCGCGATCCGTTCGGAAGCCGTATTTTGTGGGTCCATCAGCAATTCCAGACGGTGGTAGGGATAGGCATTGAACAGGTAGTCGACCACCAGGCGCGTCGCCTCGCCGCCATAGCCGCGTCCGCCCCACTTGGGGTCGAACAGGCGGTAGCCGATTTCGCGGCAAGCCGGGGTGCGGCCCTTGAAGTGCGTGATCGAGCCGATGATGTGCTGGTGATGGTCTTCAATCAGGAACAGTTCACTATCCTCCGTGACCAGGCCCGTCTGCAGGAATTCGCGCCGGATCGCTTCGGGCGACTTGAATTGCATGGAAAAGAACTCGCTGCGCGCGGGCAGGTCGTTGATCAGCGCGATATAGGTATTGAGGTCGGCGGCGGTCAAATGCCGGACGATACAGAGTCTTCCCTTGAGCATGGCGGTATCCGGTAGCGATCACGATCTGCATGGTAATCGACTGTGGGGGAAAGAGGCAATCGATCCCGTAAAAGTTGCTGCAATGACAGAATAAATACGCTATCGTAGAAAAATTCGCGCCTTGCCCATGGCCACGGCGTACCCGCTTCGACCTTGTTGACTGGAACTGAACACATGCATAGCATCCTGACTGGCGCGCCACTGCGCCGTTCCGCCGTATCCCTTGCCCTTGGCTGCATCGTCAGCGCCGGCGCCTTTGCCGCCGCGCCAGGCAACACGCCGCAAGCGCTGGCGCAGGTGCGCGACACCGCGCTGCAAAGCGACTGGGCCTACGCCCGCCTGGCCGACATGACGGATCTGATCGGCCCGCGCCTGTCCGGCTCCGCCGGCGCCGCCGCCGCCGTGCAGCAGGTGGCCGACACCATGCGCCAGCTGGGCGCCAAGGTCACCTTGCAGCCCGTGAAAGTGCCGCACTGGGTGCGCGGCGTGGAAACGGCGGAAATCGTCGACTATGCGGGCCGTCCGCAGGGCGTGTCGCAGCGCGTGGTGCTCACGGCCCTGGGCGGCTCCGGCGCCACTGCGGCCGCCGGCCTGACGGCGCCCGTGATCATCGTCAAGAGCCTGGAAGAACTCAAGGCGCGCGCGGCGGAAGTGAAGGGCGCCATCGTGCTGATCGACACGCCGTTCGACCAGGAGATGGCCGAGCGGGGGCTGGCCGGCGTCACCTACGGCCAGGGTTCGCGCTCGCGCTTCCTCGGACCGAAGGCGGCGGCCGACCTGGGCGCGGCGGCCGCGCTGGTGCGCTCGGTGGGCGGCGCCGATTTCCGCATCCCGCATGCGGGCGCCACGGGCCTGGACGACAATAAACGCATTCCCGCCGCCGCCGTCACCGTGGAAGACGCTCTGCTGATCGGCCGCCTGGCCGCGCGCGGCCCGATGAAAATGCACCTGACCCTGACGCCGCAAAACCTGCCGGAAGCCGATAGCTACAACGTCATCGCCGACTGGCCGGGCACGGACAAGGCCGACGAAGTGGTGGTGGTCTCGGGCCACCTCGACTCCTGGGACCTGGCGACGGGCGCGCACGACGACGGCGCCGGCGTGGTGGCGGCCATGGGCGTGGTGGAAACCCTGAAAAAGCTCGACTACCGTCCGCGCCGCACCATCCGCGTGATCGCCTGGATGAACGAGGAAAACGGCGGCCGCGGCGGCCAGGCCTACTTCGAGGCCCACAAGCAGGCGCTCGGCAAGCAATATGCGGCCATCGAGATGGATAGCGGCGCCGGCCGCCCGTTTGGCATCAAAGCCAGCGTGGGACCGAAGGCGGAAAAACTGTTCACGCCTTTGCTGGCTGCCCTGCAGCCGATGGGCGCACACGCGTTCACGCGCCGCGATGCGCTGGGCACCGGCGATTTGCACCGCCTGGAAACGGGAGGCGTGCCCAGCTTCGAGCCGCTGGTCGACAGCCACAGTTATTTCCACTACCACCATACGCCGGCCGACACACTGGACAAGGTCGACCCGAATAATCTGAAACGCAACGTGGCGCTGATGTCGTCGCTGGCCTGGTTCCTGGCCAATATCGACGGCGAGATCGGCCGCGCGCCGGAGCAGGGCGAGTAAGCGGCATGGCGCCGGCCGCTGCCTTGCCGGCGCGGCCGCGCGCAGCGGGCGAACTGCAGACGATCGCGCCGGGACAGCGCCAGCTGTGGCGCCTTGACAGGGCCGGCGCCAGGGCGAGGGGAGCCTGCCCCGGCCCCTCAGTTTTTCAGATACCAGCCCTCCGGAAAGACAATTTGCCTGGCCAGCGTGGCAACCATAAGATATGCAGCTGTAAATAATTCTCATTTAGTTGGGAATCCATTCTACGCAGCACACTTGCCCGGCCCATGGCGGCCGGGGTTTGCCTCTCTTCTGATCGTCAGGAACGCTGGTGCCCCGTCTTCGCTTGCTTTTTCCCCTTCTCCTTGCCGGCTGGCTGGCGTGTGCCGGCGCCAGCGCCAGTACGCAGCAGCCGTCGCCGGCGCCGCGCATCGAGCGCTGTACCATTGCCGATGAACAGGGCGACTTCGGCTTGCCGACGCCCTACACCCATGCCAGCGGCGGCATGGGCTATACGCTGACGAGCCTGATTTTCGACACCCTCGTGTGGCGCGATGCCAGCGGCAAGCTGGTGCCGGGGCTGGCCAGCGCGTGGCGGGAAAGCGCCGACCACCGCACCATCGATTTCACCTTGCGCCCCGATGCGCGTTGGCATGACGGCAAGAGCGTCACGGCGGCGGACGTGGTGTTTACTTTTGCGTATTTGCGCCAGCACCCGCATCCCCTGTTCGACCTGGGGGCCATCGACGGCGTGGACGACCTGGGCAAGGGGCGCGTGCGCGTGCGCCTGAAGCGCGTATATGCGCCGTTCGTGGCGCAGCTGGCCGGTTCGGTGCCCATCCTGCCGCAGCATGTGTACGCGCGCCTGGACGACCCCCAGCACGTGAAACAGGCCGACATCGTCGGCAGCGGCCCCTATCGCCTGGGGGCGTATGACAAGGCGGCGGGCCGCTATCTTTTCACCGCGAACGAAGAGTACTACCTGGGCCCGCCCAGGGTGCGCAGCCTGCTGTTCCTGCGCATGCAGCCTTCGCTTGCCGTGGGCGCGCTCAAGCGGGGCCAGGTGGACATGATCCGCAGCCTGCCGGCGCCCCTGGCTGCCGAAGTGACGCGCTTTGCCACCGTGGTCAGCGCGCCTTCCGGCCATCCGGTGCGGCTGCGCTTCAATCATGCGCGCCCGCCGTTTGCCGACAAGCGCCTGCGCCAGGCCATCGCGCGCGGCATCGACCGGCAGGAACTGCTGCGGGTGGTCGAGAACGGGCAGGGCGAGGTGTCCGCCGGACGCTTCGTGCGGGGCAGCATCTGGCAGAGCGGGGCGCCGTTCGATGCGTATGCCTACGATCCGGCGGCAGCGCGCCGCATGCTGGCGGAGCTGGGCTACCGCGCCGCGCCGGACGGTCGCCTGCGCGACAGCGGCGGCAAGCCGTGGGTGCTCGAACTGGCGGCGACGCGCAGCCTGGCGCGGCCCGCCAGCCAGCTGGCTGGCCAGCTGGAAAAGCTGGGCATGGAAGTCAATGTGCGCATCATGGACGGCGGTATCCTGGGCGCGCGCATGGTCGCGGCCGATTTCGACCTGGCGCTCGTCAGCCAGGGCAGCAATGGGGACCCGGAAAGCATGCTGCGGCAAACGGCGGGTAACGGCGCCTTCAGCGATGCCTTCCGCCGCGCCGATCTGCTCGAGCTGCTGCAGCAGCAGGTCGGCACCGTCGACGTGGCCAAACGGCGCGCGCTGCTCGACCGCGCCCAGGCCATCTATGCCGAGGAGCTGCCGGCGTTTTTCCTGTATTCGCCGCAGTGGATCACGGCGGCCAATGCGCGCCTGCGGCCGTGGTTCACGCCGGGCGGCATCGCCGTCGGCATCTCGCTGCCGCTGAACAAACTGATGTTCGTGCAGTAGACGGGAGCCGACGCTGAGCGCTTCTACGTTCCCGGGCCGGCGCGCCGCGGGCTATGCGCTGGCCTTGCTGGCGCTCGTCAGCCTCGACTTCGCGCTGCCGCTGCTCATGCCCGGCGACCCTGTCACGGCCATCCTGGGGCAGGATGCGCTGATCGAACTCGATGCGGCCGAACGCGGCGCCCTGCTGGCGCGCCATGGCCTGGGCGGCGGGCAGCCGCTGTGGCAGCTGTACCTCGGGCACCTGGCGCAGCTGCTGCGGCTCGATTTCGGCTATTCCATCCGCCACGGCATGCCGGTGAAGGACTTATTGGCGCAGCACCTGCCTTGGACCATGCTGCTGGTGGCGTGCGCGCTGGTGCTGGCCCTGCTGCTGGGCGTGGTGCTGGGCATCGAGGCCGCGTTCGCGCAGGGCAGGGCGCCGGACCGCGTGCTGACGGCCACCACCCTGGCACTCGACAGCATCCCGCCTTTCGCCCTGGCGATGGGCCTGGTCATGCTGTTCGCCTATGGTTTGCAATGGCTTCCCAGCAATGGCGCCATGGCGCCGTTTTCCATGCAGACGGGTGCGGCCGCATGGCTGGAGCGCGCGCAGCACCTGGTGCTGCCCGTGTGCGCCATGGCGCTGCCAGCGGCCGCCGGCGTATTCCTCAGCGCGCGCGCCACGGCCGTCAGCGTACGGCAGCGCACCTTCATGGAGCTGGCCCGCGCGCAGGGCGTGGGGGCGTTCGCCTTGCGCTACCGCCACCTGGCGCCCAACGTGCTTGCCGTCGTGCTGTCGCGCCTGGGCGGCGTGGCCGCGCGCCTGGTATCGGGCGCCGTGTACGCGGAAACCGTCTTTGCCTATCCCGGCATCAACCTGGTGCTGACGGACGCCATCGTCAAGCACGACTACCCGCTGGTGCGCGGCGCCCTGCTGGCGACGGGGCTGCTGCTGTTCGCCATGAACTTGCTGGCCGATGCACTGGCCGCCCGCCTGGCACGGCGCGCGCAGCGCGCGCCATGAACGCGTCCGTGCGCGCGGGGACCGGGCTGCTGCTGGTGCTGGCCCTGATGCTGGCCGGCGCCAGCTGGCTGCAGCCGGCGTCCGACGGCGCCATGGATGCCGTGCTGGCGCCGCCCGGCGCCCTGCACTGGCTGGGCACCGATGACCTGGGCCGCGACGTGCTGCGCCGCCTGGCCGTCGCCGCGCTGCCGACCCTGGGCATCGGCGTGGCCGTGAGCGCCGCCAGCATCGCGCTGGCCGTGCTGCTGGCGCTGTGCGGGCTGGCCTGGCCGGCGGCCGATACGCTGGTGCTGCGGCTGGCCGACCTGTTCAGCGCCTTGCCATCGACTCTGGTTTTCATCGTCATCGCCTCGGCCATGCAGCCGGGCGTGGCGGCCCTGGTGGCGATGCTGGCGGCATTCGGCTGGGATGTCGAATTTCGCGCGCTGCGCCTGCGCCTGCGCCAGGTGTGGCGCCAGGAGAGCCTGGACGCGGCACGCCTGGCGGCGGCGTCGGGCATCTACCTGCTGCGCCGCCATGTGTGGCCGGCCATGGCGGGATTGCTGGCCGTGCAAGCCGTGGCCCTGGTGCGCCGCGCCGTGTTTCACTACGCGGGCCTGGCCTTCCTCGGGCTGGCCGATCCGCGTACCCCGACCTGGGGCGGCATGCTCAATGAAACCATGCCCTATCTTGCCCACCCGGACGCGCGCGCCTGGATCCTGGCGGCGTGGCTGTGCCTGGCCATGCTGCTGATCGCGCTGGCGCTGCTGGGCCAGGGCCTCGACGAGCGCGCGCGATGCTAGCGGCGGCCGCTTTCTGCATCGAGGCGGATGGCCGCCAGCTGCTGCGCCAGCTGCATTTTCAGGCGCGCCCCGGCGTGCCGCTGGTGATCATCGGCGAATCGGGCGCCGGCAAGAGCACGCTGGCGCGGGCCTTGCTCGGCATGGCGCCGGGGCGCGGCAGCGGCAGCTTGCGCGCCGGCGGCATGCAACTGGTGGATGCGGACGAAGCGGTGCTGCGGCGCTGGCGCGGCCGCCAGGCTGGCCTGGTGCCGCAGGATGTGCACGACGCCCTCAATCCCCAGCACACCTTGCTGGCGCAGGTGGCGGCGCCTTTGCGGCGGCATCTGGGCATGCGGCGCGGGCCAGCCGAACTGGCGGCCGGTGCCCTGCTGGTTTCGCTGGGCCTGGCCGAAAACCTGCACCGGCGCTATCCGGCCCAATGCAGCGGCGGCCAGCTGCAGCGCGTCCTGCTGGCGGCGGCGCTGGCGCCTGACCCGGCACTGCTGGTGCTGGACGAGCCGACGTCCGCGCTCGATCCCGCCACCAGCGCGCTGGTGCTCGGGCGCCTGCGCGCCGAAGCGGCGCAGTGCCAGCTGGTGGTGGTGACGCACGACCTGGAGCTGGCGCGCGCGCTCGATGGCGACGTGCTGGTGCTGTACGGCGGCAGCGCCGTGGAAACGGGGCCTGCCGCAGCGGTGCTGGCGGCGCCGCGCCATCCCTACACGCGCGGCCTGCTGCGCGCCTGGCCGCGCGAGAACGGCAAGGACTTGCAGGGCATCGCCGGCACCCATGAAGAAGGCGCGCGCGGCTGCGCCTTCGCCAGCCGCTGCAGCCAGCGCATCGCCCGCTGCGGCGAGGAAGCGCCGGCGCTCGATGCCACGGGCGTGGCTTGCCTGCGCGGCGGCATCGTCACCGTGCTGTCCGCGCGCGGCGTGCACAAGCGCCTGGGCGGACAAGCCGTACTGGCGGGCGTCGATCTGGACGTGCAGTCGGGCGAAACGGTGGTCATCGTGGGCGCGTCCGGCGCGGGCAAATCGACTTTGGCGCGCATCCTCGTCGGCCTGCAGCAGGCCGATACGGGCACAGTGACCACGCCGGAGCGCGAAGAGGGGGGCGCGGCGGCGGGCATCGCCTACGTGCCGCAGCATGCGGGCGCCTCGGTGGCCAGCCACTTCAGCGTGTTCGAGGCGGTGGCCGAGCCGCTCGCCATCGCGGATCGCGTCAGCGTGGATGCGATCCGCGCGGCGGCGCTGCGGGCGCTGGCCGACGTGCGCCTGCCGGCGACAGAGGCCTTCCTGGCGCGCCAGGCGCGCAGCTTGAGCGGCGGGGAATTGCAGCGCCTGGCCATCGCGCGGGCGCTGATCGCCGATCCTGCCGTGCTGGTGGCCGATGAACCGACCGCCGCGCTGGATGCCTCGGTGCAGGCGAAGGTGCTGCGGCTGCTGCTCGACGTGCAGGAGGCGCGCGGCCTGGCCCTGCTGCTCATCACGCACAATCTGCCTGTCGCCCGCCACGTGGCGGACCGCATCGTGCGGCTGGAAGATGGCCGCTGCGCGGCGTTGCCCGAGCCGCAGGACGGCACGGAGGGCGCCGTGCCGGCGGCCTGGATGCGCCTGGCCTAGCCGAGGAAATCGCCTACATACACCAGGTGCTCGAACGGCGGCTTTTCGTTCTCCGTGCGGGCCAGCACCGTGCCCAGCGTGGCGCGCAGCACGGCCTGTTTCGCGTCGGCGCCCGCGTGGGCGACGATGGCGAGCGGCGTGCTGCCGGGCAGGTGGCGCGCCAGGCGTTCGACCAGCGAGGGCAGGTCGGCGCGCATGGTAAAGAAGACCAGGGTGGAACCCGTGGCGGCCAGCTTGTCCAGGGTGTCGCTGCCCGTGTAGTCGTCGCGCGTGTCGGCCGAGGCGGCGAGGATCACGGAACGGCTGTGCTTGCCGCCGGTGACATCGCGGGCCAGCGCCGCATTGGCCGCATTGAAGCAGGAGATGCCAGGGATGACGACCGGGTTCAGTTCGCTGAACTCGCTCAGGTAGCCCGATTGCGGCCCGAAGATCATGGCGTCGCCATAGTCGAGTACCGCGACGGTCTTGCCGGCCGCCGTCGCCGCGTGGATGATGTCGCGCGTCTGTTTTTCCATGGCGTCGACTTCCTCTTCCGGCGTGTCGCGCCGCGCCAGGGGGCTGAACAGGCCGTGGCCCGCCTTGTGCAGTTCCTTGCCGTCAAGCAGGTCGGCAAACGCTTCCAGCAGGCGCGGGATGCCGAACACGATATCGACGCCGCGCAGGGTTTTCTGCGCCTTCACGGTGATGCTGTCAGGGTCGCCGATGCCGGCGCTGACGAGGTACAGGCCGCAGCGCGCGCCCGCTTGGGTGGTATAGGTCATGGTTCTCTTCTCTTTACGGATGGGTGATTGGGATGGTGGAATCGCTTAAAAGTGGTAACTGGCGCTCACGCGCACGTCGCGTCCCGGCTCCGGCAGGATATTGCCGACGCCGCCGTCGAGCGAACTGTGGCTCGTGTAGCGCTTGTCGCCCAGGTTGCGCACGGCCAGCGCCAGGCTCAGCGCGCGCAGCGCGGCCGGCTGCCATTGCAGCTGGACGTCGTGCAGCACGTAGCCGGCCCGCTGTAGCGCCGTTTTCGGCACGTCGTCCAGGCGCCGCACGGCGTTCAGGGTATAGCCGGCCGTGAGGCCGGGCAGCATCTGCCAGTGGCTGTCCCACGTGAGCCGGTCGCCCAGCGCCGTGCCCACGCGGCGCGCCGGGTTCAAGGGCTTGCCGCCCACCGTGGTATCGGCCAGCACCACGCCGACGGACGTGCCGTAGCCGCCCCGCTGCCAGCGCGCCTTCCATTCCCAGCCCTTCGAGCGCAGGGTCTCGGGCATGTTGCGGATATACGCGGGATACACGACGCCCTGGCCGGCCCATTCGATCAGGTTGGCAATGCGGGTGTCGAAGTAGCCGAGGCGTACGGTCAGGCTGTCGCCGTCCAGCAGCGCATTGGCGCCCTCGTACTTCAGGCCCGCTTCGCGCGTGGTCGAGGTTTCCGGCTTGAAGGGCTTGCCGTTGTTGAAATTGCTCTTTTTGTCCAGGCTGGTGAGGAAACCGATGGGGATGATGCCGCTGGCGCGCACGGCTTCGCCATAGCTGGCAAAGGCGCCCACGCCGCGGCCCAGCTCCAGCTCGGCACCCGCGTTCGGCGATGTCTTGCCGCTCTTGAAGGTACGCGGTCCGAAGGCGGTATCGTAGCGGTCGTGGCGCAAGCCCAGCGACAGCTGCAGGGCTTGCCAGCGCATGCGCTCCTGCACGAACAGGCCCAGATTGCGCGCCTGCGTGGATTTGCGGCCCGGCCCCAGGATGGCGGCGCCCAGCACGCCGTTGGTGATGCCTTCCTCGCCCATGAAGTCGGCGCCGGCCGTCAGGCGGTGCTGCGTGCCGGCCAAGGCCAGGTTTGCCGTATTGCGCACGCTGCCGCCCCGTTCCGTCGTCTTCGCGCTGCGCGCCTGGCTGACGTCTTCCAGCTCGTTCTCGTTCAGGTACAGATTGAATTTCCAGTCCAGCAGCGCATTGCCGGCCGGCTGGTAGCGGTGTTCCAGGGTATAGGTATGGCGTTCGCTGCGCTGGTAGGTGGGCACGGCGTTCGCGGGCGCATAGCCGTTGTCGCTGCCGACCCGGCTGAACAGGTAGAGTCCCGCATTGCGGTTGCGCGCCGCGCCCAGGCGCAGGCTATGCCCGGCCAGGTCCAGCAAGCTCAATTTGAGCAGGTAGTCGCGGTCATGCCCGGCCGAATTGGGCACGTCGCCACCGCCGCCGATGCGGTAGTTGTCGCGGTTGACGGCGCTGACATGGGCCAGCAAGCCCAGCTTATTGTCCAGCGTCTCGCCCGGCATGCCGTACACGCTGACGGCGCCGCGCCGCGCCTCGTCGGCGCTGGCGTAGGCCGCGCGCACGCTGGCGCCGGCGCGTTTGCCAGGCGCCAGCAAGTCCTGCGCATCGACGGTGTCAAAGCGGATGCTGCCGCCCAGCGCGCCCGGTCCCGCGTCGGCGCTGGGGCCGGGCTGGATATCGACCTGTTTCAGCAGGTCGGGATCGATGCCGCCCAGGTCGCCCCGGTGCTGGTGCAGGCTGCGGCCCTGGCGCGCGCCGTCGATGCTGATGTTCAGGTTGGCGCCGTCGACGCCGCGCAGGTAGATGCGCTGCGCATTGCTGGCCCCGCCGCCCACGCTGACGGCAGGTTCGCTGGCGAAGACGTCGGCCATGTCCATGGCTTGCTGGCGCTGCAGGGTCTCGCGGGAAATGCGCGTGATGCCCGGCAGGGGCGCGTCCGGCGCGGACTGGTCGATCAGTTTGACTTCGGGCAGGGTCGCCAGCGGCGCGGCCTGTTCGGCGCGCGTGTCGGACATTTGCTGGGCGAAAGAGAAGGGGGCGATGGGCAGCGCGCTGGCGCCAAGCAGGAAAAGGGGAACGGCATGTCGCATGGGAAGGTCGTCTTTGTCAGAAGGGAAGCTACGGGAAGGGAGGGCGCAGGTGCTGGCCTGCGCAGCGTCAGTCGAATCTGCTACAGCAGCGCTGTCCCGGGACTGGAAGCGGCGCGCCGCACCGCTTCCGGTCCCTGAAATACCCGGTTGGCTTCATCTCGTCAGCCGCCATTCTGAAAGACGGGGGCAACGTTGGCTATTTGTATTTCTTGAGCGGCGCCATCAGGAAAACTGAGGGCTGCCGCTCACGGCCCTGCGCGCTTGGCGACCAGGGTCAGGATGTCGTAGCTGGCCACCAGTTCATCGTTCTGGTTGGTGACCTGCACGTCCCACGACACCACGCCCTGGCCGACGCCCTTGTCGTCGCGCCGCTGGCGGTCGACCTTGCGCTTGCACGTCAGGCGCGCGCGGATGGTGTCGCCGATGCCGACCGGCGCGACGAAGCGCAGGTCGTCGAGCCCGTAGTTGGCCAGCACGGGACCGGGTGCCGGGGACACGAACAGTCCGGCGGCGGCGGCCAGCACGAAATAGCCGTGCGCGATGCGCCGGCCGAACTGCGAATCGCGCGCGGCGATCTCGTCGAAATGCATGTAGAAATAATCGCCCGAGATGCCGCCGAAGGCCACGATATCCGCTTCGCAGACGGTGCGCCGGTGCGTCAGCAGCGATTCGCCCACTTCCAGCTCGTCGAAATGCTTGCGGAACGGATGCTGCACGCTTTCGCGCACGGCGGCGCCGCGCACGTATTCGCCCGTCACGGCCGTCAGCATGGTGGGCGAGCCTTGCAGTGCCGAGCGTTGCAGGTATTGCGAGATGGCGCGCAGGCCGCCCAGCTGCTCGCCGCAGCCGGCGCGGCCAGGGCCGCCGTACTTCAGGTGCGCCGACGCCAGCACGTCCGTCCCCGCCGCCGCCACTTCGCGTTCCAGCACCAGCACGCGCCCGTGCGAGGCGGCCAGGCGCGGCACCGCATACGCGGCCAGCTTCGGATCGCGCGTGGCCAGGGTGCTGGCCAGGCTGCCCCTGCCGCGTGCGGCCAGCGCCAGCGCTTCCTCCACGTCCGCATACGGCATCAGGGCGCAGACGGGGCCGAAGGCCTCGATTTCATGCACGGCGTCGCTGCGCGCGCCGCCGCGGCACAGCAGCAGCGTGGGTGCGGCAAAGGCGCCATCGCGCACGCCTGCGCCGGAAGGCGCGTAGCCGTCCGCCTGGCCGCAGACGATGTCGCTTTCCTCGGCCAGGGCGCGCACGCGGGCGCCCAGTTCGCTGCGCTGCTCCTGCGATGCCAGCGGTCCCATTTGCACGCCTGCCTGGGCCGGGTCGCCGATCACCACCGCCGCCAGGCGTTCGCGCAGGCGCGCCGTCAGCGCTTCGATCTGCCCGTGCGGCACCATCACGCGGCGGATGGCGGCGCCGTCCTGGCCCGCCTTGACCGTCATCGAACGCACGATGGCGTCGACCAGCAGCTCGAATTCCGGCTCGCCGCTGCGCACGTCCGGTCCCAGGATGGCGCAATTGAGCGACGCCGCGCCCAGGCTGACCTGGACCGAACGCGCCAGCAGGTTGGGATGGTTGCGCAAGGTCGTGGCGGTGGCGTCCGAACCGGTGAAACTGACGGCATCGTTGTCCTGCAGACGGGCCAGCAAGGCATCGGCAGGGCCGATGGCCAGCTGCAGCGCGCCTTTCGGCAGCACGCCGGACGCGTCGATCAGGCGCACCAGCGCTTCGGCCAGGTAGCTGGTGCAGGTGGCGGGCTTGACGATGCAGGGCATGGCGGCCAGGAAGCTGGCGGCGAATTTTTCCAGCAGCGACCAGACGGGCAGGTTGAACGGGTTGATGTGCAGGGCCACGCCGCCGCGCGGCACCATGATGTGCGTGCCGGCCGCTCCGCCGCGCCGGCACAGCGACATGGCGGGCGCTTCGTGCAGCACATTGCCCGAAGGCAGGCCGCTGGCGGCGATGCCGGCGTAGGAATTGAGCACGCCGATGCCGGCGCAGATATCCTGCTTGCTGTCGGCGCGCGTGGCGCCGCTCAGGTAGGCGATCGTGTACAGCTCCTCGCGATGCTGCTGGATGTGCGATGCCAGCGCCCGCAGGCAGGCCGCCCGCTGCTGGAAGTCGAGGGCCATCAGCGCCGGCACGCCGGTGCGGCGCGCATAGTCGAGCGCCTGCTGCGCGTCGACCGACTCGGCATGCGTGTGATAGATCAGCGAATTGTCGATGGCGCTGTGCAGCGACAGGCCCGCTTCGCTGCCCATCCAGCGTCCGCCTATCCAGCTTTGCAGTGTGCTTACCTTGCTCATGATTGTTCCTCGTTCGTGTGCGTGAGCGATGCCGCCGTTTCCAGCGCATCGATGAACATGCCTGCCACGTCGAAACCCGTCTGCTGCATGATTTCGCGGAAGCAGGTGGGACTGGTGACATTGACTTCGGTGAGATGCGCGCCGATCACGTCCAGCCCGACCAGCAGCAGGCCGCGCGCCGCCAGCACCGGCGCCAGGGTGTCGGCGATCTCGCGGTCGCGCGCCGTCAGCACGCGCGCTTCGCCGCGCCCGCCGGCAGCCAGGTTGCCGCGCACCTCGCCCGCCTGCGGTATGCGCGCCAGCGCATGCGGCACCGGCTTGCCGCCGATGAGCAAGATGCGCTTGTCGCCCTCGCTGATGGCGGGAATGTAGCGTTGCGCCATGATGGTGACGGCGCCGTCGCGCGTCAGCATTTCGACGGTGGCGCCCAGGTTCATGCCGTCCTCGCGCACGCGGAAGATGCCGGCGCCGCCCATGCCGTCGAGCGGTTTGAAGATCACGTCGCCGTGCTCGGCGTGGAAGGCGCGCAGGCGCGACGGCTCGCGGCTGACCAGGGTCGGCGCGCAGAACGGCGCAAATTCCAGGATAGCCAGTTTCTCGTTGTGGTTGCGCACGGCCGATGGCCGGTTGAAGATGCGCGCTCCCTGGCGCTGCGCCATTTCCAGCAGGTAGGTGCTGTACAGGTATTCCATGTCGAAAGGCGGATCCTTGCGTACCAGGACGGCGTCGAACTGCGCCAGCGGCAGCGTCGCCGCCGCCTCCCGGTGGAACCACGTGCCGGCGTCGTCGACCAGCTGCACGCGCGCGGCATGGGCGCTGACCACGCCGCCCTCGCAGTGCAGATGCTGCTGTTCGAACACATGCAGTGCGTGGCCGCGCGCGGCCGCTTCCTGCATCATCGCGTAGGTCGAATCTTTCTTGATGTTCAACAGCTCGAGGCGGTCAGCCAGGATCGCGATTTTCATCGATGCGCCTTTCATTCAATAGGATGGGGTAGAGGAAACCGGTGGGCCGCGCCAGTGCGCGCGGCAGCCGTGGCGCCATGCGCCGGGTCCTTGTTGCTGGAATATTTCTGCAGCGATGGTAGCGCAACGGGCGCCATTCGGCTCCTCAGATATTTGGACGTCCGCCCTCAGATATTGCGTCTTGTGAGGTACCCGCTATCGGTCTTAGCATCATTGGCGAAATGTCACTACCCAAGCCGGCCTGACCGGATATAACCGCCACATGAGGACACAATGATGCGCCGCTCTTTCAAGACCAATCTCGACATCCGTTACCGCGACACCGACTCGATGGGCCACGTCAGCAGCCCCGTGTACTACGAGTACATGCAGACGGCCTACCTCGAATACATGCACCGCATCCTGGAAATTCCGAAGAGCGAAAAGCTGCCGCACATCATGGTGAAAACCGCGTGCGAATACATCGCCCAGGCCAAGTACGGCGACAAGGTGTTGGTGCTCAGCCATGTCTCCAAGTTCGGCGGTAAGAGCTTTGAAATGGAGCACATCATGCACATCGGCGACGAGCAGGGCGTGGTGATGGCCAAGGCCATTTCCGTGCACGTCATGTACGACTATGAAAAGCAGGCCACGCAGCCCGTGCCCGAGTCGTTCAAGCAGACCGTGCTGGCCTACCAGGGCAGCCTCTAAGATGGCGCGCCTGGCATTCCTGCAAGCGCTTGGCGCGCTGGGCCTGCTCGCGGGCGCTGCGGCGCCGGTGGCCGCCAGCGCCGGCGAACCGGTGCGGCGCGTGCTGACGCCGATCGACTGGCCCGCGGCCAGCTTGGCGCGTGCCGGCGCGGCGCAGGCCGACGCGGTGCTGCGGCCGCTGCGCGCCACGGCGCCCGCCGGGCTGGCGCAGGTCAACATCCCGGTACTGCTGCTGCCGGCCGAAGGCGACTGGGGCGCCCCGCGTTTCCATGGCCAGGGCACGGCCTATGCGGCCCTGTATGCGCCGGCGGGCGCGAAGCTGGGGCTGTTCGGCAGCGCCACGCACCTCGTCGCACCAGGTGACCTGAAGCTCGAACATGCGGGCGGCGCCTTCGAATCGATAGGCGACGGCGCCGACTACAGCTTCACGCGCTTCGGCGCCGCCTACACGCTGCGCATGAGCTGTGACGAGCCGCTCAAGGACAAGCGCTGCACCGATCCGCAATATCTGACCGACACGGCGCGTGCGCTGCTGCTCGTGGCGGGAGAAAAACCATGATGAAGACTTTGTTACTGGCTGGCGTGCTCGGTGCGCTGGCGCTGCCGGCACTGGCCGGCAATGATGACCGTTTCCTGCCGCCCGGAGCACTGCTGCCTGGCAGCGGCAGCGGCGTGGCCAGCGCCGCCGTGCTGTACCCGGACATGCGCTTTCCCATCGAGAAGGGCGCGGCCTACGCCAGTTCGCATTTCTACGGCGTGGGCGGCCAGCGCGGCAAGGCAGGCGATTCCTGCGACGACGCCAACTATGCCTATCCATGGCGCGACAATTTTTGCGAGCTGCGCAAGGACAACCTGCCGTTCTGCCTGTCCGGTGGACATCAGGGGCAAGACTTGCGCCCGGCCACCTGCCGCGCCAACTTTCACTGGGCCGTAGCGGCCGACGATGGCGTCATCGTGCAGATCGCGCGTTTCAGCGTCACCCTGCAGACGGCCGCCGGCACCTTGTACCGCTATGTGCACCTCAATACCAGCGACCTGGCCGTGCGCGAGCTGCAGCCGGTGGCGCGCGGCGCGCGCATCGGCAGGATTTCGAACAACTGGATCGACAAGCTGCCGATCCACCTGCATTTCGACGTCAAGGACACCATCAAGGTGGGCCAGCAGACCCTGGTGACCTTCGTGCCGCCGTATGCCAGCCTGGTCGAGTCCTACATCCAGCGCAACAAGATACAAGGAGAGCAGCATGAGTGAAACGATGCAAGGCCGGCGCGGGCGCAAGCGGCCGATCCTGGCGATATTGCGCCAGGAGGCGTCGACGCCGGGCCGCGCCGGCAAGCTGCTGCGCGACAAGGGCTTTGAACTCGATATCCGCCGTCCCGTGTGCGGCGACCCGCTGCCCGACACCCTCGATGGGCATGCGGGCGTGATCTCGTTTGGCGGCCCGATGAGCGCGAACGACAGCGACGCGCACATCCGCCGCGAGATCGAGTGGCTGTCCGTGCCGCTGGCGGAAAACCGGCCGTATCTGGGCATCTGCCTGGGCGCGCAGATGCTGGCCAAGAATCTCGGCTGCAAGGTGACGGCGGCCGAGGGCGACGTCACGGAGATCGGCTGGTATCCGCTGAAGCCGACGGCCGAAGGCCAGCGCATCATGCCCAAGTGGCCTGACATGGTGTACCACTTCCACATGGAGGGTTTCGAGCTGCCCAAGGGCGCCATCCTGCTGGCCGAGGGCGACGCCTACCGCAACCAGGCATTCCGCTACGGCGAGAAAGCCTGGGGCATCCAGTACCATCCCGAGCTGACCCTTGCCATGCAGCGCCGCTGGGCGGTGAAGGGCGCGCACCGCTTCCACCTGCCGAACGCGCAGCAGGGCGAACAGCACCTGCAGGGACGCGTGCTGCACGACAAGGCGCTGCGGGCATGGTTCAACGGCTTCCTGAACCGCGTGTTTACCGAAGCATGAGCCGCCAGCTCGCTACCTTGCAGGACGGCCTGGCGCTGACCCTGGACCAGCTGCTGGCGCGCCAGAGTTTCAAGTGGCGCCAGTACCAGCCCGGCGTGCTTGCCGCCTGCGTGGCCGACATGGACCTGGGCACCGCGCCCGCCGTGCAGGCGGCGCTGGCGCAGGTGTTGCAGCGCGTCGATTTCACTTATCCCCTGCGTGACGGACGCAAGGCCGACCGCGCCGTGGCATACGCGTTCGCCGCGCGCATGCGCCGCCTGTATGGCTGGCAGGCCGAGGCCGACCAGGTACTGGTCCTGCCCGACCTGGTGCAGGCGACGTTTGCCGCGGTGATGGCGTTTTCCGACCCGGGCGACGGCGTGATCGTGCAGGTGCCGCACTATGCGCCGTTCCGCGAAGCGGTCGAGGGCACGGGCCGGCGCCTGGTCGCGCTGGAAATGCGCACGGGTGCCGACGGCTTCCAGCTCGACCTGGAGAGCCTGGAACAAGCCGTCGATGCCCGCACGCGCGTGCTGATCCTGTGCAATCCGCACAATCCGACGGGGCGCGTGCTGAGCCGCGCGGAGCTGGACGGCGTGCTGGCCTTTGCCGAGCGCCATGCATTGATCGTGGTGTCCGACGAAATCCATGCCGACCTGGTCTACCCGGGCGCGCGCCATCTGCCATTCGCCTCCTTGTCGCAGGCGGCCGCCGCGCGCACCGTCACCCTGAACTCTGCCACGAAGAGCTTCAATATCGCCGGACTGCGCTGCGCCGTCGCCCATTTCGGCACGCCGCAGCTGCAGCAGCGCTTCCATGCGCGCCTGCCGGCGCGCCTGACGGGCGCCGTCAACAACCTGGGCATCGACGCCACCGTGGCGGCCTGGAACGACGGGCAGCCCTGGCTCGACGCCGTGCTGGCGCACCTGCTGGCCATGCGCGACTACGCGGCGCAGATCCTGCGCCGCGAGTTGCCGTCCGTCCGCTTCCACGTGCCGCAGGGGACGTATCTGCTGTGGCTCGATTGCGGCGCGCTGGAGCTGGACCAGCCGGCGGCGGATTTCTTCCTCCAGCATGCGCGCGTGGCGCTCAGCCCGGGCGAAGTCTTCGACGCGCGCGCCGCGCACTGCGCGCGCCTCAATTTCGCCACCTCGCAGCCGCTGCTGGCCGAGATCCTCGACCGCATGGTCATGGCGGTGCGCGCGCACCAGCGCCGCCGTCCGCCTGCACCCCATTAACCCGGCATAGCCGTGCCACCACCTGGACACAACACCATGGAAACGCCCATCAACAAACACAAGCCGCGCATCCTCATCGGCGTCACGGGATCGCTCGATTCGACCCTGCTGCCGAACTACCTGCGCATCATCAAGGACCACCTCGATTGCGAGCTGAGCGTGCTGATGACGCCGAATGCCACCAACTTCCTCAAGCCGGAATCGATCGCGCTGTACGTCGACCGCGTCATCAGCGGCGAGCGGCCGCAGGATTGGCCGACCGACAAGCCAGGCCGCCTGGCCGCCGAGCACGACCTGCTGCTGGTGCTGCCCGCCACCGCGAATACGCTGGCGGCCGTGGCAAACGGCTTTTCCGGCAACCGCCTGACCACCGTGATCCTGGCCGCCACCTTTCCCGTGCTGCTGTTCCCCGTGATGGGCGGGCCGATGCTGGCCAAGCCGGCCGTGCAGCGCAACCTGGCGCAGCTGCGCGAGGACGGCTACATCATCATCGACCCCGTCTGGCGCGACCATTTCGATCCGCTGCTCGAGCGCATGCACGGCCACCACTCGCTGCCGAGTCCCGAGCAGGTGCTGGCGCTGCTGCGCGAACGCTTCCCCGCCAGCGGCGTGCAGCGCCTGGCGCTGACGGGCGCCGCGGCCTGACCTTCACAACCAGAGAGAACCGCATGTCCATCATCCTGTACAGCCTGTGCGCCGCCGACCGGCGCCGTCATTATTCGCCCCATGTATGGAAGATCATCATGGCACTCAAGCACAAGGAACTGCAGGCCGAGGTGCGGCCCGTCTCCTTCGCGGAAATCGCCGGCATCGAGGACGGCAGCTATAAAAGCGTGCCGGTGCTGAACGACAACGGCCATATCGAGGGCGACAGCTTTGAAATCGCCGTGTACCTGGAGCGCGCCTATCCGGACCGTCCCAGCCTGTTCGGCGGCCCGGGCGGCCAGGCCATGGCCCGTTTCGTCGAAAGCTTCAGCCAGACGGTCATCCATCCGCCCGTCTCGGCCATCGCCGCCATGGACATGCATGCGCTGATGTCGCCGGCGGACCAGGCGTATTTCCGCGCGGCGCGCGAGAAACGCTTCGGCAAGACCCTGGAAGAGGCCTCGGCCACCCGCCACATCGAGCTGGCGGCCCTGCCGGAAAAATTCGCGCCGCTGCGCAGCGTGCTGGCCAGGCAGCCCTGGCTGGGCGGTGCGCAACCCCTGTTTGCCGACTACATCCTGTTCGGCGTGCTGCAATGGGCGCGCATCACCGTGCCGTATCCCTTGCTGCCGGTCGACGATCCCGTCAGTACCTGGTTCGAGCGCTGCCTCGACCTGCACGGCGCCATCGGGCGCTCCGTCGTCCTGTCGGACTGACGGCCGGCGTACCTGCCAGGGCCGCCCGCGCGGCCCTTTTTCTTTCATTGACCAACAAGGCTAACCATGATGTTTACACCGCAACAGGGCGAGATACGCCAGCGCTATGCCGGCATCGGCAGCGACATTGCCGCCGGCGCCGCCGCGCGCGCCGAAGGTTTCGATTTTGACGGCTGGCAGCGCCTGCGCGATGCCGGTCTGTGGCGCATGATCGTGCCCGGCAGCGATCACGCGACGGGCGACTGGTGGAGTTTTACCGCCGCCCTCGACGGCCTGTCGTCCACCATCGGCGCGCCGGAGCTGCTGCTGTCGGTCATCGCCCAGGCCGGCATGGTGCGGGGCCTGGAGCGGCACGGCACGGAAGGGCAGCGTGACCGCTATTTCGGCGCCATCCTGCGCGGCGACGTCAGCGCCACCGGTATCGCCGAGCCGGGCACGGGCACGGACGTGCGCAGCATCCAGAGCACCTTGCGCGCCACGGCCGACGGCTACGTGCTCAATGGCGGCAAGTACAATATCGCCCACGCGCCCATCATGGATTTCGCCCTGATCGTCTGCCGCCTGGCGGACAAGGACGAGCACAATATCGCGCTGGCGCTGGTCGACCGCGACACGCCCGGCCTGCGCGCCGGCCTGGTGGACGACAAGCTGGGCAATCGCAACCTGCCCACCGGCGCCCTGCATTTCGAGGATGTGGCCGTGCGCCCGTCGCAGCTGCTGGGCGCGCCCGGTCGCGGCCTGGCCACGCTGATCGACACCATTTCGCTGGGACGCCTGTATTACGGCCTGGCGGCGGCCAACCTGATCGCGCCCTACCTGGACGAGGCGATGCGCTACGCGGCCAGCCGCAGCAGCTTCAATAGCAGCATCGACAACCACCAGTACGTGCAGCGGCGCCTGGTCGATATCCGCATCGGCATGGAACGTTCGCGATGGCTGGCGTTTGGCGCGCTGTCGCAGTTGCTGGCAGGCCAGCGGGAAGGGTTGATGAGCTGTTCCATCGCCAAGCTGGTGGGATCCGAAGACCTGATCAACAGCGCTACCAGCCTCGTCAAGCTATACGGCAGTCTTGGCTATCACAACGGCCGCGTGGCCGAGCTGATGAAAAACGCCCTGGCTTTCGCCAGCGTGGGCGGCACCGAAGAAATGCACCGCAAAAATATCTTCAATCAGATGCAGCGCCTGGCTCGCTAGGTTTCCCGGGCTGGCTGTGGCACTCGCACGGCATATTGGCGGTTCAGGCCGCCAATATGCCCGATTCGCTCAGCGCATCATTGATCGCCTCGAACATCGGCTCTCTGGCGCGCGAGGCCAGGTGCGCGAACAGATTGCGCACGGACGACTGTGCCACGCACAGGATGTCGATTTCGCCGAGGCGCTGCGCTTCCAGCGCCGTGTCGCCATGCAGCAGGCCGACGCCGAGGCGCTCGGCCAGCATCGAGCGGGTGACGCTTTCGCGGTCGATGCTGATGATGCGGCGCGGACGGAAATTGCGCGTCTTGAACAGGTGCTCGGCGGCCCCGCCGCAGCACAGGCTCGATGGCGCGAAGATCCACGGCAGCTCTGCCAGCGCGTTCCAGTCGAGCGGCTGGGTGGTGTCGAGCATGCCGGCAGGCGCCGCCACGTAGACGGGGAAGCACGCCACTTCGATCGTCATCAGGTCATCGTCGGGCGAGCGCGCCTCGTTGTAGAAACCCGCGTCGAGCGTGCCGCTGCGGATGCCGTTCAGGGTGCCGGTGGAACTGCCGTGCTCCAGCGAGACCTCGACTTCCGGATGGTGCTCGGAAAAGCGTCGCACCAGCCGGCCAATGGCTTCGTTGTTGGACTGGCCGCCGACGCCGATGCGCAGCTTGCCGGCCAGGCGGCCCTTGATGTGGTTGGCTTCGTCAAGCAGCTCGCGGTGGATGTTGAGCGTGCGTTCGGCCTTGGCCAGGATGCGCTGGCCGCTGCTGGTCAGGCTCATGCCGCGCGCCGTGCGTTCAAACAGGGTCAGGCCGAGATAATCCTCCATCGCCTTGACATGGGCACTGACTGCGGGCTGGCTCAGGAAGAGCCGTTCGGATGCGCGCGTAATGCTGCCCTCGCGCGCCACCGTGGCGAAGGTTTTCAGGTGATGGATTTCCATGAGGGGCGGGTCCACTAAGTTAAAATATGGGTGAAATTTCAGATATTCTTATTTGTTTTTCAACTATGCATTATATGTGATTTCATTAAGAAAACCGCATTAACAATGCCTGCAAGATGGGTAATTATTTGTGACTTTTCCCTTCTCCCTGTCACTGCCGCGACGCGCGTCAGCCCTTGAAATGGCGTAAATTGTTACTTTTCGTGAGAAAGTTCCTGCCCGCGGGCCAGCGCTACAGCAGGCCGACCACGTGCCACCATACGAAGTCCAGCGGCGTGAGTATCAGCAGGCTGAGGATGAACAGGCTCAGGCACAGGCGGGTGACGGCCGCCACCGGCAGGCTGGCCGCCTGCATGGCGAAAATCAGGGGCGGCGCCTGGTAGGGCAGGCAGACATTGGAAAATGCCAGCACTTGCGTCATCAGCACCGTCATCAGCGGCAGGCCCGTGACGGCCGCCAGGTCCTGCGCCAGCGGCGTCATCGTCGCCGGCACGCCCGCCAGGTTGGTCACCAGCGACACCACCGTCGAGATCACCGTCAGTACGGCGGCGTTCCACAGCGGCGTGTCGGTGGCAAAGCGCGCATGCCGGCTCAGGCCGTGCACCACGGCTTCGCCCAGGCCGCTTTCCGAAATCACCGCGCCCAGGCCCATCACGCCGGCCACGAACAGCAGCGAACCGTAGTTGATTTCCTGGTTCAGGCATTTTTTCGACGTCAGGTCGGCGGCCGGCCACAGGCAGACCAGGGCGGCGGCCAGGCCGACCCAGGCCGGCGACACATGATGCAGGCCGTCCGTCATCCACAGGGCCAGGCAGCCTCCCAGCACCACGGTCAGTCCCGTCTCCTGCGCCGACATGGGACCTTGCCGCTGCGCCGGCGCGGCCGCGTGCACGGGATCGGCGGCGGGAAACATCCACAGGATCAGCAGCACCAGCAGGACGGACTTGAGGATGCCCAGCACGGGAAAATGCAGCAGCAGGTAGTCGACATACGCGATCTGCACGCCATATAGATTGTCCGCCATGCCGGACAGGATCATGTTCGGCGCGTTCGACGGCAGGATGGCGAAGGTCGGCAGGAAGCTGGAAAAGCTGGCCGCCATCAGCATGCCCGTGCGGCCGTTATGGCCCGCGCCATAGCCGATATGCTCGGCCACGGCCATGGTGATGGGAATGAGCAGCACCACGCGGCCCATGCCTGAAGGCATGACGAAGGCCAGCGCCACGCTGAACAGCACGATGCCGGCGATGACGCCCGCGTAGCGCCGCCCCAGCATGCGCGACAGGATGGCCGCCGCGCGCTTGCCCAGGCCCGTGTGGCCGATCGCCGCCCCCATCACGGCGCCGCTGAACAGCAGCCAGAAGGTGGTCGACTGCAGGCCGGAGAACACGGTTTGCGCGGGCGCCATATTGCACAGCATCGCCACCAGGAAGAAGGCCAGGGCCGGCCAGTATTCGGGCACCAGGGCCGTGGCCCACATGCTGATGCAAAAGACCAGCAGCGCCACCACGCCGGCCATGGAGGCCGGCAGGTAGAGCGCGGCCGCCAGGCCGCTGGCGAGCGTCAGCGCGGCGATGGCGGCCAGCGCGCGCAGGCGCGCAACGGGCAGGGGAAGGGCGAGGGACAAGGACTTCAAGGCTGGGCTCCTGGGCGCGCCGGCGCGGCAAGGCGCCGCGCCGTGTGGTGGTCAATGGAAAACATGTTTACTGGTAGCGCCGGATGGCGATGGTGCGGAAAGGCTGCTGGGCGTGTGGCGCGGCGGGGACGGCGGCAGCGGCCGGCTGTTCCAGCCTGGCCAGCAGCGCCTGCGCACGCAGTTCGGCGGCATCGATGCTGGCCAGTTTCACGTGGCCGTAGCCGCGGATGGCCTGCGGCAGTTCGGCCAGCGCCACGATGGAATCGAGGTTCCCGGCGCTCAGGCGCGGCAGCAGGGCGTCGAGGCGTGCCGTGTAGTCGGTGATCAGCTGGCGCTCGCGGCGCCGTTCGGCGCTGTAGCCAAACACGTCGAACCGCGTGCCGCGCAGCCCCCTGGCCCTGGCCAGCAGCGCCAGCAGCCTGCCCATCCAGGGGCCGAAGGCGCGCTTGCGCTTGCCCAGCAGCGGCGGCGCCATGTGGAAGGTGAGCGTCACGTCGCCCTCGAACTGCTGCTGCAGCTCGCGCTGGAACTGGCCGTCCGAGAACAGCCGCGCCACCTCGTATTCATCCTTGTAGGCCAGCAGCTTGCTGTAGCCGCGCGCCACGGCCAGGGTCAGCACGGGCGGCGCATCGGCGCCGAAGACGGCGCTTTCGCGCTCGCGCACGCGCGCGACAAACGCCTGGAAGCGTTCCGCCAGCGCCGCGTTCTGGTAGCGCGCCAGCATGGCGCTGCGCTGTTCCATCAGCGCGCCCAGGCTGGCGTCTTCCGCCACCGGACCCGCGGCCACGCCTTGCAGCAGGGGCGCGCCGCAGGCGGCCAGGCGGCCGGCGGCAAAGGCCGCCTTGTTGGCGTCGACGGCCACGCCATTCAATTCGATGGCCCGTTCCAGCGCCGCCAGGCCGACGGGGATCAGGCCGCGCTGCCACGCAAAGCCCATCAGCAGTATATTGGCCATGATGGTGTCGCCCATCAGCTGGCGCGCCAGCACCTGGCCGTTGCATTCGGCGATGTGTTCCACGCCGACGGCGTGGCGCAGCTTGTCCATCAGGGCGCCCGCATGCTGCGGCGCATCCGGATCGCGCACCATGGCGGCGGTGGGGAACTGGTGCGTGTTGGCGACCACGCGCGTGTGGCCGTGGCGCAGGGTCTGCAACGCGTCGGCGCTGGCGCCGACCACCATGTCGCAGGCCAGCATCGCATCGGTCTGGCCGATGTCGATGCGCGCCTGGTGCAGATCCTGGCCGGCCAGGGCCAGGCGCACGAAGGACAGCACGGCGCCGCCCTTTTGCGCAAAGCCCATGAAGTCGAGCACCGAGGCTTGCTTTCCCTCCAAGTGCGCGGCCATGGAAACGAGCGCGCCCACCGTCACCACGCCCGTGCCGCCCACCCCCGTCACCAGCAGGTTGAACGGGCCGTGCCAGGCATGCGGCGCGGGCAGGGGCAGGGCTGCCGCGGCGCGGCGCAGGGCTTGCGGATCGATGGCGGCGTCGGCTGCCTTGCGCAAGGCGCCGCCGCGCACGGAGACGAAGCTGGGGCAAAAGCCGTTGGCGCAGGAATAATCCTTGTTGCAGGACGACTGGTCGATGGCGCGCTTGCGGCCGTAGCCCGTTTCCAGGGGCACGATGGACAGGCAGTTCGACTGGACACCGCAATCGCCGCATCCCTCGCACACGGCGCTGTTGATGACCATGCGGCGCGGCGGATCGGGCAATTCCTTTTTCTTGCGGCGCCGGCGCAGCTCGGCCGCGCAAGTCTGGTCGTAAATCAGCACGGTGACGCCCTTGACGTCGCGCAGGCGGCGCTGCACCTGGTCGAGCTCTTCGCGTCCGTGGAAGGTGGCGGGCGGCGGGAAGCGGCCGTGCAAGCCCGCGTATTTTTCCGGCGCGTCGCTGACCACGGCAATCGCCTTGGCGCCTTCGGCATGCACTTGCCAGGCGATGGCGTCGACCGTCAGGCTGCCGTCGATGGGCTGGCCGCCCGTCATGGCCACGGCGTCGTTGTATAAAATCTTGTAGGTGATATTGGCGCGCCCGGCGATGGCCTGGCGGATGGCCAGGAAGCCCGAGTGGAAATACGTGCCGTCGCCCAGGTTCTGGAACACGTGCGGGGTGGTGCTGAACATCGAGTGCGCCACCCAGTCGACGCCTTCGCCGCCCATCTGTATCAGCCCGGTGGTATCGCGCTCCATCCACGAGGCCATGAAATGGCAGCCGATGCCGGCTTGCGCGCGCGAACCCTGCGGCACCTTGGTCGAGCTGTTGTGCGGGCAGCCGGAACAAAAATAAGGCTGGCGCCGCACGCCGTCGGCCGCATTGGCCAGCAGCGCGGCGGGCGCGAAGCCGGGCAGCAGGGCGCGGCGGTCGAGCGCCGGCTTGTGCCGCGCCAGCCAGGCCGCCAGCACGCCGGCGATGCGCGACGGGCGCAGTTCGCCCTGCGCCGGCAGCAGCGGCGCGCCGCCGGCATCGAGCTTGCCCAGCACCAGCGGGCGGGCGCTGTCCGGCAGGTTGTAGAACAGGGTGCGGATCTGCTGCTCCACCAGCGGCCCCTTTTCCTCGATGACGAGGATTTCCCGCAAGCCCGCCTTGAACTGTGCCAGGCGTTCGGCTTCCAGCGGAAAACTCAGGCCCACCTTGTACAGGCGCACGCCGGCGCGTTCCAGCACATCGAGACTGAGGCCCAGGCGCCGCAGCACTTCGAGCACGTCGAGATGCGCCTTGCCGCAGGTGACGATGCCGATATCCGCTTGCGGGCTGGGACACAGCAGGCGGTCGATGCTGTTGGCGCGCGCGAACGCGTGCACGGCGGCCAGCTTGTGCGCGTGGCGCGTCTCGATGGGCAGGCCGGGCAGGTCGGGCCAGCGGTAATGCAGGCCGCTGGCCGGCACGCTGTAGTCGGCCGGCTGCTCGAAGCGCGTGCACAGGCCGTCCAGGTCGACCGTGGCGCCGCTTTCCACCGTTTCGGAAATGGCCTTGAAGCCCACCCACATGCCGGAAAAGCGCGACAGCGCCCAGCCGTACAGGCCAAATTCCAGGTATTCGGCGATGCTGGCCGGATTGACGATGGGCATGCTCCACGCCTGCATGGCGAAATCGCTCTGGTGCGGCATTGATGACGAGACGCAGCCGTGGTCGTCGCCGGCCACCACCAGCACGCCGCCGTGCGGCGAGGAGCCGTACACATTGCCATGCTTGAGCGCATCGCCGGCCCGGTCGACGCCCGGCCCCTTGCCGTACCAGAGGGCGAACACGCCGTCGGCCGTGCGCTGGGGATCGGTCTCGACCTGCTGGCTGCCCAGCACGGCGGTGGCTGCCAGCTCTTCGTTAATGGCGGGCAGGAAACGGATCTGCTGCGCTTCCAGCACGCCGCGCGCGCGCCACAGCGCCTGGTCGTAGCCGCCCAGCGGCGAGCCCCGGTAGCCGCTGATGAAGCCGGCCGTGTTCAGGCCCCGCTCGCGGTCGAGCCAGCGCTGCATCAGCGGCAGGCGCACCAGTGCCTGGGTGCCGGTCAGGAAGACGCTGCCGCCGCGTGCCAGCAAGTTGTCCTCCAGCGCATAAGTGCTCAGGCGTACAACGCCCGGGTCGTCCGCGACCATCTTGTCCATCACTTCCACCTGTGTTCTCCCATCGCCTTGTCGGCTTCCTTGTTGGCTTGCATGCCGCATGCACGCATGCATGTGTCTTGAGCACGCTGCCGTGTCGGCGCGCCGGATACGGAAGAGGGGCGCGCCGGCGCTGCGATGCCGGCGCAACCAAACTTTTCCGTCTATTGATATTCGTTTATCAAGATAAGGGGCCGCGCGGGACGGCGCAATTCGCAAATGCTGAGTGCAGCACTCAATAACACTGATGCGAACGCCGGTGCCGGGCGCATGCCTCGGAAATCCGGGTGCCTGGCCCCTGGCATCAGTGTTTCTGATCCCCGTACTCAGGATTTGCGAGTTGTGTGGTGCGGGGCTTGGGGCTTATCGTCGGCGTCGAGATGGAAAGCCGAACGATGTTTTTTTGTAAAGGCAGCACAGCTATGAGTTCATTATTGACGCGCCGCATGGCGCTGCTGGCAGGCGCGGACGGACATGCGCTGCTGGCCCAGGGATTGCGCGGCATCGAGCGCGAAGCGCTGCGCGTGGACGGCCGCGGCCACCTGGCCGCCACGGCGCATCCGCTGGCGCTGGGCGCGGCCCTGACCCATCCCACCATCACGACCGACTATGCGGAGGCGCTGATCGAGCTGATCACGCCGCCCGAGCAGGATACGGCCACCATGCTGGACGGCTACGACGCCTTGCACCGTTTCGTCTTCAGCGGACTGGGCGACGAAATGCTGTGGAGCCACTCGATGCCGTGCCGTCTGCCCGCCGACCCCGACATCCCGATCGCCTGGTACGGCAACTCGCACATCGGCATGCTCAAGCATGTCTACCGGCGCGGCCTGGCGCTACGCTATGGCAAAAGCATGCAGTGCATCGCCGGCATCCACTACAACTACTCGCTGCCGCCCGCATTGTGGGAGCGCCTGCGGGCGGACGAGGGCGATGGCCGCACGGCGATGCAGTTTCAGTCGGAAAGCTATGTCGGGCTGATCCGTAACTTCCGCCGCTATGGCTGGCTGCTGATGTATCTGTTCGGAGCCGCGCCAGCCCTGTCGGCGCATTTCCCGGGACGCGGCGACTTCCCGCTGGAGCAGCTGTCGGCCGATACCCTGTACCTGCCGTACGCCACCAGCCTGCGCATGAGTGACATGGGCTACCAGAACGATGCCCAGGCCGGCCTGACCCCCGACTACAACACGCTCGACAGCTATATCACCAGCCTGGCGGCGGCGATGAACCATCCGTACCTGCCGTATGTCGAGCTGGGCACGCGGCGCGAGGGGCAGTGGGTGCAGATCAATACCAACCGCCTGCAGATCGAGAACGAGTACTACTCGGCGATCCGCCCCAAGCGCGTGGCGCACAGCGGCGAGCGCCCCTTGCATGCGCTGGCCCAGCGCGGCGTGCAGTACGTGGAGGTGCGCTGCCTCGATGTCGACCCGTTCGAGCCGCTGGGCATCGGCGCGCCAGCCTGCCACTTCCTCGACGCCTTTCTGCTGTTTTGCGGGCTGCAGGACAGCCCGCTCACCGGCCATGCGGAAAGCCGCGAGAACACCGAGAATTTCGCCCGCACCGTCAAGGAAGGACGCCGTCCGGGACTGCTGCTGGAGCGCCACGGCGAACAGCTCAGCCTGCAGGCCTGGGCTGGCGAGCTGCTCGATCGCATTGCCCCCATGGCCGCGCTGCTGGACCAGGCGCGCGGCGGCGACGATTGCGCCACGGCGCTGGGGGCGCAGCGCGCCAAGCTGGCGGACGTGACGCTGACGCCTTCGGCGCGCGTGCTGGCGGCGATCCGCGCCGAGCAAGGCAGTTTCGACGCCTTCGCCCTGCGCCAGAGCGCGGCGCACGCGGCGCATTTCCGCGGCCGACCCCTGGCGCCTGCGGCGCTGGCGCGCTTCACGGCGCAGGCCGATGCCTCGCTGGCCGAGCAGGAGCGCGTGGAACGCGCCGACAGCGGCGACTTCGGCCAGTTCGTCCAGCGCTACCAGGCGGGCGCCCGCTACCTGCCGGTGCCGGACGAACCGGCCATGGAAACTGTCTTGCCACAGCAGCGCGTAGCCTGACCCCTTGTCCCAATTTGATCCGAGCCATCACACCATGCGCATACTTCATTGCATGCTGCGCGTCGCCGACCTCGACGCCGCGCTGCATTTTTATCGCGACGCCCTGGGCATGACCCTGCAGCGGCGCCACGATTATCCCGATGCGCGCTTTACGCGCGCCATTGTCGCCTATGGCGAAGCGCCGGCGCACGCCGCCATCGAACTGACGCATAACTGGGACCGGCAAGCCTACACCCACGGCGACGCCTACGGCTACCTGGCCCTGGCGGTCGACGATGCGGCCAGCGTCTGCGCCAGGGTGCGCGCGCATGGCGGCACGGTCACGCGCGAGGCGGGACCGATGAAACACGGCAGCAATGTCATCGCCTTCGTGCAGGACCCCGACGGCTACCGCATCGAGCTGATCGAAGCGAGCGCGCACTATGACTGATGCATCGACTTAACAACGACTGACACGGCATGGCAGGCGCGCCGCTGGCGGCGCCTGCCGGCATTTTTGAAAAGGAAGCCACCGCATGGTGCAAGTATCAACGACAGGCAAGGCCGCCACGCCGCCAGCGCCAGTGCCGCAGCCGCAGAACCGGCAGGCGCTGGTACAGGCGGCCGTGGCCGCGGCCTGCGCCCTGGCCGTGGCGCTCCCCGCGCCGGCGCAGGCGCCGGAAAAAAAGGCCGCCGCCAAGAGCGAAATCTGCTATGGCGTGGCCAAGGCCGGCCAGAATGAATGTGCCAATACCACCTGCTTCCATTTGTGTTCGGGCATGGCGACCGTCGACCGCGATCCTGGCGAATGGATGACCGTCCCGGCCGGCACGTGCACGGCGCTGGGCGGCAAGGTGGAGGCGGCGCCGCTGGCCTGCCCGGGCGCGGCGCCCGCCAGGACCGGACCACCGGCCGATGTGGCGGCGGGCGATGCGCTGTACCACGAGGGCGACGCGGCGCGCGCGCTGCCGGCGTGCGCCGCCTGCCATGGCCCCAAGGGCAATGCCGCCGTCGCCGATTATCCGAAGCTGGCCGGGCAGAACCTGGCCTACCTGGATGGCCAGCTGCGCGCCTTCCGCTCGCATGCGCGCGTCAGCCCCCTGATGAACACGGCTGTAGCGCCCCTGACGGATGGCGATATCGCCAACCTGTCCGCCTATTTGTCCAGGCAAAAGCCGGACGCCATCGACCCCAGCCTGACCACCCCCGTGGCCGCCGGCAAGTCGTTCCGCGATTGCGACGGCGCGTGCCCGGAGATGGTGCCGCTGCCGGCCGGGCGCTTCCTCATGGGATCGCCGCCTGGCGAGAGCGGGCGCTTCGGCAATGAAGGCCAGCACCCGGTCGAGATCCTGCAGCCGTTTGCCATCGGCCGCTTCAGCCTGACGTTCGAGCAGTTCGACGCCTGCATCCAGGATGGCGGCTGCGACGGCTACCGGCCGTCAGACGAAGGCTGGGGACGCGGCACGCGCCCGGCCGTCAACGTCAGCTGGAACGATGCGCAAAGCTATCTGCGCTGGCTGTCGAAAAAGAGCGGGGCGCGCTACCGCCTGCCCACCGAGGCCGAGTGGGAATATGCGGCGCGCGCAGGCACCGTCACGGCGCGCTGGTGGGGCGAGGACATCACGCGCGGCGACGCCAAGTACGGCCCCGACGACTGTCCGCAGCAGAAGCATTGCGGCGGCGTGGTATCCGGTTCGGGCAACTGGCCCACCACGGCGCCCGTGGGCAGCTACGCGCCCAATCCGGCAGGGCTGTACGACGTGCTGGGCAACGTGTGGCAGTGGACGGCCGATTGCTGGCACAGCGACTACGAAGGCGCGCCGAAAGATGGCCGCGTGTGGGATGAAGCGGCTTGCAAGAAGCGCGTGGCGCGCGGCGCCTCCTGGACCGACACGCCGAACTTCGTGCGCGCGGCCACCCGCCTGGGCCTGGGCGCGGAAGGGCGGCGCGGCTGGATCGGCCTGCGCGTGGTGCGCGAGATGGACGCGGCGCCCGGCACGGCGGCCAAGGGCGGCGCGGCGCCGGCGGGCACGCGCGGCTTGCCCTGATGCGCGAGGTGGCGCAGGCCGCGCCCCTGGTGGGCGTCGGCCTGCGCGGCGCGCATTACCGCGACATGCTGGCGCGGCGCCAGCCCGTGGACTGGCTCGAGGTCCACAGCGAGAACTACCTGGCCGAAGGCGGCTGGGACCTGCACGTGCTCGAGACGCTGCGCGCCGATTATCCCGTCTCGCTGCATGGCGTCGGCATGGGCCTCGGCTCCGTGCACGGCTTTTCGCGCGCGCACGTGGAGCGGATCGCCCGCCTGGCCGCGCGCATCGAGCCGATGCTGGTGTCCGAGCACCTCTGCTGGGGCGCCACCGGCGAGGCGATGCTCAACGACTTGCTGCCGCTGCCGCTGAACGGTGCCAGCCTGGAACTGGTTTGCCGGCGCGTCGACCTGGTGCAGGAGGTACTAGGCCGTCGCATCCTGCTGGAGAACGTCTCGACCTATCTGCGTTTTCCCGGCGACAGCTGGGGCGAGACGGAGTTCCTCGCCTGCGTGGCGCGCCGTACCGGTTGCGGCGTGCTGCTGGACATCAATAACCTGTATGTCAATCAATGCAACCACGGCGAGGATGCCCTGGCCGCGATGGCGGCGCTGGCGCCGGGCCTGGTCGGCGAATTGCATCTGGCCGGCCACTGCGAAGATGGCGGCCTGCTGGTCGACCACCACGGCGCGCCCGTGGCCGCTGCCGTGTGGGAACTGTACCGGGCCGCCTTGCGCCGCTACGGTCCGCTGCCAACCCTGGTCGAATGGGATACCAACTTGCCGCCCTTCGCCGCCTTGCTCGACGAAGTGGCCCGCGCGCGGGCGCTTGCCGGCGAGGTGCTCGCGCCGGCGGGCCTGGCGGCGCGCGATGACGCTTGAGGAGCTGGCGCGCCTGCAGGCCGCGTTCGGCGCGCAGATCAGCGCGCAGACGCCGGATGCCTGCGCGTTGGCGCCGTGGCTGGACACCGATGCGCGCAGCGCCAGCGCCCTGGCGCGCTATGGCCAGGCGCTGCGCCAGCATCACGCGCGCTCGCTGGAGCTCGTGTATCCGGTGCTGCGCGCGCTGGGCGGCGCCTCCTGGTTCCTGGCCATGGCGCATGCCTACGGCGATGCGCATCCGTCACGCAGCGCCGACCTGGCCCGTTTCGGCGCCAGCCTGCCGGTGTTTCTTGCCGCCTGGCCGCCGGCCGCCGCGCATGGCTATTTTGCCGACGTGGCGCGCCTGGAGTGGCTGCTGCATGAAGCCCATGGCGCGCCCGATGCCGCTGCGCTGACCTTGCGCGACGTGCAGGCGGCCGGGGCGGGCCAGGTCGATGCCTGGCAGCTGGCGCTGCATCCGGCGGCCGTGCCGTACCGTTCGCCCTGGCGCGCGGCGGCGATCTGGCTGGCGCACGACGCCGCGGCGCGGCATGCCATGCCGCCTGATGCACGGGGCGAGACGCTGGCACTCGTGTACCGCCACGGTTGGTCGGCGCAGGTGCGCGAGATCGACGCGGTGGAAGCGGCGGCGCTGGACGTGCTGGCTGGCGGGTCCACCCTGGGCGCTGCGCTGGCGGCGGCGCAGCAGGCGCACCTGAAGGGCAACGGCTGCACGCCGTTCGCGCCGGCGCCCTTGCTGCTGCGCTGGCTGGCCGATGGCTTGCTGGTGCAGGCGAGTGATGGCGCGCGCGCGCTGAAGTAGAGGCGTGCCTACAATGGCCAGCCGCAGGTACCCCAGCCGGTGGCGTCCAGAGGATAGGCATCGGCCGGCGCGGCCGCAGCCTTGCCTTCGCTGCCGTCTTGCTCCTGCTCCTGGATCGGCGCTTCGCTGGCCGGCGCAAGGAAGCGCGCGGCCCAGGACAGCAGGCGGCTCACCGACTGCTCCCTGGCATCGATGCCAGTGCGTGGTAAATGGTGCGGGCGGCTGGGGCGGATGAAGGAGCAAGAATGGCTGGCATGTCGTTGTCGATCAAAGTGGCGATGCAGCCATCGTAGCGCCGCGCCGGGCGCGCCGGAAGGCGTGTGGCGCGCAATGTATCCATGCGTCTGGCGCCATGGCGCCAGCAAATCATGCTAAGGTAAGAAACTATGTCGATACCCGATCTGAACCTGTTAATCACCCTCGATGTCCTGCTTGCCGAAGGCAGCGTCACGCGCGCCGCGCGGCGCTTGCGCCTGAGTCCATCGGCCATGAGCCGCGCCCTGGCGCGCCTGCGCGAGACGACCGGCGATCCGCTGCTGGTGCGCGCCGGGCGTGAACTGGTGCCCACGCCGCGCGCGCTGGAGCTGCGCGAACGGGTGGGCCAGCTGGTGGGCGAGGCGCTGGCCGTGCTGGGACCGGCGCAGCGGCTCGATCCGCGCCAGCTGGAGCAGACCTTCACGCTGCGTTCGAGCGACGGTTTCGTGGAAAATTTCGGTCCTGCGCTGCTTGCGCATATCGGCGCGCAAGCGCCCGGCGTGCGCCTGCGTTTCGTGCAAAAGGTCGACCGTGAAAGCGTGCAGCTGCGCGAGGGCAGCATCGACCTGGAGACGGGCGTGATCGGCAATTTCACCAGCCCGGAAGTGCGCACGCGCAGGCTGTTCGGCGACCGTTTCGTGGGCGTGGTGCGCAGCGGCCATGCGCTGGCCCAGGGCGAGATCAGCGCCGAGCGCTATGCGGCCGGCCAGCATGTGCTGGTGGCGCGGCGCGACCAGGATACGGGACCGATGGACGACGCGCTGGCGGCGCTGGGACTGCAGCGCACGATCGCCAGCATCGTCGGCGGCTTCACTGCGGCGCTGGCGCTGGCCGCCGGTTCCGACCTGATCGCCACCGTGCCGGAACGGCATACGGGCAATCTGCGCGCCGGCATGTTCAGCTTTGCGCTGCCGCTGCGCATGCCGGATCTGACCGTCTCCCTGATGTGGCATCCACGCATGGACGCCGACCCCGCCCACCGCTGGCTGCGCGGCTGCGTGGTCGACGCCTGCGCCGGCCAGTCAGGCGCCGCCTGACGCCGCCGGCAGCGTCATCCTAGCGCGTCACGGGTCCGTCGAAGCCGCCCGCCATGGCCGTGTAGCCACGGGCCGTGGCGATGGCCACGTCGCGGTGAGCCGTCACCAGCTGCTCCTGCGTGGCCAGCGCAATACGTTCCGCTTCGAGCACGCCGAGCAGGCTTTCCGCGCCTTCCTGGTAGCGCACCCTTGCCAGGCGCGCGCTTTCCTGCGCCAGCTGGTGCGCCTCGCGCAGTTCCGCGTGGCGGCTGCGCAGCTGTACCCATTGTGCGATGGCGCTGTCGGTTTCCTCCAGTGCCAGCGCCAGCGCCTTGTCGAAGCCGGCCTGCGCGGCCAGCACTTCGGCGCCCGCTGCGCGCGCGCGGGCGCGGCGCGTGCCGCCGTCGAACAGCGGCAGGGAAAAGGCGGCGCCCGCATGCCAGCGCGCCGCATCGCCGCCATTCCAGTCGCCGGCCACGCCGGAGGCGCCGAACAGCGCGCCCAGGCTGATGCGCGGGAAGCGCTCGGCGATGGCGGCGCCTTCGCGGGCGCTGGCCGCCGCCAGCGCCCGTTCTGCCGCGCGCACGTCGGGCCGGCGCAGCAGCAAATGGGCCGGTTCGTCCGTCAGCAAGGATTGCGGCAGCGCCAGCGGCATCGGCTGGTCGAGCGCCGCCAGTTCCGGCGCATCGAGGCGCTGTCCCGTGAGGGTGGCCAGCCGGTTGCGCGCCACGCGCTCATCAAAGTTCAGGCTGGGCAGGCGGGCACTGGCCAGGCGCATCTGCGCCTCGGCGCGCATGCGTTCGGCCGGCGCGGCGCGGCCCGCGTTCTCGCGCTCGCGCACCAGCCGCAAGGTGCCGGACTGGTTCGATAATTGCTCCTGCAGGCTGGCGCGCATCTGCTGCGCGCCGCGCAGCACCAGGTAGGCATCGACCACCTGCGCCAGGATCAGGCGCCGCACGTCGTCGCGCACGGCGGCGCGCTCGTCCGCCGAAGCCTCGGCCGCGGCGATGCTGTGGCGCACGCGGCCGAACAGGTCGAGCTCCCAGCTGAAGACGGCGTTCCACTGCACCGGCGAGGCGATGTGCGGCCGGCCATCGCTGCTCTCGATCGCCGCCAGGCGCGCGCGCCCGGCCTGGGCATCAAGATCTACCGTCGGCAGGCGGGCGCCGCGCGCCGCTTGCGCGAACTCGCTGGCGCTGGCCAGGCGCGCGGTGGCGATGCGCACGTCGTAATTGTCTTGCCAGGCGCGCTTGACCAGCTGCTCCAGCCTGGCATCGCCCAGCTCTTGCCACCACAGCGCGGGCGGCGCGCCGGCCTGCAGCTCCGGTGCGCCGGCGGCCGAGGGCAGGACCGGCAACTGCGCCGTGTCGAGCGCCCGCGTGGCCGTGGGTGTGCCGACGCTGCAGCCGGCCAGGGTTAGCATGGCGGCCGCCAGCAGCGGCGCGGCGTTGCGCGTGTTCAAGTGAATCATGCGGCTCATGCGGCTTCTCCCAGCGCGACCGTGCGCGCGGCAGGCGCCGTGCGGCGTCTGCTCAGCAAGGTGAAAAACAAGGGTGTAAACAACAGGCCCGACAAGGTCACGCCCAGCATGCCGGCGAAGACGGCCGTGCCCATCGACTGGCGCATTTCCGCGCCCGCACCGGAAGACAGCATCAGCGGTATCGCGCCCAGCAAAAAAGCCAGTGAGGTCATCAGGATGGGCCGCAGACGCGTGCGGGCGGCGGCGATGGCCGCTTCGCGCGCATCGGCGCCGGCCGCCATCGCCTGGCGCGCGAATTCGACGATCAGGATGGCATTCTTGGCAGCCAGGCCGATCAGCACCACGATGCTGATCTGCGTCAGCACGTTGTTGTCCAGGCCGCGCCACGATACCCCGATCAGCGTGGCCAGCACGCAGCTGGGCACGATCAGCACGACGGACAGGGGCAGCAGCCAGCTTTCAAACAGGGCCGCCAGCAGCAGGTACACCAGCAGCACGGCCAGGCCCAGCACCATGCCGGTGCTGCCGCCCGCGTGCTTTTCCTGCAACGCCAGTTCCGTCCACTCGTAGTCGAAGCCGGCCGGCAGGCGCGCCTTGAGCAGCTCTTCCATCGCGGCGATGGTTTGCCCCGTCGAGTAGCCAGGCTTGGTGCTGCCCTGGATTTCGGCGGCGGGATACAGGTTGTAGCGCGGCACGCGGAACGGCGCCGTGCCTTCGCTGAAGGTGGCCACGCTGCCCAGCGGCACCATGTCGCCGTTGGCGGCGCGTGTCTTCAGCGCGGCCAGGTCGGCCACGCTGCGCCGGTAGGGCGCGTCCGCCTGCGCGGTGACCCGCCAGACCCGGCCCATCAGATTCATGTCGTTGACGAACACGGGCGCCATGTAGCTTTGCAGGGTCTCGTTGACGCGCAGCAGCGGCACGCCCAGGTACTCGGCCTTGGTGCGGTCCAGTTCAACCTTGATCTGCGGGCTCATGGCGTTGAACGGCGTGAAGGCGCCCATCACAGAGGGCAGTTTCCCCGCTTCCTCGGCGATGCCGCGCGCGGCCGCCTGCAACGCTTGCGGTCCCAGGCCGCCCGTGTCGCGCAGCATCAGCTTGAAGCCGCCGCCGGTGCCGATGCCGGGCACGGAAGGCGGGGGTATCACCATCACGCGCGCCGCGCTGATGGGCGCCAGCCTGGCGCGCATGGCGCCCAGCATGGCCGGGCCGTCCAGGCCATCGCTGGCGCGCGCGCCGAAGTCCTTGAACATGGTGAAGATGACGGCCGTGTTGGGCGCCGAGGTAAACGTGGCGCCGTCGGTGCCGACGAAGGCGGCCGTGTGGGCCACGCCGGGGTGGCTCATCAGGCGGGCCGTGGCGTCCTGCACCACTTCGCTGGTGCGCGCCAGGGTCGAGCCGGCCGGCAGCTGGATCGAGACGATGGCATAGCCGCGGTCCAGCTGCGGCACGAAGCCGCGCGGCGTCACGTCCAGGCGCCACAGGGTCAGGCCCGCCAGCACCAGATACACGGGCAGCATCAGCCAGCGCCGCGAGAGTATGCGCCCGGTCAGCTGCACGTAGCCGCCTGTCAGGCGGGAAAAACCGCGGTTGAAGATGGTCATCCAGCGTGCGCCCAGGCTGTTGGCATCGTGCTGCGGCTTGAGCAGCAGCGCGGCCAGGGCCGGCGACAGCGTCAGCGAGACCAGCGCCGAGATCACGGTGGAGGCGGCGATGGTGACGGCGAACTGGCGGTAGAACATGCCGGAGATGCCATCGATGAAGGCCGTCGGCACGAACACCGCCACCAGCACCAGCGCGATGGCGACCAGGGCGAAGCCCACCTCGTTCATGCTGCGCTGCGCCGCGGCGACGGGGCTCATGCCTTCCTCCATGTGGCGCTCGACGTTTTCCACCACCACGATGGCGTCATCGACGACGATGCCGATCGCCAGCACCAGGCCGAACAGCGACAGGGTATTGAGCGTATAGCCCATCGTGGCAAGCACCGTGAAGGTGCCGACCAGGGACACGGGAATGGCCAGGATGGGAATGATGGCGGCGCGCCACGAGCCGAGGAACAGCAGCATGGCCAGGCATACCAGCAGTGCCGCCTCGAAGATGGTGTCGCGCACCTTGTCGATCGAGGAGCGGATGAATTCGGTCGGGTTGTAGTAGGCGTGGTAGGCGACGTCCTGCGGGAAATCGGCTTCCATCTTCGCCAGCTGGGCCAGCACGCGGTCGCCCGTGGCCAGCGCGTTCGAGCCGGGCAGCAGGCTGATGCCCAGCGCGATGGCCGTGCGGTTGTCGACAAAGCCGCTTTCCGTGTAATCCTGCGCGCCCATCTCGACGCGCGCCACGTCGCGCAGGCGCACCACGCCGCCATCGGCATGCGCGGCCACGACGATCGCTTCGAATTCGGCCACGTCGCGCAAGCGGCTTTGCGCCTGCACCTGCACCTGGTAGGCACCGTCGCTGCCGCCCGGCGGCTGGTTCAATACCCCCGCCGCGACCTGCGAATTGGCTTGCCGCACGGCGGCGATCACTTCCGGCGCCGTCAGGCCCAGCGAGGCCACGCGCGCCGGGTCGAGCCAGATGCGCATCGAGAAGTCGCGCGCGCCGCGCGTGTAGATGTCGCCGACGCCTTCAACGCGGGCCAGCTTGTCCTTGATGGCGGTGCCGATGAAGTTGGAGATGTACTGCTGGTCGCGCGTGCCTTTCGGCGAATCGAACAGCACCACCATCAGCAGGTCGGGCGAGGCCTTCTTGACGGCCAGCCCCAGCCGGCGCACGGCTTCGGGCAGGCGCGCTTCGGCTACCGCCACGCGGTTCTGCACCAGCGACTGGGCCTGCTCGACATTGGTGCCCGGCTTGAACACCACGCTGATGGTCAGCTTGCCGTCGCCCACCGATTGCGAGGACATGTAGAGCATGCCGTCGACGCCATTGATTTCCTGTTCGATCGGCGCGGCGACGGTATCGGCGATTTCCTGCGCCGAGGCGCCCGGGTAGTTGGCCTTCACCGTGACCGTGGGCGGCACGATCTCGGGAAACTCCGAGATCGGCAGGCGCATGGCCGACACCGCGCCCACCAGCGTGATCAGGATAGACAGCACGATGGCAAACACGGGACGGCGGATGAAAAATTGGGAAAAACGCATGGTCTCTCCTTATGCGCCGTTGGCGCGGGGAGTCGCCACCAGCACCTGGTCGCCCGGCCGCACCTTGGCCGCGCCGGAGACGATGACCCTGTCCTGTGGCGTGAGGCCGGAGAGCACGATCTGCTTGTCGCCCTGCAGGCCGCCCAGTTCCAGTTTGCGCGGCGCCACCTTGCCCGCCGCGTCCACGACGAACACCATCTTTTTGTTCTGGTCGCTGAGGATGGCGGCGTCGGGCACCAGCAGGCGCTCTTGCGCCGCGCCGACGGGAATGCGCACGCGCGCAAAGCTGCCCGGCATGACGGCGCGGTCGGCGTTGGCCAGGCTGGCGCGCAGGCGCACCGTGCCCGAGCGGGCGCTGATCTCGTTGTCGACAAAGTCGACGGTGGCATCCTGGGCGGGGCCGCCGCCATCGAGCGCCAGCTGCACCTTGCCCGGCAGCTTGCTTTGCTGGCGCAGGCGCTGGAAATCCGCTTCGGACAGGTCGACCATGGCGCGCACGGGGCTGTGCGCAACGATGGTGGTCAGCACGCCGCTCTGCGCCGCGCCGCCGGCCACGTAGTTGCCGACATCGACGCGGCGGTCCGACACCGTGCCGGCGATGGGCGCGCGCATGGTGGTGAAGGACAGCTCCAGTTCGGCGCTGCGCAATTCCGCCTTGCTCAGCATGACGGCCGCCTGCGCGCCTTCCAGCTCGCCGCGCGCCCGTTCCAGTTCCTCGGTGCTGGCCGCGCCCGTTTGCTGCAGCCGGCTGCTGCGCTCGAACTGGGCCGTTGCCAGCTTGCTGCGCGCATTGGCCTGGGCCAGGCTGGCCTGGGCGCGGTCGCGCGCCGCCGCGAAGGGACGCGGGTCGATGACGAACAGCGCATCGCCGGCCTTGACCTGCTGGCCATCGCGAAAGGCGATCTGCTGCAGATAGCCCGACACGCGCGAGCGCACTTCCACGCGCTGCGACGGCTCGATGCGGCCCGTGTAGTCGAGGGTCGCCTGCACCATCGACGTTTCCGGCAGCGCCACGGAAACGGTGGGCTTGGGCGGCGGGCCGCCAGGCGCGGCCTGGGAACGGCCGCAGCCGGACAAGGTGGCGCTGCAGGCCAGGGCCAGCAGCATTAACAGCGGGACGGGCAGGGACGGGATCGGACGGGGGCGCATCATGCGGGGTCTCCAGAAGGCGTAGGGGGCTTGGCCAGGGCGCGGCCGAGCGCGAAAATGGCCAGCGCGGCGAGTATCAGCGCGCTGGCGACGGCAAAGGTGGCGTGCATGCCACGGATCATGGCGGCTGGCTGGGCGCTGGCGATATCGCTGGCGCTGGCAAAAAAAGCGAAGATGGCGCCCATCACGGAGGCGCCCGTGACGAGGCCCAGATTGCGCGACAGATTGAGCATGCCGGAGATGAGGCCGCGCTGGTCGGGAACGATGTCGCCCATCACGGCGGTATTGTTGGCTGCCTGGAACAGCGCGTAGCTGGCCGTGAGCAGCATGATCGGCGCGACGTAGCCGGGGATGCCCAGGCTGGCGGGCAGCAGGGACAGCGCCAGGCAGGCAGCGGTCGCGCCGCACAGGCCCGCGCCGCCCATGCGCTGCGCGCCGTAGCGGTCCACCAGCCAGCCGGACGGCACGCCGCAGAACGCCGCCACCAGCGGTCCGGCCGCCAGCACCATGCCGGTGACGGCCGTGCCCAGGCCCAGGCCGCGCGCCAGGTAGAAGGGGCCGACCACCAGGGTGGACATCATGACCGTCGACACCAGCATGCTGGTCGCCAGGCCGGCGCTGAGCACGGGCGCGCGCAGCATGGCCAGGCGTATCAGCGGCGCCGGCGCCTTCAGTTCCACATACACGAACAGGGCGCCGCCCACGCAGGCTGCCAGCAGCAGCGCCACGTTGCGCATGCCGAAATGGCCGCGGCCCAGGGTCATGGCCAGCGCATAGGCGGCCAGGGTCAACGCCAGCAGCAGCGTGCCGCGGTGGTCGAAGACGGGACGCCTGGCGTGCGCGCCGCGCTGGTCGGCCGGCAGGAAGCGCCATGCCATCAGCAGCGCCACGCCGGCCAGCGGCACGTTGACGAGGAAAATGGCTTGCCAGCCGAACTGCGCGATCAGCAGGCCGCCCAGTGCGGGGCCGAGCGTGGTGCCGACGGCCGACATGGTGCCGAGCAGGCCCATGGCGCTGCCCGTCTGCGCCTTGGGCACGGTGCTGCCGACAAAGGCCATGGTCAGGGCCATCATGACGGAAGCGCCGAGGCCCTGCAGGGCGCGCGCGGCGACCAGCAGCCACAGGGTGGGCGCCAGGGCGCACAGGATGGAGGCGACGGCAAACAGCGCGATGCCTGCCAGCAGCAGGCGGCGCCGGCCGATCATGTCGCCGAGGCGGCCCACGCTGACGATCAGCGCGGTGATGGCCAGCAGGTAGGCCAGCACGATCCATTGCACATCCTGGAACGGCGCATGCAGCGCCTTGGCCATGTCGGGCAGGCCCACGTTGGCGATGCTGGTGCCCAGCGCGGGCAGCAGCATCGACAGGGACAGGCTGGCAAGCGCGCCGCGCACGGGCATCGTGGCGGTACCGGCCGGGGCGGCCTGCTGGCTGGGTGAGGGTGGTAGGGGTTTTGACGGCGAATTCATAAGGTGGTTGATCCATCCATTAACGGTCATTACATGGTACTGAGGGATTTGGTATGGCGGAAGACGCACAATTTGCACTTTGTTATTGCGTTTGACGCCATGTCTGGTGCGCCGGGCAGCGCTACAGCATCTGGTCCATCTCGAAGGCCGGCAGGCTGTCGGCCTGGTGGTAGCGGACGATGCGCCCGGGAATGCCGGCCACGGTGCAATGCGCGGGCACGTCGCGCAGGACCACGCTGCCGGCGGCCACCTTGCTCATGGCGCCGATCTCGATGTTGCCGAGGATTTTGGCGCCCGCACCCAGCATCACGCCCGAACGGATCTTCGGATGGCGGTCGCCATGCTCCTTGCCGGTGCCGCCGAGGGTGACGTTCTGCAGGATGGAAACGTTGTCGTCGACCACGGCCGTTTCACCGATGACGATGCCGCTGCCGTGATCGAGCATGATGCCCGCGCCGATGCGCGCGGCCGGATGGATGTCGATGCCGAAGACGCTTGCCGCGTGGCTGGACAGGGCAAAGGCGGCCTCGCTGCGGCCCGCCGTCCACAGATGGTGCGCCATGCGGTAGGTCTGCAGCGCATGAAAGCCCTTCAGGTTCAGCAGCGCGTGCAGGCCGTCGGGACAGGCCGGATCGCGCTGCGCGATGGCCGCCAGGTCGGCCGTGATGCTGGCCAGGATGCGCGGCTGCGTGCTTAAAATGTCCTCGAACAGGGGGCGCAGCACGGCCGGGCGCATGTCGCGGGCGCCCAGGCGGTGCGCCAGGACGGCGGCGAGCAGTCCGGCGGGGCTGTCATGCGGCAGAATCAGCTCGTCGAGCATGGGCCGCAGCAAGGGCTCGCGCGCGGCGAGCCGCAGCGCCAGTTCGCGTACCTGCTCCCAGGCGCAGTCCACGCTGGCGGGCTGGCAGGCTGCGGCGGCGTCGATGCGGCGCAGGGGCGGCGCGGGCGGCAGGGGGCTGGCGTATGTCAAGTAAGTCATCGTGGCGCCTGTCCAGGCAAAGGAAGGAAAAGTGGAGCGCCTGGCAACAACGCCGGCGCCGGCTGGCAAGTGCCCAGGGTCCCGGAAGGCCGGGCTGCGCGGATTGCGGGTACACGATAAGCCGCCGCAGGGGGCGAAGCAAATCGTAAATACTGAGCGCGCGGCTCACGATTCCTGATGCTTGGGGAGGGTGTGGCAGGGGCGCATGCCGCGCCGGCGCTCGGGCAGGCGGCGCCAGGGGGGCGGTGCGGTGCGGCGGGAAGGAGGGGGCGCAGCGTGGCCCCGCGAAATTACAGCGCGTTGAGCGGAATCTTCAGGTAGCGCACGCCGTTGTCTTCCGGCTCGGGCAGCTTGCCCGCATTGATGTTGACCTGGATGGCGGGCAGGATCAGTGTCGGCATGTCGAGGGTGGCGTCGCGGCTGGTGCGCATGGCCACGAACTGCTCTTCCGTGATGCCGTCGCGCAAGTGGATGTTGCCGGCGCGCTGCTCGGCCACCGTCACTTCCCAGCGCGCCTCGCGGCCGTTGGGCGGGTAGTCGTGGCACATGAACAGCCGCGTCTGCGGCGGCAGCGCCAGCAATCGCTGCGCGGAGCGGTACAGCAGGGCAGCGGAACCGCCGGGAAAGTCGCAGCGGGCCGAGCCCACGTCCGGCATGAACAGGGTGTCGCCGACAAACACGGCGTCGCCGATCTGGTACGCCAGGTCGGCCGGCGTATGGCCGGGCACGTGCAGGGCGCGTACTTCCAACTTGCCGATATGAAAGACCTGGTCGGGCGCGAACAGCTGGTCGAACTGCGAGCCGTCGGCCCTGGCGTCATCCTGGTGGTAGACGGCCGCGAACGCCTGCTGCACCGTCTGGATGGCGGCGCCGATGGCCACGTCGCCACCCAGCTGCTGCTGCAGGTAGGGCGCGGCGGAAAGATGATCGGCGTGCGCGTGCGTTTCCAGCAGCCAGCGGCATTGCAAGCCGTGTTCGCGCACGAAGGCGATCACCTTGTCGGCCGAGGAGGTGGACGTGCGCCCCGCCTTGGGGTCGTAGTCGAGCACGGAATCGATGATGGCGCAGTCCCGGCCATCGGCCTCGTACACAACATAGGTGACGGTGGCGGTGGCGGGGTCGAAGAAAGCTTGGATTTGTGGAGTCATCACGGCGGCAAGGGGCGGGCAAGGGAGGGACAGGGAATGGCATTATATCGCCAGAGTTCGCCCAAAAAATGTTGAAAATTGACATTTAACATGCGAAAAACAGATAAGCGGGCGCGCATGCGCCTGGCACAGTCGTGCGCACCCTGGCGCTTGCAGCATGGTAACCTCATTCTTACAAGGAGGAATTCATGAACGATATCACTGCACGCAGCGAACAATACCGCGGTTTTACGATTTCGGTGACCCCGCAAAAGGATAACGACGATTTATGGGATTTCACCTACCGCCTGCAGCGCGAAGGCGAACCCGAGGCGCAGGCGATCACGCGCAGCCGCACCCTGGGCGGCTACGCGGCCCCGGAAACGGCTTGCACGGCTGGCCTGGAAGTGGCCAGGACGGAAGTGGATAATCTGCTGCGCCCTTGAGCCGGCGTAAATCGTTTAGCCCGATTGCCCGCTGGCGCGTGAAACACATCGCTGCCAGTCGCGCTTCATGCTACGATTTCCACTATTGAGTCAGTCACGAAGGAGGCACCCATGGATAGCAGTTCTAAAATTCACTATAAAGGCTGGGAAATCGTTCCCCTGGCCGTGCCCACCACCGACGGCAAATGGTCGGCCAGTTGCGATATCGAGCGCGCCACGGCCGAAGGCCTGGAAGTGTTCGAAGGCTCGACCATGCAATTCGTGCGCGACGACGAGGAGGGCGCTATTGCCGCCGCCTGCGAAGAAGCCGTGCGCCAGATCGACAACATCATCGCCAATCCGCTGGTGCGGCTGGCCTAGTTTGCCTTCTCAGCATCTGTCGCAGTCCCTGTATTACTCAGCCGGCGCCCGCCGGCTGTTTTTATTGCGCGTCTTGCCAGCCTTGGCTTTCGTCTCCGCTGTTCTCCTGTTTGTTGCATGTTTCATGATGTGTTTCAAAATGAATGGCATGAAACATAATTGAAACATCCTTGACGCCAAACGTGACATCGCTGCTCCGCCGCGTGACAGCCACGATGCCCAGCCCATGGCCGTCTTGCCCGCATTTTCACTCTGCGGCAGATGGTGTGTCCCCTGGCCGGCAGGTCCTGGCACGGCATTTGCAATACTGATGCTCATAGCCACTCCGTGAAACATTCGGGACCATCCGAAACCCATAAGGTGAACACATGACTCAATACTCCGCAGGTGCCGCATTCCGCAAGGCCGTCCAGGAAGAATCCCCGTTGCAAGTCGTCGGCGCCATCAACGCCAACCACGCCTTGCTGGCCAAGCGCGCCGGTTACAAGGCCATTTACCTGTCTGGCGGCGGTGTCGCGGCCGGCTCGCTGGGCTTGCCCGACCTGGGCATTTCCAGCCTGGATGACGTGCTGACCGATATCCGCCGCATCACCGACGTGTGCGATCTGCCGCTGCTGGTCGATGCCGACACGGGCTTCGGTTCGTCCGCCTTCAACGTGGCGCGCACCGTGAAATCGATGATCAAGTTTGGCGCGGCGGGCCTGCACATCGAAGACCAGGTGGGCGCCAAGCGCTGCGGCCACCGTCCGGGCAAGGAAATCGTCAGCAAGGAAGAAATGGTCGACCGCATCAAGGCGGCCGTCGATGCGCGCACGGACCCGAATTTCGTCATCATGGCGCGCACCGATGCGCTGGCCGTCGATGGCCTGGAAGCGGCGCTCGAGCGCGCTGTCGCCTGCGTCGAAGCGGGCGCCGACATGATCTTCCCGGAAGCCATCACGGACCTGGATATGTACGCCACGTTCGCCAAGGCCGTCAACGTACCGATCCTGGCCAACATCACGGAATTCGGATCCACGCCGCTGTTCACGCTGGACGAATTGCGCAGCGCCCACGTGGGCCTGGCCTTGTATCCGCTGTCGGCTTTCCGCGCCATGAACAAGGCGGCGGAAAACGTCTACCAGGCGCTGCGCCGCGATGGCACGCAAAAGAACGTGGTCGACACCATGCAGACGCGCATGGAGCTGTATGAATCGATCAATTACCATGATTTCGAGCAAAAGCTCGACGCGCTGTTCGCCGCGCAAAAGAAATAAACAGAAGCAGGGGCCGCATGCCGGCCCCGCAGTGACGCAACCGAGACTAGTCAATTTTTGGAGAAATCAATGAACGCACCGCAAGCCGCCACTTTCAAGCCTAAAAAATCCGTCGCCCTGTCCGGCGTCACCGCCGGCAACACGGCGCTGTGCTCGGTCGGCAAGACCGGCAACGATTTGCACTACCGCGGCTATGACATCCTGGACGTGGCCGACAGCTGCGAGTTCGAGGAAATCGCCTACCTGCTGGTGCATGGCAAGCTGCCCACCAGCGCCGAACTGAAAGGCTACAAGGCCAAACTGAAATCCTTGCGCGGCCTGCCGTCCGCCGTCAAAGCCGCGCTGGAAGCCTTGCCCGCCGCCGCCCACCCGATGGACGTGATGCGCACGGGCGTGTCCGTGCTGGGCTGCACCTTGCCGGAAAAAGACGACCATAACGCGCCAGGCGCGCGCGACATCGCCGACCGCCTGATGGCGTCGTTCGGCTCCATGCTGCTGTACTGGTACCACTATAGCCATAACGGCAAGCGTATCGAAGTGGAAACGGACGACGACTCGATCGGCGGCCACTTCCTGCACCTGCTGCATGGCGAAAAACCGTCGGCGTCGTGGGAAAAAGCCATGCATACGTCGCTGATCCTGTACGCGGAACACGAATTCAACGCTTCGACCTTTACCAGCCGCGTGATCGCCGGCACGGGTTCGGACATCCACTCGGCTATCACGGGCGCCATCGGCGCGCTGCGCGGCCCGAAACACGGCGGCGCGAACGAAGTGGCGCTGGAGATCCAGAAACGCTACGACAACGCCGACGAAGCGGAAGCGGATATCCGCGAGCGCGTGGCCAACAAGGAAGTGGTGATCGGCTTCGGCCACCCCGTCTACACGATCTCCGACCCGCGCAACGTCGTCATCAAGGAAGTGGCGCGCAATCTGTCGCTGGAAGCCGGTTCCACGAAAATGTTCGACATCGCCGAGCGCCTGGAATCGGTCATGTGGGAAATCAAGAACATGTTCCCCAACCTGGACTGGTTCTCGGCCGTGTCGTACCACATGATGGGCGTGCCGACGGCGATGTTTACGCCGCTGTTCGTCATCTCGCGCACCTCGGGCTGGGCCGCGCACATCATCGAGCAGCGTATCGACAACAAGATCATCCGCCCGAGCGCCAACTACGTGGGCCCGGAAGACCTGGAATTCGTGCCGATCAAGGACCGCAAATAATGAGCATCAAGATGAATACCTTGCACCGCAAATCCTTGCCGGGCACCCAGCTAGACTACTTCGATACGCGCGCCGCCGTCGATGCGATCCAGCCAGGCGCCTACGCCACCTTGCCCTATACCTCGCGCGTACTGGCCGAAAACCTCGTGCGCCGCTGTGACCCGGCCACCCTGGACGCTTCGCTGAGCCAGTTCATCGAACGCCGCCGCGACCTGGACTTCCCCTGGTTCCCCGCGCGCGTCGTCTGCCATGACATCCTGGGCCAGACGGCCCTGGTCGACCTGGCCGGCCTGCGCGACGCCATCGCGGCACAGGGCGGCGACCCGGCGCTGGTCAATCCGGTGGTCCCCACGCAGCTGGTGGTCGACCATTCGCTGGCCGTCGAATGCGGCGGTTTCGACCCGGACGCCTTCGCCAAGAACCGCGCCATCGAAGACCGCCGCAACGAAGACCGTTTCGACTTCATCGACTGGACGAAAAAAGCGTTCAAGAACGTCGATGTGATCCCGCCGGGCAACGGCATCCTGCACCAGATCAATCTTGAGCGCATGTCGCCCGTGATCCAGGTGCAGGACGGCGTGGCCTATCCCGACACCCTGGTGGGCACGGATTCGCACACGCCCATGGTCGATGCGCTGGGCGTGATCGCCATCGGCGTGGGCGGTCTGGAAGCGGAAAGCGTGATGCTGGGCCGCGCCTCGTGGATGCGCCTGCCCGACATCATCGGCGTCAAGCTGACGGGCAAGCCGCAGCCGGGCATCACGGCCACGGACACGGTGCTGGCGCTGACGGAATTTCTGCGCAAGCAGAAGGTCGTCTCGTCCTACCTGGAATTCTTTGGCGAAGGCGCTTCGCACCTGACCCTGGGCGACCGCGCCACGATTTCCAACATGGCGCCGGAATTCGGCGCCACGGCCGCCATGTTCTACATCGACGCGCAAACCATCAAATATCTGAAACTGACGGGCCGCGACGACGAACTGGTGAAGCTGGTGGAGCTGTATGCCAAAGAGACGGGCCTGTGGGCCGACAGCCTGGCCGACGCGCAGTACGAGCGCGTGTTGAGCTTCGACCTGTCGTCCGTCGTGCGCAATATCGCCGGCCCGTCGAACCCGCACAACCGCGTGCCGACGTCGGAACTGGCCGCGCGCGGGATTTCCGGCGTGGTGGAAAACGAGCCGGGCAAGATGCCGGACGGCGCCGTCATCATCGCCGCGATTACCAGCTGCACCAACACGAACAATCCGCGCAACATGATCGCGGCCGGCCTGATCGCGCGCAATGCGAACCGCCTCGGCTTGACGCGCAAGCCGTGGGTGAAATCGTCGCTGGCGCCCGGCTCGAAAACCGTGGAACTGTACCTGCAGGAAGCGGGCCTGATGCCGGAACTCGAAACACTGGGCTTCGGCGTGGTGGCTTTCGCCTGCACCTCGTGCAACGGCATGTCGGGCGCGCTCGACCCCGTGATCCAGGATGAAGTGGTGTCGCGCGACCTGTACGCCACGGCCGTCTTGTCGGGCAACCGCAACTTCGACGGCCGCATCCACCCATATGCGAAGCAGGCTTTCCTCGCTTCGCCGCCGCTGGTGGTGGCCTACGCAATCGCCGGCACCATCCGCTTCGATATCGAAAAGGATGTGCTGGGCCATGATGCGGACGGCAAGCCTATCCTGCTGAAGGATATCTGGCCGTCCGACGAGGAAATCGACGCCATCGTCGCTTCCAGCGTCAAGCCGGAGCAGTTCCGCAAGGTGTATATCCCCATGTTCGCCAAGCAAGCGGACGACGGCATCAAGGTCAGCCCCCTGTACGACTGGCGTCCGCAGACGACGTATATCCGCCGTCCGCCATACTGGGAAGGCGCGCTGGCTGGCGCTCGCCCATTGAAAGGCATGCGTCCCCTGGCCGTTTTGGGCGACAACATCACGACCGACCACTTGTCGCCATCGAACGCCATCATGCTCGATAGCGCGGCCGGCGAATACCTGGCGAAGATGGGCTTGCCGGAGGAAGACTTCAATTCCTACGCCACGCACCGGGGCGACCATCTGACGGCGCAGCGCGCCACGTTTGCCAACCCGACCCTGAAGAACGAGATGGTCATCGAGGATGGCAAGGTCAAGGCCGGTTCGCTCACGCGCATCGAACCGGAAGGCACGATTTCACGCATGTGGGAAGCCATCGAGGTGTACATGGAGCGCAAGCAGCCCCTGATCATCATCGCCGGCGCCGACTACGGCCAGGGTTCCTCGCGCGACTGGGCCGCCAAGGGCGTGCGCCTGGCCGGCGTGGAAGCCATCGTGGCCGAAGGCTTCGAGCGCATCCACCGCACCAACCTGGTGGGCATGGGCGTGCTGCCGCTGGAATTCCTCCCTGGCGTGAACCGCAAGACCCTGGGCCTGGACGGCAGTGAAACCTACGACGTCATCGGCGAGCGCACGCCGCGCTCCAGCTTGACCTTGCTGATCCACCGCAAGAATGGCGAAACGGTGGAAGTGCCCGTCACCTGCCGCCTCGACACGGCGGAAGAGGTGTCGATCTACGAGGCCGGCGGCGTCTTGCAGCGCTTTGCGCAGGACTTTTTGGAGTCCTCAAAAGCGGCGTAAACGGGTAGGTCGGATTAACGTAGCGTAATCCGACAATATTTGTGAAAAACCCGCCAACAATGTGTCGGATTACGCGTGGCGACGCCACGCTAATCCGACCTACTTTCGGACAGACCATGACTCACATCCCCCAAATCAAGATCCCCGCCACCTATATGCGCGGCGGCACCAGCAAGGGCGTGTTCTTCCGCCTGCAGGATCTGCCCGCCAGCGCGCAAGTGCCGGGCGCGGCGCGCGATGCGCTGCTGCTGCGCGTCATCGGCAGCCCCGACCCGTACGGCAAGCAGATCGACGGCATGGGCGGCGCCACGTCGAGCACCAGCAAGACGGTGATCCTGGCAAAAAGTAGCAAGCCGGAGCACGACGTCGACTACCTGTTCGGCCAGGTCTCCATCGACAAGCCTTTTGTCGACTGGAGCGGCAATTGCGGCAATCTGTCGGCCGCCGTCGGCTCGTTCGCCATCGCCAGCGGACTGGTGGACGCCGCCCGCGTGCCGCAAGACGGCATCGCCACGGTGCGCATCTGGCAAGCCAATATCGGCAAGACCATCATCGCCCATGTCCCCATGACGCATGGCGAAGTACAGGAAACGGGCGACTTCGAACTCGATGGCGTGACTTTTCCGGCCGCCGAAGTAAAACTGGAATTCCTCGATCCGGCCGCGGAGGAAGAGGGGGGCGGTGGCGCCATGTTCCCTACTGGCAACCTCGTCGATGACCTCGACGTGCCCGGCATCGGCAGCCTGAAAGTCACCATGATCAACGCCGGCATCCCGACGATCTTTGTCGACGCGGACGCCATCGGCTACACGGGCACGGAACTGCAGGACGCCATCAATGGCGACCCTGCCGCGCTGGCCCGTTTCGAGACCATCCGCGCGCATGGCGCGCTGCGCATGGGCCTTATTGCGCATCTCGACGAGGCGGCGAAACGCCAGCACACGCCGAAGGTCGCGTTTGTCGCCAAGCCGGCCGGCTATGTCTCGTCCAGCGGCAAGCAGGTGGACGCGGGCGATATCGACCTGCTGGTGCGCGCCATGTCCATGGGCAAGCTGCACCACGCCATGATGGGCACGGCCGCTGTCGCCATCGGCACGGCGGCAGCCATCCCCGGTACCCTGGTCAACCTGGCGGCGGGAGGCGGCGAAAAAACCAGCGTGCGCTTCGGCCATCCGTCCGGCACCCTGATGGTGGGCGCGGAAGCGGCGCTGGCCGATGGCGCATGGAGCGTCACCAAGGCCATCATGAGCCGCAGCGCGCGCGTGCTGATGGAAGGGTTCGTGCGCATTCCCGGCGACGCGTTTTAAGGCCAAGCAGGCGGATGCGCATGCAGATCAGTTGATATTTCTGCTAGCAAAGAAATTGAGCGACAAGGAAAATGGGGGAGCGCCGGCAGCGATGCGCATGCGGCGGCGACCTTCCATGCTTCCCGACGGGTGAATTGATGCTATTTAACTCCTACGTCTTCCTGTTTGCGTATCTGCCCATCACGGTGGCGGGATTTTTCATCCTGGGACGGCGCAGCCAGTTGTGGGCCGCCGCCTGGCTGGCTTGTGCCTCGCTGTTTTTCTATGGCTGGTGGGATTACCGCTACCTGCCGCTGCTGCTCGGCTCCATTCTCTTCAATTACGGCAGCGCCGCCCTGCTTGGGCCAGGACGCATCCGCCACCGCAAGGGCCTGTTGATCGTGGCCATTGCCGCCAACCTGGGGCTGCTCGCCTATTACAAGTATGCGGGATTCTTTGTGGCCAGCCTGGCGCAATTGCTGGCGCAGCCGCTGCCCGCCCTGCAGGTGATTCTGCCGATCGGGATCTCGTTCTTTACGTTTACCCAGATCGCCTTCCTGGTCGATACCTACCAGGGCAAGGCGCAGGAAAGCCGCTTTGTCCATTATCTGCTGTTCGTGACCTATTTCCCTCACCTGATCGCCGGCCCTGTATTGCATCACAAGGAAATGATGCCGCAGTTTGCCGACAGGCGGATATTCAGGCTCTCGACCCGGAACATCGCTATCGGCAGCACGATCTTTTTCATCGGCCTGGCAAAAAAAGTGTTAATTGCCGACAATGTCGGCCCGTATGCGGCGCCGCTGTTCGATGCCCCAGCCGAACCTTCGCTGCTGCTCGCCTGGGGCGGGGTGCTGGCGTACACCTTCCAGCTGTACTTTGATTTCTCCGGCTATTCCGACATGGCCATCGGCTTGTCGCGCCTGTTCGGCGTGCGCCTGCCGCTCAATTTCGACTCGCCCTATAAATCGCGCAATATCGCCCAATTCTGGCGCCGCTGGCATATGACGCTGTCGCGTTTCCTGCGCGATTACCTGTATATTCCGCTGGGTGGCAAGCGCTGCGGGCCGGCGCGGCGCTACCTGAACCTCATGATCACCATGGTGCTGGGCGGCTTGTGGCATGGCGCCGGATGGAATTTTCTCGTCTGGGGTGCGCTGCACGGCGCCTACCTGGCCATCCACAAGGCCTGGAGCGCGGCTGCGCGGCGGCTGCATCTGCCGCTCGATAGTCGCGCCTGGAAGATCGTCGCCACCTTGATCACCTTTGCCGCCGTCAGCGTTGCGTGGGTCTTTTTCCGCGCCCCGGACATGGCGACGTCATGGACGATCCTGCAGGGTATGGCGGGCAGCTATGGCGTGGCCGTGCCCGATGTGCTGGCCAGCGGCGTGCCGTCGCTGCAGCATCTGCTGGAGACGACAGGCACGACGTTTTATCTGGGCGGTGGACGTCTGTTCGTCGAGACCTGGGCGTGGATAGCCGTCGCCGCGCTGCTGGCCTTTGCCTTTCCGAACACGCAGCAAATCATGCGCCGCTGCGAACCGGCGCTGGATTTCCGGCGTGCGCGCACTGCAGGAACGGCAAGCCGGGACATGGCGCGCCTGCTGACGTGGCGCGCCTCGCCGGCGTGGGCGGCCGCCATCGCGCTGCTGGCGCTGGCGGGCATCCTGGCCCTGAACCGGCCTGCCGATTTCCTGTATTTCCAGTTCTGATGGGGATCGGTGAAATGACAAGACCATCGTACGGCCGATATCTGTCCATTCTGGTGCTGGTGCTGCTGTCCTGCGCATGCCTGATATGCGCCTTTGTGTACATTGTCGACCCCTACAATCTGTATGGCGCGGTCAGGCGCGACAATTTCAACGCCGTCAAGCCTGGCCTGCAACGCTACCAGAGCCAGATCAAGCACGAACACGCGCTGCGCCTGCAGCCGCGCTTCATCATCCTGGGCAATTCGCGCGCGGAGATTGGCTTCGATCCACGTGCCGCTGCATTTGGTGCAATGCATGGTGCCGGCTACAATATGGGGATTCCCGGCACCGGAATGGCCACGGCCATCAGCCAGTTCGCGCAACTGTCGCAGGCAGGCATCAAGCCGGGGACGGTGATCGTGGGACTTGAGTTCATCGACTTTCTGAAGCCGGCCATCGCGCCGCCGGCGCGTACAGAGGCGCCGTCCGGCCATGTTGCCGGATTCTGGCGTTTCGATACCTTGTTTTCTCTGGCCTCGGTGAAGGACGCCGTGAAGACTCCGCTCATACAGCATGACAGGGCGGCGTTCACCATGGCGCCGAGCGGCCTCAATCCCGCGCTGGACTATGGCGCGCAAGTGGTCCGCGATGGCTATTACAAGGTGTTCAAGCATCGGGCACAGAAAAGTGCCGCTCGATTTGTCAAAATGTCGACGACCGATTTTGCCGACGGCGATTTTCAATCGCTGCACGACTTCTTGCTGGCGATGGCGGCCACGCAGGCCGATGTCAAACTGGTGATCTATCCGTATCACGCACAGATGCTTACCCTGTTCGAAGGGGCAGGCCTGTGGCCCCTGTTCGACGAGTGGAAACGGCAGGTTGTGCTGGAAGTGGCGGCAGTGAAAAAAATGAACCCGTCGGCCAGCATCACGGTGACCGATTTCAGTGGCTTTGGCCCGTACAACTGCGAGCCGATTCCCACACAACAGCAGCGCCACGCCAGCACGCGGTGGTATTGGGAAGCAGGACACTTCAAGAAGGCGCTGGGCGATATCGTCATGCAGCGCATCATGACGCAAAAGGATAGCGCGCCGGACGACGGCCAGTTTGGCATGCCGCTGACCGGCGCCACCTTGGCGGCGAACCGCGACAGGATTGCGGCCGAGCGTCGCGCCTGCGTGGCGGCGCAGCCGGAGATGTTCGCGTTCTCGAAAAAACTGTTTGAAAAATTTTTGGAGGGTGCCCCCATCCACAGATAAAAAAGAGCTGCGCAGGCAGACGATATACAGGTGATACACAGGTGGAACACAAAAGCGCGGCGGCCAGACCAGTTCGCCCAAGCCCGATACAAGGTTGCACGACTACCGGAGGAGACATGAATTTCGCAGCATTTTACCAACGCTCGATCGACACACCTGACGCTTTCTGGCGCGAGGAAGCGGACAAGATCGACTGGAACATCCCGTTTTCGCAAGTGCTCGATTATTCCCGTCCGCCATTCGCCAAATGGTTCGTCGGCGGCACCACGAATTTGTGCCACAACGCCGTTGACCGCTGGGTGGAAAGCCAGGGCGATGCCGCCGCGCTGATCGCCATTTCCACCGAGACCAATACCGAGCGCAGCTACAGCTTTCGCGAGCTGCAGCGCGAAGTGGAGCGCTGCGCCGCCATGTTGCTGGCGCTGGGCGTGGGCAAGGGCGACCGCGTATTGATCTACATGCCGATGATCGCCGAGGCGGCGTTCGCCATGCTCGCTTGCGCGCGTATCGGCGCCGTGCATTCCGTGGTGTTCGGCGGCTTTGCCGCCAACAGCCTGGCCAGCCGCATCGACGATGCGCAGCCCAAGCTGGTGTTCTCCGCCGATGCCGGCTCGCGCAATGGCAAGGCGATAGCCTACAAGCCGCTGCTCGACGAAGCCATCCGCATCGCCACGCACAAGCCGCAGCAGGTGCTGCTGGTCGACCGCCATCTTGTGCCGATGGAGCTGACGCCCGGCCGCGACGTCGACTACGCGGCCCTGCGCGAGCAGCACCTGGACGCGCAGGTGCCCGTCGCCTGGCTCGAATCGAACGAGCCGTCGTATGTGCTGTACACCTCGGGCACGACGGGCAGACCGAAGGGCGTGCAGCGCGACGTGGGCGGCTACGCGGTGGCGCTGGCATCGTCGATGCAGTACAACTTCTGCGGCAAGCCCGGCGAAACCTTCTTTGCCACCTCGGATATCGGCTGGGTGGTGGGCCATTCCTACATCGTGTATGGTCCGCTGATCGCCGGCATGGCCACCATCCTGTACGAGGGCCTCCCCATCTGTCCTGATGCCGGCATCTGGTGGAGCATCGTTGAAAAATACAGGGTCACGCGCATGTTCTCGGCGCCGACGGCCATCCGCGTGCTGCGCAAGCACCCGGTGGAACTGATGCGCAAATATGACCTGTCTTCCCTGAAGGCGCTGTACCTGGCGGGCGAGCCGCTCGATGAAACCACTTCGCAGTGGATCGCCGATGAACTGAAAGTGGACATCATCGACAACTACTGGCAGACGGAGACGGGCTGGCCGATTCTCTCGGTGGCGAAAGGCGTAGCTGATACCCCGACGCGCCTGGGCAGCCCCGGCCTGGCCATGTACGGCTACCAGGTCAAGCTGCTCAACGAAGCGACGGGCGAGGAGTGCGCCGCCAACGAGAAGGGCGTGCTGGTACTGGAAGGCCCGCTGCCGCCGGGCTGCATGCAGACAGTCTACGGTGATGACGAGCGCTTCGTCGACACCTACTGGTCCACCTTCAGCGGCCGGCAAGTGTATTCCACCTTCGACTGGGGCCTGCGCGATGCGGATGGCTATTATTTTATTCTGGGCCGCACCGATGACGTGATCAACGTGGCCGGCCATCGCCTGGGCACGCGCGAAATCGAGGAAAGCATCACCAGCCACCCGAATGTGTCGGAAGTGGCGGTGGTGGGCGTGGAAGACAAGCTCAAAGGCCAGGTGGCGATGGCTTTCGTGATCCTGAAGGACCCGCGCGGTTTCGACAGCGTTGAAGCGAAAGCGGTGCTGGAGCGCGAAGTGATGGCCGTCGTCGACCGCCAGCTGGGCGCCGTGGCGCGGCCTGCGCGCGTGCTGTTCGTGTCGCAGCTGCCGAAGACGCGCTCGGGCAAGCTGCTGCGCCGTTCGATCCAGGCCATCTGCGAAGGGCGCAGCCCGGGCGACCTGACGTCGATGGACGACCCGGCATCGCTGCAGCAGATCCAGGCAGCGCTGGCGTAAGCGCCAGGAAGCAAGCGAAGTTTATCAATTGATAAACTTCGCGTTCAAATCCGGTCGCTTTCCTTGCGCACGACCCTGCCGACGATCAGGCATTCATTGCCACGGCACAGCTTGCGATGGTATTTGCGCTGGTCGGGGTTGTCCGACGTCAGCCACCATTCGCCGATATCGCGCGCCATGCGCTTGACCACCGGCTCGCCTTCATAATTGATCGCAAACACAATGCCGTCGGCTGGTCGGTTGTCGGCCGTGTTGATGATCACCACGTCGTCCTCATACAGGGCTGGCTCCATGCTCTCGCCCTTGACCTTGATCGCCACCAGTTTTTCAGGATGGTAGCCATTGCGCTCGACCCAGCTGCGCGGCACGCTGATGGTGCTGCCGTCGTGCGTTTCCGGTTCGATGGCAAAGCCCGTGATGCCTGCCGACAGGCGCAGTTTCACCTTGCGGATCGGGTAGAAGCGTTCATCCTCGCCATCTTCCACCACCACGGCCTGCACGCCTGCCAGCGCGCGCGCGGCCATGGTCACCTGGTCCGGCGCCGCACCCTGGTCGAAGTACATGCTGTCCAACTGCAGGTCCGCTTCCAGCTTGCGCGCGATCTTTTCGCTGAAGGCGCGGCCCTCACGGTAGGTGGGCGAGAGGATTTGCGAGATGCGTGCCTCGCTCCAGCCGCTGACGTCGGAAATTTTCTTGCGCGTGTTGTCGTAGTGCTCGCGGATCAGGACCAGCAGGCGGTCGCGTCTGTATTGATACATATTCATCTCCACATTAAACCTGAAATTTACCGTTTGATAAATTACCAAATGCTTGACTTTAACATTAGCGATTGATAAAGTCCACTCGTTGCCTGTCGCAAACGCACTACAGCGTCTGCCGGTTGGCGACACCACGGGAGGTCAGGCAGATGTTGAACAGCAGTCAGTTGGTTGAAAGCAGGGCGGCGCCGCGGCAGGGGCGCCAGTTACAGGGACGCAGCAAGAAGTCGCAGCTGCATATCGCCCGCATCGCGCAGTACATACGCGAGCAGGGCCAGGCCAGCGCGGCGCAATTGTCCGCCTTGCTGGGACTCGATGCGGGCACCATGAGCCGCTATTTGCGCCACATGTGCGGCATGGGACAGATCCACCTGGCGCAGCGCCATTGCACGGAACCGGGACGCCAGCGGCCTGCCCTGTACGCGCTGGGTGAGCAGGATGACGAGGTCGATGGCTGGGCCGAACTGCCGCCGCAAGTGCGCCGCACGGCCAGCTGGGCACGCGGCACGGCGCACCGCGATCCGCTGGTGGCGGCGCTGTTTGGCCCGGCACAGAATAACGATTAGTATCAACGAGGAGAAATCATGGGGTTTGCAGAAAAATTCATCGCATCGCTGTCGTCGCAGAACTTGCGCGACGATGCCGTCCACCACGACCTGGATGTTATCGCGGCGGCCGCGCTGGCCGGCGACATGGGTGCCTTGCTGTGCCGCGTCAAGTATGCGGACGGCACCGTCAGCCGCCTGTTCGAAGGCAATGCGGGCAACCTGGCGCAGTTGCTGCGCGCCTGGACGGCTGCCGTGACGCAGAAGGGCCGTGCGCGGCGCTGGGTCAAGGCGCAGACGGCCTGGGATGCGCAGGCGGCCAATACCTTGTACCGCCGCGTTGCCGAAGCGTCGCTCGCGCATTGGCTCGACAGCAAATGCAAGGTCTGCCACGGCACGGGCGTCGTCGCTGCCATGCAGGCCGGCGCGCCTGTCGTCTGCAAGGCTTGCCACGGCGCCGGCGAGGCGGCCATCAGCTGCTCCGGCGGCTTCGAGCTCGAACGCATCAAGGATATGGTCAGCGAACTGGAAGGCATCTTCCAGTCGCACGGCGCCCGCGCCATGCGCCGCCTCGGCCACTGACAAATTTTCTGCAATATGCCTGGCACTGGAAAAAACGCCCCTACAATAGAGTCTCGATCACGCAGCAACAGGCAACACCGGCAGCACCGCAGTACACCACATGCTTCTCCACTCGTAATAGACGCGCCCAAGGCGCGACACCGATAGGGGAACTCAGCGCAGCGAACGGCCTTCATGGCCTCTTCGCCCACCTTCCGTCCGGCATGGCCCCGCGCCATCCGGACGCCAGCCCGCCGCCTCACCGCGCGCGGGTTTTTGTCTTCCTGATTATTCGCAGTTCCTTCCCCAAGACCGCCCCTGGCGGTCTTTTTTTATCTCACGAAAGGTTTTACAACTATGGCATCGACAGCAAACGGCATCGACAGCTTGATCGTTATCAGCAAACAAAGCGCCGAAGGCAGCAAGGCTGCCGCCGGCGGCGGCCAGATTTACCCCCGCGTCACAGCCACTTTCGACACGGAAGCGGACAAATACGCGAGCGCCGAAATCGACGCCAGCCAGCAGCAGGGCGATACCCGCCTGGGCAATTTCCGCACCACGGGCGCCATCAAGGCCGAAGCGGCGTGCGGCACGTATGCACCGCTGATGGCGGCGCTGCTGCGCCGCGACTTCACGGCAGGCGGCGTGGCTGCGGCGCAAACCACCATCGCCGCGGCAGCCTCCGGCCTGACGCGCAGCGCCGGTTCCTGGCTGAGCGAAGGCTTCCGCGCCGGCAGCGTGGTGCGCATCACCGGCATGACGGCGCCGGCCGCCGCCAACAACGCGAAGAATTTCTTCGTCACGTCGGTGACGGCCACCAACCTGAATGGCCAGTTCATGGACGGCTCGGCGATGATCGTCAAGGCGGCCGGCGACTCGGTCGGCGTGGCGGCCGTGGGCAAGCGCAGCTTCACCCCGTTGACGGGCCATACCACCGACTGGTTCACGGCCGAAGTGCAGGACCCGAAGATCGGCGTGCACCGCAGCTTCGTCGACCAGCTGGTCAGCAAGATGGATATCGCCGTGCAGCCGAACGGCATCACCAGCCTGGACTTTACCCTGATGGGCAAGGCGGAAGGCCCGACCACGGCCGTGCCGTACTTCCCCGCGCCGCTGGCCGCACCGGGCTCCGGTAAGTTTTCGGGCGCCACGGCCATGCTGTCGGTGAACGGCATCCCGTCGCAGATCTGCACCGGCATGTCCGTTTCGCTGGACGGCCAGGTCAAGGTCGACCCGGTGATCGGCTCGAAGTACGCCACGGCCGCCTCGCGCGGCAAGGTGATGGGCTCGGGCCAGTTCACGGTGCTGTTGCAGGACGCCACCTACCTCGACTACTTCAAGTCCGAGACGGAAATCCCGCTGGCCTACGCCATGGCGTCGGGCACGGTGCCCACCGCCGACGTGCTGGCGCTGGCCATGGGCCGCATCAAGATCACTTCGGCCAAGATCGACGACGGCGAGAAGAACAAGATCGTCACCTGCGCCTTCGACGTCCTGCGCTACAAGGGCACCGACGCGCAGCACGAAGCGACCACCTTGACCATCCAGGACAGCGCGCTGTAAGCGGCTGACGCTTGACCCGGGGCCGCCTGATGGCGGCCTTTTTACATTTTTTCACATCATCCAGAAAGCAGCACATATGAACAACGCGCAAAAAATCCAGGCAGGTTTCGACATCGGCAATATCCATGCGGCCGCCACTCCAGTCACGTTCGACGTGCCCGTCATCTTCGACGCGGATGGCGAAGCGGTGGCCGGCCTGACCATCGTCGGCAAGAACAGCGAGCAGTATCGCCTGGCCAACAACGCCGTGCGCGCAGAAGGCTACAAGAAATCGGCGCGCCGCAAGACGGCCATCGACGCCTCCACCGACGAAGGCGCGGAACTGCTGGTGCAAGCCATCGACGGCAACCAGAAGCGCCTAGCGCTGGCCGTGGTCACGGGCTGGTACGGCTTCACCAGCAATGGCGCCCCCGTGCCGCTCGATCCGGCCCTGCTGGAAGCGGCCTTTGAAAAATACCCGACCTGGCAGGAAAAGGTCACCACGGCGCTGGAAAACGAGTCGAATTTTTTGAAACTCTGACGGCCAGCCTGCTGCACTACGCCGGGCACCAGTTCGAGCGCGGCGCGCGCGCGGCCGATGGCCATGCCAAGGGCGAGCATATCGATGCCGCCCGGCGCCATCCGCTGTACCGCGCGCCGCCTGAAGAGGCGACGCCCCCAATGCCGTTCGAGCTGGCCCACGTGTGGGAATGGTTCGCGCAATTGAACCGCAAGCGGCAGAACGGCATGGCCGTCAACCCCATCGCCAGCACGGAAATTCTCGCCTGGCAGGCGCGCCACGCCATCGCCATCGAGCCGTTCGAGCACCAGCTGCTGGACCAGCTCGACGCGCTGTTCCTGTCGCACCAGCATGCGGCGGGCTGACCCGCATTTTCCAACCCGGCCGCCATGCGCGGCCTTTTTTATGGGCCAACCATGCCAGAGATAACAGAGTTAAAAATTGCCGTGAATGCGGCGGAGATCAAGGCGGGAACGCAGGCAGTGAATGACCTGGCAGCCGCCAGTAAACAGACAGGCGAACAGGTTGAGAAAGCCAGCAGCAAGTTTGGCAATTTTGAACCACGGGTGCGCGCGCAGGCCGAAGCGGCGCGCACGGCGGCCGACGCGAACATCGCCCTGGGCGCGGGCGGCAGCGACGCCGCGGACGGTCTGCTCAAGGCACTTGAGGCGGTCAATGGCTTTACCAAGGCTTCGGCCAAGATCGGCGAAGCCGGATTGAACGCCGACATCGGGAAGATCAAGGATGGCCTGGGCGAGATGGCCAATGCCACCGGCTTGACGGAGCTGGCCATGAAGCGCCTGGGCGCGGGGCCGCTGTTGGCGCTGCAGATGGCGGCTGACGTGGCGGCGTTCGTGGCAGAGGCCTTCGTGCAGGGCCAGCTGGAATCGGACAAGTTTTCGCGTGCCCTGGAATTGACCGGCAATGCCGCCGGCATCACGGAAGGGCAGTTCAATACCATGGTGGCATCGGTAGCAGATTCCAGCCAGGGAGGTCTTGGCGATACCCGTGTTGCCTTGCAGACCCTGGTGGAAACGGGGCAGTTTACCAGCGAAGCGCTCAATTCCGTTGGCGCGGCCGCCGTCACCATGGCGCAAATGAATGGCCAGTCGGCCGGCGCCGTGGCGGCTGACTTCGCGACGATGGCCGATGGCGTGACCAACTGGGTCGATACGCACGACAAGAACTACAACATCCTGACGGGCGCGCAGTATGCGCATATCGCCGCGCTGGAAAAGGAAGGCAAGACGCAGGAAGCCATGGTCGTGGCGAGCGACTTGATCAACGCGGGCCTGCAAAAACGGGCTGAAAAGCTCAGCATGATCGGCACCTTGCTGCAAGGTAGCAAGAATCTCTGGTCCAGCTTCATGGACGGTATGCGTTCCATCGGACGCGAGGAGACGCCGGAAGACGAAATTGAAAAAATCAAGAAACGCACGGCTGAAGTGCGCCGCACGGGTCAGCTGGTTCCCGGCACGCACCCGGCGGCGCGCCTGACAGGCGTCCAGATGGAACAGTTCGAGCAGGAGCAGGCCAGGGCCCTGGAAGTGGCGACGAACAAGAAGACGCAGCGGGAAGCAAAGGCGAAGGCCGACCAGGACGAATCGAAACGCAATGCCGATGGCAAGCAGGCGGTCAAGGATCTTGATGAGATGCAGAAGCGCTATGTCACCAAGGCGGAGCGTGAAGTAGCGGAAATCAAGAAGCTCGAGGAAACCCTGGCCAATGCCAGGGCCGGCGGTGTTGCCGTCTCTCCCGAAAAGGAAAAAGAGTTGCGGCAGAAAGTGCACGCCTCGTTTGCGGGATCTGCCAAGGTTGCCGCGCCCCCTGCGCCTGGCTCGGATCCCCGCGACGCTGTGTTGGCAGGTCAGTTGCAGGCGATTCAAAGCGCGTTGCGCATCAAGACCGAAGGTTATGACCAGCAGGCCAAGCTCGATGACGCGCGCCGCAAGGGCGGCGCCTTGAGCGAGGATGAGTTTTTTGCGAACCGCCGCATGGCCATTAGCGCGCGTGGTGCGGCCGAAGTGGCGGCCTATCAGCAGCAAGCCGACGTATTAAAAGGTTTTCAGGCGAAGACGGCGCAGGGCCAGCAGGAAAGGGACAACAAGATCGCCGAAGCGGGCGCGGCGCAGGTGCGCGTGCAGCAGCAAGTAAACGCCGATCTGGCGCAACTGGAGGAAACGGCGCGCCAGGAGAAGGAAGCGGCGGCGAAGAAACGCGACGAGGAGGCCAAGGCAAAAGAGACCAAGAACCGCGCCGATGCCAAGGCAGCGGATGAAAAAACGTGGAAAGACACGGTCGATGGCGCCAAGGCCATTGGCGACGCGCTGGAAAAGGCGTTCGGCAAGGCTGGGGCGGCGGTAGGCAAGTTGGGCACGGCCTTTGCCGATTATCAGAAGGCCCAGCGTGATGTTCAGCGCACCCTGAAAGAAGGACTCAAGGATGCCGGCGACGATGAACCCAAAAAGGACGCTGCGTATGCCAAGGCCCGAGAAGATGGCGCGCAGGCGCAAATCAAGGGCTATCGTGACATGGCTGGTGCGGCCAAGGGATTTTTCAAGGAAAACAGCACGGGCTACAAGCTGATGGAAGGGGCCGAAAAAGCGTTTCGCGCGGTGGAAATGGCCGGCCAATTGCAAAAACTGGCCACCAGCCTGTTTGTATCGGGTTCGTCCGCCGCTGGGGTGGTAGTCGGGCAGGCGACAGAGACCGGCGCGGTAATGGCAGGTCAGGCCGCGCAGAATGCGGCCAAGGTACCCGGCGTGTTCATGTCCTTCATGAGCTCCATGGGGCCGTGGGGCTATGCGGCGGCAGCGGCGGCGATTGCCGCCGTGCTGGGCGGCGCCTTCAGCGGCGGCGGTGGCGCCGACACGACGGCCAAGGACCGCCAGGCCGCCAACGGCACCGGCACGGTGCTCGGCGATTCATCCGCGAAGTCGGATTCGATCGCCAAGAGCCTGGAAATCATGGAGAAAAATTCCGGCCTGGGCCTGGCGTATTCCTCGTCGATGGTGGTCTCGCTCAAGCAGATCGTCTCGGGCATCGGCGGCCTGGGCAGCTTGCTGGTGCGTTCGGACATCCTGACCTCCGCATTGGGAACCAAAGGCAGTGCCAGCGGCGGCTTCATCGGCAATGTCGTCAGCAGCATCTTTGGCGGCAAGACCACGGTGCAAGATGTGGGCATAGTCACCAACTCGTCGAGCCTGGGCGACCTTGATACTAAGCGCTTCAACGTGAATTCCTATGTCGATATCAAGAAGTCCGGCGGCTGGTTTTCCAGCGACAAGAAGTCCACGAACCTCACGGCCATGGGAGCCGAAACGAATGACCAGTTTACGAAAATTGTTCTCGGCCTGCGCACGAGCATCGTCTCTGCCGCCGACTTGCTCGGCATGGGTGGCGATGCCTTTACCTCGCGCCTGAATTCTTTCGTCGTCAGCCTGGGCAAGATCAGCCTGAAGGACTTGAAGGGCGAGGAAGTGCAAAAAGCCCTGGAAGCAGCCTTTTCGAAGCTGGGCGACGACATGGCGAAGTTCGGCGTGGGCGGCCTGGAGAAATACCAGGCCGTGGGCGAGGGCTACCTGGAAACGTTGGCGCGTGTGGCCAACAACTACATGCAGGTGTCGGACGTGCTGGCCGTGCTGGGCAAGTCGTTCAACACCTCCGGCCTTTCCGCAGTGGCCCTGAGCGAAAGCCTGATACACGCGGCGGGAGACCTCGACACCCTGACCAGCGGCACCAGCTTCTTCGTGCAGAATTTCCTGAGCGAGGCCGAGCAGATGGACCCGGTCACCAAGTCGGTGCGCAGCGCCATGGCGGCGCTGGGGCAATCCGGCGTGACGACCAGCGAGCAATTCAAGGCACTGGTCCTGGCGCAGGACTTGAACACGGTCGCTGGCCAGAACATGTATGTGCAGCTGCTTGCCATCGCTGAACCGTTCAAGAAGGCCGCCGACTATGCGGCCGACCTGGCCGCCGCCACGGGCGAATTGGCCGAAGTAAGCAAGACGGCCAGTGACATCGCCGGCGAACGCAAGGATATGCAGCAGCAGTTGAACGAGCTGACGAAAACTGAAGCGCAGTTGCTGGCTGCCCAGCGCGCCAGCGTCGCTGATGCTAATCGCGGATTGTTCGACCAGATCCAGGCTGTCAAGGCGGTGACCAGCGCGAAGGATGCGCTGGCCAAAGCCTACGAGACGGAATCGGCGGCGGCCAAATCGGCGCTGGAGAAGTCGAAATCGTGGGTGACGACCTTGAACGGGCTCAATGCCAGCATGGCTTTGGGCGCCCAGTCGACGCTGACGCCGGAACAGAAATATGCCGAGGCGCGCGCCCAGTTCGAGAAAACCCTGGCTGCCGCGAATGCGGGGGACACGACGGCGCAATCGGGCCTGTCTGCCGCCGAACAGGCGTTTTTGACGGCATCGCAAGTGGTCAACGCGTCCGACGCCCGCTATGCGGCGGACTATGCCCGCGTGGTGGAAGCGAACAAGGAAGCGTTGAAATGGGCGGCCGCGCAGGTCGACGTGCAGCAGGCCAGCCTGGATGCGCTCAATGCCCAGGTGTCGGGCTTGATCACGATTAACGACAGTGTGCTGACGGTGGCGCAGGCCATTGCCGGTCTGCGGGCGGCGATGGGTGGTGCGGCGGACCTCGGCGTGCAGTTCAGTAATCCTCCCGTGGTCGCTGCATTGGCGGCGATGACTTCCCCCGTGACGGCGGCCGTCTTCGACCCCGTGCGCTACTCGTCGGCGGCGAACGTCGGCTCCGATGTATTGGTGGCCGAAATCCGCGGCCTGCGCGAAGACAACCAGGCCATGCGCGTGGAGCTGGAAGGTTTGCGCGCCGACCAGCGGTCGCAGACGGGCGCCACCATCCAGGCTACCTTTGAATCGAATGCCAACGCCGCCAGGACGGTGGTCGATGGCGTGGATAAATCGTCCCGGGCATCCGCCTGGGCCAATGCAGTGAAAGGAGAGTACGCATGACCGATGCGCAATTTCAGGATTGGCTGCAAAGCCCGTCGGCCATCCGCATGGTGCTGATCGAGGCGCAAGTGAACGTGGCCGGCAGCGAGGTGACGCGGTATATCGCTTCGCGGCCCTACATCACCGGGCCGCGCGAAGTGCCGGCGAATACCGCCTATCAGCCGCTGGCCAAGGGCGGCCTGGCTTTCACGGAACAGGTCAGCCTGTCCGGCGAGGCGGGGCTGTCGGGCGGCGATATCGAACTCGATAACGCCGATGGCGCGCTCGATGGATGGCTGGACGACGTCTGGATGAACCGGCCGATCAAGGCCTGGGCCGGCGATCCGTCCTGGCCGCGCGCCGACTTCCAGCTGGTCTTTGACGGCATCATCGCCGACGTGGCCAGTGCGGGGCGCGAGTCGGTCAACCTGGTACTGCGCGACAAGCTGCAGCGCCTGAATACGCCGATCTCCGAGGCGAAGCTGGGTGGCACGACGCCGAACAAGGACGCCATCCTGCCGATACCGTTTGGCGAATGCCACAACGTGGCGCCCTTGCTGACCAATCCCGCCACGCTGGAATACGGTTTTCTTGGCGCGGTCGAATCGACGTTTGAAGTGCGCACCAACGGCAAGCCGATTGCCGTGGCCTTGAATGACCAGGCGGGCCGCTTCAACCTGACTACTGATCCGTTTTCCACCACGATCACGGCCAGCGTACAGGGCGACAAGGGCGGCGGCTATGCGCCGCGCATCGCGCCGCTGGTGCAGCGTATCGCCACGGCCTACGGCAAGGTGGCCGACCGTTTTGCCCTGGCGGACCTGGACCTGGACAACCTGGCCGCCTTCGACGCGTCCCACCCGCAGCCGGTGGGGCTGTATGTTGCTGACCGTACGAACCAGGCGCAGGCCATCCAGCAACTGGCGGCCAGCGTGGGCGCTCAGGCGATCATGTCGCGCACCGGCCAGCTGCGCCTGGTGCAGATCGCGCTGCCGGCCGCCGGCGTGCCGGTGGCGATCAGTCCGGAGCAGATGCGCGAACGCTCGCTGCGTCCCGCGCAGCGCCTGCCGGTGACGGCCGCCGTGAAGATCGGTTTTGACCGGAACTGGACGCCGCAGGCTGGCCTGACGACCAGCATTCCGCCGGCGCATGCCGACCTGTATGCGACGGAATGGCTGACGGAGACCGTGGTGGACGAGGCGGTGCGCGCACGCTATCGCCTGAGCGACGACCCGGTGCAGATCGATACGTGCCTCAAGACGCGGGCCGACGCCCGCGCGGAAGCGCAGCGGCGTCTGGCCCTGAACAAGGTGCCGCGCACCATTTATGAATTCGATGGAGAACCCGAGATGATGATGCTGGAACTGGGGCAGCCAGTGCGGCTGCGCGCCGAACGCTTCGGCTTGCAGGATGGCGTGGCGGGCGTGGTGGTACTGCTGTCGCGCTTCTGGCTGACGGGCAGAGTGACGGTGGGGGTGCTGGCATGAGCGCGATTGTGGGAGAGCGCGATACGCTGCTGCAGGCGACTGCGGAGCGCTTCAGCACGACGGCCGATGGCAAGGCGATCCTGATGTCCGCCAGTACGCCCGTCTTTCGCGTGAACAGCGCCGGCGCCGGCGCGCCCGGCTCGATCGCCATCACCGCCAAGCCCGTTAATGTGGTGGGCGATATCGTCTTTTCCGTATCCGCCGGCACGGCGTTGCAGGTCAACGGCAACGTGGCCACCGTCGATTTTTCCAGCATGACTACGGATACGGCGCTGGTGCAGGCACGCATCCGTGAATTTGGTGTCGATTACATCGCCAGCTACATGGTCAGCAAGGTCTTCGACGGCGTCAATGGCGATACCGGCCTGGCCGGATTGAACACGGGCCAGGCCTTCGCCTACAAGCGCGCCGCTGCGGTACCTGGTGATTCTCCAGGCGACGTTATCTTTACCTTCGCCACGGCGGCCATCACGACGCCGGCCGGCAATGATCTGGCCAATGGCTGGTCGAAGAACATCCCTGCCGGCACGGCGCCGCTGTACGTGCGCGTGTCAGCAGCCAGTTCGCGCAATGCCACGGACAATATCGCCGCCAATGAGTGGTCGGCGGCGGTGCAGCTGGCCAAGGACGGCACCGACGGCTTGAACGTGGCGCCCGTGCGCATCTACCAGCGCGGCGCGACCAACATCGCGCCGGCACTACCGAGTGCGGCGTGCACGTTCACGTTTGCCACAGGCGCACTGACAGGCCTGAACAATGGCTGGTCGGCCCAGGTGCCGACGACGGGCGGTGCGTACCTGTTCACCTCAGGTGCTACGGCCGCATCGCGCACGGCGACCGACGACATCGCCCCAGGCGAATGGGCCGCCGCGGCGCGCCTGGCCGCCGATGGCGCCACCGGCCAGCGCGGTACCGTGACGGTGACGGCGCCCGGGTACTCGGCCTGGTCGGATGCCTCGGCAGTGTATGAACTGGGGCGTGCAGGCTATGGCGCACCGGTCAACCGCGACGTGGTGACCTTGTATGACGCGACGCATGCGGTGACGAAGTATTTTGATAATGGCGCCTGGCTAGTGCTGGGCACGGTGCTGAATGGCAATCTGCTGGTGGACGGTTCGGTGGCGGCCAAGGCGCTGTCGGTGGACAAGCTGGCGGCTATCAGCGCGGACCTGGGGAGTGTGACCGCTGGTGACCTGTACGGCACTACACTGCACGGTGGACCTGGGTACCCGACCAATGCATATTCCTGGCCGGGCGCCGCCGCCGGTGGAGGATTTCACCTAAGCGCGGCCGGCCTGTTGATGGGCAATCGCAATGCCGGCGCTTTCGTAGAAATGCGCAGCGACGGTTATGTGGCCATGCCAGGCCTGACCATTTCGCCGGATGGGCGGGCGTCATTCAGCGGGCAGCTGTCGGCGGCTGGCGGGTCGTTTAGAGGCGAGCTGGTGGCTGCTACTGGAACCTTTGGCCTGATTCGCAGCGCAGAGAGCGGCCAACGGACTGAATATGACAGTAAGGGTATCCGTATTTATAACGCAGCAGGCAAATTAATTGTCAGATTGGGGGAGTGGTAATGCCTGCCGGTCTTCAGGTATTTAATGCTAATGGGGTACTTCGATTGGAAATTACCGATCGATTGACTAGATTGGTTGGAACTTTCACATTACCGGCATGGAATGACACAGCGTTACGATTTATACCTGTTACTGGTATGTCTGACGACGGTTTCTGGGCTGTTACACTGCCCTGCCCAGATTATTACTATCAGATTGTAGATGGTGGAATTAACGTGTGGTCTACCGGCGTCAGATTCACCGGCTTTACCTCTGTTCCTATTACAGTATATCGGATATAAAAATGACAGCAGGTCTTCAAATCTTCAATACTAACGGTGTTGTCCAGATTGACGATAACTTAAAAAATCCTCGTTACGTTACCGGAGGTTCTGTCGCTAAAGGCGCGGATAACAGCGGCTACGGCAACTATGTGATAAACCTTGGCGATTTCGGTATTGATCTGAATGCAGAGATTCCGCTTATCCTTGTTCGTCCTAATGAATATGGTAAATACGTTGGCGGCATCTTCTTGACTAAACAATATGGTACGGTGTTCGGGGGAAACTTCTGCTTGATCGATGCTTCAGACTCTGGCTTCGACTATGCAGTATTCTCCACTCGTGTTGGCGGCGTAACCGATTCCGGTAACTTTGGTTTGCAGGTATTCAACGCCGCAGGGGAAATTACATATAACAGTAATAATCGGCATGCGAGGATTATTGAAAATTTGATCCACACGGCAACGCCGAACTTCACTTACCCGTACTCCTATGCGTTCTCAGGATTCAACGAGATGCCTTGGATTGTTGTCAATCCATTGGTAGCCAGTTTTCTAGGGGAGCAAGATTACCCTGCTGGGGTCTACGCCAAGGTGACTGCAGTAAATTCTATAACGATTGGTTTGCAACTTAATGGCGCTGCCTCCACCCCTTTTCTGGATACTTATGGTTTAGTTGCAGCAAAGAATGCTGATCCCTACAACGGGAAAAGTGCATCTTTTGCTTTAGCCAACTGGGCTTAATTTAAAAAATGACGAATCTCCGAATTATCCACGACAACGCGGCCGACCGCGCGGTGTTGATGGCATCGAGCCAGGCCGGCACCTTGGGGCCGGCCAATCTGCAGCGCGAGGGAAAGTCTCTGGTATTGCGCTCAACCGGCGCTGCGCTGAGCATCACGGCAACGTGGCCGTCACCGGAAATCATCGGTGGCGTGGCGCTGCCGTTTTGCAACTTGACCTCAGGGGCGACCATCCGCGCACGCGGCTACATCGAGCCTGGCCACACTGCGCCTGCATTCGATACGGGCCTCATGCCTGCGTGCGAGTATGCGCGGTTGGGCATGTGGGATTGGGGCGCGTTGCCGCTGGGCTTGAATGCCTACAGTTATGGCGGCGGTACCTACGCCCGTTGCTGGTTCCAGATGCGCAGTATCAGGAAGCTGGTGATCGACCTGGCCGACCCCGACAATCCTGCCGGCTACATCGAGGCTGCGCGCCTGGTCGCAGGGGCATATTGGAGTCCCGAGCAGAACGCCTCGTATGGCGCTGGTATTACACCGGTCGATACCAGCACCCAATACCGTAACGGCGCTGGCGAACAGAAGGTGGAACGGGGTGTGATTTACCGCAAGCTGTCGCTGGCGCTCGATCACATGACGCCGCTGGACCGCGCGGAACTGTGGCGGATCGTGCGCGGCAACGGCTTGTCGCGCCCGCTTTTCGCCAGTCTGTATCCGGATAGCGACGATGTCGAACTGGAGCAGGCACACCAGGTGTATGGCCGTCTGACCAACCTGGCCGCCATCACGACGCCATCTTTCCAGGCTTATGCCAGTAACATTGAAATCGAGGAACTGTAATGGGTGATTTTTTTTACTATGGCCAGAAGGACACGATCCAACGCTTGAACGAGCTGGCTGGACGGGGCGCCGTGGTGGCGTCGTATGCGCCAGCCGTGGGGCGGTCGCCGCTTGGTGGGCCGAATGGGTACATGAATCCAGCGTGGCTTGATCCAAGTATTTCCATCACGACATCAGCACCTGTAGTAGTTGGAGTTTCTAATAAGTACGGGTACAGCTATATTGGCCAAAATCCACCAACAGGCCTCTGGTATCGAATCGCCACATTTGCAGCTGACGACAGCAGCAATGCGCAGCATCTGCGCATTGACGGGGTATTGAATGATGGCTGGGCAGCAAACGCCAATTCCCCCTTCGTGCTTATGCTGGCCGTCCGAGGTGGATTTTATTACGATTCGACCTTTAATGGAGCAGTCCCGAACAACGCCAGAATACAAGTATATCAACTGGTAAATGGGACGTTTGAGGTGTATTTGAACTTCAGGGCAGGTTCATTCGGCGCAGCGTCGTTTAATCTGCTGGGCTTTACCACCACTACATACGCACAACCTGTATCAGTAACAGCAACACCTCCTGGAACACTGATCTACGATTCGGGCAATGCAGCGGCGTACCCGCCACGCATAAGGGGAATATCCTCGTCCGGCCTGTACTCCGGCGCACAGAACGCTGTGCAGATCAACAACGGCTTATTTATCGGTGACTGGACGACGGGCGGGTCATATATTTTGAACTGCCCAGTTGGCGCTGCAGCAGGCAGTGTGAACAGCGTCATTTCTTCGGGCATCGGCGGACTGGTCGGCACCTACTCGGCTGGCAGTATCGGTTGGTACGTGTCCGGCGGAAACGGAGCCTTGCCAGGCAAAGAAGGTTACCGGTATATCCTTCGGGCTTACGACAAAAACTCCAATACGACCTCGGCGGACATAGCAAGGTTTGGCGGGAATGGCCTGGTCTATATTCAGCTCTTAAAAGCAGGTAGCGGGGATGTTAATGCCCGGCATAACATCAGCCGAGGCTCAGCCCAGGGCGAGGAGATATTGTATGTCGGTAGGGACGGCGCAACAAACCCTAGTTTGGCAGTCCTTGCGGCAGACGGGCTTGGCGGGTGGAACGGTGCCAATAACGTGTTGTACGTCGGTAAGCACTCTGTGTCTGGACGTAGTGTATCTACAGCGGGGACAGTAAATACTGGGGGTAACGACTATGCGGAGTATATTTTCAAGTGTCCGACCTGCGGCATTGTCGCTCCTGGTCAAATAGTAGGCATCACTGCTGATAATAAAGTCACCGACCAGTGGGCCGATGCCGTCATGTTTTCGATCAAATCGACGGCGCCCTCGTTTGTTGGCGGCGATTCCTGGGCGAATGACGTAGGGCAGCGACCATCGCCTCAGGCAGGGCCGGCGCCGACTCAAGCCGTCCGCCGTGATGACGTGGTCGCGCAGCAGGCAGTACCGGGCACCAACCCACCGGAATACGAGGACGTGGTCACCGAGCTTGGAGACACCGACGACGAGTGGGCAGAAAAACAGGCAGCGTTCGCCGCTGCATTCGCCGCCCACGAACTTGCCGTGCTGCAAGACGCCGAGGCCATGGCCACCTTCGACGCGGCGCTGGAAGCCGAGCGCCAGAAGGTCGACCGCATCGCCATCGCCGGCCGCGTGCCGGTGAACGTGCTGGGCGCCCAGCCGGGCGACTACATCGTGCCGGTCCAGGACGGTGCCGGCATCGAGGGCCTTCCCGTCCGCCAGGCGGACCTCACCCATTTGCAGTACCTGCAGGCGGTCGGGCGCGTGATCTCGATTGAGCCGGACGGACGGGCCTATGTCATGGTCAAGGTCGTGTAGCAAAACAGTAGTCACCACAAACCCGCTTCGGCGGGTTTTTTCATTTCCACCACCTGAAAGGCAACCATGGCCGTCGAAACTAGCGCCGGCGGCGCGTTGAGTTTCCGCTCGCATCTTGTGTAGCAAATGGGGCCGTCATGACGATCCGGCCTGTCGTGACGGGCTGCCCAACCTCCGACCCGTCATACGATCCCAGCGTTGGCACCAATCGCCGGCGCGCCGAATTCTATCGGAGCATGCGGCGCCGCACGTCCGGTGCCGAGATAGTCGAGGTGATGCTGTCGAAGCGGCGCTGTTGATATACCGCCACCGAGCCTATCGGCGTTACCACTGGGTTGATTTTACCAACCACTTACCTCATCCTGGAAGGGGCAATGCTGCCATGAGAAATCTTCGCATCATCCACGACAATGCCGCTGACCGCGCGGTGTTGACTGCATTAAGCCAAACCGGCGAACTGGGCCCGGCCAACCTACAGCGCGACAGCAAGAATGCCGTGCTGCGCGCCGCCGGCACGGCGCAGACCATCTCAGCTATATGGCCGACACAGGAGTCCATCGCCTGCGTGGCGCTGATCTCCACCAACATGACCAGTAGCGCGCGCATGCGCGTGCGCGGTTATGCCCGGCCGGGCGACGCCGTGCCGGTATTCGACACAGGCAGCATCTTCCCGTGTCCGGCTGCTGTGCATGGATCCTATCCTTGGGGTGTGCTGCCGCTCGGCTGGAACGCCTACCAGTGGGGCGGTGTGAACACCTGGCCGCGCGGCGGCGGCTCTGACGGCGTGACATGGTTCGCGCCGGTGCGCGTGCGCCAGATAGTGATCGACGTGTCTGCGCCACAAAGCCCGGAAGGCTACCTGGAAATCTCGCGTCTGGTAGTGGGCAACTACTGGTCACCGCAATATAACGCCGAGTACGGCGCCCAGTTGCAGACGCAGGATAGCAGTGAAAATTACCGAACGGGTGCAGGCAACCTGAAAACCGCGCTGGGCACGACCAGCGACAAGCTGAGCATCAATCTGACGCATCTGACACCGATGGACCGCGCCCGCTTCATGCGCATCCTGCGCGAGAACGGCAAGGGCAAGCCGATGCTATTCAGCTTGTTCCCGGAAAATCCGGATCCGTTGGTGGAACAGGACTACATGCTGTATGGCAAGGTCAGCAATATCGATGCTGTGGCTACGCCGTACTTTGACACTTACTCTGCAGCTCTACAAATTGAAGGAATTTAAATGGCTGATAAATTTTATGACGGTATGCCTAACGTCAACGAGAAATTGAATGAAATTGATCGGGCGTTTGCGGCGGGTCCCTACAATGCATTGCCATTGTCCGGGGGGAATATGAAGGGCACGATCTATTCGAATGCCCCGATCATCACATCGCAATATGTGCAAGCTTGCGCGTATGTCCCAGGCGCTATCGTGAACACCGGTATGAAGGCAGGCTGGTGGCGAATCGGGAAGTTTAATCCCGCACAGCAGGGAATGGAGGCATCAATTCGTGTAAGTGGAACCACGTCATACGGTGCTATTGCCAGTATGTCGAACGCCATGGTAACCATTATTCAGCTTCGAGTAGACAACGACAGCAAGATACGCAGCGTTTTTCACAACGAAGGTGGCATGACAAATAATACGGTATCGGAAGTAACCATCACGGATGATGGTCAGGTATACATCCTGTGTGGCACCTTCTTCTCTCTGGCGGTTTACTGTGAGTCCAGCTGCTGGCAGGATTCTGACGTATCGTATTACGGTGTGGCGGCTGAGCCCCCAGCCGGGACCTTGGCGTCTTCCATCTTTGGCTTGAAACTTGGTGCGCAGAATACGGTTACGTTCGAGCGGCAGCGGACTACTTTCGATTCTTCGTCAGTATTGATCGGTCCGAAACAAATAATTGCAGGTGGGATATCCAGTACTCTTTGGGCAAGCGCTCTTCGGGCACCGAATGATGGTGGAGCGGGTGGCGCTGGCATCTACTATGAAGTACTCTCCATGGGGGCTGCATCGGTTCCAGGCTACTCCAATACAGGTAGATTTTTTTGGAGTACACGCAGTCATCCGGGGACTAACGGAAAGGGATTTCAACTGCGTTTGAATGTTGTCGATGCAGGCTTGCCTGACAATGTCACACCAGTTTTGGATATGAATGGCTCCGGCGACATTACCCTGCCAGGCATTATTACTGCTGGCCCAGTTATCCCGTTAAGTGCGCATCAGTTAACCCGTAGGACTGCAGAGTTCGGCGAACTTTGCTACGTCGGGCGCGTAGAGACGGGGGTAACCTCCTCGTGTTTTGCGATTAGAGCCTCCAATGGTGCCGGCGGTTGGGGCAACAGTGCCTCGGTTGCATACGTGGGGCGAAATTCCACGACAGCGCGCTCGATTAGCGCCGCCGGCACCATCAACGCCGGCGGTACCGATTACGCCGAATACATGTTAAAAGCGCCTGGATGCATGGGTATTCTTCCGGGGCAGATTATCGGTATTGATGTTGATGGGAAACTAACCGACCAGTGGCAGCGCGCCATTGCCTTTGCTGTTAAATCGACCGATCCTTGTATGGTTGGCGGAGATCGGTGGGCGCGGCATTTGGGTGACCGGCCAGTGCCGGTAGAGCGCCTCATGCCTTCCACGCGTAAAGTGCTGCTCAGCGCGGCCGTTGATGCCATGGATGCTGTGCTGGAAGAGGTCGATGGCAGGCTGGTTGAGGTTGCACCCGCAGTACCGGCCCGCGAGGCGCAATATCGCGACGAAACCATACCGGGAGATACGGATGAGGAATGGGGCCTTAAATGCGCACCCGGTCTGGCGTTTGAGGCCGCTCTGGAAGCGGCGCGCCAGCAGGTTGACCGCATCGCTTTCTGCGGCCAGGTGCCTGTGAACGTTCTGGATGCGACACCAGGACAGTACATTGTCCCGGTGCAGAAAGGCGAGGGCATCGGGGGCTTGGCCGTGCACGAGGATGACATGACCTTCAAGCTTTATTTGCTGGCGATTGGCAAGGTCATCGCCACCGAAGACGATGGGCGCGCCCGTGTAATCGTGAAGGTGGCATAAAGATTGTGCTTGCAACATCCAAACCCGCTTCGGCGGGTTTTTTCATTTCCACCACCTGAAAGGCAACCATGGCCCTCGAAACCACCGCCGCCGGCGGCGCATTGATCAAACTGTTTGGCGTGCCCGTGCTGGCCGGCGCCGCTGCCACGTCGCTGGGCTTCATGTTCATGTGGCCCCAATCCACCAAGGAGGCATTTATCCGTTTTTGTTCCAGCATCATCATTTCCACCTTTCTCGGTCCCGTGCTCGTGGCCGCCGTGCTGTCGTGGTGGCCCAGCCTGTTCGACAGCGCGAAGACCGTGGCGGGCTTGTATGGCGGCGATCCGGCCACGGGTTTTTTATTCATCGCCGCGCCGCTGATGGTGGCGGCCGGCTTGCCCGCCTGGTGGGTACTGGGCGCCTGCGTGCGCTGGTTCGACAAGCGGCGCGGCAAGGATATCGGCGAACTGGCGGCTGATGCGGCCGCTGCCGTCAAGGACGTGCGGGGCCTGCTGTGACAGGCGCCCAATTGATGCAGATCATGCCATTGGCCGGCCGCCGCGCTACGCTGTTCTTGGCGCCCTTGAGTGCGGCGATGGCCGAGTTCGAGATTGATACGCCGCAGCGCCAGGCGTCGTTCCTGGCGCAGGTGGGCCACGAATCGGGACAGTTGCGCTATGTGCGCGAACTGGCCAGCGGCGCGGCCTATGAAGGGCGGGCGGACTTGGGCAATGTGATTGCTGGCGATGGCGTGCGCTTCAAGGGACGCGGCTTGCTGCAGGTGACGGGGCGCGCCAACTATGCGGCGTGCGGCGTGGCGCTGGGCCTGGACTTGCTGGCCGCGCCGCAGTTGCTGGAGCAAACGACTGCCGCTTGCCGCTCGGCGGGCTGGTTTTGGCAATCGCGCGGCTTGAACCGGCTGGCCGACGCGGGCGACCAGGAGCGCGTTACGCGCCGCATCAACGGTGGCGTGAACGGTCTGGCCGAGCGCCTGGCTTTGTATGCAGCAGCACGCAAGGTGCTGGCATGAAGCCGCCGTTGCTTGTGCTGGCCATGCTGCTGTTGCTGGGCGCGGCCGTGTTTTGCGCCCAGCGCTGGGGGCATGAGGCTGGCCGTGTCGCATGCGCGGCACAGGTGCTGGAGGTGCAAGCAGTGTTGCGGCGCCAGACCCAGGCCCTGAATGCGATGCGGGAGGAGGGCGTACGACGGTCGACACGGGCCCGGCAGGCGTTGGACATTGCGCAGGCCGGGCAGGCAGACGCCCAGGCGGCAGTGGCGCGCATCCTGGCGCTGCAGCCGGATGATGACGCTTGCCAGGCGGCCGAGGTGCTGATCGCCAGTGAAATGGCTGGAAGACCCGCTGGCAGGATGCCATGAGGGCGGCAATGACGAGTGCGCCGGCGCTGCTGCGTGTCCGGGGCTACTTGCAGGCTTGTTCACGGGCTGGCGCACGGGCTTGCTCATCAGCCTGCTCACTACCCCATTCATTGACCTGTTCATGGGCCTGTGTATTGGTCTGCGTGCTTGCTGGGCTGCTGGGTGGCTGCGCGGCAGGTGGGACAAAGCTGGAAGCCGCGGCGGAAAGGCTGCCCATCGGCGTGCCCTGTATCGCCGTTCGTCCTGCGGCACCCGTCTTGCCAACCGTGCCGCAGCATGGCATTTTTGAACAAGTGCAAGCCTTGCTGGCGCGTGAACACTTGCGCGCGGCCTATGTGCGGCAGCTGGAAGCGCTGATGGATGGCTGTGCCGGCAGCTAGCGTCGACCGTTGCGCAACGACGTCGGCGGCTGCTCTACGGCTGGCCTGCGGCTGTTTGCAGTTGGCTTGCAGCTTGCTTGCGCCGCGCGTGATCCCCTGAGGTCGTCGCCTGGCGCCACTCGCCATGCCAGAGTCCCAGAGTTCCAGACCTTGATACCGCTTCGTCGTACCAGGTCTGGACGCCGCTTGCGATGCTGCCTTCTGGTGCGGCCGCGTGCCGGCGCGCCAGAAAACAGTGCACGGCTGCGCGTCCAGCCTCCGATTTTTACAGCCGCGATGCTATTTCGGCACAATTCCTGTATACAATTTACCTGGCACGATGCATGCTTGGCATTCCTTGGTCGTCCCATCCAAGGAGCTTCGCATGCATCATCCGCAGCCAGTGCGTTCCTGTCGTCCCGTTTCTCTCTTGCTTTTCCCTTTCATCTGCGCCCATCCGGGCCGCGGTAACCCAGGAAATGGAGCGTAAATGGCCACTCCCCGTCTGAAATCCATCCACCGCAGCGTGCCGGGCACCACGCCTGCCGTGCCATCGCCCGTCGATGAAATCCTGCCAGCCGGCAAGCTGTTTACGCTGGGTTTGCAGCATGTGCTCGTCATGTATGCGGGCGCCATCGCCGTGCCGCTGATCGTCGGCCGCGCCCTCAAGCTGCCGCCCGAGCAGGTGGCGGCGTTGATCAGTGCCGATCTTTTCTGCTGCGGCTTGGTGACCCTGATCCAGTCCCTGGGGATAGGCAAGTACTTCGGCATCCGCCTGCCCGTAATGATGGGCGTGACCTTTGCCGCCGTCAGTCCCATGCTGGCCATGGCGAACAATCCGGCCCTGGGCATCACCGGCATCTTTGGCACCGTGATCGGCGCCGGCGTCGTGTCCATGCTGATCGCTCCCTTCATCAGCCGCCTGCTGGCCCTGTTTCCGCCCGTGGTCACGGGCAGCATCATTGCCGTGATCGGCGTGTCGCTGATGCGCGTGGGCGTGAACTGGGCCATGGGCGGGCCGCCAGCCATGGCGCAGATTGCTGATCCTGCCTTCGTCAAGATGGCCGCTGCCGCCACGGCGGCCGGCTTGCCCGCGCCAGCCGGTCCCGTGCCCATGATTGCCAACCCCGGTTATGGCGCGCTCGATAACATGGGCATCGCCTTCTTCGTGCTGGCTGTCATCTTGTTGGTGGCCAAGTATGGCCGCGGTTTCCTGTCGAATATTGCGGTATTGATCGGCATCATCGCCGGCACGGCCCTGTCGTTTGCCCTGGGCAAGGCCGATTTCGCCAAGGTGGCCAGCGCCAAGGCCTTTGCCATCGTCACGCCATTCCAGTTCGGCATGCCGACCTTCGACGTGGTTGCCATCGTCACGATGAGCCTGGTGATGATCGTCGTCATGATCGAATCGTTGGGCATGTTTCTGGCGCTGGGAGAAATGACGGACAAGCGCATCACGCAGGCCGATATCAGCCGCGGCTTGCGCGTCGATGGCCTGGGCACCTTGATTGGCGGCATCTTCAATACCTTCCCGTACACCTCGTTCTCGCAAAACGTGGGCCTGGTGGGCGTAACGGGCGTGCGCAGCCGCTGGGTCTGTGTCGCGGCCGGCATCATCCTGCTCGTCATGGGCGTAATTCCAAAGATCGCGCAGACGGCCGAAGCCGTGCCGGCGTTCGTGCTGGGTGGGGCTGGGCTGGTGATGTTTGGCATGGTCGCCGCCACCGGCATCCGCATCCTGGCTGGTGTCGACTACAAGAGCAACCGCAACAACCTGTTCATCGTGGCCCTGTCGATCGGCTTCGGCATGCTGCCGCTGGTGGCGGAACAGTATGCGCAGCACATGCCCAAGGCCTTGTCGCCGTTGCTGCACAGCGGCATCCTGCTGGCCGCCATCGTCGCGGTGCTGCTGAACCTGTTCTTCAACGGGCTGGCATCAGCGGATGATGCGCAGCACCGGGCGCGGGAAAGTAGCCATGGGAGCGAGTAGCACTGAGAGTGCGGCAATTAATGGGCAAGATGGTGTAATCGGTATCACTTGTGCTAGAATCTTGCCGCGCTGCCCGGATGGTGAAACTGGTAGACACTGGAGACTTAAAATCTCCCGCCTGTAAGGGCGTGCCGGTTCGATTCCGGCTCCGGGCACCAGGAAAAAGTTAAAAGATCAAGAATTGTAGAAGACCCGCATTTTTCGTTGAAAAGTGCGGGTTTTTTATTGCCGGAGCTTGCTAACACCGCTCAAAATTTTGTGGCATGCCGGTGTCTGCCGCTTGTAATACTTACTGTGCTTGAGCACGGCTACGCTATCTGCTTACGACTGCCGTCCATTCGTGAAGGTTGGTCAGGGGGCGGTTCGGCCGTTGACCAACAACTTGTGCAGGCCAGGATCCGATGCACCCATTTGCCTCTCATCGTGTTTGATCTTCATCTGTAAATTGGGGACAGGACGATCAAGCCGTTTCTAAAAATAGTCATCAATGCAGTTTGGCTTGCTTGGCAATACCTGTCGTGGGAGACCATGCTTTACGCAGTTGCTGAAAATCGTGGAAAAGCTGTTACTATATGACGATGCGGAATTTAATGTTCAGTCAGTAATTTTTTCCGTAACAAGTAACTCAGGAGATATTGAAATGAATGCATTTATACAAGGCTTTATTACTGGCGCACGGGAAACTCCTCGAGGCTTTTTCATGCCGCTGATCGCACTGTGGCGTTTGCTGGGGAAGATGATCAAGTTCGCAGGCTCGCTAATATCCTCCAAGAAAATGTAATTTCTACCCATCGGTCCAGGTCGGTGGACCACATGCTTCGGCACGCGCTGAAACTCTCTACTGCCTACGTCAATGTACGGGATCTGCAGAAGGCTCAAAATACCGGGATGGTGTTGTCGCAAGACTACTTTTCGTAGCCTCTGGACGTGCAAGCTTCCCTATTTTTTCCTGCCGGAAATTAAATCCCAGGTGCTAACTGGCCATGGCGTGGTTGCTTCGGTGGTGCTGCCAATCTGCATCACAATCCATTTTCCCTGAATAAAAATAAACAAAGGCCAATTCTCTGATGTCAGAGAGTGGCCTTTTTGCGTATTAGCCTAAAATATGGCTATGCGTTCTGATGACTGGGACAGATATAATTCAAATAATGGGCTTCCACCAAATGGGGAACCCGGCACTTTTTGCAAAGAGCAACCTTGACATTGTCAGAGGAAAATTTCGATGAACCTCCTTTGAGAATGCCACGCCAGCCGATGTTAAAGCCTGTACCTACCAGTAAATTCAAACGTTCCACACTGACAATTGGCTTGTTCAAAGTCAAGCGTATGTACATCTTATAAGTGATAACGACGGCTAAGCCATGCGCATCTGGAGAAGAGTCAAGAGCTGCGCGATAGGATGCATACATCGCCAGCAATAGCGCTCCGTGCTGCCGCCTTACTTGGTTAAAAAGAAACCATTCGTGGTCAGTTGGAGTCTGGCCCGGCTGGGACTGAACTCCACGGACCAGCTTGTATTGCGCGCGAGAATCGGCTGGTTTCGTCTTTGCGATTGATGATATGGTTACTGCACGTGCACCCAGACTCGCTAATTCGCGGGCAATAGCGAGCTTCGCTGCGTAATTCCTGCTTATGTGTGTCAAGTTCGTCTCCCGATCTTAAGCGCTCATTGCGCTGAGGGACGCGAGTCCGAACGAATTGAGAAGCATCGAAACTGGCGCGGATATTCCATCGTTCTCCGCGAAGAGCAAGGCTTGTGGCCAATCCTGACGTACAGCGAAGATGGGGACCCCAGTGAGTACCAATTGCAATGTACGGGCTCGCGGTAACTGGGACAGAGCAAGAAGAACATCCTGTTCTGCTCCAAACAAATGAGATGCTAATGGATCGTCAAAAGTTTGCAGGCTTCGTACAGCATCTAACACACTATAGTTAGCCAGTTCGATCAGACGACGTGCGCCATCCTGAACTTCCAGCATTGCTTCAGAGGAATTTGGTGGCCGTTGCACACTAAACGGTTCCCCCAGGGACAGGAGCGGTGGAGGTTGATCGAAAGTGTCAAGGAGCATCGTCATTGCCGTATCCGTGCCTTGCGGTTCGTTAAGGACGTTCATGAACCCCATGGTGGCGATGCGTAGCGAGAAAATTGGCAAGCCTATTGTTAACGCCGTGGCAAGAGCACTTTTCGTTGCTCCAGTGATAAGTGCCAGATGCTCATTGGACAATCCGAATAGATTCGCAGCAATGGGTGCATCGAAGTCCATCGTGCCATTGATGGCGCTAATGATAGCGTAATTGGCCGCAATGATTTGTTTCTGGAACTTATCTTGTGCGTTGAGCACCAATTGCGACTCAGGTAGATCTAGGTGAAGACTGTTCATTAAAATTCCTTACGGGCTTTCCGGTCAAAAATGGCCGCGGCAAGAAACTAAGCTTGCTCTGTTGCTGTACAAAGTTGATTACCAAATTGAATCATGAGCTGCCCCATTGCCTCCAGCGCGGCTTTTGTTTCAGCGCTTTTGCTTGAGATTGCTCGCAACTTAGCCAGTGGGAACTTGAGAAGAATGGACTCGACAGCAGCTTTGATTTCAACCAGTTCATCTCGTTGAGCACGGAGAAGGCCCGCATTTTTTTCAATGGCCTGATGCTTTTCTTCTAACGTCTTCGCTTGTGCCTCAGCCAACTCAGCGCGGGCAGTGATTGCAGCCAAACGGATTTCTGCAGCCACAGTGGCTTCTTCGATACTTGCCAATCCAGCGGGAAGAACCTCGCGCACGATCTCGACCGGATGGGCGACAATCGTGGCCTGGCTGCGGGATTCGTTCAGCTCTTCCACAAGTGCCACGGTCTTTTCCTTTTCCCTGCGTAGCAACTCGTCTTGATTGGCCAAGCGATCCTTAAGTCGGCCATTTTCCAAAGCGCGCTGCTGCTCTTTCTTTTGCAGATCGCTCTCCTGACTACGCAGCTTGGCCTCCGCTAACGCAATTTTTTCTTCATAGTCCACATTGCGTGAATCGATGATACGTCGAACTGTTGCTTCATCGATAGTCTGTCCATTTTTTGCAAGTGCACGTACCTCTTCGATCACATCGACATCGGTCACGGGTTCGAGCAGATATAAGGCGTTGCGACGATAGTTGCGTGCCTCATTCAAATCGATCTGTCCATTGGTGGAGATATGCTTGACCAGGCATGCGTTGATGGCGAGAAGACGCCGGGCAGTATGGCGCTTGAGGCCCAATTCCCGTTCAGAGAATTCATAGAACTTGTCTTTTAAAAGATCCTGAATCGCTTTAAGACGAGATGAAAGGATCAGATACTCTCCTTCTACCCGTGTAAATGATGCCCTGTATTCCGCTACATAAATATGCAGAGAGAGCAATTGTTCGTTGTTCAGGTTTCCCAAATCGATATTGCTTATGTCTACCGAAGAACCAGCAGTAGTCGTTACGTCAAATGTTTGAAGCATTACGAACCTCTAAAATCAGCGTTGCTATTTGTGTAAAAAGTATGCGTTATTTGCCACATGGAAATTTTTCAAATTATTGATAAATTTCAATGGGTTTCAAATTCCTTTTCATTTCCTTCGGAGACAAACCAACTCTTAGCGCAGAAGGCGACTAACAAATCCTCGTTTCCGTCCGGTCTGACCACTTCGCCAGAGACCAGTAATCATTTGGTAGTTGCGACATATACTAATTTTTGGAAAGACGAAATAGACAAACTAAAAGTAGTCTCGAAGAAATTAATAAAATACACAAACTGAGATCAAAATAACAATTTTCATTGCATTTTAGGCACAACGATTGTTTTAGGAATGTAGTGTATTCAACGTGAATTAGTGCGATATTTGGATTTTATAATTAAAAAAGTACATAATAATCATGTACTTATAAAAAAAATCGCATCACAAATTGTCCAGAAAAGATGCCGGTTTGCCACTGGGCAACATTATTAAATGGTACGAATATTTAGTCAATTATTGGTTCCGTGCTATGTAGCCCTAATCCGATAATGTATGGATGCAAAATTTTATGTTACCAGCGAGCTCGTCTGACTTAATTGCATCAGAAGCAACTCGAATAAGCGAAATTCACACTGCAGCTGGCGTTCCGGAAAAGGTTTTTTCACGGTTCTACCTTCCTGTGCTCTTGGCGTATATGGACCACGTGCAAAAAATGCCGCTATCCAACGCCGCTTTTTCCAGGCCTGGCGGTGCGATCGATTTCGGCTTGACGTCCGCTCTGATTTCTTTGCGTTTGGCCGGAACGCAAATGTTCAATCCAACACTGGCATCGGAAGAAAGGCGTGTGCTGGAACCACAATGCCGGTTTGCAGCTTTTGCCGCGACCATGGCCACTGGGGTTGTGTTGCTCTCAGAAAATACGCTGATTACTACGCGTGACAATGATGTTGAATATCATCCACTTGTGTCCCCTGTCCCTCTCTCGGTTTGGCTAGCGCAGCATCCGGTCTCGATGTTTACATGGCGAAAAGGAGCACAGGAACTTACCCAGAGTGAGGGTGCAGCTATTGCGGCACGGTTTATGCCAAATGGAATTCTTAACAATTTCGATTTACGTGTGTCATTGATGCTATACAACGCCATCAATCCCAAACCGCTTCAGAATGGTATCGAAAGTACAATCGCGCGCGTCGTCAGGCAAACGATAAGCAAGGTAATTACACATCATGTTCAGGTAGAAGTACGCCAGTATCAGGAACGCGGATCGGACGTTCACTATGATCCTGCGGCAGATCTGTGCATAAAAGCTGATGCATTTATGCAAGACGACATGATAGGGCCGGGAAGTACAATCGAATCGATTGAGTCCCCGCTCCAAACTGCACCCGCAACCCATCATAGTTCTGCGCTGCCGGGGGGAACCGTCCGCAATATCGAGAACAACGACAAGGGTGACGCACTACTTAATATGGCCCATCCGGTTCTGCGCGAATGGTTTCAGATGCTGTCGAAACATGAAAACTTTCCCAAACTAAAAGAGCTGCTCAAGGTCTCAGAAAGAGGGATTGCTGTTCCTATCACCATGTTAGGAGCTTTCGGCGTTGCAGGGACATCCATCCGCAAGATGATGGTAGATGCAGATTTGATCGTCGACCGTACTGAAGACGGAAGAGGTATTCTACTCAAATTGCAACTTCAGCCTTGGTTCATGGGAGGTAGCTAATGGCACGGACATACAATGATATGTTTCGGCCTGCATACGAGGCCACCGCTACTCTTTCCTGGGGCGCATCGGCGGTTTCAATGCTCGTGCTACAGCCGCCGATGTGGCCACTGCTAGCAGCGGGGACATTGGCGCTCTCTGGTTTGCGTGCCAGAGAGGCATTTCAATTATATCGATTCCGTGCGTCGATATCGGCGCTCCGCGTTCAAAAGATTCCCGTACTTGCCGCCGTCGAAAAATCAAAGCGGCAGTGGGAGCGAGGTGGTTTCTGGCTCGGCAGCGGGTTCAAATGGACGCAGCAACATGCCGAAATCGCTCGACAAATCATGTTCCGCAGCCCTGGTGAGATTCAAGGTCCGCCGGCTTGGTTACCTCCCTTTATCCGGGAAGCCGTCTACCCCAGAGACTCTGTAACGCTCAATGATGCCATGAAAGAGAACGTTGTCGGCGTACCGTGGATACATGGCATAAATCCGGAGGAAACGGAACTCAGATTACCGTTTGAAGGATTGTCGGGGCACACGTTAATAGTTGGAACAACGCGGGCGGGTAAAACTCGCCTGTACGAAGTACTGGCAACACAGATCATCCATAAAGGCGATAGCTTGATTGTGATGGATCCCAAGGGTGATAAAGATCTAAAAAATCGTATTGAAATGGAATGCAAGAGGACCGGACGGAAATTCTTATATTTCCATCCGGCGCATCCATCGAAGTCCATTCGCATCAATCCCTTGGCTAACTGGAACACCGTAGGCGAGCCAGCAACGCGCATCGGCCAGTTAATCAGTGCAGAGGGAACTTTCGCAGCGTTTGCCTGGAAAACATTGTTCAGGATTATGCGTGCACAGGTTGCAAATGGCTCGATGCCATCGATAAAATCAGCGAAAGAATTTGTCCAGCAAGGAGTGGAACCACTGTTGGAATCGCTTATCCAAAAGCAGCTATTCAATCTCGAAGGAACGAAGTGGGACGCAAACCTGCATACTTTCAAGATAGAGACTCCAAAGGGTAAAATGCCGACTATCAAAACGGATCGTCTGCAGTGCATGGTCGCAAAATTCGAGCATTCTGGATTAAAAGATGAAGCTATTGAATCGTTGATCGCGATGGTAAATCACTCAAAAGAGCACTACACTAAAATGATTCAGGTACTTGAGCCGATCCTGGAAATGCTCGGTTCGGATGAACTTGGATCCATGTTATCTCCAGATCCACTCGACCTGAATGACAAGAGGCCAATTTACGACACGACAAAAATTATAGAAGAGAATGCGGTTTTATATGTCGGGTTGGATTCGCTGTCCAACAAGACTATTGGGTCGGCGATCGGATCAATTATGCTTGCTGATTTTGCATCTGTGGCCGGCTCAATTTATAACTTCAAAAATCCAAAAGACATTCACCTAATTATCGATGAAGCAGCGGAAGTGATGAACGAACAAGGCATTCAACTCTTAAATAAAGGTGGTGGGGCAGGAATCAAGGCGTACATTGCGACTCAAACAATTGCAGACTTCGATGTTGTTTTTGGCGACAGCGCTCGTACAAAACAGGCACTCGGCAACCTTAACAACGTAATTTGTCTTCGTGTCAAAGACCCGGATATGGCTGAGTGGATTGCGAAGTCATTCGGAACAACAGCGGCAAGGGCGGTGACTACTTCGCATTCAAGTGGCTCTGGCTCGTCAAAGTCGTTCACCGAATTCAGTGGATCAACCTCCAGGACAATGAGTGAAGTGGAAATACCTTTTGTTGCCCCAGAACTATTAACTAGATTGCCCGGGTTGCAATACTTTGCTTTCTTGGCAGGCAGTACACTATACAAAGGGCGACTTCCTCTTTTATATTGAATGTATACTAAATTACTATTGCTCTCTTGTCTGGATGGAAGTGATGAGCCATGTGGTAGAAGCACAATGAAGAGTTAACCAAAAAAGACATAACCATGAATGAAAAAAAGATTCTATTAGATGCGATAAAGAATGCTGGGCTCTTGACGCAGACAAAATTTATATGGCTAGTCAATCCATTGTTGGAGGATATGGCGCTTAAATTTGCCAACTACGTTGGCCCATACTCATTGACGAAAAGCGGAAAATCTCTTCTTGGTTATTGTCTTAAACAGGCTGTTAGTCAGCACAAAAAAGAGAACGACCGAAGCGGGGATGTGCAAGCGGCTGCCGGGGCTTTTGCAAGGGTGTTGATAAATCACAGTCAGGATGTATTTTCTCAGCAACTGGTGGTGGAAACCTCTAGCGGTGATATTGTATGGTCGCCGTTCGTTTGTGGTGCCGATAAATTTATTAATAAATGGGCTGAGTATCCCATGAGGAATTCAAGAATTGAATCTAATATTTCAGTTTCAATAGCCTCTGCATTTTTGATGATCCAGATTATGCCTCACTCTCTTCTGGATAATGAGTCATTGGCAGAATTTTTTCCAAAAAATGAAAAAAATTTCTAGTCATGGCTATTCATCCTGTTGAAGTAAAAAATACATTCTTGAGTCACTTCATCTTGTGGGCACTGTTTTTGCCTTTATTGACTATAATATCGGTTCCATTATTCAGTCCTGACCAGGGGGTGCAGAGCGAGGAAGTTGAGATGTTGAGAAGTTTTGGCGTGAATCTGGATAAGGTAAATGCTTCAGCCAACGATACATTTACTTCGGCATTTATTGCGACTGGCGTGATGCAATCAACGGAAGGTTTGGTTAATACAAAATTCCCGAGTTCTGCAGCTACAAGGTATGCAGCAAAATGGCTACGAGGAGTATATCTGATGATATATAAAAGCATATGGCGTATATATGCACTGACGTCCATGTTTTTTATCCCTGTGCTCGCGCTGTGTATTCCATCCGCAGTAGATGGCTTCATGATTCGAGCAAGGAAAAGCTATAAATTTGAGACATCGAATCCTGTTTTCTTTTACTCCTCGATGCATGTATTTAGTTTGGTATTTGGTCTGTTTTTCTTTCTGCCGATAGCTCCTGTTACGCTATCGGCAAATATACTCGCGGTCATGCTCTGCAGCCTTGCGATTGCCGTGTGGGTAGCTAGCTCAAATTTTCAGTCGGGGAATTAAGCAACAATTTCTGGCGGTGGTGGGCACGCATAATCGCTGTCAGATACGACTCGTGCGGATTGAGAGTGCATTCTTCCGAGATCACTCTCAGCATCCTTTGGGCGTCTCCACTGCACATGGCAAGCAGCTCAAGCATCAGCTTCGAGTGTATATCCGCTGATGCCTCTGCCATGCCGGGTGCTGGCGGCTGGCTTAACCCTGACATGGGCTCCACTTGCCCATTTTTGTTGTCCGCCACGGTCGGCACGTCAGCTTCCAGGACGAATAGCCGGTTATAAAGCGTTGGCCACGCGATAAACAAAACGGCCCCGCCTAATGTCCAGACTGTTGCAAAAACTCGTACTGGATCAGGCATGCCCAGTTTTAATGTGAGTTGACTCAGCATCACACCAGGTGCGATACAAACCAGAAATCTCAGCAGAGGTCTTGTGTTGACGATCCTTAGGGCCGTAGCTAATTTATCTTGTTTCATCTTCATTTCTATTTCCTTAAAAATTCAATCTCTTTGATGAGTTCCGCTTACACTCCGCGCAAGTTCAGGCTTGACAGGAGCCTGAGCCCTCGTTTTACCTCTGAAAAATTCGGATGCTTTGAGTCACGTACGAGTTGCAATAGGTCGACCTTGCCCCGTGCAACAACGAGCAGGAAAGAATTCAGTGCAAGTGACACGGCAAGACTTGAAGAAAGGCCGGTAGATTTCATCATTGCATCGAGGACCATCTCCTCAGTAAGCGACCCGAACGTGATTTTCCTAAAATTGCTTTTCTTGACTATCGCGTGGAGAGCACTTTCCTCACTTTCCTCGTGCTGGATCTGAGTTTCGCTTTGGGCCATTGTTCGTTTCCCCTTTGGCGATAACCATAACTCGGAGAAAGTCTTTATATGTGAATAAATTTTTCGTGTCGTAAAGTCGGAAGGCCGTGGGTATCCATATGCCTCGACATGTCGCGCAACCTGACCCATGGTTGGATTCGGGGGAAGGGAGGTACGTAGCAAGCTGCATATGGTCTCAAAGTAGCGACACTTCTCAAGGCTAATCAGTGCAACCACCGCAGCACAGTAAGAAAAGCTCTTGCGTTCTCCAAGGCTCAGGTAAAAGTTCTGAATTTTCTGGCGCCCTGGGGAGTCGCCGATATTTTCCTTTATCTTGGCCAGGACACTCTGTCGTTTTGCTATTGGAATGAGATGGGCTTTTAGCTCAAGCACTACATTTTCACAAAAACGCATGTCTCTGGACTGCTTGGCTTGTCTGAAAAGGTCATATACAGCCGACGCGGATGGCGAAAATCCCAGTTTTTCCGATACTTGCGCCAACATTTTTTCTTTGTCGCATTCGGTTTGATCAAAATAGCCATCAACAATATCCATACGTAAGTCCTTTGTAATTCTCATAAAATGATCGTTCTTCATCTTCTCTCAGGAACTGAGGCCCATCCAGGCAAATCACTTCCCAGGCTTTGTCGCCCGCCGTTCGTCCTTGTGTGAAATTTCAAGACGGATTGAAATTTCCATGTTGTTTCATATTCTAAGGCAATGTTCTTTGCCAACAATTCAATATAACTCTCAATTTTTTGAAGGAATCGAAAATATTTTATTTTATGGTTGGCAAAATATGGAAAGTGCGGTAAAGTTGCTGTGTCGAAATTGCGGCATTGCGGTTTTTAAATTAATACTCCCACCTTGGTGCCCGCTTCAATCTGGCGTCAAAAAACAAAATCTCCAGTCTTTTCATTGGTCTTTCAACGAAAAGATATTCCAATCTCCAATTTTTACTTCGCCAGTTTTTGGCATAAATTATTGGAGGCTACATGTTAAAAATCCTTGTATAAAAACATTGCGCAAAAAAATATCAAAATGCATTTTTTGGATTTTATATATATTTAATCAATGAAAATTTTTTAAAATATTCCGTCAGGTCTGATTTCTGGCGGTACACATTGCAAATATGGAGTTCCATGAAACATCACTTGAAAATTCTCGGAGAATATGTAGGGCATTTGACAATAGGCGCACTGATGTTTGCTGCACTGCTATTTTTTGGCGGGGTACTGAATGTTCTGGTTCATTGGGCAACGCCAATCGTTGGTGACAATTCTTTTGCGAATTTGATGAAGATCGTAGAAAAAATTATTTTATATACAGATGCAACATTCATTATGTATTGGGCAATTTATTCAACGTATACGGCAATTAAGGAAATGATAAAATGAACATGTTTATGCAAGGTTTTATTGCCGGTGCACGTGAAACGCCCCAAGCCTTCTTCAAGCCTCTCGTCGCAGTATGGCGGTTGCTCAGAACGTTGATCAAGGTCATCAATTTAGCACTGTCTTCCAAAGCAGCTTAATATTCACCCAGCAGTCTACCTTCGGTAGACTGCTTCCTCACATCCAGGCTAAATCAGATAGGAGTGAATGGACTCGGCCCCTTCAGCGAGGAGCAATATACAGTGAGGCCATGAAATTGGCTAACGCATTGATCTCTTCTTTAGCGTCATGCGCATTGCGAACAAAGTAAAAATTCGAGTTACTCCGTACCTGCTTCAATACTTCGCAGAGCGAAGCATCCCGATGGGAGTTGAGGCCGGGTGTCCAGTGGCGTTTGGTCGTCGCTGCCCTTGATCGTAGCCGCTCGTTCCGGCTCTGCGCCGGTGCCCATACATAGGCGATCTTGGCAGTCGCCGGTAATAGCGGCAGATGTGCAGCTAGTACAGGAAAGCCATCGATCACGCAGCGATCATAAGACAAGGCATGCGCCAATAGCTTGCGCACAACATCGTCAGACAGCGGCTTGCTTGGTCTCATTGTTCGAATTGACAACATCAGGGTGATGGGGATATCGCCAGGGTAGGTGCCGGAGATCGCCAATCTTCGGAGCAGGCCTAGGTTCAGATGCGCATACCCGATTCTGGCGAGTGCCTGGCCTAACGTCGATTTCCCCACGCCATGGCGACCAATAAGACAGATAAGGTCGGCCATCAAAACATCCTGGTACGCTTCAAGATATCGGCCTCCAGCTGCAGGACCAGTTCGCGTGCGGAGCTGACATGCGATAGCGCTTGATCAATCAAGGGCGCATCGGCCGGCGATATTTTCTTTAGCCGCCGGAAGGCCTTCATTCCTTCCGATAGACAGTCGTTGCCATCGCGAAGATTCTCCGTGACTTTCCCATCTGCTGTATTCATCGTTTTCCAATCAATGTACATTAATACTATGGCGCTTCGGCGATCCCTGTTGATACGAGAATCGGCATCAGTTGCATAAGCGCCAAATTCAGTTTTTCTGCCGTAGCCCACAGCTCGCTAAGGTCGCCCATCCATCCAAGCACTGAAATAGCGAGAATGACTTTTGCCAGAACGAACCAGCGCCGATTCCACCAAGCTTCGCTTGGCTTGCGGTATCGCGAGTTGGTGCGCAGCAGAAATGACTCGATTTTTGATCGTCGCAAGTTATTTCTCGCTGAGCAGTCTGAAGCTCTTGCTGGCTGGTCTTGGCTCTTGAGATAAAAGAACAAATTTGCCAGCTTCGGGAATATCATCAACCTTCTTCATCGGGCTCTCCGCGATGTCTTCACCTTCCCGTGCAGCCTCCTTTGAAGTCAGCTTGCCTACGCTTACGGTGGCTACCTGGCGGCTATTCGATTGCATCACGATTGGTAGTGGCGGCAGTGGCAAATCGACAGATCCGAACGCTTGCATTTGCATGTTCGCCTGGTCTGGTACGGTGACGGATACTGGCTTTACTGGCTGCATTGGACGCGACGTCGTTTCAATCGTTGCCAATCTGCTTTGCAGCTCGGAGATCGTACGGGTCGCCATTGTAAAATCGCGGTATAAATTTTCTGCCCGAGCGTAGAAATGATGGGCACTACCGGCAACGATGACGACGGCCGCCGTGGCCAGCACTACGCGCCATGGCAATACTATGGACTTCTGGAAAAAAGGAGCAGCGCGGTATCGAAGTTGCTCGGCAATGAGCGTGCCTGCGTGATAGCAGCACTGTCGGGACAGGGATGCCGCTGAATGCAAGAACTGCTGAGAGTACCGTGGCAACAGCGTTGAGAAAATGGCTGTATCGCCAAACCATTTTCCTGCCGGATTGCCTGAAGCACCATCCTGTATCCGCACGGCAGCATGCTGTTGATCAAAAAAGGGCATATACGCTGCAGGTCTTGGATGTTGGCGCTCCTGCGGCAGCCCCACATGATGATCATTTGCTGCGCAACCAAAGCGCGCGCTGAGTGACTCGGTTGCTGCAGGCGTATTATCAGCTGTTGTCTTCGGCAAGCTTTGAATCGCTCTTGACAGATATTGTTCTTCGGCGAGGTTGGCCCATTCTGTGGAAAAGAGACGGCTATATGGCTTTGCTTCCGACCGGCGCCACATCGCAGCGACAGGCCGGTCTTCTCCAAAATGGAGCGGGCGTGATTCTATAGTTTCACTCATCAAGAAGACCTTCGCGACAACGCGCCATAGTTAGTTGAAACTTGGACTTTAGCAACGGCGCAATATTTTCTTAGAGCAATATCAAACCCAAAACAACTGGAATTCGGCATTTCCTGGATGGTCTGCCTGGGGACGGCAATACTGCTGAAAAAATACAGTTTTTCACTGTAAGCGTTGCCGGGAAGATTGGCAGCATGATGATTCTTAACCACAAACGGAATCGTCATGACAATCGAAAGTCCAACCGCATCCACAGAATTGCACACAGCGATCTCGGAAATCGCTGCCGCGGATGATCAACTCACCCATATTCTCGACGGTGGCGCAGCTGGCGGCGCATCTTCTGGAGTCAGCATTATTTCGGAGAGCGAAGTTGTCGCATTGCGCGAGCGCGCACAGCGTCAACGGGCGCGCGGTGTAAAGCAGCTGTCCAACCGGCATGACGGTGTCGCCTCCATTCTTGTGACGGTAAGCTTGAACGAACGCAGCGTCGGCTCTGCATTCGAACGTTGGTTTTCCAGCATTGAGAATGGTATCTATGTCACGTGGAAGCGCGGTGAAATGTTTGTCGGCAAGGCCGGTGCTGAAGTATTGATGCAGATGATTACCGATAAGGTCGGTGAACTGGAAGCAGACGCGAGCGCCTCCGAAAAATCAGTTCAGCAATCCATGCAAATGATGCTAACCGACTCATCGGTTCTGCCCATGTATACCAGTCCGGCAGCAAAGCATGAGGTACAGCTGCGCACTCTCTTGAGCAAGCGCGTGCTTAGCGTAATCGAAAGAAACGATCGTACGCTGACTAACTTGGTTAAATTGCAATGGAATGGCGAAGTTGGACAAGATGAGATCGAAGCCCAGGAAGGCAAGGTCAAAAAGGGCCTGCGGGAACTTGCTGGCCTGCTTAACCGCACAGTCCGTGCCTTCCGTCAACGTGGCGATGCATTGGCGGAAGCGAATACCGGTCAGGAGGCAGGGCAGGGCCTGATACAAGCGACCGCTATTGATGCATCCGCTGCAGTTGCCAAGATAGCCTGATCGCGCCGTCGATTCCTCTTAACCCTTCGTCAGCCTGCACGGTAGTGACAGGTGGGCGTTGATTGGCATTGCTCAACCACGCTATGCCAGGCCTGAACCGGCGCTAACGCCGGCAGCATATCTTGTTCCTCACATCCAGCGTTTTGACATGTTGCTGGCGGACCTGTCTGAGGGCGCAGGGGCGCGGCCATGCCGTTCTCAAAGGCCACAGGCCGCCGCCTAACGCTGGCAGCAAACGCATGCCAGCGTGGTTCGCCGGTCTCCTGCAGTGTCCGCACGTCCTGCAAAAATGGCATGCGGCATGCGGCATGAGAAGCATTCGCTGTTGTTGTCGAAGCAGAAGCCAAACGCCTTCTCATACGCCGCTCAATTTCCGACCTCCAACACAAGCAAGGTCCAATTTCCGAGGTGCATGAAGAATAGTCCCAGCAGATCAACGGTTTATGTGTGCGTCGGTAGAACTTTATGTTGCTCCAGGCAGGCATTCTGAAACATGGGAAATTGAGTGTCGGATTTGACGGATTGCAAGCCGGCGCTACATGGATGATTCGTCCAGCTGTTGCTCCCATGATGATCGAAACAAATCAAAAAAAACCCGATGCTGAATCCGCAAATTGTAATTGATATCCTGAATAGCCAACTCGTTCCACTGGCTGCCTGGCTGAAAGACAAAACGGTCACAGAGATCATGGTCAATCCAGGTGGCCACGTCTTTGTCGAGGCAGCGGGAACAATTACTTATGTCGGCCAACTGCTCACCGAACACATGATCTCGACTGCCATCAAGGCAGTGGCAAAACATGTCCGGAAGGATGCCCGGGCCAATACTAACTCGGCAATTGTTAATGCAAGCATTGATGATTTGCGAATCTCGGGTGCACTTTCCCCCGTGAGTCCAGGCGGTTCGTTCATCACGATCCGCAAACACCAGGATGCGGGAGATCGCCCCACCATGGAGGATCTGATCAATAAGAAGCAGGCGTTGACCGCAAAACAAGCGCAGACGATTGAACAGTTAGTTCTTCATGATCGGAACAACTTGATCATCGCCGGTGGCACGGGATCTGGCAAAACAACGCTGTTGAACGCCCTCCTGAACAAGATTCCTGGTCATGAGCGCATCATCACGATCGAGGATTCGCGCGAAATCCAGATATCTGTCCCGAATTTCATTCCCTTGCTGACAAATCCGGATGAAGGCATTTCGGCCCGGGACATGGTCAAGATGGCCATGCGGTCGCGGCCAGACCGCCTGATATTGGGAGAAACCCGCGGCGACGAAACCTACGACCTGATTCGTGCCTTCAACTCTGGCCACCCGGGTTCGATTTCTACCATCCATGCTGACTCTGCAGAGGAAGCCCTTGGCGCGCTGGAGATGTTGTTTCAGATGAGCTTGCCAGCAAATGCATCGATTTCCTCGGAACTTGCCAGGGGTTATATCGCAAAGTCGGTAAAGGTCGTTGTCTTTGTAAATCGCAGTATCGAATTCTCGGATGGACAGGCCCGGGTAATTCGCAAAATCCAAGAAATCTGTCTTGTTAAAGGAGTTATAAATGGAAATTATGTCCTCGAAAACGTCGCCTAAGAAGTTCACTTTTGCATACCTTAAGGCCGCGATCATCGCCAATACACCATCTCAGAAATCCTGCCTCCAAACCTTGGCGGCTATCCTTTGTGTGGCCATTCCAGAGATCGCGCTTGCGCAGGCTCAAGCTGGCGCCGGCGCAAATTTCTTCTGCTATATCGCACAGTATTTCAAGGCGATTGTCGGCACGGCGTGTTTGGTCACGATCGTACTTTGGGCTCTTGAGCACATCTTTGGCGTAGCCAAACTGCATGACGTTGTAATCAAGGTTGGTGTTACCGCTGCAGTCGTCATTGCCGGTTCGGCATTGATTACCAATTCCGGCTTGACCACTTCCTGCGTCGTATAACACATGCGCACTTCGCCAGTGACCCGGGCAATCAGCTTGCCCAGACTAAACTACGGAGTGTCCTCCAAGGCTCTTGGGTATTGTTGGGGACCGACCGCCCTAGTGGCAGTTCTCACCGGCTCCTCCCAAGGCTGGCTTTGGGCGGCAATCCCGATCAGCGTCGGGTTCACAGCGCACCTCATATTGCAATGGCTTTTCCAAAAGGATGCCAGGATCTTTGAGATGTATGTCAACTATGCGCGGCTGGCGGATTCCTATCACCCCCATGCCCGAGAAAGTTTACCCGCCACTTTTGAACGCCCACACAAAGTCGGGCGCGGAATCAGATTCTAGCGACACCAAATCATGTTGAAAATTAAATTCCGCGAGACGGACTTGGGGCATCCCCTGCAGGCGCTTTGTCCATGGATCGACTTCATCACACCCGAACTCGTGCTGAATAAAGATGGTTCCTTATTGGCCGCTTTTGACTACCGCGGCATCGATCCTGACAATGTCAGCGACTCAAAGGTCAACGGGACAGCTACGCGTATCGAAGCATCGAATGCGCTATTGGACAGCCGTATCACTGCCTGGTGGATCGTTGACAAGCGCAAGGATACATCCTATATCAGCGGGGAATTTACCAGCCAGGCGGCGAAGGATCTGGACACTATTTATTCCAGGAGCTTTACGGACGGAGAGCACTACACCCTTGATTACAAGTTCTATATGTTGTTCACCGGTGAAACTGGGGCGAACAAGTTCTTTGACCGAGTGGAACGCATCCAAACTGAGGAGGGCGCGGCCATCGGTAGCGCGGTGATTAAAGCAATCAAAGAGTCGCTGTCAGGTAGCCGCGCATTCGCCAAAGACATGGGTGTCCTGCGTAGCAATATTGGGGCCTTTGAAAGGATTATCTCCGCCTTTACCAGCGCATCGCCGCTGAATTTCACGCGCCTTTCCAAAAGCTCGGGTTTTGACAGGACCCTCGCTACGCTTCTGAATCGCGCCAGCCCGCCGGCCACGCATGCCAAGCCTGAGCGAATGATGCTTGACTCCTGGGCACCGGCAAACTACGTCGCCAGTGGGCCTGATGTGATTCAGTTCAAGGGCAACACGCGTACGGTTTATTGCGCGGCGATGGGCGTCATCAAATGGCCAGACCATACCTCTCCGATGTTATTTGAGACATTGTTGAAGATGGACGCCGAGCTGACCGTGTGTCAAATCACGCGCTTCCTCAATTCTCCTGAAAGTACCGCTGAGATTGACAAGGCTATCGAATATTACAACCTGACGCAGTATGGTCTTATTGCGCATTCGTTTGCTGCGGCGACCGGCAACGTAGCCGAGCCAAAGGCTGGCAAACGCGAGCTGTTCGACGAGTGCAAGGCCGCGAACGCGCGAATTGGCAGCGAGGGCATTACCTACGCCTACCACAATCTTACAGTCTTCCTGTACGGCGATAGCATTCCGGAACTGGAGGCGCGCGTTTCAGAGGCGGATCAAAAAATGAGCGCAGCCCGGTTTGGAATGATACGTGAACGGCTGAACACCTTGCCGGCCTTCGCGTCGATGCTGCCTGGCCAGTGGGCAATGCAAACGCGCTATGAATTGATGTCCGGGGAAAACGTTGCCGACTGTACGCCGATGTTTACGCTTGATGAAGGGTCACGTTCGCACAAGTACTTTTCCTCGATGATTTTTCAGCGCCCCGTGTCGAGTTTCGCCGTATTCGGCAATGCATACGGTACGCGATCCTATTTCTCCCCCCATGTGGGACAAATTGGTCATCTGCTCCTGATCGCTCCCACTGGCGGCGGCAAAACCACATTCGTCAACTTCTGTCTGTCGCAATTTCAGCGTTATCCGAAGAGAAATACATATATCTTCGACCGGAATTATTCGTGCAAGGTTCTGACAGCCTTGCACGATGGGCGTCATATTGACATCCGTACTGGCGTTGGGAAGTTCAATCCGCTGTTTGCCATGATGGACGGCTCGCCGGACGGCCAGCTTTGGGTGCGCGAATTTATTCTGCGGCGATTTGCCGAGGGAGACTTTGCCGCGACTACCGAAGACCGCGCCGACCTCGACACGGCCTTGACTGGATTGGCGCAAGAATATGAACGGACGGGCAAGCCACTTCGCTTGAGCACGCTTGCAGCAATGCTGCCGAGGCGGCTTGAGGCCGAACTAGGTGAGTGGCTTGAGGGCCGGCCGTACGGGATGTTTGATACGGACGAAGACGACTTTTCACTGGCCGACTGGACCACTATCGAAATGAAGGATCTGATGGCTGTAGAGCGTTTGTCGCGCGCCTTCATGGACTATGCATTCCGAAAAATCTATGTCTCGCTGGATGGCACGCCGACATTTATTTATATCGAAGAGGCCACTTTTCTGATCGCGAACCCCAAGTTCAAGGACATCATTGATGACTGGCTGAAAACTTTCCGCAAAAAGAATGCATTCATCTGGATGACGATCCAATCCCCGGAAGCGATCAGCAATTCAGATATCGCGGCATCGATTCTGGATAATATTTTCAGTTTCCTGATGCTCTACAACGAAAAGGTGGAGCCACATCGCGCGGCGTACCAGAAGTATTTCGCTTTGGCAGATCATCATATCGACATGATTGCCCAGCTGATACCAAAACGTGACTATCTTCTGATCCAGTCTTCCGAGGGGGGCGGAGCATCGACAGCCCGCGTCTTACAGACCTCATTCAGCGCGGCTGAGTTGGCCTACCTCAGATCCGAGGAAACGATCCTGGGTATTTTCGATCGGCATTACGCCAGCGGCGCTGTCGACTGGAAGGCAAGATATCTGCAAGAAGTCAGTTCGATGTGAGTGCAATTCAATTAACCCGGGAAATCATATGAAATCCAAGTTCAAATTTTTCGTCGTGATCTCATCCTTTTTGTTGGCTTTTCTGACCGCGCCAGCGAACGCCATCTTTGGCGTAGGTGATATCGTGATTGATCCAACTAACCTCATCCAAAATACATCGACTGCCATCGCGGCTGTTAAAACAGAGGTTAGCACCGCTGCCTCGTATATTAAGCAGATTCAACAAACAATTGCTTTGGCCAGATCCTTGGCGTCTGTCGATGGGCTCGCGAAATTGGCAGGCGTCGAGAATGAATTGGCGTTGTACCGGGACCTCAAAAAAGCTGGCGACCAGTTGGTGGTGGTAATGAATCAAAGTAAACAACTCTCGCAGAATGTAAAGGCTGAGTTCGGTTCTTCGGATTTCAGCTGGAAAAGATTCTTGACCTCTCGCTCGACCATTCTGGGTAATCAAGCCCAATCATTGGCTGCACAATACGAATTGCTTAATAAATCATTGATGCAAATTGCGACACGGCGTCAAGTTATCGTGAAAGAGCTCGAGAAGTCGACGGGGCAGACTGCGGCCATCCAAAGCGTTGGTGCCGCAATTGACATGATGGTAGGACAAAATCAGCTGATGGTGGCGACATTGAAGATGCAGGGAGACTCTAAGCAAATCGACGTTCATCTTGATGATGCCGCCCGAAAAGCAGGGCAAAAGGTAATGAGTGAATATCAGCAAAAACTGCTGGATGAGGCTGCAAAATACGATCGCCCGTAGTGGACGACTTAACCTGCGTATAGAAATGTACGCAGGGCGAAGATGGTCATGGGGGTACAAGATTTTCGTTGAGTAGCTTATTTATTGCCAGGTGATAACGATACATGACAACATGAAATAGTCTGCCACTCCCGTCAGATAAGCACATGCATGGCTATTCCGCGTCAAGACTCTTTTTTTGATCGCCATGTTTTGCCTCTCTGGTTTTTCAAAGATATTCTAGTAAGAATTTCACATAATTGATTCAGGCGGTTGACTGGAAAATTATGTCAATCAACCTCTAAGATTTTCAAATATGTAAATGGAAATGAAAAAATACAACCAAATAAAATCCATCTTTCTCGCAATGCTTCTTGTTATGTGTGCAGTTTTTGCATCCTCGGCGGCTGCCGCATCGAGTGCGGAGGGTAATAAGGCGCCTGGTGCATTTTTTGATAAACTCGATAATGGCGTCAAAAATATCCAGGAAAATGCCCGCCGACCTATTGCCACAACGCTGTTTGACGCAGGTCTGACAATCGCGTTCAGGACCATCCCGTGGGCATTGGCGATCGCCGGATCGCTGGCTGTTCTTTACATGATCATTGAGGCAATGGGAGTCTTGAGTGGGAAAAATGGTTCAATGCTCACCGTAATATTCGATGTTGGATTGCCGGTGGTCCTTTGCTCCTACTTGTTGCTCAAGTATCCAACGGTCATAAAGGATTTCGCTGGGGCGGATGGACCGCTTCAATTCATACGAATGATCGGCGGGGATGCCATTACATCGGTCTTCAATATGTATTCCAGTATCCTAAAAATGATCGCTTCTGCGATTTCCAACAGCACGGCTACCGTCCTGAAAACTGCAAGCTTCTTCAATCTTGACAACACCATGGTCGCGATTTTTGATGCATTGATAACAGTTATTTTTGCTTTGGCAATTATTCTTTTATGCTTCGTCGGCTTGGCAGAGATCATGGGCCTGCTGCTGATGGGCCCATTTCTTACCGCTGTTGCTGTGGCGTTTGGCCCGATCTTCATTGCGGGGATTGTCACTCCGTGGACACGGGAATATTTCTCGAAATGGCTCGGTTTCCTGGTCGCGGCAGCCGTTTTGACTGGCGTGCTGGGTGTCAGTGTTTCCATCGCCGCGACGCTGTTTGAGCAATTTGGCTTTGCCGAAGTGGTCGCAAGTCCCACGCCTACAGCAATCGGAATGTTGATTGCCACCATAACCCTGATGAGCATTAATTCGCTTATCCAGCAAACGCCTGCAATTGCCAATGCACTGGTTCCTGGCTCATTTGGCGCGACTAAAACAGCGGGAGCGGCCGTCAAGGATGGCGCAAAAACGGCCAAGGATGCAGCCAAGTCAGTCTCCGGCGGGGCAGGAAAAATTCGCAAGGCTGCCATGGCAAAGATTTTGCCCGGCAAGAAAACTTCTTAGCCGCGCTACCGGCCGGAGCGTTCATCTGCTCAGGCCTTCAGAAACCCTGGAAGATCAGTATGACAAAAAAGACGATTTCTCGATTCGCCCTGGTTGCATGCTTGTCGGCATGCAGCACGGCGAATCCAATTCAGGATGCGATTGAATTCGGGTACGTTGTGGACGGTGACGAAGCGCATGAAATAGTGCAGGTCTTCGAATTAAAAGGGGACACCGTCATACAACTCAGAAATTTTGAGGAAAGCGCACCCGTGTTCATGGGGGCGCAAGGTGCCATTACCTATTCGCGCGTTGGTCAAAGTGCCGTAGTAAAAGGAATTCATACGGCACTCAGCCTGGACCGCAGCTGGGGAAAAATCGCGATAAGGCGAAATACCGTTCCAAAGCCGGTATTACCCAAGCCCGCATTGGCGATCGGCACAGCAGGCAGTCCAGATAGTGAAGAGTTCAAAGCCACGCGGCGCCTCAAGGCAGAAATCGCGGCAGTGCGGGCGGAGCTCACGCGGTTGAAGAGCCAACTGGCGTCAGATCGTATCGTGCCATCAGCACCGATTTCTGCATCGGAGACGGCATTGGCCGAGCGGTTTGCGCCGATCTCAGCCGAAATCAAGATCACATCCTACAGTGTGAACTTCAAGAATAACAGCGTGTCTTTTTCCCCCAATCGACAAACTAAATCCCTGTTTCTTGCCAAGGCAAAAGGGGCGAGCAGAGTGTTAATTACCGGATACACGGATAGCGTTCAGGCCAATGCGGCAAGCTCCAGATTGGCAAAAGGGCGGGCGGCATCCACTCAGGCATTTTTGATACAAGGCGGCATCTCCCCGGAGAAGATCCAGTTGTCGTATAGGCCCGCCGGCGGATTCATCGCCGATAACTCAACGCTGGAGGGAAAACTGGCCAATAGAAGGGTAGAGGTCCAGTTTATCTGATTTTTATCCATCTTTATTGCCCCTGCACGACGCGTATCTTGCCTTTGAAATTCCGATCAGAAAAATGCGTCGTTTTGTCGTTCTTCCTTTGCCCTTCCTCTTCACAATCAACACATGAAACCACAACAAAAAAACCTCGCGGGCAAGGTTCCCGATTTCGCTCCAGGCCAGATTGCCGACGACACTGCCCGACAACATTTTGAGTCTGGCGCCCGCGCGACTATTGAGCGAAATCGCTGGTTTCTTGTGTCATGTGGCCTGACCGTCGCATTGGTAGTGCAGGGAGCGCTCTTCAACTATCTATTCCCGATGAAGTCTGTAGAAACCATCCAGGTGACCAAGGAAGCTGGCGGGCGTTTGGTGGCGGATGGTGTGGCAGTCGGCAATTGGACGCCGGACAAGGATTCCATCGGATTCTTCCTCAACCGTTGGGCCAACTCTGTATATGACGTCAATCGCGCCACTATCGATGGCACGACCCGCGAGGCGTCCGAACTGGTCGTTGGTACCGCACAGGCCCAGCTGAAGGAGCTTCGCATCAAGGACAACCCGTTTCTGGCGCTTAAAAACAATGCAAACTACTCTCGCACCTACGAATACAAGTCGATCAATTTCATTGAAAACGATGTTGCTTTCCTGCGGTTTAAGACCATCACGCGCAGCAATGACCAGGTTACTGAAATGACATATGCCATGAGTATTACCTTTACGCGCGTAAAGCCGACCACGCGGGAACAGCTCATGCGCAATCCGGCTGGCCTGTTCATTACCAGTTTTAACATCAGCGAAGAAGCGCTCTCGAAATGAAACTTTCCTCCCACATTGTGAGCGTCGCGCTCCTTTCCGCTATTTTCATGACGCCGCACGTGCAAAGTGCATCGGTTCAAAAATCCATCACAGCCCGAAAACCAGTGCTGATCGACGCCGCGGCAGAGGCCATTCCCGTACCGATGGAAAACCGAATCGTCCGCTATACCTATTCTCCCGATATCATTTTCCGGGTGTTTACGCAGCCCAACCGGCACACCTTTATTGAGCTGGGCGAGGATGAAGGCCTGACGGAGGAGCCAAAGACGGGAGATTCCATCCAGTGGCGCGTTTCGGGCGGGCCTCGGAACATCTATGTCAAGCCGAATCGGGAAGGCATCGAAACCTCGCTCACGATCGTCACGAACAAGCGTTCGTACATATTTCAGCTGATTTCCGGAAAGCGCGAATCAAAACTTTATCAAAAAGTGAGTTTTGACTACCCCGACCGGATTGCCGAAATTCGCCTTCGCCAAGACAACGCCGCAGCGGTGCGCGTCGCGGAAGACGACCGGCTGAGGGAGCAAGTTTTGGCTGCGAATGTAAGCCCAGCTGAACTCAGCTTCGAGTTCGATATCAGCGGCGATGCCACTTTCAAGCCGACCGCTGCCTACACGGATGGAAAGGCCACCTACCTCAGGATGCCGAACAGCCAGGATAGTCCGGCAGTCTTTTTGATTGAGGACGATGGGAGTCCTTCTTTGATCAATTACAAGGTGAAGGGCGAATTGATCGTCGTCGAAAGAGTCGCGCAACATTTGCTTCTGAAATTAGGCAAGGCAGAAGTGAAAATATCCAAGCGCAAACCGAATCACAGCACATTCTGGCGGTAATCATGGCGAAAGACCCATTTAGCAATATCCCCGAACTGGATGAAGGGGATGGTTTTCCACCATCCGGGGCTCCCAATCATGTTCTGGAGAACAATAAGCTCAATCAGGGAAAACCACCGAGGAATATGCTGAGCAGTATCAGCAAGATCCTGATGCCAGTCGCCATCATTGGCATCCTGGTATGGATGTTTGCGCCAGGCGATCATGCGACAGCAAAAAAAGTAGCCGCCCAGCCTGATGTGGTCGTCAATCAGGCGACTCAAGCCAACAATACAAATACTTTGCTCGATAGCCTGAAGGATCAGGCATCCAAGGCGCCTGGGCCACAGATGCCAGCGCAAGCTGCAGCTCAAAACAATCCGTCCGGACAAAGTCGGGGAGCGGCTCAAGCCAGCGTAAACACGCGTGTTTCCCGCGACTATGCCGAACCTGCCAATATGGCATATCCCTTGCCGGCGGCATTTAATTCGACTTCCGGAATGAGTCCACAGGAGGCGGCGCAAGCCGCTGCCCTTGGGCGTCAACAGCGGGAACAGGAGATACGCTCGGCACCAATCGAAGTGTCCGGGCAATTCAAGCTCGCCACTGATGTTGCAAACGCGGGTCAGCCTGTAAGTCAGCTACAGCAACTGGAAGCCGAAATTGCCGCGACCAATAGTAAACGCGACAGCGCCGCGCAGGCGCAAGCCGATGCGACTTTACGCGCATTAGCCGGAAACCCGGCGCCGGTTGCCAGCAGGGCCAAGGGCCGGAATGAGGAGTTTCTATCGGCCGCCGCAGGAACTGGTCCCACGCCACTGCTCCACCAGCAGTCCGCACCGACGCACACGCTGATTCAGGAAGGAACGGCCATTCGTGCCGTTTTATTGACCGGCGTGAATAGCGATTTGCCTGGCAAAATTGTCGCCCGAGTCACATCAGATGTCTACGACAGTATTCATCAACGCTTTGTCCTCATTCCGAAAGGAAGCAAGCTAATTGGCGTCTACAGCAGCGAAGTAGTGATCGGGCAAGAAAGCTTGTTATTCGCCATGACGCGATTAATCTTGCCCAATGGTAGTTACATTTCCCTCGCCGGCGCGCCGGCGACGAACATGATCGGGCAAAGTGGAATTAAGGCCGACGTGAACAATCATTTCATGAAAATGTTTTCGACCAGTTTCATTCTGGGGGCCACCTCGCTCATGCTTCCTAGTAGCCAGAATACCGTGTCGACAACCTCAAACGGCGGGGGCAATGTGACGACTGGCTCCGTAGCAGGGCTGGCTCTGAACGATGCCTTGAATACGATGATGGCGAGAAACAAGAGCCTGTCGCCAACGCTTAGCACTTCTTTTGGCAGCCCCTTCATGTTCATGGTCGCGCAAGACATGGCGGTCATGCCTTATCACGATTAAAAATCGCACAGTCTGCCACAAGGCGACTTTCCCTAAGTTGCTGATCAGGCGTGCAATTTGCGCCGGTCAGCACTTCATTCAGCGCTGACTTCCGTTGTGATCAGGCGCGTTCGCTTGGGCCAAAAACTGCCAATAAAGATGGGCATCTCGGCAAGGAAAATGATGCGCTCTGGCTCAAAATCGAATATAGGCATCGACTATCCACCAGGACATTACTACCCCCATGAACTCTTTTAAAACTATTTCCCTCGTTGCGTTAATGCTTGCCGCGAGCTCGGCGGCGGCCATCGACAGTCAATATTACCTGGCGGACGCGATGATGAGCCAACAAGTTCGGACATACAGTGATGGAAAGAATACGTACATCGACGCCATTCCCGGCTTGATTGTGCGTGGCGCAACGGCCGATGGCGATTCCTACGTGATGCCAGGGGTGCCGCGAGAAATCAAAATTCAGCTGAATGGACGGCAGACATCGTTGATCCATGGCCAACGCCAGACCATGCCTGCTGGCCCGTCAGCGCGCAATGCTGCCACTGCTGACATTGTGAACAAGATCGAGCGCCTGGAATTAAAACTTAAGCAAGCTGAAGGTGCCAGAAGCAGCAATGACGGCGTCGCTTATCTCAGCGATGACGAGACGGTTCAAGGGCGAGGCGATCCCGTCCAGCAATGGGATGTTCGACCGGAAGACATTCGTTTGGCAAATACCTTCGAACGGTGGGCCAAAACCGCAGGGTGGCGCATCCAGTGGGATGCGAATAAGCATTTGCTTATCGAGAGTACGTCAACGTTCACTGGTTCTTTTGAGGATGCCGTGAAGGCGGCATTGATGACCCCAGGTATCCGCTATGGGGCGTATCCGCTCGAGGCTTGCGTGTACGCGAATTCTCCGCCACTGGTGCGCATTACGCGCCAAGGCGAGCAGTCGCAAGAGTGCCCCGACTAACTCCTTAAATTTGAAACCATGAAGAAAATTATACCGCTGGGTCTATTCCTGCTTTCCGCCTGCACGTCGCCTCAACTGCAGCGCGCCGCCAGCGATGATGTCAGCAACGCGCTTAACAAAGCCTCGATGGGAACGGGAGGCATTGCGCCCAAAGGCGGCGCCGCCACGCGAGGATCATCCGATTACGCGGACAAGCTGGCCGCAGAGCAGTCAAACATGCCCGTTCTGCGCCGCTCCAAAAAGGCTTGGCTGGGTTCCCAAATGGTTCCTGTAACAAACGATGACAAATTGCCGTCGGTCTTTAAAACCAAGTACTGGCTCGAATTCAATGACAAGAAGGAGAATCGTTTTGTATCGCTGACCACGGTGGCCACACGATTGACCGAGTTGACCGGCGTTGCCGTGCGCGTACAACCGGATGCACTGGAAGGGTGGGCCCGCAACGGCGAGGCGGGCGTGCAACGTGGCGCCGCGCCTGCGCCATTTAATCCACAAGCTCTTGGACAGCTGTCGCCAAGCCCTTTGCCGCTCATTCAAAATACCTTTGCACCTCAGTCAGCGGCACCGCAGGTGCTTGTTGATTCGCTGGAGATGAAGTGGAACGGAACCTTGGTGGGCTTTCTGAATCACTTGACTGATCGCCTTGGCCTGGCCTGGGAATTTCGCGACAACACGGTGGTGATCATGAAGTACGTCACTGAATTCCATGAGGTTGCGGCTTTTTCTGGCCAGACCAATTATTCGATGTCAACCGGGGGGGCTTCGAATGGTTCCAGTGGAACTGCTGGCGCTGGCGCATCTCAAACTGCTTCGACACAGCTGGAAGTGAAGGAAAGTGAAAAAGAGGCCGATGCCGTCAATTCAATCATGGTGGCGGTCAAGCAAATGATTTCCTCGGTGCCTGGCTCAACGGTGACCCGCTCTGAAGGTTCTGGACGCATGGTCGTGAAAACGTCGCGTGAAATGCAGAGTCAGGTCCGTGATTTCCTCAAATCGGAAAATACTTCCATGCTCCGGCAGGCGCAGATCCAATTCGATATCTATTCCGTGCGAACGGCAGACAACGACGAGCGTGGCTTGAACTGGTCCGCTGTGTTTAATACCCTCTCCGGTATTTACGGTGCCAATATCACCTCGCCATCCACCTTGACTGGCGCCACAAGCGGCAGCATTGGTCTGAACATCCTGAATACTGGTGATGGAAACAATTCGAACACCAGTGCGCGTTTCGGCAATTCGTCCGTGATCGTGAACCTGCTGAAGCAATACGGCACAAGCGTGCAATATCGCCCGGTTTCTCTATTGGCCCTGAATCGGACCTGGGCGAAGAAATCCCGCTTGTCCACGGAAGGCTACTTGGCTGAGACGACTCCGGGACCGGCAAGCTCGACTGGAGTGGGCGCCCCTGGCTTGAAAACCGACAAGATCACGACAGGCGACCAGTATGTCGCTCTTCCGCAAATCCTGGACAACAACACCGTGCTGTTGAAATTCGGTGTTTCCTTGTCGGATCTGCTCGGCCTGTTTGACGTTACCGTTGGCAGCGGTTTGACTATTCAGAAGGTACAGACACCCCGGGTCAGCAGTGTCAACGACCAATACACCGTGGCATTGAAACCAGGTGAGGTGATTGCGATTTCCGGCCTGTCGCGCCTGGTTACGACCACGGATCAGCGGTCACTGGCGGAAGGTGCATCGATCGGTTGGGGGGGGAGCCGCAAGATAGAAATGCAGCGGGAGAATTTTGTCATTTTCGTTCGCCCAGTCATTCTTTAAAGTTCAAATTGATATGACTCAGCTTATCTTTAAAGAAAAGAAGCGCGTAATGATTGCTGGCCTGGACTGGAGTGTTCTTCAGCATTACCGGTCCGGCAACACGATCACAAGGGAAGTGCGAACCATTGCGGGCGATCACGGTGCTGACCGTATTATTATCCATGCGGCGAACGTCGCGGGGATGGTGTCAGCCACCATCGGCACTGCCAACCTGGCCGAAATTGAGGGCCCCACCGGGCGGGAACAGCACTCATTGGCCGCCGTGTTTGCGCGCGCGTATCCAGAGAACGCCAATATGGTCCTGGCATGGCGTCTTGACTCGGCCGTGGCAATTGTCGTGGTACAAGACGGCTTACCCGTTGTCGACATGCTCAAGGCCGACACGGACGCGCTGGCCTTTCTTGAGGCGGTCATCAATGGCAGTTTTGGTTGCCTTGGGCATACCATTTATAGCAATGAAACAGAGATACACCCATTCGCCGAGCTGATAAGCGAAAGCCAGCTTTGGACTTGTGCAAGCAAATCCACGCGCTTGGCAAAAATTCCGCTTAAAAGGTCGGTTGCCATGCTGGGTACGCTGGCCGCAGTCCTCATGGCAGCCAGCGTTTATTACTATGATCAGGAACAGTCCAGCAGGAGGCTGGCCGCGGCCCAGGCTGCATTGGATGCGGAAAACCCCATGCCTTCCTATCAAGCCGCATTGACTGACAATATCGGTGCGTTGGGCTTTGAGCGTGCCTCGATCAAGGCGACGTTAGCCCAACTGCAAAATTACCCCGTATGGTCTCAGGGCTGGATGCTTCGGAAAATTGAGTGCGACCGTTCGCGCTGCGTCTCATTCTGGGACCGCATGGGCGGAACGACGAATACGCTAATTGCGGCACGTCAGCAGGAAACCTATCTGGCAGAAAGCAATGAAGAGGTCTCGCTGTTTGCCTGGAAGTCGAAGCTCAAATCGTCTGGTCTTTCTTCATTGAGCCAATTTGAAACAGAGTCTCAAGCAACGATAGGCAACATCAATACGTTCCAGCTGTGGCGCAATGCGGGCATTGCGATCGACGAACCGGTGAAAGATTTTGTGACATGGCCCAAGCCCCCAATTGGCGATGGGAGCCGTCTTCCAAGGGGTAGCGCGGTAATCGCTCGGCCGATCTCGGTAACAGCGCCATTCCCATTTGCCGAAGACATCATTAATGGAACTCCCGCATCCGTGTGGTGGCAAAGCATTGCCATTACCTTTTCTCCTGGCGGGAAATCCGAGCAACTCAAAATTACCCTAAAAGGCACCACATATGTTCGCTAAACTGCTACCTACATTGGCGGCTGTTGCTCTGGCAACTTCCGCGATCGCACAACAGATGCCAGTACCAGAGGGCAGTGGCAAAACGAATTCGTCCCTCGTCGCCAGCCCGCCATCAACCGTACGGGCTCCCATATTGCCGGCGAAGGCCGAGCCGTCCAAAACGGATCAGGCAAAGGCCGGCCAGGCGGCGCCATCCGTTTCTGCATCCGCAAAAACTGCGCATGTTCCAGCCGCGCCGGCAATTGCGCAGGCAATACAAACGCCGCCCACTGGCGTTCTATCCATCCAGCAGGTGGCCGATGCGCAGCGCCAACAACTCACTACCGAAGCGTTTCAAAAGTTAGGATTGATGAGCACAGCGCCATCTGCCGCTGCGCCTCCGGCTGAATTTCCTAAACTGTATCGTGCTCCAAAAATCTACCCGAAAATCGAATACGTTGCTGGTGCCGCCGGTGACGAAAAGGCTGGATTCCGCATGCCCGACGGCGAACTTCTGCAACTGGAAGCCGGTGACACCATCAAGCAATGGCAAATCAAGAATATTGCCAATGGCAAGGTATATCTTGAAATGCCGGCCAACGCTTCATCGTTGAAAGGCGCACAAAAAAAGAAAGTCAAAGCGCCTGCCTCCAGGTTGATGGCTGTTGGCCAATCGTTGAAGTAGGCGGTAGGCATGCTCACACTTTTCCGAGGAAATAACCATCCCGAGCACCCCATTGGCCCTGGCACGATGGTCACCGTGAGGCCTGCGGGACAGCGCCTTGAACATGCTTCAGGCGGCGCTGATTCAGCGGGCCAGCTGCATACTGGGCGCACCTTAAAGGTTGAGCATCTTGACCAATTGGGCGATGGCAAGATTCTGCTGGTTAGTGGTGGCGATCAACTGGGACAGTACAAGATTCCCAAAGGTCAGGAGTATGCCGTTGCAGCAATCACGCAGAGCAAGGGAAGGGCAACGATAATTGTTGATCCAGAGTATGCCGGCAACCTCAGCGCGACGTTGACCAACCTGCGTACCAAGCTGGTTAGTCATGGCTACCATGTCGAGAGTGGACAGATTCCGTGCTCGCCGGCGGTCATCAAGTCTCTGGTTGATGATTATCAACATCGCATTTCTCAATTCGGTGGCGAGGAAGCCTCGTCTTCCTCAGAGTGGAAGACGCTTTTCGAGTCGATCGGCGACATCGCTGTGCGTGCCGGCGCCTCCGACATTCATTGTGTTTGCGAGAATGAACGCGGAACGGTACAGATCCGCATCGATGGAGAGCTTGAGCCGCTTCCAGGCAAAGATAAAGGTATTTTCACTGCCACCCAATTGCGCGGCGCCGTGAGCTGGGCCTATACCAACAATGTACAAACCGGATCCAATACCGAATCGCAGTTTCAAGACGACGTCAACGCGAGCGCGATGATTAAAAGCCGGGTGATTGACGGTAAAAAAATAGCGATGCGCTATCAATCCTTTCGAAGCCCAACGGGACCGAAGATCGTTTGCCGGCTGCTTAATACGGATAGCGATGCGCCATCACGAACGTTCGAGGAGTTGGGATATGCATCCGAACACATCGATTTGTTCCAGGAGGTTCCCTATGGGCCGCCGAAAATAAATATCCTCGCGGGCATTACCGGCTCGGGAAAGACGACCACCGCGCAATCATTTTGGGAAAGCCATCCGGGTAACGGAAGGCAGGCATTTTTTTCCATTGAAGACCCGATCGAACTGCGGCTGAAGGGTGTGCATCAGATCAGCTTTCAACGCAATCTGCAAGATCGTGCCGGAAGCGAGCGGGAATTCAATGGAATCGTGATGGATCTTCTGCGTGGCGACCTGGATGCCGCATTTATTGGCGAAATACGAGACCGGTCGAGCGGGGCAGCTGCGCAAGAAATTGTCTTTACTGGCCACATGGCGATGGGAACGCTTCACGCCCAGTTTATCTCCGGTATCGTTCCGCGCCTAACCGATCAAAGCATAGGCCTGAACCGGAGCGTCCTGACAGCACCCAATGTACTCGGCCTTCTGTCCTACCAGGCGTTGGTGCCGCTGTTATGTCCGACTTGCAAGATCGCAATACAGGATGTGGGAGAAACCAGATTCGCCCATGGTATCGCGGGAACGCGTTACGGCGCCGACATGGAACTGCATCGGATTCACCATGATATGGCGATTTTCGAAACACGCTTTGATCTCCCGCGAGACAACTTCTTCTTGCGAAGAGATGGCGGCTGCAATTGCTGCCGTGGCCGTGGCATCAAGGGTCAAACGGTTGTGGCCGAAATGATGATTCCAGACGAGCGCTGGCTTCAACTGACACGGGAGGGCCGAGACATTGAAGCGTATTGGCATTTCCGCTCGGATTCGGACAAGCGATTTGATACATCGGACATGCGTGGAAAAACGGTATTTGAACATACGTTGTTCAAGGCGATATGCGGTCTCACGGATCCCCGGAATGTGGCGCCGTTTGGATCATTCGCCCGCTTTGCAATACCTGGGAAATAAATATGCTGCGACGTTTAAAAACAATCAAAAATACATTCCAACTCTTTGACTTCCGTGTCGGACGAAGTGACTTCTACCGTGAGTTGGCAAAATCCGTGGAAAAGACCGAGCCGCTGCGCGACTTCGTGGAAGCGGAGTTGAAACTCGCCAGAAATCCCATAACACGCTCCCGTTCCAAGGCATATGCCATGCGGCATGCACTACGCTTGCTCACCTCCGGCAGCAACCACTCGATCAGGGCGACCATTGGGGAAATCATGCCGGCAGAGGATAGGCTGATGCTGAGCGCAGTTGACCGTTCGAAGGACCAGCCAACAACCCTGAGGGTTCTGGCAAATGCGATCGACGATCAAATGGAGGCCAAGAAAGCCATCGCCATGGCAGCGGTGAAGCCGATGCTGATACTGCCGGGTGCCGCAGCCCTGGGCTACATGATCAGTTCCAAAGCGATTCCCGCTATCGAGAAGACCGCTCCGCAAGAGGTTTGGACGCCATTTAACAATGCTGTTCGCATCACTGCAAACGTCATCAATAACCACGGGCTTTCAATCTGTCTGATTACGCTGGTCCTTGTATTGTTCTTTCTGTCCCGCCTTCCCACATGGCGCGGCCCGCTGCGGCTGAAAATGGAAAAATGCAATCCTACCCTGGCGATGTGGCTGACCCCAGTCGCACCCTGGTTAATACCGTTGTCGATGTATCGGGACTTCCAGGCTGGACTGGTTTTCTCTGCCTTGGCGGTCTGGCTAGGAACCGGTCGCAACTTGAAGGAGTCGCTTGAAGCGATCCATAAAGATGCATCGCCCTGGCTGCGGCTGCACATACGGCGCATTTTGAATCATTTGAACGCCAGGCCGACCGAGTATGTCGAGGCTTTTTCCAAAGGTCTTGTTTCCCAAAAACTGTTGGCCAGACTCGGCAGCTCCATACGAAACACGCCAAGTTTTAGTGACGTCATTATTGAAGTCGGCTTGAAAGGTAATACAGAGGCGAGGGAGCAGGTTACGAAAAATGCTGCGGTCCTGAACTTCACTTACATCGCAATCGTTGTCGGGCTGGTCATGTTCCTATACCTCGGGCTGATGAACATAAGCAACTCCATGGAGCAGGAAATGGATCCGATCCGCCAAATACAAAGGGAGATGGAGAAGAAAGCATCTAAGCAACCAGGCAACACTCTTGCAACTCAAAACCAAAACTGAAAGGTATCTATGCAGTTCGAACATGAAAACAATCTCGTCAAGACTTCCCTCTACAAGCATCGCCAGCAGGCGGGCGACTTTATGCTCACATTGGTGATCGCATTAATCGTGGTTGCCGTCATCGTCGGCAAGGCTTTTCTGAACTATCGCGATACGTCGCGCAAGGAAGAGAATAACGCTGTTGCCAGCGCGATTACCATCATCGCGGGCGACCTTCGCAAGAACTTTGGCATGAACAATGAGTATGGCTCCCTGACGACCGCGATCGCCGTCAAGTCCGGCGCGATCCCGCGCAACTTTCGTGACGGCACAGCCGATACCGCATCGAATATGTGGGGCGGGACGGTGACCGTGGCGCCAGCTACCATCACTGTCGATAATGACGTGGCAAACCTGGCCTTCACGAAGGTGCCGTCCGCTCAATGCTACGACATTGTCAGCGCGACACAAGCGCTCGCGCGCCGGATTACCGTGGGCAGCTCGACCGCCAAAGCCGCCGACGCCACGTTGAACGCCGCAACCTTGGCGACCGCATGCGAATCGGCTACCGATGTCACCATCACCTGGGCAATTGGCCGTTCCGGCACCTAACCCGCTGGAGCGCAGGCTATCTGACGAACGCCTGCTCCAGTATCACATGTTTTTCATATGACACGAACCAATCCCCATCAACGAGAATCGCAGGCTGGTTTCGCCATGATCGAGGTAACGCTTGCGTTGCTCGTATCCGCAGTCGTGGCGCTTGGTGCGATGCAGGCATCCGCGCTGGCGCGCAAGCTGAATTTCGCTTCCGCGCAGGGGGGCGCGTTGGCTATTGCGCGCACCGCGGGCGAGACATACGCGCAGGAAAATTATCTGGCACTTCAGCGAGGCGCGGCGGTCACAAAAAACGGGTTCACGCTCAGTGCGGGTAATGCCGAAGGTCAAACCATGCGGCCGACTATTAGCAACCTGATACAGCTGGGTTACCTGCAAAGCGGTTTCTCGGCCGTATCCTTTTTCAGCAACGGACAGGCGCCCGGCAAGTTCCGGTTCGAAGTTGAGCGGACACCTGACCGGTGCTGGGAAACTGGCGCTGGCGAGCAGTGCGATGTTAGCGGCCGGGTCTATATCGATAAGCCGATCCAGAGCGCCGGAACGAACGAAGCGGATGGGCCTGCCATATCCGCAATGGCCGAGAAAGTCGGGGTGAATGCCGGGTTTTCCATCCTGCCCGACCCATCCCGAGTGATGTATCTGGGCGGCGCCGGATCAACGCCAAATCCTGTCGCCGGCAATCCGGCCGGTGTTGTCGTGGCGCGTTTCGGCTATGGGGCTTCGGGCCTGAGCCAGTTTGTCCGCATCAACGATAACCGTGATCCGAGCTTGCGCGGAGACCTCAGCGTGGCCGGAAAAGGGGCGTTCGGCAAGGAAGTTTCTTCAAGCGAGTCGATCAGTGCCTCGGATATCGAGGCCTGCCTCAGGGCAGCGCTGTACAAGAACGGCGAGATCGTCTCCCGCGCAACCAACTGCCTGGTGCGGGCCTACCTCGATCCCAATACGGCGAGTATCGGCGTGACAGACAACGGGGGAAGCCCGAGTGCGACACTGGATGGCAACTCGGGACGCGTCTCTGGCGCACTGCTGAATGCCGCAACGCAGGCCTTTCCAGGGGGCGGCTGCGCCAAAGAAAATGACATTGCCAATACCCAGTCATCGAATGCCGCTGCCGGTATCCTGGTTTGCCGAGGCGGAAGCTGGCGGAATCCAGCGCTCGTCACGAGCAGCTCCGGTGCACCTTGTTCCGTGGAGGGGGGGATCGCCGTCAACAGCGGCAATCAAGAAACGCTGGTGTGCCAGTCCGGCGTGTTCGTGCCGCTAAAAAACTTCACAAGAACGTCAATCGCCGGGTCTGCATGTAGCCCGGAAACCGCCATCTCCCAAACCTCTGGTGGCTCGTCATTGATTTGCCAGGGAGGCGTGTGGGTTGATCTGGTGGGGCGCATGGGCAAATTCGCTTTTCAAGCGGCGACGATGGTTACGGTCTCTACCACCAGTCAAGGGGCATTCGTTCCTGCGCCAAGCTGTTTGGCCAATGGCGTTCCAAAAATTTATCTGGTGCCGCGCAGCGAAGAGCAAATTGGTTATATCAACCACTTTGCTACGGGATCCGGGCCTTGGAATGTTTATGTTCAGGATGGCGAAGGTAATCCGGTTAAGGGAATTATGATCGCACAGACTTATTGTTATTACTTGTAGTTAATTGGGAGAGTATTAAAATGAAATGTAGAATTATTTTTTTTGTGGCAACGGTGTGTGCTATTTCAGCGATTAATGCCAATGGTCAAGCGGTTGATTCTACCGGGATGGATAAATTGTCTGGTATCAGCACTCGGGTAGAAAATTTCATTCCTGCGGCAATTCCGGGACCTGCCGGGGCGACTGGCGCCACCGGAGCTACCGGAGAAACAGGGGCCGCAGGCGGAACTCAGCAGGGAACAACCTGCGGCGTTGCCACGCTTGAAAGACGCTTTAATAGGGATGGCGAAAGTGGATGGGAGGACATGGCCTGGAGATTTCAATTGGTTTCCTCCTGCATGGGGTATCGAATTGCGTATAACGTAGGGAAGGTAAATTATAAGGAATGCCCGCCAAGTTATGTGGCGGCTGTCATAAGCAAAACTGGACGCATTACGGAGGCGGGTGGGGGGGATGGTGCGGGAACTATTATATATGAGACATGGTCATGCATTAAAACTTGATTTCCAATAAAAAACGCCCAAGAATTATTATCTTGGGCGTTTGTGGAATAGTGAGGAGAAATTTATTATATGTTAATTTTATTGAATTTAATTTAAGTTAATTAATATGCTCCGGTATTGAATTTGATTGATATTGAAATGGAATTGTTATTGTTGATTCCTGATGCAGTGAAAACGTATGAGGAATTTTTCTCAAGTGGTACTAAAGGCATCAGAATTGCGGCCGATGCATCCGTAATAAGTCCGTTCGCATCATTTTCCTTGTTGAGTAACTGCAGTGGAATGTCAGTATTGGTTCCATCTTTTCTTAAAACGTACCCGTTCAACACCAAAGAATTCCCATCGCGTACTTTGACATAGATTGGATGGCCAATTGGATTGTCCAGCAAATCACGGCCAGCGATCGGTGATGGAATTTCGTTGGTATATGTCTTCGAGAGAATTCCACTTGTGCCAGCACATGGAAATGTCACTACCTGATCAGCTGCAAGTTGTTGACGTGGACGTTCTGACGTGGATCCCATATTGATGACAACGCGTCTCCAATATGTATCCGTAACGCCATAGCCGACGCCTACATCACGCTCACCTTGCAGCATGCCATTGCCATGATACGGACTTGCAAGCAGATCCATTACTGCGGATTGACCATAGGAAAATCCATACGACTGGTAATAGGTATCTGCATATGGTGCTGTCAGCACTTCCGCGCCAGAGACTGCGGCATAACTTGCTGCAGAAAACCGATCAGCAAGTGTTTTACCAGTAAAGCCATTTGGATAGGCTATTTTGTCTTGGTAGTGGCTCATCAAATGATTCGCCGACAAATAGCTTGCGTGACCTTGTGCAACAACATCAAGCTTTGCATCCTGCTGCAGTTGTCCAAATCCGCACGCCAGACGCTGCGCGTTCAGATAATTATAGGCATTTCTTTGCTCAGTATTGGCAGCATAGGTAGCGGCAAGCACTTCCTTTTGAATTGTTGATTCCAGGACAGGAGGTGTTATGGGAGGATTGACAGGTGGAAGAATAGGTGGAGTTACAGGCGGCGTTATTGGAGGCGATACTGGCGGAATTACAGGTGGCGTTACACCGATGCCGGTGTTATTACCACTGTCGCTACCACCGCCACCGCACGCAACCAACAGAGTTGCAAGGGCCGTCACGTACACGCTAGTTTTAATTGATTTCATTTTGTTTCCTATTGGTTTGAAGGTTTATTGAATTGCTGTGGATGCAACTGTTGAAAAATGTCGAAACAAGTTTTTGTGCAGAAAGTTAAGGTCGTGGTGGAAAATTAAGTCATGCGAAGTTCTTGTATGGAGTTTTTAAGGCTTCCATGAAAGATGCGATGACGTCAGAAACAGTTTTTGAAAAGCGGATTGCTGAAGGTGAAAAGAGTAAATGGGTGAAGTGTGTAGAGGGAGATGTGCTATTTCCTTGCCGCGGTGCGGCTGTGAGAAATAGGAGAGACTTGAGGATGCCTCATCAATAATTGAATATTGATGAAGTATGGGGGATTGGAGTATGAATGGGTGGTGTTGCCGTGCCGCAGTTGCGACAGTGAAACTTTAACGCATTTTCTTTATTTTGCCAAGGTGGAATTGCACTAATTTGATTCAATCCATAAATAAGGGGTTTATGCCAGAAACAGGAGCAGCCATTGGCCATAGAATTGATGTGCCGTGGAAGCCTCCAGGCCCTTTCGGATTGGTGAGATACATGGAAAGTATTCTGATTGGCAGGCCTGGCCTGAAAAGAATTTCATGGCCGGTACGAGATCCATCGAGAACGGCCTATTTTTCTGACGATTTTGATGGTATTGAGTTAGGCTGGCCATCTTTATTCACTGCCCGTGTGTTTTTCTGTGAAAGATTTAATTTTTTGGAATTAACTGGAATGTTCAAGAAGTTAGCATTTGCCGTGCTGTTGGCCGGCCCCGTTCAAGCTGCAAGAGCGGACTGTTTTGATGACGCGGCTCTTTTTCACCAGGTTAATCCTTGGATACTGCGTGGCATTGCGTCGGTCGAATCCGATTTCAGGCCGAGAACGATTGTGTCGAACAACAATGGATCGGTCGACCGTGGCATGACAGGCATCAATAGCGTTCATCTGCCTGAGCTTGCCAAGTACGGCATCGGCGCCGCTGACATGTTTGACGCGTGCAAGTCAATTTATGTGGCTGCCTGGCTGCTGAAGAAGAAAATGAGCAAGCATGGGAACAACTACACGGCCGTTGGCGCCTATCACAGCGAAACACCGGCTAAGCGCGATCTCTATGCCGCCAAAGTCCGCAGGCGTATAGAAGAGTGGAGCGATCGCGGCTGGATTCGGGGACAGTGAGCAAGCGGGGAGGTTTTGTATTGCACTTGCCTATGCTTGCTCATTGGTCTGCAAAGACCGTGCGGCGGCATGCGCAGGAGGGGAGCAATTGAAGTTGTTCAACTCGGAGGCACGCGTGCGGTAATATCGTTTGTTGCGCCTTGCTTCAGCTAGCAGCCAGAACCCCATCTATGCCCACGATGGCGGCCACAGGCTTGACAGCTGGATCGGGGGATGCATCGTATCGACATGCCATCCTTGCACCCGTTCAACTCCGATCAAGGCTGCGAACGCCAGCAGTTCAGCCGTTTCCACGCATTCGGCGATGACGGCAATGCCATTCTGCTTCCATTGCGCGATCAACGCGCACAGCACCCGGGCTGCATCCGGCCGCCGGATACTCCGCGCCAGAAATGCACCGTCGATTTTTACCGATTCGACTCGATCCAATGAGTACAGGCGTAATAAACCATCTTGCCCGCTACCGAAATCATCCACCGAAAAGCGCACACCACGTTGTGCCAGTAAATTCACCTTGTCAGCCACGAGGCCAAAATCAGTGGCGCTACCGAGGGTTTCGCTCACTTCGAAGACGACTGAATTCAATTGCGTGGCCCGGGAAAAAACCTCGGAGGATACCTCCAGCAGGGTTTCATTTGTCAGGTTGACATAGATGTCGATGGACGTAAAACACTGGCTTGAAAGATGCAGCAGGACGGCTCTGTCCACGTCGACCCATGGCATTTTGCGGTCCCCGCGAAAGAGAAGTTCGTACGCGACGATGCGATTTTCAGCAATGCTCACAATCGGCTGAAGTTCGAAGGGGATCTGCGCACCACCGGGAAATGGGGATACTGGAGAAGTTTCGAATGCTTGACGGTGGCTTGACATGAGATTGCGGCATCGGGCATGCCGCCTGGAGGCAGTTAAGGCACACACTGTATCAAGCGCCGTCTGGCTGAACGTACGGAAATGCACGAGGATTTAAAGACGATTCTTAACGGAATTGCACGCCTTTTCTGCTGTGGCCTGGAATTGATCATTGTTATCCTGAGGCAATACTTAGGGGGTGATGTGGTCGAGCTTCAAAACAGATTTGGTCATGTATTCATGAATCAGGATTTACTTCAGCAGGCGCTGAGTCACCGCAGTTGCGGCCCCATGAACAATGAACGCCTGGAGTTTATCGGCGACGCTTTGCTTAATTGCGAAACCGCACTTTGGCTATTCGAACAATTTCCCCGTATGACTGAAGGAAATATGTCGCGCATCCGGGCTGCCCTGGTGCGTCAGGACAGCCTGGCGCAGATCGCCAAGCGCATTGACGTGGCCACCTATCTTCGTGTGGAACATAGCGACAGCCGCACGCAAACTGGCCCGTCGATGCTTGCTGACGCGGTAGAGGCGCTCATTGGCGCCGCTTATATAGACCAGGGTTTTAATGCGACAAGAAAAGTGATCCGGCACCACCTGCAGGCTCTGCTTGTCAGCGGTGCGATCAATCTTGACAAGGATCCTAAAACCGCGCTTCAGGAACACCTGCAGGGGAACGGGATCGCACTTCCAAAATACGCTATTTTGCGCGAGTCGAAGGACTCCGTTGAGCAAAGAATTGAGGTCACCTGCACAATCCAGAAACTCGGCATTACCACCTCCGGCGTCGGAGCAAGCCGTAAAATGGCTGAAGGTAAAGCCGCCGCGGAAGCGCTGCAAAAATGCCGGATACGATAATCCTTCCCACCCCGGAGGGGATCGATTGCATCGTGCAGCCTGGCCGGCGCAGATTGCTGCTTGCCGCAGCCGGCGCCGTCGCATCGATAGCAACGCCGGCATTAGCCCAGCAGGCTGGCTTTTGGGACCTGCCGCGGGAATTGTGGCTGCGGCGTCCGGATTCCGGGGAAGAAGTGCGCGCTGTGTATTGGGCAGACGGAAAAATCGTGCCTGAAGGGTATATCGCAATATGCCAGCTGTTGCGGGACATCCACGTCAACAGAGCTGTCCAGTTTGATCTGGTCACGCTGGATATTGCGCGGGGCGTCTACGGATGGATTCGTAGTTTCGGTGTGGACCGGCCATTAATTATCACGTCCGGCTACCGGGACCCTCGCACCAATGCCTCGGAAGGAGGAGTACGCAATAGCCTGCATACCAGAGCGCAGGCACTCGACTTGCGGATACAGGGAGTCAGTCCCGAAGCGATCGCCCGCTTTGGGCTATATTTGGCGGGCGGAGGAGTTGGCTTTTATCCAGGAAAGCGGTTTACACATCTGGACCGCGGCCGTATAAGATATTGGCGAGGTTAGTTTGTCAGCGCAATATTCGGAACCTGGAAATGTCGGAGAGCGCATTATTCACTAGTAAAATCAACAATGTAGCGTAATTACAGTACACACACGGTGTGCCATGCATGCGGCCGTTGTCGCCATGTGCCGATCCTTTAGGAGATACCCGCCTGCTCGCCCAAGGCCTGGGCAGTCTCCTTTGAGGTATTAATGCCTAGCAAGAATATTTTCAAGTTACGATAAGCAGCCAGGAAAGGAAAGGCCATGTCATTGGCCGCTATTCTGTCAAGCTTGCCTGAACTGGCAGCCAGGTTTAGATAAGCGATTGGCTTGTCGGCATCCTGGAACGCACGTAATAACAAGCCTGCTTCAGGGCAAACGATACGTAATGGGAAGTGCATTGGCTCGGGAAGGGCGCCATCAAAAAATGGCAAGGCATCTGCTTTCAGAAACTCTCCTTCAGTGACCATCTCAAGCAGCAGTTCCCGTACCTGCGCCAGAAAGCGCTTATCCTGGCCGCGGGTAAATATTTTGCAGCTTAATAAATTAAAGTCACGCCTGATTTCACGGCTTGCCTGCCAGGAGTACAGGCTCACGGTCATGCGGCTATCCATCCGGGTTCGAATCCGTTCAATCCTGTCAACATTTTTCAAGACAAAACCATCTTCCGTGATTGAGGTGTTGACAGGCACAGATACGGATATTTCCAAGGAGTCATCAGCAAAGTCAGGAGAAGTCATGTTGGTATTGGATATAAATTGAACAGTTGGCAGAATACTCACTGTGGCAGGCACAAGGATATTGTGTACACATTCCAGTCTCGGCGCAAGACGAAGGGCATAATGAATAATATTTGCACAGAGAATTTCTTTTGAGAAATGTTTAATGTCACTTTATGTTATTATCCGAATGCCGTCAAACGGCATTGATCATATTATTTCGACATCAAATCAATTCCTTGAGCTTGCCACTGGCATATTCAAGTGATCAGTTTATTTAATCGCCTAAGCGGAAAAAATTTCATTCTTATCGTGACGGAAACCTGGTGCAATGGTTAGTTATCCTTGGATGCTATCTGATTGTCTGTGGCTGAAAAAAATTGAAGATTGCTTGCTACGAACGTATTTTCTAAGGCGAGCATGAAATAAAATTGACCGCAAGATTTTTTTGCCGGCAATACCTGTTGTATATTCAAGAATTCTAGATTTGGACAGGGCTGTCTCCCATGTGGATGTTGATAGCGTATTCATGGGGGACAGTCTTGTCCGTTACCTTTTCAGGAGATCTAGATGACCGTAACTGCTCAACCTACAAAATTAAATTCCTTGCAATGGATGAGAAACGTGGGTATTACAGAAAAAGACATCGCATGGCTTGAAAGCGTCAGAGAGAGTGAAGAAATTTACAATCCCACCGTTTTGGAGCAATTCGAAGCCTTGTACCAAAAAGCTGTGACCGGTTTGCTGAACAGCCCATCACCGGTCCAGACCTTTTTGACCCTCTAGCCCTCAGCCACGTAGAGCGGCCAAGCTAAGCCCTTGGCCGCTTTTCTTTATATGCAGAGACCAGATGGCAGCCCGCTTGTACCGGCCATCGAGGAGAGCGCCTGTGGTTCGTCTCATGCGCACAGGCTTTCCACGGACGCATGCGCGTAAATGAAGGCGCACGCGAGAGCGCATAAAAAAACCGCCCGGTTTTCACCGGACGGCTGCTCCCACCGACATGCTTTGGCGTTGCCGCCAGCAATAAAAATCAGAACGTCGCCTTGAACTGCACCCCATACGTGCGTGGTTCGTTGATGATGCCCGTCAGGTTGTCGAAATCGATGGCGCCCAGCGACTGGATCTGGTTGGTGATGTTGCGCCCGTACGCGGACAGTTCATAGCGGTCCCATTTGTAGCCGACGCGCAAGCCGCCTTCGAGCAGTTCCTTGGCCTTGTATTCCTTCGCTTCATACAGGAAGAAGTTGTAGCTGGTGCGGTAGGCCCAGTCCGTATAGGCGTAGAACTCGCCATTGGCGAGGGGAATGCTGTATTTCAGGGTGAAGTTGGTTTGCCATTCCGGCGCGCGCGGCAGCGGGTTGCCGTCGATGTAGGCCGTGCCCTTGAACGGACCCAGCGGGTCGGTGACGGTGCAGCCGCTGGCCGGGTTGTTTTGCGCGTTGCCGCAGCTTTGCACGAACAGCTTCTTGTCCTGGATTTCCGTGTGGTTATAGCTGCCGCCCAGGGTCATGCTGAGCGAGTCGCTGAGGTTCGCCTGGAAATCGAGTTCCACGCCACTGCCCGTGGCCTTGTCGGCGTTGATCAGCTGGTTCATGTTGACGGCGCCACTGCCAGCCGTCAACTGCTTGTCTTTTACACGGTACTGGAACACGGCCAGGCTCAGGCGCGCGCGCTTGTCGAACAGGTCCTGCTTGATGCCGGCCTCGACGGACAGCGCTTTCTCGGCGCCGGCAAACGAGGGGCGGTCGGCCAGGCCGTTCAGGCGTCCCTGCATCGACGGCGCGCGGTAGCCGGTGGCGATGCGCGCGTAGGCATTGGTTTCCGGCGTCAGCACATAGGTGCCGCTCACGTCCCAGCTGATGTTGTGCGAGGTGTCGTTCAGGTTGAAGGGGCCAGCCGTGGTCGCTTCCACCCGCTTGGCGGAGAAATCCTTCTTGTCGGTCGTGTAGCGCAGGCCGGCGCGCAGTTTCAGGGCGTCCGAGACGGTGTAGTTGAGCGAGCCGAAGGCCGCGTACGACTTCGAACTCTGGTTTTGCGTGGCGTAGGCGCTGTTTTGCGGATTGCCGGGCGCCAGGCTGTCAAAGCTGATGCTGTCGATCTGGATATCTTCCTTGAAGTAGAACAAGCCGGCTATCCATTGCAGCGGGCCGCGGGCAGACGATTCGGCGCGGAATTCCTGCGAAATCTGCTTGTGGTTGGGGATCACGTCGGCCGTTTCCACGACGAAGGGGATGAAGCCCGGGCCCATCGGCGGGGCATACACGGCGCCATAGCCGCCGTCGACGTCGGCGCGGCTGAAGAAATCGAGTTTTTCGTAGCCGGTGATCGAATGCAGGGTGACGCCGGGCAAGTCCCATTTCAGGCGCATGCTGCCGCCCTTGGTTTTCAGGTGCTGGCGGTTGATGCCGTCGGTCGGGTAGTTATCGTAATCAAAGCCGTCGACCAGGTCGTTGGTGCCTTGCTTGAGGATATTGGCGCGGAACAGCGTGGCCGTGCCGTCGAGGTTGCGCGCGTGCACGTTGAACAGGGCGCTGAAGTCGCGCGTGGGCTTGACCAGTACCTGCAGGCGGCCTGCGCTGTCTTCATAGCCTTCGAAGTCGCGCGTGCCGGTCGGGCGCGGGTTGTGCACGCGGTCGTCGCGGCGCTGTGTCTGGCCGGAAAAGCGCAGGGCCACCGTGTCGCTGACCGGCACGTTGAAGGCGCCTTCCAGGTTCTTCATGCCATCCTTGCCGAAGCCGCCGCTCAGGTAGCCCTCCGTCTTGAAGACGGGCTTGGCGGAATCGAACTTGATCACGCCGGCTGGCGAGTTGCGGCCGAACAAGGTGCCTTGCGGGCCGCGCAACACTTCGACCTGATCGACGTCAAACACGGGAAAACCTTTCAGCATGGCATTTTCCTGCACCACGTCATCCATCACCAGGCCCACGGGCTGCGAGGCATTCAGGTCGAAGTCGGTATTGCCCAAGCCGCGAATGTAGAAGCGGGGAAAGGTGCGGCCGTAATCCGATTCGACGGACACGCTGGGCGATCGGCTGTTGAGGAAGCGGATGTCGGCGCCGCCGGTCGTCAGGGTGTCGAGCTTGTCGCCTTTCAGGGTGGCGATGGACATGGGCACGTCCTTGATGTTTTCCGCGCGCCGCTGCGCCGTCACGATCACCGTTTCCAGCTGGCCAGGGCCGGCCTGTGCCACCGGAGCCGCAGGCGCGTCGGCGGCTGGCGCCGGGATGCCGTCCTGTGCCTGCGCCATCGCCTGCAGGGGGAAGGCGGCAGTGATTGCCAGGGCAATCAGGGTGTGGCGTATTGTGCTGGCATGCGGTGTCATCATGAAACGGCTCCTGTCGGTGAAGGTTGTTGGGGCACTGCTAGCTGGCGCTGGCCAGCTGGACGAAAAATCATGCTAGCACGGAAAGTTTTGGTATTCATGCCATTTTCCAGCGACGGCTATTCATATCCGTTTCGACTGAATACACGAATAAAATCGTATTTGTCGTCAATATCTGGCGGGTGCATAGTGGAGTGCCGCCAGGCTTGCGCGAGCGCAAAAGTGGCCTGGCATGGGGATGGGGTTTCCTGCGGGAGCGCAAAAAGAGGGATGGTTTTTGCCGTGCTGCCCATGTCCGGACAGTGGAAATACAACAGCTGCCGCGGATTTTTTCGGCAAGGGCGTGTTGTTGCTGCGCGACAGGGGACGGTGCCGGTGGCGGCTATCTCCTGCGCGCGTCACGGGGGCATGCGTGGCGGCATGCCCATATCGGTTTAACGCTTAAAACTCTTCCCAATCGCCGGCCGTCACGGTCTCCGCTTGCGCCGCACGGTGTTTTGCCGGCGCTGCCTGGCGCTTGACGGTGCTGCTGGCCGGGGCCGGTACCAGGCGCAGCGGCTTGCGGCTGGCGCGCGCTGATGCTGGCGTGGGCGCCGCCACATGGCCGTCGTGCGTCTTGAAGATGCTCACCGTCTGCACCAGGTGGCTGGCCTGGTCGCGCAGGGATTCGGCTGCCGCCGCCGCTTCTTCCACCAGCGACGCGTTTTGTTGCGTGACGCTATCCATCTGGGCCACCGCCTGATTGATCTGCTCGATGCCGGTGGTCTGTTCCTGGCTGGCCATCGTGATGTCAGCGATGATGTTGCTGACGCGGGCGACACTGGCGACCACCTCGGACATCGTCGTACCCGCTTGCGCCGCCAGCCTGGCGCCCGCATCGACGCGGCTCACGGAATCGTCGATCAGCGTCTTGATTTCCTTGGCCGCGCTGGCGCTGCGCTGGGCCAGGCCGCGCACTTCGGTGGCCACGACGGCGAAGCCGCGGCCCTGTTCACCGGCACGCGCCGCTTCCACGGCGGCATTCAGGGCCAGGATATTGGTCTGGAAGGCGATGCCGTCAATGACGCTGATGATGTCGACAATCTTGCGCGACGATTCGCTGATCAGGTCCATGGTGCCCATCACTTGTCCCACCACGGCGCCGCCCTTGCTGGCGACGTCCGAGGCGGTCGTGGCCAGCACATTGGCTTCGCGGGCATTTTCCGCATTCTTGCGCACAGTGCTGGTGAGTTCTTCCATCGAGGAAGCGGTTTCTTCCAGTGAACTGGCCTGCTGTTCCGTGCGCAGCGACAGGTCGCTATTGCCGGTGGAAATTTCCGTGGCGGCAAGGGCTACCGTGTCGGAATCCTGGCGGACGGAGGACACAACCGAAGTCAGCGATACCTGCATGCGCTGCAGCGCGGACAGCACGCTGACGCTATCGTTCGGAGCGACGCTGAGTTTTCCTGTCAGGTCGCCCGCGGCAAGCAGGCTGACGGCGTCGCACAGCTGTTTCGGTTCGGCGCCCAGCGCCTTGAGCAGGTGACGCGTGATGAGCCAACCCGCCAGGGCCGCCAGCACGATGGACAGCAAGCTGGTGCCGATCAGGATATTCCTGTTGAGAATGTAGCGTTCGTTGTCTTCCTGCAGGATGAGAGCGGAGCGCTGGTCCGTCAGGGCGAAATATTCATTGCTGGCGGCGACGAGGGCGGCCAGCAGAGGGCGGCATTCCTCGTTCATCTTGACGATGGCTTGTTCGGTTTTCTTTTGCAGCGCCAGGTCCACGATGCCTAGCGCCACGGGAGCATAGCGTTTTTCGATGCTGTCGATCTTGTTGATGATGGCGCGCACCTCGTCCGATACCTCCGGCTGCTGTGCCAGCTGCAGCAGCTGCTGCATGTTCTTGACGACATCGGCGTGCGCCTGCAAGACCTGTCTGCGTTCGATTTCCAGGTCTTCCGGCTTGGTGACGAGTACCAGATTCCTGGCCGCCACGGCACGCATGTCGATCGCGTCACGCACGCGGTGCGCCGTATTGGCGCGGGCCGTGATGCCGTTGACATACTGGTCAAAGCCGGTGTTGAAGGTGGAAAAACTGCGCACGGACAAGACCGAGATGCCGATGAGGAAAAAGACCAGCAGGCCGAAAGCCAGAGTGAGCTGGGTGCGTACGGTGAATTTATCCATGATGTCTCTCCCAAAAATACGTGCTGACGATTAGAAAGGGGACTTGCGCGGGACGAGGGCAGGCGATTGCCTGGCAACGGGTCGTGGCCTGCGCAGTGCTTTTCTATCCAGAACACGGATTCGTGGTGTGAGGATCGCGTTACTTGAAAACCGATTTAAATAATTTATTTGTTTTATTTATTAAAATCATTTTTACATAAAAAATTCAGTAAATCAATGAGATTTTACGGACCAAAAAAACAATTTTTCGACATGCGCGGCTTGTTCCCGCGCCTGTGGAGCGGGCGTGGGAAAAGCGTCCCAAGGGAGGCGGATCAGCCGGGAATTGGCGTGCCCTGGTGAAACGCCATTTGCCAGCGGCCATCGCGCCACTTCCACAGCGAACTGCGCAAGCTGGCGCTGGCGGGCAGGGCGCTGCTGGCGTGCCGCTGCGAGCGGTAGGTAACGAAGGCAACATCCTCGGCCAGCAAGCGGGCCTGGAAATCGCTGATACTGCGCAGGCAAAAAATTTCTGCCGGCAGGTCTGCCAAGGTCGCCGCGCGCGTCCAGAGATTGCCCGAGCTGCCGAATTCGACGAACTCGTCGGCCAGCAGAGCTGCCAGCCTGGCGCTGTCAGCGCGCACCGCCTGGCTTTGCAGCGCCGCTTCCAGCGCCTGCAACTGCGCCGCCAGGTGTGCGTTGCCTTGCGGACTGTCCTGCGTGCGGTCCATTGCCAAGGTCTTCAGATGGGAAACGCGCCGGCGCCCGATACATTCAGGCAGGCGACCTTGTCGCTGGAAAAATACTTGATTTGTCCCAGGCCGATGGCGTAGCAGCCGTCACTGAGCGGGGAAATGGGGCCGGTGAGTTTCTCACCGCTGGTCAGGGTCACCACCCACGGCGTGGTGGCCGGTTTGCCCGCGTGGGTCAGGGCGTGTTGTACCAGGTCTGACATGTTGCCTCCGTTGGAAATCAAAACCCGATGATAGCAGTGTCGCACCGCCGCTGGTTTGCCGCTACGCGGGCTTGGCGCCTTACGCGTCGGCCAGCAAGTTTTTCGGCAGGGCCACCGACACCAGCTTCCAGTGCCACAGGCCGTCGCGCGCCAGGGTCAGCTCGCCGATATGGCTTTTGCTGTGCGCGCGCTGCACCACGACGCTATCCCAGGAGGTGTAGCGCAGTTTGTAGTCGGGTTTGGTAGTACGCTTGCGGCCGCTGATATCGCTGACCTTGGCGATCGGTTTTTCGTAGCGGTCATTGAGCTTCATCAAGGCGACGATGCCCTCGGGCATCAGCATGGTATCGAGCAAAGGGTCGATGACGTCGGGGCTGATGTCGTCGGCCACTTCCGGCGCCGAGAACAGGGCATGCAGTTGCTGCCCGAGGCTGCCGCGCAGCTGGGGCAGGTCGATATGCGCGGCCAGGGCCTGGGTATCCTCGTTCATCGTGGCCGCGCGTATCTTGTTCATGGTGAAATACGGGCTGCCATAGAAGACGCCGGCCAGCGCGACCAGTGCCACTACAGCAAGAAGCATCATTCTTTTCATTGTGCAATCTTTTGGATGCCTGGCGACCCGGTGCGCCTGAAGTGTTGGCATTCTACATAATATTTCCCAAAATCAATATAGAGGTTTAGGTAAGTGTTGTTTTAGATCAAGTTTCTTTAAAGTAATTCCGGCGGCAAGGTGATGTCCGTCAGTTTCCAGTCCCAGATGCCATGGCGGCGCAGCAAAAATTGGCTGGCGGCGGGGCCGGCGCCGCTGCGCCGCAGCACCACTTCGTTCCACGAGCGGTATGCCATGCCAAAGTCGTGGCGCTTGCCGTCCGTCCCCTGCTTGCCGTGCAGGATCAATACCGTAATGCCGGGCGGCGAGACGATGGTGTCGAGCATTTCCTTGAAATCGTCCTCGTTGGCCGTTTCGCCGGCCACCCGCAACTGGCGCGCCACGCTGGCGCGCACGGCGGGCAGGTCGGCCTGCTGCGCCAGGGTTTCCAGGCGCACGGATTTCGCCGCGATGCTGATGCGGTACATGGCGATGTAGGGGCTGACCCAGGTGAAGCCGATGGCGGCAACGGTAAAAATGATCGCGGTGGCGTACTTTCTTTTCATACTATATCTGCTTGGATCGCAGCTTGCCCGTGAGAGTCAATAGCCGCCAAGGATCTGGTATTCCAGGCCCTGATTTCCTGCGCTGCGTACCTGGATCCTGACTTTCCTGAAGGTGATTTCTGCAGGAAAACTGGTGATCTCAAACGATAAGTCTTGCGAAAACGAAGGCCGTGCCAGGTTGCCCGCATACTCCCGGTAGGCAATGCGCAAGGTTTGATTGCTGTAGCCCTGGTATAGCAATTGCGAATTGATGGACCTGTCGATAGGTGCTGTTTCCACTCCCGGGCCGAATTTGATGCCGGGGCTGACATCTTCATGCCACCACGCCAGATCGCTTGCGATCATTACTTGGTCCAGCAGGCCATCATTGTTGCGGTCGGCAAAACAGGCATTCTTGGTCATTCCGGGTAGCAACATGTTGAATACCTGCCGTTCAGTGCAGTAAGCAGGTTTCCCCTCGACATCGGCGCGGTACAGGAAGTCACCCTCGATGACGGCGACACGTCCGCCGCCGATTGACACGGCGCGCCCGTCGTAAATCTGATACCCCGTTTTGCTTGTGTACTGGAAGGTAGACAATAGTGCTTCACCAGCAGTGACCTTTGAAACGATGTTCAGTTGCGGATCATGGCCGATGCGCTCCATCGTGCGGGTCGTCTCGCGGACCTCCATGGTGGCGCACCCGCTGAGTACCAGGGCAGCGATGGCGATGCGGCATAACTTTTTCATTGATTTCCTTGTTTGTCTTCGGAGCGCTCATGCGCAAGCAGGCGCGAGTAAGGGGAATGGTAGCTAAATATTGCCAAATGATAAGTTCAGTTGCCTGTGAAAGAAAGGAAAAATGCGCTTTTTCTCGCCGTGACAAGCGATGGCGGACCTCGATCAGCTTTATGGATGGCGGATGGTGTAGCATTCGTGCCGGCGCGGACCATCGCGCCGCAATATTGAGGACAACCATGAATATCACTATCAATCAGGTGCTGCAGTCGTATATCGACCCGCTCACCGCCAGCGAATACGCGGCGCTCGAACGCAGCCTGCTGGCCGAAGGCTGCCGCGACGCGCTGGTGCTGTGGAACGACGTGCTGATCGACGGGCATAACCGCTATGCCATCTGCCGCCAGCACGGCATCGAATTCAAGACCATCCAGAACACCAGCTTTACCTCGCTCGACGATGTCATGCTGTGGATGATCGACAATCACCTGGCGCGCCGCAGCGTGTCGGACTTCCAGCGCGGCGTGCTGGCCCTGCGCAAGAAGGAAATCGTCGCCGCGCGCAGCCCGGCGCCCGTCAGTGCCCAGGATGCGCCGGACGGCGAAAACGCGCCGAAGCCGGCCATGAGCACGCGCGAAGAGGTGGCCAAGGCGGCCCGCTTGAGCAGCAACCAGATCAGCCAGATCGAGAAGATCCAGAAGGCGGCGTCGCCGGAACTGGTGGAAGCCGTCCGCTCGGGCACGATCTCCATCAATGCGGCGGCCACCGTAGCGTCCCTGCCGCCGGAAGAGCAGGTGGCGGCCGTCGCCGGCGGCAAGAAATTATTACGCCAGGCGGCCAAGGAAATCCGCGAACAGCGCGCCGCCACGCGCACGCCGCGCGAGCCGAAGGTGCATGTATCGCAGGATACGCCGGAAACGGGCAACGAGCCGTGGGCGGAAAACGCGGCGCAGGCGCCGTCCGAAGCGGAACGCCTGCGCGGCGAGATCGCCAGCCTGAAACAGAAAGTGGCGCAGCTGCAGGCGGAAAATACCGAATTGAACCAGCGCATCGCCGCGCTGATCGATGCATCCTGATTGCCGACTTGATTCTGGAGTAGTGCATGCTGCATAGCCGTACCCTGTTCGCCGCCATCGCCTGCGGCATCGTTGCCGTTCCTCCCGTGCTGGCGGCATCCAGTCCCGACATGGCCCGCTGGCAGGCGCAAGCCGCCAATGTCAGCATCGCGCGCGACACATGGGGCGTGCCCCATGTGACGGGCAAGAGCGATGCGGATGCCGTCTTTGGCTTGATGTATGCCCAGGCCGAAGACGATTTCCCCCGCGTGGAACTCAATTACATCAACGCCATGGGGCGCCTGGCGGAAGTGGAGGGCGAGCGGGAGCTGTACCGCGACCTGCGCATGAAGCTCTTCATCGATCCGGCCGACTTGCAGGCGCAGTACCGCGCCAGCCCGCCGTGGCTGCGCAAGCTGATGGACGCCTTTGCCGATGGCCTGAATTTTTACCTGGCCACGCATCCGCAGGTGAAACCGCGGCTGATCGCGCATTTCGAGCCGTGGATGGCCTTGAGCTTCAGCGAGGGCAGCATCGGCGGCGATATCGAATCGGTCAACCTGGCGCAGCTCGAAGCGTTCTATGGCCAGCAAGCCAGGCCTGCCGCCGTGGCGCTGGCCAGCGTGGAGACGGGCTTGGATCCGGAGCCCAGCGGCTCGAACGGTTTCGCCATCGCACCCGCCATCACGAAAAACGGCCATGCGCTGCTGATGATCAATCCGCACACCTCGTTCTACTTCCGCCCCGAAGTGCAAGTCACCAGCGGCGAAGGCTTGAACGCGTATGGCGCCGTCACCTGGGGCCAGTTCTTTGTCTACCAGGGTTTTAACGACCGTCTCGGCTGGATGCATACGTCGGGCGGCGGCGATGTCATCGACGAATACCTGGAAAGCATCGTCGACCGGGATGGCGCATGGTTCTACCGTTATGACGGCGGGCTGCGTCCCTTGAAGGCCGTGCCCATCACCTTGCCATATAGGCTGGCTGATGGCGGCATGGGCTCGAAAACCATCACCGTCTACTACAGCCACCACGGCCCCATCGTGCGCGCGCTGGACGGTAAATGGGTGGCCGTGCGCCTGATGAACGAGCCGTTGAAGGCGCTCATGCAGTCGTACACGCGCACCAAGGCGCGCGATTACGCGGCGTTCTACAAGACGATGGAGCTGCGCACGAATTCGTCGAACAATACGGTGTACGCGGATGCGGATGGCAATATCGCCTATTTTCACGGCAATTTCATCCCCGTGCGCGACCCGCGCTTCAACTGGAAGCAGCCCGTCGATGGCAGCGACCCGGCCACGGAATGGCAAGGGCTGCACACGGTGGCGCAGACCATTACCCTGTTCAATCCGAAGAATGGCTGGATCCAGAACACGAACAACTGGCCGTATTCGGCGGCCGGCGCCAACAGCCCGCGCCAGCACGACTATCCCGCCTACATGTCCGTGTATGGCGAAAACGCGCGCGGCCTGCATGCCGTCAAGGTTTTCCAGAACAGGACGGGTTTTACCCTGGACAGCCTGATCGCCGCCTCCTACGACAGCGAACTGACGGCGTTCGAATCCTTGCTGCCGCCGTTGTTCGCGGCGTACGATGCGCTACCGGAGAATTCGCCGCAAAAGCTGGCGCTGGCCGACAAGGTGGCTTTGCTGCGTGCCTGGGACTGGCGCTATTCGCTGACGTCCACCGCCACCTCGCTGGCCGTGTTCTGGGGCCAGGAGCTGGCCGAGCTGGCAGGCAAGCAGGCGCGCGAGCAGGGCGTGCCCGTGGTCGATTTTCTGGCGACGGACAGGGTCCCGGCCGACCAGCGGCTGGCGGCACTGGCCAGTGCCGCCGATAAGCTGCGGCGCGATTTCGGCAACTGGCAAACGCCGTGGGGCGAGATCAACCGCTTCCAGCGCCTGACAGGCGACGTGGTGCAGCCGTTCGACGATGCGCAAGCCAGCCTGCCCGTGCCTTACGCGTCGGGAAACTGGGGCGCGCTGGCCGCATATGGGCAGAGCAGCAAGAGCACCACGCGACGCATCTACGGCGAGCGTGGCAACAGCTTTGTCGCGGCCGTGGAATTCGGCCCCCGCATCAAGGCGAAAAGCATCCTCGCCGGCGGCCAGAGCGGCGACCCGAAGTCGCCCCACTTCCAGGACCAGGCGGCCATGTATACGCGCGGTGAATTCAAGGACGTGCTGTTTTATCCCGAGGACGTGGCCAGGCACCTGGAACGCAGGTACCGGCCGGGGGAGTGAGCGTTGCTGTTCATGGCAACAATGTGTCGGATTACGCTTCGCTAATCCGACCTACGGTACTGGTCCTGGGTTGACCTGAAATATCAAATCGCGTCGAGCGCCGTGCGCAGGTCGTGGCGCAAATCCTCGATATCCTCGATGCCCACCGACAGGCGGATCAAGCCGTCGCCTATGCCCAGTTTTGCCCGCTGTTCCGGCGGGATGCTGGCATGCGTCATCAGGGCGGGGTGTTCGATCAGGCTTTCCACGCCGCCCAGGCTTTCGGCCAGGGCAAACACCTCGCAGCGTTCGAGGAAGCGCCGCGCGCCGGCCAGATCCGTATTGAGGTCGATCGAGATGATGCCGCCGAAACCATCCATCTGGCGCTGCGCCAGCGCGTGCTGCGGATGCGAGGCCAGTCCCGGATAAAACACCTTGCGCACTTCCTTTTGCTGCTCCAGCCACTGCGCCAGCGCCAGGGCGCTTTCGCAATGGCGCTGCATGCGGATAGCCAGGGTTTTCACGCCGCGCAGTGCGAGGAAGCTGTCGAACGGCCCGGCAATCGCGCCCACCGAGTTTTGCAAAAAGCCCAGCTGCTCGCGCCACTCCGCCTGGCGCTCTTCCGCGCCGACGATGGCGATGCCGCCGATGATGTCCGAGTGGCCGTTCAAATACTTGGTGGTCGAGTGCACGACGATGTCGAAGCCGTGTTCCAGCGGGCGCTGCACCAGCGGGCTGGCGAAGGTGTTATCCGCCACGGCGATGATGCCCCGTGCGCGGCAGATGTCGGCAATCGCCCGCAGGTCGGCCAGTTTCAGCATCGGGTTGGTGGGCGTCTCCACCCACACCATCTTCGTTTCCGGGCGCAGCGCGGCCAGCAGGTTTTCCGGATTCGTCAGATCGACATACGTGAACTCATGGCCGGCCGAGCGGCGGCGCACCCGTTCGAACAATCGATACGTGCCGCCGTACATATCGTCGCCGGCGACGATATGGCTGCCCGCGTCCAGCAATTCCAGCACGGACGAGATGGCGGCCAGGCCCGAGGCAAACGCGAAGGCGGCGCTGCCGCCTTCCAGGTCGGCCACGCAGCGCTCGAGCGCCCAGCGCGTGGGGTTGTGCGAGCGGCCGTAGTCGAGTCCCTTGTGCACGCCGGGGCTGTCCTGCACGAAGGTGGAGGTGGCGTAAATGGGCGGCATGATGGCGCCCGTCGACGGGTCGGGCGACTGGCCTGCGTGGATGACGCGCGTGGCGAGGCGGCTCTTGCGGGGAATGTGCTGGCTCAAGATAGTGTCCTGCGTAAGTGGTTGAGAAGGTCGAAGCGGGTGATCAGGCCATAGAAGGCATTATCGTCGGCGACGACGGCCGTCAAGCCCCGGTCTAGGGTGGCGCGCAGGGCGGGCAAGCCGCTGGACGGCGCCAGGGTTTCGATCTGCGTCGTCATGGTGGCGCCCACCAGACCCGCGAAATGGGCGGCGTCGCCCGAGACATGCAGCAGCAAGTCCGATTCGTCGATAATGCCGACCAGCTGGCCGCCATCGATGACGGGCAGCTGCGCCAGGTCGCTGGCACGCATGCGGTTGAAGGCCGTCAGCAGGGTGTCGCCCGGCGCCACGCTGACGACATCGCCCTCGTCGTAGCGGCGCCCGATCAGGTCGCGCAAGTCGCCCGACACTGCCCGTTGCAACAAGCCCTGGTCGCGCATCCAGCCATCGTTATAGACTTTGGATAGATAGCGCGTTCCCGTGTCGCAGACAAAGGTGACGACGCGCTTCGGCGTGGTCTGTTCGCGGCAGTATTTGAGGGCGGCGGCCAGCAGCGTGCCGGTGGACGAGCCGCCGAGGATGCCTTCGGCGCGTAAGAGGGCGCGCGCGGAATCAAAACTTTCCTGGTCGCTGATGGTGTAGGCCTTGGTGACGCTGTCCATGTCGGCAATCGAGGGAATGAAATCTTCGCCGATGCCTTCGACGGCCCACGAGCCGCTCGTGTCCGATACCTTGCCCGTGTCGATGTATTCGGTGAGGATGGAGCCTTGCGGGTCGGCCAGCACGAATTCCAGCTTCGGCTGCGCCTTGCGGAAGTAGCGCGTCAGGCCCGTCAGGGTGCCGGATGAGCCGACGCCGACGACGATGGCGTCCACGTCATGGCCGCTTTGTTCCCAGATTTCGGGCGCCGTCGTCGTTTCGTGGGCCAGCGGATTGGCGGGATTGTTGAACTGGTCGGCAAAGAAGGTGCCCGGCAGTTCGCGCGCCAGGCGCGCCGCGTAATCCTGGTAGTACTCGGGATGGCCCTTGCCCACGTCCGAGCGCGTGGTGTGCACTTCCGCGCCCAGGGCTTTCAGGTGCAGCACTTTTTCCGTCGACATCTTGTCGGGCACGACGAGAATCACGCGGTAGCCCTTGATGCGGCCGACCAGCGCCAGGCCGATGCCCGTGTTGCCGGCCGTTGCCTCGACGATGGTGCCGCCCGGCTGCAGGCGGCCGTCGGCTTCGGCCGCTTCGATGATGGACAGGCCGATGCGGTCCTTGATGGAACCGCCGGGATTTTGTGATTCCAGTTTCAGGAACAGCTGGCACAGGCCCGTGTCGAGCCTGGTCACTTCGACCAGCGGGGTATTGCCGATCAGCTTGTATAGCGCTGGCGGCTGGGGTGGGGATGGCATTCGATCATTCATGGTGGCTCCTGTCAGAGAAACAGCCGCCCGGGATTGTGTCCCGAGCCGCCTTCCGTGCCGCGCAGTGTAGGCGGGTGGACGAGTGCGGCGAACGAATGTTTGCATGCTTGCATATGCGCTTTGCGCATATCGGCTGCAGCGCGGCAACAGCGTGCGCGCTTCGAGTATGCGCCGTTTTTTGCCCGCTTGCCGCACCAATGACACGACTATTAAGCTGCCGCAAGCCCGCCATTGCGATTTATAATCACGCCTCGAAAAGGAACTAAACAGTATCCTGAAAACCAGACAAACAGGGCAGGCGGCAGTGGCAAAACTTTATTTCCGGTATTCCGCAATGAACGCGGGCAAGTCGACGGCCTTGTTGCAAGTCGCGCACAACTATGAAGAGCAGGGCCAGCAGGTACGCCTGTACACGGCCGCCATCGACAGCCGCTACGGCGTGGGCAGAGTGACGTCGCGCCTGGGCCCGCAGCGTCAGGTCGATATCTTCCATGCCGACACGAATTTCCTCAACGATATCCCCCAGGTCGCCTGTTTGCTGGTGGATGAGGCGCAATTTCTCAGCACGGCCCAGGTGCAGCAGCTGCACCAGCTGGCGCAAGTGAAGGGCGTGCCCGTCATCTGCTACGGCTTGCGCACGGATTTCAAGGGCGAGCCGTTCCCCGGCTCGGCCTATCTGCTGGCGCTGGCCGACGATATCGAGGAATTGAAGAATATTTGTACTTGCGGCAAGAAGGCCACGATGAACATCCGCGTGGATGAGCAGGGCCGCCGCATCAAGGAAGGCGAACAGATCAGCATTGGCGGCAACGAGAGTTACCGCCAGGCATGCGGGCGCTGTTTCTACTCGTAAATCTACTCGTAAATTATTCGGCGACGGGCGCGCCTACATCAGCATCATCCGCCAGCGCCAGATCGCCCCGCTCGAAGGCGGCGAGGATGTCATTGGCGCGCGCCACGTCGTGTTCGCGCACCAGCACGCGGGCGCCGCCGATGGCGGCTGCCAGCAGCATGTCGGCCTGCATGTGCTGGTCGTCCGTCAGCAGCACGTCGATGCCGGCCGCTGCCAGGCAGCCGCGGATGACGTGCGCATCCGTGGGGATCATCAGCCGGGCAATTAAAACGTAGTCGTCGTGCATGGTCTCTCCTGGCGCGGTGGGATGCGCCATCTTAGCACCGGACCCGCTTTTACAGCTTGAACACGCCTACCACCTGGTTCAGCTCCTGCGCCTGCTCCTGCAAGGCGTCGGCGGCCGCGGCCGCTTCTTCCACCAGGGCCGCATTCTGCTGGGTTACCTGGTCCATCTGGGCGATGGCCTGGTTGACTTGCTCGATTCCGCTGCGCTGCTCTTCGCTTGCCTGCGCGATCTCGGCCATGATGGTGCTCACTTGCTGCACGCTGGCCACCACCGTGTCCATGGTGGCGCTGGCCTGGCTCACTTGCGCGTGGCCCAGGTCCACCGTGCTGGCGGATGCCTGGATCAGGTCCTTGATGTCTTTCGCCGCTGCCGTCGAGCGCTGCGCCAGGGTGCGCACTTCCGTGGCGACGACGGCAAAGCCGCGTCCCTGTTCACCGGCGCGCGCCGCTTCCACGGCCGCGTTCAAGGCCAGGATATTCGTCTGGAAGGCGATGCCGTCGATGACGCCGATGATGTCGGCGATCTTGCCGGAGGAGCTGCGGATGGCATCCATGGTGCTGGCCACCTGCGCCACGGCCGCGCCGCCTTCTGCTGCCAGGCTGGAGGAGTCGTGCGCGAGCCGGCTTGCCTGCTGGGCATGGTCGACGTTCTGGCGCACGGTGGAACTGAGTTCTTCCATTGACGCGGCTGTTTCTTCCAGTGAACTGGCTTGCTGTTCCGTGCGGCTCGACAAGTCCAGGTTGCCGCTGGCGATTTCACCGGATGCCGTGGCGATCTGCCCGGCGCTGCCGCGCACATTGCTGACCACTTGCGACAGGTTGTCGCTGATGCGGTTCATGGCGAGCAGCAGGCGGCCGATTTCGTCCAGGCTGCTGGTATCGAGGTGCACCGTCAGATCGCCGGCGGCAATCTGCGCGGCGGCCGTTTCGGCGGCGGCCAGCGGGCGCGACACGAGGGTGCGCACCAGCCAGTACAGCAGCAGGGCGAAGACGAGCAGGGCGATGAAGCCGGAAATGGCCAGCTGGTTGCGCATCTGGCGCGCTTCCAGGGTGATCTCGTCCGTGAACGTGCCGCCCGCGATGATCCATTGCCAATCCTTGAATTGGCGGTAAAACAGCTGCTTTTCGCGCGCGAGGGCCGCCGTTTCGCCGGGCGCCGTCCACGTGTAGCGCATGGCGCCGTCTTTTTGCGCCAGCATTTCCTGGATGAACAGGCGGCCGTCGCTGGCCTTGAACTCGAGCGCGCTCTTGCCTTCGCTGTTCGGGTGCAGCACCAGGTGGCCGTAGTTGGCGCCGGGCGCCGTGTCGACGATATAGATGTAGCCCGTCTGGCCGATCTTGACCTGGCGAATCTTCTCTTTCAGCATGGCCAGATTCTTGCTGATGTCCAGGCCGATGAACAGTACGCCGACCACCTTGCCGCCCGCATCGCGCACGGGATCATATTGCGTGATGTATTGCTTGCCAAACAGGGTGGCCATGCCAACGAAGCGCTGGCCGGCGCGCAGCGGTGCATAGCTGGGGTGGTTGTGGTCGAGCTGCGTGCCGATGGCCCGTTCGCCATCCTGCTTTTTCAGTGAGGTGCTGATGCGCACGAATTCATCGCCATTGGCGGCAAAAATGGTGGCGATCACGCCCGTTTGCGCCGTGTAGCGGTCGACCACGGCCGTGTCGAGGTTGAGTACCTTGCCGCCGTTGGCCAGGGCGGGCGTGGCCTTGCCTGCCACGGCCACCATCGCACCCGCGTCGACCGTGAACGGGCCGGGAAATTCGGCAGCGAACAGGCGCGCGAAGCTGGCCGCCTCGTTGACCATGGCCGTGTGAAACACTTCCGTGGTGGTCATGACGCTATTGAGTTCGCTGGTGACGGCCGCTTCGGCACGCTGTTCCAGTGCAGCCGAGGTGCGGATGCTGATCAAGGTCGTCAGGCTGGCGAGGATCAGGCTGACCAGGGCAAAGGTAAAAATGGTGATCTTGCCGCCGACACTCCAGTGGCGGGGGGAGAATGATTTTGTAGGCATAGTGTGAGTCTGGCAAAGGGTAATCAGCTCGGCCATTCCTGGTCATGACATGACACGCGGGGAGGGGATCTGGTGGGGAATACTGTTGAAACTGAGGCGCGCCGGCGTTGGGAGCCGCGCACAGGCAAGCTGGATTTCAGGGCGCGATGATAGCATGTTGCTTGCGTTTTGTTACTAAGTGTTTCCCGCAGGAATCAATTTTTCGCGTAAAAACATCATCCGTATCAAGGATTATAAAAACGGCCTATTGACTTTTTCGATTTCAGTGATGCATTTGATCTTTGGCGCCGAGGGGCGATGTAATTTTTCTCACGAATGTTTCACTTTGTAATGAATGAGACGCCGCCTTTAATTCGCGTTTAAGCTTCCAGGAAGAAACTGATATTCCATGGGAGACTGCCAGGCCGTATCCTGTAGAATAATATGCAGACCAGTCGTGTATTCCCCTTACTGTCTTGCTGGCTGGCGCATGCATGGCTGCGCCGCCTGGAATTGATTCAACTAATTTTCGGAGAAGCCGATGAAGAAGCAAATGATGCTGGTCACCCTGGTGCTTGCCCTGTCAGCCCATGCTGGCGCAGCCCAGACGGACAAGAGCGCCGCTCCTCCGCTACCCATGAAGCCGCTGGCCCAGCAAACGCAGGCCGCCTTGTGGGCATCGCGCGTATTGACGCGCGTCCATTACAAGGCCATGCCGCTCGACGACGCCATGTCGGAGAAGATCTTCGACCGCTATTTCAAGTCCCTGGACGCGGAAAAGCTGTTTTTCGTGCAGGCCGACATCGACCGTTTCGCGCCCTTGCGCACCAAGCTCGATGACGCCATCATCAATGAAGACCTGACGGCGCCGTTTGCCATCTATAACCTGTACCAGCAGCGTTTCGACGAGCGCATGGCGTATGCGCGTGAATTGCTGAAAACCAAGTTCGACTTTACGGCCGATGAGAGCTACCAGCTCGACCGTGAAAAGGCTGCCTGGCCGAAGAACGACGAGGAAGTGCGGGACCTGTGGCGCAAGCGCGTCAAGAACGACTGGCTGCGCCTGAAACTGGCGGGCAAGGAAGACAAGGCCATCCGCGAGACGCTGGACAAGCGCTATGAGAGCTACACCACCCGTGCGCGCAAGCTCAACAGCGAAGACGTGTTCCAGATCTTCATGAACTCCTACGCCATGTCGATCGAACCGCATACCAATTACCTGGGTCCGCGCGCTTCGGACAACTTCGACATCGCCATGCGGCTGTCGCTCGAAGGCATCGGCGCCGTGCTGCAGACGCGCGATGAGTACACGGTGGTGCGCGAAGTCGTGCCGGGCAGCCCGGCCGGCTTGTCGGGCAAGCTGAAAGTGGGTGACCGCATCGTCGGCGTGGGGCAGGGCGAAAGCGGCCCCATCACCGAAGTGCTGGGCATGCGCATCGACGACGTGGTGCAACTGATCCGCGGCGCCAAGGATTCCGTGGTGCGCCTCGACATCCTGCCGGCCGACGCCGGCCCGGACGCCAAGCACGTGGTCTTGCCGCTGGTGCGCAAGAAAATCAGCATGGAAGAGCAGGCGGCGAAGAAATCGATCATCGAGGTGCGCGAGAACGGCGTCAAGCGCCGCATCGGCGTCATTTCCCTGCCGACGTTCTACCAGGACTTTGAAGCGCGCCGCCGCGGCGACAAGGACTTCAAAAGCGCCACGCGCGACGTCAGCCGCTTGCTGGCCGAGTTGAAGAAAGACAAGGTCGACAACGTCCTGATCGACTTGCGCAACAATGGCGGCGGATCGCTGAATGAAGCCGTCGAACTGACGGGCCTGTTCATCGACAAGGGCCCTGTCGTGATGCAGCGCAATGCCGAAGGCAAGGTCGAGGTGGAAAGCGATACGAATGCCGGCCTGGCCTGGGATGGCCCGATGGGCGTGCTGATCAACCGCGGCTCGGCATCCGCTTCCGAAATTTTCGCCGCCGCCGTGCAGGACTACGGCCGTGGCGTGATCATCGGCGAAGGCAGCTTCGGCAAGGGCACGGTGCAGACCTTGTTCAACCTCGACCGTTTCGGCGGCAGCGAGAAAGCCCGTTTCGGCGAGCTGAAAATGACCATCGCCCAGTTCTTCCGCATCAATGGCGGCACCACGCAGTTGCGCGGCGTCACGCCTGACATCAAGCTGCCAGCCATGTCGGACGCGGAAAACTTCGGCGAATCGAGCTATGACAATGCCCTGCCATGGGTAGCCATCAAGCCGGCGCCCTACATGCCGACGGGCGACCTGAAGGACATCGTGCCCCTGCTGGACAAGAAGCATGATGCGCGCGTGGCCAAGGACAAGGATTTCCAGTATTTGCTCGATGACATCGCCCTCGTCGTCAAGCAGCGCAAGGAAAACCAGATTTCGCTCAATGAAACCGTGCGTCGCAAGGAGCGCGATGCCCAGGAAGCGCGCGCCAAGGCCCGTGAAAAACGCCTGATCGCGCAGATTTCGAATCCTGCCGACGACCTGGTGGTCATTCCCGATCCGAAAGACGTGCTGAAGGGCGCGAAAGCGGCCAACAAGACGGCCAAGCAGATTGCCGCCGTGAAAGGCGCCTTGCGCACCGACGACGGCTTGCAGGGCGACGAGCGGGCCCTGAGCGCCGAACTGGACGCTGAAACGGCCGCGAAGAGCGCCAAGGACGTGCTGCTGAACGAAGCGGCGCGCATCCTGGCCGACGAAGTGGCGCTGATCAAGGCCGATACCCGTCTGGCGTCCAAGGTCTTGCCGTATGGCGCGGATACCAAGGCAACACCGGTGACGGCGGCGAAGTAAGGCTTTTCACGCAGTAAAAAACCGGTTCCTTGCGGAGCCGGTTTTTTTTCGCCATCAGTTATCTGTCTGGTGTATTTCTATCATTCCAACAATCAATTGGATTGATATGCCGCGATGCAGCATAATTCACTTGTCTCCTCTATTCTCCTCCAAGAAAATAGATTCAGCCCGCTCTTTGTAGCGGGCTTTTTTTTGTCTCAGATTTTGTGCGTGGGCAGTTGCACGTCGGGCTGGGCAGCCAGCAGGGCCGTGATCCAGCTGGCAAACGCCTGCAGCTTGGGCGTGGCCAATCGGCCTTGCGGCGTCAACAGGGACATGGGCATCGGCGTCGGCGAACAGCCGGGCAGCACGGCCACCAGGGCGCCGCTGTCGAGATGCGCGCGCACCTGGTACACGGCCGCCTGCGCCAGGCCCAGCCCTTGCAGGGCGCAGTCGACGCTGGCGTCCGCGTCGTTGACGGCGATGGGGCCGGCCATCTGTACGCGCACGACCTCCTTGCCTTGAAGAAAATCCCAATCGAAGGCGCGCCCCGTGCGGCCCGAGTAATGCATGATGCCCCGGTGCGCGGCCAGGTCGGCCAGGGTGTGCGGCGTGCCGTGCCGCGCCAGGTAAGCAGGGGACGCGCAGGTGACGAAGCGCATCAGGCCGACCTGCTTGCCGATGAAGGCGGAATCTTGCAAGGTACCCACGCGCAAGGCGCAATCGATGCCTTCCTGCGTCAGGTCGACCAGGCGGTCTGTCAGGCTCAGCTGCAATTGCACGTCTGGCCAGGCGGCGTGGAATTGCGCGATATGGGGAATGATCAGGCGCCGGCCCACCGTATTGGGCAGGTTGATGCGCAGCAAACCGCGCGGTTTTTTCGCGTCAGGGCCACGGAAGGCCAGTTCCGCCGTGTCGACGGCTTTCAGGATATCGAGGCAATGGTGAAAGTACTCGGCCCCTTCCGGCGTGAGGGACAAACGGCGCGTGGTGCGCTGCAGCAATTGCGTGCCCAGGTAGGCTTCCAGCTTTTGCAGGGTGGCCGTCAGCGCGGCGCGCGGCAAATTCAGTGTCTCGGCTGCCTTGGAAAAGCTGTTGGCTTCGACGATGCGCACGAAGGTCTGCATGGCCTTGATCTTGTCCATGGGATAGCTTTCATTGTTCATATTATGTGAAAAGTGTAGGGCGATTATGCCCTAACTATCTTTGCCCCGGCTTTGCATAAAATAGCGACATCCCTATCGAACCGAGGAAACAACATGAACAAGGCCTCACCTTCCGCTCCCCACGACATTGCGCCCGCCATGGTGCTGCTGCTGGCCATCGCTTCCGGCCTGATCGTCGCCAATCTGTATTACGCACAAACCCTCGTCGGGCCGATCAGCGCTTCGACTGGCCTGTCGGCCAAGGCGGCCGGGCTGATCGTTACCCTGACGCAAGTGGGCTATACCCTGGGCCTGCTGTTTGTCGTGCCCCTGGGCGACTTGCTGGAAAACCGCCGCCTGATCATCACTGCCTTGCTGGTGACGGCCACGGCCCTGGTCGTGGCGGCCCTCTCCACGGGCGCCATCGTGTTTCTCGCTGCCGCGCTGGCCATCGGCCTCGGTTCCGTGGCGGCGCAAGTGATCGTGCCGTTTGCCGCCCACCTGTCGCAGGAAGCGACGCGTGGGCAGACGGTGGGCAAGGTGGTCAGCGGCTTGTTGCTGGGCATTATGCTGGCCCGTCCCGTGGCCTCGCTGGTGGCGGCCCATGCCAGCTGGCATGTGGTGTTTGGCGGCGCCGCCGTGCTGATGGTGCTGCTGGCGCTCGTGCTGCGCCGCGCCTTGCCCGTGCGCCAGCCCGTGTCGAACATGCGCTATCCGGCCTTGATGGCGTCCTTGTGGCATTTGCTGCTGGGCACGCCCGTGCTGCGCCGCCGCGCCGCCTATCACGCTGGCCTGTTTGGCGCCTTCAGCCTGTTCTGGACCGTCACGCCGCTGGTGCTGTCCAGCCCCGCGTTCGGCATGTCGCAAACGGGTATCGCCATCTTTGCCCTGGTGGGCATGGCTGGCGCCGTTGCCTCGCCCATCGCCGGCCGTCTGGCCGATGCGGGCCACACCTTGCCGGCCACGGCCGCTGCGCTGGCGCTGGGCATCGTCGCCTTTGCCTTGCCGATGCTGGCGCCGGAGTCAAAACATGTGGCGCTGGGGCTGCTGGTCGTCGCTTCCATCGTGCTCGACATGGGCGTGGCGGCCAACCTGGTGCTGGGACAGCGCGCCATCTTCAGCCTGGGCGCGGAAGTGCGGGGTCGCCTGAACGGCCTGTATTTCGCGCTGTTCTTTGCCGGTGGCGCGGCCGGCTCGGCCATCGGTGCCTGGGTGTACGCCAGCTATGGCTGGCAAGCGACCTTGCTGACAGGCATGGCGTTTCCGGGCCTGGCCCTGCTGGTGTGGCTGGGAGAATTTCTGCCGCAAGCCACACGCCGCACGGCGTGAAACCCTGATGGCGCCTCATTATCACTGACAGGTATTTCTATCATCATGAAGATAAAGTGGCGTGATATGCCGCGATGCCGCAAGATGCACTTGTCTCCTCTATCTCCTCCAAGGAAATAGATTCAGCCCGCTCCCGCAGCGGGCTTTTTTTTGCCTGTTCAGATCAAATCACCACCAGATCGAGCGCGCGCATGAAGTTCGCCGCCTGCGCATGCGTGATGACGGCGCCCTTCAGCAGCGCCGCTTCGTTCAATTTGAAACCGTCGATATCGGCGCCGCGCAAGTCCGCGCCCTGGAACTTCGCCAGCTTGATGGTGGCGTTGCGCAGGCTGCCGCCTTCGAAGACGGCGTCGCGGAAATCGCAGCCGGCCAGGTAGGCGTCGGAAAAATCCAGCTGTTTGAGTATCGCCTTGCGGAACGAAAAGCCGCGTAAATCGGCGCCCACCAGCAGGCTGTCTTCGAAGGTGAGGCCCAGGTGGGCCACTTCCTCGAACGAGGCGCCCGTCAGCTTGCAGCCGCGGTAGGTGGCCGAGGCGAGCTTGGCGCGCCGCCATTTCGTGTTGTTCAGGTCGCAGCCTTCGAAGCTGGCGTCGACGGCGTCGACGGATTCGAAATCGGCGCTGCCCGCGCGGCAGCGGCGCCAGGTGCTGCGCGCCAGCTTGCTGGCGAACAAGTTGGTGTCGGCAAAGGTGCAGCGCTCGAAGGTGCAGCCTTGCAAATCGAGGCGCGACAAGTCTTCGCCGTCGAACGCGCAATCGATGAAGTGGCGCACGGGCAGGGCCAGTTGCTGCTCGATGCCGGTCCGGTCCAGGGTCAAGCCAGTTACTGCGGTGTCGTGTGTTGCCATCCGTCTCATTCCTAAAATAGAAAGCAGGGGAGGGATGGCGCGGCGGAAAGATGCACGAACCAGAACACCTCCCCGGCTGGTGTAACAGCCAAGGGTCAGCGCCGTGGGTCCGCGTGGGCGGGAGCATGCTGGACGGGGCCAGGCACTTACCGGGTTACCAACCGGTGCGCTCATTTTCGATCAGCGCGTATTGTAGCGCGTCCGAATCGCCCTTGCCAGTTTGCGCAAGCTCGGGTTAGTATCGTTGCAGGTGCAGCCACTGCGCCAACGTCGCTCGGACGGATCCGGGCGCTTACGTACAGAGATAACCATGACCGACAGCCAAGCTCCGCGCAGCTTTTCGCGCATCAATCGCCTTCCCCCCTACGTTTTCAATATCACCGCCGAACTCAAGATGGCCGCGCGCCGCCGTGGCGAGGACATCATCGACATGTCGATGGGCAATCCCGATGGCGCCACGCCGGCCCACATCGTGGACAAGCTGGTCGAGACGGTGAAACGCCCCGACACGCACGGCTATTCCGCATCAAAAGGTATTCCCCGTTTGCGCCGCGCCATTGCACACTGGTACAAGAAGCGCTACGAGGTCGACATCGACCCGGACAGCGAAGCCATCGTCACCATCGGCTCGAAAGAGGGCCTGGCGCACCTGATGCTGGCGACGCTCGACCGTGGCGACACGGTGCTGGTGCCCAATCCCAGCTATCCGATCCACATCTGGGGCGCCGTCATCGCGGGCGCCGACATCCGCTCCGTGCGCATGGGGCCGGGCGTGGATTTTTTTGCCGAGCTGGAACGGGCGATCCGCGAAAGCTACCCGAAGCCGAAGATGATGGTGTTGGGCTTCCCGTCCAACCCGACGGCGCAATGCGTGGAGCTGGAATTCTTTGAACGGGTCGTCGCGCTGGCGAAACAGCACAATATTCTGGTGGTGCATGACCTGGCGTATGCCGACATCACTTTCGATGGCTGGAAGGCGCCGTCCATCATGCAGGTGCCCGGCGCGCGCGACGTGGCCGTGGAATTTTTCACCATGTCGAAAAGCTACAACATGGCGGGCTGGCGCATCGGTTTCATGGTGGGCAATGCGGAACTGGTGGCGGCTTTGGCGCGCATCAAGAGCTACCACGACTATGGCAGTTTCACGCCCGTGCAGGTGGCGGCGATTGCCGCGCTGGAAGGCGACCAGAGCTGCGTGACGGAAATCTGCGCCCAGTACCAGCGCCGCCGCGACGTGCTGGTGAAAGGCTTGCATGAAGCGGGCTGGATGGTGGAAAAACCGAAGGCCTCGATGTATATCTGGGCGCATATCCCGCAAGCGTACCGCCACCTGGGATCGCTGGAGTTCGCCAAGCTGCTGCTGCAAAAAGCCAAGGTCAGCGTGTCGCCCGGCATCGGCTTCGGCGAATACGGCGACGAATACGTGCGCTTCGCCCTGATCGAAAACGAGGCGAGGGTACGGCAAGCGTTGCGAGGCATCAAGAATATGTTGCGTTCTGGCGACGGGAAAACGGAAGCGGCAGCATAAAAGTTGCCGCATGGAATTCTTCGTTGCCCTTAATATCACCGTTGCGTATTTCTGACATCACGAATATAAAGTGGTTTTATATGCTGCAACGCGGCATCATTCATCTGTCTCCTCTATCTTCCTCCAAGGAAATAGATTCAGCCCGCTCCCGCAGCGGGCTTTTTTTTGCCTGTTATATTGGCTATCCCTCCCCATTTCCCGCAAACCGCCGTACCGCCACCTCCCACTGCTGCATCAGACTGGCTGCCTGGTCGCGGCCGATGGTGGGCAAAAACGTCCTGTCGGCGCGCCAGTGCGACGCCAGCTCTTCCACGCCACGGTACTGGCCGATGGCCAGGCCCGCCAGATAGGCCGCGCCCAGGGCGGTCGTTTCAATCACTTGCGGGCGCACCACGGGGATGCCCAGCAGGTCGGCCTGGAATTGCAGCAGCAGGTTGTTGGCGCAGGCGCCGCCGTCCACGCGCAGCTCGGTGATGGGCGCTTGCGCGTCGCGCGTCATGGCATCCAGCAGGGCGGCGCTCTGGAAGGCGATCGCTTCGAGCGCCGCGCGGGCGATGTGGCCCACCGTGCTGCCCCGGCTCAGGCCCAGGATGGCGCCCTTGGCCGATGGCACCCAGTACGGCGCACCCAGGCCTGTAAACGAGGGCACGAAGACCACGCCGCCCGAATCGGGCACGGAGGCGGCCAGGCCTTCCGCTTCGCCCGCGTGGCCGATGGCGCCCAGGCCGTCACGCAGCCACTGCACCACGGCGCCGCCGATGAAGACGCTGCCTTCGAGCGCATACGCGGGCTGCGTGCCCACCTGGCAGGCGGCCGTGCTGATCAAGCCATGCTGCGATTGCGCGCACTGCTCGCCCGTGTTGAGCAGCAAGAAGCAGCCCGTGCCATAGGTATTCTTGGCCATGCCCGGCGTGAAACAGGTCTGGCCGAACAGCGCCGCCTGCTGGTCGCCCGCGATGCCGCCGATGATGACGGGGCTGCCCAGCACTTGCGCATCCGTTTCGCCATATACGTGGCTCGATGGATGGACGGACGGCAGCAGGCTGGCGGGAATGCCCAGCCAGTCGAGCAGCTGGGCATCCCAGCAGCCTTCATGCAGGTTCCACAGCATGGTGCGCGAAGCGTTGGTGACGTCGCTCACGTGCAGGCGGCCGCCCGTCATCTTCCATGCCAGCCATGTGTCGATGGTGCCGAAGGCCAGTTCGCCGCGCATGGCCCGCGCGCGGGCGCCTGGCACGGCGTCGAGTATCCAGCGCAGCTTGGTGCCGGAAAAATACGGGTCGAGCACCAGGCCCGTTTTCGCGTGGATGGCGCCGGCCAGGCCCCGCGCGCGCAAGTCCTCGCACAGCGCTTCCGTGCGGCGGTCTTGCCAGACGATGGCGTTGTAGACGGGTTCGCCCGTGGCGCGGTCCCACACCACCGTCGTCTCGCGCTGGTTGGTGATGCCCAGCGCGCCGAGGGCATCTGCCTTCAGGCCTGTCTTGGTCAGTACTTCGCGGCAGGTCGCCAGTTGGCTGTGCCAGATTTCCATCGGGTCGTGTTCGATCCAGCCCGGTTGCGGGAAGAGCTGGCGAAATTCGCGCTGCGCCACGGCGACGATGGCGCCCATTTCATCGAACACCATGCTGCGCGAACTGGACGTGCCCTGGTCGAGGGCCAGCAAATACGTCATGCCGCCACCTCTTGCGCCAGATGGGCCGTCAGCCACTGCTGCAGGCGGGCCACGTCGGCCGGCGCGCAGCGCAAACCCAGTTTACTGCGCCGCCACAGGATGTCGTCGCTGCTTCTGGCCCATTCCACTTCGATCAGATAGCACGCCTCGGCCTCGTACAGGCCGGGCGCCAGCTGCGCGCCCAGGTCGGCCATCGAAGCGGCGCCCGTCAGCAGGCGCGTGGCGCGGCTGCCGTACGCGCGCGCATAGCGGCGCGCCAGCGCGGGCGGCAGCCAGGCGTGGTCGCGCTGGAAGCGGGCGAGGAAACCGTCGAAATCATGGCTGTCCACGAGTCGATTCTCCTGCTGCAGGTCGCCGCCGGGCAGGGGCGCTTGCGCCGTCCACGCCGGGGCGCCATTCTCCAGCAGGGGCGCAAGCAAGCCCAATGCTTCCTCGGCCAGCTTGCGGTAGGTAGTGATCTTGCCGCCCCAGATATTGAGCAGGGGCGCGCCCGTCGCCGCGTCGCCGCGCGCCACTTCCAGCAGGTAGTCGCGCGTGACAGCCGACGCGTTCTGCGCGCTGTCGTCGAGCAGGGGGCGCACGCCCGAATACGTCCACACGACGTCGGCGGGGCCGATCTCGCGCTTGAAATAGCGGTTCGCCGCCTGGCACAGGTAATCGATCTCCGCCTGGCTGATCTTCACCTGGCTGACTTCGCCTTTGTATTCCTCGTCCGTGGTGCCGATCAGGGTAAAGTCGTCCTGGTAGGGAATGGCGAAGATGATGCGCTGGTCCGGGTTCTGGAAGATATAGGCGTTCGGATGCTCGAACAGGCGCGGCACGATGATGTGGCTGCCCTTGATCAGGCGCAGTCCCTGCGTCTTGCCGCCGCCGGCCGCACCGGCAAATTGCGCCGTCCACGGTCCCGCCGCGTTGACGATGGCGCGTGCACGCAAGGTCTTGCGCTGGCCATCCTCGGCTTGCAGGGTGGCGTGCCAGGTGCCGCCATCGCGGCGCGCATCGATGCAGGCCGTGCGCGTGAGGATGTGCGCGCCGTGCTCCTGCGCGTCGAGCGCGTTGAGCACCACCAGGCGCGCATCGTCGACCCAGCCGTCGGAATACACGAAGCCCTTGCGGTAGCCGGCCTTCAGCGGAGCGCCCGCCGCGTGCTTGTCCAGCGCGATGCCTTGCGAGGCGGGCAGAAAGGCCCGCTTGGCCAGGTGGTCGTACAGGAACAGGCCCGCGCGTATCATCCAGGCGGGGCGCTGGGCGGCGTCGTGCGGCATGACGAAGCGCATCGGCCACATGATGTGCGGCGCGGCGCGCAGCAGCACTTCGCGTTCCTGCAGCGCCTTGCGCACCAGCTTGAATTCATAGTATTCGAGGTAGCGCAGGCCGCCGTGTATCAGCTTGGTGGATGCGGACGAGGTGTGCTGCGCCAGGTCGTGCTGTTCGCACAGCACCACGCGCAAGCCGCGGCCGGCCGCGTCGCGCGCGATGCCGGCGCCATTGATGCCGCCGCCGACGACCAGCAGGTCGCAGTCGGCGGGCAGGGAGGAAAAGCGGGAAGCGGACATGGAAGGTTCGTCTTGTAAAAGTAAAAGGAAAAAAGGCGCCGCCTCAGGCAAGCAGCGACAGCACGGGCGGCAGCACCAGGGCCAGGCCGGCGACCAGCAGCAGCACGAAGACGGCGCGGCGCACGTGCTCGATGGGCAGGCGCGAAGGGTGGCGGCGCGCCAGCCAGGTCAGCCCCGTCACCAGCGGCAAGGCCTCGAGGGTCAGCCACAGGGCCGTCATGCTGAACTCGCCATGCGCCAGCACGAGGGCCAGGCGCAGCACGGCATTCGCGGCGAACAGCACGATCAGCGAATGGCGGATCATGTCGGCCGGCCATGGCTGGCGGTACAGGTGGTACACCATGGGCGGGCCGGCGCTGGCGAACAGGCCGCCCATCACGCCGGACACGCCGCCGAAGAACAGGAAGGCGGGCAGGCCGGATTGCCGCGCACGCGCGCTGGCGCGCAGCACCAGCATGCACGCGCAGACGACGATGGCGCAACCGAGCAGGAAGCGCAGCAGGGTCACTTGCTGCGCGCTGAACCAGCCCAGCAGGGCCACGCCCGCGCCCACGCCCAGCTGGCTGACGGCCAGGGCAGGGCCGAATACGGGCCAGGCCAGCTGCGGGCGCGTGCGGCCAAACGTGATGGCGGCATTCACCAGCACCAGCACGCTGACCACGTTGGCGACATCGCCCAGGCTGGCCAGGTGCAGCACGGCCGTCAGGCCCAGCAGGATCAGGCCGAAGGCAAAGCCCGTCAAGTTCTGCGCGTAACTGGCCAGCGCCACGCAGGCCAGGAACAGCAGATGCGACGCCACGCTCATGCCAGGCTCATTTCGCCAGCGACAGGAAGAAGTCCTGCTGCGCGCAGTCGCGCCGCACGAACACAGGCGGCTGGCCCAAAGGCGCATCGACTTCCACGCGCTGGCCGCCTTCGAAGGCGGCGCCGCTCCACAGGTGGATCCAGGCGTCGCCCTGCGGCAGGTAGGCGCTCCAGCGCGCAGCACCCGCCGCATGCACGGGCGCCACCAGCAGGTCGGGGCCGAACAGGTACTGGTCCTGGATGGCGTAGGTGGCGCGGTCGTGCTCATAGTGCAGGAACAGGGGGCGTTGCAGCGGCAGGCCGCGCGCCACGGCATCCTCGGCCAGGGCGCGGATGGTCGGCGCCAGCGCCACGTGCAGCCGCGTCATGCGGGCGAAGTGGCGGAACACCTGTTCATCCTGGTAGAACTGGAAGTTTTCGTCGGGACGGTTGCCTTCGTGCGTGCGCATCATCGACGTGAATACGGCCATCTCCGTCCAGCGCTGGAACAGTTCCGCCGTGCGCAGGTTGCCGAACAGGCTCGTGTAGCCGCCGATATCGCTGTGGTGGTAGGCGTTGCCCAGGAGGCCGGACGACAGGGCGCCGCAGATCACCGTCTGCAAACCATCGTGGCGGCTGAAGTCGACCGACTGGTCGCCCGCCCACAGCAGCGGGCAGTGCGCCTGCACGCCCGTATAGCCGGCGCGCATGAAGAAGGTGGCGTCGCCCGTCTTGCCGGCTGCTTCGATGGCGCGCGCATTGACTTCGGCCCACAGGGTCGGCCAGGCGTTGTGCATCAGGCGCGCATCGACGCCATTGTGCAGGCGCAGGTCGATCGGCAGGTATTCGCCGAAATCGGCCATCCAGCCGGACAGGCCGAAGTCGAGCATTTCCTGGCGCAGGATGCGTTCCTCGAACCACTGCGCGGCGGCCGGGTTGGTGAAGTCGACGACGCCGCAATCGAATTCGCCGAAGTCGACCAGGTAGGCGCCGCCGTCCATGGCCGTGGCCAGAAAGCCCTGCCGCAGCGCTTCCTGGTACAGGGTGCCGTCGTTGCACAAATACGGATTGACGTAGCCGAGGAAGCGGATGTCCTGTCTGGCCAGGTCGGCGATCCAGTTTTTCAGGTCCGGATAGCGCTGCGGCTGCCAGCGCCAGTCCCAGAACAGGCGCTTGCCGAACGAGGTCTGGCGCAAGCCCACCCAGTCTTCGCACCACAGGGCGCTGACGGGCAAGCCGTGCTCCTGCGCCTGCGCGAGGATGGCGCGCGCGTGATCTTCGCCGCCTTTCAGGCCCAGCATGGCGCCATTTTGCAGCCAGGCGGGCAGCTGTGGCTGGCGGCCGAAGCGCTGCGAGACGACGCCGACCAGGTCGACGAAGGTCTCGGCCAGCATGAATTCCAGGCGCTCGGGCATGGCCCAGAATTGCAGCTCGTGGAAATCCGGCTGGCGGAAATCGAAGTCCGCATACGCCGTCGTCTCCGCATGCAGGCAATAGCGCTGCGAGGAGATAAAGCTCGGCTGCGGATAATTCGTGTGATAGTAGTCGCCGCCCGACTTGGACGTCACGTCCGCCTGCCACGTCAGGTGCGTCGACTTGTCGCGGCCCACGCCCGGCTCCGACGTCCACAGGGGGAAATGGCGGCCGCGCAGGTCGAAGTACGACATCTGCTCGCCGCAGCCCCAGACATGCTCGTCCTGTTCCGCGGGCAGGCGCAGCCACAGCCGGTTCCAGCCCGGCGCCGCGTAGCGCACCACCAGGTGCACGCCATGCGGCTGTGATTGGACGGCCAGCACCAGTTGCGGAGAATCGCCCGCATGGCGCGCAAAGCTCAGGGTGGCGCCGTCGCCGTCCTGTGTGACGGCCAGCGCGCGCAGGGCGCTGCGCTCCTCGACGTAATCCTCGATGGCGAAGTTACCGCGGTACATTTCCATGCTTTCGCGGCCCTGGCCGACGAACACGCATGGGGCAGCGGCGCCGTGGCGCAGCAACAAGCGGCCGGCGCAGCGCAGGGCGACGCTGTCATTTTCCTGGTGTAGTGTGTACTGCATGACGATCAACTCCTGTGAAAACCGGCCGCCCGCATGGTGGCGTGGGGCGGGCCGGCGGTGCATCAACAAATAAGCACTAAATTAAAAGACGAGGAACATGCCGGCGGTCAGCTCGACGGGGCTGTAGCCGAAGTAGTTATTGTCCCCCCGGAACTGCAATACGCCCAGCTTGGCATGGCTGTTGTTGGCGATGCGCGTGGCATACGCGTAGAACGACAGGGTCGGCTGGAAGTTGTACAGGTAGCCCAGCGAGTAGGCTGTCGACGTGGGCTTGCCTACGCCATCGCCCGTGTTGGTGCCGAACGCGCCTTTGGCGTTGGCGCCGTCATAGCTGATGTGCGCCAGGCTGCCCTCGATGCGGTGCTTGCCGAGGTCATACGCGCCCGAGACGCCGAAGGCGTCGGCCGCATAGCCGCCCGCGTTCGACACGCGGTAGGAGGTGTAGGAGCCACCCAAGGTAAAATCGTGCCACTTGTAGCGCGCGCCAACGATGTCCGTGACCTGGTTGCGCTTGAGGAAGTTCGGCGTGCCCCCCGTGCTGATGTCGTTGCTCTGCTGGTAATCCATGTGCGCATAGCCGAGGAACAGGTCGCCCTTTTTGTACAGCACGTTGGCGGCCCAGCTGCGGCCATCGTTTTCCAGGTCGGTGGCGGAAGACGCCTGCTGGCCGGCCGAATACGACACTTCCGCCGAGATGTTGTTCCAGGTGGGGCTGCGGTAGCGCAGCGCATTGCCGTAGAACAAGGCCGTGCCCGAGTTGTTGCCGGCTAAACTCGTCGTCTTGCTGGCGTTGCCCGTGACGGGATCCTTCAGGTAGCGGCCCAGGGATTCGGGACGCGTGAGCGAGAACAGGGCGCTGAAGTCGTTGGCGCCGTAATTGTGCGCCGAGGCCAGGTCGGCGCCCAGCGAGACCCAGAACGGCGCCATGTACATGGTGCCGCCTTCGATCGAACCCCAGGTGGTCGAGGCAAAGCCGACGGTGGAACCGCGGTTGAACAGCACGGACGAGGTGGTGTTGTTTTGCGTGCCGCCGCCCGCATTGCCGTTGAACAGGTTCAAGCCCGTCTCGACGCCGAAGATGGCCTTGTATTCATCGCTGAAGACCCAGGCGCCCGTGAGGCCCAGGCGGCTGGCCATCTCGCCCTGGTTCAGGCGGTGGTTGGTCAGCTGGCGCCCGCTGGCATCCTTGCCGCGCGAAACTGTATAGCCGATGTCGCCACGGCCGTACAGTTTCCAGTTGAAGCCGGTGACCGGTTTCACGGGCGCCGCTGCCGGTGCGGCAGCCATCGTTGCTGCTGGCGCTGCTGGTGCTGGCTGGGCCGCTTTCGCTTCCATCTGCGCCACCCGGTCCTGCAACTGCGCCAGCATGGCCTTCATGTCGCTCAGTTCGTCGGCGCGCGCGTTAGCGCTAACAAATGGTGCCGAGAGAAGCACGCCGGTGATGGCCGCGGCCAATGTGGTTTTGCGTAAAGTCGTTTGCATGATCTTGTCTCCTGTGTTTTTTATGAGTATGGTTGCTGATCCCTGCCTTGCCTACCTTGAAATAATCAAATCCCTCCCATGCACAAATATTTGATATCGAGAAAGTCGTCCATGCCGTAATGCGAGCCTTCGCGGCCCATGCCCGAATGCTTGACGCCGCCGAACGGCGCCATTTCATTGGCGATCATGCCCGTGTTGATGCCGACCATGCCCACTTCCAGTTCTTCCGCCACGCGCCAGACTCTGCCCAGGTCGCGGCTGTAGAAATAGCCGGCCAGGCCGAACTGCGTGGCGTTGGCCATGGCGACGACTTCCTCTTCGCTGCCGAAGCGGAACAGGGGCGCCAGCGGGGCGAAGGTTTCCTCGGTGGCGACCAGCATGTCGCTGTTCGCTTCCAGCACCACGCTGGGCTCGAAAAAGCTGCCGCCCAGCGCGTGGCGCTTGCCGCCGATGGCCAGCTTGCCGCCCTTGGCCAGCGCGTCGGCGATGTGCTGTTCGATCTTGCGCACGGCGTTTTCATCGATCAGCGGGCCTTGCGTGACGCCTGCTTCGGTGCCGGCCCCCAGTTTCAGCTCGGCCACCTTGGCCACCAGGCGGGCGGCGAAGTCGTCGTAGATGCTGTCCTGCACGTAGATGCGGTTGGCGCAGACGCAGGTCTGGCCGCTGTTGCGGTATTTCGACATCAGCACGCCTTCGACGGCCGCGTCGATATCGGCATCCTCGAAGACGATGAAGGGCGCGTTGCCGCCCAGTTCCAGCGACAGCTTCTTGATCGTGCCGGCCGCCTCGCGCGACAGCCAGGCGCCCACTTCTGTCGATCCCGTAAACGTGATCTTGCGCACCAGGTCGTTATGGCACAGTTCCGTGCCGATGGCTTGCGCCGCGCCGGTCACCACATTGAACACGCCGGGCGGCACGCCGGCGCGCAGCGCCAGTTCGGCCAGCGCCAGGGCCGACAGCGGCGTTTGCGACGCCGGTTTCAGGACCATGCTGCAGCCGGCGGCCAGGGCAGGGCCGGCCTTGCGCGTGATCATGCCGTTCGGGAAATTCCACGGCGTGATGGCCGCGCACACGCCGATCGGCTGCTTGATGACGACGATGCGCTTGTCGTTCGACGGCGGCGCGATCACGTCGCCATACGCGCGCTTGCCTTCCTCGGCAAACCATTCCAGGTAGGCCGCGTTCGAGACGATCTCGCCCTTGGCTTCCGCCAGCGACTTGCCCTGTTCAGTAGTCAATATCAGCGCCAGGTCGTCCGCGTGCTGCAGGATCAGCGCATGCCAGGCGCGCAGCACCGTGGCGCGCGCCTTGACGGTCTGCTTGCGCCACAGCCGGAAGGCCGCATGCGAGGCGGCGATGGCGCGCCGCGTCTCGGCGGCGCCCATGCGCGGCACGGTGGCGATCACGGCGCCGGTAGCCGGGTTGGTGACATCGATGGTGGCGCCGTCATCGGCGTCGCACCAGGCGCCGTCGATCAGGCATTGCTGTTTCAACAGGCTTGCGTCTTGCAGGTTCAACATGAGGGTTCTCCTTGAATGGGGGCTTAGCCAGCTACAGATACTTGCGCGAGGCCGGCATCGACGATGATGTTCTGGCCCGTGATGCCGTCCGAATCGTCGGCCGCCAGGAACAGGGCCGTGCGCGCCACGTGGCCCGCGTCAAGCCGGTATTTCAGGCATTGCAGTTCGATGAAACGGCGGTCTTCTTCCGGGTCGCGCCACAGCGCGGCCTGGCGGTCCGTGGCGATGGCGCCCGGCGCGATGGCGTTGACGCGGATATTCTGCTCGCCCAGCTCGCGCGCCAGGGTGCGCGACAGGCCCGCGATACCCGCCTTGGAGGTGGTGTAGCCGACCAGGTTGGGGCGCCCGCGCATCCACGAGATCGAGCCCAGGTTGATGATGGAACCGCCGCCGGCGGCCGCCATGCCGGGCGCCACCTGCTGGATGGCGAACACGTGGTGTTTCAAGTTCAGCGCCAGGCAGTTGTCCCAGTATTCGGGCGTCAGTTCGGCCAGGCTGTGGCGGTCGTCGCGGCCCGCGTTATTGAGCAGCACGCGGATGGCGCCGAAGCGCGCCTCGACGTCGGCCAGGCTGGCCTGGTAGGCGGCGATGTCGCGGATGTCGCTGTAGACAAAATAGGGCGCGTGCCGGCACAGGGGCGCCAGACGCGCGGCCAGGGCGGCGCTGGCGTCGCCATCGATGTCGCAAAAAGCCACTTGCGCGCCTTGCAGGGCGAAGTGTTCGACCAGCGCAGCGCCGATGCCGGAGCCACCGCCGGAAACGAAGACCACGCGGTCCTGCAGGCTGGGGTAGAGAGTGATGTTGGCGTTCATGCTGTCCTCAGGGTGAAGATCCGGATATCAATCCCGGTAAAGGGGTTCGGGGCGGCCGGCCACGTCCAGGCGCACGGCAAAGAGGCCGCCGGCCTGCGGCTGGCGCGCCAGTTCGTCGTCGCTTGCGCCTTCGCGCGCGCTGGTGATGTACATGGTGCGCAGGTCGGCGCCGCCAAAGGCGATCATGGTGGGGAGCGTGACGGGCACGCGCACGATGCCGATGATCTCTCCCTGCGGCGAAAAGCGCAGCACCCGGCCGCCTTCGTATTGCGCGCTCCAGTAGCAGCCTTCGGCATCGAGCGCCGCGCCATCGGGGCGGCCGCCGTAGACGGCGTCCTCTCCCTTGGCGGGCAGGCGGGCAAACACCTTGCGTTCGCCCACCTGGCCGCTGGCCGCGTCAAAGGCGTAACGGTAGATCACGTGGTTCGGCGTGTCGGACTGGAACAGCGACTGGCCATCGGCCGCGAAGGCGAGGCCATTGCTGACTTTCACGCCAAGATCCTGCTGCGGCCCCCAGCCCAGGCGCGTGGCGCCCCTTTCCAGGCAAAACATGGCAGCCAGTTCCGCCGTGCGCGGTTCGTACATGGCGCCGGCCCAGAAACGCCCGGCGCTGTCGCAGCGGCCATCGTTGAAACGCATATCGCGGCTGTCGTAGGGGGCGTCGGCCAGCTTGTCGAGCAAGCCTTCCTGCGGATAGAAGCGGTAGAAACCGTCGCGCAGGGCCGCCACCAGGCCGCCCTTTTCAGCCAGGGCGATGCAGCCCGGCTCGCACGGCACCCACCAGACGCGGTCGAGGCTTGTGGCCGGATCGTAGCGGTGCAGGCGGCGCCCGGCGATATCGATCCAGTACAAACACTGCTCGGCCACGCTCCACAGCGGGCATTCGCCCAGCTGGGCGCGCGCGTCGAGCACGAGTTCGGCTTGCCATTCACGCATGCTGGCTCTCCTCGATGGCCAGGCGCATGGCGATGTGCAGACTCTCGCCGGGCGCCAGCAAGCGCATGCCCGTGTCACGCGAGCCGCGCGCGGCCAGCGCAAACGCGTTATTCGCGTGCGTGACGGGTTCGATGGCGATGAAGCTGCGCTCGTCGTTGGGTGCGAAGCACACGAGGTGGCGGCAATTCTCGCTGGCCGACAGTTGCACGCTGTAGTCGCCGTAATCGAGGCTGGCGCGGCCCGTCCAGCCGCTGTAGCAATGGTCGCTGCGCCAGCCGGCCAGCGGCTGCGGCGTGGCGAATGGCGACGCTTGCGCCACGGGCGCGAGGCCGGCCGGCAAGTGGTCATCGCCCATGCTCCACACGCCATCCCATTGCGCCTGCAGGCGCAGGCCGGGCGCCAGCGGAAAGTAGGGGTGAAAACCCAGGCCGGCGGGCATGGCGCGCGTATCGTCATTGCGCACGGATAAAGTCAGGCGCAGGCCGGCGGCGTCGAGCAGCACGGTTTGCCGCGCTTCGCAGGCGAATGGCCAGTCGGCGTCGCCGCCGTGCACCAGCAGCAGTTCGGCGCTGTCGTCCGCACGCGCCGCAACGTGCCAGGCGCGCTGCCAGCCGAAGCCGTGGATGCTGTGCGGCTCGGGCGGGAAGTTGGCGCGCAGCGCATGCGCCTGTTCCTGCGCCTGCAGCACGGCGTTGCCGATGCGGTTCGAATACGGCACCAAAGGGTAGCAGGCCATCTGCCGCACGTCGGCAGCGGCTGGCGCGGCGCGCAGGATGTCGCGCCCGCGCCAGCGGAAAGCCGCCAGCGCGCCACCCGTGGCCGGGTGGACGTCGGCGCGGCAGTCGCCGTGCGCCAGGGTGAAGGGAGACTGGTGGTCCATTCTCAGCCCTTCAAGCCGCCCGAGGTCAGGCCGCTGACGACCTTTTCCTGGAAGATCACGATCAGCACGACGATGGGCACGATGGCCACCACCAGTGCCGCCGAAATGATCGGCCACGGGAAGGCGAACTCGCCCTGGTACAGCTGGATGCCGACGGGCAGGGTGCGGTAAGCCACGGCCGAATTCATCGACAGCGCCAGCAGGAACTCGTCCCAGGAATTCACAAACGCGAGGATGGCGGCCGTCGCCACGCCAGGCGCGGCCAGCGGCAGCACGATGCGCCACAGGGCGCTCAACCGGGTGCAGCCGTCGAGCATGGCCGCGTTCTCGATGTCGCGCGGGATATCCTGGAAAAAGCTCACCATCATCAGGGTGCAGATGGGCAGGTTCAGCACCGTGTACGGCAGCACCAGCGCCCAGTAGGAGTTCAGCAAGCCCAGGCTGCGCATGATCTCGAACAATGGCACCATCAGCGTCACCAGCGGGAACATCGACACGCCGATGATGGCAGTGAGGATCAGGCCGCGGAAGCGCAGGCGCAAGCGGGCAATCGCATACGCGGCCAGCGCGCTGATGAACAGGCTGAGCAGGGTCGACAGGCCGGCCACGATCAGGCTGTTCGTCAGGAACGTCAGCAGCGGCTGGTCCTGGAAGGCGGAGATGAAATTGCCGATGGTCGGTTCGTGCGGCCAGTAGGTGATCGGCTTTTGCGTCAGTTCGCTCTCGGTTTTCAGTGAGGTAAACAGGATCCACAGGGCGGGGAAGACGCCGTTGAGGATGACGATCGCGGCGGCGAACCAGCGCAGGCGCTTCGATGAAAACAGGCCGCTCATTCTTTGTCTCCTCTTACATATTTCAGATACACAAACGTGGTGGCCATCGACAGCAGGAACATGAAGACCGCCAGGGTCGAGCCGTAGCCCACGTCGAGGTAGTCGACGGTATTGGATTGGATGTACATGGCCAGGGTCTTGGTTTCGTCGCCAGGGCCAGGCATGTTGTACGGAATATCGAAGGACTGGATGGCCGTCAGGGTGCGGAAGATCAGCGCCACCAGCATCGACGGCACCAGCAGGGGCAAGGTCACTTCCGTGAATTGCTTCCATTTGCTGGCGCCGTCCACTTCGGCCGCTTCATACAGCGAGGCGGGGATGGTCTGCAGGCCGGCCAGCAAAATGAGCGCCATGAACGACGAGGTTTTCCAGATGGTCGTGATGCAGATGGCGGCCATGGTCAGCGCGGGCGAATTGAACCAGATTTGCGGTTCCCAGCCCAGGCCGGGGATCAAGAGGTCGATGCGGCGGATGATGTCGTTCACCAGGCCGTATTCGCTGTGGAAGAACCAGGCGAAGATCAGGCCGACGAAGGCCAGCGGCAAGGCCCACGGCAGCAGCAGCGCCAGGCGCACGGGCCAGCGGTATTTGAACGGCATGTTGGCCAGCATGGCCAGGCCCAGGCCCGCCACCAGCGCGCCCGGCACGGTGACGACGGTGATGATGACGGTGTTTTTCAAGGACTTCCAGAACAGGCTGTCTTCCAGCGCCATCTTGTAGTTGTCCAGGCCCACGAAACTGGGCAGGCTGCCGCCGGACAGGCGGATGTCGAAAAAGCTGTTGTAGATCAGTTTGCTGACCGGGTAGGCCACGATCAGCAGTAAAAAGAGAATCGCCGGCGTCAGCAGGACCCAGGCCAGCGTTGTTTCGCTGGGGTCCGTGATGCGGCTTTTCAGGGTGCGTTGCCTCATGATTTCCTCGTCTGTTGCGGTGTGCGTATGCGTGTGCCGCCCGCGCCGCCGTCGTGGCGGCACGGGTTCGGTCTCCTTAGCGCAGGATGCGCTTGACCCGGTTTTCGATCTCGGCCACGCCCGCCGCCGGCGTTTTCACGCCCGCCATCACGGCATTCGTGTTGACGCGCACGGCTTCGGACACTTCGCTGTAGCGCGGCGTGACGGGACGCGAACGGGCGCTTTGCACCACCGGCAAGGCATCGGCGAACCAGCCATTGACGGCCAGCACTTCCTTGTCCTGGTAGACGGACGGGTAGACGGGCAGGTTGGACGCCTTGATGGCCAGCTGCTTTGACACTTCCGGGCTCGACAGCCAACGCACCAGCTTGGCCGATGCTTCCTTGTTTTTCGAGAATGAAGACACGGCCCACTGCCAGCCGCCGATGCACGAGGCCGGTTTGCCGCCCGCCATGGCCGGCAGGCTGACGACGCCGACTTTATCTTTCACGCTGCTGTCGGCGCCATCCTGGAAGTGATTCCAGGCATAGCCCCAGTTGACGGCAAACAACACATTGCCGGCCTGGAATTCCTTGCGCGTATCGTCGGTGGCCACTTCGGCGATATTCTTTTTCGCCACGCCCTGGTCGACCAGCTTGCGCCACATGGCCAGGCCCGCTTCCGCCTTGGGCTTGTCCAGGGTCAGCTTGCCATTGGTGACCAGTTCGCCGCCCTGGCTCCAGTACGGCAACAGGAAGGTGCAGACGGCGCCTTCGATGGCCTTGCCCTGGAAGCTGATGCCTTGCAGTTCCGGATTCTTTTCGCCGGCCTGGATGGTGCGTGCCACGCTGGCCAGTTCATCCCAGGTTTTCGGCGCCGCCAGCTTGTACTTCGCCAGCAAGTCCTTGCGGTAGTAGAGGAACATGGCGTCGGCAAAGGCGGGCAGGGCCACGACCTTGTTGTCGACCATATTGGCTTGCTTGTAGGCGGGCAAGTACTGGCCCATGATCTTGTCGCGGTCGGCGCCCAGGTATTTGTCCAGGCTTTCGATCCAGCCGGCCGACGCGTACTGGGCCGGGCGGATGATGTCGATCAGGAATACGTCCAGGGTGGTGTCGCCGGCCGACAGCACCGTGTTCAGGTATTTCTGCTGCAGTTCGGACGTGGCGCCGCCCGTTTCCAGGTTGATCTTGACGCCGGGATTGGCGGCCATGAACTTGGCGAACAGTTCGCGCATGACTTCGGGGCGCTCCTGGCCGCCGACGAACACCTTGACGGTTTGCGCGTGCGCGCCGGTAGCGAGGACGAAGGTGGCGCCGAGCGCCAGGACGAGGGATTTGATACGCATGATGTTGTCTCCTGTTTTTTGGAATGGGTATGCCGGTCGTTCGCGGCTTATCGGGAGGGCAGTACCGCGCCCCCTTGCGGATCGAACAGATGGAATTTCTCCATGTCCAGCTGTACCGAGACTTGCTGTCCCGGCGCCAGGGCAAACGTAGGCGGCAGGCGCGCCGTCAATTCGCCCCCTTCGCACTGGAAGATGACCAGGGTTTCCGCGCCCAGCGGTTCGACCACCACGACTGTCGCGGCCAGGGCGGCGCTGGCGGGACTGGCCGCTTCCAGCGTGATGTCTTCCGGGCGGATGCCGAATTCCACCGCGCGGCCGTCGAGCTTGCCGCACGCGGCCTGGCGCTCCGGCGGCAGGGCCAGGCGGGCCGCGCCCAGCACGATCTCGGCCTGGCCGGCGCCGTTGCGCGCCACCTTGGCGCCGAGGAAGTTCATCGGCGGCGAACCCGTGAAACCGGCGACGAATTTCGATACGGGTTCGTTGTAGATCTGGTCCGGCGTGCCGACCTGCATGATGTTGCCGCCGGACAGCACGACGATGCGCTCGGCCAGGGTCATCGCCTCGACCTGGTCATGCGTGACGTAAATGGTGGTGGCGCCGATGCGCTGGTGCAGTTTCTTGATTTCCGTGCGCATTTCCGAGCGCAGCAGGGCGTCCAGGTTCGACAGCGGTTCATCGAACAGGAACAGCTTGGCCTGGCGCACGATGGCGCGGCCCATGGCCACGCGCTGGCGCTGGCCGCCGGACAGGGCGCGCGGCTTGCGGTTGAGCAAATGGTCGATTTTCAGGATGGTGGCGGCGGCGCGCACGCGCTGCTCGATTTCCGCCTTCGGGAACTTGCGCAGCTTCAAGCCAAAGCCCAGGTTGTCGAACACGGACTTGTGCGGATACAGCGCATAGTCCTGGAACACCATGGCGATGTCGCGCTCGCGTGGCGGCAAGTCGTTGACGACCTGTCCCTCGATGGAGATGGTGCCGCCCGTGATCGATTCCAGGCCCGCCACCATGCGCATCAGTGTTGATTTTCCGCAACCCGAAGGGCCCACGAAGACGACGAATTCGCCTTGCTTGATTTCCAGGTCGATGCCATGAATGACTTCGACGCCGTTGTCGTACTTCTTGACGACCTTTTCCAGTTTTACACCTGACATGCTTGTCTCCAAAAGATGCGAATGACGCGTCTGAGCGCGCGTTATGTGCGTTACAACAGTGCGTTGCAACAGTGCGTTGCAACAGAACAATTAGTAGGCGCCCGTGTCGAGGGCTTTCGCCAGCGACGGTTTCAGGGCCGTGATAAAGGCATTGGCCTGGCGCATCATCATGCCCATGTCCGAAGCGATGGCCACGTAGTCATAGCCGTAACTGATGAAAGTGTGCACCATTTCCGGCGAGGGGCCGACAATGCCGATGGGTTTGCCGATGGCGCGCGCGCGGCGGGCCGCATCGGCAATGGCCGCCTGCACGTCCGGGTGGCCGATGTTGCCGATGTGGCCCATGGCGGCCGACAGGTCGCCGGGGCCGACAAACAGGGCGTCGACGCCATCGACGGCGGCGATTTCTTCCAGCTGCGCCAGCGCGGCCGGGGTTTCCAGCTGGATAATCGAGAAGACGGCGGCGTTGGCGCGCGTGGCGTAGTCGGGCACGGTGCCATAGCGGCTGGCGCGGTGCATGGCGGCAAAACCGCGCGTGCCGGGTACGGCCTGGCCCGGTTGCGGATAGCGGGTGGCGGCCACGGCGCTGCGCGCTTCGGCCACGTTTTCCACGAAGGGGAACATCAGGGTTTGCGCGCCGATGTCGAGCGCGCGCTTGATCTGCACCAGGTCGTTCCAGGCCAGGCGCACGACGGGGCAGGCCGGCGTGCCGCCGACTGCCTGCAGGATCTGGTAGGCGTCCTGGTAGTCGATGGGCACGTGTTCCATGTCCAGCACCAGCCAGTCGAAGCCGGCGCAGCCCATGGCTTCGGCCGTCACGGGCGTGCCGGCCATCAGCCAGCTGCCCAGCGGTACTGCTTTGTCCGCCAGCAAGGCGCGGAAACGGTTGTCCAGGATATCCATAGTTGTGCTCTCTAATATAGGTAGGGAAGGCGGCGGCGTCAGAAAATCGGCGGCTCCGGCGTGGCGGCGTTGCCCAGCAAGAAGTCCAGGTCGCAGCCCTGGTCCGCCTGCGTCACGTGCTCCATGTACAGCTTGGTGTAGCCGCGCGCATATTTTTGCGCCGGCGCCTGCCACTCGGCGCGGCGGCGCGCCAGTTCCTCGTCCGTCACCTCCATGTTCAGGGTGCGCGCGGCGATGTCGAGGACTATCATGTCGCCGTTGCGCACCAGGGCCAGCGGGCCGCCGACGGCCGCTTCGGGCGTCACGTGCAGCACGCAGGTGCCGTAGTGGGTGCCGCTCATGCGCGCGTCGGAGATGCGCACCATGTCGCGGATGCCTTGCTGCAGCAGCTTTTTCGGCACCGGCAGATTGCCCCATTCCGGCATGCCGGGCGCGCCGATGGGACCGCCATTGCGCAGGATCAGGACCGTGTTTTCATCGATATCGAGGTCGGGCGCGTGGATCTGCGCCAGCATCTCCGCGTTCGAGTCGAATACGAGGGCGCGTCCGCGGTGTTTGGCGAACTTCGGATTGGCGGCCGACGGCTTGATGACGGCGCCTCCGGGACACAGGTTGCCGCGCAGCACGGCCAGCGCCGCGCCATCGGCCACCGGCTGCGACACCTTGCGGATGACGCTGTCGTCCAGGCAGACGGCGTCGGCGATATTCTCGCCCAAGGTACGGCCCGTCACCGTCAAGGCCGTCAAGTCCAGCTGCGGCATGATTTCCTTGAGCAGGGCCGGCATGCCGCCCGCATAGAAGAAATCTTCCATCAGCTTGTCGCCGGAAGGGAACAGGTTGGCGATGACCGGTACTTTTTGCGCCATCGCATCCATTTCATCGAGCGACAGCGCCAGGCCGGCGCGCCCGGCGATGGCCACCAGGTGGATGGCCGCGTTGGTCGAGCCGCCGAGCGCCATGTAGGCGGCCACGCCGTTCGACAGCGCGGCGCGGGTGAAGAAGCGCGACGGCTTCAAGTCTTCCCACACCATGCCGACGATGCGCTCGCCGCATTGCGAGGCCATGCGCACGTGGTTGGCATCCATGGCGGGGATGCTGGTGGCGCCCGGCAAGGTAAAGCCCATCGCTTCGACGATGGACGTCATGGTGGACGCCGTGCCCATGGTGTTGCAGGTGCCGGGCGAGCGCGTCATCTTCGCTTCCAGCTTGATCCACTCGGGCTTGGCGATGTCGCCGGCCACGTAGTCGTCCCAGAATTTCTTGGTATGCGTGCCCGCGCCCACGCTCTGGCCGCGGTAGCGGTCGTTGAGCATGGGGCCGGCGGGACAGAAGATGGCGGGGATGTCCATGCTGATGGCGCCCATCAGCATGCCTGGCGTCGTCTTGTCGCAGCCACCGAGCAGCACGGCGCCGTCGATGGGCAGCGAGCGCAGCAGTTCCTCCGTTTCCATGGCGAGGAAGTTGCGGTAGATCATGGTGGTGGGCTTGACCATCACTTCGCCCAGCGACAGGGCCGGCAGCTCGACGGGGAAGCCGCCGGCCAGCAGGATGCCCCGTTTGACGGCTTCGGCCCGCTCACGCAGGTGCGAGTGGCACGGCGACAGGTCGCTCCAGGTATTGATGATGGCGATGACGGGGCGGTCGAGGAATTCCTCGCGGCGCAAGCCCATCTGCTGCAAGCGCTGGCGGTGGGCGAACGAGCGCATGTCGTCTGGGGCCAGCCAGCGCTGGCTGCGCAGGGATTCCAGCGTGCGGCGGGAGGTAGCGGAGCTCAATGTGTGTCCTTTTTGGTTGCCTGGCGCGCTGCGTATGGCGTTCCAGTGCGGCTGTCTCGGGTCTTGCTGTTAGTCTTTGTTAGCGCTAACATTGCAAGTACAGCGAAATATAATTTGAATCGCCGGGGGCTGTCAACAGATTTAATCCAAGGGAAGTGCGCGCAGCCATTACACTATCGGCATGATTTCATTGGCGCCAATTTCCAGGGTGGAATTTCTGCGGCCCGGCCTGCCAGTATCGCGGCGAGCCATGGCGCACCGGCGCCACTCTGGCATCCCCTGTGCAGCCGGCCATGGCATGATGCGTGGTGATCACCGATTTTTGAGAAGGCAGTACCCATGAACGACCCAGTACGCAAGCGGCGCGGCCTCGGCCGCAGCACCGTGTTCGATGTGGCCAAATTGGCACAGACCTCGGCCATTTCCGTGTCGCGCTATTTCAAGGAGCCGGACCGCGTGTCGCAGGAAACGCGCGAGCGCATCAAGAGCGCCATCGACCAGCTCGGCTATATCCGCAACGAGGCGGCCGGCGGCCTCGCGTCGACCCAGGGCCGCATCGTGGGCGCCATCGTGCCCAGCGTGTCGAATTCCATTTTTGCGGAAACCATCCAGGGCTTGTCGACTACCTTGTCGCAGCACAATTACCAGTTGCTGCTGGCCACCCACGATTATTCGATCGAGACGGAAGAGAAGGTGGTGCGCGCCTTTCTCGGCTGGTCGCCGCGCGCGCTGGTGCTGACGGGCGCCGACCACAGCGCCGCCACGGAAACCTTGCTGGCGGGCTTGCAGATTCCCGTCATCGAAACGTGGGATATCCGCCCCGAGCGGCCGTATCCGCAAATCGGCTTTTCGCATATCGCCACGGGGCGCGACATGACCTTGTATCTGCACGCGCAAGGCTACCGGCGCATCGTGTATGTGGACAGCGGCATCGGCAGCGATTTCCGCGCGCGCAAGCGGGCCCAGGGGTATGAGGAAACCATGCGGCAGCTGGGTTTGCGTCCTGAAATCGTGCAAGCTTTGGTGACGGCGCCGCTCGACGCGGGCGGGCAAGTGTTCAGCGAGCAAATGGCGCGCGCCGAGCGTCCCGACGCCCTGTTTTTTGCCAACGACAACATGGCTGCCGGCGCCATCTACGAAGCGGCGCGCCTGGGCATCCGCATTCCCGCGCAATGCGCGGTGGCGGGCTTTGGCGACTTCCCGTTCTCGGAAAAACTCATGCCCGCGCTGACGACGATCCGCGTACCCCGCTATGACATCGGCCGCCTGGCCGCACAGGCCATCCTGCAGCGCCTGGGCGAAGTGGACGAGGGCGCCGCGCCGCCAGCCTTGGCGCCGCTGGCCTACCAGCTGATCGCGCGGGCCAGCGCCTGACGGCCACGGTTGACGGTAGATATTGATGAATCATATTTCCATCATCACAACATGCAATTGGATAGCTATGCTGCGATGCGGCATCATGCACTTGTCTCCTCTACTTCCTCACAGGAATTAGATTCAGCCCGCTCCCGCAGCGGGCTTTTTTTTTGCCTGCGCCCCGCCGCGTTCGAGCCTGGTCTCACATGAATATTAATAATGGATGCATGAAGTTTTGCCATTATTTTTCATGGATGAAAGCCTCTATGATGTCTCCATACTTCACGAGGAGGCACTACCGCCATGACCGTCACGACACATAATCTGGGCTACCCGCGCATCGGCGCCAAACGCGAACTGAAGTTCGCACTGGAAGACTACTGGAAAGGCAACAGCACGCTGGCCGCGCTGGAAGGCCGGGGCGCCGAACTGCGCCAGCGCCACTGGCAAGACCAGGATGGGCTGGACCTGGCGCCCGTGGGCGACTTTTCCTTCTATGACCAGGTGCTGGACCTGAGTTTTACCCTGGGTAATTTGCCGCAGCGCGTGCGCCACCTGACTGGCGCGGCGCTCGACAACTATTTCCGCGTGGCCCGTGGCCGCTCGGCCAGCGACAGCGATTGCAGCTGCATCCACGCCGGAGAAATGACGAAATGGTTCGACACCAATTATCACTACATCGTGCCGGAATTTGCGGCCGACACGCAGTTCAAGCTCGACAGCAGCCGCCTGTTGCAGCAACTGGCGCAGGCGCGCCAGCTCGGTGTAAAAGCCAAGCCAGTGCTGATCGGCCCTGTCACCTATTTGTGGCTGGGCAAGGCCAAGGATGACTCCGACAAGCTGGCGCTGCTGCAAGGCTTGCTGCCCGTCTATGTGCAACTGTTGCAGGAACTGGCCGCCCAGGGCGTGGAGTGGGTGCAGATCGACGAACCGGTACTCGTCACGGAACTGGACAGCGCCTGGCAGCAGGCGCTGGTCACGGCCTACGCTGCCTTGAGCAAGGTCAACAACGTCAAACTGCTGCTGGCCACGTATTTCGGCAAGCTGCAAGATAACCTGGCACTGGCGTGCAAGCTGCCCGTGCAAGGCTTGCACCTGGATGCCGTCAACGCCCGCGAGGAAGTGGCGCAGGTGATCGCGCAATTGCCAAGTTCCAGCGTCTTGTCGCTGGGCGTGGTGAATGGCCGCAATATCTGGAAGACGGATTTGACGCAAGTGCTGGCATGGCTGGAACCCGTGCACGCCAGCCTGCGGTCGCGCCTGTGGATCGCCCCGTCGTGCTCCCTGCTGCACGTGCCCGTCGACCTGGACAGTGAGCAAAAGCTGGATACGGATATCCGGTCGTGGCTGGCCTTCGCCCGTCAAAAGCTCGATGAAGTGCGCACCCTGGCCGGCGCGCTGAATAATGGACGCGCTTCCGTGCAAGCGGCGCTGGACGCCAATCAGGCCGCCGTGCAAGCGCGCCGCCAGTCGCCGCGCGTGCACAATCCGGAAGTGAAGGCGGCCGTGGCCCGCATCGACGCAAGCCTGGGCCAGCGCGCCGGCAGCTATGCCGTGCGTGCCGCCAAGCAAGCCGCGCTGCTGCAACTGCCGCTGTACCCGACGACGACCATCGGCTCGTTTCCGCAGACGGCGGAAATCCGCCAGGCCCGCAGCCAGTTCCGCAGCGGCCAGCTGGATGCGGCCAGCTACAAGAAACTGATGCAGGCGGAAATCGCGCATTGCGTCAAGGAACAGGAAACCCTGGGCCTGGATGTCTTCGTGCACGGCGAAGCGGAACGCAACGACATGGTGGAATATTTCGGCGAACAGCTCGACGGCTACGCCTTCAGCCAGTTCGGCTGGGTGCAATCGTACGGTTCGCGCTGCGTCAAGCCGCCCATCCTGTTCGGCGACATCAGCCGCCCGCGCGCCATGACGGTCGAGTGGAGCACCTACGCCCAGTCGCTGACGGATAAACCGATGAAGGGCATGCTGACGGGCCCCGTCACCATCCTGAACTGGTCTTTCGTGCGCGACGACCAGCCCCGTTCCGTGTCGTGTCACCAGCTGGCGCTGGCCATGCGCGCCGAAGTGCAGGACCTGGAACAGGCCGGCATCCGCGTGATCCAGATCGACGAAGCGGCATTGCGCGAAGGTTTGCCACTGTGTAAAGCCCAGTGGGCCGAGTACCTGCGCTGGGCCGTGGAATCGTTCCGTATCACGGCCAATGGCGTGGCCGACGAGACGCAGATCCACACGCACATGTGCTATTCGGAATTCAACGACATCATCGCGCAGATCGCCGACATGGATGCGGATGTCATCACCATTGAAACGTCGCGCTCCGACATGGAATTGCTGGATGCCTTCGATGACTTTAACTATCCGAACGCAATCGGCCCTGGCGTCTACGACATCCACTCGCCGAATATTCCTGGCCAGGAACAGATGGTCAAACTGATGCGCAAGGCGGCCGAGCGCATTCCCGCCCAGCGCCTGTGGGTCAACCCCGATTGCGGCCTGAAGACGCGCGGCTGGAAAGAGGTGATCCCCGCGCTGGCCAACATGGTGGCGGCAGCGAAAACCTTGCGCGGCGACAACGTGGCATAAGGATCGCAGGAGCAGGGGAGGCCGCTATGGCTGAGATATAGAACAAACGTATTTCTGTCATCACAACATGCAATTGGATAGCTATGCTGCAATGCGGCATCATGCATCTGTCTCCTCTACTTCCTCACAGGAATTAGATTCAGCCCGCTCCCGTAGCGGGCTTTTTTTTGCCCGCGTCATGCGTCATGCGTGATGGGCTACAGCACATTCGCCGCCACGGCGGAACTGTAGTTGCGCGCCAGCGCCGCGATGATGGCGGCCATCGCCTGCGGGTTGTCCGTGGCGCCGAAATGCGCGGCATACAGGCGCTTGGCCGCTTCGACTTGCGCATTCGTCAGTTTCACGGCGTAGGCCATGCGCACGGTTTCAGAATTGTTCAGTGTCATTTTTCACCTTGAAGGCAGGAACTCCGGTTGACTCTCGTGTCCCTTGCTCGCGCAAAGGATTGCAACTACAATAATTGCATTTGCAATCGTATAGGCAATGTCTGCCTTGCGCAAGCGATACGGAAACAGGAGCCGCCATGCAGTCACCCCATTTATTTCCCCATTCTCCACTGCCAGGCGGCGAAACGGGCCGTGCCGCCCATGCCTGCATGGCCGCGCTGGCGCCAGCGTCGGGCTTGCCACTGGCACATGCTTCGCCGCGCCGCGCGCTGGGCGCCATGGCGGGCAGCCTAAAGCAGGGCGGCGCCGTGGTGGCGCGGATGCGCAAGGTGGGCACGCACGCGCCGCCGTTCTCGGACGGCGACGCATGGGAAGTGGGAGCGTCCGCGGGTGCCTGGACTATGCGCTACCGGCATGGCGCGACGCAGGCGGAAAAGCCGCTGCTCTACCTGTGCAGCCCCGCCTCGCTGCCGGCCTTGCGCGCGGTGCTGGCCGAGTCGGGTGAGCGTGGCATCGTCTGTAATGATGCGGAAACGCAAGCCTCGCACTGGCCGAAAGGCGTGCCCCCCGCGCTGCCCGCCTGGCTGGCCGCGCAGCACAATTGCATGCCGTTCGACCCGGCGACGGGCGAGGAAGTGCGCGCCATCCTGCGCTCGGCACTGGCAACGCTGTACCTGGAACAGCAGCCTGGCTATTACTACCTGGCCACACATGATGAAGATGAAGATGCGGTGGCGGCGCCCTTGTCGGCAGCCGATGCGGCAGCGGCCAGCCTGGGCATGTACCGCGTGTCGCCGCCGGGCCCTGCACCAGGCCGGGTGCGCCTGTGCGGGGCGGGGAAGATGCTGGCCGTCGTTGCCGATGCCGCCCGCCTGCTGAAGGAGGACTGGGATATTGTCACGCAAGTGTGGAGTTGCCCCAGCTATACGCGCCTGGCGCGCGATGCGCAGGCGGCGGAACAGTGGAACCTGCTCCACCCGCGCGCCACGCCAAGGTTGGCCCATGTGCGGCGATGCCTCGATGACAGTGCCGCGCCCGTCATCGCCGTCACCGGCTATGGGCAGCATATCGCGGGCCAGATCGGCGGCTGTGTGCGCGGGCGTTTTATCGCCGTCGGTGCCGATACCCGGATGGAAACGAGTGCGCCGTGGCTGGCCGTCACCGCGCTGAAAGCCCTGGCCGACGATGGCGCGCTGCCGGTGCAGTTCGTCGATTACGCGCTGCGGCGCTACGCCTTGCTCTGAACCTTGCTCTGGCCTGCGCCGCGGGCCGCCTCGGCGGCGCGCGCGAGGGCGGCGCTGAAGTCCTGCTGCTCGCCGCTGTCAAATTGCGCCAGGAACAGGTCGGCCACCGTGGCCTGGTACACGGCCCACATTTGCCTGCGCAGGATCTTTCCGTCTTCCGTGATGGAGACAAAGGCGGCGCGTCCGTCTTCCATCGAGCGCGTGCGCGTCACCAGCCCGTCCGTTTCCAGCTTGTCCACCAGGCGCGTGAGGTTGTAGCGTTCGATGGCCAGCGCGTCGGCCAGCTCGTGCATGCGGCGCGAACCGTCCGGGCCGCTTTCGAGTCCCCACAGCACGTCATACCACGCATACACGGGCAGCTTGGCCGCCGCCAGACGGCGTTCGATCTCGCGGATCATCAAACGGTGCGTGCGCACGAATGAAAACCACAGGTCGGGCGCGGTTGCGGACTTGCTTGCAGGCTCAGTTGCAGACATCGGTATTCCTCCAGATCGATCACAGTTGCAAATGCAATTATAGCGCGATACAATGGCCCGCATAACGATTGCAAATGCAATGATTGCAATGGCAATCGATCATGACGATGAATGCCCACCCCCAGGAGACTGCCATGACCCCATCCCTCGCTGTACCCGATATCGATCCGCAGGAAACCAAAGAATGGCTGGAGGCGATGCAAGCCGTCGTCGCCGTGGAAGGGCGTCCGCGCGCCCACTACCTGCTCGACCAGCTCGTCGATCATGACGCCGCGCAGCACGGCGGCATGCCCGGCCGCGTTACCACCGCCTACACCAACAGCATCGCCACGGCGCGCCAGCCCGCTTATCCGGGCGACCTGGCCATCGAGCGCCGCCTGAATGCCTACATCCGCTGGAACGCCATGGTGATGGTGCTGCGCGCTGCCAGGCACTCGAACGTGGGCGGCCACATCGCCACCTACCAGTCGGCGGCCGTGCTGTACGACGTCGGCTTCAGCCATTTCTTCCGCGGCCATACGGACCAGTTTGCCGGTGACCTGGTCTACATCCAGGGCCATTCCGCGCCCGGCATCTATGGCCGCGCCTATCTGGAAGGCCGCATCACGGAAGCGCAGCTGGACAATTACCGCCGCGAAGCGGGCCGCGAGGGCTTGTCGTCGTATCCGCATCCCCGTTTGATGCCGGATTTCTGGCAATTCCCCACGGTATCGATGGGACTGGGGCCGCTGACGGCCGCTTACCAGGCCCGTTTCATGCGGTACCTCGAGTACCGCGGCTTGAAGGAGCACCAGGGGCGCAAGGTGTGGGCTTTCCTCGGCGATGGCGAGATGGACCAGCCAGAGTCCCTGGCGGCCATTTCCCTGGGCGGCCGCGAGCGCCTGGATAACCTGATCTTTGTCGTCAACTGCAACTTGCAGCGCCTGGATGGCCCCGTGCGCGGCAACAGCAAGGTCATCCAGGAACTGGAAGGCACCTTCCGCGCGGCGGGCTGGCATGTCATCAAGGTCATCTGGGGCAGCGGCTGGGATGCTTTATTGCAGAGCGACACGAGCGGTTTGTTACGTCAGCGCATGATGGAATGCGTGGATGGCGATTACCAGACCTTCAAGTCGCAGAACGGTGCGTATGTGCGCGAGCATTTCTTTGGAAAGTATCCGGAACTGCTGGCGCTGGTGGCGCACATGACGGATGACGAAATCTGGCAGCTGACGCGCGGCGGACACGATCCCGAAAAAGTCCACGCGGCCTACGCGGAAGCCATGCGCACGACTGGCCGGCCCACCGTGATCCTGGCCAAGACCGTCAAGGGCTTTGGCATGGGCGAGGCGGGCGAAGGACAGAATATCAACCATCAGCTGAAAAAGATGAGCGCCGACGCCGTGCGCGCGTTCCGCGACCGCTTCGCGCTGCCCGTCAGCGATGCGCAGCTGGAAGACATGCCCTACCTGAAACCGGCGCCGGACAGCGAGGAAGCGCGCTACTTTGCCGCGCGCCGGGCACAGCTGGGCGGCTACATCCCGGCCCGCATCAGCAAGGTGGCGCCCCTGCCCATACCGCCGCTGTCCGCGTTCGCCACCCAGCTCAAGGATAGCGGCGAGCGGGGCGCGTCCACCACCATGGCCTTCGTGCGCATCCTCGGCACCCTGCTGAAAGACCCTGCCCTGGGCAAGATCATCGTGCCCATCGTGCCCGACGAATCGCGCACCTTCGGCATGGAAGGCCTGTTCCGCCAGATCGGCATCCATTCCTACCTGGGCCAGCTGTACACGCCGCAGGATGCGGGCCAGCTCAGCTATTACAAGGAAGCCAAGGATGGGCAGATATTGCAGGAAGGCATCAACGAATCGGGTGCGATTTCCTCCTGGATCGCCGCCGGCACGTCCTACAGCAACCATGGCCTGGCCACCATCCCGTTCTACATCTTCTATTCGATGTTCGGCTTGCAGCGCGTGGGCGACCTGGCCTGGGCGGCCGCCGATGCCCGCACGCGCGGCTTCTTGCTGGGCGCCACCTCGGGACGCACGACACTGATGGGGGAGGGACTCCAGCACGACGATGGCCACAGCCACGTGCTGTCGTCCGTGATTCCCAACTGCATCTCCTACGATCCCACCTATGCCTACGAGCTGGCCGTGATCATCCACGACGGCATGCGCCGCATGTTTGCCGAGCAAGAGGATATTTTCTATTACATCACCTTGCTCAACGAAAACTATCCGCACCCGGCCATGCCGGAAGGAGCCGAGGCGGGCATCCTGCAGGGGCTGTATCTGCTGCAGGAAAGCCCGGCTGCACCCACGGCAACCACGCCGCGCGTGCAGCTGATGGGCAGCGGTTCCATCCTGCGCGAGGTGCTGGCCGCCAGCGTGCTGCTGCAGCAGGATTTCGGCGTGGCGGCCGACGTGTGGAGCGCCACCAGCCTGACGCAAGTGCGGCGCGACGGCCTGGCCGTGCAGCGCTGGAACATGCTGCACCCGGACAGCGCGCCCCGCGAGCCGTACATCGCGCAATGCCTGGCCGGCCGGCAAGGCCCGGTGGTGATCGCCACCGATTACATGAAGATCGTGGCGGACCAGGTGCGCCCCTTCGTGCAAGACCGGCGCTTCGTTGCCCTGGGCACGGATGGCTTCGGCCGCTCCGATACGCGCGAATCCTTGCGCACCTTCTTTGAAGTGGACCGCCATTTCATCGTGCTGGCCGCCCTGACTGCGCTGGCTGACGGGGGCCAGCTGCCGCGCAACAAGATTGGCGTAGCCATCGCCAAATATGGCATTGACGTGGAAAAACTTGATCCCGCGTCCGTGTAACTTTTCGAGGAGTAATCATGAAACTGTATTACGCAACGGGCACGTGTTCCCTGTCGCCGCACATCGTGGCCATCGAGGCGGGCATCGCGCTGGAACTGGAAAGAGTCGACATTCGCAAGATTCCACGCGTCACGGAAACGGGCGCTGACTATGCGCAAGTGAATGCGAACCTGTACGTGCCGGCGCTGGCGCTGGACGATGGCACCGTCTTGCTGGAGGGAACCGCCATCGTGCAATATCTGGCTGATCTGTCGCCGGACAGCGGCCTGGCGCCGCCGCCGGGTTCCCTGGCACGCGTGCAGCTGCAATCGTGGCTGGGGTTTATTGCCACCGAGCTGCACAAGGTGTTCAGCCCCTGGCTGTTCCACCCGGAATACGGCACGCAGGCGCAGGACGTGGCCCGCTCGCGCCTGGCCGCACGCCTCGATTATGTCGAGCGGCAACTGGCGGCCGGCGGGCCGTATCTGCTGGGCGAGCGCTATTCCATCGCGGATACCTATCTGTACACCATCCTCGGCTGGTCGGCGCATACGCAGGTGGATCTGTCGGCCTTCCCCCAAGTGAGGCGCTTGATCGAGCGCGTCGGCGAGCGCCCCGCCGTGCGCCAGGCGCTGCGCGAGGAGGCGAGCAGATATTGATAAATCATATTTCCATCATCACAACATGCAATTGGAATGATATGCTGCGATGCGGCATCATTCACCTGTCTCCTCTACTTCCTCACAGGAATTAGATTCAGCCCGCTGCCATAGCGGGCTTTTTTTTGCCCGTTTTTCAGGTACAAACCTGCGCACGCTTGCTTGTCATCATCGCCATCGTGTTGCTTTTGTGCATGCTAAACTGGGCCTTCCCCAGACCAAGGTTGCCTGATGCTTCAATTATTTCGCCACACGCTGGAGTCCACGCCCATTCTCGCCCTGTTTCTCGTCATCGGCGCCGGTTATGCGCTGGGGCGCATCAGCGTGTTCGGCTTTTCTCTGGGCGTGGGCGGCGTGCTGTTCGCGGGGCTGGCGCTGGGCGCGTTTGCTCCCGGCTCCGTGCCGCCGCCGATGGTCGGCTCCATCGGCCTGCTGCTGTTCCTGTATGGCATAGGCGTGCAGTATGGCGTGCAGTTTTTCGCCGGCTTGCGCGGTGCGGGACAGAAACACAACCTGATCGCTTTTATTGCCGTCATGGGCGGCCTGGCCGTGTCTGTCTGGGGCGGGCAGTGGATTGACATTTCTCTGCGCATGGCCAGCGGCGTGTTTGCCGGCGCCATGACCAGCACGGCTGCCTTGCAGGCGGCGCTGGAGGCCTCGCACGGCAATGGCGACGCGGCCGTCGGCTATGCCGTCGCGTATCCGTTCGGCGTTGTCGGCCCCATGTTGGGCCTGTACCTGGCCGGGCGCATCTTGAAACCCGTGCTGACGCCGCCGCCGGCGCCCATCGTCGTGTCCGAAATTACCATCGATGCAGCAACATTGGCGGGTGCGGCCCTGTCCGAACTGGCCGATGGCCCCCTGGCTGGCGTGCAAGTGATCGGCGTGCGCCAGGGGCACCAGAACCGCTTGCCCGACCCTGGCCTCGTGCTCGGCGTCGGGGACGCGCTGATGGTGTCGGGCACGGTGGCGGGGGTGGAAGCGGCGCGCACGGCGCTGGGCCACCTGGACCCGGGCCGGCTGATGAAGGACCGCAGCGCGTTCGATGGCACCGAAGTGTTCGTGTCGGACGCGGAAATCGTCGGCGTGCCCCTGGGCGAGCTGAACCTGGCGAAAGACTTCCCCCTGCAGATCGCGTTCATACGCCGCGGCGACGCCATCATCCTGCCGCATCCGTTCCTGACCCTGGAATTCGGCGACAGGGTGATGGCCATTGCGCCGGCGAAACATGCGGCCGATGTGCGCAAGCTGTTCGGCAATTCCATCACGGCCACGGCCGAGTTCAGCTATGTCTCGCTGGGCATGGGCATGGTGCTGGGCGTGCTGCTGGGCCTGGTACCGATCCCCTTGCCGTGGATCGGTTCGTTCAGCCTGGGCCTGGCCGGCGGGCCGCTGGTGATGGCGCTGATCCTGGGCCGCCTGGGTAGGGTGGGCCGGATCAGCTGGCGCTTGCCGCTGTCGGCCAACCTGGTGATGCGCAACTATGGATTGACGATTTTCCTCGCTTCCGTCGGCATGGCATCCGGCTTGCCCTTCGTGCAGCAAGTGGGCGCCGATGGCTTGCCTATGCTGGCGCTGGGCGCCGTGACGGTGCTGGTGGTGGTGGCCCTCGTCGTGATCCTGGGCAAGGTCTTCCTGCGCCTGCCGTTTCCTGAATTGCTGGGTATCGCGGCAGGCGCCACGGGCAACCCGGCCGTGCTGGTGTTCGCCAACCGCCTGGCCAAGTCGGATCGCCCGAACCTCGGTTACGCGATGATTTTCCCCAGCATGACCATCGTCAAGATCGTTGCCGTGCAAGTGCTGCTGCATCTGTACGGCTGATTGCGGCCACAGTCAGTCTCTTGCAGGGCCAGGCTGCCTGTCGGCGTCAACCAAGCGGATGCCAAAAGACAGCAGCAAGGCGGCAGCGGCGCATCCTGCGGCAAGCCACAGGTTGGCTGAGAGGCCCAGCCTGTCCACGGCCTGGCCGCCGGTCCACGCCCCGAGCGCAATGCCGATATTGAAGACACCGACATACAGCGCGGCGACGATCTCCACGGCCCCGGGCGCCGCCTTCATCATCAGGGTCATCAGGCCGACCGATACGCCACCGTAGGCCAGTCCCCAGGCCAGCAACACCACGCCGCCGCCGATGCCGGAGTCGCCGACAGCCAGGAACAGCAGCGGCGTGAGCAGCAGGCCGCCCGAGATGGCGACGATGGTAGTCGCCGTGCGCCGCGCCGCCACGACACCGGCCAGGAAGTTTCCAATGATGCCCGCGCAGCCATAGGCAAACAGCAGCGCGCCCAGCCATTGCGTATCAAACCCCGACATGGACAGCAGTAGCGGGCGCACGAAGGTAAAGGCCATGAAATGGCTGGTCACCAGCAACAGGGTCAGAAGCAGCCCCGCTTGCAACTGTCTGTTGCGCAGCTGTTTGCCGAATTGGCGCAAGGTCGCCGCACCGGCAGCGGGCAGTGCGGGAATGACGGCCAGATGCAGCGCCAGTACCAGGCTGCTGAACAGCGCCATGGCGCCGAAGGCCCAGCGCCATCCCGCAACGTCGCCGATTTGTGCGCCTAGCGGCACGCCCAGCACGGAAGCGGCCGCCACGCCACCGAAGATGATCGACGTTGCCAGGCCGGTCGAGCGCGCAGGAACCAGGCGGGAAGCGAGGCCGCCGGCGATGGCCCAGATGCCGCCCATGCAAAAACCGACGAGAACACGGGCAGCCAGCATCCACGCCATGTTCTGCGCCAGGGCCGAGGCAATGTTCGCGATCACCAACAGACTCAGCAAACCGCACAGGATTTTGCGCCTGTCCAGGCTGCCCGATGCGACCACGACCAGCGGCGCGAACAGGGCCGCCAGCAAGGCTGGCAGCGAGATCATCAGGCCGGCGGTTCCCGTGGAGGTGTCCAGGGCGCCGGCAATCGGCGTCAACAGGCCGACGGGGAGCATTTCCGTCGTCACGACCGAAAAGGTGGCCATGCCGACGGCGGTGACTGCCAGCCACGGATGGCGGCCAGAGGATGCTGTGGAAGCGTGGTAAGACGTACTCATGGGGCATATCCTTGATTGATCGTTCGATAAACGGCGTGTGCCCTGCTTGCAATGGAAACACGTCGCCGTGATAATACATACATCGCGTATGAATAGTATATATTCATACGTATTGTATGTAAATAATCATACGCTACGTATGCAAGGAGGAAGCAATGGTTCGCCGCACCCGTGTGGAAATGGAAGAAACCCGAGCATCGTTGCTGGCCACGGCCCGCAAAGTGTTCAGCGAGCGCGGTTATGCCGACACGTCAATGGATGACCTTACCGCGCAGGCTGGCCTGACGCGTGGCGCCCTGTATCATCACTTCGGCGACAAGAAGGGCTTGCTGCTGGCGGTGGTCGAACAGATCGACGCGGAAATGGATGGCCGCCTGCAAGCCATCTCCGACAGCGCCGAAGACTTGTGGGAAGGCTTTCGCAGCCGCTGCCGTGCCTATCTGGAGATGGCTCTGGAACCGGAAATTCAGCGCATCGTCTTACGCGATGCGAGGGCGGTCCTCGGTGGCGCTTCACCGGACTCGCAGCGCCATTGCCTCGAGTCGATGCAAAAGCTTATCCAGCAGCTGATTCACCGAGGCATCGTGGCCGACGCTTGCCCAGAAGCACTGGCTTCGATGATCTACGGCAGTCTGGCAGAAGCGGCGTTCTGGATCGCAGAAGGTGAGGAAGGCAATGCGCGTCTGATAAAAGGAGTGGCGGCATTGGAATTGCTGTTACGGGGGATGTTGCTTGACAGGTAATCGCGTCAAGTGGCCATCACGCCAGAAGCGGACACGTCTGGAGACGTGGAGGGCGATATTGAGCAGGGTTGGACTTATATAGACATGGAGGAAAAATATGCAAGTCAAGCGTATCGTTGCAAATTTCCCGGCGTCGGATCCGGGCCTGGCGCGGACGTTTTACCAGGACGTGCTGGGTCTGAGCCTGTTGATGGACCACGGCTGGATCATGACGTATGGTTCGCAAAGCGAGATGAGCGTGCAAGTGAGCTTCGCGACGGAAGGCGGCTCGAATACCGCTGTGCCCGACCTTTCCATTGAAGTCGATGACGTGGATGCCGCATTGGCACGCATGCGTGGAGCAGGATTCCCCATTGAATATGGTCCTGCCGATGAACCTTGGGGTGTCAGGCGGTTTTTCGTGCGCGATCCTTTCGGCAAGCTCATTAATATCCTGTCGCACACCTAGACGCGGTCCCAAGGCCAGCAGTCAGCCAATTCCACCCGCTTCCCTGGCGCGCCAGCCTGTGTAAAAGGCCTGGCGCGCCTCCCAATCTGTTGTACAATCCTTGAGAACGGTCGTGCTTTTTTGTGCGCTGAGCTTCCTTGCGTGCAGTCATCACGGCAACCGATAAGAACAAGGAGACAGACATGGACCTGCATTACACGGCCGAGGAGAGCGCCTTCCGCGACACGGTGCGCGCCTTCCTCGACACCCATTTGCCGGCGGACTTGCAGCGCAAGGTGCGCCAGCATCTGCGCCTGAACCGCGACGATTACGTGCGCTGGCACAAGATTGTCGCGCAACAAGGCTGGGCCGCGCCGGCCTGGCCCGTCGAACATGGCGGCACGGGTTGGACGTCCGTGCAGCGCCACATCTGGGAAGACGAGTGCGCGCGCGCCGCCACGCCGCCCATCCTGCCGTTCGGCGTCAACATGGTGGCGCCCGTCATCATGGCCTTCGCCAATGTCGAGCAAAAAGCCTATTATCTGCCGCGCATCCTGAACTGCGACGACTGGTGGTGCCAGGGTTATTCGGAGCCGGGCGCCGGGTCCGACCTCGCTTCCCTGAAAACCACGGCCCAGCGCGACGGCGACCATTATGTCGTGAATGGCCAGAAAACCTGGACGACGCTGGGCCAGCACGCGGACATGATCTTTTGCCTGGTGCGCACGGATAGCACGGTGCGCAAGCAGGAAGGCATCAGTTTCTTGCTGATCGACATGAAAACGCCGGGCATCACCGTGCGCCCCATCATCATGCTCGATGAAGAACATGAAGTGAACGAAGTCTTCTTCGACAACGTGCGCGTGCCCGTCAGCAACCTGGTCGGACAGGAAAACAAGGGCTGGACCTACGCCAAGTATCTGCTGGGGCACGAGCGCACGGGCATCGCCGCCGTGGGCCGCTCCAAGCGCGAGCTGACTTTCCTCAAGCAGCTGGCCATGCAGCAGAGCAAGCGCGGCGCCCCGCTGCTGCACGATCCCGCCTTTGCGGCCAAGGTGGCTACCCTGGAAATCGAATTGATGGCGCTGGAAATGACGGTCTTGCGCGTCATCAGCGAAGAAGGCAAGGGACCGGGGCCGCAGGCATCGATGCTGAAGGTGCGCGGTTCGGAACTGCAGCAACAACTGACGGAACTGATGGTCGAAGCCATCGGCCCGCAAGCCTTGCCGTTCGACCCGGCATTCCTTGACGGCAGCGCGCCGCACGGCGCTGGCGGCGACGACCTGGCCGCGCCGCTGGCCGCGTACTACTTCAATTACCGCAAGACATCGATCTATGGCGGCTCGAATGAAATCCAGAAAAACATCATCACGCAGATGATCCTGGGCCTGTAAGCCAGAAGGAGACGACATGGACTTCCATTTTAATCAGGAACAGCAGCAATTTGCCGACGCGCTCAGGCGCTGGGTCGACAAGGATTACCCGTTTGAGACGCGGCAAAAGATCATCCATTCCGCCACCGGCACGTCCGATGCCGCCTGGACCACCCTGGCCGAGCTGGGCATGACGGCCTTGCCGCTGCCGGCCGGCGCGGGCGGCTTTGACGGCACGGCCGTCGACATGCTGCTGGTGATGCAGGAACTGGGCCGCGGCCTGGTGGTCGAGCCCTACCTGGCCACCGTGCTGGGCGCGCGCTTTTTGACCCTGGCCGGTGGCCACGATGCCGTGCTGGAGCAGGTTGCCAGCGGCAGTCTGAAACTGGCTTGCGCGCTGGGCGAACGGCAGTCGCGCCACGATATGCATGATATCGCCACCACGGCGACCGCCAGCGGCGACGGCTTCGTGCTCGACGGCGAGAAAAGCGTCGTCATCCATGGCGCACAGGCCGGCGCGCTGATCGTCTCGGCGCGCAGCAGTGGCAGCCAGATGGACACGGATGGCATTTCGCTGTTCCTCGTGCCCGCCGACGCGCCGGGCGTTTCCGTGCGCGACTACCGCACCATCGACGGCCAGCGCGCCGCCACCGTGACCCTGGTGCAAGTGGTGCTGGGGCATGACACGCTGGTCGGTCAGGCGGGACAGGGCTGGACCGTGCTGGACGCGGCGCTCGACTATGGCGCCGCCTTGCTGTGCGCGGAAGCCGTGGGCGCCATGGACGCCATCTTCGCCGCCACTCTGGACTACCTGAAGACGCGCCAGCAGTTCGGCGCGCCGATCGGCAAGTTCCAGGCCTTGCAGCACCGCATGGCCGACATGTTCATCCATCTGGAGCAGGCGCGTTCGATGGCCATGCTGGCCGCCGCCAAGGTCGACAGCGAGGATGCGTCCGAGCGGCGACGCACGGTCTCGGCCGCCAAGGCGCGGATAGGGCTGGCCGCCACCTTTGTCGGCCAGCAAGCCGTGCAATTGCATGGCGGCATGGGCGTCACGGACGAATTGCCCGCCGCCCACCATTTCAAGCGCCTCTCCATGATCGCCCTGACCCTGGGCGACGTGGAGCACCATATCGAGCGCTTTATCGCCCAGCCGGGCTTCTTGCCGACGGAGACCGCATGACCGCATCGACTGCTATCGCACCGAAACACTGGTATTTCGAAGACTTTACGCAAGGCCTGGAAATCGACCTGGGCCAGCGCCATGTGACGGAGAAGGAAATCATCGCCTTCGCCACGGATTTCGATCCGCAGCCGTTTCACGTCGACCATGCGGCCGCCGAAAAGACCATCTTCAAGGGCGTCATCGCCAGCGGCTGGCACACCTGCGGCATGATGATGCGCCTGGTGGTGGATAACCTGCTCAAGCATTCGTCCAGCATGGGTTCGCCCGGCCTGGACAGCATCCGCTGGCTCAAACCCGTGCGCGCCGGCGACACCCTGCAGCTGACCTACCAGGTCAAGGAAGTGCGTCCATCCACGTCGAAGCCGGATCGCGGCATCGTCATTTCCGTGTGGAGCGTGCGCAACCAGCATGGCGAAGTGGTGACCACCGTCGAAGGCATGGGCATGTTCGGCCGCCGTCCAGCAGGAGAAAATCATGCGTGATATCGCCGGCATCGCCGGTTTCCAGGCATTGGCGGGGCAGCACGTGGCCGTTTCCGACTGGCTCACCATCACCCAGCAGCGCATCGACACCTTTGCCGACGCCACGGACGACCACCAGTGGATCCACGTCGATGTGGAGCGCTGCGCGCGCGAATCGCCGTACGGCTGCACCGTGGCGCACGGCTTCCTGACCTTATCCCTGCTGCCCGCCATGTTGCAGGGCGCCTTGCACATGGCCGGCATCCGCATGGCCATCAACTATGGCCTGAATAAAGTGCGCTTTCCCGCCCCCGTGCCTGTCGGCAGCCGTTTGCGCGCGCGGCTCGACATCCTCTCCGTCGACGACTTGCCGGAAGGGGCGCAAGTAAACTGGGCCGTCACCATGGAGCGGGAAGGCGACACGAAACCCGTGTGCGTGGCGGAGTTTTTAATGCGCTGCTATCCCTGATCACTCCCCTCCGACGCGCAATACCTGTCCCGTCCCGTATGCTTGGCGCGGTACAGCAGGGCGTCCGCGGCGCGGATCAGGGCGCTGGGGTCCATGCCTTCCGTTGGCATGACGCTGGCCATGCCCAGGCTGACGGTGACGTGCGGGCCGACGCCTGATCTGGCGTGGGGAATTTGCAGCGCGCGCACCTCGTCGAGGATGCGCTGTGCCACCACTTCGGCCCCGTCGCGCGTTTCCTGTGGCAGCAGGATGATGAATTCCTCGCCGCCGTAGCGCGCCAGCAGGTCGGGCGGGCGCACGGCGCAGCGGCGCAGGGCGGCGCTTACCTGCTGCAGGCACAGGTCGCCCGCCTGGTGGCCATACGTATCGTTGTAATCCTTGAAGTGGTCGATATCGGCCATGATGATGGCCATCGGCACGCCGTCGCGCGCGCAGCGCCGCCATTCGCTGTCCATCGTGTCGTTGAAGCTGCGCCGGTTGGCCACGCCTGTCAGCGAGTCCGTCAGCGACAGTTCGCGCATGGCGTCGGCCTGCCGCTTGATGGTCAGCTGGCTGCGCACGCGGGCACGCACGACGGCCGCGTTGAACGGTTTCGTGATGAAATCGACGGCGCCCGCTTCCAGCGCCCGCGTCTCGTCTTCGGGCTGGTTCAGGGCCGTGACGAAGATGACGGGAATGGCGCTCAGGAGCGCCGATTCGCGCAGCGCGCTGCAGACGGCATAACCGTCCATGCCGGGCATGACGGCGTCGAGCAGGATCAGATCCGGCTGTTGATTATGCGCAATTTCCAGCGCCTTTTCACCGCTCAGGGCGAACAGCACGTCGTGTTCCTCGCGCAGCAGCTGGTGCAGGATCTGGATGTTTTCCATGGCGTCATCGACGATGAGGATGCGCCCGTTCATGGCAAGGTTGGTCCAGCTCACTTGTTTTCCTCTCGTTTCAGCTGATCGAGCACGAGTTTTTCCGCCTCGGCAAAATTCAGCGTTTCAATCGCATGTGCCATCGCCAGTGCCGCTTCCCGGTCTGACTGTTGTATGGCGGGGTGCAGGGCGTGGAATTGCGCCAGCGCTTTCAGGTTGTTGTTGCGGATCAAGACCAGCAGCTCGGACAGGCCGGCGTGCAGGTCGAGCGGCCCACTGCCGGGCGCGGCCGCTGCCGGCTGGCTGCGCCGCAGGGGCGAGGGCAGGGTGCGCGCCGCTTCGATGACTTCGGCCATCGCCTGTTCCAGGCGGCCCAGCAAGGCGGCCGTGGCGTGGGATCGCCCCGTTTTCAGCGTTTTTTCCGTCTCGGCGGCCAGGCTGGCGATCTGCGTGGCGCCCAGGTTGGCCGCCACGCCACAGACGCGGTGCAGCAGTTGCGCCGCCTGCGGCGCCTGGCCGGCGGCCAGCAGGCGCCGGGTTTCCTCGACGGCGTCGCCTTGCGAATTTTCAAAGCGCTTGAGCAGGGCCAGGAAGGCGCCGTAGTCGCCGCCGAAGCGGTGCAGAGCCGCTGCCAGGTCGATGCCGGGCACCGCGGCCGGCAGGTCCAGCGTCTGCGTGGCGGCATTGCCTGCCTGGGCAGCGCCGTCGCCGCTGCCCAGGGGGGCGCGCACCAGCCGGGTCAGGGTCTGGATCATTTCGTCGACATCGATGGGCTTGGCCACATGCGCGTTCATGCCGCTGGCGATGGCGCGCAGACGGTCTTCGTCCATGGCATTGGCCGTCATGGCGATGATGGGCAAGTCCGGCAAGCCCAGGGCGCGGATGGCCAGGGTGGCGTCGTAGCCATTCATGACGGGCATCTGCAAATCCATCAGCACCACGTCCCAGGCGTCCGGCGTGCTGGTGAGCAAGTCGACGGCCAGCCGGCCGTTGGCGGCCACGGCCACGCGCGCCCCCGAGTGCAGCAAAATGTACTGCGCCACTTCCTGGTTGATTTCATTGTCTTCCACCAGCAGCACGCGCATGCCTGTGAGCAAACCCGACAAGGGCGTGGACACGGGCAGCGCGGAAGGGGAGCTGCGGCCTTCGCGCACGGCCATCACGGCCGCCAGCAGGCGCGCCGGGGTGGCCGGTTTCGAGACGATGCCGGCCAGCATCAGGCTGTCGGCCAGGCGTTCGAGGTTTTCGCTATCCTGGTCGGCCACCAGCATGATCACGGGCGGCAGCGCCAGGAGCGCGTCGGCGCGCGCCTCGGTGAGCATGGAAATGCCATCCATGCCGGGCATGGCCGCGTCGAGCAACACAAGATCGTGCCCCGGCCCGCCGCTGGCGTGGGCGCGCAGCAGCGCCAGGCCGGCCGCGCCGCTGTCGGCGCTGCGGCTGTGCCAGCCCTGCGCCGCGCACCAGTCTTCCAGCATGGCGCGCACGCTGGCGTTGTCGTCGATGATCAGCAGCGACAGGGCCTTGGGCACGCCCTTGCCGGGCGGCTCGGGCGGTGGCGCCACCTTGTCGAAGCGGCAGCTGAAGCGGAAGTCGGAGCCCTTGCCCAGCGCGCTTGTCACGCTGAGGGTGCCTCCCATCAATTCCACCATGCGCCGGCAGATGGCCAGCCCTAGTCCCGTGCCGCCGTATTTGCGGCTGGTGCCGCTGTCGCCCTGGGAAAACGCGTCGAAGATGCGTTCCTGTTCGGCCGCGCCGATGCCGATGCCCGTGTCGCGCACGGAAAACTCGAGGGTGGCGCTGGCAGCATCCTCGGCCACCTTGCCGATGGCCAGCACCACTTCGCCATGCGAGGTGAACTTGACGGCATTGCCCACCAGGTTGATGAGTATCTGTTCCACGCGCAGGGCGTCGCCGATCAGTTCGTCCGGCACGCCGGGGGCGAGCACGAAGACGGGTTCCACGCCGCGCGCCCATGCGCTGCTGGCCAGCAAGACGCCTACGCTGTCGAGCATGCGTTCGAGCTGGAAACGGCGCTGTTCCAGCACCATCTGCCCCGCCTCGATCTTGGAAAAATCGAGCACGTCGTTGACGATATTGAGCAGTGATTGCGTGGCCATCTGGATCTTGCCGACATAGCTGCGCTCGCGCCGTTCCAGCGGCGACTCTTCCAGCAGCCGCGCCAGGCCGATGATGGCGTTCATCGGCGTGCGGATTTCATGGCTCATGTTGGCGACGAATTCGCTCTTCGCGATGCTGGCCGCCTCGGCCTTGTCGCGCGCGCGCACCATCTGTTCATTGAGTTCGTGCAGGCGCAATTCCGTGCGCTTGAGTTCGGAGACGTCCGAGGCCAGCACGAAGAAGCCCCGCACGCGGCCGCTGTCGTCGAAATCGGGAATGTAATTGGTCCACGTGTGGCACACCTGGCCGCCGGGATCGAGCAAGTCGCGCTCGAAGCTTTGCGGCCGGCCCGCCAGCACGCCCTCGACGTGGGGCGCATACACGTCGAACAGTTCCTGCCCCAGCAATTCGCTCATGTGGATACCGGCCAGCTCGGCGCTGCTGCGGCCAAACCATTCGTTGTAGAATTTATTTGCAAATAGGCAACGCAAATCGGCGCCCCAGTACGACACCATGCCGGGCAGGTTGTCGGTGACGGTGCGGATGAAGCGCTCATTCTGTTCCAGGCGCCAGGTGGCGGCGTGCAGCACTTCGGTGGCGCGCTTGCGTTCCGTGATATCGATCGACACCCCCAGCACATGGCTGGCGCGCCCGGCATCGTCGCGCAAGACCACCTTGCGCGTGGTGAAGTGGCGCGTCGTGCCATCGGCCGTATTGATCGCTTCCTGTTCGATTTCCACCATCTGCCCCGTGGCCAGCAGCTTGCGGTCGGCGCTGACGAAGGCGGACGCCTGCTGCGGCGGGAAGAAATCGTGGTCCGTCTTGCCCAGCAACTGCTCGCGCGAGCGTCCCAGCGTCAGCTCCGCGTGGCGGTTGATCATTTCAAAGCTCAGCTTGTCGGCGCGCTTGACGAAGACCATGGCCGGGATGTTTTCGATGATGGTGCCAAACAGGTGTTTTGAACGGCGAAATTCCGCTTCGCTGCGCTTGCGCTCGGTAATGTCCAGCCACAGGCCCGATACGCCCAGCAACTGCTGTTCCGGGCCGAAAATCGGGTGATACGAGACGATCCAGTGACTCAGCTGTTCGCGCTGCTGGCCGCTATGGCCTTTCAATTCGATGTCGACAATGGGCTGTCCCGTCTCCAGCACCTGGCGCACGCAACGTTCCACCTCCGCGCGCACGGCGTCGTCGAACAGCATGGCGCCCACGGGACGGCCCAGGTGCTGCGCCACGCTGGCGCCGTTGATGGCGGCCAGGTAGTGGTTGATCATGACGATGCGCAAGTCCAGGTCCACGAACAGCATGCCGATCGGCGCCGTCGCGTACACGGTTTCCAGCAGCCGCGTGGATTTTTCCAGGGCCAGCGTGCGTTCGGCCACCAGGCTCTCCAGTTGCGTGCGGTGGCGCCGCAGGTCGCGCTCCAGCGTGCCCAGGGCGCTGGCCATGTTGGCCGATTCGCGGTCCGTGTGCTTGTTCGAAAGCAAGGGTTTGCCTTGCGCCAGCGCGTGGATCTGCTGCGTCAGTTCCTGCAGGGTGCGGGCCAGGCGGCCGCCCACGCGCCAGGCCAGGGCAAAGCCGGCGGCCAGCAGCAGCGCCAGGATGACGGATCCCGTGACTACCGAGCGCAGCAGCGCTTCTGCCACCGTGCTGGTGCGCATGGTGACGGCCACCGTCCAGGCGGCGTCCGGGGCGCGGCGAAAGCCCGTATACACATCGATGCCTTCCAGGGTGGCATGGCGCAGCACGCCTTCGCGCGCCTGGCTTATCTGTTCCAGCAGGGGCGCCGCAGTGCGCTGGCCCACATAGCGCTGCGGCGCCAGGGTGCGCGCCACGTTGATGCCATCGGCATTGATGATGGCCGCGCCCAGGTAGGCTGGCAGGTGCAACTCGCGCAGCAGCACGGACAGGTAGTCGGGCGGGTACAGGGCTGTCAGCACGTAGGCGCTTCCCTGCGTGCGTGGCAGCGGCAGATTCAGGGCCAGCTGCGGCATGCTGTCGGGCGTCTTGGCCAGGCTGGTCAGCCGCGGCTTGCCGTAGTCGCGCGTGCGCTCCATGCTGGCGGCCCATTTTTGCGGCAAGGGCGGCGGCGCCTGGCTGGCGGGCAGGGCTGTATTGATCAGCTGGCGGCCCTTGGCGTCGGAGACGATGAAGCCGCTGACGGCCATGCCCGGCTGCAGCAGGCTGGCGGCCATGGCCCGCAGGGCGCCGATGTCGCCGGCTTGCAGGGCGGGCGTATCGGCCAGGATGCGCGCGGCCATCTGGGCGCCGTTCAGGTCGCGTTCGACGGCTGCCGCGACAGCCCGCGCCGCCTGCGCCGTTTCGCTGACGACATGGTCGCGTTCACGCGTGTAGCTTTGCGCCACGAGCAGCAGAAATACCAGCGCCGTCGGAATGACCCAGGCGAGCACCAGCCATGAAATTCTTGAGCGTATCGAAGGCAAATCTTGCACCCGGAAAGCTCCCAGAATGGATGAATCGACAGGCAGGCTCACGCTGGCGCTGGCTGACGTTGAATGAAAAGATGCTAGACGAAATTGATTGTTCTGACAAGCCTAGTTTCCGGCATGGAAAAAAGGTTGCGCAAGGCATACAGAAGAGGGGTAATGCCCATCCCGCCGTGGCGGCGGGATGGCAAGGCGGCTTACTGGACCAGGGTCAGCACGTCGACATCGATTTCCGGGCTTTCCATGAAGTCTTTTTCCACTTCACCGCGGATTTCCACCCGGGTCTTGGCATCGATCTTGCGGTTCATGAAGACCTTGTCGTCGATGTCCACGCGGATTTCCGCCGTACCATCGGAGAAGGTGTATTTCTCGTTGCCCACTTTGCGCAGCAAATGGCCGCGCAGCACGACGGCCTGGTCGTCGACGGGATTTTTCAGGATGGCCGCCACATTGCTGGGCGCGGCCGGGCCGGTCGTCGGTCCCACGTATTGGGCTTGCGCGCCACCGGCCAGCAAGGCGCAGGCGGCGGCCAGGGAAACGATGAGTTTGCGGTGCAGTGACATGGTATTCCTTTGATAGTGACTGGAGGCTCAGAAAAAGACGGCGGTGCGGGGAATGATAGCACCAGCATTGCCGTAGGGCATGTTCGCCCGGACGCTGCCCGTGCTGGCCACACCATCGTCGAGTTTGCTGTCGATCTGCTCCGCGTAGCTCTCCGGCAGGTTGTCGAAGCGGATGCCGTTGCCGGCGCGGCCGCCCACTTCATCGTTGTACAGGTAGACGGCGCCGCCCTGGGCGCTGGTCATGAATTGCGAAGTGCCGTTGAACGAGCCGGTAATGAAGCCGCCCAGCGCCAGGTGCTGCGGCGCGAGGGTGAATTCGCGCGGCTGGCCATCGCCGATCTGGCCGTCGCCATTGCCATTGCCGGCCGAATTGGGCACGTGCACGGTGCCCTGGATATCGTCGCCGGGCAGGGCGCGGAACTTGTCCTGGTAGGCGTTGACGGCGGCCGTCAGCGCATTCGATTGCTGGATGATGTTTTTCACCTTGGCGCTGTCGATCAAGCCTTGCCCCTTGAGCACGCCACCGAGCAGCAAGCCGATGATGACCAGGACGATGGCGATTTCTACGAGCGTAAAGCCGTGCTGGCGGCGTGGGGGCATGGGGTTTCCTTGAAAAAAAAGTACGACAGCTTGAGATGGCAGTTTACTGCAATTGATGCCGGATGCGCATGGCCTTTCGGACAGCGGCTCATGGCGCCGCCCTTGCTTTCTTCTTGGCAAGCTCGTCGAGCCGGCGCGCGAGGAAGGCCAGTTCGTGCGGGTCGCTGATCTGGCCGCTGGCGATCAGGCCGCCGATCACCAGGCGGGCGCTGTCGAGCTGGTCCATGTCTTCCAGGATGAACGCTTCCATTTCGCGTACCCACGCCGGCACATGCGGCCCCGTCGCCTGCTGGCGCAGCGCGCGCGCATAGCCGAGCGCCAGCGGCAAATCGTGCAACTGGTGTTTTGCCACCAGCACCGCCTGCGCCATGGCGGGCCAGCGGCGCTGCGGGTCGGCCGCAAAGCTGGCGGCGACAAAATTGAGCATGCGCCGCGCGCGCTGCGGGTCGGCTACCCCGGCATACACTTCGCTGGCGGCCACCAGCGCATACCGGCTGCGCGGATCGAGTGTTTGCGCCGTCTCCAGCCAGCCGGCCAGGCGGTCATAGTCGAGTTCGCGCCACGGCAGGCTGACGCCGGCCTGGTCTTCGAACGACTGCAGGTACAGCAGCATGGCCTTAGCCATGGCCAGCGGCTCGCCCAGGCTGGCCAGGCGCGCCACGCCAGCCGGCGGCGCGGCGGGCAGCGGACGCGCCTGGGCGGGAGCATGCTGCTGCGCCAGGCGCCAGCCCAGCTGCAGCAGCAGGCATGCCGCCAGCAGCCAGCACAGGGGGCGCGGCACCTTGGACCAGGGACGCTGGGTGGTCGCCGCCATCAGATGTTCCTGCGGTAAAAGTCGCACAGCGCGCAGCTGGCCAGCAAGGCCACATAAATGCAGGTTTGCGCCGCTACATTGGCCAGGGCTTGCCAGTCGCCCGTCGCGTACAGCAGCCACTCCGTGCGTGTAAAGGCGTCGAGGCGGGGCAGCAACAGGGCCAGCACGTCGATGGCGCCGGTCATGGCGCGCTGCGGCCAGGAGTCGCCCGCTTGCGGGCCGTGGGCCAGCAGTTGCAGGCTGCCCAGCATGCGCGCCAGCAGATAGAAGCCGCCGGTGGCGGCCAGCGCAGGCAGGGCCTGCTGCAGGCTGGCCGCGCACAGCAGGCTGAAGGCGGCGACGATCCACAGTTCACCCAGCAGCGACAGCGCCCACAGCGCGCATTGCGCGGGCGCGGCGAATAGCGCCATCAACAGGCCGAAGAGTATGGCGGGCACGGCCGCCAGCGCCCCGTAGCCCAGCAGCTTGCCCAGCAGGTAGGCGGCGCGCGGCATGGGTAGCGCGAGCAGCAATTCCAGGCCCCGGTCGGCCGCTTCGCGCGCCATGCTGGTAATAATGAAAGTGGCCAGCAGGAAAATGCTGGCCAGGCGCAGGGTGGCCGCCAGCAGGGCCGCCTGCACGGCGCCGCTTTCCGTCAGCGCCAGTTGCTGCAGGAAGCCAGCCAGGGCGGCGGCGCCGCAGGCGGCCAGCAGGAACAGCCACGGCAGGCGGCTGCGCAGCGCTTCGAGCAGCGTGTAGCGGGCGATGGTGAGGGCGGGCAAGAGCATCGGCATCAGCGGGGCAGCCTTTGCGCCGCCACCATGCGGTTGAACAGGATGTTCGGCGACACCCAGGCGACGAGATCGTCGAACTCGCCGCCCGGCTGCTGCGGGCCGCTGGCGGCGCGGCTGATGAAGGTGGTGGCGTTCGATGCATTGTTGCGCTCGTCGACATTGTTGCCGAAAGGCACAGCCTGGCGCTGACCCTGCACGCCCGTGGCGCCAAAACCGTTCTTGCCATGCGACATGATCATGGCGGGGATGTCGTTCAAGGCCGTCGCCTGCAGCAGGGCGCCGCCATTGCGCGTGACGATGCTGATGTCGCGCGGTGTGGTCAGGTTGAAAAGCTGGCCGCTGTCGCTGAAGGCCGGCGTCACGCTGTAGCGGAACAGATGGTTCCAGCTGTCGCCCTGGCGCAGCCCCAGGGTGGCCCATGGCAGGAACCCGGCGCGTTTTTCGCCCGTGCAGCGCGTGCCGCGCCGGTCTTCCAGGCCACTCATGACGGAGGCGGCGGGGCACGGCAGGTAGCCGTAGCGCAGCGCGTAGCCCGTCAGCGCTTCCTTCGCCTCATTCAGTGCCAGTTGCGTCTCGGCCACCTTGCGCTGCTCCAGCTGCACCGTCAATGGCGTGACCAGGCCGCCTATCATCAGGCCGACGATGACGAGCACGATGGCGATCTCGATCAGGGAAAAGCCGCTTTGGCGGCGCGCATGGAGGACGCTCATGGCAGGTTGCGCGCGGCGCGCATGCGTTGGTACAGGGCGGGCAAGGTAATCCAGGTCAGCATGTCGTCGAAGGCGCCGCCGGGCAGCGCGGCATTGCCGGTGGCGGGGCGGGCAATGAAACTGCGGCTGTCGCTGTCGTTGGCCGCTTCGTCGATATTGCCGCGCGCCGTATTGATCTGCGTCACGCCGCTGGCGGACGTGCCGTGATGCTCCTTGCCTTGCGAGAATAGTACGACGGGCAGGCATTGGGCGCTGACGTTGCATTGTGCCTGGCCCGCCACGAAGGCGAATTCGCCGCGCGCGCCGCGTTCGAGCACGACCCTGTTGGCGACAGCGGAAAACGAGACGATGGGCGCGCGCGCCATTTCCGGCGTGACGCTGTAGCGCAGCAGCTTGCCCCAGGCATCAACACCGTCCACGCCCAGCGCGACCCACGGCAAAAAGCCGCTGCATGCGGCATCGTCGGCACAGTCGGCTGCCCGTTCGCGCCCGTCGAGGGCGGAGGCGGCCGGACGTGGCAGCCGGCCTTGCGTGGCGGCAAAACCCAGCAAGGCTTCGCGTGCTTGCGCCAGGGTGGCCAGGGTGCGCTGCTGGCGTTCGGCCTCGCCCGTGCCGCGGCCGAAGGCGCTGATCAGCAGGCTGGCCGCGCCCAGGCCCAGCACGGCCACCAGCAGCAACAGGGCGGCGCCGCGCTGGCGACGAGGGTGGCGATGAGCTTGGCGTGGCGTCATGGCGGCGTCTCCTGCACCTCGGTGACCGTGCCGCTGGCAGGATCGTAGCGCTGGCCGGGTTTGAGCAGCACCACCTGGCCGTTCGACAGGCGCAGGGTCAATGTGCCGGGCTTGCCGAGGGCAAGGCGATTGTGCGGTTCGTTCTGCACTTCCTGGTTCAGCCAGACGGTGGAGTGGCCGCTGCTGCGCTGCACCACGCCATTCAATTCCACGGGCGGGGCGGGCGGTGGCGGCGGTGGTGGCGGCGCCGCAGCCAGGGCGGGATCGGCTGGCGGCGGCCCGTAGCGCTGCGCGTCGAGCTGGGTGCGTTGCTCGGGCGACAGGAACAGGCGCCCCAGCTGCTGCGCCTGTGCATGGACAGTGAGCGCGGCGCCGGCCAGCAGCGCGCCAAGGGTCAGGGTGCGCTTCATGGCCGCTCCTGCACGGGCACGCTGTTGACGGTCAGCCACAGCAGCTCGCATTCGGCGCCCAGGGCGGGTGCTGCCTGGCTGCCGGCCGCTCCGTGGCGCTTGAGCGTGCAATCCTGTACGGCGAAATAGCCGGCCTGGCGCAAATCGTCAAACAGGTTCAGCAAATCCATCTCGTGCAGCAAATCCATCTGCAGGCGCATGCGGCTGCCGTGCAAATGATATTGCCCCATCTCCATGGGCAGCGGCACCTTCAGCGCTTGCTGCGGACTGATGTCATAGCTGATCGGCAGCAGTTTGCGCTGTTCCTGGCTGCGCCGGATGGCATCGATCCAGGCCAGGCGGTTTTCTTCGCCGATCAGGCCGCGCTGGCGCAGGGCCAGGAATTGCGGTTCGTAGGCGCGGATTTCCTGCTTTTCCGCTTCCACGTGGTTGAACAGGGTAGCCGCCGCAGCGCGCGTGTGCTGGGCCAGGTACAGCCGTTGCGCTTCGCGCGTGCGGTAGGCGGCGCTCAGGCTGAGCAGCACTACGCTGGCCAGCAAGGTCAGGGCAAAGCACAGCAGGGCGCGGCGCACCAGGCGCAGTTCGCCCAGCCACGCGGGCAGGGTGCGCGCGGGCGTGGCAGCGCGCTGCATGCCGGGCAGGGGCGGCTGCTTGACGGGGCCGCTCATGGCTGCCACTCCAGCAAGAGGGTAAACCGGGCCTGGCTGTCCGGCGCCGGCGCGGCGCTCTTGCCGGACAGGGCCGCGCTGGGTCGCAGGTCGAGCGGCGTTTCCTCGATCGTCACCTGCATGCGCGGCTGGCGCGCCAGGGTTTGCGCGAAGGCCGTGATGGCGGCCAGCGCGGCGCGGTAGTCATTGTTCGGCATGGCCACGTCCGCTTCCAGGCGCAGCGCCTGCGGCGGCGCGACTGGAATGCCGGCCATGGCGCTGCCGGGCGGCGAACTCGCAGCCTGCTGCTGCGGTGGCTGGCCGCCGGCCGCGCGCGCGGGCGCCCCGCCCGCATGCCAGTGCAGCTGGCCGAGCGCAACCTGCGGCGCCTGGTCCAGCGCGGCGCTCAGCATGCCCAGCAGGCGGCCCGGTTCCGGCGCCTGGCTGGCGATCATCTGGCCCAGGGTCACGGCCACTTTCATGTTCTGCGTCTTGGCCGGCGCCGGCGGCTGCGTCGACATGACGCTGCGGTAGCGTTCCTGGTAGGACGCCGTTTCCTGCGCCAGGCGCTGCGTGCCGGCCCCGTCGGCTATGCCGCCAAGCAGATTGATCACGCACCACAGGGCTGCTGACGCGCCGATCAGCGCGCTGGCGCCATACAGCGTCTTGCGCGCGCGCTGGAAGTGGTAGTAGCGGGCCAGCGCGCCGGGCGGATAGTGGCTGGATGGCGGATGCTTGCCCAGCAAGGTCAGCAGCAATTCGTCGGCCAGCGCCGGCGTCTGGCGCAAGCCCACCCGTTTGCCGGCCAGTTGCAGGTCGATGAAGTGGTAAGCCACTTCCACGCCGTTGTCGCACAATAATTCGAGCTTGGCGATCTGCGCGGCCGGCGCCAGGATGACGGTATTCAAGACGTCGCCGCGCGCCAGCATGCGTGTGCTGGTGAGAAATTGCCGCGTTTTTTCCGTTTCCAGCGCGATATTCACGGCCACGCCGTCGAGCGCGATGGTGGCCGTCTGGCGCGAAAAGCGCAGCTGGCCTTTTTCATAATAACTTTGCCGCAAGCCGCCCGACTGCTGCGTCACCAGCAGCAGGTGTTCGTGCGCGATCGACAGCTTTTTTACCAGCGCGATACTGAGCAGGCTGGTCGAATAGATGCCGGCCACGGGCACGCGCAAGTGCTCGAGCGCCTCCGTCCACGGCTGCAGCAAGCTTGGGTTGGTCAGGGCGAAAAACAGTACCTGGTCATCGTGGCGGCCCGTGCTTTCGCGGCCCAGCAGGGTGCTGCCCCGGTAGGGCGTGTCACGGTGCAATTGCTGCTTGCGCCGCTCGAGCAGGGCACGGCCCGCCTTGCCACGCACGTGGGGCAGCAGGTGGCGCTGGAAATCTTCCTCGATCAAGTCCGTCAGCAGGTAGGCGGGCACATCCTGCCGCTGTGCCTGCGGATATTCCAGCCACGCGGCGAAACCGTCCAGCCCGGCCGCGCTGGCGGGGAAGGCCTGTCCCTGGCCCAGCACGCCGTGGTTCCAGTCGTAGGCGTACAGGGTGTCGCTGGTGATGTAAAGTAATTGTTTGCGGAACACGGCGGCCTCAGGTCTCGAATCTCAAGTTTTGATCGTGCTGATGGTGTCGTAGATCGGCCCCAGTACCGACAGCATGATCCAGCCCAGCAGCAAGCCCAGGATGACCGTCATGGCCGGCTCGATCATGGCTTGCACTTTTTCAATCAATTCCTTCACTTCGCGGTTGTAAAAGTAGCTGACATTGCGCAAGGCCGTGTCCAGCGAACCCGTTGCCTCGCCCACCTTCAGCATGCGGATCACCAGCGGCGGGAAGATGCCCGTGTGCTGGAAGGCGGCGGTCACGCCGTAACCCTCGCCGATCAGCTGCGCGGCGCGGCGCAGGCCGGCCGCCACCACCTGGTTGCCGGCGATGCCTTCGGACAGGCGGATGCATTCGAGTATCGTGATGCCGGAGGCATACATCAGGGCAAAAAACGTGGCGAAGCGGGCCAGGATGATCTTGTGCAGCACGGGGCCGACCAGCCACAGCCGTAGCTTCAAGCCATCCCACGCATAACGGGCCGCCTCGCTGCGGCGGATGAGCGCGCGCAGGCCGAAAAACAGCAGCACGGGCAAGGCCAGCAGCAGATACCAGTAATCGATGAACACATTCGAGACAAAGATCAGCACGCGCGTATGCAGCGGCAGCTCGCCGCCCATGTTGCGGATGAATGCCGTCAGCTGGGGCACCAGATAGATCATCAGGAAAAACGTCACGGCCGCCACGACGATGGCCACGATGACGGGGTACATGACGATCTTGCGCGTCTGCGAGGCCAGCTCGTCCTGCCACTTCAAACTTTCCGACAGGTTCTTGAACACGTCGGCGATCCTGCCGCTCTGTTCGCCCGCCAGGATCAGGCTGGTGAATGTGGCGTCGAAGATGTCGCCATGCTGGGCCAGTGCGCCCGACAGGGGCAAGCCGCCTTCGATGCTTTCGATCAGATCCGTGACGACTTCGCGCAGGCGCGGGTGGTCCGTGCTTTCGCGCAAGTCGTTCAAGCCTTCCAGGATGGGCACGCCCGCGCCCGTCAATTGCTCCATGTGGAAGCAGAAATTGATCAGGTCGCGGCGGTGGATGATCCGCTTGCCCAGCAACACCAGGTACTGGCCCGTGATCTTGCAGTCGATCAAGTCGAGCTGCATGCGGTGCAGGCGCGCTTCCAGGTCCGGCACGTTGGCCGCCTCCATGCTGCCGGGAATCAATGCGCCGCTGGCATCCATGGCGCGGTAGACATATTGCGCCATCAGGCCAGCCTTTCCGTCAGGTCGACCACGCGGCCCACTTCTTCCAGTGTGGTGACGCCTTCGAGCACGCGGCGCATGCCGTCGTCGACGATGCCCTTGAAGCCGGCCGCGCGCGCCGCGTTCTTCAGTTCGCGGCTGCTGGCGCGGCGCGCCGTCAACTCATCGAGTTCGGCCGTCATCTTGAGGATTTCCATGATCGCCAGGCGGCCCTTGTAGCCCTGATGCGCGCAGCGCTCGCAGCCCACGGCGCGGCAGATGGAGGCGGGCGCCTCATCCGTGGCCAGGCCCAGCAGGCGGCGCTCGACATCGTCGGCAATGACGGTTTCCTTGCAATGCGGACACAAACGCCGCACCAGGCGCTGCGCCACGATGCCGATGATGTTGCCGGCCATGATGTCGGGCAGGATGCCGATGTCGAGCAGGCGCGCGACGGAACCGATGGCCGAGCTCGTATGAAGGGTGGAATACACCTGGTGGCCCGTCATGGCGGCCGCAAAGGCCATTTCCGCCGTTTCGCGGTCGCGGATCTCGCCCACCAGGATGATGTCCGGGTCTTGCCGCATCATCGAGCGGATGCCGTCGGCAAAGCCCAGCTTGACGGATTCGTTGACGGAGGTCTGGCGTATCATGTTCATCGGATACTCGACCGGGTCCTCCAGGGTCATGATGTTGACGCTTTCCGTATTGATATGGTTGAGTATCGAATACAGGGTGGTGGTCTTGCCGCTGCCCGTCGGGCCCGTCACGAGGATCACGCCGTCGGGGCGCGCAATCATCAGTTTCAGCAAGTTCAGTTCCGCGTCGGCCAGTCCCAGGGCATCCAGCGGGACGATGCCTTTTTGCCGGTCCAGCACGCGCAGCACGACGTTTTCGCCATGCGTGGTGGGCTGCGCCGAGGCGCGGAAGTCGATTTGCCGCCCGGAAAACTTGATGCTGATGCGGCCATCCTGCGGCGCGCGCGCCTCGGCGATATTCATGTTCGACATCACCTTCAGGCGCACGGCCATGGCCGGCCAGTACGATTTGTGCAGGCTGCGGATTTGCCGCAGGATGCCGTCGATGCGGTAGCGGATGCGCAGGAACGACTGTTCCGGCTCGAAATGGATGTCCGAGGCGCCGTTCTGCACGGCATCGGCCAGCAGCGCATCGATCAGGCGCACCATGGGCTGGCTGTACTCGTCCGATGGCGACGCCATGCTTTGATAGCTGACTTCGCCCGTTTCGATTTCGTGCAGGATGCCATCGATCGACAGCTCGAAACCATAGTACTGGTCGATGGCGCGCGAAATGTCCGATTCGTTGACGAGCACGGTGGAAATCGTGATGCCCTTGACCAGCATGGCGCTGATCTGGTCGAGCGCCACGATGTTGCTCGTGTCGGCCATGGCCAGGATCAGGTTGTCCGCCTGCCGTTCATACACGATGGGAAACACGCGGTAGCGCTTGGCCACGTCCTTCGGGATCAGCTTCAGGGCAATGGCGTCGACCACTAGGCTGGACAGATCCGCGCTGACCTGTTTCAGGTTTTCGCTGAGGGCCTCGCGCACGGTGGCTTCCGTCACAAAACCCAGGGTGATCAGCAGCTTGCCCAGCGGTTCGCTGCTGCGCCGCTGCTCGATCAGGGCGATGCGCAGTTGGTCTTCGCTGATCACGCCTTTCTGGATCAGCAGCTTGCCGAGGGGAAGTTTTGCCTGTTCTGCCATGTGATGCTTATTCCTGACGGGGTGTGATGATGGCCGGCTCGGCCGCTGCCGCGGGGGACGCCAGTTCGCGCAAACGCGTTTGCACGATGGCCTGGTCGAAGGCGGCGGGCGTCGTTTGCGCCAGGGTCAGGGCGCGCTGGTAATACGTGGCGGCCAGCCGGGGCTGGTTCAGCCGGTCCAGGCCCACGGCCAGGTTGAACGCATAGTCGGGATTGCCGGGCGCGGCGCCGTAGGCGCGGAAAAATTGCTGTTGCGCTTCGTTCCAGCGGCGCTGCTTGGCGTACACATTGCCCAATGCAAACAGCACGGGGGCGCTGTCGGGGCTGCGCGCCAGGATGGCTTTCAATTTTGCCTCGCTGAGCGCCACGTCGCCCTGGCGCAGCCCGATCAGGCCGGCCAGCGCCTCGCCATCGTCGGGATTGATTTCCAGTAAACGCACGTACAGCGCCGCCGCCTGCGCGCCTTGGTGCTCGCGCAAGGCCACGGCAGCCAGGCCCAGCAGCGCGTCGCGGTTGGTGGCATCCTGCTGCAACACGGTTTCATATTGCTGACGAGCAGAACCCAGCTGGCCCCCGTTGAAGGCTTGGTAGGCTTGCTGCACGCCGGGGTTGATTTGCGGCGCGGCGACACTGCGCTGCACCTGGATCTGGCTATTGTCGGGCGCCGCCACGGGCGGCAGGCTGGGCGGTGCGGGCGGCGCCAGCTGCGCCAGCTGCGCCGCCACGGCGGCCTGGGCCGCCGCCTGTATCATCGCCTGCTGCTCCGCAGCACCTGTTTGCTGGCGCGTGTCGCGCGGATAGTCGGGCGGCAGTGCGGCGGGCGTCACGGCGTCGGGCGGCGCGGCACCCGTTGCCGGCACCACCAGCACGGGACCGGCAACGCCGGTTGTGCCCGGAGCGTCCGTCAGCGGCATGGGCACGCCGGGCAGGTTGGCGCCCGCGCCGGGGCTGGTGCTGGCGCGCCAGTACCAATATCCCATGGAACCTGCCACCACCAGCAATATCGCCAGCAGCACGGCCAGGCGCACGGTGGCCGGATCGACGCTGATGGGCCCCGTGGGGCCTTTCGGCGGCGGATTGCTGCGGCTGGCGCGTGGCCTGGCCTGCGGCGGTTCGGGGCGAGGGGGCTGCTGCTGACTTGGCTGCGCGCCTTGCTGCGCAGCTGGCTGTGGATCTGGCTGGGCCGCATTCTGCGCCGGTTGCGGCGCGGGCGCGTCCGCCAGCGGTTCCAGGCGCAAGGTGCTTGGCGGCTGCACGGTCGCTGGCGCTGGCGCGGGACGGGGCGGCAGGGCGTCGGCCGGCGCCAGTTCCAGTACCTGGTCGTAGGCTTCGGACGGCTTTTCCAGCTCCTCGTCGGAAAGGCTGTTCTGTTTGGCGCGCTCGGCCTTCTTGAGCGCCTGCATCAGCAAACTCATGGGAAGTCTCCCTGCAGGCGCGCCTGCGGCCGGACGGCCGGCGCCGGCGGGCCATCCGTGTATGGCTGGCTGTTGAGCGGCGCCTGGCCGGGCAGCAAGTAGCGGTAGTCGCGGTAATCGCCCTCGACGCTGGCATCCTTGACCACGACGGGGCGCATGAAGATCACCAGCTCCGTCTTGCTGCTTGCCTCATTGCGGTAGGTAAACAGATTACCCACGATTGGCAGGCTCGACAGGCCAGGCACGCCATCCTTGGCGTTGTCGACGGAATCCTGCATCAGGCCGCCCATCACGGCGATCTGGCCATTGCCCACTTTCATGATCGATTCCAGCTCGCGCGCCTGGATCACGGGCACGCGGCTGATCACGCTGGCGAGGGCCGGATTCGGGTCTTGCACATAGCCCACGATGCGCGTGATGGTGGGACGCACGTTCAGGGTGACTTCATCGCTGTCGGAAATCTGCGGCGTGACGCTCATGACGAAGCCGACGGGCACCGTTTCCAGTTTCGACTCATAGGTGGCTGGCGTGGTGATGGTGCCTGTCGAGCTGATCACGGCAGGCGTCACCTTGATGGTAAAGAAGACATTGTTGTCGACCACTTTCAGCATGGCCGTTTGATTGTTCAGCACGCTGATCTTCGGACTGGACAGCACTTTCACCTTGCCGAACGATTCGAGCAGCTGGATGGTGGTGGAAAAACTGTCTTTCAGATAATTGAGCAGGAAGATGCCGGGCGTGGCGTTCGGCGTGACGCCGCTGGACAGGGCCGCCGTGCCCACCTGTCCCTGGCGCAGCTGCAGGCTGCCCGTCAGGCGCGCCCAGTTGATGCCTTGCTGGTATTCATTGCTCAGGCGCACTTCAATGATGGTTGCCTCGATCAGCACTTGCCGCTTGGCGCTGTGCAACACGGCGTCGAGGAATTCCGCGATCTTTTCATGCTGGCGCCCCGTGGCCCGCACGGCGATCAAGCCGCCTTCCACATTCACGACGACGGACGAGGGGCTGCCCTTGTTGGCCAGTTTTAACAGCGGCATGCCGTTCGCGTCCAGCGGCTGGCCAGGCGTGGCGTTCTGGCTGGCCCCCTGCTGGCCCGGCGCAGATTGACCTCCATTCGGATTGCCATTCTGGTTGCCATACTGCATCGGCGGCTGGGCGCCGTACTGGCCAGTCGCACCGGCGGCAGGGACGTTGCCGGCCTGGTTCTGCTGCTGTCCTTGCTGCCCTTGCTGGCCGGGCATGGTCGTCAACTGCTGGTTCAGCTGCGCCAGCGGGTCCACCTGCACGTCGTTGAGCGTGGTTTCGCGCAGCAGGTCGCGGATATTCTTTTCCAGGCTGTACCAGAAATTATTTTCTGAACGATTCACGACCAGGGTGGTCGAATTGTTATTGCCGCTGCTGCCACTGCCCTGCGTGTTGCCAACGGGGTTGCTGGCATTGTTCGACCCGCCGCCTGCCGTGGAAATTTGCGTGGCGATATTCACGCTGCTGTTGGTGCTGCGCGCCATGTTGACGTAATCGACCTTGTAATTGCGCCATACGGGCGCGTCGGGCAACACCGTCAGGTTCTTGCCATCGATTTCGTAGCGCATGTCGACTTGCTTGCCGATGCGCGCCAGCAGTTGCGGCAGTGTCTGGTTCAGCGCATTCAGGGTGACGCTGCCTTCGATCTGCGGGTGGATATCGATATTCATGCCCGCGTCGCGCGCCAGGGCAAACAGCAGCGATTGCACGGGTACCTTGTGCACGGTGACGCTGTAGGTTTCCATTTTTGGCGCCGGCAGGGGCGCGGCCAGTGCGCTGCTTTGCAGCACAGGTTCGGGAATGACGCCGGCCGGGAGGGGCGCGGCATTGATGTGGACAGGCGACAGCGGCGTTTGATGCGTGGCGCAGCCGGACAGCATGGTGCTGCAGGCGAGGGCGACCCAGGAGGCCAGCACAGGAATAGGGTGTTGATTCATGAAAAGTTCGCCCTTGAAGTCGTGTTGTGCTTTTGTAATTTTACCCAGCATGATCGCCTAAAAGCAATCGCTGTGCGTGCCCGGGAGGCAATATACCGAAATAAAGTCAGGGGGCGCCACGCCTTGTTTGTGGCGGCGCTGCGGCTTTCATTTCCGTGCGGATACTATCTATGTCGCTCAGCAATATTTTCTGCGGCGACGTGGGCGCCAGCCTGGCCCACACGGCTTCGGCGCTGGCCCGGTCGGCGAAGCTGCCGTAGGCGATGACCAGGCGCGCGGCGGCGCTTGAGGGGGCTGCGCCAGACAGGCGAAACACGTGGAGGTCGTGCAGGCCGATGGCTTGCTGCGCCTGCTGCAGGAAGCTTTCCGCCGCGGCCTTTTCGGTGGCGGGCAGGCTGGCAATTTGCAGCACCAGTTGCTGCGGCCTTTGCTTTGCCAGCCAGTCGCGCGATTCGGCCAGCTTGCTGTCGAGCAGCGTGGGCTGCAATGGCGACGGCGTGCGCGCAACGGTTGCCTGGAGCGCGCTTGCGGCTGCGTCGGCGGGCGCGCTGCGGCGCATCTGACTTTGGTTGCTCGTCAGCCATTGCCACAGCAGAGCAAAGGCCAGCAGCAGCATCAGCGCGCTCAAGACGCCCGCCAGCAGCTTGCCCGCATGCCAGGGCGGACGGTGGAAGGGGCTGTCGGCAATAGCCAGGCGCACGTGGCGCGCGCTGATGTCCTGCGCATCGTCCGCAAACGCGGCCAGCAAGGACTTGTCGGCCAGGATATTGACCCTGCGCACGATGCCCTGCGCGGCGCGCGCCAGCTGGCGCAGCGCGGCTGGCGTGAAGAGCAGCGGCGCCGTGCGGCCGGCGGCGGCCAGGCGGCATGCCAGGTAGTCGTCCAGCAAGGACTTCGGCAGGCGCGGCACGGTGAAACTGTGGGTGATGCGTTCCTTCAATTGGCGGTACTGGGGCAAGTCCAGTGTCTGCTGCAATTCCGGCTGGCCAAACAGGACGATCTGCAGCAGCTTGTGGCTGGCCGTTTCCAAATTCGTCAGCAGGCGCAGCGCTTCCAGGGTGGCGCCCGGCATGGCTTGCGCTTCCTCTGCCAGCAGCACCACCTGGCGTCCCGCCGCATGCCGGGCGATCAGCTCGCCGTGCAGGGTGTGCAGCACGGCGTCGGCGCGGCATCCGTCCAGCGCCAGGCCAAGTTCGGCGGCGATGGCGTGCAGGACGTCATCCGGTTCCAGGCGGGGATTGAGCAGATACAGCACGTCGACCTGGGGCGGCAGGCGTTCGGCCAGCATGCGGCACAGCATGGTCTTGCCGCTGCCCACTTCGCCCGTCAGCTTGATGATGCCTTCGCCTTGCGTGACGGCATACAGCAGCGCATCGAGCAGTTCGCCCCGGGTATTGCCCGCATAAAAGAAGGCCGGGTCCGGCGTGATGCCGAACGGCGCCGTGCGCAAGCCGAAATGGCGCAGATACATGCCGTGCGGGGAGGGAGCGTAAGGCCGTCCGGGCGGCGCGGAGAGCGGGGCGTTCATGCCGCGATGCAATTGAGGAAAGCCTGTTCCAGGCTGGCATCGGTCGCGCCGCCATGGCGCGCGCGGCATTCGGCTGGCGTGCCCGTAAATACGATGCGACCCGCATGCAGGATGGCCATGCGGTCGCACAATTCTTCCACGTCGGCCAGCGCATGCGAGGTGAGCAGCGCGCCGCGGCCCTGCGCGCGCGCTTGCCGCAGCACTTGCTTGAACTGTGCGCGCGCCTTCGGATCGAGCCCGCTCATCGGTTCGTCCAGCACTAGTTGCGGTTTGCCCGACAGCAAGCAGGCGGCCAGCCCCAGTTTCTGCATCATGCCTTTCGAATAGTCGCGCGCGGGGCGCAGCAAGGCGTCCGGCGCCAGTTCCAGCGCGTCCAGGGCTTGCTGCTCGGCCTGCGCATCGGGGCGCACATTATGCAGGCGCGCCAGGTAGCGCAGGAAGTCGCCACCCGTCAGGTAATACGGCGCCTGGAAACGTTCCGGCAGAAAACACAGGGGCTGGCGCGCCGCGCCGTGGCGGTGCGCCTGGCCGAAAATGGCGATCTCGCCCCGCTCCGGCATGCAAAAGTCGAGCAGGCATTTCAGCAGGGAAGTCTTGCCCGCGCCATTCACGCCGACCAGGCCGAACAGTTCCCCCGCGCGCACCTGCAGATCGACGCCGCGCAGCACGGCGCTGCCCGCCAGCTGCAGATGCACGTTGTGGAACTCGATGGCGCAGGCGTTCATAGGGGCAATAGTCGGCAGCAAGACGGGGAATGACCCCCATTATTGGCATGGGCGCAGGTGGGCGGCAAGTGTTTCCTTGCAGAGTGTTGAAATGCGCAAAAATCAAACGATGGAATATATTTTCTTTAAGAAACAACAGGTTCTGGAATAAAATACTCCCGCGCGCCGCTGGCGTGCAGCGTCTGAAGAATTTGTCGAGGAGCAAGCATGGCAAGGCCAGAGAAAGTCCGGCTCGGTGAAATTTTGGTGCAGCAGAAATTGCTGACGGAAGAACAGTTGGGCCAAGCCTTGACGGAACAGAAGCGTTCGGGACGCAAGCTGGGCCGCGTTTTTGTCGAGCACGGCTTCGTCACGGAAGAGCAGATTTCTGGCGCGCTGGCGCGCCAGCTCGACATTCCCTACATCAATCTGAAGTTTTTCAACATCAATCCCGAACTGGTGCGGCTGCTGCCGGAAACCCAGGCGCGGCGCTTCCGCGCGCTGGTGCTGGAAGACCGCCGCGAAGGCTTGCTGGTCGGCATGTCCGATCCGACCGACCTGTTTGCGTACGATGAAATCTCGCGCCTGGTCAAGCGCCATATCGAGCTCGCTGTCGTCAATGAAACGGAAGTGCTGGCCGCCATCGACCGCATCTATCGCCGTACGGAAGATATCTCCACCCTGACGCGCGAGCTGGAGCAGGACCTGGGCGACGTTTCCGTCGACTTCGGCGCACTGGCCGCCAATCCGGGCCTGGAAGAGGCGCCCATCGTCAAGCTGCTGCAATCCGTGTTCGAGGATGCCACGCAGGTGCGCGCCTCGGACATCCACATCGAGCCGCAGGAAGGCCGGCTGCAGATACGCTTCCGCATCGACGGCGTGCTGCACCTGCAGACGGAAGCGGACAGCAAGATCGCCAGTTCGCTGGCGCTGCGCCTGAAGCTGATGTCGGACCTCGACATTTCCGAAAAACGCCTGCCGCAGGATGGCCGCTTCGCCATCCGCGTGAAAAACCAGCGCATCGACGTGCGTATTTCCACCATGCCGACGCAGTACGGCGAATCGGTGGTGATGCGCTTGCTGAATCAGGGCGGCACGACCTTGCGCCTGGACGCCATCGGCATGCCGCCTGCGCTGGTGGCGCAGTTCCGCGCCATCGTCAGCCGTCCGAACGGCCTCGTGCTGGTGACGGGGCCGACCGGCAGCGGCAAGACGACGACCCTGTACTGCGCCTTGTCGGAACTCAATTCCGTGGAAAAAAAGCTCATCACGGTGGAAGACCCCGTCGAGTACCGCTTGCCCGGCATTAACCAGGTGCAAGTCAACGAGAAGATCGAGCTGAACTTTGCGCGCGTGCTGCGCTCGGCCTTGCGGCAGGATCCCGACATCGTGCTCGTCGGCGAGATGCGCGACCAGGAGACGGCGCAAATCGGCCTGCGCGCCGCCATGACGGGCCACTTGGTGCTGTCGACCCTGCATACGAACGACGCCATCAGCACGCCGCTGCGCCTGATGGACATGGGCGTGCCCCGCTACATGGTGGGCAGCTCGCTGCAAGCCGTGCTGGCGCAGCGCCTGGTGCGCGTGATCTGCGAAAGCTGCAGCACGCCGTACGCGCCCACGCCGAACGAATACGAATGGCTGCGCCTGGAACTGGGCGAGCTGGTCGAGCGCAACCAGTATTTCCACGGCAAGGGCTGCTCGCATTGCAACGGCATGGGTTACCGGGGCCGCACGGGCGTGTACGAATTGCTGGAAATCACGCGCGCCGTGGCCGACGCCGCCAACCATGCCGATCCTTCGCACTTCATGAAGGTGGCGACGGCGCAGATGGCGGGCGAAACCCTGCGCCGCCACGCCGTGCAGCTGGTGGTGCAAGGCCGTACGACGGTGATGGAAGCGATGCGCATCAGCAACCAGAGCGAGGATTGAGGTGCCGTTTTTCTCCTACAAGGCGCGCAGCGCCAGTGGCGAACTGCTGACCGGCGTGATGGAAGGCGCCGACAGCGGCGCCGTGGCCGACCAGTTGATGGCGGGCGGCAGCACGCCCGTCGACATCAGCGCCACCAGGCAGACGGTGACGAAGGCCGGCGCCAACCAGCTGGGCTGGTGGGCCAGGCTGACCGAGAAAAAAGTCACGCCCATGGATGTGCAGCTGTTCAGCCGCCAGCTGTACACCCTGCTCAAGGCGGGCGTGCCCATCATGCGCGGCTTGGCCGGCTTGCAGGAGTCCGCCATCAGTCCCGCGTTCGGGCGCATCATCAAGGATGTGCGCGAGTCGCTCGACGCGGGCCGCGAACTGTCGGCCGCCATGGCGCGCCATCCCGCCATCTTCACGCCGTTTTATCTGTCGATGGTGCGCGTGGGCGAAATGACGGGGCGCCTCGATGAAGTATTCCTGCGCCTGTTCGACCACCTGGAATTCGACCGCGACATGCGCGCGCGCGTGAAAACGGCGACGCGCTACCCGACCTTCGTCGTCTTTGCCATGCTCGCCGCCATGGTGGTGGTGAATATCTTCGTCATTCCCCAGTTCGAGAAGGTGTTCGCCAGTTTCCATGCGGAACTGCCCTTGATGACGCGCATCCTGATCGGCACCTCGCGCTTTACGGTGACGTACTGGCCCATCTTGCTGATGCTGGGCGTGGGCGGCTTTTTCGGCTGGCGCGCCTGGCTGCGCACGAAAGAGGGTCTGTATAAATGGGACCGCGCCAAGCTGCGCCTGCCGATCGCCGGCAAGATCATCCTGAAGGGCACGATGGCCCGCTTCGCGCGCAGTTTTGCCCTGTCGAGCACCAGCGGCGTGCCCATCGTGCAGGCCCTGACGGTGGTGTCGCAAACGGTTGACAACACGTATCTGAGCGCGCGCGTGGAGCAGATGCGCGACGGCGTCGAGCGGGGCGAAAGCATCCTGCGCACCTCGGTGGCGGCCGGCGTGTTTACGCCCGTGGTGCTGCAGATGATCGCCGTGGGCGAGGAATCCGGTTCGCTGGACGACTTGATGGACGAGATCGCCGACATGTACGAGCGCGAGGTCGATTACGAGCTGAAGACCCTGTCGGCGCAGATCGAGCCGATACTGATCGTCTTCCTCGGCGCCATGGTGCTGGTGCTGGCGCTGGGCATCTTCCTGCCGATCTGGGACCTGGGCCGGGCGGCCCTGCACTGATGAGAAAACCGCTCCGCCAGCGCGGTTTCACCCTGTTCGAGCTGGCGGTGGTGGCGGGCGTGTTCGCCATCCTGATGGCGGTATTCCTGAACCGGGTCCGCTATTACCAGCAGCAGGCGCAGCAGGTGGCCGTGGCGCAGATGCTCGGCGTCTTGCGCACCAGTTTGCGGGTGCAGGTGCTGCATTTATATCTGGCGGACCGGCGCGACAGGATGCCGGCGCTGGCGCGGCAAAACCCGTTCGACTGGCTGGCCGACAAGCCAGCCAACTACCTGGGCGAGTTCGCGCAGGCGGACCTTGAAAAATTGCCGGCAGGGAATTGGTTATACGACAAAAAAGAACAAAAAATCATCTATTTGTTTAGTAAAGGCAATATTTTTCCCACTACAGGGGTTGATGCAGTGAAATTTAAGGTAACCTTGCCGGGTGCAGACGCCGATCTTGACAAGCTCGCCCAGGAGCCCGATATCGTGGTGTGGAAAGCGCCGGAATCGGCAGCAAACTGACGCGCTTCCTGGTCCGGTGCAGCGACAGTTTCATGGCGTTGGTTTTGAAGTTTTTTTATTTGATTTTGGAGAAAGCAAGAATGAACAAGTCTTTACGTAGTATGAAAAGCGGCGCCCAGGCAGGTTTTACCCTGATCGAATTGATCGTCGTCATCGTCATCCTCGGCATCCTGGCCGCCACGGCGATTCCTAAATTCATCGACATGTCGACCGATGCACGCGTGGCCAAGATGCAGGCGGCTGCTGGCGCGATCAAGGCGGGTGCGGCGCTGTACCATGCCCAGTATCTGGTGAGTGGCGGTGCCGCTGATGATATCGCCATGGAAGGCGTTACTGTCGCCGGGAAGTTTGGCTATCCGACTGCGGAAGGTATCAAGGCCGCTGCAGGTCTTTCAGACAAAGATTATGGTCTGGCTATCGCTGGTACGGCGTTGACCGTGACTGTTGATGTGACCGCGAATGCGGCGCGCAAGGACTGCTCGGTGGTCTATACGGCCCCTGCCGCTGCAGGCGGTGCCCTGACTGTCGATCTCAAGGCAACTACCTTGACCTGCAAGTAAACCATTCGCCATCGGCAAGAAGGTTCAGGCCAGATCCTGGCACTTCTTGCGCACCACCAGCCCAACCCCAGGCGCCAGCCCGTTGGGCTTTTTTACGGGTCATCCATTGCAGCAGCCACCGACAGACTTTCCGCATCCGCATCGCCAAGCAGGGCCGCCAGGCTCCCTGCGGCGTACGGCTGCGCGCGGCTTCACCTTGATCGAGCTGGTGGCCGTGCTGGTGCTGGCGGGCTTGCTGGCGACGTTTGCCGTCAACCGGTTTTTCCAGCGCGACACTTTTGACGCGCGCAGTTTTGCCGACCAGGTGACGAATATCGTGCGCTACGGGCAAAAGCTGGCGGTGGCGCAAAACCGTGCCGTGTTTGTGCACATCGATACCAACAGCGTGGCGCTGTGCTTCGATGCCGGTTGCAGCGATGAGCAGAAGGTGGTGCCGCCCACGGGCAGGAACAGCGGCAGCAAGGAGACGCAGCAGTATTGCCTGGGGAGCAATTGGCTGTGCGAAGGCCGTCCGTCCGGCGTTACCCTGTCCACCGATGTGACAGGCGAGCCCAGCTTTTATTTCGATGCGCTGGGCCAGCCATATGCGCAGGGCGATGTGTTCCCTGCGCCATCGGCTTTCCCGGCGCGGCTGAAAATCAGCATCCGGGGCGACGGCACGGAGCGCGTCGTCACGGTCGAGGGGGAGACGGGCTATGTCCATTAGCCAGCGGCGCCGGCGTGAACGCGGCGTGACCCTGATCGAACTGGTGCTGTTTATCGTCATCGTCGGCCTGGCCTCGGCCGCCATCCTGGGCGTGATGAGCCTGACGACAAAGCACAGCGCCGACCCGCAACTGCGCAAGCAGGCGCTGGCGATTGCCGAAGGCATGCTGGAAGAAATCCAGCTGGCGCGTTTCACGTATTGCGATCCGCAAGACCCTGCCGCGCAAACGGCCACCAGCCCGGCCGGCTGCGCCATCCCGGAAGTGGCCGGACAAGAGCCAGGCGGCGTGACGCGGCCTTTCGACAACGTCAACGATTACGTGAGCGCGTATGGCACGGCCACGAATTACAAGACAGATGCGCAGGGCGCCGTCTGGGCTGCAGGTTCCCCCCAGGAATACGTTGCCTCTGTGGTGATCACCCAGGCAGCCCTGAACGGCTTGCCCGCCACGGAAGGTCTGCGTATCCAGGTGACGGTGCCGTATGCCGACCAGAAGATCGTGCTCGACGGCTATCGCGTGCGCTATGCGCCGAACAGTATCCCATGAAAAATTTTCTTGACGCCAGGCGCCTTGCGCGCGGCTTTACCCTCGTCGAGATGGTCATCGTGATCGTCATTACGGGCATCATCGGCACCATGGTCGCCGTCTTCATCCGCGTGCCCGTGCAGGGCTATATGGATGTCGCGGCGCGCGCGGCGCTGGCCGACACGGCCGATACGGCGGCGCGGCGCCTGACGCGCGACGTGCGCCTGGCCCTGCCCAACAGCGTGCGCGTGTCGAACAACGGCCTGTTCCTGGAATTGCTGCTGACCAAGACGGGCGGACGCTACCTGAGCGACAGCGACCCGTCGGGACTGGGCAGTGTGCTGAGCTTCGAAACCCCTCCCGCCCCCGGCGTTCCGGGGAGCTTCACCGTCGTCGGCGCCATGCCCGCCAATGCGCTGGGCGCGCGCCAGGCGATCAGCGTGGGCGACCAGATCGTCGTCTACAACCTGGGGGGAGCTTACGCGCCGAACAATGCATATGCGTGCAGTCCGGCAAACGGCTGCAACCGCGCGGCAGTGACGGGCGTGGCCGGTACTGTCGTCACGCTTGGCAGCTATCCTTTCACGACGGCGCCAGCGCCGCTGCCATCGCCGTCGAACCGCTTCCAGGTGGTGTCGACCCCCGTCACCTATGCGTGCGATCTGGCGACCGGCACCTTGACCCGCTACGCGGGCTATGCCATCCAGGCCACCCAGCCGGTTGCGGCGGACTTGAAGGATGGCGCACTGCTGGCGCGCCAGGTAACGGCGTGCGCCTTCAGCTATACCGTGCTGGCCAATGTGCAGCGGGGCCTGGTAAATATCGACCTGAGCCTGGGCGCGGCGAACAGCAATACGGGCGTGCTGCGCCTGGTGCAACAGGTGCAGGCGAGGAATACGCCATGACGCATTTGCTGTGCCACCGCGCGCGCCGCACGCGCGGTTTCAGCCTCGTCACGGCCATTTTTCTGCTGGTGGTGCTGGCCGCGCTGGCGGCCGTGATGGTGAATATCTCCACCTTCCAGCAGACGGAATCGGCCATGGACGTGCAGGGCGTGCGCGCCGAACAGGCTGCCCGTGCCGGCCTCGAATGGGGGCTGCAGAAACAGATCAGCGCGGGCCTGACCACTGGCGCGGCATGTCTCGGCGCCAGCACGTTCAGCTTGCCGGCCGGCACGACGCTGTCGGCGTTCAGCGTCACCGTGCAATGCAGCACGGCCACGGGGCCCGGCACCTTGACCAGCTGGACCATCACGGCCACGGCTTGCAACCAGCCAGGAGCCGGCGGCTGTCCGAATGCGGGCAATAACGCGGATTATGTCCAGCGCCGCCTGCAAGCCGTGTTGTCGCAGTAAGGTCAACTAGGTGAAAAAAAGATCGCTAATTTATTGTTTTTACACAATAAAGTTGGCTTCATGAATTAAAATTGGCTGGATGCATTATCTGCGCGACAAGATCGGGCAGGCACTTACACTGGATAGTTCGCATGGGTTTATTCGCAAGAGCAAAGAAGTACGATGGCTGGCTGGCCACGGCGTTTGGCCGCGAAGGCGTCAGCGCTGTCGTTGTCGAACGTCCCGCCGGCGGCATGCCGCGCGTGCGGGGCGCCAGTTACCAGGCGGCCGCGCGGCCTGCGCCGGCCGAGGTGCTGGAAAAACTGGGCAAGGAGCTGCAGGCGGCAGCGCGCCACTGCACCAGCGTGCTGGCCGGTGGCGAATACCAGCTGCTGTCGCTGGAAGCGCCGGCCGTGCCGCGCGAGGAGCTGAAGACGGCCGTGGGCTGGCGTTTGAAAGACATGCTGGACTTTCCCCTGGCCGAGGCCACCATCGACGTGTTCGACATCCCCGGCGACCCGAACGGTACCCAGCGGGGCAGCAGCGTGTTTGCCGTCGCCGCGCGCAACAGCGCCGTGTCGCGCCGCCAGGCGCTATACGCGGAATGCAAGATCGGCCTGTCCGTGATCGATATCCCCGAGATGGCGCAGCGTAATATCGCCACCTTGCTGGAAACACCTGGACGCGGCATCGCCGTGCTGTCTTTCGATGGCGACGGTGGCTTGCTGACCATGAGTTTCAATGGCGAACTGTACCAGGCGCGCCGCATCGACGTGACTGTGACGCAATTGCAGTCGCCCGACGCCAGCCAGTACTACGACCGCGTCACCCTGGAACTGCAGCGCTCCTTCGACCACTTCGACCGCCAGTTCCATTTCATTTCGCTGTCCCGATTGATGCTGATGACGGGCGCGGCCGATGGCTTGCACGCATATCTTGCCGACAATCTCTACATGCCGGTCGAGCAGCTGGACCTGGCCACGGTGCTGGACTTGTCGCAGGCCCCCGAGCTGCGCGACCCCGCCATGCAGGCGCGCTACTTCCTGGCCATCGGCGGCGCCTTGCGCGAAGTTGGCTTGCACCCGGGCAAGCACGAAGGGAAGGGCGCATGAGCCAGCAGATCAATCTGTTCAATCCCCAGTTTGAACTGAAAAAACACCATATGTCGGCGCGCACGGCCAGCTTGGGCCTGGGCGGCCTGGCGCTGGCGCTGCTGGCCGTGGGCGTGCTGGCCCAGCAAGCTTTGAGCAGCCTGGAACAGCGCGAAGCGGGCGTCAAGGCGGCGCTGGCGCAAGGCGAGGCGAAGCGCGACCAGATTCTGCGCGATTATCCTCCACGCAAGAAAGACCCGGCCCTGGCGCAGGAACTGGCGGCCGTCGAGGCGCAGCGCCAGTTGCTGCAGGATGCGTCAAACGTGCTGGAAAGCGGCAAGCTGGGCAATACCCGCGGCTATGCCGGCTATTTCCGCGCGCTGGCGCAGGCCAGGGTCGAGGGCGTATGGCTGACGGGCGTGGATATCGCCGGCGCCGGCAATGATTTCGGCTTGCAGGGCCGCGCCTTGCATGCGTCGCTGCTGCCCGCCTACATCACGCGTCTGGGCCAGCAGGAGGTACTGAAAGGCAAGACCTTCGCCAGCCTCGACATCGGCCAGCCCGAGCAGCCGGCCGTGGCCGAGGGCAAGACACCTGGCCTGCCTTATATCGCGTTCAGCCTGCAATCTGCGGATCGTGCCGCCACGCCGCCAAAACCCGTTGCCGGAGGAACACACTGATGCTGCCCTTGCTGAAGAAATGGGCCACCGCCTTCGATGCCCTCAGCCTGCGCGAGCGGCTGATGGTGTTTGGCGCCGCTGCGGCCGCCGTCCTGTTCGTGTTTTATTTCATGAGCTTCAATCCCCTGTTGGTGAAACGCGCCGCGCTGGAAGCGAGCATTGCGCAAAAACAAAGCCTGTTGACCGCGACGAACAAGGAAATCGAGCTGACCATGCTCGCCCACGCCACCGATCCCGACCAGGAAGCGCGCACGCGCCTGGTGGCTTTGCAGGCGGAAACGGCGTCGCTGGCGCAGGCGCTGCGCGAGCAGCAGCATGGCCTGGTGGCGCCCGAGCGCATGGTCACCTTGCTCGAGTACTTGCTGCGCCGGCATGCCGGATTGCGCGTGGTGTCGCTGAAAACCTTGCCCGCCAGCGCCGTGGGCGTGCGCCAGGCCGATGCCGCGAACGGCGATGCCGCTGCCAAGGCACCGAGCCCGGCACCCTTGCTGCACCAGCATGGCGTGGAAGTGGTGCTGCAAGGCAGCTATGCCGACATGGTGCAATACATGCAGGCGCTGCAAGCGATGCCGACACGCGTCTTCTGGGGCGCCGCCCACCTCGATTCTGCCAGCTACCCGGGCGCCACCCTGACCCTGACCTTACATACCCTCAGCATGGACGATACATGGATCGCACTTTGACCTTCGGTCCCGCGCTGCTGGCGCCTTTCCTGGCACTGAGCCTGGCATGGCCGGGCGCGCAGGCACAGGCGCTGGACGACCCCACGCGCCCGCCGGCGGCCCTGTGGGCGCCGACCACTGCCGCGCCCGTCGTCGCGGCCCGGCCGCAGCTGCAATCGGTGCTCATCTCCACCCAGCCGGGCGGACGCCGCCTGGCCGTCATCGATGGCCAGACAGTCAAGGTCGGCGGCAAGGTGGGCGATGCCGTGGTGACGGAAATCCACGACACGGCCGTCGTGTTGCGGCGTGGAAAATCACTGGAAACCTTCAAGCTGTACCCGAGCAGCAAGACCGACAATAAGACCGGTCGCAAGACCGACCGCAAGCAGGAGTAGAAGAAGTGGCCAAGCAACTCAATCAACACAAGGCGAGCATGTTCAAGATCAGTACGATGGCGGCTGTCATCAGCGTCAGCCTGGGCCTGGGCGGCTGCAACGTCGCGCCCGTCAAGCGCGACACCTACAATGCGATCACCGATGCCGTCAAGGGCGCGGCGGCCACCACGGCGCCAGCGGCCCAGCCGGACGCCGTGGAAGCGGCGCTGCTGCCGCCCGTGGCGGCCCTGGCCCAGCAATTGCCAAAGGCCCGCGCGGCGCTCGACGAGCGCTTCAACGTGGCTTTCAACAATGTGCCGGCGCGCCAGTTCTTCACTTCCATCGTGGCCGGCACGCGCTACAACATGCTGGTCCATCCCGACATCGGCGGCACGATTTCCGCCAATCTGAAGGACGTGACCCTGTTCCAGGCGCTCGACGCCGTGCGTGAACTGTATGGCTACGATTACAAGGTCGAGGGCACGCAGATCTACATCAAGCCCCTGACCATGCAGACGCGTTTGTTCCACGTCAATTACCTGACGGGCGCGCGCCGCGGCAGCTCCAACCTGCGCGTCTCGTCGACGTCGGTGGGTTCGGTCGGTTCGACCAATTCCGGCGGCTCGGGCAACAGCGGGAATGGCGGCCAGGGCAATAACCAGAATAACGAGCAGAACCAGCAAACGAATGGCGGCCAGGGCGGCCGTACCCTGGACAGCAGCAACCTGACGACTTCGTCCACGGCAGATTTCTGGCCGGAGTTGAAGGCGGCGCTGGAAGCCATCGTCGGCAGCGCCGAAGGCGGGCGGCAAGTGGTGCTCAGCCCGCAGTCGGGCGTGATCGTCATCCGCGCTATGCCGGAAGAGCTGCGCAATGTCGACATGTATTTGAAGGCCACGCAGCTGTCCGTCGACCGCCAGGTGATCCTGGAAGCGAAAATCCTCGAAGTCGAACTCAACGACAACACGCAGACGGGCATCAACTGGGCCTCGTTTGCCTCGATCAAGAGCGGCCACACGAACCGCATTTCGACGGGCTTCATCCAGCCGGGCGGCACCCTGGCGCCGCTGCCGTTCAATGGCGGCCAGCCGCCCAACATGACGAATGGCAGCGGCTTGACGGCCAGCAGCGGCTTTGGCCTCAGTTCGGCGGCGAATTCGGCCGGTTCCATGTTTGGCCTGGCTTTCCAGACGGCCAATTTTGCGGCCATGATTTCCTTCCTGGAATCGCAAGGCTCCGTGCACGTGCTGTCGAGCCCGCGCATCGCCACCATGAATAACCAGAAGGCCGTGCTGAAGATCGGCACGGACGAGTTTTACGTGACGGGCGTGTCGACCACCACGAATACGACGGCCAGCGGTGCGACGACCAGCCCCAATGTGACCTTGCAACCGTTCTTTTCCGGCGTGGTGCTGGACGTGACGCCGCAGATCGATGCGGATGGCAACATCATCCTGCACGTGCACCCATCCGTCAGCCAGGTGTCGACCATCAGCAAGGAAATCGACCTGGGCAGCGCCGGTTCGCTGAAACTGCCGCTGGCCGCATCGAGCACATCCGAGATGGACAGCATGGTGCGCAGCCAGGATGGCCGCATCGTCGCCATCGGCGGCCTGATGCGCCAGGCCACCACGGCGGACCGCTCGCAAGTGCCGGGCGCGGGCGATATTCCCGTGCTGGGCGCGCTGTTCCGCAACACGGGACAGGTGATCCAGAAGCGCGAACTGGTGGTGCTGATCAAGCCGACCATCGTCGATGGCGCCAATAGCTGGAACGAGGACTTGCTCGATTCGGGCAAGCGCATCGAGGCGCTCGACCCGCGCCGTCCGTCGGAGCGGCGCTAAATGTACCAGGCCCATTTCGGCTTGCGCGAGGCGCCGTTCGGCCTCACGCCCGATACCAGTTTCTTTTTCAACGGCCCGCAGTCGCAAAAGGCGCTCAACACCCTGCTGGTGGCGGCGCGCAATGGCGAGGGCTTCATCAAGATCACTGGCGAAGTGGGGACTGGTAAAACCTTTTTGTGTCGCAAGTTCATGCAATCGCTGGGGCCGGACTTCGTCACGGCCTACATCCCGAATCCGAACTTGCCGCCCCGTTCGCTGATCCTGGCGCTGGCCGACGACCTCGATGTATTGCTGGAGAAAGATGCTGATCAGCATCAATTGCTCAAATCCCTCAACTTGCGCTTGCTCAACCTGGCGGCGCAGGGCAAGCGCGTGCTGCTGTGCCTGGACGAAGCGCAGGCGATACCCGTCGACAGCCTCGAAGCGCTGCGCCTGCTGACGAATTTGGAAACGGAAAAGCGCAAGCTGCTGCAGATCGTGCTGTTCGGCCAGCCGGAACTGGACGTCAAGCTGGCCCTGCCGGAAATCCGCCAGCTGGCGCAGCGCATCACCTTTCACTACCACCTGGGTCCGCTGTCGCGCGACGATGTGGATTTCTATGTGGCGCACCGCCTGCGCGTGGCCGGTTTCGATGGCGCGCGCCTGTTCAGCCGTGGCGGCGTGGGCAAGCTGTACCAGGCGTCCGGGGGTATCCCGCGCCTGATCAACATCATGGCGCACAAGGCGCTGATGGTGGCGTATGGCGAAGGCCGGCAGCAGGTGAGCGGCCGCCACGTGGCGCTGGCCGCCAGCGATACCCTGGCCAGCAAGCCGCGCCGCTTTTGGCGGAAGCCGTGGCCATGGCTGGCAGGCGCCGGCGTGCTGGCCGCCGCCTGCGGCGCGAGCTGGACTTTATTGAACCGATGACGAAGATGAGCCTGTAGATGAGCCTGATTAACAAGATGTTGCAAGACCTCGATGCCCGCGGTACTCCCGATGGACGCGGCGACGCGGCCGGCATCCGCTCCGTGCCCGAACGCGAGCGGGGCGTGTCGCGCGCGCTGGTCTTCGGCGGCGCTGCCGGCCTGACGGCCGCCGCCATCGCCCTGGGCTGGGTTTACCTGAAGCGTCCGGCCGTGCCGCCCGTGCTGGTCAGCGTGGCCAGCACGCCTGTTTTGGCTCCTGTGTCGGCTCCCGTGCCGGCGCCGGCGCCTGCCGCCGTTGTTCCCGCGCCCGCGCCCGCGCCCGTGCCCGTCGCGGCGGCGGAACCCGAGCCCGTGTTCTTGGCCGAGGAGGCCGCCCCCGCACCGAGCAAGGCGCGGCCCGCCGAATTGCGCCGCGTCATGGAAAAAGCCGCCAAGCCCGCCGCCGCGCCCATGGTAAGGACGGCATTGCCCGCTGCCAGCGAACGCATCATCGACGGCAAGCAAGTCACCGCGCAGCAGCGCGTGGAGAATGAATACCGGCGCGCGCTGGCCCAGTTGCAGGATGGCCGCGTCTCCGACGCCATGCTGGCCTTGCAGCAGACCCTGCAGATGGACCCGCGCCACCAGGGCGCGCGCGAAACCCTGGTGCGCCTGCTGCTCGAAGCGCAGCGCCCGGACGAGGCGGCCCGCCAGCTGCAGCTGAGCCTGGCGCTGGACCCGAAACAGCCGGCGCAAGCCATGATGCTGGCCCGTTTGCAGCTGGACAAGACGAGCGGCGGCGCGGCCGCCCTCGATACCTTGACGCGCAGCCTGCCGTACGCCAGCGACAGCGGCGAATACCATGCCTTCCTGGCCGGCGTGCTGCAGCGCGAACAGCGCTACCGCGAAGCGTCCGAGCACTACCAGCAGGCCCTGCAGACGGCGCCCGACAACAGCGTCTGGTGGATGGGGCTCGGCATCGCCCTGCAAGCCGACAACCACCCGGCCCAGGCGCGCCAGGCATTCGAGCGCGCCAAGGGCTTGCAAACCCTGTCGCCCCAGTTGCAGGCGTTTGTCGAGCGCAAGCTGGTGCAGCTGACGGCGGCGACGGCGAAGTAACTTTTAACTCAAAGAAAGAAACTAGATTGAAGCCTCTCCATCTGCTCATCGTCCTTTGCTGCCTTGCCAACAGCGCACTTGCCGCGCCTGCCAGCTACGTTCTGGACAATACGGAAGTGCGCGACATCCGTGCGCAAGCCCTGAAACGCGATTATCAGCTGTATGTCGCCTTGCCCGACTCCTATCGGCAGGGGAATAAACGCTATCCGGTGCTGTTCGTCGTCGATGCCAATTATTCGTTTGCCATCGTGCGCAATATCGCGCAGCGCCTGAACAAGCATGCGGGGATGGAAGAAGTCATCGTGGTCGGCTTGTCGTACGCCAACGGCGATGGCGGGGTGTACAGCCGCCGCCGCGATTACACGCCCACCACGCCGCGCAAGCATGATTACCGCTCGGACATGCCGGGGCGGCAACCGGCGTTCGGCGAAGCGAAGGCGTATGGCCAGTTCATCTCGGGCGAAGTGTTTCCGTTTATTGCGCAACAGTATCGCGTCAACATGCAGCGCAAGGTCTTCATCGGCCATTCCTACGGCAGCCTGCTGGGTCTGCAATTCCTGCTGACGGAACCGCGCACCTTCGAGCACTACATCCTCGGCAGCCCGTCGCTGTGGTACGACGCCGGCGTCATGTTCGACCGCGAACAGGCGTATGCCGCCAGCCACAAGGACTTGCCCGCGTCCGTATTCTTTGGCATCGGCGGCCTGGAAAAGCTGGCGGCGGGCAAGAAGCGTTCGCGTTCTGAAGAGGACGCTGACATGGTGGCCGACTTGCGCGAGTTCGACGGGAAGTTGACATCGCACAAGTTCCCCGGCCTGAAGACGCGCTTGCGCGTCTTCGCGGATGAAGATCACGCGAGCGTGTTTCCTTTCGTGCTCACGCATGGATTGCGGGCGTATTTGACGTCCGCAAAATGAAGGGTGCAGGGCGCCGCCCGCCAGACAGTGCCAGCGCCGCCATGCATACTCCGACCGCCGGAAGCGGTCATCGATAAGGTCAGCTGACATGCGTACATTGAATGAATTATTGGATAGTGAAGACCCGGCGTTTCCGCTGATCAGGCAATGGGCCAGCGAGGCCGACATCCCGGTGGAATTGCTGCCGCCCTCGGCCGGCAGGGAAGATGTGCTGCTGAGCCTGCAAGTCACCACGCGTTCACCCCTCGGCGCGATCGCCTACGAAACCGGCGGCATCCTGGTGGATGACGGCTGGCTACGGATATTGGGGTCCGGCCATGACAAGCTGGGCCGGAACATTGTTACGTGGAACGAAGGAAAGGCCGAGGGCTTTCTGTTGGTGGCCGACGACGTGCTCGGCGGCTTTTTTGCCATCAACGGCGGCGCGCTCGGGGCCGACCAGGGCAAGCTGTATTACCTCGCGCCCGAGACACTGGCATGGGAAGCGCTGGAGATCGGCTACACGGCGTTCGTCGAATGGGCTTTTACTCGCCAGTTGCGGCAGTTTTACGGCCGGCAGCCCGGCGATGCGCAGGACTTTGACGAATTGCCCTTGCCCGGCGAACTCTGCCTGAATTTTTATCCATTTCTGTGGACGCAAGAAGGTTCCCTCAAGACCAGCTCGCGGCGCGCCATTCCGGTGGAAGAGCAGTGGGCGCTTAACCTTGATCTGCAACAGAAGTTGCTGGACGCTCCTGCGGGCGCGAACTGAGGCATGGCTTGCGGGCGTATCTGAAGGCATCGCCATGCGCATCCCGGGCCGGCGAAATGGCGTTTCAACCCCCGATTCAAGCGCTTTGTCGCAATGGCCGGCGCGAGAAAAGGGCAAGGGGATAGCATACGCTGGGCTTCTCCATGATGAGTTGCCCGCAAGCGAGTGTCCGATACCGGCGGTGCCGCAGTAATCAACGGATGCTTCTCAATGACCTCGATCAGGATGAATACGCATGAAATTGACCCTTCCACATGTCCTCTCCACTTGTTTGCTGGGCGCCTTGGGCGTGATCGGCAGCGCGCACGCGGCTCCCGCCGATGCCGAACTGGTCGCCTTGGTGCAGCGCCATGCGCAGGCGCAGAGTAACTTTGATCAAGTGGCCTTGAACGCCATCACGGCGGAGAATTATGTGGAAATATCGCCGGTAGGCGAGGTGGACGGGCGTGAAAAAATGCTCGCTTTCTATGCGCCGGAGCAGAAGCGGCCGAGTCCACAGCTCCAGGTCGATGAACCGGTGGTGCGTCTGTTTGGCGATACGGCGCTCATCTCGGCGCGCCTGTCCTACCGTCTCAACCAGGACGGGGCTGCCCGCAGCTTCGCCCTGCGCGCCGGTTATGTCGCCCGGCTTGTCGACAAGCAATGGCTGCTGGTCAGCGCACAGTACACGGGCATCCGCCCGCCGAAACCGTGAAGTCCCCGTGCCTGGCGCCCGGCGTTGCCCGGCCAGCCTACAACCTCGCCTCGTCCCCCCACACATGCCGCATGCTGAAATGCAGGCCGGCATCGTCTTCGTGCAGTGACGACACGATGGCGTAGCGGCTGTCGGCCGTGTCGCGGGGAGACAGTTGTGCCAGCTCGGCCGGGGCCAGCGGCGCGCCCAGTGGGTCGCTGAGCGGATGCACGTGGCCGGCGCCCCGTTGCGTCACCACTCCCAGCTCGCCGCTGCGCAGCCGCACCAGGGTGCCGGGCGGATACTTGCCCAGCAAGTTGACGAACTGTTCGCCCAGCAGCGCGTCGATGGGCACGCCCTGGTCGAGGAAGATATGCTGCAGCGCCTGGTCGGGCACGATGGAGCGGCGGTAGTTGCGCGCCGAGACGCGGGCGCAATAGCGGTCGGCCAGGCCGATCAGCTTGGCATTTTGCAGGATTTCATCGGCCGTACGCCCCTGCGGGTAGCCGCTGCCATCGTCGTTTTCGTGGTGCAGGAGCACGCAACTCAGCCATTCCTCGTCATCGACGCCGGCGCAGCGCAGCAATTCCGCGCTTTCCTGCGGATGCTGGCGCACGATGCGCATTTCGTCGTCATTCAGGGGGCCGCGCCGGTCCTGGAAACTGTCGTGGTGGCGCAGCATGCCCACGTTCATCGTCAGCGCGGCCGCGCCGATCAACAGCAGTTCATCGTGGGACTTGTGCATGCTGCGGCCCACCAGCATGGCCAGCAAGGCCGTTTCGATGCAGTGGCGCACGGCGTAGCTGCCGGCGATCTGGTTGAGCAGGATGCTGGCCAGGGCGATATCGGCATCGTGTTCCAGCGCGCGCAGCAGTTCGCGGGCGATGTCGCGCACGTCGCGCTCGGCATTGTTTTCGCTGCGCAAGGCCAACAGCAAGCGTTCCAGGCGCTGCGCCGCCTCGTTGAGCAGGCGCAAGACGGAAGGCTGATCCGGCGTGCCCACATACAGGCCCAGCTGCATTAGCCGCCCCAGCTGTGCGCCATCCGTGATGATCTGCCCCTTGCGCAGTTGCGGGCCGGCACTATGGTCGGCGAGAAACAGATCCCAGGGCAGGGGTTCGCCGGGAACCAGGTCGGCCGGGCCGATGCGACGCTGTACCATGTTGTTGTTCCTCAGTCATTCTCTGCGCCGCAGCGCAGCAGTGCCGTATTTACATTAAATGCTGCGCAGGCGCTCCAGCGCCAGGCGCAAGGTCTCGTCTTTCTTGGCAAAGCAGAAGCGCACGATGCCCGATTCCTTGCCCTGCGCATAAAACGCGGACACGGGAATGGCGGCCACCTTGATTTCCGCCGTCAGCCATTCGGCGAACTGCGCTTCGGTCTCTTGCGAAATAGCATCGTAGCGCACGCACTGGAAATACGTGCCGTCGGCCGGCAGCAGGCTGAAGCGGCTGCCCGCCAGGCCATCGCGGAACAGGTCGCGTTTGCGCTGGTAAAACGCGGGCAAGTCCAGGTAGGGCTGCGGGTCCGCCATGTAGGCGGCCAAGCCGTGCTGCATCGGCGTGTTGACGGTAAAGACGTTGTACTGGTGCACCTTGCGAAATTCCGCCGTCAAGGCGGCCGGGGCCGCCACATAGCCGACCTTCCAGCCCGTCACGTGATACGTCTTGCCAAAGCTGGAAACGATGAAGCTGCGCGCCGCCAGTTCCGGGTTGCGCGAGAGCGACGCATGCGGCACGCCGTCGTACACCATGTGCTCGTAGACTTCGTCGGACAGGATCAAAATTTGCGTGCCGCGCACGATGTCGGCCAGCGCGGCCACATCGGCAGGGCGCAAAATCGTGCCCGTCGGATTGTGCGGCGTGTTGATGATGATCAAACGCGTCTTGCTGCTGACGGCGGCGGCCAGCTTGTCCCACGGCACGCTGTAGCCCTCTTCGCCCACCTGCATCGACACCAGCACGGGCACGCCGCCGGCCAGCGCGATGGCGGGCAGATAGCTGTCGTAGGCCGGTTCGATGACGATGACTTCATCGCCCGGGTGCACGCAGCACAGGATGGCCGTGGTGAGCGCCTGCGTGGCGCCGGCCGTGACGGTGATTTCCGTGCCTGCGTCATAGCTGTGGCCGTACAGGCTGGCGATCTTCGCGGCAATGGCTTCGCGCAGGGGGGCGGCGCCCGTCATCATCGGATACTGGTTATGGCCGGCGCGCATGGCGTCGCTGACGAGGTCGACCAGTTCTGGGGCGCAATCGAAATCGGGAAAGCCCTGGCCCAGGTTGACGGCGCCGTGCTGGGCCGCCAGGCTGGACATGCGGGTAAACACGGTGGTACCCACGAGAGGCAGGCGGGTGGTCAGGGCGGGAGTCGGGTAGGGCAGGGACGGGCTGTTCATGAACGGTAGGGTCGCGGTGCGGAAAGTGGAATCGTTTCCCATTCTAGCGCAGCGCGCCCCGTTGCGTGTTGGGCTTTGGCGCCTCAGCCTGGCAATGCCCAGCCTTCCGGCACCATGATCTTGAACATGCCGGCCTTGGCCGTCTTGCGGGCCAGTTTCAGCAGGGCCTTGTCCTTGGTGATGAGGATGTCGGCGTTGGCGTCGCGCGCCAGTTCGAGGAATTTCTGGTCATCCTTGTCCGTGCAGACGGGCAGGCGCACGCCGGAGACGGGCGGCGCCACCACGCTGATATGCGCGTCGAAGCGGGCGGCGGCAACGGCGCGGCTGGCTTCATCGAGCGGCAGATGCTTGTAGTGCAACACGACCAGATATTCCGCGCGGCAATCTTCGCGCGTGATGGCGTGCACGGCGCCGCTTTCCATGGCCGCCAGCAGGGTGGCCCAGCGCGGGTCGTTGAAGACGAACAGGTCGAGGCAAACGTTGGTGTCGAGGACGAGTTTTTGTGGAGCAGGTATCATGTCGGCAATTCTATTCTGTAGTGATAATTTATGTTGATCGTGCTTTCGCCCGCCAAGAGTCTCGACCTGGAGACGCCGCCAACAACCTCGTTGCACAGCACCCCCGATTTTCTCGACCATTCCGCCCAGCTGATCGAGCGCATGCGCCAGTTCTCGCCTGCCGAAGTGGGCAGCCTGATGGGCATTTCCGACGCCTTGTCCGCCTTGAACGTGGCCCGCTACGCTTCCTGGACGCCCAAGCTGGCGGAAGCGCGCCAGGCCATCATGGCTTTCAATGGCGACGTGTATGCCGGTTTCGAGGCCCGCAGCCTGCAGCCGGCCCAGCTCGACTATGCCCAGTCGCGCGTGCGCATCCTGTCGGGCCTGTACGGCTTGCTGCGCCCGCTGGACCTGATCCACCCGCACCGCCTGGAAATGGGCACGCGCCTGTCGACCGCGCGCGGCAAGGATCTGTACGCGTTCTGGGGCGACACCATCACCAATGGACTGAACCGCACGGCCAGGGAGCAGGGGGCAAAAGTGCTGGTCAATCTCGCTTCCGAAGAATATTTTAAATCCGTCAAGCCGCGCCAGCTGGACGTGCCCGTCATCGCGCCCGTGTTCGAGGACTGGAAGAACGGCAAGTATAAAATCATCTCGTTCTACGCCAAGCGCGCGCGCGGCATGCTAGCCCGCTATGCGGCAGTCAACCAGATCCGCGACCCGCAGCAGCTGAAGCAATTCGATGTCGATGGCTATGGTTTCGTGCCGGAAGCGTCGAACGATACGAGCTGGGTGTTCCGGCGCAAGGTTGGCGAATAAGTAAAAAAACCGGGCTAGCCCGGTTTTTTATTGCAGCTTACTGCCAGAATTTCCACCATTTGCGTTCCTTGTTCACCCCTTCCGGGCTGAGGAATGCCGTGTTCGGGTAGTTCTTGGTCAGCACGCGCAAGGCATCGTCGCGCAAGTCGGTCAAGCCCAGCTTGTCATACGAGCGGTACATGATGAACAGCGCTTCTTCGATGGCCGGCGAGGCACGGAAGTCGCTGACCGTCGTTTGCGCGCGGTTGGCGGCGGCCAGGTAGGCGCCGCGGCGGAAGTAATAGCGCGCCACGTGCACTTCGTATTTCGCCATGGCATCGATCAAATAGTTCATGCGGGCCAGCGAATCGGGCGCATATTTACTATTTGGGAACTTGTCGACCAGTTGCTTGAAGGCCGCAAACGCTTCGCGCGTAGCTTTCGGGTCGCGCTCGGTCGGGTCTTGCTCGTACAGGAAGTTCAGGAAGCTGATCTGGTCGTTAAAGCTGATCAGGCCACGCAAGTAGTACATATAGTCTACATTGGCGTGGTTCGGATGCAACTTGATGAAGCGTTCGACGGCAGCCAGTGCCTGCGCCTGGTCTCCCGACTTATAATACGCGTAAGCGATCTCCATCTGCGCTTGCAGAGCATAGTTGCCGAAAGGATAGTTAGCCTCCAGCTTCTGGAACAGGCCGATTGCAGCTTCATAGTGCTGCCCGGCCATTTCTTCACGCGCCTCCGAGTATAATTTCGTAACGGACCAGTTTTTGGTCTCATCCACTTTTTCAGGCAACAAGCTGCAAGCGGACATGCCGAGCAGAACGACTGAAGCGACTACCAACGATAATTTTTTTTGCATGACGTTTTGCAAGAAGGTTTTAACCAAGATTTTACAATAGGCTGATTATAGCCGATGGGAATGCTGTGATATTAACTCCGAAGCCTAATTTGGCTGACCCCGCGTTTGACTCCCTTTCTGACCATGCTGCCGAAGAGGCGTTTGACGGCGATTTTGCCGCCGACGACGTCTTCGAGGAAATGGCCCCGATTACATTGGAACTGACGCCGGACGCCTGCGGCCACCGCCTCGATAAAGTCATCGCCCAGCTGGTGCCGCAATACTCGCGCAGCCGCTTGCAATTGTGGCTGGAAGCCGGTTTCGTGACCGTCGATGGAAAAGTTGCCAAACGCAACATGACCGCCTATGGCGACGAGAAGATCGTCATTCTGCCGCAAAGCGCGCCGGAAGACGAGGCTTTTAAGCCGGAAGCGATGGAATTGAACATCGTGCACGAAGATGAGCATATCATCGTCATCAACAAACCGGCCGGACTGGTCGTCCATCCGGGCCCTGGCAACTGGTCGGGCACCTTGCTCAACGGCTTGCTGCACCACTGTCCGCAGCTGGCAGGCGTGCCGCGCGCCGGCATCGTGCACCGCCTGGACAAGGATACGAGCGGCCTGATGGTCGTCGGCAAGACGCTGGCCTCGCAAACGGACCTGGTGCGCCAGTTGCAGGCGCGCACCGTCAAGCGCGAGTATTTCGCGCTCGTGTGGGGCACGCCGAAAATGGCGGGCACCATCGATGCGTCCATCGCGCGCCACCCGCGCGACCGCGTCAAGATGGCTGTCTCGGAGAATTTCACCGCCAAGCCTGCCATCACGCACTATGAATTGATCGGCAGCGGCGAACTCGATCGCCGTCCTGTGAGCCTGATGCAATGCCGCCTGGAAACAGGCCGCACGCACCAGATCCGCGTGCACATGCAGCACCTGGGCTTTGCGCTGGTCGGTGACTACGTGTACGGCAAGCAGCACCTGGTGTCCGTCTTCTCGCGCCAGGCACTGCAGGCGCGTCGCCTGGGCCTCGTGCATCCGGGCACCCTGGAAGCGTGCGAGTGGATCGTGCCGCTGGCCGATGATTTCGCTCAGCTGATCGCCACCGCCGGCATTCCCGAGCCGGAACAGGTCTGATGACGGCTGCCTTGCCTTATATCACTCCCCATTGGCCAGGCTTGCCCGCGAACGTGGGCGCGCTGGCGACCGTGCGCGCGGGCGGCGTCAGCCAGGGTCCGTATGGTGACGGGCAGGGCGGTGGCGGCTTGAACCTGGGCACGCACGTGGGCGATGATCCTGCGCACGTGCTGGCCAACCGCGCGCGGCTGGCGACCGTCTTGCCAGCGCAGCCGGCCTGGCTGTCGCAGGTGCATGGCGTGGCCGTGGCCGATGCCGGGAAGCTGGACGGTTGCGTGCCCGATGCCGACGCCAGCGTAGCAGCGCAGCTTGGCGCCGTGTGCGTCGTGATGACGGCTGATTGCCTGCCGGTGCTGTTTTGCTCGACGGATGGTATGGTGGTCGGCGCGGCCCATGCGGGCTGGCGCGGCTTGGCCAACGGCGTCTTGCAGCGCACGGTGGACAGCATGCGCGCGCAGGGCGCGACGGATATCCTTGCCTGGCTGGGGCCGGCGATTGGTCCGCAGCAATTCGAAGTGGGACACGACGTGTTGCAAGCGTTCCGCGACGGCGCGCGAGATGATGTCGAGCGGCAAGTATTGAGCTCCGCCTTCGTCGCCATCGCTGGCAAGCCGGACAAGTACCTGGCCGACATCTATGCGCTGGCGCGCACCATGCTGCTGCGCGATGGCGTGGCGCAAGTGGCGGGCGGGGAATATTGCACCGTCAGCGATGCGGCGCAGTTTTACTCGTACCGGCGCGATGGCGTCACGGGACGACAGGCCAGCTTGATCTGGCGCAAATAATCTGCACGGCAGACACTTATGTGTCTGCCGTTTTTGTTTTATCGTCTGCTGAGGCCAGTGCGCGGGCATGCAGTTCCGCGATGCGCGCCGCCTTGCGTTTGCGTCTCCTTGAGCCCGTCAGATAGAATAGGATGGACAGCGGGATGACGCAGTACAGCACGAAGGTCATCACCCCGGCGACGATGGACGGTTCCGTCAGCGCCATGAGGCCGACGACATAGATCCAGGCAACAGCGGTCATGAGCATCATTGGTATTGCCAATTAGTAAGAGTTTGCATGCAGGTGGCCCGGAAGTAATTATTTATCAATTCTTGAATGGATTTATATAGCTATGAACATGCCCGATCCTCAAATGATGACCAAGGAATGGATGGCGCAGATCAGCAATCCTGAACAGTGGAAGACGTGGTTCAACATGGTACCGCAGCCCCAGGGCAATCCGATTGCCGGCATTTTGCAGGATGCGGGCGCCAGCATCAAGCCGGAAGCGATCGAGCAACTGAAAAATGCCTACGTGGCCAAGCTGACGGGCTTGTGGGCTGACTTTATGGCCGGCAAGGCGCCGGAATTGAAAGACCGCCGTTTCTCCGCGCCCGCCTGGCACGCCAGTCCCCTGTCGGCCTTCAATGCGGCAGCCTATTTGCTGAACGCGGAGTTTCTCAGCGCCATGGCCGATGCCGTGGAAGCGACGCCGCACCAGAAGCAAAAGATTGCGTTTGCCGTGCAGCAAATCGTCGACGCCATGTCGCCCGCCAACTTTCTTGCCACCAATCCCGACGCCCAGCAAACCCTGATCGAGACCAAGGGCGAAAGCCTGGCCAAGGGCTTGAGCAATATGCTGGCCGATATGGGCAAGGGCCGCATTTCGCAGTCCGACGAATCGGCCTTTGAAGTGGGCCGCAACGTGGCCACCACGCCGGGCACGGTGGTGTTTGAAAATGCCTTGTTCCAGCTGATCCAGTACACGCCAAGCACCCCCACGGTACACCAGCGGCCGTTGCTGATGGTGCCGCCATGCATCAATAAATTCTATATCCTTGACTTGCAGCCGGAAAACTCGCTCGTGCGCTATGCGGTGGAGCAGGGCAATACCGTGTTCCTGATGTCCTGGCGCAATCCGGACATGAGCATGCAGCACCTGACGTGGGACGATTACGTCGAGCAAGGCGTGATCGAAGCGATCCGGGTCACGCAGGATATTTCCGGCCAAGAAAAGCTCAACATGTTTGGCTTTTGCGTCGGCGGCACCATCGTCTCGACGGCGCTGGCCGTGCTCAAGGCGCGGGGCGAGAATCCGGCCGCCAGCCTGACCCTGTTGACCACCTTCCTCGATTTCTGCGACACGGGCGCGCTCGACGTCTTTATCGATGAGCCGCAAGTGGCGCTGCGCGAGCAAACCCTGGCCAAGGGCGGCCTGATGTCGGGCCGCGACCTGGGCAGTACCTTCTCGAGTTTGCGGCCGAACGACCTCGTGTGGAACTACGTGCAGTCGAATTACCTGAAGGGCAAGGAGCCGCCCGCGTTTGACTTGCTGTACTGGAATGGCGATGGCACCGGCTTGCCTGGCCCCATGTTCTGCTGGTATCTGCGCAACACTTACCTGGAAAACAGCCTGAAAGTGCCGGGCAAGCTGACGGTGGCGGGGGAAAAGGTCGACTTGAGCAGTATCGACGCGCCCGCTTTCATCTACGGTTCGCGCGAAGACCATATCGTGCCCTGGGGCGCGGCGTATGCCAGCACGGCTGTGCTGAACCCGAAAAAACCGAAAGCCAACCGCTTCATCCTCGGCGCTTCGGGCCACATCGCCGGCGTGATCAATCCTGCCTCGAAGAAAAAACGCAGCTACTGGAGCAATGACGCAGGCAAAGGCGTCCGCACGGCGAAAGCCAAGCCCTTGACTGCCGAGCAGTGGATGGAAGGCGCGACAGAGCACGTGGGCAGCTGGTGGCCTGAATGGGCGGCCTTCCTGGCCGAACACGGCGGCACGCAGGTGAAGGCGCCTGGCAAGCCGGGCAACAAACGCCACGCGGCAATCGAGCCGGCGCCGGGGCGGTATGTTAAAGTCAGGGCGGACTAGTTTACAAAAGCTTCTGGCCTGGCAAGACCGGCGTAATCTCCGGTCTTGTCAAGAATCTACTTTTAGTTGCGTTGCAATAAATGCGGGAATCTACTACCCTGATGTGCAATGGAGCCGTTTTCCACTCTATAATGGAAAACGTAGGCAGGTGCGAAAGCGGACCCACGTTCGCTTTTTTTTCGGATTAACTCAGTATGCGCTGCGGCGCAATAAGTGGAACTTGTGATGAGTAGTGCAAAAAAAAGTATAGACCGCCTGATTAAAAAATATCCCAACCGCCGTCTGTATGACACGCAAACCAGTTCCTACATCACCTTGACGGACGTCAAGCAGCTGGTGTTGGACAATGAGGTGTTTACCGTCGTCGATGCCAAGTCCAATGAAGATTTGACGCGCAGCATCTTGTTGCAAATCATTTTGGAAGAGGAAGCGAACGGCGCGCCCATGTTCTCGAGCAGCGTGCTGTCGCAGATCATCCGCTACTATGGCCACGCCATGCAGGGCATGATGGGATCCTACCTGGAAAAGAACGTGCAAGCGTTCACCGATATCCAGCACAAATTCACGGGCACGTCGGCCGGCAGTTTCGAAGGCAAGCCATTCAGCCCGGAAATGTGGACCCAGTTCATGAATGTCCAGGGCCCGATGATGCAAGGCATGATGAACAACTACATCGACCAGAGCAAGAGCCTGTTCGTGCAGATGCAGGAACAGATGCAGAGCCAGAGCAAGAATCTGTTCGGCACGTTCCCGTTTGTGCCGCCAGTGCCGCCGACGGACAAAAAATAAGTTGATCCGGTTTTTACGTCGCACAACGGCACAGGAGTTCCTGTGCCGTTGTGCTTTGCGGATGTCATGCCGGCGGCTGCCGATGCTGCATGCTATTGCTTCAGTTGTTGCAGCGTGGAGAGCAGGTCCTGGTTTGAATGCTCGAGCTTCCATGTTTTGCCATTGTCCATGGAACTGTAAATGCTGACGCGACCCTTGAAATCTTCCTGGATATTGAGCGCAAGGCCGGAAGGGAAAATCATTGGCGTCTGACGCAATGTATATGGTGCATACGGCCCCCAGGTTTGACCATCGTCGCTGCTGACCAGCAGTGCGCCCTCGTTATACATGCCCGCTTCCATCAGCAATCTGCCGTCATTGAGCGGCGCCACGGGCGACATCAGGACTTTGAACGGCGAAACGATCGTCTTCCAGTTCTGGCCGCGATCCCGTGAAATATAGGCGTCGGGAAATCTTCCTGCCAAGCCAGCCGCTACCAGAACGCTTTCCGTCCCATTCGGTTGATGGGTAAATTGCGTCAGGTTTTTCTTGTGCGGACTAAAGCGTTCGGTCAACTTGCCCGTGCTGTAATCGAGTTCGCCGATCAAGCCGCTTTCCAGCGCATAGCCGATGCGGCCCGCGTCTTGCCACGTCCAGAGCAAGCCCGGGCCATGCAGCCAGGATCCGGGCAAGGTGGCGTGGTACACGGATCGCCAGTCGCCAGCGTCCAGCTGGTTCGCATGGAAAATGTTCAACTCGTCTCCCTTGCGATGCATCAGGTACCAGCCATCCCTGGGGGTGCCCCCGATGCGCAGCAGATTGCCGGGCGGTAGGTTGCCTGTATCGACAGGTGACAGCTGCTCACTGTCACGCGCCTTGCGGAGCAGGGAACCGGATTCGCCTACCGCAATCAATTCGGCATTGGGCAGGTCGACAGGAAACACGCAGGACAGAGACTCAACCGATGGCGCATTGAGGATGCTCCATAGCCCTTGCGTCGAGCGCATCAGGACGGCACCCATGCGGCTGGCGGCAGCCACCCGGCCATCGGGCATTTCGGTGGTGCACTCGGCCCCAGCCGGGTGGGCGCGGGCAAATTGCTCGACATCGTCCTGGGCGTGGCGTGGCGTGCTCCAGCCAGGAGCCGCAGCAGCGCCGAACATGGCGTTGTAGTCAGGGGCAAAGCGCCGGATCAATTCCGCATTCGATGCCACCTGGGCGCTACGGCCGTATTGCACGCCGTAATTGCCGCGTGTCACAATCAGCCGGCCCAGATCCGTCGATTTGCCCGCTTCGATCTTGAAGCTTCCCACGATGGTCGAGTACACATGCAAGAGCTTGTTGGCACGGGTATCGATCAATTCGACAAACTCATACTCGCCAGGCGGCAGGGCGCCAAGGAACAGGGACGTATCGCCTGCCATCGCGCTCTCGACCTTTTTCATCACCAGGTTTTCGGAAACCAGCTTGAAATCACTGCGCTGCTCCCCCGCCACGACACGGCGTAACTTGATCATATTGAAACCGTAAATATCTTTGGTATTCGATGTGATGCTGACCGCCACCGGGGTTTCTCCCGATTGTGCTTGCATTTTCAGTGGATCAACCACCGAGGTGTTGACGGCGCAGCCGTTCAGCAGCAATGCGCTCAAACCGCAAGCCGCGACAGCCAGGCGCCGCGCTTTCAGATTGGAAATGGAAAAAGACATGGGACTCATTTAGTTTTTTAAAAAACAATTATATGCCAGTCATTAGTTTCTTTGTGGCATTATTTTTTAATTTCTTGATACCGGTGATGCGTGGCGGAACCTGCTTCAAGCACTGACCTGATGGCAGTGACCGGAACATAGTTGCGGTGGAAGCGTTGCAGATGCGCCAGCAAAAGGAGTCCGCGCTGACAGCAAGGGGCGGCTCGGGGTACAATAGCCGATTCGCCTCACCATTTTCTAGCTGCCAACTATGTCTGAAATTCACCGTATTCCCGTTCCTTCCGCCCAGCCCGAGGCCATGCTGGCCATGCCAGGTGCGGCGCCGAAAGTGGGCTTTGTCTCGCTCGGCTGCCCGAAAGCGCTGGTCGACTCCGAACAAATCCTGACCCAACTGCGCGCCGAAGGCTACGAAACGGCGAAATCCTACGCTGGCGCCGATCTGGTGATCGTCAATACCTGCGGTTTTATCGATGCTGCCGTGCAAGAGTCGCTCGACGCCATCGGCGAAGCGCTGGCTGAAAACGGCAAAGTGATCGTGACCGGTTGCCTGGGTGCCAAGAAAGATGCTGCCGGCGACGACATCATTATGAAGGTGCACCCGAAAGTGCTGTCCGTCACGGGCCCGCACGCGCTGGCCGAAGTGATGGATTCCGTCCACTTTCACCTGCCGAAACCGCACGCGCCATTCCTCGACCTGGTGCCGCCGCAAGGCGTCAAGCTGACGCCGAAGCACTATGCCTACCTGAAAATTTCCGAAGGCTGCAATCACCGCTGCAGTTTCTGCATCATCCCATCGATGCGCGGCGACCTCGTCTCGCGTCCGATCGGCGAACTGATGATCGAAGCGGAAAACTTGTTCAAGGCCGGCGTCAAGGAATTGCTGGTCATTTCGCAAGACACCTCCGCGTATGGCGTGGACGTGAAATTCCGTTCCGGCTTCTGGAACGGCCGTCCCGTGAAAACCCACATGACGCAGCTGACGGAAGCGCTGGGCGAACTGGCCAAGTCTTACGGCGCCTGGGTGCGCCTGCACTATGTGTATCCATACCCGCACGTGGACCAGATCATCCCGATGATGAGCGGCGGCCACATCCTGCCTTACCTCGACATTCCGATGCAGCATGCGCATCCTGACGTGTTGAAACGCATGAAGCGTCCGGCCAGCGGCGAGAAAAACCTCGACCGCATCCAGGCCTGGCGCGCGATCAACCCGGACCTGACGATCCGCTCGACCTTCATCGCCGGTTTCCCAGGCGAAACGGAAGCGGAATTCGAGTACTTGCTGGACTTCCTCAAGGAAGCGCAGATCGACCGCCTCGGCTGCTTCGCCTATTCGCCTGTCGAAGGCGCGACCGCCAACGCCATCGCCAACCCCGTGCCGGAAGAGCTGCGCGAAGAGCGCCGCGGCCGCGTGATGCTGCTGCAGGAAGAAATCTCGAAAAAACGCCTGCAAGCCAAGGTCGGCAAGACCGTGCGCGTGCTGATCGATGAAGTCACCCGCTCCGGCGGCGTGGGCCGCTCGTCCGCCGACGCGCCGGAAATCGATGGCGTCGTGTATGTGAAGCCGCCATTCGAGCCGCACCGCAAGCTAGCGGTCGGCCAGTTCGTCGATGTCACAATTACGTCCGCAGATGCGCATGACCTGTGGGGTGCTGCAGAGTAACGCTGTCTTGGTTGACCGATCGCGTTGATGTTGTTCTGCAAAGAGGGATCGCCAGTTGGCGGTCCCTCTTTTTTTCGTGTTTTAAATGGCGCGGCGCCGGCGCCGCATCCAGCTGATACCGGCCAGGCCCAGCATCAGCATGGCATAGGTTTCAGGTTCGGATACGGGGAGCAGCACGGGACTCATCGTCAGCCTGGTGTCGGGCGACCAGCGTACGCGGATGCTGTTCGAACCGGGATCGAAAGGATGGTAATAGGTGTAGGCGAAAGAGTCGCCCGTCTTCAAGGTGCCAAAATCGATGGTATCGGGATAGCTGCCGGCGAAATACGCTGAAATCTTCAAGCCGCCTTCAGCCGAATACTCCAGTACATTGACGCCGCAGCGCATGTAGATATTGCCATTGTTGCAGTCGTGGTAGTAGTTCTGTCCATTGAACACCAGGTTGTAGGCTTCGTTTTTCGTGATGATATTGTCGCCATTGGCATTGTTGACATTAAAGCTTCCTTCCAGTCGCAAGTCGGGGTTCCATGCGCCGCCGTTCAAGTCATCATAAAAACCGGTATAGGAAAAATTGACCAGGTAAGGCGTGGCCGGAGCGGCCAGCGCCGTCGTCGTGGCCGCGGCCAGGGCGCAAGCCAGTACTGCATTTCTCAACATGGGATATCCCTTCAGATTGAAGTGTATAAATTCAAAATATTAAAAATAAAGCATGCAAATAATACATGATGAATATTAAGCCACTATCGGATTTATTCTTTCATTCACCATGCGCCTGACGCCAGTTGTACGGCGGTTTCTGAGCAAAGCCCTTACAATCAAGGCGGAACGGCAATTGCTGATCCGCCTTTTTTTATTTGCCGACACCATGACCACACCCAAATCTCCGCAAACCGCGCTGATCCACAGCGATTACCAGGCGCCGCAAGGCTTTGCCGCGTTTCCCAACGCCATCCATCACGCATCGACCGTGCTGTTCAAGGATGTGGCGGCCATGCGCTCGGGCGACTGGAAAGAGAAGAATGCCTATACCTACGGCTTGCACGGCACACCCACCACCTTCACGCTGGAAGCGCGGCTGGCCGAGATCGAAGGGGGCAAATATTGCCTGCTGGCGCCGTCGGGCCTGGCGGCCATCGCCATGGCGGACTTTGCCCTGCTGAAAACGGGCGACGACGTCTTGTTGCCGGAAAATATCTACAACCCGAACCGCGAACTGGGACGCTGGCTGTCGCAGGACTTCGGCATCACGGCCCGCTATTACGATCCGCTCATCGGCGCCGGCATCGCCGGCTTGATCCAGGAGAATACCAAGCTCATCTGGACGGAAGCGCCCGGTTCCGTGACGATGGAAGTGCCGGACTTGCCCGCCATCTGCGCGGCCGCCCACGCGCGCGGCGTGCTGGTAGCGTTGGACAACACCTGGTCGGCCGGCCTGGCCCTGCGCGGCTTTGAGCTGGGCGTGGACATCATCATGCAGGCGCTGACGAAATACCAGTCGGGCGGCTCCGATGTGCTGATGGGCGCGCTCATCACGCGCGAGCGGGCGCTGCACGACCGCCTGGCGCAGGCGCACATGCGTCTGGGCATGGGCGTGGGGGCGGACGACGCCTACCTGCTGCTGCGCGGCTTGCCCACCATGAAACTGCGCTTCGACGCCCACGATGCGGGCGCGCGCACGGTGGCCGCCTGGCTCAAGGGACGTAGCGAAATTGCCACGGTGCTGCATCCGGCTTTCGAGGATTGCCCCGGCCACGCCATCTGGCGGCGCGACTTCACGGGCGCGGGCGGCCTGTTTTCCGTGCTGTTCGATGCCCGCTACACGGAGGCGCAGACGGACCGCTTCGTCGATGCCTTGCAGTTGTTCAAGATTGGCTACAGCTGGGGTGGCGCAAACAGTCTGGTGATGCCGTACCGCATCGCGGCCATGCGCAAGGGTTGGAAGTTGCCGGGCCAGCTGGTGCGCCTGAACGTGGGACTGGAAGATCCGCAGGATCTGATCGCCGATATCGAACGGGCGTTCGCGGCGATGTAGGCAGCGGCAAGCCGTTGGCTTGCCGCGAAGCACCTTTTACATGGGCACGGGCTTGTTGTTGTTCAGGTCGAGGAAGCCGCGCAGCAAGCGGTAGGCTTTCCACAGCCAGGCCACGCCCCACACGATGAGTGCCAGCGGAATGCCGATCAGCGTGATCCACAGGATGGCGCCGACGACGATCCAGGCCGCATACCACCAGAAGGAACGGATCATCCAGCTGTGATGGCTGTGCACGAAGGTCCCGGCCGCCTCGTCCCGCTTCACATAATTGATGATGAGCGGAATGAAGGAAAACGCGCCCAGCGAAAACACAAAGCTGGCGCCATGTATCAGGTACAACCACCAGGCCAGGTTCTTGGTCTGCTGGAGTTGGGTATCCAAAATAATATCTTGTGACATGAAAGCTCCCGTCGTTGCTCAATTTTTAATTGTAACAAGCAAAGCGGCACGGGAGCGCAGTCCATGCAAAAAGGCAGAATACATTGTTGAAACGAGATCGCTATCCCACCCTGGCCGCGCGCGCCAGGTCATGGCTGCGCCAGGCCTTGCCGGCCTTGCTGCTGTGCGCCAGCGTGGCCCACGCCGCCGCCCCCCTGGAAGCGGAGTTTGCCGCCGGCTTGAAGGAAGAGGGCCTGGGGGGCGCTGTCTGGAGTGAAGTTTTGCCCGACGGAACAGTCAAAGTTGGCGCGTCCGGCTTGCGCGATGCTGCCAAGCAAATACCCATGCAGGCGGACACGCGCATGCAGGTGGGCTCCGTGGGCAAGGTGGCGCTGGCGCTGGGCATCTTGCGCCTGGTCAGCGAAGACCGGCTCACGCTCGACACGCCCTTGCAGCAGGTGCTGCCGGAACTGGCGCTGAAAAACCCGTGGCAAGCCAGCGATCCTGTGCGCATCCGCCACCTGCTGGCGCACACGTCCGGCCTCGATAACGTGCGCTTCTGGCAGGCGTTCAGCCTGAACCCGGCGCCGGACATGCCGCTGGCCGAGGCGTTTGACGGCGGCCGCAATCTGCTGCGCGTGCGCGCGCGGCCCGGCAGCCGTTATGCGTATTCGAACATGGGCTATGGCTTGCTGGGCATGGTGATCGAGAAAGTCACGGGCCAGCCGTACGAGCGTTACCTCGATGCGCAGCTGCTGCAGCCGCTGGGCATGGTGGACAGCACGTTTGCCTTCGTCACGCAAATGAGCACGCAGGCGGGAGCGCATGCCGACCCGCGCCTGGCCATGGGCCACTTCGAGCATGGCGTGGCGCAGCCGGCCGTGCCCCAATACCTGCGTCCGGCCGCGCAATTTACCACCACGGCGGCCGACATGGGCAAGCTGGCGCAATTCCTCATGGGCGACGGCAAGCTGCAGGACAAGCAATTCATCGACATGGCGCTGATGGGCGCCTTGTCCGAACCGGCCGGTACGGATGCGGCGCAGGCGGGCCTGGCAACGGGCCACGGCCTGGCGCTTGCCGTGCGCGACCGCCACAATGTGGTGGGCGCCTGCCATCCTGGCACGGCCGTGGGTTTCCGCGCCATGCTGTGCATCTATCCGGAGCAGGACAGCGCCTTCTTCGTGGCCTTCAATACGGATGCGGAGCAGGCCGACTATGAACGCTTCAACCGCCTGCTGCTGCGCGACCTGGAGTTGCCGCTGCGCGCGCCGGCCCCGCGCGGCACGCCCGCGCCCACGGTGGAAAACTGGCAGGGCGTGTATGTGCCGTCGCCCAGCCCCATGGCCAGCATGGCCTGGGTCGATGCCGTCTTTGGCTTTACGCGCCTGAAATGGGATGGCGAGTCGCTGTTCCTGATCCCGTTCCAGGGCGAGCCGAAGGAACTGGAACCGGTGGGCGGCTTGCTGTTCCGCGCCAGCGACCGCAGCACGCCGTCGCACGTGCTGATGCAAGAGGATGGCAAGCATGTGCTCAGCGACGGCTTGCGCAGCTATGAGCGCGCATCGATGCTGCGCATGCTGGTGCTGTGGGGCAGCCTGGCCCTGGGTGCTGCCGGCTTGCTGTATGTGCTGGTGGTGGGCGTGTGGCGCGCTGCGCGGCGCAGCCTGGGACGGGGCGACCATCTGTTCGCGCCCTTGCTGTCGCTGCTGGCGCTGCTCTTGCCGCTGCCGTTTTTCTATTTCCAGTCCTACCTGCGCCTGGGCGACGTCACCATCGCCAGCGTGCTGCTGGCACTGGCGACAGGCGCGCTGCCGCTGGCGACGGCGTTCGGCCTGGCGCGCTGCTGGCGCAGCCGCGGCACGGCGGCCGAGGCGGGCTCGTGGGCGAAATGGGATTGGGTGGCCTTGCTGGCGGCCTTGCAGCTGCTGCTGGTGCTGGCCTGGTGGGGGCTGCTGCCGCTGCGGCTGTGGCACTTGTAGGCCGTCAGGTCCAGGCAGCCAGCAGCCGGCGCCACCAGCGCTGCGCCGGCCTGGGCTGGCCGCCCTGTTCGGCGCGTCCGGCCCGTTTGGCGCGATAGCTGGCCGCCGCCATCTGCAGGCCGATGTGGTCCATCGATGCCATGGCATCGACTTCCTGTGGCGACAAGCCCTGTAGCAAGGCTTGCGCACGGGGCTCGCGCAGGAAGGCTGCACGCAGGGCGTCGTCCGTGTACAGCCTTGCCAAATAGGTTTCCAGTGCGGGGGAACTCATGCGTTTCGCCCCGCGCGCAAGGCCGCGCGCGCCAGCTCCAGCTGGTCCAGCACATGCTCGAACGATGGGTAATTGCCGTCGCGTTCGACGATCACCGTCAGGGGCTGGGGCGCCTGGCGCGCCAGCACGGTCAACAGGGCGAAGACGGCGGGCGGCACGTCGTGCAGATGGTCGTCCAGCAGGCGCTGGCCGCCGCCCGGCGCGTCGATCCAGTGGCCGCCGCTCAGGTGCACGGCGCCAACCCTGTCCAGCGGCAAGCGCAGCAGCAGTTCCTCCGGTGCCTCGCCAAAATTGACGGCATTCGCATACAGGTTGTGCAGGTCGAGCAGCAGCGGCACTTGCGCGCCGTGGATGATCTGCGCCAGCCATGCGGCTTCGTCCAGCGTGCTGGCGGGCGGCTGCACCAGGGGGGCGATGTTTTCCATCAGCGGCGCGCTGCCGACGATGCGCGTGGCCAGCGCGATATTGGCGATGGCGCCGGCGGCGCTGTGCGGCGTGCGCGGCGGCGCCGCCAGGTGGCCGATTTCCACGCCGCCGGCGCGCACAAAACTCAGGTGCTCTGACCACGACTCGGCTTGCACCTCGCGCATCAGGCGCGCCATCGCATGCAGGCGGCGCGGGTCGGCCGGTATCGTCGACGCCAGGCCCATGCCCACGCCGTGCAGGCTGACCGGCACCTGGCGCGCCATGCTGCGCAAGGCGTCGATGCCGGCGCGCGCGGCGCGGTAATAGTCGTCGGCGATCACTTCCAGCACGTCGATGTGCGCCAGGTTGGACAGGATGCCGGAAGCGAGTTCGCCGCGCCAGCCCAGGCCGACGCGGTCGCGTGCCGGACTCTTGTCAGCTGCCACAGCCGCCACCACCGCCGCAACCGCCACAGCCGCCGGAAGAGCCGCCACCATCGCCGCCGCCGTCGCCACCGCCCGATGACGAGTCGCCCGAGCTGCTGGACGAGGAGTCTCCGCCCGTGTTTTTCCGGGGTACCGGGTACAGCTCGGCGACATAGGCGTACACGGACACGGGCAGGGCGCCGAGGCCGAAGATGGCGGCCAGCAGTGCCATGTCGGCGCTGCTGCTGCCTGGGTTCAGGCGCGACGAGCGCATGTTCAGGCGGCCAAACAGCATGCGCAAGTCGGTCAGCAGCCGCTGTGCGCTCCAGCTGGTCGCCTGGGTGCGCAAGCCGCGCAGCATGAGCAGGAATATCACCAGCAGCAGGGCCAGGAACAGCAGGTTGTAGTGCTGGCGGCTGATGGCGATGACGGCCTTGACGGCGGCCACCGTCAGCAGCAGGTAGCGCGCGGCCCCGGTGATGCGTTGGCGCCGGCGCAGCAGCCGCGGGCCGACCAGCAATTCCTGCCATTTCAAGGAGTCCAGGTAGGCGCGGCACGATGGCAGCATGTCTGCCTGCTCGGCCAGTTCCCTGCTGTGGGCCTGGCGGCCCAGATACAGCCGCAGCACGTCGCGTTCGATGTCGTGATTGGCGAAGCGCAGGCTGTCGGCGCTGGCCGTTTCCAGCAGCGGGCCATCGGCGCGCAGCAAGCCGCGGTCGACCAGCACGATGGCGGCAATTTTCACGGCTTCGAGGGCGCCGCCGCGCAAGAAGGCGATGCGGTAGGGATCATCGGCCAGCGACAGCTTGGCATGCGGATTGCGCAGCTCCTGGCGTATCAGCAGCTCGCGCGCGAGGTAGTACACGAGCACGCCGAAGATCAGGTAGGCCAGCAGGAACCATGGCCCGCTCCAGTCAAAGGGATTGAAGCCGTTCACCGCATGTGCTCCGCGTGTTCGCGCAAGTGTCCGGTAATCGTCATCAAGCCCGTAAAGGCGGGCAGGGCTTGCCCCGGCGCCAGGCGCGCCGTTTCGCGCGCCGCCGACATGGCTTGCAAGGCGGAGTGCAGGGCAGGGTCGCCCAGCTGGTAGACAAACGCTTCGAGCGCCTGCTTGCCGGACAGCGCGGACTTGCCCTCCAGCTGCGCCAGCGAGGCCGCCGCCGCGCGCAGCGGACCGGCTGCGTCGGCGATGGCGCCGGCCAGCTGTTCCTCATTCAGGCTCAATAGCATATACCGTTCGCGCATGCGCACCTGCTGGTTGAGCAGCACTTGCCGCAGCCGGCGCAGCACGGCGTCGCGGCTGGTGTGCAGGCTGGCGAAAGGGTCAAGGCCGTGCAGCACCTTGTGGCGCGCGATGATGTCGGCGAACTTGACGGCGAAGGCGTCGGCGGCCTGCGTCAATTCGCCCTCGAGCAGGAACATCACCTGCAAATCGATGGCGGCGTGCGCCAGGCGCAAGGGCCCGCGCAATGTATCGGCCGCCTGCGGCGTAAAACGCTTGAGCAGCAACAGCAGGTTGACGTCGGAGGTGGCGCGCACCTGGCCATCGGCGGCCGAGCCAAACAGCACGGCGGCGGCAAGGTCGTCGCCAAACGCGCTGTGCGCGGCGGCGACAAACACATCCAGGTGGCGTTGTATCTCTTCTGGCAGCGGTGGCGGCATGCGGTGTACTTTCACGATGGGTTGGCGGGATGCGCATAAGTTTGCAATATAGCAAACTTATGCCATCGTGCGCGCACCGTCCGCCAGATGGCGCCAACTCAGGTCAATACGTTGAGCAAGCCATCGAGTCCCACGAAGTTCAGCGCCACGTCGGCCTGCGAGCGCACCACGGGCTTGGCGCGGAAGGCCACGGACAGGCCGGCGATGCCCATCATTTTCAAGTCGTTGGCGCCGTCGCCCATGACGATGGCTTCAGACGGCGAAATGCCCATCTCCTTGCACACGCGCTCCACCGTGCGCTGCTTTTCCTCGGCGTCGACGATCCCGCCGAGGACTTTGCCCGTCAGCTTGCCGTCGACGATTTCCAGTTCGTTCGCGTGCGTGTAGTCGAGGCCGAGGCGCTCTTTCAGGCGTTCGGTGAAGAAGGTGAAGCCGCCCGACACCAGCAGGGTTTTCAGGCCGGCCTTCTGCACGGCCGCCAGCATGGCTTGCGCGCCCGGCGACAGTTTCAGGCGCTCGTCGTAGACGCGCTGCAGGGCCGATGCGTCGAGGCCTTCGAGCAGGGCCACGCGCTGCTTCAGGCTGGCGCTAAAATCGAGTTCGCCGCGCATGGCCGCTTCCGTGATGGCCGCCACTTGCGGTTTCAATCCCTGCATGTCGGCGATTTCATCGATGCACTCGATGGTGATCAGGGTCGAATCCATGTCCATCGCCACCAGCTTGAATTCACTCAGTTCGCGCTGGCCCATCATGTAGGTGGCGTCCAGCTGCGCCGCCTGGGCCGCCACTTCGATGGTGGGGCGCAGCGCCGGCGAATAGGCGATCTGCTCGCAGCGCACGGCGTTCGGGCCGAGGCGCGTGATGGACGTGGGCGCGGCCAGCGCGGCGATGCGCTCGAGGCGGGCGCTATCGCCGTCCAGGCCCTGCAGGATCAGATTCATGGTGATGGTCTTGGTATTGGTCATGGGGCAGTCCTGCATAGATTGTCGAAATGGTCTACACCGTCAATTGCTTGATGGTGGTCTTGATCTGCGTCACGCGCGCGGCCAGGTCCGGCATGGCGGCCGTGATTTTCAGCTTGTCCTGGCCATGCAGCTTGATATGGCGGTTCTTCTGGATCAAGTCGATGATGCGCATCGGGTCGATGGGCGGCTTGGCCATGAATTGCAGGGTGGCCGCCTCGCCATGCACGTCGATCTTGACGATGCCCACGGTTTTCGCCGCGATGCGCAGGCGGTGCGTCTCGACCAGGGCCTTGACGGCGTCGGGCAGCTTGCCGAAGCGGTCGATCAGCTCTTCCTGGATATCGTCGATCTTGTCCTGCGTGGCGCAGTTGGCCAGGCGCTTGTAGATCGACAGGCGCTCGTGCACGTCGCCGCAGAAGTCGGCCGGCAGCAGGGCCGGCACGTGCAGGTTGATCTCGGTGGTCGAGGCCAGCGGCGCCGCCAGGTCCGGCTCCTTGCCCGCTTTCAGCGAGCGCACGGCTTCGTTGAGCATGTCCGAATACAGCTGGAAGCCGATTTCCGTCATCTCGCCCGACTGGCTCTCGCCCAGCACCTCGCCGGCGCCGCGGATTTCCAGGTCGTGCATGGCCAGGTAAAAGCCGCTGCCCAGTTCTTCCATCTGCTGGATGGCGTCCAGGCGGCGCTGCGCCAGTTTGGTCAGGCCTTGCACGTCGTGCACCAGCAGGTAGGCGTAGGCCTGGTGATGCGAGCGTCCCACCCGGCCGCGCAACTGGTGCAGCTGCGCCAGGCCGAACTTGTCGGCGCGGTGCATGATGATGGTGTTCGCCGTCGGCACGTCGATGCCGGTTTCAATGATGGTCGTGCACAGCAGGATGTTGAAACGCTGGGCGACGAAGTCGCGCATGACCTTTTCCAGGTCGCGTTCATGCATCTGGCCGTGCGCCACGGCGATGCGCGCCTCGGGCAGCAATTCCGTCAGCATGGCCAGGCGGTTCTGGATGGTTTCCACCTCGTTGTGCAGGAAGTAGATCTGGCCGCCCCGTTTGAGCTCGCGCAAGCAGGCTTCGCGGATGATGGCTTCGCCCTCGCTGCGGACAAAAGTCTTGATGGCCAGGCGCTTTTGCGGCGCCGTGGCGATGATGGAAAAGTCGCGCAAGCCTTCCAGCGCCATGCCCAGGGTGCGGGGGATCGGCGTGGCCGTCAGGGTCAGCACGTCCACTTCCGCGCGCAGCGCCTTCAAGGCTTCCTTCTGGCGCACGCCGAACCGGTGTTCTTCGTCGATGATGACCAGGCCCAGACGCGTAAACTTCACGTCGTCGGACAGCAGTTTATGCGTGCCGATGACGATGTCGATGGTGCCGTCGGCCATGCCCTTGAACGCCTGCGTGATCTCCTTGCCGCTGCGGAAGCGCGACAATTCCGCGATGCGCACGGGCCAGTCGGCAAAGCGGTCGGCGAAGGTTTGCGCATGCTGTTCCGCCAGCAGGGTGGTGGGCGCCAGGATGGCCACCTGCTTGCCGCCCATGACGGCGATGAAGGCGGCGCGCAGCGCCACTTCCGTCTTGCCGAAGCCGACGTCGCCGCACACGAGGCGGTCCATCGGTTTGCCGGAAGTCATGTCCTTGATGACGTTGTGGATGGCCTCGGCCTGGTCCGGCGTTTCGTCGAAGCCGAAGCTGTCGGCGAAGCGCTGGTAGTCGTGCGACGAGAATTCGAACGAGTGGCCCTGGCGCAGCGCGCGGCGCGCATACAGGTTGAGCAGCTCGGCGGCCGTGTCGCGCACCTGTTCGGCGGCGCGCTTTTTCGCCTTTTCCCACTGTCCCGAGCCGAGCGAATGCAGCGGCGCGTCTTCCGGCGACGCGCCCGAATAGCGCGAGATGACGTGCAGCTGCGACACGGGCACGTACAGCTTGGTGTCCTTGGCGTATTCCAGGTGCAAAAATTCCGTCTCGCCTTCGCCCAGGTCCATGCTGGTCAGGCCCATGTAGCGCCCGATGCCGTGGTTGATGTGCACGACGGGGTCGCCGATCTTCAGCTCCGACAGGTCGCGCACCATCGACTCGACCTGCGTCACGCCTTCCTGCTTCTTGGTGCCGACGCGGCGGCCGGAACCGGCATACAGCTCCGTCTCGGTGATGAAGGATAAATTTCCTTCCGGCGTAAACAGCTCGAAGCCCGCGTGCAGCGGCGCCACGCCCAGCATCAGCTTGGCGCTTGATTGCAGGAAGACGTCGCTGCCTTCCACCGGCGTCAGGTGCAGATCGTATTCGGTGAAGTACTGCTGCAGGGTTTCGCGGCGGCCGTTCGATTCGGCGCAGATCATCACGCGGCGGCCCGCTTGCAGCAGGTAGCTGCGCAGGTTGGCCAGCGGATCGTCGGCGCGGCGGTTGACGGCGATGTTCGGCACGGGCGCCGACAGTTCGGAGGCCAGCGCATCGTTCGATTTGGCGATCGCCAGGCGCGGATACGGCTTGGCCAGGCCGAAGAACTGCTCGTCCGACAGGAACAGCGATTCGGGTGGCAGGATCGGCCGCTCGCGGTCGGCCTTCAGGAAGCGGTAGCGCGACTGGGTATCGGTCCAGAAGCGGCCAATGGCCGCGTCGATCTCGCCTACCAGGGCCAGCGAGGCGTCGGGCGGCAGGTAGTCGAACAGGGTGGCCGTCTGCTCGAAGAACAGGGGCAGATAATATTCGATGCCGGCCGAGGCGATGCCGCTGCTGATGTCCTTGTAGACGACCGAGCGCGATGGGTCGCCCTCGAACTGTTCGCGCCAGCGGTTGCGGAAGGTGGTGCGCGCCGCTTCATCCATGGGGAATTCGCGCCCAGGCAGCAGCCGCACTTCGTGCACGGGATACAGCGAGCGCTGGGTGTCGGCGTCAAACGTGCGGATGGTCTCGATGGTGTCGCCGAACAGGTCGAGCCGGTAGGGCAGGGCCGAACCCATGGGGAACAGGTCGAGCAGGCCGCCGCGCACCGAGTATTCGCCGGGCGACATCACTTGCGACACATGGCTGTAGCCGGCCAGGGTCAGCTGCGACTTCAGGCGCGCTTCGTCGAGCTTTTCGCCCTTCTTGAAGAAGAAGGTGTAGGCGGCCAAAAAGGACGGCGGCGCCAGGCGCACGAGGGCCGTGGTGGCCGGCACGATCAGCACGTCGCACTGGCGCGTCTGGATTTCATGCAGGGTGGCCAGGCGCTCGGAGACCAGGTCCTGGTGCGGCGAAAACGCGTCGTAGGGCAGGGTTTCCCAGTCCGGCAGCAAATGGCAGCGCAGGTCCTTGCCGCCAAACCACGGGATTTCATCGAGCAGGCGCTGGCCATCGCTGGCCTGCGCCACCACCACGGCCAGCATCTGGCCCCGCGCTTTCAATTCCAGCGCGGCCAGCGCCAGGGCATAGGCGTCGGATGAACCATACAGGGCGGGCAGCGCATAGCGGTTGCCGGGCTTGGGGAGGGCTTTTGTTAAGTCTAAGGACATGCAGGCGATGACACTAGTGGCAGAGGCAGTTGAATGGGACAGCTGTGGTGCGCGCAGCGCCGCCAGTGACGGCGCCGACAGGCGAGATTATAGACCATCACTTATATCTCCGCGCTTGAGAAAACCGTCGTGAGGGGCAGTGATTTGTGGCTAAGAAGCGCAACCGTACTTTAGTACGGTGAGCATCGCAGGCCGCAAAGCACGACGGGCAGCAGGTTTTATCCTGCGCGGACATTCGCAACGCCGAACGGGACATGCACCATCGGGATGGTGCCGCCCGCCGATTTGAGGTGGCTCAACTGGTCATCGAAGAAGATATGCGGCTTGAACACGGCCAGCACGCGGGACTTGTCCATGCCGCCGAGGAAAAACGTTTCGTCGGCCGCCACGCCCCAGCTTTTCAGGGTCGTCACGACCCGCTCGTGCGAGGGCGCGTTGCGCGCCGTGATGATGGCGATGCGCAGGATCTTTTTATAGCCGGGGTCGCGCCGTTGGGCCCTTTCTTCCAGGCGCTGCATGGTGGCCAGCTTCTGGAACAGGCCGGCCAGCGGGCCGGGGCGGTGCGGCGTGCCTACGTTCAGGGTTTCATGGGCGTGGAATTCATCGACGTCGTTATTGCGCTTGAATACGGTTTCCGCTTCGTCGTCAGCGATCACGCCGTCGAAATCGAAGGCCACGCGCAGTTCCTCGTCGTTTTCGTCGTCTTCCGTGCGCGACGGCAGCACCAGACCGGCCGGATAGTCGCAGGCCAGGGCGCTGCGCACGTCGTCTTCATTCGCGCTGAGGAACAGCGAGGCATTGAAGGCGGGCAGGTAGGGATACGGCGACTTGCCCGTCATGAAGGCGGCGCGCGAAATGTCCAGGCCGTAGTGAGCGATGCTGTGCATGACGCGCAAGCCCGTTTCCGGCGAATTGCGCGAAAACAGCACCACTTCCACGGGCGACTGGCGCGGATAGTGCTTGTTGATGTTCAGGAAGCGGCGGATGAAGGGAAAGGCTACGCCGCGCGGCAAGACCGTGTCGATATGCGTTTCCTGGTATTTGCGGTATTCCTCGGGGCCGTTGTCGAGGTAGACCTGGTGCGATTCGGCCAGGTCGAACAGGGCGCTGGAAGCGACCCCGATCACCAGTTTGTGTTCGATAGGATAAGCCATGGTCTGCCTGTTGTTTGCTTGTTGCTCATCTTATACGACTATCAACTGCGTAGCCAATAGCGACACGCGGGGATTTTTTGCACCAAAGCAGGGCATGGGACGGCTTTTCGATGCCACTGTGCAAGGCGCACCACAGTAAGGAAAGAAATATTGATTTGTATCAAGTATGTAGCTGTCAGCGCGTCCGTTTTCCACTATGCTTCCACTTATAAAATCTCGCCAATTGTAACGAAGCGTACGCCCCATCCCCGCCGCCTTTATACAAGTGTCAGCTGTTTTACTCGAACATGCCAGCCCCGACTTCGCCAGCAGTCTTCGTGACTTTATAAAGGACCTCGCCATGTTTAAGAATTTACTGATCAAATGGAAGTTGGCGACGCTTGTCGCCGTGATGATGGTGGCCTTGCTGGTGGTGGGCATCAGCGGCTACACGGGCATCGCCACCGTGGGGCGCGCCGTCAATGAAATCGGCGTGGTGCGCCTGCCGTCGATCCAGGGCTTGATGATGATCAGCGAAGGCCAGACGGCCGTTGCCGCCGCCACCCTGACGGCCGCCATCTATGAAAACAATTACCAGGCACAGGACAAGTTCGCGGAAGCGCTGCAGCTGCGCACCAAGGCCTGGAACAATATCGAGGCGGGCCGCAAGCTGTACGAACCGCTGCCGCAGACTACCGAGGAAGCCGCGCTGTGGCAGCGCTTCCAGGGCGAGTGGACGGCCTGGAAGGCGGACGACGACAAGGTGCGCGCCATCTTGCGCCAGCTGGCCGACAACCGCGACGAGCCGCGGCAGAAAGAGTTGTTCGTGGCGTTCTACAAGCAGTACCAGGATTCGCGTGCGCTGTTCGGCAAGGCCGAAGGCACGCTCAACGACATCATCAAGCTCAATAACGGCGTGGCCGACGCCAGCGTCAAGGACGGCAGCGCGGCCGTCATCCGCTCGGAAAGCCTGATGGTCATCCTCGGCTTGCTGGCCTCCGCGCTGGGCATCGGTTGCGCCGCCTACATCACGCGCGCCATCACGCAGCCGATCAACTCGGCCGTGAAAGTGGCGCAGACGGTGGCCTCGGGCGACCTGACCAGCCACATCGAGGTGCACACGACGGAAGAAACGGGCCAGCTGCTGCAGGCGCTCAAGGACATGAATTCCAGCCTGGTCAGCATTGTCGGCCAGGTGCGCAGCGGCACGGAGACCATCGCCACGGCCTCGTCGGAAATTGCCAGCGGCAACCTGGACCTGTCCTCGCGCACGGAAGAGCAAGCCAGTTCGCTGGAAGAGACGGCGTCGTCGATGGAAGAGCTGACGTCCACCGTGCGGCAGAACGCCGACAATGCCCAGCAGGCCAACCAGCTGGCGTTGAGCGCCTCGGGCGTGGCTGTGAAAGGCGGCGAAGTGGTAGGCAAGGTGGTGCAGACCATGGACGCCATCAACGACTCGTCGCGCAAGATCGTCGACATCATTTCCGTCATCGACGGCATCGCCTTCCAGACGAATATCCTGGCCTTGAATGCGGCCGTGGAAGCGGCGCGCGCGGGCGAGCAGGGACGCGGTTTCGCCGTCGTGGCGACGGAAGTGCGTAATCTTGCCCAAAGATCCGCTGGCGCAGCGAAAGAGATCAAGACCCTGATCGGCGACTCCGTGGTGGCGGTCGACGCGGGCAGCAAGCTGGTGGCCGAGGCGGGCAGCACGATGGCCGAAATCGTCTCCAGCGTGCAGCGCGTGACGGACATCATGGCGGAAATCAGCCTGGCCACGCAGGAGCAAAGCTCGGGCATCGACCAGATCAACCAGGCCATCGGCCAGATGGACCAGGTGACGCAGCAGAACGCGGCCCTGGTGGAAGAGGCGGCCGCCGCGGCCGAATCCCTGCAGGAGCAATCGGGCCAGCTGGCCGACGTGGTCAGCGTCTTCAAGATCGATGGCGCCCAGGCGCCTGCCGCGCGCGCAAACGCGAACGCAAGGCCGGCCGCGCCGCGCGCCGCGCTGGCCAGCGCGGCGCCGAAGCGTCCGGCAGCGGGTCCTGCATCGCGTCCCGCATCACGCCCCACCGCAGGCCGCCCGGCCTTGCACGCCGTGCCATCCCAGCGCCAGAGCGCGCCGCGCGACGACGAGTGGGAAGTGTTCTGACGGATTGACGGCGCCAGCATGCGCTTCCGGACGGCCGCCTTGCGCGGCCGTTTCCACATGCGCGCACAGGTTCGCACTGCGGTTACTACTTACTAAAAAAACAGCGTTATAAGAATAGCTGTTTTGCCATCTAAGCAAATCTTTTCAAAACTTAACGCGACATTGCTTGTGAGATAACTCACACTGCCTGCCGTACCACCCTTGTTCCCGCCTCGGCCACATCCCGGCTGACCCCTCCGCCTGCTGCGTCCAGCCATTCGTGGCAGGCGGCAGCCATTGCCGTCAGCCTTGCATGCGAGCCCGGCGCGATGACCGATGCACCACACTGAAGGATGCGAATAAAGATGGCAAATATGAAAATCGGCACGCGCCTGCGCTGCTCCTTTGCGTTGTTGACCTTGCTGCTGCTGGCGACCGCCGTGCTGGGCATGCTGCGCCTGTCCAGCCTGGAACTGCGCATGCGCGACGTGATCGATGACAAATATCCGAAAACCGTGCTGGCCAACGACATCATCAAGAATGTCAACATCATCGCGCGCTCCTCGCGCAACCTGCTGCTGATGACGGAGCCGCAGCAGCTGGCGCAGGAACGCGCCACTATCGCCAGGGCGGGCGGCGAAACGGAAAAGGGCCTGGCGCAGCTGGACAAGGTGGTGCTGTCGCCGCAGGGCCGCCAGCAGATGGCGGCCGTGACGCAGGCGCGGGCCACGTTCAACGGCGGGCGCGACAAGGTACTGGCCCTGCTGGAAGAAGGGGCGCGCGACGAAGCGACCAGTTTGCTGCTCGGCACCGTGCGCGGCGACCAGCTGCGCTACATGGCGGCGCTGGAAAGCCTCATCGCGCACCAGCATGACCTGATGGAGGAGGCGGGCGCCCAGGTGGGCCACGAATACGCCACGGCGCGCAACATGATGCTGGCACTGAGCGCGCTGGCCGTGCTCTTTTCGCTCGTCACGGCCTGGCTGGTCACGCGCAGCATCGTCAATCCGCTGCGCCATGCCCTGACCGTGGCGCAGACCGTGGCCGCCGGCGACCTGACATCGACCTTCGGCCGCCACGGCGGCGATGAAACGGGCAAGCTGCTCGACGCGCTGTGCATCATGAACGGCAACCTGCTCGACATCGTGCAGCAGGTGCGCAGCGGCACCGACACCATCGCCACGGCGTCGTCGCAGATCGCGGCCGGCAATATCGACCTGTCGTCGCGCACCGAGGAGCAGGCCAGCTCGCTCGAACAGACGGCATCGGCCATGGAGGAACTTAGCTCCACCGTGCAGCAGAACGCGGACAATGCCCGTCACGCCAGCGTGCTGGCCGTCGAGGCGGCGAATATCGCCGGCGCTGGCGGGCAAGCCGTGGGGCAGGTGATCCATACCATGGATGCCATCAGCGCTTCTTCGGCGCAGATCGCCGACATCATCGGCGTGATCGACATGCTGGCCTTCCAGACGAATATCCTGGCCCTGAACGCGGCCGTGGAAGCGGCGCGCGCGGGCGAGCAGGGGCGCGGCTTTGCCGTCGTGGCGACGGAAGTGCGCAACCTGGCGCAGCGCAGCGCGGCGGCGGCGCGCGATATCCGCGCCCTGATCGCCAATTCCACGCAGCAGGTGGACGCGGGCGCGGCCCTCGTGGCGCAGGCTGGCGCCACGATGCAGGAAGTGGTGGCGGCCGTGGGCCGCGTCAGCCAGATGGTGGCCGACATCACGGCTGCCAGCGCCGAGCAAAGCACGGGCATCGGCCAGGTCAGCCAGGCGGTGCTGCAGATGGATGAAGTGACGCAGCAGAATGCGGCCCTGGTGGAAGAGGCGGCGGCCGCGTCGCAATCGCTGGAAGGCGAGGCGGCGAAGCTGCTGCAGGTGGTCAGCGTGTTTCGCCTGCAGCAGGGGCCGGCGCACACCTTGCCGCGCCGCAGTGTGCCGGCCGCGCCGCGCCTGCTGGCCTAGTGGCGCGCCTGGCAAGGTTTTGGCTCGGCTGCGTCGTGCTGTGGCGGGCGCGGCGCCAGGCGCGGGTTGGGCCGGCAGGCACACCGGTGGCGTCGGCGCGCAGCCGGGAGCTGCAGGCGCGCCTGGACAGCGCCATCGTCGATGGCGAGTTCCGCTTTCACTACCAGGGCAAGTTCGATACGGCGCAACTGCGCCTGGTCGGCCTGGAAGCACTGCTGCGCTGGGAGCATCCGCGCCATGGCCTGGTCTACCCGAACGAATTCATCGGCCTGGCCGAGCAGACGCAGGCCATCGCGGCGCTGGGCAACTGGGGCATCGATGCGGCTTGCCGCCAGCTGGCGCAGTGGCGCGCGGCTGGCCTGCCTTTGGTGCCGGTCGCGGTAAATGTCTCGGCGCGCCAGCTGTGCCAGCCGCACTTGCCTGACTTCGTGCTGGGCTGCCTGCAGCGCCACGCCATTCCTCCCGGCCTGCTGGAGCTGGAAGTGACGGAAAGCTGCTGCATCGACGACATGGCGCAGGCGGCGCAGGGATTGCGCCAGCTGCGCGCGCTGGGCCTGAGCATTTCGCTTGACGATTACGGCACCGGCCATTCGGGCTTGAGCCATGTCAGGATGCTGCCGATTCACACCATCAAGATCGACCGCTCCTTTATCCGCGACCTCGATGGCAGCGCAGGCAGTGACGCCGTGATCGTCGCCTCGACCATTGCGCTGGCGCATGGCCTGGGCTTGCAGGCGCTGGCCGAGGGCGTGGAAAACGGGGAACAGCTGGCGCAGCTGAGGCGGCTGGGCTGCCCGCAGGTGCAGGGTTTTTATCTGCACCGCCCGGCGCCCGCGTCCGAGGTGGCCGCGCTGCTGTCCGCTGGCGCGCCGGCCGGCCTTGTAACAGTGCCGAAACACGGCGCCATGCGGCATGGCGCGGATGCTCAGTAGAATATGGCCACTGCAAGCCGCGTGCTTTAACACCTTCTCCTCCACGCAAGAATGATAAACAGTCCTGTCCCGGCCTATGTCTTTGGCCCGTTTCGCCTTTTGCCGCTAGAACGCCTGCTGTTCGAGGGCGATCGCGCGCTGCGCCTGGGCAGCAGGGCCATGGACTTGCTGCTGGCCCTGCTGGAGCGCGCCGGCGACATCGTCGACAAGCATGAACTGGTGGCCATCGTCTGGCCCAATGCCGTGGTCGACGACGCGACCTTGCGCGTGCACCTGGCGGCGCTGCGCAAGGCGCTTGGCGATGGCCGCGATGGCCAGCGCTACATCACCACCATCCCCGGGCGCGGCTACGGCTTCCTGGCGCCGCTGGCGCACACGGGCGGGCCGGCGTCCGGTGCGGCGGGCGCCGAACCGCGGCATAACCTGCCCGTCATGCTGACGCGCATGCTGGGCCGCGCCGAGGTGCTGCAAACGATGGCCAACCAGCTGCTGCAATTGCGCCTGCTGTGCATTGCCGGTCCGGGCGGCATCGGCAAGACCACCCTGGCAGTCGTCCTGGCCACGCGCGTGCTGCGCCGCTATGCCGACGGCGTATGTTTCGTCGACCTGTCGCCGCTGGACGAGGGCCGCCTGGTGCCGCTGGCGCTGGCCACGGCGCTCGGGGTGGCGGTGCCGGCCGGCGACGCCATGCCGGTCCTGCTGGCCTACCTGCGCCCGCGCCACATGCTGCTCGTGCTTGATAACTGCGAACACGTGATCGGCGCGGCCGCCACCCTGGCCGACGCCTTGCTCAAGGGCGCGCCGCTGCTGCACGTGCTGGCCACCAGCCGCGAGCCGCTGCGCCTCACCAGCGAACAGCTGCAGCGCCTGCCCGCGCTGGAATTGCCGCCGGCCGATGCCGTGCCCGATGCGGCGGCGGCCCGGCACTTCGCCGCGGTGCAGCTGTTTTGCGAACGCTGCGCGGCCGTCGACGATGCTTTCGTGCTGGTCGACGCCGACGTGCCCGTGGTGGTGGATATCTGCCGGCGCCTCGATGGCATTCCGCTGGCGCTGGAGCTGGCGGCCGGGCGCATCGGCCATTTCGGCTTGCACGAATTGCGCCGCCAGCTCGACGACCGCTTTCGCCTGCTCACGCGCGGCGCGCGCAACATGCCCTTGCGCCACCAGACTTTGCGCGCCACCCTGGACTGGAGCTACGGCCTGCTCGACGCGCAGGAGCGCCAGGTGCTGCAGGCGCTGAGCGTGTTCAGGAGCCGCTTCCGGCTGGAGTCGGCCAGCGCCGTGGCGGGATGCGACGTGTTCGACACGCTGGCCGACCTGGCCGCCAAGTCCCTCGTCAGCATCGAGTTTTGCTGCCAGCATGTGTATTACCGGCTGCTCGACACCACGCGCGCCTATGCTGGCGCGCAGCTGTCGGCGGGCGGGGGCGAGGGCGCCGTGCTGCTGCGCCATGCGCGTCATTGCCTGGGACTGGCCGGGCGCATCGCCGCCGACTGGGCAAGCATGCCGCCGGCCCGCTGGAGCGCGTGCTATGGCCGCCATGTCGATGACCTGCGCGCCGCCATCGACTGGGCTTTCGGCGAGGAGGGTGACGTGGCGCTGGGCGTGGCGCTGACCCTGGCCGCGCAAACCCTGTTCTATCAGCTGTCGCTGATGGATGAATACCGCGTGCGCGTCGAGCGGGCGCTTGAGCGCATGGCCGCGCATGCGGTGGACGATCCCGACAGCGAGATGCAGCTGCATGCCTCGCAGGCGCACCTGCTGCTGCATACGCAGGGCATCACCGGCACCATGCTGCGTTCGTTCCAGCGCGGCTATGCGCTGGCCATGCGCACGGACGATGGCAGCCGCCGCGCCGAAGCCATTTGCGGCATGTGGATATGCAGCCTGAAGCTGGCCGATTTCCAGCGCGCCGACAACTACGTCACCGAGCTGGCCGTCCTGTGCGCAACGCGCGACGACACGGCGATGCGCCTGGTGCTGGCGCGCATGCGCTCCGTGGGCGAATATGTGCAGGGACGCTACGCGCAGTCGGCGGCGCTGGCGCGCATGGTGCTGGCGCATCCCGAGGGCGCGGCGCAGCTCGGTTTCAACAATGCCTTGCTGGCCGATCATCAGGTTTGCCTGCGCGGCACGCTGGCGCGCTGCCTGTGGATGCAGGGCCGCCCCGACGATGCCCTGGTCCTGGCGCGCGAGGCGGTGGCGGTGGGCTTCGAGCACAATGGCGTCACACTGTGCGTGGCGCTGGCCATCAATGCCATTCCTGTCGCCCTGTGGTGCGGGCAGCGGGAACTGGCGCATGCGTGGATTTGCCTGCTGTGCGAACACGCGGCCCGCTATGGCTTGCTGTACTGGAGCGCCTGGGGCGCCGCCTACCAGCGCCTGCTCGACGGGGGCGAGGCGATGGCGCCATTCCCCTGGCCGTCGGTGCGCAGCTGGCCGATACAGGTCGATTTGATGGCCACCCTGCACGACGCGGCCGCCGATAGCCAGGCGCTGCGGCGCGCGCGCATGGGCCTGGCGCCATGGAGCGCACCGGAGGTACTGCGCCGCGACGCGCACCACCGCTGGCGGGCGCTGGCGCAAGACGATGCGGCCGGCCTGGAAGCGGTGCGGGCGCAGCTGGAAGAAGCGCTGCTGCTGGCCAGGGGCCAGCAGGCGCCGGGCTGGGAACTGCGCTGCGCCACCAGCCTGGCGGCCGTGCTGCAGGCGCAAGGCCGCGGCGCCGCCGCGCATGCCGTGCTGGCTCCTGTCCTTGCGGGCTACCGGCAGGGGCGCGAGAGCACGGACGTGATGGCGGCGGCAGCCTTGCTGGCGCAGCTGGCCTGATGGCTATTCGTAGGCGCCCAGCCGGCGCTGTTCCTCCGGCGAGAAACTGGCGTCGCGCAGCCGCTGCAGGGCTGCCGCATCCTGCGCGCCGCCGGGCTGGCCGGCCTGTTGCGCCTTGGCCGCCTGGTACGCGATGATGCGCTGCTGCCACTGCGATTCCTCGCGGTCCAGTTCCGCCAGGCGCGCCGCCGCTGCCGGCGTGAACGTGCTGGCGCGCAGGCGGTAGACTTCATTGTCGCCGCCGCCCTGTGCCCGCAAGGTCTTGACGGAGGCGTCCAGCTGCGCCACCTGCAGCGGCGCGTCACGCGCGGCGCGCTGGGCCGGCGACATTTTCTGGTCCAGCGCGGCCAGTTGCGCCTGGCGCTGCGCTTCGTCGAGCGAGGCGTCGCCGAGTATGGCCATGCGCGCCACGGCGTCGTCGTTATACGCGTCGCTGGCGCCGAACAGGCCCGCGCTTTCCTCGGCTGTAAAATAGTTGCCGCGCAAGGCGCGCATGGCTTGCAGGCGCGCGCGCGCCGCCAGGACCGCATCGGCTTGCGCCGGCAAGGCCTGTTCCGCGCCGGCCAGCGCCTGCTTGTAGGCCAGGTACGCGCCCAGCAGGCGCTTGGCTTCGCGGGCGGGGACGGGCGCCAGGCGGCGGTCCAGTTCCGCCTCGATCTGGCTGCGGATGGCGGCCAGCGGCTTTTCGCCGAGGCCCGCCAGGTAGTAGTCGAACAGGTGGCCCAGTTCCGCGTCGACCACCAGCTTGTCGCCGGGTGCCACCGTCACGTTGCCGTCGGGCCGCGTGCCTTCCATCGAGCGCACGAACGCGAACAAGTCCGGTTCCGCCTTTTCCGGCGGCGGGGCGGGCGGCTCCCCGGGGCGCAGCACCAGGTACAGGGCCAGGGCGGCCAGGCTGCCGCCGATGATCCATTTCGCGTTCGTGCGCATCGTAGGCTCCTTACAGTCCCAGGCCTTGCAGGCGGTTGGCTTGCTGGCGGAAGACCGTGACGGGGTTCGTCTCGAACAGGTTGACGATGCCGACGAACTGGTTGACTTCATCGAGATGGTTCATGGCGTAGTCGTCGCGGATCACCTTGCCCAGGTGGCTGGAGCAGCTGCTGACCAGGCCATCGTTCTTGACGCCGCCGAAGGCCAGGCTGATGGCGGCCAGCAGCGGGTCGCCCACGTCGAGCACATTCGTGTACGGTTGCGCGCCGCTCCACGAAAAGTAGTGCACGCCTTGCACCTGGTAGGCGCCTTCGCCGCAGGCGGAGGCGGGCACGCCTTGCGGGTGGCGGCTGTTGAAAGCCAGCGAGCCGGCCGTCGACAGCGACGCCAGCGAGGCGCCCGCGTTTTGCGGCAAACCCTTGTTGCCCGATAAAATGCCGATCAGCGAGGCGAGCGCATTGCCCAGCGCGCCGCTGGTGTTGGGTATGGCGCCGCTGAGGATATCGGCCACCTTGGAACCCTTGTTGACGCCGGCCACGCTGGTGACGGACGCCACCAGGTCGGGGCGCACGGAGGCGACATAGCGGGCCGTGGGGCCGCCGTGGCTATGGCCGATCAAATTGACTTTGCTTGCCCCCGTGGCGGCGAGGATTTGCCGCACCTGCGACAGCAGCTGTTCGCCGCGCACTTCCGTGCTGTTGGCGGCCGACACGGTGGTCACATACACTTGCGCGCCGCCGCTGCGCAGGGCGGCGGGGACGCCATAAAAATATTCGACGGGACCGAGCTTGTCGAAGCCGAACAGGCCGTGCACCAGCACGATCGGGTACTTCGTTTGCGTGTAGCCGGCGGCGCTGGCGCTGCCGGGCAGGATGGCGAGGGAAAGCAGAAGGGTGGATAGCAGTTGCCAAAAGCGAGTCTTCATTTTGTCTCCGTTATGTATTATTAATAGTGGAAATGAGTGGAAATGTCGATGCTGTAGCGATGAACCGTGCGCTCCTGTACATTCTCGATGCATTAAAAATAGCGAGCGCTCGGTTTTTTGAATGTAGCACTGCTGGATTTAAATTGCATTTGAATTGCATGATGCAGCGCAATAACTGTGGGAATTTGACGTTGCTTATATGCCCATTGCATAGTTGAAAAGTCAAATAGTTGTTTTCCTGAGCTATAATCGGCCCGGCATCAGCCGTCCCGCCGTCTTGCCATGCCGCGTCCAGGCATAGCATGGATATCGCTCCTACACCGTTACTTGGGAATGCACTTGTCGACCCATTTTAATTTTGAACAGTTTCAGCAGATGACGCCTTTGAATGGCGAAAACATCTGGGAATATATTCTTGACCGCCACGCGGAACGTATCGGCGTCAAGCGCCGCAAGCCGGCGCTGGAAAATCTTGAACGCATCTTCGTCGCCACCTTCCGCCTGGCCAATGACGTGGGTTTCCGCGCCATGAGCTTGCGTGACCTGTGCCGCGAGACGGGACTGTCGATGGGCGGCCTGTATGGCTACATCACCAGCAAGGACCAACTGGCTGAAATGATCGAGGACGTGGTGCGCCACGCCACGCAAGCGTTGCCCTTGCTGTTCGCCGACGTGAAGTCGCCGCTGGACCGCCTGGAGGCGATGATACGCTCGTCGATCTACCTGTCCGAAGTGCTGCAGCCGTGGTTTTATTTTGTCTTCATGGATTCGCGCGTGCTGCAGGTGGAGCAGCGCAGCATGGCGAAGAATTCGGAACTGTATGTGCAGACCCTGATCGCCGCCACCATCGGGGAAATCGAACCGAAGCCGCAGGGCGATCCCACCTTGCTGGCCGCGCACTGCCTGGCACTGTTCCAGGACTGGTACGTGAAACGCTGGAAATACCGCGCGGCGAAGGTCAATGTCGACGATTTCGCCGATAGCGTCGTCAGTACGGTGCGCGGGTATTTGAGTATGAGCGGCGAGGTAGGTCGGGTTAGCGTAGCGTAATCCGACACGCGCGGACGGCGGCTCATGTCGGGTTACGCCGTTCCGGCTAACCCGACCTACGCGAACTGCCCTTTACCATCAGTTCGTGGTTTCTGGCGGCACCGTCTCCGGCACTGCCGCCGGATCCGTCGGCGTCTCCACATCCATATCCAGCGTTTTCACGCCGTTCATGTCGATGAATTCGTCGTACAGCCATTCGCCATCGACCTGGCTCAGGCCCGCCGGCACGGCGCGCGTGATTTGCGGGCGCGTCGACAGGGCCGTGCGCATGTAGTCGATCCAGATCGGCATGGCCAGGGTCGAACCGAATTCGCGTCCGCCCAGGGACTTGGGCTCGTCATAGCCCATCCACGCCACGGCCACGATGCCGCCGCCATAGCCGGCGAACCAGCCGTCGACGGCGTCGCTGGTGGTGCCCGTCTTGCCGGCGATGTCGCTGCGGCCCAGCTTTTTCGTCGCCGCCGCGCCCGTGCCGGTGCGCGCCACTTCGCGCAGCATGCTGTCCATCACGAAGGCGTTGCGCGGGTCCAGCGCCAGGGTCTTGTCGTCGTTCGGCGCGGGCGGCTTGGTCTGCATCAGCACCGTGCCCTTGGCGTCGACGATGCGGTCGATCAAATACGGTTCCACCTGGTGGCCGCCATTGGCGAACAGGGCGTAGGCGCCCGCCATCTGCACGGGCGTGACGGAACCCGTGCCCAGCGCCATGGTCAGATTGCTGGGCTGGCGGGCCGGGTCGAAGCCGAATTTTTCCATGAAGTCGTGCGTGTACGACACGCCCAGCGCGCGCAGGATGCGTACCGAGGCCACGTTCTTCGACTGCGCCAGCGCGTAGCGCATGGTGATGGGGCCGTCGAACTTGAAGTCGTCATTCTGCGGCGCCCAGACCTTGCCGCCCGCCTGCATTTCCAGCGGCGCGTCGTTGATCAGGGTGGCAGGCGAAAAGCCTTTTTCCAGCGCCGCCGAATACACGAACGGCTTCATGGCCGAACCGGGCTGGCGCCACGCCTGCGTCACGTGGTTGAATTTTTGCAGGTTGTAGTCGAAGCCGCCCACCATGGCGTGGTAGGCGCCCGTCTCCGCGTCCAGCGAGACGAAAGCGGCGGCCACCAGCGGCACTTGCGTGATGGCCCAGTTGCCCTTGGCGTCCTGGGTGATGCGGATCACGGCGCCCGGGCGCAGCTTGATGCCGGCGCCCGCCTTGGCCGATAGCGCCGGGGCGGCAAAGCGCAAGCCATCGCCCGTGATGGCCTTGGCGTCGCCATCGCCCGTGTCGGCGATCACTTTGCCGCTCACCACTTCCGTGACGACGGCGGCGATCAGGCCGTCGCTGTCCGGGCGTTTTTGCAGCGCCGCATCGATGGCGTCGTCGCGCTGCTCGGCCTCAAGCGGCATGTCGATGAAGGTTTCCGGGCCGCGGTAGCCGTGGCGCTGGTCGTAGGCGATGACGTTGCGGCGCGTCGAGGCGTAGGCCGCGTCCTGGTCGGCTTTCAAAATCGTCGTGTAGACGCTGATGCCCTTGGTGTAGCTGTCTTCCTTGAACTGCGCAAACACGGCCTGGCGCGCCAGTTCGGCCACGTATTCGGCGTGCGTGTCGAAACCCTGCTTGCCGCGGCTGTTGATATGCAGCGGCTGGGCCAGCGCCTGCCGGTACTGGCCTTCGCTGATGTAATCGAGTTCGCGCATGCGTTTCAATACCAGCTGCTGGCGCGCGTGCGCCTTTTTCGGATTGCTGATCGGGTTGTGGCGCGAGGGGTTTTGCGGCAGTCCGGCCAGCATGGCCATTTCCGCGATCGACAGTTCCGACAGGGGCTTGCCGAAATACGTCTGCGCCGCGCTGCCGAAGCCGAACGAGCGCTGGCCCAGGTACATCTGGTTCATGTACAGCTCGAGAATCTGGTCTTTCGACAGGGCAGCCTCGATTTTCAGGGCCAGCATGATTTCATTGAGCTTGCGCGAGGCGACTTTTTCACGCGTCAGGAAGAAGTTGCGCGCCACCTGCATGGTGATGGTGGAGCCGCCGCCGTGGCCGAAGCCGTGGCGCAGGTTCGACAGCACGGCGCCGCCGGCGCGCACGAAGTCGATGCCGTGGTGTTCGTAGAAGCGGCCATCTTCGATGGCCAGCAAGGCTTTCTTCATCATTTCCGGCACTTGCGCGATCGGCACGAAGTCGCGGTGTTCCTCGCCGAATTCGCCGATCAGCACATTGTCGGCCGTGTACACGCGCAGCGGTATCTTCGGCTGGTAGTCCGTGATGACGTCCAGTTCGGGCAGGCGGGGGCGCACGTACAGGAACAGCCAGGCGGCCAGCAGCACGGCTGCGGCCAGCGCGGCGCAGCCGGCGATGATGAAGCCGCGCACGGCGGCGCGGCGGGAAGGCCAGGGGAATCCGGTTCGTTTGGCAGTCAAGGCAGTCTCACGTGAGCGTGCAAGGCACGGTGGCAGCGATTATAGACCAATGCGCCAGCGCTTCCTGTGCGGGCATGGCGGCGGGGCCGGGCTCAAAAAACCTTTTCATCGAAACGCGGCTGTGCGATAGTCTCGGCTTCAAGAAAATAGCCCGGACGTCGATCCGGGCTGTTTATTTTTAAAAATTAAGGAAATATCCATGGCAAAAGATGCAACACCGAGCGTCGTGAAGCCCTACATCCCGGCCGATGCGAAGCTGCCCGAGATGACCTTCCGAGCGCTGTTCATGGGCGTCATCCTGGGGATGGTCTTTGGCGCCTCCTCGCTGTACCTGGTGCTGAAAGTGGGCCTGACCGTCAGCGCCTCGATTCCCGTCGCCGTGATCGCCATCACCCTGTTCGGCCTGGCCAAGAAGGTGGGCGGCAAGGATTCGTCGATCCTGGAAAACAGCATCACGCAAACGGCCGGTTCGGCCGGCGAATCGCTGGCCTTCGGCCTGGGCGTGACCATGCCCGCCATCCTGATCCTCGGCTTCGACCTTGAAATCTCTAGAGTCATGCTGGTCGGCGTCCTCGGCGGCCTGCTGGGCATCCTGATGATGATCCCCATGCGCCGCACCATGATCGTCGACCAGCACAAGGAACTCAAATTCCCCGAAGGCACGGCATGCGCCGAAGTGCTGAAGGCGGCCGCCACGGAAGAATCGCGCATCGCCGCCGGCGAAAGCATCGAGAAGGATTCGGCTGCCGCGCTGGACGCCAAGCGCCGCGCCAAGATCATCTTCGGCGGTTTTGCCGTCGGCTTGCTGTATAAAGTCTTCAATATCTCGTTCAAGGGCTGGAAGGATACGCCGGGCGTGGAATTTGCCGCGCCGCTGAAGGGCGGCTCCATCGGCGCCGAAATCTCGCCCGAGCTCCTGGGCGTGGGTTACATCATCGGCCCGCGCATCGCCGCCACCATGGCGGCCGGCGGTGTGCTGTCGTACCTGCTCCTGATCCCGATGATCAAGTTCTTCGGCGACAGCCTGACCACCGTGCTCTCGCCGGGTACCAAGTTGATCAGCGAAATGGGCGCCGACGACGTGCGCAGCGCCTACGTGCTGTACATCGGCGCGGGCGCCGTGGCCGCCGGCGGCCTGATTTCGCTGGTGCGCGCCATGCCCATGATCTGGCGCAGCCTGTCGGCCGGCCTGAAGGGCATCGGCAAGGGCGTCAAGACCAATTCCACCTTGCGCACGGACCAGGATATCCCCCTGAAATGGGTCATCATCGGCTGCCTGTCCATCATCGCCGTGATCACCTTCGCCACGCCGCTGCACATGAATTTTCTTGGCGCGCTGCTGATCCTCGTCTTCGGCTTCCTGTTCGCCACCGTGTCGTCGCGCCTGACGGGCGAAATCGGCTCGTCGTCGAACCCGATCTCCGGCATGGCCGTGGCTACCTTGCTGTTTACCTGCCTGATCTTCCTGATCATGGGCTGGACGGGCGGGCGTTACTATGTGACGGCCCTGTCGGTGGGCGCCATCGTCTGCATCGCCGCCAGCAATGCGGGCACCACGTCGCAGGACTTGAAAACGGGCTACCTGGTGGGCGCCACGCCGCGCCTGCAGCAGTACGCGATTCTGGCGGGCGCGCTGTCGTCGGCCCTGATCCTCGGACCGATTTTGCTGAAACTGAACGAAGCGAGCACCGTCTACGTGCCGGCCGCGCAAGTGGCGCCGGGCCTGACGGTCGATGCGTCGAAGCTGACGGTGACGGGCGAACTGCATGGCCCGCAAGCCGAGACGGACCACAACACGTATAAAGTCTGGCAAAAGACGGACACCGTGGGTGGCCCGGCCGGCAAGTATTTCGTCAAGGAAGACGGCCAGCTGGCTTACCTGGTCGATCCGGGCATCAATGGCCATTACAGCAAGCGTCCTGACGGTTCGGAAGTGAAGAAATACGATGCGCCTAAGGCCGTGCTGATGTCCTACATCATCAAGGGCATCCTCGACCAGCAACTGCCGTGGACCCTGGTGCTGTTCGGCGTGATGATCGCCGTGGTGCTGGAAATGGCCGGCATTCCGTCGCTGGCGTTCTCGGTCGGCGTATACCTGCCGCTGTCGTCCACCTTGCCGATCTTCGTCGGCGGCCTGGTGCGCTGGCTGGCGGACCGCCGCAACAACAAGCTGGAACACAACGCGAAACTGAACGAGGAAGAGCGCCAGCTGGCGGGCGACCGCAGTTCGGGCGTGCTGCTCGCTTCCGGCTACATCGCCGGCGGTGCGCTGGCTGGCATCATCATCGCGATCACGGCCGGCGTGCTGACGCACTTCGACCAGATGATGGCCGACTGGGCCGAGCACGGCAACCCGTTCTACGCGGGTCTGCACTCGGACGCGCTGTCCCTGCTGCCGTATGCGGCCATCATCGTGCTGCTGTATGTCGTGGCGCGCGAGAAGAAAGCGGGCAGTTCGCAGGCTTGATGTTGTAGCCAACCCAAGGAAAACCGCCCGGCGTCATGACGATCCGGGCGGTTTTTTTATGCGCGCCCGATGGGCCGCGCCGCCAGTTGCGCCGCGCTCGCGTAGATCGTCACGTGCTCAATGGCCAGCCGGTGCAGGTGCGCATAGAACGCCTGCGCCGGAATGCACCACGCCGCCGCATCGCCCACTTGCCCGTTGACGCGCAGCCCGGCGGCATCGAATTCCCAGTGAAAGTAATCGCGCAGGTCGCCGCGGCCGGGCTGGTCGATGCGGCGCTGCGCGACTGCCGGATCGAAAGGGCGCACGGGCACTTCCCAGCGACGGCCCGCGTGGTCCAGGCAAGCCAGCAGCTTTGTATCGTCTTCCCATACGGGCACGGGAAAGGCGTCGCCCATGGCGTCTTCCAGCGCGTGATAGAACGTCACCGGTCCCATGGAAATGCCGAGGCCCAGGACTTTTGCGTGGTCGCAGCCGATGAAGCGCTGCCAGGGCGAGTCGATGCCGAAGATCGAGGGCGCGCGGTGATGCGCCTCGGTGAGCTCGGCGGCATGGCGGCCCCACGCGGACACGGAGTGGGTCGGGTGGATGCTGCGATGGATCGCATCGCTGGCCAGGAAGGCTTCCGGCAAGCGCCCCATGTGCGTGCCATGGCGGCGCGGGTCGAACACATAGCCTGGCATGGCGCAGGCGGCGCGCAGCGTGCCGCCCGGCAGATAGTAGGTGGGCAGCAGCAGGGTGCCTTGCGGGCCGACGGCGTCCTGCAGGGCGCCTATCACGGCCAGCGCGCCGCCTTCCACGTAGCCGAGGCTTTTCAGCGATGAATGCACGAACAGCGTATCTCCGTGCGCGATGCCGAGCCGTGCCAGACCGGCGGCCAACCCGGCGCGCGTCACATGGGGCGCGCTGTGGCGCACGTGCCGTGCGCTGGCGGCGCGGCGCCATGCTTCCAGCGCGGCGTGGATGGCGTTTCTTGCATGTTCAAGCATCGCCGATGTCCATTTCCAGCAGGTTGGCATCGATGCAGAATTTGGCGGCCCAGTTCAGGTAAGCCCAGGTGCCGTAGTCGCCATCGACGGGAAACGAGCCCTTGACGCCGCCGCGCGCGTGCGCGGGACCGTCGATGCTGACCGAGCGCCGGACGAAACTATTCAGGCGGCGCGCCGCATCGCGGTAGCGCCGCTCGCCCGTGATCTGGTACAGCAGGAACAGACAATGCGCGTTTTGCGCGGAACCCGTGAGGCAGGCGTAGCCGGCCCCTGGCTGGAAGTCGGGACCGAGGCGGCCGGCCAGGTGGCCGTCGGCCGCCACGGCCCTGGCGATGCTTGTTCCGGTGCGCGCGGCGGCGTCCAGCAGGTCGGCGCGCGCCGAAAAGCGGTGCGCTTCGAGCAGGCCGCGCAAGGCGTAGCCGATGGTATGGGTCAGGGGCAGCAGCGGGTTGTCCAGGCAATTCGAGGCGAACCAGCCGTTGGGACGCTGTTTGGTCAGCGCCCAGTCGACTTGGCGCAGGCCGGCCGCGCCATAGCCGTGGCCCGGCGCGACGCGGTCCGCTTCGAACAGGCCCCACGCCACGTGCGTTTCATAGGCCTTGTCGCCGGCGCTGGCGAACGGGGTCGGATGCCGGCGCCAGCAGCCATCGGCATCCAGGCTGTCGCGCAGCCACCTTGCCGCGCGGTGCATGGCGTCCTGGTATGCCGCGCCGTACGCTTGCATGCCGGCGGCCAGGCCAAGCAGGATCTGGCCCGTGTTGAAGGTGACGGGCACGCGCGGCGTGGAATCGATCTTCCCGCCCTGGTAACCGCCTTCCGGGAACTGGATGGCCACGCACCAGTCGAGCATGCGCCGCGCGCGTCCGTGCAGCGCATCACCCCCACCCTCGTCGCCTGTGCGCTGCGCCAGGGCGATGAGGGTGGGGATGATGTAGCCGGTGGTCTCCGGGTAGGAGGTCGACCAGCCTGTCAGCAGGCTGTAGTCGCGCGCGACGCCGCCGTCGTTTGATCTGGAATTGTCCTGCGCCGCGCATAGCCAGGCCGTGCAGGCCTTGACGACGGCTTGCGGGCTGGGGTCGAAGGCAGGCAAGCCGCGCCGGTCCGACAGGCGCTCCATGCGCGCCGCTGCCGGCAGGCTCGCCTGCGGTGCCAGTGTATTCCTGATCTTCGTGAGCAAGGTGCGCATGGCAGCGATGGCGTGGTGGTTGGCTCCGGCTACTGTAGCGCTGGCAGCTGCTATGCCGATTGACTTGCCGCAAGGTTTTGTCGTCGCATCGCTGCCGCCGGAATTGACGCATAATGGATGCCTCACCACCGTTGACGAGGCCCGCCATGAACAATGTCACGCTTGAGTACTCGGTCGTCACCAATCCCGACTCCTTTGTCGGCTTCAAGTACTACGTCAAGGCGGGACAGGCATTCGATGCCGACGATTTCGCCTATTCCTACAAGCTGAAACGCTCCGACCTGGACCCGGACAGCGTGCTGGCCACGCGCGAGGCGGCGGCGAATCTGCAGCCGGGCGAGTGGCTGACGGTGTCGCATTCGATTGCGGCGTAGCCGGCAGCCCTACGCTGGCGCAAACCAGGCGCGCAATTCATCCTCGGCCCTCTGCGCCGTCTCCCGCGTCAAGGCCAGCACGATGATCTTTTCCTGCGCCGGAAGGTGCCCATCGCTGCCGGCCAGCTCGATGGCTTGCTCGAAGCTCGTGTAGCCGTGGCCGCATTCATGCGGGCATTGCTGCACGATGCGCGCCGCCTTGCCGGCGTTCCTGTCCGCCAGGTTGACGATGGGATTGCCGTCATTGAACGGCTGGCCATTGGCAAACGCGGTGCGCAGATACGCCGTGCACTGCCCATCGAGGAAAGCCAGGCGCGCCTGCCACCAGGCCTCTGCCGCCGCATACGCGGCCTGGTCCTCGAGAAAATCGGCAAACAGGAAGTCGTTCATATGGTTTCCTTGGCTAGATGCCGAACACTTTCAATATGGCGTCCGTAAAACCCTCGAACCAGCTGCCCACCTTGCCTGGCTGCTTGCCGTGGCGCGGGGTTTCTTCGTACAGGTAGACGCCGTTGTCGCCGTCGAAGCGGTCGTTGAGCAGCGCCTGCTGGCCGCGCAGGTAGGGGATGAAGGTTTCGCTGCGCAGGGTCGAATACAGCACATCGGTGGTAAAGCCCAGGGTGGCGGACTGGCTGATGGAGCGGCCCTGGCCGGCCCGTTCCAGGCGCACGCCGCGGCATCCGCGCACGATCAGGGTGACGGGGCCGCGAAAGACGATGAAGCGCAGCTGCAGGGTGAGCCAGGCGTGCAGGCTGCCCAGGCGCCAGTGGCTGCTGATCGCCAAAGGCTGGCCCGCATCGGTGATCAAACCGACCAGTCCCCGTGGCTGGAACACGAGGGCGCTGCCGGCCGGCAGGTGGACGACGGCCACTTCCAGCAGCGGGTCGTCGCTGGCGGAAATCGTCACGGATGCCGTCGTTTCGCTTTCCAGCCGCGTCAGCGCCACCATGCCGGCGGCCAGGCTGGTGAACGGGAAGCGCCAGTCCAGCAGCCACTGCGTGCGCTTGGTGCTGCTGACGGGCGACGATTGCAGGTATTCGGGATGGATCAGCATCTGCTGCCCAGGTTTTAGCTGTAATGCCTGCGACACGGCGGAGATGCGCGATTCGCCATGCGGCGGCAGGGGCAGGGAGCTGCCATTCAGCTGCAGTTCGCGCGCGATCGACAGCGGCGGCAAACGGGAAGCGACGGGCGCCAGCACGAAGTAAAAGAAAGCCTTGATGGCGACGGGTAGCAGGATGGCCGACAGCACCAGCAGGGCGGCCGTGGGCGCCACGTCCATGACGGGGGCGCGCCAGCGGGCGATCCAGTTGCGCGCCAGTTGTCCTTCGCCCGCCGCGATGGCCTTTTGCACGGGCGCCAGCGCGCCGGCCAGCGCTGGCTCGTCGATGGCAAATGGGGCGGGGCGGGCGGCGCTAGCGGCGTTGCCGGTGCGCGCGCGCTGCGCTGCCCAGGCCTGGTAGGCTTGCAGATTGATCTCGCGCAGGCGCTGGCCTTGTGCTTCAAGCAGCGACAGCTGCGCGTAAGCGTCGCTGCCGGGCAGGCGGGCCGCCAGCGGGTGCCGCGCTTCCAGTTCCCGGCGCTGGCGCAGGTTGTGCTGCAGCGCCGCATACGCGCTCACGTGTTCCGCGTGCAGGCGCGCCAGCGTGTGCCGCGCATCCTCGCCGCTCAGGGCCGCTTGCAGGGCGGTCAGATAACGGGCTTCCTGCACCAGCACTTCGATCTCCACGCGGCGCGCGGCTTCCTCCTGCGCGTGCAGGGCCAGGGTGTCCGTATCGGGCAGGGGCAGGGTAAACAGCGATGGCTGCTGCCGCGCGCGCAGGGCCGCCAACTGCGCCTGGACTTGCGCCAGGCGGGCCGTGATGGCCGTTTGTGAGGTCTTTTGCAGGGCGTTGACGCGCGTCGTGGCCGCAGCGGCCAGGCCAGCGCCATGCTTGTCGGCGCCGTCGGTGGCCAGCCTGAGCGCGGCGATGGTCTCGCTGCTGGCGCTGTAGGCGCGCCATTCGGCCAGCAGCAGGCGTCCGGCCAGCAGGATGACGATGAACAGGGCGAACTGCAGCGCGTGGCGCAGCAGGAAGCGCAGGATGGCCGTCAGCAGCTGGCGCAAGCTGGCGTCGCCTTAGCCTTGGCTGGCCGCGCTATCGGCGTCGGCGCAGCATTTCTTGTACTTTTTGCCGCTGCCGCAGTGGCACGGGTCATTGCGGCCCGTCTTCGGCACTTCGCGCAGGACGGTGGCGCCGGGCTGGCTGTGTGCCTGGCTTTTCAGGTGGCGCTGGCGCGCCCAGGCCGCGTTGATGGCGATCACGGAAGGAATCACGCCATCCATGGCCGTTTCGGCCGCATCGTCATCGAGTTCGCCGGCCGTGGCCAGGTGCTGGAACGGCGCCAGGTATTGCGGGTGGCTGACGGCCAGGGCCGCCCACTGGGGCTTGTCCAGGCTGGTGCCAAGGACAAAACCGGCGCACCAGGCGGGCACGCTCCATTCGGGGCCGCATACGTAGATCGGCTCGAAACTGTCCGGGTCTTTCGCCAGCCATTCGACCATGTAGGCATGGTGGCGCTGCGCCAGGCTGGCCGCCCGTTCGCTGGCTTCGTCCTGTGCCGGCAAGGTGCTGCCGGCAGCCTTGTCCCAGACCCAGGGCAGCCATTGTTCCGGCGCGATCTGTTTCGGGTTCAGGGCGACGGCCGTGAGAAAACCTTCCAGCATCGACACGTCCATGGCACGGCTGGCCAGGGCGGGCGCGGCCAGCAGGGTGTCGAGTTCGGCGTATTCGTCGTCGGAGAGGGGCGAGGTGGTGGAGATGCTGGACATGGGATTTTTCAGTAATGTGGGTGGATGGCCGCTGGCCCTGGCGGTATTGTACCGCCAGGCAATGGGAAAAACGGCGCCGGAATGAAAAACGGCGGCCCGCAGGCCGCCGTTGTCAGCTATGGCAGAAAACTTACTTCACGCCGTGCATCAGTTTGTTGATCAACGGTGCGATCAGGAACAGCACGACGCCGGCGCCCAGCAGGGACCAGAAGCCGAAGGTGTAGCCGGACAGGGCCGATTGCACCGACATGCCGCTTTCGCCGCTGACGTGGCTGGCGAAGATGCCCGACAGGTTGTTGCCGATACCGGTCGACAGGAACCAGCCGCCCATGCCCAGGCCGACCAGGCGCACTGGCGCCAGCTTGGTGACCATCGACAGGCCGATAGGCGACAGGCACAGCTCGCCAATCGATTGCAGCACGTACACGGTGGCCAGGGTCCAGAACGGGATCTTGTTATCGGCGCCAACCAGGCTCGACAGAGCGAAGATCAGCAGGCCGAAGGCCAGGGCATTGCCCAGCAAGCCCAGGCCGAATTTGCGCGGGATCGAAGGATTGACGTTGTGGCGCGCCAGGAAGACCCAGACGGCGGCGATGATCGGCGCGAAGACGATGATGGCGACCGAGTTGACGGTCTGGAAGTAGGCGGTCGGGAAGATCCAGAAGCCCAGGTCGCGGTTGACGATCTTGTCAGCCAGGAAGGTAAACGAGCTGCCTGCCTGTTCGAAGAACATCCAGAACAGGATGTTGAAGACAAAGATCAGCAGCATGGCGATAACGCGGTCACGCGCCACTTTACCGTTGCGTATGCCTTCGATCATCAGCATCACGGCCAGGCCGATGAACAGCGCGGTCAGGACGATTTGCAGCTTTTCAGCGCCGACGGTCAGCAGGAAGTACACGAGCGGGATCACGCACAGGGAGCCGACGGCCACCCAGATGACGCGCATCGGGTTGCCTGCGCCGGCTTCCGGAGCGCCGATGCCCTTCAGGGCGCGGCGACCGATGGCGAACCATACCAGGCTGATCAGCATGCCGAAACCGGACGCCATGAAGACCATCTTGTACGAAGGCATGGCGCTGGTGCCGAAGATCGACTCGGCCAGCCACTGGGTGAAGACAGGGGCAACCATGGCGCCCATGTTGATACCCATGTAGAAGATCGTGAAGCCACTGTCGCGGCGCGGATCGGCTGTCGTGTACAGCTTGCCGACCATGGTCGAGATGTTCGGCTTGAACATGCCGTTACCGACGATCATGGTGGCCAGGCCCAGGTTGAAGATGTCCTGGTTCGGTACCGAGATGCAGAACAGGCCGGCAGCCATGAAGACGGCGCCCAGCAGGATGGAGCGCTGGTAACCGATGACCCGGTCGGCGATGTAGCCGCCGAACAGGGCGCCGGCGTACACCAGCGCGAGGAAGGAACCATAGGTAAGGTTGGCCGCAGCCTGTCCCGAACCGTCGCCGCCGTGGAACTGGGCAACGATGTACAGTACCAGCGCCCAGCGAACTCCGTAGAACGCGAAGCGTTCCCAGAATTCAGTCATGAACAACATCCACAATGGGCTTGGATGGCCCATAATCTGCTTGAACTCGGGAATAACGGCTTCCTTGTTGGGCGTAGTCGCACCGCTCATGCGGTTCCTCCTGAAAAATTATTATAGTCAATCGATACAACGAACTTATGGAAGCCTGCGGGCGGCGGGGACTCTCATGAAGAACCTCACGCACGGGAATTCCAATAGGCTGGCATTCTAATCTACAAATTGCGCTGAGCGAAGATTTCGATTCGCATTAGCAAGAATGACTGTTTCATATTGGTCAAACCGGTTTGCAGGCAAGGGCGGCTCCGGCGATTTTGCGGCGGCACAGCACAACTTGCCTGACTTGTCGTATATTAAGGCTGCAAGACCTTCGAGCATCGATTTTTAAAGGGATTTTTCGCATTATGGAACACGACGTTATCGATACTCTGGTTTCACCGGAAGGCCGCCTGGACGTGCTCTCCAAGACTGAAGTCAACAAACTGCTCGACACCAGCCAGGGCGGCCTGTACAACACTTTCCGCCGCTGCGCGCTGGCAGTGCTCAATTGCGGCAGCACCATCGACGATGGCCGCGCCCTGCTGGAGCGCTACCAATCGTTTGAAATCTCCATCATCCAGCGCGAGCGCGGCATCAAGCTCGACATCAAGGGCGCGCCGGCCATCGCCTTTGTCGACGGCAAGATGATCAAGGGCATCCACGAGCACCTGTTTGCCGTGCTGCGCGACATCATCTTTGTCAGCGATGAAGTGACGGGCAACCCGAAATTCGACTTGCAGAGCACGGAAGGCGTGACGGACGCCGTCTTCCACATCCTGCGCAACGCCAATGTGCTGCAAACCCAGCTCAACCCGAACCTGGTCGTGTGCTGGGGCGGCCACTCGATCAACCGTGCCGAATACAATTATTCGAAGGAAGTGGGCTACCAGCTGGGCTTGCGCGGCCTCGATATCTGCACCGGTTGCGGCCCCGGCGCCATGAAGGGCCCCATGAAGGGCGCCACCATCGGCCACGCCAAGCAGCGCCTGCACAATGGCCGTTACCTTGGCATCACCGAGCCGGGCATCATCGCGGCCGAATCGCCGAACCCCATCGTCAATGACCTCGTCATCATGCCGGACATCGAGAAGCGCCTGGAAGCGTTCGTGCGCGCGGGCCACGGCATCGTCGTATTCCCCGGCGGCGCCGGCACGGCCGAAGAGATTTTGTATATCCTCGGCATCCTGCTGCACCCGGACAATGCCGAGATTCCTTTCCCGCTGATCTTCACGGGCCCGGAAACCTCGCGCGAGTACTTCGTGCAGATCAACCAGTTCATCAGCGACACCCTGGGCCCGGAAGCGCAGCAGCGCTACAAGATCATCATCGACGACCCGGAACTGGTGGCGCGCGAAATGCTCGAAGGCATACGCCAGGTGCGCGAATTCCGCAAGGCGCACAGCGACGCGTATTACTTCAATTGGCTGCTGAAGATCGACCACGAATTCCAGAAGCCGTTCCAGCCCACGCATGAAAACATGCGCAACCTGAGCCTGCACAAGAACCAGCCCACGCACTTGCTGGCGGCCCAGCTGCGACGCGCGTTCTCGGGCGTGGTGGCGGGCAACGTCAAGGATGACGGCATCCGCTCGATCGAAGAGTACGGCAACTTCGAGATCCACGGCGACAAATCCATCGCCGGCCCGATGGACGCGCTGCTCGCTTCCTTCGTGGCGCAGCACCGCATGAAACTGGCGGGCACGGCATACGTGCCTTGCTATACCGTGGTCCAGTAAGTCGTTTTTCAAGCAGCGCCGTCCGCCCCCTGCGTGTTCAAGGGCAGGGCGGCGCCTTTCATCCGCGTTCCCGGCCATGCCCCCATCGTGTTCCTTCGCCGCCACAGGCAATCAAATCGCTTGCGTCATCGATTCGTGGGTGCTATCTTTGGAACCGGTTCCAAAATAAAAATATGCATATCAACAGGCAGTGGAGAGCAACCTTGGATTCAGTACGCGGCAGCAAAAAAACAGTCTCCGGCGAGCCGGCCCGGCCCGTGACCATCGCCCAGGTGGCGCGCGAGGCGGGCGTGTCGAAGACGAGCGTGTCGCGCTTTCTCGGCGGCGAACTCGATGCCCTGTCCGAAAACATCCGCCAGCAGATCACCAGCACCATCGCGCGCCTCGGCTACCAGCCGAACCAGATGGCGCGCGGCCTCAAGCGCGGACGCACGCGCCTGATCGGCATGGTCGTGGCGGACATGCTCAATCCCTACACGGTGGCCGTGCTGCAAGGCGTGGAGGCGGCTTGCCAGCAGCATGGCTATACCTTGATTCTGTGTAATACCGGCAATGACGAACTGCGCGAGCGCCAGTCGCTTGCCGCGCTGCGCTCGTACAGCGTGGAAGGGCTGATCGTCAACACGCAGGGGCGCAATATCGAGTCGTCCGACTTGCAGCAGGCGGGCATGCCCATCGTGCTGGTCGATCGCCGCATCGAAGGCGTCGATTTCGACCTGGTGGGCCTGGACAATGTGCAGGCTGGCCGGCTGGCCACGGCGCATCTGATCGGGCAGGGTTTCGACGCCATCGCCTTTGTCGCGCCGCCCTTGACCGGTGTCAGTTCACGCCTGATGCGCGCCGACGGTTTCCAGTCCGTGATGGCCGAGCATTCGGGCTGCGTGGGCGAAGTGCTGGCGGTGGACCTGGACGACCGGCCTTCCATCGACGCGCAGGTGCGTCTATGCCTGGCGCGGTGGCGCGGCCGCCGCGTGGCGCTGCTGGCTTCGAACGGCATGGTGGCGCTGGAACTGGCGCTGATGCTGCAACGCCTTGCATTGCGCATGCCGCAAGACGTGGGCTTGCTGGGCTTTGACGAATTGCCATGGTCGCCGCTGGCTGGCCTGAGCACGATCGAGCAGCAGACCTATGAAATCGGCTTTTCGGCGATGACGTGCATGCTGTCGCGCCTGCAGGGCGATCAGTGCCCGCCGCGCGAGGTGCTGTTGCCAGGCAAGCTGATTGTGCGCAATTCTACCCAGGGTAGCGAAGTGCGCAAGGACGGCGATTGACGGGAAGAGGGCGTTTGCCCTTTTTTTTGGGTAAGTAATGGAACCGGTTTCATAAAAGGTGTTTTCACTGGAAAGGGGCATGAATCGGCAAGGCAGGGCAATGGCAGGAGGTTGGTACAACACGGCAAGAGACGATCTGAATCGTCCATTTGACAATATTCCCGGAAGCGCCTCGACGAGGCCGGTACCGGGATCACAGGAGACGGAAACATGAAGATGACCACACTGTTCTATTCGAAAATACTGGCTTGCGCACTGGCAGCCACGTGCGCCCTGGGCGCGGCCGCCGACGCCGGCGCCCAGACGCTTGGCGACCTGATCAAGAAAGGCAAGCTGACCATCGGCGTGGTCAGCGGCACGCCGCCGTTTGGCAGCATCGACGCCAAGGGCGTGCCCGTCGGCTATGACGTTGACGTCGCCAACCTGATCGGCAAATACCTGAACCTGCCCGTGGAAGTGGTGCCCCTCACGGCGCCGTCGCGCGTGCCGTCGCTGGAATCGGGCAAGGTCGATTTTCTCGTGGCGACCCTGGCGCCCACGCCGGAGCGGGCCAAGACACTGATGTTTACCATGCCCTACAGCGCATTTGAGTTGGCGATCGTCGCGCCGGTCGGCGGCAAACTCAAGGCCCTGGCTGATCTGAAAGGCAAGAAGGTGGGCGTGACGCGCGGCACCACGAATGACACGGCGCTGAGCCGCATGGCGCCGGCCGGCACCAGCATCGTGCGTTTCGAGGATGACGCCACCGTCACCCAGGCCTTGCTCAGCAAGCAGGTCGACGCCGTCTCGATCCCCAGCACGATGGCGCTCGACATCATCAAGACGCGCGGCGCGGGCAAGATCGAAGTCCGCTTCGCCTACTCGCTGCAGCCCAACTCGATGGCGGTGCGCCGCGGCGACTTCGAGCTGCACCAGTGGCTCAACAACTTCATCTACTACGTCAAGCTGAACGGCGAACTCGACGCCATCGCGCGCAAGTGGAGCGGCGCGCCGCTGCCAGCGCTGCCGACCTTCTGATACCGCCACCCGCACAGGGAGAGTGTTTGTCCGCACGGCGCGCCGCCACAGTGGCGTCGCCGGGGATGCGCACGTAGAAAAGGAGTTGAGTATGCCTTATGAATTTCATTTCGAACTCGTCATGCAATCGCTGGACCGCCTGTTGTGGGGTGCGGCGCTGACGATACGCCTGAGCGCCCTGTCCATGGTGCTGGGGCTGGCGGTGGGCGTCTGCGCCGCCGTCATCCTGAAGAATGGTCCCGCCTATGCCCGCGCGGCCGTGCGCGCCTATGTCGAGATCATCCGCAGCACGCCGTTCCTGGTGCAGCTGTTCATCATTTACTTCGGCTTGCCGTCGCTGGGCCTGCAGCTCGACGCGAACGGCGCCGCGCTGGTCGCCATGACGGTCAACCTGGGCGCCTATGCGGCGGAAATCGTGCGCGCCGGTATCGGCGCCGTGCATCCGTCGCAGCTGGAAGCGGCGCAGGCGCTGGGCATGACGCGCTGGCAGGTGATGCGCCACGTGGTGCTGCTGCCGGCGCTGGAAAAAGTGTATCCGGCGCTGGCCAGCCAGTTCACGCTGATGATGCTCGCCTCGAGCGTCGTGTCGGCCATTTCCGCCGAGGAGCTGACCGCCGCTGCCCACCTGCTCGACGCGGAAACCTTCCGCAGCTTCGAGATCTACATCGTCGTGATGGTGCTGTACATCCTGCTGGCCCTGCTGTTCCGCTTCGGTTTCTGGGTGCTGGGCCAGATCGTCTTCAAACGCCGCCGCCGTCTGGGCGCGGTGCGCATGGGAGCATGACATGATCAGTGACTTTTCCTGGGATAACCTGCAATTCCTGCTCGAGGCCACGCGCTGGACCATCGGCCTGTCGCTGATCGTCTTCATCACGGGCGGCATCGCCGGCTTCGCCGTGGCGCTGCTGCGCACGGCGCGCAGTCCCGTCCTGCGTTGCATCAGCGCCCTGTACATCCAGCTGATCCAGGGCACGCCCGTGCTGATCGTGCTGTTTCTCACCTATTACGGCCTGGCCCTGTTCGGCTACAAGCTGTCGCCGGTCATCGCGGCGGGGGCGGCGATGACGATCTTTGCCAGCGCCTACCTGGGCGAGATCTGGCGCGGCTGCATCGAAGGCGTGCAGCGGCAGCAGTGGGAAGCATCGGCCGCGCTGGCGCTGAACCGCTACCAGCAGCTGCGTTACGTCATCCTGCCGCAGGCGTTGCGCCATTCGCTGCCGCCGACGGTGGGCTTCATGGTGCAGATCATCAAGAACACTTCGATCACCTCGATCATCGGCGTGGTGGAACTGACGCGGGCAGGGCAACTGGTCAGCAACGCGACCTTCCTGCCTTTCATCGTCTTCCCCGTCGTCGCCCTGATCTACTTCGCGCTGTGCTATCCGCTGTCGCGCTACAGCCATTCACTGGAAAGGAAATTCCATGCCCATCGTTGAAATCGACCATATCAGCAAGAGCTTCGGCGCCAACCATGTGCTCAAGGGCGTGTCATTCGCCGTCGAGCGTGGCCAGGTGATCGCCGTGATCGGCCGCAGCGGCTCCGGCAAGAGCACCATGCTGCGCTGTATCAACGGCCTGGAAACCATCGACAGCGGCAGCATCGTCGTGGCCGGCCATACGCTGAAGGCGCGCCAGGAGCATCTGCTCGACTTGCGCAAGGATGTCGGCATGGTCTTCCAGAGCTACAACCTGTTCCCCCACCTGACCGTGGAAGAAAACGTCATGCTGGCGCCGCGCATCGTCAAGAAAGTGCCCGACGCCCAGGGCCGTGCCACGGCGCTGCGCGTGCTCAAGCAGGTGGGCCTGGACCACAAGCGCGAAGCCTATCCCGAGCAGTTGTCGGGCGGCCAGCAGCAGCGCGTGGCGATCGCCCGTTCGCTGGCGATGGAGCCGCAAGTGATGCTGTTCGACGAAGTGACGTCGGCGCTCGACCCCGAGCTGACGCAGGAAGTGCTGAAGGTGATGGAAGAGCTGGCGCAGGCTGGCATGACGATGCTGCTGGTGACGCACGAGATGGAGTTCGCGCGGCGCATGGCCGACGTCACCGTCTTCATGCACCAGGGGACGGTGTGGGAGAGCGGGCCTTCGGAGGCCTTCTTCAGCAACCCGCAAACGCCCGAAGCGCGCCAGTTCGTCGGCGCGGGAGCGATCAAGTGAGCCCCGTCCTGGTGGCGACGTCGGCCTATGGCGCAAGCAGGGTACGGCAATTGGGGCAAAGCCATTTCATCGACGTGGTGGCCGATGCGGGCGGCGCCGGCATCGAGATCCGCCGCGAACTGTTTACTTCCGACTTGCCGGACCTGGCGCGCATGGGCGCGGCGGTGGCCGCGCGCGGCCTGTACTGCGTGTATTCCACGCCCATCGAATTGTGGGGCGCGGACGGATTGCTGCAGCACGAGCTGCTGCAGCAGATGCTGGACGAGGCGGCGCGCCTGGGCGCGCGCTACCTGAAGGTGTCGCTCGGTCATTACCCGGCCGCGCCGGAGCTGCAGGCCTTGAACGCTTTGTTGGCGCCCGCGCCCGTGGCGCTGCTGGTGGAAAACGACCAGACGGCCCATGGCGGCAGGCTGGCGACGATGGCGCGCTTCCTGGCGGCGGCGCGCGAAGGCGGGCTGCCGGTGGGGCTGACCTTCGACATCGGCAACTGGCGCTGGGTGGGCGAGGACGCGCAGCAGGCGGCTCGCCTGCTGGCGCCGTACGTGCGCTATGTGCACTGCAAGGCTGTCATCGATGACGGGGGAAGGTTGTCCGCCTGCGCCGTTTCCGAGGCCGATCCGGCCTGGCGCGCCGTCTTCGCGCACTTTGCGCCGGGCGTGCAGCGGGCCATCGAATTCCCGCTCGAGGGCGCCGACCTGGTGGCCGAAACGGGCCGCTACATTCAAATCCTGGAGGCCGCATGATCAAACACGAAATGGTGTCAGGCGAGTACGCGCTCGATGTCGTCACCTACGGCGAGGCGATGGCGATGTTCGTTGCCGAGGAAACGGGCGACCTGGCGGCCGTGGCGCGTTTCACGCGCCGCCTGGCCGGCGCCGAGACGAATGTCGCCATCGGCCTGGCGCGCCTGGGCTTGCGCGTCGGCTGGCTGAGCCGGGTGGGCGACGACTCGTTCGGCCGCTTCATCCGCGCCAGCGTGCAGGCCGAGGGCGTCGATTGCAGCCGGGTCGTCACCGTCGCCGGCCAGTCCAGCGCCTTCCTGCTCAAGGAGAAGGCCGAGAACGGCGCCGATCCGCTGGTCGAATACTTCCGCAAGGGTTCCGCCGCCAGCCGGCTGGCGCCCGAGCATTTCGACCCCGCCTATTTCCTGTCCGCGCGCCACCTGCACGCCACGGGCGTGGCCGCGGCGCTGTCCGAGACCAGCCTGGCGTTCGCCGGCCAGGCCCTCGACTTCATGCGCGCCAACGGCCGGAGCGTATCGTTCGACCCGAATCTGCGGCCCTCGCTGTGGCCGTCGCAAGCCGTGATGGTGGAACAGATCAACCGCCTCGCCGCCAAGGCGGACTGGGTGCTGCCCGGCCTGGGGGAGGGGAAAATCCTCACCGGCCACGACCTGCCGCACGACGTCGCCGGCTTTTACCTGCAGCAGGGTGCGCGGCTGGTGGTCATCAAGCTGGGCGCCGAGGGTGCCTATTACCGCACGGCCGATGGCGACAGCGGCATGGTGCCGGGCGAGCGCGTGGCCAACGTGGTCGACACGGTGGGCGCCGGCGACGGCTTCGCGGCCGGCCTGGTCAGCGCCTTGCTGGAGGGTTTGCCGCTGGCGCAGGCGGTAGGGCGCGGCAACCGGGTCGGCGCCTTCGCCATCCAGGTGGCCGGCGACATGGAGGGCTTGCCGACCCGCGACCAGCTCGACGCGCTGGTCCCATCTTGAACCGAACAGGGGAAAATTCGTGAAAAAACATGTGGTTGTGTATAAAAAGCTGGCCGAGCCGCTGCTGGCGCGCCTGCGCGCCGAATGCGAGGTGACGTATTTTGAGGCGATCGATGCGGGCAACCGCGCCGCATTCGCGGCCGCCATCCGCGGCGCGCACGGCTTGCTGGGCGCCAGCGTGCGCCTGGACCGCGAACTGCTGGATCCGGCCGAACAGCTGCGCATCATTTCCACCATTTCCGTGGGCGTCGACCAGTTCGACGTCGATTATTTGCGTGAACGGGGCATCTTGCTGGCCAATACGCCGGATGTGCTGACGGAAACGACGGCCGATACGATCTTCGCGCTGATCCTCGCCAGCGCGCGGCGTGTCGTCGAACTGGCCGAATTCGTCAAGGCCGGACGCTGGACGCGCAGCGTGGGCGAAAGCCAGTACGGCGTCAATGTGCATGGCAAGACCATCGGCATGCTGGGCATGGGCCGCATCGGCCGCGCCGTCGCCCGCCGCGCCGCGCTGGGGTTCGGCATGCAGGTGCTGTATGTGAATGGCGAAGCGGTGCCCGAGGTGGAGGCGGCGCTGGGCGCGCGCCAGGTGGCGCTCGACGACTTGCTGGCCGGGTCGGACTTCGTCTGCGTGGTGCTGCCGCTGACGGCGCAGACGGAACGCATGATGGGCCGGCGCGAGTTCGCGCTGATGCGCCCCGGCGCCATCTTCATCAACGGCTCGCGCGGGCGCATCGTCGACGAGGCGGCGCTGATCGAGGCGCTGCAGCAGGGCGCCATCCACGGCGCCGGTCTCGACGTGTTTGAACGCGAACCGCTGGCGCCGGACAATCCGCTGCCGGGCATGGCCAACGTGGTGGCGCTGCCGCACATCGGCTCGGCCACGCACGAAACGCGCTACGCCATGGCGCAGCAGGCCGTGGACAACCTGCTGGCAGGCTTGCGCGGCGAGCGTCCGCGCCATCTGGTGAGCTAGGAACAGTTTTCACAAGAAGATAGACAGGGCAAGACATGAAGAAGAAGGTAGTAGGGGCAATGATCATTGGCGCCGGCAGCGGCCTGTGTTGCGCGCAGTCGAACGTGGCCGTGTACGGCATCATGGACATGGGCGTGGTGTCCGAGAGCGGCGGCCCCGGCGGCAGGGTGCTCAAGCTGACGAGCGGCATCGCCAATGGCTCGCGGCTCGGTTTCAAGGGCAGCGAAGACCTGGGCGGCGGCTTGACGGCGATATTCACGATGGATGCGGGCATCCTGGCCGACACGGGCGCTTCGGCCCAGGGCGGCCTGCTGTTCGGGCGCCAGGCCTTCGTCGGCCTGGGCGGCGCGGCGGGCACGCTGCGGCTGGGCCGCCAGTACACCTTCATCGACAGCAGCCTGGGGGCGCTGGATCCGTTTTACCTGGGTTTTGCGGGCAGGATGAGCAACGTCTTCACGGCCGGCTACATCAGCCGGGTCGACAACAGCATCACCTACAGCTCGCCCGTGCGCGGCGGCCTTTCCGGCGAACTGGCGTACGGTTTCGGCGAAGTGCCCGGCGACGCTTCGGCTAAGCGCTACACGGGCGCGGCGGCCACCTATGCCAGCGGGCCGCTGTACGTGCGCCTGGCGCACCAGGACGCCAACACCGTATCCAGCGCGCAGGTGGCGGGCAGGGCGCGCAACACGGTGCTGGGCGCTACCTGGGACTTTGGCGTGCTCAAGGCGCATGGCGCCGTCGCCTTCAGCAAGAGCACGGCGGGCGCGGCCACCACGGTCGACAGCGCGGACCTGATGCTGGGCGCCACCGTGCCGGTGGGCCCGCACCGCGTCCTGTTCTCGTACGTGCGGCGCGACGACCGGCGCGCCGCCAACGGCGACGCTTCCCAGGTCGGCATCGGCTACACCTATGCGCTGTCGAAGCGCAGCACCTTGTATGCCGCCTACGCGCATATCGCCAACCGCAACGGCGCCGTCTATGTGGTGGGCAACGCCACCGACAACGGCACCGGCAACCAGGCCTGGAACCTCGGCCTGCGTCACACTTTTTAACGGGAGAATCGAATGAAGAAAATCGGATGGATACTGGTCGGCGCCAGCACCGTGGCGCGCGAATGGATGGTCGACGCGATCCGCCAGCAGGGCGATGCCGAAGTGCTGGCTGTGGTCAGCAGGGACGCCGCGCGCGGCGCCGCCTTTGCCGCGCAGTTCGGCATCGGCGCCAGCTACACGGACCTCGATGCGGCACTGGCCCATCCAGGCGCGGAGGCCGTGTACATCAGCACCACCAACGAGTTGCACATGGCGCAAACCTTGCAGGCGGCGCGCGCCGGCAAGCACGTGCTGTGCGAGAAGCCGCTGGCGCTGAACCTGGACGACGCCCGCCGCATGGTGGACGGCTGCGTTGAAGCGGGCGTGGTGCTGGGGATTAACCACCACCTGCGCAACGCCGCCAGCCACGGCAAGGTGCGCGAGCTGATACGCGCGGGCGAGATCGGCCAGCCCCTGTATTGCCGCGTGCTGCACGCGAACAACCTGCCGCAGCACCTGCGCGGCTGGCGCCTGGACGCGCCGGAGTCGGGCGGCGTCACGCTCGACATGTTCGTGCACGACGTCGACACCCTGCGCTTCCTGCTGGACTCGGAGCCGCGCCACGTGACGGCCTGCGCCACCAGCGGCGGCATGACGGTGGCCGGGCTGGAAGAGGGCCTGATGGCTGTCATCGAGTTCGACAACGGCACCCTGGTGCAGGTGCACGACGCGTTCAACGCGCCGCATTCGCTGTCCGGCGTGGAAATCATCGGCAGCAAGGGCACCATCTTCGCCACCGGCGTGATGACGCAGCGCCCCGTCGGCAGCATTACCCTGACGCGCGACGGCGGCAGCGTCGACATCCCCGTCGAGCATGAAAACCTGTACGTGCGCTCGGTGCGCGCCTTCCAGCGCGCCATGCGCGGCGAAGGGCAGCCTGCCGCCACCGGCGACGACGGCATGCGCGCGCTGGCCACGGCATTGGCGGCGCAGCAGGCCAGCCGCAGCCACCAGCGCGTGACCCTGGCCGGCTGACGGCCGGCGGCAGACGTAAAAAAAGCCGCCTGATCGTAAAAATCAGGCGGCTTTTTATCGGCTTGCGTCCGTGATTATTCTTCGCGGCGTAAATGCGGGAACAGCAAGACGTCGCGGATGTTCGGCGAATCCGTGATGATCATCATCAGGCGGTCGATGCCGATGCCGCAGCCGCCGGCTGGCGGCATGCCGTATTCCAGCGCGCGGATGTAGTCGGCGTCGTAGAACATCGCCTCTTCATCGCCGGCGTCCTTGGCGGCCACTTGCGCCAGGAAGCGGGCCGACTGGTCTTCCGCGTCGTTCAATTCGGAGAAGCCGTTGGCGATTTCGCGGCCGACCATGAACAGCTCGAAGCGCTCGGTGATGCCGGCCACCGTGTCGGAAGCGCGCGCCAGTGGCGACACTTCGACCGGGTAGTCGATGATGTAGGTTGGTTCCCACAGCTGCGCTTCAGCCGTTTCTTCGAACAGCGCCAGTTGCAGCGCGCCCAGGCCGGCCGTGGCGAACGGCTTGACGCCGAATTTCTTCAGTTCTTCCTTGATGAATTCCGCATCGTTCAACTGCTCGGCGGTGTAGCCTGGAGCATACTTGTTGATCGCTTCGACGATGGTCAGGCGGTGGAACGGCTTGGCCAGGTCCAGCTCGCGGCCGCCGTAGGTCAGGGTGGCGGTGCCGTGCGCGTCGATGGCTGCCTGGCGGATGACGGCTTCCGTGAAGTCCATCAGCCATTTGTAGTCGGTGTAGGCCGCGTAGAATTCCATCATCGTGAATTCAGGGTTGTGACGGATCGACACGCCTTCGTTGCGGAAGTTGCGGTTGATCTCGAACACGCGGTCGAAGCCGCCCACGACCAGGCGCTTCAGGTACAGCTCGGGCGCGATGCGCAGGAACATTTGCATGTCCAGCGCATTGTGGTGCGTGATGAACGGCTTTGCCGCCGCGCCGCCCGGGATCGTGTGCAGCATCGGCGTTTCCACTTCCATGAACTCGTTCTTTTCCATGAAGCGGCGGATCGACGAGATGGCGGCGGTACGCGCCTTGAAGGTGCGGCGCGTCTCTTCGTTCATGATCAGGTCGACGTAGCGCTGGCGGTACTTCGTTTCCTGGTCGGCCAGGCCGTGGAATTTGTCCGGCAGCGGGCGCAGCGACTTGGTGATCAAACGCAGTTCCGTGACCTTGATGGTCAGTTCGTCCGTCTTGGTCTTGAACAGCGTGCCCGTCACGCCCAGGATATCGCCCAGGTCATAGTGGTGCAGGGCGGCCATGGCTGCTTCGCCGGTGAGATCCAGCGTGGCGTAGATCTGGATGCGGCCGTCGGCTTTCGGGCCGGAGGCGTCCTGCAGGGTGGCGAAAGCGGCTTTCTTGCCCGCTTCGCGCTTGAGCATCATGCGGCCGGCCAGCACCACGGTGACAGGTTCGGCTTCCAGCTCTTCGCGCGTCTTGCTGCCGTATTGCGCGTGCAGATCTGCCGCCTTGTGCTCGGGGCGGAAATCGTTCGGGAAGGCGACGCCTTGTTCGCGCAGTGCTGCCAGCTTGACGCGGCGCTCGGCGATGATCTTGTTTTCATCGGGGGCGGCGGCTTGTTCTTGGATATCCGTAGTCATGGTGTTCTTCGTTGGTGATTATTGATGATGTGGTGCCAGCGCTGGCGCCACGCTGGCAAACAGTGCGTCGACGTCGAGCGAGGAGAAATCCGGCACGATGGCAATGACGTTGTCAAAGGCGGCAAACGCTTCGGCCGGCAGGGTGGTGGTGAGTACCACGACCCGCATGCCGGCACGGCGCGCCGCTTCCACGCCCAGGGGCGCGTCTTCAAAAACGATGCAGTTGTGCGGCAGCGCGCCGGCCAGCAGCGCGCCTTTCAGGAAAACGTCCGGGTGCGGCTTGCCCCGTTCCACGTCGGCGGCGCCGACGATGGCGTCGAAGCGGTGGCGCAGGTCAAGGCCGTCGAGCGTGAACGCGATGTTCTCGTCCGGCGCGGCCGTGCCCACCACCAGTCCCACGCCAGCCTGGCGCGCGCTGGCGATCAGCCGGTCGAAACCAAGCACCGTGGCCAGGTGCGGGCCATACAGTTCGCGGTAGACGACTTCCTTTTCAGCCAGCAGGGTGGCGTGGTCGGCTTCCTCGCCCAGGTACTTGGCGATGATTTCGTGCCCCTGCCGTCCTGCCGTGTCGCGGAAAAAGGCGTCCGCGTCCAGTGCATGGCCGTGGCGTTCAAAGAACGCCAGCCACGATGTCGTGTGGAAGGCCATGTTGTCGACAATCGTGCCATCCATGTCGAACAGGAAGGCGCGCTGCGCCGGAGCGGATGCGTTCATCCTTATACGCCTTGCTTGAGCGAGGCGGAAATGAAGTCGTCGATGTCGCCATCGAGCACGCCCTTGGTATTGCCCGTCTCGAAACCGGTGCGCAAGTCCTTGATGCGGGACTGGTCCAGCACGTAGGAGCGGATCTGGTGACCCCAGCCCACGTCCGTCTTCGAGTCTTCCAGCTTTTGCTGCTCGCTCATGCGCTTGCGCAGTTCATGCTCGTACAGTTTCGCTTTCAGCATTTCCATCGCTTCGGCGCGGTTGCGGTGCTGCGAACGGTCGTTCTGGCACTGCACCACGATGCCGGTCGGCGCATGGGTCATGCGGACGGCGGAGTCGGTCTTGTTGATGTGCTGACCGCCGGCGCCCGACGCGCGGTAGGTGTCGACGCGGATATCGGCCGGGTTGACGTCGATCTCGATCGAATCGTCGACTTCCGGATACACGAACAGCGACGTAAACGAGGTGTGGCGGCCGTTGGCCGAGTCGAATGGCGACTTGCGCACCAGGCGGTGCACGCCTGTTTCCGTGCGCAGGAAGCCGTAGGCATGATCACCCTCGACCTTCAGGGTGGCCGTCTTGATGCCGGCGACCTCGCCGTCCGACTGCTCCAGGATTTCGACCTTGAAGCCCTTGCGTTCGCAATAGCGCAGGTACTGGCGCAGCAGCATCGAGGCCCAGTCCTGGGCTTCCGTACCGCCGGCGCCGGCCTGGATGTCGATGAAGCAGTTGTTCGGGTCCATCGGATTGTTGAACATCCGGCGGAATTCCATGCTTTCGATGACCTTGCGGATTTCCTGCACGTCCTGCTCGATCGCTTCGAGCGTGTCGTCGTCGCCTTCTTCGCGGGCCATGTCGAACAGGTCGCGGGTGTCGCGCAGGTCGGCATCGGCCTTGGCCAGGGTGAAGACGATGGCTTCCAGCGCCTTCTTCTCTTTACCGAGGTCCTGGGCGCGTTTGGGATCGTTCCAGACCGTGGGGTCTTCCAGTTCTTCGTTGACTTGCTCTAGTTTCTCCGACTTGACAGTGAAGTCAAAGATACCTCCGAAGTTCGGCTTCGCGGACCGTCAGGTCGTTGAGCAGGGCGGAGATGATATTGATGCGTTCGGCTTCCATAATGTTCTGGTCTTCTATGGTGAAATCAAACCTTGAATTATACGCGAGCGCGGCCGGTTTCTGATGCCGGCGGCGCCGAATCGATGCCGCACGGGGCAATAAAATGACGATTTTGCTGTATTTGCGACAATATTTTTGCCTTGATGATGGCTACCGTGCTGCGTATGATGCTGGCGATATTGTCTTTCCACAGGAATACATCATGCATCAATTTCCCCGTCTCGCCCTGTTACCGCTGCTGCTGGCCGGCTGCGGCGCCTTGCCGCCCGCCGCCCATGTTCCCGTCCAGCCGCTGGCCGCCGCGCCTGCGGGCAGCAGCGCCACCCTGGCCCTGCTGGAGACGACGGACTTGCACGCGAATGTGCTCAGTTATGACTATTACAAGCTGCAGGCGGAACCGTCGATCGGCCTGGAACGCACGGCGGCGCTGATCGCCCAGGCGCGCGCGCAGTTCCCGAACAATCTTTTGCTCGACAACGGCGACACCATCCAGGGCACGGCGCTGGCCGACTACCAGGCCCTCGTGAAACCGCTGGCCTGCGACCAGACCCTGGCCATCTACAAGGCCATGAATTTGCTGAAGGTCGATGGCGGCGGCATCGGCAACCACGAATTCAACTACGGCCTGGCGTTCCTGAGCCAGGTGACGGGCAACCAATTCGACGTCGACAGCGTCGATGCCGGCAAGCCGCGCTGTACCGGTCCCGCGTTCCCGCAAGTGCTGGCCAACGTCTACAGCGTCAAGACGGGCAAGCCCCTGTTTGCGCCGTACCACATCATCGCCAAGCAGATCACGGCCACCGGCCCCGATGGGCAGCCAATCACGAGCAGCGTGAAGGTCGGCATCATCAGCTTTGCGCCGCCCACCATCATGGCCTGGGACAAGCGCTGGCTCGAAGGCCGCGTCTATACGCAGGGCGTGCGCGAGACGGCGGAAAAATTCATTCCCGAGATGCGCGCCAAGGGCGCCGAGCTGGTGGTGGCCATTTCGCACGGCGGCTTGGATAGCAGCCCGTATTCTCCCACCATGGAAAACGGCAATTACTACCTGTCGCAAGTGCCGGGCGTGGACGCCATGCTGATCGGCCACTCGCATCAGCTGTTCCCGAACGCGGCCAGCACGGTGCCGCAGTTCAATCTGCCCGGCGTCGACAAGGTCAAGGGCCTGGTCAATGGCGTGCCCACCGTGATGGCCAATTTGTGGGGCAAGCACCTGGGCGTGATCGGTTTGCGCCTGCGCCACGACGGCAAGCAGTGGGTCGTCGACAAGAGCGCCACCACGGTGGAAGCGCGCGGCATCCAGAACGCGGACAAGAGCTACGTCCAGCCTGACCCGGCCATCGCCAGGCTGGTGGCGGAAGAACACGCAGCGACGATTGCCTACGTGCAGACGCCCGTTGGCGCCACGGACTTCCGCATGTCGACGTATTTTGCCGACGTGGGCGACGTCAGCGCCATCGAAGTGGTGAACCAGGCGCAGGCGGGTTATCTGGCCGCCTACGTCAAGGCGAACTTGCCGCAGTATGCCAACCTGCCGGTGCTGTCGATGTCGTCCCCGTTCAAGAGCGGCTCGGCCGGCGTGTCCGACTACACGGACGTCAAGGCGGGCAATGTGGCGCTGAACAACGCGGCCGACCTGTATTTGTATCCGAACGCGCTGTACGGCGTGAAGATGAATGGCGCGGAGCTGAAAGCCTGGCTGGAACAGTCGGCGCGGCGCTTCAACACCATCGATCCGAACAGGCTGGAAGCGCAGGAACTGGTCAACACGGCCCATCCGAGCTACAACTTCGACGCCATCACCAGCGCTGACGTGCGCTACCAGATCGACGTCACGCAGCCGCCGGGCCGTCGCATCCAGGGCCTGACGTACCAGGGCAAGCCGGTGGAAGCCAGCCAGGAATTTTTGATTGCGACGAATAACTACCGCGCCAGCGGCGGCGGCAATTTCCCTGGCCTCGACGGCAGCAAGACGGTGGTGGCCTCGCCCGACAACAACCGCGAACTGCTGATCGCCTATGTCACGCAGCAGAAAAACCTGACGCGCGCAAAAAACGGCTCGGCGCGCAGCTGGCGCTTTGCCAAGGTTGCCACGCAAGGCCCGGTGGTCTTCCATTCGGCGCCGAACGTGATTGAGCTGGCGAAAGCGGCGGGCATCGATAACGTCACGCAGCTGAAGCTTGATGATGGCGCGGGCAAGGGCTTTGCGCTGTACCAGCTCGATTTGTCGAAATGATGCTGGCAAATTTGCTGCTGGCCGCCGCCCTGGCTTCGCCCGTGGCAGCCGCGGCGCCCGATGCCACGGCACAGGCCAAGGTCTTGATGCGCGCGGGGGAGGCGACCCAGCCGCAGGCGCGCGTCCTGTTCGAACAGGCGGCGGTGCAGGGCAGCGGGCCTGCCGCGTACTACCTGGGCTTGATGTTCAAGAACGGCATGGGCGGCCCGCAAGACAGCGCCGCCGCGCTGCGCTGGCTGGAACTGGCCGCGCAACGCGGCGTGGCGCCAGCCATGTTCATCGTGGCGAATATGCTGCAGGACGCCGATGAAACACGGGCGCGTCACTGGCTGGACGCCGCCTGCGACCTCGAATACCCGGAAGCGCTGCAGCAGAAATCCGTCGCCCTGGCGGAGGGCCGCATGGGGTATGCGCACAACGAGGAGCAGTCCTTCCTGTACCTGAAGATGGCCACGCACGCGATGGGGCACAGGGCGGAAGAGCCGTGATTGTCCACCAGGTCAGGCCCGCAGGCTATTCGCAGCCTCGGCAATAGCCAGCGGGTTGCGCGACAGCAGGGCGGCAGCCAGGTCCAGCAGGCCTGCCGCTGCCTTGATGGCCGCGTGCGTGTGCTCGATGTCGGCCACGGTTTTCCTGCCTTGGTCGATGGCCGTGTTCACATTGGCCAATGCCTGCTGCGCACCCTGGTTGATCAGGTAGATGCCGTGGGAGCGGAAAAAAGACACCATCTGATCCAGGTGGCTTTCATATTGCTTGAGATCATGCAGCACGGCTGACGGCGTTGGCGGCGTGCGGTCGGTCAGCGCGATGCGCAGCTCCAGTACCTGGTTCGAGGCCTGTGCCAGCTTGTCGGCGATTTCCGTGGTTTGTTTTTCATCGAGTGCGATAGCGTTGCCCATGTCCGGCTCCTACCAAGGGGATGGTGAATAATTGGCGGCCTGCTTTTGCAGGGTATCGACTTGCCTGGCAAAAGTGTCCAGTTGACGCTCCACTGCAGGGTCTTGCATGGGCTTGGCGCGCAAGGTGCTGAGACTGTTTTGCAATTCGGTCATGGCGGCAAGATAGGCCTCGATGACCTTGCCACGCTCCTGCAATTGCCGCCCATCCAGGTAGAGCTTGGCCTTCAGATAGTTGCTGGTCACGGGTTCCCTGCCGGCGGCGTTGTCGAGCGAGCGATTCAGGGATGCCAGCGTCAGGCTCTCGTCGTGCAGATTGGCCTGGTAGTTTTGCTGCGCATATTTTTTCAGCGCATTGCTGATGATATAAATATCGTCCTCGCGCGCCAGCAGTTCGTTGATTCCCGACTGCTGTCTTTGCTGCGTGACGATCTGGCTGATCAGTGCGCTCAGGCGCGTGACTTTGTCCAGCTGGTCGGCGTCGAGCACCGGCGCCATGCCGCCCGACTGCTGCAAGGCGCCCAGCGAACCGCCCAGGGCGCCGATCTCATCCTTGTAGTTCGCCAGCTTGTCGTTGGCCAGCGCGGCAAGTACTTCCGCGTAGCGCTTCAATACATCGTTCAGTTCGGCTGTACCTGCCAATTGCGCCGCATAGTCCTTGCAGCGCCGGAGCAGGTCCTGTTCCGTTTCCTGCGCAACGTAGGGGCGGTCGGTGATGATGCTGTTGCGCCGTACATTATTGGTGCAACTGCTCATGGAGTGCGTCAGCATGGGTTTGAATACTTCCGTTATCGCCACCGTCTGTCCCGCGAACTTGTCGACCGGCGTGAAGTTCTTGCAGGCGCTACTCATGCCGGCGATCAGCAGGCAGGCGCAGATGCTTGTCATGGGCTGGCGCATAGGGTCTCCATGGTAGGGAAGGGATTGCCGCCATGGCCGGTTGACCCTGGTTCAATGACCATATCACCATTGCATCGCCATACTTTTGACGCAGGTCAGACATATGCACCGTGTGTCAAGGTGTAGCACCTGTGTCAATTTGCGCCATATTTTCCTTACAAAAGACTGACAACAGGCCTGCAATTGCGGCTTTTCCGCATGTTGCGACGCGTCATATGTAGTTGTTGCTGGTGCATGTTTACTCACCTACAATGATTTATCGATGGGGCGGTTATCCAGCGTACGACTATAAAAATAAGTGGCATTAAAAACGTTGTATCAGAGGAGATGACAATGAATTTGAAACAGAAATTGCTCGTGGCAAGTTTGGTTTTGGGTTTCTCGCAGGCGGCAGTCGCAGCCGACCCCATCAAGATCGGCGTGTCCGGTCCGTTTACGGGCGGTTCCGCGCCGATGGGCGTGTCGATGCGCGACGGCGTCAAGCTGGCTGTTGCTGAGATCAATGCCAAGGGCGGCGTACTGGGCCGTTCCCTGCTGCTGATCGAGCGCGATGACGAAGCGAAGAATGAACGCGGCGTGCAGATCGCGCAGGAGCTCATCAACAAGGAAAAGGTTGCCGCCACCGTCGGCTACATCAACACGGGCGTGGCCCTGGCTTCGCAGCGCTTCTACCAGGAAGCGAAAATTCCCGTCATGAACAATGTGGCGACGGGCTCCATCGTCACCAAACAGTTCGCCGACCAGCCGGAAAACTACATTTTCCGCAATGCGGCCAACGACACCATCCAGTCCGGCATGATCGTGCATGAGGCGGTCGAGAACCGCAAGTTCAAGAAAGTGGCGATCCTGGCCGACTCCACCAACTATGGCCAGCTGGGCCGCGAAGACCTGGAAAAGGCACTCGACAAGAAGGGTATCAAGCCCGTCGTTGTGGAAAAATACAACATCAAGGACGTCGACATGACGGCCCAGCTGCTGAAAGCCAAGCAGGCGGGCGCGGAAGTCGTGCTGACCTACGGCATCGGTCCGGAACTGGCGCAGATCGCCAACGGCATGGAAAAACTGGGCTGGAAAGTGCCGCTGATCGGCAGCTGGACCCTGGCCATGGGTAACTTCATCGACAACGCGGGCAAGAACGGCAATGGCACGCGCATGCCGCAAACCTTCATCCAGGATGCCAGTACGCCGAAGCGCAAGGCCTTTATCGATGCCTACGTGGCCGCCTACAAGCCATCGGGCGGTCGCATGCCGTCGGCTGTCTCGGCCGCGCAAGGCTACGATTCCATCTACCTGCTGGCCGCGGCCTTCAAGCAGGCAGGCGGCACGGATGGTCCGAAAGTACGCGCCGCGCTGGAAAACCTGAATGAAAAAGTGGAAGGCGCCGTCACCACCTACAACAAGCCGTTCAGTAAAACCAACCATGAGGCGATCACGGCCGACCTGACAGTCTTCGGTGAAGTCAAGGACGGCAAAGTCGTCCTCGCGAAATAAGCCTGGCAGACATTCGCCGCGCAGTGGCCAGCCTTGAGGAATCAGGACTGGCCATTTTTTCATCTTTCGTCTTCCGGGGAATACCATGGAAATCTTCCTGCAGCTCGTCTTCAGCGGCATCGCGCTGGGCATGATCTATGCCGTCATCGCCTTCGGCTACCAGCTGACCTTTGCCACTTCCGGCACCCTCAATTTTGGCCAGGGCGAATCCCTGATGCTGGGCGCGCTCGTGGGCCTCTCCCTGGTGGGCACCATCCACGGCGGCCCTTACATGAGCTATCTGTTGATGATCCCCATCGTCATCGTCTTCGGCGCCTTGCAGGGCGTGTTTGTCGAATGGATAGGCGTGCGGCCCGCCATCAAGATCAAGTCCGAATTCGGCTGGATCATGTCGACCATCGCGCTGGCCATCATCTTCAAGAATGTGGCGGAAAATATCTGGGGCAAGGATGACCTGATGTTCCCGTCGCCGCTATCGGCCGCGCCGTTCCAGGTGTTTGGCGCCAACGTGCAGCAGATGCAGGTGGCCGTCATCGTCGGCGCGCTGGCGATCATGCTGGCCGTCGAAGTGTTCAACCGCAAATCGATCTACGGCAAGGCCGTCGTGGCGACGGCCAACGACCGCGATGCGGCCGGCCTGATGGGCATCAACACGGGCATGGTCATCACGTTTTCCTACGCGCTGTCGTCGGCCACGGCGGCGTTCGCGGGCGTGCTGGTGGCGCCGCTGACACTGACGGGGGCAACCATGGGCGCGTCGCTGGGCTTGAAAGCCTTTGCCGTGGCCATCATCGGCGGCTTGACGTCGGGCGTGGGCGCCATCGTCGGCGGGCTGATACTGGGCATCGCCGAGACCACCACCGGCTATTACATCTCCACCGGCTACAAGGAAGTGCCCGGCCTGCTGCTCCTGCTGCTGGTACTGGCCATCAAGCCGTCCGGCCTGTTCGGCAAAGCCGCGATCAAGAAAGTCTGAGGACGACATGAACAAGAAAATCACCATGCTGGCATTGAGCGCGGCGGGCCTGGCCGTGCTCGCGCTATTCCCCATCGTCATCCCGAATCCCTACTATATCCACCTGGCCGAGACCATTCTGATCTACGCCATCCTGCTGTTCGGCCTCGATATCGTCGTCGGCTATACGGGGCAGGTGTCGCTGGGCCATGCGGGCCTGTTCGGCATCGGTTCGTACGTCACGGGCGTGCTGGTGTTCAAGCTGGGCGTGTCGTTCTGGCTGGCCATCCCCGCCAGCATCCTTGGCGCGGCCGTGTTTGGCGCCATCCTGGCCTTGCCGGCCCTGCGCGTGACGGGACCCTACCTGGCGATGGTGACCCTGGCCTTCGGCACCATCGTGCAAATCCTGATCAATGAAATGAGCTTCCTGACGGAAGGGCCGATGGGCATCAAGATCCACAAGCCCGTCCTGTTCGGCCACAAGCTTTCCGAGGTCGAGTACTACTACATGGTCGCCGCGCTGCTGGTGATCTCGCTGGTGGTGGTGCACCGCATCCTGAAATCAAACCTGGGCCGCGCGTTCGAAGCCTTGCGCGACAGCCCCATCGCCTCGGACTGCATGGGCGTCTCCGTGTACCGCTACAAGGTGTATGCCTTCGTCATCAGCGCCGGTTTCGCGGGCCTGGCCGGCAGCCTGTACGCGTATTCGGAAGAATACATCTCGCCCAATACCTACAACTTCGAGCTGACGATATTGTTCCTGCTGGCCGTCATCATGGGCGGGCGCAAGACGCGTTCGGGCGCGCTGATCGGCGCCCTGATCGTCGTCATGCTGCCCAGCCTGCTGTCGGACATCGAATTGTTCCGCAAGATCGCCGTGGCCGCCGCCGTGCTGGGCGTGATCGGTTCCGCCTTCATGCTGGCGAAGAAGCGTTCCACCGTGCGCGGCGTGCTCGTGCCCCTGGTGGCCACCATCGGCCTGGCTGCGTATTCGTACAAGCTGGAAAACATGGTCGACTGGCGTTTGACCATCTTCGGCCTGATGACCTTATTTGTCGTGTACTACCTGCAGGACGGCATCGTCGGCTTCCTGATGAGCTTTATCGGCAAGGGCCGGCGCCATGTGCAAGCCGTCGCTTCGCACGGCGTGGCGCCGTTTGACCACGCCCAGGGCGGCCAACAGGGCGCGACCCTGCTGCGCGTGGACCAGGCCCTGATGCAGTTCGGCGGCCTGAAAGCGCTGAACCAGGTGGACTTGAACGTCACGCAGGGCTCCGTGCACGGCTTGATCGGGCCGAACGGCTCGGGCAAGAGCACGATGATGAACGTGCTGACGGGGATCTACAAGCCGACGGCGGGCAGGGTGGAATTTGCCGGCGCCGTGATCTCCGGCCGCACGCCATCCGAGATCGCCCTGGGGGGCGTGGCGCGCACCTTCCAGAACGTGCAGCTGTTCGGCGAGATGACGGCCACCGAGAACGTGCTGGTGGGCTTGCACAACACCTTCAAATCGAACGTGCTGGACGTGATGCTGCACACGCCCCGCTACAAGCGCGAAGAGAAGGCTGCGCGCGAGCGGGCCGCCAGCATCCTCGAGTTCGTGGGCCTGGCGAACCTGGCCAACGAGGAGGCGCGCAATCTGCCGTATGGCAAGCAGCGGCTGCTGGAAATCGGCCGCGCGCTGGGCCTCAACCCGCGTTTGCTGCTGCTTGACGAGCCGGCGGCGGGCCTGACAGCGCCCGACATCAAGGAGCTGATGGCCATCATCCGCAAGATCCGCGAGCACGGCATTACCATCATCCTGATCGAGCACCACATGGACGTGGTGATGGCCCTGTCGGACGTGGTGACGGTGCTGGACTTCGGCCAGAAGATCGCCGAAGGCGCGCCCGCGCTTGTCCAGAGCGATCCGAAAGTGATCGAAGCCTATTTGGGCGGCAGCGCCGAAACCCTGGCGCCAGCTGCGCACTGAGAGGAAGACCATGCTGACCATTAACAATCTGCACGCCGCCTACGGCAAAGTCGAAGTCCTGCACGGCATTTCGCTCGACGTCCCGAAGGGCAAGCTGGTGACCCTGATCGGCTCGAACGGGGCCGGCAAGACCACCACCATGCGCGCCATTTCCGGCATGCTGAAACCGAAATCCGGCACCGTCACCCTGGGCGGCAAGGATGTCACGGGCCTCGATTCGCACCGCATCGCCCGTGCCGGACTGGCCCATTCGCCGGAAGGCCGGCGCGTGTTCGCTTCCATGTCGGTGACGGACAACCTGCTGCTGGGCGCCTTCCCCCGCTTTACGCGCTCGCGCCCGAAAGGCGACATCAAGGGCGACCTGGACAAGGCGCTGGAACTGTTCCCCCGCCTGAAGGAGCGGCGCGACCAGCTGGCCGGCACCTTGTCGGGCGGCGAACAGCAGATGCTGGCCATGGCCCGCGCCGTGATGCTGAACCCGGAAGTGATCCTGCTGGACGAGCCGTCGATGGGCCTGGCACCCATCCTGGTGGAAGAAGTCTTCCGCATCATCACGCGCCTGAAGGCGGAAGGCGTGACCATGCTGCTGGTCGAGCAATTCGCCGCCGCCGCCCTGAACGTGGCCGATTACGGCTACGTGCTGGAAAACGGCAGCATTTCCGTGCATGGGCCGGCGGAGAGTCTCAAAACCGATCCGAAGGTGATTGCGGCGTATCTGGGAGGAGGGCACTGAGGCAAGTTGAGAGTGCGCTGACAATGCGCTTGCTGCGCATTGTCACATCCTCCGCATTACGCAGTGAGCAGGCGACGGCGTATCAATGCTTCCAGGTCACGGCTGGTATGGGCAATCATATGAACATAAACGATATCGTTATGTCCATACTCGATGATGATGCGATTCTGGCCGGCCAACAGTTGGCGGTGAGTCGTCAAATGAAGGTCTTCAAGTTCAGGAACAAAGGTACCTTTCATGTTCCAGTCTTTGAGAGAATTGACTTCAGCCAAAATCTCCTGCGTCACCTTCCTGGTAAAAGCAAGGGATTCGTTCTGCTTCAGATAGGAGCGAATGTCTTGCAAATCGTTCAAGGCGTACTGCGTCCAAATGATTTTCATTTGTGTAATCAATTGTCGCCGTCTTCAGCTTCCAGAAGGGCCACAACGTCATCATGGTCAATGATTTTACCTTCCTCAATCTGCTTACGGCCGAGAGCAAGGATGCGGAGCATGGCAAGCTGATCTTGAGTCTTTTGATAGCTGACAGGGTCTTGAACAATGGCCTGAACTCTGCCGTTCACCGTGATGGCTACCGGGTCATGCGTCTCAAGCACCTGTTTGACCACGTCGCTGGTGTTCGTCTTCAAGTAGCTAATTGGTTGAATATTGATAAAGTTCATGCCGCCCTCCATAAGTAGGCAGACCGATGATAGCATCGGATGACTAAATTAAGTGCTAAATTTAGTTGGCTGCACATTTTCCTTACGTCGAGCGCAGCGTGCAAGCATCAATGTCTGGTGGGCTTTTCCTGCTGCACCAGAATGAAGGGGCTGACGACAACGGCCCACAGCGCGGCGTCGGCGGCCTGCCAGTCCAGCGCCTGCTGGTCCGACACCTTGGCGACCTTGCCATCGGCCATCCATTGCGTGATGGTGGCCTTGTCATCGTGCGAGATGCGCACGGCCACTTCGACCAGATCCAGCTCATTGGCGACCCAGACGACGTTGCCCTGGGCGAAATGCTTTTCCAGCTCGCTCCAGGCCAGGCGGGCCGTTTCGCTGTTCACTTTGAGGCGCAGTTCGGTGTCTTTTTCAGGATTGGTTTGCATGCGAAATATCAGGTTGCTGTGAGTCGGGTGCCGTTGCGCGCTTGCGTTGCCTTACAAGGCTTCCACCTGCGGCGTCGGCGTACCCCGCCATGTTAACCGATAGGCGGCGCCTTTGCGAACATTGCCCACGAGGGCAGGGCGGAAGCAGGCCAGGTTGGTGCCGCCCGCCAGCCGGGTGCTGGGGAAGATGACGCCCATGGAACCGGCTTCGAGCAGGATGGCGGCCAGGTCTTGCGAAGCGATGTAGCTGGCCGGATCGAGGCAGGCCGCATAGCGCTCCTGGCCGCGCAAGTCGTGGAAGCTGGCGGAAAAATCGGCCAGCAGCGACTGGTAATTGACGCTGTCGTCGAAATAGTCGATTTCCTGGTATTCCACGGTCTTGTGGAAAATGATCTCGGCCAGCGCCGTTTTCATGTCGAAGGCGCAATACCAGGCGCCCCGTTCGCCATCGTTGAAACGCGCCCCTTCCGGCCGGGCATAGGTGTAGGCGGCGTTGATGATGCGAAAGTGCGGCACGCCAAAAACCAGCTCGTCCACGCCAATTCCTGGCGCGCCGCCGTACTCGGCCACCAGGCGCGCATTCGTCGCGTTATCGAGTTCGAACAGCTCGCGCAGGTGCTCGTCGTCCTCGGCCAGGGGCGCCAGCACGGAGTCTTCCATGTCGGCGAAGCGCGAGGGGATCAAACGGCAAGTGTCGATCTGGCGCAAGGCGGCCAGCGGCGGCAGCTGTGCATGCGGGACTGTCGCCACCATTACAACCCTCCGCGGCGCGCATCGAGCAGCTTGCGCACCGTCTGCATGGCCAGCAAGCCGCCGGCCAGCATCTGCGACAGGGGCGTGCGGCCGCCAAACACGGGATTCTTGTTGGGCAAACTCACCCATTCGTCGGCCAGCTTGTCGCCATACAGGATGTGCAAGGCCTTGTAGATGCCCAACAAGTAGGAAATGCGCGTGATGCGGTCCACTTCCAGCACGCGGTCCGGGTGCTTCTTCCACTCGTAATAGGCGCTGCTGGACAGGCCGCCCAGCAATTCGCGCGCATCGTCGTCGCGCAGTTTCCAGGCGGCGGCCAGCTTGAAAAAACCCTTCAATGCCGCCTGCGACAAGCGCTCGCGCTCGGCTTTGGCATTCAGGTCGACGAGCACGGCCGGTTCGAAGCGGCTCTTGGGGTAGGCGTAGGCGAGATTCATGGCATGTCCTTCGTTAAAACTCTGTATGTGGACTATTTATACTCCTTTTCTGGATTTTCTGCAACGGCCGCGCGCATACAAAACGGGGCGCAGCAGGACAGGTGTCCCGGTGCGCCCCGTTGGCGGGCCGCGTTCGCTTATCTGGCCGTAACGGTGATGGGTACGTTGAGCTGCGCCGTCAAGCCGTTACTGTCCAGCGCCACGACCCTCAGCGTATAGCTGCCGGTCACCGGCAGGGGCCAGCGGGCCGTGATGGTCATGCCGCTCATGGAAAACTGCATGCCCAGCGGCGCACCGAGGATGGAGATCCACAGGGCGTTCGCGCCCGGCGCCGTCAGCACGATGCTGCCGCTCATGGCCTTGCCGGCCACGCCCGTCATGGCGGCGGCGCTGATCGTGGGACCGGCGGCGGCGATTTTCACTGCGGCCACGGCCTGGCCCGTCAAGCCCGTCCGGGTATCTTTGGCGATGATGGTCACGCTGTAGCTGCCCAGCACGGGGCTGGCCCAGCTGACGACGCCGGCGGCGCTGACGGCCATGCCGGATGGCGCGCCCGACAGGCTGTAGGTGACGGGGTTGGGCGCCACCGTCGTGGCGGCGAACGACAGGGCCACGCCCGGCTTGCCGCTCACGCTGGCCACCGTGACGACGGGGGGCAGCGGGGCGGCGATGGCCACCGTATAGATGCCTTTGCCGCTCAGGCCAGTCTTGCTGTCCGTGGCTGTCACGGTGACGGCGTAGGTGCCGGCCGCCGGGGAGGCCCAGCTCACCAGTCCGGCGCTGCTGATGCTCATGCCGGCCGGCGCGCCGCCCAGCGTGTAGCTGACGGGATTGGGGGCGGAGACGCTGACATTGAACGCCAGGGCCGTGCCAACCTTGCCCGTGATGGCGCCGGCGCCGACGACGGGCGGCGCGACGGGGGTAATGACGATGCTGTACACGCCCTGGCCACTGAGGCCGCTGACGGTATCCTTGGCCACCATGGTCACGGCATACGTGCCCGCGGTGGGGGCGGCCCAGCTGACCACGCCCGTGGCGGCGATGCTCATGCCGGCCGGCGCGCCCAGCATGGTATAGCTGAGTGGATTCGAAGCGCTGGCCGAGACGGTGAACGACAGCGGCTTGCCGGCCGCGCCGCTGATGCTGGCCGGCGCCACCACGGGCGCGGCCGGTGCGGTCTGCGTGCCCGACAGGCCGGCCAGCAGGCTTTTCACGTTCGGCGTGCCCAGGCCGCCCAGCGGGTCATAGCCGACCCTGGCCGTGCACACGCTGCACGTGCCGTTGCTGCCGCGCGTGATGTCGGCAAAGCTGCTGGCGAAAGTGCCGGGCACGCTGGCGATCTGGCCGTACAAGATGCTGTGCGGCAAGCCGAGCGCCGTCTTCGCCTGCAGCGCGCGGCTGGCGTTGGCGATGGCGACCAGGCCGGCCCATTGCGGCGTGGACAGGCTGGTGCCGCCGATGCTGAGCCACCTGGCGGTGCTGCTGCCGGGTGTCATCACGGCCGTGTACTGGCCCGTGGCGGGGTCGGCATTGAAGGCCACGTCGGCCACGTTGCGGCGCAGCAAGTTGGTCAGGCCGGGCACGCTGGCCGTCTGGTAGGTGGGCAGTGCCGTATAGGCGCTGATGCCGCCGCCCGTGCCGGACCAGGCCGTTTCGCTGCGCACGCCGCTGCCGCTGTAGCTGAGCGTGGTGCCGCCCACTGCCAGCACGTTGGACGACACGGACGGCCAGGACACGCCGCTGCCCGAATCGCCCGTGGCGGCCAGGTAGCTCATGTTCTTGCCCGTGAAGGCGCTGTCGACGGAAGCTGTCCAGTTGCCTTCGGCGGCGCCAAAGCTCATCGACACGACGCCAGGCCCCATCTGGTTGGCCAGGCGCACGGCGCCCAGCAGGCTGTTGATGGAAGCGTCGGGCGCCTCGATCAGCACGATGCGCGCCAGCGGCGCCGTGGCATGCGCCCACTGCACGTCGAGCGCGATTTCCATGGCCCAGCCCGAGTTATAGGCGGGCGCCGTGGCCGTCATGGTGCTCGATGGCGTGTTGTAGACAACAGAAAATTCACAGCCGCTGGCCGGGGCGGGCGGCAGGGGCAGGGTGGCATTCGTGGCGATAGCCTTGGTGGTGCAGCCGGGCAAGCCGAATTTCTGGTTGAAGATGGCCAGTTCGGCCGCCGCGTTCGGGTTGTGCATGGCGTCGACGATGTAGATCGTCTGTCCCGCGCCCAGCTGGGCCGCCTGGGCTGGCGTCAGCGCCGTGCCGGCCGCCGGCAGGGCGGGCAAGTCGTAGGCGGCGCGGATTTGCGCGGGAGAATAGGTCGCCACCACGCTGCTGCCGGCCATGGGCGCGGCGATGTCGCTCGCGCCGCCGCCGTTCAGCAAGGGGGCGATATCCTGTGCCGCCTGTTCCGAGGCGGCGATTTTTTGCGCCGTCAGGCGGCGCGTGGTCATTTCCCGCATGGCGCCGGGCACGTTTTGTAAGTGCGGCCGCCAGTGGGCCGAGCCGCTGCTGTTGGCGCTGTCGCGCCCGTCAGGCGCATCGAGCAGGGCCGGGGCCGCATGGAACATCGGTTGCACCACCAGCTCGCCGACGGCGGGAGGGATGACGGGCACCTCGACAGTGAACTGTGTCGCGGCCGTGGCGATGGCGGCAGGCGGTGTCGATGTTTCCTGGCCGGGACCGCAAGCGGCCAACAGGAGGGCGGCTGTGGCGCCCAGCAGCAGGCGCCCGTGACGGTGATGCGGGGGAATGTTTTTTTTCATGGCGAAACTCTCCGAGTTGGGCGAGGGCCACATCTCGACAATGCTTCCAGGCTGGCGCCGCGCGCTGGCGGTCCCGGCCCTGCATTGGCAGCCCCGCTGCCGTGGCGCTTGCGTGCGGTAGGCCGGTGGCTTTGCGTCCCCGCCTTTCGACGGGTTTGCCCTCAAAACTGATCATGCATCATTGGGAATTTCCTGATGCGTCATCGATTTTAGTGAATTTGCCAAATAAATGTTAACTATTTTCAATCAATATTTTTATTTATGCAATAAAATGTGGCGAATTTGCCTATGGATGGATGGAACCTTGTCAGCTTGATTAAGTCTTAAAAGCAAGGTTATCAGAGGTGTATCGAGGCGTGACGGTGTTTTTTAACAGCAACGGCGCTTGCATTTTTTGTTTTATATTGAATTTAACGAATTTACTGAATATGTGATCTTGCCGGTCTCAATCCTCGAACACCATGCCCTGATACGGCGCTGCGCGGCAGGCCGCCAGCCGCTGCGCAAGGCTGCCAGCATGGGCTTCCAGCCGGTGGCCGTCCGGGTCGAGAAAATACAGGGAATCGCCGGCGCTGCGGTTTTGCTGCCATTCGGGCACGCCGGCGGCGCGCAGGCGGGCGGCAAACGGAGCGAAGTCGGTGGGCTCGATGGAAAAAGCATAGTGCGTATAGGCCGGGCTGGCCAGCGCGGCCGTGTCCTGTCCATCCAGCGACAGGCACAGCCACAAATCCCCGGCCGACAGATACGCGCCCCTGTCCCAGCGCGCATGCAGGCACAGGCCCAAGGTGTTGCGGTAAAAGACGATGCTGCGCGCCAGGTCGCGCACGGACAGGGTGAGGTGGTTCAGGCCGGTCAACATGGAGCTGCTTTCAGGTGGAGTGGAGGCCGGTTTCAGCTTCCTCAGTGGTTTGATGCGACATTGCTCCAGGTAAAAGTATGAGACACGGCAATAAGGCCACAAACGTCGCAACACCTGACACAACCGTAGCGAGCGGAAGGAAGAGGTGGTCGAGAAGCGCAACCGTACTTCCAGTACGGTGAGCATCGCAGGCGACCTATGCCGACGCGCAGCAGGTTGTGTCAGGTGTCACTACACAGGCTCGGCGTGTTCCACCATAAGTTGTACTTTGGTCGTGCCATTGTATTCATTCGCATCGAGCCTGAACGCGACCCGCGTGCGTTCGCCCAGTGCGTCCGTATGCCCGAACCAGATGGCATCAAAACGCACGCCGTTCTTTTCCAGCAGCAGTTTCAAATGGCGTTCTTTTAAGATGCGCTGGCTGACGACGCGGAATTCATCGCAAAAGACGGGCGGGGCGAAGCCCTGGCCCCACACCTGGCCGTCCATCAGCTCGATAAAGGCTGTCGTGTAGTAGGCGTCTTCCAGCGGGCCGTCCGTTTCCACGACCCGTTCCAGCTGTTGCTGGCTGAGCCAGGCCTGGCCGACGGCTTCGAAGGCCTGGGAAAAGGCGTCGAAGGCGTCGGCGCGGATGGTGAGTCCAGCCGCCATGGCGTGGCCGCCGAACTTGTCGATCAGGCTGGGCGCCCGTTTCGACACGAGGTCGAGCGCGTCGCGCAAGTGGAAGCCGGGGATCGAGCGGCCCGAACCCTTGATCCAGCCGTCCGCACCGGGCGCAAACGTGATCGTCGGGCGATAGAATTTTTCCTTCAGGCGCGAGGCGACGATGCCGATCACGCCCTGGTGCCAGGATTCGTCGAAGACGCTGATGGTGCTGCTGTTGGCCGGTTCGAAAGCATCGAGGTGCAGCAGGGCCGTATCCTGCATTTCCGCCTCGATTTCACGGCGTTTCAGGTTGATGTCGTTGAGTTGCTGGGCCAGCGCCCAGGCGCGGCCTTCGTCGTCCGTGACCAGGCATTCGATGCCCAGGGACATGTCCTGCAGGCGGCCGGCCGCATTCAGGCGCGGTCCCAGGGCAAAACCGAGGTCGAACGGCGTGGCGCTGCGCGCTTCGCGGCCCGCCACGCGAAAGAGCGCCGCCACGCCCGCATGCATATTGCCTTTGCGCATGCGCTTGAGGCCTTGCGCGACGAGGATGCGGTTGTTCGTATCGAGGCGCACCACGTCGGCCACCGTGCCCAGCGCCACCAGGTCGAGCAGGTTGTCGAGCTTGGGTTGCGTTTGCGCATCGAAGATGCCGCGCCGGCGCATTTCGGCGCGCAGGGCCAGCAGCACGTAGAACACGACGCCCACGCCCGCCAGGTGTTTCGACGGAAAACCGCAGGCGGGCTGGTTCGGGTTGACGATGACGGCCGCGTCGGGCAAGGTATCGGCCGGCAGATGGTGGTCGGTGACGACCACCTGGATGCCGCGCCGGTTGGCCTCGGCCACGCCGTCGATGCTGGCGATGCCGTTGTCGACGGTGATGATGATGTCGGGCGACTTTTCGCGGGCGGTGAGCTCGACGATTTCCGGCGTCAGGCCATAGCCGTACTCAAAACGGTTGGGCACGATGAAATCGACGTCGGCGCCCATGGCGCGCAAGCCGCGGATGGCCACGGCGCAGGCGGTGGCGCCGTCGCAATCGTAATCGGCCACGATGACCATGCGTTTCTTGGCAGCAATGGCGTCGGCCAGGAAGACGCCGGCTGCGCCGATGTGCAGCAAGCCCGACGGCGGTATCAAGTCCTTTGCCTCAATCGACAGTTCTTTCGCGTCGGACAGGCCGCGCGACGCGTACAGGCGGGCCAGCACGGGGTGGATGCCGCCCTGGCGCAGCAATTCGGATTCGCGGTAGGGGCAGGGACGGGTGGCGATGCGGGTACGGGTCATGATGCTTTCAACTTGTTCAGGGTAATCGCGCGCCAGAATTTGCGCTGCGCATGCTTGCTGGTGGTACAGGCTAGCCAGGCGTCGCGGTGGCTCAGCACCAGGCGCAGCTGGCCCAGGCGGCCATCCTTGAGGGCCGCCAGCAGCGGGGCGAACCAGTCCGCTTCCAGCGCTTGCAACTGCTGCAGCCACATGCCCCATTCCTGCGCCTGCGCCGCTTCGGTCAATCCGCCCAGCACGACAATCGCATCCTGTTGGCTTGCCAGCACACTGTTTGGACTGGCATCGCGCTGCGCCGGTTCCGCCAGCGCGGCCAGCCAGCCCGGCGCGTCCTTCGTATGCAGGCTGGCCGCGCAGCGCGCAGGTGCGGCCGTGGCCAGGCTCCCGCCCCAGATCCAGAACGAGTTGATGGCTTTCAGGCCCCGTACTTCGCGTGCCGCGTTGACCGGATGTTCATGCCACAGCATCTGCACTTCATTCTGCAGGCGGCGCGCGGCGCGCGCATGCTCGCCTTCCGGCATCCACACGGACAGGTCTTGCGTGGTGGCGGCATCCGGCGTGGCGCACTGCAAATCGTTCCAGCCATCGGCGCGCATGAACCAGGTGCCCGCGTCGCCATAGGACAGGGGCTGGCCGATTTCGTTGAAATACGGACGCGCCGTGTCGAACAAGGTGCGGCCATCGGCCTCGCTCAGCTTGAGCTGGCGCAAGTCTTCCAGGCTGATATGGCTGCGGGCGATGGCCAGGTGGGCCGGATGCAGCAGGAAGTAGCGCGCGCCCGGTTCCGGCACGAGGCCGTAGCCGCGCATGGCCTGGGCCGCAAAGGCCGCTTGCGCCGCCTCGCCATTGGGCGCGGGCGACAGGGCCAAGGCATGCGCCAGCCACGCTTCGTGCGGCAGCAGGCGGTTGGCATTGTCAAAGGTTTCTAAATTGCAATCGGAGGTGCGCGACAGCAGCGCCGCCAGCGCGGGCGCCTGCAAGACCTTGAGCAGGTCGGCAGCCAGTTCGGCATTGGGCAAGGCGAAGGGCAAGACGAGGGTAAGTTGATTCATCCCGAGATTGTAGGCGATTGTGGTGCGGGCCGAGAAGGCGTATGTATTTTCAGGCCCGCGACGGCAGCGGCGGCGGCGCTGGAAATGCACAAAAATTATAAAAATTTTATTAGCATTGATGGAAATTAATTTGCTTTTGAAAATATATTGGATATAATTGCGACAACTTAAATATCAGAAATACAATCACCCCCTGCTGCGTGGTTGCGTCGTCTGGCTCCTGTGTCCCTCGAAACTGTATACAAGATCTGCCGGCTTCATTTTTTAAACAAGTTCTTTCTTGGAAGCCCACCTATGTATACATTCGCCGCTTTGCGCGGCCAGGCTGATTGCGCCCTGGCCCCCCGTATTTCCGCTCCTGCCGCCGCCGTGGCATGCCGTCAGGAGGCCGCATGACTACGTACAACCTGTCGACCACGGTCCACGTCTGCGAAGACATCAACAAGAATTTCGATATCCGCGACCTGCTGATCCAGGCCGGCTACTCGGTGCAAGGCGAACTGAATATCAAGAATTTTACGGTTTTGTTGCCGGACGATACGGAATCGACGGAGAACACGCCGCTGTTCGGCATGCTCGACGCGGACACCGTGTACGTGCGCCCCGGCGACTGGGCCGCCAACTACAACGGCAGCTTCTCGACCATCCAGGTAACGATCGACAAGGGCAATGGCGACATCGTCCAGCTGAGCCTGCAAGTCATCATCGATCCCGTCAATGACGCGCCCGATGCGGCCGACAAGACCTTCACCCTGGTCGACGGCGCCAGCGTCGTGCTGAGCGAAAGCGATTTCGGCTTCCACGACGACGTCGAGAACAACGGCTTCAAGTCCGTCGTCATCACCAATACCACCACGGCGGGCCAGGTTTTGCTGAATGGCGTGGCCGTTGCGGTGGGCACGGAGATTTCCATCGACGATATCCGCGCGGGCCACCTGGTCTTCGTGCCGAGCCAGACCGTCGCCGGCGACTTCGACCTCGGTTTCAAGGTGCGCGATGATGGCGGCACGGAAGGCTGCAATGCGCAAGACCTGAGCCTGGCGCCCCATTACCTGACCTTCAAGGTGCCGATGGCCCACCTGGGCGATTTCGTGTGGGAAGACAAGAATGCCAACGGCGTGCAGGACGCGGGCGAGGCGGGCATCGCCAATGTAGTCGTGCAACTCAAGGATACGGCCGGCAATGTGGTGGCCTCCACCACGACGGACGCGACCGGCGGCTACCACTTCGATGTCAATCCGGGCACCTATTCGGTGACCGTGGTGGCGCCCGCCGGCTATGTGCCGACGGCAGCGAACCAGGGCGGCGATACGGGCAAGGACAGCAATATCGATGCCAGCGGCAAGATGGCGCCCGTCACCCTGGCGCCGGGCGAGACCAATCTGACCCTCGATGCGGGCCTGTACCGCGCGGCCGAGCTGGGCGACCGGGTCTGGTTCGATACCAACAAGAATGGCGTGCAGGATGCGGGTGAAGCGGGTGCCGCAGGTGTGAAAGTAACCTTGCTCGATGCGTCGGGCAACGCCGTCGGCAGCCCGCTCGTCACGGATGCGAATGGCAACTATTTGTTCACGAATCTGAAGCCGGGCGCCTACAGCGTGCAGTTCGATAAAACCACCTTGCCAGCCGGCTACGCTTTTACTGGCCAGGACCAGGGCGGCGACGACCAGCGCGATTCCGATGCCAGCGCCATCGATGGCAAGACGGCGCAAGTGCTGCTTGCTTCCGGTGACAGCAACCATAGTCTGGATGCGGGCATCGTTGCGCTGCCGGCCTCCCTGGGCGACCGCGTCTGGCATGATGCCAACTTGAACGGCGTGCAGGATGCGGGCGAAGCCGGCATCGGCGGCGTCACGGTGCAGCTGAAAAACGCGGCCGGCAGCGTGATCGGCTCGACCTTGACGGACGCCACCGGCTATTACAACTTCAATGTCGATCCGGGTACGTATTCGATTGCCGTCGTCGCGCCGCCAGGCTATTTGACCACGGTCAAGGATGCGGGCGGCAATGATGCGCTCGACAGCGACATCAATGCCGCAGGCCAGAGCGGCCTGGTGACGGTTGCCGCCGGCCAGAACTACAAGGACCTGGATGCGGGCTTGTACAAAACGGCTGCCATTGGCGACCGCGTGTGGTTTGACGCCAACGGCAACGGCACGCAGGATGCGGGCGAAGCGGGTGTCGGCGGCGTGAAAGTCAATCTGTACAACGCCTCGGGTGCCGTGGTGGCCAGCGCCACCACGGATGCCAGCGGCAACTACCTGTTCAGCAATCTGGTCCCCGGCAATTACTATCTGGGCTTCGTGCCACCGGCCGGCTATACCTTCACCAAGGCGGATGTGGGCGGCTACGCCACCGATTCGGATGTCAATCCGGCCACCGGCCTCACCACTACCTGGATCGCGCTGAAATCGGGCGACGTCCAGCTGGACTGGGATGCCGGCCTGGTCAAATGCGCGCCTGTCACCGGCAGCATCGGCGACCGCGTGTGGGAAGACAATAACTACAACGGTGTGCAGGATGCGGGCGAACTGGGCGTGGCGGGCGTGAAGGTCAACCTGCTCAATGCCAGTAACCAGATCATCGCCACGACAACGACGAATGCCAGTGGCAATTATCTGTTCGACAAGCTGGTCGCCGGCGGCTACAAGGTGGAAGTCGTCCGTCCATCGGGTTTCTATTACACCAAGGCCAATGTGGGCAGCGATACGGCCGATTCCGACGTCGATACGAGCACGGGGCGTTCCGGCCTGATCAACCTGGCCGCCGGCCAGAACGACATGAGCTGGGATGCGGGCATCTACCGCAAGGCCAGCCTGGGCGACAAGGTATGGCGCGACGCCGACCATGATGGCGTGCAGGACTACAACGAGGCAGGCATCGCCAACATCAAGGTGCAGTTGTACTCCGGCAGCGGCGCTTTGCTGGCTACCACCTACACGAATGCCAGCGGCAACTATCTGTTCAGCAACCTCGATCCGGGCAGCTATTCGCTCAAGTTCGACAAGAGCAATGTGATGCATGCCGGTTACGCCATGAACAGCTGGCGCTGGGGCGTGAAGAACGTGGGCAGCAATGACAACATCGATTCCGACGTCAACAGCAACGGCACCCTGTCCAACGTGGTCTACACGGATATCCTGAAGCTGGCGTCGGGCCAGAACGACATGAGCTGGGACGCGGCCATCACGCCCATCGTGATCGACCTCAACGGTGACGGCGTGCACACGATCGCCCGCGCCGACTTCCACGGCAGCTTCGACTTGCTGGGCACGGGCAGCGCCATCCAGACGGGCTGGGTCTCGGCTCAGGACGGCTTGCTGGCCATCGACAGCAATGGCAATGGCAAGATCGACAATATCTCGGAACTGTTCGGCGGCAACGAGAAGGGCACGGGCTTTGCCAAGCTGTCCAGCTATGACTCGAACGGCGACGGCGTGGTCGATGCGCACGATGACAAGTTTGCCGAATTGCGCATCTGGCGCGACGCCAACAGCAATGGCGTGACGGACGATGGCGAGCTGATGTCGCTGCACGACGCCGGCGTGGCCAGCCTGACGGTGAGCTACACGGAACTGCCGTTCCTCGACGCCAACAGTAATCTGCACCTCGAGCGCAGCAGCGCTACCCTGGCCGACGGCAAGACGGTCGACATGACGGACGTGTATTTCAACGTCGACGCCAAGGATGCGGCCAAGGCCGGCATCACCTTGCCGAGCATGGCCGACCTGCTGCGCGACGACAGCACGCTCGACGTGGTGCTGGGCCAGGACGGCACGGTCAACACGGTCGCTGCCGCCCAGGCAGCTCCGGCCGCCGAAGCCCAGGCCCAGTGCGAGATGGCCGAAGCCTTGCGCCGCGCCATGGCCCATGTGAATGCCCAGCCCCAGGAAATGGCTGCCTGATGTCCCTTGCCGGGCCGTAATCCTGCCCGGCAATGCCGCACCGGCGCACCCGTCACGGGGCGCCGGCGCTTTCCACACTTACATCTTACATAACAGAAATAGGGAAACCACCATGAAACAATCCATGCACCTGCTCGTTCGCGGCGCCATCGCCGCAGCCACGTTCGCCCTCGCCAGCGGCAGCGCCCTGGCCGCCTCCAACCTGCAAGTCGTCGATTCGCACAGCGTCAGCCTGTTTACGGCTGCCGGCGGCGCCTTCGGCTCGGGCAACGCCATCTCGCCGACCTTGTGGGAAGTCAAATACGACAGCAACACTTTCCTGGCGTTTTGCCTCGATCCCCATGTTGCACTGAGCAATAGTTCGAACAGCTACAGCAGCGGCGCCTTTGCCGCCAGCGATTCCGTCAAGCGCCTGTATGAAGGGTATTACGCCTCGTCCATCGCGAATGTGTCGACCAGCGCTAACAGCGCCGCCGCCTTCCAGCTGGCTCTGTGGGAATTGAATAACGACAACACGAACCTGCTGACGGGCGACCTGCGCTTCAAAAACCTGAGCAATGCCGTCGTCAGCCAGGCCAACACCATGCTGGGCGTGGCCACGGGCAATGGCGCCATCCAGAACCTGTACAGCTACACGAGCTTGACGAGTGTCAACCCGGCTTCGCAAACCTTGCTCAGCGTGTCGCCGGTGCCGGAAGCGCAAACCTGGGCCATGCTGGTCGCAGGCCTGGGCCTGCTGGGCTTCATGGCGCGCCGTCGCAAGGCTGGCGCAGTATAAATCGGCAGCAGTGGTATTGACTTGGTAGTTTCTGCTGCGGTGCGTCCGTCAAGACGCACCGCAGTTTTTATTTTTTCACAACATCATTCTGAATAGCTGTTATTACTATGGCACAATGTTTCTGCAAGCCACCACTGCGCGACCTTGACAATAGTTCCTCACTGTTCATTGCAACTGTCTGAGATCGGATTTGAGCTCATCATGACGCCACCTTCTGCCGCGCACGCCGCCGTCGACGCTTCCCCATCCACCGCCTGCGCTGACACGCTTGCCGACGCCATCGTCTTCCTGGCCCGCCTTCTTGGCACCGGCGTGCAGGCCGAGCGCCTGCGCGCCAGCGTGACCGCGCATGGCGACCCGGCCGCCGCCGATTTTCTCGACCAGGCGCTCAGCCATGCCAGCCTGGCCGGCACCGCGCTACCCATGGACAAGCCGCGCCGTCCGACGGAAATGCCGGCCTTGCTGCTCAATGGGGAAGGGCAGGCGCTGGTGGTGCTGAGCATTGCCGATGGTAAATATGAATGTCACGTGCCCGGCATCGCCGGCACCTTCTGGCTCGATGCGGCCGCGCTGGCCCTGGAAGTGCCCGCCGGGCGCTGGGTGGCCGTGCGGCCCGTGATGTTCTTCGACCAGCGCAGCTTGCTCTACAGCATGCCCGTGGCGGGACGCTGGTTCTGGGATGTCTTCAACCGCAACCGCTGGGTATTTCGCTGGGCCCTGCTGGGCACGCTGGTGCTGAACGTCATCGGCGCGCTGGTGCCATTCTATGCGATGGCCGTGTATGACCGCGTGATCCCGAACAATGCCACGTCCAGTCTGTGGGTGCTGACCATTGCCGTGGTGGTGCTGACGGGCTTCGAACTGGCTCTGCGCCTGCTGCGCGGCGAACTGGTGGAAACGGCGTCGCGCCGCATGGACGTGGCGCTGTCGTCGAACATCTTCGCCCAGTGTCTGCGCCTGCGCGCGGCCAGCCGTCCCGCTTCCGGGGGGACTTTGGCCAATACCGTGCGCGATTTCGAATCCGTGCGCGAATTCTTTGCCTCGACCACCCTGACGACCCTGGGCGACTTGCCGTTTTTGCTGCTGTTCCTGCTGGTCATCGCCTTTGTCGGCGGCTGGCTGGTGCTCGTGCCGCTGGCCGTCATTCCGATCCTGCTGCTGGTGGCCTTTGCCTCGCGCGCCGCCCTGGCGCGCCACGTGGCCGCCTCGATGCAGGAAAGCGCGCAGCGCACGGCACACCTGTTTGAAACCATGAATGGCCTCGACACCATCAAGGCGCTGGGCGCCGAAGCGTGGAGCCGGCGCAAATGGGAAAGCCTGACGGTGGCCATCGCCGCCAACAGCGTCGAGACGCGCGAAATCGTCAGTCGCGTCAACTACATCAACACGGCCGTGCTGGCCCTGTCCGGCGTGGCCGTGGTGGCCACGGGCGCCTTGCTGATGGGCGAACACCTGCTGACCCTGGGCCAGATCATCGCCGTGAGCATGCTGACGGGACGCGCCCTGGCGCCCGTGAGCCAGATCGCGGGCCTGATCATCCGCTGGGAACAGACCAAGCTGTCCTACCACGCGCTGAACAAGATCATGGAAGCGCCGACCGATGACGACGTGGCCAGTCTGCAGGCGCCCCCGCTGTCCGGGCGCATCGAGTTCCGCGACGTGGGCTTTGCCTACCCGAATTCGCCGCCGCTGCTGGATAAACTGAACCTGCACATCCGTCCCGGTGAACGGGTCGGCGTGATCGGCAAGCTCGGTTCCGGCAAGAGCACCTTGCTGCGCTTGCTGCTGAACCAGTATGGTCCGCAAAGCGGCAGCGTACTGTTCGACGACCTGTCCAGCACCCAGCTGGAGCCTCTGAGCCTGCGCCGCCAGATCGGCTACGTGCCGCAGGACGTGACCCTGTTCCACGGCACCCTGCGCGAAAACATCGAACTGGGACGCAGCCAGCCCGACGATGCGGCCCTGCTCGATGCCATCCGCCTGGCCTGCCTCGATGACATCATCACCCAGCTGCCCAACGGCGTGGCGACGGAAGTGGGCGAACGGGGCGAACGCCTGTCCGGCGGCCAGCGCCAAGCCGTGGCCATGGCCCGCGCCTTGCTCGTGAAACCGCCCATGCTGCTGCTCGATGAGCCGAGCAGCATGTTCGACCCTGCCACCGAGCAGCGCCTGATCGCCCGCCTGCGTACCTTAAAGGATACGACCATCGTGCTCGTCACGCACCGCATGGCCATGCTGGCGCTGGTGGACCGGCTGATCGTCTTCGACAAGGGGCGCATCGTGGCCGACGGCCCGCGCGATGAGGTCATGCGCGTGCTCAATAGCCAGGCAGCCAAGCCTGCTGTGGAACAGGGAGCCACGGCATGAGCGCCCTGAACGCCCGTCCGCTGCCAGCGGCCCACCCGGACCCGGAACGCGAACCGCAGCGCATCGTCATGCGCATGCTGGCGCTGATCGCCGTATTGCTGGTGCTGGTGCTGGCCTGGGCCACCTTCGCCCAGCTCGACGTGTCCGTGAATGGACGCGGCGCCATCACGCCGCCGTCGCACCTGCAGGAAGTGCAAAGCCTGGAAGGGGGCATCGTGCGCGAAATGCTGGTGAAGCCGGGCCAGCGCGTGCGCCGCGGCGACTTGCTGCTGCGCCTGGACACGGCCCAGTACGAGGCCAACCTGGGCGCCAGCGTGCAGAATCGCCTGGCCGCGCTGGCGGGCAGGGCGCGCCTCGATGCGCTGCTGTCCGGTGGTACTCCCCGGTTTGCGCCGGAATGGCAGAAAGAGGCGCCCGAGCTGATCGCCAAGGAAACGCAGTTGTGGCGCGATGGCCAGCGCGAGTTCGCGTCGGCCACGGCGGCCGCGCGCGAAGGCGTGACGCGGCGGCGCGGCGAGCTGGCCGAGGCGCACAGCCGCATCGCGCAACTCGATACGGGCCTGAAGATCGCGCTGGAAAGCCTGTCGATCGAGGAACGCCTGTTCAAGGAGGGCGCCGGTTCGCGCGGCGACTACCTGAATGCGCAGCAGCGCGTGCAGCAGCAGCGCACGGAGCTCGACAGCCTGCGCGCTTCCGTGCCGCGCCTGGCGGCCACCCTGGCCGAGGCGCAGGCGCAGGCCGGCGAAGTGGAAGCGCGCATGCGCGGCCAGTGGGGCGCCCAGCGCAGCGAATATGAAACCAAGGCGGGAGCCCTGGCCAGCACCGTGAAAGGCCAGCAGGACCAGGTGAGCCGGCGCGATGTGACGGCGCCCGTCGACGGCGTCGTCAACCGCGTGCTGGTGGCGACGGTCGGCGGCGTGGCGCAGCCGGGCAAACCTATCCTGGAAATCGTGCCCGCCGATTCGGAAATGCTGATTTCCGTGCGCGTGAAACCGTCGGACATCGGATTTATCCACGTGGGGCAGCGCGCTTCGGCCAATGTGCTGGCGTATGACGCCACCACCTATGGACGCATGCAGGCGCAGGTGGTGCGCGTGGGCGCCGATGCGATTCCCGATGAACGCAACGAGCCGTATTTCGAGGTGCAGCTGAGTACCGACCGCAGCCAGTTGACGGCGCACGGCAAGGTGCTGCCGATTACGCCTGGCATGCCCGTCGACGTGGGCATCCTGACGGGGCGCCGCTCGGTGCTGCAATATGTGTTCAAGCCCGTGCTGCGCGGCTTGCAGTCTTCCCTGCAGGAGCGGTGATGCGTGCGTTTTTACTTTGCATGGCATTCGCCTGCGCAAACGCGGTGGCCCAACCGGCGCCGCCGGCCACTTTCCAGGCGCAGTCCACGCGCGGCTTGCCCGCCTTGCTGGCGCGCGCCGTGCCGCGCGACCCGCAGGTGATCGCGGCGCAGGCGGCGCTGGCCACCACCGAAGCGCGCTACAAGCAGGCCCGCTCGCGGCTGTTCCCGACTGCGGCGCTGCAGGCGACGCGGGGGCGCAGCAATGACCTCGATGGCGCGCTGGACGTGGAGCGGCGCACGCACCAGGTGGAAGCGAGCTTGCGCTGGAATGTGTACAACGGCGGCGCCGACCGCGCCGAACTCGATGCGGCCGAGCGCGAAATGGCGGGCGCCGCCTTCGACGTGGAGCGGGCACGCGCGGAAAGCGCGGAAAAACTGGCCGAAGCGTATTTCGACATGCAGCGTCTGGAACGCAGCCTGATGCAATCGCAGGAACGCCTGCGCGACGTGACGCAGCTGGTGCGGCAGGTGACGCGCCAGGCGGAACTGGGCAAATCATCGGAAGTGGACCGCGAACTGGCGCAAAGTTCGCAGCTGGACGCGGAACTGGTGCACGACGGCTTGCTGACGGACCAGCAGGCGGCGCGCATCAAGCTCGAGGCGCTGGCCTTCGAGCCGGTGGCGCAGTTTGCCGATTTCGCCTTTGCGCCGCTGCCGGCGCAAGCCCTGGAAAACGCCGATACGCAGCAGGCGCAGTTGCGCGCCGCGCGCGAGCGGGCGGCGGCGGCCCAGCTGCGCGTGCGCGGCGTGGCGGCCACCCTGGCGCCGAAAGTGGATCTGAACGTCAGCCATCTGCTCAATAACAAGACCACGCCGCCGCCCTCGACCATCCAGCAGCGGGGCTGGTCGGTGGGCGTGAGCTGGGAATTCCCGCTCGGCGGCGGCAGCCTGGCGCAGCGCGACGAGAGCATCAGCCGCGCCCAGGCGGCCGATGCGGACGTGGCGCGCGCCGAGCAGGGCACGCGCGCCGACCTGGCCAGCATGCTGCCGCGCATCGCCAATGCGCAGCGCACCCTGGCCCTGCTCGACGAGCAGGAAAGGAAGTTGGCCTTCGTCGTGCGCGGCGGCACCATCCAGTACGAGGCGGGACGGCGCAACCTGCAGCAGGTCATCCAGACGCGCGACAGCTATTTCACGGTGCAGCAGCGGCGCATCGACCAGCTGCACCGTCTGACCCTGGCGCAGATGCGCCAATATGCGCTGGCGGGGCAGCTGCTGGCCGTGTTCGGCCTGGCGCAGGAGGCAAAATAGGGCCGGCGTGCGCTGTTTCACGCAGACTTGATGCATGAAATGCCCATTGTGTGGCACACTGCGCGCTCGCATATCATCGTTGTCGCGGGAGCGCATGAGCATCATCAAACAATTTCCCTTCGAGTGGCAGGTCGGCGTGCGCTATACGCGCGCCGGGAAACGCAGTGGCCGCAACAGCTTCATTTCCTTCATCTCCCTCATTTCCGTGGCCGGCATCGGCCTGGGCGTGGCCGCCCTGATCGTCGTCCTGTCCGTCATGAACGGCTTCCAGAAGGAAGTCACTGACCGCCTGATGTCGGTGCTGGCCCATGTCGAGGTGTTCGATACCAGCGGCTCCATGCCGAACTGGCAGGCGCAGGAGCGCGCCGCCTACGCCAACCCGCAAGTGAAAGCCGTGTCGCCGTTCGTGGAAATCCAGGGCATGCTGCTGAACGACGAAACCATGCGCCCGTCCGTCGTGCGCGGCGTGCTGCCGCAGCAGGAAGCCACCGTCTCCAGCGTGGCCTCCCAGATGAAGCAGGGCAGTTTCAAGGATCTCACGCCAGGTTCCTATAACATCGTGCTGGGCATCGACCTGGCCAAGGCCCTCGATGTGAAAGTGGGGCAGAACGTCACCCTGATGCTGGAACGCGAGCCGAGGGCGGGCGACCCGGCCAATGGCATCGTCATGCCGCGCATGCGCGCGCTCAAGGTCGCCGGCATCTTCGAGGCCGGCCACAATGAACTCGATGGCAGCCTGGCCTTCGTCAACATGCAGGACGCCGAGCAGCTGCTGCAGCTCGACGGCCCGTCCGGCCTGCGCTTGCGCCTGCACGACATGAACCAGGCGCCGCGGGTGGCGCGCGAACTGAAAGCCTCGATGCCGGGCCAGCTGTGGATGCGCGACTGGTCGCGCGCCAGCGCCAGCTGGTATGCGCTGGTGCAAAGCCAGAAGAACATGATGTTCATCATCCTCAGCATGATCATCGCCGTGGCCGCGTTCAACCTCGTCTCGACCCTGGTGATGTCGGTCACCGACAAGCAGGCCGACATCGCCATTTTGCGCACCCTGGGCGCCTCGCCATTCTCCATCATGAAGATCTTCATGATCCAGGGCGCGCTGGTGGGCTTGCTGGGGAGTGCTTTGGGCGTGATCGGCGGCGTCGTGTTGGCGCTGAACGTGGGCGTCATCGTGCCCTTCATCGAAGGCATCTTCGGCCTGCATTTCATCTCGAAGGAAATCTACCAGATCAGCGCCGTGCCGTCCGACGTGCATTGGCTGGACGTGGCGCAGATCGGCCTGATCGCCTTTGGCCTGGCGCTGGTGGCGACCATCTACCCGAGCTGGCGCGCCGCGCGCGTCAAGCCGGCCGAGGCATTGCGCTACGAATAACACATCAAGAAACGATAAAGACCGCCTGAACAATGAGTATTTTCAAGAATCTGCCCTTCGAATGGCTGGTCGGCTTGCGCTACACGCGGGCCGGCAAGCGCAGTGGCCGCAATAGTTTTATCTCCTTCATCTCCCTCATTTCCATGGCCGGCATCGGCCTGGGCGTGGCGGCGCTGATCGTCGTGCTGTCCGTGATGAACGGCTTCCAGAAGGAAGTGACGGACCGCATGCTGTCCGTGCTGGCCCACGTGGAAGTGTTCGACAATAGCGGCAGCATGCCGGACTGGCGCGCGGAAGCGGCGCAAGCTTTTAAAAACCCGGCCGTGAAGGGCGCCGCGCCGTTCGTGGAAACGCAGGGCATGCTGCTGCGCGACGATGCGCTGCGTCCCGCCATCGTGCGCGGCGTGCTGCCCGAGGAAGAGCCGAACGTTTCCGACGTGGCCGGCCAGACGCGCATGGGCAGCTTCAAGGCCCTGCAGCCTGGCACCTTCAATATCGTGCTGGGCATCGAGCTGGCGCGCGCCCTGCGCGTCAACCTCGGCGAAAAAGTGACGTTGATGCTGGCGCAAGGCCAGGTCACGCCGGCCGGCGTGCTGCCGCGCATGCGCAGCTTTACCGTCAGCGGCATCTTCCAGGCGGGCCACAATGAATTCGACGCCGGTCTGGCCTTCATCAATATCGAAGACGGCCAGCGCCTGCTGCGTCTCGATGGCCCGTCCGGCCTGCGTTTGCGCCTGGCCGACATGAACCAGGCGCCGCAAGTGGCGGCGGAACTGAAAAAAACCATGCCGGGCGACTTGTGGCTGCGCGACTGGTCCAAGCTCAATGCCAACTGGTTCGCCGCCGTGCAGACGGAAAAGCGCATGATGTTCATCATCCTGACCCTGATCATCGCGGTGGCCGCCTTCAACCTGGTCTCGACCCTGGTGATGACGGTGACGGACAAGCAGGCCGATATCGCGATTTTGCGCACCCTGGGCGCGTCGCCCCGCTCCATCATGAAGATCTTCATGATCCAGGGCGCGCTGGTGGGCATCCTGGGCACAATTCTGGGCGTGGGCGGCGGCGTGCTGGTGGCCATGAACATCGACGTCATCGTGCCCTTCATCGAGCATTTGCTGGGGGTGCAGTTCCTCTCCAAGGACATCTATTTCATCAGCACCGTGCCGTCCGACCTGCGCTGGCCCGACGTCACCAAGATCGGCGTGCTGGCCGTGATCCTCGCCTTTTTGGCGACCCTGTACCCAAGCTGGTGGGCTGCCCGCGTCAAACCTGCGGAAGCCCTGCGCTATGAATAAACCACTGACTACGACCATGACCGATCTGAACAAACCTGCCTCCAATGGCGCTTCCGCCGATTCTGCCGTGCTTTCCTGCCGCGGCCTGGGCAAGACTTTTACGCAGGGCAGCTACAAGGTGCAGGTGCTGGCCGGCATCGACATCGACGTCCACCGCGGCGAGCGGGTCGCCATCGTCGGCGCCTCCGGCTCCGGCAAATCGACCCTGCTGCATCTGCTGGGCGGCCTCGATACGCCCACCAGCGGCAAGGTGACCCTGCTGGGCAAGGACTTCGCTAACCTCAGCGAAAAGGCGCGCGGCGACTTGCGCAACGCCTCGCTGGGTTTCGTCTACCAGTTCCACCACCTGCTGCCCGAGTTTTCCGCGCTGGACAACGTCGCCATGCCTTTGATGATACGGCGTATGAAGCGCGCGCCGGCCACCGAGCTGGCGCAGCAGATCCTCACGCGCGTGAACCTGGCCAAGCGCGTCACGCACACGCCGGGCGAGTTGTCGGGCGGCGAGCGCCAGCGCGTGGCCCTGGCCCGTGCCCTCGTCACGCAGCCGGCCTGCGTGCTGGCCGATGAACCGACGGGCAACCTCGATCACGCCACGGCCGAACAGATTTTCGACCTGATGCTGGAATTGTCGCGCACCCTGGGCACGGCCTTCGTCATCGTCACGCACGATATCGAGCTGGCCAAGCGCTGCGACCGCGTGCTGCGCCTGACGGACGAAGGGCTGCAGCCGTACCAATATTAAGGAGCCGCCATGCTGTGGATCGACACGCACTGCCACCTTGACGCGCATGAATTCGGCAGCGAATCGCTGCAGGTGGCGGCGCGCGCGCAGCAGCAGGACGTGGCGATGATCGTCATTCCCGCCGTCGAACGGGCCAATTTCGCCATCGTGCGCGACCTGGCGGCTGCGGCGCCCAACGCCTGCTATGCGCTGGGCATCCACCCGATCTACGTGCCGCACGCCACGGAAGACGATTTGATCGCCCTGCGCGAGGCCGTGGCCCTGGCGATGAACGACCCGCGCTTTGTCGCCATCGGCGAAATCGGCCTCGATTTCTTCATCCCCATGCTGTGCGAGCCGGCCATGCGCGCCAAGCAGGAGCATTTTTTGCGCGAGCAGCTGAGAATCGCCCGCGACTTCGATTTGCCCGTGCTGGCCCACGTGCGCCGCTCGCAGGACATCGTCCTCAAGCACGCGCGCCAGATCCGCCCGAACGGTGGCATCGCGCACGCGTTCAACGGCAGCTTCCAGCAGGCGCAGGGTTATATCGACCTCGGTTTCAAGCTCGGTTTCGGCGGCGCCATGACGTTTACCCGCGCGCTGCAGATACGCCGCATGGCCACGGACCTGCCTTTGGCGTCCATCGTGCTGGAGACGGATGCACCCGACATTTCCCCCAGCTGGGTCCACCCGGGCCGCAACAGCCCCGAAGAATTGCCGCGCATTGGCGCCGTGCTGGCCGAGCTGCGCGGCCTGGCATTGGCCGACGTGGCCGTTGCCACCAGCGCCAATGCGCGCGCCGTGATGCCCCGATTACCCCTGATGGAGTGAGACCATGAACAAGAAAATGCTCGCGGGCGCCCTGGCAGCCTGTATGTCCACCGTGTTGGCGCCCGCCATGGCGGCGACGGCCAGCGCTCAGTGCGGCGGTATGCCGCGCCTGGACGTCACCACGCCGGCCGGCTTTTGCGTGGCCGTGCTGGCCGACGGCCTGAAATTCCCCCGTGGCGTGCTGCCGCTGACGAATGGCGACATCCTCGTCACGGATATGACGGGATGGGCGCCGAAGCAGGGTAAATTGTGGCTGTTGCAGCCCAAGGCGGCCGGTGGCGGCTACGAGCGCAAGCTGCTGCTCGACAAGCTCGATCGGCCGAACGGCATCGTGCAGGGGCCGGACGGCATGGTCTACGTGGGCGAGGTGGGGCGCATCTTCCGCTTCGACCTGCGCGACACCACGCGCACCCTCACCGACGTGATCGGCGGCAAGGCCAAGACGCCGCGCCTGCCGGGCCTCGGTCTGCACCTGCTGACGAACATGCGCTTCAGCCCCAAGGGCGACCTGTATGTGAACGTGGGTTCCAGCACCGACCATTGCGAGAATGATGGCAAGGCGCCCGATCCGGCCAAGGCTTGTCCTTCGGCGGAAGGCCTGGAAGCGCTGGGCGCCATCCGCGAATACACGATGGCCTGGCCGGCCGGCACGGTGACGAGCTGGCGCACGCATGCGCGCGGCTTGCGCAATTCGATGGCGCTGGCTTTTCACCCTGCGACGGGCGAGCTGTGGCAGGCGGAAAACTCGCGCGACGCCATCCAGGCCGCCATGCCGCAACTGAAAAGCGACGAGAACCTGCCGCACGAAGAACTGAATTTGATCAAGGCAGACCGGCACTACGGCTGGCCGTACTGCTACGACGACAATGTGGCCAGTCCCGAATATCCGAAGACGGCTTGCGACGCCCAATATGCGGCGCCGGAGCGTTTGCTGCCCGGCCATGCCGCCCCGCTGGGTATGACTTTTTACACGGCCAGTCGCTTCCCTGCGTTGTACAGGAATAGCCTGATCATCGGCTACCACGGCTACCGCAGCAACGGCCACCGCCTGGTGGCCCTGCTGCCCGACAAGGCGGGTGCGCCTATGGGCAAGTCCGTCGACTTGATCAGCAACTGGGAACGCAAGGGCAAGCAGGGCAGGGGCGCGCCCGTCGACGTGAAGCAGGGCCAGGATGGTGATATCTATATGGCCGACGACCATAATGGGCTGGTGCTGAAACTGCATTACGAGGTGGTCAAGCCGTAATGCAGATCGCTTGACTTCGCTCAGTGCGGGGCTGCGGCATCCTCCTACAATCTGCCTGATGTTCCCTGGCGACCAGGGGCAACGGGAGGTCGGCGTGAAACCTGCATTCATCAATCTGCGTGAAAATTACTCGAGCGTGGCGGCCGTCGACCAGGCAGCCCTGTTCCGCGAAATCGGCTGGGAAGACTTGATCGGCAAGGACAGCTTCGCCAACACCTGCGCCATCCGCGTCAGCCTGGCCCTGATCAAGGCCGGCGTCCAGGTCAGGGGCCGCATGGCCATCCGCAAGGGACCGTTCAGGGGCGCGCTGATCGAACCGGGACAGGCCAAGCTGGCGCACATGCTGGCCAGCCCGTCGATGTTCGGCGCGCCCGAAAAATTCAGCCGGGATGCCGCCATGGCCGGCATCGGCCAGCGCCAGGGCCTGGTCGCCTTCTTCCGCATTCCCGGCTACCTGGGCGGCGCGGGCGGCCATATCGACATCCTGCTGCCGTCCATCGGCGTGAAGGTGTGCGGCACCGAATGCTACTGGGATTGTGGCGAGGTCTGGTTCTGGCCGCTCGCTTGAGGCTTATTTGAACTTCTTCGATCGTCCGCGCGAAGCCGCATTGTGCGCGCGCAGGATGGAGTCGACCCGTTCCGACGCATCGCGCGACAGGTTTTGCGCGACGGCGATATCGGGAAAGAACTCGGGCAGGCGGTAGCTGAGCCAGGCATACGCGGAATAGTAACGGCAGGTGTCTTCCACCTGCTGCAGATTCTGCGTGCCGCCGCCGTACGCGTGCTGGCGCAAGGTGCTCGTTTTTCCCTGCGACAGATTCTTCGCCCAGTGCTCCCACGCCGTTTGCAAGGACGGCACCTTGCTCGATATCGGCACCAGCGACAGGGTGAACTTGTCGGCCACGGACAGGGGCAGGGTGTCGAGCCAGACGGCGCGCTCCTTCTGGTCTTCCGTGATGCGGGGGAAGAAAAAGCCGTCCGGCACGTCGATATTGTGGATGAAGCGGCGCAGCAGTTTTGACAGCGACAGTTCGCCCGTCACGGACGAAATGCGGTGCAGGTGTTCGAGCGAGGGCGCCACGGCAAAGCCGCTGGTGTTCAGCGGGTGCAGCTTTTCCTTCAGCAGGGCGCGCATCACTTCATGCGTTTCGTTGTCGTAGCCCGCCACGAGGCCCTCTTCATGCACGCCGTAGCGGCCCGCGCGTCCGGCGATCTGGCGCGCCAGCGCGGCTGAAATCTCTTCCTCTTCGCGGCCATTGTATTTGACGCAGGTGGTCATGACGATGCGCGCGATCGGCATGTTCAGGCCCATCGCCAGCGCATCCGTGCCGACGACGATATCGGCCGTGCCGTCGCGGAAGCGCTGCGCCTGCGCGCGCCGCACTTCCGGCGACAGGTTGCCGTACACAGTCGCCACTGACAGCCCCGTTTCCGTGATCATGTCGCGCCACATCAGCACTTCGCGGCGGGAAAAGGCGATGACGGCGTCGCCGCGGCGCAGGTTGCGCACCTTGCGCACGGCGTTCGGTTCCATCGACAGGGGCGCCATGCGTTTGAGTACGTGCACTTCCAGCGGGCAGTCCAGGCGCTCGGCCAGCGCCTCGATGGCGCGTCGCGCTTCGGGTGCCCCCACCAGGTAGACGGTGTGGGCGGGCGCGCCGCAGACGGCGGCCGTCCACGCGGCGCCCCGGTCCGGGTCGGCCAGCATCTGGATTTCATCGATGACAGCCACTTCCACGACGGTTTTCGTGTCCAGCATTTCCACCGTGCTGGCCACGTGCGTGGCGCCGTCGACGACTCTGCGCTCCTCGCCCGTGATCAGGCTCACGGCCAGCGGTTTGCCATGCGGCGCGGCTTCCTGCAGGCGTTCGTAGTTTTCCAGGGCCAGCAGGCGCAATGGCGCCAGATAGATGCCGCTCTTTGCCTTCACCAGCGCTTCCATGGCGCGGTGCGTCTTGCCGGAATTCGTGGGGCCCAGCAGGGCGATGAAGCGGCGCGGCAAGCGGCGCGCCATCTCGAACGAGGCCGGATACTCGGCCAGGTTGATGCTCTGGCGCGTGCGCGCCGCGTGCTGTTCTTCCTGCTGGCGCTCGATGGCGTGATTGAAACGCTGGCGGATGCGGTCGAACACCATGCCGGCCGGCTCCGACGTCTGCATGTCGGCCAAGGTATGCAGGAAAACCATCGGGTCCGTGTCGACGTCTTCGCTCAGTCCCGCGATATCGGCGACGAAATCGATCACGTGCTGGCGCAGTTCCTCGAAGACGGCCGCGCTGGCACGTTCGCGCACCAGTGCCAGCTTGGTCTCGCGGTCCATCTTGCGCCACTTGGCAGGCCGCGCCAGCACGCCCTGGCTTGGTACCAGCGCATACGGCACCACCAGATGGCCCGCCTTGACCACGCCGGAAAAGCGCACGAAGACGCGGCCTTCCATCTTGACGAGGCGGATATGCTCGGCCAGTTCCCCCAGTTCCGCGACCAGGGTGGCATCGTTATTGTCTTCGCTGCTGTCGGAAATGTCGGTGGATGTATCGGGAGGAAGTGCGGAGGAAGTCATGTCGTGCCTGGGTGTTGAAGTAAGCGAGGCCGATTATACCGTCGATGGGGGCGACCGGTGGAGGCCGGGCCTGGTGCTTGCATGTTCAGGCGGTACGCGCGCGCACCAGGCGCAGGCCCCAGCCCGTGGCGATCTTGCCATCGCTGTCTTGCAGATGCGCCGCCGCATCCAGGAACGCCTCGCGCAGGCGCTGCCTGGCGCCATCGTCCAGGCGGTCGATATCGTAGGTGTCCAGCAGGGCCGTCCACAGTTCGCCCGGCGTGGGCGTCCATGGGACGTCGATGTCGTCGACTTCAACGTCTGCGAAACCGGCATCGAGCAGTTCCCGCCAGCCGGCTTCGGAGCCCGTGCGGCGATCGCCGAAGCGCAGCGGCGGCAGCTCGGTGCTGGCGACCGGCTTGAACACGCGCATGAAAACGTCGTTCACTTCGCCCAGCAAGAACGTCCGGCCGACGATGGCCGCGAACTGGCCGCCGGAGCGCAGCACGCGGCGGATTTCACGCATGACTTGTTCGATGTCGTCCATCAACATCAGCGCCATGTGCGAGACGAGATAATCGACGCTGGCCGATGGCAGGTCCAGCGCCTGGCCCCGGCCTTGCAGCAGATGCACGGACGGGGGCAGGGCGGCGCGCGCGGCGGCCAGTTCAGTCTGGCTCATGTCGACGCCGAGCAGTTGCAGCCGGGGCTGCCGCCTGGCTGCCAGCAAGCCCAGCAGATGGCCGTCGCCGCAGGCCAGGTCGAGCACGCTCAATGGCGTGTCCACGGCCGGTACCAGGCTGGTCAGCACGTCGTAGGACGAGGCCCAGCTGCCGGCGGGGGAACTGGCCGGCAGGTGGCCAAACGCGGTGCTGGTCACGCCGACTTGCCTTTGATGAAAGTCCTGTAAATAGCTTTCGGCCGCTGTCAGTAGGGTCATGCAAGATCCGCAAAGTCGTGGCGCCTTTGCGCCGGATGGCCATCTTAGCATGCGGAAAGTTTCGTTAGCGGTGGCGCGAGATGGCGTGACTGAACGTTCTTATTCAGGGTACCATTGCGCCAGATCAGACGGTAAAGAGTGGAAAGACGGCACAGTTGCTGAGCCCTTTTCGCAGCGAGCTCCCATGCGCACCCTGATACTCGGCTTTGCCGCTGGCGCCGCCTGGTTGCAGACGCAGGCAAGCTTGCCGCCGTACGGGGGCGTACTGCTGTGGGTGACCGCTGGCGTGTCGCTGCTGGCGGCACTGCTGCTGTGCCGCCATGCGCGCTGGCGTTCCTGGTGGCATTCCACTGTCGCGCTTGCCGCTGGCGTGGGACTGGGCTTTTACTGGGCCGCCTGGCTGGCCCAGGCCGCCATGGCGCCGCAACTGGCGCTGGCTGATGAAGGCCAGGACATTGTTGTCACGGGTACGGTAGCTAGCCTGCCGTACCGCTTCGAGCAGGGCGTGCGCTTCAATTTTGCCGTGGAGAAGGCTGTTGGGGCGAAGGTGCCGCCCCTGATCGCCCTGTCCTGGTACGCAGGTTTTCGTGATGAAGTGACGAACGAGGTGGGCGACGTGCAGCCGGGCGAACGCTGGCGCCTGACGGTGCGCTTGCAGCGTCCGCACGGCAATGCGAACCCGATGGGTTTTGACTACGAGGCGTGGCTGCTGGAGCAGGGCGTGCGCGCCACGGGCTATGTGCGGCCGCAGCCGCGCGCCGATACGCCGAACGTGCGCCTGGCCGCTTTCGTGCCCGGTTTCGGCAACGTGGTGGAGGCCAGCCGCGCGGCATTGCGCGCGCGCATCGTGCGCAGCCTGGAAGGCAAGCAGTATGCGGGCGTGATCGTGGCGCTGGTGGTGGGCGACCAGCGCGCGATTCCCCAGTCGGACTGGCAAGTGTTCAACCGCACTGGCGTGAGCCATCTGATTTCGATATCCGGTCTGCACATTACCATGATCGCGGGACTCTTCGCGCTTGGTGCTGGCACGCTGTGGCGGCGCTCGTTTTTTACCGGCTGGCAGTTGCCACTGCGGCTGCCGGCGCAAAAGGTGGCGGCGCTGGCCGGCGCGCTGGCGGCATTTTTGTATGTGCTGCTGGCCGGCTTTGGCGTGCCCGCGCAGCGCACCTTGTATATGTTGCTGGTGGTGGCGCTGGCCCTGTGGCTGGGGCGTATCACCAGCATCGTCCATATCCTGTGCCTGGCGCTGGGCGTGGTCGTGCTGCTCGATCCGTGGGCCGTGCTGTGGCCCGGCTTCTGGCTGTCGTTCGGCGCCGTCGCCACCATGTTGTACGCAACGGCAGGGCGCACCACGGCGTCCATGCCGCCGCAGGCCGGACGCTGGCGCCGTTTGCGTGCTGCCGTGGCGCTGGGCGCGCACACGCAGTATGTGGTGACGGTGGGGCTGGTGCCGTTGACGATGCTGCTGTTCTCGCAAGTGTCGCTTGTGTCGCCTGTCGCCAATGCGCTGGCCATTCCTGTCATCAGCCTGCTCGTCACGCCCTTGTCGCTGGCTGGCAGCCTGCTGCCAGCGCCCCTGTCTGACGGATTGCTGCTGCTGGCGCACGCCATCGTGCAGATGCTGGCGCAGGTGCTCGAATGGCTGGGCGCGCGCCGCTTTGCCGTGTGGACGGCGCCCGCGCCGCCAATGTGGAGTTTTTGCTGGGCATTGTTTGGCACGGCCTGGCTGCTGGCGCCACGCGGCTGGCCGCACCGCTGGGCGGGCATGCTGGGCTGGCTGCCGCTGCTGACGGGCTTGCCGTCCAGTCCGCCACCGGGTGGCATGTGGGTGACGGCCTTTGACGTGGGGCAAGGCATGGCCGTGCTGGTGGAAACGCACGGCCACCGCCTGCTGTACGACACGGGGCCCGCCTACAGCCTCGATTCCGATGGCGCCAGCCGGGTCATCGTGCCTTATCTGCGCGCACGCGGCATAGCCAAGCTGGACGGCGTGATCATTTCCCACAGCGACCTCGATCACGCCGGCGGCGCCATGTCTCTGTTGGAGAACGTGCAAGTGGGCTGGCTGGCCTCGTCGCTGTTCGATGGCCATCCCGCCGTCGAGGCGCGGCGGGAGTTGCACAAACCCTATCTGCACTGCATGGCGGGCCAGGGCTGGACGTGGGAAGGCGTGCACTTCGCCATGCTGCACCCGCTGCCCGCCAGCCACACGGACATCAGCTTGACGCCGAACGCCCGCAGTTGCACCGTGAAAATCACGGCAGGCAAGCATGCAATCTTGCTGGCCGGCGACATCGAGGCGGCGCAAGAGGCGCAATTGCTGGCGCGCTCGGCGGAGGGCGACCTGGCCGCCGACGTAGTGCTGGCGCCCCATCATGGCAGCGGTTTTCCAATCACACGAGCTGCCTTGTCAAAATAGGGGCAGTTGTTAAGCCGTTTCATTCATATTTTTCCTTCCACGCAGTCCTATAAGTCAAATAAATAATTGTCTATCCAGAGGAGCAGTTGGTAGGAATCGCAATCTATCTCTGGTATAGGATGATTTCGTATGATGTATATCGTGTAGATGACGCAATTTACAGCGGAGCGTCATTTTTCGGTATGATGAGGCGCTCGACCGACACTATTTATTCCCGATCGACCCTGTTGTTTCGGGTCACTCTAGATCTAAGATCTATCCTGGCTCCTAGGGAGCCACTGATTAAGTCGACTTTTCGCCGAAACGCCGTATGTAAGTCTTTGATTTTTAAGGTGACGACTTTTCGAAAATTGAATTAACCAGCGTTTCCCTAGCAAAGTTTCGCGCGAGGGTTTGCGTGACCTGCTGACTTTTAAGTTCCTTTGCTACCTGCATGCAATCACGCTGCTTGAAATATTGAGTGTAACTAGCGCTCTCAGTTCACATGTACATGTTGTGAGAACGAAATGGCAACTGGTCCTGCGTTCGCATCTTAAGCTCACGGCACCTATCCAGCCTGAATGATAACGGGCGGTTGAAGAATGTATTCTTGCTAAAGGCGTCCAGGAAGCCATAGTAAGAAGCCTTTTCCAAGTGATCAGCGCATACTGCCAATAAAGCCGCAGGCAAGCCAACGTGAACGGTGGGGATACGTATGGAACTGATCGGCTGGTAGGTGGATAAATCGATTTCCCGGTTGAAGGCAACCGCTTTCAAATCAGCCTCAGGAATGTCTTTAGCGCCAAGTTGAGCATGAAAAACCGGATGAGCGATATCCATTTGTTGCTTATAGTCGTAATGGATCGCTACCTCTGGCACCATAGGCGCTCCCTTTTTTGTTGGCTTAAAGTACAAGGTGTTTACATTTGATTTCACTAGCACATTGTCGCTGTCGTAGATTTCGCGTGTCCTGACAAGAACGGTCAGACCGTTGATTTTTCTAGAGGCACCTTTAAACGGCCAATTGGCGAGATGGAACAGGGAAGTTACCGCAATCTGACCGTTCGCCATTTCTGCAATTTGAACAGATGCATTCTCGGGGACGTGTACCTCCGCGCCCGCAGCTCGTGCCCATTGCATAAACTGATCGATGAAAAGATTGTACTCTTTACGTAGTTGGTGAACGGCCATCAATTAATCCTTACAGCCCAAGCCAAGGCGCGAGTTCATCATATTTTGTGGACACGATACGTGCGAGGTCGGCGCCTGGTGGGAACCAGCTGATCCCACCAACCGAGTATTCTTCGCTCACTGGTTTCTTTGTCACCATGCAGTAGAAGCCAGCAGGCGCCTCGCCCGATTCGGAGCACTTGCATTGCGCAACCACCTTGCCGATTCTGCTACTTACAAAAGCAACACCATCTTCAGCATCTGCTTCCAGGAGTAACTCATCAAGTTGATCTCGCCACCAAAGCGACCGACTTTCGCATGCGAAAGGCCCACTGTAAAGCGCTGCCTTGAAGAGTGAGCGGACAGCCGGATCTGCAAAGTCGTCCTCGGCAATGTTTAAGTAGCTGGCCGCAGCTACTTCGTTGACAACCAAGCCGGGATATTTCAACAAGGAATCGTAGATCCACGTGCCAAAGATACTCGCCTGACGCCGTAGCTCGTGATCCGGACTAGACAGAAGTTCCGCTCCCATTCGTTGGTCCCCGGAAATGAACAATCGAACACGGTTTGCTAGATCAGGCCGGCCGAGAAGGTTGGCTAACAGTGCCCCAGTATCCTGAGGACGGGTGCCCTGGTCCATCTTGACGATCTCTGCGAGGTTACCCGCGATGTTGATAAATCCACGCACCAGAGCATCTACTTCAACCGCAAGTTCGTCTACATCAGATGCGTCGAGGAGAATTCTACCGTCACCGGCCTGGTCCGCCTTTAAGAAATTAATTCCCGTCAGATTACTGCTGTAATACGCCGATGGGATGCCAGCAGCCGTTGACACTTTTCGAACGTTCGTATCCGATAGTCCTTTGAAATATTTGACCTTGGAAAGGTCAGCATCAGAGACGATGAAAACGATATCCTTGCCGGCGTCCTGCCGCGTTCGGATCTCAGCTTCGAGCCTAGCATCGAACATCTCATCTGTATCCGATGTCGCCTCAAAATGTTCTACGGTTGCGACACCGGCAAGGTGCTTGGTTAGCGCGGGTTGAATTTCGGCCGCCCTTTCAGGCGTGTCTTCAAAGTAGAGTACGGTTCGATTATTCATGAGTTTTTTGTCTTGAAGGGAAAAATGATGCGGAAACAGGTTGCGTATCCTTGAGGAGCCGGAATGATCTCGACGGTGCCGCCGGCCTCCGTTGCAAGTTGCCTGGAGAGGGTTAATCCAAGCCCCATACCAGTTCCCAGTGAATTATCAAGACGTGCAGTAGTAGTGAACATAGGGTCCCAGATCCGTTTGACCATAGAGGGCGGTACACCAATACCAGTATCGAGTATATCAAGAATGTGGCGCTTCGCATCAGACGAAATCCGTACTTCGATCAGCAATTGTGCGTTTGATTTGTCATGTGCCATCACCGCTTTAAGTGCATTCGTCAGTAGATTTAGAAAGATGCCGCTATAGGTGGTAACTGGCATTGCGGGCACCATTGCGTTTGCATCGCCGGTAAATTGAACATCAATACCCCGGTCTTCGCAAAATGTTTTAAAGAGCCGAACGACGCGTGCCAACTGGGGCTTTGCCTTAAAACTTACGGACTTGTATTGCTGCGTTGCATCAATAAAGGTGCTGACATATTCAAGTTGGTCATTCCATGTCTCTACACCTTCCTCCAGTTTTTTCGCGATCCCCATCAGCGACGGGTCGCGCTTGGCCGCTGTAGCAACATCGTGCGATGCCCTCCTTAACGTTGTTTTCAGCCTTGACGCCTCATGTGTTAGAAAACCGGCTAATACTCCCATTGCTCCCATGACCGACAACTTGCCCCTAGCCTCCCGATCATACTGCTCGACCTCGTCAATCTTTACTGCTAGCTCAGAATATTGACTAACAATTCGTGCGCGCTCTACTTGCGTTAGTGTCGGAATGTCGGCAACGTACCGAATTGCATCTTTGAACTCGTCTTTCGTCTGGGCGACGAGTTGATCAGCTTGCCGCTGCTTTTCCTCAAGGCCACGCAAGCGATCAAGGTGCGCGATATACTCAATACCAGCGCGGACGAAGGTTTTGAGTTCTTCAAAACCTGGAGTTCGCAGGAAGCCCTCACGGTCGGTCGATGGGATAAGGTCGTCAATTTTGATTGTGGACGTCGTACGTGACGAGGCGACGAAAACTGCACCGACAAGCTGGTGGTTGCCTGCAACATTCAGCATTGGGTTTAATGCGGGATTGTTACGCACAATCGTTGACATCGGGAAGTTCTCGTTGGCGATATCGGTACGCCAATTACGTCGATTCGTGTTGGCATCATTTGTGAGGTCAAGCCAATCATCATCATCATCTCCGTAGGGGCGAATACGGAAGCCGCGATCCACAATTGCTACACCGCTGTTTTGTGCAAGCCAAGACCGTGCATTGGTCCCGTTCACGTCCTTGCCTGTTAATAGACCTTTCCGGCGCGGAATGAACCTGATATCTGCATGAAATCCATTTTTGACGGAATGATTCTGAATTACTTCCAGTTCACGCACATCGCTGTTATCGCCAAAATCGACTTGGTACTTGACTCGTCCTTTTTCACCACGAATGATCAGACGCGCGACATAGTTTTGCAGAATATCCGCAGCGATATTTGATTCCGCCTGCGCGCCTTTGCCGGGAAGGTGGACGTTAAACCCGGGATCTCCTGCCTGTTGTACTTTCGCCTTAAACCGGTTCTTAAAAGGCCCTCTGTCCAAACCCTGAAGCGGAGACAGAATTTTAAGTACTTGTGTACGAAACGATGAGGAGTCCATGAAGGATGCGTTGTGGCGCAGCTGCGACAAGCGCAAGGTTGTACCAGTGGGCGTTCCATCGGGGACGGCAGTTAATACGTACGGAACTTCTGTCCCTTCTAGCTGCTCGCTCGTGTCAAGCTTCATCCAGTCAAATGTTGCTGTGAGCTGAGTAGTTTGGTTTGAATGGGTATCAAACGCTGTAGTGGTCACGGTCAATTTCGTAGCTAGGAAACGTACCGCAAAGCGTCCGATGCCCTTTTGGCCAGTCAGGTCTCGCTGGTACAGCGGCGAATATTCTTCGCGCGCCTTGTGAGACGTCCCAATAGTCATCCAGAACTTTTGAAATTGGGCGAATGTCATTCCGTGACCGTCGTCCGCGATTTCCATTTGATCTGCATTGTCAAGACTAACTCTGCATATGGCGGCATCGGCGTCATATGCATTCTTGATGAGTTCGACCAAGGCCACCTCTGGCACTGCAACGAGGCGCTCGCCAAGCTCCTGCATGAGCCGGGCTTCGGCATTAAAATGCAGAATGCCGCGCTTGCCTTGGACCGGTAGCGCGGCGCCACTTAGGACCGTCTTCTGTACTATCTTAGCCATATGTCCTCATCGCACGATAATTATTCGAACAGAGACTGCACAACGCCGTTCATCTGATTTACTTCTACTTTCGTAAATCCTTTGGACATGGCGACGACTTGAGTTGAGAAGTCGAAGGCCTGTATGTGATCAAAGATCGTTCGCGCAGTAGTTTCTGATGATGCGTATATGCCGCACACTGCACCCACGGCTATGGCACCGACCTGATTAATCATTGCTTTTGGTCCTCGCCCCCGAAAGCCAGACGAATATAGGATTCGTGGGACTTCCGGCATTGTGAATTTCCACCATTCGTTTCGACTACGGCAGGTAGAGTTATCCTGACACAGGTGTCCGTATTTCTCGAGATATGCTGTAAGAACTGCGCTCGGGACGCTTGATGAATTGATTAACCAACAACGCACGCCTGCATGGACGAAGTTCTTCTCGAAAAAAGCGTCTGTCAATTTGATCTGGTTGCACGAAGTCCAGCGGAAGGTACTAACTGCTCGAACCACATCGCGCCCGACAATAAGTTGGTTCTGGATCCGTTCGTCCTCCGTCAGCAAAAATACAGTCTGGTCTCCAGGACTCAAGCCACGGCGGGCATACGCTGTATCAATACAGTTCTTGTACGCGAGCGGTTGATGTTCCGACAGGGTTGGGCTCTGCAGCGTAGAAATACCATTGTCTCGGTCAATCCGAAAGTAGCTCGCCTTATCAGCGCGCTGCCGCTTGTCGACGACAACGACGCAAGCCGTAGTTAGAACACTCTCAAACGGCTCTTTATCAAAACGATAGATATCAAGCTTCCACCCACGGTCTGCTATGTATTTGCGCAGCGATTTTGCGGCGGGCCGACTAACCCAATCAAAAGGTACAAGGTAAACAACTAGTCCGTCGTCGACAGTAGCTATCAGTGCAAGCCAAAAGAAGTAAAGGTAAGCATTCGACCAGCCACTGGGACGTACACCAGTCCTCGATTTGATCCAGGCCGAAATATGATCTCGCCATTCGTCCCCTAAGTCGTGATGCCTCACATAGGGGGGATTGCCTATCGCAAGGTCGAAGTCAAATGGACCTGCGTGGGCGAACGCATCGCTCCGGAGAATCGTTGCGTTCCCAGGCAGCGAAGCAACCGGAATTCGTCGAGAATCGAGTTCATAGCCCACATACTGGTCGTAACTACCGCCCACGGAGAAACGCCCGTCGCCTGCGCCAGCATCAAAAACCTTCCCTACCTTGGCTCGGTATCGTGCGACGATTCCCCATACGACTGCCACAATGTTAAGTGGTGTATCGACCTGGCACCTTGCGAGGTAGCCCGCATCAGAGACCAACCCAAATCCATTAACTCTGGTCGCTATTGCGTGCTCTTCGAGTGGAGTATCAGTGGATATTATGTTGGAATGTGTTGGCGCCAAGTGCGGAACGCCAGTCAAGTCAGCAGTCATCAGCGGCACCAACTTCCAGGCTTACTTCCACCTCGTACTGCCGAACCATATGCACGATTTGATCATCGCGCAGCTGTGCCAGCAAGAGTAGCAACGCTCGCATGCTGGTCGGATGGTTAGTGCCCCGCTCGTACTCAGTCAGCGTGCGCGGGCTAATTTTCATGCGTTTGCTTAGTTCTGCGGTCGTGATGCGAGCTCCGCCCTCGTTTATTTCGATGAGACGATGGGCGGAGCATATAAGAGTTTGGATGTTGAATGGGGTGGGCATGGGGCGATTTTACGGCAAGCACACAGGAATGTACAGATTGGCAAAATTTAAGTAATAATTTACATTTTTATGTAAGAAGTAGCGTGAAAATTCACTTTGGATTGATCTTTTCGGTGATAAATTAGCAATTTTAATTTGGCGCGAATTTATGGTGTGTAAGGGATATTTCTTTCGTAGGGTCTACTGAGACGCGAAGAGTGCGGCAATGAGGTTACTTGTCAGGTGCTCACAACTTCGCAACCTGGCAAAGCTGCCAAGAATGTGCACGTTCAGGGAAGTTTTCAGATAGAGGGAGAGGCTTGTTGTGGATGCCGCTTTGTATGAACAGGCGGCAACACCTCACAGTTGGACGTAGCATTCCGATTGCGAGTGTCAGCGAACGTCTCATTCGATTACAGACCGGCGCTAAGCAAGATTTCTGACGGTAGACAGGACAAGCCGCGTGCGATACGAAGCAGGTTTGTAAAAGAGACATTGCGTTCGCCGCGCTCAATACGACCCATATGACTTCTATCTATACCGCAAAGAAGGGATAGTTCCTCTTGGGAAATTCCGCGACCCTTCCTGAGAGAGCGTATCGCTTCACCAAGTGCGGATAGTTCTTCGCTCCTCTCTACTTCTGCCGGTACGGTTTTCATTGCCGTATCGTGCGTTTCTCGTGCAAAATAGGCCACGGCATCCGCGGCCCATTTTCGTTGGAATAATCTTAAGATAAGATTTCCAATATATAAATTTATTACTTGTTTTACGGCGTAACACATATTATGGGAAAGGCTGCAAATGGATGAGCCGAAGTTTCGAGGAACAAAGAAGGCTGTTTTGATTCGGGTGCCAGAGAATATGTATGAGGACCTTCTAAATTTGTCTGCTACGGCGACACTCCTGCAGCGTAAGAGTGTAAGTGTCCCTGCGCTAATCGTTGAAATGCTTAGTGATGTGTTGCAGCGACAGTCTGGGACCATAAAAAAAATTCGCTGAGCTTAGGAACGCGGTCTGGAGGATGCAGGCCAACAAGAAGATGGTGCTCGTTAACGGTGCGCTCGCTCGCTAGAGAGGAACAGAACGATGACGAGCTTGCTTTATGGTACGAAAGAAGGGGCTACGTGCGAAGCCCGACGGTGAAGGGCATGGTAGAGAAACGCTTTGTTACGGCACCAAGTTGATGTAGTTGTTTAGCTAGTTTAATCTGCACGGTCAACACCTGGAACTCTCGATGCTTCGATGAAAAGGTCCCCAGGCTTGCTCAAGACGGGGCGACGCGGAAGAGGGCCGTTGGCCAGTAGGCTCCGAAGCACTTCGGATCCGATACGATCACCTGCGAACTGGTCAAAGAATTCAAAGCCTGGCATGGGGTTCGCTTCGAGTAGCCACCAGGTACCGGACGCATCCACCTTAAAGTCGAAGCCGGCGAATTCCAGCCCAGTGCGCTGCATGTATTCGATCGCCTTGAATTGCTCTACCGTCGGAATATCTACAGGCGAGACCCTGATACTACCGCCTTGCCGCTTGGCGTACCGATAGTCGACCCGGTCTGATTCGATCCTCAACGCTATGCAGGAAGCACCCACCATGTGGGCCCGAACATCATAACCGCGAACATGTTGCTGAAACAAGGTTGGACAGCTGTCCAACATATCGAGGCGCGCGGCTTCCGGTCCTCCTACAGCCACCGCGATGGTCCGGACACCTGAGCATCCTTTGTTGATCCAAGCACCATTTGGCGCCACACATGCCCTGACTGCATCGGTTCGGTTCGATACCAGAGTCGACGGCATGCGGAAGCCGCAGTTTGCAAGCTCGGCGACGTGCCGTGCTTTCGACGCATTGCCAATACCTGCTTCGGGCCGGTTCATCACGAGACAAGAAGCTGGCAGCATCTGCAGGCCCGTTTCCAGTTCCCATATGAATCTCGCAAGCAGCGCTGAACGGGCCGACTGGTGCGAGGGTCGAAAGAATCCACGGTAGAATACCGCCCCATGCCCGAAGTGGAATACATCGTCGTCGATCTCCACACGGAAGCCTTTGGGTATGTGCTCCAGTACAAGCTTTTCGCAGTGCTCGACGCTATGGAGGTCCAGAATCCGGAATTCCTTCCCGAAGCTGCGCTGTAGATTAACGAGGTGCGCGAATGTTCCTTCGCGCCTATAACCCACGAGAATGGGCAACGTGTTACAGGAAGTCATCCAGCACCGTTTCAAAAATGTGAGAGGGTTCGGCCGGCAGTTCGGCACTGGCTTGGATTATGCGGATGGGGCCGGACGAAGGGTCGATCCATATCCGTAAGAAGTCTAACTGATAGCGTCGGAGGATCTCCTGCACCATCAGCAACGAGGCCTCGTGACGTTCGATCTCGTAAAGTAGAGGAAGCTCACCCACCCACCGACGACGCGTCACAGTGACTTCCAGACACTGAGAAAGCGCCATGGCGTTGCTAGCCGGTTTCTCAGGCCACTCGAATCGCAGCGTATCACCAGTTGAACATAACCTTTGGCACATCCGGGTCCAGAACGTATTGGAGCCGCGTAGCGCGAAGTTCTTCAGCACCCACTCGCCATTTAGGACCTGTGCCGACCGCGCATAGAGCGCGGCTTCAAGAGCGGCTCTCCACTCGCTGTAGGCGAAGTCTCGCTGCGTAACATGAATCTGCATGGGTAACTGCGGCATTCGCAGGAAAAACAGCCGGTCGCTAGTGTTCAGCGGCTGGCCGTGCAACAGCAATTCGCTCGCTCCTCCGGCTTCCAAGTGGACTTTTAGGAGGTTGCAGTGTGGGATGTCCACCACCCTGGAGTGCCGCGCCCGTAGTGCGGCGACCAGCCAAGCGTCTCTTGTAAGGTCGGCGCCAAGGAGAAAACAGCGCATCAGTCTACCTTAGCCCAAGTCCAGGCCATCTTTGCTGTCCTTACCGTCTTTGCCTTTGTCAGATGAGTCCTTTCCATCTTTACCATCCTTTCCATCCTTTCCCTTGTCAGACGAGTCCTTTCCGTCTTTACCATCCTTTCCATCCTTGCCCTTGTCAGACGAGTCTTTTCCGTCTTTACCATCCTTTCCATCTTTGCCCTTGTCAGACGAGTCTTTTCCATCTTTTCCATCTTTGCCCTTGTCAGATGAGTCTTTTCCGTCTTTACCATCCTTTCCATCCTTGCCCTTGTCAGACGAGTCTTTTCCATCTTTGCCCTTGTCGGAAGACTCCTTTCCGTCTTTGCCATCCTTTGCATCCTTGCCTTTGTCGGGAGAATCTTTTCCGTCCTTGCTCTTGTCGGAAGACTCCTTTCCGTCTTTGCCATCCTTTGCATCCTTGCCTTTGTCGGGAGAATCTTTTCCGTCCTTGCCCTTGTCGGAAGACTCCTTTCCGTCTTTGCCATCCTTTGCATCCTTGCCTTTGTCGGGTGAGTCCTTTCCGTCCTTACCCTTGTCACCCGTCTTCCCGCCACCGTCTGCGTCCTTGGCCTTGGGGGTGCCACCGCCATGTTGGGGCGCGGCGCCGCCGCGCATGGAGGCGATGTTGCGGGTGGCCCGTGCCCCAACCTGCCGTGCCCACCGGGAATTGGCCATCTCGTCCGCAGCCAGGTCCCAATTGCTAGCGTTGACCGCAGCTATCATTGCGGTGAAGCCTCCGAATCCACTTGGTCCGAGGTTGAAAGCCATATCCACCAACACTGCCTGACGCCCATCTGTCAGTCCTGAAAATCCAGGAACACGGGCTTCGACCGCTGAGATGGCGTCTGCAATGTCGGCAGAAAAGAGCTGATCGACCTGTGCATCCGTCAACATCCGCTGCCCCACCTGCCCGGCATACACCGTGTCGAAATCAAGGCCAAGCGTCTCGATTTTTACCCGTGCATCACCTCGATTCAAATTGAATCCGACACCCGTTGTCGGGATGCCAAGGCTGTCGGGATAAACATCATTACGCCAGCTCTCGTTGGAGGCGACATGCTCTCGGATTTCCCGAATTTGTTGCTGGGTCAGCGGCATTTCTTTCCCTTTACCAGAATGCTACCAAGCGGCCTTCCAGCCGTATGATGTGTCCTTGAAGCGTCACCCGCTCCGGTACACTCGAGAATGGCGCGATGCGATGGACCAGTCGCGAATCGAAAATAACTAGGTTACCGCTGCGGTACGAAACGAAGCCCTGTGGCGCTTGTCCACCGGCATCAGCTTCTGAGGTACCTGGTGCCCAATACTCCAGTCCGACGTTTTCGCCATCTTGCGACAGCAACAACGTGAAGGAGTACTGGTCACTGCCGAGCAGTTCACTCGCAAATGATGGGACGTGGAGGTACGATGAGTCGACGTGCGGCACTCCTCCGTGGTAGCACGGAAAGTCAGTGCTGTTCCTAATGACGTGGAATCCAGGAATGGCTGCGCGCCGGCTCACTAAAACTCGCTCACCAAGAAATCGGGCCAGCACGTCAAAAACATCTGCATACAGTGTTTCGAACCGGCGCCATTGCCTTGCGTTCGCAGAGAGCGCTCCACGCTCGTACTCATTCCCGCTTTCCTGGTTCATATAGGCAGGGCACCCGACAGTGCGCAACTGCTCGGCGTTGTGCTTACCTGATGCAGGCTTTGACAGCCGCGACAACTCAGTGCACAAGCGCTCAGCGTCCATCAAGGCGTGTAGGCGCGTCGGGACATGTGTCGGCAATAGCACTCGATTCACCTAGACGCGCAGGTTCTGGCATTGCCAGCGGCCCGTGCGAACCGCAGGGCTTGTTCGGTCTGACTGACTTCGAAGCGCTCAATTAGCGTCAACACCGCCTTTGACGCCACGCCCAGCACGGCAGTGCGTCCAGTTTCGAGCACCAGCAATTCTCCTGAGGTGAAGCTGCCTCCGAAGTTTTGGTGCACCTCTACCAAGTAGATGCAAGTACTGGCATGCACGACGCGGTAACGGATAGTCGTTCTCGTTGCTGGATCAAAGCTCACGAGCCACTCGCCCTCCTTACGCGCCTGCGCTGCGGGGTACGCGGAGGAATCTAGGCATCCCTTATCAGATTTGTCGAGTGAAATAGCCTGAACAAGCCGGTCGCCGTTAGGCGAGCTTGTCAGCAGTGCGATACATGCCGGCGGCATGGTGTGTTGTTGCGCTGCGCCGCCAAATCCGGCGTTACCGTGCGCCGCCTCTAGCTGCACGGAGCCACACCCGACAATCCAAAACGGAACCATCACCCAGCCCCATCGAAACAGCGCAGTCAGCATTCGAGTCCCCCCGTGCATTGCCATTGCCTTATAGATAATATAAAGCTTCTCAGCGTTTCTTGGTGGCGTCAAGTTAAGTTGAGTTTTTTTGCCAAAAAACAACTATTCTTGTGAGGTGGGATGGTCGTTAGGGGAACTATCGTGGATAACTTGCTCAATGCATGCCTTAGGCGGTTGGGCCGGTTCAAATTCCGAGGCGGCTGGGCCGGCGATGCCCTACACACCGGGATGCTAATGTGGGGTTTGGAAAAGAATTCCTTTGGTTCAATGCTGATTCATGTTACTTGCAAAAAACTTGGCTGCTGCAGGCGAAGGTGAGAGTTGTAGTCGATGGTAACTACCAATGTGAAACAGTATCGCCTTTCGATCGAGCAAAATGCTACCCTGCACAACGTCGACTGACACGGCCGCAAAAGGACCTTTTTTCGTGTGAACGATATTCTTATCGTATGGTTTGCCGAGCGCAGACCATCGCTCACCTAACGGATTGATATGGCAAAAGTTTCTGTTGAATTTGAAGCTTTGGGTGAAGAGCTACATTTGATTTATCGTCCAAGAGATGATGATTCTTGGGTGCACAGGAAGTTCAACCGTCAAGAAGAGCTCATCATCAAGGGCACGTATCATTTGACCAGATCAAACTTTGCCCAAATCTATCTGGATGAGCTTGAAGCGAGGTCAGAGGTCGAAGGTGATGAACTATCTTGGATGTATGACAACGAAATGCGATTTACCGTAGCAACTGCAGCCGACGGTTATTTCGTATTTTATCCCGATATACTACGTGTTGGGGTACCCATATTGATAGCGCGCGATGCCGAGCCAACTTGGAAATGGTTCAGTACTGAAGCGAAGACCTCCATCCTGAGTGTCGCAGCAAAGCTAATGCCCAGTCGCATCGTAATCGGGGGAGATGCTCCGGATGCTATTCCTGTCACTGAGTATGAACGGCTCGTCCATCAATTCCCGACTGGTTATGAACTGAAGCGTTACGTTGTCGCAAGAGTTAGTGCAGTGCTTCGTCAGTACACCGATGCGTCAGTGGACGGCGAACTGATGCTTCGCCGATATTTAACGAAGCGTATAAAGACCAAGCCAGCGAGTTACATTCAACTATTTCGTGAGGCGGAAGTCGCTAAGTTTGAATTCTTATACTCGAGATTAAAGGAAATGCTTAGTTCTGAAGACGGTTATACGGAGTATGTTTGGCAAGAGCAAATACTAGACGTTGTGCGGCTGTTAAACGCAAAATACATCGCGGCATTTAAATCTGTACCACTCAAAGACGTGGGAAATACGACCGATAAGCAATTGGATATTTTGCTTGTGGATGCGGCGGGTAACGTAGATGTCATTGAGATCAAACAACCATTTAGAAAATGCGTGATGACGGAGTCGCTTTATAGAGGGAATCATATTCCGCTTCGGGAGCTCACGGGTTCAATAATGCAGATCGAGAAATATATTTTCCATCTTTGTCGTTGGGGAACTGTTGGCGAAACCTATTTAACTAACAAATATGCTGACAGGCTACCGGTAGGATTGCAGATAAAGATTACGAATCCATGCGGTATCATTATTATGGGACGAGATCATGAAATGACTGATGTGCAGCGGCGCGATTTTGAGGTTTTTCGTCGACAAAACAAGAATATCATTGACATCATAACGTACGATGATCTACTGCGACGATTACAGGTTGTGATTCAACAATTCAAAGCAGGTCGTTAGCTCGAGAGCGAATACTCATGGACAGAAGCCATTCAGGGTAACCTGTGTGATGAAATCTGAGGCAGTACACATCATCGATGTCTTCAGGATTAAAGTTGGGAACACGGCCTCTGTGCCTCTCTCACTTCAGCATGCGTTAAGTAATCATATTACTGTCGCCGATTATTCTCATAAGTCGCCGCCACTCGTTTTCATTGATCACCGCCGGTACTTAGCAAGTGCTGCAACCATGACCTACCTAGAAAGGACGTGGCACAATGTCTAATCACGTGCGCTTCCAGCATATTGAAATTATGCTCAGTGAATCACCATCTTGGACTTCAGTTTAGGGAGTCACTGATTAAGTCGACTTTTCGCCGAAACGTCGTATGTAAGTCTTTGATTTTTAACGTGACGAATTTTCGAAAATTGAATTAACCAGCGTTTCCTTAGGGGTTTCACGAAATGTTTCCACACAATGGGTCAATTAATCATCACTATATTCCACAGTTCTACCTGAAGGGCTTCTGTCGTGACGACGGTACATTCGATGTGTACGACAAGAGCATTGGAAAATTCAAAAAAGCACCACAGACTCCTGCAATTGTATTCTTTGAACCTAAGCGAAATAACATCAAGTACCGGGGAAAAACAACAGATATCATTGAGCAACAATTTTCACGTCTGGAGGCATCCCTATCTGATTTGTTCAAGTTAATTCGAAATGGAACCTCAATGACAACTTTGCTCAGTCCAGATGGCATTCTCTTGCTTAAATTTCACATGGCGCTTCAGTTTTGGCGGCTGCCTCGATTTGATCAATTTTCGGATCAATTTCTGAAATCGCGCACTATCGAGCAAGTCGCACAGATGTGCACAATCACTGTTCCGCCGTTACCTGCTAGTGAAATCCATAAGCTTCTGCAAAGTGATGAGGGGTACCGGAAATTTGCGAGGGCATTTTTTCTTCCACTAACCACATTTGATTTAAACCGACCGATCCCAGACCACATGGAGTGGAAAGTCCTCGAGGCGGTACCTGAAAGTGGCTGGTCTAATCACCTATGCACAGATACTCCGTTCATCTTTGCCCAACCAGGAGACTTCATGACATTCTCAGCGCCATTTATCTTCCCGTTGACGAACACTAGGCTCCTCGTTGGAGGACACCGCGCGCGCGATTTCGGCTCCCAAGACTCCATTATTTCGGCGAAGATTTCGATCCTCTCCTTTCTGCAGGCAAATCGATATGTAGTTGCGTCGAACAAGGACTATTTGACCAAGGTGATTGCGCTAGCCGCGAACTATGAGGGTTTGCCCGGAATTCTCCGTCTTCAAGACGACATCCTAGGTGGGCTCGAATGCACTTAAGATGTTTTCTATGCGTGGAAGTTGTACGCAAACGATTACTCAAGGAAAATGCGCCGAGGGGGGAGCGTTCATGCGATTGTCGACGCGAAGTGACAGGCTCGCTCGGGACTTGGCAGAGTAATCTGAGCAGAGACAAAAATGAGGTGGCGACGAATTATACGATCAGCTAATGGCGATCGGAACGCTGAGCCTCCAGCAACCAATCTGAGTTGACCAACATCAGATGTCTCCCTTTATCCAATAATCGCGGGAACCTGGCTGTGAATTGTGAGTACCGGTGGTGGTGCTTTATACGATTTGGTGACGGTGAGTTATGAGAATGGGTGGGTGGGGCGGCAATGAGGAAACTCAGTTTGCAGTTCGCTCGCCTGCGATTCAGGGGGGCACGTACACGGATCGTCAAAGCTCGCTAGACTAAGCATGCTGCTATGAAAATCCGAGCAGCAACAGCTACAGCCAGAGATCGCTGCGTACACTTTCTAGTTGACGGGCCAACTGGCCGACGTTTGCCCAAATGCGGGTCGGCGAAACGGACTCCAAATACGCAGTTTCCTCTACCGCCATTACAATTACCTGCAAGGGAGTTTCGTCAAGGAAGTGTAGTAAGTTTGACTTATGCTTTGCCGGTACCTGTCCAGTAGCCAACGCTTGCTGCAGCTGGTCGATAGTTAACTCCCCCCTGTAGCTGATGCTGGTGTTTTTCGCCGCCATCCACAAGCCGCTTTTTTTCTCCCTAGCCATAATTGACGGCGGGGAAAAACTGAGTCCGAGTACCCCCAATAGATTAACCAACCGTCCGAAACTCAAGTCGGCAATTGTTCCAGCCTCAAGTTGCTGCACTGTCTGGCGCGAGAGACCAGCTAACTTCGCTAGGCGTAGCTGGGTTAGTCCAACTGCCAGGCGACGAACGCGGATTGCTTTCCCGACTTCATAAATTTTCATGCGTTAGACTTCGACGGATATATAAAATATTTTACATTCATTTTAGGCGCCTACGCTCATCTAATGTCATGCATGCAGATGCCTCCAGAAACTGACGCCACTGCCACTGCCAAATTCATGGGGCGGATACTCCCAAGGCTAGCCGGTCTAGAGGGCGAACAGGATGCCGGTCAAAGCACCGCGGTCGTCAAAGCGAGGACGTCCTCCCTTGGGAGAAGGTTGATAAAGGCTGGATCCGTGGCCATAGTGCATCAGGAACAAGTGCTTTGGCTATTTTTACTTGTGGCAACATGCTATGCTGTACTGCTAAGTTTAACCGTTGTTCCTAGTCTAATTGCACATCCTCCAGAATATTGTGCAGTTAGGGTTCTAACTGCATAATTTTTTCGCAAAAACACAAGAAAATTAAAGATGAACAGAAAAATTAATTGGTTGCACCTTTCAGATTTTCATTTTGGTAAAAGTTTATATGAGCAGAAATTTTCTGCGCAGAAACTGATTGAGCATATTGAACAGAAAAAAAGTGCTGGAATTTTTCCTGATTTTGTTTTTATTACTGGAGATATTGCAAATTCTGGGCGGTTGGATGAATATGATTTATTTAATAGTTTAATAGTCAAGAAGCTTTTGGAAATTTTTGGAAATGAATTTATTGATCGAATTATTACGGTGCCAGGTAATCATGACTTAGACCGCGAAATCAATCCGGGCTTTAGTAAAGAGAAATTTTTGAGGGATGATGCTGGAGCATTTTATCCAACGGTGGAATCCCTTAGAAAAAGAAAAATGCTGGCAGATCGTTTTGAAAATTATATTTTTGGCGTAGGTAACGATAATTTGGTTAATTTCGGAAGCGAAGTAGGTGGTTATGTACAGGAATTTTTAATAGATGACGTAGAGATTAGTGTTGTCGGAATAAATACTGCTTGGCTTTGTGATGGTGAGGGCGATTTCGGAAATATTACACCTGGGCTACAAATCCTACGTGATAATTTAGCGAAAACAAAAAATTCTTCAATAAAAATCGTTCTTGGACATCATCCTCTTTCGTGGTTTCACGAACGTGTAATTCAACCGATAGAAGTCATATTTGGCGAACATAATGTCATTTACCTTCATGGCCATATGCATAAATCCTGGGCTAAGCCAGCGTTAAGCGCAACAGGAGATTTTATTTGTATACAGAGTGGTGCTGCTTGGCAAGCACCTGAGGGAAGTAAGTGGAAAAATGGTTTTCTCTGGGCGGAATTATCAGACGACCGAAAAAATATTGATTTGGAACCCTTTACATGGAGTTTTAGCAATCAATGTTGGACATTAAGCGGAGAAACATTTCATGAAAATAATCGTATTGGTGGGATATGGCGATTTTTAGCTCCTACGAATAAAATAAAGGTTGATTATACTCCTAGAAAGAGAGTTGATCCACCAACAGGCTGGATAGTAAAAAGTCTCGATGAATTAGAGAAATGTAGAATATTTCTTGATAAAGATCAAGCATTGCGCTATTTCGACGGCGCCGCGCCCACTTGGAATACAGTTCTTTCTGAGTCTATACCTCGCCGAGACATTGTTTCGAAAATAACTAATAATTTCTCATCGATTAGCGCTGATCCGATAGTTTCTGCTGTAGTCGGTGCTGGATGTGAGGGGAAAACTACAGCTTTATTTCAGGCATGCTTAGAAATTCTGCAAATTGATCAGGAGAAAAAGGCACTTATTAGAACTAACCATGTTCGCCCATTTTCCGTAATTGATTTATTGCCTATTTTAAAAACCCATCACAGCTGGTTAATGGTGATCGATGAGGCCGACCAGTCTGCAAAAGAAATACTCCGGTTTATCGATAACGGTTTCGATGGCTACGATGGCCAAATTAGCTTTATATTGGCCAGTCGTGATTCGGATTGGTTTTCTTCTGGAGCAAGCGTACTGGCATGGGATTACACCGCAAAGTATAAAGAAATAATCCTAAAGGATTTAAGCACTCGTGATGCGGAATTTATTGTTGACGCGTGGGCTGCCTATGGGGAAGATGGACTTGGTGCCGAATTATCGGCGTTAGATGAGACAAAACGTGTCGACAAACTTAAATATTACGCAAAGAAGGAGGCGAAGGGTAATTATGGAGCTTTCTTTGGCGCACTTCTTGTCGCACGTCACGGAAATGATTTGCTTGACCACGCTGAAAAAATGCTTGCTAGACTTGAGGGGCACAACTTAAATGATGATCAAAGTTTGATGGATGCATTAGGCTATATCGCTGCAATGCATTCTGAGGGCTTTGATAAGCTTAGTTTTGCGACTTTAGCTGGAGTTTTAAACCTTCCAATCTCCAAAATGGTAGCAAAGGTCATCCGCCCACTTGGCAGGGAAGCTGCAGCCGCGACAACGGCTAATTTTATTTTTACGCGCCATAAATATATTGCAGACGCAATTGTGGAAGTGCTGGAAAGTCGTTTTAATAAAGATGTTGCTCGATATTTTATTGAATTGGCCTTGTCTGAGCAACGAAGATCAGAGACTGAGCAAGTTCTAAATAAAAATTTTTGGTTTTTTGAACTCTCAGAAGGTCTTTTTAAATCAGGTAAAACCGGCTTGGCTATCGATGTGGCAAGAAATTTATACGAGAACGAAGAGGGTAATTTTCATTTATTGACAAAACTCGCATCTTTGTATCGGCGCGAAAATAATGCAGCGGAGTCAATAAGGCTATTCCGAGAATCATCATATTATCCGGCTCATCGTGGTTTTTATTTTGAATGGGGCGTCTGCGAAGGTAAGGAAAGGAACTTTTCTGAGAACGCTTTGCTAATAGCATATGCAATGAGCGATGATATCGAGAAGACCGCAATCAGTCTGGAATCGTGCTGCAAAATGCTTAATGCATTATCGCAATGTTACAATCAACTCTATAATCGTTATGTCGATCCAATATTCGAACAAGCATCGCATGCCGCCAGTTCACTGCTTTCTATTTTTGAAACTAAAATACCAATAAAAGAGAGATCTGGCTATAATACGACTGATTTTTTGAAACTGGTAGGAAGAAAGAGAGCGACACTTTTTAAAAGTAATGATGCAATTAAGAAAATAAAAGATGCTACTAGTCGGTTGAAAAATTATGGTATAAGTGATAATGTATTGTCATCGCTCAATATGTCTTTCGAAGATTATTCAGGCGTCGAGCGACTCGCTCAGAATATTCAAGGATGAAAATTTCGCTATATTTCTGGGTAATTTTTTGAGGTTTATATAGCCGTGTCTAAATTTTTCTAATTATTAATTTCTCTATGAAATTCACATCATCTTTGATGTATCATATTTTTAGTGATTGTCAATAATATTTAACTTGTTGATGCGTCGCGTTAATGAGTAACAATAATTGTGGATTTTACAGTATCCTAGCAACCGAAATTTCGACCGGGATTCGCATTGATACTGCGGAATATCTAGTTGAAATTTCTAGTAAAGCGGAATTTGCATTTGAAGAATTTACGCTTTCTGCTTGCAAGCGTCATTAAACAAAATTTTTTATTATTTTTTTTATAATGCTCTCATTGTGCTAGCCGGGTTAGATGGTTGTGAGGTGGGAGGATTTTTTTACACCCATCTCTATTAACCATCTTTCTTCTAACGACATCTAGTGCACCATATGCCGCTATCCCGCTTGGGCAGCGGGGGGTAACTGGAACGTTAGAGGGGGCGGAGCTCATAACGGACTGCTGCGGTTTGATTTGATACGTGCGTCTCAAACTGGCTCGCAACTGATGCGACACCATGGTGCTGGTGCCAGTGCCGAGTTGGTCGATTGCGCGAAGCATCGCATCAGGCTTATTTGCACATATGCTGGTGGCATCGATGCGTTGCTTTGGGAAGGAGTGGCGATCAGCATAGAGGGCCGCGATGGGCGCTAGGCAACGGCAATGGCTACTTACATTGCGTTACGACTTTAGATGGGCTGTTCGTAACTCCATTCGAATTTTCTCAAGGAAATCTCGTGCAGACTGTAACCCAATGTTTGTTTTTAGCTGCGATTGGCTAAGGGTTCCGATCAATGAGATTATGCCCGTCATAGCGCTATCAATGGCGGCATCTATTGAGTTTGCAGCATCAACCTTTCTGCCATGGCCAAGCTCATCCCAAGCCATATCCAGATAATGTAACAAGCTGGTCTCGCTACCGTGCCCGGTAGTAGTTGCAACTTTCTTAAGGATTGTTCGGTAGTCGATATCTGTCATCATCTGTTGCGTCCGGCCGCTTGCTCCTAAGTATGCTTCGAGATGTAAAGCAACCTGTTTCGTTATATATCTATGACGGAACATCGACATACAGCTTTGGACGTCCGTCAATCCCGCAGCGGTTGATATCCTCCTGAATTCGCAACCCATAGTTCTTTCGGATAGCGGCCGACCATTGGCGCCAATGAATACCCGGTCGTCTGGAAAGCTCACTATTCCTTTCTTGCTCAGTTCAGAAATGAGGGATGCACGATGCTTTTTTATGAAGACTGTAAGCCGCATTGCTACCCCCGGTTGCAGTTTGATTTTTCGCTGTATTTCACGACGGCGCTTCAGCGTGTCTAAAACCAATTCCTGTGCTTTGTAGCAGTTCTCGTTTGCGAGGACGCTTAGTCTAGCCAATTCGCCGGGCCTGGCGCCTGTTGCTTCGAGTAACTCTAACAGGAGCTCGCGTCTTTGTTTTAAATAATGGCTGAGAAAGTTACCCAGTCGGGCGTCATGACTGTGTCCGACCACAAAGGATTTTGATTTTGTTAGTTCGCCAACTCCTTCCCATAGCCGGTTACGCTTCTCTCGTGAAATCGGACGTTTCGGCTCTTTAGAATCTTTTGGAGGTAACCTCCCGTAGACTAGACGCACCGTCGACTTATTGCTATATGGATCAAAAGTTTTGCGCTCGGCAAGCCGTATCCGGTACCCGGCTCCAGGGCCTATCAGTTTCTGGTTTATTAAAAACTCCTTTTGTAGCCAAGAGAGAAAGGTCACTACTGTTGAGATGATGGCTCGCACCGTGTTGTTATCCCTGGCACGTACCAAGGGTGCAGTTTTTTTTCGTTCTTCCATCAGATTTTTGATAAGGATGAATATGTCGTCATCGTCGAGTTCCCAAAAATCGCGCTTAAGCATCCAGCAATGCCTAATCAAATGGGTTAGCTTCGACGCGATAGCACGTAGGCTACCGCCGTCTTCGCGAACGGACGCACCATCGCGATACTGCTCAATCAAGTAGTTCTCCACAAGGCTGCAGGGGGTGCCGTCTGGCCAAGAAATGGCAAAAGCGACTGGAAGAACAAGCTCTCTGGCGGTAAAGACCGCTGAAACGGGGCTATATGCCGATTCATGAGTCGCGTCTACGTCACGCAGAAGTGTGAATAGCTGTTTGTCAGGGCGCATCATCGTCCGTTCGGCTTGCGATTGAAAGAGTTTTTAAAGAGAAGGCAGCGAGATGTCTGTTCAAAAAAATCGCGAGATCTTGATCAGATTCTGCTGATATCCGCATCCTTCTAATTAGGGCAGCATAAGAAGTCTGGAGTCGTAGACGATAGCGTCGCTCAATTGCAAGCGACTCCTCTAGTCGAGCGATAGCTGTCTTTAACTGCTCTGTTGCTGAGAGTGGTTTTTCCGAAGAGGGTGCGGAACCTTCTATTGCATGTAAATATGACTGCCTCATCTCGTCCAACTTCTCCCATCCACCACTCTCAATGGCAACATCAGCCTGGTTTTTTAGCGTGTTAAGAGACATCGGTTCAATGCCTAAATTCGGTAAACTAAGCCTCGCTAACTTACCTTGGGACCTACAAGCGTGCCTTAAGGATGCCGGAATTGATTTTTCTCCTCTAAGCGCCTTTTCTAGTAACGCAAAGCGAGCTAATGTGCTATCGCGTGTATTCATTTACCTAATTCCTAATCAAATTGGTGTGATGCGGAAGCCGATTTCGGTACGAAGGCCGCCATCGGGATTCTTTATTGAGTATGGTAAGATCTCAAATTCGCCAGTGGAAAACTGGATTTCTAACCAAGCTCTAAGCGTCTCGTCGTCTACTAAGGAAACGTCGCCGACTGAGAAATGCGTGCATACTTCTTGATGCAACGCGTCAATATTTTTCAATTTTTCGCTAGTCGAACACCTGTCATAGTCACGTAAAATCTGGCTGGCATATTCCGCCTCAATAGCGGGGAGCTCGTCGCCAGGAAAATTTGCTTGAATATAGGTATAAAGGTGCTCTGGGTTATTATGCCCTGCGATCCACCTTGCGGCATCAAGGTTCGAGTAGCGGTACATCCAAAAAAAAGTAATAAGAAAGCTCTTCCGCATTTCATGAATTCTTAGATACCAGCGACGCCCAGTAGCGTCAGGTGGTAGCGCTACATGGTCACAAAAGGCGTCCAGTATTCCGTTAAGTTGATGCGTTGATAACGTTCCATCCACTTCAGCTTCATATCGTCCAAATGATGGAAGTGTGAGCAAGCTATCTAGGATCCAAGGGTCCTCTACGTTTAAAATGTTCTTAAGTTCATCTGTGAGTACTTTGAGCAGTTGAAGTGCCGTTGCAGCCACAGTGGGTATTGGGCGCGCGTCTTTTGGCCACACGTCACCTACGTTTTTCTTTCGCATGTCTTGAGATAACCAATATCCATCTCCGTCGACAAACAGCAGACAATCACGTTTTAACGCCCGGAATTCCGACTCGCGGATCGGCTTCATCGTTGCCACGACTATTGTTATTGCTCCAACAAGAATCATTAAAGCATCTAGTAAGGAAGGGTTATCTCTCAGCTTCGAAAATGCTTTGTTTCCGTTTAGGTGTACATGGCATCCCCATCCCTCAAGCTTCAGTGCTCGAAGGGATTCCGGTATTTCTAGGCTCTGTACAAACTTGTCGCGAGCTGCGGCTAGGCTCCGGGCTGCTGTGACATAATCTGCTTTTGTAGGGGCCTCTTTGTCGGGTTCTGGCCCTGATATAAGTAATCCTCTGGCATGCAACTCGCGGTATGCGTAAAGAAATGTGGTAACTAGATCCTTACCGTACACGTGTATCCATTGAAGGGCTTGAGTCGTGTAGGCTAGTGCTATGTCAAGTGGAATCCACGGAGTACGACTTGACACTACGCTTACTTCTATTATCACCCGCCGCAATTTCTTTGGATTAAAGTGAATTGGGTGCGGGCAAAAATTAGGTAAATTACGGTGCAATGAAACTATGTGTTTGATATCATCATAATATTTTTGTAGGGTTTTCTCTTTTGTTCCACTATCACGCATCTCGTTTGATGAGAGATCGCGCTGTGATTTGTGTTCTCGTCTTGAAGAGGTTAGGATGGTTTGATCGTCTCTCAACTCGTCACTAATTGAAAATTGATTGAGAAATGCCCTCCAGCGTTGTCCGCCTCTTACGAACTTGACATCTACTCCTAAAAGCCTAGCGATCGTGGACTTTTTAATGGTAAAAGTCCGCTCCGTGCGCATTACACGCTCCATTTCTCCATGCGATGAGAACCAATCGCGCACCGATTTACGGTCGTCAAAATTTATGGATAGCGGATTCGCGAGTTCATCCAATGAAGGATCGCGTCCGAGCACGAAAGGGAAGACAGTTCTCATAAATTGTTCAGGGTATCGAAGAGCGAAAGCGGTGCCGCCTTCCCCTAATTGAGTAAATAAGTCGACAAAATGATTGTGCTCGAGCTTAGAGAAGAGGTATTGTCTTGGATTGAGTATGTCGCTGTGGAGGTAGCACCACCGAATCAAAAAATTAAGGCTCCAAAGAAAATTTTTATAGGTCGATAGAGTGTCGGGGCCCCGAGGAAGTTCTCGAGCCAAAAACGCCAGACGTTGAAGTCCGTGCAAAGCTTCCTGATTTATCTTGTCCGTTAGTTCAGTTCCATCGTAGAGTTTGGTGGCCCAGTTATACTCGTAGAAGCCCTTAATTTCACCGCTGAAATCTCTAGTTTCGTTACCTTTACTTATTCTCCAGACTTTAGAGTGTACATCGCATAGTAGCCAGCTTGATTGATAACTTCCTTTGTACGTTATTGATGCACGGTTCGCCTCGTCTAGCAACACGAGCGCCTGGGCTTGTTCTAAAGGCGTAAATTCTACTGGAAAGATCTTGAAATTATTTAACATTTCTTAATAACCTTTCCCATTTTTCGAGATTTTTTGGAGATCCTGCAATTGCGAGTGCCTCTTGATGACACGCGACATATTCGGGATTTTTATCTTTTGGTAATCTCATTTGCAATAGATCGGTAAGCGAAATAAAGTGCCTGGGGGATAGCCCTGTGACTGGATCGACCTTGTCCAAAAAGTCGGCTGGAAAAGGGGAATTCTGCAGAGCTGTTTGATATGAGTACAAAGCAGTTAGTGCGGCCTTGCCTATGGAAACGTGCAGTTGACTATTGGGGTTGGCATACATCTTAGGCACCTTCGACTTTCCATCATTGGTTACAAATCCAAATTTTTCATGTAGAAGTTGAGCTAGCGGAGCTTCAGTAGGTCCATGTAGTCGAAGCATGTCTACTAAAAATGCATGTAGATCAGCTGTGTTCGCGAAATCGCTTACATCGAGGAGAAACTGCGTGTCTGCCGCTGCGACCACAATTAGCAGGTTCTGAAATCGTCGAACGATTCGCGTGTTCCAGGAGTCGAGGAGCGCCTTCGGTATGTAGTGCTGAAGTGCAACTCTCTCCGTGTTTCCAAGTTTTTTCGAAACTGCGCGTAAACTCTTTGTTCTGAACCATTCTAGTACACCCTCTGTTGCCCGAATTTTCTTAAAGCTGATCGTTCCTTTCCCTAGTCCGATTTTGACAAGCTCTGGGAACAAATTTCCAATCCATATATAGTCGGGTGACCGCGTACTTTGAACGTGATTCGGCTTATCTCCAGACCCGCTAAGATAAGCGGTCGCAAACACGGGACTGGGAACACTGACTACGGTTTTACCATACGGCAGGAAAAGTAGATGCGCTTTGGGGTCGTTGCTCTTAATTAATTTATTCCGCAGATCTTTGTTGCATTCAATTAATGTTGAAATTATATCGAGTGCAATTGGATCGAGTATTTCTTCTTTCATTGCCTTAGCTCGAGGTTTTTCAACTGTGTACGTTTTTTCGTCGTCTCTAAAATCGAGATATGATTTCCCATGCCGATTTTCTATTTTTGCCTGAATAATTGATCCTGGTGTCCACGATGGTTGTAGGAGAATAAGTAGCGCCGTCAGCATTGATACATCAAAATGACTGATTCTTCCTAACCACCACCATAATGCTTGACGGTGTGACCATCCAGACGTTTCATAGAATGCGGCTGGTCCACCGTTGTTTTCTGCCCACGAGCTAATTACACCATTCGATGACACCAACGGCCAGTTTCTAACCCCACCCAAGACCGCGCGTAATTTGTCATCAGATGGCGGATATCCATTAAATTTATATTGTATGACTGTTAGATAGTTGGCAAGCTGGATGCGTCCGTTGTTGGGATTGAGTAAGTTGTTTTTGCTAGATTTGCTTGTGGCTAAATCTATTTTCTGGGTCAATTGCTCCCAGTTAACTGATGCTCTAAGTTCTATGCCGAAGTTTAGATTTTCCTTTAATGTTTTCCAATATTCCGTCAGTGATTTCTTTAGTGTGTTTCGTCGCAGCGTAAGTGAGTCTCGGACTTCATCAAGATATTCAGCATCGGTTCTAGATAGGGATATAGAATATAATAGTTTATCCATCCGTGTATCTGCAGTAACCACGACAGGATTTGATTTTCCAAGTAGTTTATTTTGATATGGTGAAATATCGAGCGACGCCATATTTTCTCTTACTATTGGCAGAATAACTGAAATCGGCATTATTCCAGACTCGGCTAAGATTAAGAAAAAGCTGCGGGTCATCTGCCAGTCGGCGATGGACCGTGTTTTCAGACTAGCTGTTCTATCCTTGCGAGTGAGAACGTGTCGGTGAACATCCAAAACAAGTTTTTGCCAGTCGTCTTCGGTTGTAGGAAGTTCTGTTATACCGAGAAAAATAAAAGTTTCGCCAAGTGAGCGTAGTTTGAGGAGATGGGTCTTAATTGTGGCTGGCCTCTTTAGGCGAATGCCGTCTAGGATTGGTAACAACAGCTGATCAAGGTCTCTTCCAAGGATAAGGAGGGGTGTTAGGTCCGATCGAAAATCCTCCCCGAAATCGCCAGAAAAAACAGCTTTCAGTGAGTTGTCACTCTGTTCTATTCTCAAGCCCAAGTTGTCACCTGCAATGAAGTTGTCAGAGAAAAAGTATCAGGTTGTTGCATGTCAGGCAAGCAAATCCGACTAGCTGTTCGTCGGATGGACCGTACTACAGTTGCACAAAAATATACGATTGACAGGATATGGTGTATGGAAAACAAGCCCACCTCGTCGACGCCGGCGTTCCTGAACGCCGTCCATCCGACCCTGGCGATTTTCCAGGTGGGACACAGGAACCGTTATAAGCATCCGAAGGCGCAGGTGTATGCGCGCTATGGGGACATGGGGATTGCGCGGCTGCGCACGGATGTGGAAGGAGCGGTGGTGCTGGCGTTTGGCGATGGTATCGGCGTGACCTTGTATCGGGCAAGCCGGCCGCGTTACTGGCATGGGCGCTAGCGCTTTCATGCTACGCTCCCGCAACATCGTCCCGGGAGTCCAGATTGCGCCATTCCAGCCATCCTTATCTTGTCAGCACGGCCCAGGCCGCCGACATCGACTCCATCACAGCCTTGCTGCAAGCCAATTCCCCCTCGCAGGGCGGCAGTCTGACGGGCGAGTTTTCACGCGACAAGGTGGCCAGCATGGCGGATGGCGCGTCGCCCGTCATCGTGGCGCGGCGCGCAGCGGACGGACCTGTCGTTGGCGTGTTGTTCAGCGCGGCGCCAGCCGCTGCGCAGGCGCCCGTGGTATTGGCCATGCTGGCCGCGTATGCGGGCAGTGGCAACGCCTATGTGTACGGCCCCGTCTGCATTGCGGACTCGGAGCGTGGGCAGGGTTTGCTGGCGCTGCTGTACTCTGCCATGCGCGAGCAGCATGCGGGCAAGGAAGCAGTGCTGTTCATCCGGCGCGACAATCCAGGCTCGCTGCGCGCGCATGAACGGCTGGGCATGTATGAGGTGGCCGCTTTTGACTTCGATGGCGCGCAGTTTGCCGTGTATAGCGATGCTATCGTCGGGAAATAGTCCTTAAATTACACGTTCATCCGGTATTTCCAGCCCCCGCTGTCGCACATACTCCAGAAACAGCCGCGCCCCCTTGGCCATGCGCGAGGTGCCATACACGGCGTGGATGCTGGGGTCCAGCTCCTTCGACGACGTGAGACGGTAGGCCGTGCAGACCCGCCGCAAGGTGCCAGCTGCCACGGCCGGTTCCGCCAGCCAGCTGGCCAGACGCACGATGCCGGCGCCTTCCAGTGCCGCCTGGAAGGTGGCGATGCCGGAGGTGAAGCGGAAACGCGGTTGCACCTGGTAGCGCACGTTGCGCTCGCTGGAAACGAAATGCCAGTCGCGCAGGATGCGGGGGGCCGAGTGCATGATGATGTCGTGGCCGGCCAGTTCCTCCGGTTCTCCGGGCGCGCCCATGCGCTCTATATAGTCGGGCGAGGCATACATGTAACGGCGGTAATTCCACAAGGGGTAGCCGATCAGCTCGCTCGACTGGGGAAAGGCGCCGCGGATGGCGAAGTCCAGCTTTTCCTGGATGGGGTCGATCGATTTGTCCGAGAAATGGATGTCCACCGACACATTCGGGTAGTCGCGCGAAAATTGCGCCACCACTTTCGGCAAGAACCCCAGCGACAGGATTTCCGGTGCCGAGAGGCGCACCCAGCCTTGCGGCGAGTTGCTCAATTCCGCCAATTGGTCTTCCGCTTCGGCTTGCGTTTCCAGCAAGTGCTTGGCCGACGCGTAATACGTTTCGCCGGCCGTCGTCAGGGTGAACTGCTTTTGCGTGCGCAGGATCAGCTCGGCGCCGATGGCGTCTTCGAGGAACTGGATGGCGCGCGTGACGGCCGACGGCGAGCGTCCCAGCATGCGCGCCGCGTGGATGAAGCTGCGCTTTTCGACCACGGTGCAGAAGGCGCGGATCTCCCACATCAGTTTCATCGACATCGTGCGGCTCCCGGCAAAAGAGGCCAGTAGACCGCATGGGGCGCATTCCGTCAAGCGTTACGCCTGATTGCGTTTTCCGCAATATGAAGTTGCATCCGGAAAAATCCACGACGCCTATACTGCCGCTGTCGCCCATTCCTTACTGCCTATCATGCTGACCATCTCGCTGCTGTGTTTATTTGCCTTCTTTGCCGGCCTGATCGATGCCGCCGTGGGCGGGGGCGGGCTGATCCAGCTGCCGGCCCTGTTCAACCTGATGCCGAACATGGCCTCGACCTCCTTGCTGGGCACGAACAAGCTGGCGTCCGCCTGCGGCACCACGTTTGCCGCCCGCTCGTTTGTCGGCAAGGTGCACATCCCGTGGCTGCTGGTGCTGCCGGCCGTGGCCAGCGCTTTCGTCATGTCCTTCATCGGCGCGGCCGCCGTGTCCTACGTGCCGCAACAGGTGGTGCGTCCCATGGTGCTGGTATTGATCATCATCATGGCCATCTACACCTTCATCAAGAAGGATTTCGGCACGACGCGCGAAGCGCGCCCCATCGGATCGCGCGAACGCATCCTCGCCATCGTCATCGGCGGCGCCATCGGCTTTTATGACGGCCTGTTCGGGCCGGGCACGGGCAGCTTCCTGATTTTCCTGTTCATCCGCGTCTTCGGCTTCGATTTCATCCTCGCCTCGGCCTGCTCGAAACTGGTGAATATCGCCACCAACGTGGCCGCGCTGGCCTTCTTCATTCCTGCCGGCCACGTGGTGTACGCCGTGGCCGCACCGATGGCTGTGTGCAACATCCTGGGCGCCCTGACGGGCACCTGGATCGCCGTGCGCCGCGGCGCCGCCTTCGTGCGCATCCTCTTCCTCGTGCTGCTGGTGCTGCTGATCGTCAAGTTGTCCTACGACATTTTCTTCAAGTAAGTTTCTGAACGACAACAAGCCATGAAAACCATCCAGGGCGTGCTGTGGGACAACGATGGCGTGCTGGTCAACACCGAGCAGCTGTTTTACGAAAGCAACCGCGACTTGCTCCTGCCCTACGGCATAGACCTGACGCCGAAGCAATTCTTTGACTGGTTCCTGGACAATAACTACGGCGCCTGGCATGTGCTGCTGGGGCAGGGCCATGAGATCGAGCTGGTCGAGCGCCTGCGGGCCGAGCGCACCGTGCTGTTCGCGCAGCGCCTGCGCCAGGCGCGCCAGCTGGCCATGCCCGGCATCGGGCCAGTGCTGGCGGCGCTGCGCCCGCATGTGGCGATGGGCGTCGTCACCAGCGCGTATGCGCAGCACTTTGACATCAGCCATGCTGCCACGGGCTTGCTCGGCCACTTCGACTTCGTGCTGACGCGGGAAATGTATGGCGAAAGCAAGCCGGCGCCCGACGGCTACCAGTTGGGCTTGCAGCGCCTGGGGCTGGCCGCCGCCGACTGCGTGGCCGTGGAAGACTCGCCGCGCGGCTTGCGCGCCGCCAACGCGGCCGGACTGGAATGCATCGTCGTGCGCAATTCCATGAACCGTCACCACGCGTTTGACGACGCTTTTTGCGTGGTGGATTCAAACGCCGAGCTGGGCGAAGTGCTGGCGGCGTTCGTGCCCGGCATGGCCCATGCGCCCCGGCAATTAGAGGCCTTCCTCTGATACGTCTTGCCGGCATGCCATTACAATTGTTTATCGCATTCACCGGCACCGTCCCACGATGACCCTCCCGCAACTGCACTTTGCCCACGCTAATAGTTATCCTGCCGGCACTTACCGCAAGCTGTTCGGCTTGCTGGGCCAGCACTACACCGTGCAGGCGCTCGACATGCATGCACACGACCCCGCTTACCCCGTCAGCACGGGCTGGCCCGAGCTGGTGCGCGAGTATATCGATGAACTGGAGCGCCGCTACAGTGCGCCCGTGATCCTCGTCGGCCATTCGCTGGGCGGCATGCTCAGCGTGATGGTGGCCAAGCAGCGGCCCGACCTGGTGCGCTGCGTGGTCTTGCTCGATTCGCCCGTGGTGGCGGGCTGGCGCGCCTTGCTGGTGCGGCTGGCGCGCAACACGGCGCTGGGCGAGCGGTTCTCGCCGTCACGTTTTTCCGCCCGGCGGCGCAAGCTGTGGCCGGACGCGCAAGCCGCGTATGAACACTTCGCGGCCAAGGACATGTTCGCCATCTGGGCACCGCATGTGTTGCGCGACTACATCGACAGCGGCCTGGTTCCCCATCCGGAAGGGGTGCAGCTGCGCTTTACGCGCGAAGTGGAAACGCAGGTCTACCGCAGCCTGCCGCACCACATCGGCGGCCTCGTCAAGGATGGTTTTCCTGTTCCCATCGGTTTTATCGGCGGCACGGAATCGGTGGAATGCCGGCAAGCGGGCTTGAAGGCCACGCGCAAGCTGGTCGGCAAGTTTTTCCGTCAGGTGCCGGGCGGGCATCTGTTTCCCATGGAAAACCCGGAACTGACGGCGCAAGTGGTGCGCGAGATGATCACGGCATTGCTGGCGAAGCAATAGAATATCGCCAAGGATTTTCAGGGGATGGGGGCCAACAACGGTGGATTTTCGCGTAAAATCCTGCCATCCGGGCCGCGCCTGCAGCAAGCGTGCGGCCCCAGCCATTCCGATATTCTAGAAAGATACCCCTGCGATGACGATTAAAAGCGATAAATGGATACGCCGCATGGCGGAAACAACGGGCATGATCGAGCCGTTCGAACCGGGCCAGGTCAAGGAACGCGACGGCAACCGCATCGTTTCCTACGGCACGTCCAGCTATGGCTATGACATCCGCTGCGCCGACGAGTTCAAGTTATTTACCAACATCAACACCACCATCGTCGACCCGAAGGATTTTGACGCGAACAACTTCGTCGACGTGTCCGGCAAGGGCTATTGCATCATTCCGCCGAATTCGTTCGCGCTGGCCCGTACCGTGGAGTATTTCCGCATTCCCCGCAATGTGCTGACGATTTGCCTGGGCAAGAGCACGTATGCGCGCTGCGGCATCATCGTCAACGTCACCCCGTTCGAACCGGAATGGGAAGGCTATGTGACGCTGGAATTTTCGAATACGACACCGTTGCCGGCGAAAATCTACGCCAACGAAGGCGTGGCGCAAGTGCTGTTCTTCGAGTCCGATGAAGTGTGCGAAACGTCGTACAAGGACCGCGGCGGCAAGTACCAGGGCCAGGTTGGCGTGACATTGCCGAAGACCTGATCGCCGTGCAGGGAGGGGTGCCAGCCGTCTTTACCTGCCTTTACACCTGCCGCCCTACATCCACGCGCCATGCTTGCCGTTAACCTTGGTATTGAAACACTGAGGAGGCAGTATGGTAGCGGCAATCGGTTCAGGCGGCGCGGTCAGCGCAGCCAGTAGCGCCAGTGCGGGCAGCGGTTCGCAGATCGCGGCGCTGCAAAAGCAGATCACGGCGGCGCAAAAGCAGTTGACGGAGTCGCAGAAGGGCGAGCAGACGGAGGCGTCGCAAAAGCTGCAGCAGCAGCTGGCGCAGCAAATCCAGGCCTTGCAGGCGCAAATTGCCCAGTTACAGGCGGCGGCCGCGCAGAAGGCGGCGCAGCAGGATGCTCAGCCGGCCAGCAGCGCCGATACGGCGACGAGCCCGGCCAAATCGACCTCGTCCACCTTGGGCAGTATCATCGATACGCAGGCGTAACAGCATTCTCCGCGCGTAAAAGACGCCAGGCTCGCCGACAGGTCAGCCTGGCGTTTTGACGGGTAGCAGCATTTCCACGCACAGTCCGCCACCGCTGCGCAAGCTGGCCCCGATGCTGCCGCCATGGGCGTTGATGACGTGCCGGGCGATGGCCAGGCCCAGGCCGTGGCCGTCCGTGCTGTGCTGGGTATTGCTGGCGCGGAAGAACGGTTCAAAAATGCGGGCCAGGTCGGCGCTGGCCACGCCGGGCCCCCGGTCCAGCACGGCGATGCGCAGCCACTCCTGCTTGCCGTCATGCAGGCGCGACAGCTCCACGTCCACCGTGCCGCCATCGGGGCTATGCTTGACGGCATTGCGCACCACGTTTTCCACGGCGCGCGCCAGCAGTTCGGGCTGGCCCGTGACGCTGGCGTCGGCCATGGCCGCGTCGACCGCCAGGTCGATGCCCATCAGGCGCGCCCTGGCTTCATAGCGGGCGTCGTCCACGATGTCGTGCACGAGGTCGGCGATGCCGACGTCTTCGCTGTGCGCGTGCCCGGCGCCCGCTTGCACGGCGCCCGCTTCCAGCCGCGACAGGGTCAGCAGTTCACCGATCAGCTTATCCATGCGTTCGCTTTCGCGTTCGATGCGCTGCATCGAGGCGGCCATCTTTTCCGGTTGCTGGTGCGCCAGGCCGATGGCGGCCTGCAAGCGCGCCAGCGGCGAGCGCAACTCGTGCGAGACGTCATGCAGCAAACGCGTCTGGCTATCCATGAGGCTGCGCAAACGGCCCGTCATGCGGTCGAAATCGCGGCCCAGGTCCGTCAATTCATCGCCGCGCTTGCCGCTGGGGTGAAAGCGCGGCGCCAGGTTGCCGTGCGAGGCGGCTTCGAACGCTTGCCGCAAGTCGCGGATGGGGCGCGCAAAATACCAGGCCAGCAAAAAAGCGAACAGCAGGCTGGCGGCGATGGCGGCCGCCAGGGGAATGAAGGTGCGGTAGGGGCTGTCCATGCGCGGCGGCATGCCGCGGCCGAATTCGCCGCGTGGCGGCGGGGCGCCCGCGTCGTTGGGCCGTGGGCCGGGTCCCATGGCGCGCGGGCCGCTCATGGCGACGGCGATGAGCGTGTCGCGCGCGGCGCCCGCCTCGGCATTGCGGAAACGTTCGGACGAGGGCAGGAACAGCAGGTAGCGCTGGCCGTCGCTGCCGGCCGCTTCGCGCACGACAGGATGGGCCTGGCCCTGTTTCAGCATGGCGCGCGCCTTGGCCAGCATGGCGGGATGCACGGCGCGGCCCATCAATTCTTGCCCTTTGGCATCGACGGCGAACACGCGCATGCGTTCGAGCTTGCCCAGGAATTGCCGTAATGCCTGACTGCCGCCCGCTTCCAGGGTGGCGCTGGCGGCCTCGATGATCATTTGCGCGGGCGGGCTGGTATCGATGTCGAGGGCCCGCTCCTGCTGCGCGGCCCGGTTTTTCAGCCAGAAGGTGCCGCCGATGCCGATGGTGGCCGTCACTTGCGCCAGCATGATGCACAGAAAAAACTTCCAGAACAGGCGGCCCACGCTTACTCCTTGATCAGCTGATAGCCGAGACGGTACACGGTTTGCAGGCAGGAGCGGCCGTCGGCCAGGCTGCCGAGTTTGCGGCGCAGGCTGCTCAAGTGCACGTCGATATTGCGGTCGAAGCGGGCCATGGGCCGGCCCAGGCCCAGTTCGGACAACTGATTCTTGCTGACGGGCTTGCCCGCATGGCGCACCAGCACTTCCAGCAGGTTGAATTCCGTGCTCGTCAGCTCCAGGTGCATGCCGGCCCAGGCGGCGCGGCGCTGTTCGGGCCACATCGTCAACTGGCCCACGGTCAGCGGCGCCAGGCCCGACGTATCGGGTGGCGCCGCTTGCGCGCGGCGCAGGATGGCGCGGATGCGCGCCGTCAGCTCGCGCGGCGTGCACGGTTTGGTCACGTAATCGTCGGCGCCCAGCTCCAGCCCCACAATGCGGTCCGTATCGTCGCCGCGCGCCGTCAGCATCAAGATGGGCAGATTGCTGCCGGCGCGGATGCGGCGCAGGGTTTCCAGGCCATTCATGCGCGGCATCATGACGTCGAGGATGGCGATGGCATACAGGCCCGTCAGCGCTTCGGCCGCACCGCTTTCGCCGTCATGCACGGCGCGGGCGTCAAAACCTTCCTGCGTCAGGTATTCCTGGAACATGCCGACCAGTTCCACGTCGTCATCGATTAACAAAACCTTGCTCATGCCTGTGCTTTTTCGGGTGAATATCGCCCGATGATAGCAGTCAAAGGGGGCTGTTCACGGTGGTTTTACCCGCTTTTACATACGTCTGCTTACATTCCGCCCCTTTCCTTTACACGCTTTTACGCGGCCCTAACGTTGCTTTACACGTCAGGCGCCGACAATCAGGGCTGATCGCCACGAAAGGAAAGCCCGATGAAATACCTGAGTATTGCCGTATCCCTGTTGCTGCTGTCCGCCTGCAGCATGCCGCTGCTGGCACTGGCCCAGCAAGAATCTGCACCGGACGGCCCGCCAGCGCGCACCGTGGAAGGGCCGCCGCCCGGCTTCGGCCATGGCCCGGGCGCGCCAGGCTTGCCGCCGTTCCTGCACGGCATCGATTTGAGCGAAGCGCAGCAGGACAAGGTCTTCGCCGCCACCTATGCCCAGGCGCCCTTGCTGCGGGAACAGGAAAAGATCGCCTTCAAGGCCCATGCGCAGCTGCGCGCGCTGGCCGGATCCAGCGCCTACGACGATGCCAAGGCCAGCGCGCTGGCGAATACGGCGGCGCAAGCCATGGCAAAGATCAGCTTGCAGCAGGCGCGGCTGGAGCAGCAATTGCTGGCCGTGCTGACGCCGGAACAGCGCCAGCAGGCGCAGCAGTGGCACGACAGCCGCCAAGTTCCGCGCGGCCCCCGGCGCCTCCCGTAAAACGCACGCGCGATCACAGGGAGAGTCAGCATGCGCATCCATGCCTTGCGTCCGGGCAGCAGCTTGCAGGCGCTCTCGCGACATGCGACACAGGCGCTGTTCCTGTGCGCCAGCCTGAGCCCCGCCTTGGCGGGCTTGCCTTGATGGAGTATGTATGGAATTACATGATCACGGCCTGGCATCCGACCTCGAAATGATGCGGCAGCAGGCAGCTGAGCGGCGGCAAGTGTTGCGCTGGCTGCTGGCCGGCGCCGCCACCTTGCCTTTGATGAGCTGCGGCGGCGGGTCGGACGCCAGCAGCACGGGAAGCAGCAGCGCTGCCGCTGGCAGCGCCGGCACCGTCACGATACCGACCACGGGCGCCTGCACGGTGATTCCAGAAGAAACGGGCGGGCCGTACCCGGCCGACGGCACGAACACGAATGGCGGCAGCATCATCAACGTGCTGAACCAGTCAGGCGTCGTGCGCAGCGATATCCGCGCCAGTTTCAATGGCGCCACGGGCGTGGCGGCGGGCGTGCCATTGACCATCAATTTGCAGTTGCTTAACGCCAGCGGCAATTGCGCCAGTCTGGCCGGCTACGCCGTCTATCTGTGGCATTGCGACCGCGAAGGTTTGTATTCGCTGTATTCGAGCGGCGTGACGGCGCAGAATTACTTGCGCGGCGTGCAGGAAACGGACAGCGCCGGCAACCTCAGCTTCACGACCATCTTTCCCGGCTGCTACGCGGGACGCATGCCGCACGTGCATTTCGAGGTCTATCCCAGCCTGGTCAAGGCGGCCTCTGCCGCGAACCGCATCAAGACGTCGCAATTCACTTTCCCGATGGCAACGTTGAGCGAGGCTTACACGGCCAGCGGCTACACGGCCAGCGTGCGTAATCTGTCGCAGATTAGCTATGCCACCGACAATGTCTTCAGCGACGGCACCAGCTTGCAGATGGCCACGGTGACGGGCAATGCCACGCAGGGCTATGTCATCACCCTGATTGTCGCCGTGAACGGTTAAGTTGTCGTCATGAAACCCAGGTCGCGCCGGCTGAAGTTGCCGATGTTCGGGAAGACCCCGGCCAGCTGGCTGTCGGCCACGCCGAACCACTTGGCCAGGGTGGCGCCGTACTGGTCGACGGAGGTGGTCGGCAGCAGGGCGCCGGAACCGACGTCCAGCTCATGGCCCAGGCCCGTGACGGGGAAGGCGCCGTAGATGTCGCGGCCCTTCACGGCGCCGCCCACGACAAAGTGGTGCGCGCCCCAGCCGTGATCCGTGCCGTCGCCGTTGCTGCTGAAGGTGCGGCCGAAGTCCGACGCTGTAAACGTCGTCACCTGGCGCCGCAGGTCCGCGCCCTGCAGGGCCGCCAGGGTCGTGTCGAAGTACGCCAGCGCATGGGCCAGGCGCGCCATCAGGTCGGCATGCAGCACTTTTTGCCGGTCATGCGTGTCGAAGCTGCCCAGTGTCACATAAAACACTTGCCGTTTCGCCCCCAGGGCGCCGCGCCCGCCGATGATGCGCGCCACGGTCTGCAATTGCACGGCCAGCGGATTGACGCCGGACACGCCCGTGTTCGGATTGATGTAGGGCGGGGGATTGGGCACGCCGCCCGCGCCGGCTGCCAGCATGGCGCCGCTGAGGATGCTCTGGCTGGAAATGGCGCGCTGCACGACGGCCACGTGCTCCTGTTCGATCAGGTCGCTTCCCGCATCGTTGATGATGGCTTGCAATGCGCCCGCACCGCCCGTGCTGCCAAACAGGTTGCCGCTCAAGCCGCGGATGGGCACGGCGCCCGCCTGGCCCACCTGGAACTGGCGCACCTGGCGCCCGCTGAGAAAGACAGTGTTGCCCGCAGCGGAAATGGCCGTGAACATGGCATTCGTATTGAGCGAGCCGGCCACGTCGGCCACGCGGCCGCCCCAGCCCGTGCTGGCCCCTTCGGGTGAACCGGATTGCCACGTCGATTGCTGGTCGTTGTGCGAGAACAGTTTGGGTGGCAAGGCCACGCTGCCTGCCTTGTACTGCGCCAGGGTGGCGGGCTGGATCAGGGTGCCCACATTGGCCACGATGGCGGCGCGGCCATTGTCGAACAGGTCTTTCAGGGGCGCCAGCTGGGGATGCAGGGCGAAGGCGCGGCCCGTTTGCGCGGTGGCGGGCACGATGGGCAGCACGCCGCCCGTCTCGCCCACGCCGGGCAGATGGATGGAATCGACGCCGCCCGTGTTGCGCAGGCGCGCGTATTCATTCCATGACGTGGGATCGGTGGCCAGCACCGTGTTGAAGGCGTCGTTGCCGCCTGCCATGAACAGGCACACCATGGCCTTGTAGTCGCCGGCCGTTTGCGCGGCGGCGTTGCCCATGGCGGCCAGGTTCATGGCGAAGGGGGCGGCCGTGGTGCCGGCCAGGCTCAGCATGGAACCGAGGAAACGGCGGCGGGAAAAGGGGAGATTTTGCATGTGATCGCTCTTATTTTTGCACCAGATAGGCCGGCGAGGCCATGGTCAGGAAAATGGCCAGCTTGACGCGGTTGGCCTGGGCCGTGGCTACCTGCGCGGCATTGCTGGCCGTGGCCGCGGGGATGCTGACGCCATTGATGGCGGTCAGGATTTGTCCGCGCAGGCTGGCGGGCATGCTGCCATGCATCAGGAGCAGGTTGATGCGGTCGAGCAGTGCGCCCGTGTCGCTGACAAGTGCCAGTTCGCGCGTGTAGTCCGGCTTGATTTCGCGGGCTTCGCCCACGCCCCTGTCGAGCACATCCTGCATGTAATTCAGGTAGCCGGTGACGGACGGCTCCGATGTGATCTGCAGTTCCGGCGCCACCAGGCCCGCGCCGGCCAGCGCGGAGTTGGGCGGTATGTAGGAAGGGCGGAAGAAGCTGAACACGGATGCGGGATTCAAGGGCCCCTGGCCCAGCCCGGTCAAGGGATCATCGAGATAGTAGATGCGGTAGCGTGCGTTGGACGCCTTGGCGTCGAAGGCGCGGATCCAGCTGGCGAGGCGCATTATCGGCTCGCGCAGCTTGCCGGTGCGCAAACTTGTCCCGCTGGCCGCCAGCGCTTCCTGATCGAGCAGCACGGCGCGGACGATAGCTTGCATGTCGCCGCGCACGCCATTGCCGTTGTTGGCAAAGGCGGCCGCTACCCGGCCCACATAAGCGGGGCTGGGATTGCTGCTGACGAGGCGCTGGATCAGTTGGCGGGCAAAGAATGGTCCCGCGTTCGGATGGTTGAACAGGGTATCGAGTGCCAGTTTCAAGTCCGCCTCGCCGCTGGTGACGCCGGATATGCTTTGTCCCAGGAAACGCTTCTCTCCGCTGGAATGAAACGCAGGGTAGTTCTGCATCGGTTTCCAGTCGCGGTCGGGATCGGCCACGTTGCCGATGAAGCGGTTGTTGCTCAAATCGGGACCGGCCCAGCTCCAGCCGGTAAACACGCGGGCAAGCCCGACTACGTCGTCGCGCGTATAGGTGGCGATGGGTTTGCCTGCAGCCAGTTTCAGGCTGCCATCAGCATTGAGCTGGTACAGGCCGATGGTAAACAGCTGCATCACTTCGCGCGCGAAATTTTCGTCCGGTGCACGGGTTGCCGTTTCTTTCTGATTGCGCATGTGCGACAGGTACAGCCCCATCATCGGATGCAGGGCCACGTCATTGAGCAGATTGCGGAAGTTGCCGAAAGCGTGGTGGCCCAGCATGTCGTAGTAGGCGGCCACGCCACGTACTCGTGGCTGGATGGCATCGTTTTGCATGGAAATGACGAAGATTTCCGACAGGGCAAAGGCGATGCGTTGACGCAACTGGTCCTCGCCGCGCATGCTTTGCTGCCAGAACGATTCGTCAAAGCCGCGCGACGTCAGCTTTTCACCTCCGGCCGCTTCGGCCGCCAGCAGTTTGTCGATATACGCGCGGTGCAAGGTTTGCGGTTTGGAAAACTGAGTCCTGAACCACGCATCGCTGTCGCTGGCCGCCAGCGCATCGATGGCTGCCATGTTGGGGCCGAACGTGGCGCGGCCCAGGAAGCGCGACGCTTCCTGGCGCGTGAAGGTGGTGGCCGCCTGGCCGGCCGGAGGCGTGGTCAGCGGCGGCGGAGGAATGGTATCGCCTGGCGTGGTGCCGGGGGCTGCCGGATCGCCGGGGGCGGTGGTCCCTGGAGGAACCACCGAGATGTCCGGGTTCTGGATGGCGCCGGTGTTGCTGTCGCCGCCACCGCCGCATGCGGCAAGCAGGCTGACCAATGTGATGGCCAGCAAACGGCGCAAAGTTGGGTCTGTCATTTAGTTTCTCTCGGGCAATCAAATTTTAGCCCATTAATTGTAGGCCCTAGCTACCACAATCCTGTTTTCAATTAACTATTTACGTGTTGGCCACGTTTTCATTTGCCTGACGTTGGCGTGGTGTTGATGCTCTTTTCGGCGCTGTAGGGCGAACTTTATTCTTTGAAAATGGAAAATATTTTTTGCCGATTACGCGCACTGTGGCGGATAGGCGACGTAATCATTCCCGCCAATTAAGCTTGTTTGAAAGCTCATCTTGGCAACGAAACCCGCTTCGCCGGAAACCATGGTTTTTACGTCATCGGCGAAATGCCGTTCGCCACCCGCTCCGTTTTTTCCCCGCGTCCTTTCCCTGCGCATGGCTGGCATGGCCCTTGCGTCAGGGAGGCATGGGTCACCCGCCCGCCTTTCACCGGAGCCTGCCATGACCAGCCGTCTGCTCGCCTATCGTCCCGAAATGGAATTGCCTGAAGCGCCGGGCCTGCTGCCCCTGCAGCAGGAAGACGAGCTGGCACTGGCGGCGCAGTTGCTGGAACTGCAGGCGCCGGCCCAGTTCGACGCTTTCTTGGCGCGCCAATTGGGCGCCACTGCGGCGGGCCGGCAAGTGCGCGGTACGCCGCTGGAAGGACCGCTGCACCAGCTGCTGGGCAAGGTGGTGGCGCCCCTGTTGCCGTTGCATGGTGGTTCGCCGCAGGCGCTCAAGCGGCGCGCTGCCGGCATCTTCGGCATGGAACTGGAAGGTTTGAGCCCGGAAGACAAGGAATTCGAACTGGCGCGCCAGGTCGTGCATCTGATCGATGCCGTCAATACGGAGCTGGCGCAGGACGGCGCCACCGGCGCGCGCGCTCCCAGGGCGTGGGTGGAAACGGCCCTGCTGCAAGTGGCACGCAGCGTGGCGCCAGGCTTGCTCAGGCAGGCGGCGCAAACGCCAGGACGGGACGCTGGCCGCTGGCGCCGCGAGGGCGGGCACATCGTCGTGCTCGATTGTTAGCCGGACGGCCAGTCTGTCCGGCAAGGTAGTCCCAACCGAGGTTATAACTTTGAGGAGCTCATCATGCATGACTTGGATCGTACGACCCTGGAATACGGACAGGAGATGTCCGGTTTTGAAGCGGAGCAGTTCGAGTTTGGCCAGGGCGAGTGGAGCGGCGAGGGGGGCGCGAACGCCATGTTTTCCGAGACCGAGGAGATGGAGCTGGCGAATGAATTGTTGTCGGTCAGCAATGAAGCCGAACTCGAGCAGTTTCTCGGCAATTTCCTGCGCAAGGCTGCTTCCGTCGCGGGTGGCATCATCAAGTCGCCCGTGGGGCAAGCCATCGGCGGCGTGCTCAAGGGCGTGGCGAAGAAGGCCATTCCCCTGGCCGGCGGCGCCATCGGTGGCTATTTCGGCGGCCCGCTTGGGGCCAAGATAGGCAGCGGCCTGGCCTCGGCCGCTGGCGGCGCACTGGGGCTGGAAGCGGAAGCGTCGTCGAACGAGGACCGCGAATTCGAGGGCGCCAAGCAGTTCGTGCGCCTGGCCGCCGATACCGTCAACCGCGCCGCGCAAGCGCGCGGTGCGGGCGATCCGCGCGCCATCGCCCAGTCGGCGGTCAGCGCGGCGGCGCGCCAGTTCGCGCCAGGCTTGCTGGGACGCCCCGGCAGCCAGGTCTCCACGCAGAACGGCAGCGGCGCTGGTGCGGGTGGCGGCATGGTGCAGGGCGGTGCGCGCAGCGGCGCCGGCATGCGTCCGTCCAGTGGCCGCTGGGCGCGCCAGGGTCACAAAATCGTCCTGTACGGGGTCTGACATCATGGCCATCGGCGCTTATGCTGCCTGGATGCTGGAGCAGGAGGCGCGCTCGCTGCTGACGCGGCTGGCGCGGCTGGAGCCGTTCGCGCTGATCGAGCCGACGGTGCTGGCGGCGGCCCTGATGCCCAGCGCCCAGTCGGCCATCGAAAGCCAGCTGGTACAGGGCCGGCGCGCATTGCGGCGCATGGTGGCCCAGTTCCAGTGGTGGCTGCGGCGCGAGCACGCCGATGGCGCCAGCATGGCCACGGCCGCCGAGGCGCAGCGCCGTTTTACCTTCCTGCGCCTGAAGTTCAATGCCGCGCTGACCCAGTTCGATCTGTTCAACGAAGTCATCACCCAGCGCAGCGAGCACAAGACGGGCGTGTGGCTGGCCGGCCTGGACATTGTTGCCGCCGACGCGCTGGCGCTGCCCGGCAATGTGTACCAGGCGCCGCCCGTGATCTGCTACCTGGACCGGGGGCCGGGCGCGGCCATCCGCCGTGCGCGCACGCGCCTGCCCGGCGGCGGCGACAATCCCGTCGCCATCATCCGCCTGCCGCGCGAACGCATGATCGGCAGCAGCATCGCCTCGTCGCTGGTGCACGAAATAGGCCACCAGGGGGCTGCGCTACTGGACCTGGTGGCGTCCTTGCGGCCCGTGCTGCAAGCGATGCAGCAGGGCGGCAGCGGCTTTGTTCACGTGTGGCAATTGTGGGAGCGGTGGATTTCCGAGATCGTGGCCGATTTCTGGTCGCTGGCGCGGGTCGGCGTGGCCGCCACCCTGGGCCTGATCGGCGTGGTCAGCCTGCCGCGCGTGTTTGTCTTCCGCCTCAATATCGACGATCCCCACCCGGTGCCATGGCTGCGGGTGCGCCTGAGCTGCGCCATGGGACGGGCCTTGTATCCGCATCCGCAGTGGGACCGCCTGGAGCAGCTGTGGCTGTCGTACTACCCGCTGGCCGGCCTGCCGCCGGCCCGGCAGCGGCTGCTGGAACAGTTGCAGACCAGCATGGCTGCCCTGGTGGGCTTGCTGGTGCAGCACCGGCCGCCGGCCTTGCGCGGCGGCTCGCTGGTCGAAGCCATGGCCGTGCACACGCGCCAGCCGGCCATGCTGGCGCAGTTGTTTCGCAGCTGGAGCCTGGCGCCGGGGCAGATGTACCGGGCGACGCCGACCCTGGTGTTCGCCGTGCTGGGCCAGGCGCGCGCCAGCGGTGCCTTGAGCCCGGAAGACGAAAGCGAGCTGCTGGGGCGTTTGCTGACCCATTGGGCCCTGCGCAGCACCCTGGACACGTCGGAGCTGTGCGCGGATGTCGTGCGGCATGGCCGCCAGCCCGGCAGGCCGCTGCCGCTCCTGGCATCGCGTTTGATTATCCATTGAGGAGAATGACATGAGCAGCAAGATGAGCAGCAATATGGGTGGCAAGATGGGCCGCAGGAGCGGGGCGGCGGGCCAGGCGGGGCCGAAGCACCACGGCGGCAGCATCGCTGTCACCGTGCACGAGCAGGACAGCGGGGCCATGGTCGTCAATGCCGCCATCAGCCTGTACCGGGGAGCCGAGGCGGATTGCCATGATTTCAATGCCGCCACCTGGGTAGCCGATCCCGCCATGCTGGTGGGCGTGCGCTGGACGGATGGCCGTGGCAGTACCGTGTTTGCCGACCTGGCCACGGGCAGCTACGTGGGGGTGTATGGCAATTTCCCCGCCACGGCGCCGCAGTGCGTGACGGTGCAGTCCGGCTGCAGCGCCGTGCTGTGTTTCAAGCCGCAGCTCAATCCGCAGGTGGGGCTGGTTTTTGAAACGGCGGACTGCCATCCCAGCGACTGCAATTTTGGCAGGGTGGGTGACCGTGCCGTGGCCACCGTCTCGTTTGACGGCGATCAAAGCGCAGACGGGCGCGACCAGGTGCAGGTGCTGGCCGCCGCCCCGTGGGTACCCATGCGTGGTGTGCCGAATGCCTTTTCCACCCCCGTGCGGCGTGCCGGCATGCACCGTTTCACGGGGCAGATGATGTTGTCGCAGCGTCCCGAGCTGCGCAATGCCTTGCCCGTGCCGGAAGGGCTGAGCCCGAACGCCATGCTGGCCGTGGACGCGGAATACGAGGCGGAGGAGCGCCAGCCGCAGCCCATCTCGGGCAATGTGGGCGTGTCGCTGACGCGCACGGAAACGGAGCCGACGGAAGATTTGCCGCTGTGGACCCTGATACGCAACAGCACTGAAGCGATGTCGTTTACGAATTACCTGCATTTCATGGACAGCCTGTTTTGCGGCGACCTGGCCAATGTGCGCGGCTTCGAGCAGGAGCGCTTCGTCAAAAAGGCCGACATGTTCCAGCAGCTCAAGCAGCGCCGCGCGCTGCCGTTTTCGGATGCCGATTCCTACCGCGTGCTGAAAGTGGCGACGGAGGCGTTCGTGATGGTCAATTGCGGCGTGCTGAACCAGCCGCTGGCCTTCAATCCCGCGGAAGACAACGCCTACCTGGACCGGCGCGACATCCCCCAGGGGCGCGACCTGGAAACCGTGCTGCGCAACGATTACCTGGAAAACATCGATGGTTTCCAGACCTTGCCCTACCTGGCCGTGATCCGCCGCAAGCTGCCCGACATCCCCATCAGCATCCCGCGCGGCCAGGAAGGCGAAGTGGACCTGTGCTTCGGCATCATCCAGGAAAAGCTGGCCAATCCCTGCCTGCTGGAACTGATCTGGTCGTACTGGCACGAAGAGGGCATGCTGGTACAAACCATGAATGCCATCGCGCAACGCTTCCAGAATCTGCGCGCGCCGGGCAAGCAACTCGATCCCCTGTCGAACACGGAAATCGACATGTTGCGTCCGCTGAATAATTTACTCTGGGGATACACGCAGGATGAGCAGCATCGGCTGACCGTGATGCGCCGGAACTATGAGTATGACCATCACTACGGTGTGCGCCTGGACGGCAAGGCAGTGCAGCACTTCCGGCCAGCCGATAGCCGCTCCAAATTCCTGGAAGCGTTCCACCACTTGCTGCGCCTGCTCACTTCGTTCTACAAGCAGGATGACGACACCACCGTGAAGGCGGACGCCTTCCCCGTGCTCAACGCGCTCAAGGAAATTCATTTGATCCTGTCGCAGGGCGCGCACAACCAGTTCGGCGATTTGCCGTCGACGGCGCGCATCGAAATGCTGATGCAGCAATGGATGCTGGCGCGCCCCGAATTCCGTGAATTTTTGCCTACGCGCGTGATGGTGGCGTATCCGGAACCGTGGATGGACAGGGTCGATGCCATGAAGAAATTGCAAGGCTGGACGGATACGAGCGTGATGCACTTCCGCAACCTCGCCATCTTCGGCGAGCAATTGCTGCTGTCCGTGCGCTATGGCAACTGGAGCGACATCTATGAACCGACGCAGGCATTCAACTGGGCGCGCTTCTGGCGCCCGCAAGTGCAAGGCTACATCCACGGCTATCGCGCCGCCACCGGGGTCGACCTGTCCGTCGACAGCAGCGACCCGGCGATCGAATCGACGATGCCCTCGGTGTTGCTGCGCCAGCGCCTGAGCCAGCAGCTGCGCAGTGTCTAGGGCGGGGGCGGGGCGGGTGCATGCTCGACTTTACCAGCGCCCTCTACCTGGGCATGCGCCATCCGGCGGCCGCGTTGGCGCCGTGGAGCAGCTTGAGCCTGGGCAAGCCGGCCGCGCTGCAGGAGCCGCCCGGCGCGCAGGCCCTGGCAGCAAGCCTGGCTGCGCTGCAAGGCTGCGAGGCGGCCTGCGTGCTGCCGTCGACCTTGCACCTGTTCTGGGACCTGTTCGGCATGCTGGCTGCCGAGCGCCTGGTGATCCTCGTCGATGGCGGCAGCTACGCCATCGCGCGCTGGGGCGCCGAGCGGGCGCAGGCGCTGGGTTTGCCCTTGCGCTTGTTTCCCAGCGGCGAGATGGCGGCGTTGCGGCAACTGGCGGCGGCCTGGGGCAGGCAAGGGCGGCGCCCCCTGATCCTGGCCGATGGCTATGTGCCGGGTAGCGAACAGGTCTTGCCGCTGGCCGGCTATGCGGCCCTCGCATGCCAGGGAGGCGGTTACCTGCTGCTGGACGATACGCAGGTGCTGGGCGTGGCGGGCACGGCCGGTGGCGGCTCGGTGCGGCTGCATGGCTTGCCGGGCGGCTACGACAAGGGCGGCGGCCACGTGATCGTCGGCGCCTCGCTGGCCAAGGGATTTGGCGTGCCGCTGGCCGTGCTGGCCGGCAGCCGCAAGCTGCTGCGGCGCTTCGCGGCGCACAGCCAGACGCGCGTGCATGCCAGTCCGCCTTCGGCAGCCGTGCTGGCGGCGGCGCGGCGCGCGCTGGCGCTCAATGCCCGCCATGGCGACGCCCTGCGCGCCAGGCTGGCGGACAGGGTGGCGCAATGGCGGACGGGGATGGCGGCGGCCGGCATTGCCTGCCGCGGTGGCAGCTTTCCCGTGCAGCGTTTGCCCGGCCGCGCCCATTTGCGGCAAGCCTTGCGCGCAGCGGGCGTGCTGGCGCTGGCGCAAGCGGGAGACGGTCCCGGCGCGCTGACTTTTTTGCTGCGGGCCGACCAGACGCCGCGGCAACTGGAGCAGGCGATGGGCTTGCTTGAACATCACATCAGGAGGCGATATGAACGAAGCGTTTGAAATACTGCCCTTTGCGGGGCAGCCAGGGGCGGCCGGCGAACAGGAGTGGTCGCAAGAGTGGTCGCAGGAGTGGCAAGGGGAGGAAGAGGGGGAATGGGAGGAAGAGCGCATGCGTCCTGGCGGCGGGCGAGGCGGCCTGCGTGCAAGGCCGCCGCTGCGAGGCGCGCGCCGTCCCGCGCCGCCGCGCTACCAGGGGCAGGGCCGCCGTCTGCCCCGCTTTGCTCCCCAGCCCATGCCCTACCTGCCGCCGCGCTACCGGGGCTGGGGCGGCTATGCGCCCATCTACCCGACCATTTATCCGGCGGCTTATCCTGCGGCGGAGCCGGCCTTTGGCGACCAGCAGGGGCCGGACCAGGGAGTGGATACGGACCAGGATCAGGGGCAGGACGATGACCAGCAGCAGGGCGAAGTCCCGCCAACGCTGGCCGGCACCATGGGCCGGGTGCCGGAAGCGGCCGCCCTGCGCTACCAGGCGCTGGGGACGCTCGCCGACGCCTTGCGCGACGCGAATGGCCGGGGGCCGGGCCTGTACGTCATCGAGTTCGATGCGGGCGGAAGGCGCCGTGCCTACAGCGGCCAGACGGACGATCTGCACCGGCGTTTGCTGCAGCACCGGCTGTGCGGCCAGATGTTGGCCGTCGACGTGAGCGCGCACCAGGTGTATGTGGCGCCCCTGTCCTCGGCGGCGCAGCGGCGCCGGATCGAACAGCGCATCCACGACGACATGTTCGCCAACCAGCGCGGCGTGCTGACGAACCAGCGGCGCGAACTGGAACTGGCCGTGCTGGGTGAAATGTGGGGCTGACGACAGCGCTTTGACGACTGCGAAGGAGAACATCATGCACCAACTCGAATGCGAATGCGCGCAATGCCGGCAGCGGGCCGGCGCTGCGTTTGAAGTGCTGGAGTTCGGCCAGGACTGGTCCGGCAAGGGCCGCGCGCCGGCCGTCTTCAGCGAAGAGGAAGAACTGCAGCTGGCCATGGAATTGCTGGAAGTGTCCAGCGAAGCGGAGCTGGAACAGTTTCTTGGCAATGTCTTCAAGAGCGTGTGGAAGGGAGTCAAGAAGGTGGGCTCGACCATTGCCAAGGTGGCCAAGCCCTTGGGTGGCGCCTTGAAGGCCGTGGCCAAGACGGCCTTGCCCTTTGTCGGCGGCGCCCTGGGCTCGATGATCCCGATACCGGGCGTGGGCACGGCGCTCGGCTCGGCCCTGGGGCGCGCCGCCAGCAATGCGCTGGAACTGGAAATGGAAGCCGAGGCGCCGGCCGATCGCGAACTGGAGCTGGCGCGCCGCTTCGTGCGCATCGCGGGGCAGGCGGCACGCCTGGCTGCCGACGGCGACGGCAGCGCGCGTGCCGTGGAAAGCGCGCTGACGCGGGCCCTGCATCAGCAACTGCCGCATTTTCGTTCGGCCGCGCCGCAGAGCGAGGAGGAGAGCGGGCGCTGGCGCCGGCGCGGCAACCGCATCGTCGTCATGGGCGACTGGCAATAGCGCGACAAGATGATCATCGATTGCCACTGTCATGCGGGACCGGGCGACGGCTTGAGCGGGCCGTGGGACAGCGATGCGCCGCTGCAAGCCTACCTGCGCCGCGCGCAGGCGGCCGGCATCGCCCGCAGCGTGCTGTTCGCCACCTTCCACTCCGATTACGCCATCGCCAACCATGGCGTGGCGCGCCTGGTGTCGTCCGATCCGCAGCGTTTCTACGGCTTTGCCTTCGTGCATGCGCGGCGCGACCGGGGCCGCATCATGGATCTGGTGCGCACGGCCGTCGAGCGGTACGGCTTTGTCGGCCTCAAGGCGCACCGGTTGGACGCGCGCATTAGCGGCGAAGTGTGCGAGGCGGCCCGTTTCTTCGGCTTGCCCGTGCTGTACGACCCGGCCGGCGAGGTGGCCGTGGCCGAGCTGCTGGCGCAGCAGTATCCCGACGTCGATTTCATCCTGCCGCACCTGGGCAGCTTTGGCGACGACTGGGCCGCGCAGCTGGCGCTGATCGACCATCTGGTGCGCCACCGCAACATCCATACGGATAGCTCGGGCGTGCGGCGTTTTGACTTGCTGCAGCAGGCCGTGCGCCGCGCGGGACCGCACAAGGTCTTGTTCGGTTCGGATGGTCCCTGGCTGCATCCGGGGCTGGAATTGCACAAGATTCAGTTGCTGGGCTTGCCGCCGCAGGATATGGCGCTGATCACGGGCGGCAATTTCTTGCGGCTGGCGCGGCTGGCGTGACGCGGCTTACCGCGCGGCTGGCGTGACCGGCGCTGCCGCGACAGTGGTGGTGGCCGCTTGTGCAGCGCAAGCGGCCGCCTTGCGGCGTAACTGCAGGGCGCGGTCGGTCACCCCAAGGCGGGCGGCGGCGCGCTGGTTGTTGCCGTGCTCATCGGCCAGCACGAGGCGGATGGCCGTGTCGGTGGCGCAGCGCGTGATGTGCGACAGCGTGCAGCCCTGGGCCAGGGCCCGCCGCACGGCCGCTTCAAAGTGCTGGTCGGGCCAGTGCGGCGCCAGCAGCCGTTCTTCCGGGGGCAGGGCGCCGATGGTGATGGGGCCGGGGCCGCAATGGCGGTGCCAGATGTGCGTGACGGTCTGGCGCAGTTCGCGCACATTGCCCGGATAGTCGCGCAGCAGCAGGTATTCGCGCACGGCGGCGTCCAGCGGGGGCGGCGGCTGCTGGGCCAGTTCAGCGAGGAAATGGCGGGCCAGCGGCAGGATGTCGTCCTGGCGTGCGCGCAAGGGCGGTATCTGGCAGCGCCAGCCGGCGATGCGGTAATACAGGTCGGCACGGAAGGCGCCGCGCGCCACCTCGCCTTCCAGTTCGCGGTTGGTGGCGCAGACGAGCCTGAATTGCGTCGGCTGCCAGGTATTGCCGCCCACGCGCTTGTATTTGCGCTCCTGGATGGCGCGCAGCAGCTGCGCCTGCAGGAGCAGCGGCAGTTCGCCCACCTCATCGAGGAAGAGCACGCCGCCGTCGGCCAGGGCAAAAGCGCCGTCGCGCGCGGCCGCCGCGCCCGTAAACGCGCCCCGTTCATGGCCGAACAGTTCGCTGCCGGCCAGTTCCGGCGACAGGGTGGTGCAGTCGAGGATGGTGAAGTCGCCTCTGCAGTTGCCGAGGCGGTGGACCAGTTGCGCCAGTAAATCCTTGCCCGTGCCCGTCTCGCCCGTGATCAGCATCGACGCCTGGCTGAAGGCGGCCATTTCCACTACCTGGTGCAGCAAGGCGGTCCAGGCCGCGCTGTCGCCCACCAGATGCTGGCGCACGGCGCCGGACGCCAGTATCTGCGCCACGGCTTGCCAGCGCTGCAGGCGCGCCAGCACCTGGCCCGCATCGACGGCGCCGCCAGGCCACAGCAGCACATCGAGCGCGCCTGCCGCCATCAGGGCCCGCTGTTGCGCGCAGCTGGGAGGGCGGCCGCAGGTGGCAATGGCCAGCACGCGGGCATGGCCGCACAGCGCCGGCAGCGCTTGCAGCAGGGCCTTATCGGTCTCGGCAAACAGCACGATGCCCGCGCCGTCTTCCTCGCCATCGTGCCGCCGGGCTACAGTTACCTGAGCCTGCTTCAGGGCCGTCATCAGCAAGGCGCCACTGCCAGCCGCCGCCTGCTGCATGATTTCCAGCCACACCTTGAGCGTCATATGCCTGCCATCACGAGGGCACGAGTCGCCCATCTTAGAAGCCCGATACCCCAGCCGTTTGATCTGGCGCAAGCGTGCGCGGTGGCCTGAAATGAAAAACGCCACCTGAAAGGTGGCGTTCATGAGTGACGTTCAAGGAACGTCACAAGAATGGCTAAAAACGTTCAGGGCAAGGCGCATTGCCGAAGACAGTACGAATAGTACGGCTAGGCAATGCAACGCCGCCATGGACGATTTTTAGGCGTTCTCATCCAGTTTGACGCAATCGACGAAGTAGCCGCGTTTGCCATCGACTTCGCGTTTCACGAGGCCATGCACATCCGTCTCGAAGCCGGGGAAGCGCTCGTTGAAGTCGCGTGCGAAGCGCAGGTAGTCGACGATGGTCTTGTTGAAGCGCTCGCCGGGGATCAAGAGCGGAATACCCGGCGGGTACGGCGTCAGCAGGATGGACGTGATTCGGCCTTCCAGTTCGTCGATGGCCACGCGCTCGATTTCGCGGTGCGCCATCTTGGCGAAGGCGTCCGACGGCTTCATGGCCGGGATCATGTCCGACAGATACATTTCCGTCGTCAAACGGGCCACGTCGTAAGCCTTGTAGAAATCATGGATCTGCTGGCACAGGTCGCGCAAGCCCATTTTTTCGTAGCGTGGGTTGGCCGCCGCAAACTCTGGCAGGATGCGCCACATCGGCTGGTTCTTGTCGTAGTCGTCCTTGAACTGTTGCAAGGCGGTCAGCAGGGTATTCCAGCGGCCCTTGGTGATACCGATGGTAAACATGATGAAGAACGAGTACAGGCCGCATTTTTCAATGATGACGCCGTGCTCGGCCAGATATTTGGTGACGATGGACGCGGGGATGCCCGTGTCGCCGAACTGGCCGTCCAGCGACAGGCCCGGGTTGACGATGGTCGCCTTGATCGGGTCGAGCATGTTGAAGCCGGGAGCGAGGTCGCCGAAGCCGTGCCAGTCATCCTCGGCGCGTATCATCCAGTCTTCCTGCTGGCCCATGCCTTCGTCGTTGAAGGTGGCCGGACCCCACACCTGGAACCACCAGTCCTGGCCCCACTCCTGGTCGATCTTCTTCATGGCGCGGCGGAAATCGAGCGCTTCCATGATCGACTCTTCCACCAGGGCCGTGCCGCCCGGCGCTTCCATCATGGCCGCGGCCACGTCGCACGAAGCGATGATGGAATACTGCGGCGACGTCGAGGTATGCATCAGGTAAGCCTCGTTGAAGGCGTCCTGGTCCAGCTTGACCGTGTCCGATTCGCGCACGAGGATTTGCGAGGCCTGCGACAGGCCGGCCAGCAATTTGTGCGTGGATTGGGTCGAGAAGATCATCGATTCCTTGGCGCGCGGACGGTCCTTGCCGATGGCGTGCATATTCTTGTAGAAATCGTGGAAGGTGGCGTGCGGCAGCCACGCTTCATCGAAGTGCAGGGTGTCGATCTTGCCGTCCAGCATTTCGCGCAGGGTTTCCACGTTGTAGATCACGCCATCGTAGGTCGATTGCGTGATGGTCAGGATGCGCGGTTTCTTGTTCTTCGCTTCGCGCGCGAACGGATTGGCTTCGATCTTGCGGGCAATGCTTTCCGGCGTGAACTCATGCAGCGGGATAGGGCCGATGATGCCCAGGTGGTTGCGCGTCGGCATCAGGAACACGGGAATCGCGCCGCACATGATGATCGAGTGCAAGATCGACTTGTGGCAGTTGCGGTCGACGACGACGATGTCGCCTGGCGCCACGGTCGAGTGCCACACCATCTTGTTCGAGGTGGACGTACCGTTGGTGACGAAATAGCAATGGTCGGCATTGAAGATGCGCGCGGCATTGCGTTCGGACGCGGCGACAGGGCCCGTATGGTCGAGCAGCTGGCCCAGTTCCTCGACGGCGTTGCAGACGTCGGCGCGCAGCATGTTTTCACCGAAGAACTGGTGGAACATCTGGCCGATCGGCGACTTCAGGAACGCCACGCCGCCCGAGTGGCCGGGGCAGTGCCATGAGTAGGAACCGTCGTTGGCGTAGTGCACCAGTGCGCGGAAGAATGGCGGCGACAGGCCATCCAGGTAGGATTTCGCTTCGCGGATGATGTGGCGCGCGACGAATTCCGGCGTATCTTCGAACATGTGGATGAAACCATGCAGTTCGCGCAGGATATCGTTGGGGATATGGCGCGAGGTGCGCGTTTCGCCGTACAGATAAATAGGGATATCGGCGTTCTTGTAGCGGATTTCCTCGACGAAGGCGCGCAGCGATTTCAAGGCGTGATCGGTTTCCTCGATGGAACCGGCGCCGAATTCTTCATCGTCGATCGACAGCACGAAGGCTGACGCGCGCGATTGCTGCTGGGCAAATTGCGACAAATCGCCGTAGCTGGTCACGCCCAGCACTTCCATGCCTTCTTTTTCCATTGCGGCGGCAAGGGCGCGAATGCCCAGGCCGGACGTATTTTCAGAACGGAAATCCTCGTCAATGATGACGATAGGGAAACGAAATTTCATGCATGTCTCCAAAAAAGCAAGCCGCCCCTGACATATGTGAAGGGGCGGACTAGGGCGCGACGGTCAGGCGGTAGTGCAACCCGGCAGCCGCAGAAAAAAAATAAGAACGGGATTCTCGCAGAAATGCGGCGTCTGCGGGAAAAAAATATCGTAGCAAAGCGTCACAAGCGTGCGCTAGCGTGACGCATGGGTGTGACAGGGGTATTACAGCAACATTCTGCTAGTCAATATAACCTTATCAGGCTTTGCGTTGCAGCGTGACAAAGGCGTAAGGCAGGCCGGATTTCTCCGAAACATGCGTTTCGCGCGCGGTTTCTTGCCACACGGCATGATCAACGGCGGGGAAAAAGGCATCGCAGTCAAACGTCTGGCCGATTTCCGTGATGATCAAACGCTGTGCCAGTGCCAGCGACTGCTGGTAGATTTCCGCGCCGCCGATGACATAGCCTTCGGCGCCGTCCAGCAGCGCGATGGCCGCTTCCAGCGACGACACCGCTTCCACGCCCTCATGGCGCCAGTCCGGATTGCGCGTGATGACGATGTTGCGGCGGTTCGGCAGCGGACGGCCGATGGAATCGAAGGTCTTGCGGCCCATGAGGATGGGATGGCCCGTCGTCAGACGCTTGAAATGCGCGAGGTCTTCCGGCAGTTTCCACGGCAGGGTGTTGTCGATGCCGATGCCGCCTTGCTGGTCGGTGGCGACGATGATGGTCAGTAAGCTCATTGGTTCCGTGAAAAAGGTGGGGGCGATGCCCGATGCCCGCCATTATCGTTGAAATTGCCGGCGGTCTCCAGATGCGCACGCATGGCGTCGGCCAGCGCGCCTGGTGCTTCCAGCGGAATCATGTGACCGGTGTTGTCTTTCAGCAGGTGCAGGGTGGCTTGCGGCAGGCGGGCGGCCATGGCGCGCAGATCGTCGGGATCGACGAGCTTGTCCTCTTCGGCACCCACGATCAGCACGGGAAAACCGAGTTCCGGCAAGCGCGCCATCAGGTCGGGGCGGGCGATGGTGGTGATGAATTGCGCCAGCAGCACGTCCTTGCCCAGGTCCAGCCCCATCTGCCGGATCAGGCCCGTGATGCCGGTGTCTTCCAAGTGCGACAGGTGCAGCAGTTCGCGCAGGCGCTGGCGCGTGATGCCCGCATAGGCATTGCGCTCGAGCATGGCGACGATGCGCTGGCGCGCTTCGATTTCCGCCGGCAGCAAACCTTTGGCCGAATTGGCGATCAAAGTGAGGGACTGGACGCGCTGCGGGTGCGCCAGCGCGTGTTCGAGCGCCAGGTAGGCGCCCAGCGAAAAGCCCACCAGATGGGCTTGAGGAGCGCTGTGGCTGGCGATCATCTGCTGCATCTGCGTGCGCGTGCGCGCCTGGTGCAGGGGCACGTGCTGCAGATCAAAGGCGTCGCCCAGGGCAGGCGCCAGGCGCGACCACAGGCGCTCGTCGCACAGGGTGCCGGGAATACAGTCGAGTCGTATCTTGGTATTGTTCAAGGACAAGCCTGGGTGCAGGATGGTAAAAATTTTTGTCGAGCGGCATTATCCGTCATTTTGCGCATTGGGGCAGCGGCACGGTATTTTCCGCATGGCATTATTTTCAATAGTGCGCGGCTGGCAAGCAGTAACTTTATGGTAGGCTCATGGCTCATCAAGCCGGTACGCTGGCGACGTGACCTGAAACACCGAATGCAACCCCCACATTAAAGAGGAATTACCATGGCGATCAGTTTGCAAAAAGGCGGCAATGTCAACCTGAGCAAGGAAGCTCCTGGCTTGAAGAAAATCGTGATTGGCCTGGGCTGGGACCCGCGCGCCACCGATGGCGCCGCATTTGACCTGGACGGCAGCGCCTTCCTGCTGAAAACGGATGGCAAGGCCCGCTCCGATGCCGATTTCATTTTCTACAACAACCTGAAGTCGGCTGACGGCTCCATCGTCCACGCGGGCGACAACACCACGGGCGGCGGCGATGGCGATGACGAGAAAGTTGCCGTCGACCTGGCCAACGTGCCTGCCGATATCGACAAGATCGCCGTGGCCGTCACCATCCACGACGCGGAAAACCGCAAGCAGAACTTCGGCATGGTCGGCAAGGCCTACATCCGCTGCCTGAATGGCGACAACGGCGCGGAAATCGCCCGCTACGACCTGTCGGAAGACGGCTCGACGGAAGCGGCCATGATCTTCGGCGAAATCTACCGCGCCGGCAGCGAATGGAAATTCAAGGCCATCGGCCAGGGTTTCAAAGGCGGCCTGGGCCCACTTGCACGTTCCTTCGGCATTAACGCCTAAGAGCTCCGGAAAACGGCCCATGGCCGCGTTGCGTCACCTCGCCGTACTATTCGTACTGTCTTCGGTGACGCGCCTTGCCCTGAACCGTTGTCCGAAGCTCTTTTAGCTTTGTATAGAACCCAGAACGGCGGTCCATGGCGGCGTTGCTCCGCCATGGACTGACTGTACATTCGTACTGTCTTCGGACGACGGGCCTTGCCTTGAGCCCTTGTCCGAAGCTCCCACACCTGAATAAATAATCGCATGGAAAACCTGATCAAGGGGCAGCGCCTGGCGCTGTCCGGCCTCGTCACGGGCAATGTCGTGCAACTGGGCCTCGCCAGCGCTGGCGTGCCGCTGGACTTTGCCTGTTTCGGCCTCGATGCCAACGGCAAGCTGTCCGACGACCGCTACATGACTTTCTTCAACCAGCCGCGCACGCCGTGTGGTGGCGTGGAAACCGTGGCGCCGTCCCGCGATGCGGCCGGTTTCAGCTACCAGCTGGACCGCTTGCCGTCCTCCATCGAGCGCCTGGTCGTCACGGCCGCCATCGATGGCGCTGCCACCATGGCGCAGCTGGGCAGCAGTTACCTGCGCCTGCTCGACGGCGGGCGCGAACTGGCCCGCTACACCTATGCGGGCGCTGATTTTGCGCAGGAAAAAGCCGTCATGCTGGGCGAGTTCTACCGCAAGGACGGCGGCTGGCGTTTCATGGCCGTGGGCCAGGGTTTCAATGGCGGGCTGGACGCGCTGGTCGCGCATTTCGGCGGTGAAGTGGCGCAGGCGGCAGCGGAAACGGCGCCATCACCCAAGATTTCCCTGTCGAAAATCTCGCTGACCAAGGCAGGCCAGACGCACAAGGTGTCGCTGGAAAAGGGCGCCGGCGCGCCGGGCAAACTTACCGTCAAGGCTACCTGGGTCGATAACGGCGATGGCGACGACGACAACGACGACCTTGATTTGCGGGTCGGCATCCTCTTGCCGAATGGCCAGATGCGCTTCATCCAGGCGCCCGATAAGCCCGGCAACTTTGGCGTCATGCCCTTCGTGCTCCACCTGGGCGACGTGGCGGGCGCATCGGGCAAGGAGCCCGCCACGGAAACCGTGGAAGTCAATCCCGCCCTGGCGCAGCATTACGGCGGCACGGTGGGGCTTGTCTTCAGCGTGTATTCGGCGCTGGCCAATGGCGCCGTCTCCGTCGCTTCCATGCGGCCGAAGATGGTCATGCAATATGGCGAGCAGATCGTCGAGTGCGCATTCGATTTCCGCCTGTCCAAGGCGGCCGACGACGATTCCGTCTACACCTATGTGATCGGCATGGCGCGCATCACGCCCGACAGCATCATTCTGGAACCGTCGGGCAAGACGTCGGAACCGGGCAGCGAAGCGACGCCGTGGCTGAGCTGGCAGGGCGAGAACCTGCAGCTGGCCTTCAACGGTCCCGTCGTCTTCAAGGGCGAGGACAAGGAAGACGAAGATGATTTCAATGCGGACAATCCGCGCCGCTACATCGCCTAGGAGACACTGATGGAAACCTTGTCCAAAGGACAGCGCTTGCCGCTGGCCAATCTCGTTCCCGACGGCGTGCTGCAGGTGGGCGTGGCGGCGCAGGGACTGGCGCTCGACGTGGCCTGTTTCGGTCTCGATGCCGACGGCAAACTGTCCGACGAGCGCTACATGACCTTTTTCAACCAGCCGCGCACGCCATGCGGCGGCGTGGAAGCGCGTTCGGGCAGCGCTGGCGACATGACCGAGTTTGCCATGCAACTGGCGCGCTTGCCGGCCAGCATAGACCGTCTCGTCGTGACGGCGTCCATCGATGGCGGCGGCGTGATGTCGCAGCTGCAAGCCGGCCACGTGCGCCTGCTGGCGGGAGGACGGGAACTGGCCCGCTTCGCCTTCGCGGGCAGTGATTTCGCGCAAGAAAAAGCCGTCATGCTTGCCGAACTGTACCGCAAGGATGGCGGCTGGCGCTGCATGGCCGTGGGACAAGGTTTCAATGGGGGGCTCGACTCCCTGGTGCGCCACTTCGGCGGCGAAGTCGACCAGGCCGCGCCTGCCGCTCTTGCTAGCCCTGCGGCGGCGTCTGCCGTCATGCAGGCGAAGATCAACCTGGAAAAGCGCGTGGAACGCGAAGCGCCGCAGTTGGTCAGCCTGGTCAAGCAGGCGGGCGTGTCGCTGCAAAAAGTGGGCTTGCTTGACCACCGCGCCAAGGTCTGCCTGTGCCTGGATATTTCCGGTTCCATGGGGCGGCTGTATATAGAGGGGCTGGTGCAGCGCTTTGCCGAACGCATCCTGGCCCTGGGCTGCAAGTTCGACGACGATGGCGAGATCGATGTTTTCCTGTTCGGCAAGAACGTCCATCATCCGGCACCCATGGACTTGAGCAACTGCAACACCTATGTGGGGCGGGCGATCATCCGCCACCCGCTGGAAGGCGACACGCGCTATGGCGCCGCCATGCAGGCGATCCGCGCGTTTTACTTCCCTGACGCGGCCGGCGGCGAGCGCACGCGCCCCGTCGCGGCGGAATTGCCCGTGTACGTCATGTTCGTCACCGATGGCGGCACCAGCGACCAGGCGACGACGGAGAAACAATTGCGCTGGGCCAGCAATGAACCGATCTTCTGGCAATTCATGGGCATCGGCAAGGGGCGCAAATCGAAAAGCAAGTTCCTCGCCGCCTTTGCCGATTCCGACTTCCCCTTTTTGGAAAAGCTCGACGAATTGCAGGGACGCCTGGTCGACAATGCCAATTACTTTTCCGTCAGCTCGCCCGACGAGCACAGCGATGAGGAACTGTATGACTTGCTGATGACGGAGTATCCGGGCTGGCTGAAACTGGCACGTAGCAATGGCCTGCTGACCTAGCTGCTCCCCAAGGTGTGAGGCTGTAATGCCACAAGCGCAAGAGATTTGTAAATTGAAGTAAATTGCAATTGTTTGCCTATGCGTTGGCCCCTAGAATCATGGCATTCGATTCCCGGTTGCCACGCGTTTGCGTTGCGCCTCACAGTTCCTGGGCTATTTATTTCATGCATAAAATTGTTCTCTGCTGCCTGGCTGGCGGCAGCCTGCTGTCTGCCAATGTTTCCGCTCAGGCACAGGCCGCGGCCACCGGCGACGCCGTCGTCAAGCCGGCGCCGGCCAAGGCGCCCGCCATTGATGCACCGCCTTCCGTCAGCGTGACGGCCGAGCGTCCCACGGGCCGCATCGACCGGCAAGTCTACGACGTCAAGTCCGACGTGGGCAGCAGCAACGGCACGGCGGCCGATGCCTTGAACAATGTGCCGTCGGTGGCCGTCGACCCCGATGGCAGCGTTTCCCTGCGCGGCAGCAGCAATGTGCAGATATTGATTGATGGCAAGCCGTCAGCCATGTTGCAGGGCGATTCGCGCGGCGCCACCCTGAACGCCATGGCGGCCGACGATATCGAGTCCGTGGAAGTGATCAACAATCCCGGTGCCCAGTTCGGCAACGAAGCCGGTGGCGGCCCGATCCTGAACCTGGTGATGCGGCGCAACCGCAAGCCGGGCGGCTTTACCACCGTCAACGCGAATGCGGGCATCGCGGGGCGCTACAACAGTGCCGTGTCCGGCACCTACAACGAAGGGCCGTGGGGCTACCAGGGCGGCATCAATGTACGCCACGACGGCCGCAATTCCGTGGGCGAGGTCAGCCGCGAGCGCCTGGAACGCGGCACGGGGGCATTTGCCCCCAGCAGCCAGCAGTCCAGCAACAATGGCTTGAACGATTCGCTGGGCTTGCACGGCACGGTGAATTACAACCTGAACGCCAGCGACACCCTGGCCGCCAGCGTGTCGTACAACGGCCGCAGCAACGACCAGCGCTCGCTCGACCGCTACATCAACGGCGACAGCACGGGCAGCACCATCGGCGACTATGTGCGCAGCACCGTGCGCAACGGCGACAGCCGCAACTACAGCTGGGGCGCGCGCTACGACCACAAGGGAGAGTTGCCGGGAGAATCGCTGAAGATCGACTTGCGCGTTTCGTCGTCGACCAACGAGAGCGACAGCGATTACGCCAATACCTACGCGGTGACGCCCGTGAATGCCTTCGACAGCCGCGCGCGCCAGCACAGCGAGACGGGCAACCGCATCGTCGACTTCAGCGGCGACTACGAGCGGCCGCTGGCGGGCGGCACGGCCAAGCTGGGCTACAAGGTGGCCGACAACAAGAGCAGTTTCGATACCTTATATACGGACATCAACCCGGGCAGCCTGCTGGAGACTGTCAATCCCATGCGCAGCAACCGTTTCGAGCTCGACGAGCGCACCATCGCGCTGTACGGCTCCTACCAGATGCGCCTGAGCGAACGTTGGGGCGCGCTGGCCGGCTTGCGCGCCGAATACACGGACTTGAACGTGCGCCAGATTACCAGCGGCGTCGAGGCCAGCAACAATTACGTCAATTACATTCCCAGCCTGTTCGCCACCTACAAGGTCAGCGACGAGAGCAACCTGCGCTTCAGCTATGCGCACCGCATCCGCCGCCCGAATGCGGGCGACCTGAATCCTTACGTGGTCTACCGCGACGAGTTCAATGTGTCGGCCGGCAATCCCAAGCTGAAACCGACGCAGACGGACTCGTTCGAGATCGGTTATGAAACGAAGATCGCGGGCCTGGAAAGCAGCTTGCGCGCCTACCACCGGCGCGACACGGACGCCATCGTCGATTACCGCTACTTTATCAGCGACAATGTGCTCTTGACGACGCGCGAAAACGGCGAAGGCAGCCATTCGAGCGGCCTGGAATTCAGCGTCAGCGGCAAGCTGACGCCATCGCTGACCCTGAACACGAGCGGCAACCTGGCGCGCAGCCAGCAGACGAGTTCGGATGACCTGGGCAACCGCAGCACGCGCACGGCGAATGCCCTGAGCGGCCGCGCGCGCCTCAATTACCAGGTCAATCCCGCCAACCAGCTGCAGCTGGCCCTGCAAATGCAAGGCAAGATGCTGTCGGGGCAGGGCTACCGCTCGCCGAACAACACCTTGAATGTGAGCTGGCGCCATACGGTGACGCCGCAGCTGAGCCTGGTCATGAATGTGACTGATGTGTTTAGCAGCAACAAGATGGAAACCGTCATCAACAGCGCTTCCCTGCGCGAGACGAGCACGCGGCGCTTCGATGGCCGCATGATTTATGTGGGGCTGTCGTACCGCCTGGGCGGCGCCACGTCGGCGGCGAAAGAGGGCGAGCGCGAACCGCGTTTCGGCCCGCCGGGCGGACGCGGGCCAGGCGGCCCCGGTCCCGGCGGTCCGGGAGGCGAGGCAGGCTAGGCCGCTGTCGCGATCTCGTTCAGGAAGTCGATGAAACTGTCCGCATGGCGCTCGAAGCGCCATGCGCCCATGCCATGTTCGGCGCGATACACGGGGGCATCGCCATCGGCGACGGCGCCCAGGTCCAGGCAATACGGATCGGCGCCCGCATCGGCGATCACCAGGTACTGCTCCGGCCAGCCGGCGATGGCTTCACCGCTGACGGGATTCCAGGCGTAACCGTGCTGGGCCTTGATGAGCCCGGCCGCGCCATACAGGCTCAAACCCTGGAAATACTGCCGGCTGTCGATAAACACCCGCAGCGGCGAATGGCAAGCCAGGAAGCGCCGGTAGTGCTCCGGCAAGGCCCAGCGCTGCGCGATGCCGGCCATGTCGGCGGCGCTGGCGATGGTCAGCCAGTTCGATGGCTGCGCCAGGTCCTGCTCCTTCTTGCGACTGGCGGCCAGCTTTTTCTCCAGCCTGGCCGCGGCTTTTTCCAGCGGCGTGCCGGGATACTCGAGCGACGCGTGGGTGGCGGGCACGGCATGGCCTGCCCCATCCGGATAAGCGTCGCCCTGCCAGGCCAGCACGTCGGCCAGCCGTAGCTGTTCTGCCTTCCAGTGGCCGGGATCGTAAGGCAAACCCGCATCGAAAGGCTGGCGGCTGAACACGGCCAGGCTTTTGACGGCCTTGGCGCGCACGCTCAGCTTGGCATTTTCCGCAGTGGCCAGGGCCACGAGCGGAGCATACGCCGCCTTGCCCATGCTTTTGAGCATGCCATCCACGCCCCAGTAGGCGAGGCCGTCTATATCGAGGCTCCAGCTGAAAAAATCGCCATATTCGCCCGGCTCGGCCAGGGCGACGATATCCGTCATCAGGAAGGCGCGCCAGTGCAGCAGCTGGCCGTCCCTGGCGTAGGCGATTAGGATGGCGAGCACGGCTTGCCGCTCGTCGGCAGCATGCTTTTTCAGCAGCCTGTCCTTCAGGCGGGCGAACTTGTTTCCGTCGGTTTCATCAAACAGCTTGCGGTGCAGGGCTGCCAGCGGTGCGACCGCCATCAGACGGCCATCGCGGCCTTGATGGGCGCGTGGTGTTCATAGCCTTCCAGCGAGAAATCGGACGGTTCGATTTTTTCCAGCCATTCCGGCTCGTACTTGCCGGTTTTGGCAAAGTCGGGCACACGGTCGGAAATGACGAAACGCGGCGCCGGGAAGGGTGTGCGCTTGAGCTGTTCTTCCACCATGTCGAGGTGGTTTTCATAGATGTGCGCGTCGCCGATGAAGTACGTGAACCAGCGCGGCGTGTAGCCCGTCAGGCGCGCCACCAGGTGCAGCAGGGCGGCGCCTTCGGCGATGTTGAACGGCGTGCCCAGGCCGATGTCGTTGCTGCGCACATATAAGCACAGCGAGATTTCGCGCGTGCTGGCGTTCGGGATGAACTGGTACAGCAAATGGCAGGCGGGCAGGGCGACGGCGTCCAGCACGGCCGGGTTCCAGCCGTGGAACAGGATGCGGCGGCTGCCGGGGTTGTGCATGATGGTGTCCAGGCATTCGCGCAACTGGTCGACGGCCTTGTACAGCAGCACTTTCTGCACGCCGTTTTCGGCGATGGGGGCGATCAAGGTGAAACCGTTCGCTTGCGCATCGGCGATCTGCGCCGGCTGGTCAGCGTCCAGCAGTTTATACGCGGGCCATTGGCGCCATTGCACGCCGTACACGGGACCCAGGTCATCCTCGCCTTCGCGGTAGGGGTTGGCCAGCCATTGCGCATTTTCATTGGCGTTCTGGTCCCAGACTTTACAGCCCAGCGCGCGGAACTCGGCCGCGTTGCGCGAGGCGCGCAGGAAGGCGCACAATTCGCCGATCACGGATTTGAAAGCCAGTTTCTTGGTTGTCACGGCAGGGAAATTGCCGTTGGCCAAGTCGAAACGCATCATGGCGCCCGGCACGCTCAGGGTGCGGATGCCTGTGCGGTTGTCTTGCCAGCTGCCCGTTTCGAGCACGGTCTTGATCAAATCTTGATATTGCTGCATGTATTTCTCCAACGGTAAGGATGGTGATTGTAACGCAGGCGCGACAGGCGGGCTGCGGCCCGCACACATAATTACGCTGCTGTCTTACCTGCAAACATGACTCTGTGGTAATTTGTGTGTCCTTGAAGAAATACACAGAAACGGCAGATGCTGCACCATGTTCTTGCGACAATTTGTAAATAATAATAACGCCGCCGTGGTGGAGATGAGCAGGGCCGATTTTCTCAAGGCCAACCTGCGCCTGATCCTGGCCTGGCCCTTGCTGGGCCTGATCCTGTGCGCCGTACTGTGGACGGCCACCTTGCTGCAGCTGGAGGCGGAAAAGAAGGTGGCGCAGCAGCAGGCGCTCGACAGCGTGTCTTCCTTGTCGAAAGCGTATGGCCAGTATCTGCTGCGCACCCTGGAGCAGATGGACCAGCTGACCTTGCAGCTCAAATACGAGTGGGAGAATTCGCGCGGCCAGCTGCGTCTCGACCAATTGAAGACGCAGGGCATGTATGCCTTGCCGCAATTTGCCATCGTCGCCATCCTCGACCGCAAGGGCCACGCCGTGACGGCCACGGCGCCGCTGCAGCGCCTGCGGGTCAACGAGCGCAGCGATTTCCTGCTGCGCCACTGGCGCAGCAATTCCAGTGCGCTGCGCATCGCGCTGGGGAGGGCCAATGCGGCTAGCGAGGCGGCGGTGCCGGGCGCCGATGAAAGCCTCGTGCATTTCACGCGCCGGCTGGAAGACGAGGATGGCAATTTTGACGGCGTGCTGCTGATCTCCATCCATTCCAGCTATTTTTCCGAATTCTACAACAGCGTCAGTTTTGGCAAGTTCGGCATGTCGGCCATGGTGGGCGAGGAGGGCGAGCTGTTCAGCACGCGCCTTGGCTCGCGCGTGTTGCCGACCCCGAGCGGCGAGGACACGCCGTTTCTCGACACCAGCCTCCTGGAAACGGAGAGCGGCGCCCTGCATTCGGGCGGCAGGATCGCTTTTTCCGACAAGCAAAGCCGCTACGTGGGCTGGCAGGCGCTGAAAGCCTATCCGTTTACGGCCGTGGTCGGATTGTCGGACGGCGAAATGCTGCATCCCTACGAGGAAACGCGCACGATATATATCGGCATCGCCTTTGCCGTCACCTTGCTGCTGCTGGCCTTTGCCGCCGTCGCCACCGTGCTGTCGCTGCGCCTGGCGTGGCGCCACCACCAGTCCGAAGGCGTGCGCAATGCCTACCGCATGGCCACCGAAGGCACGAGCGACGGCTTCTATATCATTGCCGCCCTGCGCGGCACGGATGGCAGCATTCTCGATTTCGAGATCGTCGACTGCAACGAGCCGGGCGCCGGCTACTTTGGCGTGCGCCGCGAACAGTTGCTGGGCATGCGCCTGCAGTCGCGCGCCCACGAGCCGTATTTCCGCGACCTGATCCATAATTACCGGGCCGCCATGGTCTCCGGTTTTTCCGAGGAAGAGATCGAGTTGCCGGAAGGCAATCCGTTCAAGCTGCGCTGGATACGCCGGCGCCTGGTGCGCAGCGGCGACCGTCTGGCCGTCACCCTGCAAGACATCAGCACGGCCAAGGAGCACGAGCGCGACCTGCGCCGCCTGGCCAATGAAGATGGCTTGACGGGCTTGCCCAACCGCTACTGGCTGCAGCAATTCCTGCCCGGGGCCCTGGGCCGCGCCGCCATCGCGCGGCACATGCTGGCGCTGCTGTTCATCGACCTGGACGGCTTCAAGGATATCAACGACACGCAGGGGCACGCGGAGGGCGACAAGGTGCTGCGCGCCGCCTCGCTGCGCCTGAAGGCCGTGCTGCGGCCCGGCGATCACGTGGTGCGCCTGGGCGGCGACGAATTCGTCGTCGTGCTCGACCCGGTGGAGGACGACAGCCGCGCCGAGCAGGTGGCGCAGCGCATCGCCATCGCCTTCGATGAGCCGTTTTACCTGGGCAGCGAGCGCCACAAGATGGGTGCGTCGATCGGCATCAGCCTGTATCCGCGCGATGGCGCCGAGACGGAAGTGCTGCTGAAGAACGCCGATATCGCCATGTATGCCGTCAAGGTGGCGGGCAAGGGCCATCACCGTTTCTTCCAGCCGGAACTGTTTGAAACCATCCGCAACCGCCGCGAACTGGAGCAAAGCCTGGTGGCGGCGCTGGAGCAGGACCAGTTCCTCGTCGTCTACCAGCCGCGGGTCGACGCCATGAGCGGGCAGCTGTGCAGCATGGAGGCGCTGGTGCGCTGGCACCATCCGCAGCATGGCATGGTGCCGCCGCTGGAATTCATCCCCGTGGCCGAGAGCAGCGGCCTCATTTCGCAGCTGGGCGAAGTCGTCATCGAAAAGGTGTGCCTGCAGATGGCGCGCTGGCAAGCCAGCGGACTGGAACTGGTGCCCGTGTCCATCAACGTCTCGGCGCGCCAGTTCGGCCGCGGCGACGTGCACCAGGTGCTGGCCTCGGCCCTGACGCGCCACCGCATCGATGCGCGGCTGATCGAGGTGGAAATCACGGAATCGGCCATGATGGATGAACAGAACCGCGCCGTGGAGCAGCTGTCCGCCATCCGCGCGCTGGGCGTGCGCCTGCTGGTCGACGATTTCGGCACGGGCTATTCCTCGCTGTCGCAGCTGCAGAAGTTCGCCATGGATGGCTTGAAGATCGACCGCGCCTTCACCATGGAGCTGGGCCGCTCGGAGCAGGGCGAAGTGTTCGTGCGCGCCATCCTGTCGATGGCGCATGCGCTGGGCATGAGCGTGGTGGCTGAAGGGGTGGAGACGCGCGAGCAGCTCGACATCCTGCGCGCGCTGCAATGCAACGAGGTGCAGGGCTATTTCATCTCGCGCCCCGTGCCGGCGGAACAGATGCTGTCGCTGATGCATCAGCGCTTTCTGATACCGCTTCCAGCCCCTGCGCTGGCACTGTAGAAGGTCGTATGCGCAGGAAAAACAACGCCGTTTCATAAAAAGAGCGAACGTTCGCTTTTTTCTAAAAAATATTATATGCTTCGCTCATGCCGTCAGTGAATTGGAGTTCACGGCGGCAAGAAAAGTGCAAGACGGGGCAGCTGGATATGCCCGCGATAGTGTGCCGAAGACAATTTCATATAATAAAGAGAGACTAACTTGAAACATAAATATCTGCCCCTCCTGATCGTTGCCGCGTTCGCCGGCATTTCCTCCACCGCACAAGCATCGGGCTACCGTTTCGGTTCGCAAAGCGTTTCCGCCCAGGGCACGGCCGATGCCAGCGGCGCCGAAGCGGCCGATGCATCGACCATTTTCTACAACCCGGCCGGCCTGTCGCGCCTGGAAGGCACGCAGTTCATGGGCGGCGGCACCCTGGTGGTACCGCATTCGACCTATGAAGACACGGGGTCGAGGACGTTCACCGGCCGCACGCCGGGCGGCACGACCAAGGACTATGCGCCGGACGCCGTCTTTGCGCCAGCCCTGTATGCCAGCAAGAAGGTCAATGATCAATGGACGGTCGGCATGGGTCTGTTCGTGCCATACGGCGCCAAGCTCGATTACGGCAATGACTGGAGCGGCCGCTATGCGATCACCAACATCAAGCTCGAAGCCATCGCCCTGAATCCTTCCGTTTCCTTCAAGGTCAATGAACACCACTCCTTCGGTTTCGGCGTCACCGCTGAACACATGAAGGCGGAACTGGGCCAGGCAGTCGACGTGCCGGGTTCCGTGGCCTTCCTGGCCCAGCACGCGCCAGCCGCGTCGCAAGCCTTCCTGGCCAATATCGCCAAGACGCAGGGCCTGGCCGCCGCGCAGGCAGCCGGCGCCGCACTGAAGGGCGCCAAGGATGGCCATGCCTCGATGGATGGCGATGACTGGGGCTTCGGCTTCAACCTGGGCTATCTGTACCAGATGAATGAAGGCACGCGTTTCGGCATTTCCTACCGTTCGTCGATTTCGCACAAGCTGAAAGGCGACACGATCTGGGACTTCTCGCAAGTGTCGGACAACGCCGCCGTGAATGCCTTCATCGCCAAGGCATCGAACAAGGTCAATTCCAAGGCGCTGGTCGAAGTGCGCACGCCGGAAACCCTGTCGGTCAACGCCTTCCATCAGATGGATGATCGTTGGGCCTTGATGGGCGACGTCACCTGGACGCGCACTTCGCGCCTGCAGAACCTGGACATCCAGTTCCCGCCGACGGCCGAAGGCCCGGAGCGCATCCGCCAGCAGTGGAAGAACACCTACCGCGTGTCGCTGGGCACCAACTACAAGTACAGCGAAAACCTGCTGCTGCGCGCCGGTATCGCGCATGACCAGGCGCCAGTGCGCAGCGCCGAGCTGCGTCATCCAGCGCTGCCGGACAGCGACCGCATGCAGTACTCGATCGGCGCGAACTGGAAGCTGAACGCCAATTCCTCGCTCGACCTGGCTTACAGCTTCATTGACTTCAAGGATGCCACTGTCAACTACAAGAATGACTGCTCGCCGGTGACCCCTGGCTGCACCGGCAACGGTGAAACCACCAAGGGCCTGTTCAAGACCCGCATGCAGTTGATCGGTCTCGCTTACAACTACAAGTTCTAAGCAGGTAGTGGCGGCCAACCCGGCCGCCATGAAATGAAAAAAGCGCCTTCGGGCGCTTTTTTTTTGGGGTGTCGCGACTGTGGCGCTGCCGACTTGCGCCGGCTACTCCCGGGCGCGCATGGCCTGATCCAGCAAGGTCAGGGCCAGCCGCACGGTGTCGTCCGGCAGTTCCAGCAACTGATCTCCCACATACCATTCCACCACGCTGTGCCCGGGAAGCGCTGCGTGGCTGGCGCGGCCGAACAGCCAGATGCCGTGGTCTTCGGCCAGCTGATTGCGGATGGCGATGGCCCGCTCGCGCGAGACGGGCAGGTGCAGGTGCAGCATGTTGGCTTGCGGCTGGGCGGGATTGACGGCAATCGACGGGAAGTCGCGCAGCAGCGCGTACAGCCACTGTGTGCGTGCAAAATACTGCGGCATGGCGGCCAGGCGCGCGTCGAACTGCATGGCGGCGGCCACCACGTACGGCGTGCGGTGCACGATATTGCCGCCCTGGCGGCGGAACCACTCGCGCGCCCGCTCGACGAACGGGCGGCTGCCGGCCAGCATGGCGCCACCGAGGCCGCCGATGCCCTTGTACAGCGACACGTACACGGAATCAAAGCCATCGCAGATGGCGGGCAGGGATCGGCCGAAACCGGCTTGTGCTTCCCACAGGCGCGCGCCATCCATGTGCAAATGGATGTTGTGCTCGCGGCAGTGCCGCTTGATGTCATTCAATTCATCCCACGATGGACACTGGCCGCCGATTTCCCGCATCGGCAGCTCGACCTGCGCGGCGCCAAGCGCATCGGGCACGGCGCGCAAGTCGTCCACCGACCACGGGCGGTGCGGGTCGCCGAGCATCAAGCCCTTGAAGTGATCGAGCAATTCATGGTTGCCCCGTTCGTGGCGCAGGATGTGCGAAGTGGGATGCAGCGCCACCAGGCGCGAGCCGCGGTCCTGGCAGGCCAGGCGCAGGGCCGTCACTTGCGTCATGGTGCCCGTGATGCAGAACACGGCCGCCTCGAAGCCGAGCAGGCTGGCGATCTTGTTCTCGAACTGTTCGATCAGCGCGCCTTCGCCATAGGTGTCGTGCGCAACATGGTTGGCGTCGCACCAGGCGGCCATGGCGGCGAAGGTGGCCGCTGGCGTGGACTGGCGGTGGCCCGGCAGGACGGTATGGCAGCGCTGGCGCAGCGCAAGTTCGTTCACGGTCATTCCTTACAGTGTGGCCGTGGCGAGCTTCGCGCCAAAGCCGATGAACATGGCGCCCACGCCGCCGCCCATGCCGGCCGAGAGGCGACGACGGCGGCGGAAGGTCTCGGCCAGGCGCGCGCCGACAAAGATGATGGCCGTCAAGTAGGTAAAGCTGATCACCTGGCAGATCAGGCCCAGGCCGATGAAGGACAGCACGGGGTTCGGGAAGGCCGGATCGACGAACTGGATGAAGAAGGAGATGAAGAACAGGATCGCCTTCGGGTTCATCAGGCTGATGATCAGCGCCTTGCGGAATGGATCGCTTTCCTTGACGGGGGCAGGGACGGCCGCCGCTTCACCGTCGGCTGGCGCAGGCGCGCGCAGCTTGCGCCAGCAGCCGATCAGCATTTGCAGGCCGATCCAGCCCAGGTAGGCCGCGCCGATGTATTTCACCACGTAGAACAGGGCCGGGCTGGCTTTCAGCAGCGAGGCCACGCCGCAGGCCGACAGCACCATCAATATCAGATCGCCGGCGAAGATGCCGAAGGCGCCCTGATAGGCAGGCCGCACGCCGCGCTGGGCGGCGACCGACAGCACATACATGGAATTGGGACCGGGCAGGATGACGATGAAGATCGTCCCCAATAAAAAGGTCCAGAAATCGGTGATGCCCAGGTTGGCGTGGAAAAGTGCGTTCATGATGGTTCTGTTTAATTGATTTGTGCGTGATGAAATTGCAGTGCCGCGAGGTTGGCATAGATGCCTTTCATTGCCACCAGCGACGCGTGCGTGCCCGTCTCGACGATCTTGCCGTCTTCCATGACGATGATGCGGTCGGCCCGCTGCACGGTCGCCAGTCGGTGCGCGATGATGACCGTGGTGCGGCCCACCATGGCCGCTTCCAGCGCCTTTTGCACCAGGCGTTCCGATTCCGCGTCCAGCGCGCTGGTCGCTTCGTCGAGCAGCAGCAGCGGCGGGTTTTTCAGCAGGGCGCGGGCGATGGCGATGCGCTGGCGCTGGCCGCCGGACAGGCGCACGCCCCGTTCGCCGAGGAAGGATTTGTAGCCGTTCGGCAGGCGTTCGATGAATTCGTGGGCGGCAGCCATCTTCGCGGCAGCGATGACTTCCTCGTCGCTGGCGCCGGCGCGGCCATAGCGGATGTTTTCCATGGCGTCGGCCGAGAAGATCACCGTATCTTGCGGCACGATGCCGATGGCGTCGCGCAAGGTGTGCAGGTCGAGCTGTTTGATGTCCACGCCATCGAGGCGGATGCTGCCGCTTTGCGGGTCATAAAAACGCAGGAAAAGCTGGAACAGGGTGGTCTTGCCGGCGCCCGACGGACCCACGACGGCCACCGTTTCGCCGGCGCGGATGTCGAGGCTGACGTGGTCCAGCGCGTGGGTGTCCGGACGCGACGGGTACGAGAACATGACATCGTCCAGCGACAGGGCGGCGCCAGTCGCGGCGCGCGCGGGCAGCGGCAGCGGCGTGGCCGGCGATGCGATTTCCGATTTCACGGCCATCAGTTCCAGCAGGCGCTCGGTGGCGCCGGCGGCGCGCTGCGCTTCGCCCATCACTTCGGACAGGGCGCCGATGGCGCCGGCCACGATGGACGCGTACAGGATGAACTGGCCCAGGTCGCCGCCCGTCATCGAGCCTTCCAGCACGGCGCGCGCGCCCAGCCACAAGACAAACACGATGGTGCCGAAGACCAGCAGGATGGCGATCATGGTCAGCAAGGCACGGGCGCGGATGCGGCGCATGGCCGTCATGAAGGCGCCTTCCACGGAGTCGCCGAAGCGTTTCGATTCGATCTTCTCGTGCGTAAACGCTTGCACGGTGGGCATGGCGTTGAGGATTTCGCCGGCCATGGCCGACGCGTCGGCGATGCGGTCCTGCGAATCGCGCGACAGCTTGCGCACGCGGCGGCCAAACACGATGATGGGCACGACGACAAGGATCAAGAGGCCGATGATGATGCCCGCCAGCTTGGCGCTGGTGACGAACAGCATCACCAGGCCGCCCAGGAACAGCAGCACATTGCGCAGCGCCATGGAAATGCTGGTGCCGACCACGGCCTGGATCAGGGTCGTGTCGGTGGTGATGCGCGACAGGACTTCGCCCGTCTGCGTGGTTTCAAAGAATGCGGGGCTTTGCGTGACGACGTGGCGGTACACAGCGCTGCGGATGTCGGCCGTGACGCGCTCGCCCAGCCATGACACCGTATAGAAGCGCGCCGCCGTGGCCAGCGCCAGGATGGACGCCACGCCGAACAGGGCGAGGAACACCAGGTCGACGTGCTGGATGCTTTTTGATCCGGCCGCGCCGCCGAAGCCGAGGTCGATCATCTGCTTGAACGCGGCGGGAATGGCGAGGGTCGAGGCGGCGGCCACCACCAGCGCGATACCGGCCAGGAAGAACTGCTTGCGGTACGGCGTCAGAAAGGGCATCAAGCCCTTGAAGGCGGCCAGGCTGCCTTTTTTCAGTTCGCGGCTGGTGCCGGTGTCGGGAGTCGGTGCGGTGCTTGCGGCGGTTGCTGTACTCGTACTGCCTGTTTCTGTGCTGGTTGTCATTGTTTTTCGCTTAGTATTTACTGTATTTTGTACTGCTTATAACTTCATCGGCTGCACGTAGCCCGTCATTTCCAGGTAGGCGCGGCCCACCGGCTGGCCGCCGCGCTCCACCGTCACGGCGCCTTCCCAGTACACGGCCCCCGTCGAGCGGCGCGAATCGAGTTCCTGGTCTGCCTGCAGCGGCTTGATCTGCCAGCGCGTCGCACCCGTGCGGATCTCGGTGGCGACCGGGTATTCGGCTTGCGTGCGGGGCGACCGCCACAGCTGCGTGGGCGTGAAATCGACGTCGCCGGGCGCGAACTGCGTCATCTTACCGGACGCGTCGCGCCATGTCGCGTGTGCCCATAGTTTAGCACCTGTCTTGCTGCGTATCTGGAAGGCCATCAGGGCGCCGCCATCATCGAGGTTGGCGCCTATCCAGTTCCAGCCGCTGGCGTCCGCGTCAAGCACCTGGCTGGACCACTCGTGATCGAGCCAGGTGGTGCCCGTCACGGCTTCCGGCTTGCCGCCCGCGCGCGCGATCGTGCCACGGGTAGCCAGCTGCGGTTCGCTGTAGTAGTAGCTCGATTGCGCGGGCCGGGCGCCCTTGCGCGAGTAGCCGCCTTCTCCCTGCAGCAGCACGGGCTGGGTGGGGGCCAGGGTCAGCTGCAAGTTGAATTCGCGCGCCGCCAGGCTGACCCGGTAGCTGCCGTCCGCTTGCCGCTGCATGCGCCAGTCGTCGAGTTTCACGTCCGTGTCGCCCACCTTGGCGTAGGCCAGGCCGAAACCTTCGCGCGCGCTTTTCTCGTCGTGCAGCAGCTTGCCTACTTTCGGGTCGGACAGGGCCGCGTGGCCGATGATCAGCTGTTTCGGCGCAAATGCGCTGGGGTTGTCCGCATCGGTGGCCGTGGCGCTGCGAAAGAAGGTTACCTGGTAGCCCAGTTGTTCGCCGCCGCTGGTTTTTACCCAGCCCGTGGCGTACCACCATTCCGTCTTGTACGCGGGATGGGCGCCGAAGTCGTGCGGCATGCGCAGGGTCTGGCCGGCCGGCAGCGGCGTGACGGGGGCGAAGGCGGGCGGCGCGGCGGTGGCGGCGGCGCTGCAGAACGCGAGTAAAAGAGTCAAACGGCGCATTACCAGTCCTCCCTGACGGCGCGTATGGGTCCTGCGGACAGCGCCTGACGACCCGCGATCAGCGCCGTCGCGGCGGCTGCCGTCAGCAGGGCGCCGGCCACGGTGGCGATCAAGGGCCACGGCAGGTGCAGCTGCATGGTCCAGTGGAACGATTGCGGATTGACGATGAAGACCAGCACAAAGCTGATCAACAGGCCGAGGATGAAACCGGTGGCGATGCCCAGCGCCGTCAGCGCGCCGCCTTCCAGCGCCAGGATGGACAAGATTTGCCCGCGCGTCACGCCCACGTGGCGCAGCATGCCGAATTCGCGCGCGCGCGCCAGGGTCTGCGCGGAAAACGTGGCGGCCACGCCAAACAGGCCGATGACGATGGCGATGGCTTCCAATAAATACGTGACGGCGAAGCTGCGGTCGAAGATCTGCAGGCTCAGGGCGCGGATGGCCGAAGGATTCGACACTTCCAGGCTGGCGCCAAAGGGCAGGTTTTTCAGGCGCTGTTGCAGCGCGTCGCCCGTGGCGTCCTTGGCCAGCCACAGGGCCGCGTCGCTGACATCGAGGTCGCCCGTTAGCGCGCGGTAGTCGTCCAGCGGCATCTGGATGGCGCCGGAAGAGCGCGCATAGTCGCGCCAGATGCCGGCGATGAAGAACTTGTGCAAGCCGCCCGCCAGCGGCAGGGCTATGTGCTGGCCAGGTTTGACGTTATACAGGTCGGCCGCCGCCTCGGACAGCCACACGGGCCGGCTGCCTGCCGGCACGGGCAGTGTATCGCCCACCAGCACCATGCTCTTGCCCGGATCGGCCAGATTGACGGGACGCGCCAGCAGCGCCACATTCGGGCGGTCGGGCGCCAGCGACAGCGAGCGCACGCGCTGGAAGTCCACCCTGGCCACCTCGGGCAGGGCGGTGATGCTCGCCTGTTCGCGTGGATTCAAGCCTGCCGTCCCGCCGCTGGCGGCCGTGCGCGCATACACGTCGGCCGGCAAGATCTGCAGCAGCCAGTCGTCGACGGAAACGCGGAAACTCGACACCATGATGGCCATCGCCACCATCAGGCTAAAACTCGACAGCACGCCACCGAGGGCGATGCCGGCCTGGCCCGAGGCGTTCGCCAGGCGGGCCAGGGTCAGGCTGCGCACGGGCGCATGCAGGCTGGTCTCCGTGCGCAGCCAGGCGCGCTGCAGGAAGCGGAAGACGACGGCCGCCAGCTGCGGCATCAGGGCGATGGCGCCGATCAGCAGCAGCGCGATGGACAGATAGCCGAACAGGGGCAGCTCGAACACGGGCGGCAAGAACGTCAAGGCGCCGGCCAGCAGCAGGCAAGCCAGTGCGGGCCATGTTTTCGCCAGGCGCGTCGTCACGACTTCCTCGCTGCCCGATTTCAGGGCGATGGCGGGGGCGGCGCGCGCCGCTTCCAGCGCGGGTGCGGCGCAGCCCAGCAAGGCGACACCGAGACCCAGGGCGAAGTAGACGAAGGCGGCGACGGGCGTGAACTGCACCTGCGGCTGCACGCCCGCGAAATAGCCGGCGCCCAGGTCGCCGCCGAAGAAGCGCAGGGCCACGGCCGCCATGGCATAGCCGCCGGCGATGCCCAGCGCAGCACCGACGATACCGAGACTGGCGCCCTCCAGCAGCACCTGGCGCAGCAGCTGGCCCCGTTCCATGCCCAGCACGCGCAGCAGCGCGAACTGGCCGCGGCGGCGGATGACGGACAGGGCCTGCGTGGAAAACACGAGGAAGGCGCCCGTAAACAGGGCGACGAGGGCGAGCACCGTCAGGTTGACCCGGTAGGCGCGGCTGAGGTTATTGTTGCGGCTATTCTGGTTTTCGTCATTGGGCTGGCCTACCTGGAAACGCCCCGGGTATTGCGCTTCCAGCGCGCGGGAGAGAGCCGCCTGGAAAGCGTCGCGGTTCACGCCCTGGCGCAGTTTCAAATCGATGCGCGACAGCTTGCCAGTTTTTTCGAAGCGCCACTGCGCCGCGCCGATATCCATCACGGCGATGCGCTGGCCGGCGCGCGCCCGCTGCAGCGAACCGGCCACGCGCAGGGATACCGTGCCCGTGCCCGATTGCAGGGCGACCTGGCCGCCTTCGGCCACATTGAGCCAGCGCAGGGCGGCCGGCGATAAGAACAGGGCGTCGTCGGCCAGGGTGTCGAAGGGCTGGCCTTCGGCCGGCGCGCCGATCAGGTCGGGCGAGATGAAGCCGGCGCGGAAGACGTCGAGCGCCAGGATGTGCAGCGGGCCGGCATCCTTCTTGCCGGCCACCGTGGCCTGCAGTTCCAGCACGGGCGAAGCGACAGCCACGCCGTCGCGCTGCGCCAGCCATGGGTAGATGGCTTCGTCGAACAGCGCTTCGCGCCCGGCCACCTGCACGTCGGCCTGGCCGGACAGGCTTTTGACGGCCGTGGAAAATTCATTGAAGGCGGCCGCGTTGATCAGGTGGATGGCAAAGCCCAGCGACACACCGATGGCGATGGCGAGGATGGCGACGAGGGCGCGTACGGGATGCGCGCGCCATTCGCCCAGCAGCAGCCAGCGCGACAGCAGGCGCGTCGTCGCCGGGCTGGCCAGCGGCGCAATCAATTCAGGCATTCGACGGCCAGGCGTTCGCCGGCGCGCCGTGCTTTCAATTGCGCCGCATCGCGGTTCTTGTTAGCGGCGCCGACGGCGTCCTGCGCCGCCCATTTCTGCTCCAGCCGCAGCTGGGCGCAATGCTTCTCGTGCATGTCCTTCTGTTTGGCGGCCCGTTCACGGGCCTGGTCTTCGAGCTTCTCGCGCTGCTTGCGCGCCGCTTCCATCTGGCTGGCCACCCGCTCCTGGCGCGTGGCCGCGCCCTTGTCGATGGCGGGCGGAGGCGAGGGGACTTCGAGGATCTGCAACTGGCCGGCCGTGCACGGCGTGGCGCTGTAGCTGGTCTGGCCATCCTGCACGCATTTGTAGACGTCCTGCGCGCTGGCGGAACCGGCCAGCAAGGCTATCAGCAGGATGCGCGACGGCTTCACAATATCTTCCCGGGGTTCATGATGTTCTGCGGGTCCAGCGCCTGTTTGACAGCGCGCATCAGCTGCAGTTCCAGCGGCGACTTGTAGCGGGCCAGGTCGTCCTTTTTCAGGGCGCCGATGCCGTGTTCGGCCGAAATCGAGCCGCCAAAGCCGTGGACCTGGTCGTGCACGATGCGGTTGATGGCATCCTGGTTGGCGAGGAAATCCTGGTCCGTCATGCCGGCTGGCGGCGCCACGTTGTAATGCAGGTTGCCGTCGCCCAGGTGGCCGAAGCACACGAGCTGGCAGCCGGGGAAGGCCGATTCAAGGGCCGTATCCGTGACGGCGATGAAATCGGCGATGCAGGAAATGGGCAGCGAGATATCGTGCTTGATGTTCTTGCCCGCCTGCGCCTGGGCCAGCGGGATGTGTTCGCGCAGCTGCCACAGTCCCTCGGACTGCGCCACGGAACTGGCGACGACGGCATCTTCGATCAACTCGTCTTCCAGGGCCGCGCCGATGCTCGCTTCCAGCAATTCCACGGCGTGCGCCTCGGACTGGCTGCTGGACAATTCGAGCAGCACATACTGGCCGTGCGCGTCGGCGAATGGGCGCGGCAGCTGCGGGAACTGCTCCGCCACCAGCTGCAAACAGTACTGCGACATCAATTCAAAACCCGTCAGGCTGGCGCCGCAATGGTCCTGCATCAGCGAGAGCAGGCGCAGCGCATGGGCGGGCGAGGGCATGGCGGCCAGCGCCGTGATGCAGGCTTTCGGCTGCGGATACAACTTCATGACCGCGCCGGTGATCACGCCCAAAGTACCCTCGGCGCCGATGTACAGGTCGCGCAAATCATAGCCGGTATTGTCCTTGCGCAAACCGCGCAAGCCGCTCCAGATCTCGCCTTGCGGCGTGACCACTTCCAGGCCCAGGCACAGCTCGCGCGTGTTGCCGTAGCGCAGCACGGCCGTGCCGCCCGCATTCGTCGCCAGATTCCCGCCGATGGTGCAACTGCCCTCGGCCGCCAGCGACAGGGGGAACAGGCAGCCGGCGGCGCTGGCCGCTTCCTGGATGGTTTGCAAAATGCAGCCCGCGTCGACCGTGATGGTGCGGTTGACGGGATCGAGCGCGCGGATGCCGTTCAGGCGCGCCAGCGACAGCACGACGGCCGTGCCGGCCGCATCGGGTATGCTGCCCAGTACCAGGCCCGTGTTGCCGCCTTGCGGCACGACGGGAACCTGCCATTGCGCGCAGGCGCGCAGCACGCCGGCCACTTGCGCCACCGTGGCGGGGCGCAGCACGGCCAGGGCCTTGCCGGTAAACCTGTCGCGCCAGTCGGTGAGGAAGGGTGCCGTGTCGGCGTCCTGGGTGAGGACGTAGGTGTCGCCCAGCAGGTCGCGGCAGGCGGCGAGGAAGTCGGCTTGGTCAGTCACAGGCTTGTCGCTCATTTCTTGATGCTCACTTTATTCACTTTTTCCAGCAGTTCCCTGGCCATGCGCTTGGCCGCCTTTTTATACGGGCGCAGATACAGCACGGCGCAGGCAAAATAGATGCAGACGATGGCCGCCTCGCCCCAGGCCATCAAGGCCGAGGTGGCGTTCGTGTCGCTGTAGCCGCGCACCACGCCTTCCGTGAAGTACAGCAGGATCACCATCGACGACCATTGCAGTGTGTAGACGTCGCGCTTGATGACGCCGTACAGGGGAATGAGCAGGGGCGCCGCCTTCAGGACGACCCAGGAACCGCCCGGCTGCAGCGGCGCGATCACGGTTTCCCACAGCACGCACCAGACGATCAGGGTGACGAGGCTGGCGATGGCGCCCCAGTGGAAATACTTGTGCAGTACGCCGTGCATCATGCGCCTGCCAGTTTCGCGGCATTTTCCGCCAGGCGCCGGCCCAGGGCGATGGCCAGGCGTTTTTCATCTTCGCTCAAGGCCTTGTCGCCGTCTATGCCCGACCAATGCGTGGCGCCGTAGGGCGAGCCGCCGGTGGACGTCGTCATCAGCTCGGGATGCGTGTAGGGCAAGCCCATGACCAGCATGCCATGGTGGAAGAGGGGGATCATCATCGACAGCAGGGTCGATTCCTGGCCGCCGTGCAGGCTGCCCGTGGACGTGAACACGCAGGCGGGCTTGCCGGACAGGCTGCCGGCCAGCCAGTCGCTGGCCGTGCCATCCCAGAAATACTTCATGGCGGCGGCCATGTTGCCGAAGCGCGTGGGCGACCCCAGGGCCAGGCCCGCGCATTCCTGCAAGTCTTCCAGTTCCACATAAGGAGCGCCATCAGGCGGCACTTCCGGCGCCGTCGCTTCGGCCACCGTGGAGACGGCGGGCACGGTGCGCAGGCGCGCATCGCAGCCAGGCACGCTTTCCACTCCCTGGGCTATCAGCTCGGCCAGCTGGCGCGTGGCGCCATGGCGTGAATAAAACAATACGAGAATAATCAGATTGGTTGGCTTCATCATTGGTATTATAGGGCGCTTTACAGCCTGATACGACTGCTGTCATGGCGCCGTTCTGATTTAGCACATGTTTTCAAAATATATATTCCCCATCTTCCAATACCTGTGGCGCACCTTGAGCATGGGGCTCGCCGTCGTGCGCGGCCTGACGTGGTCCGAAACGCGCGACCTGCTGCAGTTCGCGCGCCGCCGCGTGCGCGAAGAAAGCCTGCCGCAAGTGGCCGGCAGCCTGACGTTTGCCACCGTGTTCGCGCTGGTGCCGCTGCTCACCCTGGCCCTGGCGATCTTCACCACTTTCCCCCTGTTCAATACCTTCCGCCACGCGCTGGAAGATTATTTCGTGCAAAGCGTAATGCCCAAGGGCATATCGAATACCATCCTCGGCTACCTGACAACGTTCGCCTCGAAGGCCACGCGCCTGTCGGCCATCGGCGCCGGTGCCCTGATCGTCACGTCGGTGGGCATGATGGGCTTGATCGAGCGCGTCTTCAACCGCATCTGGCGCGTGCGCCAGGAGCGCCGCTGGACCAAGCGCCTGCTGGTCTACTGGGCCATCGTCACCCTGGGGCCTTTGCTGGTCGGCGTGTCGCTGACGGTGACCTCGCGCGTCTTCATCGCCACCAGCGGCGTGGTGGGCGCCGTGCCGTTCCTCGGCACCGTGTTCTATACCCTGGTGTCGATCGGCCTGACCATGCTGGCGTTTACCCTGCTCTATATCGCCGTGCCGAACCGCGACGTGGACTGGCGCGACGCGGCCTGGGGCGGCTTGCTGGCCGCGCTGGCATTCGAGGTGGCCAAGCGGGGCTTCGGCGAATTCATCCAGGAATTCCCCACCTATTCGCGCATCTACGGCGCACTGGCCGCCTTGCCGCTGTTCCTCGTGTGGATATACCTGAGCTGGATGATCACCCTCGTGGGTGCCTTGCTGGTGGCTGCCTTGCCCGTCGTGAAATATGAACGCTGGTGGTACGAAGCGGTGCCGGGCAGCGAATTCGTCGATGCTGTCGCCATTTTGAAAGTGCTGCATCAGGCTTGCCACTGCGCCGATTCGGCCCTGGTGGGCGCGGCCGAGATCCGCCGCAGCACGCGCCTGGGTTTCGAAGAGATGGAAACCCTGCTCGACAAGATGGTGCAGCAGGGCTGGGTAGGGCGGGTGAACGTGGATGGCGCCGTGCGGGTGCAGTGGGGCAAGCGCGTGGCCGACAGTTCCGACCACTGGGTCCTGCTGGGCAACGTCAACCGCATCAGCCTGGCCGATGTCTACCGGCTGTTCGTCTTCGGCGGCATGCGCGTGAACTCCGGCTATCCGGCCGGTTCCACCAATGAGCGCGACATCAAGGCGGCGGAAGAAGCGGCCGCCCTGGCGGCGCAGGTGGAAAACGCCGTGGAGCAGGGGCTGGGCCTGACCTTGGCGCAGCATTTCGGCGCCGTCAAATGCAACTGAGCGGTCTTAACTGAGCGGTCTTAGTACACCACGGGCCGCAAGGCCGCCTGCAGCGCCAGCTTGCTGAACGCGGCCGCATCCTGCTCCCGCACCACGCCCAGGTAATACGTGTCCTCGCCGCCTTGCACGTTCACCAGGCGCAGCTGATGCGGCGCCAGGTGGGCGGCGATGGCGGCCAGGCCTTCGGCCATGGCGTCGCCATCTTCCCGCTCCGTCCAGCGGAAGTCCCGCAGCGCGGGCAGTTCGATATGCTGGCCGATGCGCGGCACTTCGTCGACGGCTTTCCAGTCCAGGGTGGTGCCGTAGCTCAGCACATCGGCGGCCGTGGACCAGAGCAGGAAGAAGCACGCCGCTTCGGGCGTGTCGCCTTCGTATGCTTCTTCCGGGTCGTCCTCCGCCAGCTCTTCCAAAGTGATGTCCACGCAGCGTGCGGCCAGTTCCGCATCGCCCAGCAAGAGCAGGGCGGCCATGGCGCGCAACTGCTCGCGGTCGGCCTTTGCCAGGATCTGCGGCGGCGTAAAGCTGCGGCGCCTGACGGGCTCTTTCTTGCTCAGGCCCAGGGCCGCGCTCAGCTGGGCCGTGACGGCCGCCTTGAAGTTCTCCACGGTGTCGAACTGTTCCAGCAGCTGGCCCGTGAAATCCATGCTCCAGGCCATGCCATCCTTGACGACATATAAAAAATCGCTTTGCACGGCCACGCCGCGCAGATGGTGGGCCGGTGGATACAGGGGCGTGAAGACCTGTTTTCCATCCAGTGTCAGCATGCAGGCCAGCCCCTGCGCATCGATGGCGAAGATCAGGTTCTTGCGCAGCTTGGGCGGCGACGAGGTGGTGGCGCAGTCGATGGCTTCGTACTGGCAGGGCGCCAGCAGCTCGCCCTGGCTATTGACCAGGCCAAACAGGAAGCGCCCGGCGATGCGCTGGCTGACGACGGCGATTTTTTTCTTTGTGCCGAAATCCTGCACGGAGCTGTAGGCCGGCGGCACCACGACCTTGCCTGTCTTGTCGAGCACGCCGCAGACATTGTGCTTCTCGTCATCGTCTGTCTGGTCCGTCTGGCGTTCGATGTCGATCAAGCCGTCTTCGCGCAAGCATATGTTGTCCACCCTGTCGATGAGCAGCGCGCCATCTGGCAGGCGCAGCAGGCGGCTGGCGCCGTCCGCATCGATCTGTTGCAACAGATGGGGACTGATCACATACAGGGCGCCGGGGGCGGGCGGCAGCACCACCGTGCCGTTGAGGTCCAGCACGCCGTGCGCATCGGGGGCATCCGCCGTGGCAAAGGTGATCCAGCCATCGTCCGCGTAGTAAACGCCCAGGTCGACATAGCGCTGCGACAGCGGCACGATCCAGCGGCCATACGGCGTGACGAGGCCGGTGACGTCCGGTTCGCCGGCGGCGTTCACTTCATGGCATAGCACGTCTTCCTCCCATCCCACCACTTCCAGGCCTTGCAGGAAAGGCAGTTCGTCCGCGGCGAGTTCCTCGACATCGACCAGCTGCGCGACGGCCGTGGCCGACCAGTAGCCGGTGGCGGGCGATGCGGTGCCGGCGGCCAGCAGGGGCGCCAGCGCTTCCCGCTCGCCACGTTGCAGGGCAAGGTGCAGGGCTTGCGCCTCGGCGCGCAGGCCCTCGAGCCCGGCCGCGTACTCCGGCGTGCCGATATCGTGCGGGATCAGCTGCACGCAATCGAGGATCAGCCACGGCTGGCCGCCCGCCAGCAGGGTGCTGATGGCGCTGCGCGCAACGATGGCGGCCGCGTCGCGCGGCTTGTCCATCAGGGAGGACAAGGCTTGCCAGCTGGCTTGCGCCTGGACCATTGGCGCGGCCAGCACGCAGGAGCAGTCCTCGCCATCGCCGTAGATGGGCCAGGCGGTGGCTTGTGCGCCGGCGCCGACGAGCAGCTTGAACAGCATCGGTATGTCCAGCCGCCATTCGGCCAGGCCCGTGATGGCGTCGGCGTCGAAGCCGGCTTGGCCGGGCAAAAAGGCGGTGCTGAACAGGGCTGCGGTATTGATCATGTCTCTTCGTTAAAAATGTTGGCTGGTCAGGGCGCCGGCGGCATGACCCAGTGCGCCAGTGCGCCGCGATCGAGTCCCAGCTGCTTTGCCGCGGCGGCGGCCTCGAAGGCCCACAGGCCGTAATAGCCGCCCAGGCCCTGCGCGCGCAAATGGCCGTTGAACCAGTCCTCGCGCACCAGCGCGCCATGCCAGGTAGCCAGGTAATGCCGCAGGTGCTCGAGCTGCTGCGCGGGATCGTCCGCGTCCAGGCACTCGTACAGGGCCGAATAGGGCTCGGCGAAATACCATTCGTCGACGGCGGGACGCTGCGGATCGATGGCGGACAGCAGCGCTTCGTACACGCCATCTTCGCCATCGAAGGCCGTTTGCAGGGCAGTCAGGCGCGCTGCCAGGTCGTGGCGGCCGAACAGCAGGGTCGCGCCCAGCAGCTGCAGCGTGCGCGCATAGTCCGTCAATTGTTCGAAATCAAAGGCGGGCAAGGCGTCGTCATCGTAGGCCTCGGCCAGGGCCGCGCGCGCCGTTTCGCAGGCGGCAATGGCCGCTTCCAGCGCCGTTTCCACGTCAGGCAAAGGCAAGCCTGCCGTGTAGCGCAGCGAGAAGACCTGGTAAGCCGTGCTGGCGGCCGCGCACGCCCAGTAGGCCGCGTCGCCACCGTCGTTTTCCGCCTGCGCTTGCGCTCGGACATAGGCGGCCAGCAGGGCGTCGAGGTAAGCCAGGTTGCGGCTAAAGTCGAACGGGGAGGGCGGCAGCTGGCGCGGGGTGTGGGGCCAGGGCATGGACGACGCCGGGCAGGTGGCGGCGCAATCGCGCTGGATGGCCCAGTCGGCGAAGATTTGCTGCATATGCTGCGCCGTTTCGTCGTCGTGGATGATGGCGCCGACGCCCACCATGGTCGTGCCCAGCAGGGTGTAGCCAGGGAAGCGGCTGCTCTCGTAGGCGATGGTTGTCACGCTCTGGATGGTCCTGCCGTCGCTCAGGTCGCGCACGCGGAAGTACACGTCGTCCCAGCCGGCCAGCGGTGGCGTTGGCGGTTCATCCGGCAGGGTGCTCCAGTTGCCGTCCGCCTCTTCTTCATAGGCGTCGAGCAGCTCGTCGAGGCCACCGGGGCGGTCGATGCGGTTGTTGGCGTCGTATTGCAGGCCCAGTTCGGCCGCGAAGGCTGCCGCGTGGCGGCCCTCGAAGACCAGGTACTGGGAGCTCGTGGTGCCGACCAGCAGATCCGTGTGCTGGCCCGCCACGACGAGCGCCTGCGGCAGCCGGCACCATTGGTAATACGGAATGCCGGCCATGGGGCCGCCTTCGTCCGCCAGCGGGTTGGTGAAGCGCAGCTGTTCCAGCCATTTATAGCGTTCGTAGCGTTCATCTTCCGTGCCGCTGCCGCGGCCAGTCAATTCGTCAAACAGGGTATTCAGCAACATCGTCCATCTATCCTAAAAAAACATGCGCTCACGCTGCCTGCGCAAACGCAAACAGCGCGTCGAGCACGGCGTCGGGCTGCTCGGCCATCAATTCGTGCCCGCTGTCGACCTGCACCACCGTGCCATGCGCGATTGCCGCTGTCAGCAGCCGGGTCGATTTGGGCGGCGTCATCATGTCGCGCGCGCCGAAAATGAATAAAGTCGGGCAGTGTACCGAAGCGGCGGCGATTTCGCCGTTCGCATAGGCATTGCAGGCAAAAAAATCCGTGTGAAACACGTGATCGGGATTGAGGGCGGCGATGCGCTGTTTCAAGCGCCGCGCGCCGCCCATGGCATAGAAGCCGGGGCCGGGAAACGACGGCTTTTGCGCGATCGACGAATGCGACCAGATATTGACCATGTCGATGGCCGCCTGTTCATCGCTCAATGACGTTTCCAGCAGCGCCGGCGACACCTTCATCGGGTAGGTAGAGCCCAGCATGGCCAGGTGGCTGACCCGCTCCGGCGCCAGGTGCGCCGCTTCCAGCGCGATCAATGAACCCATGCTGTGCCCGATCAGCATGGCCTTGGCCGCGCCGACCGCATCCAGCACGGCCAGTACCCAGCGCGCCAGGTCGGCGACATTCTCCTTGGCCTTACCCAGGCTGCGCCCATGGCCGGGCAAGTCGACGGCCAGCACGTTCCAGCCGTGGTGGGCAAAATAGCGCGTTTGCAGGGCCCACACGGAATGGTCGTTCTGCGCGCCGTGGATGAAGACGGCCGTCGGCTGGCCCGGGTTGTATGGTTTGCCGCCCGTGTAGCAGTAGGCGACGGTATTGTCGATGGTGAACAGCATCTCAGGCGCCTTTCTGCGACAGTTTCAGGCCACGGGCCAGGTCTTCGATCAAATCATCGGCGTCTTCCAGGCCTACCGATAAACGCATGGTGCCCTGTGTGATGCCGGCCTGTTCCAGTTGATCGTCGGGCACGCGGAAATGCGTGGTGGAGGCGGGGTGGATGACGAGCGACTTGGCGTCGCCCACATTGGCCAGGTGCGAGAAGATCTTCAGGCTGTCGACAAAGCGCTGGCCCGCCGCGCGGTCGCCGCGCAGGCGGAAGGTGAACACGCCGCCCGCGCCTTTCGGCAGCAGGGTTTTCGCCAGTTCGTAGTCGGGATGCGACGGCAGTTCGGGATAGGACACGGATTCCACGGCCGGATTGGACAGCAGGAAGTCAATCACCTTGCGCGTGTTGGCCACGTGGCGGTCCATGCGCAAGCCCAGGGTTTCGATGCCCTGCAGGATGGCGAAGGCGTTGTGCGGGCTCATGACGGCGCCGAAATCGCGCAAGCCTTCGCGCCGCGCGCGCAGGGCAAACGGCGCCACCGTCGATTCCTCGGCAAAGACCATGCCGTGGAAGCCTTCATACGGTTCGCACAGTTCGGCGAAACGGCCCGTCCTGTCGTACGCCGCCTGCCAGTCGAAGGTGCCGCCATCGACGAGCAGGCCGCCGATGGCCGTGCCGTGGCCGCATAAAAACTTGGTGGCCGAGTGGAACACCAGGTCGGCGCCATGCTCGAAGGGGCGCAGCAAATACGGCGTGGTAAACGTCGAATCGAGCATCAGCGGCAACTGGTGTTCGTGCGCCAGGGCGGCGATGCTCGGGATGTCCAGCACGTCGAGGCCGGGATTGCCCAGGGTTTCCGCAAACAGCACTTTTGTATCTGGGCGGATGGCGGCGCGCCAGGCGTCCACGTCGCGCGGATCGACAAAGGTGGTGGTTATGCCGAAGCGTTTCAGGGTATAGGCCAGCAGGTTGTGCGATCCGCCGTACAGGGCGCGCGAAGCGACGATGTGCGATCCCGCGCCCGCGATGGTGGACAGCCCCAGATGCATGGCGGCCTGGCCGCTGGCCGTGGCGATGCCGGCCACGCCCCCTTCGAGGGCGGCGATGCGCTCTTCCAGTACGGCGTTGGTGGGATTCGAGATGCGCGAATACACGTGGCCGGCCCGCTCCATATTGAACAGCGAGGCCGCATGCTCCGAGCTCTTGAAGGCAAACGAGGACGTGAAATGGATGGGCGTGGCGCGCGCGCCCGTGGCCGGGTCGGGCGCGGCGCCCGCGTGCAGGGATAAAGTATCGAAACCGGGGTATTTCGGGCCGCTCATGGTGTCTCCGCCAAGTTTTATAGTGGCAAGATCGTAACCTGATTTGCAGCCGAGCAAAAGGGCTCCTGTGCAGGGCGCATGGCGCCGTGCTGGCGGGCTGCGCGTGTAACCTGAAGTGTAAAAAAAGTGACCGGCGCGGCACGGCGGTGGTAGGATACCGGATCAGCGATATTCGGGCTGTTTTACCTGCGCGCGTGCGCCGCGCCGCGGGAGAGGCTGCTGCGTGCAAGCGAAATCCTGGGCTTCAGGCGAACTCTCATCGCATGTCCACCAGGAAAGATTTTATGCCCGCAATATCGTTCGACGGCTCCCTTGCCGTTCCCGGACCATTTATCGTCGACGGCCTGTGCCAGGCAGGCTGGCTCATGCAAGAGCATTTCATCTCCCCCGAACTGAGCCGCCAGCTGGCCGCCGAATGCGTGCAATCCATGCTCAGCGGCAAGATGAAGGGCGCCGGTGTGGGCAGCGGCCATGCGCCGCTGCTGCAGCCGGACATCCGCGGCGACCATATCGAATGGCTGGAAACGGGCCGCTCGGCCGCTTGCGACCGCTACCTGGAACAGATGGAAGCGCTGCGTTGCATGCTCAACCGTGAGCTGTTCCTGGGACTGGAAGAGTACGAAAGCCATTTTGCCCTGTACGCGCCGGGCGCCTTTTACCGGGCCCATCTGGACCGTTTCCGCGACGACGACAAGCGTACCGTGTCCGTCGTGCTGTACCTGAACGACGACTGGCTGCCCGAGCACGGCGGCGCGCTGCGCCTGCATCCGCAGGGCGGACCCGTGGTGGACGTCTTGCCGCAAGCGGGCCGCATGGCGATGTTCATGTCGGGCGAGATGCTGCACGAAGTATTGCCGACGGCGCGCGAGCGCCTGTCCATCGCCGGCTGGTTCCGCCGCAGAGCGTGAGAAAAACTACTGCGCGTCGCGGGGCACGGCCGGCGATGCTCACGGTACTCGCGTACCGCTGCGCTTCTCGGCCGCGCCGCGCATCCGCTCGCTACGTTTTTCTTGCCCGACAATCCCCCTCGATTTGATTGCGCGCAAGGCTGGATTTTTCCGCAGGCATAGGCTACAGTCGCAGTAAGGGCTAGAATAACTAAAATACCAATCACGCGGACAGGACGGCCAATATGAAAGTATCTGAAATTCTCCAAGTCAAGGGCAATATCCTCTACACGGTCACGCCTGACCAGCCCCTGCTTGACGCGGCCAATACCATGGCTGAAAAGGACATCGGTTCGCTGGTGGTCATGGAATTTGGCGACCTGGTCGGCATGCTGACCTTCCGCGAAGTGTTGAACGCGCTGCATGAAAACGCGGGCCAGATCGGCGGCGGCACCGTGCGCAAGCACATGGATGACCACCCGATCACCGTGACCCCCGATACGGAAGTCAACGAAGTGCGCCGCATCATGCTGGAAAAACATGCGCGCTACCTGCCCGTCATGAATGCCAAGACCTTGCTGGGCGTCATTTCCTTCTACGACGTGGCGCGCGCCGTGCTGGAAGCGCAAAGCTTTGAGAACCAGATGCTCAAGGCGTATATACGCGACTGGCCGGCTGAAACCACCGACTAAGTTTCGCCCATGCAGTAAAAATAACGCCGGCAACTGCCGGCGTTTTGCATTGGCTAGCCAAGGTGGCGCCTATGCGGCGCCCTGCAGCGCTTCGTTGTTCAGCCAGGTGCCCAGCGCCGTGGCCGTCATCGGGCGGGCGAACAAAAAGCCTTGCGCCATCGGGCAGCCCAGCGCCTGCAAAATCTGCGCTTGCCGCTCGTCTTCCACGCCTTCGGCGATCACGGCCAGGCCCAGGTTGCGGCCCAGCTGGATGACCATTTCGGCGATGCTGCTGCCGCGCGCCGATCCCGTGATCTCGGTGACGAAGGCACGGTCGATTTTGAGGCGGTCGACTTGCAGGCGCTGCAGATACGACAGCGAGGAAAAACCCGTGCCGAAGTCGTCGATGGCGATGCTCACGCCCGTCTGCTTGATCTGCCACAGCATCTTGATCAGCAGGTCCGGCTCTTCCATGGCCATCGATTCCGTGATTTCCAGCTCGATGAATTCGGGCGGCGCCTGCGTCTCTTCCAGCGCCGCGCGCAGCATTTCCAGGAACAGCGGGTGGCGGAACTGCACTTGCGACACGTTGACGGACATGACGAAATTGCGGTGGCCCTGCTCGCGCAGCAGCACCAGTTCACGGCAAGCCGTGCGCAGCACCCATTCGCCGAGGTCGATGATGATGCCCGAATACTCGGCAATCGGGATGAAACGGTCGGGCGAGATGAACTTGCCGTCCGGCGTCTGCCAGCGCAGCAGCGCTTCGGCGCCCACGGGGCGGCGCGTGGTCAGGTCGATCTGCGGTTGATACACGACAAACAGCTGGTCCTGGCTGAAGGCCGTGCGTAGCGCATGCATCATGCGCACCCGTTCGCGGATTTCGATGCCCATGCTGCGCGAGAAATAGAAGTGCCCGGCGCGTTGCTGGCTTTTCGCCCGTTTCAAGGCGATATCGGCATCCTTCAGCGCGTCGGCGCCCGTGCCCGCATGTTCGCCCAGCCGTACCAGGCCCAGGGTGGCTGACAGCTGCACGTCCTGGCCATCGATGCAGAACGGTGCCTGGAACAGGGCCAGGATCTTGCTTGGGTTGACTTGCGAAGAGTCGCCCAGCACGCAAAAGATGTCGCCGCCCAGGCGCGCCACCGTCAGGTGGGGCCCCAGCTGGGTTTGCAGGCGTCCGGCCACGGCCACCAGCAGCATGTCGCCGAACTGGTGTCCCAGCGCGTCGTTGGTCTCGGCAAAATGGTCGAGGTCGACCAGCGACAGGGTGGCGTCGTCGCGCGCGGGGCCGGCCAGGGTGGCGTCGAGGATCTCCACCAGGCGCGTGCGGTTGGGCAGCTTCGACAATTGATCGTAGAAGGCGGCATTGTGCAGGTGCGACACCAGCTCGACGTTGTCGAGGCCCACGGCGACGTTGCTGCAGAAGACTTCCAGCAGGCTTTCATCGATGGCCGAGAGGGGGCGCGGCAGCACCAGGTAGGCGGCCGCGTCGCGGCTGGCCTTGCCCGCGAAATACAGGGTGGCGTAGTCATGCGCGTACACATTGCGCCGCTGCGCCAGCGTGTGTTCGATGGCGGCCATCACGCGGGGATTTTGCAGGCCGCACAGGGCGCTGTGCGGCAAGCTGGAAAAGCTGCCCGTGCAGGCCGAGACGAGCAGTTCGCGGGAGCCGTTGTCCTGCAAGTCCTGCACGCACAGCACGCCGTCGGCGCGGATGCCCAGCAGATCGGCGATCTGCGCCAGCACGCCGGCCGAGAAATTCTGCACGCCGTGCAGCGCCATCAGCTGCGTGCTGGCGTGGACGATACGGTCCAGGCCGCGCCGGCTGCTGCTGATCGAACGGATCTGCTCGTACGAGCGGATGGCGGCCGTCACCGTGGTAAACAGCTTGATGCGCGTCAATTCGGACTTGGTCTTGTAGTCGTTGATGTCGAAATCGCGGATGGCGTCGATTTCCGGCGCGTAGCCGGGCTGGCCCGTGCGCAGGATGATGCGCACGTCCGTCATCTTGAGGGTTTCGCGGATATAGCGCACCAGGTGCAGGCCCGCGTCATCCTGTTCCATCACCACGTCGAGCAGGATGACGGCGATGTCGTCTTCATGCTTGAGCAGTTCGCGCGCCTGGCCGGCCGAATACGCATGCACGAATTCCAGCGGGCGGTGCTGCATTTCCAGGTTGCCCAGGGCGAAAGTGGTGGTGGAGTGGACGTCTTCATCGTCGTCGATGATCATCACCCGCCAGACGCTGCGCGGTGCGACGGCCAGCGGCGGCGCTGGTTGCTCATCGAGGAATACCAGGTCGTCGTGATCGTCCTTGTTGGCGTCAAGGGGGATGATCGGTGCGGGCATGTATAGCTTCTCCAAGATGACTCAGTACGGAATGTGAGCACATCAGAAATGCCCATGGCGTTGTTGCACTGCCTCGCCGTACTCGCGTACTGTCTTCGGCAGTGCGCCTAGCCCTGGGCATTTCTGAAGCGCTCTGGACGCATCGAAAAAACAGCACTCCATATAGCCGAGGCTTGAGTATTTTCTGATGATCGTTCATCCAAGTATATAGCTATTTAATAAGCAAAATGTTTTTTTAAGTCTATTCTGTGGGGCAATATTTCTTGTATTGCACGATTGCAACTCTTATTTGGTATTTTTTACATGAAAAAATACGCGGGATTTTAAAATGGCGAGACGGGCGGGGGAATATCGGGTCCTGGTGGGGCATTAGCGGCATGGCATGCCCCGCAGGCTGGTAGAATTGAGTTTTCCAGTCCTCACACTTCCTACTATGTCCGGCAATTCTTTTGGCAAGCTGTTTACTGTTACCACTTTCGGCGAATCGCATGGCCCGGCCATCGGCTGCGTGATCGATGGTTGTCCTCCGGGATTGATCCTGTCGGAAGCCGATATCCAGCCCGAGCTGGACCGCCGCAAGCCCGGCACGTCGCGCCATGTGACGCAGCGCCAGGAATCGGATACGGTGGAAATCCTCTCCGGCGTGTACCAGGGCGTCACGACGGGCACGCCGATTGCCCTGCTGATCCGCAATGAAGACCAGCGCAGCAAGGATTACGGCAATATCGCGGAAAGCTTCCGCCCCGGCCACGCCGACTACACCTACTGGCACAAGTATGGCTTGCGCGATCCGCGCGGCGGCGGACGCTCGTCGGCGCGCCTGACGGCGCCCGTCGTGGGCGCGGCGGCGATCGCCAAGAAATGGCTGCTGCAGCAATACGGCACCACCTTCAAGGGCTGCATGAGTCAGCTGGGCGACATTCCCGTGCCGTTCCAATCCTGGGAGCACGTGCATGCGAATCCGTTCTTTGCCGCCAGCGGCGACGCGGACCTGATCGCGCGCATGGAAGCGGCGATGGACCAGTTGCGCCGCGATGGCGATTCCATCGGCGCGCGCATCGACGTGATCGCGCAAAACGTGCCTGTTGGCCTGGGCCAGCCCATCTATGACAAGCTCGATGCCGACATCGCCTACGCCATGATGGGCATCAATGCCGTCAAGGGCGTGGAAATCGGCGCCGGTTTCGATTCGGTGGCGCAAAAGGGTTCCGAGCACGGCGACGAACTGACGCCGGAAGGCTTTATCGGCAATAACGCCGGCGGTGTACTGGGCGGCATTTCGACGGGGCAGGATATCAGCGTCTCGATCGCCATCAAGCCGACTTCGTCGATCCGCACGCCGCGCCGCTCGATCGATAAAGAAGGCAATCCCGTGATGGTGGAAACGTTCGGCCGCCACGACCCGTGCGTGGGCATCCGCGCCACGCCGATCGCCGAAGCCATGCTGGCGCTGGTCCTGATCGACCACGCCCTGATGCACCGCGCGCAATGCCGCGATGTGTCGGTTTCGACGCCGAAGTTGAAATAAGCTGAATGTTGTCGGATTACGGGCCTGCGGCCCTGATCCGACCTACGCCCCATGCCATGTAGGTCGGATTAGCGCTTGCGCGTAATCCGACACCATAGTCGGCGCTTCCTGTCACGCCACCTTATTTGCCACCAGCTCCAGCTGGTGCCGCATCTCCACCGACTGCACCAATAACGCCCGGATATCGTTAATCAGGTTGAACTCCGTCTGGTTCAACTGGATCGGCGGGAAGCTGTCGTCCCAGTCGCCGTACAGGAATCCCGTGGGGTGGCCGTTGGCCGACAGGGGCAGCACGACGAAGCTGCGTGCTTCCGACAGCGTGGCTTTCCACCATTGCGGCAGCTTGGCGGCAAATTTCGGGTCGCGCGCGTTGTCGATGAAGATCACGCGGTCGCTGTTGAGGGCCGCGTGGAAGACGTTCGGTTCATATGCGTCGCCAAACACCATCAGGTCCTGCAGGTCGGCCATGCCTTCGCCCATGCTGATGCGCGCCGAATACAGATGATCCCTGTGGTTGCGCACGAATGCCACCGAGCGTGAAAAATCGAAGCCCTGGTGCAGCGTTTCGAGCGCCATCGAGACCATCTGTCCCGGACTGGCGCTGCCGATGGCGCCGCGTAGGTCGGCCAGGCCGCCTATTAATACGCGGTTGCCTTCGGCGCGCATGCGCGTCGATGCCAGCTGGCGCGCGCGCCGCTCGGCCGGTTTCGACAGGGGCGCAATCGACAGGTCGGCTGCCGCCATCGCCTTGGCCTTGTCCACGGCGATCACCAGATCGGTCGATGTGATGCCCAGGGTGCCCGCATAATCGTCGATCAGCGCGTGCACCTGCGCCGCACCGGCCGCATCGTCATGCCACAGCGAGTCGGCGCAGCGCGCCGCCATCGTCGACAGTCCGGCCATCCAGTCGGCGCCGCTGACGGGGGAGTTGTCCGGCGACGGGTCCATCGGACGCATGCCGTTGATCAGGTGCTGCGGCAAGCCCCAGTGGGCGGCCGTGGCATAGCCCACTTCCGGCAGCGACAGGCCGAGGATTTCGCGCGCGGCGGCCGCCTCGTTGCCGGGACCCGCATGCGCCTGCATGCGCGCCCAGAAGTCCGTCATGTAGAACGTCACCATCATGCGGCCCAGGGTGTGCAGCATCGAGCAGACGACAGCCTGTTCCGCCTGCAGGCTGCCGGCGCTGGTGGCCACCTGCTGCGCCACCATCCCGGCCAGCACGGCCTTTTCCATTTCCACGTGGGCGCTGACGGAGTCGGGCGACGCCTGCGACAGTTCCTCGATCAGTTTCAGTCCCAGCGCCAGGTGGCCGATGGCGTCGATGCCCAGCACCAGCACGGCCTTTGAGACCGTATTGACGCGCTGGCCGAAGGCCGAATACATGCCGCTGTTGGCCAGGCGCAGTACCTTGTGCGTGAGGACAGGGTCGGACAGCACCGTTTGCGTGATGTCGAATTCGTGGTCATCCTCGCCGCGCATGGCGCCCAGGATGGCGCTGATGGCTTTCGCGAAGCCGGGCATGTCGCCCTGCTGGCGCGTGCGCGCCCACAGCAGGTCCAGGGTGTTTTTGCCGAGCTGTGTCGGCGCCGTGAAATGACCTGGATTCATTGCACCCCTCCGCGCGGTTCATTGGCAGACGGCGCAGGCACCAGCGCCGCATAGGTTTTGTCGCTCAAGGCCGATAGCGCGGCGTGGGCCGGCATCGGCTTGCCCGTCAGGTAGCCCTGCACATACTGGCAGCCGCGCGACTCCATGAAATGCATCTGTTCCTCGGTTTCCACGCCCTCGGCCACCACGGACAGGTTCAAGTGTTTGGCCAGGTCGAGAATGGTGTTGCAGATGGCCGCATCCTTGCTCGATTCGGGCAAGTCCTTGATGAAGGTGCGGTCGATCTTCAGCACGGAAATGGGGAAGCGCTTCAGGTACGCGAGCGAGGAATAGCCGGTGCCGAAATCGTCGATGGCGATGCGCGCGCGGCGCTCCGTCATCTTGACGAGGATGGTTTCCGCATGCACGGGGTCGATCATCAGGGTGCCTTCCGTAATTTCCAGCACCAGGTGTTCGCCCGAGAGTCCCGAAAACGCGATGGCGTCATCGAGCACGTCGAGGAATTTGTCGTTGCGGAACTGGCGCGGGCTGATGTTGACGGAGATGTACAGCGGCCGCCTGGCCACTTCCTGGAACTGCTTGAGCTGTACGCAGGCCGCTTTCAGCGCCCAGGCGCCCAGCAGGTTGATCAGGCCATTGGCTTCGGCAATCGGGATGAAGCGCACGGGCGGCACCAGGCCCAGGGTCGGGTGCTTCCAGCGCATCAGGGTTTCGAAACCCTGGATCTGCCGCGTGTGCGCATCGACGATGGGCTGGTAAAAGAGTAAAAACTCGCCTTCGCGCACGGCGTGGAACATCGCCGCTTCCAGCGAAATATCGTGTTCCGACGGGCCATTCAGGCGCGGGCTGTAGACCAGGCAGCGGGCCTTGCCCGTTTCCTTGGCGCGCGACATGGCCGCATCGGCCAGCGCCACCAGGCGCACTTCATCTTCCGCGTGCAGCGGATAGATCGAGACGCCGACGGAGGCGCCCACGTAGATCGTGTGGCCGTCCACTTCGAAAGGCGCCTGCAGGGTGGCCAGCAGGCGGCCCGTCACCAGCTTGATCTGCGCGTCCGTGGCGCTGCCGGGCAGCACGGCGACGAATTCATCGCCGCCCACGCGCGCCAGGGTGTCGCTGTCGCGCAGGGTCTTGCGCAATCGCGCGGCGGCCAGGCGCAGCACGGCGTCGCCGACGGGGTGGCCCAGGCCATCGTTGACCTTTTTGAAGCCGTCGAGGCCGATGGTGGCGACGGAAAAGCCCTGGCCCGAACGGGCGGCCTGGGCGATCACCATGCGGATGCGGTCCGACAGCAGCAAGCGGTTCGGCAAGCCCGTGAGCGCGTCGTGCGTGGCCATGTGGCGCAGCCGTTCTTCCGTATTGTGCTGGGCCGACGTGTCGCGCCCGACCACCAGCAATTCGGCCACGCCGGCCGCATTCATATAAGAAGACAGGCGCAGCTCGAACCAGATTTCCTGGTCCGGCGTTTGCAGGCGCACTTCCAGGCGGCCCGGTTCGGCCAGGGCGTCTTCCAGCGCCGCTTGCAGCGCAGCGCGCGACGCTTCGGCGGCCAGCGGCAGCAGCAAGTGGCCGGACAGGCCCGATGGCACGCCAAACAGGGTGGCCGCACGCTTGCTGGCAAACAGGATCAGGCCGTCCGTATCGAGCCGGAACACGACGTCGCCGGCCTCTTCCATGAGGTTGTCCAACTCGTGGCGAGCCTCGCGGTGGGCGGCGGATGGGGTACTGGAAAACATCGTGCTGGCTTTTACCTTTTTATTATCAGTGCCGGCGCTCGCTGCAGGGCAGGGCGCCAACGGAAAGAGTGCATCGTGCGTGAGGCGTGCCATAGGGCCGAAAGAGCGGCTATCGGAACGCGATCCACACGAAATGTATCATTGAAAAGCACCCGATTACATGAAATAGAGCAACATTGCTTCAGGTTTTGTAAATATTCCTGCCTTCCATGAAAAAAATCATGCCGCGCGACATCCGCAGGCATTTTCATTCCACATAGAAACATTTATCTGCGCCTGCCTTCACTGGCGCGCTTGCCCCGCCATGCGCTTTGCGCTAGTCTGGCTGGCAGACGGTGTTGACGGTGCGCCAGCGACGGCAAGGGCGCCATGATAACAAATCGCGGGAGACTCCCATGAATGCCTTTGACACGCATGAAGTTTTCAACCAGGCCACGCCTTTTGAAAATGTCAATCTGTTCGCCTGCGATCCGGCGCTGATCGAAGCGCTGCTGCGCGAGGGCGGCGGCGCGGCGTTGCAGGAGATCGATGCGCTGGGCGAAAAACTGGGCCGCGCCGAGACCTATGCGCTGGCGCGCCTGGCGAATATCCACACGCCCGAGTTGCAGCAGTTCGACCGCGCCGGGCGCCGCATCGACGAGGTGCTGTTCCATCCGGCCTGGCATGAGCTGATGGCCATCCTCGTGGGCGCGGGCGCGCACGCTTCGCCGTGGGCCTCGCCTGGCCCAGGCGCCCAGGTGGCGCGCGCGGCGGCCTATCTATTAGTGGGGCAGGTGGAAAACGGCACGCAGTGTCCCGTGACGATGACGTATGCCTCGGTGCCGGCCTTGCGCCAGGCGCTGGACCTGCCGCACATCGCGCAGCGCTGGCTGCCGAAAATACTCTCGCGCGAATACGATCCCCGCTCCCTGCCCGTGGAGCAGAAACGCGGCGCCCTGGTGGGCATGGGCATGACGGAAAAGCAGGGCGGCTCCGATGTGCGCAGCAACACCACGCGCGCCGTGCCCGTGCCGCCGGCCGAGGCGCAAGCCCTGTTCGGCGGCGAGGCCGGCGGCGCCTGGCGCATCGTCGGCCACAAGTGGTTTTTCTCGGCGCCGCAATGCGACGCGCATCTGATCCTGGCGCAGGCGGAAGAGGGCGGATTGTCCTGTTTCTTTTTGCCCCGTTACCTGCCCGACGGCAGCCGCAACGCCATCCGCGTGCAGCGCCTGAAGGATAAGCTGGGCAACCGCTCGAACGCCTCTTCCGAAGTGGAATTTACCAATGCCTACGGCTGGCTGGTGGGGCAGCCGGGGCGGGGCATACCCACCATCCTGGAAATGGCCAGCCACACGCGCCTCGATTGCGTGCTGGGTAGCACCGGCATCATGCGCGCCGCCTTGAGCCAGGCGCTGCACCATGCGCGCCAGCGGGCCGTGTTCGGCAAGCCGCTGGCCGAGCAGCCGCTGATGCAGAACGTGCTGGCCGACCTGGCGCTGGAATCGGAAGCCGCCACGGCCTTTGCGCTGCGCCTGGCCCGCTGTTTCGATGAAAAGGATGATCCGCAGCAAGCGATGCTGGCGCGCGTGCTCACGCCGGCCGGCAAGTACTGGATCTGCAAGCGCGGTCCCGGTTTCGGCTTTGAGGCGATGGAAGTGCTGGGCGGCACCGGCTATGTGGAAGATGCGCCGCTGGCGCGCCTGTACCGCGAACTGCCCGTCAATTCGATCTGGGAAGGTTCGGGCAACGTCATGTGCCTCGACGTTTTGCGCGCCTTCGGCAAGTCGCCGGCCGCGCGCGACGCTCTGGCGGCCGAGCTGGCGCTGGCCGGCGATGACGATGCCATTTTGGTGGACTACCGCGCGCGCCTGCTGGCCGACCTGGACGGGCCGCAGACGGACGAATTTGGTGCGAGGCAATTATCCGAGCGCATCGTGCTGGCCGTGCAGGGGGCCTTGCTGCTGCGCCATGCGCCACCGTTCGTGGCGCAAGCGTTCCTGCAATCGCGGCTGGCGCAGGCACCGGGCGGGGCGTATGGGCGCTTGCCGGCCGGCACCGATTGTGCGGCGATCCTGGCGCGCACGCTGCGCGAGTACTGAGTTTGCCTCGGCCCGGGTACGCAATTATTTCGAAAATTCCGGCCACAGGCGGGCTGGGGGCTGGGATAATGCTGCAATCCATCATTTTATCGATACACAGCGCGCCTGCGGCCCAGGCTTGCCGCCGCGCCAGATAGCAGAGAAAGAAAAATAACATGAAACAAGATCCACGCTTCCCGAATTTGTTCATTACCGATCACCCTTTGATCCAGCACAAGCTGAGCCACATGCGCGAGCACGATACGTCGACGCGCACCTTCCGCGAATTGCTCAAGGAAATCACCTTGCTGATGGGCTATGAAATCACGCGCGACCTGCCGCTGACCACGCGCGAAATCAAGACCCCGCTGGTCACCATCGACGCGCCCGTCATCGCTGGCAAGAAACTGGCCATCGTGCCGATCCTGCGCGCCGGCATCGGCATGAGCGATGGCTTGCTGAACCTGGTGCCATCGGCGCGCGTCGGCCACATCGGCGTGTACCGCGATCCTGCTACCCACATGCCGGTGGAATACCTGGTGCGCCTGCCTGACTTGAACGAGCGCACCTTTATCTTGTGCGACCCGATGGTCGCCACCGGCAATTCGGCCGTGTATGCCGTCGACGTGCTGAAGAAGCGCGGCGTCACGGACGAACAGATCATCTTCCTGGCCCTGGTGGCCGCACCGGAAGGCGTGACCGTGTTCCAGAACGCGCATCCGAACGTCAAGATGTTCTGCGCCTCGCTCGATTCGCACCTGGATGACCACGCCTATATCGTGCCGGGCCTGGGCGATGCCGGCGACCGCATCTTCGGCACCAAGTAAGCCAACTCAGGCGAGTATTGCGATGGCAACCTTGATCGATCCGGATTTCCGCGCGCGTTTGCGTGCCCTGAATGAAAAATATGCGGCTGGCGTGCCGGCCCTGTTGCAGGCGATCACGCAGGCAAGCGGCCGCTGCGACAGCGAAGGCCCCCGCCTGGAACCCTTGACGGAGCTGCACCGCGCGCTGCACGCGGTGGCCGGCTCTGCCGCTACCTTTGGCTTTGCCGCGCTGGGCCAGGAATGCCGGCGCATCGAGCAGCTGGTGCGTGCCATGCTCAATGCCCCTGCGCAAGCGGTGGCGGAATGGCCCGCCGTGCGGGCGCAAGTGGTGGCGCTATTGGACTGGGCAGGGCGCGATGCGGCCGCCAGCCACTTTACGGTGTGAGTGACCGCGCCATAGTAATGTGGTTGCAATGATTCATTTGATACAACGCAAAGCACCCGCGTCGCAGATTAGGATATAGTGTGTCCATGCCGCTGGTACAGGGCGCCGCAAGACGGGGATTTGGCTATTAAAGTAGTGTTCGCAAGTTTATTTTGCGAAAGAATGGTTTTTCTCAGTTTTGTTGGTATAATTGGGCATCGTTGGATTCGAGGTAGTAGTGCAGTTTGTCTGTCATTTCTTTCTTGCTTCAAACGATATAACGGGCGCAAGCCCAACTTAACTGAAATAGGAAATTGTAATGGCAACTGGCATCGTAAAATGGTTCAATGATTCGAAGGGTTTCGGCTTTATTACCCCTGACGAAGGCGGCGAAGATCTGTTCGCTCACTTCTCGGCTATCCAGTCGAACGGCTTCAAGTCCCTGCAAGAGAACCAACGCGTTTCTTTTGAAGTGACCGCTGGCCCTAAAGGCAAGCAAGCTTCGAACATTCAGCCAATCTAATACGCTGGATCAAACGAAATAAAGAAATCCTCGGTCTCCGAGGATTTTTTTTTCGCCTGAATTTCCGTGAGGCACCGGTTTTGCGTGGGCTGCGCGTTCTTTTTGGCGTGCTTGCGTCGCCGTGTAGGTCGGCTTGGCGCTTGCGCGTAAGCCGACAATGGGGATGTGTCGGCTTACGCTACGCTAAGCCGACCTACGCCGACCTGCGCCAACTAATGCTGATCCGGCTGCCAAGGTTGTTTCCTCATACGTTACGACGCCGGACAAAACCGTCACGAGCGGAAGGCAAAGGTGGCCGAGAAGTGCAACCGGGGGCGCCTAGTCGGTGAGCATCACAGGGCGCCTATGCCGACGCGCAGCAGGTTTGGTCCCGCGTCCTCAGATAGCCCGTTCGCGCCAGTAATCTGGCTGGGCATATGAATGCCTTAAAAAATCCACGAATGCCCGTATGCGCAGCGGCAAGTGGCGGCGCTGGGCGAACACGGCGTAGATGTCGTTGCCCGGCGCGGCGAACTGATCGAGCACCGTCACCAGTTGCCCCGAGGCGATCTCCGCACCCACTTCCCACATCGAGCGCCAGGCCAGACCCTTGCCGGCCAGTGCCCAGTCGTGCAGCACTTCGCCATCGTTGCAGACCATATTGCCCGCCACCTTCAGAATCACATTCTTGCCGTTTTCGCGGAAGGTCCAGCCCCGCTGGCTGCCTTCGCTGCTGATCGCCAGGCAATTGTGTTTCGCCAAGTCGGCCGGGATGTGCGGCGTGCCCGCCCGTTTCAAATAGGCGGGCGAGCCGACCAGCACGCGTTGGTTGTCGGCCAGCTTGGTGCTCACGAGCGAAGAATCGGACAGGCTGGCGATGCGGATGGCCACGTCGATGCCTTCACCGATCAGGTCGACGAGGCGGTCGTTCAGGTTCAGTGACACCGTCACGTCGCGGTGCTCGGCGACAAACGAGGGGATCAGGGGCGCCACGTGCTGGCGGCCGAAGCCGGCTGGCGCGGAAATGAGCAAATGGCCGCTGGCCTTCACGCTGCGCTCGGCCACGGCCGCTTCCGCCTCTTCCAGTTCGCCCAGGATACGCTGGCAATCCTCCAGGAAGGCGGCGCCTTCATTCGTCAAGGCCAGCTTGCGCGTCGTACGCTGCAGCAATTTGACGCCCAGGCGCTGCTCCAGCGCGTCGAGGCGCCGGCCTATCATGGCCGGGGCGATCCCTTCCGCGCGGGCGGCAGCCGACAGGCTGCCTTTGGCGACCACTTCCACGAACGTTGATATTTGTCTGAACTGGCCCATGTTGTGCTCCTGTAATGCCATCACTTGTGATAAAAACGCATAGATGAAGTGATTTTTAATCTCGTTTCCATGCCTTATAGTGCAATACTATAGAACAAACGCGCCGCCCTGCAGAGTGTTTTTGCGGCTCTGTCCAGCTTGTCCGCGCAGTCGTTCAGCATATACTTGGATCACCAGATTACCTTTGCCTATATTTATTAAAAACCGGAGAACTTCATGACGCAGAATACGATCGCACTTCCAGAAGGCATGCAAATCACGGGGGAAATCGCCCCCGGCTATGAACAGATTTTGACGCCGGCGGCGCTGGTGCTGGTGGCCAAGCTGACGCGCGCGTTCGAGCCGCGCCGCCAGGAATTGCTGGCCGTGCGCGTGGAACGGGCCAAGCGTCTCGATGCGGGCGAGCGTCCTGATTTCTTGCCAGAAACCGCGCACATCCGCGACGGCGACTGGAAGATCGCGCCGATCCCGAAGGCGCTCGAATGCCGCCGCGTGGAAATCACGGGCCCCGTCGAACGCAAGATGGTCATCAACGCCTTCAATTCCGGCGCCGACAGCTACATGACGGACTTCGAGGATTCGAACACGCCGAACTGGGATAACCAGCTGACGGGCCAGATCAATATGTTCGACGCCGTGCGCAAGACGATTTCGCTGGAGCAAAATGGCAAGTCCTACAAGCTGAACGACAAGATCGCGACCCTCGTCGTGCGTCCGCGCGGCTGGCACCTCGATGAAAAGCATGTGCTGGTCGACGGCAAGCGCATTTCCGGCGGCATTTTCGATTTCGCCCTGTTCATGTTCCATAACGCCAAGGAGCAACTGGCGCGCGGCGCCGGTCCGTATTTCTACCTGCCGAAGATGGAATCGCACCTGGAAGCGCGCCTGTGGAACGATATTTTCGTCATGACGCAGAATGAACTGGGCTTGCCACAAGGCACGATCAAGGCGACTGTGCTGATCGAAACCATTTTGGCGGCGTTCGAGATGGATGAAATCCTGTATGAGCTGAAAGAACACAGCTCGGGCCTGAACGCGGGCCGCTGGGATTACATCTTCTCGTGCATCAAGAAATTCAAGCTGGACAAGGATTTCTGCCTGGCCGACCGCGCCAAGGTCACCATGACGGCACCGTTCATGCGCGCCTACGCCTTGTTGCTGCTGAAAACCTGCCACAAACGGGGCGCGCCAGCGATTGGCGGCATGGCAGCCCTGATCCCGATCAAGAACGATCCGGAAAAGAACGACATCGCCATGGGTGGCGTGCGCAACGACAAGGCGCGTGATGCCACCGACGGCTACGACGGCGGCTGGGTTGCCCATCCGGGCCTGGTGGAACTGGCCATGGGCGAGTTCACCAAAGTGCTGGGCGACAAGCCGAACCAGATCGAGAAACAGCGTCCCGACATTGATGTGAAAGCGTCTGATCTGCTGAACTTCCAGCCGGAAGCGCCGATCACGGAAGCGGGCTTGCGCTACAACATCAACGTGGGCATCCATTACCTGGGTAGCTGGCTGGCCGGCAATGGTTGCGTGCCTATCCACAACCTGATGGAAGACGCGGCCACGGCCGAGATCAGCCGCTCGCAAGTGTGGCAGTGGATCCGTTCCAGCAAAGGCGTGCTGGAAGATGGCCGCAAGGTCACGGCCGAGATGGTGCGGGCCATGATTCCGGAAGAGCTGGCCAAGGTGCAGCGCGATGCGCCGTGCGGCAACGGCCCGACCTATGTGCGCGCCGGCCAGATTTTCGAGGAAATGTCGACGTCGGAATCGTTCGCCGAATTCCTGACCTTGCCGCTGTACGAGGAAATCTGATCCTGATCAAATAGATCGATAAAAAATCCCGGCGATGCCATAAAGCATCTGCCGGGATTTTTTATTGCAGAGGGATCCGCTTAAAAATTATTCTTCCACATCCGCAAGGCCGCGAATGCTTCCACGGGCGAAGCGTCGGTGGCCAGCTTGCCTTCCACCTTCAGGCTGGTCAAGATCGCCGGTTCACGGTAGCGCAGGAAGGGATTCGTGGCCTTCTCGAGGGCGATGGTCGATGGCACGGTCGATAAACCTTGCTGGCGCTTTTCCGTGTCGATGGCGATGCGTTCCTGCAAGGCCACATTGCCCGGCTCGACGGCGTTGGCAAAGCGCAGATTGGACAAGGTGTACTCATGCGCGCAAAATACCTCGGTATCGTCGGGCAGGGCGGCCAGCTTGCCCAGCGAATCGGCCATCTGGCCCGGCGTGCCTTCGAACAGGCGGCCGCAGCCGCCGGCAAACAGGGTGTCGCCGGAAAACAGCCACGGCGCGCCGCTGCGCTCGTCGCGCTGGCGCACGTAGGCGATATGCCCCTTGGTGTGGCCGGGCACGTCGATGACGGTCATCTGCAAGCCCAGCTCGGGCACATAGGCGACATCGCCTTCGGCAAGCGGTTCCGTGATGGCTGTGATAGCCTCATTGCGCGGGCCGAAGACGGGAACGGCGAAATGCTGCAACAATTCAGGCACGCCACCCGTGTGGTCGGCGTGGTGATGCGTGAGTAAAATGGCGGTCAAGGTCAACTGATGGGCTTGCAGCGCATCGAGAATGACCATCGCGTCGCCAGGGTCGACGACGGCGGCGTGGCGGCCGTCATGGATCAGCCACAGGTAATTGTCGGCAAAGGCGGGCACGGCAAGTACCGATAAAGCGTGTTCAGGGGAATTGGTCATGAGCAAAAGAGAAAACTGAATGGACAGTGTGGCATCCGAAAAATCCATTATAGCGCTTGACGGCTGGCTGCAGACGCCGGCCGGTCTGTACGTGCGCGCCTGGGAGCAGCAATGTCTCGACAGCCTGACTGTCGATATCTTCGGTTTTAATGCCGTGCAGATCGGCTTGCCCCAGCTCGACGCGCTGGCGGCCAACCGCATGCCCAACAAATGGCTGCTCGATGCGCGCCTGCCTTCGCTTCCGCCGCAGGAGCGCCGCCTGACGCTGGTGTCGGCATTCGATGAGCTGCCGTTCGATTCGCAAAGCCTGGACCTGGTGGTCTTGCCGCACGTACTCGAATTTGCTGCCGAGCCGCACCAGGTCTTGCGCGAAGTCGAACGCGTGCTGATACCGGAGGGGAGGGTGATCGTCTGCGGCTTCAATCCGGCCAGCCTGTGGGGCGCGCGCCAGGGGCTGGGGCGGGTCACGGGACGCCATTACCTGCCGCAGGCGGGCGAGCTGATCTCTATGCCGCGCATGAAAGACTGGTTAAAATTGCTGAACATGGGCGTCAGCCAAAGCCACTTCGGCTGCTACGCACCAGCTTGCAGGACAGAAAAATGGCTGCGCCGCAACGCCTTCATGGACAAGGCCGGTGCGCGCTGGTGGCCATATCTGGGCGCAGTGTATATAGTGCAGGCGATCAAGCGCGTCAAAGGGATGCGTTTGATCGGTCCGGCGTGGACCAAGAAACCGGCGACGGCGCCCGCAGGCGCACCGGTCACGAATAAAAGGCGGGAACAGCAAGATGGATAAGGTTGAGATTTATGCCGATGGCGCATGCAAGGGCAATCCGGGCACGGGTGGCTGGGGCGCGCTGATGGTTGCCGATGGCGCCAAGAAAGAAATTTACGGCGGGGAATTGAATACGACGAATAACCGCATGGAATTGAAGGCCGTGATCGAAGCCTTGACGGCGCTCAAACGTCCGTGCCAGGTAGTGCTGTACACCGATAGCCAGTACGTGCAGAAGGGCATCAGCGAATGGATCCACGGCTGGAAGGCGCGCGGCTGGAAAACGGCGGCCAAGGCACCCGTGAAGAACGTCGACCTGTGGCAGGCGCTCGATACGGCCCAGGCCGTGCATGAAGTGGAATGGCGCTGGGTGCGCGGCCATAATGGCCATCCCGGTAACGAGCGAGCCGATCAGCTGGCCAACCTTGGCGTGGAAACGGTACGTGCCTGATAACTAAATTTCTGCCCTGAAGCAGCGGGCAGGCCGTAACCGGAGGGCACAGGTTTGCTATACTGTGCCCTTCGCTTTTTGCTTTTACGACTGAATCTGCCATGCGTCAAATTGTTCTCGATACTGAAACCACCGGCCTGAACCCGCGCACGGGCGACCGCATCCTGGAGATCGGCGGGGTCGAACTGAACAACCGTATGTTGACGGGGAATAATTTCCATCAATACATCAATCCCGAGCGCGATTCGGAAGAGGGGGCGCTGGCCGTCCACGGATTGACGACGGAGTTCCTCAGCGACAAGCCAAAATTCGCGGAAATCGCGGAAGAGTTCCGCGCGTTTATCGCCGGCGCCGAGCTGATCATCCACAACGCCCCGTTCGATATCGGCTTCCTGAATGCGGAATTCAAGCGCCTGAACCTGCCGCCAGTCCACGAGCAAGTGCATGGCGTGATCGACACCCTGGTGCAGGCGAAGGAAATGCATCCGGGCAAGCGCAACTCGCTCGATGCCCTGTGCGACCGCTACGGCGTCTCGAACGCCCACCGCAAGCTGCACGGCGCGCTGCTCGACTCCGAATTGCTGGCCGACGTCTACCTGGCCATGACGCGCGGCCAGAATAGCCTCAGCATGGAAGAAGAGGTGGAAGTGGCCGCCGATGGGGCCGCCCTGGAAATCGTACCGCTGGCCGAAGTCATCTTCCAGAGCGCCACGGCCGACGAGCTCGCCGCCCACGAAGCCACCATCGCCGGCCTCGACAAGGCCGCCAAAGGCCAGTGCATCTGGACCGCCGTCACGGCGCCGCCAGCGGCCGCCTGAGAAAGAAGCGGGGCACGATAAATTTCCTCTCGCCAGCCCTTGCAGATGCCGCAACACCTATGCGATAATTTGCCTCGCTTCGGGAGGTTAGCTCAGGGGTAGAGCACTGCATTCACACTGCAGGGGTCGCAAGTTCGAAACTTGCACTTCCCACCAAGAATTCGTTTGATATCAAAGGCTTACACTAATCTAGTGTAGGCCTTTTTTGTTTGGTATGAAAAAAGTATGAAAAATCCGCTTCGGACCTGCCTGGACGAGGCCGGACAACGGACAATACAATTACTGGATAAGCGCGCAGAGGGATACTTCTCATCTGGGCGTTAAGCGGTCTGTATGTTGCTTCCCGGTACCGGACTTCAATTGCTTGGCAGCGAAGTGTGTATCCCCATGACGCCAAAAAATACCGGAAAATCCGCATTCTGGGTTAGTGCCGTTCAGTTAACGTTTTGTTTCGACATTCGAACACTGTAACGTCGAGGCGATGTCTACCTGCTCGATCCTATTGTCGATCTGGCATTCACCCAATCTTACTAGGCCGCATGCTCAACTTACGATACGTGCATGCCTAGACAATTACGCGTACATAAGGGGCATCAGTGTTCGGGTAAACGGTTGAGTAAACTGGCCATAGCGCGGGGCGATTTCGCCATCGGTTGGTCCACATGTTGGCGTAGTTGAAAATAAGCTCGGGATTATAAATGGACGCGATCACGCGCGCGATTGCAATCTGATCGGGGTGAGAATGGATTTTCCCGTTTGTACTGAAAGCGAATCGCTTGCATTGTATTCTGCTCAGGAGGCTCGTAGAAGTATTTGCTTGGCTACCATGGTGCGATATTTTCAACAGGTCGATCTGCAACTTGCGTCCAGGCCAGAATTTCTCCAGTGCCTCGCAGATCACATCAGCATGAGCATCGCCAGATAGCAGAATGCGCTTTTCTCCGTAGTTCAACAAGAGTGCAATACTGCTGGCATTTGATGCGGATTGATCCGCAGGCGTTCTTTTCTCGAGCAGGCTAGCGTGAGATGGCGGTGGCCAGCTGTCATGTCGCCCTAGGCGATCACGCGGCCCGGCTTTCTCGTCATTGAGCATGCAGACGCCGCCGTGCTTAGCCAAGGCGGTCAACTCCTTCCGTGAGGGCGATAAAATTTCGACGGTAAGACCACCCCTCAGCGAGATTGTGTTCGCCCAATTTGAGCAAACGGCGTTTCCGTGAAACTCCTTATTCCACGGAAGCTGCTGCTCCACGATCAGGCGAGCGAGCGTGTCACTATGCTGTGGGCCAAGCATGTCTTGAGGTACAAGGTGCTTATTGCCGTTAAACCAGATGTCGTTGATGATGAGCCAGTCTGGAGCTTGCTCCAAAAGCGCGATGATGCCACCTATGTGATCATAGTCATAATGGGTTACCACAATCGCTTCAAGTGTCAAGATGCCGTTGGTGCGCGCTGCGGCGAGAACATCCATCAGGTTCCTTAATGACGAGGCGGGCCCCCCATCAATGAGCAGATGTCGGACGGTATCGTGCCCATAGCTCACCAGCATTGCGTCACCATGTTCGGCTTGGAGCAGCTTGATATCGAAATCCCCTGTCATGCTGATGGCTCTCCCAAGTAGACGTCAGCATCGCCGAAGGCAACCAGTACCATCCCGAACGCGTTATCTTTCGCCAGAAATTCGCGGCGCATACGGTTAATCAGTTCACCGATTGTGATTGACGCCTGATCGCTCGCGGCGGCAAGCAATTTTGTAGTCAGATCGGCAGCAGCGATGTTAGCGAACCGCCCAAGGACGCTTGTGAGGGCCCCAATCACGACCTTGGCCCCGCCGCGCAATAATATGGCCGGCAATCCTGTACTAGCGCTGAATCCAATGGCGGAATTGCAACCAATCACGATGACAATTGGGCCGGAATTTCCGACATGTGGACGACCAATGGCACCCAGTCCAAGTTTTTTCTTGTCGCCAATATACAAGTGTTTATTGTCAATATGCGGCACTAGTACGAGAAGCCTAGGGTTCAATGCAATTATGCTTTGCTCCCATTCCTCCCAACTGTGGCGGCGCCAGCCCTTGATCAACGCCTCCACATCCGCGTTACGGGTGATAGAGAACGTTGATGGAACTTCATTGTTCTCAAACTCGTCAGCGCTGTCGGAGGCCGCAAAAAGCGCGCGTCGCAGATCAGAAATTCGATCCCGGCGTGCAAGATCGGTCGCTTGTTTTAACCAGAGTTTTTTGTCCATATTGCGGTCCCAGGTGCGTCGTTCAATGACTGCGGTAACACCCGCGAAACCCATCGGGCAGAGCTGTTGGCGTGCAGCTCTGATCTCGCAATTAGGCACGGCCACACCGGAAGTAAGGCAAGCCGCACGATTTGAACATAGGTGTGCGTCCTCGTTGTTGGGCAGTACGCCCTCGTACAGGTACTCGAGAGGGAAGTGCTCGTTGGTCGGAGTTGTAAGCTGTACGCGCCTCATCGTTGTTGGCCAGTTGGGCGCGAAGTCCTTCAATGCATCCAACATAATTTTGCCGGAATTTGCTAGGTTGTATAGTGATACATTGAACGGAGCTTCCGGCTCGAGGCATGTGGCAAGTTGGGCCAGAAGATCATCCCTTACTTTCATCATATCCTGATATTCATAATCACCCAGATGTATGCCGTCGTCGGTCAAGATGGTTGCGCTGGGCTCGCCGTCCATTCCATCTTGAATCACCAGTGAGACATCAAACTCGTTCTTGTTGTGCTCGACCGACGAATTCAATGCTTCGACAAAGAACTCAATCGCAGTGCCGGCGTGGCCGCGCATTCTGGCCGTCTGCAGAACACATGTGCGTTCGCTGACGACGAAGGATAAATCGATCATACGATCAGACGGTATCGTGTAAAGGAAAACCGCCGGGGTCGATGCGCCCGACCGTGGCAAGAGTATGGGAACGGAAATTGGTTTCGCTCCGGCTTCAATCAGGTGCACTTGCAGCACTTTTTGATCTCCAGTCCAATCTAGGTTTTGTTCTGGAAAGACTGGAGTGGCGAGCTTCAAGGGTGTGACGGGTTGGATACGGATATGGATAGCGACCACGCCAATCAGAGGAAACGTCGTAATAGGTAGCCCGCTATGTTCGACCCGCGCGTCGATTACCCTAACGGAAGGTGGGGAGGACTCCATCCTTACCGCTTCGATTTCCAGATTTGGTGGTCGTTGAGTGCGGGGCCTCGCTTGCTTGGAAATCTTGGCTGAGTTGATAGGGGATGTACTATTTTGTTGTTCTGCCTGTGCCGTAGATCTCGTCGCGCTCGGGAAGAAGGTACGGTTGGAATGAACCATAAAGGCTTGGGTGGAAGCGAGGAAGATTGCATGTCGCTCTACCAATTTGTTTGCCTCGGCCATTGCTTGGTCGACGGGTAACTGTGCCGCGATCCCCGCCCCGAACGTTTCAAGCCAGCGTTCGACGTTGGGCTGGTCCGAGCGAAGAAATATGGCACATTGCGCTCCAGTAGACGCGCGTATCGTATCGATATGCGGTATAACGGCTGCGCGGGACCGATCAAGAACGATCAATAGTTCGCTTGAAAAAGGTTGCTGAAGGAAGTCTGCAAGGGTGGCTACGGCAATGGTCGCCGGTCGAGTAGATACACTCCAACGCGCTGTGGGGAGGGATTTGATCAGTGAGCCTGTCGTTTCAGCCAGAATTGCCGATGAGGTAATGCAAACGCCCTGCTTGGTCGACGCGGCTGGGCGGCGAGAACGACGATCGGCTGGCCATTCGCTAAAGATGCGCTCGCGGGCGAACGCGCGACCCAAGTCGTCCGCAATGTCATGCATGGATAGCGTGGCATCCCAAGAGCATACGTTACGTAATATCTTAATGCGTAGGTCACCACCGCGACGCGCGATTACCGTCTTGAATGCATTTGCCACCTCTAGCGCAACATCGAGGCTAAGCCATTCTGACGCCTCAAGCACTGCTGGATCACCACCCCACTCGACTACGCCCGACGCTGTAACCGCATTCCGCATAATCATCGAAGCTGCGCTGGGATGATGCCACCATGTCCAATTACCCTGCGCTAAAAGAATCCCTAGCCCTGCACGGATCGCAGGCCCCAGCCCGGCGTCCTCGCCCAACCAATCGCTGTCATTGTTGATCATTTACCATCCACTTGCCAAAGATGGTTGATATTTTAGCACTGGAATTAAAATTTACTCACGGAAATGTTTTTTCTCTGGATAAAGCATAGAAACGGGCATCATGCAGGCATGGGAAACTGGTTTCTCGAAGCGGAGTATGTGGCAAGTTTGTTGTGAATTCCAGTGGGAACTCCTGTGTATTACTGCACGACTATCGATCACCTTCTAAAATCATGTTTTTCCCTGCCTCGACGATTTCCCTGCTTGGTCTGCACTCGCGCAAACGCGATGCGCGCTCAACGTCAATTCGTTCCGATTCGGGGTGTTCGTCAGTTTTTGCGTGCGCTAGATGTGAAGTTGCAAGAGGTTATTCGGACTAAATCAGAGCCATCGACGGAGAGAAGTCATGGACGGTTTGGAAGACAACGAAGCACTTGCACCTGCACAAGGCAAGTTCGAACGGGACATGGGACTGGTCCTGCTTGCCGCCCCGCTTGACTCGTGTACGGTGACCATCATGTTTAACGCGGACGAGAGCGAGGTGCCTGTTTTGTGCCAGCGACAGGATGCCGTGCGGCAACGCACGCCTGCATCCATTGCAGGATTTCACTCTTGAGCCAGGCCGATGAGCGGCCTTTGAGTTTTACCGGGGCCGGGAAGGTGCCCTCCTTGATGCCCTCATAAATGCTGCTGCGGGATTTCCCGCAGGTGGCCAGCACTTCAGCCAAGCGGATGAAACGCTCCTCATTGAGCGTTGGAGTTGCGGGTGGCTCTAGGGGGGAAGGAAATGCGACTTGGGTCATGGTACGCTCCTTTCGCTCCTCAGCGAGTGAGACAGGTTCGGTGCCAGCATGGCGGCAAAGACTCAGATCGGTTCGTTGAGGTCGTGTCGCCAGTGGCGGTGTGTCGACATTGTATTCACAATCATTATTCCGAAAATACGTGGTCAGTATTGATGGCGCATACGGCTAATGCAACTGGAATCAGGCGGGTATATCGATTGGATCAAAGGTGTTTGCAGGTCACCGCCACAAGGGCATCTGATGGTCTGTGCAGTTTTAGCTGCTAAAAATAGGTGTATGCAAGTGCACCGGTTTAATCTAGATCAAGATGGGAGCAGCTGGGTCGCGCAACTATATATGCTGTGCTCCAGCGCGGCGATGAGTCGCGCGCAACAGGTGAGGAGGTCAGCATGGCTGACATTATTCAGTTTCCAGCTGTTACCAAGAGCAAGGACAAGGCATGCTCGCCTGCGCCTGGACAACGATCTGCGTCACAGCCATCGACAAATGGCCCTAACGTACGCCAGATAATATGGGTTCTGACCGTGCTGTGCTGGCCATTGCTGCGCTTCATCATGGTGTGCGACGTGCTGTTCCAGCTGCTGCGCGCGCTGGTGCTGTGGGATACGCCGGGCGCGCATGCCGGATGGACCTTGCTGCTGCACTATGCCTTCTTCTGCTACCTGACCTGGTTCGTGGCGTACGGTAATCCGGACCAGTCGCGATGAAGAAGGCCTCCGCGCCGCCAGGTGCCGCCAGCGGCCGCGCGCCGGAGGGCAGGCCGCTGGCGCTTCCGCTTGAGCATATTGATGAAGACCCGCTGCAACCGCGCTCGGCCGAGAATCCGGGCTTTACGGCGAACAGCCTGGCCGAACTCGCCGCCTCGATCCGCCTGCGCGGCATCAAGACGCCGATCTCCGTGCGCCATCACCCCGACCTGCCCGGCCGTTACATCATCAATCACGGCGCGCGCCGCTATCGCGCATCGCGGCTGGCACAGCTGGCGACCATCCCCGGCTTTATCGACGACGACTACAGCGAGACCGACCAGGTGGTGGAAAACCTGCAGCGCAACGAGCTGACGGCGCGCGAGATCGCCAACTACATCGGCCGCGAACTGTCGAAGGGGCTGAAGCGTGGCCAGATCGCCAGCAACATCAGCAAGTCCGCCGCCTTCGTGACGCAGCATGCGGCCCTGCTGGACTTGCCGGAACCGATCGCCCTGGCGTTCAACGAGGGAAGGGTGCGCGACGTGACGACCGTGAATGAACTGGTTACGGCCTACAAGTCGCACCCGGGCGAGGTCGCGGCCTGGATGCGCGAGGGCGAGCCGGAGATCACGCGCAGCGCCGTCAAGCTGCTGCGCGCATTTCTCGGGGCGAAGTTTGGCGAGGAGGAAGCGGTTACTCCCGGTACCGGCAACGCCACAGCCGTGCCATCTGCCGCCGGTCCGCTGGCATCTGCGCAGGCCACTCCTGCCGCGCAGGCTGGCGCCAGCCGCTGGCGCTGCACCGGCCTCCTGGTGCGCCATGGACAGGGCGAAGGCGTGCTGGTGCTGGGGCGCCGGCCTGGCGGGGAAGGGCTGGCCTGGCTGCGGCGCGCCGATGGCGTCGAAGTGGAGGTGGCGCTTGCCGGGCTTGTGCCGCTCAGGCTGCTCGGTGCCGGGGATTGACGCAACCATGCCCCATGGCGCGTGTCGCGCGGATCAGGGCTGGTGCTACACTTTGGCTCTTGCGCGCTCCTGCAGCTGCCGCCGGCGTGTCTTGAAGTGCAGACGGAACCGTCTAATTATTTGCCACATGACCATGAATGACTTGTTGACCTATATCGTTGCCATTTTCAACCTGCCCAGCCAGGCCGTGATCGAGCGGCGCGACATCGCGCAATCCTCCTGGCAGGAAGATGGCTTCGAAGTACGGCAGGAAGTGGCGACCTATTATTTCAGCAATGGCGTGGTGGTGCGGCGCACGTCCGAGGAAGACAGCTTTCCATCACAGGCGGCGTGCGCGGAATGCTGGATCACGTACGAGGTGCCATCGAACGGACGGGCGCCGGTCGAGGTGCTGCCAGCGGTCAGGCGGTTTGACAGTGCCTGCCGCGAAGCATTCTGGTTGAAATTCCACAGCGCCAACTGAGCCGCTACCTGCTTGGTGGTGTCCGCCAGCCATTCACTGGAATGTCTGCAATACAGTCTATGGGCTGTAAAATAGAATTACAGCCTGTTTCTTGTAATTGCGTTTCACAGTTCCTATACTGTAGATAAACATCCCAGGACACGCCATGGACTATCCGATCCGATCCCTGCAGCAGTTGCGGCCGATTCTCGTCGGCTTCCGCAAGCAGGCTGGCCTGTCGCAGCAGGCGCTGGCGGAGCAGCTGGGCATCACGCAGCAAAGCTATGCGCAGATCGAAGCCAATCCTGCTTCCACCAGCGTCGAGCGCCTGTACACGGTGCTGCGGCTGTTGGGGGCCGAATTGCTGCTCTCGCCAGCCGGGCAGCCATCCCCGGATGCCGCCATGGCGCAGGAGGCAACCGATGCGGGGCCGCCGGCCGCCCGCCTCGCGCGCCAGAGTGCGCCTGGTCCCGCGCGGCCGGAAGCGCCGGCAAGGCAGGAACCTCCGCCATCGGCCAGGGAGCGCTGGTAAGCCATGGACCGGCGAGCGCATGCGCAGCGCCTGAACCTGTGGCTGAACGGCACGCCGGTTGCCTACTGGGATGCGTCCGCTGGCACCTCTTCATTGACCTACTTTGACGCGTGGATCGAGGACGAGGCCGGGCGGCCGCTGTCGCTGTCGATGCCTTTCAAGCCGCAGGGCGGCTCCTATCGCGGCCCGCTGGTGCAGAATTATTTCGACAACCTCCTGCCTGACAGCGAACCGATCCGCCGCCGCATGGCCCAGCACTTCCAGACCGGCGGCATCGCGCCATACCAGCTGCTCGCTGCGGCCGGGCGCGACTGTGTCGGCGCCATCCAGCTATTGCCGCCCGGCGAGGTACCCACGGATCTGTTTACCATCACGGGCGAGGCGCTGGACGAGGCTGGCGTGACGAGGATACTGCGCAACACGGTCGCGGAAGCCCCGTTCGGGCATGCCGGCACAGAGCCGGACCTGCGCCTGTCGATTGCCGGCGCCCAGGAAAAGACGGCCTTGCTATGGCATCGCGGCCAGTGGCATCGTCCCACCGGCAGCACGCCGACGACGCACATACTGAAGCTGCCCATGGGGCTGGTGGGGAATATGCGGGCGGACATGCGCACCTCGGTGGAAAACGAATGGCTGTGTTCGCAGATCATGCACGCGTTTGGACTGTCCACGGCGCCTTGCCGCATCGCCACTTTCGAGGGCCTGAAGACGCTGGTGGTGGAGCGCTTCGACCGCAGGCTGTCGGGCGACGGCAGCTGGATCGTCCGGCTGCCGCAGGAGGATTTTTGCCAGGCGACTGGCACTCCGCCCCTGCACAAGTACCAGGCTGATGGCGGGCCGGGCATCAGCCGCATCATGGATGTCCTGCTCGGGTCTGCGCAGGCCGAGGCAGACCGCCGCCGCTTCTTCAAGACCCAGCTGGTGTTCTGGCTGCTGGCGGCGACCGATGGCCATGCGAAGAACTTCAGCATTTTCCATTTGCCGCACAGCCGTTTCCAGTTGACGCCGCTCTACGACGTGCTGTCCGCCCATCCCATCATCGGCCCCGGCGCGCACCAGTTGCCGCGCCAGAATGCCCGGCTGGCAATGGCCGTGCGCGGCGCCAGCAACCATTATCACCTGGAGCAGATCCAGCGGCGCCACTGGCTGAGCCAGGCCCGCCAGGCCAGTTTCGGCGTGGCCGCGGCGCAGGACGTGATCGACGAGGTGCTAGGGCATGCCGATGCGGTGGTGGCCGCCATGTATGGCTTGCTGCCACCCGGCTTTCCCGCGGATCTTGCCGATGCCATTCTCCAGGGCATATCGCGCCAGGCGCGAAGGCTCAGGGACATGTCGGATGACGAAGCAGGCGCAGCGCCAGTTTGATGTGTACCACATCGCAGGCATTTAGCTGCCCAGCGGCAAGTATCGCGTCTTAAAATGGCCCATCGCCGAACGAATCGGCCGCTGTCACGTCCTACCGATAAACAGGAGCGTATTGATGAAGCAAAGAGTCTTGGTCATGAACGGGCAGCGCCTGCTGCAAAACGAGCAGGGCGGACAGTGGGCCACAAGCAAGGTAGATAAGGCCGGGGCGATCAAGCCCGGCATCTACGATATTTATCTTGCGGGTGACGCTGACAAGGCCAAGACGTATGCCGGCGTCATCGTGCACGCCGATGGCGCCAGCGTGTACCAGCAAGTCGGGAAGACATTGGTCAAGCACGCCGCCAGCGATTTCGCTAAAGTACCTGGGACGGGTATCGATACCAGTGTCAGCTACGAGGACGGCCAGGCGCACAGCAGCAGTGTCAGCGTCAAACAGGGGCGCAAGCTGAGCCGGTAGGGCAGAGCCCGCTGATAGGGGAGGCGGATCATGAAACTATCGATGGAGCGGCCGCAGCAAGGCAGGACTGCCAGCGCAGGCGCGCGGGGCGGCGCCGAGATGCAGGCTGACGCGCAGCTGTACCAGGCAGCGGACGAGCAACTGGAGCAGGCGGCAATGCTGGATGCCGCCCCGCTGGACACGCAGTATGGCGCGGCATTGGCGGCGCAGGTCGAGGCCAAGCACGAGCAGGTCGAGCGCATCGAGGACAGGCTGGAAAACCTGATCGAATCGCAGGCATCGCGCCTGCAGCGCACGCAGATGCAGCAGCCGGGCTTGCTGGCATTTCCCGCCACCCGCGCGCAGTGGCAGCAGCAAGTGCAGCAGCAACAGAAAACCATGCAGCGCCTGCTGGGTCGCCTGGAACTGGTGCGCGAGGTGCGCGACAGCATGGGCGTGCACGCGCCGCGCATCGAGGAACTGGCTGCGCGCAAATTGCGTACCCGGCATCCCGGGCTGGCCAGCGAGTGGGATGCGCAGCAGCAGGCGCAGCGCCTGGAAAAGCTGCTGCAGCGGCAGCAGACGCAGCAGGGGGCTGAACGCAGCCACCAGCTACAGGCCGGCCGCGGCTCGCGGCTGGGCCTATCGCAGCACGGCCCATGAGGCCACGGCCGCCGCCAGCATGGCCAGGCAGCCGGCGGCAACATTCAATACCGCGATGGCATGCGCGGCGCGCACGGGACGGGCGAGTTGCAGCAGGGCGCCGTCGATTTCCTGGCGCGCCGCTCTTGCCGCTTGCTCGCCACCTTCCTGCATGGCGGCAGCCATGGCTTCCCGGGCGGCGGCCAGCGCCGCATTGACGATGCGTTCGGCCTTTTCCCTGGCGTCCGTGCTCCAGCGCCGCGACAGCTCCTCCATTTCCTCCTTGAACCGATCCAGTTGGACCTGCTGGGCCCTGGCGCTGTCCTGCATCAGGCGGCTGTTGATGGTCTGCAAAACCAGGATGGGGTCGTCGCGCGCGACGGCGATGCCATGCTTCGCGGCAATTTCCCGCAGCAACTCCTCTGTCTGGTCGCCCATCACAGCACCATCGCGGCATCGAGTTCGCCGTACACCAGGCGCCGGATGATGCTCAGGCGCTGGCGCGTCATGATCGGCAGCGCAGGCATGGCCAGCGCCTCGTCGAAGGTCAGGCGCTGCTGCAGCATGCCGGCCAGGTCGCGTCCGAAGGTTTCCTTTTTCAAGACGGGCAGGCGGACGATGGCGGACAGGCGTTCCCTGTTGGCCAGATAGGTTTTCATCTGTTCGAAACCGTTACCCTCGTGCTCGACCGGGCCCCAGTAGGGATTGAGCCAGGCGATGAAGCGGGTTTCCGGCGGAAACTGGCTGGCCAGGTGGGCAAAGCCGCTGATGGTATCGAGCAGGGCCTGGCCGCCCGTGATCACGGTGTGCACCACCAGCAGGTGGTCGAGTTCCGCCAGCAGGGCCGGGATCTGGTTGCTGATCAGGTAGTGTGACAGAGGCACGAAGGAACTGGCGCCGTTGTCGATGATGGCGTCTCCCTGCGCCTGCGCCACCAGGTCGATCAGGGCGTCGAAGCCGCGCGGATTGATTTCTTCCTCTTCCATCAGGTCGATGCGCCGAACCTGCAGCGCCTGGTAGCCATGGAAGGTGGCATTCACGGGATCGGTGTCGATGCACAGCGGCGTGCGGGCCTTGCTGAGCATGTACTGGGCGAGGATGGCGGCGATCAGCGACTTGCCGACTCCGCCTTTACCCTGCAGCATCATATGGATATGGGCCATTATAGTAGCTCCTTTTTGTCCGGGATCGGGTTGAAATGGAAGCCGGCCGGCGCTGGCGCCGGGCGGGGTGTCACGGCGTCCGGCTTCCCGGATGCCGCGCGGGCCTGGCGGGATGCCAGCCGCTGCGGCGCCACGCCTTGTCCAGCCGTCTCCCCGGCCGGTGCGGTGGCTTTCAGCATGCGGTGCACGTGCTTCAGGAACGTGTCGTAGCCGAACGGTACGCGTCCCGAGGCATACATATGGCGCCAGATGGTATTCATGGGAAAGCCCGCCGCCAGTGCGGCGCGTACATCGTCGCTGACGGCGAGGAAGGCGACCAGGTACTGGTCGCGCTTGGCCGGCTTGCTGCATTTGATCCAGTCACTCAGTTGTTCGGCATAGGGTTTCTCCATGGTATTTATTCCCCTTCACGTTATGCGGAAGATGCACGGTTACACCACAAAACTGGCACGGTTGAACCACCAATCTGACGCGGTTGAAGCCTGATATGCCACAGTTGGAAGCAGATAAGGCCTTTAAAGGCCTTTTCGGAATAGTGAACGATAAAATCCGCTCCGTTTTGTGCCAGAACAAGGGTTAAATCGAAAGCCTGTCCTACGATTAAATGGCTCGGTCGCCGTGCGGGCCGGGGCAGGATAGGTGAAGTTAGCTAACCGGCGGGCCGGTTATCTCTCTTCACGGTGCCTTATTCGCGCCTGCGGCGCTCAACGGACATCCTGCTCTGCGAGGCCTGCGCGTGCCGCGCCAACCGCGAGGACGCCATGCAAGAACCAGGACACGCCACCACCCGCAAGGCCCGGCAGCTGCGCGTGCCGGTGCTGCCCGATGAAGAAGCGCAGATCAAGCGGCTGGCAGCCGCAGCCGGGCTGCCGGTGGCGGCCTATCTGCGCAGGGTCGGGCTGGGCCACCTGCTGCCGGGCATCCTCGACCACCGGCGCGTCGAGGAACTGGCGCGCATCAATGGCGACCTGGGCCGGCTGGGCGGCCTGCTGAAGCTGTGGCTGACCAACGACGAGCGCACTGCCGCGTTCGGCGAGACGACGATCCGCGCTGTGCTGGCCAAGATCGCCGATACCCAGGATGAAATGCATGCCATCATGCGCGCCGTGGTCTTGCCGCAGCAGGGGCGCGGACTTTAGCCGCTAAAAATTGGCCGTGCCAGCCAGGCACCGGCGCTGGCAGGACAGCAGGGGAGAGCAGCATGATCGCCAAGCATGTTCCCATGAAGGTGGCCCGGAAAAGCGGCTTTGCCAGCCTGCTGGCCTACCTGGCCGATGCGCAGGCCAAGCGGGAGCGCGTCGGCTGCGTGACGGTCACGAACTGCCAGTCGGACCAGCCCGCAGTGGCTGTCACCGAGATCCTCAACACGCAGGCGCAGAACCAGCGCGCGCTGTCGGACAAGACCTATCACCTGATCCTCAGTTTCCCTGCCGGCGAGGAACCGCCCCCGGCCGTGCTGCAGGCCGTGGAAGCGCGCATCTGCCACGGGCTGGGCTATGGGGCGCACCAGCGCATCAGCGTCGTGCACCACGATACGGACAATCTGCACGTGCATATCGCCATCAACAAGATCCATCCCAGCCGCTATACGATCCACCAGCCTTACCGCGACCATGCCACGCTGGGCCTTCTGTGCGCGGCGCTGGAGGACGAGTTCGGCTTGCAGCGCGACAACCACCAGGCGCGGCAAACGGGCGCCGCCAGCCGCGCCATGGACATGGAGCGCCACGCCGGCATCGAGAGCCTGCTGGGACTGGTGCGCCGCGCATGCCATGCGCAGATGCGGGATGCGGCCTCGTGGCAGGAACTGCACGGCGTGCTGCTGGCGCACGGCTTGGCGCTGCGCGAACGGGGCAACGGCCTGGTGATCCTGGCCGATGACGGCACGGCCGTGAAGGCCAGCTCCGTGCACCGCGACTGTTCCAGGGCGCGCCTGGAAGCGCGGCTGGGGCCATTCACTCCCGGGCCGGCCGGGACTGGAGGCCATCCCAGCCAGGCGGGCCAAATTCGCCAGCCGCTGCGCCTGCGCGTGGCAACGGCCGCACTGTATGCGCTTTATCAGGAACAGCAGCAGGACGCCGTACAGGTGCGCGCTGGCGCCCTGCCGGGCGCGCGCGCACAGCACCAGCGGCTGATTGCCGAGGCGAAGCGCCGGGGCAGGCTCAAGCGGGCTGCCATCCGCATGCTTGCCTGCGGCCCGTTTGCCAAACGCATCCTGTATGCGGCAGCCGCGAAGACGCTCATGGCGGACATTGAACGCATCAATAGCGGCTACCTTGCCGAGCGCCGCGTCATCCGCAGCCAGCACGGCCGCCTTGCCTGGGCGGACTGGCTGCGCAGCCGTGCCGGGGCTGGCGACGCCCAGGCGCTGGCTGCCCTGCGCGCGCGCGGCGGCCAGCCGGGCCTGGCAGGCAACACGCTGGCCGGCAGCGCGCCGGCAAGTGAGGCAGGCGGGGCGCAGGCGCCAAATGGTTTGCGGCAGGACAGCGTCACCAAGCATGGCACGCTTATCTATTGCGCTGGCGCGACCACGATCCGCGACGACGGGCATAAGCTGAAAATCACGCGCGGCGCCACGCAGGCGGGCCTGCTGCTGGCGCTGGACATGGCGGTATCGCGCTATGGCCGCTGCCTGCATGTCGATGGCAGCACCGCGTTCCAGGACCAGGTCATCCAGGCGGCGGCTGCCGCGCACCTGGCGGTCACGTTCGACGACGCCGTGCTGGAGCGGCGCCGGCAGGACCTGTTGCGTGCCGTGGGCACGAAGGAGAAGCAGGATGAACAGACAAGGCAATCGCGCCGGGGCGGACAGCCCGGTGAAGGCGCAGCGCGACGCGCTGCTGGAGCAGGCGCTGGAGTCGCTGGAGCGCGCGCCGCCACCACGGCCGGCCGCGCAGGCGCCGGACAGCGGCGCGGCTCCCACTCCCAGTCCGACCCTGGCGGCGTTGGAGGCCATCCGCCGCCCGCAGCCAGGCACCGTCTGCGAAAGCTGTCCCAACTCGGTATGGTTCGCATCGGCAGTGGAACTGAAGTGCTATTGCCGCGTGATGTACCTGGTCACATGGAGCAGCAAGGAGCCGCAGCAGATCAGCGCGTGCGACGGCATGTTCCTGGGCGGGGAGGCGTAGCGGACAAGCGGGATACCGGCTCGGCGGCAGTGGATGCCTTCCTCCTTGAGCAGGAACAAACAAGGCCGCGATTGTCCGATATACCGAAATTTGAACGATATGATTGTGTCAAGGGGCCAGCTGTCTTTGCCGGGCTGCGCGAGGCGGGCGGCCAGGTGCTGGCGCTGCTGGAGCGGGGCGCGGCAACGATGGTCCTGCCGGTGAGCGGCGCAGCAGCAAGGCGCTTGCGCCAGCTGGCCCCCGGTGATGCCGTCACCGTGACGCTTGACGGCGTCATCAAGACGAAAGGACGGACCAGATGAAAGACAGGTTCAATAATGCAGTCGGCCCCCAGGTGCGCAGCGCGCGGCGGGGTGCCCGCAAGGCCATCCCCGCGCTGGCCGCGCTCACCCTCGTTGGCGGTTTCCAGGCGGCCACCCAGTTCTTTGCCCACGCCTTCCACTACCAGAGCGCGCTGGGCTGGCATGCCAGCCAGGTGTATCCGCCATGGGCCATCGTTGGCTGGGCTGCCAGGTGGCGCGGCCAGTATCCGGATGCGCTGATGCAGGCGGGCAGCGTGGGTATCAGCGTCGCGGGCGTCGGACTGATCGGGCTGCTGGTAGCCCGGATGATCTCGGTGAATTCGGCCCGTGCCAGCGAGTACCTGCACGGCTCGGCGCGCTGGGCGAACATCACGGACATCCGCGCCGCCGGCCTGCTGCCCGCGACACGCTCGCTGTGGCAACTGCTGGCAGGAAGGGCGCAGCCGGCCAGCGCCGGCGTGTACGTGGGGGCCTGGCTGGATCGGGCGGGCAGGCAGCACTACCTGCGCCACGACGGGCCGGAACACGTGCTGACGTACGCGCCTACCCGCTCCGGCAAGGGTGTCGGCCTGGTGGTGCCGACCCTGCTCGCGTGGCCGCACAGCGCCGTCATCACGGACCTGAAAAGCGAGCTGTGGGCGCTGACCTCCGGCTGGCGCCAGAAGCATGCGGCGAACAGGGTGCTGTACTTCGAGCCGGCCGCCGCCAAGGGCAGCGTGTGCTGGAATGCGCTCGACGAGATCCGTCTCGATACGGAGCACGAGGTGGGCGACGTGCAGAATCTCGCCACCCTGATCGTCGACCCGGACGGCAAGGGGCTCGAAACCCACTGGCAAAAGACCAGCCAGGCGCTGATCGTGGGCGTGATCCTGCATGCGCTGTACAAGGCGCGCGCCGAAGGCACGACGGCCACCCTGTCCGTGGTCGACGGCATGATGGCGGACCCGAACCGCGGCATCGGCGAGCTGTGGATGGAAATGATCACCTACAGCCATGCCGATGGACGCAATCATCCGGTGGTGGGTTCGGCCGCGCGCGACATGCTCGACCGGCCCGAGGAGGAAGCCGGTTCCGTGCTGTCGACGGCCAAGTCCTATCTGTCGCTGTACCGCGACCCGATCGTCGCGCGCAATGTGAGTCGCTCGGAATTCCGCATCCGCGACCTGATGCACCACGACAGCCCGGTGAGCCTTTATATCGTCACGCAGCCAACGGACAAGGCGCGCCTGCGCCCGCTGGTGCGCGTGCTGGTCAACATGATCGTGCGCCAGCTGGCCGACCGCGTCAGCTTCGAGAACGGGCGTCCCGTGGCGCGCTACCGGCACCGCCTCCTGATGATGCTCGACGAGTTTCCCAGCCTGGGCAAGCTGGACATCATGCAGGAGTCCCTGGGCTTCCTGGCGGGCTACGGCATCAAGTGCTACCTGATCTGCCAGGACATCAACCAGCTCAAGAGCCGCGAAACGGGCTATGGTCCCGATGAAAGCATCACCTCGAGCTGCCATATCCAGAATGCCTATCCGCCGAACCGGCTTGAGACGGCCGAGCACCTGTCCAAGCTGACGGGCCAGACCACGGTGGCGAAGGAACAGGTTACGACCAGCGGGCGCCGCACCAGCGCCTTGCTGGCGCAGGTGTCGCGCACCATCCAGGAGACGCAGCGCCCGCTGCTCACGCCGGACGAGTGCCTGCGCATGCCCGGCCCCGTCAAGTCGGCCAGTGGCGACATCGAGAAGGCCGGCGACATGGTCGTCTACGTGGCAGGCTATCCGGCGATCTACGGCCGCCAGCCGCTGTACTTCCAGGATGCGGTCTTCCAGGCGCGCGCCGCCATCCCCGCGCCCACGAAAAGCGACAAGCTGCACCACGCGCACCGGCCTGCGGACGGGGAGGGCATACGGCTATGAACCGGACATGCGTGAAACTCGGCGCCTGGAGCGCCTCGCTGGGCGCCGCGCTGCTGGTGCTGGGCGTGGCAGCCCACCTGGCTGGCGCGCGCATCAACAGCAGCCATAGCATTCCGCGCGGCTTGTACTGGACCAGTTCGGCCCCGGTGGCGCCCGGGCGCTACGTGATGTTCTGTCCGCCCCAGCTGGGGGTGTTCGAGGAGGCGCGCCGGCGCGGCTACATCGGCGCGGGTTTCTGTCCCGGCGGCTATGGCTACATGATGAAGAAAGTGCTTGGCACGGGCAATGACGCGGTCAGCGTGGCGCCGGACGGCGTGCGCGTCAACGGGCGCCTGCTGGCGCACAGCGCTCCGCTGGCCGCTGACGGCAATGGCCGTCCCATGGCGCGCTTCCAGGCCGACCGCTACATCCTCAGCGAATTCCAGCTGCTGCTGATGGCGGACGCCAATCCCCGGTCTTTCGACGCGCGCTACTTCGGCCCCGTTCAGCGCATGCAGGTCCGCACGGTGATCGTCCCGGTGCTGACCTGGTAGCGCGTCCCATTTTCAACCGCGTAGATGAGGAGGAAACCGATGAAGAATGAGAATGCACGAGACAGGCAGGCTGGTGGCGCGATGGCCGAAGAACAGGCCATGGCTGCCATCCTGCGCGAGAAGCTGGGCGACGCCGCCATACCTGGCAGCCGGGCCGAGTTCGCGCCGGATGAAGCCGAACAGGCCGGCTCCTTTGCCGAGGATGCCGTGGATGAACACGATGCGGCGGCAGGCGTCATCGACCTGGCCGCTGCCAGCGCGCCGCTGCCCCTGACAGGGAGCACGAACCATGAACGACCTGCCCAAGTCACTGATTGAAACGATCGCCGAGAAGCTGGTGGCGCAGCTCAGGGAAGGCACGGCGCCCTGGCAGAAGCCGTGGCAGCCAGGAGAGCCGGGAGCATTCCTGCCATTCAATCCCACCACGGGAAAGCGCTACAAGGGCATCAATGCCCTGCACCTGATGAGCGAAGGCCATGAAGACCAGCGCTGGATGACCTACAAGCAGGCTGCTTCCGCCGGTGCACAGGTGCGCCAAGGCGAGAAGGGTACGCCCATCCAATACTGGAAATTCAGCGAGGAGCAGGGACAGACGGATGCCGACGGCAAGCCGGTACTGGGCAGCGACGGCCGCCAGGCGCGGCAGTCCGTCAGGCTGGAGAGGCCGCAGATGTTTTTTTCCACGGTCTTCAACGCGTCGCAGATCGACGGCCTGGCGCCGCTGGCGCCGCAGCCACCTGCTGCCTGGGCGCCGGCCGAACGGGCGGAGCGGATATTGCAGGCATCGGGCGCCAGCATCGAGCATGGCGGGCGCGAGGGCCGCGACAGCGCGTTCTACCGGCCGTCCACCGACACCATCCACCTGCCGCGCAAGGAGCAGTTCCCCAAGGCGGACAATTACTATGCGACGGCGCTGCATGAACTGGGGCACTGGACCGGGCATGCCAGCCGGCTGGGCCGCGACCTTGGCCATCCCTTCGGCAGCGAGGAATATGCGCGGGAAGAGCTGCGCGCGGAAATCGCCAGCATGCTGCTGGGCGACGAGCTGGGCATCGGCCACGATCCCGGCCAGCACGCGGCCTATGTCGGATCATGGATACGCGCGCTGCAGTCCGATCCCCTGGAGATTTTCCGCGCCGCGTCCGGGGCCGAGAAGATCCAGGCCTATGTGCTGGGACTGGAACAGGTGCAAATGCTGGGGCAGGCTGCGTCGCAGCAGCAGGCGCCTGTTGCAGCAGATGCCGCGCCCTTCATAGTCCGCGAACGGGTGGGTGGCAAGGATCTGTTTTCGCAGTCCTTCGCCACGCTGAACGAAGCGGCACGCTGCTACGTGGGGAAGTCGCAGGCCGCCAACCGCAGCATGGAGGCGCCGGACGGGCGGGAACTCGCTGGCGTCGTGTGGGGGCCAGACGGCGATTTCGCATGCGAGCGCTTTGCATCGCCGGAAGTGGCGCAGGCCGTGGCAGAGGCCCAGGAACAGCACTGGCAGGGGTTCGACGCCGCCAAGGTAGAGAAGCGCGCGGAACAGGAGGAAGGGGAGGCTATCGTGAAGGTCGATATGGGAAATGCGGGCGACAGCGAGGTGGCCCTGGCGCGGCTGCAGGTACTGCGCGGTGGCGGCAGCGAGGCCGGTGCCGCTCTGGACGCAGCCGCCATGCGGCATCTGGGCTTTACCTTGCCGCACGACTGGAATGGCCGCGTGATGGTGCAGGGCATGGCCACTGGCGAGGTGGATGGAGTGCAGCAGGAAGCATCGGCCGATCAGCTTGGCCTCAGGCCGGAATTCTGGAGCGTCTACGCGCAGCAGGGCGATGGCCGCCACCAGTGGCTGGCCGATCGCGGTACCCAGCGCGAAGCGGCGCAGCTGGCGGGCAGGCTGGCGCTGATCGACGCGCACTCCGAAACGGATGAACGCGAGAAGGCCGTGAAGCTGGCCCGCCTGCACGAAGAACGCGTGCGGCGCGATCCTGCCAGCGCCGCGGAAGACCTGGTTGCGGCCCGCGAAGCGCGCAAAAGCGCGGAACTGGCCGCCGTCACCGGCAGCGCGGACCTGCAGCGCCGGGTGGCGCAGCTTGAACAGGGCAGCGGCCATGCCGCAGCTAGCGCAAGTGTGCTGCTTGCCGTGCCGTTCAGGGAAAAGGAAGAAGCCAAGGCCCTGGGTGCGCGCTGGGACAGGGCGGCGCAATCGTGGATGGTACCGCCTGGGGCCGATCCCGCCGTGTTCGGGAAGTGGTACCGGCAACCCGCAGCCGAGGGGGCTGGCGGACAGGAGCCGCGTGAGGGCGCGCCAGCCACACCGCGCCAGCCGCGCCAGTACCTGGCCGTGCCATACGGTGAACGCAAGCTTGCCAAGGCGGCGGGCGCGGCATGGGACAAGGTGGCCAAGTCCTGGTATGCGGGAGCGAAGGCGAATATGGCGCGGCTGGCGCGCTGGATGCCCGGCAAGGCAGGTCCGCAGCAGGGGCCCGCCATGACGGCGCAGGAGGAGTTTGCCGACGCGCTGCGCAGCCTGCGCTGCGTGGTGAGCGGCGAGCACCCCGTGATGGATGGACAAAAGCACCGTATTACCGTGGAAGGGGAAAAGCACAGCGAGCATTCCGGTTCCGGCTTTTATGTCGCCCACCTCGATGGTCATCCGGCAGGCCATATCAAGAACAACAAGACGGGCGAGGCGATGGACTGGAAGTACAAGGGTTACGCGCTGGACCCGGAACAGAAGGCTCGGCTGCAGGCCGAAGCGGCTACCAGGCTGCAGGAACGGCAGGCCGCCCAGGCGCAGCTGCAGGAGGCAGCGGCGAGCCGCGTCGTGCGGCAGATGGCCAGCCTGCTGCCGATGGCGGAACCGACGCCGTACCTGGTGTCGAAGGGGCTGCGGCCTACCCCGGGCATTTTTACCGACAAGGCAGGCAAGACCAGCTACATTCCGGCCACCGACGCCGATGGCAAGCAATGGAGCATGCAGTACATCGGCGAGGATGGCAGCAAGCGCTTTGCGCGCGACAGCCGCAAGACCGGCTGCTTCCACGCCGTCGGCGGCCTGGAGGCGCTGGCGCGGGCGCCTGCGCTGGTCATCGCGGAAGGCTACGCAACCGCCGCCAGCCTGTCAAAGTCGGTCGGCTTCGCCACGGTAGCCGCTTTTGACTCCGGCAACCTGCCACTGGTGGCGAAGGCGCTACACGGCCGTTTCCCGGGCAAGCCGGTGATCATCGCCGGGGACAACGACCAGCACCTGGAAGCAACGCAGGGCATCAACCCCGGCAAGGCCAAGGCGCAGGAAGCTGCCCGCCTGACTGGCGGCCGCGTGCTGCTGCCCATCTTTGCCCCGGGCGAGCAGGCGGCCGATCCGAAGGGATACACCGACTTCAATGACCTGGCCAGCAAGAGCCGGCTGGGCATGGAAGGGCTGGACCGGCAGGTGCGTCCGGCCGTGCAGTCCGAAATTGAAAGCAGGCTGGCCAATGCCAATCAGGATGCCTTGTCTCTTGCGCGGGAACCGCTGCGGCGCCGGCTGGCCAGATCCGGACCGCAGTGACTGTAGGCGGCTTTGCGCCCCATGCTGACGGTCGAAGGACCCTAAACGATGGAACGGAGATCCAGAAATGAATGTCTTGCCGATCAAGGCCGCGCCGCTGGTTATGCATGCAGGCGGCGCGCGCAGCCATCCTGACCTGCCGCTTTTCGACGACGGCGATCAGGAGTCATGGTACAACTGGCTGCGAGCTCATCGCCTGCTGATTGGACGGCGCGACGGGAGGCTGCGCTTGCTGTGACGCGCTGCCTGTTGGCTGTGTTTCTGCGCTACCACTTCCAGCGTCCGCGCTGCTGCTTGTCGCCTGCGCAGTGTCGCCCATGGCTGCGGCGAGCGCGCCGCTGCCGGTGCCTGGATCGGCTCCTGTTCCACCGCCGCCTTCTCCGGCCGAGGCCATGAAGTCGCGGGTACCGCTTCCTGCGCTTTCTGCAGCATTTGCCTTGGAGACGGCCGCCATCAACGCCTGAACCCCGCCAGCGATGTTCGCTGTACCTGCGACAGCCGCGGTACCGGCGGTTGCTGCGGCGGTCGCGGCCATGGCGGCTGCACCCAGTGCCGTTCCTGCACCGAAGCCGCTGCCAAGCGCGCCGGTGCCACCGCCCATTGCCAGACCGCCTATTAGTGAGGGGACTTTGTTGACCAGTGCGAGCAGAATGATCGCGACGACCATAATGACGGCAAGTTCTTTCATCTTATATGCGGCACTGATATTGGTGTAGAACTCATCCATGAACGATTTTCCGATGCCGACGAGTAGCACCATGGTGAAAAGCTGTGCTCCGATGCTAAGTACCGTTTTGTAATAGTTGATGGCCATGTCCGAGGTCCAGCGTGAACCGCCAAAGCCGAGAAAGAAGATGCCTGCATACGCCAGTATCCAGCCGCTGATCAGGAGTAGCAGCATGTTCACGCCGATTAGCGCCAGAACAATCAGGGTAATCAGGCTGATAGCCACGCCAACTGCGCTGCTGAACGGCGACCAGACGGTTGACTTTGAAAGTACCATGGCAAAAATATCAAAGCCGATATCGACGATTCCGGACGGGGAAAGGATGGTGCTGGAACCATTTGCGTTTGCTGCGATCACGCGCATTGAATCCATGATGGAAGTTGCAAAGGCAGGTCCATTACGCAGCAGCCACCAGTAGAAGCCGGTGAAAATGGTGAAGCGGGCGAATTCGGCGAAGAACTCGCTAATATCTGCCTTGCGCAGGGCCATCATGCCGAATGTCCACACCATGCTGATGGTGGCCAGGGTCCAGAACAGGCGTGTGGCGTGGGTCGTGATTGTCGCCGACCAAGTGGCGGCAATCGCAGAGTAGCGTGCCAGGACGTTATCCAGCACGCCTGTACTGTCGATTTCGGCCCGTGCGGCGAGGGGAACGAGTACCAGGCATATTATGAGAAGCCCCCGTAACAAGGCCGGGGATGCGGGTGCTCTGGTGGCGCCGGCAGTTTTCATCATGCACCTCACCAACCACGTGGCGGACTGGGGCGGAAACTGTAGCGCCGCACGCATAGGTCTTCGAACTGGTTGCGCTCCTTCCGGTCCTTGATCTTCGCAATCGCCGCCGGCTCGCAGTTCTCTGCTGTCACGGGCGGCAGGGCGTCTGCAGGATCGCCAGGCGTGCACGCCGCCAGCTGGACCAACACGGCGAACAGAATGATTGACTGTCGCATGGCTGCCTCCCTACCAGCCGCGCGCGGGGCTGGGACGATAGGTGTTGCTGAGCACTACTTCGTCGGAGGCGCGCTGCATCGCCTCGCGGTCGGCCAGGCTCTGGTAGCGCGTGGCGATGACATTTTGCTGGGAAATCAACAGGCCGCGTATCTGCAGCAGCTGCGTGGCTTGCTGGCTGGCCAGCTGGTTGGCGTAGCCGATGGCCTGCATCTGGCCGCTGGCGCCTTGCGCCGCCGCCTGCAGTTTCATCAACTGGCGCGCGTCCGCCTCCATGGCGTCCTGCTGGCGGTCGAGTCCCCGGAAGAGGGCGTCGGTCGAGCGCTTCTGTGCATCCGAGCCGAGGCGCTGGGCGTCGCTCATCGCATTCCACTCGGCTTGCGTGCAGCCGCGCACCGAGAAGCAAGGCGATCCGCGGTAGTCGCTGGCGCTGCGGTACTTGCGCAGATAGGCGTCAATGCTGCCCAGGCTGTTCTTGTAGTAGCCGAGGGTATCGATTTCGCGCCGCAGCAGGTTCATCGTCTGGCTGGCCTGGTCCCAGATAAAGGCGGGCGGCGCGGCGGTATTTTGCAGCATGTTCTGGTACTGCTGCAGCTGCGTGCGGTACTGCTGGATCTGCTTGAGCGTATGCGCCACGTTTTCCAGGGCGCTCACGCTGTTCTGCGACAGGTTGCTGGCATCGATGACCGGCAGCCCCGCACGGGCCGGCTGCACGGCAATCGGAATGCAGAGCACCATGCCCGCCATGATTTTAGCCGCTAAAGATTTGTCCATGATTGCTGCTCCTTGCCGTCAGTAGTCGAATGCCTTGTAGGGGCGGGAAAAGGTCAGGTCCTTGGTGACGATCACGTTGAAGCGGTAGCCGGGCCGGATTTCCAGCGTCGGTGCGATGTTCATGTTCCGGGCGATCAGCTGGGCCGTCACCTGCCCAAGCTGCTGCCCCAGCGCCTCGCTCATGGCGCTGCTGGCGCTCTGGCGCGTGCCCAGGCTCAGTGTCTGCGGCTGGCTCATGGCGATGCCCGCCGTGATGCCTGACATCAGGAAGGCCGAGGAGAAAAGGCGGAAGTAGTGGTTGTTGACCTGGTCGCGAAAGCCCGCATAGCCTGCGCTGTCCGCGCCGGGCATGCTGCCGATGTCCATAGCCTTGCCATCGGGGAAGACGATGCGCTGCCACGCGACCAGCACGCGCGACTGTCCGTAGGCAATGTCGCTCGAGTACTGGCCCACGAGGCGCGAACCCTGCGGGATCAACCGCCATTTTCCTGTCGCGGTGTCGAACACGTCCTGGCTGACCTGGGCGACGATCTGGCCCGGCAGGTCGGAATTGACGCCGGAAATGAGGACTGCCGGGACGATAAAGCCGGCGCGCAGCTCATACGGCGAGCGGGGCGTTTGCTCACGGGAGTCGAGACGCCAGCGGTCGCCCTGGCCTTGGACGTCGAACTGGCGGTAGTCCTTGCCACCCGCCGCCGGTTCGACAGGCGACACGGGCCTGGCTGCACTGTCTCCCAGGCTTGCCGCCTGCAGCTGCTGCAGCCGGGCCAGGTATGCGGCGGCAGGGTTGTCGCGGCCCTGCGCATCGGCCTGCTGCTGCAGGGCCGCCATCTGGGTGAGGGCTTCCTCTTTGCTGAGCGGGATGCCGCCAGGCGCGGAACCGGCGCTGCGCGGTGCTGCTGCCTGCACCGTGGTGCGCGAGCGGACTGCTTCGTCGAGCTGGCGCAGCTTGTCCATGCGGCTACGCTCGCGTTCCTCCATGCCGCGCTGCTCTTCCAGCGGCTGCGCGCCGCCGGGCGGTCGCGGTGGTGCTTCGAGGTCATCGGGGCGCGCCACGATGATGGCGCCGGGCGGGGGGACCTCTGGCATTGGCGGGGCCGCTGCCTTTGCTGGCGCGACGAAACCGTCCTTTTCGCTGCCCGCAATCTCGCTGGCGAACATGCTGGTGCTGCCTGCCTTGGCTTCCAGTTGGTCCGCCGGGCGGTTTTGCTGCGCCGAGCGGTCCCAGGCTACCAGGGCCATCACCAGAAGGAAGATGCCCATGGCGCCGCCAACCAGGTAGACGGGCAGGTTGTTGACCCTGCGCACACCGGATTTCCTGCGGACGCTGCCGGGAGATGCGTCCGGCGACATATCTTCATCGCCGCTCATGGCGCAGTCTCCCTGCGTATCCACGCGCTGGCCGGGCGCGCCGCGCCGCCTTGCAGCAGGTAGGCGCGCGTCAGCGACTCGCTTCCCGCATACAGGGTCAGGCGGACCAGGTTCGGCTCTGCAGCCATGTCCAGCACGTAGCGCAGCGCGATGGCGCTGGCAGCCGATGGCAGCGGCCGTGCGGCTTCCGGCGTCTGGCTGCTGAATTCTCCGATGGCGTAGCCCTGCGACCGCAGCCGTTCCAGCAGTTCCCTGCCGAAGCCGTCCTGCGCCGCATGCTGCAGCGCAAAGCGCGTGCGGGCAGGCGGATAACTGGCGATAAGCCGCATGGCAGCATCAGCGGCGATGCCGTTTTCCTGCGCTGGCACCGGCGCGGCCAGCAGGTTGCCGTAGGCGGGCGCGTCAACCATGCGGTTTGCGGCGCAGCCTGCAAGGCAGGCCAGCAGGAGGTGTGTAAAAATCAGGCGTGCGAGCATCAGGGCGTGCATGCTATTTCTCCCGCGTGATGGTGATCTTGTCCTGCGTGCGGCCGGCGCCGGCTATCAGGATGGCCTTATCGAAGACCGTGTCGACGATGTAGCGGTCGCCCTGCAGGCGGTAGTTCACCATGGCCGTTTCATCTTCGCTGAACAGGCCGCCGTCCCTGCGTACCACCAGCAGGGTGGGTGCCTCCGTCTGCGCCATCGCCTGCGGCATCTGGATGATGGTCTTGCTACCGTTGTTGTACACGCGCACGGGCTTCCAGGGGGCGGACCCCGTCACGGCATACGCAAAACTGAGGTCGCCAAGGTACTCGCCGGTCTGCGCGATGGTGCGTTCCTGCTTTTCCCTGGTATCGCGAGTCTTGATGGCGTCCCACTTGGCGGCCGCGTCTTCTACATAGGTGAAGGCGATGCGCGGCATGAACTCGCTGCGGTGCGAGCGCAGGCGGAAGTGGTAGGTACGCCTGCTGGTGGTGACGATCAGCGAGGTTTCCAGCCCCACGTCGAGAGGCTTGATGATGAGGTGCTGGACTTCTGCGGGGCCGCTGCCCGTGATGGCCGGTTCCACGGTCCACCGCGCCGTGTCGCCGAGGTGGATGGAATTGACCTGTTCCCCCGCCTGCAGCTCGATATCGCATACCTGCAGCACGGCGCACACGATGCCGGGCTGCTGCGCACCAAACAGGAAGCGGATTGCGCCGTCTTCCCCCGGGACGGGCTGCATGCCAGTGCCGCTGCCGGTGCGCCAGCGCTGCGCGATGGCGATCGCATCTTTTTCCTGCCTGGTCAGTACCAGATCCTTGCCGGAGAAATAGCTGTCGGCGACGCTCTTGCCGTCTGGCGCGGCCTGGGCCGCAGCCTGGACGGCGGCGAGTGCCAGCATCAGCAGAAAGGGGATGGGTTGCATGGCTGGCCTCCTCAGAGCTGTTTTGCCCAAGAAAAATCGCGGACATAGATGCCCAGCGGGTTGTTGCGCAGCTGTTCTTCCGTGGTCTGGGGCGTGGCGGCCACGGCGTACACGGTGAGCAGCGCGCGCATGCGGAATGGCGGCGCCTTCAATACGCCCTGGCGGTCGCGCACCGTTTCCGTCCAGTCCACCTGCCAGGTATCGGCCGTTTGCGGCAGGGCGGAAATGATCTCGGTGCTGACGGTTTCCCTGGCGGCCCGCTTGAGCGGGCTGCTTTCATCGGTACCGTTCAGCCATTCGTTTGCCTTGGCCGTGGCCGGGTCATTGGCCGCCAGCATCGAATACAGGCGGTAGACGGCCTTGCGCTGCAGCGCGATGTCCGGCGTGACCAGGCGCGCGTCGCCCACGAAAGAGGCGACGGCGGCGCGCACCACGCGCTGGTCGGCTGCCGCTGCCTGCTGCGCCGGGGCCACTGCCACGGGCTGGCCCAGCTTGTCGACCTCGACCACATAGGGCACGAAACGGGACTGGCTGGCGACATGGACCATGCCGCCGACGGCAGCGAGGGCGACCAGCAGTGACAGCACGGCCAGCAGCTGCCAGGCCTGGCGCGAGGACGCGGCCTGGGCCGCGTGGTCGTTCCAGGTGCGGCGCGCGGAAAGGTAGGGATTGTCGCTTTCGCCGCTGCGCCGGCCGCCGTCAAGGAATCCGTCCTGTGCGGGTGCCTTGCGGCTTCCGGCTGTGCGCAGCGATCTGAATATGCGGGCAAGGTTCATGCTGCGCCTCCATAGTCGTCCAGGTTCAGGCCCCGGCTGGCCAGCCAAGCGCCGGTCCACGCAGCGCCGTGCCTGGCCTCCAGAGCCTTGACGGCCGCCACCGACTCCTTGTCCGTGGCGCCGACGAAGGCCATGGCCAGCGGCCCGAGCGCCAGGTCGTACAGGCGGCGTCCGTGCTCAGAGACATAGTAGTACTGGCGCTTCGGGATGGCCGTGGCGAGGATGTCGATCTGGCGCGCGTTCAGGCCCATGCGGCGGTACAACGCCGCCGTGTCCTCGTCGCGCGCATACACGTTGGGCAGGAAAATCTTGGTGGCCGTCGATTCCACCATGACGTCGAGGATGCCCGAGCTGGCCGCGTCGGACAGGCTTTGCGTGGCCATCAGCACCAGGCAGTTGGCCTTGGCCAGCACCTTTAGCCAGACCCGGATGCGGGAGCGGAACGCCGGGTGGCCCAGAGCGAGCCATGCCTCGTCGAGGATGATGGCGGCGGGCTGGCCCCGCAGGCTGCGCTCGATGCGGCGGAACAGGTACAGCAGGGTGGGGAGCGCATATTTTTCGCCCATGCCCATCAGTTCCTCGATTTCGAAGACGGTGAAGTCGGATAGCAACAGGCCATCTTCCTCGGCGTCGAGCAGGTGCCCCATGCTGCCGTCGACCGTGTAGGGGCGTATGGCCTGGCGCACGGCTTCATCCTGGATCGTCAGCGCGAATTCGGATACGGTCTTCGCGCCGCTGGCATGCATGCTCATGATGGCGTTGCCGATTTCGTTGCGCTGTGCGGGCGTGGTGTCGACATTGTTCAGGGCCAGGATGGTGTCGATCCATTCCATGGCCCAGGCGCGGTCGCTGCGCGTGGCGAGGAATTGCAGCGGGCAGAAGGCGAGGCTGTCGCCGTCGCCCGCCACCGTGTAATGGCTGCCGCCCATGGCCCTGGCCAGCGGATACATGGCCATGCCCTTGTCGAACACATACACCGACATGCCCTGGTAGCGGCGCAGCTGCGTGGCGATCAGGCCTAGGTGCGCCGATTTCCCGCTGCGCGTGGGACCGAACATCAGCGCGTGGCCCAAGTCGCGCACATGCAGGTTCAGGCGGAATGGCGTGTCGCCGTGCGTCACGCAGTGCATCAGGGCGGGCGCCAGCGGCGGATACAGGGGACAGGGCGCCTTGTCCAGTCCTGTCCAGATGGTGCTCGTGGGGAGCAGGTCGGCCAGGTTCATGGTGTTGATCAGCGGGCGCCGCACGTTTTCCACGCCGTGCCCGGGCAGGCTGCCCAGGTAGGCGTCCATGGTATTGACAGATTCCACCCTCGCCGCGAAGCCGGTGCGGTTGATGGCTTTCTCGACCTGGCGCGCGGCTGCGTCGAGCTTGTCCCGGTCCTCGTCCATCAGGATTACCACGCTGGTGTAGTAGCCCTGCGCCACCAGGCCGCTGTTGACCTCTGCGATGGCCGCCTCCGCATCGGCTACCATCGACAGCGCATCCTGGTCCACGGGGCCGGTGCTGGTGTTGAATACCTGGTCGAAGAAGCCGCGTATCTTCTGCCGCCACTTCTTGCGGAACTTTTCCAGGTGCCGGACTGCTTCGTGGGCATCCATGAAGATGAAGCGCGAGGACCAGCGGTACTCGCATGCCAGCTCGCCCAGCGCGGTGAGGATGCCGGGCGTGGACTCCAGCGGGAAGCCCTCGATGGCGACCGCCTGGATGAACTTGCGGCCGATTCGGGGAACCACGCCACCGAACAGTTCCTGGCCACCGATGACGGCATCCAGGTACATGGGATTGCGGGGCAGGATGACCGGATGGTTAAGGCCCGTGACGCAGAACTGCAGCCAGCGCAGCAGCGCGTCATGGGTAGTGCTGCCGCCATCCTCGCCAACGACCTGCGTGCCGCGCAGGCGCTCCAGCGCCACGGCCGACGACAGGCGCGATTCGATGCTGGTGCATTCGCGCCTGAAGAAATCGATCAGGCCCTGCGTGCGCGCCCTGTGGCCGGGCGCTGCCGCCTCATCGTCGAACATCAGCTCGACGAACCTGCTCTGTGCCAGCAGCGGCGGCAGATAGGTGGCGCTTAGCACGAAGTAGCCTTCATACATGGTCCCCATGCCTTCGAACAGGCGGCGGCGCTCCTCGTCGATGGCGGCGGAAACCGGGTCCGGGAAGTGGGACAGGCCCGCAGGCGCATAGCCGGGCGCGGGCCGCCGCACCGCGTCGACGTGGATCATCCAGCCGCTGCCCAGTCCAGACAGGGCCTGGTTGATGCGGAAGGAGACCAGTTCGCGCTGTTCTTCCGTGCTGCTGGCGTTGTCCCCGCCCCGGTAGATCCAGGCCGCCATGAAGGCGCCGTTCTTGCCGACGATGATGCCATCGTCGACCATGGCGGCATAGTTCAGCAGGTCTGCCAGCCCTGCATCGCGCGAGCGGTGCTTTTTCAGCCGCATGCCGGCGCCTGCCGCGCGGATGCGCGCGTACAGGATGGACAGCATCAGGCAGCCGCACGCCGCCATGGCGATGGAAATCGTCTCGATCATTTGTACTGCCTCCCCTGGCTGCCCGTATTGACGCGGAAGGGAGTGCTGCGCGCGGCATAGTAGCGCCGGTAGCGGCGGTGACGCAGATACACCTGGCGCAGCCGCGGATCGTGTGCCGCCATCAGCCGGCAGGCGAAGAGGGCGCCCGTCCACAGCAGCAGCCCCACCACCGATGCCCGCAGCTCCTGCGCGCTGAAAATGAGCGCGAAGGCCAGGAGGCCGGAAAACATGACGAGTTCCCGGTCTCCACCCATGAACAGGTTATGCCGGTTGCCTGCCCGGCGGATGGGGATGGCGCGCAGGGCCATGGCTATGCCATCCGCGTGCCGGTGCAAAGAATGGCATGGCGGATGCCGCCGCACAGCGCCTCGCCTGCCGCCGCGATTTCTGCGCCGCGCCCGAAGAAGGTGCTCATCACGTTTTGCGCACCCACCAGCAGCGCCATCACCAGCACGATGAAGATCAGGGTACGGAAGAAGCCATTCAGGTCGCCGCCGAAAATGAGCACGCCGCCGGCGATGACGATGCCGATGATGGACAGCGCGAACGCCACTGGGCCGGTGACGGAATTGCGCAGGTTTTCCAGCCAGCTCTCATAGGGCAGCGAGCCACCTGTGCCTGCGGCGGCGTGGGCCTGGTGCGGCAAGGACAGGAACAGCAAGATAATGACGGCAGCGCACAGCCAGAACTGCGCCTTGGCGTGCATGTGGCCCGGCGGGCCAGGCGGGAATGTAGGCATCGGGAACTCCTCAGAGTAGGTGGGTAAGATAGCGGCCTTCCGCGTAGCCGGAAACCTCGAGGATTTCCTGGACGCGGCGGCCAGCGGGGGTACGGGCGATATGCACGACCATGTGGACCACCTCGCCGATGAGTGGCTCAATGTCGGCCGGGGCCGATGCGTTGCGGGTAATGAGGGACTTGAGGCGCACCAGGCCTGCCGCCGGATTGTTCGCGTGCAGGGTGGCGGCGCCGCCCTCGTGGCCCGTATTCCAAGCGTCGAGCAGGTCCAGTGCCTCGGGGCCGCGTACCTCGCCGACCAGGATGCGGTCAGGGCGCATGCGCAGCGCGGCTTTCAGCAGGGCTGTCATGGAGACGTCGAAGGAGGTGTGGTACTGCATGAAGTTCTCGGCGGCGCACTGGATTTCTCCCGTGTCTTCGATGATGAAGACGCGTTCGCAGGGATCGCAGGCCACCATTTCGTTGATGATGGCGTTGACCAGTGTGGTCTTGCCAGAGCCGGTGCCGCCCGTAACGAGGATGTTGCGGTGGCCGGCCACCGCCTGCCGCAGGATGCTGCGGTGGTGTGCTGTCATGGTGCCGGCAGCGGCATACTCGTCCAGCGTGTAGATTGCCACGGCCTTCTTGCGGATGGCAAAGGTGGGCGAGGGGACGACGGGCGGCAGCTGGCCGGCGAAGCGGGAGCCATCGAGCGGCAGTTCGCCTTCCAGCAGGGGCTTGCCGCGCGTGACTTCCTTGCCATGGTAGCCCGCTACGGTCTTGACGATGGCCTCGGCCTGCGCCGCGCGCAGGGTGCCGATGCACTGCATCCGTTCGCCGAGCCGCTCCTGCCACAGCCTGCCATCGGCATTGAGCATGACTTCCACCGTGCGCGGATCGTTCAGCGCGGCCATCAGAAGGGGACCCATGTCGCGTTCCAGCTTGCGCCGGGCTCGGTCCTTCAGCGTGGAAAAGTCGTCGGTTTCAGCCATGATCGGTATACCCTTGTTGCATTTATGCCATGCCGCATATGCAAAGGATATATCGTAAAAAATCGGCTGAATTAGACCTAGCGCAAACCCTATCGGCAAATTTCTTGATGAGTTCGGTGTTTAGTGCGCGTATTGCTTGACTATTTCACGCAGGATATGGATTTCCGGCGCATTTTGCGCCTTGGGCGCTAACTGGCGTCAGCCGTCTTCCGGTTTGGCGCTAGCGATATGCTTGCGGTTCGCATCATTCCACTGGCGCACCTGGAATGCCTGGTATTCCGTGAGCACGGCTGCCATGCGCACATAGCCGGGAGGCAGGCTGCTCGGCGCCTTGCCGCCGGCGAGCATGTCCAGCGATTCCTGGTCCAGGTCGGTAATTTCCAGCAGGGCAGGAAGCGCGACGTCGAGGGCCTTGGCGATCGACTCCATGATCTTGAGCGAGGGGTTGGCCTTGCCGTTGGTGAGGTCGGACAGGAACGACACCGACATGCCCGCACGGTCGGACAATTCGTTCTTGGAGATGCCCAGTTCGTCGAGCACGCGCAGGACGTTGGTGAAGAAGATTTGGTTGTACAAGGTGGAATTCGCTTTAGACCAATGCTCTTATTCTAACTTAAACCAGTCTATATATTCTAAAGCACTTGCGTAAGTGCATCCAACTCGTCATATTTCAGGCGCTTCCTTGCAAGCGTCGGATCAAGAGGACATGACCTCGTTTTCGGCGTTCAGTTTAGCTTCATAGCGGGAGCAGGTTTTGCTGATGCCGAGGACCAGGCAAGTGGCTTTGACGCTTAGGCGCACTTCGTCACGCTGATCGAGTTCAAGCTGGCCACGCTCGCCGGCTTATTGCTGGTGCCGTTCGCGCTTTGGAATAAGACCACGTTCCTCGCTGAAAAGGTGCTCGGAAACGTCGTGTCATCCGGCATCTGGAGCCACTGCCGGAAGACGAGAGTGTCAAGTTGCTCTTCACTTGTCCGGCCGGCATCAAGGACGATCTCAGCCGCTAGCCCGTGCTGCACGCGCAGGCCTATGGTGAGACGGTCGATGCCGCGAGGCTTCTGCAGTACATGCTGGAGGCGCTCATGACGAGGGATCGAGGATTTAAGGGGCGACGGACGAGGGGGCTGAATTGTTGTCGTTGGAGGCCAAGGAAAGCTAGTGCGACCACAAGCCTTCGTGCCTCACCGAACAGCCATTGAGTTCACGTTCAGTTCCTAAGCCCGAGCCGTAATCTTTGCTTGTAAATCTTGATGTATACGTCAATAATGGCGTCTTATATTCTACTAGTAAAAGGTGTTGTATGCGGACACTACAAGAGATTGGTTCTGAAGTGGCTGCCAGACGCCGTGCACTGGGTTTAAAACAGCTGGATGTTGCCGCGCAGAGTGGGGTTACCGCTGCGTCATTGTCTCGGTTCGAACGGGGCCATACATCAGAATTCGGGAGTCGCAAGTTGATGGCGGTTCTTTCGGCAGTAGGGATGGAACTGATATTGGTTGAGGCGCCAACTATTCGGGGTGAATGTTTTGAAACGTCGTATTCAAGTAAGCGTTTCACCTCTTCCGGGTTGAGGGGCTAAGGCATGGGGCAAGTGTTAAACTTCTGGATAAAAATTAAGTATTGTATAGATGGAGTTATTCAATGAGATCGGTTGAGCTTTTCGCTGGCGCCGGCGGGCTGGCCATGGGATGCGAGATCGCCGGTTTTGAACATTTAGCGGTTGTGGAGTGGGATAAATGGGCCTGCGACACTGTCAGAGAAAACCAGAGACGTGGTTATCCACTTCTGGCGGGTTGGAATCTGCATGAGGGGGACGTGCGGGCGTTCGACTGGTCTTCGATCCCACAGGATATCGAACTGTTAGCAGGAGGGCCTCCATGTCAGCCGTTTTCAATTGGCGGCAAGCATAAAGCGGATCAGGACAATCGTGACATGTTTCCAGCGACGGTCGAGGTCATTCGACGTCTGAGGCCAAAAGCTTTCATCGTGGAGAACGTTAAGGGCCTGACGCGCTCGACCTTCGCGAACTATTTCTACTACATCCAACTGCAGCTTGAGTTTCCCGAATTGCCGCCGCGTCAAGATGAAGAGTGGGCCAATCACTTGGCACGCCTGCAGATAGAAAAGACTTCAGGTAAACGCAAGGGTAGGGGACTGACGTACAACGTGATCCCGACGCTGGTGAACGCGGCCGATTATGGGGTGCCGCAAAAGCGTGAGCGCGTGTTTATCATTGGATTTCGCGATGATCTCGGTATCGAGTGGTCTTTTCCCACACCGACACATAGTCATGATGCGCTGCTTTACGATCAGTGGGTTACTGGAACGTATTGGAAGCGACACGGCGTTGAGCAGCCGAAGATGCCAGCTAGGGTGGCGACACGGGTGGCTAGGTTGGCTCGAGTCGAGGAGCCACCGAGGACGCTCCCATGGCGTACGGTACGCGACGCGATCCAAGGTCTGCCAGACCCTGAGGCCAGTGGAGCCTCGCGTTTTCCTAATCATGTATTTCAGCCAGGTGCACGTGTCTATCCGGGACATACCGGAAGTCCCTTGGATCTGCCGGCTAAAACATTGAAGGCGGGTGACCACGGCGTTCCCGGTGGGGAGAACATGTTGGTGCGGAAGGATGGAAGCGTTCGCTACTTCACCATCCGTGAGAGCGCTCGCATCCAAACCTTTCCAGATGGTTTCCGTTTTCATGGAAGCTGGACCGAGACCATGCGCCAACTTGGAAATGCTGTGCCAGTGGTTTTGGCGCAGCGTGTGGCGACCAGCGTCGCGGAGCAATTGGCATTGGCTGAATTGGCCCGGCTCGCCAAAATCGAACACAGTATTAAAAGGAAGCGCGCGTGACGGGTAAAGTTATTCCATTTAATCCATTGGATAAAAAGAATCTTGGTGCCAGCGTAGCCGAGGCCCTGTTGACCAAGGAGACGCACCTGCTTGGTAGTCTGCCGGTGTTCGACGGGGCAGGGATCTATGCTATCTATTACACAGGGGACTTTCAAGCGTATCAGCAAATTTCCCGTCTAAATAGCGACAGTAAGTTCATGCTTCCTATTTATGTTGGCAAAGCGGTTCCCGCCGGCGCGCGAATGGGGGGCAGTTTGGGATTGACTGCGGGAAAAGTATTGCATCAGCGCCTCAAAGAGCACGCAGAGAGCATCAAGGCGGCCGAGAATCTGGATATCAATGATTTTCACTGCCGCTTTTTGGTGGTGGATGATATTTGGATCCCACTTGGGGAGTCACTTATCATCGCCAGGTTCACGCCAATTTGGAACTCGCTGATTGACGGCTTCGGTAATCACAATCCCGGCAAGGGGCGGCATGCGGGTATGCGGCCGCGTTGGGATGTGTTGCATCCAGGACGTGGCTGGGCGATGAACTTGGCGGAACGTCCGGAAAGTGCGGATCAGATCGCGCAGGATGCGGAAACTTACCTAAGAGTTCTTCCCGCTTGTCTGTCGGGGCAATTCATTGAGGCCCAAGGCGAATAGTACGAAGGCGCGTTGTGGCGTTGTGAGCTGGGATCTAAAGCATGTGCCTGTTGGCTTCTGAGGGCTGAGGTGGTCGCCATCGAGACAAGGGATAAATTCAAGTCAGTGAGGAGGTTAAAACACTTACGCTTGCTTGATGGGATGGTTATTGGATGACACATGAGGACGAAAGTGTTCGAAGCGCGCAGATGGCCCGCATTAAGAGCCGCGACACGAAGCTGGAAATGAGTGTTCGTAGAGCGCTTCACGCGGCCGGATTGCGATATCGTTTGCACGCGAAGGATTTGGCCGGAAGGCCTGACATCGTCTTTCGAAGTCGCAGGATAGTTCTATTTGTCCATGGATGCTTTTGGCACCTGCATCCGGATCCCAATTGCAGGCTCGCTCGGATGCCTAAGTCGAAACTCGATTTCTGGCGCCCGAAACTTGAGGGCAACAGGTTGCGGGATGGAAAAAACCGCTCGACGCTGGAAGCAGAAGGTTGGACCGTCATTGAGGTGTGGGAGTGCGAGATCAATTCTGATTACTTACAACAACTAATCGCGGTAGTTCTGGCGTCAAACCCGTCAGGCACAGCGAGGAATAAAATTCGGTCCAGAGCCGGGGAAAAGGTGGTGCAATGACACAGGAATTGGATATCACACCCACGCCTCGGGTACTGCAAATGCTCGGCGAAATCAATCTTGAGCAGTGGCGTTGTTTGGCCGAGCTGATCGACAACTCTATCGACGGCTTCATTGATGCTTCGAGGGCTGGTGCGCAGATTGTTCAACCGGAGATCGCGGTCAGCATACCAACCGTCGACACCGAAAACGCGCGAGTATCTGTGAAGGACAACGGTCCTGGCATGTCCTTAGAGACTTTGGAGAACGCTCTTCGAGCGGGTTGGTCGGGTAACGATTCGCTATCAAAGCTCGGACTGTTTGGCATGGGCTTCAATATAGCCACTGCCCGGCTCGGTATCGTGACGGAGGTCTGGACAAGTCGGCGAGGTGATCCAGAGCAGATTGGCGTTCGCATCGATCTGGATGAGCTTCGATCCTCCGGGAACTACAAGGTGCCGAGGCAGACCCGAGCCAAAGTTAATCATGAGGATCAGGGCACGGAAATCGTCGTCACACGTCTTAAGCCGGAGCAGCGCGCCTATTTGGCACGAGCGAACAACCGCACGACTATTAAGAAACATTTAGCCAAGACGTACTCGGCGCTTTTGTCCAATTCGGAAACGGGCGCGATCCGATTGATGCTGGGCGGCGCGAGGGTCATGCCGCTCAGACCCTGCGTATGGGATGCGAGCCGGTCGATCGAGCTTCCTGATGGCACCGCCGTAAGTGCGGTGGAGCAATTTGATGTCGCTCTCGCCCCTCGGCGATATTGCGGACACTGCATGCGTACGTTGACGAGCGACCAAGAGCAATGCCCGACCGGAAGTGCGCACTGCGCCATCGTGGAGACCCCACGAAGGGTCAAAGGCTGGGTCGGCATCCAACGATATTTGGACAAAACAGATTTCGGTATCGACTTCATCAGAAACGGTCGAAAAATTGAGATTGGGAGTAAGGACCTTTTCGTCTGGAACGATGGGGAAACTCAAGATGTCGAGTATCCAATCGATGATCCGCGAAGCCGAGGTCGCTTTATAGGCGAGATTCATCTTGACCATTGCCAAGTAAGCTATACTAAAAATCGCTTTGAGCGCGATGATCCAGCGTGGAATGAGATGGTTCGGGTTGTCCGAGGTGAGGGGCCAATGCGGCCCAACACCGCACGCCAGAAGGGTTTCGATGGTAATCAGAGTCCGTTGTACAAGCTTTTCCAGGCCTTCCGCCGCACTAGCCCTCAAGGCAAGAATGGTCTGTGGTCTCGGATCATGGTCGTTCAGGACAATGATCGCGCCCTACAGATGGCTGGCTTATTTGCTAACGCCGACGCAGACTATCTGACGGACGAACGTTGGTGGCAGCTCGTTGAGGAGCAGGATGCAAAAATTCTCGGCGACACGTCTAGCTCCGGCGACGGTGCGGCGATTCCTCCAGGCTTTCTTGAGGACGATTCCCGTCCCGAAGGTCCAAGCGGCGGCGATGGCGGCATCCTGCCGAGCGGTGGACAACCTCTTGAAGGATCTCCGGCAGCGCCCACGCCTGTTTTCGTGCGGCGGCCGATATTCGAACTCACCCGCAAATACATTCATCCAACCTACCGCGCAGAGTTTGACGTGGAGGCATTCTCTGTCGATCGAACTGATCCACAATTGCCGGCGGGGCAGCCGTGGGCGGTTCGCCTGGACAACGTCGCCACACGTACGTATTCGTATCTCGTCGATACAGCACATGATGTTTTTCGATCTTCGACAATGACTCCCCTCGACGCTTTGCTGGTCGATCTGACCTATCGCACGATCGAGTTTCTTCGCGGGCATAGCCAAGATGCGACGCCAGCAAGCGTCCTCGCTGATTTTCGTGCTGAGTATTGTGGCGACACTCGCCTTGACGAACAGGAAATCATCGCTCTCGCCGGCAGTATTCTGAGCGATATCTGCCGTTCTGTGGCTGGTCTTATAGACGGTCAATCTGCCGAGGCTTTGTATGCCGAGCTGTCCGACCGCGAAAAAGAGGGCATCGCTCGCAGGATGGCCGGCCGCGGCGTCGCTGATCCACGAGCCTTGATTGTGGATGGCCGGTATTGGGACTACGCAGACGGAGGCACAGTCCGTCGATTATTCATGCGCCATCCCGAGATATTTTTTGATGGAAAGTACTGGGAGGATGCATACGTTGGCCTTGACTTCGGTCCCGCTGAGGTAACGAACGATGCGAAGGCGGCAACCATCGCGCGTTATGATGCGTACCTGGTTGATGCCATTTGGCTCGCTGATCAAACACCAGCGGATCTGGCGCGGGCCTCACGCGACACAGTGATCCGAGCGACTTGTTCGCTCCGGCTTCTCAGACCGGATGTGGCGGAGTGATAGCAGAGTCCTTCCTCAACACACAGCGCTTGCTACGGGGGCCATGGCAAGCCTTTGAGCGGGATGTTGCCCGGCTGTTGGTATGCAACGGCTTTGATGATGTCAGGCTCATTGGCGGTTCGGGCGACGCTGGCGCCGATGTCCTCGGAGTCAAGAACTCAGAGTTGTGGGTAATTCAGTGCAAATTCACAACCGGCGGATATCCGTCGCCGACGGCTGTGGATCAGGTCGGCGAAGCGGCGCGTTACTATCAGGCGGATCGACTATACGTCGCCACAAGTCGTCGCGCCGGACCTGCGATGCAGGCGTCGGTTCGCCGTTGGGCCGCGTTAGGTATCGAGATCGGTATTCTTGAGCCGACGACTTTACTGGAGATGGCAAGACGCAGTCCGGAATATCCCCCCAGCAGGCGCGATCTTCGTGATTATCAGATCGAGGCTGTCGATCGGTTTGTAGGATCTCTACGCGAAACGGGGCGCGGACAGGTCGTTCTGGCAACCGGACTTGGGAAGACAGTCGTCTTGGCGGAGAGCATCGCACAGCTCTTCCGCGATGAGGCGATCCCCGGGGGGCGGGCATTGGTGCTCGCAGGTACGAGGGAATTGGTCGATCAATTGCAGACGGCATTTTGGGGGCAGCTTCCAAAATGGGTTCCGACGCACCGCTTGATTGGTGGCGAGTTTCCGAGCGATTGGGATGGGATCACGTTCGCGACCGTTCAAAGCGCTGTATCTCACCTCGATGAGTTACCAGACTTCGGGGTCGTGATGATCGACGAGGCGCACCATGTTGGCTCCGACACCTTCCGCCGTGTGACGGATAAAATGGCGGAGGCAATGATCGGGGGCGTCACAGCGACACCGTGGCGGGGCGACGGCTATGATATCGATCACTTGCTGGGTCCGCCTGTCGTGCGGATTGGTATTGCTGAAGGCCTGAGGCGAGGATTTCTCTGCGAGGCGGATTACCGGCTGCTCGCCGACAACATCGATTGGTCTTTCGTGCGATCGCACTCGCGCAACAGCTATTCGATCACGCAACTCAACAAGCTTTTGCTGCTTCCAACTCGTGATGAGGAGGCGGCGCGCGCGATTCGTGATGCCTTTGACAAGGAGTTCCGGCACTCGGCGATTATATTCTGTTCCTCCGTGACCCACGCCACCAGCTTTGCGGCTATGCTGAGGCTGTTCGGCCTTCGCGCTGAGCCAATCACCGGTGACATGACATCTCGGGAACGTGATCGGACAATGGCGGCCTTTCGAAAGGGCTCGCTCGACGTTGTCACAACTCGTGATTTGTTCAATGAAGGGGTCGATGTACCTGACGTTGACATGATCGTCTTCATGCGCGTTACTCACAGCCGGCGGATTTTTGTACAGCAATTAGGGCGTGGTCTGCGTATTAGTCCGAAAAAAAAGAAAGTCGTCGTTCTCGATTTTGTTAGCGACCTGCGGCGCTTAGCGGAGGTTGTTGAGCTTGAGAAGGCTGTTCGAGGGGACGTCGAGCGGCTGCGTCTTCCAGGAGTCATACAGTTTCGTGACGAGGGAGCTGGTTCATTCATGCTGGATTGGATGAAAGACCAGGCCGATCTGTTCACACGTGAGGGCGATCCAACACTAGAGTTGCCTGCCTTCGATTTCCCCGCGCCTCATATTTGGGGTGGAATTCAATGACTTCGATTTCTACGGCCCTACGTGACAACCTAAGGGACAAGCTCTGGCAGCAGTGCGATGACCTTGGTTGGATGTCGCTCCAGGACGTCGAACGAGCGCGCTATTATGAGCTTTGGACTCGGGATGCCTCAATTGGCGGTCAACTTGCCCATGTGATGGATGCCCGAAAGGTGCGCGTCTATATCAAGGATTCCCTGGTAAAGCCCTATCTCAGGGAGCGGCTTTCATTAAACGAGGGCGAAGTCTGGCGCTTACTTGGGCTGACCGATGCCGATCGTGTCGCTCATGTTTATATCAAGCCACATGGGCGTAGGGCCGAGGATGGTCGGGTCATCGGCTGGGGTAGAAGTCGCGATTGGAAGTCTGTCTTGATGGCAGTCTTCGAGCGCGGTCGTGCGCAAAGTTCATTTACCTCATTCGGTGTCGTCTTGCTTGAGAGCGGGAAGACTGAAACAGAACGGTCTCGCAACCTTGTTAGAGAGGCTGCGCAGAGACTTGGTATTGAGAAACTGGTCTGGTTGGAGTAACGATGAGAGATAGATATCCGGGCTGGTATCCAAAGTCGATGGTCGAGGCTTCAGCATTGTGGGAGAACGCCATTTTCGTCCCAGATGCGAATGTTTTGTTGCACTGTCTCCGTCATCCCGCGGCCATTCGCGAAGAACTTTTGCGGCTGTTCGATGCGCTAAAAGAATCTTTGTGGATTCCATATCAGGTTGGGTTGGAGTTTCACCGGAATCGCTTAGATGTGGAGCTAGGCGCGCAGGATGCATACGATGTCTTGGTCAAAGATCAGGAAGCAACGATCGAGAAGGCGCGCGAGCGGCTAAAACAGCTTCGCGCTCATCCCACGATAAGCGTGCCCAAGGAACTAGCCGCCTTGGATATGTTCTCCGCAGATTTTCGCGCCAGGATGGCAACTTTACGGGCCGCACATCCGACCGAGGACATCGCGGCTGCGGTCACTCGGCTCACACAGCTCTTGGACGGTCGAATCGGCGAAAAATGGCGATCTGAGCAACTCGCTGCTCTTAAGAAGGAGGGTGATGATCGCTATGCGAAGAAGATCCCGCCTGGATACAAGGATGTAAAAAAGGATGTCGGCGAATTCGATAAGTACGGTGATCTAATAATTTGGAAGGATATGATTGGTAAGGCTAAGGCGGAAAAGCGGCCAATCATTTTTATTTCAGATGACGCGAAGGAGGACTGGTGGTGGATTCACCGAGGTCGGAAGCTTGGTCCCCGCCCTGAGCTGATCGAGGAATTTCAAGCAGGCTCGGATCAAGACTTTCACATTTATGAGTTCGGCCAGTTCCTGCGGTTCGCGGCGGAACGTTTTCCGGAGATCAAGGCGGGAGTCGACCAAGTAGAGAAAAGTCTGCAAGACGACGTTCGAGCTCGTAGAAAGCAAAACGAGGCGGTGGAAGCGATTGAGACACAGGTGAAAGTTCGTAAACTCGAAGACGAGCGTGATCAAATTGTTGCCGCCTTGTCGGGCGCACCGGGGACGGCAATGCCGGTAGCGACTGTCGATCGAACTGCGCTCAGAGCGCGCCTTGGCGAGCTCGCCTTAGAATTGGAAGCTCACAAACCCACGCTAGACACAGGTTCTTCGACCTTGGATGGAAGCCTGGTTGCATAGGCTGGTGAGGAGGGGCATGATCGTCACCAAGACCGTTTGCGTGAGGTGGGCCGCTTGGGGTTCGGGGGGGCCAGTCCAATCTAGGGTCAGAATCAAGCGCAATCTAACAAGGAGATGGATTTACGATGTCCGGTATGCCGACCGAAGACTCTATCAAGGAAGCCATTTTGCGGCTCAAGCCGGCGCCTGGAAAGTTTCAGGAGCTTGCTAAGAGCTACATTCGGATTCAGCGTGGAGACGCTTGATTGCCGACAATAAACTGAGCATGAACCAGTTAATGTATATTGGGCGCGCGCCCATACAGCCTGGTTACGCATTAGAGGCATTGCACCACGCTTGCCTGCTACGGCATCGAGCCGCGTAAGCAGTTGGAAAGTGACGCTGGGTGGTCGAACACGCGCTCGGCTGGTTCCACCGTTTCCGTCGGCTGCGTATTCGCTTGGAACGTCGTACCGATATTCACCAGGCAATTCTTGTCTCTGGGTTGCATATCCATCTGCTGGCGATATATTCAGAGGTTTTGTTAGGCGCTAAAGCACGAGTTTTGCCAATGCGCTGGCGGCAACGTCTCCTCGCAGATGGCCATAGTATTTTTCGATCATTGCTACCGAGGTGCCGCTAATCTGTGCGACGGTCAGCAGATCTAGGCCGCCGTGAACCAAGTCGGTGATTGCCGCGTGGCGGAGGGTGTAGGCGACGGTGTTTGATGGTAGTCCCGCGTCTTTGGCTGCGGCTTTGAGTGGATGTTTCCATGAGTCTTTATTCCATGCGCTTCCGTCCGCGCGTGCAAGGAGCGGGGCGGTGCTCGGTCGATCCTGCACACATTCCGTCAGAAATTGGGAAATTTCTGGCGGAATTTTGAATTTCCTGGCTGCCCCGCTCTTGTCTATGCCGATTTTCAATATTTCGAATTTGGTGTCGAAATCAGCAACGAGCAGGGCGGCAAGTGCGCCTGGTCTTAGTGGCAGCATTGACAAGCCTTTGATGAACTGCGCCAGGTCTAGCGGTGCCACGCGAATCAATTCTTTTCGTTGATTGCGGTCTAGATAAAGTTCACGCCGTTTGGTGACGTTCTTGAAGGCCGCCAGCGGGATGCGCCAGGCGAAGTCGCTGGTCACCTTCCCATCAGAAAGTGCTTGATTGAGTGCTGCGCGTATGGCCGCTATGTCTCGATTGACGGTATCTCTGGATCGTGCGCGGGTGATTGCCGACTTGCCGACCTTAACTGGGGCGGCTACCATGCGTTTTCGAAAGGAGTGGATATGTTCCCGCGTGAGCTTTGTTAGTTCAATCCTGTGAACCGGGTCATTGGCCACCCAGCGACGGTAGCGTGCGTCAAGATCGTCGGCGGCCTTACTACCCTTCAGTTCTCTAATTTTTGTTGTGTACGCATTGCAGGCGTCCATCACTGTGCTACTCTCAGTTGATCCCCCTTGATGAAGGTGAGTAATCCATTTTTTAGCTGCATCGACAGCCCTGTCAAAACGTTCGAATGCCGGAAATTGCTCAAGCGAACCTAATGATTGTTGCAGTTGTTTGCGGTTTTCTGAACGGTACCGGATCATCCAAGTGCCAGTTGTGCCGCTCGTCATCTTGCGAAAGCCGACGAACAATCCCTGGCAGATCCGTTGCCAATATGGATCGCGTCGGGCATTTAACTTGCCGCGTGCAGTGACGGTATCGATTCTGTCGCCCATGCTACTATCCTGCGAATGCCTACACGGGAAAAGGATAGGGAAAGATGCTCCATGCCGCTGGCAGGAGTATGAAAAAAGTATGAAAAACTATAGCGCATTTTGACGGATCTCGCCGGACGAAAATCAAGCTTTTCCCTATGAAAGGGTGGTCCGCTGATGTCCAGTAATGTCCGCTAATTCGACATTCACACTGCAGGGGTCGCAAGTTCGAAACTTGCACTTCCCACCAAATTTTTCGTTTGTATTCAATGAGTTAGGATTTTTCATCCTGCCAAAATACGAACTTGGGGCAAACTTGGGGCAATGGGATTTTTATTCCACCGCCTAGCCTCAACGATACGGCCGCTTTCTGCGGCCGTTTTCACATCACGCTGGCGTAGGTCGCGCCTGACATTTTTCTCATTTGCTTTCTCAGCAACGGCCTCGTACATTACGCTATTCTGATCTTCAGTTTTTCAGCGCAACTATGACGGCGACCGCTGCGTTCGCAACGAGGCAGTGCCAGGATCGGAATGGGTAATGGAAGGGCATGGCGTAGCTACGCGCAAATGGGACGGGATGGCCGTCCTGGTAGAATCGGGTAAGGTATTTAAACGTTACGATGCCAAAGCTGGGCGCACACCACCTCCTGAATTTGTTCCAGCTCAGCCCGAATCCGACCCTGTCAGCGGACATTGGCCGGGGTGGGTACCGGCTATCGGCCCTGATTCTGCCAGAATCATGGAGGGAATTGCATGGGGTAGCAAAAACCTATTTCACAACCTGCCGGTTCCCGATGGTACCTATGAGGTATGCGGCCCGAAGATTGGCACACGGCATGGCCCTAATCCTGAAAACTTAACCGAACACATTCTTGCGCCTCATGGGCGCGACATACTCGAAGATTGCCCGCGTACCTTCGAGGGAATCCGCGTTTATCTGGCAACAAGGCGCATTGAGGGCGTTGTTTGGCACCATCCTGACGGGCGAATGGCAAAGATCAAAACCGCCGACTTCGGCATTAAAGGATAACGTTACAGCGAGTAACTTGGGTTTGCCAAGCTATCCGATATCCAACTCAAGGAACGGATGGCGCGCTCCAACTCAAGCCATCGCAGCGCTGAGCCGCAGCAATCAAACCTCGCGACAGAGCCTGAAACCGTCGAAGCTTAACCAGCTTTTGTTCGTGCCGGGCAGAATTCTCTGCAGGGGAGGGGGGCGACTGGCCAGACCTAATCTCGTCGTTGAATCAGGCAATTACCCCTGCGGTCTTGTGTGCCGGCAAACCACACGGCAGGTGGCTTAGTTTAACCGGTCGTCAGGCCGTTGCTTGATTGCTGAACACCATTTGTGACAGCAGTCATTGGCATTCGGCGCGGGAAGGTTGTCCAGTGCGTCGCCAGAAGCGTCCGTACTATGCGTGAGGACGACAATCGTCTTTACTTTAGCCCTCCGAAGGAGGTTGGGACAGGGGCGCTGAGTTCCTCAGGCGCGGCGATGTGAGCCGCCAAACCAGTCTGAGTTGGGGCGATGTAGTCGGCCAACACGTGCTGGTCTGGGTAGTCGCCACTGCTCTGTTGACGGAAAGCAATCGGTACGTCCTCGAACAGTCGCTTCACTCGGATGCGCCAGGCCATAGTTGCTTCAGCAATGCCGTTGCCATCGATTCGAGCAGTCTCATATACCGCGAATGTGGGTAGCACCTGCATACCGGGAAAGAACAAAGTGCCGTGTGTGATGGGAAAGAGCAGCTGCTCCAACGGCCCATTGATGCCACGGGAAGAATAGTCGTCCGCCGGTCCACCAACTGATACCGCCAGCAGTGCGCGCTTTCCGGCAAAGCCACCCTCACCGTAGCGATAGGCATTGCCAGCCCCTTTGTAGCCGTAGGCCAAACCAAAGGCCCACACGCGATCTATCCACCCCTTCATGATTGCGGGCATGCTGAACCACCATAGTGGGAACAGCAGGATCACCGCATCCGCCGCCAGGATCTTTCGCTGCTCTTCTTCGACGTCGGGAGTCTGGCAACCGTTGGAAAAGGCGTATCCAGATTCGTCAATGAAAGACAGGCGCTTCTGGTTAACTCGTTTGGGAAAGTCCTGGCTGTCAAACACTGCCTTCCATCCCATGGCGTATAGGTCCGATTGCATTACCTCGTGGCCTTGAGCCTTCAGTACCTCGGCAGCTATCTCGGCAAGTTGACACGTTACCGATGTCTGTTCGGGATGAGCATGGACGATAAGAATTTTTCTATTGGTTGGCTGCATGGCGTGGCTTTCACAGAGTATTGAGAGTGGAGGCAGTTTGCATTGCCTCAAGGTATCTGTGAAATCAAAAAAATTTTCTGCTACTATTCATTTCATGGATAGCAAAAAGCGTTTGGACCTCAATCTCCTGGTCACACTGGAAACCCTTTTGGTGGAACAAAACGTGACCCGCGCGGCTGAGCGCCTGTACCTTAGCCAGCCAGCAGTTAGCGCACAATTGAGCCGCCTGCGCGAACTGTTCGATGACCCTTTACTGATACCAGTGCAACGTGGCATGCTGCCAACTGCCAAGGCTCTCGAACTGCTTGATCCGCTTCGCCACGCGTTAGATCAGGTGCGCGCCACATTGACTGGACACCGCCACTTCGATCCGATAAAGGCTCGACTTACCGTGACCATCGCCTGTACTGACTACCTGCAGAAGACGGTGATCCAGCCATTGGTAGTTGCGCTACGAAAGCGTGGTCCCGGTGTGCGATTTGCTTTGCGCCATCTTGATCCGCTACAGTTGGAAGCGCAGATGGCTAGCGGCGAAGTGGACCTGGCGCTGATGACACCCGAGCATGCTCCGGTCAGTTTACGCAGCCGGCATCTGTTTGACGAGCACTATGTGCTTATCGGCAGACATAGGCATCCCGGACTGCGACGAGGACTTTCTGTTGAACAGTTCGCACGACTGGACCACGTTATCGTCTCGCTGCGTGGAGGCGACTTCACGACGCCTGTGGACGAAGGACTCGCAGCGCTAGGCTATAAGCGTAATGTTGTGCTTTCAGCGGCGTCGTTCCTGCTCGTACCTGAAATTGTCGCGCACTCTGACTTTGTCGCCCTGGTGCCGGAACGGCTGGTGCGTAATTGCGGCGAAGTGCTCAAGGTGGTCGGATGTCCTTTCCCTGTGCAGGGCTTCGCCGTGAGCATGCTGTGGCATGAGCGCAACCATGACCACAGCGGACAACGCTGGGTACGCGAAGCTGTCATTGATCTGGTAGGCAAACTGTAACCTAAAAAGGGTTATAGTTTTTCAGATGATTTTTCGCTCTCGCGTGGATCGCAGTTCACACGATATTTGAATCACTACGAGTTTGCCAGACGCTCTTCAGACGCTCAAAATACTGCTTTTCGCAATTGGGCGGGCTGGGAGGCTCACGATGACCAGTCCACCATCAGAGCGTGACCGAGCGCACGAAGCAGATGACGGGCTAGTTTATCTTACCCAACTGTGCCGCTATCGCGCGCGAAAGCAGGCGCTCTGCTGTTGCACCCGTCAGCTATGCCATCCTTCGCCGGCAGTTATGGCTAGGGACGGCCGGCTTTTGCTAGCGCGCGGGAGGAGGCTGTGCAGGGTAGGGGCGATAGACAGGCCAGCCCCGATCTCGTCGTTTGAGCAGCCAGCTACTAGATCGCACACCAGGTGCTTCAGAGGACACCCAGGCTCCTAACACAATCCATCGGTTCTTCATCTTCAAGAACTATGGATTAGAAGAGTCTAAGCGACTGGTGGCAATTCACTATATGGCGTTCAGCGACTCTCGTCCCACATTTAAAAAGCTCCAAACAGAGGCAGAGGCCGAAGAGGCTACCAACGTATCGCCCGCCAACGACAATCCCAGGTCGAAAACTTGGAAGATCCTTGCTGAGCAAGACACGGACAATGCTCTCGCTATCAGTTGGATACGCTGGGTACCAGATTCCCCAATTCCACTGCAGCGCTACATAAGTAAATATGGCAAACCTGAGAAGACTGGATTTGGAGACAGTGATATGCGGCCATATGCCTCTTGGCCCAAGAAAAATATTCATGCAAACTTATCTGATGACGAAAAATTTGTCAATAACGTTGAATTTGGATTTACAAAACAGGAAAAAATTGCTGCCTGTCATGAGCGAACGGCCAAGAAATTTTGGCCAACTAGTTGCAATTATAGCGACTGAATGAACGATAAAAATTTCGATTCATATGTCTAAGAACGCTTAACAAAAACGCTGAATGTATCTCCAGCAGATGAGTATGCAGGCAAGCGAGAGAAGCGCCTGGTGGATATTGGCACGGCGTTCGTAGCGGATGCGTAATCGGCGGAAGCGGTGCAGCCAGCCCAGCGTGCGCTTAACCATCCATCACCATTTTTCCAGGCGTTCGCGCGACTCGACGTGATTGCACAACAACGCTTTACCCGCGCCCCGCCTCACACTCGTACGCGATAGCAAACGATTCGTATGGCTGCAGGCTGAGGTGGTCGGTCCAGCTGTCACGCTGGGCATAGTTGCTGATCAAGCCTTGCCCGACTATGCCGTGCAGCATTGCTGGCAGATCCAGTTCGACGTGTTCGCCGGAGAAATTGTTGACGACAACCAACTGCTGGCTACCCAGGCTGCGCCGATAGGCGAATACCTGCGGGTGCTGCTCCAGCAAAGGCAGGTATTTTCCGTAAACCATGACGTCCCAGTGCTTGCGCAGTTCGATCAGCTTCTGGTAGTGGAAGAAGACCGAATCGGGTTGTTCCAGTGCGGCCGCGACGTTGATCTCGGGGTAGTTTGGATTCAGCTTTAGCCATGGCGTGCCAGTACTGAAGCCGGCGTTGTGTGTGCTGTTCCACTGCATTGGGGTGCGTGCATTGTCCCGCCCGCTGGCGTGGATGCCGGCCATCATCGTCTCCGGCGACACGCCGGCGGCCGTGCGTTCGTGGTAGAGGTTGATCGATTCGATGTCGCGATAGTCGTGGATGGAATCGAAACGTACATTGGTCATGCCTATTTCCTCGCCTTGATAGACATAGGGCGTACCCTTGAGAAAATGTAGTGCGGTGGCCAGCATCTTGGCCGACTCGACCCGGTAACGGCCTGGGTCGCCATATTTGGATACGGCGCGCGGCAGGTCGTGGTTATTCCAGAACAGCGAGTTCCAGCCGGCATCGGCCAGCTCAGTCTGCCACTTGCTGATGATCTGCTTGAATTCGATCAGATCGAACGGCCGCGGCTTCCATTTCCCTTCCTTGGTATCGTGGGTCATTGTGATGTGCTCAAACTGGAAGACCATCGACAGCTCCTGACGCGTCGGGTCGGAATACAGCTTGGCGGTCTCCGGGGTGGCGCTCCACGTCTCGCCCACCGACAATACATCGCGCGCGGCCAAGGTCGCTTGGTGCATTTGCTGCAGCAGCGGGTGCAGTTGTGCGCCGTTGGCGATAATCTGCTGGTCGACCTGTTTGCCGATGAGATCGATCACATCCATGCGGAAGCCGCCGATGCCCTTGTCCAACCACCAGTTCATCATGCGATGCACCTCTGCCTGCACCTGGGGATTTTCCCAGTTCAGGTCCGGCTGTTGTTTCGAGAACAGATGGAAGTAATATTCACCGCTGGCGGCGTTGTATTCCCATGCACTCCCGCCAAAATACGAACGTTGCTGGTCGGGCGGGGAGCCGTCGGCGCCTGCATTGCGCCAGATGTAGTAGTCACGGTAGGGGCTATCCTTGGATTTCTTCGCCTCGACGAACCAAGCATGCTCGTCAGAGGTGTGGTTGACCACAAGATCCATCAAAATACGGATGTCGCGCTTGGCCGCCTCTGCGATCAACAGCTCCATCTCGGCCAATGTGCCGAATTCAGCGGCGATATCCTGATAGTCGGAGATGTCATAACCGTTATCGTCCATCGGCGACCGGTACACTGGCGACAGCCAGATCAGGTTGATTCCCAGATGTTGCAGGTAGTCCAGTCTGCTGATGATGCCGGCCAGATCACCGACCCCATCGTGATTGCTGTCTTGAAAACTACGTGGGTAGATCTGATACACGACGGCGTTATGCCACCATTTCTTATCCAACATGATTATCTTTCTCGCTTATTGATTGGCGGGGTAATTCCCCATTTTTAGAGCGCTCTAAAAGTAGGGGGTAAGCGGCCATGGCAAGCTTCTGTTTTGGCGCGATACCGCCAGGTGCCATGTCGCGTCAGTCGTGATGGCAACTCCAACGCCAGCATGCAAAATCGTCGATCCCATTTCGCGCCTCAAGTCGAGGGGTTGGCTGTCGAAGCCAACTGTGTCGTTATACCGCTCAGTAGCAGGCATTCTGCCGTGGTTGCTCGATCGAAAATAATACCATTTACCATCCGTTATGCCGGGGAAGGTTCAAGTCTACCTTTTACATCGACAGCAGAGTCCCAATTCGCATTTAGAACCAGTCTAGCGTGGGCGACCCGGCTGATGTTGACGACAATGACGTGATGGAAACCGCCGGCAACATCGCCGCAAATACCGACTCCGGCATTTGCCTCGAATGCTTGCTTTCTGCTGCCGCCGCTGGCGCGACCGCCGTTATCAGGGAGTGACAATATTGATTGACGTCCTGGAACGCCTGAAGCAACTTCAGCAACATCACTCGGCGCTGTGCTTATACGCACTGGTCGACGGTGTTCAATATGAGACACACCGCCAAACGCGCATGACGCAGGATGGGACGCGCTACCCGCTATTTACCGGCACACCCGACGCTGCGCTCGCGCATGCAGGCCCCTGGTTGGTCGACGTGGCGGGAGCAGCGCCTTCGTTTCTTGAAGACGTGGCCGCACTGGAGCAAGAAACACCTTCCGTTACCTGGCTGTTCGCCGTGCACGACCTTGGTGGCCTGGCGCAGTTGCTGCAACTACACTTGGAAACACGGCTACCGGATGGCCGCGCAGCGCTGCTGCGCTTTTGGGATCCACGCGTGCTGGTGAAGCTGGCACAAATACTTGAGCCGGCACAGCGGGAGGCGATGTTTGGCCACATTCATGAATGGCACTTGCTGCTCGACGGCAAGCGGGCAATCATAGGGAGGCACGATGCTGACGTTCAGTGAGGAGCAATGGCGTGCAGTGCAAACCGGCGACATGAGCGATTTCGTCATCGCAGTGGCGGACCAATTTTTGGCCAAGCGTGCCGACATGACAATCCAGCCAGGCCGGGCGGCCGTGATCGAGCGCATGCTGGCGGCGTACACCTACGCCATTCGAATCGGTTTCAGGTCCACGCCGCATATCGTACATCTGATGTATCTGGCGGCCGACGCGCCTGGGATTCATAACGACCCGCTGGTTGATGCTTACCTGCGCAAGCCCGGCGCCACGCCAGAGCAGCGGTTCGACGAACTGATCGCGGTGATGGATAAAAAACTGGAAGGAGAGCACTAATGGGTGCGCTACCGATATTGGTAATACCAGCAGTCGTGGAAAAAATTTTGTTAGCCTTGGGTATCGCTGCGGGAGCAGTGCTCACGGACGAAGCCTTGCGCAAACGAAAAAAAGAGGCAGAAGACGCAAAAGACGCCCGCGTCACCCCCCTCGCGCGTGCCGAGACGCGAAGCGATACCAAAGAAAGATGCCGGTGCCCGCCAGACAAGGGTACGCTTATGGCTGTTCCACACAGCATGTCGCCAGCAGCACGCGATTACCAAGCCCGGATTACTGGCTTCCTGATTGGGATGGAATGGGTGTTTGAAGGAAAGGACTTTGACGGCTTCCAATCCCGCTTGTGCTTGTTGCAGGAAGCAAAAGCGGATTATGATCAATTTTTTAAGGAAAACGGCGAATTCAGGTACGATTTTCAAGAAAATATTTTCGTGAGGGGGAAGTTAAAGCAGGCCACGGACCAGTCAAAGATTGTCATGCGTAACCCGCCGGCCTCGCTGAAATGGTACTTCCAAACCCCACTTGCTTACGAATATATGGAGCCCAAATTAGCTGCGTTGGGGATTACCACCTACTACGTTCCATGAAAATATGACAATAATCAATGCTTCTTATAAGCGCGATGGAACGCGCACCTCCCTCGCTTTCCGACCCAACGTCCAGGAGATCGCGACCACTATCCAGTTTTTGAATAAAACTGCGGCATTTGGGAAAAACTGGTTTCTATCGCAAGATACCAAAGAGAAGTCGTTTCTGTATCCGGTCTTCGATGCATCGGGGGAACTCACCACTGCGGCCGAAGCCGTACTTGAGGCCGAGTTCAAGGGTGAGACATCCCGATTTCTAAGCGCCTGGAATGGCGAGCTCGGAGACGGTGAGGGCGCGACTATGGCGCTTGGGTTCAGCGACAGTGACTGGCCCGCCCGGACTTTCAGGATCAGCGATAAAGGTCAAGGTGTGAAACGGCTTGGTATTGATGGAGTGAAAGAGCTACTGTCCCTTATCGCGGGGTCCCTTCGGCCAGTCTTTATCACGGTTGCACGCAATCAGTATTTTAAAAAACAAGTCTTCAAAGATCGTCCAGGTGTTGGATGGATGTTGTATCTGCCGCGTGTACTGACGACCCAGCAAGTGCCAGAAGCCCGTGCCTTGGTACCCGTCATGGCGACGGGCGAGCAAGGTAAAGACAAGCAGATCGGCACCATCATCGTAAGTGTCACCGACGAGCCTTTCAATGATGAGAATCCTGAGCACGTCAAGATCGCCAATGCCATTGAAATTCGCCTGGTCGATCAGGACTTGCTGCCTCGCTATGTCGATATTTGACGAAGGATAACTCACTTCGATGGTACGAAAATATCCTGCCATGCAGGGGATAATCACTGTTCGACAACAAGGTCAAGTCAAGTGGCCTTTGGTACATCGTCCTAATCTGCAGTAGCTGCACGCTGACCGGATTTGATTGTAGTGGTCTCCCGTTGGCAATTCAAGCGCGACGGCGTGATGCCGTCGGACAACGCGATGCGCAACTGGCCGTGGAAGCCGTTTGCCGTCGCTTTCACGCTATCGCTTGCCTGCTGCAAGGCGGCGAAGACGCGCGGTACATGATCGAGGAACAGTTTGCCCGCGCGAGTCAGCCGTGTGCTGCGCGTGGTGCGGGCGAGCAGCACAACACGCAGCTCTTCTCCCAGCTTCTGTATGGCGCGCGACAGCGGAGATTGCTCGATGTGCAGCCGCTCGGCGGCGCGGGCGAAGTGTCGTTCTTCAGCGACGGCCAGGAAGTAACGTAAATGTCTTAATTCCTTGCGATCAGTCATGCCGTCTCACCCTGCCCAACAGCAGGAGCACCAGGATCGCCGTCGCTGCCGCAGCGCCCGCAAGGACAAGAAGCTGAAAACGGAATGCGTCTTCGTATACCTGCAACAGCAGCGGCCGTCCGGCCGTCGGCAAATGCACCAGCGCATTCGGTAGATCGCTCATCGCCAACCGGCTCGATGCTTCGACCAGGTCGGCATTCGCCACTTGCCCTGATGTGCCATTCGGCACTGAAGCCACCAGTCCAGAGAAAATGTTGGCGGACATCAGGGCCCCTACGGCGGCGATGGCCATCCCGTCGCCGGCCAGGCGTACCGCATTGAAGATTCCGGCCGCCATGCCCGCCCGTTCCTTGGGAATAACGCTCACGGCCAAACCATCCATCAACCCCCAAGGCAGGCCGATGCCGATGCCAATCACCAGCATCGCCAGCAAACGCGCGCTTTGCGCATCGCCGGATAGCGTCAAGCCCAAGCAGGCAAGTCCGGCTGCCGCAATGGCGAGGCCAATGCCAGAGAGCACGCCAACGTTGATCCAGCGCGCCAGCAGGCCGGCAATGAAGGGCACCACTAGCAGCGGCGCGGACAATGCAATCATCATCTGCCCGGCTGCCAGTGCGCTGTATCCTTCGACCCCGATGAATCGGGCTGGCAGCATGACCAGCAGCACAATGTACGCATAGGCCGGCGCAATCGCCAGCACCTGCACTCCGACGAACCGGGCATTGACGAACAGAGACAGGTCGAGCATGGGCTTGGTCTGCCGGCGTTCGATGACGACAAAGGCGGCCAGCAACATGAGGGCGCTCGCCAGGCAAGCCAGGACCCAGGCATGGCTCCAACCTCGCTCGGGGGCAAGAATGATGCCGTAGGTCAGCAGGGCCAGACCGGAGGTAAAGCTGATGGCGCCGGGCCAGTCCAGTCCCGTGGCGTCGGGGGCGCGCGTCTCGCGGGCAAATGGTGCAATGAGTGCGGATGCCAGCATGGCGACGAGCGCCGGCAGAAAGAACACCCATTGCCATCCCAGGGTGTCGATCAGCAGGCCAGCCATAAATGGGCCGAATGCCGCTCCAGCGCCGAAAGTCGTACCGATCAGGCTGAATACGCGCGTGCGGGCGTGTCCATCGAACTCTTGTGTCAGCGCAGCCATCGCGCCCGCAAAGGCTGCTGCCGCGCCCAGGCCTTGGATGAGTCGCAGGATGTCGATCCAGAGCACGGACGGCATGAAGGGAATCGCCGCCGTTATCAAGGCGAACAACAGCATCCCAGACAGCCAGACCCGCTTGCGCCCATAGGTGTCGGCCAGGCTGCCTGCGGCCAGTGTCGCACTGCCGTAGGTCAGGATGTAGGCGTTGATGATCCAGTTTAGCTCGACCGCGCTGCCGCCAAGTGCCTGGTTGATCGAGGGAACGACCACAGCGGGGCTGGCAATGCTCAACGGAATGACCGCAGCGGTCAGGCAGCCGGTCACGATCAGCGGGGTCTTATGAACCCTCGCGTCCGACGCAGATGCGATGGTGGTGGTACTCATCGGGTATCCCTTAAAGATGGCGAGTCACTCCTGGCTTCCTCTGAGAGTGACTCACGCTCTCGGATTCATGGCTGTGGCGGCAATGCCGCGACGGCCCTACTGTATAACTGAGGATACAATGGAACTATTCATGGAAAAATAGTGCAGATATCATGATTAACATGACTGATTGGTCATCAATTGGAAGGTGGAATGGATAGCCACAGCGGCATGACGATCTTTGTGCAGGTCGCCGAATTGCGCAGCTTCGCGGCAGCGGGACAGCGGTTGGGTATCTCCGCGTCGGCGGTCAGCAAGGGAGTAGCACGGCTGGAGCAGAAGTTTGGCGTGCGCCTGTTCCAGCGCAGTACTCGCAGCGTGAGCCTCACAGCGGAAGGCGCGCTGTTCCTCGACCGTTGCCGGCGTATCCTTTCCGAGATCGCGGCGGCCGAGAATGAACTGGCCAGCACGACGACAAGCCCGCAAGGCCGACTGCGGGTGAGCCTGCCGCTGGTCAGCGGATTGATGTGGCCAGTGTTGTCGGCCTTTGCCAGCCACTATCCGCAGATCGAACTCGACCTGGATTTCAGCGACCGGCTGGTGGACGTCGTGGACGAAGGTTTCGATGCGGTAGTGCGCACTGGAGACTTGAGCGATTCCCGCCTGATGAGCAAGCGCCTGGGGATCAGCTGCTTTGTCTGCGTGGGCGCGCCACGCTATTTTGAGCGGTACGGTACGCCCGAACGGCCCGAGGACATCGCCCGGCACGCTTGCCTGCTGCATCGCATCCCAAGCACCGGCCTGCTGGAAAAATGGCGCCTGCGGCGCGGCGACGAGGACGTCGACATGCGCCCCGCGGCAAGCATGACGAGCAATCACCTCGAGACCCTGCGGCATATGGCCATGCAGGGCCACGGCATTGCCTACCTGCCGGATTTCGCGGTCAGGCCGGCCCTGGATCGCGGAGAGTTGGTGACGGTGCTGGACGAATGGGCCGGTTCGTCCAGTACCTTTTGGCTATTGTGGCCGTCTAATCGGCAAGTGTTGCCCAGAGTCCGGGCGTTCGTTGATTTCATGGCTGAACATCTGTTTCCGGTGGGATCTTTAGATGATTGAAAGACCGCGTTGCCGCCCGGTCTCCCACGACACGCCACCGCCGCGCACCGTTGCGGTGATCTTGCGCTTCTTTAAGGCTGTTGCATGAAGAAGATCCTTCATGCAACAGTAGAGCGCCTTGCATGCGCTACTGGTGGCGATTCAAAGGCCGGCTTTTGCTAAAACGCGGCAGGAGTCTCAGCAGGGCAGGGGAGATATTCAGAGACGGTACAGACTGCCGGAGCCAACGTTGTCCACCGGCGTGCCTTCCGTGCAGCCGGCCATTGGCAAACCCTGCGCCCATCCTGCTGCCAAGGCATGCACGTCACGCAAGGGATCGGACGCCTTGGCGCGATCATTGCGAATGCGGCAGGTTTCAGGATCAGTGGCAAACAGACCGCGCGCGAAAACGCGACCCTGCTCGGCCAGCTTCGCGGTCTTCGGCCCGCGGATCTCCGCGAAGCGCAGCAAGGCTGCATCGAGGCAGCCGTCCGTCCCAACCAGACACCGCGCCAGATGCCAGGCGTCTTCCAGCGCCTGACAGGCGCCCTGGCCAGATGTCGGCAACGGCGCGTGCGCCGCATCCCCCACGAGCAGTACATTGGCCCGGCTCCACGCGTGCAGCGGCTCCAAGTCGTGCACGGCAATCAGTCGGATGGCATGCGCCGGTGTCGCCTGGATGATGCGGGTGACAGGCTCCGGCCATCCCGCGAACAGATCCTCAATCTCCTTACGCATATCCGCAGCGGGCGTCGCCCACGGCAATGGCCGTGCCTGCGCCGCCGCCCAGTAGACCAAATCCGGCCGGACCGCCACGCAACCGAAGCGATCACCCGAACCCCAATAATCCTGAATCGCGATATCGTCCACCAAGGCACTCTCTCCCTGCGCCACACCCACCCAGTTCACGAAGCCCTGATAAACTGGCGTGTTGTCCCCCGCGACGAACCGGCGTGCCACCGAGTCCATGCGGCCATCTGCGCCGATCAGCAGATCCGGACGAATGCTTACCCCGTTTTCGAACCGCGCCACGGCTTTGCCGCTAGCATCGAGGTCGATCGCCACCGCCCGATGCCCGAATTCTACCGGGATCCCGGCCTGTGCCGCATGATCCAGCAGTACCGCCTGCAAGTCCCGGCGCAAAATCGTATGGGTCGGATGTCCCATAATCTGGTCTAGCAGCGCAATATCGATGCCCCCCAAAGAATTGCCCGCGGCATCCTGGCGGTGCATGGCCACTGGCCGGCCTCCCACTGCAGCGATGTCTTGCAGCAGCCCCAGTTCCTCCAGCACAAAGCCGGCGTTGGGCCAGAGCGTAACGCCAGCCCCCATCGTCGCAGGCCCCGCCCGGCGCTCATATACGCGGGGACTGTACCCCCGCTTGCTCAAGGCAAGCGCCACGCTCAAGCCTGCAATGCCGCCGCCAAGTATTCCGATTTCCATGCTGAAGCTCTCCTATTCACCCCGTCCCGACGCGCCGCCGACGGCGATACATCGGACGAGACGGCATCTTAAATTCCGCCACTGTGGAGTACTAGTATGTGAAAATGGGCGGCTTTCATACCTTAATCGGGATAATCATGCGCAATGCCCTCGACCTGAATACCGTCCGTGTCTACGTGGCGGTCGTCGATGAACAAAGCTTTGCCGGCGCGGCACGCCTGCTGACCCTGCCATCTTCTAACGTCAGCCGCCACGTCGCCTCGCTGGAACGCATGCTGGGCGTCCGCCTGCTGGAACGCAGCACCCGCCATCTGCGCATGACGGAAGCTGGCAGGCTACTCTACGAACGCGCAAAACCCTTGCTCGACGCCTTACTCTCCACCGAGGAAGAGCTTGGCGCAGTGCAGCGTGAACTGCGCGGCACCCTAAGGATGTGCATGCCAGGCGAAGCGCCAAGGCTGCTAGCTCCTATCCTGGCCGAATTCTGCAGCCTCCATCCCGGCGTCGAGCTGGAATGCGATACGCGCCTGACCGGTCTCGAAGCTCTCCGGGAAGACATGGACCTGTCCATCGTCTTCCATCGTGGGCGCCAGGACGACAGTACCTTCATCACCCGCGAACTCGCTACGCTGCCCAGCATCGTGGTTGCGGCGCCGGCCCTGCTAGCCAAAACTGGGATACCGCGCCAAGTGCGCGAACTTAGGTCATTGCCTTGCATTACCACCTTGAGTGCGTTAAAGGGCCAGCCCTGGCAGTTTCTCGACGCCACAGGCGAAATCGTGAAGGTATCCGTGCGTAGCCGTTATCGCGTTAACAGCGGAGAACTGGCATTGGCGGGCGCGCGGCAAGGCATCGGATTTGCGATAGTGGCGGCCTATCCATGCCAGGAAGATCTTGCCGCGGGCCGATTGCAGGAAGTGCCGCTGGACCTGTGCCCTGCGCCACTGCAATTGCTTGGCGTGTACAGCCATCGTCATTCCGTGACTGCGCGGGTTCGGGCTTTACTGGAATTGATACAGGTGCGGTTGGAAGGAGTCGGGAGCGGCTCAAAATGAAAATCGCATTGAAGAACGCGGCCGAATAGCCGAATGTCTGCTCTGCAACCCGAAGCGGTCATGGAATTATCGAAGTAGGCGGATCAATGAAGTGAATTCACAGCGTCTTGGATATCGTTGATCAACAAGGCGAGATCGGGATTGTCGCCGTACATGTCGAGTTCGCGAGTGGCAATCAATCCCATGGACAGCGGCCCTGGCGCTGGGTCGGAAGGACCTCCAGACACAAATCCCTCACTCCAACCTAGTTGTCGTAGGATAGATTGCCCAGGAGGCCAGCCTTTCGCTGCCAGAGGCTGAATCTGCTGAATAGCTGATTGAATCTTCCGCAAGAGCATGATTTTATCTTCCATTTTTTCTTGCTCGCACGAGTGACCGCTTATGGCCTATTGTGTTGAAAAACGCGGGTCCGTTGACGTTACGATAGAAATCCTGCTAGCCTAGACTGGCCAGAACTGCCGCTGTTGAACGATCAGCGACTGCCTGAAGGTCTGAGACCTTCAGAAATTGTTGCCGTTTGACTTCTTCAACACAATAGCTCCAAAGCAGACCTTTTTGCCATTGATTAACACGTAGGAAACAGCATGTACGTCATACCTTCACGTCATGGTACGCAGCCCCTGGCCAGCTGGCCAGCGCCGAAGGTGTTCAGGATATCCGACGGCACAAAGCGCATTTTGTTGAGGCGCTCGCGCAAGAGAGCAAGCGGATGGCGGCCCAGTGTCAGGCCGACATGCCGGTAGTCCGCCACGATGGCATCGGCTTCCGTGGGCGGCGCCAGCTCCAGCACAGGTTCGGCAATGGTCGTCGCGCGCATCCAATCCCGCTCCGGCACGCTCGCCGCGGCATCCCACATGGCCATGCGCCGGTTGCCCGTAAGCGTTACCAGGGCATTGGCCGACGCCAGGGCCTTCATATCCCCGCATCGCGCGTGTTTTTGAAGGGGGCTGCAGCGCGGGCTTCCTCGATGCGCGAGGCGGCCTCTTTCACCATCCCGTTGATATTATTCAAACCAAGGCGTACCGCCAGTCTGCCGTCCACCATCGGGATGATGGCGTATGGGAAAAGATGACTGTTCAGGTGGCGGCCTGCATCGTCAGGATGCGCCTCCCGGCATCAATTCACACTGCGGCAATTTCTTGCGTATGCTAAGTAGGGCGTAATAAATTATTGTCATTTCTGACTTCCATAACCGGCGCTCTGCGGTGTTGCCCGCTGCTAGCAGTGCTTGCACTGCGTCGCAGCGGGCGCCTTGCAGAGCATCCGGTTCTGTTCGTCATAACTTCACAATAATTTCCCACGACCTACTTAGTTCCCCACCGCCCGATCCGGGATGATCCATTGGAAATCCGTGAGGGTGAACGGTGCCAGGCAGGAGCTCCTGGGGTTGAGCGAGGCGCGCAGGTTCGGGCATTGTGGATTTTGATAGCTGGCCACGCCCGGTGTCATGGCTTTAAAGCTGCTGGGCCAGCCCGCGTTGGCGTGGCAGGTGTAGCAGCTGGTGCCGACGGGGTGCGTCACCAGTTCGATGTACGGGTTGGTGGCGACGGGGAGCAGTGCCGGATTGCCTTTTTCCGGGATGCCGTAGGCTTCCGTCAGCAGATAGTGTTTCCATGGCCCCGTGGCCTGGATGTCGGCCGGGCGGTTGGCTGCGTATGGCATGCTGTCGGGGCGGTCCGACCACCACACGCTTTGCAGGCCCCAGCTGGGAATTTCCTTGGTATTGATGTGCATGGCGACGGTGACCAGGTAGTCGCCTGCGCCGAATGGCTGGCCGTTCAGCCAGTAGCTGGCGGCGTTGATGATGGCCTTGTCGGCATCGTCGAAACTGGCCCAGTCGGCGTCGCTTACCTTGTGGTGGTAGAAGTCCTGCAAGCCGTACACCTTGGCCAGTTTGGTGATGCTTGGCCATGGCGTGGTGCCGCCGTGCTTGTACACGCCATGCAGGTAGCTGACCTTCGCCATCTGGCCGACCTGCTTGCCGTCCGGGTCGATGGCAACGGCCGTATGCCACTGTTCGTAGCCCGCATAACCGGTATATTTGGCGCTGAAGTCGTCGTGCCACACGGGCAAGGCGGTCAGACCCTTGGCTTTCACTGGCCAATACATGTGTTTGGTCACGACATAGCTGGCTGGCGCATTCAGGTTATGCACGCGCTTGGCAGGGTCGTCCTTGCTGTACAGTGCGTCCAGGGTGCTTTTCTTGTAGACGGGCTGTTTGGGATCGCGGATGAAATCGAGCGCCTCTTTGCTCAGCGATTCCGTCGCGATCATGATATCGCCGTTGAACGCGAAGTGGATGCCATCGAGGATGCCGCTGACTTTGCCATCCTTTGCGTACGTGATGGCGCGCGGATAGGCCTTGATGACCTGTTCCGGAATCGGGTAGCTTGGCGTGTTTTTCAGGTTGACGGGAGTCAAGGTGCTTGCGCCCAGGCGGCCCATGTGGCGCTTGGATGGCTTCGCGCCCGCCGTGTCGGTTGCCGCAGTGGCGGTCAATGCCGCGGTGTCGGCAAACGCGTCAGTGCCGTTGGGCCAGGTGTACCAGACTGGCCAGTCCAGGCCAGCGGCCGGTTGCATGATGCCCGCCCACAAACGCCAGCCGTGCGCGCGCACGACGGCGTTGTCGCCAGTCTTTACGGCCGTCTGCAGCGCGCGGGTTTCCGCCGGTTCCAGATAGCCATAGCCCTTGGGGAAGGGCTGGTAGGCTGGCGTGCCGGCGGCTGCGGTGGCGCAGAACAACACGGCGAGGCTGGCGGACACTAACTTTGGAACGGACATGAATGCACCTGTTTAAGTTTAGTTATTGAAAGACATAGTATCCGCAAATAATTGATGGAATCTCAACAATTGTCACCGCGGATTGCCCTCGCGAACGACACCGGGCGTTTGATTGCATCACCTGAATGACATGAACATGAAAAATACCAACAAGGCCACCCTGACCGGGCTGGGCGCCATCCTGCTGTGGAGCTCGATTATCGGGCTGATCCGCAGCGTCACCGACTTGCTGGGACCCACGGGCGGGGCGGCGATGATGTACAGCGTGGCGTCGGTGTTCCTGCTGCTGTCCGTGGGCTACACGCGGCCGGGCGAATTTCCACGCCGCTATCTGGTCTGGGGCAGCCTGCTGTTCGTCACCTATGAACTGTGCCTGGCGCTGTCGATAGGTTATGCCGCCACGGCGCGCCAGGCCATCGAGGTTGGCATGGTGAACTATTTGTGGCCAACCTTCACCATCGTCGCGGCCATCGTGTTCAATGGACAGAATAGCAATTTCCTCATCGTGCCGGGTTTCCTGCTGTCCGTCGCCGGCATCTGCTGGGTACTGGGCGGCGAACAGGGCTTCGACCTGGCCGGCACCGTGGCCAACGTGCGCGGCAACCCGCTCAGCTATGGCCTGGCCTTTGCCGGCGCGCTGATCTGGGCCGCATATTGCACCGTGACGGCGCGCATCGCGCAGGGCAAGAATGGCGTGACCCTGTTCTTTATCCTCGTTTCCATCAGCTTGTGGATCAAATACCTGCTGCAAGGTGGCGGCCCCATGGCGTTTACTTCCGAGGCCGTCATCTACCTGCTGCTGGCCGCCGGCGCCATGGGTTTTGGCTACGGCGCCTGGAACGTGGGCATTTTGCACGGCAACGTCACGATCCTGGCCGGCGCCTCGTATTTCATCCCTCTGCTGTCCGCCGCGCTGTCGTCGCTGCTGCTGCGCACGCCGTTGTCACTGGCCTTCTGGCAAGGCTCGGCGATGGTATGCGGCGGCGCCATCTTGTGCTGGCTGGCGACGCGGGCGGGGCGCATCAGTCCAGTCAGCAACTAGAACGGCGCAATACACGCGGCCAGGTTGCCCGCCAGGCAGGGCAGGCTCAGGCATCTTCGTCAGAAAGTCCTGCAGCCCGGACCGGGAGCGGGTCCCCACGACTTGCCGAAGCTGCCCCGCCTGCACGCTTCAATCGTGAAATTGGGCCTGGATTTGCCGCTGCATTGCCGCGCGGACCAGCAAGGGGCGTGGCCTACCTGGTCCGCGGCGGCATCCTTCTCTGCCTTGGCGGTGGCTGGGCCGGCCGCCGCATTTTCCTTGGGTGTTTCCTTGTCCTGCTTGGCGGCACCCGCCATCGATACGGCCGAAATCAAGGCGACAAGGCAAAACAGACGTTGCAGTTTCATATGAACCTCCTGGTTGGATGAGAAATGTCAAACACACTGTTGTACTGCTGGGAAACAAAGGCGATTCAATTTTTCATGGCTTCCGGCGGGCTCGCCTTGTCCGGTGGGGGAATGTTGGTCCGGTCCTGATTCCGGTAGGCGATCGGCCTGATCTGCGTCCCATCCGAGCGCGTCACCACCAGGTCGGTCAGCAATTGCCATTGCCATACACGCGCTGTTTCCTTGAAGATCAGCTGTTCCGAGTATTCGACGCTGGTCTCTTCCGTGCGGCCGCTCAGCTGCGTCAATGAAAACGTGTTGGTCATGGAGAGGGATGCCGAAGCGCTGGGACCTTCGAACACGGCACCGACCTCGACATTCGTGGTGATCGACGTCGACCGCTCGAAGGTCGTGGATTCTTCTTTCGTCACGCCCACGCGGTAGGTTGTCGTCGTGGTGCCGCCCCCGGTCGGCGATAAAACGTTGTAGCAAAAATAGTAAGGCTGGGCGGCGATGAAGTAGAAGGGCGACGTGTAAGGCTGGTCGGGTACGTTGCTGGCATCACCGGGGATGGCGGTAAACGGGACGATCACGACAGGGCTCAAGCCGGCCTTCAGCTTGTGATTGACCACAATTGCCGGGTCCAGCTCCGGCTTTTGCGGGGCGGGAAAATCAAATGGTTCCACGTTGAGGCAGGCCATGGGCAGGCGCAGGTAAAATGCCGGCAAGCTGCCATAGGTATACGCCAGTGGCGACAACAGGACGTATCCATCCTGAACATCCTTCCATTTGTCCGGCCGTGCCTTCGGCGCTTCCACGCTGCCGCTGCCTTGCCATCCGTGTTCTTGCCACACCCGGATCTTGTCGACGGAAATACACAGGTCTTTTCTTACGCACCAATACTTGCTTATGTCCGGCTCCCTGGGGTTAAAGCAGATGCCAAGCGCGTAATAGCCATCCGGCGCAATGGGTTGCCAGTAGCAGATGTCCCTGGGATTTTTGGAGCCTCTGTCATTGACCAGGAAACGGAACCCCGTCGGATGCGCCAATGCGGGACCGAGGGCGGAAGGCGTTGCTTCCGGGCACGGTGACAGGTAAAACATGGGAGACGCCCGGGGCGGCTGATACGGCGGAGCCAGTCTGGTGGACACCGCGATATCGCCGACAGGGAGGCAATTCGCATCGCGCTGCCCGCTGCCCGTGAACTGGTAAAGGCCGATCCACGGCATGTTATTCAGGTCGGGGGGGAACTTGCTCAGGTCCAGTTGGCTCCAGACTTCGGTGAACTCCTCCGGCTTGCCTAAAGTCAAGCAAATTTCACCATAGCGCACCGCCGTCCTTGTCCAGTCACTGGCGCGTACCGCCTTGACGACGGCGGCGTTCGCCTTTTCATTGTATGGCGCCAGAGCGAGGGTGGCGTCGCTGGCATCGTTGTTGTCGTTAAGCATGGGCGCTGAACTCCGTCGAGAGTAGGAACCGGCCCCGCAGCTGTCGCGGGCGTGTAGGGAGCTTGATTCTCCCTCCCTGGTTCACGCCGACTTGACACCCTGTTTCACTTTTTCAAAATATTATTTTGAGGAAATATTATTCCGAACTGTTCACGGTAGTCGCGCGGCGACATGCCATACGCGCGGCTGAATGCGCGTGAGAAATCGGAGGCGCTGTTGAATCCCAGTCCCAGTCCGATCTGCGTCACGGCAAGATGGCGCATGCTGGTCAGTTCATGTGCCGCGTCGCGCAGGCGGCAATGGCGGATGTAGGCGGCCAGGCCCCCCTGGGATTCAAACAGGCGGTAGATGGTCGAGCGGGCGACGGGGAATGCCCGCATCACGCCGTCCGGCGTCAGGTGTTCCTCGTGCAGGTTCGCCTGGATATAGTGTTCGATCTGTCCCTGCAGCGCGGCGCGGGCGGCAGCGCGCCCATGCTCTTCCAGGCGCTGCTGCTTGGCAAATGCGGCAATGATCAGGCGGGCGCAGGTGCGTATCGTCTGCTCTTGCTGGTCTGCCGGCAGCGCTGGCAGGCGCTGGCACAGGATCTTCAGGTAACCCGGCAGCATGCGCGTCAGCGGCGTGGTATAGCCGACGATGCGGCCGTGGATGGCTTCGGCATCGGGCAGGTGCGCGCTGACCGCGGCACGGGGCAGGAAGAAGGCCAGTACATGCGCCCGCGTCGGCCGCGCCATGCTCATGGGCTGGTTCATGTCCAGGGCCAGTATGCCTGGCGTGTATTGCTGCGCCTTAGCACTGGGGCGTGCCGTGCTGGTCTCGATAATGCCCTGCACGGCGATGTGAAAGACGAAATCGCGCATGCTGTCGGTGGAGATGCGCTGATTGCTGCGTAGCTGGGTCACCGCATCCGTGCGGCTATCCAGATACGCCATGTCCGGCAGCAGGTAAGTGTCGAGTTCTGCGTGAAATCCATTGTCCAACTGCTGGCGCCGTACCTGCAAGTCAAGAAACCGGCCCAGATAATCGCGCCAGGCCAGCAACTGCAGTTCCTTGTGCTCGCTGGCGACGCTGAAATGCTGCCGCGTCAGCCCGCTGACGGGGGGCGTGCGGGCATGCCTGATGTCACGCGCGGCAAGCAGGTCGCGCATCGCCGTGGAATATTCCTGGCCCAATGGTGGTCGCTCCAGTCCTAGAGGGTAGCTGTTGCCGGCAGCTTGTCCGCCAGCGGCATGATCTTGCCGGGATTGGGCGTGGCCGTCAAGACAGGTTGCCGTCCGCTCAGGAACGAAACGATGACGCAGCAGCATCCCGCGATGGAAACAAGGCGTTACGCATCGGGGCTGGGCTGACGGGCGGTTGGCAATGCCAGCCGCCCGTCAGCCGCTAATGCGACAACACCGAATCGCGCGACCTGTGCCCGAGGTAGGGCAGCAAGCTGATGAGGCCAAGCACGGCCAGTGCGACACCGACCCACAGCGGGGAGCGCAAGCCGTAGCCGGCGGCGATGCCAAGGCCGCCGAGCCAGGAACCGGCGCCCAGGCCGATGTTGATGACGGACGTGTGCACCGTGTTGACCAGCGGCCCCGGATGGGCTGTTTTCATCACGCGGGCGATGATGGCGGGATTCATCGACATGCCGACCAGGCCCGTGACGACCAGCAAGGCGACACTGATGGTTTTATCGTGCGCAAAGACGGCGAACAGCGCCAGGCTGATGCTCAGGATGACCATGCCCCACACCATGATGACGGTGGTGTAGCGGTCCGCATAACGGCCGACCACGCCATTGCCCACCACGTTGGCGACGCCGTATATGCCCAGCAGCCAGGGGATTGAAGATGCTGGAAAACCGGTAATTTCCGTCAGGATGGTCGCGAAATAGCTGAACGCCGCGAAAATCGCGCCGATGATGAGGCCGCTGCTGGCGTACGCTGCCCACAGGTGGCGGTTGCGGAACTCCCCCAGTTCATTGCCGAGGCTGACGACTTCGGATGGCTTGGCGCGCGGCACCAGCACGGTGATGAGCGCCAGGCACAATAGCGCCAGCAGCACCACCAGCCAGAAGCTGGCGCGCCACCCCAGGTGCTGGTCGATGAGCGTGGCGACCGGCACGCCCACCACCGAAGCGAGCATGAGGCCGCCGATCACGACGGCGGCGGCGCGTCCGCGCGCGTTGGGGGCGACGATTTCGGCACAGATCGCCAGGGACAGGCCAAAGCAGGTGGCGGCGGCCACGCCCGTGACCACCCGCGCGATGGCCAGGATGTTATAGCTGGTGGCGGACGCGGCAACGGATTGGGCAAGGACATAAAAGCCCAGCAGCCACAGCAGTCCCTTCTTGTTCGGTACGCGCAGCTTGAGCAGGACAATGGTGCTCAGCGGTCCGCCGATGACCATGCCCATGGCGTAGAGCGAGATCAGATAGCCGATCCGTGTCACCGGTTCGTCCATGGCCAGGGCCAGCGACGGCATCATGCCCGCCACCATGAATTCGGATGTCGTTAACGAAAAGATCGTCAACCCCAAAATGTAAACAACCAGCGGCATATCAATATCCTTCGAGAGTAATAACAAAAACACTTGCCAGGCGTGGCGCGCGCTCCGGCCGCATGCGGCCCTTGCGCGCGCCATGGCCCGGTCAGGTGTTGCAAGACGTAAAGACGCTGTCCGGAATGTCGCCGACAAACAGGTTGGGAAAGTCGCGTACCGACTGGTGCTGCGGGTCATTGCCGGTGACCATGCGCAGCAGGCGGTTGCCACCGGCCTCCAGGTAAAAGAGCGATGGCGGCTTGCCCGCCCGCTCGACTACCCAGGCGTCCGCCTCCCGGCCCAGCACGGTGTGGCGGCCGTCGTGACGGGCACCGCCGTCCAGCAGCACCGCCTGCGGCAGGAACAGCTCATGGAACGGGGTCACCTCATCGGCCAGCGCCGTGCCCTGCAGCTGCTCGCCAGCCGCCTCCGCTTGCCTTGCGTAGGCCACTTTCTGCTTGCGGCTTTGTTCGCGCCTGGCGTCGCCGATTTCCGACATCCACAGCAGGTGTCCATGTTCCTTTTCCGACCAGGGGTTGAACAGGCCGTCGATGCGGCAGATATTGCGCGCATAGTCAAACCAGCAATAGCCGGACGTGACCTGGTCATCCGCCTGCATCGGCGTCCAGTAGGAAACATAGGCGCTGCTCCATTGCATCGGCAGCAGCGGCGGGGAGACGTGTGTCGGCATGGTATCTCCCTTAGCGGCCCAGCGCGTAGCCAAGACTGGCCATCAGCGCTTCTTGTAGCGACGGCAAGTCCTTGCGGCGGGCGTCGAAGCTGGCGGTCAGCTCTTCATTGCTCAGTTCGATACGTTCGCCCACGCTTTCAAACCACAGGCGGCTGCTGTTGGCGTGCTCCTTGAACAATTGCACCAGGGGCACGGCACGCGCATTGAAACTGTCCAGTGCGGCGGCCTTGCCGTCTTCGGTATTGAGGATTTTGACCAGCAGCAGGGCGACCACCACCGCCATGGTGGTGCCATGGCCGATGGAAAAATGCCCCGATTGCAGCGCGTCGCCGAGCAGGACGAACTTGCCGTCGCAGGCCTGGTCGTGGCTGAGGGTCATGAAGTTGCGCCAGCCCTGGCCCGGTTGGCTCTGCAGTCCATGCTCGCCGAGTTCGGCCTTGAACGTTTTGGCGATGTACGCGGCGGCATCGCGCTCGGACAGCGCCTCCAGCCCGGCCTTGGCGTAGGTCTCTTCGCTGCATTCGACGATAAAGGTGCTCATCGTGTCCGAGTATTTGTAGGCATGGCCGATGAAAATGCCGTGCTCATTGCTGCGGAACACCAGGTTCATCTGGTCGAACAGCTGGGTGGTGCCGTACCAGATGTATTTGTTGCGGCCGAAATCGATGTGCGGCGCCAGTGCTGGCGGCAATTCCAGCGATTTGTAATTGACGCCATTCGATACCACCACCAGGTCGTACTCGGCTTCCAGCTGCGCCTTGTCCGCCGGCGGCGTTTCGTAACGGATGGCGATGCCGGCCGCCACGCACTTGGCGCGCAGGGCCTGCACCAGGGCCTGGCGTCCGACGCCGCACAGGGTAACGCCGGTGCTCATCAGGTTGGGCTGGTCGTGATGCACGAGCTTGAATTCTTCCAGGAACTGCGGATTGAGCCGTTCCGGCTGCTCCAGGTAGGAGAGCGGATTGGCGGGGTGGCGCGGCGGCCGCCCCGGCAGCACCACGCCCCAGCCCAGCACTTCTTCCGGGGTATTTTTTTCCGTAATGCTGATATCCCAGCCGGGCTGGGCCTGTTTCATTTGACTGGCAAAGAGCAGTCCTGCGGGGCCTGCGCCGATGACGAGAATTTTCATTAATTTACCCTTCCAAGTTTGTACCAAACGTTTTGTTTCTTCTGGATTTGCTGCAATTCATCGTAAGGAACCGATGTGAAGTACAGTTTCTCCGCCATGTCTGGCGGATAAACACGGGGGAATTTCTTGTGCATGTAGCGCGTGTAGCGCGTCTGCAGGAAGAAAATCAGATTCGGATTGCTCAGCGCCTCATAGTTGGCGATCGCCATGTCCTGCATGGCGTCCGCCTGCACCTTGCGCTGCTGCGTGAATTCGGACAGGGCAGGGCCCAGGGCATTGCCGTGCTTTTCCAGCAGGGAAACGAAGACGTGGACGTCTTCCAGCGCCATGTTCATGCCTTGTCCGAGGAACGGGGCGGTGGCATGCGCCGCATCGCCGATCAGCAGGATATTGGCCTTGTAGTGGAAGGTGCTGGAGCGGACATTGATGAGGTCGTTGCTGGGCAGCGCCATGAACTGGTCCAGCATTTCCTTGCGACGGTCCGGCGGCAGGGTGCCGAAGTAGCGGCTGAAGAAGTCGGCCATGGCTTCGCGGTTGAGCGTGCCCAGGCTGGGCGTGCCGGTGTAGGGCAGGCACAGGGCAAAGCTGATGCTGCCGTCCGGGATGGTGGCCGCGCGGCCGGCAAACAGGCCCTTGGAATCCATGCCGAAGAAGTACAGCAAATCCTTCCTGAAACCCAGATCCGCCGCGTTCGGCAACACCAGCGTCTTGTAGCCGTGGCGGAAGTAACTCTGCCTGAACTCGAAACGACGCATGCCGCTTTGCATGGCGCGCCGCACGGCAGAGTGGGCGCCGTCGGCGCCAATGACCAGGTCGCCATGCAGCTTCTGCAAGGCGCCGTCCGGGCCCTGGATCAGCACAATCTTTCTTTCCAGGTCGACATCCAGGCATTTATGCTCAAAGTAATACTTCACCTCGTGCAGGGCGGCATGCCGGTTCAGCAGGCGCTGGAAGGCGGTGCGGTCCAGCGACAGGGGGAACAGGCCTTCGAGCGGGGTCAGCTCGCGTATCCGGTGCCGGCCGCCCACGCTGAATGCCATGCCGACGATGGGTTCGCCGCACTGGTCGAGCTCCTGCTTGCTGATGCCGGCGGCCAGGACGGCCTTGATGCCGCGTACCGTCATGCTCACGCCGATGGCGCGCGAGTTGACGGGGTCGGCGTTGGCGGCATTCTCCAGCAGCGGATCGCCGCGCTTTTCGACAACGTGGACATCGTGCCCCCGTTGCGCCAGATAAATGGCGCTGAGGCTGCCTGCCAGGCCTCCGCCGACGATAATGATTTTATGCATTTCAAGCCTCTCTTGACATCTTTCCCCGAGATAAATCGGTAAGTTGCTGATTAAAAAACTCCAACATTTCTATCGGCGCCATGCCGATGGCATCGCTCTCAATGCTGCGCGCGTACTGCGCCAGCGCCAGGCATTTCTGCGCCAGCATGTCGCAGCCCAGGCTGTAGTCGCCGCTGACCCGGCTGCTGACCGGCTCGGGCACGGGCGGTCCCGCATGGCGGCCAGGCAGGCCGGACGGCATGTTCATCAGGGCCGCCGACAGGGGGCGCAACAGGCCGGTCATGATGTCGATGGAGGCGTTCATCAGGCGCGAGCGCCGCAGGCTGCCCAGCGGCTGCTGCGCAAAATGGTGCGCCATCATCAGGAAGGTCAGTTCATAGCAGCCCTGATACAGCTGTATCAGCGCGCGCGCCTTCTGATCGGTTACCACGCTGCAGTCCGCGCGCGCTTCCAGCACGGGATTCTTCAGCGCCGGCAGCGCCGGTTCGAACGGCTTGTCGCAGGCCGAAAACCTGCCGGCGATGGCGCGCAGCCGCTGGAAGTGCGAGGAGGCGAAATGCGGCGAATCGACGGCCACGCCTTCGCCCTGTTCCGTGACGAAATCGATGGCGAACAGCGCGCTGTCGCGGTCGGATACTTCCAGCTGGTAGCCGGGATAGGCGCGGTTGGTCAGTTCTTTCAGGAACAGGTGGTGCTCGCCGCCGCGCTTGCCGCCGCCGCTTTCGAACAGGCCGGGCAGCTCGGCCAGCGCCTGGCGGATCGCGATATAGAAGGTGGCGATGGATTTGCCCGGCGTGGGAATGTAGTCGGGCCATTCAAAACGCACGAAGCGGGCCAGCACGTGTTCGGAAAATGGTTCGAACGCAAATTCCGTGTCCAGGCCGAAACGCTGGCGCGCCTGCTGGCCCAGCAGCGGGGTACCGCTGTAAAACGGTTCGCCAAGCGCCATCAATACATTGTTCACCAATAAGTAGTGAATCATTTCTTCATGGGCGATTTCCAGCAGCGCGCCGCGCGTGCCGCTGTTGCGGCGCCGGTCTTCGGCGCCGCAGGCCAGCTCCAGCTCGGCCGGCAGCCAGCGGCCGGACTGCACCAGGGCCGCCCCCTGCGCATAATTGGGAATCGAATACGCGGCATACAGGTATTGCAGCATCAGCGACAGTTCCAGATCGATGGCTTTTTTCAGCTCGTCGATCAACTCCGCCTTGCCGCCGATGGCATGCGGCGTGGCCGGTTCCGGTGCCGCCGCCTTGGCCGCGGCTGCCGCCTCGACCTGCGTCAGGTATTTCAGGAACAGGCGCGACTTTGGCAGCGACAGTTCGCGGGTGCTGGGCATGTAGTAGCTCTTGTCGCGGTTCTGCGGATCGCACATCTGCCACATCAGGCGCGAATACGTTTCGCACTTGCACTGGTCCGCCAGGCTGAAGACCTTGTCCGACATGAAGGGATATACGAGCTCGTAGTAGCTCATCACATGCCGGTAGAGGAAGGCGTAGTCGACCTGTTCGGCCGGCACGTCGTCGAGGTCCCAGTCGTCGGGCAGCACGCGCACGCCGAGGTATTGCTTGGCCTTGCCTGTGCCCAGCACGATGCGGGTCGCGCCCGGCTTGCGTCCCGTCAGCGTCAGCGCCGTGTAGCCGTGCCCGAGCGGCGACGGATGCTGCTCCACGGCCAGCAGCGCGCCGTCTTCCGCCTCCGCCAAGGACGGGGGTGCCGCCAGCTCGCCGCGAAAGCGGCTTTGCACGGTAATGGTCTGCGGAAATTGCTCGTGCTTGTTCCGGTTTGGCGCTTCCAGGTACAGCTGGTTGCTGTCCGATTGCAGCACCCAGTCGGCTTCGTCCCACTGCGCCTGCGCGCTGCCCAGGCTGAGCGAGCCTGGCGCCGCGCCAGCGTGCTGCAGCGGCACATCGAAGACGCCGTGATGGCGCCAGTAGTCGCGGTACAGCTGCTCGGGAATCCGCGCCAGAACGGTGCCGGCGCCGTCATGCAGCAGCAGGTCGCCCAGCGCCTGCTTGCCGCCCAGGGCATGCGTGGGATGCTGTTCCGAGACGGCGCCTATGTCGCGCGTGGTGAAGGGAATGGCGGTCGGCATGTTGAACGAGACCCGGTCCGCATGCACTTTCACCAGCACCGGCCCCAGACTGCCCTGGCGCGGCTGCAGCAAGCGGCCGGCCGGATAGGTGGCTAGCTCGCCGCGCCGCCACAGGCCGATGCTGCCGGCCAGGTCGTAGAACACGGGCGAATCGGTTTTTTGCGGCGTCGACATATTGAACAGGCAGTACTGCACCGTCAGGCCCAGCACTTCGTCGTCGGCCAGGGCTTGCTGCAAGGCATGCATACTGGCCGGCAGCGGCAGGTCTGCATTGAACAGGAAATGCGGGTCCTGCTTGGCCACGGAAAACTGGAACAGCCTGGCGCGGCCGAATTCCTCGTCCAGGAAATGTCCGCTGCGTTCCGTGATGTGGCCGCTGCCGAGCCAGCGCACCGAGTGCGCCTGCGCGATGTCGGCCGTGAACAGCGTGGGCGTATTGGGCGTGGCCAGCTTGTCGCTCAAGGTGAACTGGCCCGCGTAGATCAGCGTGGTGTCGGGCTGCGCCGGGTTGTTGTCGATCCACCTGGCGCGGTTGAACGTCGTGCGCAGGTACTCGTTGTAGTGGCCCCACAGGCCCAGCTTGGCACCCACCAGCGCGTCCTGCGTATCGACCTCGCCATCGCGCAGCTGGACGCCCGTGATCCGCGCGTTTTCCCACGAGAAATGGTTGTTCCCGCAAAAATTATAGCCTGCCGCCTGGCTGAAGATGCCGTCCGGATCGGGCTTGCCCTGTGCGTTGAAGCGGGGGGCGAGCTGTTTCAGGTGCGCATGGAATTCGGCTGGCGGCCGGCTCAGGTCGACAGCCTCGCCCGCCATCGATACCGCATTCGTGGCGATATCGATGTTGCCGTGCGTATTGCGATTCCCCGTCGGCACATTGGCGCGGGCAAAACCCCGAAAATGCAGGCGGGGGAAGTCAAGTAGGCTCATGCGCGCTCGGTCGAGGAAGTGATGAAGGTATCGTTGGCAGCTTCTTCTTCCGTCCGTTGATCTAGCCGCTGCAGCAACAGGCCGCTGGCGTGCTGGGCGCTGATCAGGCTGCCTTCCATCCAGCCGCAATGCGCGGTATAGGCATCCGAGCAGGAGATGATGCCGTCCCGGTGCAGCAGGATGGCCGGGTGGTCGGCTTCCGGCTCCACGCAAAACTCGACGCCATGCGGCCAGAACTTGTGGAAGTGGGCCTTGATCTGCGGCAGCGGCTGGCCATCGAGCGGCAGGACTTCTTCCAGGTGGCTGCGGACCCGCTCCAGGTACACGTCTTCACCAAGCTCCAGGCTGTCCCGCCAGTAGGTCGCGCTTTTGCTGTCGGTGTAGAACAGCACGTATTTGTCGCTCTTGAAGTAGATCTTGCGCAGGGGATTTGCCGCCATCAGCACCTTGTCGGTCAGCCCCAGCGCATCCCACCAGGCTGTGTCGAACGTGAAGAATCCCTTGAACAGGGGCAGCGAGTCGTACTGGAACGGACTCCAGGCGTTCGGGAAATCCAGGTTCAGGCGCGGCATGGCGGACGGCGGGATGGCCATCACCAGATGGCGCGTGCGGTGCATCTGCGTGTCGCCATGGTGGCTGAAGGCGAGCACATGGTCGGCGCCCGATTTTTCAACGGACAGCAAGCGGTGTTCGAGCCTGAATTCGACCCCGGCGACCTGGGCCTGGTGCTGCAACTGGCACAGCAATTCGTGGTAGCCGTCGGTGGCATAGTGCCACTGGTTGGCGGCGTTTTCCGTAAAGTGCTGCGTTTCCGGGTGCTTCTTGATGATGTCGTAGGCCATGGCCGCCGACACCATCGGCAGCAGCAGGGCGTCATAGCCGGTCGCCTTGATGATGTGGCTGGCCTTGGCGGCGCCCAGGTAATGGCTGACGAACTCGAGGAAGGAGTCGTTCGGATGCCTTTTCAGCATCGGGCTCAGCTCATCCAGCGTTGCCTTCAGCTCTTCCAGCACGCTATCGTGGGAGATGACCTCGGTGAACGGGTAGACCGCATGCGGCAAGCCGCTGCCCTGCATGAGTTGCTGAAAATGCGGATGCAGTTGCGGCGAGTAGCGGGCGGCGCCGAGTTCGGCGATTTCCTCGCCATCTATTTTCCGCGACTGGATGCGGCCGCCTACGGTGGCATTCAGGTCGAATACGCGGATGCGCAGGTTCCTGTCGGCGGCGGCGTCGATCAGGTTGTTGGCGCAAGTCAAGCCTCCGATGCCGGCGCCAACGATGCAAATGTCAGAATACGTGCTCATACGAAATTCCTTTTTAACGTTCATTAATCAAAAAGCCGCAAAATCGCTAGCAAAAGTTTCCCCAGCACGTGTAGGCAAGGGAGGGGGAACGCAGGGTGTTACCGCACTTGGCGAGCGTTATCGGCTGGGGAGTGAAAAGCCTGGCGAGAACTGGCGTTGTGTCTGGTACGGTCGATTCTTGGCAGCAGAGTTTCTGTTTCAAATCAAAGATGGCACCGACAGTAGCCCAGGCATCGGGCACTCAATTTGATAAATATCAATGTAGTTGTCGTTCGATGTTGCGATTGTGTTCACGCAGCGCCGCATGCGCGATGGCGGCGGCCGTGTGCCGGGCGGTGGCAGGGAGGACTGGAATGCGGTGCGGTGCGGCGTATCGAGCCGCTGCGGGAGTGTCGCCGTTTGCCGATGATGCCAGGATCAGTAGTGGGTCCTGGCGCCTTCGGCGGTGGCTTGGTCTGCTTCTTGCTGTTTTTATTGTTTCTGACTTTGCGGCTGGCGCGCAGTGCACGCGCCAGCCGGGCGATGCCGGATGCCGGCGCCCGTCAAAAATCCACGGCAGCCGACAGTTGCACGGTGCGGGGCGCCGATTGCGAAACGGTGCCATACGAGGCCACGCCGGCCCAGTAATGGCGGTCAAACGCGTTCATCAGGCCGGCGCGCAAGGTCGTCGCCTTGCCGGCGATGGCCGTGCGGTAGCGCAGGCCAAGGTCGACCTTGGTCCATGAAGGCACCGATTGCAGATTCGCCTGATCCACAAACTGCTTGCTGGTGTAGCTGGCGGCACCCGTGGCCGTCAAGCCTGGCCAGTACGGCACATCCCATTCGCCGCCCAGGTTGGCCATCGATGTGGGTACGCCCACGGGGCGCTTGCCCATGGTGGCGGCGTTGTTGGTCCTTGTCAGGCGCCCGTCGAGCAGGGTGATGCCGGCCAGCAGGCGCACGGTCTTGCTGGCGGCGCCGGACAGGTTCAGTTCCAGGCCCCGGTTGCGCTGCTCGCTGTCCATGCTGTAGACCTTGCCATACAGCTGGCCGCTGGGTTTAGTCACCTGGAACACGGCCAGGGTCGCCAGCACCATGCCGAAATCGGCCTTCGTGCCCACTTCGTACTGCTTGCTCTTGTAGGGCGCGAAGACCTGGCCCGCGTTGTCGGCGATGTTCGGCGCGATATCGCCCTTGCTCAAGCCCTCGATATAGTTCGCGTACAGCGACACGTGGCGCAATGGCTTGACGACGATGCCGGCCAGCGGCGTCAGGGCGCCCTGCTTGTAGTGCGTGGTCAGCGCGCCCGTCGTCGCATGGTAGTTTTTCGCTTCGACCAGCTGGCGGCGCACGCCCAGCGTCAGCTGCACGCGCTGGTCCAGCATGTCCAGGGTGTCGGCCACAGCCAGGCTGGAGAGGGTGGAGGCGGACAGCTTCGGCGCGCGTGCCGGCGCGGGAATGCCGGGGTCGGGCACGGCGACTGGGTGGTAGATATTCGAAGTGATGAGCTTGCCGGAATTGCTCGCGCTGCCAAATTCGTCGCGGTAGACATTGCCCATCACGACCAGCGCATGTTCGATGCCGCCCGTGCGAAAGCGCGTGCGCACGCCCGTGTCGCCGCTGGCGCGCCGCACGCGGAATTTCCAGTTCATGGGCGTGACCGTCATGTCGCCCGCCGCGCTGGTGATGGTCGGCGTCTGGTCCGAATAGCGCGATACATCGGAGCGCGTGCCGCCCACATCGGCAAAGACGGTGACCTTGTCGTTCAGGTCGTATTCGAGCTTGCCCAGGGTGGCCAGGTCGTTGGACTTCCACCAGCCCCAGGATTGGGCGATGTTGCGGCGGCCATCGGGCGCTTCCGGCACGGGCAGGCGCGCAGCCACGAGGAAGGGGCGCGTGGGCGCGTCGATCCACTGGTATTGCTCGATCAGGTCAAGCGAGGCGCGCAGCCGTTGTCCCTGATAATCGAGGGCGATAGCCGCCACTTCCGCGCGCGACGTCTGGTGGTCGAGCGGCGTGTGGCCCTGGCGGTGCAAGCCATTGAAGCGGATGCCGAAACGCCGCTCCTCGCCGAAGCGGCGGCTGACGTCGATGGCCGCGCCAGCCTGCGAACCCGAGCCGTAATCGACGGTCAGGCGCGTCAGGTCGCGCGGCAGCGAGCGTTTCGGCACGGCATTGACGACGCCGCCCACGCCGCCGTTTGGCGACATGCCGTACAGCAGGGCGGCCGGCCCCTTGAGCACTTCCACGCTTTGCAGGTATTCCGTAAACAGGTGGTAATTGGGCGACACGCCATACACGCCGTCAAACGCCACTTCGCTCAGATTACCCTCGTTGAGGGGAAAGCCGCGGATGAAGAAGGAATCCGTGACGCCGCCGATCTGGCCCGTGAAGCGGGTGGACGGGTCGCCGCCCAGCACCTCGGCCAGGGTCAGCGCCTGCTGGTCGAGCATGCGCTGGCTGGTGTAGCTGTTGATGCTGAACGGCGTATCGAGCAAGTCTTTTTCACCGAGCAGGCCGGCGCGCGCACTTTTGGCGATCTGTCCGCCGGCGTCCGCTTCGGCCTGGCCATTCACCAGCACGGTGGCGAGCGGGGCGGATGCATCGGCCGCCGCCTGGGCGATCGCCTGCGGCGTCACGCTGGCAACGAGCAGGCCGGCGAGGATCAGCCGGGTGGTGAGGCGGGGATGGGGGAGTGGGGACTGTGGAATGGGCATCGAGGGCGAGTGTATGAAGTTAGTAGGGGGAATTGCATGCACGACATTATAAATGAGAATCATTACGATTTATAATGATTGGAATAGTCATTGCTGCCACGCTCATCACCATGCCGCGCGCGCGCCTGGAGAGCATTTCCGCACGGAAAATGGCCATCCTGGGCCTTCAGATCCGGATATTTGCTGTCTTATATAAGATTCGTCGCCATCGGATACACAAACAGCGGCAGGACAGTCTAAAATACGTGGTGGGCAAGCACGGCGTCACCGCCGGCACACTAGCCGTCCAAAGCAAGGCTAACCGTCCTGTGTTTGGAATGAAGAAAGTTAACCACCAGGCATCACCGCATACAAGGGAATGAACATGGCAACACAAAAATCCAAAATCATCTACACGCTGACTGACGAGGCGCCGCTGCTCGCGACGTATTCCCTGCTGCCAATTATCAAAAAATTCACCGCGCCGGCTGGCGTGGACGTCGTTTCCAGCGATATTTCGGTGGCGGCACGTGTACTGGCTGAATTTCCAGAATTCCTGACGGACGCGCAAAAAGTCCCGAACACCCTGGCTGAACTGGGCAAATTGACCCAGAATCCGGACACCAACATCATCAAACTGCCGAACATCAGCGCCTCGCAAGGCCAGCTGATCGCCTGCGTGCGCGAATTGCAAGGCCGCGGCTACAAGCTGCCGGATTATCCGGAAGATGCGAAGACGGACGAAGACAAGGCCCTGAAAGCCCGCTACGGCAAGTGCATCGGCAGCTCGGTCAACCCGGTCCTGCGCGAGGGCAATTCCGACCGCCGCGCACCGAAGGCCGTCAAAGAGTATGCGCGCAAGCACCCGCACTCGATGGGCGAGTGGAGCCAATCGTCGCAAACGCACGTCTCGCACATGCACCATGGCGATTTCTACCATGGCGAAAAATCGCTGACCCTGGAAAAGGCGCGCGATGTCAAGATGGAACTGGTCACGGCCTCGGGCAAGACCATCGTGCTGAAACCGAAGGTTTCCCTGCAAGCAGGCGAAATCATCGACAGCATGTTCATGAGCAAGAAAGCGCTGCTGGAGTTCTACGAGAAAGAAATCGACGACGCCTTCAAGACGGGCGTGATGTTCTCGCTGCACGTCAAGGCCACCATGATGAAGGTCTCGCACCCGATCGTTTTCGGCCACTGCGTGCGCATCTTCTACAAGGACGCGTTCGCCAAGCACGCCGCCCTGTTCGACAAGCTGGGCGTGAATGTCAACAATGGCATGAGCAACCTGTACGACAAGATCGAAACCCTGCCAGCGTCGCAAAAAGATGAAGTGCTGAAAGATTTGCACGCCTGCCACGCCAACCGTCCGGAACTGGCCATGGTCGATTCGGCCAAGGGCATCACCAACTTCCATTCGCCGAACGACATCATCGTCGACGCGTCGATGCCAGCCATGATCCGTATCGGCGGCAAGATGTGGGGCGCCGATGGCCGTCCGAAAGACGTCAAGGCAGTCATGCCGGAATCGACTTTCGCGCGCATCTACCAGGAAATGATCGGCTTCTGCAAATGGCATGGCAACTTCGATCCGAAGACCATGGGCACCGTGCCGAACGTGGGCCTGATGGCGCAGCAAGCGGAAGAATACGGTTCGCACGACAAGACCTTTGAAGTGCCGGAAGGCGGCATCGCCAACATCACCGACCTGGAAACGGGCGAAGTGCTGCTGACGCAAACGGTGGAAGAGGGCGATATCTGGCGCATGTGCCAGGTCAAGGACGCGCCGATCCGCGACTGGGTCAAGCTGGCCGTCACGCGCGCGCGCAACTCGGGCATGCCTGCCGTGTTCTGGCTCGATTCCTACCGTCCGCACGAGAACGAAGTCATCAAGAAGGTACAGGTTTACCTGAAGGATCACGACACCAAGGGCCTGGATATCCAGATCATGTCGCAGACGCGCGCCATGCGCTATACGCTGGAACGCGCCTTCCGCGGCCTGGACACCATCTCGGTGACCGGCAACATCCTGCGCGACTACCTGACCGACCTGTTCCCGATCCTGGAACTGGGCACCTCCGCCAAGATGCTGTCGATCGTGCCGCTGATGGCCGGTGGCGGCATGTACGAAACGGGCGCCGGCGGTTCGGCACCGAAACACGTCAAGCAACTGGTGGAAGAAAACCATCTGCGCTGGGATTCGCTGGGCGAGTTCCTGGCTCTGGCCGTGTCGCTGGAAGACATGGGCATCAAGACGGGCAATGCGAAGGCCAAAATCCTCGCGAAAACCCTGGACGAAGCCACTGGCAAGCTGCTGGACAACAACAAGTCGCCATCGCCACGTACCGGCGAGCTGGACAACCGCGGCAGCCATTTCTACCTGGCCATGTACTGGGCGCAAGCCCTGGCAGCGCAGAAGGACGATGCGGAACTGGCAGCGCATTTTGCGCCGGTAGCCAAAGCCCTGGCGGACAACGAAGAAAAGATCGTTGCCGAGCTGAAAGCAGTACAAGGCAAGGAAACGGATATCGGCGGCTACTACCTGCCAGATCCGGCGAAGACGGAAGCGGTCATGCGTCCTAGCGCCAGCCTGAATGCCGTGCTGGACAGCATCTGATGCAGTCATGAAGGCAGTCAGTTCCTGACTGCTGCCTGATAAGAAAACGCCGCCGGAAGCGATTCCGGCGGTGTTTTTCATTTCCCCTCAGGGTTATTGGTAGTGCTTGTAGACCTCGGTGTTGCCATTGCTCTTGACCAGCAAGACGTCATACGCATCCTTGCGCGGTCCTTCCATGCCTGGCGAGCCCATGGGCATTGCCGGCACGGCCAGGCCTTTGGCTTTGGGTTTCTCGCGCAGCAACTGCTTGATCTCGCTGGCCGGCACATGGCCTTCGATGGCGTAGCCGTTGACGAGGCCCGTGTGGCAGGAACCGAGCGCGTCGGGAATGCCGGCCAGCTTGCGGTATTGCGCTGGCATCTCGACATTCTTCGCGCGTACCGTAAAACCGTTCGCTTCCAGGTGCTTGATCCATTCGGAACAGCAGCCGCAGGAGGCGCTCTTGTAGACTTCAATGACGGGCAGGGCTGCCATGGCGAACGTGGGCAGGCCCAGCATGGCGGCAAAGGCGCCGCGCACCAAGAAATGTTTGATCATGTGTTGCTTTCAGACGCAGTAAGGTTATCGTGGCCACCTTGGTGGCCTGCTTGGGACGAGCTTGGAATTTAAGCGGAAAGCGGTCGCGGCGGCCGGCGCGGGCCGTCGGGAATGAATCCCGCCAGCAAGGTGGCCGTGGCGATGGTGACTTGTTGCGCGCCGCTGCAGGCGGCGGCAGGCAGGGCGAGGGAAGGCGGCATCAGCGCGCCCAGGCAAAAGCCGGCGCAGGCGCCGCACGCGGGGTGCTTGGCAGGGGTCTTGTTGTCTTCTGGCGTGCTGGCGCTGTCCGGCATGGCGGATGACTGCGCAGCATGATGCTGGCAGGCCGCTGTCATCGCGGTGGCAGGTTCGTCAGCGAGCGGCGCGCATAGCAGCATGGCACCCACGGCGGCCGCTTGCAGCGGCACCGTCGTGATCAGCAGCAGGATCAGCCATGTTTTGAAGAGTCTTAGCATCGCCGAAAAGTATAGCATAGAGGCACTATCGCCAGGAGCTGGCGGCCGCTAGCGCGAGGCGGCCGCCAGTACCTTCGAGGCATACATGGCCCGGTCCGCGTGGCGTAGCAGCAGTTGCATGGTGTCGCCATCTTCCGGATAGTGGGCCACGCCGATGCTGACGGCGATCTGCAATTGCTGTCCGTTGCCCAGGTGCAGCGGCGTGGCCAGGGCCGCATGGATCTTTTGCTCGATCAGGCTGACATCCACCGGCGCGGTATTGCTTTCCAGAAGCACGACGAATTCATCGCCGCCCATCCTGGCCAGGGTGTCGGTTTCGCGCATGCAATCGCGCAGGCGGCTCGCCACCGTTTGCAGCAGCAGGTCGCCACAGGCATGGCCGTGGTCGTCATTGACGCGCTTGAAGTTGTCGAGGTCCAGGAACAGCAGCGACAGCCGGCCTTCCTGGCGGTGCGCGCGCGCGAACGCCGTGTGCAGGCGGTCGTGGAACAGGCGGCGGTTCGGCAGGCGGGTCAGCTCATCGTGCATGGCCATGAACTGCATTTGCGTCTGCAACTGCCGACGCTCGATGGCGGTGGCAAGTTGCTTGGCGACAAATTGCAGCAAATCCTGGTCTTGCTCCGTGCCGATGACGGCATCCTGGCCGCCCTGCAAGGCTAGCGCCCCGACGCTGCCCATGGAGGAATATAGCGGCACGGCAAGCCAGCACGAGGACAGGGCGCAGGCCGCCATTTGCAGCGCCGCCGGCAGGCCAGCCAGTTGCCCTGCCTGCAGATGCAGGGGACGGCCGCTGCGCAGCACTTCGTCGCACAGCAGGCTGGCCAGGGACGACGTTGGCTGGGGCGCGCTGTCCTCGGCATGGGAAGTCATGGGAGGCTGTATGCCGTGTTCGTCATGCAGCAGCAAGGTCAGGCTGCGCGCGGGCAAGTGTTCGCCGATGATGAGCTGGATGCGGTGCAGCAGGGCGGGCAAGTCTTGCGTCGCCTGCATGGCTTCGGAGATGGCGTACAGCGCGGCCTGCTTTGCCTGGGCCTGTTTCAGCAAGGTGATGTCGCGCGCCACCGCCACGCGCAACTGGTCGGCGGCGGACCAGCGGGCGGACCACATGATGTGCGCCAGGCTGCCATCCTTGCGCAGGTAGCGGTTTTCAAAGTGTGTCTGCGCATGGCCATCCATGATGGCTTGCGCGGCGGCGAGTGTGCGGGCGCGGTCGGCGGGAGCGACCATGTCGAGCATGCGCTTGCCGATCATTTCCTGCTGTGTGTAGCCGAAGATGCGTTCGCAGGCGGTGCTGACGAAGACAAAGCGCCCCTCCACGTCGACCATGCACACGGCATCGAGCAACAAGTCGGTAAAGCTGGCCAGCGGCGCGCGCAGAATCTTGTGTTCCATAGTGGCATTTTAATGGACATTCCCTGCTGTGATTGAACTTGTTGGGAGCCGACGAGGCCAGCGGCATGAAAATGTTTCATTTCCCCGACGCTCATGCTTTTCCGTTTCTTGCCGTTAAAACAGTATTGCCATGCAATTGCTCGCCAACACGTTCAATCCGTGGCGGCGCTGGATTGCGGGCGCATGTAGGGTTGCCAGAAAATTAAAATGGGCAATATTTTATCCATGTATCTGTTTTTGTTTTACAAGGCTACATCACCATGACTTCCGTCTCCCCGATCCCGAGCTGGAATGCGTCCCCGTCCCGTGTGTCTGGCGTCACGGCCAGCCGGGCGGACGCGCCGGCCGTGCCGGCGTCCACGCCATCGACCATCGTTGCCTTTGGGGCGGAAGGAGGGGAGATGCCGGCCATCTCCTACCTGCTGCCATCGCCCAAGGTGTGGGAAAGCCCGTCGCGCGACGACGTCAGCGACCAGATGACGAAAAATTTTGCCCCGTACGCATCGTTTGGCGGGCGTTTCAGCGGCTTGGGCGCAGCCTTGCTGGACCAGCTCAAGGGCGGCGTGCGCAATGTGTCGCAAGCGCTGCTGCAGCCGCCGGCGCGCACGCAGCCTGCCGCTTACGCCGAGGTGGGCGGCATTGCGCCGGCCAGCCTGCATGGCAATGGCCAGGACAAGGTCAGCCTCAGCATCACCACTAAAAGCGGCGTCGAGGTCAAGCTGTCGCTCGACAGCCAGGATGACGGCCTGGCCGTGCGCATGACGACCAGCGGCGAACTCGGTGACGCAGAGGTCAAGGCCCTGGGTGACTTGTCGGAAGCGTTCCAGCAAGCCATCGACGGCATGGCGCAGGGCACGCCGAAGGTCAGGCTGGCCGGCTTGATGCAATTCGACCAGGAAGTGCTGGGATCGGTGAATCTGCACGCGGAAGTGCTGGTGCGCGGCGAGCCGCAAAGCACGCAAACCCTGGATTTTCAGGCCGACAGCACGCAGCGCAAGGTCAGCTTCACGGGCGTGGCGGGCTCGCTGGACGTGAAAGTCGACGCCAGCCAGCTGAACGCCCTGGGCAGCAAGGAGCGCCAGGCGAAGGCCATGAGCAGCTACATCAAGCAGATCGATCAGGCTTCCTGGCGCGGCCACGGCGACGCCGCGCTGATGTCCATGTTCAAGGATGCGTTTACGGCCGTGCACAGCAATGCGCCCGTGTCGCCAGCCAGCACGGGCCTGCCGGAACAGGGAAAATGGCAGCTGGCCGCCGCAGACCGCGCCATGGTCACGGGCTTGCCGGACTTTAGCGCATCGGTCACGCAAACGGCGGCATTCAGCAATCCCATGCGTTCGTCGGAAAAAGATGGATTCCAGTACGAACTGTCGCAAAAGACCAGTATTACCGGCGCCAGCCAGAATGACCGCTCGATCCGCCAGCAGCAGCAATCTAAGCTGAGCGCCAGTTTCCACGAAACGCTGGTCCCGGGCGTGGCCCTGCGCCTGACGGACAGGGTGGAGTCGCAGAACTACACGTATCACCAGATCGAGGATACGGCCAGCAGCGATGCGCAAATAGGCTACAAGGATGGCAAGCTGGTCAAGGCCAGCCTGCAACAGGCGGCCAGCCAGTCGACCCACATCACGAAATTTATGCTGGGCAAGGTGGAGTCGGATGTCACCACGCCGACCGACCATTCGCTGATGCGCGACCTGGTCTCCGTGCTGGGGCCATACAAGACGGGCGAGCAGGGCATGACGCCCGAGAAAAAGGCGGAGCAGCGCGAGAAATTGCTGCAGACCTTGGGCGATGACGTGCTGCTGCAGTCGTATGCGGGCCATGCCATCAGCCTGTGGCAAGCCGATGTGCTGCCCGCGGAGGCCGACAAGACCGCGGGCGCGGTCTAGGGAGCAAACCGGCATCATTGCTCGGGGAAACTTGCGCGGGCACGCGCATATGGCTACAATTAATAATGATTCTCATTTATTATTGATGCTCTCCTGAAAGTGCCCGCATGATTGCCGCGCCTGTTTCTGCCGACCCCCATGGCTCGACCATCACGGTGCTGTATAGCGAACACCATGGCTGGCTCAGGACATGGCTGCAGCGCAAGCTCGGCTGTTCCTTCGATGCGGCCGACCTGGCGCACGATACATTTGTGCGCATCGTCACGGGCTACCGCACCGGCAAGCAGGGCGCGGCAGTGCCCATGCGCGAACCGCGTGCTTACTTGCGCACGGTCGCCAATGGACTGATGATCGATCTGTTTCGTCGCCGCTCGCTGGAGCAAGCCTGGCTGGCTGCGCTGGCCGGCCAGCCCGATGCCGTCGCCATTTCCCCCGAAGAGCGCCTGCTGGTGCTGGAAGCCTTGCAACGGCTCGATGCCATGCTCGATGCCATGCCGGCCAAGGTGCGCAGCGTGTTCTTGCTGTCGCAGCTGGAAGGCTTGACCTATCCGCAGATCGTCGAGCGGTTGGGTATTCCCTTGCGCACGGTGAAGCGGTATATGCAGCAAGGCTTCGCACAGTGCCTGAGCCTGATGCTGTGAGTACGGTGCCCGTCGATCGTCGCATCGTGCACGATGCCGCCGCCTGGCTGGTCAAGCTGCATGGCGACGAGATGACGGCGCGCGAGCATGTCCGGCTGGCGCAATGGTGTGGGCAGAGTCCGGAGCACGAGCGCGCGTGGCAAGCGGCCAATGAACTGGCGCGCACCTTCGGCGCCGTGCCGACCGATATCGGGCAAGCCACTCTGGGGCGGCAGCGCGACCGGCGCGCGGCCTTGAAGGTATTGGCCGCCGTGGCACTGGTTTCGCCGCTGGCATGGCACTACAGCCAGCGTGCCGCTTATCGCACCGCAACGGGCGAGCAAGCCAGTTTTATCCTGGACGATGGCAGCGTGCTGACGCTCAATACCGCGTCGGCGGCCGATGTCGTGTTTGACGGGCAGCAGCGGCTGGTGATCTTGCGTGAAGGCGAGATGCTGATCGAGACGGCGAGCGATGCCCGCGCGCGGCCGTTCCGGGTGCGCACGGCGCAAGGCAGCCTGCGTGCGCTGGGAACGCGCTTTGCCGTGCGCCAGTACGCGGGACGCACGGAACTCGCCGTGCTGGCCCATGCGGTGGAAGTACGTGCCAGTGCCGTGGCGCGGCCCGTGGTCGTGCCGGCCGGCTTTCATGCCAGTTTCAGCGCACGGGCCATCGGGGCGGCACAACGCTCGGGGGCGGCGCAAACGGCCTGGCAGCGTGGCCTGCTGCTGGCAGACAAAATGCGCCTCGATGATTTTTTGCTGGAACTGGCCCGCTATCGCCGAGGCATCCTGCGCTGCGATCCAGCCGTGGCCGGCTTGCGCATTTCGGGCATCTTTCGAACCGATAATATCGACCAGGCACTCGATGTACTGCAGCAAACCTTGCCCGTCGCTATCCTGTCGCGCACGCCGTACTGGCTCACCGTGGTGGCGGCGCCGGCCAGCTGATGCCATTGTTGTAGCAGGAAGTCAAAAAAACTGGCCCCTTTTTAGATCCCGTCCGGCAAGTCAGAGAGAGCAGCTTTTCGACTGACTTTATCCAAGGGATTGTTATGCAGCAAACAGTAATCGAGTTTCACCCTCCACGCACCCCCAGCCAGCCTGCGCACCGCTTCCGGCTCCATCTGCTGGCCGCCGCCCTGCGCGGTGCGCTGTTGTCGGCAGGTCTTGCCGGCGTGGGCATGGCTGGCGCACAGGCGGCCGACGCCAAGCACAGCTACGCCATAGCCGCCGGGCCCCTGAACCAGGCGCTGTACCAGTTCGCCAGCGAAGCCGGCATCACCCTGTCGTTCGCGCCGGCCCTGGCGGAAGGCCTCCTATCGCCTGGCTTGCAGGGCAGGTATGCGCTCCAGGATGGCCTGGCCGCCTTGCTGGCCGGGTCGGACCTGCACGCAATTCCCGGCGCCACCGGTGGCTATCTGCTGAGGAAAGCGGGTGCCGAGGCTGGCGCGGCACCGCAGGTCTTGCCTGCCGTCAAGGTCATGGAGCGGCGCGCACACGATGGCACCACGGAAGGTAGCGGCTCCTATACCAGCCGCGTGACGAGCATCGCCTCGAAGAGCGACCAGTCGTTCCGCGAAATTCCCCAGTCCGTTTCGGTGGTAACGCGCCAGCAATTGGATGACCAGCGCCTGGTGGACATCAGCGATACCCTGAAGCTCACGCCGGGCATCGTTGCCAACCGCGCCAGCTTCAATGCCTACAATTTCTATTCGCGCGGCTTCCAGATCACCAGCATGCAGATCGATGGCGGTTCGCCGCTGGCGCTGGGCGCGTTTTCCTACGATGCGCAGCAAGACATGGCCTTCTATGACCGCATGGAAGTGATGCGCGGCGCATCGGGATTGTTGGGCGGCATAGGCGATCCGGGCGGCATCATCAATCTGGCGCGCAAGAAGCCCCTGGCCGAGCGCCAGATCATTACCGAAGCATCGCTGGGCCGCTGGAATAACCGCCGCGCCACCGTGGACGTGACGGGCCCGCTGGCCGACGAGGGGCGACTGCGGGGCCGCGCCGTGGCCGTGTATGAGCAGCGCGACTATCACCTCGATGACCGCAGCGTGGAAAAGCCGCAGCTCTACGGCGTACTGGAAGCGGATCTGGGGCGCAGCAGCCTGCTGACCGTGGGCGCCAGCTATGGACGGCAACATGACAATGGCTACGGCAGCGGCTTGCCGCGCTATAGCGACGGCCGCAATATCGGCTTGCCGCGCAGTGCCAGCTTGACCCAGCCGTGGGCTTTCAATGACCGCACGGCCAGCGAGGTGTTCGGACAGTTCGAACACCAGTTCGCCAACCGCTGGAAACTCAAGGTCAATTTGACCCACAGTAATATGGACATTATCTCGGATACGGCGTTTGCCAACGGCGCCGTCGATCCGAAGACTGGTCAGGGCCCCTTGTGGGGAGGCGGGCGCTACGAGGTGAAGAACCGGCAGGACGTGGCCGATATCAGCCTCAGTGGCACATTTGCCTTGCTGGGCCGCACCCATGAATTCCTGGCTGGCGTCGACTGGCAGCGGGTGAAGGCGCGCTGGGGCACAGGCAAGCCCGTGGATAACTGGGCCGTGCCAGCCGATGTGTTCCACCGCAATGCCTGGAATCCTGACCTGGACGTACCGCTCAGCTATGTGTTCGAGCCATGGACGCAGGAACAGAAGGCCGTGTACGGCATGCTGCGCTTGCATCCCACTGACCGCTTGCACCTGATCGCCGGCGCGCGGGCCAGCCGCTACAGCTTTGGCCAGGTGACGTATCTGGCCGATGAACAAGGGGTATTGCAACTCGATACGGACACGCCCTTCAGCGAACCGACCAAGCTCACGCCGTATGGCGGCGTGATTGTCGATGTGAGCGACAAGTGGTCGGCCTACCTCAGCTATTCCTCCATCTTCAAACCGCAAGCCTTGCTGAAAGCGGCGCCTCTGCCTGGCGCTTCCCTGCCGCCGATCCGCGGCAAGAGCATCGAGGCTGGCCTCAAGGGCGAATTGATGGATGGCCTGCTGAACGCGACCCTCAGTGTCTTCGACGTGCAGCGCACGGGCACCGGGGTGCAGGACATGCGTTACCCGTACACCGAGTATCCGTTCGCGGGCAACTGCTGCTACCTGGCGCAAGGCAAAGTCACCAGCCGGGGCGTCGACATGGAGCTGGGCGGCGAGCTCGGCACGGGCTGGCAAGGCACGGCCGGCTACACCTACAACCAGACGAAGGACGAGAGCACGCACACCGATTACAGCAGCATCACGCCCAGGCATATGTTGAAGGTCACTACCGCCTACGCCTTGCCGGGCGCGCTGTCGCAATGGAAGGTGGGCGGCAATGCCATCATCCAGAGCAGTACCTACGTGGCGGGCAAGGTAGACGGCAAGGCCTACGATTTCACGCAGGGCGGCTATGCCGTCGTTGGCCTCATGGCGCAATACCGGATCGATCCGCGCTGGACCTTGAGCCTGAATGTCAACAATCTGTTCGATCGCGTGTATTACGAGCGCGTCGGCTCAGTGACGAATGCCAACTGCTATGGCACGCCGCGCAATTGGCAACTGACCCTGCGCGGCCAGTTTTAAACCCAAGCTGAAGCAAAAAAGCCCGTCTTCCTGCGAAGACGGGCTTTTTTGCTTCAGCTTGATACGGCGCAAGCAGCCTATGCCTTGGCCTTGCTTTGCTTGATCCAGTAGCCGACGCCCAGCGCGGCGAGCCACACGGGTATCAGGTAGACGGAGATGCGCAGGCCCGGCGTCAGATACATGATCACCAGGATGCCGGCCAGGAAGACCAGGCACAGGTAGTTGGTGAACGGGTAGCCCAGGCTCTGGAACAAGGTCGTCTTGCCTTCGATTTTTTTCTGCGCGCGGAAGCGCAAATGGATCCAGCTGATCATGGCCCAGTTGATGATCAGCGCCGACACCACGAGTCCCATCAGCACTTCAAACGCTTCGCCCGGCATGAAATAATTGACCACCACGCAGGCGCCCGTTGCCAGGGCCGATACGCCCAGCGCGACGAGCGGCACGCCGCGGCGGTTCAGATGCAGCAGCGCGCGCGGCGCATTGCCTTGCTTGGCCAGGCCGAACAGCATGCGCGTGTTGCAATACACGCCGCTGTTATACACGGACAGGGCGGCCGTCAGCACCACCACGTTCAGGGCCGTGGCCACCAGGTTGCTGTCGAGCGCATGGAAGATCAGCACGAACGGGCTGCCGCCGGTGACGACGTTTTGCCATGGGTACAGCGACAGCAAAATGCCCAGCGCGCCGATGTAGAAAATCAGGATGCGGTAGATGGCCTGGTTGGTGGCGCGTGGAATCGTCGTGCTCGGATCGTCCGCCTCGGCCGCCGTGATGCCCACCAGTTCCAGGCCGCCGAACGAGAACATGATGACGGCCATGGCCATCACCAGGCCTTGCCAGCCATTCGGGAAGAAGCCGCCGTGCTGCCACAGGTTGGCCACCGACGCCTGCGGGCCCGCGTCGCCGGAGGCCAGCAGGTACGCGCCGAAGACGATCATGCCGATGATGGCGACCACCTTGACGAGGGCGAACCAGAATTCCATCTCGCCAAACGCCTTGACGTTCAACAGACTGATGGCGTTGATGACGCAAAAGAAGATGAGCGCCGAGACCCAGGTGGGCACGCCTGGCCACCAGTACTGCACGTAGATGCCGACGGCCGTCAGTTCGGCCATGCTGACGAGCACATACAGCACCCAGTAATTCCAGCCCGACAAAAAGCCGGGCAGGTGGCCGCAGTATTTGTCGGCAAAATAGCTGAAGGAGCCGGCGACGGGTTCATCGACCACCATCTCGCCCAGCTGGCGCATGATCAGGAAGGCGATGACGCCGGCGATGCCATAGCCCAGCAGGACAGAGGGGCCGGCCATCTTGATGGTTTGCGCGATACCCAGAAACAAGCCGGTGCCGATGGCGCCGCCCAGGGCGATGAGCTGGATGTGGCGGCTTTTCAGGCCGCGCTTGAGCTCTTGTGGTTCGGTAATCCCGACTGCCGTCATATGTTTTATCCTGTTTTTACGGGGCTGAGGTCGCTGATTCTAAAGCATGAACGGGCAAATCAGGAGCGAAATGCATGTTGCACTGCGGAGGCGCAAGAAAAGCCCCGCATCTTCGCTGAACGGCGCGCAAAACGGCGCTCCAAGCATCCGCGTTCATGCGCTGGCCGCGACGATGGCCGGTTCGTACGTGGCCAGGAACTCGGGCGGCAGGCGGCGCGCGCGGCCGCTGCTCAATTCGATGCAGATCAATTCCCAGCGTCCGCGCACGACGGTGGCGCCGTCGCTGTCGCGGATCAGCTGGAAGCGCCGTTCCATGCTGGAGCGGCCATCGCTGGCGCACAGCCAGGTAGCCAGTGTCAGCGCTTCGCCGGCCCGCGTCGGCAGCAGGTAATCGTATTCGCCGCGGCGTATCGCCATGGCCCGGTCCAGGCGCAGGTAATCGTCCAGGTCCAGCCCCAGGGTGGCCGAATGGTGCCAGGCGATATGCTCGCACCAGCGCACGTAGACGGCGTTATTCGTGTGCTGCAAACCGTCGATGTCACCCGGTTCGGGCGTGACGGGCAGGGTATGGGCGTGCGGATAATCCCAGTTCAAGTGCATTCCTTTCGATACGGTGGCGGCTGATTGTACGGTCTGGCGGCGCTTCCTGTCTCTGGCGCACGCATGGAAAAACACTGTTTTTCACATTGATGTATGATGCATCATAATTTTTCAAGGATCAAAAAAACGCATGAACCATCCATTGGACAGTCTGGTGCACGTCAACCTGGGCAAGTCCGTGTACGCCATGCTGCGCGAAGCGCTGGCGGCCGGGCGCTTCCAGCCGAATGACCGGCTGCGCATCCGCGAGCTGGCGCTGCAGCTGGGCACCAGCGTCACGCCTGTGCGCGACGCCATGCTGCAGCTGGTGCAGGAAGAGGCGCTGGTGCTGCGCTCGCCGCGCGACTTCCGCGTGCCCGTGCTGAGCGTGGCGCGCTACCTGGAAATCCGCGCGCTGCGCCTGGAACTGGAAGGCCTGGGCGCTGCCGAGGCGGCGCAGCGTATCGACGGCGCCACCCTGGCCGACCTGGAACGCCTGCTGCAGGCGAATGAAGAGGCCATCGCGCGGCACGACCTGGCGGCGGCCCTGCAATGCAACCAGGCGTTTCACCTGGGCCTGGCGCAGGCGGCCGGCATGCCGACCTTAAAGCGCTTCGTCGACCACCTGTGGATGCAGACGGCGCCCCTGATCGCCGCCGGCTACGCCAGTTTTTCGCCCGACATGCGGGTGGGCCACCACCACGCCATCATCAGCGCGCTGCGCCAGCGCGACAGCGCGGCCGCGCGGCGCGCCATCGAACAGGACATTCTCGACGGCGGGACGCAGATGCTGGCCTATGTCATGCGCCAGGAGCGCATCCACGCCGGCGCAACCGGACAAGAACAGGACGAGGAAGAACATGACGAACATCAAGCACACGATTGAACAGAAAATGGAACAGAAAACCGCCATCGTCACGGGCGCCAGCCGCGGCATCGGCCACGCCGTCGCGGAGCGCTTCCGCAGCCTGGGGTGGAGGGTCATCACCGTCTCGCGCAGCCCGATTCCCGGCGGCTGCCCGCGCAGCCAGGAGCACAACACGCATGTGTGCATGGATTTGTCGGACCTGAGCCAGATCGGGCAGATGGTCGAGACGCTGCGCCCCATGCTGGGCGACTCGAAACTGCACGCCCTGGTCAACAATGCGGGCGTGTCGCCGAAGGGGCCGGGCGGCTCGCGCGTCAATTCGCTGACCACCGACATGCAGACGTGGCAGGAAATGTACAACACGAATTTCTTTGCGCCGCTGGCCCTGACGCGCGGCTTCGCGCAGGAATTGTCGAATGCGCATGGCGCCGTCGTGAACCTGTGCTCGATCGCCGGCTACCGTGTACACCCGTTTGCCGGCTCGGCCTATGCCAGTTCGAAGGCGGCGCTGGCGTCGCTGACGCGCGAAATGGCCAACGACATGGCGCCGCTGAACGTGCGCGTCAATGCCATCGCGCCCGGCGAGATCGATACGGCCATCCTGTCGCCCGGCACCTCGCACATCGTCGACACGCAGATTCCCCTGCGCCGCCTGGGCACGACGGCCGAAGTGGCCGACCTGGTGGAGTTCCTGTGCAGCGAGCGCGCCTCATATATCACGGGCGCGGAAATCCCCATCGATGGCGGCCAGCGTATTTAATTGAAAAGGAAGATCGCATGACACAGCATATCGGCATCGTCGGCTGCTCGGCCGAAGGCGCAGCCCTGTGCTACCGCACGATTTGCGAAGAGGGCGCGCATGCGCTGGGGGCATATGAACACCCGGAAGTATCGATGCACACGCCGTCGCTGGCGCGTTACGTGGATTGCCTGCACAGGGGCGACCTGGCAGGCGTGGCCGAACTGATGCTGGCGTCGGCGCGCAAGCTGGCCGCCGCCGGCGCCGATTTCCTGATCTGCCCCGACAACACCATCCACCAGGCATTCGAGCTGATGGCGCCCAGTTCGCCGCTGCCATGGTTGCATATCGCGGAGGTCGTGGCCAGCGAAGCGGCGGCGCGCGGTGTCCGGCGGGTGGGCCTGACGGGAACGCGCTGGCTGGTCGACAGCGCCGTGTATCCGGACAGGCTGGCCGCGCGCGGCATCGCCTGCGTGCGGCCCGGCGAGGACGAGCGCAGCGAGATCAACCGCATCATCATGGAAGAACTGGTGCCGGGCGTGGTCAAGGGGGACAGCGTGGCGCGCTTCCAGGCCGTCATTGCCGGCTTGCGGGAGCAGGGCTGCGACGCTGTCATCCTCGGCTGCACGGAAATCCCGCTGATCATCAGCGACGCCAATTCGCCGCTGCCGACGCTCGATTCCACGCGCTTGCTGGCGCGCGCCGCCTTGCGCCGGGCGCTGGAAACCTAGCGTTCCAGCTGCGCCTGCAGCGCGGCCACCACCAGTGCGTGGTCGTCGGCTTGCGCCAGGCCGGAAACGGTCACCGTGCCCACCAGTCCCACGCCGCGTATCAGCAGGGGGAAGGCGCCGCCGTGGCCCGCGTACTCGATGTCATCGAGGTATTTCACGTCTTCGAAGGTGCTGCCGCGGCTTTTATACGAGATGCCCATGTAGTAGGAGCTGCGGCAAAAGCGCTGCACCGTATTGTTCTTGCGGCGTATCCAGTCCGCCTGGTCCGCCGTGGCACCCGTCATGGCGTGGTGGAACAGGATTTGACCGTTGCGCGTGATGTTGACGGTGACGGCCTTGCCCCGCTTGCGTACTTCCTCGACGATCCACAGGCCCACGGCCAGCGCGGCATCGTTGTCGAAGCGTTCGAATTGCAGGGATTCTTCCTGTTGCGCCAGGGTTTGCAGCAAATCGGCGTAATGATCCATCGTGGAGGCGGGTAGTAGTGGCTGGAAGCGCTACTGTAGCGCACCATGGGGCAGCCGCGCGCGCTTTTTCCGTGGCGCGGCTAAAATAGGCCGCATGAACCTGTCCCTGTTTGCCGATGAAGACCAGGCCCCGGCCGGGCCGGCGCCGCTGGTGCCTGGCTCTTCCGCCTCGGTGCTGCTGCGCGGTTTTGCGCTGCCGTATCTGGACGAGGTGCTGCCGGCGCTGGACGCCATCGTGCTGGCGGCGCCCCCGCGTCACATGGCCACGCCGGGCGGCTTGCGCATGTCCGTTGCCATGAGCAATTGCGGGCCTCTCGGCTGGGTCACGGATGGACGCGGTTACCGTTATGCGCGGCTCGATCCGGCCAGCGGCCTGCCTTGGCCGCCGATGCCGCCCGTGTTCCTGCGCCTGGCGCGGCAGGCGGCGCTGGCGGCCGGCTATCCAGGCTTTGCTCCCGACGCCTGCCTGGTCAACCGTTATGCGCCCGGCGCGCGCATGGCCCTGCACCAGGACCGCGATGAATGCGATTTCACCGCGCCCATCGTCTCCGTCTCACTGGGCTTGCCCGCCACCTTCCTGTTCGGCGGAGCGGCGCGGGCCGACAAGGCTGCGCGCATCGGCTTGCTGCATGGCGACGTGGTGGTGTGGGGCGGCACCGACCGCCTGCGCTTCCACGGCGTGGCGCCCCTGAAGGAGGGCGAACACGCGGTACTGGGTCCGCAGCGCATCAATTTGACGTTTCGCAAGGCTAGCTGATCTGCCCATTTGCCGCATTAATGCAAGTTTCTTGCAAATGTGATTGTTTTTCTCCATGATATGCAACTTGTTTGCATATGGAGCCACCAACATGAAGCGCGATCCGATTTCCTCGCCCCTGCCCGACGTGGCGGCCGGCCCCCATCTGGGCAGTCCCTTGCCGCTGGAGTGGGTCGGCATGCAGGGCATCGCCTTGCCGCTGTGGCTGGAGGAGGGCGGGCAGGCGCAGCAAGTGCATGCCTGGGCCGACGTGCACGTGGATTTACCCGACCCGCGCGTGAAGGGCATCCACATGTCGCGCCTGTACCTGCTGCTCGATGCGTTTGCCGCAGCGCAGCCGCTCGATGCCGGGGGCCTGGCCGCCGTGCTGCGGCGCATGGTGGACAGTCACGCCGATTGCGGCAGCACGCAGGCGCGCATGGCACTGGCCTTTCCCTTGCTGCGGCGCCAGCCGGCGCTGCTGACGGCGGGACTGTCGGGATGGAAATCGTATCCCGTGCGCCTGCAGGCCAGCTGCTCGCCACAGGGCTTTGCGCTATCCCTGGCGGTGGAGATCGGCTACTCGTCGACCTGTCCGTGTTCGGCGGCGCTGTCGCGGCAATTGCTGGCCGACGCCTTTGCGGCGCAGTTCGGCGCAGGCGGCATCGACGGCGCGGCCGCCCGCGCCTGGCTGCAGGAACATGCCAGCCTGGCCACGCCGCACAGCCAGCGCAGCACGGCAACGGTCACCGTGCCATTGACGCAGCAGGCGGAGCTGGACCTGTTCCCCCTGATCGACCTGGTGGAAGCGGCGCTGGCGACGCCGCTGCAGACAGCCGTGAAACGGGCGGACGAACAGGCGTTCGCGCGCCTGAATGGTGCTAATCTGATGTATGTGGAAGACGCGGCCCGCCGCGTGCAGGCGGCGTTGGCGCTCAGGTACGCGCAGGCCAGCGTTAGCGTGCGGCATATGGAAAGCCTGCATCCGCACGATGCCGTGGCGCAGGCGGGCAATGCTGCCTGAGGCGGCACGCTGGCGTGCGGCAACATTTGTCTGAAACACCTACACTTTTCAGTCACCCACCGAGAAGGAGTGCAGCATGCCTGAGAAAATCGAGCGGGACGCCATCGATGGCACCGTGGAAGAGGAACTGCAGCGCGAACGGCGAGAACATGCGCTGATCGACGAGGAAAAGCTCGGCATGGATGAGCTGGAAGAGGAGCGGCTGAGACGCGAGCGCGAGCCCTTGAACAAGCTCAAGGGGTAGCCAGGCTGGCCTGTTGAAGTGGCGCAAGGGCTGCCTTCTTTCGAAGATGATGGCATATTAATAATTTCCCACATACTTAAAAAAATGATATCGTCATTGCAAGTGGATGATATCTGGTTATTTAATGGTGTTTAATATGGGGAAGTATATGCTGGGAATCTTGAATGGTACGCAAGGCAGGGCTGGGTTGCCCGATCAAAAAAAGAATGCAAAAAGGAAATTATTATTGCTTTCTTCTTTATGTCTGGCCAGTTTGAATGTTGGCGCAATGCCATTTTCAATTTCTTCTCAACATCCGCGCATATTAACGACGCAACTGGCAATAGATAATTTGAAGAGCCGATTGCCTTTGGGCCCAGCGGTTTTTCCTGGCGCGGCAGGCACCATCGCATTTGATTTTACTGCATCGAAAAAAGATCCGGCGGATGCGGCCGAGCAGTTCATTTTTGGCGAAATGAATGTCAATAATGGTAAAAATGGCATATTCATGCGGCATATTGATGGCGATACGCAGGGGATTTCCCGAATTCAGATTGGTATGCTGCAAAAAGCAATCGGTACCAAGCCTGCGCGTTACATTGCCTACAAGACGATCGACATGCCAATCGGCGTGGTGACGCGGATCGAGTTCAGTTGGAATAGCAGTCTGAAAACCACCAGCCTGAAAATCGGTGGCGCCAACGTCGCGATGGGATTGGAATGGTTGAGTGAGACATCCACGGGCAAGGTTGATTTTTCACCTGACCAGACCGCTTTTCAATTTCCTGGCAGGGTCAATGAGCCTATCAGTAATTTCGTGTTGAAGGATGGTCAGGGAAATATCCTTGTCAATTATCCGGGTAACCTCGATATGGCACTGGCCACCGCCTGGTTTGATTTCACACGGCTGGTCAAATCGGATGTGGTATCGTTGAATATGTGCCCAACCGCTGCCTCACCCTGGACGCAGCCGAAAGTGTGTAATACGGCCAATGGACATCGCAATGGGATTGTCGAGTCTGCGCAGCAATTGGCGCTGGCCTATAAAATAACGCAAGACCCGGTCTATTATTCGGCGATATTAAATTATATCGACAAGTTACGTATCGTTCCCTTGAATGCTGGCGGCGACATGTCCATGGGCGGGCGTGTGATTGCTCTGGGCATCCTGTATGACTGGCTATACACGGAACTGGGCACCAGCGCCGTGCCTGACGATAATACGCAGGCAAGTTATCGGACGGCCATGGCTGCCACTATCCGCAATACCATTACGGCGCAGGCGGCACCAGGCGGCACCAATCTGTTAAGTGAAATCTGTGGCCAGCAAGGCATGGCGGCCTCCTCGTTCGACTGCGCTGTCAAGCCCGTCTTCAGTAACTGGAACCGCCATGCTTCGCCGCCCCAGCCATCCATCGCAACCGCTTATATGGCGGGCATGAATTTCAGCAGCGTATATGGTGCTGCTGTCGGCTTGCTGGCCATCGCCGGACCGGAGAATGGCGATGTATTGCCGATGATAGAAACAGCGTATAGCCATTTTGACGAGGGTTTTCTCGCGGTACGGCGTGATATTTCCAATGATGGTGGATACCACTCAGGATTTTCCTATAGCCTGGCTGACTTGCCATCCCGCCTGCTGCTGTGGAATACCGCTGTGCAAAATGCTGGCGACATGGGGCAAGCCTCGCAGTGGCTGCCGAAAACCATCTATCCATATATCTATGGACAGCGTGACGATAAAAGTTATCCAGCCAGTGGCGATAACTTCGTGACATTGTCAAGTTTTCCACTGGTGGGCAGCATTGCGTTATGGGCCGCTGCCCATGCGGGGGATGGCAATGCCTGGGATTATTACCAGAAACAGGTACATGGCCAGCGCTATGCGCCAAATCGCTACCCGTATATTCTGGAACAATTGTTTTGGCCTGTCGATCAGGCAAGCTTGAATCAGCCTTCCGATCTGGATTTGTCGCGCCACTTCCGCCGTTCGGGTCAAGTACTGATGCGCGACCGTTGGACTTACCCGGACGCGACCTTGCTGGAGTTCAAGTCCACATCATTTATCACTGATAATCACCATCATCTGGATCAGAACAGCATTTCTCTCAATTACAAGGGACCGTTGCTGGTCGATTCAGGCAGGTATGACAGCTATGGCAGCGCCCATTGGGCCAATTACTATACGCGCAGCATTGCCCATAATACAGTCGTTGCGTTTGATGCCAATGAGCGCTTCCTGCGGGCTGGCAGCGGGACGAGCAAGGTGGACTTCAGTAATGACGGCGGGCAATGGGTGGGCAGCGCGCGTGCGGCATACCCAACCCTGGAAGAAATCCAGCCTGGCGCGATGAACGCCCTGGATGGCATTGTCAATTATGAATATGCTCATGGCTACACTTATGCTCGCGGCAACGCGAGCAAGGCCTATGCTTCATCCAAACTGGATCAGGCGAATGGTTTCCTGCGCAGCGTCGTCTACCTGCCGGCGCCGGCGACCGGTTCCCTGCCCATCGTCCTGACTTTCGACAGTGTGCGTACAAATGCCGCACCCGCCACCTTCTTGCTGCATACGGTCAACGAACCCGCTGCCGCAGTGGCGGCCACCGCACTTGGTAATGGGCAGTACCGTTTTACTTATGCGGCCACCGATGCACGCAGTATTACCATTCGCAATGGCGGCGGCATGCTGATCGCGCAAACCTTGCTGCCCGAGAAAGCCGTGATTACCAAGGTAGGGGGGCTGAACGCGGGTGGACAATGCGACCAGATCAGTGCCGATTCCGCCTTCGGCCCGGGGACCTTGCTGCCCGGCGGGCCCACCGGCGATTGCCGATTCACAGTGCGTGTTCTGCAAGCTGACAATAGCTATAAATGGCGCAATTACCCACCCAAGGCCACTGATGCCACCGACACCAGCGTCACGGGCGATATCGGCGCCTGGCGTCTGGAAGTACAGGCGGACGGGAGTGTGCCCGCTGGCGGCACCCAGTACTTCCTGCATGTCCTGCACGTGGCGGACAACGACCTGGGCAGTGGCAGCGCAGGCACTGGTTCGGCACGCCGCCTGGTGGCGGACAGCCATACGGAGGCCGTACTGATCGGCACGCAGACGGTGGTGGCGTTCAACCGCGATGCGACGCCGTCGGCACGCATGAGCTGGAATGGACCGGCCTCGGCAAGCACCATCCTGGCGACCGGGCTGTTGCCCAACGCGGACTTCCTGTTGACCCGGCTTGCGACGCCGGATGGCGAACAGCTGGTTTTGGCGCAGGCGGCAGCGGGCAGTGCAACTTACCGCAGTTCCGCCGAGGGTGTGGTCAATATCGGCATGTAGAATAGCGGTGGGCGGCGTGTGCCGCCTACCGGCTCCCGGCCATTCATCTGGCCGGGCACTGACGACCACCTTTTACTTAAATAAACGCATGAATCTTTCTTTGCAAAGCGCGTTCCTGGCCGCCTTGTCGGCCCTTTCCATCACGGCTGCCCAGGCCGCCACCATCTGCACCGCCATGGCCGACGCCAGGACGGGGGCAGTCTTGCTGCAAGAGGGCAATTGCCTCGACCGCGTCACTCCCGCATCCACGTTCAAGATCGCGCTCAGCCTGATGGGCTATGACGCCGGCTTCCTCAAGGACGAGCACAAGCCCAGCTTGCCATACCGCCAGGGCTATGTGGACTGGGGCGGCGAAGCCTGGCGCCAGGATACGGACCCGTCGCGCTGGATGCAGTATTCCGTCGTCTGGTATTCGCAGCAGATCACGCAGGCGCTGGGCGCCGAACGCTTCCAGAAATACGCCAAGGCTTTGCGCTATGGCAATGCAGACGTCTCGGGCGACCCGGGCAAGGACAACAGCCTGGAACGTTCGTGGATCAGCTCTTCGCTGAAAATCTCTCCGCTGGAACAGCTGGGTTTCTTGCGCAAGCTGGTCAATTACCAGCTGCCCGTGACGAAGCAGGCGATGGAAGCAACCCAGCGCCTGACACGCCTGGCAGACGTGGACGGCTGGCAAGTGCATGGCAAGACGGGCGCCGCTTTCCCGCGCAAGGCAGATGGCAGCTTCGACGAAGCACATGGCTACGGCTGGTTCGTGGGCTGGGCCAGCAAGGGCGAGCGCAGCATCGTCTTTGCGCGCCTGGTGCAGGACGAGCAGAAAGGCCAGCAGTCTGCGGGCTTGCGCACGCGCGAAGCCATGCTGAAAGAATTGCCGGCCCTGCTGGAGCAGGCGCAGAAGTGACGGCCAGCATCGTCGCCGCCACCTTCATCGCGACCGAGGGCGAGTACCTGGAAGCCATCATCGAGGTGGGCGGCCAGCGCCTGCATGTGATGGACGAGTTCGGTGGCGGGCAGATGGCCGCCGGCGCGCACGTCCAGCTCGAACTGTGGCCCATGACCGGCGAGATGGATGACTGGGACACCATCTTCCGCGCCAACCCGGGTGAAGAAAAACGCCTGCAGCGCCTCGATGGCTGGCGCTACCTGGCGTTGGGCGTCGTGACCCAGGTTGATCCCGTCATCTGCGACTGCGGCCTGTTGCAGCTGGAAAACCCGTTTACGACGCATGACGCGCGCTGCATTGGCGCCTATGTCGGCGTCACCCTGGCCCGCCTGGATGCTTGCCTGCCGTAAATTCCGGCCCGCTTTGTTGCCCGCCCTATATACTTGCTGAAACGGATTTTCCGGCATCAGACAAGGTACAGGCATGGCATCAGGCATGGAGCAGTTTCAGGAAAAAGCACGGCAGGCATTCATACGGGCGCGCGCGCAGGCATGGCGCGTGGCGCGTGGGGGGTGGGCGAGGGCGGTGGCGCTGTACCGGCGCGGCCGCGCGCATTTGATGACCTTGCCGCCCGTGCGGCGCGCGCTGGTGCTGGCCTTATGGTCTTTCCTGGCCGTGCTGGCGCTGCTGACTGCATACATGCTGCTGCTGATTCCCCTGACACCGAGCATCCACGACTTGCGCCAGGCGCGCGCGGCCGCGCCGAGCACGATGGTCAGCGCGGATGGGCAGGAACTGGCCCGCTTCGACCAGGGCTTGCAGGAACGCGTCACCTTGAAACAGATTTCGCCAAACGTGATCAGCGCGCTGATCTCGACGGAAGACCACCGCTTCTACGACCACCACGGCATCGACTTCACGCGCACGGCGGGCGCCATCTTGCACACTGCGGGAGGCAATCCCCAGGGCGGTTCCACCATCACGCAGCAGCTGGCGCGCAATATGTTCCCCGAGGAAATCGGCCGCTCTCGCAACCTGAACCGCAAGCTGAAGGAACTGATCACGGCCCTCAAGATCGAGGCCACCTACAGCAAGACGGAAATCCTGGAAGCGTACCTGAACACCGTACCCTTCCTGTACAACACCTACGGCATCGAGATGGCGGCCCGCACCTACTTCGACAAGCCCGCCTCGCGCCTCGATATCCTGGAAAGCGCCACCCTGGTCGGCATGCTCAAGGGGACGAATTATTACAATCCGGTCGGCAATCCCGAACGCTCGCTGCAACGCCGCAACGTGGTGCTGGGGCAGATGCGCAAGCATGACGTCATCGACGAGGCGCGCTACAAACAGTTGATCAAACGCCCGCTGCGCCTGCATTTCGAGCGCCAGAGCGAACGGGCGCAATCGGACAGCCATTTCACGGCCTATGTGCGCAAGTGGCTGATCCAGTGGGCCGACGAGAACGACTACAACCTGGAACTCGACGCCCTCGTGGTGCACACCACGCTCGACTACGACTTGCAGCAGGCGGCCGAGCGCGCCGTCGAACGCCAGGCGAATGCCTTGCAGGCGATTGCCGATGTGGAATGGAGCCGCCTGGGCGTGCCGTCGTCCACCTCGACGGGCATGTACGCGGGCATGCAGGGCGGCAGCGTGCCGTTCGATTATTTCTGGAAATCGCATCCGGCCCTGCTGGACGCCTTCGTGCGCGAGTCGGGCGACTACCGCAAGCTGACGGCCGCCGGCGCCACGCCGGACGACACGCTGGCGCAACTGAAAGGCGACCGCGCCTTCATGGCGGCCCTGCGCAAGTCGAAGACGCGCCTGGAAGCGGGCTTTACGGCCATGGATCCGGCCACGGGCGCCGTGCGTGCCTGGGTGGGCAGCCGCGACTTTGCGCGCGAACAGTTCGACCATGTGTCGCAGGCGGCGCGCCAGCCCGGCTCCACCTTCAAGCCCATCGTGTATGGCGCGGCGCTGGAAAAGGGCTTGAGTCCCGAGCACGTCTACCGCGACGCCGTGATGGATATCAAGGCGGCCGACGGCACGATATGGCGCCCGACGGACATGAGCGGCACCACGGGGCGCGACATGACCATGCGCGACGGCCTCGTCTACTCGAAAAACACCATCACGGCGCAGGTGATGCAGGACGTCGGCTTGCCGCCAATCATCAAATTGGCGCGCGCGCTCGGTATCCGCGACAGCAAGCTGGAAAAAGTGCCGTCGCTGGCGCTGGGTACCAGTCCAGTCACCTTGCTGGAAATGGTCAACGCCTACGCCAGCATCGCGGCCCAGGGCGAAGCCCGCCTGCCGTTTGTCGTCACGCACATCACCGACCGCGAAGGCAAGGTCATCGCCCGCTTCGGCGAAGACAAGCCCAAGCGCGCCATGCAGGCAGCATCGGCGTCTACCTTGACGGACATGATGCGCGGCGTCATCGACCGTGGCACGGGCACGGCCATCCGCAGCCGCTTCGGTATCCGCTCCGACGTGGCCGGCAAGAGCGGCACCACGCAAAACAATGCGGATGGCTGGTTTATCCTGATGCACCCGGAACTGGTGGGCGGCGCCTGGGTCGGTTTCAATGACGCGCGGGTCACCATGCGCAGCAATTATTGGGGCCAGGGCGGCCACAACGCCGTGCTGGTGGTGGGCGACTTCTTCAAGACGGCGCTCGACACGGGCAAGCTGTCGCGCGACGCCATCTTCCCCGGCGGCAAGCCGCCACCGCCGCTGCGCCATGTGGAGCCGGTCGAGGAGCCCGAGGATGAACCGGTGGAAGAGCCCGGCGATCTGCTGCAAGAGGGCGCGCCGCCGGCACCACTGGCCATGCCGGCCGAAGTCGACGGCGGACAGGAATCGCATGGCAAGGCGGTGCCGGAGCCGGCGCCAGCCCCGGCACCGCAGCCCGCTCCAGTGCCGGCGCCGCAAGGATAGTCGCCGACTCCATGGCGAATGCAACCATTAAAAGATAACCATGACCTCACCGAAGCCCACACTGCGCCTGATACTCGGTGACCAGCTCAATGCGCAGCATCGCTGGTTCACCGAAGTCGATGGCGCCACCATCTATGTCTTGATGGAAGTGCGGCAAGAAACTGATTATGTACTGCATCATGCGCAGAAAATCCTGGCGATCTTCGCCGCCATGCGCGACATGGCGCGCCAGCTGCGCCAGCTTGGCCACACCGTGCATTACATCGCCATCGACGACATGGAAAGCACGCGGTCGATACCGGAGAATATCGAGGCGCTGATTCGTCACTACGACGCTTGCGCCTTCGAATACCAAGCACCCGACGAGTGGCGCCTCGACCAGCAGCTGTACCAGTCAGGACGCCGCTCGCGCATTCCATGGCTGATGGTCGACAGCGACCATTTCTACACGGCCCGCCATGAGGCTGCCGATATTTTCGCCGGACGCAAGCAATGGCTGATGGAGTTTTTCTACCGCCAGATGCGCAGTACGCATCAGGTGCTGATGGAAGACGCGAAAAAGCCTGTCGGCGGCCAGTGGAACTTCGACCACGATAACCGTAAACCCTGGCGCGGCACGCCCGCCGAGCCGCAGGATGCGCGCACCGTACATGACCATTCACGGCTATGGCAAAGCATCGTCGCCGCAGGCGTGAAGAGCTTCGGTGCGCCGCATGCCGACCGGCTGGCATGGGCGCTGAACCGGGATGAGGCGCTGCAGCAGCTCGATGCCTTCATCGAGCGGGCATTGCCGCACTTTGGCGACTTCCAGGATGCGATGAGCGTCAAGGCATGGCGCTTGTTTCATTCCCTGCTGTCGTTCGCGCTGAACGTGAAAATGCTCAATCCGCGCGAAGTCGTCGCCAGGGCGCAAGCGGCTTATCAGGCGGGCCATGCGCCGTTGGCCGCAGTCGAGGGTTTCATCCGCCAGATACTGGGTTGGCGCGAATATGTGCGCGGCGTCTACTGGGCCCATATGCCCGGGTATGCCGAGAAGAATTTCTTCGGCCATGCGCGCCCGCTGCCGTCCTGGTTCTGGGATGGCAAGACAAAGATGCATTGCCTGTCGCAGGCGATTACCCAGTCGCTGGAACAGGCCCATGCGCATCATATCCAGCGCCTGATGGTGATCGGCAATTTCGCGCTGTTGGCCGGCCTCGATCCGGCCAGGGTGCATGGCTGGTACCTGGGCATTTATATCGATGCCTTCGAGTGGGTGGAGCTGCCCAACACCGTCGGCATGAGCCAATTCGCCGATGGCGGGCTGCTGGCCACCAAGCCGTATGTCTCCAGCGCCGCGTATATCGACCGCATGGGTGATTATTGCAAAGGCTGCCATTACGATAAAAAGGCGCGCATCGGCGAGCGCGCCTGCCCATTCAATGCCCTGTACTGGGATTTTTTCCATCGCAACGCGGACACATTGGAACGCAATCCCCGCATCGGCATGGCGTATCGCCAGCTGGAGAAGATGGACGCGGCGACGGTCGCCGCTTTCCGGCAGCAGGCAGCCACGATGCTGGCCAGGCTCGATTCCCTATAGCGCCGGGCAAGTTGGTCCGGGGCACCCTTAGACGGTATTGCGCCTCAAGCCCGCTTCCCGCACGAACACTTGCAGCGCAGGCATGGTCTGCTGGTGCAGCGCTTCCAGTTCCGCTTGCAGCGCGGGCCGGATGACGAGGCTGCCGTCGGCCTGGCGGTGCACGGGCAGGCCCAGCGCCTGCGCCATTTCCACCGGGTAATTCGTGAAGTCTCCGTACGGGCGCTTGCCGTCGACGGACGGGGTGGGCCAGTACCCTTCGGCCAGGTAGTCTTCCGCTCCCATGCCCAGCATTTCCAGCGGCAGCCACGACTGCTGGCGCAGCAGTTGCAGGTGGCGGGTGGTAAACGTGAACGGCGCCTTGCCGTTGGCATAGCTGCCCGGCTTCAGCCTGGCCATCTGCACGAAGTGGGGCAGCAGCAGTGCCGCTTCCATCAGGCGCTGCGCGGCCAGCGCCGCATCCTTGCTGGCGATCGCTTGCATGGCCAGTTCCAGGGCGTCTCCTTTTCCCAGCGGGTAGGCCGGGTTGAGCATGGGCGCACCGCTTTCCACGGGCGACCAGCCGATGTTGAAACGCCGTATCAACGCCAAGTGGTGCACATTGAGCACCTTGGGCAGCGGAGCGTCGAGGGTGGCCAGGATGCGCTGGCGCACGGCGCGGGGCAGGCCGCCGCCGTCGGCTGCGCGCGCGAGCATGGGCGAACATAGCAGGGCGCCGGCGAGGCGCAGCAGCTGGCGCCGCAGGGGCTGGATCAGGCGCGACATCACGGCGTCGTCAAGTCCTGGCGCTGGAATTCGATGCGGTTTTCCTGATAGTCCCACTTGGTGTAGGGTCCGAACACGCGCCGGTTTTCCTTGCTGTCGGCATTCGACAGCTCGCGTTTCATGCGTCGCACCAAAGCGGGGTCCGTGAGGGGCGCCGTGGTGGCGGCGAAGACGTCATGCCGCACGCTTTGCTTGGCATCGGCGCCGCGCGAAATGATGGTGAGCTTGCGCGAGGCGGGGTCGAAGTACAGGCGCATGGCGAAGGTATTCATATCTTGCAGGTACAGGCCGTCGTCGCGCTGCTGGGCATAAAAATAGTCGCCGCAGACGGCCTTCGGCTCGCGTTTCCATTCGCAGGACAGGGCGATCAGCAGATGCCGGTCATCGAGTTGTTTGACCGAAATGCGTCCTTTGGAATAGCCCCAGGTACTGGCCGGCACGGTCGCCGACGAGGCAAGATTGTATTCGCCCACCAGCTTGGCCAGGGGGAGGGGAGCTTGCGCCGATACGCTGATGCAGAGAGTCAAGGCGGCTGCCGCTGCGGCGCCGCGTATCTTGGTAAATGGTGTCATGATGGCCATAAAGAAAAGTTGCCATATTATAGATGGCAACTTTTCAATCTGGCCACGCGCTAGCGCAGCGCGCCCGGCCTTACTTCAGCTTGCTCAATTCCGCCACGTCGATCTTGACGGCCTTGCCCTCAGTAGCGGCCACCAGGGTCAGGAAGTGGGGTGTCGCATAGTGCGCCGTCAGGGCCGCCTTGTCGGTCCATTCTTCCAGCATGATGAAGCGCGTGGGAATCTTGTTGTCGAGGTGCAGTTCGTAGCGCAGGCAGCCGCTTTCCGCGCGGCTGGGCGGCACGACGGCTTCCAGGGCGGCGCGCACGGCGTCGATATGGTCGGCTTGGGCATCGATGGTGGCGACGACGATCAGGGTCATGGTGTTCCTTGTGGTTGAGGTTCCAGCAGCTTAGCGCATCTGGCGCTTCCTTGCCGGCCGGCCACCATGGGGCTGCGCCGCAACGGCTTGCGGCGCAGCTGGCACTCCTTAGGCCGCTTGCAGTGCGCCGATCTGCTCGAAGGCGCCCGTCAACGCCTGCGCCCGGGCTGCGTCGCTGACCTTGACGCCTTCGGCGCGCACGATCTCGATCTGCGTGACGCCGAGGAAGCCGAGGAAGGCGCGCAGATGGCTTTCCTGGTGTTCCAGGGCCGCCATCGGCGTGTCGGCGCCGTAATAGCCGCCGCGCGTCGAGGCGATGATCACGCGCTTGCTGCCCAACAAACCTTCGGGGCCGCTGGCGCCATACTGGAACGTCTTGCCTGGCACGGCCAGCGCATCGAGCCACGACTTGAGCTGGCTGGGGATGGCAAAGTTGTACATGGGCGCGCCGATGACGATGACGTCGGCGGCCAGCACCTGCTCCAGCGCGCCGGCCAGCACTGCGCCGTCGGCGGCGCTGGGGGCTGCCGTAAATTGCGGCAACGGTTGCGCGGCCAGGTCGCGGTACTGGGCGGTGGCGCCAGGCGCGGCCGCTTGCAGGCGGGCGACGATGGCGGCGGACAATTGGCGGCTGATGGAATGCTCGCCGAGGATGCTCGAATCGATGTGCAGGATGTTCATGTGGGCCTTCTTGGGTGGTATGATCGGGTGGTATGTTTTTGTAACCGAGTTAAATATAGTGACTATCAAATGAACGCACAAGAAGGCACTTTTTCCACACTGGGGCACACGGATGTGACTATTGGCGACGCCGCCGCGCAAGGGGCGGAGCTGGAACGGCGCATGCGCGACGAAGGCGGCCATGCGGGCGTGGCCGCTTCCTGCCGCCCGATCACGGACATCCTCACGCGCGTGGGCGACAAATGGAGCGTGATGGTGGTGATATTGCTCGGCAATGGCACCAAGCGCTTCAACGAGATGCGCCGCCTGATCGGCGGCATCTCCCAGCGCATGCTGACGCTGACCCTGCGCGGGCTCGAGCGCGACGGCCTGGTGACGCGCACCGTGTTCCCTACCGTGCCGCCGCGCGTCGACTACGCGTTGACGGACCTGGGCCGCTCGCTGCTGATCCCCATCAGCGCGCTGGGCGCCTGGGCCCATGGCCACCGCGACGCCATCGATGCGGCGCGGCTGGCGTTTGATGCCAGGGCAGCGAAGCAGTTGCCAGCCGACGATTAAGCCAGCTCGATGAGTTACCTGGCTGCCATCGCTTCTGTTGCGGCCTGCGGTGCCTGCCAGCCGCCGCCCAGCGCCCGGTAAGTGGCGACAGCAGCGCGCGCCGATGCCGTTTGCGCCTGCGCGCGCGCGTCCGCTGCGCGCAGCAGCCTCGTGTCGGCTTGCAACACATCGAGCCGGCTGACCACGCCTTTTTCGTAGGCAGCCAGCGCGGCGGCGCGGGCGCGCTCAAACGCTTGCACGCTTTGCGCCAGCAGTGCGGCCTGTTCTTCGTGGCGCAGCAGGGCCGAGCAGGCGTTTTCCACGTCTTCGGCGGCATGCAGCGCAGCGAGCCGGTAGGCCGCCAGCAGCTCGGCTTCCCGGCCACGGGAAGCCTCGATCTGCGCATCGATGCGGCCGAAATCGAACAGGCGCCAGCGCAGGCCCAGCATGGCTGCGGCCTGGCCGGAGCCGCTGCCGAACAGGGCGCCGCCGGACGTGGCGCTGCCAAACAGGGCACCCAGGCTCAGTTTCGGGTAATACTCGGCGACGGCCACGCCGATGCGCGCACTGGCCGCGGCCAGTCGCCGTTCGGCGGCGATCAGGTCGGGCCGGCGCCGCAGCAGTTCGCCCGGCGCACCATCGGCCGTGATGCGCGGCGCGCGCGCCATTACCCCTGCCGCGGCCATTTCATCGCCATAGGTGCCGGGTGCGGCGCCCAGCATCACATCGAGCGCATGCAGCGCCACCTCGCGCGCCGTGTCCAGGCCGGGCACGACGGCGCGCGCTTGCGCCAGCGACGCTTCGGCCTGCCGCAGCGCCGGCTCGTTCAGCAATCCCTTGTCATATAGCAGCGTGGCGAGCTCCAGCAGCGCCGCCTCCGTGTCGACCTGCCGATGCGCCAGGTCGAGCCGCGCCTGCAATCCCTGGATGGACAGGTACAGGTCGGCCGTTTGCGCCGCCACGGCCAGCCGCGTGGCAACCCATCCCGCCTCGCTGGCTTCGTAATCGGCGCGCGCCGCTTCGCGTTCGCGGCGCAGGCCGCCGAACAGGTCGAGCTCCCACGACGCCTGCAGGTTCAATTCGCGCGCGCTGCCGGCGCGATCATGGCCTGGCGACGCGTCCAGGACCTGGCCCAGCGGCGTCTGCACCGATTGGTAGGCGCGCGCCGCCTGGCCGCCAAGGCTGGCCGACGGCAGCAGCGCTGCGTCGGCCGCGCCGGTGGCGGCGCGCGCTTGCCTGACCCTGGCCTGCGCTTGCGCCAGGTCGAGGTTTTGTGCCAGCGCCACCGTCACCAGATGGGTCAGGCGCGGATCGCCGAAGGCCGTCCACCACTGCCGCAATTCGGCAGCGTCGGCAGTGTTGGCAGTGTTGGCACCCGAGCGCGCGCCGAGCGCCGCCCGGTGTGGATATTGCGCCGCATGCGGTAGCTCGGGCCGGCGGTAATCGGCACCGGCGGTGCAGCCAGCGGCCAGGCTGGCGGCGAACAGCAGAGAGGGGAGGCGCAGGCGCGGCAATGACATGGGGTCTTCCAGTTCAAAAGAGAATAATGTGTGACTATAATACAAATTGGTCACTTATTGTGCATTCCGGCGCGGCGCGTTAAGCTGTCGCCATGAATTCCACTACACCCGATACACCAAGCCCTGCGCGCGGCCCCGCCGGCCACGACGTGCGCGACCAGATCGTTGCCGCCGCCACTGACTACTTCAGCCGCTACGGCTATGAAAAGACGACTGTCTCCGACCTGGCCAGGGCGATCGGCTTTTCCAAGGCCTATATCTATAAGTTTTTCGAATCCAAGCAGGCCATCGGCGAGCATATCTGCGCCAGCTGCCTGCGCCAGATCGAAACCGAGGTAAGAAGCGCGGTCGCGGCGGCCGAGCGGCCGCCAGAGCAGCTGCGGCGCATGTTCAGGGCCAGCGTCGAGGCCAGCTTGCGGCTGTTTTTCCAGGACCGCAAGCTGTACGATATCGCCGCCTCGGCCGCCACCGAGCGCTGGCCAGCCGTGCAGGCCTACGAGCTGGCGATGGGCGCCTTGCTGCAGGATATCTTGCAGCAAGGGCGCCAGACAGGCGACTTCGAACGCAAGACGCCGCTCGACGAGACGGCCAGCGCGATCTATCTGGTGATGCGCCCCTACGTCAATCCCTTGCTGTTGCAACACAGCGTCGACAGCAGCGAAACGGCGGTGGTGCAACTGTCCAGCCTTGTGTTGCGCAGCCTGTCGCCATAACCTTCCAGTCAGATTGTGACCATTGACTTATTTGGTCACTAGTACCAGAATGAGAACCCTGATCACTCGTTCATGGGATTCTTATGCGCTGGCGCCGCCTCGCTTCATCTGTAGTCATCTCCACCTTGCCCCTGGCTTTAAGCGCCTGTGCCGACAAGGCGCAGGCCGATCCGCGCACCGCCACGCCGCTGGTGCGCGCCGTCGCGGTGCAGGGCGCCGAACCGGGCGCGCGCAGCTTTACGGGCGTGGTCGCGCCGCGCGTGCAGAGCGATCTCGGTTTTCGCGTTTCCGGCAAGGTAAGCGAACGGCTGGTCGACGCCGGCCAGTCCGTGCGCCGCGGCCAGCCGTTGATGCGCCTCGACGCCGACGACTTGCAGCTGCTGGCGCAGGCGCGGCAGGAGTCCGTCACGGCCGACCGCGCCCGCGCGCGCCAGGCGGCGGACGAAGAAGCGCGCTACCGCGACTTGCGCGGTACCGGCGCCATTTCGGCATCAAACTACGACCAGGTGAGGGCGGCGGCTGACGCGGCCGGCGCCCAGCTCAAGGCGTCCGAAGCCCAGGCCGGGGTGGCGCGCAATGCGCTGCATTACGCGGTGCTGCTGGCCGACGCAGACGGCGTCGTGATGGATACCCTGGCCGAACCGGGCCAGGTGGTGGCGGCCGGGCAGGTGGTGGTGCGCCTGGCCCATGACGGCCGGCGCGAAGCGGCGATCCAGCTGCCGGAAACCGTGCGCCCCGCGCTCGGCTCCACCGGCCAGGCTACCTTGTTCGGCCGGCCGGGCGCCAGCGTGCCGGCCACCTTGCGCCAGTTGTCGCAGACGGCGGACCGGCAAACGCGGACCTTCGAGGCGCGCTATGTGCTCGATGCGGCGCTGTCAAGCGCGCCGCTGGGCGCCACCGTCACCTTGCGCCTGCCCGGTGCGCAAACGGCCGGCGGCACCGTGCAAGTGCCGCTGGCGGCCCTGTACGATGGGGGCAAGGGGCAGGGCGTGTGGGTCATCGCCGGTGTGCCGGCCCAAGTCACCTGGCGGCCCGTGAAGGTGCAGGGGCTGCACGATGACGGCGCCGACGTCAGTGGCCTGAAGGCGGGCGAGCGCATCGTCGCGCTGGGCGCCCATCTGCTGCATCAGGGCGAACGGGTCAGGGTCGAGCAGGCGCCAATGGCCGCTGGCGCCGGAGCGCGTCCATGAGCGCGCCCGGCTTCAACCTGTCGTCGCTGGCCGTGCGCGAGCGTTCCGTCACCCTGTTCCTGATTTGCCTCATTTCGCTGGCCGGCCTGCTGTCGTTCTTCAAGCTGGGGCGCGCGGAAGACCCGGCCTTCACGGTCAAGGTGATGACCATCGTCACCGCCTGGCCAGGCGCCAGCGCGCGCGAAATGCAGGACCAGGTGGCCGACAAGATCGAAAAGCGCCTGCAGGAGCTGCGCTGGTATGACCGGGCCGAGACCTACACCACGCCAGGCCTGGCCTTCACGACACTGACCCTGCTCGACGGCACGCCGCCCGAGCAGGTGCAGGCCGAGTTTTACCAGGCGCGCAAGAAGGCCGGCGACGAGGCTTCCAATTTGCCGGCCGGCGTGATCGGTCCCATGATCAATGACGAATACGCCGACGTCACCTTTGCGCTGTATGCACTGAAAGCCAAAGGCGAGCCGCAGCGCCTGCTGGTGCGCGAGGCGGAAACCTTGCGCCAGCGTCTGCTGCATGTGCCTGGCGTCAAAAAGGTCAATATCATCGGCGAACAGGCCGAACGCATCTACGTGGAGTTTTCTCAGGAGCGCCTGGCCACCCTGGGCGTGCGGGCGCAGGACGTGTTCGCCGCGCTGAACGGCCAGAATGCCTTGAGCCCGGCCGGCTCGGTGGAAACGCGCGGGCCGCAGGTATTCATCCGCCTAGAGGGCGCGCTCGATGCGCTGCAAAAGATCCGCGATACGCCCGTGGTGGCGCAGGGGCGCACCTTGACCCTGTCCGATATCGCCACCGTGCGCCGTGGCCAGGAAGATCCGGCCAGCTTCATGGTGCGCAATGGCGGCGAGCCGGCGCTGCTGCTGGGCGTGGTCATGCGCGACGGCTGGAACGGGCTGGACCTGGGCAAGGCGCTTGAAGGGGAAGTGACGGCCATCGGCGCCGCCATGCCGCTGGGCATGAGCCTGGCCAAGGTCACCGACCAGGCCGTCAATATCGGCGCGGCGGTCGACGAATTCATGCTCAAGTTCCTCGCCGCGCTGCTGGTGGTGATGCTGGTGTGCTTTATCAGCATGGGCTGGCGGGTCGGCATCGTGGTGGCCGCCGCCGTGCCGCTGACCCTGGCGGTGGTATTTATCGTGATGGCGGCGACCGGCAAGAACTTTGACCGCATCACCCTCGGTTCCCTGATCCTGGGCCTCGGCCTGCTGGTGGACGACGCCATCATCGCCATCGAAATGATGGTCGTGAAAATGGAAGAGGGCTACAGCCGCATCGCCGCCTCCGCCTACGCCTGGAGCCACACGGCCGCGCCCATGCTGGCGGGCACCCTGGTCACGGCCGTGGGCTTCATGCCCAACGGCTTTGCCCGCTCCAGCGCCGGTGAATACACCAGCAATATGTTCTGGATCGTCGGCATCGCCCTGATCGCCTCGTGGGTGGTGGCGGTGGTGTTCACTCCCTACCTGGGCGTGAAGCTGCTGCCCGAGCTCAAACAGGTCGCCGGCGGCCACGAAGGCCTGTATGACACGCCGCGCTACCACCGCTTTCGCCGGCTGCTGGGGCGCGTGATCGCCCGGAAATGGCTGGTGTTCGGCACAGTGATCGGGCTGTTCGTGCTGGCCGTGCTGGGCATGGCCATCGTCAAGAAGCAGTTTTTTCCGATCTCGGACCGTCCTGAAGTACTGATCGAAGTACAACTGCCGTACGGCAGCGCGATCGGACAGACCAGCGGCGCGGCGGCCAGGGTCGAAGCGTGGCTGGCGGGCCAGCCCGAGGCGAAGATCGTCACGGCCTATGTCGGCCAGGGCGCGCCGCGCTTCTACCTGGCGATGGGCCCGGAATTGCCTGACCCGTCGTTTGCCAAGATCGTTGTGCGCACCGACAGCCAGCAGGCGCGCGACGCCCTGAAGCAGCGCCTGCGCGTGGCCGTGGCCGCCGGGCTGGCGCCCGAGGCCAGGGTACGCGTCACGCAACTGGTGTTCGGCCCGTATTCGCCGTTCCCCGTCGCCTATCGGGTCAGCGGCCCCGATCCCGCGGTGTTGCGCGGCATTGCCGGCGAGGTGCAGCGCGTGATGCAGGCCAGTCCCATGATGCGTACCGTCAATACCGACTGGGGCACGCGCACGCCGACCCTGTATTTCAGCCTGCAGCAGGAGCGCTTGCAGGCGATGGGCCTGACGTCCGGCGCCGTGGCACAGCAACTGCAGTTCTTGCTCAGCGGCATGCCGGTCACCGCCGTGCGAGAAGATATCCGCACGGTGCAGGTGGTGGCGCGCGCGGCCGGCGACGTGCGGCTGGATCCGGCGCGCATCGCCGACCTGACCCTGGCCGGCGCGAATGGCGAACGCATCGCGCTGTCGCAGGTGGGGACAGTGGAGGTGCGCTCGGAAGAACCCGTGATGCGCCGGCGCGACCGCCAGCCGACCATCACCGTGCGCGGCGACATCGCCGACGGCCTGCAGCCGCCGGACGTTTCGGGCGCCATTTCGACCCGTCTGCAAGCCGTCATCGACAAGCTGCCAGCCGGCTACCGCATCGAGCAGGCTGGCTCCATCGAGGAATCGGCCAAGGCAATGCAAGCCATGCTGCCGCTGTTTCCCATCATGCTGGCGCTGACCCTGCTGATGATCATCCTGCAGGTGCGTTCGATCTCGGCGATGGTCATGGTGCTCCTCACCAGTCCCCTGGGCCTGATCGGCGTGGTGCCCACCTTGCTGCTGTTCCAGCAGCCGTTCGGCATCAATGCGCTGGTTGGCCTGATCGCGCTGTCGGGCATTTTGATGCGCAATACCCTGATCCTGATTGGCCAGATCCACCAGAACGAAGTGGCCGGCCTGGCGCCGTTCGATGCCGTGGTTGAAGCGACCGTGCAGCGCGCGCGTCCCGTGATCCTCACGGCACTGGCGGCCATCCTGGCGTTTATCCCGCTGACCCATTCGGTTTTCTGGGGCACCTTGGCCTACACCCTGATCGGCGGTACGTTTGCCGGAACGGTATTGACCCTGGTGTTCCTGCCCGCCATGTATGCGATCTGGTTCCGGATACGGCCGCAGGTAAAGGTGGTGGCGCAGCCCTAAGGGTGTAGAGCTTGAAACAGCGGGCCGGAGACGCGGGCCTGAGAAAATTCCGATGGCGGCGTTGCAGCTTCCTTGCCGTACGTGCGTACTGTCTGCGTCGCTGCGCCTTGCCCTCGACATTTTTCAGGCCCGCTTGGCCCGGGGAGCCTGTCTCCCTGACTTGGGCCGTTTCGTGGTTTGCAGGTTTGCTTGTTTCTTGTTTCTTGTTGCTTGCCACTTGTCTCTTTCTCTAGGCTCCGGCGGCATCCTGCCGGTAGCGTGCCGGCGGCAATTCGAACTGGTTCTTGAAGAAGCGGGTGAACGCGCTTTGCGAGGAAAAGCCCAGGCGCTCGCCGATTTCCACCACGCTCAGGCTCGTTTCGCGCAGCAGCCGGCGCGATTCGCGGCTCTTGGCGCGCAGTTCCAGCGCGCGGAACGACGTCTGCTCCTGCTGCAACTGGCGCTGCAAGGTCCAGCGGTTCATCGCCAGGCCGTCGCACAGGGCCGGCAGCAGCGAGGCGCCGTCGGCATCTCCTGCACCTTGCCGGCCCAGCAAATCGATGATGGCTTGCTCCACGCGGGCCGAAAACAGCTGCGCGCCTTGCAGCTGCTGCAATTGCCCCTGCGCGTGCCGCAGCGCGTGCGGCGCCAGCATGGCGTTGAACTGGGCGAAAGGCCGGTCCAGCGCCGGCGCGTCAAACGTCAGCGTGTTGCGTGCCTGGCCGAAGGTGGCCGTGGCGCCGAAGCACTCGGAAATAGCTGGCGCGAACCACGGCGCCTTGCCCTGGAAGCCGGCATGGAAGGCGGTGGGCGCGCCATCGTCGTAGGCGCGCGCCACCAGCGACAGCATGCGGAAATTGGCCAGCGCCTGCATGGCGCCGCCTGCCGGGCAGAACTCGGACAGGTATTCGATCTCGATGCGCGTGCCATTCTCGCTCATCAGCATGAAGTCGAACTCGCCGATCAGGCCCCGCAAGTGCAGCAGCTCGTGCAGCGCGCTGCGCAGGGTGGGGCGGTTGAAGCAGACGTGGGCGATGCCGGAGTAATGCGCGAACCAGTGCGTCACGTCGAGGTCGAGAAGGGCCCGGTGCTGCGGCAGTTGCTGGGCGTAGGCCGTCATGCGGCGGTGCCGCTCGGCGTTGATGCGCCCGCCAGGTTCCGTAAGCTGCGCCGGCGTGATGCCCGTTTGCTGAAAAAAGTCGGCGGGATCGTGTCCATCGGCCTGCATGGCGCGCGCGCATTGCTGCGCGATCCGGTTCGAAACCGTGCGCGTATCGGGTTTGTGCAAGGGTGTCTCCTGCTTGTTGTAGTAATTTTTCACAAATATTAGCACTTTGTAGGAGATTGTTGGTTGTCGTGCCGTCTAACCAAAAATTGTTCTCGCGGGTATAAAACGCGTGCTGCGCGGTCAAGAAACTCACGCATTCTCACGCTATATTGTTTTCGGCCGGCCTTGCTGCCGCGCCTTGATACCTACAAAAACAGTCTTGGAGATAATGATGAATTGCACTTTGAAACCGATGGCCCGCATGGTCGCCGGCTGCGTCGCCACGCTTGCCCTGGCCGCCTGCGGCAACGACACCGTCAGCGAGGAATACAAGCAGCCCGTGTTCGGCGCCACCACCTATGCCCAGCTCAAGGTCGACGGCTATGCCTTCAAGGACATGAACCGCAACGGCAAGATCGACCCGTACGAAGACTGGCGCCTGTCGGCCGAGGCGCGCGCCGACGACCTGCTGTCGCGCATGAGCCTTGATGAAAAAGCTGGCCTGATGATGCACGGCACGGCGCCCACCGTAGCCGACCCCACCGGCATCGGCCAGGGCGGCGCGTACGACTTGACGGCCCTGCAGGACCTGATCGTCAAGCAGTACGTCAACACCTTCATCACGCGCATGGCGGGCGACGCGGCCAACATGGCGACCCAGTACAACAAGGTGCAGGCCCTGAGCGAAACGTCGCGCCACGGCATTCCCGTCTCCATCAGCACGGATCCGCGCCACCATTTCCAGTACACGGTGGGCGCCAGCGCCGGCACCAAGGGATTCTCGCAGTGGCCGGAAACCCTGGGACTGGCCGCCATCGGCGACGATGCGCTGGTGCGCCGCTTCGGCGATATCGCGCGCCAGGAATACCTGGCCGTCGGCATCACGCAGGCGCTGTCGCCGCAGGCCGACCTGGCTACCGAGCCGCGCTGGTCGCGCATCAACGGCACCTTTGGCGAAGACGCGGACCTGGCCAAGCGCATGGTGCAGCACTATATCGAAGGCTTCCAGGATGGGAACACGGGCTTGCACGATGGCAGCGTGGTGGCCGTCGTCAAGCACTGGGTCGGCTACGGCGCCACGAAAGAGGGCTTCGACGGCCACAATTACTATGGCCGCTACATGACCTACCCGGGCAACAACTTCGCCTACCACGTGAAACCGTTCGAGGGCGCCTTCACGGCCAAGGCGGCCTCCGTCATGCCGACCTACGCTCTGCCTGATGGGAACATCACCATCGACGGCATTGCCCTGGAACAGGTGGCGGCCGGTTTCAGCAAGACCATGCTGACGGATCTGCTGCGCGGCAAATACGGTTTTGACGGCGTGATCCTGTCCGACTGGGGCATCACGTCCGACTGCGATGCCAATTGCCGCAACGGCACGGCGCCTGGCGTGGCGCCGTCCTTCATCGGCTTCGGCACGCCGTGGGGCATGGAGGACGCCACCAAGGCCGAGCGCTATGTCAAGGCCGTGACGGCGGGGATGGACCAGTTTGGCGGCGTGACGGAAGCGCCGTACCTGACGCAAGCCGTGCAGCGGGGCCAGTTGACGGAAGCGCGCATCAACGCCTCGGCGCGCCGCATCCTGGTGCAGAAATTCAAACAGGGCCTGTTCGAGCATCCGTTCGTCGATGCGGCTGCGGCGGCCACCACCGTGGGCAAGGCGGACTTCATCGAGGCGGGCCTGGATGCCCAGCGCCGCTCGCTGGTCCTGCTGGAAAACAAGGACAAGGTCTTGCCGCTGGCGGCCAGCGTCAAGAAGGTCTACCTGTACGGCATCGATGCGGCCGTGGCGAAGCAGTATGGCTACACGGTGGTCGCCACGCCCCAGGAAGCGGACGTGGCCCTGCTGCGCGTGGCCGCGCCATTCGAGATACTGCACCCGAACTACATCTTCGGCAGCATGCAGCACGAGGGGCGCCTGAACTACGCCGATGGCGACGCCGACTACGAGGCGATCAAGAACGCGGCGAAGTACGCGCCGAAGACGGTGGTCACCGTGTATCTGGACCGCCCGGCCATCCTCGGCAACGTGCAGGACAAGGCCAGCGCCATCCTCGCCAACTTTGGCGTGAGCGACGGCGCGCTGTTCGACGTCCTGACGGGCAAGGCCAAGCCGCAAGGCAAGCTGCCGTTCGAACTGCCATCGTCGATGGCCGAAGTGCAGGTGCAGAAATCGGATATGCCGTATGACACGGCCCATCCGCTGTACAAGTTCGGTTACGGCCTGGCGTACTGATCACGCTCCTGCTGTCAGCGCAGCGTGATCCAGCTGCGCTCCTGCACGGAGCGCAGCGCCGCGTCGATCAGCCGGTCCACCTCGTAGCCGTCACGGAAGGTGGGCCAGACCGGCTGGCCGCTGGCGATCGCCTGCAGAAAATCGCGCGCTTCGATGACGATTTGCTCGTTGTAACCGGTGCCGTGCCCGGCGCCCTGGCTGAATGCCAGGTAGTCGGGGTGGGCCGGTCCCATCAGCAGGCGCTGGAAACCCTGGCGCTGCGCGGGGCGGCTGGCGTCGTACAGCCATAGTTCATTCTGGTTTTCCTGGTCGAAGGCGATCGCGCCTTTCGTCCCCGTGATGCGGTAGGTGTAACCCATCTTGCGCCCGGCCGCCACGCGGCTGAAGGTCATGGCGCCCAGCGCGCCGCTGGCAAAGCGCAGCATCACATTCCCCTGGTCGTCATTTTCCACCGCCTCCATGCCATCGGGCCCTTGCCGTTGCGCGTGCACGGTGTTCATGTCCGCCACCAGCGAGTCGACGGGGCCGCCCAGGCGCAGGGCCAGGTTGAGCAGGTGCGAGCCCACGTCGGCCAGCGCGCCGGCCCTGGTCGCCGTGGCTTCGCGCGTGCGCCACGAGGCGGGGGCGCGCGGATCATGCAGGTAGTCTTCCACGTGTTCGGCGGCGACGTGGATGATCTCGCCGATTTCGCCCGACTCGATGATCTGCCGCGCCAGCTGGCTGGCCGGTGTGCGGATGTAGTTATAGCCGACCATGTTGGCCACGCCCGCTGCTTCCGCCGCCTGCGCCAGTAACAGGGATTCGGCGGCCGTCATGCCCAGCGGCTTTTCGCAAAATACGGGTTTGCCCAGGGCCAGGGCCGCCAGCACGATCTCCTTGTGCGTGGCCGGCGGCGTGGCGACGACGATGGCGCCGATGGCGGGATCGGCCACCAGCGCGCGCCAGTCGCCCGTGGAACGCTGCCAGCCCAGTTCCTGCGCGCTGCGGGCGGCGCCTGCTTCGCTGCTGGTGCTGATGCAGGCGCACACGGGGTTCAGTGACATGTGAAAAATGCTGCGCACGGCTTTGTAGGCGATGGTATGGGCCTTGCCCATGTAGCCGGCGCCGATCAGGCCGATGTTGAGGTCTTGCATATGAGCTTGCTCCGGAAGTGACGGGGGATGGGATCAGGCTTGCTGGCGCCAGGCATGGCTGTCCAGGGCATCGAGGAAGCGGGCGGCGGGCCAGTGTTGTGCCAGCGCTTCGTGCATGAGCTGCTGCTGCGTGGGCGGCGCCATGCCGCCGATGGGCTGGTCGCGGTCCAGGTTGCTGGGGAAGGCATAGCCCTCGGCGCAGGCGGCGATCGCGTGGCCTATGCCAAGGTCATTCAAGTCGCCCTGCGCGCGCAGCGCCTGCAGCGCCGGATATAGCGCTGCGCTCATGGCGCGGCGGTCCAGCGCTTCCATGGCGCGTCCGAATGGCGACGATACCTGCAGCAGGTTGGCCATGCGCCGGATATCGGACGAGCGGTTGTGGCCTGCCGCATGGAACAGGGCGGGGTTGAAGAAGACGGCGTCGCCTTGCGACAGCGGCAGCTGCACGCAATGCTGTGCGAAGTAATCGCGGAAAGGCTGCTGCTGCCAGGCGAGAAAGCCGGCCGGGTAGCGCTGCGAATAGGGCAGGTACAGGGTGGGGCCCGATTCGAGCGGCATGTCGCAGTGGGCGACGGCGCCCTGCAAGGTCAAGAGGGCCGACATCTGGTGCACGGGCGCGGGATAGGCGGCGCAGCTGGCCGCGCTCTGGAAGCCCAGGTGGTAGTCGCGGTGCGGCGCCTGGGCCGCTCCGCCGGGATTGACGACGTTCACTTGCGCCGTCATCTGGTAGGCGGGCCCCAGCCAGGCCTCGGATATCCAGGCGAAAACGGGATTGGCGTAGTAGCGCGCGAACGCCTCGGGCGCGCGCAGACACAGTTTTTGCTGGGCGTTCCAGATGCGGTCATTCGCGCCCGGTTTGGCGAAGTGGTCGCCGCCTGCCTGGCCGCTGGCATGCTGTTCGGCGATCAGCGCGCGGAACACGCCGCTGACCTGTTCCAGAGTCGCCGTGTCGTCGACGGCGCGTTGGAGCACGATGACGCCGGGACCATCCATCAGCGCCTTGCCCCATTCTGCCTGCAGCGCGCGCAGCGACGCCGCATTGGCGGCCAGCGCACGCACGGCGTCGCAGTCGTAGACGAGGATATTCGCATCGACCGACGCGGCGTGCGGATAGTCGGCCAGCGCCGTGCGTTGGCTGACGGTACGGATGAAATCATCGAGCCGGCAGTCTTGCTGCGACAGCCAGAAGGGGCTGGGCGGCGCTGCGCCGGCGTTTGTGGTGGGCATGCGGTGTCTCCTGATGTTGTATGTTGTAGTATCAGTATAGGGATGAAAATCCGCATTTTTCATCAAGAAATCCATCAAAAAACCATCAATTAGATCGGACATGGCATGACGCATCCGTTTCCCGTCAAGGTTGTGGCACTGCAGGCCGGCGTCAGCGTGGCCACGGTCGACCGCGTGATCAAGCAGCGCGGCGGCGTGCACGCCAATACCGTGCGCCGCGTGATGCAGGCGCTCGATGAGCTGGCGCGGCAAAGCACGCAGGTGGGGCTGGCCGGCAGAAAATTCATGCTCGACGTGCTGATGGTGGCGCCGCAGCGCTTTACGCACGCCGTGCGCGTGGCGCTGGAAACGGAACTGCCGTCCTTGCATCCGGCCGTGCTGCGCTCCCGCTTTCACCTGCATGAAACGCTGGACGCGGATAGCATCGTCGACCTGCTGGAACGCATCCGCAAGAACGGCAGCCACGGCGTGCTGCTGAAAGCGCCGGACTTGCCGCCGGTGGCCGAGGCGGTGAGCCGGCTGGCGGCGGCCGGCATTCCCGTGGTAACCCTGGTGACGGACTTGCCAGCTTCCGCGCGCCGCAGCTATGTGGGCATGGATAACCGCGCGGCGGGCGAAACGGCCGCCTGCCTGATCGGCCAGTGGCTGGGCGCGGGCAGGCGGCAGCAGCAAGTGCTGGTGACCCTGAGCAGCAACCGCTTTCATGGCGAGGAAGAGCGCGAGATCGGCTTTCGCCGCGCGCTGCGCGAACGGCACCGCCATTTGAGCATCGTCGAAGTGAGCGAAGGCCATGGCATCGATGGCGCCACGGGCGCGCTGGTGCGGCAAGCCCTGGCAGATCATCCGGATATCGCCGCCGTGTATTCCATCGGCGGCGGCAATGCCGCCATCGTGCAGGCATTCGCGCAGGCGGACCGGCCTTGCCAGGTCTTCATCGGTCATGACCTGGATGCGGACAACGTGGCGCTGCTCAAGTCGGGTGCCATCCAGGCCGTGCTGCACCATGACCTGGGCCAGGACATGCGCCGCGCCTGCCAGGAAATCCTGCGGGCGCAAGGCGCGCTGCCGGCATTGGCGCAGGCGCCGCCATTGTCCGCGATCCAGATCGTCACGCCGTGGAACCTGCCCGCGCTGAACGGCCTGAATTGACAGGCATGCGAGGCTGGCCGATACTCGCCGCTTCGCTCATCGCTCACCTCAGGAAGGAATCCCCCGATGTCCGTCACTCCGCAATTGTCCAAGACCGTGCTGGTAGCCGCACTTTCCGTCTCGTTTGCCATGCCCGCCATGGCCGCCGCCCCTGCAACTGCCAGCGCTTCATCGGCCTGGGTGGAAGCGAGCAACCGCAACGCGGCCATCGTGCTGGCGGCCCAGGCGCAGTTCTCGCCCGAAGACGCCTCCGACACGGGTCTGGCCCAGTACGACGGCCTGGCCGCCGACCTGGGGCCGAACATCACCGAGCGCCATGTGGCGGCCATGCAGAAGGCGCGCGCGCAATTGCAGCAAAAGCTGGAACTGGAACGCGACGAGCGCATCCGCCAGGATCTGGAAATCTTGATCGGCGCTGTGGACCAGGAAATCACGGACACCCAGCTGGAGGCCAAGTACACATTGCCGTGGGTCGATGTGCCGCAAATGGTCTTTGGCAGCATGCAAAGCCTGCTGCAGGAACAGCGCCCGGCCGCGCGCCGCGCCAAGGCGCTCGAACGCCTGCAGCGCTATGTGGGCCAGTTCCCGGGCAGCACGCCGATCACGCAGCAAGCCAAGGCGCGCTTCACGGAGCAAATCGGCCAGCCTGGCCTGGCGGGACCCGTGCGGCTGCAGGTGGAGCAGTCGCTGGAAAACGTGCCGACGTATATCGCCGGCATACGCAAGCTGTTCGCCGACATGAAAATCACTGGCGCAGAGCCTGCGCTGGCGGCCATGGAACTGCAGTTGAACGAGTATGCGGCGTGGGAAAAGCAAGTGGTGGTGCCCCTGTCGCGCACGGATTTCCGCATGGCGCCCGAGCTGTACGCATTCCGCCTGAAGCAGGTGGGCATCGATATCGAACCGCGTGCGCTGGTCGAACGGGCGCAGGTGGCTTACCTGGAAACGCGCGCCGCCATGCAGGCGCTGGCGCCCGTGGTGGCGGCCAAGCTGGCCTTGAAGGGCGTCGACGGCAGTGATTACCGCCAGGTGCTGCGCGCGCTGAAGGCCGATTCCATCCCCAACGAGCAGCTCGAGGCGCACTACAAGGGCGTCAATACGCAGCTGGAGCAGCGCATCGCCCGGCAGCGCGTGGTCGATATTCCTGCGCGCGCCATGACCATGCGCCTGGCATCCGCCGCCGAATCGGCGGCCCAGCCGGCGCCGCATATGCGTCCGCCTCCGCTGATCGGCAATATGGGCGAGCACGGCCAGTTCGTCCTCCCCGTCAGCAATCCGGCTGCCAGCGGCAAGGGCGAAGCCTATGACGATTTCAATTTCGCCGGCGCCGCCTGGACCCTGAGCGCGCACGAAGGCCGCCCTGGCCACGAGCTGCAGTTCAGCGCCATGGTGGAGCGGGGCGTGTCGCAGGCGCGCAGCCTGTACGCGTTCAACAGCGTCAACGTGGAAGGCTGGGCGCTGTACGCGGAGGCGGAGATGATTCCCTACGAGCCGGCCGAAGGCCAGTTCATCGCGCTGCAGTTCCGCATGCTGCGCGCGGCGCGCGCCATGCTCGACCCGATGCTGAACCTGGGGCAAGTCACGCGCGAAGAGGCGGGCCGTATCCTGACGGAAGAAGTGATGCTGTCGAAACCGATGGCGCGCCAGGAACTGGACCGCTACACCTTCAATGCGCCGGGCCAGGCGGGCAGCTATTTCTATGGCTACACGCGCATCCTGCAGCTGCGCGCGGAAACGGAGCTGGCGCTGGGAGACAGATTCGACCGCCTGGCATTCAATAATTTCCTGCTGGGGCAGGGCTTGCTGCCGCCGGACTTGCTGGCCAAGGCCGTGCGCGAACACTTCATCCCGGAGCAGAGAAAAGCCAGGGGCTGACGCGATGGCAGGGGATGGCACGCCGCATGCCAGCGGCGAACGGCGTGCGCCATCCGGAGCGGCATGGAGGGGGAATTTTGCCGCTATTGTCCCCGGGCGAGTCGTATAATGACGCTCATTGTGCTGGCCACCCAGGAGTTCCACTTGCAGCTACCGATCCGTTATCCGAACATGCCGCAACTGCTGCTGAAGGCCCGCGACAGCCTGCTGCAGCATTTCCGCCCCATCCTCAATCACTTCGGCGTGACGGAGCAGCAGTGGCGCATCATGCGCGCGCTGAATGAAAGCCCGACCCTGGAACCGCGCGAGCTGTGCGAGATCTGCCAGATTTCCAGTCCCAGCATGAGCGGCATCCTGGCGCGGATGGAAGAAATCGGCCTGATCGGGCGCAGCAAGTTCGAAGGCGACCAGCGCCGCCGCAAGGTGCACCTGTCGGAAGCGGGCGCCAGTTTGCTGATGCAGATGGGTAAACTCATCGACCTGCAATATGCCCACCTGGAAGCGGCCTATGGCAAGCAGGTGTTCGAAGACATGCGCCGCACCCTGGAGGCCTTCATTGCCCTCGAAACCCTGCCGGTGGCGCCCGCCATCCTGCGCTGACCTTCCCGGCTCCCCCGTTTTTCTGCCCGCCTGACTATCCACCGGGCGCGTGTTTTCCGACACGCGCCGCCGCTGCTTTCCCCATATCTGTTCCCCGCATTTCCGCGCGTTGCGGGGCATGCGGCCGTGCTCCTGCCGATTTTGCTATAAGACACAAGAAAGTTTTGCTATAAGACTATGCCTTACAGTCAATCACTTACATGTGAGTAAATAAGCGTATAATTTGCCTCACTTGATCCAAATCAAGAAGAACAGCGGACGCCCGTATCGATGGATGGGGCGGCAACGGGCGCCACGCCCGTATTCCGCCAGATAAAACAGGAAAGTCAGGAAAAAAATGAACACTACATGCATGCGCGCTGCGGCGCTGGCCGTCTCCACGCTCATCGGCGCAAACGTTTGCGCCCAAAGCAATGTCACCATTTATGGCGTGGTCGACGCAGCCACCGCATACGCGAGCAACCAGGGCGGCAATTCGAATACCTACATGCGCAGCGGCAGCTTGTCTGCCAGCAAAATCGGTTTCCAGGGCGTGGAAGACCTGGGCGGCGACCTGAAGGCGCTGTTCCTGCTGGAAAACGGCTTTGAAAGCGACACGGGCGCGCAAAGCTCCGCCAGTTCCCTGTTCAATCGCCAGGCTTACGTGGGCTTGCAATCGACCGCCTACGGCACCGTGACGGCCGGACGCCAGTACACGCCGTACTACCTGCTCGTGGGTTCCCTGGCGTCGAGCAATGTCTTGACGGGCGCGACCGGCGCCCACCCGGGCGATATCGACGGCCTCGATACGACCGTGCGCATCAGCAATTCCGTCACCTACAGCATGCCCGCATGGCGCGGCCTGCAGGCCAGCGCGCAATACGGCTTTGGCGAGGCGGCCGACGGCAATGCCGCGGGCAGCAGCTTCAGCGCCGCCGTCAAGTACAGCGCGTCGCCAGCCGAATTCGCGCTCGGCTACCTGAAACTGAAAAATGGACAGAATGGCGCCGGTTGGAGCGACAACGCATCGGGCAGCTTCGGCATCTCCGCCATCAACCAGGGCTACGCCTCGGCGGAAAGCATAGCGTTCATCGCCGCCAGCGCGCGCTACACCATGGGCAAGTGGATGGTGGGCGCCAATGCCAGCAACGTGCAGTACCAGGCGGGCAGCCGCTCGGCCTTCCGCGACACGGCCATCTTCAACACGGCCGGCCTGATCTCCAGCTACCAGCTGACGCCGCAGTGGTTCCTGTCCGCCGGCTACAGCGACACCTTCGCCAGCCACGCCAACGGCGTGTCGGACCGCGCGCGCTACCGCCAGCTGTCGTTCGAACAGAATTACGCGCTGTCCAAGCGCACCGCGATCTACCTGATCGAAGCGCGCCAGCTGGCGCGCGGCCAGACCCTGGGCCAGGACGGCGGCATCGTCAACGCCGTCGCCTCGGTCGGCGATTCGCAAAACGGCACGCCGTCGTCGAACGGCGGCCAGACGGTGGTGATGGTCGGTCTCAAGCATTCTTTCTGAACGGTTGCTGAACTCACGGGAGCTTCAATTGGACGCTACACACAATAAGGAGGGCCGCGGCCCTCTGAATCCCGGCCGCCGCATGGTGCTGGCCGGTTTGCTGTCGGCTTCGGCCGCGGCGCTGATCCCCTGGGCGCTGGCCGAACCGGTCGCCAGTGCGGAGCAGGGCGCATTCCTGGGCGTGTCGGCCATGCTGGTGGGGCGCCAGGTGCTCGATCCCGTGCTGGCCAGGCGCCTGTATGACGCGCTGGTGGCGCAGGACGCGGCCTTCCCCGTGAAGGTGCGCGCGCTGCTGGCCCTGATCAATGCGCAGGGTCTGCAGGCGGCCGGCCTGCAGGAAGCGCTCGACGGACTCGATCCGGCCCAGTCGCCGCTGGCGGCCTTGCCGCGCCAGATCGCCAGCGCCTGGTACCTGGGCATCGTCGGCACGGGCGAGGCGGCCGTCTGCGTCGCCTACGAGCAGGCATTGAACGCGGCCGTCGTGGCCGATGTGCTCAAGCCTCCCACGTATTCCTACGGCGCCTACGGCAGCTGGGCCAGAAAACCAATTTAAGGAGCCATCATGGCTGAAGAACTCTCCGCCGATTACCTCGTGATCGGCTCCGGCATCATCGGTTCGCTGGCCGCGCGCAAGCTGGCGCTGGCCGGCGCCTCGGTGCTGATCCTGGAAGCGGGGCCGCGCGTGTCGCGCGGCGAAATCGTCGCCCGCTTCCGCAACACGACGCGCCGCAGCGACTGGATGTCGCCGTATCCCTCTGTGGCCACGGCGCCGCACCCGATCTACCAGCCGAAGGATAATGGCTACCTGGTGCAGGCCGGCCCGTATCCGTACCCAGCCGAATACATCCGCCAGTTCGGCGGCACCTCGTGGCACTGGGCCGCGCAGGCGTGGCGCAATGTGCCGAACGACTTCCGCATCCATAGCCTGTATGGCGTGGGCGTCGACTGGCCCATCAGCTACGCAGACCTGGAGCCGTTCTACCAGGAAGCGGAAGACATCATGGGCGTTTCCGGTGCGGACAATACGGGTTCGCCGCGCAAGCAGGCCTTCCCGATGGACCCCGTGACGGAGCCGTACGCCATGCGCCGCATCCGCGAACGCCTCGATCCCACGTTCAAGGTGGTCGGCAACACGGTGGCGCGCAACAGCGTCAGCTACGATGGCCGCCCGGCCTGCTGCGGCAACAACAGCTGCCAGCCGATCTGCCCCATCGACGCGCAATACCACGGCGGCATCGCCGCGCAGCAGGCCGAAGACGCGGGCGTGAATATCGTCTGCAATGCCAACGTCTACAAGCTGGAACACGACGCGCAGGGCCGCATCACGGCCGCCCTGTACTACGACGTCGACAAGAACAGCCACCGCGTCATGGCCAAGACCTTCATCTTGGCGGCCAACGGCATCGAAAGCCCCCGTCTGTTGCTCGTTTCCGCCTCGGACAAATACCCGAACGGCCTGGCCAACAGCAGCGACATGGTGGGCCGCAACCTGATGGACCACCCGAGCACCTCGATCACCTTCGACGCCGATGAAGACCTGTGGCTGGGCCGAGGCCCGCAAAGCCCCAACTCCATCAACACCATGCGCGACGGCGACTTCCGCAGCCAGCATTCGCCGTACCGCCTGGATTTCACGAACATCTCGCGCGTCGACGGGGCCACCAAGGAACTCATCGGCAAGGGCGTGTTTGGCGAGGAATTCGAGCAGCAACTGCGTTTCCGCTCGGCGCGTGAAATGAGCCTGAAAAACGTGCTGGAAGTGCTGCCGAACCCGGAAAACCGCATCGCCCTCAGCGGCGAAAAGGATGCCATGGGCATTCCCAAGCCGCAGGCGCACTATGCGATCGACGAGTACACCAAGCGGGGCCACGAGCGCTCGAAGCAGGATTTCGAGCAGATCGCCAGGCTGATGGGCGGCACCAATCTGCGCCACAGCAAGGAAGGCGTGTTCGCCAACAACCAGCACATCTGCGGCACCCTGTCGATGGGTTCCGACCCTGCCAAGGCCGTGTGCGACCAGTGGGGCCGCACCTTCGATCACGCCAACCTGTTCCTGTGCAGCACCGGCGTGCTGCCCACGTCCGGCACCTGCAATTCGACGGAAAACGGCCTGGCCGTGGCACTGCGCACCGTCAAGCACATCCTCGATGAACAACAGGGAGGCACAGCATGATGGCGGCTTTCCGACTGGCGGCCGGCGCCGCCTTGCTGTCCCTCGCGGCCATGCCGGTGCTGGCGGCGCAAGCCCCTGGGGCGGACGTGCAGGCGATCGAACGTGGCCGCTACCTTGCCACGGCCGGCGACTGCATTGCCTGCCACAGCGTACCTGGCGGCAAGCCGATGGCGGGCGGCCTGGCGCTGGCGACGCCGCTGGGCGCCATCGTTGCCACCAATATCACGCCGTCGACAACGCATGGCATCGGCAACTACACGCTGGCGCAGTTCTCCGCTGCCGTGCGCCATGGCGTGCGGGCCGACGGCGCGCGCCTGTACCCGGCCATGCCCTACACGGCCTACGCCAAAGTGACGGATGACGATACGGCCGCCCTGTACGCCTACTTCATGCATGGTGTGGCGGCGGTGGACACGGCGCCGGCGCAAAAGACGGACTTGCCATTCCCGTTCAATATCCGCCTGTCGATGGCGGGCTGGAATCTGCTCTTCCTCGACAAGAAACTGTTTGTGGCAGATACATCGAAAAGCATGGAGTGGAACCGCGGCGCCTACCTGGCGCAGGGGCTGGCCCACTGCAGCACTTGCCACACGCCGCGCAATGCGCTGATGGCCGAGCAGCTGTCGAAGGAACTGGGCGGCGCTGATCTGGGCACCTGGCATGCGCCGAATATCACGTCGGACGTCAACAGCGGTGTCGGCGGCTGGAGCCAGCAGGAACTGGCCGGCTACCTGCGTACGGGCCGCGCGGCCAACAAGGCGCAGGCGGCCGGACCGATGGCCGAAGCCATCGACCATAGCCTGAAGCATCTGAGCGACGCGGACTTGAACGCCATCGCGCATTACATCAAGAGCGTACCCGCCATCCGCGACAAGGCGGACGTGAAACCGGTGACGCAATGGGGCCAGGCGGGCGACGAGCTGAACGCCATCCGTGGCGTGCCGCTGCCGCAAAACCTGAACCAGATGTCGGGCGCGCAGCTGTACGATGCGCAGTGCGCCAGCTGCCACCAGGCCAGGGGCGAGGGCAGTTTCGACGGCAGCTTGCCGCCGCTGTTCCATAACTCGGTGACGGGCCGCAGCAACAGCAACAACCTGGTGATGGCAATCCTCGATGGCGTCGAGCGGCAGGATGGCAGGGGTGCCCATGCCGGTCATTTGATGCCTGCCTTCCGCCAGACTCTGTCGGACGAACAGATCGTCACCCTCGGCAATTACGTGCAGAAGATGTACGGCAATCCCGCCATCAAGGTGACGGCGGAACAGGTGACGACCTTGCGCAATGGCGGCGCGCCGTCAAACCTGATCGGCCTGGCCCGCGCGGGCATCATCGTCGGCGTGCTGGTGCTGCTGGCCTTGCTGGTATGGTGGCGGGGACCGCGGCGCAAGCCGGTGTAAGCGTGAATTGATCGCATAAGCTGGGGCCAGGCCGCAAAGTCTGGCCCTTTTTTTATGCCGCAAAAATTGCAACTCAATTGCATCTGCGCAGATTATGTACTATCATTAGTTACATGAGACGCGACAGCAAACTATCATCGATCCTCCATGTGCTGCTGCACATGGCCCATGCGGGACGCCCGATGACGTCCGAGGAACTCTCCGGCTACCTGGACACCAACCCCGTGCTGGTGCGGCGCGTGATGGCAGGCTTGCGCGAGCGCGGCTACGTGGCGTCGGGCAAGGGCCATGGCGGCGGCTGGCGCATCGTTTGCGACCTGCACCGCGTGACCCTGCAAGACATCTACGTGGCCGTGGGTTCGCCCACCATCTTCGCCATGGGAAACCGCGTCGACCAGCCGGGCTGCCTGGTCGAGCAAGTGGTCAACCAGTCGCTGGCCGGCGCCTTCGACGAAGCCGAGGCGCTGCTGATCCAGCGCTTTGGCGCCGTCACCCTGGCCGACCTGGCCGACCGTTTCAGCCAACAATACGCCAACCACAGAGGAGCACCGCATGCACATTCCTGAACTCCAAGGCGCGGGCAGCGGCACGCCTGCCGCCCCGTTCGACGCCATCATCGTCGGCGGCAGCTACGCGGGCCTGTCCGCGGCCACGCAACTGGCGCGCGCCCGCCGCCGCGTGCTGGTAATCGACGGCGGCCAGCGCCGCAACCGATACGCCAGCCATTCCCACGGTTTCCTGACCCAGGACGGCAGCGGGACGGCCGCCATCGCGGCCGAAGGCAAGGCGCAGCTGCTGGCGTATGCCACCGTCACCTGGCTGGACGGCACGGCCACGCAGGCAGCCGCCAGCAGCGATGGCGATGGCTTCGGCGTGACCCTGGCGGACGGCAGTGTCGTTCACGGCCGCCGCCTGGTGCTGGCCACCGGCGTGATCGATGAACTGCCGCCCGTCGATGGACTGGCCGAACGCTGGGGCGGCAGCGTCTTTCACTGCCCGTATTGCCACGGCTATGAACTGGAGCAGGGCGCCATCGGCGTGCTGGCCACCGGCCCCCTGTCCATGCACCATGCCCTGATGCTGCCCGACTGGGGCACGGTCACTTTTTTCCTGAATGGCGCATTCGAGCCCGATGCGGCGCAGCTGGCGCAACTTGCCGCGCGGGGCGTGACGATGGTGCGCGCGCCCGTGGCGCGGATCGACGGCGTGGCCGACGTGGTCATGGCGGACGGCAGCCGCCACGTCATGGCCGGCCTGTTCGTGGCGACCCGCACCCGCCTGGCCAGTTCCCTGGCCGGCGAATTGGGCTGCTTGCTGGAAGACGGTGCCATGGGACCGTTCGTGCGCACCGACGAGCAAAAGGCCAGCAGCGTGCCCGGCGTCTTTTGCTGCGGCGATGCGGGCCGCATGGCTGGCAGCGTGGCGTTCGCGGTGGCCGATGGCGCCATGGCAGGCGTGGCAGCACACCGCTCGCTGATGTTCGGACTGGATCAGGCGGCAAAACCGCCATCGATCTTCAGCCCGGCACCCGTGACGAACGCCGCTTCCGGGCTGGCCAGGTAAGCCACCATGCCGGCGATTTCATCGGCCGTGCCGTGGCGGGGCAGGGCCATCAGGCCGTGCATCAGGTCGGCGAAGTCGCCTGTGGGCGGATTCATGTCCGTGGCGACGGGGCCCGGTTCCACATTGTTGATGGTGATGCCGCGCGGGCCCAGGTCACGCGACAGGCCTTGCGTCAGGCCGCTCAGCGCCGATTTGCTCATGGCGTAGGCAGCCGCGCCGCCGAACGGCATGCGGTGCGCATTCGTGCTGCCGATATTGATGATGCGCCCGCCCGTCTGCATGTGCGCCACGGCTGCCTTGATGGCGACGAAGATGGCGCGCACGTTGACGTTCAAGGTCTTGTCGAAGTCTTCCAGCGAAAAATCATCGATGGCGCCGGGCAGGAACACGCCCGCATTGTTGACGAGGATGTCGATGCTGCCAAACTGCGCCGCCACCTTGTCGATGGCCGCCGTCAGGGCCGTGGCATCGGCCGCATCGGCTTGCACGCCCAGGGCCTTGCCGCCTGCGGCCTCCACCTTGCCGGCCAGCGCCTGCGCTTCGGCGGCGGAGCTTTGATAGGTGAAGACGACGTTGGCGCCCTGGCTGGCCAGGCGGCGCACGATGGCGGCGCCGATGCCGCGCGAGCCGCCCGTCACAAACGCGATCTTGTCTTGCAGTGGCAAAGAGGTGCTGGTGGTGGTTTGGGTTTGCATGATGTGCTTTCTAAGTGAGGAGTCGAGGAGTTCAGTATCTGCCTTTCATTCCTGCCGCGCTAGCCATGAATCGCTACAATTACTTTCAACCATTGGTATCAGATGAGCGGGTAGAATAGGCGCATGGACGCTCTCAATCACTTGCAATCCTTCGTGCTGTCTGCCGAGCTGGGCAGCTTTTCCGCCGCCGCGCGCCGCCTGGGGCTGACGCCGGCGGCCGTCAGCAAGAACGTGGCGCGGCTGGAAGCGAGCCTGGGATTGCGGCTGTTCCAGCGCAGCACGCGCCGTCTGACCCTGACGGAAGGGGGCGAGCGCTTCCTGCAGCAGATCGGCGGCGCCCTGACCACCTTGCGCGAGGCGATCGCCGGCGTGGCCGAAGAGGGCGGCCAGCCGGCCGGCATACTGAAAATCAGCATGGCGCCGTCGTTCGGACGCAGCTATGTGGTGCCGCTGCTGGGCGACTTCATCGCCCGCTACCCTGGCGTCATTCCCGACTGCCATTTCGATAACCGGCAAGTGGACCTGATCGGCGAAGGGTTTGACGTGGCCATCGGCGGCGGCATCGAGCTGACGCCCGGCGTGGTGGCGCGCGAACTGGGCCACGCCCACATCGTCGCCACGGCGTCGCCGGCCTTCATGCAGGGCAAGGCCATGCCCGTGCATCCGTCGGACCTGGCGCACTTCGACGGCGTGGCGCGCCGCTCGGCCGGCAGCGGCAGATTGCGCAGCTGGATACTGCGCGACGGCTCCGGCGGCGAGGGCGTGGCCGAATGCAGGCCGCGCGCCATCTTCGACGATCCGGAAGCGATGGCGCAGGCGGCCATCCTCGGCGTCGGCGTGGCGCTGCTGCCCATGCCGCACGCGCTGGCCCATCTGCGCAGCGGCGCCTTGGTCCGGCTGCTGCCTGGCTGGCATGCCGATTCCGGTCCCCTGTCCGTGTACTATCCCAGCAAGAAGCTTTTGCCCGCGAAGACGCGCGTGTTCGTCGATTTCCTGCTGGAGCAGTTCCGCCACCGCGATTTCGCCGCGCAGATACGGCCCGATTAAACGATGAACAATTCCCATGCATAGTAACTACAGCCTGTTTTACACCTTTGACGGCGATCAGCCCCTGCATTTCCGCGAAGCGCGCGTATTCGGCACGAGCGTCTGGACGGCCAGCGGCGCGGCCATGACTTGGGGCGAAGAGACGCGCAACGACTACGCCAGCGAGGCGCAGGCGCATGCCGCCTACCTGGCCCACTGCCATGCAGCGCTGGCCGACGGTTATGCCCTGGCGCGCGCCATGCTGATCGACCCGGCTGTCTTCGATTTCGCGCTGCTGCAAACCCTGGTGGCGCACGCCGCGCGCCAGGCTGTCGAAGCCGTGCGCCGTGCGCATCCGGACCAGCACATCGACGCCTTCGCGTTGGTGAGCGACGACAGCGCCATGACCATCGGCCCCATGGCGAATAGCCGCGAAGCGCTGGCTGCCTCGGAATACGGCGAAGAGATGCTGTGGAACCCGGCCGAATGGGCGTTCGACGAAGGTGGCGCGTACTTCGACAGCGCCTACCGCTTGTTGCTGCAGGCGCACCGCGACTTGCCGTTTGACGTGGATTTCGCCACCTTCCGCGCCGGCGTGTTCGACGCCTGCATCGGGGCCCTGGAGCAGCTGGATGGCGAGGGATGTTTTGGTGCCGGAGCGCAGCGCGACGAAAGCGTGCTGCTGTTCGAGGTCAGCGACAGCGAAGCAGTGGACGGCGCCATGGCGCGCCTGAATCCGCCGGCGGTGGTGGCGCGTTTCGCGGCGTGGATGGCCAGCTGGGCGGAGTGAGTCTTACTCCGCCACCAGCCTGAGTAGCGTAATCTCCGCCGGCGCGCCGATGCGTTTCGGCGGCCCCCAGTAGCCGGTGCCGCGGCTGACATAAATCCACAGCCGGCCTTGCCGGTGCAATCCCGCCACATACGGCTGCTGCAGCGGCACGAACAGGTTCCATGGCCAGAACTGGCCGCCATGCGTGTGGCCCGACAGTTGCAGGTCGTAGCCGGCCGCTTCCGCCTCGGGCGCGCTGCGCGGCTGGTGCGCCAGCAGGATGCGGGGGATATCGGCCGGTGCCCCGGCGATGGCGGCCTGCGGGTCGCTTTTCTGGGCAGGGTCGAAGGCGGCGGCATTGAAATCGGTCACGCCGGCCAGCGCCATGCGCGCGCCGTTGTGCTCGAGCACCGCATGTTCGTTCATCAGCACGCGCAAGCCCAGGCGACGAAATTCCGCCACCCACGGCGCGGCGCCCGAATAGTACTCGTGGTTGCCGGTGACGAGGAAGACGCCATGGCGCGCGCGCAGCTCGCCCAGCGGCGCCGTATGGCTGCCCAGTTGCGCCACCGTGCCGTCGACGATGTCGCCCGTGATGGCGATGATGTCGGGCTGCAGGCCATTGGCGCGCGCGACGATGGCCTGCACGTAGGCGCGCTTGATGGTGGCGCCCACGTGGATGTCGCTCAGCTGCACGATGGTCAAGCCCTGCAAGGCGGCCGGCAGGCCGGCGATGGGCACTGTCACTTCGCGCACGCGCGCCACGCGGCGGGCGTTGATGAAGCCGACGATGGTGGCCAGCAGGGCCAGGAGCAGCACGGCTACGGCGGACGCCTGCGCGTGCTGGCGGGCGGCGGGTATCAGCAAGGTGAGTTCGCGCAGCACGGCGAGCACGAACAGCGAGGAAAAAAAGCCCATGCACAGCGAGCCGGCCCAGATCAGGCGGTCGGCCAGGCGCGCATCGTTGGTGACGGCGCGGGCGAAGATCGTCATCGGCATGAGCATGGTCGACGCCAGCAAGACCAGGCCGCCCAGCAGCCAGCCGGCCAGGCCGACGGGCAGCGAAGGCAACAGCAGCCAGCCCAGCAGGGCGTGCAGGGCGCCCAGTATCATGGTGATGCGCAGCAGCGGCGTGCGGGTGGTCATGTCATGGTTCCAGAGGTGAGGCGGCCGCCGATTATAGCCGACGCCCTGGCCGCAGGCAGCCGCCACCCTGTTCAGGGGGCGATATGCAATCCCAGCATGGCCAGCTTGCCGAAATCGACAGGCTTGGCGAAGTGCTCGTTGAAACCGGCCTGCAGGGCCGCCTGGCGGTCGTGTTCCTGGCCGTAGCCGGTCAGCGCGACGAGCAGGAATTGCTGCGGTATCGGCAACTGGCGCAGTTTGACGGCCACGTCGTAGCCGCTCATGTCGGGCAGGCCGATATCGAGAAAGACGATGTCGGGCTTGAATTCCAGGGTGCGCTCGGTGGCTTGTATCCCCGTGTAGGCTGTGCGCACCGTGTGGCCGTACATCTCCAGCAATTCGGCCAGGGTGTCGGCCGCATCGCAGTTGTCGTCGACGACGAGGATGCGCTGGCTGCCGCCGGTGGCCGCCTCCGGCACTGGCGCGGCCGGCAGCGGCACGTTGGCGTCGAGCGGAAGGATGACTTCGAAGGTGCTGCCCAGTCCCACGCCGGGGCTGTGCACGCTGACCTGGCCGCCGTGCAAGGTCACCAGGTTGCGCACCAGCGACAGGCCGATGCCCAGGCCATCCTGCACCCGGTCGGGCGAATGGCCGCTCTGCTCGAACAGGCCGAAGATGCTGTCGATGCTGGCGGCGGCGATGCCGATGCCGTTGTCGCTCAGGCGGATGCGCACGTTGTCGCCTTCGCGCCCGGCGCTAATGGCGATGCGCCCGCCCGGCGCCGTGAACTTGGCCGCGTTGAGCAGCAGGTTGGCGACGATCTGCGACAGGCGCACGGCGTCGCCGCAGACCCACAGTTCTTCCTGGGGCAGGTTCACGTCCAGCGCATGGCCGCGCGCCTCGACGCTGTGCGAACTCGTTTCCAGCGCGCTGCGGATGACGCTGGCCAGGCTTACGCTTTCCCATTGCAGCGAGATTTTGCCCTGTGAAATGCGCGACACGTCGAGCAGGTCGTCGACCAGGCGCACCAGGTGGTCCGTGTGGCGGCCGATGGTGCGGCGCGCATTGTCCTGCACGGCCGGCACGACGGGATCGAGCTTGCACAGCAGGGCCAGCGCCGTGCGGATGGGGCCCAGCGGGTTGCGCAATTCGTGCGCGAGAGTGGCCAGGAATTCATCCTTGCGGCGGTCCACGTCGCGCAGCGCGCGCTCGACCCGTCCCAGGCGCAGCAGCGCCTTGACGTTGGCGATCAGTTCATCGGCCTCGATCGGCTCGACCAGGTAATTGTCGGCGCCGCCGTCGAGGGCGCGGATCTTGTCGGCCGAGCCGATGCAGGAAGCGGACGTCTGCAGCACCAGGATGGTGTTCGTCTCGGTGCCGCCCTTCAATTGGCGGCATACTTCCAGGCCGTTGATATCGGGCAGCTTGACGTCGAGGAGGATCAGGTTGGGGCGGTCCTGGCGGGCGCGCAGCAGTGCGTCTCCCCCGTTCGAGGCTTCGATGACCTTGAAGCCGGCGCGTTTGAGGATGCGCGACTTGGCGTAGCGTGCGCCATCGCTGTCATCGACGTTCAGGATCAGAGCATCGCTGTTGTTATCCGGTAGCATGCGCATTGTCCCATGTGGTTGTGCCTTGCGGCGGAACCGGCTCTTGCCGGTGGTGTGGATTGCCGATCAGCGCGCGCAGGGTCGCCAGCAATTGCTGGCGCGGCAGCGGCTTGACGTAGTAGGCGTCGGCGCCCAGGGCCAGGCCCTTGCGCACGTCGTCGATCTCGGTGGCGACGATGACGGGCACCTGGCGCCGCAGCGGGTCGTTTTTCAGCTCGGCCAGCCAGTGCCAGGCCGTTTCGCCGTGCAGCATGATGTCGAGGATGACGGCGGCGGGGCGCTGCTGCTCCCAGCGCTCCTGCGCTTCGCGCACGCTGCGCGCGGGGACCACGCGAAATTCGCTGCCGGCCAGGAATTTTTCATACAGCAGGCGCACGGGCGGATTGTCTTCCACCACCAGCACGGCGATGCGCTGGTCGTTGCCATTGTCATTGGCAGGCGTGCACGGCGGCAGGCTGCCCTCGGGCGCATGGTAGCTGGCGGGCAGGACGACGGAAAACAGCGATCCCTCGCCCGGCGTGCTTTCCACGCTCACCGTGCCATTGAGCAGGGTGGCCAGGTTGCGGCACAGGGGCAGGCCCAGGCCCGTGCCCTTGACCTTGCGCTGCATGTGGTTTTCCACCTGGCTGAATTCCTCGAAGATCAGCTGCACGTCCTCGGCGGCGATGCCCAGGCCCGTGTCGGAGACGGAAAAGCGGATGGCATCCTGCTCCGGCAAGGGCGTGGCGCTGACGATGATGGCGCCCGCTTCCGTGAACTTCAGGGCGTTGGCGATGAAGTTGCGCAGGATTTGCGACAGCTTGCCTTCATCCGTGTGGATGTGCAGCGCCGGGTCGGGGTCGATGAAGGTCAAGGTCAGCGACTCGGACACCAGCAGCGGGCGCAGCATGCCGCGCAGGGCGCTGAACAGGTCGGCCACCTGGAAACTGTTGGCATGCACGTCGACCTTGCCGGCCTCGATCTTGGCCAGGTCCAGCAGGTCGTTGACCAGCTCGCTCAGGCTGACGGCGCTTTGCAGGATGAACAGCACCTGCTTTTCCTGTTCCTCGGACAGCTCGCCGTCGATGCGGTCGAGCAGCAGCTTGGACAGGGCGCGGATGGAGCTGAGCGGGGTGCGGAATTCATGGCTCATGTTGGACAGGAAGCGCGATTTCATCTGGTCGGCGCGGCGCAGGTGGTCGGCTTTCTCGTCCAGCTCCGCGAATAGCGCCACCACGCCCCGGTTGGTGTCTTCCAGTTCGCGCGTCAGCTGCAGCAGATCGTCCTGGCGCGTCTTCAGTTCGGCCAGGGTGCTCAGGAGTTCGCGGTTCTGCTGCTGCACTTCGGACAGCGTGATATCCGGGGGCAGCGCCTGCAGGCTGCCGGACAGCACGCCGATCGTGGCGCCGTCGAGCAGGGGAGCGTCGCGGGAGAACAGCTTGTGCAGGGTGATCTGCGTGCCGTCGCCCGGCGTGCTATGGATATGGCAGCGGTCCATCAGGCGCTGGGCGCCCAGGATGCCCAGGCCCATGCCCGTAGGCGAGCGGTAGGTGCCGGCCAGTATCCTGTCGAGCTGCGCGATGCCGGGGCCCTGGTCCTCGATGCGGATGCTGAGCACCTGCGGCGCCGTCTGGCCATCGATGGCGAAATGCACCTTGCCGCTGCCGGCGTAGTTGTAGACGTTGCGCGCCAGTTCCGATACGGCCGTGGCGATGCGCACCTGGTCCTGCACGCCGAAGCCGCACAGGGCGGCGATCTGCCGAGCGCGCTGGCGCGCGCCCACCACATCGAGTTCGCTGCCGATATGGGCTGTCAATATGCGTTGTGTCATGCCGCACCTGTTCCTTCCGCTGTTTCAGCTGTTACAGCCTGGTGTTCCTCATGTTCGCGCAGCACCACCACCGTGACGTCGTCGCGCCCACGGGCAAAATCCCGGTACAGCACGGCGGCGACGAGGCTGGGGTGGCATTGCGCCAGGCCCGGATAGCGCTCCAGGTCCCAGCGCGTGTGCAAGCCGTCCGAATGCATGATCAGTGTCGTGGCCTGCTGCCATGGAAAGCAAAACTCCTGCACCTTGCGCAGATTGCTGCCGACGATGCCGTTATGCGACAGCAGATGCCGGCGCTGCTGTGCGTCGAAGGCGCAGGCGGCGATATTGCCCACGCCGGCGTAGCGCAATTCGCGGCGTGCGCTGTCGATATGCGCCACCGCCAGGGCTGCGCCGCGCGTGGCACGCAGGGCGCCGTGGGCCAGTTCGATGAAGGAGGCGGGCAGGGGCGGCAAGCCGGGCGTGCTGTGTTCCAGCAGGGCGCTGGCGCATTCCGAAGCGCGCGCCGCCAGCGGGCCGTGGCCCAGGCCATCGGCCACCATCAGGCTCAGTTCATGGCCTTCGCAAACCACGTTCCAGGCGTCGCCGCACACCTGTTCCGAGGCCAGCGGCAGGCATACGGCGCCGATCTGCCAGTTCGGACTGGCAGGAATGGCGCTGCTGGCGTGCTGTCCCCATACCACCATCATCAGCACCGTGCCCTTGCCGGGCGCCGTGTACAGGTCGAATTCCTGGCTCAGGCGGCGTATCGCGCCCAGTCCCACGCCGTAGGTGCCCGTGGTGGAATGGCCGTCCTGCATGTGCTGGCGCACGTTGGCCATGCCGGGGCCGTTGTCGATGGCCAGCACTTCGATGCCGCTGGTGCCGCCGCGCAGCACCTTGCGCAGCAGGATTTCGCCGCGCTGCGCGTGCTTGACGATGTTGGTCGCCGCCTCGCTGATGATGATGGCCAGCTGGCCCGTGCGCACGTCGTCGAAGCCGATGCGGCGCGCCAGTTCGTTGCCGGCGCGGCGGGCCGCGGCGATCTCGCTCGGTTCGCCGATGGGAAAACTGCGTTGCCTGACGATGTCAGGGGCTTGCTCGAGGTGGTTCAAAACAGCTTCCATTTCGCGATGGTGACAGTGGTGCCCGCGCCGGGCGCCGTGTCGATGTGAAATGCGTCGGCCAGGCGCTTGGCGCCGCCCAGCCCCAGTCCCAGCCCGCCGCCGCTGGTATAGCCATCGGTCAGCGCCAGGGGAATATCTTCGATGCCCGGTCCCGCATCGACAAAGCGCAGCTCCAGTCCCTGGCGCGCGCCATCGCTGACGCGCGCGATGCGCGCTTCGCCCCCGCCGCCGTAGCGCAGGGTATTGCGCGCCAGTTCGCTCGCCGCCGTGATGATCTTGGTCTGTTCGATCAGGCCAAAACCCATGGCGACCATGCTGTCGCGTACCTGCTTGCGCAGCCGTACGACGTCTTCGTCGCTGTGCAGGGGCAGAATCTGCTGCGTCTGCTGCACTCCAGCCTGCTCCTGCGCGCCTAGCACGGCGCCCCCGTCATGCGCATGCGCCGCCCCGTTCCAGCAGCTTGATGCCCAGCTCCACGTTGAGCGCCGTGCTCACGCCTTCCAGCGTCAGCCCCAGTTCCACGAGGGTGATGGCGACGGCCGGCTGCATGCCGACGACGACGGTGCGCGCGTCGAGGATTTTCGCCATCGCCGCCGTGTTGCTGATCATGCGGCCGATGAAGGAGTCGACGATGTCGAGCGCGGAAATGTCGATCAGCACGCCCGTGGCGCGGTCCGTCACGATGCGGGTGGTCAGGTCATCCTGCAAGGTCATCGCCAGGCGGTCATGCATGTCCACCTGGATCGTCACCAGCAGCAGCCGGCCCATGCGTAAAATGGGGATTCTTTCCATAGGCGCCTCAGTGTTGTTGCTGCTGGTAGGTGATGCTGGAGCCCGTACGTTTCAGGGCCACGACGAAAGCGTCGGCCAGCGTGGCCTTGGTCATCACGTCTTCCAGGTTGACGCCCAGGTGCACGATGGTTTGCGCGATCTGCGGGCGGATGCCGCTGATGATGCAGTCGGCGCCCATCAGGCGCGCGGCGGCGATGGTTTTCAGCAGATGCTGCGCCACCAGGGTGTCGACGGTAGGCACGCCCGTGATATCGATGATGGCGATCAGGGCGCCCGTGTCGACGATCTTTTGCAGCAGGCTTTCCATCACCACCTGCGTGCGCGCGCTGTCGAGGGTGCCGATCAGGGGCAGGGCCAGCACGTTTTGCCACAGCTGCACCACGGGCGTGGACAGCTCGAGCAATTCCTGCTGCTGTCGCAGAATCACCTGTTCGCGCGCTTTCTGGTAGATGGCGATGGTCAGCAGGCCCAGTTCATCGAACAGCTTGCTGGTGCTGACGATGGCGTCGCCCAGTTGCTCCGGATGCGCCGTGATTGCCTTGCGCAGGTAGGCGAACAGCGGCTCCTTGAGGGAGAACATGAAGCTGGCCGTGTCGATCGGCGAATAGCCCTGGCGCACGCGCGACTGCGATATCTCCGCCAGCAGCTGGCGCGTATCGTCCCAGGCGCCGCCTTCGATGTCGAACGAGTCGCCGCTTTCCAGCGCGCCCGCCAGCAGCGGCAGGAATTGCGATGCCTGCTGGCGCAGCTCGTTCTCGGCGATCTTGTCGCGGCGCACCAGGCGGGCGATCAGGCCGGCCATCCAGCCGTCCAGCAGGTCCGTGTGGTGCTCGTTGATGATGCCTGCCAGTTGCTGCGCCTGGCCCGTGCCCGTCTTGTTTTTCATGCTCATCCTTGGCTGGAGTGGAGGGTGCGGCACGGCCGCAAACGGGCCTGTGCTGTGATAAATAAATTATAGGCAGACATGGCCGTAGCTTGTGTTCTCTGGCGCACATAGTGGCGCATGTCGTTCCAGATTCCTTCAGGAAACACTTATGCATTTAAAGATGCATGTAATTTGCATGTTTAAGCGAATTCCGCTACACTGGGAACACTCAACAAGAGAAACACGCCATGAATATCGACAAATTCAAACAGCAGCACCTGGACATCCTGGCCGCCATTGACGACTTGCGCCGGCTGGCGCGCGGCGGTGTCGCTGCGCAGGCGCAAGCCATTGCCGAACAGATCATTGCCATGAGCGGCTTGATCAAGCTGCACCTGGCCGTCGAACAGCGCTACCTGTATCCAGCTGCGCAAGCGTCCGGCGTGGCCAAGGTGGCACAACTGGGACGCCGGTACGAAAACGAAATGCAAGGCATCGCCGGCGCCTATCTGGATTTCGCCGGCCGCTGGAATACGCCCGTGCGCCTGGAGGCCGAACCGGAAGCCTTCCGCAGCGAAGCCAATACCGTGCTGCACGCGCTGTTCCAGCGCATGCGGCGCGAAGACCACGAGTTATATCCAGCCGTTGAAACGCTGGCCTGAGACCGCTTACACATATACACAGGAGTTTTACATGCTGACCCAAGAACAACGCGCCATCATCACGGCCACCGTCCCCATCCTCGAGCAGGGCGGCGAAGCGCTGACGCGCCACTTCTACAAGAATCTGTTCCGCGACCATCCCGAAGTGCTGCCGTACTTTAACCAGGCGCACCAGCACAGCGGCGACCAGCAGCGCGCGCTGGCCAATGGCGTGCTGATGTATGCCAAAAATATCGACAAGCTTGCGGCGCTGGGCGACCTGGTGGCCACCATCGTCAACAAGCACGTGGCCCTGCAGATCCGCGCCGAGCACTATCCGCTGGTGGGCGCCAGCCTGCTGCAAGCGATACGCGAAGTGCTGGGCGAAGAGATCGCCAGCGATGCCGTCATCGACGCCTGGGGCGCGGCGTATGGCCAGCTGGCCGATATCCTGGCCGGCGAAGAAGGGCGCATCTACAAGGCGCAGGCCGCCGCACCGGGCGGCTGGAGCGGCGCGCGCGATTTTTTAGTGCGCAGCAAGACGGTGGAAAGCGGCGAGATCACCTCCTTCCTGATGGCGCCCGCCGATGGCCAGGCCGTGCTCGACTTTGCGCCAGGCCAGTATATCGGCGTGCTGGCCACCGTCGATGGCGTGCCCATGCGCCGCCAGTATTCCCTGTCTGCCGCCAGCAATGGCCAGACCTACCGCATCAGCGTCAAGCGCGAAGAGGGCGGCAAGGTCTCGAATTTCTTCCACGATCACGTGCAGGCGGGCGACACCGTGCAGCTGACGCCGCCCTCGGGCGACTTCGTGTTGACGGATAGCGACAAGCCGCTGGTGCTGATCAGCGGCGGCGTGGGCATCACGCCGACCCTGGCCATGCTGACGGCGGCCCTGCGCGGCAAGCGTCCCGTGCATTTCATCCACGCGGCGCGCAACCAGGGCGTGCATGCGTTCCGCGCGCAGATCGACGCACTGGCCGCGCAGCACCCGCAGCTGCAGCGCTATTACTGCTACGCGGAACATGGCGGCGAACAGGACGCACCGGACGCCGTCGGCTTGTTGAATAAGGAGCAGCTCGGTCACTGGCTGCCGGTTTCGCGCGACGTCGACGCCTACTTCCTGGGACCGCAGCCATTCATGCGCGCTATCAAGCAGTATCTGCGCGAGCTGGGCGTGCCGGAACAGCAGACGCACCACGAGTTCTTCGGACCGGCTGCCGCACTGAATTAATTTTTTTCTGCATTGTGTTGTCCCCGCGAGAAAAAACGCTGCCGTAAGGGGCGGGTAAGCCTCGCACTGTACTGTGAATCCAAGCTCGAAAACAAAAGAGCAGCTTTTACATAACAGGAGGCAACACAATGCATGACGATCTGGTTCAAAAAATCAAGAGCGACCCCAGCTATCATCAGCTGGTCAAGGTGCGTTCCCGCTTCGGCTGGGCGCTGACGGGCCTGATGATGCTGGTGTACTACGGCTACATCCTGCTCATCGCCTTCAACAAGGAATTTCTGGCCACTAAGACGGGCGCCGGCGTGATGACCTGGGGCATGCCGATCGGCCTGTTCGTCATCGTGTTTACCGTGCTGGTCACCGGCATCTATGTGCGCCGCGCCAACAAGCAATTCGACGATCTGAGCAACGCCATCCAGGCACGGGTGCAAGCATGAGCGCCGCCAAGCATGCGCTGCGCGGCGTGTCTTGCCTGAGTGCCTGCCTGAGCACCCTGGCGCTGCTGGGCGCCAGCAATGCCGCGTTCGCGGCCGGCGCCGACCTGGGCCAGGCAGTCAAGCAGCCGACCAACTGGACGGCGATCATCATGTTTGCCGCCTTCGTTATTTTTACATTGTTCGTCACCAAGTGGGCGGCCAAGAAGACCAAGTCGGCCTCCGATTTCTACACGGCCGGCGGCGGTATCACAGGTTTCCAGAATGGCCTGGCCATTGCGGGCGACTATATGTCGGCCGCCTCCTTCCTCGGTATTTCCGCGGCCGTCTTTTTGAACGGCTATGATGGCCTGATCTACGCCATCGGCTTTCTCGTCGGCTGGCCCATCATCACCTTTTTGATGGCCGAGCGCTTGCGCAACCTGGGACGCTTTACCTTTGCCGACGTGGCCGCCTACCGCTTCAAGCAGGCGCCGATCCGCATCTTTTCGGCTTCCGGCACCCTGGTCGTCGTGGCCTTTTATCTGATCGCGCAGATGGTGGGCGCGGGCCAGCTGATCAAGCTGCTGTTCGGCCTCGAATACTGGATCGCCGTCGTCCTGGTCGGTACATTGATGATGATCTACGTGCTGTTTGGCGGCATGACGGCCACCACCTGGGTGCAGATCATCAAGGCGGTGATGCTGCTGGGCGGCGCCACCTTCATGGCCGTGGCCGTGCTGGCGCAATTCAACTTCAGCCCGGAAGCGCTGTTCGCCAAGTCGGTGGACGTGCACGCGACCAAGGAAGCCATCATGGGCCCGGGTTCCTTCATCAAGGACCCGATCTCGGCCATCTCGTTCGGCATGGCGCTGATGTTCGGCACGGCCGGCTTGCCGCACATCCTGATGCGTTTCTTCACGGTGCCGAGCGCCAAGGAGGCGCGTAAATCCGTGTTCTGGGCCACCACCTGGATCGCTTACTTCTATGTGTTGACTTTCATCATAGGCTTTGGCGCGATCGTGCTGGTGAGTACCAATCCCGAGTTCAAGGATGCTGCCGGCAAGCTGCTGGGTGGTAACAACATGGCGGCCGTGCACCTGGCCAAGGCCGTGGGCGGCAACGTCTTCCTCGGCTTCATGTCGGCGGTCGCGTTTGCCACCATCCTGGCCGTCGTGGCGGGCTTGACCCTGTCGGGCGCGTCGGCCGTGTCGCACGATCTGTATGCCACCGTCATCAAGAAGGGCAAGGCCACGGGCGCCAACGAATTGAAAGTGTCGCGCGTGACGACGGTCGTGCTGGGCATCATCGCCGTGGTGCTGGGCATCGCCTTTGAAAAGCAGAACATCGCCTTCATGGTCTCGCTGGCATTCGCCATCGCCGCCTCGGCCAACTTCCCCGTGCTGTTCATGTCGGTGCTGTGGAAGGATTGCACCACGCGGGGCGCCACCATCGGCGGCTTCCTGGGCTTGACCACGGCCGTTGCGCTGACGGTGGTGTCGAAGTCCGTGTGGGTCGACGTGCTCGGTCATGGCGAAGCGCTGTTCCCTTACGCGTCGCCGGCGCTGTTTTCGATGACGGCCGGCTTCGTTGGCATCTGGCTGTTCTCTGTGCTCGACAAGAGCCCCCGCGCGCGCATCGACCGCGCCGGCTACGAAGCGCAGCAAATGCGTTCGGAAACGGGTATCGGCGCGGCAGGCGCCAGCGCGCATTGAGCATTTGAATCGCTCTACACCTTGAACGCCCCTTTCGCAGGGGTGTTTTTTTTGTCTGCGATTTGCACGATCTGGCCGGCCGGTGTACTCTCGCGCAGAGAAGGTCCGCTTGTTGTTACTGATAGTAAGTGCAACTTGAAAGAGCCAATGAAGCACACCTACGCGGTAAAAAAACAGGAGCGACAGGATCGTTTCGTCGCGCCCGGCGCTGGCAGCGGGGCAGGGCAGCTGGCCGCGGCATTCCATTCCGGCAGTGAGCGGCCGCAAGCCACAGGCTCGCGTAAATGGCCGGGCATGGTGGATGGGGCTGGCGGTGCGGGCAGCCATGCCATGTACGGCACGGCCGATCCATCCCGCGTGCACGATATGCTGGCCAGGGCCCGGCAAGGCAGACTGCGCGATGGCGAGGTGGAAATGACGCAGCGGCCCGACGTCGGGGCCATGCACCTGCGCGATCTCGCGCAATCGCTGGAAGCGACGGCCACTGCGCCTGGCAGGCCGGTGGCGGACGCCTTGCAATCGGGCTCGGCCAGTATCGGCAATGGACGGGTGCGGATGCCGGGCATCGGCGGCGCAGGCAATCCGGCGGCGATCGCCCATCAGCTGGGCGTGCTGCGTCCGCAGGCAACGCGTATCGTGCCTGTGCCGAACGGGCGCTTCGAGGTCCAGGCAAAACTCAACCCGTGGGTGTCCGTAGCGACGGGACGCGCATTGCCGGAATTGGACGAAAACCCCAATATGATCGGCCTGCAGATGCAGTACAAGGATGGCGATCAACATCCGATCGAGCTGGGCGTGGAATGGCGTAGCGTGGCTCCACAGCACCAGCCCTTGCAACCGTACCATTCCGAAGACACGTATGGTGAATTCATGCAGGCGCTTGCCGCCGTCGATGGGTCGGACATGGAGGCAGAGCAAAAACAGGCGGAGAAAGTGCGCCTGCTGTCTGATTTTTATCATCAATTGAAAAGCTTGTCAGCAGCGCAATTGGAGGAACTTGGAAGCCTGCTTGAAAAAGATATCGATAAGCATGAGGCTAGCGATACGCTTGACAAGGCATTTGAAGAAACCCGGCTTGTCTACAGAACCTGGCATGCGCCAAAACATATTTCCGTCTCAACCGGCCTGGGGGTGTCACAGGCCGACGGGAGGGAACTTGTTGGCGCCGATAATCTCAACACCGTGCTCGACCCCGAGAAATTTAGGCATTACAAGGAGCAAAGCAAATTGCCAGGGTCGGTACTGCCGTCGCTTGGCGCTTCTCCTTCGTCATTGCTTTACCCTGATGCTGATCAACCTAATATTGTATTTTTAAAGGAACGCGGTACAGCAGCAGCCCTTTTGCCCGAGAATCTGAATGCCGGCTTCGCCGCTTACAATGAGGCATCCAAATCCTTGCTTCGCGGGAAGACAAGCGAAGAATTGGCAGGTGAATTCAGCAAACTTCATTACCATGCCAAGAAAATGCGGTCCAGCGTAACGCGGCCGCTATTTTTTAATAGCGACGATCTTCAATCGAATACGGATGCTTTCATACACCCGGACAAACCCGGTGACCGCCCCCACGTACGTAAAATCCATAATGGGCTGCATGAGGAGCATAACCCATTAAGACAAAGCTTCGATCGTAAGCTGGCAGACCCGTTCCGCACCAACGCCATTTTCTACCAGACATTCTCTCAGCATTCAAAACCAGACACTTATGCCGAGCAATGGAATGAGATGGTGGTCAAATACAGGAAAAAAGGGCATATGGCAGGCCTTTTCAAAGAGATCAGGGATTGGGTGCCCGAGTTGAAGGATTATCCCGGGATTGTGGATGAGTTAATAGATAGCGGGAAATTTAATGCGGATTTTGCGAAGGCGATTGCCGGGAAGAAGGAACCCGCCACCAGTGCCAAGAGCAGCAGTTCAAAAACAAAGTCGAAAAAGCAGACAAAACATGTAAAGCAGGCAAAGCATAAAAATAAAGAATAGCAAGCATGTTCTGGTGCGCAGCCCCCTCGCCACCAAGTTTCGTGGCGCACATCGCGCCTATCGCCCATCAGGACTGCCTGCCTGCTCCTGACAATTATCAGGTATTTTCCACGTGCAGGCGGATCACGCCTGCCATCGGCGCTGGCGCGCCCGGCGTCGCTTCGAGTATCGATGCGAGGGTCACCGTGTCGAGCACGGCCAGGAAGGCGGCCGTGGCCTGGCCCAGCTTGGCCTTCAGCAGGCAATCGGGCGTCAGCGGGCAAGTGTTGTTTTCCTTGTTGAAACATTCTGCCATGAAAAAATCGCTTTCCGTCTCGCGCACGACGGTGCCGATATTGATCTCGGCCGGGTCGCGCGCCAGGCGCAGGCCGCCATTTCTCCCACGTACCGTTTCCACGATGCCTGACAGGCCCAGCTGGTGCACCACCTTCATCAGGTGATTCTTCGAGATGGAATGCAGGTCGGCGATGTCCTGGATGGTCACGAGGCGGTCGCGGTGCACGCCCAAGTACATCAGGGTGCGCAGGGTGTAGTCGGTATAGGCAGTCAGTCGCATGGGTATCATTCATAAGATGTGGATTACATCCTTGTTTGAACCGCAGCATACAGGAGAGCGCCGGCCCTGTGTGTTGCGCCGTCACTTTTCAGCCTCGAAAGACAAAAGTTGATTGCCTTTCGCTCAAATGCGTAGTAAATTTTCATATTGTTGCCGTGGCAAACAGCTCGTTAGCCCTTGCCTACCCTTTGGGTGGGATTTTTGTTGATGGAAATCAAGAGGATGGTGAAGCAATAAGGTAAATTTACTACAAATTGGACGATGGGCGTTTCCCGGGCCGGGAAGCGCGTACTACGCAATCTGTGCGGTGCCGCCGTGGCCGCCCCAGGAAATGAATACCATGCAAATGAATGAAGTGAAAGACGAGCTGCTGAGCAGCGATATCCGCCAGCTGGGCCGTCTGCTGGGCGACGCCATCCGCAACCACCTGGGCGACCCCGCCTTCGAACGCATCGAACATGTGCGCCAGCTGGCCATCCGTTTCCGCCGCGACAATGATGAAGCGGCGCGCGCGCAGCTGTCGGACGCGCTGCAAGCGCTGTCGCAGGAAGAAACCACGCAGTTGACGCGCGCTTTCAGCTATTTCTCGCTGCTGGCCAATATTGCAGAAGACCAACATCACATCCGCCGCACGCGCGCCCATCTGATCGCCGGCTCGCCGCCGCGCCAGGGTAGCCTCAGCCATGCCGTCGGCAACGTGTTTGACGCCGGCAAGGCCGATGCGCTGGCATCGTTCTTTGAAGATGCGTTTGTCAGCCCTGTCTTCACGGCGCATCCGACGGAAGTGCAGCGCAAGAGTATCCAGAATTGCCAGATGGCCATCGCCCGCCTGTTGAGTGAGCGCGACCGCGTGCAAATGACGCCGGAAGAGGCCGAGCAAAACGAAGAAGCGCTGGGCCGCGGCATCGTCACCCTGTGGCAGACGCGTCTGCTGCGCACCAGCAAGCTGTCCGTCATGGATGAAGTGGCCAATGGCCTGTCGTTCTACGACCATACGATCCTGCGTGAACTGCCGAAATTGTATTCCTCGCTGGAAACCATGCTGGCCCAGCGCGATGCCCGCTGGGAGGATGCGGAATTACCCAATTTCATGAAAGTCGGCAGCTGGATAGGCGGCGACCGCGACGGCAACCCGTTTGTCACGGCCGACATCCTGCGCAGTACCCTGCAAACGCAGGCTGACAAGGTGCTCGATTTTTACCTCGGTGAATTGCGCAAGCTCGCTTCGCAACTGTCGCTGGCGCAAATACTGAACGCGTGCAGCGAGCCGCTGCGCGCGCTGGCCGAGCGCTCGGCCGATGCGTCGCCGCACCGGGTCGACGAGCCGTACCGCCGCGCCCTGCACGGCATCCATACACGCCTGGACGCCACGCGCGTGGTGCTATCCGGCAAGGGCAAGCAGGCAGACGGCGTGCAGCCCTACGCCGCCGCTGTTGAACTGCTGGCTGACCTGGACGTCGTCCAGCATTCGCTGGTCAGCAATGGCTTGCGTGCGCTGGCGCGCGGCCGGCTGCGCCAGCTGCGCCGCGCCGTCAAGGTCTTCGGCTTTTCGCTGGCACCGCTCGACTTGCGCCAGAATTCCGACGTGCATGAGCGCGTCGTGGGCGAACTGTTCGCGGGTGCCCAGCCGGGCCTCGTCTACCTGGACCTCGATGAAGAGCAGCGCATCAGCTTGCTGCTGGCCGAGCTGGAGTCGCCACGCCTGCTGACCTCGCCGTATGCGCACTACTCGGAAGAAACGACGTCCGAACTCGACATCTTCCGCGCCGTGCGCCAGGCCCATGTCAAATATGGCAAGGAATCGGTACCGAACTGCATCATCTCGAAGGCGGCCAGCGTCTCGGACTTGCTGGAAGTAGCCTTGCTGCTCAAGGAAGTGGGCTTGCTGCACCAGGATAGCCGCGAAGTCGATGTCAACATCATTCCCCTGTTCGAAACCATAGCCGACTTGCGCGCGGGCCCCGCCATCATGGCGCGCGCCTTCGGCTTGCCGTTCTACCGCGGCTTGCTCGCGTCGCGCGCCGACCAGCAGGAAGTCATGCTTGGTTACTCGGACAGCAACAAGGATGGCGGCTTCTTGACCTCCGGCTGGGAACTCTACAAGGCCGAGATCGAGCTGGTGACGGTGTTCAAGCAATACCAGATCAAGCTGCGATTGTTCCACGGCCGCGGCGGTTCCGTCGGCCGTGGCGGCGGACCCAGCTACGAAGCCATCCTGGCCCAGCCGGCCGGCGCCGTGCAGGGACAGATCCGTTTGACGGAGCAAGGCGAAGTCATCACGGCCAAGTATGCGAACCCGGAAGTAGGGCGCCGCAACCTGGAAGTGCTGGTGGCGGCCACCATCCAGTCGACCCTGCTGCCGCAGGCGCAGCTGCAACCGAAGGCCTCGGCTGGCGCGGGCCATCTGGCCGCGATGGAAGAACTTTCGGGCACGGCCCTGAACGCCTACCGCGACCTCGTCTACGGCACGGATGGCTTTGAACAGTATTTCTGGGAATCGACGGTGATCGCGGAGATTGCCGCCCTGAATATCGGCAGCCGTCCCGCCTCGCGCAAGAAATCCACGTCCATCGAGGATTTGCGCGCCATTCCCTGGGTCCTGAGCTGGGCGCAATGCCGTTTGATGCTGCCGGGCTGGTTTGGTTTCGGTTCCGCCGTGCAAGCCTACCTGGCCGCCCATCCTGCCGATGGCGCGGACGTGCTGCGCGGCATGTACACGGACTGGCCATTCTTCACGTCCTTGCTGTCGAACATGGATATGGTCCTGGCCAAGAGCGATATCGCCATTGCCGGCAAGTATGCGGAACTGGTCAAGGACAAGGCCTTGCGCGACGCCATTTTCACGCGCATCCGCGCCGAATACGCGGCCACCCTCGACGCCCTGAAGCTGATCACGGGCCAGGAAGAGTTGCAGCAAGCCAATCCGCTGATGCAGCGTTCGATACGCAACCGCTTCCCGTATATCGATCCGCTCAACCACGTGCAGGTGGAGCTGCTGAAACGTTTCCGCGAAGGCAAGCAGGACGCGGCGGCGCGCACGGGCATCCATTTGTCGATCAACGGCATTGCGGCGGGGTTGCGCAACAGCGGTTAGATGGCACCGAACCAAACCTACTGCGCGTCGTGATTTGCGGCCTGCGATGCTCACTGTGCTCAAGCACAGTTCCGCTTCTCAGCCACAACTCCCTTCCGCTCGCTACGGTTTTGTTCGGCGCTGTACGTATCAGGTGAATCATTTAAATAATATCAAGGAGACAGCATGACCATCAAAGTTGCCATCAATGGCTATGGCCGCATCGGCCGCAATGTCTTGCGCGCGTTTTATGAAGGCGGCAAGCAGCAGGATATCGAAATCGTCGCCATCAATGACCTGGGCGACGCCAAGTCGAATGCACATCTGACGCGCTACGACACGGTACACGGCAAGTTTCCCGGCGTCGTCACCATCGACGGCGACAACATGATCGTCAATGGCGACCGCATCCGCGTCTTCGCGCAGCGCGACCCGGCCCTGATACCGTGGGGCGAACTCGGCGTGGACGTGGTGCTCGAATGCACGGGCTTCTTCACGACCAAGGAAAAAGCCTCGGCCCACCTGAAGGGCGGGGCGAAAAAGGTCATCATTTCCGCGCCGGGCGGCAAGGACGTGGACGCCACCATCGTGTTCGGCGTCAACCAGCATGTGCTGAAAGCCACGGATACCGTGATTTCCAACGCTTCATGCACGACGAATTGCCTGGCGCCATTGGTGAAACCCCTCAACGACGCCATCGGCATCGAATCGGGCCTGATGACCACCGTGCACGCCTACACGAACGACCAGGTATTGAGCGACGTGATGCATGAAGACTTGCGCCGCGCCCGTTCGGCCACGCATTCGATGATCCCCACCAAGACGGGCGCGGCTGCCGCCGTCGGCCTGGTCTTGCCGGAACTGAATGGCAAGCTGGACGGTTTTGCCGTGCGCGTGCCGACGATTAACGTCTCGCTGGTCGACCTGTCCTTCATTGCCAAGCGCGATACCAGCGTCGAGGAAGTCAATGCCTTGCTGAAAACGGCGTCGGAAGGCGCCCTGAAAGGCATCTTGACGTACCAGACGGAACCGCTCGTCTCCATCGATTTCAACCATAACCCCGCTTCGTCGAACTTCGATTCGACCCTGACCAAGGTCTCGGGCCGCCTCGTGAAAGTGTCGTCGTGGTACGACAACGAGTGGGGCTTCTCGAACCGCATGCTCGACACGACGGTCGCCCTGATGGCGGCCAAGTAAGAACGTAGTACCGCTGATCCAGCGCACCAGGACGGCCGGCCCACAAGGCCGGCCCTTGTAGCAGCACGAACTTTATAGAAAGCAGCACACCATGACCATGCAAGTACAGCAACGCGCCACCAAGATCGTTTCCACCATCGGCCCCGCTTCCAACGATATCGATACTCTGGTCCGCATGTTCAAGGCCGGCGTCGACGTCGTGCGCCTGAACTTTTCGCATGGCAAGGCGCAAGACCATATCGACCGCGCCCGCATGGTGCGCGAAGCGGCTGCCCTGTGCGGCCGCGAAGTGGCCATCATGGCCGACTTGCAAGGCCCGAAAATTCGCGTCGGCAAGTTTGAAGAAGGCAAGATTTTCCTGGAAAACGGCGCCAAGTTCATCCTCGACGCGAAATGGGGCGAAAACGGCGAATTGGGCAATATCGAGCGCTGCGGCCTCGACTACAAGGAATTGCCGCGCGACTTGCGCACGGCCGACGTGCTGCTGCTGAATGACGGTCTCATCGTGCTGACGGTGGACAAGGTCGTCGGCAGCGAAATCCACACCACCGTCAAGATCGGCGGCGAATTGTCGAACAACAAGGGCATCAACCGCCAGGGCGGCGGCCTGTCCGCTCCGGCCCTGACGGCGAAAGACATGGAAGACGTAAAAACGGCGATGAGCTTCCAGGCCGATTACGTGGCTGTGTCCTTCCCGAAAAACGCCACCGACATGGTCATGGCGCGCCAGCTGGCCAATATCGCCGGCGAAGCGTGGGACCACAAGCCGATGATGATCGCCAAGATCGAGCGCGCGGAAGCTATTCCTGCGCTGCAAGAAATTCTCGACGCGTCCGACGGCATCATGGTGGCCCGTGGCGACCTGGCCGTGGAAGTGGGCAACGCGGCCGTACCGGCCTTGCAAAAGCGCATGATCAAGATGGCGCGCGCCTCGAACAAGCTGGCGATCACGGCCACGCAGATGATGGAATCGATGATCGTCAACGCCGTGCCGACCCGCGCGGAAGTGTCGGACGTGGCCAATGCCGTGCTCGATGGCACGGATGCCGTCATGACGTCGGCGGAAACGGCCTCGGGCCGTTATCCGATCGAAACGGTGGAAGCGATGGCCGCCATCTGCCTGGACGCGGAGAAATGGGATACCTGCAAGCTGGACGCCGATTTCCTCAACGCCACGTTCTCGCGCATCGACCAGTCGATCGCGTATGGCGCCCTGTTTACGGCCCATCACCTGCGCGTGAAGGCGATTGCCACCCTGACAGAATCGGGTTCCACGGCACTGTGGATGAGCCGTTGTAATATCGACATCCCGATCGTGGCCCTGACCCCGAGCGTGGGCACGCGCCGCAAGCTGGCCCTGTACCGCAATGTCAGCACCCTGGAACTGACGTCCGGCACGGACCGCGACAAGGTCTTGCAGCAGGCCGAAGATTTGCTGGTGGAACATAAGGTCGTGGCCAAGGGCGACACCGTCGTGCTGACCTGGGGCGAGCCGATGGGCAAGGTCGGCGGCACGAACGCGCTGAAAATCATGAAGATCGGCCAGCACTGAATCGTCCACTGGTGCCGGTTCCCGCCTGGCGGACCCGGCATCATCCTGCTTTGCCCCGTATATCCAGTAATATTGTGAAAATATATTTATTAATTGTGGAAATTAATAGATTTAAATACAATTGCATGCATCGTGTTTTCGATAGCCCATCCATAAAGGCTTTGCATGCAGTTATTCCGTCTTGCCGCCATCTCCTTGTTGACTGCTGCGGGCTTGCCGGCCCATGCCGTGGCGGCCGTCTTTCCTGCCGCTGCGGCGGCGGACATCGCACAGCATTTCACTGATTACTATGGCGTGCGCCAGCATGCGCAGCAGCGTGTCCAGGTGATGACGGCGACGCTGGGCGGCGTCACGCGGCCGGTGGTGCGCGCGGACTGGTACAGCACGGACGCCACGCCGCACAGCGATGCCTATCTGTTCAGCGAACAGCATCCCGTGCAATCGACGCGGCGCTGGTATGCCATGAGCGTCTTCCTGCCCGCCGACTGGATCACCACCAGCGTGCCCGTCACCGTGGCGCAGGTCGACAACGGCAGCGGGGCAGGTGCATTGGCGCCGCCGCTTGCACTGCAGATACGTGGCGACCAGCTGATGCTGAACATGAATTTCAATCATCGGACGAGCGATATCACGCCCGCCAATTCCGCGCGCCGCACGGTGCTGGCCGGGCCGGCAACCCTGGACAGCTGGCATTGCATGGTGGTGCGCGCCGACTGGTCTGCGGTGGCCGGCACCGGTGAATTGCGGGTGTACATGGATGGCAGTGCGAAGGAAACTTTCTTTGCCCGCTCAAGCCACAACAGCTATGCGGGCGCGCTGCATGTGCCGCGCGTGGGCTTGAGCGTGCCGGAGGGGGCTGCGCCCGGGCATCGCGTGATGTATGCCGACTTTATATGGGTGGGCGATGCCGCCGCATCACTCAATGACTTGACGCAAAAGACGCCTTGCCATGCGGCGCCCTGAGCAATCCCTGAAACAAAGGTTTCCCATGCGCTCATCTATCGCCACCGCCATGCTGGCATTGCTGGCTGCCACGCCGCTGCACGCGCAGGTCGTCAACAGCATCGGCGGACCCGTGACCACCATGGCGCCGACCAGCCTGCCCAGGCCCGCCAGTTTCGACAACGTGACAACACGCTATTTCAGCTGGCTGTACGGCATCAGCGCCGGCAATCCTGCCGGAGTGGAATTGGTGGGTGATCCTGCGGTGACGCAAGGCGTTGAGACGCGCAAGGTATTTCGCATGACGGTCAATGCCAGCGATCCTGACGAGTATGGCAAGCGCACAGAGGTAACGCCATCGTATGAGCGCATGCCCCAGGGGCGCCGCTGGTATGCGGGCGGCGTGTATTTTCCCGCCGACTGGGATTTGACGGGCAAGGATGGCTGGATCGTCGTCTTCCAGGTGCACAGCGCCAGGGGCATCGTCGTGACGTCGCCGCCGTTCTCGATCATCGCCGATGGACCCGACTTGGTGATGGAGACGCGGGCCAATCACCGCGATACCTACACGCTGAAGGACGGCGTGATGGTGGCTGATGCGACCGCGAACAACACGGTGCAGCAACGTCTGATGTTGGGAAAAATTGAACGTGAGAAATGGTATTGCGTGGTGCTCGATGCGGATTGGCAGCATGCCTCAGGCACGGGCGCATCGCGCCTTTGGCTCAATGGCAAGTTGGTGTATGAGGGAAGCAATTTCCCGACCCACTATATGAATGTGGACTTGCCGTCGCGCGGCAATTATCCGAAGACGGGCGCCTACCTGGGCGGATTTCACGACACGCTGCAGGGCAAGCGTGTCCTGTACACGGATTTCATCCATCTGGGCGGCGGCGCCAGTACCTATGCGCAAATGGCCGCTGAGACGCCATGCCCCGTGCCGCCGGCAACGTAGTCAGGGCAATGAACTGCAGTCTTAAGAATGGCTGAAAAAAACGTGATCAGCGGCGCATTGCATGGCAGATGCCCAATCAGCCGTTGCCTTGGCCACATTTCCGTGTCAGCATGGTTTTCCTGCCTTCCAAGGCGCATCCGGAGTTCATGATGATTGCATACTTGCCTGCCTTGATCTGGTCTTTGTCGGCCTTTGCCTGCATGTGCATTGCCAAGCGCCGCCAGGTCAGGACAACGGCCGTCCGGGCCGTCCTGGTGACCTTTTTTGGGCCGTTTGCCATCCCCTTCGTGCTGGCCGCAAAGCCCGGGAAAGCCTATCCGGCGTAAATCCACGCGGCCGTCATGTACGGCTAAGCGTGTGGCCTGCGGGCATTTCTCTTTGCTATATTCAAGTTTTTAGCCGAAAGAGCATGCCCATGAAGCGCCGCGCGACCTTGTTTCTGATGACCATCCTTCCCCTGTGCGCGGCCACGTTCGCCTCGGCGGCCGAGCCGGTGCAGCGCTTGCAGCGCGCCACGGGGCTGTGGAAGGTGACGCCCGCCACCTCGCCATTTTCCTGGGAAATCTGCGTCGACCAGCCGCGCGACCGCCTGATCGACGACGATCTGTGGTCCGGCTTCGAGCAGGAATGCAAGATCGAGTCGCAAAGCCGCCAGGGCGACAGTTATCAATTCGAGGCCGGCTGCCCGGACGCCAGGCTGGCTGGTGCCTTCAAGGGCGACCTGGCCAAGGCATATACCTTGAGCGCCGACACCACCGTGCAAGTCAATGGCAAGAACGAAGTGCAGCACACGGAACTGGCAGCCGTGTTCCAGGGCGCTTGTCCTGCAGGGCTGGCGCCGGGCGCGAAGAAAATGCGCGGCGGCATGGTGATGAAGAGCCTGTACATCAAGCGCTAGAGGATTGCCACCGCGTTGAAACAACAGTTTCCACGGATAGGCAGGCGCCGGCATTGACGGCGGAGGCAATGATTTGTGATAATGAGAATTATTATCAATTGGCCGCGCCTTGCCTTGTGCGCATCGGAGTCCCTAGTGAACATTGCGCAGTCCAGCGAGTCGATAGCCGGCATCTACAGCAGCCACCACGGCTGGCTGATGCGCTGGCTGCGCGCCAAGCTGCAGTGCGCCGACCATGCGGCCGACCTGGCGCAGGATACCTTCGTGCGCCTGCTGACGGCGCCGCCTGAGGGCCGGCAAACCTTGCACGAGCCGCGCGCCTACCTGACGACCGTGGCGCAGCGCCTGCTGATCGACCATTACCGGCGCCTGTCGCTGGAACAAGCCTGGCTGGAAACCCTGGCGCAGCAGCCCGATCTGCTGATGCAGTCGCCGGAAGAGCGTTTGCTGGTGCGCGAAGCCCTGCAGCGCATCGATGCCATGCTCGACGGCTTGCCGCCGCCGGTGCGCAGCGCCTTCCTGCTGGCGCATGTCGATGGTCTCGCGTATGGGGAAATCGCCCGGCGCCTGGCCGTGAGCGAGCGCAGCATCAAGCGCTACATGGTGCAGGCGTTTGAGCGCTGCATCCTGCTGATCCTGTGAGCGCCAGCACGGCTGCCATCGATCCCCGCGCCGCGCGGGCGGCGGCGCAATGGCTGGTGCGCCTGCACGGGGGCGCCTTGACTCCAGGCGAGCAGCAAGCGTTCCAGGCCTGGCGCGCCAGCGATCCCGCGCACGAAGCGGCCTGGCAGCGTGCCGAACTCGTGTGCAGCACCCTGGCCAGCGTGCCGCCCGCGCTGCGCCAGACGGCGGACGCGGCGCCTCAGTCGCCGCACCGGCGTGCCGTGCTCTACGGCCTGGCCGGGCTGATCGCGGCGGGGCCGGCGCTGTGGCTGGCCAGTCAGTCGGCGCCGTGGCAGGCGTGGCGCGCCGCCATCCGCACGGCGAGGGGGGAAATCCGCCACATGACCTTACCTGACGGCACGCGACTGGTGCTTAACACGGACACGGCCATCGATGTGCATTTTGACGGCGCGGCGCGGCTGCTCGTGCTGCATGCAGGGGAAATCCATGTCGGCACGGCGCACGACGGGGCCGTGCCGGCGCGCCCCTTCCTCGTGCGCAGCAGCAATGGCGCCGTGCGCGCGCTGGGCACGCATTTCAGCGTGCGCCACGCTGGCAGCGTGCTGGCGCCGCGCACCGAGGTGAGCGTCAGCGAAGGCGCCGTCGAGATACAGCCACGGGACGCTCCCGACGCCTTGCGCAGGATCGATGCGGGCCGGCAGGGCAGTTTCGACGACCGTGCCGTTTCTGCCTTGACGCCGCTGGCGCCGCGCGCTGCCGGCTGGCTGCAGGGCGTGCTGATCGCCGAGCGCATGCCGCTGGGCGAGGTGCTCGAACAGGTGGCGCGCTACCGCTATGGCGTGCTGCGCTGCGATCCCGCGCTGGAGGCCATGCCCGTGGACGGCATCTTCCAGTTGAACGACCCGGACAACATCCTGCTCTTGCTGCAGCGTTCCTTGCCGATCCGTCTGGCGCGCCGCACGCGCTACTGGATCAGTGTCGAAGCGGCTTGAGATTGTCGGCTTACGCGTGGCCTTGCCACGCTAAGCCGACATGCCCCAATTTACTTTTTGCCTGTCCCTTTTTCCGGATTGCTTCGTCATACAAGGTGGAGAACGAACAATCCGAACCATCGAAAGGGTCCACATGGCTTTGCAGCACCGCATTACCGCAGCACGAATGACGCTCCATCCCACCACCGGCGCCGTGCGCGCCGCGCTGGTCCTGCTCCTCGCCGTGGGCGTCGCCGGCACCGGTTTGCCGCAAGCGGCGCTGGCCGCCGAGTCCGGCCCGGCCGCCAGCGTGCGCGACTACAGCATTCCCGCCGGCAGCCTGCGCAACGCGCTGGCATCGTTTGCCATCGCCGCCGGCGTCAACCTGTCCACCCAGGGCGTGGCGCTCGACGGCCTGGTGACGCCGGGCTTGCAAGGGCGCCATGGCATCTCTGCCGGCCTGCAAAAACTGCTGCAAGGCAGCGGCCTCGAAGTGACGGACGGTGGCAATGGCAATTACCTCTTGCGTAAAATCAATACCAGCACGGCCGATGGCGGCCTGGCCAGCATGCCCGCCGTGGTCGTCAGCGCCGAGGCGGACCGCGCCACGGAAGGCACGGGCTTATATACGGCGCGCAATATGTCGACGGCCACGGGCCTAAACCTGTCGCAGCGCCACACGCCGCAAACGGTCAGCGTCATTTCGCGCCAGCAAATGGAAGATTTCGATCTGACCACCTTGCAGGACGTGGCGCGCGCCACGCCCGGCCTGTATGGCAAGACGCAGGGTGTGTCCGACCAGGAAACCACGTATTTCGCCCGGGGCTTTGCCTTGAGCCACGTCAACGTGGATGGCTTGCCGCTCGATGTGACGGGTTTCAATGAGCGCAACGTTTCCGCCGACATGCTGATGTACGACCGGGTGGAAGTGGTGCGCGGCGCCACGGGCCTGATGGAAGGGGCGGGCGCTCCGTCGGGCAGCATCAACATGGTGCGCAAGCGTCCCACGGCCACACCCTTGCTGAACGCCTCGGCCCACCTGGGAAGCTGGAAGGACCGGCAATTGACGGTGGACGCCAGTAATGCCCTGAACGCTTCGGGCAGCCTGCGGGGGCGTGTCGCGGCCAGCTGGCGCGACAGCGACAGTTTTGTTGACGTCGTCAACAATACCAACGGCACCGTGTATGCCATCGTCGAGGCGGATCTGACGCCGTCGACCACGGCCGGCATCGGTTTTTCGCGCCAGCACAGCCGCACCGACGGCGTGTTCGTCGGCTTGCCGACCTTGCCCGATGGCCGTCACATGGACTTGCCCCGCTGGACCTTCCTGAATAATGCCGATTCCTTCCAGAAGCGCGACAACAACGTCGTCTTCGCCGACCTGGAAACGAAGCTGGACAAGGGCTGGCGCAGCCGCTTCGCCATCACGCGCATCGATGCCTCGTCGAGCACGCGCAACACCACCAACAGCCGCGTCGATGGCGAAACGTATCTGCTGGAACAGTCGGAAACGGGCTGGAAGTACAACACGGAACAAGTGGTGGCCGACTGGCGCTTGAGCGGCCCCGTCACCTGGTTCGGCCGCCAGCATGACCTTATCGTGGGCGCCAGCTACCGCCATGACGATTCCGACGCGGGCCAGAGCTGGGAAGGCGCCGGGAAGCGCGTGATCGATATCCGCCACTGGAATCCGCGCGCCTACCGCATGAACGGCGCGCCGTTCGAGCCATATAACTGGGGCCGCAAGACGGACGAGAAGGGCCTGTATGCGGCCGGTAACTTCAGCCTGGCCGATCCGCTGCGCCTGGTGCTGGGCGGGCGCTTCGGTTGGTATGCGCAGGATGTCACGGGCTGGTATTCCACCAACCCGGCCTGGCGCCGCAGCCTGACGGAAAACGCGAAATTCACGCCATACGCGGGCCTCGTCTACGACCTGGACCAGCATCATTCCGTGTATGCGAGCGGGACGCAGATATTCCAGCCGCAAAGCGAGCTCGATGTGCGCGGCAATACCTTGCCGCCTTTGAGCGGCACCAACCTGGAAGTGGGCGTGAAGGGAGAATATTTTGGCGGCAGGCTCAATGCCAGCGGCGCCTTGTTCCGCATCAGGCAAAACAACCGCGCCATGGCCGACGAGGTCAATTGCCCCACGGGCGGCGCCATCTATTGCGCCCGCGCGGCCGGGCAGGTGCAGAGCGAAGGCATCGACTTGCAATTGTCGGGCTCGCCATTGCCGGGCTGGCAGATCGCGGGTGGCTACACCTATGTACTGGCCAAGTACACCAAGGACAGCGTAGCGGCCAACATCGGCCAGCGCATCGCCACGGATGAGCCGAAGCAATTGTTCAAGCTGTACACGAATGTACAGCTGAGCGGCAGCCTGGCGAAATGGAACCTGGGCGCCTCCGTCTACGCGCAGGACAAGATCTACCGCCGCGAAACGGGCTTCGATACGCGGCAGGGCGCTTACGCCATCGTCGGGCTGACGGCCGGCTACCGGATCAGCGAGCAGCTGCAGCTGCGCGTGAATGTCGACAACGTGCTCGACCGCCGCTACTACCAGGGACTCGGCTATTCGTGGTCGGGCGGGCTGGAGCGCTACGGCGCGCCGCGCAGCGTGCTGCTGTCCTTGAACTACAAGATGTAGCCGTTGCGCCAGCAGAGCGCGTCCCGGGCGGGCGCCTCTGCTACACTGCCGCCGTCCCCATTTCTGACTGTCTCCATGTCCGCCACACCTGTCCTCACGCCCCTGAAAAGCGCTTTCCAGCAATCGCGCGCCGAGAATAATATCGAGCTGATCCTGCCCGAACTGCTGACCGCGCAATTACACGTCGTCATCGGCGGACAAAGCGAACAGATCGACCTGTTCCTCGTGCCATCGCCCAATCCCGAGCGCCAGTGCGTGACGGTGGCGGAAGATCTGGCCTTCCTGGCTGGCATCAACTTTCCCAAGATTCCCGTGACGGGCGCGCAGCTGATCGCCTCGATTCCGCCCGAGATCGAGATCGTCCTCCTGCATGGCGATGGCGCCAATTACCTGACGCGCGAGCAGCTGGCGTGGTTCCGCGGCATGCTGGCGCCGACCGCTTGAGCGGGGAGCTGAGACCCGCGCTGAAGCCGGCGCGCGCCGAATGGATCCGTTTTTCGCCGGCCGACGATGCAAGCTCGCATGCGGCGATGATGGCCAATCTGCGTCCCGTGCTGTGGCGCAGCGTGCTGCTGGGCGGTTGTGCCCTGATCCTCGCCTTTGTCCTGCAAGCCGTCTGGCGCGACGTGCCGTACGCGGGCGAGGCAGTGTTGTTCTGTCCGCTGGCGCTGGCCGCCTGGATCGCGGGCCTGGTGCTGTTTCCGGGACGCAGTCTGCTCTTTCATGTGGAACTTGACGATGCGGGCCTGTTGCTGCGGCGCCATGCGCGGCGCCTGCCCGGCTGGGATAAAAGCGTGCAGCTGGACTGGTCGCAGCTGCAGCGGCTGGACGTGGTCACGTATGGGGGCGCATTGCAGGTCTATCGGACCCCGGCACCGTTGGCGCGCGTCGAGCTGCTGCTCTACACGACACTCGCGGACTATCCGCTGATCCGCGTGGTGGGCCTGAACTTGCCCGTGCCGCAGCGCTGGACGCTGTGCCAGATCAAGGAGGAACTGAGCCGCCGCTGTAGACTGGCCGGTATCCCTGTCAGCGAGACGGCTGGACCGATCAGCCAGGAATCCGCGGCCATCCGCGCGCGCTGGCCGCAGGCGTAGGCGCAGACGGGCCAGTGTCGCATCGCCGCCGCAATAACTATCATTTTTGATAACTGTATTGCTGAAGTCCTATGAATATGTTCGCAAAGCAACTATACTCATGGCTCTTTAAAAAATCATCGTCACGCTGGCGGCCAGCCATCCGCGCCAGAGTTCGTACGCATTCCGCTTTTTCACTCTGTAAAAAGCACCTTTCCCCCGCGCGGCAGGCGCGGGCGTGATGACCGAGCCTTGCCCTAGTCGACTGCTACCGTTGTCATTTCCGCTGTGTTGCCGCTTTAGTAAAAAGCGTGGCGCCGGCGCGCGCGGTGGGCCGTCATGTTTTGCGACGTCACGTTTCACTCACCTTATGCCACGACAGTATGTTTAGTTCCATCTTTGCCGTATCGAGCGATACCATGCAGTACATCTACGGCACGCACAATGCGTGGCTGGTGCTGTTTTCCGTCGGTATCGCCATCTTTGCCTCGTTCATGGCCTTGCAGATCGCCGGCATGGCGCGCAGCAGCGAGCGCGGCTTCCAGCGCCAGACGGCCATCATCACGGGCGCCATCGCGCTCGGCGGCGGCATCTGGTCGATGCACTTCATCGGCATGCTGGCCTTCGACATCTGCACGCGCGTATCCTTTGATCCCAGCCTGACCCTGCTGTCGATGCTGCCCGGCGTGGCCGCTTCATGGGTGGCGCTGCACCTGCTGGCGCGCCCGAGCATCAACTGGCGCCAGCTGGTGGTGGGCGGCGTGCTCGTCGGCGTGGGCATCGGTTCCATGCATTACAGCGGCATGGCCGCCATGCAGACTTCGCTGACCCTGCATTACCAGCCGTGGCTGTTCGCCCTGTCGCTGGTGGTGGCTGTCGTCATGGCCATGCTGGCGCTGTGGATACGCTTTGGCCTGAGCGCCATGCGTTTGCGTCTCACGCCCCTGGCGTCGTTGCTGGTCAGCAGTGTTGTCATGGGGCTAGCCATTTCCGGCATGCATTACACGGGCATGCTGGCGGCCCGCTTTTCCGGCACGCCCACGGCGGGCGAGAACACGATTACGGTACAGGCCTCGTTCGTGGCCCTGGCCGTGGCCCTGATCACCGTCACCCTGACCGTCTTCGTGGCCGCCGCGAACGGCTTGTTGCGCTACCGCCAGCTGCTGCGCCACGCCAGCGCCAGCGAATCGCGCCTGCGCGCCATCGTCGATACGGCGGCCGACGGCCTGATCACCATCGATGGCCAGGGCAAGGTGCGCTCCTTCAATCCCGCCGCGGAAAGCCTGTTCGGCTGGCGCGAAGCGGAGATCGTGGGGCGCGACGCCAGCGTGCTGCTGCAGCCGTCCGACGCGGCCGAGTACGAAGGCTATCTGCGCGACTACCTGGAAACGGGCGCCTCGCGCATCCTCGACAGCGGACGCGAACTCGATGGCTGCCACAAGGATGGCGCCGTGCTGCCCATGCGCGTGGCGATCGGCAAGATCGACACGCCGGGCCAGCCCCTGTTCGTGGCGTTTGTCACGGACATGCGCTCGTCGCGCAGCATGGAGCAGGCGCTGAAGGACAGCGAGCGCCAGTACCGCACCCTGATCCGCAATATCCCCGGCGTGTCCTTCCACTGCAGCTTCGCGCCCGAATGGAGGATGATCTTCATCAGCGATGCCGTCTTCAACCTGACTGGCTGGATGCCGCAGGACTTCGCCGAAGGGCGCGTCAGGCTGTTCGACCTCGTGCACCCGGACGACCGCCAGCGCGTCAACGACACCTGCGTGCAGGCGGCCGGAGAAAAGCGCGACTTCGAGAACGTCTACCGCATGATCCACCGCGACGGGCGCGAGCGCTGGGTGCGCGAAAGCAGCGGCCCCGTGCTCGATAACGACGGCGTGGTGCGCTGGATCGATGGCGTCATCCTCGACATCACGGAAAGCGAATTGCGCAACGCCGAATACGAAGGCAAGGTGACGGCCATCTCGCGCGCGACTGCCGTCGCGGAGTTCGACCTGCAGGGACGCATCCTGGCGGCCAACGAGAACTTCCTCGACCTGGTCGGCTACCAGCTCGACGATGTGCTGGGCCTGCACCACAGCATTTTCTGCGAACCGGGTTATGTGACCTCGCCAGACTACATCGCGTTCTGGCAGCAGCTGGCCAGTGGCCAGTTCAATACGGGCGAGTACAAGCGCATCGGCAAGGATGGCAAGGAAGTGTGGATACAGGCATCGTACAATCCGATCTTCAACACGGACGGCAAACCGTTCAAGGTGGTCAAGCTGGCCACCGACGTCAGCGAGCGGCGCGCCATGCAGGAAAACCTGCGCGCGGCAAAAGACCGCGCCGAGCTGGCCGCCGAATCGAAGACCAGCTTCCTGGCCAACATGAGCCATGAAATCCGCACGCCGATGAACGCCATCATCGGCTTTACGGAAGTGCTGCTGGGGACCGCCCTGGATAGCCTGCAGCGCCGCCATCTGGGCACGGTGCGCCAGTCCGCCCGTTCCCTGCTCGAGCTGCTCAACGACATCCTCGACATGGCCAAGCTGGAAAAAGGCGCCACCGAACTGGAACTGGTGGACTTTTCGCTGCCCGACCTGGTCGACCATGTGGCCGCGTCGCTGCGCATCACGGCGCATGCGCGCGACCTGGTGCTGCATGTCGATGTCGATCCGGGCATGGGCCAGTTCTTCCTGGGCGACGCGCGCCGGGTGCAGCAGGTGCTGACGAATCTGATCGGCAACGCCGTCAAGTTCACGGAAGTGGGCCATGTGCGCGTGGCCGTCGGCATGCAGGGCGAGCAGGTGCATATCGCCGTGCACGACACGGGCATCGGCATCCCCGCCGACCGCCTGGACAAGATATTCGCCCCCTTTACGCAAGCCGATTCTTCGATGAGCCGCCGCTTTGGCGGCACGGGCCTGGGCACGACGATTTCGCTGCAATTGGTCGAACTGATGAAAGGCACCATCACGGTGGAGAGTACCCTGGGCGTGGGCAGCGTGTTCCACGTGCTGCTGCCGCTGGCGCCGGGCAAGGCCGTGGCGCGCCGCAGCGAACAGCCTGTGGTGGCCTTGCCGCCGCTGCGCATCCTGGCGGCCGACGACGTGCCGCAGAACGTGGAACTGCTGCTGATCAGCCTGGGCGCGGCCGGCCACCAGGTGATCGCCGCCAGCGATGGCGAGAGCGCCGTGCGCGAGTTCAGCAAGGGCAGCTTCGACATCGTCCTGATGGATGTGCAGATGCCGCGCATGGACGGCCTGGAAGCGACGCGCCTGATCCGCGTGCACGAGCGCGAGCAGGGCTTGAAGGCGACGCCCATCATCGCCCTGACGGCCAGCGTGCTGGAGCAGGACCGGCGCGCCGCGCAGACGGCCGGCATGAACGGCTTTGCTTCGAAGCCGCTGGAAATGCACAAGCTGACGGCGGAAATCGCCCGCCTGCTCGATATCGCCGTGGCCATGCCGCCGCCGGCGGCCGGCGCGGCGGCGCGTGCCGCCGCCGGCCAGGTCGACTGGCAGCGCGGCATCGCCCTGTGGGGCGGACGCGCGGCCTTGCAGCGCGCCATTGCGCGCTTCGTGCAAGCCAATGGCGACTGCGCCGCGATGCTGGCGGCGGAACTGGAACGCGGCGGCAGCAGCGTGGCGGGCCACCTGCTGCACCGTATCAAGGGCGCGGCGGGCAACCTGTGCCTGGTGCAGGTCGAAAGCCTGCTGGGACGCATCGAGCAAGCCATCGCGCGCCAGTTGCCGGTGACCGAATTGCTGGTGCAGCTGGCGGCCGCCTTCATGGCGCTGGCCGGCGAGCTGGAAGAGGTGGATATGCCGGCCGTCGCCATGGAAGCGCCGGCCGCCAGCGCGCCCATCGATGCAGCCGCCGCCGGCGCCTTGCTGCGGCAAGCCATCGCCAGCCTGGAAGGCGGGCAGCTGGACGACGCCTTGATGGCGCAGATTGCCGCCATGCTGGCGCCGCACGGCCAGCAGCCGCGCCTGCAGGCGCTGGCCAGCGCCATCGACGACTTTGAATTTGCGCGCGCCGCGGGCGTGCTGCGCCAGCTGCTGGCATGGCTGGAAGCACCAGCGCCTGCCGACCTTTCCTGACCTTGGGCTAACGATGACCTTACACGAAGACAAACCGATCCTGCTGCTGGTTGACGATGAAGCGACAAATCTGCAGGTGCTGCGCCAGATCTTGCAGGACGATTACCGCCTGCTGTATGCCAAGGATGGCGAGAAGGCGCTGGAACTGGCGCAACACAATCCCGTCGAACTGATCCTGCTCGACATCATGATGCCCGCCATGACGGGCTATGAGGTATGCAGGCAGCTCAAGGCCATGCCGGCCACCGCGTCCATTCCCGTCATTTTCGTCACCGCCCTGTGCGACGTGAAGGACGAGGCGGATGGCTTTGACGCGGGCGCCGTCGACTACATCACGAAACCCGTCAGCCCGCCCATCGTGCGCGCCCGCGTGCGCACGCATCTGTCGCTGGTCGACGCCGAAGAGTTGCGCCGCTCGCGCCTGCAGGTGATCCAGACCCTGGGCCAGGCGGCCGAATACAAGGATAACGAGACGGGCATGCACGTCATCCGCATGAGCTATTACGCGCGCCAGCTGGCGCTGGCGGCCGGCTACAGCGCGGCCAGGGCGGAAGACCTGCTCAACGCGGCGCCCATGCACGACGTGGGCAAGATCGGCATCCCCGACGCCATCCTGCAAAAGCCGGGCAAGCTCGATGCTGACGAATGGCAAGTCATGCGCAGCCACGCGGAAATCGGCGCCGCCATCATCGGCGAGCATGCGGGCGGCCTGCTGAAAATGGCGCGCACCATCGCCCTGACGCACCACGAAAAATGGGACGGCAGCGGCTATCCGCAAGGCTTGAAAGGCGAGGAAATCCCCCACGAAGGCCGCATCGTCGCCATCGCCGACGTCTTCGACGCGCTTACCAGCGAACGCCCGTACAAGCGCGCCTGGACGGTCGACGAAGCCATCGCCACCATGCAGCGCGACAGCGGCACGCACTTCGACCCGCAACTGCTGGCGCTGTTCATCGAACAGCTGCCGGCCATGCTGGAAATCAAGGACCAGTGGCGCGAGCCGGCGTAGGGAGTGTCAGTCAGGGCGGGTCCACGCGCAGGCGTTCAGCAAGCAGGCTGGCATAGGCAGGGGTGTCGCCGAACGTCAGATGCGAACGCGCCATGTTCCTGCCCAGCGTTGCCATGTAACGCGAGGAGAGGGCATAGGCGAGTTTTCCGGGCTGACGGCGCGACGGATAGATGAAGCCATGAATCGCCCCTGCCTCCTGTGTAATGATCTGATCGAGCTGCCAGCCCAGCCATTGGCACCAGCCGTGGTCGGGACTATGCAAGCGGTCATAAATGCCCAGCCGGCTGGCGACCGGCCCTGTGAGGTCGAGCAATCGCAGCGGAGCGCTGAATGACAGCGTCGCGATCAGCGCTTGTTTCGCGTTGTGAGCGATGTAAAAGGTGCCCGGTCGCGTGACGTCGTTACGGCAAAGCTGGGCTTCCCAGACCGCCGTGTAGATATCGTCCGCGGCATATACCCAGTGATAGGGGAAACCGTTCGGATCAGCCAGTTCGACGGGTGGCCCGAAGCGATACGTGCGCTCGACCTTCGCGGGCCAGATGGACGCCTCGTTCCACGCCGCGCGTACCAAGGCTTGGCCTGATTGAGGGGTGACGACATTACTCAATAATTCAGTGCGCAGCGATTCGAACGCCGGCAAGTGTGCCGCCATTTCTGGCGGGACGGGTGTTTCGTTCAGTTGATATGCCATGCTAGCCTATGATATCGGCCATGCCCCTGTGTTGCCACGTTGCCGCCGCAATGACCTTGCGTAGCCTTTCGCGTGCCGGCAAATCCAGCAGCGCTTGCTGACTGGGATGTACCTCGGCCCGCGTTTCAAACGATTTACCTGCAAGCATTTCTGCAGGGGAAAGTTCGTTGAATTCATCGGCACTGCTGATCCAGAAGGCATGAATTTCACTACTCGGCTGGTCGGCAAGAATGGCGAGCGCCGGCGCGATCAGTTCCGGCACCGGCTGGACAAATTGCCAAGCAGGAAACTCCTTGCCGATACTGCGCCCTTTGGGTGTCACGCAATAAAACCGCTTGCTTTCCACCGCGCGGTACAGCGACGCTTGCGAAAGCGCCACCCATCCTTGTTCGATCACATCCGAAACCTTGAGTTTTGACACGGGAAGCCGGACCAGCATGGCTGGTGACGCGGTGCCCAACGAGGCGCGTGCCTCATGGAGCGCGCGCGTGGCCAGGTCGATCAAGCGGCTGCGCTCGGGACCTTGCGCCAGGATATCGAGGTGCGCGGCCACAAGCTGCGAGAACTGTTCAACCACCCTAAGGTCGTTGTCTGTCCACTCCCGATGCTCGGGCGCCAGAACGCCATGATCCAGATTCGGTGTCATCTTGATTCCTCAGGCAAATGTCGGTGGTGCGATCGAAGGATGCGTTGCAGTAATTCGCCGAACCCGGCCGGAGAGCACCAGGCCTTGGGCCGGTATGCAATGCAGCAGTTTTTGCAATGTCGCCACGAGCAAACGGTCTTTGTCGCGCTTGATTAACAGCCGCACATAGTATTTCCGCACCATATGCTTGGGCCGCGCACCTTCCGTCGCCATTCTGGCGTTTTCCACTGCTTCAAAAAAACGCAGGTAGGAATCGCGCAAGCGCTGCATCGATTGCCCCGCAAGCAGGCCCGCCTGCCTGATCTGGGCCAGGATGCCACTTTCCTGCTCGATAGCCGCGAGTGCGCGCAAATGCTCAAAAGCATTTTTCAGTGCCTGGCGTTCAATGGCGGAGAACAGTTCAGATGGCGACAATACATTCATGATGACCTCTGGGCGGAAGCGTAATAAAGAACATCATATACAAGATTCTCATGTTTCGCAACTTTATCATCGGAGAAATTCCTGGATGCAGGGTGAGTATCCATACGGGCCGATCAGCCAGCATTTGCGCATCTCCCTTATAGTGGCGTTCTGACTGTCATCGCAGGATTACCCATGAATCACGACAACCGAATTGCCGACCATCTCCGGCAATGGTCATTGCAAGCCGATGGCATGCCCGTGCACACGCACGGCGCATGCCTGTTGCCGGTGCTGCACGGTGGCCAGCCGGCAATGCTGAAGCTGTCGACAGGTGACGATGAGCGGCGCGCTGGCGCCGTGCTGCGCTGGTGGGATGGCGACGGCGCCGTGCGCGTGCTTGTCGCCTCCACGGAGGATGATGCGCTGCTGCTTGAGCGGGCGATGGGTTCCCGTTCGCTGGCCGCGCTGGCGCGCGCGGGGGAGGCGGGCGATGCGGCCGCCACCGGTATCCTGTGCGCCGTGGCGGCACGCCTGCATGCGCCGCGGCCATCCGCTCCACTTTTGCCTCCCTTGTCCGGCTGCTTTGCCGCGCTGGCCGCTGCCGCCGCGCGCGGCGGCGTGTTGTCGGCATGCCATGCCGTGGCGCAGGATTTGCTGGCGGCGCCGCAGGACAGCGTGGTGCTGCATGGCGATCTGCATCACGCGAACGTGCTCGATGGCGGCGCGCGCGGCTGGCTGGCCATCGATCCGAAAGGCTATGTGGGCGAGCGGGGTTTTGATTTCGCCAATATTCTGTGCAACCCGGACGCCGCGCTGGCCACTTCGCCGGGCCGGCTGGAGCGGCAGGCGGCGTTGATCGCCGATGCGGCGTGCCTCGATCCGGCGCGGCTGCTGGCGTGGGGCGCCGCGTGGGCAGGCCTGTCGGCGGCCTGGCACCTGGAAGACGGCACGCCGCCGGAGACGGCGCTGGCCGTGGCCGTTACCGCGCTGGCGGCCTTGCGGGCGTGACGAGGCCTAAACTGTCCGGCAGCCGCAAAATCCGCCGTATCTCCAAAATCGCCTGCGGGCTTTCCTGCACGCTGTGCCAGGACGGGATGACTTTTTCCGACAGGGCGCCATCGAGGTGGGCGCTGGCGTAGGGGACCACGCCGTCGCTCGATTCGGCCAATGGCAGGTCGGGCGTGTCGTTGCCCATGATGGAGTAGTAGCGCACTTTCGGGCTGATGGGCAGGTCTGCCACCAGGCGCACGAACGGGTCCTTGTCGCTGAGGTTATCGATGCTGTTGGGGATGCGCAGCGGTTCGCTGCTGCCCGTGTCGAGCTGCGCCAGGCTGCCGGCCGCGTCGGACAACTGGTCGAGCATGTTGATGGGCAATGTGATCAGGTTGGCGATCCAGCGCGCCACCTTGTGGTTGGCGAACGAGGTGCCGCGGTGCGGCGCGGCGATGAAGATGGCGCGGTTCACCTGCGGCATGGCCGTGAAATTCAGGTAGGGCGCCAGGCCGGCGCGCACTTTTTCCGCCTTCTTGCCCTTCAAATTGTATTCTTCCGTGATGGCGTCGAGCAGGGTATTGCTGGCATCGGAGACCATCAGGCGCGCCAGCACGCCGCCCATGCTGTGGCCGATCAAGACCATGTCGTTCGCGGCATCGGCCTTGGCCGAAGGGTCGAACTGCGCCAGCGTCGCGTTCAGCGCCTGGCGGATGGCGGCGTTGTTGGCCGCCAGCGGCGCATTGCTCGGGTAGTACACTTGCCAGATCTGATAGCGGCGGCGCAGCTGTTCGTCGCCCATCAGTTCATTCGCCACGTTGATCCACGCTTCCGGACTGCTGGCCAGGCCGTGCAGCATGACGATGGTGCGCTTGTTCGGGTCGTAGGGCTGCATCAGGTGCACCTGCGGGCGCGAAATGCCGTCGGCACGGCCGAACAGGGTGCGCAGCGCCTGCACGCCGAAGCCGGAGCGGGCCAGCCACAAGCCATAGCCGGCCGTGAAATTGGCTGCCACGGGCAGTTCCTGTCCCGCCATGCGCGTCGATTCGCTGCGCGTCGGGTCGACCAGCATCACCAGCAGCTGTTGCGTGGCCAGGACTTCCTGCAGGCTGTTGCCGTCGAAGCGGATCAGCGCCGTGACGACGGGGAAGCGGGTTTCCTGGTAAGGGACATACTCGTCTTTCGATGCCCGGGGCTTGGGCATGACGGCCACCAGGTCGGCGCCGAAGCCATCGCGCCGGTACACATTGCGCAGGCCGGAAAACGACAGCGAGGTGGCCGGCAGCAGTTCATCGGGCAGGGTGCCGTCTTCGGGCAGGCGCAGGGCCGACAATTCGCTGTCGATTTCCCAGCCGGCGACGCGGATCACATGGCCGTCGGGGCGGTATTCGCCGCGGTGGCGGAACAGGTTGCCGACGGCCTTTTGCACGGCATAATTATAGTAGTCGCGGATTTGCGTCTGGCGCTCCTCGAAGGCGCGCTGGCCCGGCGTGCGCGTCGTGTAGAACAGGTAGGCATACGCATAGCGGGCCGATTCGAGCCAGGCGGCCAGCCGCTCGGCACTCGGGTGGCCGCCCTGTTTTTCTTCCGCCAGGGCGCTTTCCAGCCACAATTCGGACAGGGTGGCCAGGCGCTGCTCGTCGCTGAGCAGTTCGGAGCGGGCCAGATCGGCGCGGCAGCTGCCCGTATTGGCTTCGCAGGCGGCGATGTCGCTGCCGATGATGCGCAGCACTTCGCTGGCCGAGGCACTGAGTTTGCCCGTGGTGAGGATGTCGCCGCGCCGCTGCTGCAGGTAGTCGGCCGGCGAGATCGCGCTGACGGTGACGGCGGCGCAGCCGCTCAGCAGCGCCGCGGCGCACAGGAGGGCGCATACGCGCAGACGTCGCATCAGCATGGCCGGTCCGCGTCTAGAACGAGTAGACCAGCGTCAGCGAGGTTTGCGTATCCGTGTTCTTCTTGTCGTCCGGCACGCGCGTATCGTTGCGGGCGCTGAAGGCGGCCTTCATCTGCATGGTGCCGTTGATCTTGGTGCTGAGGGCTGTTTCGGCGATCGAGTGGGTGTTCGAGGTACCCCGCTCCACGCTGACCGTTTGCGTAAACATGGCCGACTGGCTGATTTTCCACTTCATGGCGGCCGCGCCGCGCACCGTCAGGCCGTGTTCCGATTCGCCCGCATCATTGGTGCCGCTGAAATAGCCTGGACCGACTTCCACGTCGATGCTCTTGTCGCTCGACTGGTACCAGCGCGAGCCATGACCGATGGCCAGGGTCGAGTACTTGGTGTAGGCGCCGAACTTGTCGTTCACGTGCGAGGCCAGCACGAACAGTTTTTCATGGTCGGCCATCAGCTTGTAGGCGGCCTTGGCGGAGGCGGAAAAGCGCTCGGCCGAGCGTTCGCGCACTTTCTCGCCGTCGTCGTTGGTCGTTTCGTCTTCCTTGAAGTAGCCGCTGAAGATGTACTGGTTGCTCCAGTCATCGAGTTCCTGACGCGCGTCGATCTTGCCCGTGACGGAGGTGCCGACCGTATTGCCGGAGGTGGTGATGGCGCCCAGTTCGGCGGACGTGCTCCAGCTGCCGATGGGGATTTCATCAAACAACAGGCTTTGCTTGGTGTCTTTGGCGGCGGCGCTGCCGCAGGTGATGGCCATGGCCAGCGCCAGTGCGAGAGAGTGGGTCGATTTCATGGCTGTATTGGTCTGTGGCGCGCGCCTGGCGCGCCTGATATTCGTTAATGGCAGTGGTGGCTATGCAGGCCGCGGCAAGCCGCGAGGCGCCGATGAAACCTGCGCACATGCGCGCGGGGGCGCGGCCAAAAATTGTCGAGGCTGTATTGTACCCGACCCTGTCATCGCGCGCCGCACGCCGGCGGGGCTGGCAAGTGGCGCGCGCCTGGCGTATGCTGCGCCTATCTGCTGCCCTGATTTTTACAAGGAACTCCCGTGCGCTGCCTGGTCATCGAAGACGAAGCTGAAACTTCCCGCTATATCTGTGCCGGCCTGCGCGAGGCGGGCCACGACGTCACCGCCTGCGACAATGGCATCGACGGCATGCGCCTGGCCTGCGGCGAAGACTGGGATGCGCTGGTGCTCGACCGCCTGCTGCCTGGCGAGATCGATGGCCTGGCCATCGTCGCGCGCCTGCGCGGCATGGGCCGCAACACGCCCGTGCTGGTCCTGTCGGCCCTGTCCAGCGTCGACGAGCGCGTGCGCGGCCTGCGCAGCGGCGGCGACGATTATTTGTCGAAACCGTTCGCCATCGCCGAACTGCTGGCGCGCATCGAAGCGCTGCTGCGGCGCGCCGCGCCCGTACCCGAATCGACGCAGCTGCAGGTGGCCGACCTGGTACTCGACATGCGCACCATGCGCGTGACGCGCGCCAACCGGCAGATCGCCTTGCAGCCGCGCGAATTTCGCCTGCTGGAATACCTGATGCGCCACCAGGGCCAGTCCGTCACGCGCGCCATGCTGCTCGAAGCCGTGTGGGACTACCATTTCGACCCGCAGACCAACGTCATCGACGTGCAGGTGAGCCGTTTGCGCACCAAGGTAGACAAGGAATTTTCGCCGCCGCTGATCCACACGGTGCGCGGCGTCGGCTACACCCTGGACGTGATCGACAGTGCGTAACTGGCACCGCTCGATCGCGGCCCGCCTGGCGCTCGGCTATGGCGTGCTGGTGGTCGTGTCGATCAGCATCGTCTGCGCCGTGTTCTATTTCGGCACCATCGGCGTGCTCGATCGCAGCGTGGACCGCAAGCTGACCCTGCTCTCGGAGCGCCTCGCCGCCCTGTACCAGCAGGACGATGCCAGCCGTACGACGGCGGAAATCGCCCATTTGCTGACCGACCGCACCGACAGCGACACGGAAATCTTCCTGCTGGTGGGCGCCGATGGCAGCCGCGTGGCGGGCAATCTGTCGTCCTGGCCCGACGTGGGCAGCCCCGTGGGCCGCTTGCTGCACCGCGACGTCACGCGCGAAGGGCGCAGGGTGCCCGCGCGCATGCTGATCCGCGACCTGGAGGGCGGCGCGCGCCTGTTCGTCGGGCGCGACATGGAAGAGGGCAAGTCGATCCGTTCGCTGGTGCTGCGCTCGCTGGCCTACGGCGGCGGGGTTGCCATTCTGCTGGTGGTGGCGGGCGCCTGGCTGTTCCGCCGCCAGCTTGAGGCGCGCATCGGGCAGATCCGCCGCACGGCGGGGGAAATCGAGGCGGGAGACCTGAGCCGTCGCATTCCCGTTTCCAGCGAAGATGAGTTCGGCTTGCTGAGCCGCGACATCAACCGCATGCTCGACCGCATCGAGCACTTGATGGAAGGCGTGCGCCACGTGTCGAACGCCATCGCGCACGACTTGCGCACGCCGCTGGGCCGCATCCGCAACAAGCTCGATGGCGCCCTGCGCCAGCAGCAGGGCGTGGCCGGCTACGAGAGCGCGGCGCAGGCGGCCATCGACGACATCGACGACCTGACGCGCGTGTTCGACAAGCTGCTGCAGATCGCGGCAGCCGAATCGGGTATGCGTCCCGAGAATTTCAACGACATCGACCTGCAGCAGATCGGCGCCGACATCGTGGAAATGTACGAAGCCACGGCCGACGAGCAGGGCGTGCTGCTGGTGCAGATGTATGGCGAAGGCGTGCCGGCGCGCGGCGACCGCAACCTGCTGGGCAGCGCGCTGGCCAGCCTGGTCGACAACGCCATCAAGTATGCGGGGCGGGGCGCCACGGTGGAAGTGTCGGCCGGCAGCGATGAGCAGGGCAGCTGGCTGGCCGTGCGCGACAACGGCCCCGGCGTACCAACGGAGGAACTGCCGAAGCTGACGCAGCGTTTTTACCGGCTCGACAAGAGCCGCCATTTGCCCGGCAATGGCCTGGGACTGTCCATCGTCGCAGCCATCGCCGCCCTGCATGGCGGCACCCTGGAGATCGAGGATGCGGCGCCGGGCTTGCGCCTGCGTTTCAGGCTGGCCGATTTTATTGTCCGCTAAGCCCAGCCTTGCTGGTCGCCGTGTTTTTTTTGCTATAAGTGTTGTCATATTTACTTTTTAATAAAGCATCATGATACAATTTTGACACTTTTGTGGCGTCGCCATTGGACGGTGCATCCTGCCCGTCGTCGTGCGGCCGCATCGAGTGATCGCCATATCTGCCTGGTTCTCTTTGCTGGCGCGGTGCGCCAGTTCGACAGGTGGATATCGGGAGTAAGCATGATTGGTGCCGGCATGAAGAGTGGCCATTTCAGCGGCCGCATCGTTTCTCTCGATGGCTTGCGTGGCCTGGCCGCGATGCTGGTCGCCGTGTATCACCTGCCAGTCATATTCGGCTTCAAGATCACGCACGCCTACTTGGCGGTCGACTTCTTTTTCATCCTGTCCGGCTGGGTCATGGCACACAGCTATGAAGAGCGCATCCGCCTTGGCATGCCGTTCAGCGACTTTCTGTATAACCGCTTTGCCAGGCTGTATCCGCTGTACGCCGTCGCGCTACTGGCGGCCCTTGCCGTGACCCTGGTCAAGAGCCGCATCGGCGCCACGTCAGCGAACATCGCATGCTTTGTGCCCAATGCGCTGATGCTGCCCTGCCTGCAGGATGACGGGCCTAGCTTCCCCTTGAACGGACCCAGCTGGTCAATTTTCGTCGAGGTGTCCATCAATTTGATCTGGTTCTTTGCCGTCCGCATGGGCATGCATGGTTTGCGTTGGACGCTCGCGCTGCACCTGTGCTCGGCGCTGCTGCTATGGGGGTTCGCCGTCTGGATGAACCGCTACCTGACTGGCTATGAGTCGGATGATGTACACGAAGGCTTGCTGCGTGGCCTGCTGGGCTTTACCGGTGGCTTGCTGTTGTTCCAGTGCCGCATGCATGCCTGGATACTGGCCTATTTTGCGGCGCTGGCGCTAGGCGTGTTTGCCGCTTTTTATGCGGCAGGCGATGCCGGCGATGTCATACCGCTGGGCCTCGTCGTGATGTGCGTCCTGCCCGCGACGGTGTGGCTTGTCGCCAGGCTGCGGCCGGCGATACTCGAGGGCCAGGCAGCCGCCTTCCTGGGCGACTGCTCGTATGCCATCTACTTGCTGCATGTGCCGCTGGCCATGCTGCTGCAAAAGCCGCTACGCCTGATGTTGCCTGGCACGGGCATAGCGGACTACATGATGAAGGCGGCGATCTTCACCGCCATCCTGCTCGTTGTCAGCAGCATCAGCTACCGCTTGCTGGAAGTGCCGGCGCGGCGTTGGCTGCTGCGGCGGCTCAAGCGCGACCTTAGGGAACCTGCCGTCGGCTCCCTGCCGTAATGTGCTTGTGCGCCATACGCCAAGTCGACATTACCAACTTGTAACCCCCTTCATTTTCGCCTCCCCCTATCATCCGTTCTACCCGGCGTAGAGCGGCTGCGTGCGCGCAGCCGCCTGTTCCGGGCTGCCCGCGGCCTGCCGCGGCTTGCCAGTCCCGACCCGTCGCAGAGCCGTTTTCATGCATACTTTTACCGCCACCGGCGACAACGCCGCGCCGCAACAGGCGCCACTGCGCCAGCATGGCCACCGTATCAAGGCCGCGCTGGGCGCCATCGTCTTTCCCCTGCAGCGCGCGCGCTGGCAAGCGTTCATCGCCGGCACACCGGGCCTGGCGGCGCTGGCGCAAGCCCATCCCAGCCTGCTGTACAAGATTTATCGTCCCTATGCCAGCCGCCAGTTGTGCTGCGCGGCGAGGGTGGCGCTGCTGTGCGGGCATTACCGCTTCCTGTGGCAGGCGGGCGCACGGCCGCTGGTGGAATACGCGGCGCGCCGCGCGCTGGTGCTGGCCGCCATCGAGGGCAAGGATGGTGCCAGCTACCGCTTGCAGCTGACGGCCATCCACGATAGCCACCGCGAAGGGGAACTGTGCCTGCGCCTGACGCGCGATGGCGTCCCGCTGTACCTGGCCAGTTTCCTGTTCCGGCCCCAGCCTGGCGGCGCCGTCATCCAGCTGGGCGCCTTGCAGGGCTTGCGCTCGCCCGCCGGCGCGCAGGCGGTAAAAGAGGCCACGCGGGCGCTGCACGGCTGCCGGCCGAAAAATCTGATGGTGGCCGCCTTGCGCGACCTGGGCGACTTTTTCGGCTGCGGCCACCTGGACCTGGTCAGCAACGCCAACCGCATCGCGCTGAACTGGCGCCGGCGCCGCCATATCTCGTGCGACTACGACCAGGCGTGGCGGGAACTGCACGCGCTGCCCACCGGCGATGGCAATTACCGCCTGCCATGCGGCCCATGCCGGATGCCGGAGCTGGAGCTGGTGCCGTCGAAAAAGCGCGCGGACGCGCGGCGCCGCGGCGCCATGCTGGTGCAGCTGGCGGCCGACATGCGCTGGCAAGTGGCGGCCCTGCTGCACGCGCTATGACGATGCAGGGCGGGGTTTCTTGACCTGCGCGGCTTTTTTGCCGGGCAGCCCGGCGCAATCGGCGTGATCGGCGTATACTAATCGGCGTTGTTAACCTGAAGCCAGTCACCCCATGCCAGCACAATTCCCCACTTCGCGCATGCGCCGCCTGCGCGCGACCCCGCAACTGCGCGAGCTGTTCCGCGAAACCGAGATCAATCCGCGCGACCTGGTCCTGCCGATCTTCGTCGACGAAGGCAGCAGCGATTTCATCGACATCAAGTCCATGCCCGGCGTGCGCCGCATTCCCGAAGCGAAGCTGGCGCAGGAAGTGGAGCGCTATGCGCGCGCCGGCCTGCGCTCCGTCATGACCTTCGGCATTTCGCACCACAAGGATAGCCACGGCACGGACACGCTGAATCCGGACGGCCTGGTGGCCCGCATGTCGCGCATCATCAAGGATGCCGTGCCGGAAATGGTGGTCATGTCCGACACCTGCTTCTGCGAATACACGGACCATGGCCATTGCGGCATCCTGCATGGCGACACGGTCGACAATGACAGCACGGTACTGAATTTGGGCAAGCAGGCCGTCATCGCGGCCCAGGCGGGCGCCGACATCATCGCCCCATCGGCCGCCATGGACGGCCAGGTGGCGGCGATCCGCAGCGCGCTTGACGCGGCCGGTTTCCACGACACGCCCGTGATGGCGTATTCGACCAAGTTCGCCTCCGGCCTGTACGGCCCGTTCCGCGACGCGGCCGGCAGCACCCTCAAGGGCGACCGCAAGACGTACCAGATGGACCCGATGAACCGCCGCGAAGCGGTGCGCGAGTCCTTGATCGACGAAGCCGAAGGCGCCGACGCGCTGATGGTGAAACCGGCCGGGGCGTATCTGGACATCATCCGCGACCTGCGCGAAGTGACGCGTTTGCCGATCGGCGCCTACCAGGTCAGCGGCGAGTACGCGATGATCAAGTTCGCCGCCGAGGCGGGCGCCATCGACGAGCGCCGCGTGGTGCAGGAAACCCTGGGCGCCATCAAGCGCGCGGGCGCGGACATGATCTTTACGTATTTCGCGATGGATGTGCTGAATAATCCGTATTAAACATTTCCCATCAAGTTAGTGCTTGTTTTCACCCCCAAAGCAAGAGCTGGGGTCAGACCCGGCGGGTCTGACCCCGGAATTTGCCGTTGGGTTTATTTAGCTTATCCATGCCCCTGAAAATCTCCCGCATCCTGCACGCCGGCTATGTCTTCGAGTGCGAAGGCACGGCCATCGCCTTCGACCCCATCGTCGAAAACCCGTTCAGCCGCAACTGCCACGCGTTTCCGCCCGTGCGCTTCGACCTCGATGCCGTGCGCCGGCTGCGCTGGGATGCCGTCTTCATCTCGCACTTCCACGACGACCACTGTTCGCTCGACAGCCTCGATGTGCTGGACCGCGCCACGCCCATCTACCTGTACTGCGTCTTCGATGAACTGTTCGCGATGCTGCGCGCGCTGGGTTTTACCCACGTGCAGCGGCTGCACGTCGACGTGCCGGTGCGGGTGGGCGCCATCGAAGTGATCCCGCGCCGCGCGCTGGACGACGATGTCGATTCGCTGTTCCAGGTGTGTGCGGCCGGGCTGAATGTGCTCAATGTCGTCGATTCCTGGATCGGCCCGGAGACGCTGGCACAGCTTTCCGCCTTTGCGCCCTGGGACATGGTGCTATGGCCATTCCAGACCATGCGCGAGATCGCCGTCATCGCGCCGTCGCAGGCGCAGCCTGGCCCGGTCGACCTGCCCGACGACTGGGTGCCGCAGCTGCGCGCGCTGGCGCCCCGTTACATCGTGCCCAGCTCCTGCCAGTTCGTGCAGGAAGACTGGTCCTGGTACAACCACGCGATGTTCCCGATTACCTACCGCCAGTTTGCGCAGGAAATCGGCGCCGCGCTGCCCGAGGCGCACATCTTCCGCCTCGACCCGTCGACGGCCGTGCTGCTCGACGCGCACGGCATGGCACCGGCCGCGCCACTGCCCTGGGTCATTCCCGTGGGCCCGCAGGACGTGGATTTCGACTACCGCCCCGAGGCGCTTGCGCCCGCCACGGCGGACATCGCGCGCCGTTTCTCCCCCTTGAGCGCGGATGATGCGGTGCTGGTGCTCGATTTTTGCCGTAACGGTTTACTTGAGCGCTACCGCGACATGGAGCTGCCCGAAGACAGCTATTTCCAGGCCCCGCGTGTGTGGCGGCTGTCGCTGTACGGCCACGACGGCGCGGCCACGGTCCTGCATTACCGCACGCACGGCGATTTGATCGATCTCGTGCCGGACACGGGCGAGGCGCCCGGCTGGACCACCGAGGTGCCGCTGGTGAAATGCCATGCGGCGCTGGTGCTGGGCGAATCGCTGACGTCGATGTACATGCGCATCAACGATGGCCCATTCGATGCGGCCACGCGGGCCGGACTGGCGGAAGCGGACATCGTCGACGACCCCTTGATCCGCTGCCTGTTCAACGACGCCATCGGCGCCTACCAGGCGGCGCAGCTCAAGCGCTTGCTGGCCCGCTGAAGAAAGTCGCGCGACAGAGTAAGATAGCTGCTTCTGACTAGAACGGGAAAGACACCATGGCACAAGACAATGAAACCGCGATCCTGGCCGGCGGCTGCTTCTGGGGCGTACAAGACTTGCTGCGTCGTTATCCGGGCGTGATCGCCACGCGCGTGGGCTACAGCGGCGGCGACGTGGCCAACGCCACCTACCGCAACCATGGCACGCATGCGGAAGCCATCGAGATCATTTTCGACCCGAACACCATCAGCTACCGCAAGATCCTGGAATTCTTCTTCCAGATCCACGACCCCAGCACGCCGGACCGCCAGGGCAATGACCGCGGCAGCAGCTACCGCTCGGCCATTTATTACACCAGCAATGAGCAAAAACGGGTGGCCGAAGACACCATCCGCGACGTCGACGCTTCCGGCCTGTGGCCCGGCAAGGTGGTGACGGAAGTGGCGCCGGCCGGCCCGTTCTGGGAAGCGGAACCCGAGCATCAGGATTATCTGCAGCGCTTGCCGCACGGCTATACCTGCCATTACATCCGGCCGGACTGGGTCTTGCCGCAGCGGCAGCAATAAGCCCGGCGGGCAGGGGAGACGGCCATGCGCTATTGGCAGGTGGAACGGCGGCAGGCGGAGGGACAGCTGGATCTGGGGCGCGCCCTCGATCTGGTGGCGGCCATCGGCCATGCCGACGTCAATGCCATGGCGGGCGCCATCCTGAAAACCGCCGGCGCGGCCGCTTCCATCGCCCAGTGCACGATCTTTGCTTATGAGTTCGGCAACCGGCCCCGCACGGTGGCCGTGGCCGACCGGCGCGGCGGACGCTTTTTGCAGGATATCGCCGACAGCTACGCCCGCCATTATTATGCGCTCGACGGCAACCAGAGCGTCATCGCGCCCGCGCGCCAGCCGAAGCTCGATCCCGCCATCGTGCTGCACCAGCAAGCCAGCGCCGAAATCCGCCATCCCGGCTACCGCGCCGCGTGTTACCAGAAGCCGAATGTGTCGGATCGTTTGTCGCTGCTGGTGCAGCCGGCCAGCGATATCTGGCTGTCCGTCAATTTCTACCGCGACAGCAGCCAGGGGCAGTTCCAGCCTGGCGAAATCGCCGCCATCGAAACCCTGTCGCCGCTGTTCGCCTATGCGGCCAGACACCACTACAGCCTGAGCGGCCAGCCCGCGCAAGGCGTCTCGCCCATGATGCTGGCCCGGCTGCGCCAGCATGGCCCGCAATTGAGCAAGCGCGAACTCGACGCGCTGCGCGGCGTGCTCGAAGGCTTGACGGCCGCGGAGATCGCCGACACCATGGGCGTGCAGCCATCGAGCGTGATCACGTATCAAAAGCGCGCCTATAAGCGCCTGGGCATTGCCAGCCAGCGCCAATTGTTTGCGCTATGCCTAGGGGTATAGGCTGGATAAATGCTAGCGCTAGGCGCATGCCAGGGGCTGCATAAAATTGCCGAAATTCAAGGCAATAATGTGAGCATATTGCTACGAAAATACTGGCTATGCTATCTGCAGAGTGCTGATGCGCCGAAGCATAACGGCCATCGGCAAGGCTGATAGCCAGTGCCTGTCGCGCCCGCGATCTCCGGTATTCATGGCTCAGGAATCATTCCCCGAAGGAGTCCATTGTGTCCTCAACTGAATTGAATGCGGTAGAACACGTCTATCTGATCGCCGGCAATCTGGGCCTGCCTGGCGCCCCCATCCTGAATCTGGCCCTGTTTTACAATCCCGACGACGGCACCGTCAGCGGCGAAGCCCTGATCACGCAATCGGTCACGCCACCGCATGGCCGCGTGGTGATCCGCCCCGTCAGCGGCCCCGTGCATGGCCTGGGCCTGGGCAACGCCACGCGCGTTTTCAGCCTGAGCGGCGAATATGTCGTGTCCGTGCCGCCACCGGCCATCGGCAGCTACCTGGCCAAATTCGAAGCCACCTTTGTTACCGACAACAACTGGAGCGGCCACGGCTCCTTCAGCTACGACCAGCAGAAGGTCAAGAACGTGCCCATCAAGAAACGCGGCTAGTCCTTTTGGCCGATGGTTGTCCCCAAAATGGGGACAACCATCGGCGTAGTCGTCTGCATACTGTGTCGCACGCCGGAGCATCCGGCCGCTCTCACCCAATAACAATAGCAAGGGGAGGGCGACACCTTATGGAGACCAGCATGACCATCGCCCACGCGGCCACCCCCGCCACCCCGGCGCCCGTCCTCGACGCGGCCACCGTTCAACTGGAACAGCAAGTGATGCGCAAGGTGTCGCGCCACCTGCTGGGATTCTTGTTCCTGCTGTTCGTGTTTTCCTTTCTTGACCGCATCAATATCGGCTTCGCCGGCCTGACCATGATGCAAGACCTGGGCCTGTCCGGCACCCAGTTCGGCTTTGCCACCACCCTGTTCTACATCGCCTACATCGCGTGCAGCATTCCCAGCAACATCGTGCTGGCCCGCATCGGCGCCCGTAAATGGATAGGCAGCATGATGATCGCCTGGGGCCTGGCCTCGACGGCGACCCTGTTTGCCAGCGGCCCGGCCAGCCTGTACGCGCTGCGCTTTCTCGTCGGCGTGACGGAAGCGGGCTTCCTGCCCGGCATGTTGCTCTATCTGACCTATTGGTTTCCCAGCGCCTACCGCGCGCGCGCCAATGCCCTGTTCATGATCGCCATGCCCGTCACGGCCGCCATCGGCTCGGCCCTGTCGGGCCTGATCCTGGGGCTGGACGGGCACTGGGGCTTGAAGGGCTGGCAATGGCTGTTCCTGCTGGAAGGCATGCCATCCGTGCTGCTGGGCCTGGCCGTGTATGGCTACCTCGACGACTCTCCCAGCAAGGCAAACTGGCTGGGCAAGCTGGAACAGCAGGTGCTGGCGCGCATGCTGGCGGCCGAGCACAAGCCGGTGGCAGCGAAGGAAAAAGGCTCGGTACTGGCGGAAATGTGCTCGCCTACGGTATTGAAATTCGGCATCGCCTATTTTTGCCTGGTGAATACTTTGGCCATGGTGGCCGTGTGGACGCCGCTGATCGTGAAAAGTTTCAGCGGCGACGCCAGCAACACGCAGATCGGTCTGCTGGCGGCCATCCCGCAGGTATGTACCGTCATCGGCATGATCCTGTGGGGGCGCCGCTCGGACCGGATGCAGGAGCGCCGCTGGCACATCGTCTGGCCCATGCTGCTGTCGGCCTTTGGCTGGCTGTTCACCGCGTATTCAGCCAACCCCATCGTGCAATTGCTGGGCGTGTGCATGGCCTCGACGGGCGCCTACACGGCCATGTCCGTCTTCTGGACGACGCCGGACCGGGCCCTGAGCCTGGGCGCGCGCGCCATCGGCATCGCCGTCATCAATGCCACGGGCAATATCGGCTCGGCCCTGAACCCCGTCGTCGTGGGCTGGCTGAAGGATTTGACGCACAGCTTTGCCACGGGCTTGCTGTACGCCAGCGTGCTGCTGGTGGCGGGCGCGGCCATCGTGCTGACCCTGCCGATTGCGCGCGGCGGCAAAGACCATACTTGATCGAAGAGGACCCATCATGAGCGACACGTTTCACCCTTACCCCCATGTGCCGAAGGTGTATCCGCCTGGCAAACCGGCAGGCGCCGCCACGCAGCATGTCCCGGTGCTGATCGTCGGCGGCGGTCCCGTGGGCCTGGCCACGGCCCTGGGCCTGGCCCGCCACGGCGTGCGCTCCGTGCTGATCGAAGCGGACGATGGCGTGTGCACGGGCAGCCGCGCCATCTGCATCTCGCGGCGCAGCCTGGAGATCATCGAACGTCTGGGCGCGCTTGACGGATTTCTGGCCAAGGGCTTGCCGTGGGCGGGCGGACGCAGCTTTTACCGCGACGAGGAAGTGCTGCACTTCACGATGCCGCAAGACGCGAACCAGAAGCTGCCGCCCATGGTCAATCTGGCGCAATACCATATCGAGCAATTCCTGCTCGATGCGGCCGAGCGCCAGCCGGAGCTGATCGATATCCGCTGGCAAACGCGGGTCACTGGCGTGGACCAGCGCGCCGACGGTGCCACCGTCACCGTGGCCACGCCCGATGCAAGCTACCAGATCGAGGCGGACTGGCTGGTGGCGGCCGATGGCGGGCGCAGCGCCGTGCGCGAGGCGCTGGGCTTGAAACTGCAGGGCACCAGCTATGAAGGGCGCTATGTGATCGTCGATATCCACCTGAAGAGCGACCGTCCGACGGAGCGCCTCGCGTATTTCGACCCGCCGTCGAATCCCGGCTCGACTGTGCTGGTGCACAAGCAGCCCGACGATATCTGGCGCATCGATTACCAGTTGCGCGACGACGAGGATGCGCAGGCGGCCGTGCTGCTGGAAAACGTGGCACCGCGCGTGGACAGCCTGCTGGCCATGATGGGAGAAACGGCGCCGTGGCATCCCGTATGGATCACCATCTATAAGGCCAACGCGCTGACGCTGGAAAAATACCGGCATGGCCCCGTGCTGTTCGCGGGCGATGCGGCCCACCTCGTGCCCATCTTCGGCGTGCGCGGAGCGAACTCGGGCATCGACGATGCGGACAACCTGGGCTGGAAGCTTGCCTACGTGGTCAAGGGCCAGGCGCCGCATGCCTTGCTGGACAGTTATTCGGACGAGCGCGTGTTCGCCGCCCGTGAAAACCTGCGCCACGGCACGAAAAGCACGGAATTCATGGCGCCGCCCACGTTTGCCTTCGACCTCATGCGCACGGCCGTGCTGGGCCTGGCGGGCAAGCATGCGCATGTGCGCTCCCTGATCAACCCGCGCCAGACCAGCGCCATCGCGTATGCGCAGTCGCCCCTGAATGCGCCGGAATCGGAGGTGTTTTCCACTGGCCCCGCGCCGGGCACGGTCTTGCCCGAGTGTCCGCTGGCGCTGCTGCAAGACGGCGCGCAGCAAGCGGGGTATATTACCGATTTGCTGAAACGCGTTGATGGCCATTTCACGGGACTGTACTTCAGCGAGGAAGGGTCTGTACCATCCGCACTGGCGGCGCTGGGCGACACCTTGCCGCTGACGACCGTGGCGATTTCCCGCAGCGGGGAGCAAGGGTGCGCCTGGGACCACACGGCGCAGGTATTCTCGCTATTCGACGCGCAGCCCGGCAGTTTTTACCTCGTGCGCCCGGACGGCCACGTGCTGGGACGCTGGCGGCAGGCGCGGGCGGAGCAGGTGGCGGCTGCGCTGGCGAAGGCCGGCATCGCCCGATCAAAGTAACAAGGAGATAACATGACCGACATCGAACTGGATAATCTTTACACCGAGTTGTGCCACACCATGGGTGGCCTGGGGGAACAGCGTTCGCCCTTGTTCCTCGCCCGCTTCGCCTTGCTGGCCATGGGCGCCATCGGCAAGGCCGACGTGGTGCAAGGCTTGCTGCGCGACGCGGCTGACGGACTGGGGGAGCGCGCATGATAGGCGCCGGCTACCAAAGCGGCTTCGGCAACGAATTTGCCACGGAAGCCGTGCCCGGCGCCTTGCCGCAGGGGCAGAATTCGCCGCAGCAGGCGCCGCTGGGCCTGTACGCGGAACAACTTTCGGGCACGGCCTTCACGGCGCCGCGCGCGCAGAACCGGCGCTCGTGGCTGTACCGCATCCGCCCCGCCAGCCAGCATCCGCCATTCACCCTGGCTGAAAATACCCGCATCGTCAGCGATTTCCACTCCATGCCGCCTACGCCGCCCAACCAGCTGCGCTGGGACCCGCTGCCGCTGCCCGACAGCGCCACGCCGGTGGACTTCATCGATGGCTGGCAGACCATGGCCGGCAACGGCAGCGCCGAAGCGATGAGCGGCTGCGCCATCCACGTGTATGCGGCCAACCGGTCCATGCAGCGCTTCTTTTATTCGGCCGATGGCGAACTGCTGGTCGTGCCGCAGGAAGGCCGGCTGGCCATTGCCACGGAGCTGGGCTTGATCGAGCTGGAGCCGCAGGAAATCGCCGTGATTCCCCGTGGCGTGCGCTTCCGCGTGACCCTGCCGGACGGCAAGGCGCGCGGTTATGTGTGCGAAAACTTCGGCACGGCCTTCCGCCTGCCCGACATGGGCCCCATCGGCTCGAACGGCCTGGCCAACAGCCGCGATTTCCTCACGCCGCACGCGGCGTTTGAAGACATCGACGGCGCATGCGAGCTGCTGGCCAAGTTCGGCGGCCATTTGTGGCGCACCACCCTGGACCATTCGCCGTTGGACGTGGTGGCCTGGCATGGCAATTACGCGCCGTACAAATATGACCTGCGCCGCTTCAACACCATCGGCTCGATCAGCTACGACCACCCGGATCCGTCGATCTTCCTCGTGCTGCAGGCGCCCAGCGAAAATCCCCTGTTCGGCGCTATCGATTTCGCCATCTTCCCGCCGCGCTGGCTGGCGGCCGAGCACACCTTCCGGCCGCCGTGGTTTCACCGCAACGTGGCCAGCGAATTCATGGGACTGATCCACGGCGTGTACGACGCCAAGGCGGCCGGTTTCGTGCCGGGCGGCGCCAGCCTGCACAACTGCATGTCCGGCCACGGCCCCGATGCGCAGACGTTCGAACGCGCCTCGCACAGCGACACGTCCGCGCCCGTGAAGGTGGCCGACACCATGGCCTTCATGTTCGAGACGCGCACCATCCTCAAGCCCACGCCATTCGCGCTGGACGGCGGCCTGCTGCAAAACGACTATTTCGCGTGCTGGCAAGGCTTGCGCAAGCATTTCGACCCGGAGCAGGGATAGCCGTCACGCGGCCCGCGCCCGCGCCACCGTGTGCGGGTTGGCGGGCCGCGCCAGTCCCAAGTTCCCGCGCAGGGTGCTGGCCGCGTATTCCGTGCGGAACAGGCCCCGGCGCTGCAGTTCCGGCACCACCAGCCGGGTAAATGCTTCGAAGCCTTGCGGCAGCAGCGGCGGCACGACGTTGAAACCGTCCGCGCCCCGTTCCACGAACCACTGCTCCATCAGATCGGCCACCGTCCTGGCGGATCCGATCGCTTGCAGGTGACCGCGCGCGACCCTGAAGCGTAGCACCAGCTGGCGCAGGGTCAGGTTCTCGCGGCGGGCCAGCTCCAGCTGCTGCTGGAAACGCCCCTTGCCGTTGTCGCCCGCCTGGTAGGGCAGGTCGGGCAGGGGGCCGTCGAGCGGATAGCCGGACAAGTCAAAACCGCCAAATTCCAGGTTGCTGAAGTCGACCAGGTCCTGCAGTGCGCCAAATTGATCCTGCGCCTGCTGGTCCGATTCGGCCACCACCACCGACAGGCCCGGCGTCACCTTCAATTGATCTTCGGCGCGGCCATACTTTGCCATGCGGCCCTTCACGTCCGCGTAATACGCCTGCGCCACGGGCAGCGACGTGGCGGAGCAGTACACCATTTCGGCCAGGCGCGCGGCAAATTCGCGCCCTGTCTCTGAATTGCCCGCCTGGACCAGCACGGGGTGGCCCTGCACGGGCCGGGGCAAGTCCAGCAAGCCTTGCGAGGCGAAATATTCGCCGTTGAAGTCCAGCGCATGGCCCGCTGCCGGCTGATAGAACTGGCCGGCGGCGCGGTCTGGCCGGTCGAAGGCGTCGTCATCCCAGCTATCCCACAGGGCCCTGGACAGGGCGACGAATTCGTCGGCCCGCGCATAGCGCTCCGCATGGCTGCGCGCTGCATCGATGCCGAAATTGCGCGCCGTATGCTCGCCAAACGATGACACGACGTTCCAGCCCGCGCGCCCGCCGCTCAGGTGGTCGAGCGAACTGAATTTGCGCGCCACGTGGTATGGGTGCTCGTAATTGGTATTGACCGTGGCGATCAGGCCGATATGGCTGGTGACGGCGGCAATGGCCGACAGCAGGGTAAACGGCTCGAACGGCAGGCCGATGGCGGAGCGGCCAGTCTCGGGCGTGACGTCGCCGGCGCGGCCGATGAAGTCGGCGATGAAGAAGCTGTCGAACTTGGCCGCCTCGGCCAGCCTGGCGGCGCGCAGCCACCAGGCCAGGTCGGGCCGGCCGCTGGCGCTGGCCGATGGATGGCGCCAGGCGGCCGGATGGTGGCCGTGGCGTTGTAAAAAAACATTCAGGACAAGCTGGCGTGCTGGCATGGGGAGGTGCTCCGTGGTGCGCAGGCGACATTGCCTGCCCCCCAGCCTGAGCAAACTCCGGGCCAGCATGGGAGCAGCGCCTGCATATGCAAAATCCGGATAAGCAAGCGCGGCACCATTCGTTCCCGCCTGGAGATGGAGCGCGGTATAGTCGGCCCATGGAACTCTTAGCCCACAACTTCAGCAGCGATTTCGCGCGCAGCGCCCACCTTGCCCGTGGCGCCGGCGATGACGGCGACAGCGAGGCGCTGGTCGCCTTCCGCGACCCGCAGCAAATGAGCTTGCTGGTGCGCGCCACGGCCTTTGTCTTTGCCGACCCCCGTTCGCGCCAGTTGCACGAGCTGATCGAACGCATCGCCCCCAGCGAGGCGACGGTGCTGATCACGGGCGAAACGGGGACTGGCAAAGAACTCATTGCGCGCCACGTGCATGGCTTGAGCGGGCGCGCCGAACAGACCTTTGTGGCGATCAACTGCGGTGCGTTTTCCGAAACCCTCGTCGAGAGCGAACTGTTTGGCTATGAAAAAGGCGCGTTTACGGGCGCGCAGCAGGGCAAGCCCGGCTGGTTCGAGACGGCCAGCGGCGGCACCCTGTTCCTCGATGAAATCGGCGACTTGCCGCTGGCGATGCAGGTCAAGCTGCTGCGCGTGCTGCAGGAGCGCGAAGTGGTGCGCCTGGGCGCGCGGCGCGCCATCCCCATCGATGTGCGCCTGATCGCCGCCACCAACGTGGATCTGGCCGAAGCCGTGCGGGCCGGGCGCTTCCGCGAAGACCTGTATTACCGCTTGCAGGTGATCGGCCTGCCGCTACGCCCCTTGCGCGAGCGCCCGGGCGACATCATGCCGCTGACGCGCCATTTCATGGCCATCTATGCGCAGCGATTGCACCTGGGCGAGGTGGAGCTGGGCCCCGACGCGCAGCAAGCCTTGCTCGCTTATCCATGGCCGGGCAATATCCGCGAACTGGAAAACGTCATCCACCGCGCGCTGCTCGTGTGCCGCAGCGGCGTCGTGCGCGCCGAGGACTTGAGTTTGTCAGGCTGGCACCGGGCGCCTGCTGCAGCACCGGTCGCTATACCTGTTCCAGACGCCTGGGCCGGCGGTGCCGATATCGCCTATGCGGCCCACGGCGCGTCCGGCCAGGACGATTTATTGGCGGCCGAGCGCTTCGCCCGCGCCTGGCAAGCCTTGCTCGACTCGGGCGAGGCAGTGGAATTCGAAGCCATGCAGCAGGAACTGGTGCGCGTCGCGTGGGAGCGCAATGAGCGCAACCAGGTGCGCACGGCCAGGCACCTGAACCTGAGCCGCAATATCCTGCGCACCTTTTTGAAAAAGGCGGGCGCCATCGACTAGGCGCATGATGCACTTCCTGGAGCCGGACCCGCAGCGATGCGGCTCCGGCTTTTTTCATGGCTGCTGCGCGCGCAGCATGCTGCTGCCCTGGCTGCAGCCGGTTGCTGCCAAATCAACAGCGAATGGGGCTGGCCGGCGTATGCGGCATGGCATGTTTTCTGCGAGGAGGATAGGGCAGGCCGCTGCGCGCAGGTATCCAAAGCGCCCAGCGGTGTTTTCTTCGACCCACGACAGGAGTCCATGCATGACCATAGAATTCATCTGGCAATTGCCCACCAGCGGCGATGGCCGTTACGCGGCACCCGGCATCACGCGCAGGGGCGAACGGGCCGCCGGCGCGCCCAGTCCCCTGCAGGCGGGCGTGAGCGACCCGCGCGGCGCGCGTCCGCCCTTCAATTATTTCGATTACCTGCACCAGATCGCCCGCGCAGCCGATCTTTCCGGCTTCGACGGCATCCAGATACGCCACGATACGCAGGGCGACGAAAGCTGGATCGTCGCGGGCTACCTGGCCCGCAGCACGCGCCATTTGAAACTGATCGCCGAATTCGACGCCGCCTGGGGTTCGGCCGTGTATGCGGCAAAGAACGCCGTCAGCTTCCAGCGCTTCACGGGCGGACGCTTCGCCTGGCAGATCGGCCATGGCGGCGATGCGGCAGCGCGCCGGCGCCAGGGCGATGCGGCACCGGAGGCCGACATCCTGCCGCGCATCGATGAATTCATCACGGTGGCGCGCGGCGTGCAGAATACGTCGCCGTTCAGCTTCAAGGGCAAGTTCTTCGAAGTGCAGGACGGCGGCTTCAAGGGGCCGCTGGCGAACCATCCCGTCAACGGCATCTATCTGACCGGCGAGTCGCCTGAAGCGCTGACCCTGTCGGCGCGCCAGGCCGATGTGCACGTGTTCGATGCGGCGCCGCAGGCGGATTTGCAGCCTGTCATCGACAGCCTGCAAGCGCAGGCGCGCCAGCTGGGCCGCGCCGTGGCGGCGGGCTTGCGCATCGACGTGCTGGCGCGCGAAACCTTCGACGAAGCCTTGCGCGACGCGCGCCGCTACCGCGGCGGTGCGGGGCTGCCCGACGATGCGCCATTCGACGGCAGTGCCGCGGCCTTCTGGCCCGGCTTTGCGCAAGCGCAAACGGGCGCCCACGGCGCCCTGGTCGGCAGCTATGCACAGGTGAGCGCCGCGCTGGAGGCGTACGCGCAGGCCGGCGTGTCCAGCTTCGTGCTGGCGGCCATTCCCCATTTCGAGGAAGCCTACCGCATCGGCGAGCACGTGCTGCCCCGCGTGCGGGCAGCGTTGAGCGCGCAGCTGCAAGCGGCTTGAGTTCCTGTATCCAACCTACTGAAGGAGTACCTGCATGGCTATCGATTTCTTCTGGCGCATCCCCACGCATGGCGAACCGAGTTCGCATCGCGCCCGCACGCCGTTTCGCGGCGACTGGTTTCCCGGCAATGACAACCTGCGCCAGGCCGGCCTCGGTGGCGGCGGCGCCGACGGCTTTACCTACATCGACTACCTGGCCGAGATCGCCCGCGCCGCTGAAATATCGGGCTTCCAGGGCGGCCTGATCCCGTCCTTCCCCATGACGGACGAACCGTGGGCGATTTCAGCGCTGCTGGCGCGCGAAACGCGCACCTTCCGCTTCATGATCCCGTTCCAGCCCGGTTTCTTGAACCCCGTGGTGGCCGCGCGCATGACGGCCAGCTTGCAGCGGGCCACGGGCGGCCGTGCCCTGTACAACGTCATCACGGGCGGCGGCGGTCCGGCGCAACTGTGGTGGGGTGATTCGGCCGGCCACGACGACCGCTACACGCGCACGACGGAATTTCTCGACGTGGTGCGCGGCGTATGGCGCGGCGGGCCGTTTTCCTACCAGGGCAAGTTCTACCAGGTGGAAGATGCGGGACTGGCCACGCCGCTGTCGGAGCAGGATTTCCCCGAGATCTATTTTTCCGGCTCGTCCGACGCGGCCTTGGGTTCCGCCTCGAAGCACGCCGACTACTACCTGACGTGGCTGGAACCGTTCGAGCAGCTGCGCGAGAAATTCGCCCGCGTGCATGAAAAGACGGCGCTGCTGGGCCGCAAGATCAAGTGCGCCGTGCGCGTCGACATCGTGGCCCGCGCCACGGAAGAAGAGGCATGGGACGAGGTGCGCAAGGGCTTTGACGCCGTCGATCCCGCCACCCTGCGCCAGTTCCTCGGCGCCGATGGCGGCGATTCCGTGGGCGCGGCGCGCCAGCGCGGCAACCGCCCGACGACCCTGAACAGCTACAAGGACTTGATCACGGCGCCGAACATCTGGTCCGGCTTCAATCTGCTGCGCGGCGGGCAGACGCAGGGCATTGTCGGCAGCTACCAGCAGGTGGCCGAACGCCTGGACGAACTGGTGCAGCTGGGCGCCGACGCCTTCATCCTGGCCAGCACGCCGCACCTGGAGGAAGCCTATCGCGTGGGCGAAGAAGTGCTGCCCCTCGTGCGCGGGCATACGGCGGCACTCTTGCGCGCCGCCTGAGGCATTCCCCCTGTTGCCGCGACAGCAGCGCCACCGCCTGCTGTCGCGCAGGCAGCACGCGGCAGCGCCGCTGCTGCCAAATCAACAGCACTATCATCACGATAGTCTTCCTTTGAAATCAATCACTTGACTCCCATTTTGCTGCGCTGCGGCAGCGGGCATGCCCCTTGCAATACCAGTCATCACCATCTCGCGTTTTGACTTTACTCAAGGATAATCACCCATGCGCCGTTCGACTGCCCCCGCCGCCTTCTCCCCATCTCCTCTTCATTTGACGCCAGTGCGCCGCGCGCTGCGCTCGGCCTTCGCCATCGGCGGGCTGATGCTCGTCCACGGCATGGCGCATGCGGAAACGCCTGGCGCCGATGTCATTGCCGCGGCCGACGCGAACGGTGGGGGCGAGGGCGCCTCCCTGCAATCGGTGACGGTGACGGCGCAAAAGCGCGAGGAATCGGCGCAAAAGGTGCCGAGCGCGATCACTGTATTGGGCGGCAAGGAGCTGCTCGATACGGGCATCGGCCGTTCGGCCAGCGAAATCCTCAACTACGTGCCGAACGCCTCGGCCGGCACGCAGCAGCATGGCCGCCCGCGCTGGTGGATACGCGGCGTCGGTGCGGGCCAGCAGCAAATCGATTTTCCGAACCCCGTCGGCTTTTACCTCGACGACGTCTACATCAGCAATTCCAGCGCCACGGGCTTTCCCCTGTTCGACCTGGACCGGGTGGAAGTGCTGCGCGGGCCGCAAGGCACCTTGTGGGGCAAGAACACGACGGGCGGCGCCATCAACGTGATTTCGCGCAAGCCCTCGTTCAAGTCCAGCGGCTACGCCAAGCTTGACTACAGCAGCTACGACACCAAGCTGGCCGAAGGCGCCATCGGCGGCGCGCTGGTCGACGAAGTGCTGGCGGGGCGCCTGTCCTTCCACACGGAACAGCAGGACAAGGGCCGCTTCCACAACCAGTTTACGGGCGAGCGCGATGGAAAGCTCAAGGATAGCGCCATCCGCGGCCAGCTCAAGGCCCTGATCGGGCGCGACCTGACGGCGAACCTGAACCTGCATTACCGCGACTACACGACCAAGGGCGCCACCACCACGGTGGCCAGCTATGGCGCGAATGGCGTCTACCGCAACGGCTACATCCCCAGCACCAATCCCGATGACGTGAGCACGAATGCGCCGGCCGACAGCGACGTGACGCAGGGCGGCGCGCAGCTGAACCTGGAATACGCGCTGGGCGAGCTGACCCTGACGTCGATCACCGGCTATGAAAACTTCCGCAACGAAGCGACGGGCGACAGCGACAATACGCCGCTGGAAGTGGGCCGCAGCCGTTCGAAGGCCAGCAGCCGGCAAGTGTCGCAGGAGCTGCGCCTCACATCGCCGCAAAACGGCGCCGTGAGCTGGGTCGCGGGGCTGTTCTACTTCAATGAAAAGATCGATTCCGATTCGGCCGGCGCGCGCCTGCCCAACGGCACCGTGCCGGCGCTGGCGGGCAGCACGCAGCCCGTCGGCTACAACCGCACCATCTATCAGCACAAGGCGCGCAGCGCGGCCATCTTCGGCAGCACGACCGTCAACTTCAGCGAGCAGTTCCTGTCCACGTTTGGCTTGCGCTGGACGACGGAAACCAAGGATCTCGATTTGCGGCGCGTGCAGGCCGCATCGAACACGGTGACGTTTGGCGATGCGGCCAACTGGTGGAACACGGTCCGGGGCGGCAATTACGCGGCCGCCTCGGTGGCCAACAACAATTTCACGTCGAATCCGTCCACCACGTGGAATGCGCTGACCTACGACGTGACGCCCGAATACCGCTTCAGCCGCACCCTGCGCGGCTACCTGAAATACGCGCACGGCATCAAGTCCGGCGGCTACAACACGAGCGCCACGGACGTGCGAGCATTGAATACGGTGAAGCCGGAAACCCTGAACTCGTTCGAGGCGGGCATCAAGTCGGAATGGCTGGATGGACGCCTGAATTTCAACGCCAACGTTTTTCACTATGATTACAAGAACGTGCAGGTCAATATCACGGGCGTGTACAACGGCGACCCAACGCAAAGCGTCAATTACCTGCAGAACGTGCGCAAGGCCCACGTGAATGGCGCGGAATTCGAGCTCGAGGCGCAGCCGACGGACAACCTGCACATCAACGCCAATATCGGCCTGCTGCGCACGGAATTCGACGATTTCGCCATCCAGAACAATGGCGGCGACCGCTCCGGCAATGAATTCGTGCGCTCGCCCCACGTGACGGCCTTGCTGGCGGCCGATTACCGCTACCCGCTGGGCAATGGCGCGCAGCTGGTCTTCAGCGGCGACGTGCGCTACACGTCCAAGCAGTACTACTATGTCGACCCGCAAAGCGACGCGCGCGGCTTGCTGAACCAGGGCGGCTTCGCGCTGGCCAATGCGCGCCTGTCGTATGTGCTCCCGGGCGGCAAACACCGCATCACGGCGTATGCGAACAACCTGGCCGACAAGGTCTACCGCAACCATACGCTCACCAGCTTCGTGCCGGGCGCCGTCAATGGCGACACCGTCATCATCGGCCAGGGCCGCACGGTGGGGGCGTCGTACACGATCCAGTTCTGAGCGTGGCGGCCTGATGTAAAAAGGCCGGCGAATTCGCCGGCCTTGTGCTTTTATGCCGCCACTTGCAGCAGCGCGTCCAGCCGGCGCTGTGCCTCTTCCAACGGCCGGCGGTCGATCCAGCGCTCGATATCCACGTCGCGGTCGAGGAAACCGTGCTGCAGCTGGAAATCCTTTTGCTGGCGGAACAGCGCCACCTTGTCGTCGGACAGGTCGGGCGCCAGGGTCAGGTGAAAACCGTCGCGGTAAGCTTCGGCCACGGCGTCGGCGCCGGCCCGCGTCTCGCCCTGCAGGATGGCCAGCACGTCGGCCTGGTGGCTGCGCGCCCAGTGGGCGGCGCGCAGGGTTTGCGTCAGGAAGCGCACGACCAGCTCGAAATGCTGTTCCAGCATCGTTTCATGCACGGTGATCGGGCGCGGCGTGCCGTTGTTCACGCGGAAGCGCCGGTCGGGCAGGGCGTCGATATCGATGCCCACTTCCAATCCCGCCGCGCGGGCCGCTTCGGCCGCCGCCGCGCCTTTCACGTAGACGGCGTCGACCTCGCCGCGCAGCAGCGGCGCGATGCCTTGCCACAGTCCCGCACCCAGATTGGCTTGCGCTGGCGCGTCGGCGCCCACCTCCACCAGTTGCACATCGTCGAGCGTGAGGCCGGCCGACGCCAGCACACCCTTGTAGCCGGCCAGGCTCATGCCGCGCGCGATGCTGCGCCCGCGCCGGTTCTCGCGCAAGTCCTCTGCGCGGAACACGGGCAGCGCCAGGCGCTTGCCCTGCAACTGCGCGGGCTTCGTGATGCCGGAACCGGGGCGCACGAGGATGGCTTGCCATTCATCGATCCACGTCAGGCCGATCAGGCGTGTGGGCGCCCCTTGCGCGCGCGCCGGCAGGGCCAGCAGGTTGCCGCCTTCGCGCACGAGCGTGGACAGGCCGTGGTCGTAATGGTGGCGCGCCAGTTCGCCGCCCACTTCCTGCAGGGTTTTCAGGGCGATGCCGTCGCGGGCGAATTCCTCGTCCAGCCAGCCCAGTTTATAGGCCAGGCCCGTGGCCGTGGGCACGGGGCAGCGGGTGAACCAGACGGTATCGACAGCAGGGGATGGTGCGGTAGTCATGGAATTCCTTGGTGGTGGGTGGAGCCTTGAACCGTGCAGGAAACGTGCCCGCGCCGCTTGCTGGCTTGCCGACAGCGCGTGCGCACGCCGCTGCTGCCACGCCAGCAGCCGCTGTTGCGCAGGCAGCAGCCTTCCACCATTTGACTGGCCGCGGCGCTGGCACGCGTCTTGCGAAAGTAGAGGCATGACTGACCCGTATCCCAACCCCAACGAATGGAGCATGACATGACGGACGTGGCACAAGCGGAAGCACAACAAGTACAGGTGCAGGAGTTGACGGCGGCCGAACTGGCCTTCGTGGAGCAGGTGCGCCGCGATGCGCAGATCGCCTTCGACGGCTTGCGCGAAACGGGCAGCCTGACGGCCAATGGCACGGTGGGCTTCGTCGAGCGCACGCCCGGCGGCGACAAGGTCGTGGTGGTCAACGATCCGGGCCCGTTCCGCCGTGGCCAGCCCCTGAAGGCGGCCGTGCTGGCGCTCGATGGTACGGTGATCGTGGGCGACGCGAACAACGGCGGCGCGCGCTATCTGAAACTGTTCCGCGAGCGGCCCGAGGTCACGTCGATCTCGCACGTGCATTCGCCGTCGCTGGGCGCGTGGGCGCAGACACACCGCACCCTGCCGATCCGCTACGTGCCCGTGCAGCGCTTCCAGCTGATCCGCGAAATTCCCATCTATATCGACCGCCGCCAGCCGGAAGTCGATTTCATCCTCGGTGAAATCGCCCGCAACACGCATGCGACGGCCATCCTGGAAGCGAATGGCGGCGCCACCGTGTGGGGCAAGCAGGGCTTGCTGAAGCTGGCCGAGTTCATCCTGCTGCTGGAAGAGGGCGCGAAGATCCAGATCGCGGCCGAAGCCATCGGCGGTTCGCGCGATTTCGGCCCCGGCGTGCTGCTGCAGCAATGGAAGATGAGCAAGCTGATCGACACGGCGCGCGCCTTGTCGCTGCTGCCCGCCACCGACCTGGTGTAACCCTTTCACGAACAGGCCCGCAATGTCATTGAAATTCTTACGTTTGATCTGGCGCAAAGCATTCGCCGCCACCCTGGCGGCCAGCCTGCTGGCGCCAGCGATGGCCGCCGCCGCCGAAGCACTGCCGGCCGCCGTGCGCATCGCCGTCGTGGCCCGCACGGCGCCGTCCGGCAAGACCGTGTTTGCCGGCTCGGCCGCCCAGGTGGCGTCAACGGGCTGGCTGGCGGCCGAGCTTGGCAAGCTGGGAGTGAAGCTGGAGTGGGTGCCCGTCACCACCAATTCCGTGGCGACGCAAGTCAACGAGGCGTTTGCCAACCGTTCGATCGACCTGGCCCAGTATGGCGACTTGCCGTCGATTATCGCCAATGCCTCGGGCTTGCAGACGCGGCTGATCCTGCCCGGCGGCAGCGCCAACAACACCTACCTCGTGGTGCCGAACGGTTCCACGGCCAAGTCGATCAAGGACTTGAAGGGCAAGAAGATCGCCCTGCACCGTGGCCGGCCGTGGGAATACCCGTTTGCCCGCCTGCTGGAAGCGAACGGCATGACCTTGCGCGACGTCAAGATCCTCAACCTGAATCCGCAGGCGGGCGCGGCAGCCGTGGCGACGGGCGGCGCCGACGCTTTCTTCACGCTCAGCGATGCCTTCCTGCTGGAAGATAAAAAGGTGGGCAAGATCATCTGGGCCAGCAAGGCGCCGCCGCAGGACTGGAAGATGCGCGCCGAACTGTGGGCCGACAGCGGTTTCCTGCAACGCTATCCGCAACTGGCCCAGCTGGTGGTGACGGCCTATGTGCGCGAGCACCACCGGGCCGCCGGCGCCGGAGGCGAAGACGAATACGTGCGCACGGAGGCGGCCGCGGGCCAGGTGGAAAGCGTCGTGCGGCGCGAACTGGCGGGCGACCATACGCCATGGCAGGCGCGCTGGTCGCCCCTGTTTACGGCCAGCCTGCGCCAGCATTACGTGGGCGAGGCGGCATATGCGAGGAGCGCGGGCCTGATCGGGCGGCCCCTGCAAGTCGACAGCCTGTTCGCGCCCCAGTTCGTCAACCAGGCACTGGCGCAGCTGAAGCTGCAAACGTACTGGGCGCCATGACTTCCCTCGCCATTGCCTTGCCCCGCGCCCCTGCGCCAGCGCGTGCGGCCTCCATCCCCTGGCTGCGACGCTTCGTGCGCTCGCCGTGGTCCGTGTGGGCCTCGCCGCTGGCCTTGCTGCTGCTGTGGACGGCGGCCACCACGTTCGAGTGGATGCCTGCGCACATCTTGATGTCGCCATGGCAAGTACTGCTGACGGCCCGCGACCTGGCCGAGAGCGGCGAACTGGGCCAGCACCTGGGCATTAGCCTGTTTCGCTTGCTGGCCGGTTTCGGCCTGGGCGCCAGCTGCGGCCTGGCCTTTGGCGTCGTGCTGGGCCTGTCGCCTGGCTTGCGCAGCTACGTCGACCCCACCTTCAATGTCTTGCGCCAGTTGCCGACGGTGGCCCTGATCCCCTTGTTCATCTTGTTGTTCGGCATAGGCGAGAGTTTTAAAGTGTTTATCGTGGCCAAGGCCAGTTTCTTCATCGTCGCGCTGGCCGTGCATGACGCCATCCGCAACTTGTCGCAGCGCTACTTTGAGGTGGCGCAAGTGTATTGCTTCTCGCGCTGGCAGCGCATCCGCCTGATCGTCTTGCCGGCCATCGTGCCGGCCGCGCTGACGGGCATGCGCATCGCCCTGTCGCGTTCGTGGATGGTGCTGGTGGGCGCGGAATTGCTGGCTGCCGACAGCGGCCTGGGGCAGATGATGGAAATGGGCCGCCAAATGTTCCGCCTCGACGTGGTGATGGTGGGCGTGGTGCTGACGGGCGTGATCGGCTTCGGCCTGGACCGGCTATGCCACGCGCTGGAATCGAGGCTGATGCGCTGGAAACGCAGTGGCGATGGCAAGGGAGGCACCGCATGAAGCAGCGTTTGATACTGTTCATAAAAGGCGCGCTGCTGCCGCTGGCCTTGCTGGGTGCCTGGCAATGGGCTTCCGGCCAGGGCGCGGCCGCCGCCTACATCTTTGTGTCCCTGGGCGACCTGGCGCACAGCTTGCGCGACCTGGTGATCACGGGCGAGCTGTGGGTGCACTTGCGCGCCAGCCTGGGCCGCACCCTGGCCGGCTTGCTGCTGGGCGGCAGCGCCGGCATCGTCACGGGCGCGCTGATGGCGCAGTCGCCGCTGGCGGACCGGCTGATCGGGCCGCTGTTTCACAGCATCCGCCAAGTGCCGCTGCTGGGCCTGATACCCTTGCTGGGGCTGTGGGTGGGCAATGGCGACGGCGCCAAGCTGCTGGTGATCGCCATCGCCGCCTTTTACCCGACCGTGCTCAACACGTATGCGGGCATGCGCCAGGTGGAAGGACGCTTGCGCGAAGTGGGGCAGGTGCTGACCCTGACGCGCTGGCAGACCCTGCGCCAGATTTTGCTGCCGGGCGCCATGCCGGCCATCGTCACCGGTGTCACGCATGCGCTGGCGTTTGCCTGGCTCGCTTGCCTGGGCGGCGAGCTGCTGTTTTCAGCCGGTCCCGGCATGGGTTCATTGCTGCTCAATGGCGAAGTGTCGGGCCGCATGGACGTCGTCCTGCTGGCCGTGCTCGTGATCGCCTTGCTGGCGCAGGCGATGAACGTGGCGTTTGCGCGTCTTGCGCGTCTGCTGGTAAAGGGGCGCAGCAGTGAGTGAATCGTTGCCATTCCAGCCAGACGCGGCCGTCAGCGCCCGCGAAGGCGAGCTGCGCGCCTTCTTGCTGCGTTTTATCGGCCTGACCCTGCTGTCGGGCGTGACCATCGGCATGAACAAGGTGCTGGCCACCTTGCTGGGCTTGCATCTGCACGTGAGCAATTTCCAGCTGGCCGCGATCAGCAGCGCGGAAACCCTGGCCATGGCGCTGGGCACCATACCGGCCGGCTACATCTTGTCGCGCGGCAATCCGAAGCATCTGTATGCGGGCGTCAGCCTGAGCCTGGCGCTGGCGTTCTGCGTGCTGCCGTGGCTGCCCGGCTGGCAGTGGGTGGCTTTGCTGATGTTTCTGGTGGGCCTGTGCATCTCGCTGCGCATCGTGGCCATGAGCACCGTGTTTCTCGTGCGCCTGCCGGAACTGGGGCAGGGCAAGGCGGGCTGGTACAAGGGAACATTAATTCTCGGCATGCAATTCCTCGGCCCCTTGTGCGGCAACTACCTGATCGCGCAGCTGGGGCTGAAGGCGGGCTTCTTGATCTCGGCCCTGATGTTCGCCATCCTCGCCGTGCTGGGCTGGCAAGTGTTGCCCAGCAATACGGCGCCGCGCAAGCTGGAAGGCCAAGCCTTGCTGCCCGGTGCGGCCAGCTTGCGCGAACTGTTGCGCCTGCCCATCGTGCGCGTGACTTACCTGTTCGAGATCCTCGCCAGCTTCACGGCGTCCAGCGTGGGCGTGTTTTCCATCCTGCTGGCCATCCGCGTGCTGCACTGGCCTGCGCATCATTCCGTCTGGCTGATGGCCGTGCAGGGACTCAGCTGCGTGCTGGTGCTGCTGTTCCTGGGACGCTTCGTGCTGGCCAGCCGCTACCGCGAGCAGTTGTATGGCGGCGCGCACCTGGCCATCATGGCCGCCTTGCTGATCCTGGGCCTGTGGCCGGACAGCATCGCCTACCTGGCCGCGTCCGTGCTGCTGGGACTGGGCCTGGGCGTGAATAACCTCGTCAATACGGACAATATCGCCCGCGCGCCCGTCGACAAGGCCAGGGTCTCGGCCCACTTGACCCTGTTCGGCATGGTGGGCGGCACGGCTGGCGCGCTGGCGGCGGGCCGCCTGGCCGACCTGACGGGCTTGCGCAATGTATTCCTGATCTGGCTGGCGCCGTGGCTGGCCGCCTGGCTGGTTTTCCACGGCAGCCGCTGGCTGCGCCGGGCGCCGCCCGCCGCCATTCCTTCCCTCGCCCCCACCGCAGAGAGTGCGCCATGAATGATTTCGTTTCCCCTTCGGCCTTGTCGCCGCAACAGCAGCACCTGAGCGGCGGCTTGCAAGTGCAGCACGTGAGCAAGTCGTTTTCGCTGAAAGGCGCGCCGCTGCTGGTGCTCGACGATATTTCGCTGACGATTGCCCCGGGCGAATTCGTTGCCATCGTCGGTGCGTCCGGCTGCGGCAAGTCCACCTTGCTGCGCCTGCTGGCTGGCCTGGACACGGACTACACGGGCTTGCTGCTGCACGATGGCGTGCCCATCCGCGGCACGGACTTGCACCGGGGCCTCGTGTTCCAGGATCACCGCCTGTTTCCCTGGCTGACGGTGCAGCAGAACGTGGCCGTGGCGTTCAGCAATACCCGTGTGCCCTTGGCCGAGCGGGCATCGCGCGTGGCGGCGGAAATTGCGCGCGTGGGCCTCGACGGCTATGCGGATGCGTATCCGCATCAATTATCGGGCGGCATGTCGCAGCGGGCCGCGATTGCCCGCGCCCTCGTGGGGCGGCCCGACGTGCTGCTGCTGGACGAGCCGCTGGGCGCGCTCGACGCGCTGACCCGCTTGCGCCTGCAGCAGGAACTGCGCCGCCTGTGGCAGGACGAGGGCATCACCATGGTCATGGTCACGCATGACATCGATGAAGCCGTCTACCTGGCCGACCGCATCGTCGTGCTCGATGCGCGTCCGGGCAAGGTGCGCCGGGTGCAGGACGTGCCGCTGGCCCACCCGCGCCAGCGGGGATCTCCGGGCTTTGTCGCCATCCGCGATGGCTTGCATGCGGATTTCAGCGACCTGGACGACACGCATGCGCCCGTGGCGCAGGATGTAGATCCCAGCAGCTCATGGGATGGCAATGAATGGGCGCGCAGGATGGCGCTGTAGTTTCCTTTTTGACCGGTCCACCCACTCTGGAGATACAAGATGAGCAATAACAACGCACTCGACACCCTGTGGTACACGCGCTGCCCCGTCCCGACGGGACTGGGGATAGCCTTGCAGCAAGGCTGGCTGGAAGAGGCATTGCGCGCCGACGGCACCAGCTTGCGCTCCTTGCGAGAGTCGGACCAGGAAGCCGTGCGCGAATCGCATTTCGACCACACCCTGCGGAATTCCGTGCGCCACGGCGGCAATATCCCGGCCCTGTGGGCGCGCGCGGCGGGACGCGAGACGCGCGTGATCGGCCTGTCGTGGTCGGATGAGACGCAGCTGATATTGACCTTGCCCGGCAGCGGCATCCAGTCGGTGCGCGATTTGAAGGGCCGGCGTTTCGGCTTGCCATTATGGAGCAAGGCGCAGATCGACTTTGCGCGCGCGCAAGCCTTGCGAGGCCTGGAAAACGCGCTGAGCCTGGAAGGGCTGGCCGTGGCGGACGTGGAACTGGTCGATTATGTGGTCAGCACCGGCCAGAGCGAGGCGGCGCCGGAGAAGGGCGCGGCAACGAATCTGTTCAGCGGCGCGCGGCGCGGCGGCCAAAGCCCGGAACTGCTGGGGCTGCTGCGGGGCGAAGTGGACGCCATCTTCCTGAAAGGCGCCTCGGCGGCCCAGCTGGCGCAGCAGTTCGGCTTGCACACGGTGATCGACACGGGCATCCATCCGGAACCCTTGATCCGCGCTAACAACGGCACGCCGCGCACTCTGAGCGTCGATGCGCACCTGCTGGACAATCATTTTAGCTCTGCCGTGACCCTGGTCGACCAGGTGCTGCGGGCCGAAGCGTGGGCGCGCGGCCATGCGGACGAGACGCGGCGCTTCCTCGCGCGTGAATCGAATGCCAGCGAGCACTGGGTGCAAGTGGCTTACGGCAAGGATGCGCATCTGCGCCTGGACACGGACCTGGCAGAAACGTCGGTCGCGGGTTTGCAGGATTTCAGCGATTTCCTGTTCCGCTGGAACTTCCTGCCCAGCAAGGTCGACGTGCGCGCGTGGATCGATCCCCGTCCCTTCGAAGCGGCGCTGGCGCAGACGCGCCGGGCGGCTTGAGCGGGAAGCACGTCAACAGTGGCCATGCATGATGATGAGGAGAATGCGATGCGGCGACGCACGGTGATGGGCGGGCTGGCCTTGCTGCCCCTGGCGGGACAGGCTGTGTCGGCGGCGAAGGCGGGGGCGCCGCCGGCGGCCTTGCGCATCGCCTCGACGGGTTTTGCGGAAAACGGCAAGGCGGAACTGGGCGGCATCGCTTACCGGGTGCAGCAGGAAGGCTGGCTGGCGCGCGAACTCAAGCAGCGGGGCGTGCGGCTGGAATGGCTGCCCGTCACGGGCGACACGGGGGCGACCATGAATGAAGCGTTCGCCAGCGGGCGCATCGACATGGCCGCGTATGGCGACTTGCCGTCCGTTATCCTGAACGCGGGCGGCGTGCGCACGCAGGTGATCGTGCCGGCGGGGCGGGGCACGGACCAGTTCCTGCTGGTGCCCACCAGTTCGCGCGCCACGTCATTGGCCGAGCTGAAAGGCAAGCGCATCAGCGTGCACCGGGGCCGGCCGTGGGAACTGGGCTTGCGCCAGCTGATCGCCGACCAGCGCATGTCGCCCACGGATTTCCGCCTGATTAATATGGACCTCAAACCAGGCACGGCCGCGCTGGCCACGGGCGCCGTCGACGCCTTGTTCATGATCAATGGCTATCCGCTGGAAGACAAGGGCATCGGCCGCATCATCTGGTCCAGCAAAGGACTGCCGGAACGCAAGATGCGGGCGGAACTGTGGGCGCGGCGCGACTTTACGCAAGCCCATCCCGATATCGCCGAGCTGGTGGCCACGGCCTGGCTGCGGGCCCAGCACTGGGCGGCTTTGGACGGCAACCGCGAGGCGGTCATCAAGGATGGCACGCGCAACGGCACGCCCGACAGCGTGGTGCGGCGCAGCTATGACGATCCGGGCTTGCAGTGGAAGGAGCGCTGGTCGCCCCTGTACGACGACGCCGTGTACCGCCATTACCGCCGGGTGCTGGCGTTTGCGCAGGAACAAAAATTGATCCGCCTACCGTTGACGGCGGAAGAATTGCTGGAACCGCGTTTCGTCGCGGCGGGCCTGAAAAAGCTGGGCCTGGCCAATTACTGGGAGCCGGCCAAGGTGTAGCGTCAGCGTGAGGCGTGGTTCAGTGCGGCAGGCACACGCGCCCGGCCACAACGTTGTCCGTGCCATCGCCCGCATGCGCGCGCAGTTGCAGCAGCATCAGGGCCACGCCCAGCATCAGCGCGGCTGCGCAGAGTTTCTTGTGCATCGTCTTTTCCGTTTTCACTATCTATGAAGGTGTTCAGCGATATTATTGCCCAAATTCAGCGTGCGGGCTGAGCTTGTGCCTAGCGTGCTTTACAATTATGCATCGGGCGCATCCGCGCCATCTGAATTCTATGCATAGTATGTGAAGGGAATGACAAGCCTGTGACTTCCAAGCCGATCAAGATCGCCGCCACCGTTGTCGTGGCACTCGCCGCTGGGGCCGGCATTTATAGCTACACCCGTCCCGCCGCCACCGCTACGCCGGGCGCACCCGCCTCGGGCAGCGCGGCCGCCGCGACCCAATCGACCGTCGATACGGCCGCCGTGGCCGCCCAGTTCCGCGACTTGCTGGGCAATTTCCGCAAGATCATCGTGCTGCTGGCCGACGAGCAAAGCTTGCCGGAAGGCGCGCGCGATGAAGCCCGCAAGGTGGGGCAGGCGCTGTTCCATGAAAACCAGGAGCGCATCGCCAAGCTCGATCTTGTGCTGGATCAATTGACGGCGCCCACCAATCCGGGCCGCTTCGAGGCGCTCGACAGCCTGTTGACGTATGTCGAATCCGATCCCGGCCTGTACGACGCGGACCGCCTGGCTTTCCGCGAACTGCTGCAAAGCATGCTGGCCGACGTGGCCAAAGATTCCTCCTTGCCGGCGATCAAACTGCACAAGCGCATTTCCGAAGACCTCGATGCGCTGGGCGAGATCGAGCGCAATTACGAGAAGGAAATCCGGCAAATCTTCGGCAACCTGGGCCAGCGCGCCATCGAACTCAAGCGCGAACGGTGGGACGATTACGTGGTGCAGCTGAAAAAACTCTACAGCCGCGAACAGATACTCAAGGAAAACGGCATCGTCGTACCGTATGCAGTACCGCCGGCTGGCTCCGTGCCCGAAGCCAAGCCGGTGCCAAAAAAAGATGAGGCGGAGATCTTTGGCCTGGGCTTGCCGAAGAAAACCATCGTGCTGACCTTCGACGACGGCCCGCACCGCCGCTACACGGAAGAAATCAGCGCCATCCTGAAACAGTATGGCGTGCCGGCCGTGTTCTTCAACGTGGGCCGCAACCTGGGCAGCCTGGATGCGGAAGGCCACGCCAAGCTGAACGCGGGCGCGGAAGTGAGCCGCAAGCTGATGAAGGAAGGCTATGCCGTGGGCAACCACAGTTTCAGCCACGCTCAGTTGTCGAAACAGACGGGCGACAAGCTGAAGGGTGAAATCCTCGGCACCGATACGCTGTTGAAGGCCATCAGCCCCGAGCGGGCCGCGCTGTTCCGCTTTCCATATGGCGCGCGCAACAGCGAAGGCATGGCCGCGCTGGCCGATGCGCATTTGAAGTCCGTGATGTGGAATATCGATTCGCTGGACTGGGCCGACCCCGTGCCCAGCTCGATCACGAACCGGGTGCTGGCCTCCGTCGACAAGGCGGGGCGCGGCATCATTCTGTTCCACGACATCCACGAACGCACGGTGAAAGCCTTGCCGGCCGTGCTCGACAAGCTGATCGCGGAAGGCTATCAATTCGCGGGCTGGGATGGCACTAGCTTCCAGGTGGCGAAAAGTTCGGTGCCTGCGCCGGAAAAAGTGCCCGTGACCACCGGTTATGCCAATTCCTGGGCCGTGGTGATCGGCATCGATGACTACGCGAAATGGCCGAAACTGCAATATGCGGTGCGCGACGCCCAGGGCATCCGCGAAACGCTGATTGAAAAGTTTGCCTTCGCGCCCGAGCGTGTCGTCACCCTGAAAAATGGCGAAGCGACGCGCAACAACATCCTGGCCGCCTTCCACGACAAGCTGGCGCATGGCGGCGTGCAAAAGAATGACCGCATCTTCGTGTTTTTCGCCGGCCACGGCGCCACGCGCAAGCTCAGTTCCGGGCGTGACCTCGGCTACATCGTGCCCGTCGATTCCGATCCGGCGCAGTTCGCCACGGATGCGATTCCGATGACGGAAATCCAGAATATCGCGGAATCGCTGACGGCCAAGCACGCGTTCTTCGTCATGGATGCCTGCTACAGCGGCCTGGGCCTGACACGCGGCGCCGGTTCCAGTTCCTTCCTGCGCGACAACGCCAAGCGCATCGGCAGGCAAATGCTGACGGCTGGCGGCGGCGACCAGCTGGTGGCCGATGGCGGACCGAACGGCCATTCCGTGTTCACGTGGACCTTGCTGCAAGGCTTGGCGGGCAAGGGCGACCTGAACGGCGACGGTCTCATTACGGCGACGGAACTGGCGGCCTACGTGGCGCCGGCCGTGTCCAGCGTATCGAACCAGACGCCCGCGTTTGGCAGCTTGCCGGGCTCGGAAGGGGGCGATTTCGTGTTTGAATTGCCGGGCGAGACGGAGTTCCTCAGCCCGAACACGACGCAGCTGTCGACGGAAGCCATTGCCCTGAACAGCAAGCTCGACGCCAAACCGGCGGCGGCCAGCGTGACGGTGAAGGATTTGCAGGGCGGCGAACAGAAGATCGTCACGCCAGGCGCCGTGCCGACGTCGGCGCGCCAGCTGGCGCAGCGGGCCAACGACCGTGGCTTGCAGCTGTACAAGGAGAAACAATATGCGGCGGCGGAAGCGCAATTTACGGAAGCGCTGAAACTGCGGCCCGACTTCGCGCTCGCGGCGAACAACCTGGGCTTTGTCTTCTACAAGCAGGAAAAATACCGCGAAGCGGCCCGCTGGTTTGAAAACACGGTCAAGATGGATCCGTCGCGCGCCATCGCCTATCTGAATCTGGGCGACGCGTATGCCAAGGCCGGCGATGGCGTCAAGGCGAAAGCGGCCTATAAAACCTATCTGGAACTGGCGCCGACGGCTGCGACGGCACCGGCCGTGCGGCAAAAGATGGAGAAGCTGTAAGCTTGTCTTCCACCATGCCGACCGTCCACGTGTTTGCCTGCAACGGGCGCTTTCCCGGCTGGGAAGCGCTGCAGGCCTACCTGGCGCCCACATACACGGAAGACGGCGATGTATTGCCGTCGCCGTTCTTCCTGGAAACGGGACTCACGTGCTATGAGCCGGCCTGTGTTGAAAGCGCGCTGCTGGCGTCGCCCGTGCCGCTGGCGCAGTTGCTCGATGGCGTGTCGTATGGCGACAGCTGGCTGGCGCAGGCCTGCGCGGAGGCGGAGGCGCAGGGCGTGCTGGCCGACACGAGCGTGTGCGTGTTTGCGCCGAATCAGCTGGCGCACCCGCAGCGCAGTTCGCTCCATTACGTGGGCAGCTACCGTTACCGGGTGGATTGATCGCCGTCCTGGCGTTCCTCATGCAATAGCTTGTTGACGGCCGCCAGCAGGCTGGTGCCCGACGTGGTGATGAAACGGGCGCCGGCCGCTTCCGCTTCCGTGCCGTAGCTGGCGACCGTATCCTTGCTGCAATACACGATGATGGGCAACGCGGGCTGGGCCTGCCGCACTTCGCGCACCGTGTGCACGCCCGCATCCTTGATGCGCTGGCGGTTCTCCACCCGTGCCATGTCCGTGATGAGCAGCGCATAGTGCTTCTGTTGCAGCATGGTCAGCGCCTGCTGCGTCGAGACCGCCTGGTCTACCTTGATGTTTTCCCGTTCCAGCTGTTCCACCAGCAAGGTATTGTTGCGCGGATGGTCGTCCAGCCACAGCACTAGGCCTGCCTGCTTTTTCTCCGCCGGCATGCCGGCCAGGGCCGTGACGGCCGCGCCCCCGTCCGGCGGATGGGCCAGCAGCAGCTGCGTCACGGCTTCCTGCATGTCTTCGAGCGATTTTTGCTGCAAGCGGCTCAGTTCCGTCACTTCGATTTCCTTGCCGCTCTCCAGGCGCACGGATTCGTTCTTGACCATACTGTCGGCCCGCTTGATCATGATGGACAGGTAAATGCGCGTGAGCAGGTAGCCGATCAAAAAACCATGCACGGAAAAGAACAGCATGATGCCGCCCACCACGGCCATGGCGGTCGGCGTGTCGGTGGCCAGGCTGGGCGCGATGAAGGCGGCCATGCTGCGCGCGCTGCCGGGCAGGCTTTTGAGCTCGATCAAGCCCACGCCGACGATGATTTTCGTCAGCCAGTCCGACACTTCCACCAGGTTCGAATTGACTTCCATGGGCGTGGGCGTGCCCAGGAACAGGGTGTTGCCGGCGTTGGCCGTCGCCGCATCGGCTCCGGCGGCGGGCGCTTCGTCCGTGGGGCGGCCCTTGCCATTGGCCCGCTCGTCGGGCGGCGCCGCGTTGACGGTGCCCGATGGCAGGCTGCGCGGTATGCCGAACAGGAATCCCAGCAGCATGCCGCTGACGCAAAAGCCCAGGCTCCACAGCAGCGCCGGCACGGCATGGTAGTGGGGTGCCAGTACCGCCCCTCCTATCACGGCCAGCAAGCCCGCCAGCAGGATGTATAGCAGGATGAATGGCAGCGCATCTTTCTTGCGCACCGCTGCCGGCGCACTGGCGCTAACGCTGCTGGTATCCGATTTTCCCACGGCCCCCCCAATGGATGCGGCATATGCTCATCATAGGAAGCAGGGCGGCCGTGGCATTGAGATGGCGCAAAGCGGCGCCATCCTGGCAGTGTCAGTCTTAGTCAGCCGCCTCCTTGCGCCAGCGCCGCTTCGCGCGCCACCCGCGTATAGGCATTGGCCAGGTCGTGCCATTGCTGTTTCGCCGCATTCAGGTGCAGCCGCTCGAGGAAACTGCCCAGCTTGTCGTTCTGCGCCGCCTTGAGCAGGTCGAGGATGGATTGCATGTCGGTCTGCGAGGTGACGACAGCGCCCAGCAGTGCGGCCAGGCCGGTCTCGGCGCCGCGGCTGCTGTTATCGAGCTGCTGGAAAGCTGCCGAGATGCTCTGGATCGAACGCTTGAAGTCGTCGCGGATGGCATTGAACTTTTGCGGCAAGCCATCCTGGCAGTGATGCGACTGGGCCGCCTGTTCAATCTGTCGCAGCGCTTCCTGGGCCGAGCGGTCGGCACCCTCGATGGCCAGGCGGATCTGTTCGCGATAGGCGCTCTGCTGCTGCAGCGACACCGCCAGCGCCTGCGTGCCCGCCTTCAGCTGGGCCGAACTGCGCTCCATGTCGCTGCTCAGCTGTTGCAGCGCCTGCGTCGCCGTTTGCCGCTGCTGGTCGTTGGGCCCGATTCCCTGGCGAATCTGCTCCTGCACCGCCAGCACGCGGTCGGCGTTCGCGTCAAAGGCGCGGCTAAAGGCCGGCAAGCTGTCTATCCACGCCTGGGTGGGCGCATATGCCGCGCCCAGGTTGCCCGCATCGCGTTCGGCGCGGGCCAGCACTTGATCGAGCTGGTTGCGCGTCCATGTGAAATCGACATTCTGCGACCATGTTTCCGTGGTCGTCTTGGTGCACATGCCCAGGCCCCACCACGCATGCTCGCTGCACCAGCTGCACTGCGTGTAAAGCGGGTACGGCCCCAGAGGCTGGCGCACGGCATTGCGCATATTCGCCACTTCGCGCTGGAATTGCGCCAGCTGGCGCAGCGCGTTTTCCAGCGCGGCGGTATTGCTGTTTTGCGCCATGGCGGGCGCATGCAGCAGCCCCAGCGCCAGGGTGGCCATGGCCAGCAGATGCAGCAGGCGTGCGGCGGCGCGCCTCATGGCTGCCGTCCCGTCGCGTTGGGCGGCGCGGGGAAGTCGACCAGCGCGTTGGTGGCGTAGCGTTGCGCGGCGGTGATGAGCGCCTGCCACAGGGGAAAGGCCATGGCGGTGGCCAGTGTTTGCGCCAGCCAGCTGTCGTTGCCCAGTTCCGCGTCGCTGGCGTCGGCCGCCAGCTGGGTCGTACCGGAGCCGAGAGCGCTCCACGCGGTGCGCAAGCCGTCCAGCCAGTGGATTAGCTCATCGATAGCCGCTTCCAGCCAGCCGCCATTGGCCAGCAGCAGGTTGACGCCTTCCAGTTGCAGTCGCAGCTGCTCGGACAGCGCCGTGTCGCGCGTCAGCTGCTCGCGCAAGGCGTGCAACTGCGCCTCCAGTTCCTTTTTCTTGTGCCCGCTGAACAGGCCCAGGTGCGCCAATTGTTCCTCTATCGATGCGATGGATGCCAGCAAGCGCCCCAGCGCCTCTTGCTGTGCCTGCAGATCGGTGCCCGCCTGTGTTGCCAGCTGGGCCAGCGCCGCATTCGCCGGCAAGACGCCATCCTTCCATTTGTTCAAGCCTTGCAGCAGGGGGGCAATGGACGCGCGCGCTTCTTCCACCATCGGTCCCAGCGCATGCAGTACTTCGCGCCTGTCGCTGGCGCTAACACCCGCCTCCAGCAGTGATTGCTGATACGACAGCATGCTGGCAGCGGAATTTTTCAGGCGCAAGACAAACCACACCAGGCACGCGTACAGCATGGCAGGCGGCGTATTCTGCGCCAGGGCATCAGGCGATGTGGCCAGCAGGGCACGCAAGCTTTGCGGCGTGCCAAAGCGGGCCGCCTCGTCCGCTACGGCTTGCGCCGCCGCTGCCAGCGGCTGGTCCGGGCCGGGCTGCAGCTTGTCCGCCTGGACCAGGTAGTATGTGAGGTGATCCCAGGCGCTGCCGCCTTCAAACGCCAGATGGGGATTGCCCTCATCAACAGCTTGCCGCAGCGCCGCTTGTTGCACTGCCAGCGGATATCCGAATTGTCTCGACATGGTGTTTGCCTTTCTAGAAGCCAACGATCGGTATGTTTGCCCCCCGGTGCCTGAGCCGGGGGGCAACTGTCATCAAGCGGCGCGCTGGTTTTCCGACAGGTGCTGGCCGAATGCGAGGTTGTCGTAGTCGACCAGCGATTGCACGGTGAACTGCTTGGCGCTGTCATCGATGGCTTGCCAGGAATCGATGGCCAGCTTGGCTTTCGCCTTGACGAGGAAAGGCATACTGCCCACGTTCGATTCCGTGATGCTGTTGCCCAGCGTGATCATGTCCGTATTCATCTGCACCCACACGCCTTCCACCGTTTGCAGGTTGCCGAGGAATTTGGACATGGCCGGTCCCACGCGCGCCATCTGCGTGTTGAAGTCGCCCAGGTCGCTGCGCAGCCGCTGTTTCTTTTGCAATTCCTGCGTCTGGCTGCTGATCTGCGTGCAATATTCGTTGTAGGCGGCGCGGTTCTGCGCCGCCTTGATGCCCAGCCCGACGCCGGCGGCGATGGCGGCTGCGCCGCCCACCAGCAGCGAGACGCCGCCCGTGAACGGCGCCAGCAGGCCGCCGATCAGCGCGCAGCCGACGGACGCCGTGACGGCGGCGATGGTGAAGTCGCGCCAGGCCTTGTAGGCGGCATCGCGCAGTTTCTCCAGCTCCACGATCTTCGTTTCCAGGCCGCCGATGGTGCGGTTGACATTGGCGATCATCGTCGACGAACTGCTGGTAAATGCCTGCAGCTTGCTGTTGTATTCATTCATTTTCTGTTCGAACAGACCCAGCTTCCTGATCAGTGCCGCCACTTCGGCCGACATTTTTTGCGCCAGCGGTATCGGCCCCATGGTCTGGTCGAACAGATAGGCTTTCAGGTTCTCCACCTGTTCCTTGGGCGGCAGGCCCGGCAGTTCATCCAGCACGCTTTGATAGCCGCTCACCAGCTTGGTCGAGGTGTCATGCACGCGCTGGCCCAGCCATACTGTGTGCGTGTAGATTTCTGTCGGCGGCGTCGGCGTGGCCAGCAGGCCTGGATTCTTGATCAGGGCCGCGCGCAGGCTTTTCGGGTTGCCGAATTCGGTGGAGGCGTTTTGCACGCTTTTCATTGCGCCGATGCAATCGAGTACCGTCTGCGAGCCATCGACGGCGCCGTACTTGCTTTCGAAATCGCCTTTGGTGATGGGCAATTCGGTGGCCGAGCCCACATAGGCTTGCAATTCGATCCAGCTATCGCTGAACAGGGCAAACTGGCTCTTTTGTCCGGATTGGGGATTGGCCGGCGTGGTCAAGCCTGGCGGCGGGTCGATCGATGGCGTGGCGGCGGTATTAATAGCGGTAACACTCATGGTAGTTCCCTTCAGTGATCAGGTCAGACTGCGTGGAAGTACGGAAAACAGCTACTGAAAACGCTGGCGTCAGGCGGCAAGCCTGGCCGTCAGTTGCTGCTGCCAGTCGGGCTGGTCTGGCGGCAAGCTGGCGCCAAAGCCGATCAGGTTGGCATCGACAAAGGACCCGGTAACAAACGCCTTCAAGGCGTTGTCGAGCGTGCGCCAGCCATCGGCAGCCTTGACCATCTCGGCTTCGCGCAGCCATGGTCCGGTGTGCAGGTTGTCCACGCTCAAATCGCTGGCGCGCGCGCCCAGTTCCCGCGCCGATGCGCTCCAGGCCGCTTGCACGCTGCGCAACTGGCCCAGGATGCCGTTGGATGCCGGCAGCGAGAATTTCATCAGTTCATCGAGCGCGCCCAGGTCGCTGCGGTAGCACGCGCGCTTGGCGAGGAAGGCGCTCTGCTCGTGTACTTCCTGTACCAGGCCATCGTATTTGCCGCGCGCCACGCCGGCCGCCGCGCCCAGCGCCGCTGCGGAGAGGGCCACGCCGCCGCCCGTGACGGCCGAACCGATGGCAAAGCTGCCGCCGCCCGTGGGTACGGCCAGGATCACCATGATGGCAATGCCGATGATGCCGATGACGGCGGGCACGATGCAGGCGGAAATAGTCAATGCCAGCCATTTCGAATAGGCGGCGTCGCGCGCGCGCTCCAGTTCGCCGATTTTCTGTTCCAGGGCGCCGATTTCCTTGTCGAGTTCAGTGCGCGTCTTGGATGAGCGTTCGGTGAAGGTGCGCATCAGCAACTGGGCGTCGTCCAGCGCTGTTTCGATGTGTTCGAACTCCGCGATCAACTCGCCGATTTTCGCGATGGTGTCCTGCATATTGTCGAGTATCTGGCCATTGTCGAGGAACAGGCTCCTGATGCCGGCCGTGGCGTCGGCCGCCGATTCGTGGCGCGCCATCTCCGGGATGCTGCGCAAGGTCGACGACAGCGTAAAGGCATCGCGGTGCGCCCGCTCCACGGTCCAGACGGTGGCGGAAAAGGCATCGTTTTTCGGGCGCGTGCCGTTGGCCAGGAAATTCGGGTCGTGCAGGATCTTTGCCCGCAGGCTGCTGGGACTGCCGTAGCGCTCGGCCGTCTGGCGCAGCTTGCGCATGGCGTCGAAGCATTCCTTCATTTGCGAACCGGACGAAGCGTCGCCGTAGCGCTGTTCGTATTCGCCGATATCCGACGGCAGGGCGAGAACGGCCTGGATGCGCGTCTGCAGGTCGATCCATTGCTGCGAGGCCAGCACGAAGCGCTGGCCATCCGGATTGTCGCCCGGTGTCAGCAGAGTGGAAGAGGGCAGGAACAATGTCATGTAGTTCTCCAGTTTAAAGTGGTCGCCAGGCCGCGCCGTGCAGGCGTGCCGGTGTCTGACAATATGGAAAAAACCAAAGACTTTGCCGCGGCTGCGCCAGCCTGCGTGGTCGACATGGCAGGGCGTCGCGTAGACGGCGAAATCACAGCGACAGCCCTGATGCGCGCGGCGGAGCGGCGCGGGCGAAAGAGCGGCAGGCATGGCAGGAGATGCTGGCGGGCCGGTCTTGTGCGCGGATTCTGACAGGTAGTATGCACTTTTTATATGGCGACATTCTCTCTAAAGATAACTCGCCGCGATTTATTTTATTGTTTGAAAACATGTGTTTTGCAGCTTGATTTTGCGCAAATGTTTGAATCCGAACGCCGGTGTTTTGCGTATCTTCAGGGGCGAGCCACAAGCAGTTGTTTTCAGGATGAACGGGAGAAGAGATGCAATCAAGGAAAATCCCTTTGGCATTGGCCTGGCTGGCCATCCAGGCCAGCGCATGGGCGGAATCGCCTGCCGCCGCGGTGCCCGATGCCGTTGCCAATGAAGCGCGCACCGTACGCGTGACGGGCCACTACGACAACGCCGTCGGCACGTCGGACGCGGCCAGCCAGGGCGTCATCACCAGCGAACTGATCGTCAACCGGCCCGCCTTGCGCACGGGGGAGCTGCTGGAATTCGTGCCGGGATTGATCGTTACCCAGCACAGCGGCGACGGCAAGGCCAACCAGTATTTCCTGCGCGGTTTTAACCTCGACCACGGGACGGATTTCGCCACCCACGTCGATGGCATGCCCGTCAACATGCGCACGCATGCCCATGGGCAAGGCTATTCCGACCTCAATTTCCTCATTCCCGAACTGGTGCAGCGCATCGACTACAAGAAGGGGCCGTATTTCGCCAGCGAAGGTGATTTTTCCTCGGCAGGCAGCGCGCGCATCCGCCTGGCCGACAAATTGCCGGAGGGCCAGGCCAGCGTGTCCGTCGGCCAGCATGGCTATGTGCGCGGCGTCGTGGCCGATTCCTTTGCAGCAGGACAAGGCACCTTGCTGTACGGCCTGGAAGTCAACCGCAACAACGGCCCCTGGGATGTGCCGGAAAGGGTGCGCAAATATAGCGGCGTGCTGCGTTACAGCCAGGGCACGCCGGACAACGGTTTCAGTGTGACGGCCATGGCGTACAAGAATGGCTGGAACGCCACCGACCAGGTGCCGCTGCGCGCCGTGGCATCGGGCCGGATCGGCCGTTTCGGCTCGCTGGCGCCCAGCGACGGCGGCGACACGTCGCGCACCAGCCTGTCCTACGCCATGCGCCAGCGCACGCAGAACCGCTTGTTCGAGCTGGACGCTTACCTGATCCGCTCGCAGCTGGAACTCAACAGCGATTTCACCTACTTCCTGGCCAACCCGGCCGCCGGCGACCAGTTCCAGCAAAGCGAGCGGCGCACGGTGGCCGGCGTGAATGCCGGCGAAAGCTGGACCACGGAGCTGTTCGGTCTTCCCCTGCGCAACAAGCTCGGCGTGCAGGCGCGCTACGACAGGCTGTCGCCCGTGGGCCTGTACACCACGGTGGATCGGGTACGGCAGAGTACGGTGCGCGAAGACAGGGTGCACGAGGCCAGCATCGGCCTGTATGGCGAAAACACGGTGCAATGGCTGCCCTGGCTGCGTTCCGTGGCGGGCTTGCGCTACGACGCCTACCGTTTCAAAGTCGACAGCAGCATAGCCGGCAACAGCGGCGCGGCGAACGATCACGTGGTCTCGCCGAAGCTGTCCCTGATTCTGGGGCCCTGGAGCAAGACGGAATTCTTCCTGAACTATGGAAAAGGTTTTCATAGCAACGATGCGCGCGGCACGACGCAGACGCGCCTGGCCGATGGCGAGGCCGCCATGCCCGTCACCCCTCTGGTGCCGAGCAAAGGCATGGAACTGGGCGCGCGCACGGAATGGCTGCCGGGCCTGCAAAGCTCGCTGGCCCTGTGGCGCCTCGATATTGCGTCGGAGCTGCTGTTCGTGGGCGACGCGGGCGAAACGGAAGCGAGCCGCGCCAGCCGCCGCCACGGCATCGAGTGGAACAACCATTACATTGCCGCGCCGTGGCTGCTGTTCGACCTGGACCTGGCCGCCTCGCGCTCGCGCTATACGGAAAATGATACGGCCGGCAAGCATATCCCTGGCGCCATCGACAAGGTGGCCTCGTTTGGCGTGACGGTGACGGACCAGGGCCCATGGTCGGGCGCCTTCCAGCTGCGCTATTTCGGCCCCCGTCCCTTGATCGAGGACAATAGCGTGCGCTCCGCCTCGACCACCTTGGCGTATGCGCGCGTGGCATACCAGCTTAACCGCAAGACGCGGCTGTCGCTCGACGTCTTCAACCTGTTCAACAAGCGCGCCAGCGACATCGATTACTACTATGCGTCGCGCCTGCCCGGCGAGGGGGCGGACGGTGTGAATGACCGGCATTTTCATCCGGTGGAACCCCGTTCCGCGCGCCTGACCTTGTCATATGCGTTCTGATAACGGTAGACTGGGGCATGACAGATCATTTGGTAAATACCAGTAAATTCCTTTCCCTCATCCTGCGCCACGCTCCTGAAAAAATCGGCCTCGCGCTCGATCCCCAAGGCTGGGCCGACATCGGCCAGCTGCTGGCGCTGGCGGCCCAACATGGCCGCCGCCTTTCCCGTGAACAATTGGATGACGTGGTGGCGCGCGACAGCAAGACGCGCTATGCCATCAGTGCCGATGGCTTGCGCATCCGCGCCAATCAGGGACATTCGCTGGCGGCCGTCGATATCGCCTTGCCGCCCACTACGCCGCCCGCCATGCTGTATCACGGCACGGCCAGCCGTTTTGTCGAGGCGATCCGCGCCGGCGGCCTGCTGCCGGGATCGCGCAACCATGTGCACCTGTCCAGCAACCACCAAACGGCCGTGGCCGTGGGCGGGCGCCATGGCAAGCCCGTCGTGCTGACCGTGGATGCGGCCGCCATGCGGGCGCAGGGCCACGTGTTCTACGTGTCCGACAACGGCGTGTGGCTGACTGACGCCGTGCCGCAGACCTTCATCACTTTTCCCTGAGGGGCGCTTCCACGCCCGAATAGGCCAGCACGGCGTCGGGCAGGCGCGCGCCCCGGATAGCAATGGCCGCGACAGCCTGGTTCAGCTCGGCCACTTCTCCGGAAGTCAAGCGCACACCCGCCGCGCCGATATTGTCCAGCAGGTGCGCCATCTGCGTGGTGCCGGGAATCGGCACGATCCACGGCCGCTGCGCCATCAGCCAGGCCAGGGCGATCTGCGCCGGTGTCACCTGCTTGCGCGTGGCCCAGCTATTCACCAGGGCCGCCAGCGCCAGGTTGTGCGGCAGGTTTTCCGGTGAAAAACGCGACTCGATCTTGCGGATGTCGCCATCGGCAAAGCGCGTCCGGGCGTCGATGGCGCCCGCCAGGAAGCCCACGCCCAGCGGGCTCCACGGCACGAAGCCGATGCCGAGTTCCTGGCACAGGGCCAGCACGCCGTCTTCCGGCCCCCGCCACAGCATCGAGTATTCGCTTTGCACGGCACTGACGGGCAGGGTCGCATGGGCGCGGCGCAAGGTGTTCAAGCCCATTTCCGACAAGCCCCAGTGCAGCACCTTGCCTTCTTGCATGAGGTCCTGCACGGCGCCGGCCACGTCCTCGATCGGCACTTGCGGGTCGACCCGGTGCTGGTACAGCAAGTCGATGCGGTCCGTACGCAGGCGTTTGAGCATGCCTTCGACCACGAGCTTGATGTGCGCGGGGCGGCTGTTCAGGCCGGGCCGGCGCTCGCCCGTCTGCTGGTCGATATTCCAGCCGAACTTGGTAGCGATGACGATGTCGTTGCGAAACGGAGCCACGCCTTCGCCGAGGATGCGTTCCACCTCGTGCGGACCATACGCCTCGGCGGCGTCATAGAAGGTGACGCCGCGCTCGAATGCCGTGCGGATAATCTTGTGCATCTCTGGACGGCTGGGCACGGTTGTCTGGTAGGTACGGCTCATGTTTTGCACGCCCAGGCCCAGGCTCGATACTTCCAGCGTGCCCAGCTTGCGGCGCCCGGCCACTGTCGTTTGCACCGACTGGCCTTGCGCCGAGCTGATCAATGGCGTGGCGGCCAGGCTGCCGGCCGCCAGCAGGAAGCCGCGGCGGCCCGTGCTTGTATCTTCTGTTGGCATATGTGCTTTCCCTTAAATATCGAGCGTGCGTTCGGCCATCCACCGGACAATGGCCGGGTCGCGGTGCGAAAAGAAGCTGCTGGTAGCCGTTTCCAGGGTGGCGATGGCGGCCATGTCCGCTTCGTCGAGGTCGAAATCGTCGATGGCCAGGTTTTCCGCCATGCGCTCGCGGCGCACGGTCTTGGCCAGCACGGCGATGCCCCGGTGCGTGAGCCAGCGCAGGACGACTTGGCCCACGGACTTGCCGTGTCTGGCGGCGATGCCCAGCAGCAACTCATTGTGGAAAAGGTTGTTGCGGCCCTCGGCGAATGGCGCCCACGCTTGCGGCTGCACGCCGTGCTCGAGCATGAAGGCCACGCTGTCCGCCTGCTGGTGGAAGGGGTTGATCTCGATCTGGTTGACGGCGGGCGCGATGTCGTTGAAGGCGATGAGGTCCATCAGCCGGTCGGGCTGGAAGTTGCTCACGCCAATGGCGCGCAGCTTGCCACTGCGATAAGCGTCCTGCATGGCGCGCCAGGAACCGTGCACGTCGCCAAACGGCTGGTGGATCAGGAATAAATCGAGATAATCGAGCCGCAAGCGTTGCAGCGACTGCTCGATGGCGTCGCGCGTACGTTCATAGCCCGTGTCCTGCACCCACAGCTTGCTGGTGACGAACAGCTCTTCGCGCGCCACGCCGCTGTGGGCGATGCCCTTGCCGACGGCCGCCTCGTTCATATAGGACGCGGCTGTGTCGATCAGGCGGTAGCCGGCGGCGATGGCGTCGATCACGCTGCGTTCGCATTCTGCGGGGTCGGGAATCTGGAAGACGCCGTAGCCGGCGACGGGCATGCTGATGCCGTTATTCAGGGTGACGCGGTTCATGGCTGGCTCCTTCAATCATTGACAGGAGCTACTTTACGGCGTCAGCCACTCGTTGATAAGCCGCTGGAATCGGCATGGTCTTATTAGTCAGGCTAATGAATCGCCCCGCTCATGCGCTGATCAGCTTGATATCGGCAATTCTCTCCACCAGCCACACGCAAGCCACCAGCGCGATGGCCAGCGAGCCGACGGTCAGCACTTGCCGGTACAGCCACGTCTTGCGCAGCAGCCAGGCGAGCGGCAGGAAGGCGGCGACGATGGCCAGCTGGCCCAGTTCCACACCCACGTTGAAACCCAGCAGGCTGGCCAGCAGGGAACCCTGCGGCAAGCCCAGGTCGCGCAGCACGCTGGCAAAGCCGAAACCGTGGATCAGGCCAAAGGCGAAGGCGGCCACGGGGCGCTTGCCGTGGAACAGGGGCAGCAGGTTGTTCAGCGCGGCCAGGATCACCGAGGCGGCAATCGCCGATTCCACCCAGCGCGACGGCAGCGAGACGAGCGACAGGCTGGCCAGGCTCAGGGTGATGGAATGGGCGAGCGTAAATGCCGTGACGACCTTCAGCACGTCATAAAAAGCCGTTTTCAGGCCTTGCGGCTGTTCGCGCAAGCCCGGCAGCAGCACGGCCGGCAGCAGCAAGGACAGCAAAAACAAAATATGGTCGTAGCCGATCCAGATATGCCAGATGCCGTGTTTCACATAGGCGCCGAACTGCGCCAGGCGATTGGGCGTGGTCAGGGAAATGCTCTGGCGCGGGTTGTCCGGGTCGAAGATGGCCGTTTGCGTGGCCCCGCCGCTGGCGATCTTGAACAGACCCTTGTGCTGCGGGTCGAGGTCGGCAAACAGCGTGTAGCCGATGCTTAATGTCGCTGGCGCTTTGGCGCCGGGGCAGGCGGCTTGGAAGCGCAGCACGCTGTAGGCGCCGTCCGTGTGGCTGTCGATCAGCTGTTCGACGGCTTTCAAGGGGCAGACGCCTTGGTCGCTGGCCAGCTGCAGGCGCCGCAAGGCGTAGGCGGCGATGGCGTCGTGGCGCGCGCGGATTTCATCCCAGGTCAGGGCGCCGTCGCCATTGCCGTCGAGGCCGATGGCGAAATCGAGGTCGCGCAGGGCGATATCCCATTGCCCGTCGATCTGCTGGCCGTGCACGGCCAGGCTCAAATAACTGTCGCTGGGCTTGTGCGCCTGCGCGGGGGCGAGCCAGGCGCACAGGGTGAGCAGCAACGCGAGCATGCGGGCGTTCACAGCGCACCTGCTTTCTTTGCGGCGCTAAGCTTCTGCGCATCCTGCGGCCCCAGCTGCCTGGCGAGCCGCTGCAGGGCCACGTCTTCCACGCCATTGGCCGCCACCCAGGCCAGCACGGGTTGCGCCGCGGCGTAGTTGCGCGCGGCCAGGGCCGCTTCCAGCAGGATGCGCATGTCGGGCACTTCCTTCTGGATGGCCCAGTTCTTCTGCGCCAGTTGCAGGGCGGCCGGCACATCCTGTTGCAAAAACAGGGCGAAGCGGGCCTGTTCGCGCTGGTGCACGGTGTCGCCCCGTTGCATGGCGGCGTTGAAGCGGGCCGCCAGTTCCGCCTTTGCCGCCTGGAAGGCCGTCTGCTGGCCGGGCAGCGACTGCAGGGCCAGTGCGTAACGCAGCAGCAGGGCGTCGATGCGCTGCTGGTCTTTGAGCAATTTGACGACTTCCTGCGGGCGCTGGCGGTCGAGCAGGAAATCCGCGTAGGCACCCAGCAGATAGCTGTCGCGCGGCTGCTGCGCCAGCGCCCTGGTGTAGCGCGCTTCGGCCAGCGTGGACTCTCCGCGCCGCGTGGCCATTTCCGCCAGCAGGGTCAAGGCCCAGCTATCGAGCTCGGGTGCCGCGCCGGCGCTGCGTTGCAGGGTCAGTTCCAGCAGGCGCTCGCTGCTGGCGGCGCGGCCCGTGACGCTGGCGATATTGGCAAGGCAGGTGACGGTGGCTAGCTGTGTCGTCAATGCCGACAACCGGGCGCAGCTGGCTGTCGCCTGGGTGTAGTCGCCCTGCACGGTGAGGACGGTGGCGCGCGTCAGCCAGGCCTGGGCGTTTTGCGGCTGCTGCGCGACGACGGCGTCGAGGTCTTGCAGGGCGGGAGCGAAATGGTGGGTGCTTTGCAAAATGGTGGCGCGCAGCAGGCGCACGGGGGCGGGCGGCGCAGCCTGCCGCCACCAGGGCGCCAGCGCCGCTTGCGCATAGCCCAGGTAGCGCGGGTCCGTTTCGCTGCGGGCCAGGGCGATGTAGCGCTGGGCCAGGCTGGTGGCCAGGGCCAGGTCTCGCGGCGTGTCATTCAGTTGCTGGCGCAGGCCGCGCAAGGCCAGCTGCGCGGCATCGGCGCGGCGCGGCAATTGCTCGATGACGGCGCTGCCGTCTTTCGGCGTGTAGGGTGCAGCCCATGCCAGCATCGGCAGGCAGGCGCACAGCAGGGCAATCGGTGTTTTCATCGTGGACGCCATCGACGGTGGAGTGGGGCAGCAAGGGCGGGGTGCCGGAGAACATGGTCTCCGGCGCCCGCGCTTGCTTACTGCGCGTTACAGCGGTACCGGCTCCGTATTTTCCGGAGAGGTCGCCATGATGGCGTCGATGGCGACACCGTCCTTGTCATCGCTGGTGGTCAGGATGACGTTGCTGACGGCCACATAGAAGGCGTCGAGCAGGACCACGGGCGGCGGCGTGGTGCCACCGTTGTCGCCGCCGTGGCTGCTACCGCCGCCACCGCAGCCGGCCAGCATGGCCGTGAGCGCCAGGGCGCTGATTGCATGGAGCTTTTTCATCGCATTCTCCTCGTTACAGCTGCGGCGAACCGGCCACGGGATTTTTCAGGTAGGGGAAACCTGCCGTGAACGCGGTTTCGTCGAGGAAGGCGCCATCCGTGAAGTGCAGGGCGCCAGCCGGGGCGTCGGCCGGGGCGCAGCCGATGTTCAGGGTGCACAGCTTGCCCATGGCCACGCGCAGCACCACGTCGACCACGTCGTCGCCGGGGCGGCGGCCGTTCGGAAAGCCCGCGTTATCGCCGCCGATGACGCCGAGGCGGTTTTGGGCGCCGACGTTGGTGGCCGCGATCGAGGTGTTCAGGCGCAGCATTTCGGACGCCGTCACGGTGACGGGCTGGTTCACGCCCTTGATGCCCGTCAAAAAGGTGGCCACCAGGTCGTTGCGGGGGAAGTTGGTGGGCGCCTTGGCGCCTGCCGAGCCAAACAGCACTTCTACCAGGGCCGGCGCCGTGGGGTTGGTGACGTAGTCGGCAAACTGCGCATCGCCCGATGGCTTGCTGGCGTTGAATCGGTCCTTGTCCTTCAGGCCGATGACCAGTTCATTTACCAGCGGCATGCCCAGGCGCGACACTTGCACCCATGCGCCGCCTTCCTTCGACGCCGTGGTGGCCGTGCCCGGCGCCGGGTTCAGCAAACGTCCCTGGCGCAGGCTGGCCGTGGTCCAGCCGCCGATGACGGGGTCGCTGCCGGCCGTCAGGCAGGTGGTCGGTACTTCCATCTCGATGGCCGTGACGTTCTTGCGCGCCAGGTCATCCTTGGCGGCCGACTCCGCATTCGCGGCAAACTCCGTGGCGGGCGCCTTGATGTTGATCAAGTCGAACGTTTCGCCCAGGTTCACGACGAACGGGTCCTTGCGCTGGCCGACGAACAGGCGCGCCGGCGTGGCACAGCCGGGAATGTTGACGGCGTACACATGCTGCGCGGCATACGCGGCGTAGTTGGGGATGGCTTTGTTGCCGATATTGTCGACGGGTTTGTCGAAGGTCGTGCCGCCGCCGCTGGCGTTGGTGACTGCGCTCCTCGTGCCCGTACGGCGGTCGCCTCGCACCACCGTCACGCTGTAGGTTTCGCGCACGTTCAGGCCGGCCGGGTTGACGGAATCGATGGCGCCGCCGTTGATGACGAGCGGAATCGAGACTTTCTTGCCGCCCACGGTGAACTGGCCATCCTTGATGGTGTTGGTGAAGCGGAACTGGAAGGTGAGGTCTTCCTTGCCATCGCCATTGTTATCGATATGGATTTCGTACAGGGCGGCGGGGTCCATGGCGAAGTAGTTCGGGCCGCCGTACGCGTCCTGCAGGGGAATGTAGTCGGCCACCAGCGTGGTGTAGGCCCCGCGGCCCGCTTCATAGCTGCGGAACATGTAGAAGTCGGTGGCGTCGACTTTCGGGTTTTGCGTGATGAATGGCGCTTCGCGGTGGCTGGAGGCATAGGCCGCTGGCGCGATCGCCAAGGCCAGCAGGTTGCCCAGGAGTGCGGCGCCCAGTGCGGTTTTCGAGTGTGACAAAGACATTTCGATTCTCCCGATTTTTGTTAGCGTTGACAGACAAGTCCAAGAAACTGCAGGCTGCCTCACTTGTACGTGCGGGAGAAGAAAACGGATTCACTCCTGGGAAAAGGATGTCATTGGCTTACCAGGCCAGCACTTTCGGCCCTATGGCCGCGCCGATGGCGGTCGGCACCAGCATGCCCAGTACATACCAGAAGCCGACGAAGCTGGCCGCCAGCTCCGGGCAGTGCAGGCAATACACGAGCGCGGCCATGCCGCCGGCGGCAAATCCGGCAGCGGCGCCCGCCAAGCGCAGTCGCGTGGGCGCCAGCTGGCGCATCAGGCGCAGCACGGCGGCCAGGATGGGCAGCGAGAGCAGCGCGATCAGCAAGGGGCAGCTGCGCCAGGTGGCGCCCCAGAACAGCTCGGCACGTTGCTCGGGCGGGGCTTCCTGCAGGATGATGGCGCCCAGCGCCCACATCAGCAGCAGGGGCATGGCGAGCAGCAGCGGCAGGGCGCGGGTGGCGGCGCCCGGCACGCACAGGCGGCGGCTGACATGCCAGGCCGCCAGGCAGAGGCAGACGACAAAGCCCACCTTGATCCAGAAATCGGGCAGCTGGGCCAGTTGTTCCAGGTTGGGCCGCACGCCCAGCAGCATGGCCATCAGCGCCACGCTGGCCAGCAGGCCGGCGCCCAAGGTGCCTGCGGCACGCCAGCGGGCGCCCGGTGGCCGCGCGGCAGCCACGTCGGGGCCGCTGGCCAGCATGGCGATCAAGTCATCGGTTTTCATGATGCAATTCCTTCATTGCCTGTTCTTAAATTGGCCGCCAGTGCCTTCAAGCCGCGATGCACGGCCACTTTGACGCTGGCTTCCGAAATCTGCATGGCCGCCGCCGTGTCGCGCACGGACCAGCCGTCGAGCTTGGTATGCACGATGGCGTCGCGCTGCTGCGCCGGCAAGCTGGCCAGCAGCTTGCCCAGGTCGCGGCTCGCTTCGGCCGCCTCGGCGTCGGCGCTGGAAAACAGTTCCTGCGCGCCATCTTCTTCGTCATACGGCAAGTGCTGCGCCTCGCGCCGCGCATGCCGGCGCAGCCAGTCGATCAATTTGTAGCGCGCGATCGCATGGATCCACGACGTCAGCGGCACGCCCGTATCGTACGTCAGACGCTGGTTGTGGATAGCCAGCAAACACTCCTGCACCAGGTCTTCCACCTCGTCCGGCCAGCGCTGCAGGCGGCGCCGCAGGAACGCGCGCAAATGGCCGCTGGTGGCTTGCAAGAAACTGCGATAGGCCGCCGCATCGCCATCGAGCCCGCGCAGCATCAAGCCATGCAGCCGCAATTCCGTGCCATGCAGGTGTTCGCTTACAGGTATTCGTTGCATGCAGGCCTTTGGTGACAGGCATTGAAAAAAATAAATCCCGGATTATTTTGCTGGCGGCTGTAACCAATCGGCCTGCGGCAGCGAATTGACTGGCAAGCACGCTTCTTAATTCAATATACCGGTGAAAGACCATGGACATCAAGCACCGCCTTGCAACACTGCTTTTCCCCGTGCTGGGCACGGTCGTGGCATCCCCGGCCATGGCGCAGCTGGCCGCCGGCCAGCGCTGCGCCGTGCAAAGCGGGCCGCAGACGGCGGCGCTGGTGGAGTTGTACAGCAGCGAAGGCTGCTCCAGCTGCCCGCCCGCCGACCAGCGCCTTAGCGCCTTGCGCAAGGAAGCGGGCTCGGCCAGCCTGATCGTGCCGCTGGCCCTGCACGTCACCTATTGGGACCAGATCGGCTGGACGGACCCGCTGGCGCAGGCGCAATTCGATGCGCGCCAGGCCGAACTGCTGCGCCACCAGCCGCGCCACGTGGCCTACACGCCGCAGTTTTTCGTGGGCGGCACGGAATTGCGCAGTTGGGATACGCAGCTGCCGGCCGCCATCCGCCGCATCAACGCGACCGCCGCGCCCGTCAGTATCAGCCTGTCCGCCACGCCAGGGGCGGGTGGAAAATTATTGCTTGAAGCCAATGCCAGCGCGCCGGACGCACAGACGGGCGGCCAGCTGTATGTGGCCATCAGCGAAAGCGCCATCGTCTCGAAAGTGCTGCGCGGCGAAAACCGCGGCGCCACCCTGCATCACGATGCAGCCGTACGCCTGTGGCTGGGGCCGGTGTCTCTGGCGCAAGGCCGCGCCCAGCTGCGCCGCGCAGTCAACCTGCCCGCCAGCTGGCGTCCGGAGCAGCTGCAAGTGGTCGCCTTCGTGCAGCGGGCCGACAGCAGCGCCATCCTGCAAGCCGTCAGCACGGCATCCTGCGCGAAGGGAGTGATGTGATGAACGGACAAGCGAGCGTGATCCACCCCGCCTGGCTGCGCCTGACGCACTGGCTCAATGCCGTGGCTGTCGTGGTGCTGGCCACCAGCGGCTGGCGCATCTATAACGCGGCGCCATTTTTCCCCTTCGAGCTGCCGCGCGCGCTGACCCTGGGCGGCTGGCTGGGTGGTGCCCTGCAATGGCATTTCGCCGCCATGTGGTTGCTGGTGGCCAATGGCTTGCTGTATCTGGCGATTAACATCGTTTCGGGACGGCTGCGGCGCCAATTCTTTCCCCTGACGCCGCGCTTGTTGCTGGCCGATTTCATGGCTGCCCTGAAAGGCAAGCTGGCCCATGCGGATCCGCGCCACTACAACATGGTGCAGCGCGCCGCCTACCTGTTCGTCATGCTCGACTGCATCGTGCTGGTGCTGTCCGGCCTGGTGCTGTGGAAGTCCGTGCAATTTCCCCTCCTGCGCGAGCTGATGGGCGGCTATGAGAGTGCGCGCAGGGTCCACTTCATCGCCATGGCGCTGCTGACGGGCTTTGTCGGCGTTCACCTGCTGATGGTGGCGCTGGTGCCGCGCACCCTGGTCGCCATGCTGCGCGGCCGCTGAAGGAGACGATCATGAAAAAAACCATCCTCGTGCAAGAAGAGGGCCAGGCCATGCTGGACGACGCCTTGCGCCAGATCAAGCAGCCGTCGCGCCGTTTGTTCCTGCAGCGCAGCCTGACCCTGGGCGGCCTGTCCTTGTTGACTGGTTGCAACGTCAGCGACGCGTCCGGTATCGAGACAGCCTTGACGGCCGTGTCGCGCTTCAACGACAGGGTACAGGGCTGGCTGTTCGACCCGACCAAACTGGCGCCGACCTACCCGGACTCCATGATCACGCGGCCGTTTCCCTTCAACGCGTATTACGGCGAAGATGAAGTGGAAGAAGTCGATGGCGACGCCTGGCGCCTGGAATTGAGCGGCTTGATCGCCGACAGGAAGCCGTGGAGCTTGCCGCAATTGCGCGCCTTGCCGCAGGAAACCCAGATCACGCGCCACATCTGCGTGGAAGGCTGGAGCGCCATCGGCAAGTGGGGCGGCGTGCCGTTTGCCCACTTCCTGAAGCGGATCGGCGCCGACACGACGGCGAAATACATCGGCTTCAAGTGCGCCGACGATTATTTCACCAGCATCGACATGGCCACGGCCCTGCATCCGCAAACCATCATGGCCCTGACCTACGACGGCCAGGAATTGCCGCCCAAGTACGGCTACCCGATGAAACTGCGCATGCCGACCAAGCTGGGCTACAAGAATCCCAAGCACATCCAGGCCATTTTCGTCACGAATACGTATCCGGGAGGGTATTGGGAGAATCAGGGCTACAACTGGTTCGGCGGCTCTTGAACATTTTTAGCAGCACCCGTAGCAAAGCAACAGTTTTACCACAGGGCACTTGCCCAACTAACCCAGAGACAAGGACATATCATGAAAACCACGATCACCACCTTCACCGCCATCCTCGCTTCCGCCATCCTCATGTCGGGCGCCGCGTTTGCCCAGGATGCCATGAAGAAAGACGCCATGGCCAAGGACGCCTCGGCCGATGCCATGCACAAGGATGCCATGGGCAAGGACGGCATGAAAAAGCCGATGGCCAAGAAACACATGAGGAAGGACCACATGGCCAAGGATGGCATGGCGAAAGATGCCATGGCAAAAGACGGCATGAAGAAGGATGAGATGAAAAAGGATGGTATGGCCAAGGATGCGATGGCCAAATAAGACAGCAATCCGGCGCCGTCAACGCGACGGCGCCGGGCCTGGCTTGTGCTTTCCCTGCGTTTGCGCCAGATCAATCTTGCAATACTATTATTCTTGCCGCGCTTCAAGATGCGAAGCAGCCAATTGGTGTAAGCTGGCTGCCTCGCGTTTTCCCCCGCTTGCAGAATCATGACCGAACCATCGCTTGCCGCGCTTTCCCCCGAAACACCTCCCTCCGACAAATCGATCCGCCGCCGCTCGCTGTTCGCCGCCTGCAGCGCGCATGCCGTGCATGATGGCTTGACGGACGTGATCTATGTGCTCCTGCCCATCTGGCAGGCGCAGTTTGCCATCAGCTACGCCATGGTGGGCCTGTTGCGCGGTTCCTACTCGGGCATGATGGCCGGTTTCCAGTTGCTGGCCAGCCGCCTGGCCAGGCGCTGGGGGCGCGAACGCATGCTGGTGGGCGGCACGGCGCTGGCCGGCGTCGCCTACCTGATCGCGGGGCAGGCGGGCGGCCTGGCCGTGCTGCTGTGCGCCTTGCTGCTGGGCGGCCTGGGCGCCAGCACGCAGCATCCGCTGGCCTCGTCCATCGTCACCGACACGCACGAGGCGGGCGGCGGCGTGAAGGAAGCGCTGTCGCACTATAACTTTGCCGGCGATATCGGCAAGACTCTGATTCCCGCGCTGGTGGGCTTGTTGTTATTGGTGTGCAGCTGGCAAACCAGCGTCTCCTTGCTGGGTTTGCTGGGCCTGGCGGCGGCCGGCTTGCTGTGGTGGCTGCTGCCGAAACCGGGCGAGCTGCAGGCCGGTGCGAAGAAGGCGGGCAAGAGCATCGCCGGCAGCGGCTCCAAGGGAAGTTTTCGCGCCTTACTGGCCACGGGCACCCTGGACAGCGCCGTGCGCATGGGTTTTCTGACCTTTTTGCCATTCCTGCTGAAAAGCAAGGGCGCGGGCACGGCCGGCATCGGCGTGGCCTTATCGCTGCTGTTCGTGGGCGGCGCCTTCGGCAAGCTGCTGTGCGGCTACCTGGGCGCGCGCATCGGCATGATGAAAACCGTATGGCTGACGGAATCGATGACCTCGCTGCTGATCGTGGCGGGCCTGTGGCTGCCGCTGGCCGGCATCATGGCCATGCTGCCTTTGCTGGGGCTGGCGCTCAATGGCACCTCGTCCGTGCTGTACGGCGTGGTGCCGGAACTGGCAGAGCCCGGCAAGCGAGAGCATGCGTTCGCCCTGTTCTACACGGGCAGCATCGGCGGCGGGGCACTGTCCCCCGTGCTGTTCGGCGCGCTGGGCGACCATACCAGCGTGCACACGGCCTTGCTGGCGCTGGCAGCCGTATTGCTGCTGACCTTGCCGCTGGCGTGGAAAGTCCAGCGGGGCCTGGCGCACGGTGGCCCCGCATGACACGGATCAACCATACAGGAACGCCTTGCATGCACCTGCCATTGCCGCGCGATAAACATGATACGGAGAATGCGCAAGCCCTCATCGCCCTGAGCTGGGAGGAGCTGCGTCCGGCCATGCCGCAGATACTGGAATGGGTGCAAGATGTGAACTGGCCCGTGGCCAGCATCCTCCTGCCGTATCTGGGCGGCATTGGCCCACGTCTTGCCCCCTATGTGAAAACGGTGCTGGCCAGCAACGACGAACAATGGAAGTACTTTGTTTTGCAGGGCATCGTGCGCCATTCAAGGGAGCTGGCATTCGAATTGGACGGGGAATTGCAACGCTTCGCCCATACACCGACAATGGGAGAACTGGAAGAAGGCGTGGCCGAGGTGGCCCGGGAAATTCTGCAATGCCAGATAATAACTGTGGTCGGCCAGTAATCAGGGTCATTATTGTAAGAAATCAGTATTGAGTGTGCGTGCGTGTGGCCATTCCTGTAATAGATAGGAGACAATCCGGGCCGAATAAATTTCGACCTCCGGGTTGTAAAACCCTCCCTATCATTTAACAGGAAGATTACATGGGCAATTTTAGTATCCCGCAAACCAATAAAGCACTCGCCGTGTATTTTCATGGCAAGACGGTGCCTATGCTGTTTGCGGTATTTGCGGCGATCCTGGCGGCAGTGGCAGGTTTTGTCTTGTACCTGAGCACGACCATACCTCAGAAAACACTGACCGATACGCAGGCCATGACCTTGCGTAACGGCGCCAAGCTGGGTACGCACAGCAATTTGACTATTTTGTATGGTACGGCGGCTTTTCTATTGCTGCTCGCCGTGCTGGTACTGGTCATGCGCGCGGTAATGCTCAAGCGGCGGAAAAGCCGTTTTGAATTGCATGAAGAAGGTGTGGTGCATGAATTGAACGGCATTCGCAGTTACGCCGCCTTTGCCGATATCGAAGACCTGTATCTGTTTGCTGGCGGTTCCACCGCCATGACCGGCATGATCAATAACCTTGCCTACCGCACGGGCGCCGACCAGCCCTGGATATGGGCTACCGGAGAACTCAAGCGCTTTGACGAGTTCATGGACGAATTTCGCTCCCGTTACCTGGAATACCGCATGCCCGTCTTGCAGCAGAAGCTGGCGGACGGCGAGCGCGTGACTTTCCGCTATATCAGCAGCGGCGAGGTATACAAGAAACGCTTGTTCGGTAATTTCCTGAATGTCAAGACACAGGAACTGGCCTTGTCGGCGCAGGGCTTGCATGTGGAGGGCGTCACCTGGCCTGGCGCCAGCCTCAAGTGCATGAATCAGAATGACTGGACCGAGAGATTGACGATCAAGGATGCGGCGGGTACGACAGTGTTTTCATGCATCGGCACGGGTATCCTGAGTTTCGACCTGTTCGCCAATATGATAGACGACGAGATTAATCAAGCGCAGTAATTCCGGCGGAAATAAGCCTCCCGATACGGGGAGGCTTGCGACCGGCTTATCCCGGTCGGCGGCCAAATTCAGATAAAGAATGAAAACGTATTTACTGTCGAATAACGAATATTAAAAAAACATTCCATGCGCCTAAGGCATGACTTGCCCGCCAGCCCCCCCATCGTCTACACTCGCCGCATGAAAAATTTTGAAAAGCGGCGCGACCGCTATGACTTGTTCCGGGCGTTTGACAATCCCCTCGTCAACATCAATTTCCAGCTGGACGTGCCGGATTTCCGGCCCTGGTGCAGGGAACGGAAAATTCCCGTGTTTCACTTTTTCCTGTTTTGCCTGCTCAATACGGTCAGGGACATCGACAACTTCATGTACCGCATCTATCAGAGTGAAGTGATCAGGATCGACGATTTTCCCGCTTCCTATACCGTCATCAACGGCGATGAAAACCTCAATTACACGCGTTTCGCGATGACGGACCAGCTCGACCTGTTCATCGCGCGCAGCCTGGAAGCCAAGCGCATTGCCGAAGCCAGTTCCGCGCTGATCAATACGGGCGAGGGCGAAAGCGAGCGCGAGCAGCGCAACAATATCTTCATCACTTGCCTGCCGTGGCTGGAACTGGCGGCCATCGAACACCCGATCCACCGTCACCGCGATGCCGACATCCCGACCTTTACCTGGGGCAAGTTCGGCCCCGCGCAGGCGGATGGCCGCATGCGCATACCGTTTTCCGCACAAGCCCACCACGGTTTTGTCGATGGCTACCATGTGCAGAAACTGGCGCAGGCATTGTCGCAGCGCATCGCCGCCATCATTTCCTAGGCTAAATAATCGCTGGGTGCCTGGCCCAGCACGCGGCGGAACGCGGCCGTGAAGGCGCTGGGGCTGGCATAGCCGAGGTCGAGCGCCACGCGGGTGACGGTTTGCCCGTCCGCCAGCCGCGTGATGGCGGCCAGCAGGCACGCTTGCTGGCGCCACTGGGCAAAGGCCAGCCCCGTCTGGGCGCGGAATTGCCGCGTAAAGGTGCGCCGGCTCATGCCGGCCTGCGCCGCCATCGCATCCAGGCTGCTGTCCAGGCTCGGTTGCCGCAGCAAGTCCATGCACAGCCGCGCCAGCCGGGGCTCCTGCGGCAGGGGCGCGCTCAGGGGCAATGGTCTGGCAGCGGCAATTTCATCGAGCAGCAAGGCCATCAGTCGTCCGGCCCGCGATTGTTCCGCATACAAGCCATCGACCGTCACGGCCTCGGCCAGCAGCTGGCGCAGCAGCGGCGAAGCGTCCAGTACCTGGCAGTGTGACGGCAAGCCCATCCCTGCAATGGCCGGTGCGTCGATAAACACGTTGTGCATGGTCACGGCGCCATGCATGCGCATGCCGTGGGATAGCTGGGCAGGTACCCAGCAAGCGCGTTGCGGCGGCACCAGCCAGTTGCCTTGCTGCGTGTGCACGCTGATGACACCGCGTGCCGCATACGCAAATTGCCCACGCGCATGGCTGTGGCTGGGGAACATTGCGCCAGAAGCATAGTCGCGTGCCGTGGCGATCAATGGGCGCGGTACTTCCGTATAAAAATCATCCATGGCCCATACTCTACAGTAGTTGACCTGGCATCGAAAGCGGGTCGCTTGCTGTCCGCTTACCATCACACTCTTTTTCCGGAGTGAACATGCACAATACCTGTCATCGCGTGGGCCATGGTCCCCACGCCGTCATCGTCCTGCACGGCTGGTTTGGCGACGCCAACGCTTTTTCCCCGATGGAAGCGGGTCTCGACGGCGGCGCTTTCAGCTATGTCTTCATGGACAATCGCGGCTATGGCGGCATGCGTGGCGCAGAGGGTGAGTATTCGATGGACGAGGTCGCCCGCGACGCGCTGGCGCTGGCCGATGCGCTCGGCTTTGCCACTTTCAGCGTGGTAGGCCACTCCATGGGGGGCATGGCGCTGGAACGGCTGGCCTTGCTGGCCCCCTTGCGCCTGCGCAAACTGGTGGCCGTGGCGCCCGTGCCCTGCTGCGGCGTGGCCTTCGATGCGGCCGCCCGCGCGACGTTTCTCGCGGCCGCCGATAGCGTGGCGGCGCGGCGCGCCATCATCGACCGCAGCACGGGCGGGCGCTTGCCAGCCACCTGGCTGGACTGGAAGGCACAGTATTCGTGGGAAAGTTCGGATCCAGCCGCGTTTGCCGCGTATTTCCTCGCGTGGAGCGAGACGGATTTCAGTGAAGAAATCAAGGCGGCGCGCGTGGAATTGCCGTTGCTGGCGCTGGTGGGGGAACATGACCCCCGTTTCGACGCGGCCCTGATGCGTCGCACGTATCTGTGGTGGTACCCGCAAGCCCGGCTGGAGGTGCTGGGCAATACGGGACACTATCCGATGAATGAAACACCGCTGGCCCTGGCGGCCAGCATCGAGGCGTTTTTGACGGAAAAAAACTAGTTACGCCGCCTTGGCGCGCAGGCGCAGCAGGCTCAGGCCCAGCAAGACGAAGGCGCCGCCCGTGATACGGTTGAACAGCTTGGCGCGGCCCGGTGTGGCCAGCTGGGTTTTCAGCAGGCGCGCCAGGTTGGCGTAGAACAGGTGGGCCAGCATGGCGCAGGCGACAAACGAGGTCGTCAGCACGGTGAACTGGATGGCCACCGGTTCGCCCGGGGTGATGAATTGCGGGAACAGTGCCGAGAAGAACAGGATCGCTTTCGGATTGGTCAGCGCGACAGTCAAGCCCTGGCGGAAGAGTTTCCAGAACGAGTTAGGATTCGCCGTGCCGGTCACCACGGGCGCATCGGCCACGACGCTGGTCTTGCTGCGCCATTGCTTGATGCCCAAGTACACCAGATACAGGGCGCCAGCCAGTTTCAGCAGCATGAAGGCCGTGGCCGAGGTGGCCAGCACGACGCCCATGCCGGCCATGGCCACGCCGGAAATGATAAACAAGCCAAAACCATTGCCCATGCTGCTGATCATTGCGCGGCGCGGGCCGACGGCGATGGCGTTCGAGATGGCCAGCAAGACGGCCGGACCGGGAGAAAACGTGACGAGCAGGGCGACGCTGCAGAAAAGCAGCCAGTTCGAGAGATGCATGGGTGTTCCTGGGTGGGGCCGAAGCCGGATTGAGAGTCAAAACACGTATATTGTACGAAGTTTTAGACTCCCGCGTCAGCGGCCCCCGCTTGTATCAAGCTGCGCCTTAAGCAAACAGGCTGGCGACCACATGGTTGATGGCGGCGCCACCGGCGATGAGCCAGCAGAACAGCAGGCCGGCCAGCAGCAGGGGCTTGATGCCGGCGCGGCGGATGGCCGACATGTGCGTCGTCAAGCCGAGGGCAGCCATGGCCATGGCCAGCAAGACTGTGTCGAGCTCGGTGATGGTGGCGACTGTTCCCGCTGGCAGCAGGCCCAGCGAATTGAATGCCACCACGCCGATAAAGATGAAAGCGAACCAGGGGATGGCCAGCTTGGCCGCCTTGTCGTGGCCGCTGTTGCCACCTTTGGCCTTGCCGCGCGCCAGCACCGCCGACAGGATGACGAGGAAGGGGGCCAGCATCATCACGCGCACCATCTTGGCGATCACGGCCGCATTCGCCGCTTCCTGCCCGATCGACTTTCCGGCCGCCACCACCTGCGCCACTTCATGCACGGTCGAGCCGATGTACACGCCAAAGGCGGATGGTGTTGCCGCCAGCACATGCCAGCCTTGATTCAGCTGGTACAGCAAGGGATACAAAAAGATGGCGATGGTGCCGAAGACCACGACGGTCGAGACGGCCACGGTGACATCTTCGCTGCGACCCTTGACGACGGGCTCGGTCGCCATCACGGCCGCCGCGCCGCAGATCGAGCTGCCCGCGCCGATCAGGATGGCGCTGTTGCGTTCCAGCTTGAATACCTTGGTGCCGAGGAACATGGCCAGGCCAAACGTGGACGCCAGCACCAGCGCGTCGATGGCGATGCCGGCCAGGCCCACCTGACCGATATCCTGGAAGGTCAAACGAAAGCCATACAGGATGATGCCGAGCCGTAATAATGTCTGTTTGGAAAAGGTCACGCCCGCGCCGCAGGTGGGCGCCAGGCGGCCATACACGCTATTGCCGAGCACAATGCCCAGCATGATGGCCAGGGTCAGGGCGCTCATGCCGTGGCTTTGCATCCATTCCAGCTTGCCCAGTTGAATGGCGCCCCAGGCGATCACGCCGCTGAGCAGCAGGCCGGGGAGAAGGCGGCCATAGCGGTTGCTGAAACTTGTTGTGTTGCTTGTTGAGAGGGATGACATACCGTACTCCGTGGTTCCTGGTTCGTATGGCATGACTGTACAGTTCGTCGATTAAATGGTAAAACGGATTGTTTTTGTATCTTTAACCGATTGGATAGGTAGATAAAATGGCGTTGACCTTGCGGCAACTGCAGATTTTCCTCGCCGTGGCGGATACGGGCAGCACCAGTGCGGCCGGTGAGTTGATTGCGCTGTCGCAATCGGCCACCAGCGCGGCCCTGAATGAACTGGAAGCCTTGTTGGGGGCGCAACTGTTTGACCGTGTGGGCAAGCGTCTGCTGCTCAACGACAATGGCCGCCTGCTGTTGCCGCAGGCGCGGCAGATGCGCGACGGAGCTGCCAGCATCGAGCGCCAGTTCGCGGGCGCCGACCCGTCCGTGCCCGTCAGCCTGCAGATCGGCGCCAGCACCACCATCGGCATCTATTTGCTGCCGCAGATACTGGCGCTGGCGGCGCAGCAATACGGGCGCAGCATTCCGCAAGTGACGATTGCCAATACGGCCGACATCGCCGCCGCCGTGGCGGAGTTCCGTGTCGATATCGGCCTGATCGAAGGGCCGTGCCACGAAGCGGGCTTGCTGGTGGAACCGTGGCTGACGGACCAGATGCTGATCGTGGCCGCGCCCACGCATCCGCTGGCGCAATTGCGCCATCTGCTCAGCTTTACGGAGCTGAACCAGGCGGGCTGGCTGTTGCGCGAAGCGGGTTCGGGGACGCGCGAAGCCGTCGAGCAGGCGCTGGTGCCGTATCTGCACTATCTGCGCGCCGCGGGCGAGTTCAGCAATTCGGAAGCTATCAAATATGGCGCGGCGGCGGGGCTGGGCATCGCCTGCCTGTCGCGCGTCGTCGTGGCCGATTTGCTGGCCAGCGGGCAACTGGTAGAACTGGAAACCATGCTGCCGCCGCTGGAGCGTAATTTCTATCTGATCCGCCAGTCCAGGAAAATCCTTTCCCCGCGCCTGGCCGGCTTCCTGGAGCTGTGCCGCCACGCCACACGCATGGCGGGCTAGCGGGAGCAGGCAAACAGCTTGACTGTTTTCCATATTGGGAATAAATTCTCAGATATGGAAAATTCAACATTTGTAGAAAGCGATACGGAACAGCGGCTGGCGGCACGTTTAAAGCAGTTGCGTGTGGAGCGGGGTTGGTCGCTGGACCAGCTGGCCAGTGCCAGCCAGGTCAGCCGCGCCACCCTGTCACGCCTGGAAAATGGCGAAGTCAGTCCGACTACAAGCGTGCTGGGCAAGCTGTGCGCCGCGTATGGCTTGGCCATGTCGCGCCTGCTGCGCATGGTGGAAGACGACTTTCCCCCCATGCTGCGGCGGGCCGAGCAAAGCGTGTGGAGCGACCCGGACACGGGCTTTATCCGCCGCTCCGTTTCGCCCCCGTCGCGGGCGCTGGCTGGCGAAGCGCTCGAATGCGAGCTGGGCGCTGGCGTGACGATCGCCTACGCGGCCTCGCCCCGGCCCGGCATGGAACATCATCTGTTGCTGCAGCAAGGCAAGCTGAACGTGACCGTCGACGGCCGCTCCCACGACTTGCTGGCCGGCGACTGCCTGCGCTACCAGCTGCATGGCCCCAGCGCGTTTACGACGCCGCCGGACAGCGGCGCCCGCTATTTTCTCTTTCTTGTCTGAGGTCGCCATGCCCGTATCGCTACGCCATTTTTCATCCACCGATGTACGTGACCGCTTGCCGGAACTGGGGGCCTTGCTGCAGGACTGCGTGCACGACGGCGCCAGCATCGGTTTTATCTTGCCCTTCGACACGGCGGCCAGCCAGGCGTTCTGGACGGATAACGTCTTGCCGGCCGTCACGCGCGGCGTGCGCCTGTTGCTGGTGGCCGAGGTGGACGGGCAGGTGGCGGGCGCCGTGCAGCTGGACTGGGATACCAATCCCAACCAGGCACACCGGGCCGAAGTGCGCAAGCTGCTGGTCGCGCCCGCTTTCCGCCGGCGCGGCCTTGCGCGCCAGCTGATGCAGGCGCTGGAAGAACAGGCGCGCCTCTTGCCGCGCAGCCTGCTGAGCCTGGACACGCGCAGCAGCGACCACGCGGAACCGCTGTACTTGTCGCTCGGCTATGTGGTGGCCGGCAGCATCCCCGGCTATGCGCTGGCGCCGGCCGGCGACCGGCTGGACGCCACCACCATCATGTACAAGCAGCTGTAGCGATTCTATGGCGGCGCTGCGATGACGGGGGAACTCAGGCTTTCAGCCGCACTCTAACGCTTGTGGCAGACAGGTTTGCCGGCGCGGAAATGGCGTGCGCAGCCTGTCCGTCCACCAAGCTGATGCCGTGCGCGGCCTGGACAGGTAACTGGTCACGGCTCAGCTTGAAGATGCCCACCGTGCCTGACAGTAGCGTGGCGCGCTGCTGCATGCTGGCAGCCGCCGTCGATGCCTGCTCCACCAGGGCCGCATTTTGCTGCGTCACCTGTTCCATCTGCACGATGGCGGCATTGACTTGTTCGATGCCGGACAATTGCTCGCCGCTGGCCATGCTGATCTCGCCCATGATGTCCGTAACGCGGTGCACGCTGGCCACGATCTCGCGCATGGTGGCGCCGGCCGTGTCGACCAGGCGGGCGCCTGCGTCGACCCGCTCGACGGAGTCGCCGATCAGTTGCTTGATTTCTTTTGCCGCGCCGGCAGAACGCTGGGCCAGGGTGCGCACTTCAGCGGCCACGACGGCAAAACCGCGCCCCTGTTCTCCGGCCCGCGCCGCTTCCACGGCGGCATTCAGGGCCAGGATATTCGTCTGGAAGGCGATGGCGTCGATGACCCCGATGATGTCAACGATCTTTTTCGAGGAGGCGTTGATCGAGCTCATGGTATCGACCACTTGCGCCACCACCGTCCCCCCTTTGCCTGCCACGGCGGCGGCCGATTGTGCCAGCTGATTGGCTTGCCGTGCGTTATCGGCATTTTGCTTGACGGTGCCAGTCAGCTCGTCCATCGAGGCGGCCGTGCGCTCCAGCGAGCTGGCTTGCGCCTGCGTGCGCTGCGACAAGTCCAGGTTGCCGGCGGCAATTTCTCCCGAGGCGCCCGCGATCTCGTGCGTGCCGCCACGCACCTCGCCCACGATCGTGATCAAGCTGGCATTCATGTCTTTCAGGGCTTGCAGCAGTTGCCCCACTTCATCGCGGGAATCGACGCGGATATGTTCGCTCAAGTCGCCGCCAGCCACCTTGCGCGCCACTTTGACGGCATGCCGCAAGGGACGCACGATGCCGCTGCTGATGAACCAGGCCGTCACCAGGCTCAACACGCCGCCGACCAGGCCCAGCGCAATGATCAGCACGCTGGTATCGTGCGCGCGGGCCATGGCCGCGTCGGCCGCCGTGCGCATCTGCGTCGACTGCGTGGCGATCTGCTGGTCGAGTTCGCGCAGGGCCGGCTGTTCCTGCATGCTGTTGCGCGTGGCCTGCAATTGCGCGATGCGCGCATAGCGCTGGTTCACGCTGCTATCGATTTCGCCGCTTACCGCCGACAGCTGCCACGTGCTGATGACCACCACCACGGCCAGTAACAGCGAAGTGAGCAAAAAGCCTGTGGTCAGGCGCACACCGATACGTATGTTTGAAATATTCATGTCCCCTCAGCTGTTGTCCCATGGTGGCCGGTTCCCATGCCTGCGGCATGACGCGGCGCTTCTCCCCTGAAGTTGCCGGGGTGAAATGAGTGTAGCAGCGCGGTACTAGGTAATCTACAAATATTTCCATATTGGAATTAGTCACTGCCTGTTTAGCAACAGCGGCATGGCATGTTGCCAGATAAAATCACCCGCCGTATTGCAGACGCATCCTACCTCCATACCCGGCATTGTCCGACTGGCGCATGGCGGTGCCGCGCCTACACTGTTCCTTGCACGGACCCGGCGGCGGGTCTTTCTCTTCTTATATTCACAGGAGGCTGACATGGCGAATATCCAGGCAGGATCGGACGGTGCGGCAAAGGAGGAAATGACGGCCAAGCGCCTGAACGTGGTGGACTGGATCTCGATGATCCTCTTGATCGTGGGCGGCTTGAACTGGGCGCTGGTGGGCTTGTTCGATATCGATATCGTGGCCCGCATCCTCGGTGCCATGTCGACGGCGTCGCGCGGCGTGTACGTGCTGGTGGGACTGGCGGCGCTGTATTCCATCTATCTGTGCGTGCGCAAGCTGCCAGCCAAGCCCTAGAGTCGTCTGCGCGACTAGGAGGCGGCGCAGAAGAAGCGCAAGGGCGTGCCGCAAGCGCTGGGAATTTGATCTGGCGTCACGGGCTTGATGCCGCCTTGTGCGCGTGCATGTGCCAGTCTGCGTCCAGACTGGCGCTCGGCCAGCTTGGACGCTGACGTTATTGCATGTGCTTATTGCATGCGCTTACTGCGTGCGCAGATAGGCGAGCAGATCGGCCACTTGCTGGGCGTTGCCGATGCCCCAGAAGCGCATGTTGTTGCCGGGAATGAAGTCGCTCGGTGCTTTCAGGAAGCCGGCCAGGTTTTGCTCGGTCCAGACGATATTCGTGTTTTTCATGGCCGCCGAGTATTTATAGTCGGTGGTGGAGCCGGCCTTGCGGCCGATCACGCCCGTCAGCTTGGGGCCGAAGCCGCCGCGCGCCGATGGCCCCACCTGGTGGCAAGAGGCACACTTGCGAAAGGCCGCCTTGCCCGCTTCGGCGTTGCCCGTGAGTGCGGCAGGAGCGGCCGCCTGTGCGGTGACGACTGGCGCCAGCAGCATGGCTGCGGCGGCGAGAGGGGAGAACCAGCGAAAAAGAAATGGATAGGTCATCGGTGAGGCGGAAGTGCACGATATGGCAAGCAATGATGTATTTTACAGGCGGGCATCAAAACCTGTCCGTCAGCGGCGAAGCGATGCCAGGCAGCAGCGCAGGAATAGCTGCAGGAAGCGCGCAGGAATCGATACGGGATGGCCTGAATGCCGCTAGCGCTTGCCACCCTGTGCGCCGAGCGCCGCCATGGCCGATGCAAACACGATGCAGGCGATGGCCAGCCACTGGGTCAGGCTCAGCAACTCTCCCAGTACGGCCATGGCGGCCAGCGCGCTGACGGCGGGCGCCGCGCTGCTGAACATGCCGAACACGCCTTGCGGCAAGCGGCGCAAGGCAAAGATTTCCAGTGAATACGGCAGGGCGCTGGACAGCATGGCAATGGCCAGGCCCATCAAGGCAATCGATGGCGCCAGCAGGGCCGAGCCCGAATACGCGACGCCGATGGGCACCGTCACCATGGCCGCCACCGTCATGCCCCAGGCTACGGCTTGTCCGCCTTGCAAGGTAGAGGCGCGCTTGCCGAAGATGATATACAGCGCCCAGCACAGCGCCGCTCCCAGCGCATACGCCACGCCGACGGGGTCCAGGCTGCCCGGACTGCCTTGCAGCGGTAACAGTAAATACAAGCCGAACACGGCGCACGCCACCGCCAGCAAATCGCGCGGACGGCGCGACGACAGCATGGCCACCGCCAGCGGCCCTGTTACCTCGATGGCGACGGCGATACCGATCGGTATCAGCGCAAACGCCCGGTAAATCAGCAAGTTCATCAACCCCAGAACGGAACCATAGACCAGCAAGTTCAGCACATCCTTGCGCGTCAGCCGATAGCGCCACGGCCGGAAGATCGCCAGCAGGATCAGCGCAGAAAACCCCACCCGGTACGCCGTAATCCCTTCCACGCCAATGACAGGAAACAGATTCTTCGCAATCGCCGCCCCCAGATTGACGGAAATCTGCCCTCCCAAGACGGCCAGGGAAGGGAGCAGGATGCTGTCGGGGAGGGCGGAGGTCGAGGCGGGGGAGGTCATGGGACGGTATTCTAATATGCCTGAGGCTGGCAGTCGCTGGCAGATTGGTAAGCCGAGGAAATTTAACGAGGTAGTTGCTGACATGACTGGTGCATCGCGGCTTCTTTTTCTATATCATGTTGCAAAATACGCTACAGTTGTAAAATTGTTTACTAATGATCGGGAGCAGCCGCTCCTAATCGAACAGTCTTTACCATTAGCACATTAAAGACTGATTAATGTTAATCGGCATTTCGACTAAAAGAGTCGGCAATCGGCCAGTAACAGACATTCGTGTCGCCGGGAGAATGTGTGAGTTTTCCAAGTTAGAAATTTGATACTATAGGCTGCGACCGATTAATTGCGCCTAGTCACATTTAAAAATAATACATTAACAATATTTCTCGGTCGTATTTTAGGGCGAATGGGCTCCTAACCATTCAGTTAAATAAGCGATTACAAATAGAAGGATTACAAAATGGCTAGATGCACAGCTCCAGTACGCGGACATAGCTCAGCGGCGGCCGCCGCTGAATGCCCTGCATGCCGTTACCGTACCGGATACGGCTACAGTGGCAGCAGTTCGTCCTACTCTCCATCGGGCAGCAGCGGGGCTGGCTATAGCACCAGCGGTGGTAGCAGCAGTAGGTCCAGCAGCGGTTCAAGGCCGAGGTGGTCGAAAGCGGGCTCATCTATGTTCTACACGCCTGCTCAAGTACAGTCGCTCACACCAATCCGCGAGACAGTTGAGACGCGGGCAGAAGCGCAACCTGACCTTCGTGATGTCTTCCTTTGTCATGCGTGGGATGATCGACAGGGGCCTGCAAAAGAGTTGCACGATTTGCTCGTGGCTGCTGGTGTCAAAGTTTGGTTCAGCGAGAAGGATCTGGGACTTGGAGTGCCGATGATGCGCGCCATCGACAAGGGCTTAGCTAATTCTCGAATCGGGCTTGTGCTGGTGACTCCTGCGCTGCTGGCTCGTCTTCCAAAAGAAGGCGTCGCCGATAAAGAGCTTTCAGCGCTCTTGGCGGGCAACCAGCTTGTACCCATTGTACATAATACGACCTATTTAGCTCTTCGCGATATCAGCCCCTTACTTGCCTCTCGCAGCGGCCTCGATACTGCAGAAGATTCAATGGCGGTGGTTGCGGGGAAAATCGCGGAGCTGGTTACTATCTAGCTCGTAGCTCGCTGCCACGTGGTCACACTGCCTATTGCCACGCAATAGGCAAATTTACGCAGAATATTGCGTAATACGCGTTCATTTTCCAGAAAAACAGAGCCGTCTATCCGCCCTTAAACAGCCTGGCAACTCTCTTGTAGACTATAGCAAGATTCAAATCAACCCAAAATGTTTGAGTTTCAAGTGTGTTTAAGTGTCCGCGTTGGGGCGCAAGCGGACATTACAAGTTTTACCTGTTTTGCAGAGTAAACGGCCATTTCTTGTATTCATTGATATTATTAAAGGCGATAAATTTTAATGTCATTGCTGTGCGCATTGATAATAGTTAAATTAATATGGTGAAGACACGGCAATCCTGCATTTCTTGCTGTTTATCGCACCGTCTATTTGCTTGTAACTCAGGAGAAGTATTGAATGACTGTTTTTAGTATCGGCAACACCAATTTTGAAGTGAATGTAGCGAAATCAAACATTAGTCTGGAAGCTCATGGCAGCGGTATGCTGGAGCTGAATATCGATATCCATGGCGACGATGAGGTGTTTATGCGCTTGACCGAGCCGGAGGATGCGGAATGGTCGTGGGCACTGTATCCGCCGGCCTTTTTCCTGCATGGCTTGCGCATACCGGAAGGGCAGGGCGGAGCGTTTTCGATCGGGATGCTGGATATGCATCCCGAGGCGGAGGAATCGGGTATCTATATGATGGAATATGGTGACGTGTCGGCTGTCAACATCATTGAATTGTCGGCGGATCGACTAGCCGTGTCGGGCATGGTGGACTTGTGCGGCAAGCGCCTGCCATTTCATATCGATATGCCGCGCAGATAGTATCGGGGCCGGGCTTCTCGGGAACGGAATGCGCCCCATTAGGGCGCATTCCCCCGGCCGGGTCGGCTCCGCCTGATTATTCCAGCTTCAATGCCTTCGCCACATCCCCCCACGCCACATACTTGAAGTTCTGCGGTCCGTCCGGCAAGCGCTTGTAGCCGTCCTGGATCACCAGCATGCCTTGCGCATACGCGCCGCCCAGGTTGGCGGAGGTGACGTCGAGGCCGTCCGTTTCCGAGGTGCCGTCTATGCCGGCGGGCAAGTTGAAACCCACCTTGAAGCGCCCGCGCACCTTGTAGGGCGCTTGCGCGTCGAGCACCACGTAGCTGCTGTCGCCCTGGCTGGAGACGATCAGGTAGCCCGTGTTGGCTTTGGCGCCAGGCTGGCGGTAGATGGCCATGCCTTCCACGTCGGCCGTCAGGTTCGCGCCCACGGGCAAGACCATGGTGAGGGCGCCCGGCTTGGCGGCGTCGGCCGAGGTGGTCCAGATGCCGCGCGTTTCCTCGCCCAGGAACAGGCGGGCGTTGGCATCGTCTGCCACGCAGCCTTCCGGTTGGGTGGCCACCTTGAAGCTGCGTAAGAGGGTGGCGCTGAATTTGTTGCCTTCCAGGCCGATGCTGTACTGCTGGAAGGTGCCGTCCTTGTCGTTGATGAACGCTTCCACGCCGCCGCCGGCCGGCTGGTACAAACACATGCCATAGATGCTTTTCAGGCCGGTAGGAAAACGGCCCGCTTCCGCCACGACACCTTCGGCATTGATGGTGAACAGCATCATGCTGTTGTCGTCGCGCTGGGTAGCCACGGCCAGGTCGACCTTGCTGCCGCCAAGACTGATGTTCTGCCGCACGTCGACGTTGTTCAGGCGGCCCACTTCCAGCAGCTGTGTCTGCTTGCCTTGCAGGTCGTAGACCAATAAACCCTGTTTCTTGTTGGTGCCGAGGATGCGTGCGTTGGCGGGGTTGCTGGACAGCCAGATGGCAGGATCGTCGGCCGCGTCGCCCTGGCGCGCCATCGGTTCCGTCTGCGCTTGCGGGGCGATGATGGCCACCGCAGGCTGCGTTTCCGCCTGGCCAGCCCATTTCAAGGGCCGCGCCTGCCAACCATTCTTGCCGCGTAACATCAACGAATTTCCATTGAGGGCCAGCTGGCTGTCGCCTTTGCGCACGTTCAAGGCGACGGCTTGCGGCGGCATGGCCGTCCATTGACTCCCCTGATGGGCAAACAGGTGCAGCTTTTCCGCCTTGCCGTCGAGTACTGCCACCCCGCCTGGCAGCACTGCCAGCGCACCGGCGCCGCCGTCCAGCTGGCCGTACGGCTTGCGCAGGGCGACCACTTCGCGCTTGCCCATGCCTTCCGACTCGGCGTCATACGCCCACACGCCCATGTTGGCCTCGCTTACCAGCAGGCGCTGGGCGCCATCGTCGACCCGGCAATGTTTCGCGTGCGGCGGCAAAGCCAGTTTACGCACCAGGCTGCGCTGTTCTCCCTGCATCACCCACTGTTCCGCTTGCCCATCCTTGCCGATCAAGAACAGATGGGTTAGCTGCTGCGCGTCGCGGTACAGGCACGACGCTTCCACGGAAAAGGTCGGGATGGGGAACGGCGCCAGCTTGACCAGCTTGCCGGCTTGCACATCGACGGATACGGGCAGGGGGCGCTGCGTGTCCGCTTCCAGGAACACGGCCAGCACCTTGTTGCCGTCGATGCGCGTGTCGAGCTGCTTGGCGCGCACGGCGATGCGGTCCTGTTCCTTGCCCGCAGGATCGAACAGGCGCAAGCCGTGCTTGTCCAGGGTCAGCCAGCCGCCGCCGGGCAGGCGCGCCAGTTCTTCCGCTTCCTGCGTGAAGGAGGGGACAGCTTGGGCAGGTGCGGCCTGTGCCGTGCCCATGATGCAAAAGGCAGCCAGCAAAGCGCTGCAGAGTACGGTTTTTTTCATGTTATTGGAGATCATCATCAGAAGGCGCTGGCTTTCAGGCTCACCTTAAAGGTGCGGCCATATTGTTCGTTCTGCACGTTGTATTGCTTCGTGCCCTGGTAGACATAGTATTTCTCGTTGTTCAGGTTAGCCGCCTCGAACATCAGCTGGAACTGTTTATTGATCTGGTACGACAGCGAGAAATCGAGCTGCTTCTGGCTGGCGACGATATGGTCCTGGCTTTGGTCCAGGATGTCGCCGCCCATTTCCAGCAGATACGGCGACTTGTAGTTGAGGGCCAGGCGGGCGCTGACCGGGCCCGTTTCATAGCCCAGCATCAAGTTCATCACCTGGTTCGACTGGCCCGGCAGGCGGATGTCGCGGTTCAGCTGCTTGTTGCTGGCCTTGTCGAAGCGGCCGATTTGCGCGCTCGAGGTGCTCAGGGTGCCGTTGACGCCGACGAGGAATTTATTGAATGGCGCCGGCAGCATGCGCAGCGGCTGCATGTAGGCCAGTTCGATGCCCTTTACTTTGGCCGCGTCGCCATTCGCATACGAAGTTGCCGTCGTGTAGCCTGCCCACTGGCCCGTGCCGGCCAGGTTCGTCGTGTAGGTAAAATTCTTGATGTCCTTGTAGAAGCCGTAGGCCGACATCACGCCGTCGTTGCCCAGGACTCTTTCGATGCCCAGGTCCAGGTTGTTCGCCTTCAGCGGCTTCAAGTCCGGGTTGCCGATCACGGCTTCCGTGTTGCTGGCCAGGCTGATGCCGGGCGCCAGCTGGCTGAAGTTGGCGCGTACCACAGCTTGCGTCCAGGCGGCCCGCACGCTGGTCTTTTGATCCAGGTCATAACGGGTTTGCAGGTTTGGCAGCCAGTTGGTGTACGAGCGTTCGCGCGTCAAGGCCGTGGCGACGCCGGCGCTGTCCACTTGCGAGCCGGCCGCCTCAAAGCTGGTGCGCTCGGCGCGCACGCCGCCCAGGATGTGCCAGGCGTCGAAGTCATAGCTGTTCTGCACATACATGGCGTTGATGTCTTCATGCATGCGGTAGTCGTTGATGATGGATTCCGTGGCCAGGCGCGCCTTGGCGCGGTCCAGTCCCGCGACCCGGGCGCGTATCAGGGCCGGGTCCAGCGCCACGCCGATGTTGCCCAGGTCGTAGTCGAGATTGTGGCCTTGCACGAAGTTGCTCATCGAGGTCGAGCCGGCGCCCCAGTAATTGCCGCTGGAAGCCTTGCTGCTGTTGTACGCCCATTGATCCGTGTCATTGGTTTTTTCGCGGCGGCTGACTTTTGCGCCGAATTTCAGGGTGGCGATGTCGAACTTGCGCGCCAGGTCGATGCGCGCGTGGTGCTCATTGTCCTTCGAGTAGCGCTTTTGCAGGGTGATGGCGTTAAGCGCGTAGCTGGCCGGGTCGTACAGCGAGGCGGGGCCGCTCAATTTCGGTTCCTGCGTGTCCGTGAAGCTGATGCCGGCGAAATTGCTGGTGCCGCGGAAACGGCCATCGTTCAGCGACTCCGGCGTGTCTTCCGTGGCGCGGCTCATGCCGCCTTTCACGTCCAGCGTCCAATCGCCCGATTTTTGTTGCGTGCCCAGGACTAAGGAGCGCACTTGCTGCGTGTACTTGCGCTGGCGGATGCGGCGCTCGGCGCGCGCGCTGGCCGTCTGGCCTTCGGCCAGGCTGCCGCCCGCGATATTGCTGATGGTCAGGCGGTCGCGCACTTCATCGTCGGAAAATTCGCTGACGAAGGAGCGCAGGAACCAGCTGTTGCCCGCTTCGGGACGGTAATCGAGGTTGACGGCCAGCGCGCCGCGCTTGCGCACGGGCAGGTAGTCGCGCAATTCCAGGCCCGACAATTTACCCTTGCTCCAGGCGCCGCCCGTTTCCACGTCGTCCGAGCCGAACGAGCGCTTTTCCGCGCTCAGGCCGGCGGCTACGCCCAGCTTGCCGTCGAGGAAGCGCTGGGCCCACAGGGCGCCGCCGCTGGGGCTGGTCTTGCCCGTCTTTTCATCGTAGCTGGCGCCCACGTTGGCCGACAGCAGCTTGCCCGGCAAGTCGAAGGCGGACAGCGATTTCACCTCGACGGTGGCGCCCAGCGAGTTGGCGTCCATTTCCGGCAGCAAGGTCTTCGATACTTCCAAGGTGCGGATCAGGCCGGCTGGCAGGATGTCCAGCGCCACGGCGCGGCGGCCCGCTTCCGGCGACGGCACCAGCGCGCCGTTGATGGTGACGGCGTTCAAGTCAGGACCCAGGCCGCGCACCGTGATGTAGCGGCCTTCGCCCTGGTCGCGCTGCACGGACACGCCCGGCAAGCGGGCCAGCGCCTCGGCCGCGTTCTTATCGGGCAAGCCGCCGATATCGTCGCTGCTGATGACGCTGATGATGTTGTCGGCTTTCTCTTGCGCGGCGATGGCGTTGCGCAGGCTGGCGCGCTGGCCGCTGACGACCACGGTGGCGGCCGGCTGGCCGTCCGCATCTTGCGCTTGCGCATGGCTTTGGCCGCTGAAGACGGCCATGATGCCGAGGGCCAGGGCTGTGAGGCGCAGCGGGGAGGGAGTCGATGTGTGCATGGTTTTCATGAAGAGCTCGGTTAGGGGGAAGGAACCGGGCGGATTCTAGGCAGCAAATATGACGGTTGCGTGACAGGCAAGGGCTTGCCACCCTGAAAACAACGGCATGCGAACGCTTTCCGGCTGGAATGGCGCTGCCATGAGCTGAAATGACCTGCCAGCGCGGGGCGCATGGGTTGCGGCTTGCCAAATCCGCACCAGCGGCACTGCTAATGATGAGCCGTTTGCACCTGCCGCACGGGCGCGGGGCATGTCATCGTGCCGTCATGGGCGGGCGCTATCGTGGCGACAGCACCACTTTTAAAGGTTTCCCACATGCTGCCGTTGCACCGTAACAGCCTGATTGCCGCCGCGCTCGCGTTGCCCCTGTTCTTGTTCCTGTATGCCACACTGGGGCACCTTAAACCGTTTGCCATCTGGAAGTGGATGGATATCGTCTGCGAAGGCGGCACGGCCGTCATGGCGGGCATCTGGTTCTTGTTTACCCTCAGCAGCCGTCCCCGCGGGCTGGTGACGAGTTTGATCGCCGGCGGCCTGTGCGCCATCATGCTGGGGTCGTGGGCCGATTGCCTCGATGAATTCTTTGCCGTCGATAAGAGCGCCGTGTGGGATAACTGGCTGGAAGCCTTGATTCCGTTTGGCATGCTGGTGCTGACGATCGGTATGTATTACTGGCGCCAGGAACAGTTCCGGTTAAATGAACACCTGCAAAAGCGCGAACGCCTGTTCCGCGACCACCGCGCCTTCGACCGCATCACGCAACTGGCCGACGCCAGCTACCTGCGCACGCAGATGCGCCTGGAGCAGGAGCGCCGTCCCGGCCTCGATTGCGCGCTGGTCTTGCTCGATATCGACAGCTTTCACCTGATTAACCGCGAATACGGCCACCGCGAAGGCGACCGCGTGCTGCAAGCCGTGGGCCACATGCTGCTGCTGAACTTGCGCAATGACGATTTGCTGTGCCGCTATGCGGGCGACCGCTTTGCCGTGCTGATGCCGGGCGTGTCGCGCGAAGATGCGGCCGTGAAGGCGCGCCACCTGTGCGCCATGGTGGGGCAGATGCGCCACCACGCCAACGATAACCGCGAAATCCGCCTGAGCCTGCGGCATGCCTGCTCGCTGACCGATGGCGTGCCGGAAGTGGTCTTGGCCGAGCTGAGCCGGGCCGTGGAAACGCCGCGCTCCGGTGCCGGAATCAGTTCCGCCGCGCCTGCCTGATGCCGCTGAACCAGCAAGGCGACCCCAGCATCGCGGCCCATCACCAGCCGGCGCTGGTGCTCGATTACGCGCGCAGCCGGGAACTGGCCGTGGCCCCGCTGCTCAAGGGCACGGGTCTCGATGGCGGGGCGCTGCCGTCCGAGGAAAGCCAGGTCAGCGCGGCGCAATACCTGCAATTGCTGGCCAACGTGGCGCGCGGCCTGGACAGTGCCGACACCAGCTTCATGCTGGGCCAGCAAATGCTGCCCGGCCATTACGGCGCCGCCAGCCATGCCTTGCTGCAGGCGCAGAATCTGCGCCAGGCCCTGGGCATTCTGTGCGGCTTTCATACCTTGCTGTGTCCGCTGCTGCAGCCGCGCTTGCGCGAAGCGGGCGACATGCATGTGCTGTATTGGGTCGATGCATTCGGCGCGCCGAGCCAGCTGCCTTTTTTGGTGGAAATGCATATGACGGCACTGGCTGCCATGTGCCGCTGGCTGGCCGGGCAGTCCCTGCCGTGGCGCTTCTGCTTCAACCGCGCGCGGCCCCGCCACGTCGAACAGCATGAGGTGCACCTGGGCCAGGCGCTGCGTTTCGATTGCCAGGTCGACGCCATGCTCATCCATTCCAGCTGGCTCGACAAGCCCTGGCCGCGCGGCAATGCCACGGCGGCCGCACTGGCCTTGCGGGCGGCCGCCCTGGCGCCCGTGCCGGCAGCGAGCCTGCTCGGCGCGCTGTACGACTACCTGCTGGCCAATATCCGCTGCGTGCCGACCCTGGAGCGCACGGCGCAGGAATTCGGCGTCAGTCCCGCCACCCTGAAACGCCACCTGGCGCGCCATGGCACGCATTTCCAGGCCGAGCTGGACCAGGTGCGCGCACACAAGGCCATCTACCTGTTCCAGGCCCATGGCTACGATAACGATGCCGTGGCCGCCTACCTTGGCTTTCATGATGCCACCAACTTCCGCCGCTCGTTCAAGCGCTGGACGGGGCAAACGCCGCAACTATTGCGTCACGCGCTGGCACTGTTCGTGGCTGGTTGATCGCCGGCGTTGCGCGCCAGCGCCACGGACAGTCGTTCCTGAGGGAACAATTGCCCGTTCTGCTACATCCATAGTACACTCGATCAGAGAGCGAACAGACGCGCTTTGAGGCGCTCCGGCACGGCGTCAAACGACGCCGCAATACCGTCATCTTGATGGCGGGGCCGGCGGCAGACGACCGGTGTGCCGTGCCTTAACCCAGCCTGGAAACTGGCGTCACCCGTGTGGTGTGCCGGAAACCGGGCAACTTGATAATGCTCAATCGTGTATTCACAATCGCAGATCGATCCAGTCGTCAGTTTCCGCAACACCCAGGGTGAGGCGGTGCGTGGCACGATTTTCAACTTGCAGCGCAATTCGCTGGTCATGGAAATCTATAATCCATACTCGATTGTGCAGGTCAGCGAGGTGCTCAATGACGTGACGGTGCGCATGGGGGCGAAAAACGCCTACGTGGGCAAGGCCGTCGTCATCAGCAGCGTCAACACGGGCCTGACCGCCATCGTTTCCGTGACCCTGATCGACGAGTGGCGCGAGCTGAGCGACGTGGTCGTCGTCAAGGGCGCCGTGCTGAAAGAGTCCAGCGCCTTTGTTGCCGGTTGGGGCGAGCGCTTCCGCATCCGCCGCGATTACCAGATCGTCGTCAACGAAATGCGCGCCTTCCTGTCGGAAGTGGCGCGCTGGGTCGAGCAGGTCGACCTGTCCGACTCGCTGCCCAAGGAAAACGGCCGGCTGCGCCCCGATATCTTCGATGAACTGGCCTTGCCGCTGATGGAGCAAACCCAGCTGTACCTGCGCCAGCTCGAGGTGGAAGCCTCGCTCGTCGAGGAAGAGCGGGCGCCGGCCCACCGCGCCTTCGCCCAGGCGGCGCTGCATCCATTGATCCTGCGCGCGCCGTTCGTCTTCCGCACGTTTACCAAACCGCTCGGCTATGCGGGCGATTATCAGATGGTCAACCAGCTGCTGGACGATCCGCGCCAGGGCCCGAGCACCTATTTTCAGATCGTCAATGCGGCCTTCCTGCAGGCGGCTGTCGCCACGGCGCACCGCAACCGCATCGATATCCTGACGGAATTCCTGTCGCAGAAGGCGGCCGCGGCGCGCACTGCCGGGCGCGTCTACAAGGTGCTCAACGTGGGCTGCGGCCCGGCCATCGAAGTGCAGCGTTTCCTGGAAACCTGTCCCGATGCGCAATGGCTGGCCTTCGAGCTGGTCGACTTCAGCAGCGAGACCCTGGACTGGACGCGCGCGCGCCTGACCACCATCATGCAGCGCACGGGGCGCGTGGTCGAGATCGACTATGTGCACGATTCCGTGCATAACCTGCTCAAGCGCCGCCATGGCTCGGGCGCCACGGGCTTGCCCGGCAGTTTCGACGCCGTGTATTGCGCCGGCCTGTTCGACTACCTGTCCGACAAGGTGTGCGCGCGCCTGCTGATGCACTTCGCCTCGCGCGTGGGGCCGGGCGGACGTTTGCTCGTCACCAATGTGCACGCGAACAATCCGGGCAAGTTCGGCATGGAGCATTTGCTGGAGTGGCATTTGATCTATCGCAATGAAGAGGGCCTGTCGGCCTTGCTGCCAGAGCACGCAACGGATCCGCTGATCTATGTCGACGCGACGGGCGTGAATGTGTTCGCGGAAGTGAGCATTCCTTGATGGATACTCCAGGCCTGCACGCCGGCTACACGGCCGTTTTGCGCGACTTCCGCCTGGAATTCAGCCGCGGCGGGGCGTACACGGGCATCGTGCTGATCCTGCTGGGCATGGGCCTCGATTCGGCCCTGTACCCGGACAAGCAATCGGCGTTTACCAGCGCGCGCATCGTCGTGTCCGTGCTGATCTTTTGCGTCGTGCTGGCCATGCGCACGCGCTGGGCGCAAGACCGTATTCAGGGCCTGACGTTTGTCTGGCTGATCCTGCCGCAAATCATGATCGCCTGGATGATCGCCGTCACGGAAGGCGCCACCTCAATCTATTATGTGGGCATGACCCTGGCCATCTATTCGTCGGGCATCGTGCTGGCGTTCGGCCTGTGGCAAAACATGGTCTTCGGCGCCATCTCCTGCCTGCTGTACGTGGCCGCCTGCGCCTGGCATGCGGGCGGCTTCGACTTGCCGGGCACGTTTGTCGTCAACTGCCTGTTCCTCATCATGTCGGCCAGCATCAGCGCCGTATTTACCTATTTTAATGAGCGCGCCCGCTTCATGCTGTTCCAGCTGAAGGCGGAAGTGGCGCAAAAGAACACGCAGCTGGAAGAAACCAACAAGAGCCTGGCCGATATCAAGGGGCAGATGCTGCAGCAGGAGAAAATGGCCGCCATCGGCACCCTGGCCGCCGGCATGCTGCATGAAGTCAATAACCCCGTGAATTTCTGCATGATGGCCATCGAGGTGGCCATCGAAGACCCGGCCGCCCAGCAAAGCGCACTGGTCAGCGAATGCCTGGCCGACGCCAAGCAGGGCATGCTGCGCGTGCAGCACATCGTGTCCGACTTGAAGACCTTTGCCTACCGCAAGAGCGGCAACCAGCTGGAAACGGGGCATTTCCAGTTCCGCAGCGCGCTCGACGCGGCCATCCGCCTGGTGGGGCATGAAACGAAAAATGTCAGCATCAGCCACGACTTGCCCGTCGACACCTTGGTGCGCGGCGACGAGGCGGCCATCGTGGGCGTGCTGATCAACTTGCTGGGCAATGCCGTGCTGTCCATGCGCAAGGGCAATGCGCCGCCGTTCGAGATCCGCATCACGGCCCACTGGGACGAGAACCGCCTGCGCATCAGCGTGCGCGACAACGGCCCCGGCATCGCGCCGGAAAACCTGGCGCGCGTGTTCGAACCGTTCTTTACCACGCGCGAAGTGGGGCAGGGCCTGGGCCTGGGCCTGAGCATCAGCTATGGCGTGATCGAGCGCCACGGCGGCACCCTCAGCGCCGAAAGCGAGCTGGGCGTGTGGGCCAGCATGAATTTCGACTTGCAGCGCTCCGATTGGGAGGGCCGCTAGCATGGATAACGATAGCCGCGCCAGCGTGCTGTACGTGGACGATGAAGCGCTCGCCTGCAAGTATTTCGAGCGCGCCGTCGGGCCACGCTACCGCGTGCTGACGGCGCAGAGCGTCGATGCGGCGCTCGCTCTGCTGCAAGACGACGCCGGCCAGATCGACGTGCTCGTCACCGATTACCGCATGCCGGACCGCCTGGGCAGCGAATTGCTGCAGGAAGTGGCGCAGCGCTATCCGCACATCGTCTGCATGCTGGTGACCGCGTATGCGGACAAGGACGTGCTGCTCGAACTGATCAACGGCGGCGCGGTGTTCCGCCTGCTGGAAAAGCCGCTCGACTTGCCCGCCATGCAAACGGCGCTGCAACTGGCCGTGCAGACGGGACGCGAGCGCGCCGCGCGCCGCCAGGGCCTGGTGGCGATGGAGGAATCGCTGGCTTTCCTCGCGCATGAATTGAACACCCCGCTGGCGGCCATCGCCAATTTTGCGCGCGGCATCGCGCGGCGTGCGCAGACGGACGCGGCACCGCAGGCCGAGATCGGCGAAGCAGCCGCCTTGATGCACGACAATGCGCGCTATTGCCTGTCCGTCCTGGCCAGCTTTATCGACACGGTGCGCCTGGCCAGTGCCGGGCCGGGCATGCAGGGCGGACGCCGCGCCGGCAGCGCGCGCCAGCTGCTGGCCGCCTTGCTCGACAGCTATCCCTTGAGCACGGCCCAGCGCGCCGCCATCACGGTCGAAGTGGGCGACGATTTCTCCATTGCCGAGTCGCCCAATTGCGTTGCGCTGATTTTATCGTCCGTGCTGGCGAATGCCTTGCGCTCGGCCGGCGAGCAAGCCCATCCGGCGATCGGCATCCGCATCGACGCCGGCCGCATCATGGTGCGCGACAATGGCGCCGGCATCGCCCCCGAGATCGTCGAACAGCTGTTGATCGACCCCGTCAGTACCGGCGGCGGCGAAGGCAAGGGCTGGGGCATGGTGTTTTGTCACCGCATGATGCAGTCGTTCGGCGGCAACCTCGATATCGCCACCGAGTTTGGCACTTCCACCACGGTAACCCTGAATTTTCCAGTACATATAAGGAACGAGCATGATTGACGCCAATCTGCGTTTACCGGCTCAGCGTGAGCCGGCGCAAGGCTTGCCGACGATACTCTATGTCGATGACGAGGCCAACGCCCTCAAATATTTCCAGCGCGCTATCGCGCCGCTGGCCGTCGTGCTGACGGCCACCTCGGTCGAGGAGGGCAAGCGCATCCTCGACGAGCAGGCCGACCGCATCGCCGTGCTGGTGTCGGATCAGCGCATGCCCGGCGCTTATGGCAACGAGCTGTTGTCGTATGCCTGGGACCGCCATCCGCACATCGTGCGCATTTTGACCACCGCATATTCCGAGCTGGAGCACACGGTGGAAGCCGTCAACCAGGGCCAGATCCACCGCTACATCCAGAAGCCGTGGGATATCGCGGCCCTGCGCATGGAACTCAAGCAGGCGCTGGAACTGGCGCGCTTGCGCAACGAGCACGCCCAGTTGCTGCGCGAAAAGCTGATGGTGCGCCAGCGGCAAGCCGTCGCCAACCGCATCGGCACCCTCTACGCCCTGTGCGCCAGCCTGGCTGGTCCGGAGCAGCAGTTGCCCGTGGAAGCGTATTTGTCGGCGGCCCTGACGGCCGGCGTCACGCCGCCCGAGCCGGACTGGCTGCTGATGGATTATGCCGACCTGGTCAGCTCGGAAGCATTCCGCGGCACGGCCTTTGCCGCCGCCGTGCGCCAGCAGCTCGACACGCTCGAACGCGACTATCCGGGGCGCGGCGTGGAACAGACGATCGACATGCTGCTGCCCGTATTCGGCGCGGCGCTGCAAAACCAGGGCGGCACGGCGCTGTTTCTCGATGGCCGGCTGCTGACGGAATTCCTGGAAACGCCGACCACCATGCCCGTCTCGCCCATCCACTCGTTCTGGCTGGCCAGCTTGCTGTGGCTGGCGCGGCGCGGCTGGTCCTTGCAGCTCAGCAAGACGGAGCAAGGCTTGCAAGGCAAGGTGGTGCAGGCTGAACCGGCGCTCACGCCAGACCACCTGGCGGCCTGGATCGAGCAGTTCTAAGCATGCCCCCCGCAAGGGGCGGCGCCAACTAAAACAGGGCCGCGCGGGCCCTGTGTCTGGTGGCGGTGAGCGGGCTTAGCGTTCCGCCGCCGCCTTCAGGTTGTTCAAGCCTTTTTCAAAATCCTTGCCTATCATGGTATCCATGCTGACGAACACCGTCATGACCTTGCTGACGTAAGGGCTGGGGCCCGTCATGGTCCAGTTCACCTTGGTGCCATCGCCTTCGGGCGCCATGGTAAAGGTGGTGGTGTTATGGCTTTCAAACGGCTTGAGGAAGTCCAGCTTGATGACGGTGCGTTCGGGCTGGGCCGCTTCCGTGATTTCCATGCGGCCGGCACCCACCTTGTCATTTCCCGTCCACGCATATTGCGCGCCCAGGCCATTGGCCGGACCCGTAAACGTGCGGCGCATGGCCGGATCGAGCTTTTCCCACGGCGACCAGGCGGCCCAGTAGTGGAAGTCCGTGATCAGGGCGGCGATTTTCTCGGGCGGGGCCTTGATGGTGATTTCGCGCTGGACACTGAAGGTGTCGGGCTTGGTGGTGGCATAGCCGAGGATGGCGGCGACGACGACAACGATCAGCAGCAGGGTTTTTTTGATCATATGCTCTCCAAATCTTGAATGGTCGATGCGAACAAATCAAGGCAATCTTAGCAGATATGAATGGCTGTGCGCGGCCTGTTGGCCTTTATTTGCGCCAGCTCTGCGCAGGACCGCCTGTACGCCTGTTTTTCGCCGCGCACGCCAGGTTTGTGCAGCTTGGTGCTGAGGGCCGGCGTCCGCTAGAATGCTGGCCTGCAAGATTTCAGAGGGAAATATGATTCAACGATCGATCGCCAGGCTGACCCTGGCGTGCGGCTTGCTGGCTTCCGCCTTTGCCGCGAACCTGGCGCATGCCGATGCCTGTCCTGCCCATTACGTCGATGGCCGCAAGCCGGAAATCACCAACCCCAAGCTGGACGTGGGCACCAAGGAGCTGTGCTACAACGTGTTTGGCGTGATGCACTCGGGTATCACGCGCACGCCGCTGTGGTCGGCTGAACACTTGACGGCGAATAACCTGGAAGCGGCACAGGATTTGTCGCGCGAAAACTCTTTTCATGCCGAACGCAAGCTGCCCGCCGCTCAGCGCGCGGAACTGGCCGATTATGCGCGCAGCGGCTTCGACCGTGGCCACATGGCGCCCAACGGCGACATGCCGGACCGCCAGAGCCAGCGCGACAGCTTCACCCTCGCCAACATGGTGCCGCAGGATGCGCGCAACAACCGCTATGTGTGGGCCGGCATCGAGGGCGCCGTGCGCAAGATGGCGAAGAAGGAAGGCGACCTGTACGTGATCACGGGCCCGGCTTTTATTGGTGGCAACCTGCGCAAGGTGGGAAGAGTCATTGTGCCCAGCCATCTGTACAAGGCCGTCTACAGCCCGCGCCAGCGCGCCGGCGCCGCCTACTTCATTGAAAACGTCGATACCAAGACGTATGAAGTGTTGAGCATTGCGCAACTGGAAGACAGGATAGGCATCGATCTGTTACCGTCGCTGACGCGCCAGCAAAAGTTGCGCATGCTGAGTTTGCCCAAGGTAAAGAGCAAGTCCAAGAAATAAGACCGTCAAAAAGGAAATCCCATGTGCGCAAAGAAATTCGTCCCGTATGCCAATGAAAGCGATGTGCTGGACATTGGCAGCCTGACTATCGAAAACCGCATCGACCGCATCAGCATCAGCGGCGACATCGACCTGACCCTGGATAAGCCGGGCCTGGCCTTGGCGAAGCAATTGCAAAAATTGCTGGGCGACGTGGTGGCGCAGCTGGAAAAGCAGGAGCTGCCCGACCAGCTGCCGCCGCCCGAGGTGACGTCGGTGGCCAATCCCTTCGAGTGATGCTGGCGGGGACGTCTACCGCGCCGCCTTGGCGGCGCGATAGTAGCCCTTCCGGCTGAGCTCCTCCGGCGCATTCGCCACTTCATACGCGCTCAAGGCGATGGCGATGGCCGAGTATTGCTGCGCCGAACTGAAGGGCTGCACGTTGTCGTAGGTATCGAGCACCGTGTGATGCACGCGCGCATAGTCGAAATCGCCGAGCACGGTAAACTTCGGCGTCGGCACGCCATGCAGGCTGAAGACAGCGTCATCGCTGCCGGCGCGCGCATTCATCGCCTTGCCGGCATCGCGCGGCACGTCGTTGATGGTCGTGGCGAAGCCGAACACGGGGTGGATGTCTTGCAGGGCCTGTTCAACCCGGCCAAACACGGGTTTCCAGGCCGAAGGAATCGCAATGCCGTCGATGGCGCCAGGCCGGCCATCGCGGTTCAGCATCATGACGATATTGTGCAATTCCCCCGCATGCCGCTCGGCGAATGCGAACGAACCCTTGCGGCCGATTTCCTCCGCGCCGAAGGCCGCCAGCATGATGGTGCGGCGGGGCCTGGCATCGGACTTGGCTAGCAGGCGCATCGCCTCCAGCATGGTGGCCACGCCGCCGCCATTGTCGGCCGCGCCCGTGCCGCCATCGTAGCTGTCGAGGTGGGCGCCGATCAGCACGATTTCCTCCGGCTTTTCCGTGCCCGGAATGCGGGCGACGACGTTGTGATACGCCACCGGCCCCGGATAGAACCAGTTGCGGATGTCAAACTCCAGGGTCACGGCTTCACCGCGCGCCAGGCGCTGGCGGATGTCGGCATATTGTGGCGCGGCCAGTTTGATGTCAGGCAAGGTCGGCAGGGCCGCCCAGGTGGCGGGCGCGGCGCTGGCGGCATACAGCGGTTCTTCGCCAGACTGGATGGTGCCGAGGGCGCCGGCCTGCATCAGCACCCGGGTGATGGCCCTGGGCTGGTGGACGGTCTTGCCATCGCGCCCGCCACCGCTGTTTTCGCCGCCGGTCAGCACCCATTTTCCCTTGAATTGCGCGGCGTGCTCCAGCGCCTCTTCCAGGGTGGCCGGCCCCACGATTGCCTGGCCTTGCTGCACGCCACGGGTGCCGGCCGTATAGGCGGGCGTCGCCAGGCGCAGGGGCTGCTCCCGGGGCGCCAGCATCTTGCCCGACCAGGGACCGCGGTTGAAGCCGACGGGCATCTGGCCCGCTTCTTCCAGCTCGGCTTGCACACCCCATTGCTGCAGTTGCATGCGCGCCCATTGCGCCGCATGCGTGTAGGCATCGCTGCCGGCCATGCGGCCGCCGAAGCGGTTGCTCAGGATGTCGAGCCAGTCCATTGCGCGCGGTTCGCTGGTGCCCAGCACAACAATCCGGCGCGCCGTGGCGTCGCCGGATGGCGATGTCGTCGCCTCAATACCAGCATCCCTGCCGGACAGCGTGGCGAGGAAGGCGGGCAGCCTGTCTTGCCGGCGCGCCGCCAGCGCCGCGTCCAGCTTGGCGGAACGGTGCAGCTTATCCTGTCGCAGCAGGGTTTCGTAGGCGCGCAGCACGCCCTGCATCCCCGCCAGGTCGCTGGCGCTTTGCCGCCCGGCCTGGTCCGGGTGTTCGATCTGGAAAGCCATCGCGCTGGCCAGGTATTGAAAGACGGTCGCCTCGCGGATGGCGGCCTGGCTGGCGATGGCCAGCCAGCTTTCCAGCGCACTGGCCGGTAAGGTGAAGTCGGGAATCGCTTCTATCCATGCGCCCAGCCAGGCGCCGTCGCGCTGTTGCACGGCCAGGGGATCGCGCTGCGCCTCTTGCGCCATCTGCACCACGCGCGCGCGTTCGGCCGGCGTGGAAGGGCCGCGCGCGGCGCCGCTTGCCACTGGCGTCGCGGCCGGCAGCGCGGGCGGCACATAGCGTTCCTTCAGCCGCGTGCCGCTCACAGGCTTGGGTTCATTCTCATCGGTTTCGACCAGGCGTTCGCCGCTCAGCACGTCGCCTTTGGCTTGCAAGGTCCAGCGGATCGTCACCTCGGTGCTGATGTCCTGGCCGTTGCGCCCCGTGCTGACGCGCTTGCCGCCGTGCCTGAAAATGGTGCCGGCGGGGCCTGGCGTGCCCTTGACCGTGCGCGGCGGCGTGAGCTGGCCCCGTTCGTCGAGCCACGCGATCGTCGCGCGCCAGTCGGCTTGCTCTTCGGTAATGTCGAGGATGCCCGTGTCGATCAGGTCGATCTCGACGCCATTTGTCGTGGTCGTGCCTGTCGCCGTCTGGAATTGCCACTGTCCGGCGAGGGCCGGCGCCTGCGCGTACAGCGCGCCCGGCAGGGCGGCAGCGGCGAGGATGCACGTGGCGTAAAGGTGGGGATGGAGCAGGTGCATGGCTATCCTTGTCATGGTTTTCACTCGGGAAGAGTCGAAAAACAGTATGCGGATAAGCCGATTGCCAAGATGATACTTTGCGACCAAGGCCGGGATTTGCGGCCTGAAGGCGGGTTTGGCCGCGCCGAATGCCAGATCAACCTCGTCCAATGCAGCTTGCCGGACGAGCTTGATCTGGCAAAACGCTTACTTCGCGAACGCCTGCGCCGCTGGCGTGACGGTGACGGCGGCCGGCTTGATGTTCAGCTTCATCGCGCCGATGACCTTGTCTTCATCGAGCAGCGCCTGCGGCTTGTTGCCGTCGTACTTGATGGGCGAAAACGCGTCGCTGACGAGCTTTTCCTTCAAGCCGGCCGCATCCTTGGCGACGATCACCACGGACAGGTTCTGCGCCGACAGGTGCTGCTTGATGGCGCGGTTGACGTCCGCCACCGTCAGTTTCGACAAGCCATCACGCATCAGCTTGGTGAACTCGGGCGTGCCATACCATTGCGAATCGAGCGCATAGCCCAGCTGCTGGTCCTGTGTCGACGTCATGACGAAGACGTTCTTCATCAGGTAATCGCGGGTGGTGGCGAAATCGTCCTGCGTCAGGCCGTTGTCGACCAGCTTGCCCAATTCCGTCAGTGCCACGCGCAGGGCGAAGTGGGCGTTGTCCGGCGCCACGGGGCGGATCCAGATTTCGAACAGCTGCGCCTTGCGGCCCAGGTTCGGGTTCGGGAAGAACTGGTACATGCCGCGCGGGAAGGCTTCAATGTACGCGTAGTCGCCATAGTTCATGCCGCGGATTTCACGGATGCGCTGATACAGGTAGGAATTCGAGGCGCGGTGCTCGCCCAGCCACGTCTTTGCCAGCCACAGGGAGGGGAAGTCCGGGTGCGTGCGCGTCACCTCCAAAGGCAAGCCGAAGGAAATGGCCGTGGCGCGCGTGTTCTTCTCGATGATTTCCACTTCCAGGCCCTGCGCCTTGCGGCCGACGGGTTTTACCGTGGCTGGCAAGCCGGGGCCGGCCGGCAAGCTTGCCAGCGCCTGCGTCAGCGAGGCCGTCATGGCGTCGGACACATCGCCGGAAATGCCCACCTTGACGGCGCCTTGCGCATACGCGCTCTTCCAGAACTGTTTCACATCGTCGAGGGTGATGGCGTCGATGCCGGCGACCGTGCCCAGCACGGGGTGGCCGTACGGCGTGCCCGCGTAGACATTGGTTTGCAGGCGTTCCTTGGCGAATTCCTCTTCGTTATTGTCCTTCAGGTCCAGCAGCAGCGCATTCTTTTGCGCATCCTTCAGGCGGCGGAAGTCGTCTTCGCGGAAACCGGGCGAGAGCAGCAGGGGCAGGGCGATGGCGTTGAACTGCGTCCAGTTATCCTTGTGGATGGAGCCCGTAAACGTCGTCATTTCCTTGTCCGTCTGCTGGCTGAAACTGCCGGCCAGGGGGAACAGGGCCTGGTTGACTTCGTCGATCTTGCGCTCGGACGAACCAGCGGACGCCACCATGGCGGCCGTCAGCGCAGCCAGGCCTTCCTTGCCTTGCGGATCTTGCGCGGAACCGGCCGTAAACAGCAGCTTGTAGCGGATTTGCGGCAGCGCGGACTTTTGCACCAGCACGTCGAACTTCGCGTTCGAGGCGGCTGGCAGCAGGCTGGCCAGTGTCGGCGTGGTGGCGATGGCGGCCGCCATCGGCTGGTGCGACAGGGTCGTCACTACCAGCCCGTCGTCCGTCAGGTATTTGCGCGCGGCCGCCTGCAGGTCGGCCGGCGTCAGCGTATCGATCAGCCGGTAGTACTGGTTGATGGTGGCGTACGAGCGGTCGAAATGCACGAAGGAAGCCAGGGTGCCGGCGATCTGCTCCGTGTTGTCCAGCGAGCGGATCAAGCCGTATTTTTCCGCCGACTTGGCATCCGCCAGGTCTTTTTCGCTCACTGGCGTATCGCGCAGCTGCGCCACGGTAGCCAGGATGGCGTCGCGCACGTAGACGGCATCGTCGATGTTTTTCACGCGCGCGCCGAGCACGGCCAGGGTCGGGTCGACCCGCTCCGGTGTCATGTCGAACAATTGGTCGACCTTTTGCTCGTTCTGCACCAGGCGCTTGTACAGCGGCGAGGTGCGGCCGAACGACAGCGACAGCAGCGTCGCCAATGCGGCCTGGTCTTTGTCCTTTACGGAAAACGCGGGCGCGTGGAAGCCGACGGCGACCCACGGCAGGGTCGGCGTGGGCCAGGCCACATGCTTGTAGACGGGGCCGCGCGGCTTTGGTTCCATGGGCACGGCCGCTTGCTGCTTGCCGCGCTGCCAGGCGCTCCAGTACTTTTCCACCAGCGCGATGGCTTGCTGCGGTTCCACGTCGCCGGCGATGATGATGGTGGTGCGCTCGGGACGGTACCAGCGGTCGAAGAAGACCTTCGAGTACGCGTACTGGTTCGGCATGTCTTCGATGTCCTGGATGAAACCCATCGTCGTGTGCTTGTAGGTATGCGTCGTGTAGGCGCTGTCGCGCATCACTTCGAACAGTTTCGAGACTGGATTGGCGCTGTTCTTGTTGTATTCGCCCAGCACGGCCCGCGATTCCGTCTTGAACGCGTCTTCCGCATAGTCGAGATGCTGGAAGCGGTCCGCCTCCACCTTCAGCACGGTTTCCAGGTCCTGCTTGGCAAACGTCGTGTGGTAATTCGTCACGTCGTCGCTCGTATACGCATTCTGGCGCGCGCCGGCGCGGGTGATGACTTCCTGGTATTTTTCGGGCGGATAAGCCTTGGTGCCGCGGAACATCATGTGTTCGAAAAAGTGGGCAAAGCCGGACTTGCCCGGCTCGACTTCATTGCGCGAACCCGTCTGCACGGGAATCTGCAGCGAGACCAGGTTGGGGAAGCCGGTCGGCACGATGATGATCTTCAAACCGTTGGCCAGGGTCTTTTCCGTCGCCTTGAACGGCAGCAAATCGGCCTTGCTGGCGGCAACGCCGTGGGCGGCGGCAGGTTTGACGGGCGCGGCACCCAGGTTCGACGAAGCCATGGCCGACAGGGCCAGGGCGAAAGCGGGTAATAAAACGGGCATGATTCTTGACACGGGGGCTCCTTCTTTTCTTGGAATTTGGAAAGTGCAACGCCGCAGCATAGAATATTCGTGCCGCCCTGCATAGGGGCTAACAGTCGGGCCGCAGGATGCGCGCCGTCAAGTGGGCGAGGAAGTCGCGTTTGGTGGGCAGGAACATGCGGATGCACACGATGTCGTGCGCGCGCTCATGGTGATACACGACGCGGATTTCTTCGCACAGGTGTTGTCGCACATCCATGCCAACTTCGCGGGCGGCTTCGACGGGCGTGCCGCTGTCGGGAAAGGTCTTGAGATCGGGAAATAATTGCCGGAACGCCGCGATGAACTGGGCATGGGCGGCCGCCGTGTGGCGTGCCTTGAAGTCGCTGCGCAGTTCATTGAAATCGGCTTGCGCGCTTTTCAGCACGACGATGCGCGCCATGTCAGTCCTGATCGAGGCTGGCCAGGAAGTCTTCTTCGGACACCACGTCGCCACGCGCGATGTCCTGGTTGCCCATGGCGATCAGTTTCATGAATGCATGCTGCTCCTGCATCTGCCGCGCTTGCCGCTTGCCTTCCTGATACGCGTGCATGGACAGCACGACCATCTTCGCTTCGCCATTTTGCGTGATGATGATGGGCTCGTCCTGGCCCGCGTCAAAGCTGTTGACGATCTCGGTGGTATTGGCCTTGAGATAGGAAATCGGCTTGATGCGTTCCTTGAAGTCCATGGCGGCTCCGAATGCGAAAAAAATACGATAGGACCAAATATACACCAAATTTGGTCGTGCTTCTGTGTTGCCTAGGCGAGCGTCGTTTCCGGCAGGCTGATGCGGTTGCGGCCCAGGTGCTTGGCGCGGTACAGGGCGCAGTCGGCCGTGTGGATCAGCTGCCCCAGTTCCGTGCCGGGGCCGGGCAGGGCCGTGGCGGCGCCGATGCTGACGGTGACGCAGGCGCCGTCGGGACGCTTGCGCGGCAGTTGCAGCCGTTCCACGCGCTGGCGGATGCGTTCGGCCACGATGGCCGCGCCCTTGAGCGACTGGTTCGGCAGGATGACGGCAAATTCTTCGCCGCCATAGCGGGCCACCAGGTCGTTCGTGCGCATTTCGCTGGCCACGGCGCCGGCCACCTTGCGCAGGCACAGGTCGCCGCCCTGGTGGCCGTGGCTGTCGTTGTATTCCTTGAAATTGTCGACATCGACCATCAGCAGTGACAGGGGCTGGCCTTGCCGCTGGGCGCGCTGCCATTCGGCAAGGATGGTGTCGTCGAAGCAGCGCCGGTTGGCCAGGCCCGTCAGGCCGTCGCGCGTGGCCAGGCGTTCCAGCTCCACATGCGCGCGTTTTTCATCCGTCATGTCGCGCAGGGTTTCGACGACGGCGATCAGTTCGCCGTGATTGCCATAGATGGGGCTGGCATCGACGGCCAGGTAGCGGCGCCGTCCCGTGCGGGGCATGTCGCACCAGTTTTCCGCGCACAGATTGCTGCCCGTGCTGCTGCGGTATTGCTGTTGCGCGTGCAGGGCGCGCATGTCGCCGCCGCGCCCGGCCAGCAGCAGGTCGGCCAGGGTGGGGCGCTCGTCGTTGTAGAAGCAGCGGCCCGGTTCGCGCGTGCGCAGCACTTCGGCCGCCGGCACGCCCGTCAACTGCTCGCAGGCGCGGTTCCAGATCATCACCTGGCCATGCGCGTCGAGGACAAAGGTGGGCACCACCAGCAATTCCATCATCTTGACGGCGAAACCCTGGGCTGCATCGCAGGGCGATGCGCTGGCATGTGCATGGCTATCCGGCATGTAAGCATCCTTCTCGGGGTGAATGGGGCTGGCTCGCTGGCCATGATGCAGTGTGGAGAGTCGATAGTATTGATATTGAGCAATATTTTCAGCGATGGAGCGTCGCCTCATCGTGGCCGCCTGGCAGGGGCAGCGACACGCGCAAGGTGGTGCCGGCGCCGCTGTGGCTTTCGATGTGCAGGCTGCCGCCGGCGGCGGCCACGCGCTCATGCATGCCGGACAGGCCGCAACCGAGGCGCGGTGGCGAGCCCGACAGCCCGACGCCGTCATCGCTGATGCGGCATGCCAGGGTGGCGCCCGTTTGCTGCAGGCATAGCTGGACATGCGTGGCGCGCGCATGGCGGGCGATGTTCGCCAGCGCTTCCTGCAGCGCGTGGTAGAGCAGGGCGCCATGCGCGCTGCCGGCGGCGGCGTCGAGCCGGTAATCGCAGCTACAATCGATGCCCGTGGTGCGCTTGAAGTCCGCCAGCAAGCCGTCGCACGCCGCTTGCAGGCCCGCGTCGAGGGCGGGCGGGCGCAGGTCGTGGATGACGCAGCGCAGCGCCGCGATGCTCAGGTCGACATTGCGCGCCATCATGGCCAGTTGGCGCGCCAGCAAGGGCGCCGCGTCATGCATGCTGGTCTGCAGCATGGCCAGGTCAATTTTCAGGGTCAGCAGATGCTGGCCCAGGTCGTCGTGGATGTCGCGCCCGATGCGCAGGCGCTCCTGTTCGCGCGCCTTGTTCTGCTCGCCCGCCAGGCGCGCCTGCTCGGCTTCTGCGCGCAGCTGTTCCAGCGCCTGCAGGCGCAGCGCCAGGCGGCGCAGGCGCCACAGCAGCAGCGCCAGCGCACCGAGCAGGACGGCGCAGGCCAGCATCGAAGGGGACGCTGCGCCAGTCTGCAGCATCGGCTCGGCGGCATGGCCGGCGTGCAGGGAAGCGAGTGCAGCGGCCGCCAGGCAGGCCAGAATGCTCAGGCGGTACGGCGGACGTATCCAGCGTTGCAGCATGTCCATGCTCCCCAAAAATGTTTTCCATCAGGCAATGCTCTTACAGAAAATATATTAACTTGGGGCTATTTATATTGTCTAAACGCAAAAGCTACGTCGTTATGCCTGCCTGTGTGGCTTTCTTGCCCCCTGGATGCCGCGGCGGCAGGTGGCAGGCACGGCATTTGCACGGGAAGTGTCGTGGCGGCATATAATAGAGGGTTGTCAATCGGCTTTTGCAGTGACGGCGCAGTGCGCCGGCCTCGATGCGTTCGCCCTGCGCGATGACGCCAGCCAGCTCTTAGGAAATACAGTGACTTATAGCATCAAAGAGATTTTTTACACCCTGCAGGGCGAAGGCGCGCATGCGGGCCGTCCAGCCGTGTTTTGCCGCTTTTCCGGCTGCAACCTGTGGACGGGCCGCGAAAGCGACCGCGCCACGGCCGTGTGCCAGTTCTGCGACACGGATTTCGTCGGCACCGATGGCGAGCTGGGCGGCAAGTTCAAGACGCCGCAGGAACTGGCCGCGCTGATCGACAGCCTGTGGCCGGCCAGCTACGCGCCGAGCAAATACGTGGTGTTTACGGGCGGCGAACCGCTGCTGCAACTGGACACGGCGCTGATCGACGCCATGCATGCGGTGGGCTTTACCATCGCCATCGAAACCAACGGCACCTTGCCCGTGCCGGCCGGCGTGGACTGGATCTGCGTCAGCCCGAAGATGGGCTCCACCCTGGTGGTGCACAAGGGTAATGAAATCAAGGTGGTCATTCCCCAGTTCCAGCAAGACCTGGCCGCCTACGAACAACTGGACTTCGAGAACTTCTTCGTGCAAGCGATGGACGGCCCCCTGGCCGCGCACAACATGAAGCTGGCCATCGAGACGTGCAAAAGCAACCCGAAGTGGAAGCTGAGCCTGCAAACCCATAAACTCCTGCAAATACCTTAATCAAATAATATGCTGACTATCACACGCAAGCTCGAATTCGACGCGGGCCACCGCATTCCCGACCACAAAAGCCAGTGCCGCAACCTGCATGGCCACCGCTACACGGTGGAAATCACCCTGGTCGGCCAGGTCATCGAAGCGGAAGGCAATTCCGACAATGGCATGATCATGGACTTTTCCGACGTGAAAACCCTGGCCAAGCAGCACCTGGTCGATGTCTGGGACCATGCCTTCCTCGTCTATGAAAAAGACACGGCCGTACGCGACTTCCTGGCCAGCCTGCCCGACCATAAAACCGTCGTCATCGACCGCATCCCGACCGTGGAAAACCTGGCGCGCATCGCTTTCGAGATACTGAAGGCGGCGTTTACCGACCATTTCGGCACGGGCTTGCACCTGCATAAACTGGTGCTGCATGAAACGCCGAATTGCTGGGCAGAAGTGACCGATGACTGAAACGCACGCTAGCGCGCAGGATGCGCGCTATATGCGGCTGGCCCTCGAGCAGGCCCAGAACGCGTGGGACCTGGGCGAAGTGCCCGTCGGCGCCGTCGTCGTCAAGGATGGGGAAGTCATCGCCGTGGGCTACAACCAGCCTATCGGCCGCCACGACCCCACGGCGCACGCGGAAGTGATGGCCTTGCGCGCGGCCGCCGACAAGCTGGGCAACTACCGCTTGCCCGGCTGCCAACTGTACGTGACCCTGGAGCCGTGCGTGATGTGCTCGGGTGCCATGCTGCATGCGCGCCTGGCGCGCGTGGTGTATGGCGCGGGCGATCCGAAGACGGGCGCCTGCGGTTCCGTGCTGAACCTGTTCGAGCAGCCTGCGTTGAACCACCAGACGGCCATCGAAGGCGGCGTGCTGGCCGACGAGTGCGGCGCTTTCCTCAAGCGCTTCTTTGCCGAGCGCCGCCGCGCGCAGGCGGAAGCGCGCAAGCTGGCCAATCCGCAGGCCTGACGCCAGCCCTGACAGGGCAGGGCCGCCACGGCCTTGCCCAGCCAGCCCTCCTTGCCAGCCACCGAGGCTGGCATTTTTATAACTGTTGCGAAATAACATCTGTCTAGACCACTTCACCATTCTCAAATGAGAATGATTCGTGTTACAGTATTGTTTTCGCCAGCAAACTTCCCTTGCGCATCGTTATCGATCCGGGTTCAAGAGCCAGCCTTTACTCTTAGACCGGATCATCATGACTACTGTGCCTCTGCAGCGCTTCGCTGCGCCCGTTGTATCCCCAGTCCACCTGCCTGCCCGCCGCCACAACCTGGTGCTGCACGCCGCCTTGCTGGGCCTGTTTGCAGCGCCGCTGCTGCCTGCCGTGGCCCAAACGGCCGCCATCAACGCGGGCACGGCCGCGCAGGAACCGGCCAAGCTGCCTGTCTTCCCGGAAATCGTCGTCAATGCCAAGCAAGACTATGAGCGCCGCGCCGGCACCAAGACGGTGATCCGCAGCGACGACCTGGAGCGCCGCAACGTGACGGACATGGCCGGCATCGTGCGCTACCAGCCGCTGATCAGCACGCCAATGGCGGCATCGGGCGCCGGCAGCGTGTGGGATGGTTCGGGCAACACGGGCTACAACATCCGCGGCATGGAAGGCAACCGGGTCAGCCTGGACGTGGATGGCATTTCCCTGCCGGATGCGGCACCGAAGCCGGACGGCACCACCTTGAACGCCTTCGGCACGGGGCGTGACTATTTCGATCCTGAAACTTTCCGCGAGGTGCGCATCGATTCGGGCACGACGGCCGCCAGCGGCGCCAATCCTGGCCTGGGTGGCAGCGTGGCGTTCATCACCAAGTCGCCCGAGGATTACCTGGGCGCAGGCGTGGACCATTATGTGGCGTATAAATACGGCCGCGCCACGGCGGACCGCAGCAATGCGCACACCTTGACGGGTGCCGCCAAGATCGGCGCCAATCTGCAAGGCCTGGCCGTGTATGTGCACCGCGATGGCGAGCAGACGGACAGCCGCGGCAGCGCCCCCGTCAATCCGGACGACTGGCATTCGAACGCCTTGCTGTCCAAGCTGGTGTGGGCCTTGCCGGGCGAACAAAAGCTGGACTTGACGGTCGACATGTTCGAGCGCAAGAACAAGCGCGATCTGCGCAACAAGGTCAGCACGTATTATCCGACGGGCGTGCAGCAGGACTCCACCACCAAGCGCACGCGCGTCAGCCTGGGCCACGACGTGGCGCTGAAGGACTACGCCCTGTTCGACCGCCTGACGTCGAAGGTGTATCTGCAGAATGCGAAAATCGATGACCAGACGCAAGGCCGCTACACCTTCGGCAGCCCGTCGCAGCGGACCATCGATACCAGCTTCAAGAATGACAGCATCGGCCTGACGTCGGAAGCGTTCAAGCAAGTCAATGCCGACAATGCGCTGCTGTACGGCGTGCAGCTGGAGCAGAGCAAATCGCGCCGTCCATGGGTGGAAGACCGCACCATCATCGCCACGGGCGTGCACCAGATCACGCGCAAGAACCGCATGGCCGACATGGATGCCACCAAGCTGGCCCTGTACGTGCGCGACGACCTCAGTTTTAACCTGGGCGGCAAGAAAGCCGTGCTGACGCCGGGCCTGCGCGCCGACTACCGCAAGCTGGAACCGAAAAACCTGCAAAACTATGTGATCGCCGTGCCCAATGCCGCCAAGGAAGTGCGCAAGGAAAGCGATACCTATTTCACGCCGAGCCTGAGCCTGTCCGTGGAAGTGCTGCCGCAGATGAATGCCTATGCCACCGTGACGCGCGGCACACGCCTGCCGACGGCGGCCGAGCGCACGGGCACCTATGATTCCTTCAGCTACACGGGCACGGGCACCGGTTATGCCGTGCTGGGCAATGCGAATCTGCGCAAGGAAACCAGTCAGGCATACGAGCTGGGCTTGAAGGGCGACATCGTCAAGGGCTTGAGCATGCACGCCTCCGTCTACCAGACGGAATACAAGAACATGATCGAGTATGTGGCGCAGGAAGACGATCCGGTCAATTTCCCCACCATCGTGCAGGGTCTGTTCCGTCCGGAAAACATCGGCGATGCCCGCACCTGGGGTGGCGAGCTGAGCTTGCGCGCGGAGCTGGGTGCCTGGTCGCCTGCCATGCAGGGCTACCGCGTCGACCTGGCCACGGGCGTGGCCAAGGGCCGCTCCTTCAATACCCAGACGGGCCAGAGCGGCGGCCTGGCTTCGGTGGCGCCGCCCAAGACGGCGCTGACCTTCGGCTACGACCATGCGAACCAGCTGTTCGGCCTGGAACTGACGGCCTTGCATGCCGGCGAGAAACAGGCGCCGAACGACCTGTTGATGGGCACGACGGCGCCGCGTTTCAAGGTGCCGTCGTACACCATCTTCGACCTGTCGACGTACTGGAACGTGCACAAGAACGCCAAGATCATCTTCGGTGTGTACAACTTGACGGACCGCAAGTACTGGGATTACGCCGCTGCGCGCAGCCTGTCCGCCGGCACCACGGTGGCCAGCCGCGCGGAGATCGAGCGCTACGCCAAGCCGGGCCGCAACGTCGCCGCCAGCCTCAGCATCAACTATTGATTTTTACCGGGGAGGGGTGCTTGCCCCTCTTTTTTTCCATGTTTGATTGAATGGTCTCTCTATGAAGTTATCCAAACTCGTTCTATCCCTGCTAGGCAGCCTGCTGATCGCAAACGCATACGCGGCCCCAGCCACTTTGGCGGAACGCTGGTCCACCTTGCGCACGGAGCAGCCGAAGCTGCAGATCCGCGACGCGGCGCGCGCGCTGGGTATATCCGAAGCGCAATTGCTGGCAACCAACATCGGCAAGGGCGTCACGCGCCTGCAGGCCGACGGCAACCAGCCGCGTGAAATCATGCGCGCCGCGCTGGACCTGGGCATCGTGCAAGCGATCACGCGCAATGAAAATGGCGTCATCGAAACGACGGGCGTTGCCAGCAAATTCAAGCAGGCGGGCGACAAGTCGGAACAGGCCGACGCCAAGCAGGATCCGGAAACGGAAGCGCGCCAGCGCAATATCGCCGGCGGCTACCTGGGCGGCCAGATCGACCTGCGTTTCCACTTTGAAAACTGGAAATACGCATTTGCCGTGGAACAGGCGGGCCGCGATGGCAAGCCGACGCGCAGCCTGCAGTTTTTTGACGCCAACGGCACGGCCGTGCACAAGATCTACCTGCGCAACGAGCCGGGCGTGGCCGTCTACGATAAATTGGTGGCGACGTTCCGCCTGCCGCAGCAAAGCGCGGAGCTGAACGTGCTGGCCGTGGCGCCGAAAGCGGCGGAAAAGCCGGATGCCGAGATCGATGTCAAGGAATTCCAGCTGGCCTGGAAAGACATGACGGACGTGCACCAGTTTGCGCAAATCATGCGTGAATTCCACCTGTCGCGCGAACAGGCCCTGCGCCTGGCGCCGGCCGGCGTGGTCGAGCGCGTGACGCCCGAAGCACTGCGTACCCTGCTGGAAAACGCGGCAAAGGACAAGGTCGCCATCATGGTGTTCCTGGGCAACGAAGGCTTGACGCAGATCTACAGCGGCAAGATCGAGAAAACCATGGCCGCCGGCGGCTTCTTCAACGTGCTGGACCCGGACTTCAACCTGCACATCCGCGACACGGCCCTGCGCAGCGGCTGGGTCGTCAAGCGCGGCGGCGTCACCTCCGTCGAGTTCTTCGACAAGGACGGCACGCAAGTGGTCTCCTTCTTCGGCGTGCGCGAACGGGGCAAACCGCAGCCGCAAAGCTGGGTCGACCTGGCCGATTCCTTGCCTAAAGCCAAGTAAGCAGCACCGTTGATTCGTCACCGTTGCCGCGCGCCGTACCGGCGTGGCAACACTTCAGCTGAGTGCCGCGTGCCGGTCTCATGTCTGAAGCACAATAGTGGTATGCTGATTGCAAGGCCGCAGCGATCGTGCCTGCGTGCTGGTTCCTGGAAGAGAGGCAATCATGGCAACCATCATGGCGAACGGCCTCAACATAGCTTATGAGAGCCACGGCGACCCCAACGATCCGTGCGTGCTGCTGGTCATGGGCCTGGGCATGCAATTGATTGCCTGGCCGGCGGACTTCGTCGAAGGCATCGTCGAGCAAGGGTTTCGCGTCTTGCGTTTCGACAACCGCGACAGCGGCCTGTCGAGCAAGATGGCGCTGGCGGGCAAACCCTATCTGCCGCTGGCCTACGTGAAAAACCTGGTCGGCTGGCCCCTGAAAACTTCCTACACCCTCAATGACATGGCGGAAGATGCGCTGGGCTTGCTGGCGGCCCTGCGCATTGCCCAGGCGCATGTGATCGGCGTGTCGATGGGCGGCATGATCGCGCAAGTGATGGCGGCGCGCGCGCCGCAGCAGGTGCTCAGTTTGACGTCCATCATGTCGAGCAGCGGCCGGCGCGGCTTGCCCGGCCCCACGCGGGCCGCGCGCAACGCTCTATTGCAACGCCCGAAACGCAACGCCAGCCGCGCCGAACTGATGGCGCACATGGCCGCCACCGTGCGCGTCATCGGCAGTCCCGCCTATCCCGTCTCGGAAAAACTGCTGTACCAGCGCATCGAGGCGGCGCTGCAGCGGGGCAGTTGCCCGGAAGGCGTGGCGCGGCAAATGGTGGCCATCGCCGCCTCGGGCGAGCGCACGGCCTTGTTGCCGAGCATCAGCTGTCCGGCGCTGGTGATCCATGGCGCGGCCGATCCCCTGATCCCCGTCGCCTGCGGCATCGATACGGCGGCGCTGATCCCGGGCGCCCGGCTGGAAGTCATCGAAGGCATGGGGCACGACATGCCGCCCCAGCTGATCGAGCGCCTGCTCGCCTTGATCGATGTGCATCTGCAAGGTAAGATGGCGCCCCAGATGCGCTCCCAGCCAGCTTGAGCCAGGCGCGCCCACCCCTTGACTAGCCGGGCATATTTTGAAGACACCTGAGATTGGCATCGCCATCGTCGCGCCGGGCGGTTATGCGCCCGACGAGGCGGCCTTGGCACGCGGTATCGCCCGCTTGCAGGCGCAAGGCGCCACCGTCCACAATTACTACGATCACGAACATAGATTCCAGCGCTTCGGCGGCACGGATGCGGGCCGCCTGGCGCAGCTCCATGCCGCCGCGGCCGACCCTGCCGTGCAGGTGGTGATCGCCTTGCGCGGCAGCTACGGCATCAGCCGCATCCTGCCCGACATCGATTTCGGCCTCATGGCGGACAGCGGCAAGCTGTTTGTCGGCTACAGCGATTTTACGGCCTTCCACATGGGCTTGATGGCGAAGACGGGCCGCGCCAGCTTTGCCGGCCCCATGATCTGCGACGATTTCATCCGCGACGAGCCCGAGCAATTTACGCTCGATCAGCTGTGGTCGTGCCTGGCCGGCCCCACGCATACGGTCACGGGCACGGCAATAGGCAATCCGCAGGTCGAGCTGAAAGGCAAGCTGTGGGGCGGCAACCTGGCCATGCTCGTGCATCTGCTCGGTACGCCATATTTCCCGGAAATCGACGGCGGCATCCTGTTCCTGGAAGACGTCAACGAACACCCGTACCGGGTCGAACGCATGCTGCTGCAACTGCTGCACGCGGGCGTGATTGGCCGCCAGCAAGCCGTGGTGCTCGGCGATTTTTCCGCGTATAAACTCAGTCCCATGGATAACGGCTACGATTTCGACGCCATGCTGGCTTACGTGCGCCAGCGCCTGCCCGTACCCGTGCTGACGGGGCTCGAGTTTGGCCACATCCGCCGCCGGGTCACCTTGCCGTTCGGCGGCCAGGCGAGCCTGCAATCGGATGCGTCCGGCTTCAGCCTGCGGGTGACCGATTACCCCACCCTGGCGCGCCCCTGAACTCCATGTCCGCCAAGCCCGGCAGGTTGCTGCAGCTCGATGTGCTGCGCGGCCTTGCCGTGTTCGGCATCTTGCTGGTGAATATATGGGGCTTTGCCTGGGGCACGATTTCCTTGCGCTACGGCACCTTGCCGGCGCAGCCGCCCGTGCTGGACCAGCTCGTCATTTTTTTGGTGGCGGCGCTGGCGCAATTCAAGTTCTATCCCATCTTCGCCTTTTTGTTTGGCGCTGGCTTTGCCTTGCAGACACGTTCCCTGCAACGCCAGCTGGGTAGCTGGGAGCAGGCGCGAGCGGCTTATCGGCGCCGGCTGCGCTGGCTGCTGGCATTCGGCCTGCTGCACGGTTTCCTCATCTGGAGTGGCGACGTGCTGACCTCGTATGCCGTCGCCGGCATGCTGATCCTGCCCCTGGCATCAGCCAGGCTCAGCCGCGTGCGCAACCGCGCCTGGCTGGTGGCGGCCGGCTTTTTACTGTTCATGTGCCTGCTCATTCCCGTGGGCCAGCAGGGCGGCGCACCGGACATCGCGCGCGACCTGCACAGTTTTGCGGAGCGTTACGCCATCTACACGCAAGGCGGTGCGTGGGCCGTCGCCAGGCTGCGCGCCAACGATTTCCTCGTCTCCTTGCTGTACGCCGCCGTCATGCTGCCGCATATCATCGTGTTGTTCCTGCTGGGCATCTTGTCCGTGCGTTGTGGCTGGCTGACGCAGCCGCAGCGCCACCAGCGCCTGTGGCGCCGGGTGCGCGCCGTGGGGCTGGGCGTGGGCTTGCCGTTCAACCTGCTGGCGGCGGGCGCCGTCGCGTGGCAAGTGGCCGACCCGTATCAAACCGTGTTTGACACGGCCCTGTTCGAAGTGGGCCTGTTTGCCGGCGGCCCCGTGCTGGCGGCCGGCTATGTGGCCGCGCTGATGCTGTCCGGTCCTTTCATGCTGCGCTGGCTGGGTGCATGGCTGGCGCCCGTGGGCCGCATGGCGCTGAGCAATTACCTGTTGCAATCCTTGATCGGCACCTGGCTGCTGCAAGGGCCGGGCCTGGGCTGGGGTGCGACACTGCGCCCGGCCGAGATGCTGGGCCTGGCGGTGTTGATCATGGCGGGGCAGGTGCTGCTGAGCCGTTACTGGCTGCGGCATTTTCGCCAGGGGCCGATGGAAGCGCTGTGGCGACGGCTGGCGCGATTGCCTTAATCCGTTCCCCAGTCAAACGCGCTCTGCGCCGCAGCCGGTGGTGGCGGCTTGGGTTTGGCAGACGGCACCAGCGGATTATCGACGGCATGCCATTCGAACAGTTCTACATCCAGCATGCAGGTGCGCGCCAAGTGCAGCGCCTGCTCCGGCGTCAGGGCGGGGTCGAGCCAGCGGTGCGCGTCTTCCAGGCTGACGGCGACGGGGCGGCGGTCGTGGATATCGACCATGCCGCCCATGCTGTCGGCCGTCACCAGCACGAAGCCGGCTTCCTCGCGGTTATGCTTGTACGGCCCGAACTGGGCCAGCGCCAGCAGGAACAGGGGAGCGCGGTCCTTGCGGTGGATGTGCCACGGTTGCTTGCTGCCTTTCTCTCCCGTCCATTCATACCAGCCGGAAACGCTGACGATACCGCGTCCCGCGCGCAGCAAGGGCTTCCAGTAGGCGCCAGCGAGTTTTTCCAGGCGGGCATTGATGGCGATGGGGATTTTTTTTTTGCCGGGGGCGGGCACGGCTTGCGCGGCCCAGGCGGGGCGGTAGCCCCAGAAGACGTCATCGACCCTGTGGACGCCATCCTGGATATGCAGCACGGGCCGGTAAGTGCCGGGCGACACGTTCAGGTGCGGCTCGGCCTCGCTGTCGAACACCGCGTCCGTCCAGCCGAAGGATGACGCCAGCACGGGCGCCGTGTCATTTTGATCGAGTCGTCCACACATGCTCAAATCATACCCGATCGCCCGGCGCCGCGAGGCAGGCGCGCGCGTGCTTTCTGTGTGTGGTCAAACGTACAGACTGCGGGCGGCAGGTGGCGCACAGTGGAGACCAGTCAGCTTCCTGACGCTTCTTGCACCGGAGGAACTATGTCGTTTGAAAATCCCACTACCCACAAAGGTTTTATTATCAGCGCCACGGCCAGCCAACGCCGCGATGGCCGCTGGGTCGGCTCGTATGTCAGCCAGAACCAGGCATGCGGCGCGTATGCGGACACCTGCGATTACGACGATTGCAGCAACGAAAAAGAGGCGCAGCAACTGGCGCTGTCCGTCGGCTGGCGCCTGGCCGATGGCGTGCAGGCAGGCTGAGGCAACTTGCCAGTCAGCTCTTCCTCCGCAGGGCCAGCAGCAAGCCGGCCACGGGGAAGAACAGGACGGTACCCAGCCGTACGGCGGTCAGCGAAGCGGTTTCCACGCCCAGCACATGGGGCAAGGCCAGCAGCAACAGGGGCGCGGGCACGGCAATCGCGAAGAAAAACAGGTACCACGAGTAGCCATTCTTCTTGGCCAGCAAAGCGATCAGCGCGCAGCCGACCAGGAAGACCAGCGGTAAATTCACAAATTCCATGGTGTTGAGTTTTTATCCGGGAAAGCGCGTCATTATACGCGTCCCCAAGGTGCCCGGATCGGCTTGCCAGCGTCAATTGCCGACGAAATCCGGCGGCTGCGGCGCCTGTTTTTCGGCGAGCGGCGCATCGGCCGGCAGCAGTGCCTTGATGGCGCCGTTATAGATGAGTTCCTGGGCATACGCCGATGCCTCGATCAAGGCCGCATGCACGGACTTGAAACTGCTTGGCGTCTCGATCAGCACGGGCTTGGCGTATACCTGCTGCGTATCGCCGCGCTTGCTAATCAAAATCATGCCCCGGTAACGCCCATCCTTCTCCAGCGCCCCCGCCACATGAAATTCATAGCCCCTGATCTGGTGTTTTTGTTCCTGATCCATGTCTCCCGCCTCCAGACCTGATTGTCCCGGCTTTGGGCTATCAATTCGATTGGAACAGCTGAGTGTTTGATCTAAGTCAATACGTTCACTGCATAGCTTAACGACCGTATCGACGTTTGCCGCAAGCGTCATCATCCAGCGCGAATGGCGCGGATCTGCTGGGCTGTTTCCTCGATCTCCCGATACGCTTCCTGGATATAGCCATTGATCGGATGCCCATCCATCCACTCGAAATAGGCGCGCTCGTCGTGTTTGATGGCAAAAGGGACGTGGTGGTCGCGTATCGATTCGGCCGTTTCGCGCACCAGCGAGGCAAAAAGTAGCTCAAGAGTTTCCATGATGGTCACCTTGCTAGACAGGAATGCAGAACATTGAATGTAGCACAAAGCGGGGCGCCGGCTGCGCCGCTTGCCGTCAGGCGTCGCGGAGGATGTCGAGCGCACACTCGGGATAGGCTTGCTCGAACAGGAACTGGTCTTTTTCGTACACGCAAAAGACAGCCGTACGGTTTTCTTCGCCCGTGAAGTAATCGCCATCGACGCACAGTACCGTCATTGCCGGACCGCCACATTTGACGCGTACGGTATCGCCTTCCTTGAATTGCTTAGTCGATTGCATCATCGCTGCTTTCAGGCTGTAGTAGCCAAGTTGATTCCCGTGATCATACGCCAGCAACAGTGCGCGGCGCGCCCGCCAGGCAGGCCGTCCGCGGCTATCGAGAAGGAAGGCGGGGCCGGCGTGCCGGGGTTCAGGCTGCCGGATGGCCGATATGCTCGTACAGGATCACGCAGCCGATGACGATCAGCACCAGGCCGCCCACCAGTTCGGCGCGCCGGCCCGCCACCGTGCCCAGCACGCGGCCCAGCATCACGCCCAGCGTCACCATGACGAAGGTGGAAAAACCGATGGCGGCGGCCGTCACGACGATGTTGGCGCCCAGCAAGGCCAAGCCCGCACCCACCACCATGGCGTCGATGCTGGTGGCCAGGCCGGTGACGGCCAGCACCCAGAACGAGTGTGACTGCGCTGGCGCTTCTTCCTCATCGCTATCGCTGAGGGCATTGCGTATCATCAGCAAGCCGATGATACCCAGCAGGCTGAAGGCGATCCAGTGGTCCCATGCTTCCACGTACGGCGCGGCCACGCTGCCCAGGGCCCAGCCGATGATGGGCGTGATGGCTTCGATGACGCCAAAGATCAGGCCCGTGCGCAGCGCCTCGCGCCATTGCGGCTTGTGCAGGGCGGCGCCTTTGCCCACGGCCGCCGCGAAGGCATCGGTGGACATGGCAAGCGAGAGGGCGGCGGTGGCGGCGAAATTCATCGTTGGCTTTCAGTAAAACTGGCTGGGATGTGTATAGCTGGAAACCCGGCGATTTTACCCTACGTACAGCACCACCAAGGAGGCCAGCAGGCAATACGCGCCAAAGAAATGCCAGCGGCCCTGTTCCAGCCAGCGCGACAGCCAGCGCAAGGCCAGCAAGCCGGCCAGGAAGGACAGCAGCATGCCCAGCAGGCTGGGGCCGAGCAGGTGCAGCAGGCTGTTGCCGTGTTGCAGATGGTCCAGGCTGCCATTTGCCACTGCCTGGTAAAAGCGCCAGCCTTCCTTGGCCAGCACGGCCGGCGTCAGCACGACGGCCAGGGCAAAGCTGAATTCCTCGGCGCGGCGCTGCGGCACGCCCATGGCGATGCCGGCGGAAATGGTGGCGCCCGAGCGGGAAAAGCCGCGGAAAGGCAGGCACAGGCCCTGCACGGCGCCGATCGCCATCGCCTTGCCGATGGACAAGGTGCCATGCTGGCGCGCTTGCAGGCGCGACGAGGCGATGATCAGCACGCCGGCTGCGGCCAGCGCGGCGGCCATCAGTTTCGCGTTGCCGAACAGGTGTTCGATTTCAAAGCCGGGCGCATCCTTGCTCATGACGTGCGTAATGCCTTTCAGCAAGCCAAAGCCGACGATGCCCGTCAGGGCCGTGGCGGCCGCCAGCAGCAGGACGTTGCTGCGGAAGGCAGTGGCCGAACTGAAGTAGGTGGCGCGCCAGGATTGCCAGAAATACACGATGACGGCGAACATGGTGCCCGTATGCAGCATCACCAGCAGCATGGTCAGCTCCGGCGACGTCGGGTCCAGCCCCATCCATTTTTCCGCCATGATGACGTGGGCGGAGCTGGAGACGGGCAGCAGCTCGGCGAAGCCCTGGACGATGGAAAGGATCAATAATTGCAAAAAGCTCATGGGTATCTGACTCGGGCGGGAAAAGCAGGGCCGCCGATTTTACCCGCCAGATGTGGCGGGCACGTCCCGCGCCAGATTACAGTTTGTCCATGTTGGCGCAGGCGAGCGCGACGCCCAGCGCCATCAGGACCGCGCTGATCAGCCGGTCGATGGTCCGCTGGTGGCTGACCATGCGCATGCGAAAGCGCGCTTGCGAGAAAAAGACGGCCACCAGGGCGAACCAGGCCAGGTGGATGGCGGACATGCACAGCCCGTAGCCGAACTGGACTGTCAATGACGTGCCGGGCTGCACCACCTGGGTATAGGTGCTGATGACAAACAGGGTCGTTTTCGGGTTCAGGGCATTGGTCAGAAAGCCGTTGAGCAAGATTTGACGCCGTGGCACGCTGGCGCCGCCATGCAGGTCGATGACGAGTCCGGCGCGGTTGGCCCAGGTTTTCCAGCCGATCACGGCCAGGTAGAGGGCGCCAGCCAGCTTGATCGCCGTAAATAGCGCAGGCGAACCGGCGATGAGCAGCGCTACGCCAAACATCGTATAGAACACGTGCACTTGCACGACCAGCGCGATGCCAAGCGCGGCCAGCAGGCCGGCACGGCGGCCATGCAGATAGCTGTTGCGCGTGACCATCGCGAAATCGGGGCCGGGGACGATGGATGCGAGCAGGGTAATCAGGGCAACGGCAAGCAATGCAATCATGTGTCTTCCTTGGACAGTGGTGGCGCCCGCACGGCCATCGGTGACTATTTCTCGCCTGTGCGGCGAGGGCGCGGCGTGCATGCGGGCTGCCGGAAGACAAATTATCACTATAATGGCCTTCCATGAAAAACGATGATATCTTGCGGATATGTGTGAGAAAAAGTGACAGATCATGACTAGGCAGGCGGCGCTCGGCACCTTGCGGTTCTTCGAGGCTGCGGCCAGGCTGGGCAGTTTCGTCCAGGCGGCCGCGGAGCTGCACGTCACGCACGGGGCCGTCAGCCGGCAAATCCGCCTGCTGGAAACGTCGCTGGGCACGCCCCTGTTCGAACGCCGCAACCGCGGCGTGTTCCTCCTGCCTGCGGGCGCGCAGCTGCGCGATGCCGTCCAGCAAGCATTCGAGCGGCTCGACGCTGCCCTCGAAGCCGTGCGCCAGCCGGTGCGCCAGGGGCCGCTGGTGGTGTCGTGCGAGCCGACGATCGCGATGAAGTGGCTGATACCGCGCCTCGGCGACTTTTACCAGCGGCATCCCGAGGTGCCGCTGCACCTGTTCGCCTCGGGCGGGCCGGTGGCGTTCCAGCGCGACGCGGTGGACGTGGCGCTGCGTCGCAACGATTTTCTGTGGGATGCGGGCTTGCATGCGGAAAAGGTGTGCGATGAATGGATTGCGCCCGTGTGCGCGCCGGCCCTGCTGGGGCAAGGCCAGCTGGACCTGTCCGCGCAGCGCCTGCTGCACACGGCGTCGCGCCCGGCTGCCTGGGCCCACTGGCGCGCCGCCGTCAAGGACGCCGACGCTGACGGCGGCGGCCAGGGCGACAGCCAGACTTACGAGCACTTCTATCTGAGCCTGCAAGCGGCTTGCGCCGGCCTCGGCGTGGCCATCGGCTCTGTCTTCATGGCGCGCGAAGACCTCGACAGCGGACGCCTGGTCGCGCCCTTCGGATTCCGGCGCGACGGCAGCGCCTATTGCCTGCTGTCGCCGCTGCCATTCGATGGCGATGCGCGCCGCACCACCTTGCTGCGCTGGCTACGCGAGCAGATGGGGCAGGCGCTGCCGGCGCCGTAGCCGTCCCCCTTATTGCGGCGGCGTGGCCGGCTTGAAGACGCTGCGAAACGCTTTCAGGGCTGCCGGGTGATAGATCGTGCCATGTGTTTCTTCCGGCATCTTTTCCAGGTGCCATTGCAAGCCAGGCGGCGCCTGTTTTTGCAGCACGTCGGCCAGGCGCTGCACTTCGATGGCGATGCCCGCTTCGCTGCTGGACGCCATGTAGAGGCTGTGCTTGCCTGGCGTGCCTTTCGCCAGCAGGGCTGCCGCCTGGCGCGGCAGGGCGCCACGATCCCACCACAGGCTGGGGTCGAAGGCCAGGTAGTGGTCGAACAGCTGCGGTTCCAGCAGATACGTTTCCACCACGAACAGGCCCCCCAGCGATTCGCCGACGATGGCCGTTTCCCCCGTCGTGCGGTAGCGGCGCTTGATTTCCGGCATCAGCTCATCGCGGATGAAGGTCCGGTAGGCTTGCGAGCCGCCCACGACGGGGGCGATCTTGCGGTCTTCCGCATTCCCGGTCGGGCCCGTCAAATCGCGCCGGCGTTGCGTGTTTTGCATGCCGACCAGCATGAAGGGGCGCATGGTGCCATTCGCTACCGACACTTGCAGCAAGCCGGCCACGTGCAGGAAATCTTCCGCCACGCCGCCGTCCGGCATGTACAGCACGGGCAGCGGTGCGTCGGGCGGCGTATCCCAGGCGCGCGCCATGTAGACATTGATGTGACGTTTTTCCTGCAGCGCCGTTGAATCGATGCTGAAACTTTCGCCGATGACGAGCGGGGTGGCCGCGCTGGAGGAAGCGGTAGCGGCGGGCGCGGCATTGGCGAGGTGGAAGGGGCTGGACAGCAGCAGGGCGGCGGTGAGGTGCAGAGCAAGGCAAGAGCGGCGCATGTTTTCCTGTAATAAGTAAGTTTGGATCGATGGCATGTACTCGTATAGACATGCCATCAAGCAATTCTATCTTATCTTTGGTGCAGCATTACTTGATCGTCAATAGCTTGCGCTCGCGCACGATTCCCGCCTTGTCGATCGTGTAGGCGACCAGCAGGGCGCCATCCTCGGCGCAGGCGTGGCAGGTGATCAGGGGCGTGGAAAACAGCACGCTCTGGCCGCCATCGCTGGTGGCCGTGCTGCCGACGAAGTCGGCGGGCGCAAACGGCACAGAGTCTGGATGGGCGGCGGCAAACGCACGCCAGGCCGGTGTGGCGCGGTCTTCCTCGCGCACGGAGTTCTCGTCGACATCGATGGCTGCGCCATCGCTACCGATCAACAAGGTGCCTTCATTCGTGTTGGCGCGAAACGGATAGGTGACGGTGGCCAGGGCCGCCTTGCCCAGCGGACGCCAGGCGGAAATGAAGCCGGCATTGTTCGCTTTCACCAGCATCCTGGCGGCGGCGATGGCTTGCGGGCGGGCACCGGAGCGCTGCATGGTGCGCAGCAGGCACACGTCGGGCGCGGTGGTCGATTGTTCGCTGCGGCAAGCCGACAGCGAGCGTTCCTGCCACACGGCGCGCGCGTCGATGGGGCCTGTCGGCTGAGGTTGGGCCTGGGCCGCCTGCATGGCGGCCAAGCCTGAGAAAGCAAGAATAGCGCAGTTCAATACGTGGCGGGAAAATCGTGTGGGCATGGGCGTCTTTCAATAGCGGAAACAAGAGAGCTTCCCATTATAGAAGGGGGGCGGCGTGTCAGCGCGCACGGAATGGCAGTGCTGGCGGCCGGCTTGCGCCTCGATTAACGCTTTTTTGCCGCCGCCTGGCGCAAGGCCTTCGCTTCCAGCTTGTTGGGGATGTGCGGGCGCGTGGCCAGCTCCGTCTTGACGGCGGCGATGGCGGCGCCAAACAGCTGTTCGGCTTGCTCGACGCTGGCGCCAGCATAATCCTGCTGGTTGGATTGCGCGGCACGCAGCCGGCGCAGCAGCGCCAGCAATTGCTTGCCGTGCAGGGCGGGTAAATCCAGCGCCAGCACTTGCGCGCCCAGCGTGACCTCCACATGCTCCGGGGCGAGCAGGTGCAGCAATGCCAGGCCTGCGGGCTGGGCGACTGGAGTCAGTTTGGGCTTATCCATCGGCAGTTTATCAATCCGTGAAGGATTACAGATATTCCCAGATTTCATCGAAGGTTTCACGCGCGAAATCGTTGCGCCAGGCTTCCGAGTTCTTTTCGCGGCTGACGGCAAATACGGCGCGCCACGCCTGTTTCGACGAGCTGGTGTAGGTTGCTGCGATCTTTTGCAGGCCAGCCTTGCATTGCTCGACCTTGCAGCCGCTCTTCGCCAGTTGCTGGGCGGCAGGTGCCCATGCCAGCGGTACCTTGACGACCTGGCATTCGAAGCTGACGGCGGCCGTCTGTATGCCGTTTTCCACCGTCACAGGGTCCGCCTTGGTGGCCTGGCAGGCGGCGCCCTTCTTGGCGGCGATGACATTGGCGGCCAGCAGTTCGGCTGCCGGCGTCACTGCCGCGCGCATGGCGGCGGGGAACAGGTCGGCGATCAGCTTGCCCGTTTCCGTTGGGAATTTGGCGTCCGCTGCCTTCAAGTCGCTGTACGACGCGTATTCGGCGCTCTGTTGGCCGGCCAGGCGCGTGGGGCGCAGGTAGGCGTTGAGCTTGGCGACGCTGGCTTCATCCTGGTTGATGATGGTCTTGATGTACAGGTCGGCCACGTCGACTGGCGCCAGTTCCGCGGCGTCGGCGGCGATGGCGGGCTGGGCCAGCGCCATGGTGGCGGCAAAGGCGGTCGCGAGCACGGCGATGCGCGATGTTTGTTGTGTTTGGTGCATGTATTTTCTCCACGATTCAATGTCAGGTGCCAAAAGATGCCTTGTGGCAATTTCGGCGCCCGCATTATATATGGTGAAAGTCATAACGTTGCGCACGCAACGTTGTCCACCTCAGGCGGCCGTCTTGCTGGCCGCTTCAAGCAAGGCAAGCAGCAGCTCCTTGCGCCGGCCTTGCGCCTTGCGCGCCTGGGCCGCCAGCTTTTCCAGCTTGCCCCAGACGGGATACAGCATGTGCTCCACCAGATAGCCTTCCAGCCCTTGCAGTTGCTGGCAGAACAGCTCCAGTTTCTCCACATCCTCCAGTTTCGCCTGGATTTTTACCTTTGCGTTATCCGTGCACGCGCGCAGGCACGCCGCCAGCACGGGAACGGAGGCGGGCGTCACGCCATGTTGTTCGGCGAAGGCTGCCGTGAACTGATCTTGCACGGACTGGTGTTCCTCATCGACATTGGCCATGTAGTGCTGTACCAGCGGGAAATAGCGAGAGTCGAGCAAGCCCAGCCCAAAAACGGCATAGCTGCCGGGCATGCAATTCTTTTCGCCTTCCGTGTCGGCATAGAATTCGAATTGTTCGATGGCTGCGCGCGCATACGCTTCCAGCTGCGGCTGCAGGGCGGGCCAGGCGAGGGAGTTGGCAAAGAAGCGGTGCGTATCGGATTTCGCCAGTCCCTTGACCGGCAGGTAGGCCTTGGCCCTGGATTTGAGCTTGATCTGGTAGCTTTTCGGAAAACCGTTTTGCAGCAAATGCGTGATGAAGGCTAGCGCCTGCCCATACGCGCTTTCCTCTTCCCGGGCGATGGTGATGTTGATCGTGGCAAACACATCGTTGGCGCGGCATTCCAGCAGCGCATTTTTTACGTGGATATCGCCGTCGGGGAAGGTGCCGCTGCCTTCCTTGAGCATGCGCACGGCCCGTTCGCTGCCCAGTTCGCGCGCGCTTTCCAGGAATTCGAGGCCCCTGGATTTTGCGTAGCTCGGTTCGTGGCGCAATATCATCACGGCGCCATACAGCAGCAGATCGATCGCTTGCCGCGCCTGCGCATCGGGCGCCGCGCCCGGCTTCAGGGTGTATTCCGTGCTGCGGTAGGCTGATTGCTGCACATCATAGAACTGCGGCAGGAACTGCTTTTCCGCCCAGGCCGACACGGCCTGGATGATATCGCTGCGATGTTCTGCCAGCGCTTGCGGCCGCGACTTGTTCAGCTGCTCGATGCGCTCGAATTGTGCGATAGTCCAGGCGATATCGGGCTGTGGAAACAGGTGTGGATCGAGCAATTGGCGCGCTAGGAAGAAAGTTTCCAGCTTTTTCGTCGGCCGGCTGCCGCGCTCGAGTTTTTGCGTGACGTAGCCGTGTATGTGCTCGAGCAAGGCTAGGCGCTTGCCTGCGTTGACGTAGTCGAGCAGGTTCAGGTGCAGCGTGCCCTGTGCTGTCTGGAATTTGCCGCGAAAGCTGAAGCGGTAGTCGATCAGGGCCGTGTCGGCCAGTGTTTCTAGCTTCGCTTGCACCATGGCAACCAACTTGGGCGCGATGCTGTCGCGCACCACGGCTTCATCGAGGCCCGATCGCGTCCTCGGTGCGAACTCATCGGCATCAGTCAGCTGGAAATCGTCGGCCGTGGTGCGTCCGGGTTTGTAGTCGAGCAATAAATCACTGAAGACACCCATCTGCAAGGTGGTGCGATTCACGGCGCTTTCCAGGTCGGTGCGCTTCAGGCGCTCGACAAACCAGGCTTCCACGGACGCCATCATTTCCGCCGTTGCCTGTTCTTCTACAAGTGTGCTCATTGACTTCCTTGTGCGTGACATTGGTGCTTGTTGCCGTCACGATCATGTTTAATATAAAGCACTATTTTAGGTGGTCAGGCCTGCCCGGAACAAGGGGCGCACGGCTATCAGGAGGGAGCGCTGAGAAAACGTTCGTCGATTTCGTCGGACTGCGGTCCCACGGTGATCGTGGTGTGCCAGCCGGAAGGCTTTTCGTTGCCATCAAACAAGGCAATGCGTGTGTGGACAAACAGCACAGAATAGACGCCGGATTTCATGTCGCGGTTCAAGTCCCAGTGCATCAGTTCGATCGCCTCGCCCATGCGCGGCAGATGGGCGCCCGGCGGTAGCAGAATGTTCTGATTGATGAATTCCCTGCTCGGGCCCGGTTCCTTGTGGCGTGGGTCGATGTAGCGGAACGAGACGCTGGTAACGATGTTGAGCATGCATGACTCCTGCCTGATGATGTGATGTATCCGACGACAATAGCACAGGGATCTGGCCGATGCCCGCGCTGCACGGCGCCAGGCAGGCGGGCGCGAATATGTACGGTAACAGACGGTGTTTGACAGGTCGGCGCGCTAGGCTTGCTTATTCTTAATCATTGAGATTGCCGGAAACGTCATGATGCATTTATTCCTAGCGGAACATCGCGCCGAGCTGGAGCGCCGTTGCCGAGATAAAGTCGCCAGGAGACCATTGCGATTGCCGACCGAACAACAGTTACAACACGGCATACCCATCTTCCTGGATCAGCTGATCCGCACGCTGCAGGCGGAAGAGGCAGGCCAGATGACGCAAAGCCTGGCCATTTCCGGCCCCGCTGGCGGCAGTGCGGCGGGTACATCGGAACTGGCCGGCAGTGCCACTATGCACGGCGGGCAATTGCTGACGCTCGGCTATTCCGTCGGCCAGGTGGTGCACGACTATGGCGACCTGTGCCAATCTGTCAGCGACCTTGCCGTGCTCATGGAGGAACAGTTCGCCGTCGAGGAATTCAGGACGCTGAACCGCTGCCTCGACAACGGCATCGCCGAAGCCGTGTCCGAATTTACCCAGCGGCGCGACGTGCTGATTGCCAATGAACAGGCATTGGCACTGAGCCAGCGCATCGGCTATTTTGCCCAGGAGTTGCGTGCTCATCTGGGAACGGCCAGCCTGGCTGTCGCCGCGCTCAAGCAGGGTGGCATGGGTGTGACGGGCGCGACCGGGGCCGTACTCGAGCGCAGCCTCGTGGGTTTGCGCACCCTGATCGACCGCTCCCTGGCGGAGGTGCGGGTGGAGGCGGGCCTGACCTTGCAGCGTTCGGTTTTCTTCCTGAGTAACTTCATCAATGAACTACGCTATTCGGCAAGCCTGGAGGCGAACTTGCTGCGCTGCACCCTGGTCGTGGAAGAGGTCGCTCCCTTGCTGCAGCTCCATGCGGACCAGGATTTGCTGCTCTCCGCCGTGGGAAACCTGCTGCAGAATGCCTTCAAGTTTGGCGCGCCAAATGGCACCGTGGTGCTGCGCGCGTATGCGAATGGCGAACGGATCAGGATCGAGGTGGAAGACAACGGCGCTGGCCTGTCGCCCGAGGCCGCAGATGACATGTTCCTGCCATTTACGCAAGCCGGCGCCAACAAGACTGGCCTGGGACTGGGCCTGTCGATTGCCTGGCGCAGCGTGGAAGCGAATGGCGGCAACTTGAGCGTGGAGAGCGTGGTTGGCCATGGTTGCGTCTTCATCATCGACTTGCCACGGCATGTCGGCCCAGCCGCCACGTTCGCCGCATGAACGGGCGCCCCCTGCCAGCGCATTCGTCCCACAGCGGGGAGAACTGCCATGCCCTATGAAATCCTGCGCGACAGCATCGCGCTCGAGCAGGCGGGTGACGCCATCCGTTTCCATTTGACCGTTTTCGGGGCGGAAAAGACGTGCCGTATCACCATTACGGCATTGCACAGCCTGGACCAGGGGCAGGGCGGCGACTTGCTGGCCATCTTCGACACCCACCGCCTGCGCATCGGCCAGCGTGCCTTCGCCTACCTGAGCCGCGATCTGCTGGTCAGCGGCGTGGTCTTGCGCGCCCTTGATTTTTAGTTACTATTTCCTGTGCTGACGCCAGTGCCCAGGCCGGATATGGTATTTCTGCACAGATCATCAAGTAAATGCAGGTATGGCTGGACGGAAATGTTACATCTGGGTATTCTGCGCATCTGATACTTATTTCTATACGGAAAAAGGTAAGAGGGCGGTTCGTGCTGGCGGCAACGCGGCGCGCGCTGCCACGCAAGGTCAGACATGCAAAGGTGAAGTCGTCCGCTTGCTGAGCGAAACTGTCGTGTTTCGGCTCGCGGCGGACAGGGAACAGTGCTGTCATCTTTAAAATAGTAGGAGAGGTTGCTCATGGATGCAGAAAAGGATGTTGTGTACGGTACAGAAGATTTGTTGATGAGTTTGTGCAACTCGGTGGTTCGGGTGCTCAACGTTGCAACACAAAGCAAGGTCAATTATTCGGGCATGGTGCAGCGCATCACCAAGACGGGCCTGAAGCCGGACATCGGCTGCTTCGTGATGTTCGATGGCGGTTTCACGGGCCTGGTGGTGCTCAATTTTGCCGCCGATACGGCGATGGAAATCTACGAGCGCTACATGTTGCACATGGGTATGCCGAAGTCGGAGCTGGCCAGTTTCTACACGTCGGACGAAGTGTCGAATATCATGGGCGAGCTGATGAACCAGATCGTGGGCGACTTCACGGGCAAGGTGCGGCGCGAACTGCAAACGAATATCACCCAGAGCCAGCCGAAGATGCTGGTGCTGAACAAGCAGGTGATGCTCAGCGTCGACACGCCGCTGGACCGTCCGGAAATGCGCCGCGTCACTTTCTACACGGAAAAGAACAATATTTTCTACCTGGAACTGGCGATCGACCGTACCGAGTTCATCAAGTTGCACGATTTCGATTCACGCGAAGTCGACGCCGACTCGCTGATGGATGGCGAATTCGCGAACCGCGAACGGGACGCCGCCCCGGCGCCTGCAGCGGAACCGGAAGACGACGACAACGCCGACCTGCTCAAGTCCCTGGGCATGTAAGCAACTGCCGTTGATCGTGGCTGGCGGCAGGTTTGCCGCCAGCCATTGTCGCATGCGGCTTACAAGGTCTTGCTCATGAATACCCGGCTCGTGCCTTCCGGGCTGCAGGCGATGTCGCCGAAGCGGCGCCAGCCGCGGCGCTCGTAAAACTCGGGTGCCTGGAAACTGATGGTGTACAGCACCGCCGAAGCGCAGCCGCGCCGGCGTCCTTCCTCTTCGAATTGCGCCAGTATCTGGCTGCCCAGACCCAGCCCGCGCAAGGCGGCGGGCAAATAGAACAGGTCGAGAAACAGCAGGCCCAGCGAGGTCCGGCCCATGGCGCCGCCCAGCACCCGCTGGCTGTCGCGGTCGCGCACGACCACGCTCAATACCTGCCTGTCCTGGTATCCCGTGATCGCATCGTTATAGGCATTCAAGCCGTCGAGGATGGTTTGCTCGACCTCCGCATCGATCGTGGCGCTGATGCAGATAGTGTAGGGTAAGTCCTTGTGCGGGTGTGCAGGCATGCTCGGCAGGGGAATAGTAAGTAACTGTATAAATATACAGTATTTTGACTATCTGCGGCTGTCTTATTGCGGCAACGTCAAGGTTTCCATCCTGCGCTTGCCGACCATGCCCCTTTGCTGGCTGTCATCGAGCGACCAATATTCGAGCGCATACACATAACTGCCATCGGCGATGGTCAGCGATTCCTTCTGGCGCCCGTTGGGCGCCTTGTAATACAGCCGCCGCGCTGGCTTGCCATCCACGGTATGCTGGAACGATTGCGGTGAAATGCTGACGCGCTTGCCCGTCTTGCCCGCCATCGACATCGCCGTGATCGCCACGTAAGCCCTGTCCGGGCAGCGGGCCAGCAGGTGTGCGCCGCTCAGGACGGTGGGCTGCGTTTGATCGAGGGGGAAGCCGAACGGCTGCACGCCGATGATGTCCAGGCAATCCATCTGCTGTGCCAGGCCGTTCAGAATGGCCGGGTCGAGCGCGCTGGTATAGTGTTTTTCGGCGGCCTGCGCCTGGCCCAGTGCCAGGCGGCGCTCCAGTTCGGCCAGCGAGATATCGCTGGGCACGGGCAGCAGGGCGGGGGCGTCAGGATCGGCAGCGCTGGACGTTTCCGCCTGCATGCGCGCGGCGACGGAGTGGCTGCGCTCGGCGCCAGCAATCCCATCCGTGGCATGGGCGGATGGCGCGGCGCAGGCCATGGTCAGCGCCAAGGCGGTGTGTTTCAGCATGAAGTTTCCTGCAATCTGATGTAAATGACCCGCATTGTGTCTCAGATTGCTGGCGCATGCGCGCGCTTTGCTAATGTGCGGCCATCGCCGAGTCAATCTCGATCGAGCTCAGTTTCCAGCCCCACACGCCATGGCGCAGCAGGACCAGCGCGCCTTCCTGCGCATTGCCATCCTTGGCGCGCACGACGAACGTGTTCACGCCGGCATAGCCCGCCGTATAGTCGGCCTTCTTCCGTGCACCATCGGCGGGCGCATCCGGATTCGCATTCACCTCTGCTTGCGGGCTGACGGCGCTCTTGTTGACCAGCGCGACCACGCCGGCGGGCGAGACCATGGTGTCGACCATCTTGCCCAGCATGGCGTTCGCGATCGACTGTCCCAGGGCGGCCAGCGGGTTGCCGCTGCCGGCTGTCGCTTCGATGCTGCGGGCCATGCCGGCTTCCAGCTGCGTCTTGACGCTGGCGCGCAGGGCGGGGAAGTCCACGTGTGCGGCCAGCGCTTCTGTGTTGCGCTCGGCCAGCGCAGTCTTAATCTGGTGCAAGGCGTAGTACGGCGAAGCGTAGACGGTGGCGGCGATGGAAATGATGGCCGCAGCGGCGGCAATGGTAGTTTTTTTCAAGTGATGCCTGTGAGTCCGGTAGGGTTGGGATGCGCCCGCACAATCCCAATGTCTGGTGGCGGGCGAGCACGCAGCCTAACTGCTAAAGACGGACAAGGCAATCATGATGTATGGATAATTTTCCATAGCATTGTCCTAGTTTATCGATTGCATGGTTTCTGTATTGAGGTCCTTCTCTAACGAAACGGCGCTTTTGCCTGATTGGTTCGCCAGATCCAGGACCGCCAGGAAGAGGCTGGCGCGACTTTGATACCGCTGAACATCGGAAATCGCTTCGCTAATAGGATAGACACTCGTGGACTTGTTCATTTTTGAAATAATGACGGTCTTGTCCGAAGATCTGCTTGCCTCCATGGAGTTGATAATGGCCCGCATGGTTTGTTGCGCGAAGAAATTCTTGTCTACGGTTGCCCGCGATCCTTTTAACAGGGTTGATGCCGCCCCGAGGTTGGTCTTGGTCATCAGGCCACCGGTGAGCGTGGTGGCTGTGGATAACAGAAGTTCAGTGATGTCCGCAATCGTATCGGTACGCACCCGTCCAGCCAGCAATTCGTTCTTGAATTGCATGTAATTATGGTCGGCGATGGCCATGAAGTCGCGAACTATCCCGTTTCGTATGCGCATTCGGTCTTTTTCCGATGTCTGGTAAACCTTCCCATCGATCGTTTTTACTATTAATTTTTTTTCCTCGATGAGCAAGATTTGCGATGACTTATCCGCTTCAAATTTTCTCAACGTTGATGCAATCTCAGATAGTTTTGCTTTTCTTTCATCAATTTTATCTTGCAGCGCAGCTATTGCGACGTCAGACGGCGGTGTTTTTTTGTTGAGTGCCGAAAATTCCTTTTCCAGGGATTTCAGACGATTTTCTTCGATAGCCTTATATGTCAAGTGCCGCGAAATATCGGCCTCAATACTGTGCAAGCCATTTGTCAACGAATGAATGTCGACAAGGGCAAGTGATTTGATTCCAACGTCAGCCTTCCTGGCTTCCTCATCTAGATCCTTGCCTTCGAGGCTATCGTAGTTTATGAGTTGCTGATGGAAGTTCGAGCTGGTTAGCTTATCGTTGGGTTTATATTTTTCTGACAGGGAATTCATGTAGCTCGCACTGAAATCAATTTGAGTTGCCTGATCTTGTGGAGTACGTATCATGCCTGCGCAGCCAGCCAGGGAGAGCAACATTGGAAGCGTCAAGAACATATGAAATTTCATATTTCCTCCCAAAAAGTTGAATCAAATATAGAGAATTTACTTCACCGTGTAGGATGATTCCTACTAATTGTAGTTGGTTGAATATCAATAATTCTAATCAATTGTCACTGATTTGTTGTAATTCCGAGTAGGGTTATGCGGCGGCTGGGCGTCCTGGCAGTCGACGTCGCTTTTCTGGCCGCCCTCATCGATCGTGCGATTGCTGAAAGCAAGCTGCTCGGTGAAATGAACCATGACGTTGATACGCCGGCAGCCGCGTGGCAGTTTTTTGAGTCCAGGATGCGCAAGCATCCGGGTGGTAACGACTGAACGCATGCCTGGATCGTGGAGATGCCTGGCATGAGCCGCGGCATGCGCAGCAGTGCCGCGCTGCAGCTGAAGGCCGATGGCGATATTGTCACAGATCCGACGTGGCGTTTCCCTCGGGAATGACCAGTACGAAATCGTAGCCCTGAATCATGCCTTGGACACTGCTGTCTCCATTCGCCAGAGTTTTCGCCGATCCCAGCAAGGGACGCACGTCGAACAATGACCATTCCTTATGCTCTTTCGCCGCAGCAAAGAAGGGCAATACACCAGCCATGGAGGACTTGCTATCGACTTTTTCAATTTCTGTGGAGGCCGACGCGCGTCCAATGCCTGCAAATTGCGCCTGCTGGCCTTTGAGAGCCAGCACCAGCACATGCAGCGATTTTTGTCCGCGGCCTTCCGCATATTCAGCCAAATAATTGCCGATCTCCCGGCTACCGGCACCAAGCGGGTTATAGCCTCGGAAGACATGAATTGCACCGGCTTTCAGCAACATGCGCTGTGCAGGCGCATGCGTCAAATGGCTGGCCACATACTGCTTCATCAGCCTGGCACGTTGTGTATTCGACCCATATCCTTGTCCCGGAGTCATGTTTTTAGTATAAATGCTGCGGCTTTCAATCAATGAATTTAACATCGCCAAGGCGGGCATTTCCTTGGGGGCCGTGAGCAGCTTCTGTAATGCGAATAATTCTTCCTCTTGGACTTTTACCATGAAGAGCTCTCTCGGGTCTCCGCTCTCCGACGCTCGGCGATAGTTGTCGCTTTCAAGCTTGCGGAAGGCCTCGATTTTTGCTTTCGCCAAAGGATTAAGCGGTTGCTCAGCCATTTGGTCGAGCAAATATTTCGAAGCTCCCATGAGCTCCTGATCCATTCCCACTAATTGGAACGATGGTCCGGCAGCTTTGGCGATACGGGCCAGGAATTGCGCCTCAGCTTGCCACTTGTAAAAAGCAGTGGCGACCGGATATGCCTGATTAAATGCTGCTATGCCAGCGACGCCAGTATTGGACCTCAACGCTTTTTCCAAGGCACCGGCAACCGCCGGCCCATTTTCGACAATCAGCGTCGTAAATCCTTGACCTGCCAATGCTTCAAAATACGCCGCCGAAAAATTCGCAATTTCTGTAATCCCATGGTCCTCACCGATGAGTACGAATTGGCTTTCCAGGCCCGCATTTATTAATGGTGCCGCGCCGGAACCAAGCATCTTTCCATGGTCGATCGCAATAGTCGTGCGAAGGGCAGCCAGGCGGTCCGGCAAAGAGAGCGGCTTATCCGCCGACAATACAGGCATGGCCAAACTGGCCAGCATGGTAAAAATAATCGTGGAACGAAGTTTTCGCATTATTTTTCTCAAAAGGGTGTTCTGGGCGGCGATTTCAGATTGGCGGCAAGGAGAAACTCGGCAATGCTACGGTAAATCAGGGGACGCGACAACTATCCTGATATAACAGGGAGTGAATGATTTTTTTGTCGGCGGTTATTTGGCGAGAGGCCGCCGCCATCAAGGCGGCAGCGTGGCCGTAATAAAGCGTAACAAGCGGGCCAGGTCCAAGCCCGAACGGCGTAAACCGGCTGACAGCCCGCTGGCCAGTTGCCGGAAACCCCAGGATCTGAGCGGTGAAAACGGCCTGCTCAGGCAGCTCACCAGGAGTAGTGGTCAGGATAGTGGTTCATGGTGGTTGCTGTATAATGGGAGAAAAGTACCTAACTACCTGTTTTCACTGGATAAAGACCTTACTAATGCTTTCAACCGCAAATATTACGATGCAGTTTGGCGCCAAGCCATTGTTTGAGAATATCTCCGTCAAGTTCGGCGACGGCAACCGCTATGGTTTGATCGGCGCGAACGGCTGCGGCAAGTCGACGTTCATGAAGATCCTGGGCGGCGACCTGGATCCGTCGGGCGGCAACGTCATGCTCGATACCAACGAACGCCTGGGCAAGCTGCGCCAGGACCAGTTTGCCTTTGAAGACATGCGCGTCCTCGACGTCGTCATGATGGGCCACACGGAAATGTGGGCTGCCATCCAGCAGCGCGACGCGATCTACGCGAACCCGGAAGCGACCGACGACGACTACATGCAGGCCGCCGATCTGGAAGGCAAAGTCTCCGAATACGACGGCTACACGGCCGAATCGCGCGCCGGCGAACTGCTGCTGGGCGCCGGTGTCGCCATCGACCTGCATCAGGGCCCGATGAGCAATGTGTCGCCAGGCTGGAAGCTGCGCGTGCTGCTGGCGCAGGCGCTGTTCTCGAATCCGGACATCCTGCTGCTCGACGAGCCGACGAATAACCTGGACATCAACACGATTCGCTGGCTGGAAGACGTGCTCAACGAGCGCAATTCCACCATGATCATCATTTCCCATGATCGTCACTTCCTGAACCAGGTCTGCACCCACGTGGCCGACATGGACTACGGCACCCTGAAGATTTATCCAGGCAACTACGACGAATACATGTTCGCTTCGACCCAGGCGCGCAACCAGCAGCTGGCCAACAACGCGAAAGCGAAAGACAAGGTTGCTGAGCTGCAGGAATTCGTGCGCCGCTTCGCCGCGAACAAATCGAAGGCCCGCCAGGCCACGTCGCGCGCCAAGCAGATCGAAAAGATCAAGGTCGACGACATCAAGCCATCGTCGCGCGCCTATCCGTTCGTGCGTTTCGACGGCGAAAAGAAATTGCACCGTCTGGCCGTGGAAGTCGAAAACATCTCGAAAGGTTTCGACCGCCAGCTGTTCAAGAATTTCAGCATCATGGTCGAGGCGGGTGAACGCATCGCCATCATCGGCGCCAACGGCGCCGGCAAGACCACCATGCTGCGCTGCATCGCGGGCGACATCGCCGGCCTGCAGCCTGACCAGGGCCGCGTGAAGTGGGCGGAAAACGCCAACGTCGGCTACATGCCGCAAGACCCGACGGAAGATTTCGCCAAAGACACGAACCTGACCGACTGGATCGGCCAGTGGACGAAAGAGGGCGACGACGACCAGGCCGTGCGTTCCATCTTGGGCCGCTTGCTGTTCGGCGGCGACGATGTGAAAAAGGCCGTCAAGGTACTGTCCGGTGGTGAAAAAGGCCGCATGATGTACGGCAAGCTGATGCTGGGCCGCCACAACGTGCTGATGCTCGATGAGCCGACCAACCACATGGACATGGAATCGATCGAATCGCTGAACATCGCGCTGGAAAAATACGCGGGCACCCTGATCTTCGTGTCGCATGACCGCGAATTCGTCTCTTCGCTGGCCAACCGCATCATCGAGATCAAGGAAGATGAAGTGGTCGATTACCGCGGCAACTATGAGGATTACCTCAAGAGCCAGGGTATTGATTAATTGCTGCAGTAACGTTGCGTCGGATTACGCGCTGTGCGCTAATCCGACCTACGCCAGATGCAATCGGTTGGCACAGGCCGGTAGGTCGGATTAGCGTAGCGTAATCCGACATTGCAATGCCAGGTGCAACGCCAACCGCCAGCACCACACCGACGCGCCGCGGTCCTTTCGTTCCGGCGCACCTGCTTTATTGCAATCGTGCCGGTCTATCCCGTTTTTGTTTGACACAGCCATGCAAACTTTAGCCATCAAATCCGTCGAGTACGAACATCCACAAGACGGAGCCAGCTGCACTGCCCACGCCTGGGCACGCACGCCAGCGACGCCTTCCCCGGCTGAAAAAGCCGAACTGATCACGCGCATCAAGCGCCTGCTGATCGAGCGCGAAGCCGTGCTCGTTGCCCACTATTACGTTGATGCCGACCTGCAAGACCTGGCGGAAGCCACGGGCGGCTGCGTCTCCGATTCCCTGGAAATGGCCCGCTTCGGGCGCGACCATCCGGCCAAGACCCTGGTCGTGGCCGGTGTGCGTTTCATGGGCGAAACGGCGAAAATCCTCAGTCCCGAAAAAACGGTCTTGATGCCCGACCTCGACGCGACCTGTTCGCTCGATCTCGGCTGCCCGGTGGACGAATTCACGGCCTTCTGCGACGCCCATCCGGACCGCACGGTCGTCGTCTACGCCAACACCAGCGCGGCCGTCAAGGCGCGCGCGGACTGGATGGTGACGTCGTCCATCGGCCTCGACATTGTTGCCCACCTGCATGCGCAGGGCAAGAAAATCCTGTGGGCACCCGACAAGCACCTGGGCTCGTATATCCAGAAGCAAACGGGCGCCGACATGCTGCTGTGGCAGGGCAGCTGCCTCGTGCACGACGAATTCAAGGGCATCGAACTCGATTTGCTCAAGGAAGAGTATCCGCAAGCCAAAGTGCTCGTGCATCCGGAGTCGCCCGCGAATGTGGTGGCGCTGGCCGACATGGTGGGTTCCACGTCGCAAATGATTGCGGCAGCGCAAACCATGGACACGGACACGTTTATTGTCGCCACCGACAACGGCATCCTGCACAAGATGCGTGCGGCCGCGCCGGGCAAGCGTTTCATCGAAGCGCCCACGGCCGGCAACAGCGCCACCTGCAAAAGCTGCGCGCATTGCCCGTGGATGGCCATGAATGGCTTGCTGAACCTGGCCGAAACGCTGGAAAACATGCACAACGAAATCCACGTCGATCCTGCCGTCGGCCAGCTGGCCGTGCGCTCGATCAACCGCATGCTCGATTTTGCCGCCGCCAAGAAGGCGGGCCTCAAGCCAGGCGCGGACCTGGCAAAAGAAACCACATTGTTCCAAGGAATCGGTCCAGCATGAGTACCCTCGTTAATTCTTTCGCTCCCTTCGATCCCGCCCTGGCGCGCGCATTCGAAGGCAATTTGCTGGCCGCCTTGCTGGAAGACGTGGGCCAGTGCGACCTGACGGGCGAGCTGGTGCCGCCTGACCACATCGTCACGGCCCGTGTCATCGTGCGCGAAGCAGCCGTGCTGTGCGGCGCCCCTTGGTTCGAAGGCATCATGAAAAGCCTGGACCGCAGCATCGACATCGTCTGGCATTACGCCGAAGGCGACATGATGACGGCCGACAGCGTCGTCTGCACCATCGAAGCGCCTGCGCGCGCCTTGCTCACGGCCGAGCGCAGCGCCCTCAATTTCCTGCAACTGCTGTCGGCCGTGGCCACGGCCACGCGCCAGTATGTCGACGTGATCGCCGGCACCAGGGCGTCCATTTTAGATACGCGCAAGACCTTGCCTGGCCTGCGCCTGGCGCAAAAGTATGCGGTTCGCGTCGGTGGCGGCAAGAACCAGCGCCTGGCCCTGTACGACGGCATCCTGATCAAGGAAAACCATATCGCGGCCGCGGGCGGCGTCAGCCAGGCCCTGGAAAACGCCCGCAATCTCGACGCGGGCGTGCCCGTGCAGATCGAGGTGGAAACCCTGGCGCAATTGCAGGAAGCGCTGGATGCGGGCGCCGTCTCCGTCTTGCTCGATAACTTCAGCAACGACATGATGCGCGAGGCCGTGGCCATCACCAAAGGCCGCGCCTTGCTGGAAGCATCCGGCGGCATCAATTTCGACACCGTGCGCGCCATTGCCGAAACGGGCGTGGACCGCATCTCGATCGGCAGCCTGACCAAGGATGTGCGGGCCACCGATTACTCCTTGCGCATCGTCGGCTGATGAACGGAGCAGGGCGGCGCCTGCTGGCCTTGGCGCTGCTGTGGCCGGCATTCGCCGCGCCGCTGCAGGCGCGCGAGCTGCTGGCTGTGGGGGCGCAGTTCGAGCGCGTGTTCGAGTACCAGGACAGCGGTGAATACGGCGGCCTGGGCGCGGAACTGCTGCGCCTGATGGCGGCGCGCACGGGTAACACCGTGCGTTTTCGCATGGTGCCGTGGGCGCGCGCGCAAGCCATGCTGGTGCAGGGCCAGGCCGATATCCTGATCGGCCCCTACAAGACGCCCGAGCGTATCGCCAGCATGGCGTTTTCCGACAAGCCGTTCTACCAGGACCAGATGGTCTTCTATACGCGCCAGGATGCCAGCTTCGGCTGGGATGGCGACTACGCGGCGCTGAAGAACCGCCGGGTGGTGCTGCTCAATGGCTGGGCCTACGGCGCGGACTGGGAGCGCGTGCGGCCCGGCTTGCAGGTCAGCGTGGCCAACAATGTGGAAAATGGCTTGAAGATGCTGGTGCACAACCACGTCGACGTGTTTGTCAGCAACCGCCGCAACACCGATCCCGTGATTGCGCGCCTCGGCTATGGACGCCAGGTGAAACCATTGCCCAAAGTAATAGAACTGCAAAACGGCTATTTCGCCTTCCCCCGCTCGCCCACCTTCGACAAGCTGCGCCTGCAGTTCGACCAGGAGCTGAATAACCTGATCGAGACGGGCGAACTGAAAAGACTGGGCAAGCGCTACGACGTCACTGTGCCCTGATGGATACGCATGCCGGCCCCCAGGGCGGCATGCGTGGTGGCACTACAACTGGCGTGCCTCGAACGTATTGCACTGGGAAATCTGGCCGCTTTCGATGCCTTTGGTAAACCAGCGCACGCGCTGCTCCGAGGTGCCATGCGTAAACGAGTCCGGCACGACATGGCCTTGCGACTGGCGCTGCAGCGCATCGTCGCCAATGGCCGTGGCTGCTTTCAGGGCCGCTTCCACGTCGCCCTGTTCCAGGATATTGCGGTCGGCGTTCGCGTGATACGCCCACACGCCGGCAAAGCAGTCGGCCTGCAATTCCAGGCGCACGGACATGGCGTTGGCCTGGCGCTCCGATTGCGTGCGGCGCGCCTTGTCGACCTTCTCGGACAAGCCCAGCAGGTTTTGCACGTGGTGGCCCACTTCATGGGCGATCACATACGCCTCGGCGAATTCACCCGAGACCTTGAAGCGCTGCTGCATCAGATTGAAGAAATCGAGATCCAGGTAGACTTTCTGGTCGCCGGGGCAGTAGAAGGGACCGCTGGCGCTCTGGCCCGTGCCGCAAGCGGTCGGCGTGCTGCCGGAAAACAGCACCAGCTTGGGTTTCACATAGCTGCCGCCCTCGGCCTTGAACAGGGCGCCCCACGTGTCTTCCGTATCGGCCAGCACGGTTTTCACGAAGCGGGCCATCTCGTCCGATTCGGGCGGCTGGCGCGCCGGTGCCTGGCTTTGCTGGGTGCTGACCTGGCCGCCACCGCCGCTGAGCAGATTCAGCAAGGTCAAGGGATTGACGCCCAGCACATACGAGCCGACGAGGGCGATGACGATGGTGCCGATGCCGATCGAGCGCCCGCCAAAACCAAAGCCGCCCCCGCCGCCGCCACCACCGTCTTCGCCACGGCGATCTTCCACATTGTCGCTTTCGCGATTGCCTTCCCATTTCATGATATCTACTCCTGCTGCGATTTGCGATTGATTGGTGACGCCGCAAGATGTCTCTTGCGGTGAATCTGATAACGAATCTTACAATTATCGCAGCAAACCGCGCCGCGACAGGAGCGACAGTGTTACGCTTTGCAACTTTCCAACCACATCACAACAGGTGCATGCATGGCGCTTGCCAACGATACACTCATTTCGGCCACGGCGGTGGTCCAGGCACAACTGGATGCCTATAACGCACACGACGTGCCGGCCTTGCTGGCCATCTATGCTGATGACGCGCAGCAATTCCAGCATCCCGATACCTTGCTGGCTCAGGGCAGCGCGCAAATCGGTCCCCGCTTCACGGCCCGCTTCGCCGCCAGCAAACCGCGCGCGCAGTTGCTGAACCGCATCGCCTGCGGCGAGCTGGTGATCGACCATGAAATCGTCCATGGCGACACGGACGATGGCGTATCGGCGCAGGAACTGGTGGCGACATATGAAGTGGAGCACGGTCACATCAGCCGTGCCTGGTTCGGCTTTGGCGCGTTGACGCGCCTGCGCGTGGCGCTGCCGGCCGATGTGCCGCAAATGAATGCGCTGATCGCCCGTTCCGGCGTGGAACTGAGCGCGGGGTTTTATACGCAGGAACAGGCCGAGTCCGTGACGCGCCATGTGTTCGGCGTCGATACGCAACTCGTTGCCGACCGGACGTATTTCGTGATCGAACGCGATGGCGCCATGCTGGCCTGCGGCGGATGGAGCCAGCGCGCCACCCTGTATGGCGCCGACCGCGCCAAGAGCGGGCCGGACCCGCTGCTCGATCCGGCCAGCCAGCCGGGCCGCATCCGCGCCTTTTTTGTGGAACCAGCGGCCGCGCGCCAGGGCCTGGGCAGCATGCTGATGCGCCATTGCGAGCGCCAGGCGCTGTCCGCCGGCTTTACCGCCCTGGAACTGGCCGCCACCTTGCCCGGCGTGCCGCTGTACCTGGCCAGCGGCTTTGCCGTCACGGAAGAGTTTCACCTGGACTTGCCCGATGACATCAAGCTGCCGCTGGCGCGCATGCACAAGCGGCTGTGATGCGGCGCTTTACCACGGCAGCGGCGCTTGCTCTCCGTTGGCGTGTTCGCCGTAGTACAGCGACGGCAGAAAGCGCGACAGATAGGTAAATTCGCTGTAGCAATGGCGCAGCAAGTTCAGGCCCAGCACGTCGGGCACGTCGCGCACGGGGTTGAGGCTGTTGCGCCCCAGCAGGAAGCGGCTGCGCAGCACGCAGCCCGTGGGCGTGTCGCGCGCCAGGTGCAGCATTTCGCCGTCGAGCGGATCGCCATGCGGGTCCAGCTGCACGTGGTCGCCGAATCCGATGCGCGCGCAGACGGCGGCCGACAGGGCGCCGCTGTCCTGTGCGCGGCGCAGTTGCTCCGCATCGAACACCTCTTTCGGATCATGGAACTTCAGCTTGGCTTTCACGGGCGGAATGTCGCCCAGGGATTCCACTGCCTCGATCGAGGCGCCGTAGTAACTCTCTCCCTTTTTCCACGCGCCGTTCCAGCCGTGATGGGCCACGTGATCGTGCGGGTGCCACCACTTGATGTGCTGTGTCGTCTCGAAAAACGTAAACCACCAGTCCAGCATGCGCCCGCTGCAGCCGTGCAGTTCCGTGCGCGCCGCCACCAGCAGGCAACCGTCTTGCAGGCGCGTGATGCCCGTTTCCAGGTGCAGGGGAAACGGGTCGAGCAAGTCGCCCGTGTCGGTGATGTTCCATGGGAATTGAATATGCTGCGTCATGTCATTCTCCGTTGTTTGGGTAAAACAATTATATATTAAAGAAACGTTCAGCGTTTCCAAAATTGAATTCAGTGTAAAATCGCCTATCGATCAAGCTTGGAGCGGGCATGCGGGAAGAAGAGAGCAAGGCTGTGCGTGGACGGGGCCGTCCGGCGCGCCCGCCGGAGGAAGCGCGCGAGGCGGCCGTGCAGGCCGCCACCTGGCTGCTGCTGCACGAAGGCTATGCGGCCACGACCATGGAAGCGGTGGCGCGCCACGCAGGGATGGCAAAGAAGTCACTGTATCAATATGCGGCCAACCGCGAGGAACTCGTCGCCCTGGTGGTGCGCGGCTGGACGGATGCCTTCCTGCCGGCCATGGCGCAGGATGCGGCCGCGCCTGGCGAAGTGCTGCCTTTATTGAAAGAGATCTTGCAGGCGATGGCGGCGCGCGTGCTGACGGCGGACGCCGTGGGCCTGTTCCGTTTGCTGTGCACGGAGTTTCCCGCCCGCGCCGATCTGCTGGCCGTGTATCAGCGCAACGGCATCGAGCGGGGCACGGCCCTGCTGGCCGAGTGGCTGCAGCGCCAGGCCGCGCGCGGCCATCTGGTGCTGCACGATGGGAAGGAACTGGCCGGCTTGCTGCTGGCCATGGTGATCGCCGAGCCGCTGCGCCAGATGGCGCTGGACTTGCTGGCGCCCGTGCCGTCCTGGGATGCGGCGCCGCGCATCGACGCCGCGCTGCGCCTGCTGGGCGGCTCGGCCTTCAGCGTGGCTGGTGCTTCAGCGCTTCGCGGCGGCTGAGGGGAGAGAGCATCTGGCGGTGCGCGTTGGCAAACGCCGTCACGGCCTCGGGCGCGTGGCGCGCGTAATCGCGCAAGGCCCAGCCGATGGCCTTGCGGATGAAAAACTCGTTTTCGTGGGCCAGCGCCAGCGCCGCGCCGAATAGCCAGGCCGCATCCGTGTCGGCGCGCCAGCCCAGCTGGTGCAGCATGGCGATGCGGCGCAGCCAGAAATCGTCATGGCGCAAGGCCGCGTCCATGTGCGCATGGCCATCGCCGCCGCGCAGGTGCTCCGCCTGCAGCACGTCGCCGACAATGCCCGCCATGCCGTCCACGCTGTCCCACCACGCGCGCTGGCGCGCCAGGCCAAGCAGGGCGGGGATGTGCTCGATGCCCAGCTGGCGCCAGTGCAGGGCCAGCATGTCGAGCGCCACGTGCTGGTATTCGCGTTCCGGCTGCTGCCACAGCCGTTGCGCGTGATCCAGCAGCGTTGCGGGATCGATGCCCTTCAAACCTGCCAGCAGGCCCTTGGCGGCCATCCGCCGCTGCGGTGCGGCCACGCCCAGGAAGATGAACTGCTCGCGCATGTAGGCCTGCATGGGTGCCGCACGGCCCGGTTCGGCGGCCGCTTCCAGCGCGGCCTTCAGTTCTGCATGTAAATCCATCGCATCTCGCTTTTTTCAGACGTAAAAAAAGCGCCCCGAAGAGCGCTCTTGTTCAGCCATCCAAACGGCTGATAGAACCGTAGCGAGCGGCAGCGATTTGTGGCCGAGACGCGCAACCGTGCTGGAGCACGGTGAGCATCGCAGGCCGCAAAGCGCGACGCGCAGTAGCTTATATCAGGCGTTTTTATTGGATTTTGGCTTTCTTCATCAGTTCGTCGCGGTAGGCGGCGAGTTTCTTCTGTTGCAGCGACTCGGCCACTTGACCCTTGACTTCTTCCAGTGCCGGCAACTTCGTCGGACGGGTTTCTTCCAGCTTGATCACGTGGAAGCCGAATTGTGATTGCACTGGCGTTTGCGTGACCTGGCCTGGTTTCAGGGCAACCATGGCGTCGGAGAATGGCTTCACGTACGAAGCTGGGCTAGCCCAGTCCAGGTCGCCGCCATTGGCTGCGGAACCGTCTTTCGATACTTTGGCCAGTTCTTCGAACTTGGCGCCGCCTTTCAGCTTGGCGATGATGTCTTTCGCTTCGGCTTCGGTGGCGACCAGGATGTGGCGTGCATGGTATTCCTTGTCGCCGGCTTGTGCCTTGAACTTGTCGTACTCGGCCTTGATTTCAGCGTCCTTGACGGGGTTTTTCTTGACGTAGTCGGCCAGCAGGGCGTTGATGATGATGCTTTGACGGGCATTGTCGATCTGCGACTTGACTTCCGGACGGGTGCCGTAGCCTTGCTTGTCGGCTTCCTGGATCAGCACTTCGCGGCCGATCAGGTCTTTCTTGATGGCTTCGCGCAATTGCGGCGAATCAGCTTGTTTGCCTTGGGCGACGACTTGTTTGACGACCTGGTCAACGCGCGACGATGGGATGGCCTTGCCATTCACGGTGGCCACGTTTTGCGCGAACGCAGGGATCGCTACAACGGCGACCAGGGCTAAGATCAGGCGGGCTGGCTTCAAAATCATGTTCATTCCTAATAAATTTACAAAAACTGATACAAGAGATCGCGACTGCCGTGCAGTTCGCGTTCAGGCGCAGAATACACGACCGGCGCCGAAAAGGGCGCCGGGGAGGTCAGTTCTTATTGAACTTTCGCTTTTTTGATCATTTCTTCCTGATACGCTTGCAATTTCTTTTGCTGCAGCGCTTCGGCGATCTGTGGCTTGACTTCTTCCAGGGTAGGCAGTTTTGCCGCGCGGGTGTCGTCCAGCTTGATCACGTGGAAACCGTTAGGCGTTTGCACCGGGGTGTCGGTAACCTGGCCTTTTTGCAGTTTCACGAAGGCGTCGGAGAACACTTTCGGGAAGGACGATGGCGCTGCCCAGTCCAGGTCGCCGCCGTTGTCGGCCGAACCGCTATCTTTCGATTGCTTGGCCAGGTCTTCGAACTTGGCGCCGCCTTTCAGCTTGGCGATGATGTCTTTCGCTTCAGCTTCAGTGCCGACCAGGATGTGGCGCACGTGGTATTCCTTGTCGCCGGTCTGGGCCACGAAGCGGTCGTATTCCGCCTTGATTTCAGCGTCGTTGACGGGATTCTTTTTCAGGTAGTCGCCGACCAGGGCGTTGATGACGATGGCCTGGCGTGCGTTCTCGATTTGCTGCTTGACGGCTGCATCTTTACCGAAACCTTTGTTTTCCGCTTCTTGCATCAGCACTTCACGGCCGATCAAGTCCTTCTTGATCATTTCGCGCAATTGCGGCGAATCCGGTTGCTGGCCTTGGGCGACGACTTGCTTGACGACTGCATCAACGCGCGACGATGGGATAGGCTTGCCATTAACAACGGCAACATTTTGCGCAAAAACAGGTACCGCGACAACGGCGAGTAGTGCGATCAGCAAGCGGGCTGGCTTAAAAGTCATTATTAAATCCTGTTAGGGAAAGTTTCGTAAAAAACGCATGGAAAGAAAACGCGTGCATGGCGCTTGCGGCAAACGGCATACCAAGTTGCCCCGGTACGCCAAAAACGCCATCCTTACACTACTTCGGATGGCGCCAGTGCCACAATCGCCAATGCATGTATCTCATTATGCATCATATCGTGCACGGAATCATACACCAGTCGATGGCGCATGACGAGCCTGAGCCCCTCAAATTGACTAGAAATAATCCGCAGATTGTAATGGCCTCCGCCGGAGGCGGCGCCCGCATGGCCCCGGTGGCGTGCCGAGTCGTCTTCCAGCACGCATTCCAGAGGGGAAAGTGCCGTTTCCAGGCGGGTACGAATGCGCTGCATGCGCGTTTCCGGCGCGGTGTTTTCGGTGGTGGAGCTCATCATGCGTCTTCCTTGATATGTTTGGCCAGGAACAGGGTTTGCGCCACGATGAAGGCAAAGAATATGCCCGTCGCGCCAAACGCCTTGAAGCTGACCCAGGCGGCCATGTCGCCCTTGTACAGCACGAAGGCGACGAACAGGTTCAGTGCGCCGATGGCGCCAAAGAAAATGATCCATGCGGCCAGCAACTGGTTCCAGACGGCATCAGGCAACTGCACTTGCGCTTCCATGGTCTTGCGGATCAGGTTTTTCTTGAAACCCACGTAGGCGATCAGGAGGGCCAGGCCGGACAGCCAGTAGATCAGGGTCGGCTTCCATTTCAGGAAGAAATCGTCATGCAGGTAAATGCTGGCGCCGCCGAACACGACAAAGATGAACAGCGACAGCCACAGCATGCCGTCCACTTTGCGCCCGCGCAGCAGCAGATAGCTGACCTGGCAAGCCGTGGCGACGATGCCGACGAGGGTGGCAAGTATCCACGGCGCCTGGTCGGCCTTGATCAGGCCGCCAGACACGAAGCCGGACAAATATTGCTGCACGAAATCGTGCGTGGCCGCTTCATACATGCCGCCCAGTTTAAAAGCGGCAAAGAAGGCGATCAGGGGGAATAGGTCGAATAGAAATTTCATGGCGAGACTTTACACTGGTCTTATTAGAATCATCTTAGGAATGGCTTAGGAGCAACGCCCAAGCCATTGCCAGATCAAGGCTGCGGATCGAAGCGCAAGGAGGCCGAATTGATGCAATAGCGCAAGCCGGTCGGTGGCGGGCCGTCCGGGAAGACGTGGCCCAGGTGGGCGTCGCAGACGGCGCAGACGATTTCCGTGCGCAGCATGCCGTGGCTGCGGTCGACGATTTCCGTCACATTCGCCGGGTCGAGCGCCTGGAAATAGCTGGGCCAGCCGCAGCCCGAGTCGAACTTCGTGTCCGAGGCAAACAAGGGCGTGTTGCAGCAGACGCAGGTGTAGATGCCGTGTTCATGGTGGTCCCAGAACTTGCCCGTGAAGGCCCGTTCCGTGGCCGCGTGGCGCGTGACTTCGTATTGCATCGAGTCGAGCATGGCGCGCCATTCGGCGTCGGTTTTTTTGACTTTATTGGTGGTCATAATGACTCCTCAGGATGAGCAACTGACTTCAAGGTGGCTGGCCCAGTCGGGCGGCAGGGCCGCATAGTGCTGGTGTTCGGGCTGTTCGTCAAATGGCTTTTGCAAAACTTCCAGCAATTTCGCCACTTCCGTGTAATCGTGCTGCTGGGCTTTCTCGATGGCCACTTGCGCCAGGTAGTTGCGCAGCACGTATTTCGGGTTAACCTGGTTCATTGCCGCTTGCCGTTCGGCATCAACGCTGTGCTCCTGCAGCAGGCGCGCGCGGTACGCCGCTGCCCACGTATCGAAGGCGGGGCGGTCGATGAACATGTCGCGCAGCACGGTGTCGTGCTCGGGAGCGGCTATTTTCAGTGTCGCCAGCGCGCGGAAAAAGTTGGTGAAATCCACGTGGTTGGCTTGCATCAGGGCAAACATGCCGTCGAACAGTTGCGTATCGTCGTCGTGTTGCGTGCGCAAACCCAGCTTGGCGCGCAGCAAGGCATTCATCTTGTCCGCGAACGCGGGCTGATAGCTGTCCAGCGCCGCCTGCGCCTCGGCCACTTCACCGATCAGCGGCAGCAGGGCCTGGCCCAGCGCATAGCAGTTCCAGTGGCCCACCTGTGGCTGGTTGGCGTAGGAATAGCGGCCCTGCTGGTCCGTATGGTTGCAGATGTGCTCGGCATCGAACGCTTCCATGAAGCCGAAGGGGCCGTAATCGAGCGTCAAGCCCAGGATCGACATATTGTCCGTGTTCATGACGCCATGCATGAAGCCCACGGCTTGCCATTGCGCAATCATGTGCGCCGTACGCACGCAGACTTCGGACAGCAAGGCTTGATATGGATTTGATGCAGCGCGCAAATGGGGATAAAAACCGTCGATGATGTAATCGGCAAGGATTTTCAGCTCTTCCGGCTTCTTGCGGTAAAACCAGTGTTCGAACGAGCCGAAGCGCACAAAGCTGGGTGCCATGCGCGTCACGACGGCTGCAGTCTCGACGGTTTCGCGCATGATGCCTTGCTGCGAACCCATGATGGACAGCGCGCGCGAGGTGGGAATGCCCAGCGCCGCCATGGCTTCCGAGCACAGGAATTCGCGGATGGACGAGCGCAGCACGGCGCGGCCATCGCCCATGCGTGAATACGGCGTGGCGCCGGCGCCTTTCAGCTGCAGTTCCATCGGACCGTGTTCGGTGGCGATGTCGCCCAGCAGGATGGCGCGGCCATCGCCCAGCTGGCCAGCCCAGACGCCGAACTGGTGGCCCGAATACACGGCCGACAGGGGCAGTGAACGCTCGGCAACCGTATTGCCGCTCAGCAGCGCCACATAGTCGGGATCGGCCAGGCGCGCGGCATCGAGGCCGATGAGGGCTGCGGCTGGTGCGCTGGCGGCCACGAAATATGGGGCGGGCAGGGGCGTGGGCATCAAGCGCGTATAGAACGCGGGCGGCAAGGCCGCAAAGGCATTATCCAGTGGTAAGGTATGAGCGGTGATGGCAATTCCAGTCAGTAAGATGGACCGGCAAGGTGCGCCAGCCTGGAATGCGATTTTACCGCACAGCGCCAGGGCGCGTGGCGGGCGCTGTCGTGGGGAGCAATGCGGCAAAAAACGGAATCAAAAATTCCATGCTGCAATGCAATATCGAAATGCGTTGACGATTTCCGCACGACCGTACGAAACTAAGGAAAATCTTTAACTTCCAACAATAACCGAGTATCCAAACCAGGAGACACGATGTCGGCATTTCCCTTGAGTCCAGTGATGGGCCAGATGATGAATCAGCCCCTGCTGATTTCCAGCATTATCGAGTTTGCAGCGCGTCATTATGGCTGCGGCGAAATCGTGTCGCGCCGGGTGGAAGGCGATCTGCACCGTTATACCTACCGCGATTGCCACCAGCGCACGCGGCGCCTGGCGAATGCCTTGCACGGCCTGGGCATAGGCATGGGCGACCGGGTCGCCACCCTCGCCTGGAATGGCTACCGTCACCTGGAAGCGTACTATGCCGTGTCCGGCTCGGGCGCCGTGCTGCACACCATCAATCCGCGTTTGTTTCCCGAGCAGATCGCCTACATCTCGAACCACGCGGAAGACCAGGTGCTGCTGTTCGACCTGACCTTCCTGCCCGTGGTGGAAAAGATCGCCGCCGACTGCACCTTCGTGCGCCATTTCGTGCTGATGTGCGACCGCGACCGCATGCCCGCCAGCAGCAGCATTCCCGACCTGCTGTGCTATGAAGACCTGATCGACACGCATTCCGACGAGTATACATGGCCCGTGTTCGATGAAAACTCGGCCGCCGCCCTGTGCTATACCTCGGGCACGACGGGCAACCCCAAGGGCGCGCTGTATTCGCACCGCTCGACCGTGCTGCACGCGTATGCTTCGGCCATGCCCAGCGCACTGAACGTGCGCGCCACCGACACGGTCCTGCCCGTCGTGCCCATGTTCCACGTGAACGCCTGGGGCTTGCCGTATTCCGTGCTGCTGTCTGGCGCGCGCATGGTGTTTCCCGGCGCGGCGCTGGACGGCAAGTCGCTATACGAACTGTTCGAATCGGAAAAAGTGACCTTCTCGGCCGGCGTACCCACGGTCTGGCTGGGCCTGCTGAACTATGCCTTGCAGAATGACCTGAAATTTTCCACCTTCCGCCGCACGGTGATCGGCGGCGCGGCGTGCCCGCCGGCCATGATGGATACCCTGATCGACAAGTTCGACGTGGAAGTCATCCATGGCTGGGGCATGACGGAAATGTCGCCGTTGGGCACCACGGGCGGCTTGCAGACCAAGCACCTTGCCATGGACAAGGAAGCGCAGCGCGATATCCTGCACAAGCAGGGCCATGCCATTTACGGCGTGGACATGAAGATCGTCGATGACGACGGCAAGGAATTGCCGTGGGATGGCTTGGCCTACGGCCATCTGCTGGTCAAGGGGCCGTGGATCATTTCCTCCTATTACAAGAACGAGGGCGGCGAGGTGCTGCAGGATGGCTGGTTCCCCACGGGCGACGTGGCCACCATCGATGCGGATGGCTACATGCAGATCACGGACCGCAGCAAGGACGTGATCAAGTCGGGTGGCGAGTGGATCGGCACCATCGACCTGGAAAACCTGGCCATGGCGCACCCGGCCGTGCTGCAGGCGGCCTGCATCGGCGTGTTCCACCCGAAATGGGACGAGCGTCCCGTGCTCGTCGTGGTGCTGCGCCCCGGCATGACGGTCACGCGCGAAGCGCTGTTGCAATTTTTTGAAGGCAAGATCGCCAAGTGGTGGACGCCCGACGACGTGCTGTTCATCGACGCCTTGCCCATGGGCGCCACGGGCAAGATCCAGAAGAACAAGCTGCGTGACCAGTTCAAGGGGCACAAGTTGCCGGGCTTGTAAAAAAACTTACGCCGCCTGCGGCAGCGCCGAGCCCAGCTTTTCCAGCAGATGGTCGCACTGGAAGACGGACAGGGTCTGGCGCTGCGCATCCGTGCCGATATCGATCATTTCATCCATTTCGCTGCGCAAGTCGTCATGCTCTCCCGTGCGGATGATTTGCGGCGCCGCAAAGCGCTGGCTGTCGGAGATGGTCATGATGTTGTCGACATGGTCGACGAGAAAGCCGTAGCGCTCGGCGCCCCGTTCCACGATCAAAATCTTGCCGGCGCCCGTGTCCGCCAGCCGCGGCATGGCGTACAACTGGCGCAGGTCGATGATGCTGATCATTTGCTGGCGCAGGTTGAGCATGCCGCGCATGCAGGCCGGCATGCCCGGTGGCGTGGTGATGGCGCCGCTGAAGTCGATGATTTCGCGCACTTGCCCGATTTCCACGGCGAAGCGGGTTTCCACCGTAAACGTGATGTAGACGCGGCGCTGCGCCTTGCGCGTGGCGGCGCTGCCCGCTTCCGTGTCGGTCGGGTACAGGCGCGCGTGGCCGTCGCGCATCTCGACGATCTCCGCCTGCGACAAGATGCCCTTGTGGTCGAGGAAAATGATGTCGCCCAGACCCTCTTTCGTGATGCAGCCGGCAAACATGGCGGCGCGTGCCTTGCTCAGCAGGGGAATCGGCAGCACCTCGTCGCCAAAGAAATGCACGATGCTGTCGACGGAGTCGACGAGGAAGCCCACGGTCGTATCATCGAGGCGCACGACGATGATGCGCTGGTCGCTGGTCGCCGCCGTGCCGGACCCGGCCGCCTGCAGCAGGGCGCCGAAGTCGACGACGGCCACCTGGCTGCCGCGAAAATGCATGCGCCCGAGGCACAGTTCGCTGTTCAGCAGGGAGCTGTGCAGTTCCGGCACGCGGATGATTTCCTGGATGGCCAGCATTTCGAAGGCAAACGTGGCGCCGGCCGCATGGAAGCTGACGCACTGCCGGCGTTCGCTTTGCGCATGGTAGCGGGCCGAACTCAGCTTGGCGCCCGTCGCCTGCAGGGCCAGCACATGGGGGACGTTTTCGATGCGCAGCAGGGCATGCGGATCGAGTACCTGCAGCAGGCGCGCACCGCCGTCGAGCAGGATCGTGCCGGCGATGACGGCGTGGCTGTCGCCGGCCGCATATTGCAGGGCGCTGCGGGCGCTGGCGGGCACGCGCAGGATTTCACCCGTATCCTGGAAGACGATACCGACCAGCACTTGCTGGAAGTCGAGGATGGCGATCTTGTCCGTGGCCACGGCGCGCGGCGCATCGGCGCGGAACAAGCGCCCCAGGTTGACCACCGGAATGACGCTGCCGCGCAGGGTGAACATGCCTTCCAGGTAGGCGGGCGACAGGGGCAGGGCCGTGACTTTCGCGGGGTAATTGACGACTTCGCGGATGCAACTGGCGGGCAGGGCGAATTCATCGTCGCCCAGGTGGAAGGAGCCGAACAGCTCGGCGGCCGTTTCTCCATGGGCCTGCGCTTGCAAGCCTGTCGCTTCATGCATATCCATATGCGCCTTCCTTGCGTGGAATTAATTCGGGTTGCGCCACCACATCGGTGACGGCATAGCTGTGGTTGGCGCAATCGATCAGCAACTGGCGCCCGTGGCGTCCGCCCAGCGCGCAAAAACTCACCGACAAGCCGCACTGGTCCAGGTATTTTTGCGCCGCTTCCGCATTTTGCCGGCCCACTTGCAATCTCCCATTGCGCGGGCCAAACATGCTGGCGCCGCCCGCCAGCACCACTTCGATATCGGCGTAATCGGCCTGGCGCACACCCATCATCCGCAGCAGCGAGGGCACGGCCTGGCTCACATAGCGTGCCCCCAGGCTGCTGTCGGTGCCCGGCGCTTCCGGCAGCAGGCAATGGGCCAGGCCGCAGCAGGGGCCATTCTTCCAGATGAAACCGATGCCGATGCAGGAGCCGAGCAAGGCTTGCAGCTGCTCGCCATGCGTGCCCACGCTGAGTTGCCCCATGCCAACATGGTGCAGCGGCAGGCTAGGATCGATGATGATGTTCATGCGCTACCCGCCTTATAAATCATGGGAAACTCGAATTGATAGCCGGTACCGAGGCGGGCGATGGTTTCCGACTCGCCCAGGATCAGCCGGCCCTCGTCCTTGAGGCTGAGCCGTGCCTGGCGCAGCACGGTTTCCTGGTGCTCGGCATCGAAATAGATCAGCACATTGCGCAGGAACACCAGGTCGAACTGCCGCGCCGGGCGCAATGCTTCCAGCAGATTGTGCTGGGCAAAGCTGACGTGTTGCCGCAATTCCTCGTTGACCCTGACGCCATGCGGCGAGGGCGTGAAATATTTGCGCAGCAAGTCCGGATGCGACAGGCGGATGCGTTCGACGGAGCGGCCGCTGTACTGGCCGGCCCGCGCCGCGCCCAGGATTTGCTGCGAAATGTCGCTGGCCAGGATCTGGTAGCGGAAAGCGGGCGCTTGCAGCTTGAATTGCTCGCACAGCATGGCGATTGAATACAGCTCCTCGCCGCTGGCGGCCGCTGCCGACCAGATGGACAGGCAGCCGTCCGGATGCGCGCGGGCCCAGGCGGGCAGGTAGCGGTCGCGGAAGTAATCCCAGATGGACGGCGTGCGGAAGAACAGGGTGTCGTTGGTGGTCACCAGGTCGATGAAATGGGCCACCTCGTCGCGGTCGCTGCTGACGCGCTCCAGGTACGCCTGGTAGCTGTGCAGGGACAGCGCCCGCAGCCGAGGCTGCAAGCGCCGTTCCAGCAAGACGCTCTTGCGCGCCGTCATGGCGATGCCCGTATGCTGGCGCACCAGCGCGATCAGGGTCGTCAGCACCTCGGGCGTCAAGGTGGCCGCGTGGCTCATGGCTTACACCACGAAGCCGGAGACAGTCTGGTTCAGGCTGCCAGCGCGCTCGTTCAAGCCATCCGTCGAGCGGGCGATGCTGTCGCAGTTGGCGGCCGACTTTTCCGTTTCCTCGGCGATGTACTGGATGGCCGTGGATACTTCGCGCGCCGTCAGCAGCTGTTCATTGGCCGCCTTCGAGATATCGGAAATGGCCAGGGTGGTCTTCGCCACGCCCGAGACGATCTTGTCGAAGGCGTCGCTGGCCTGGCGCGAAATTTCGCTGCCCGTCGAGACGCGCTTGACGGATTCGTTGATCAGCTTGGAAATCTCTTTTGTTGCCTGCGAGGAGCGCTCGGCCAGCTTGCGCACCTCATCGGCAACGACGGAAAAGCCCAGGCCGTGCTCGCCCGCGCGCGCCGCCTCGATGGCCGCATTGAAGGCCAGCATATTCGTCTGGTTGGCGATTTCGCTGATCACCTTGACGATTTCGCCGATGTCTTCCGACGAGCGGTTGATCAAGTCCATCGCCTCGATCGACTTGGCGACGGCGCGCGCGCCCGCTTCCGCTTCCTGCTGCGTGGCTTTCGCCAGGAAATCGGCGTTCGAGGTGTTTTCCGCGATGGAGTTGATGGAGAACGTCAAACCATCGATGGACGCGTTCATCTCTTCCACCGTGGCGCCCAGCGCCTGCGTGCCCACGGCCACGCCCGTGGCCCGTTCGGCGATCGCGTGCGAGGCGTCGGCAAAGCCGTTGGCGGCCGATACCACGTTGCCGATCACGCCGCGCAAGTCGACGATCATCTTGCTGATGCCGCCGGCGAGCAGGTCGATCGGCTCGTCGCCCTCGGGCACGATATTGCAAGTCAGGTCGCCTTGCGCCGCGCGCGCCACCGATTCAAGCAGGGCATTGACCTTGCGGCTGTCGTTGGCGGCCTTGGACTGGATACTGTTTTCCAGGTTCACCTGTTCCGTGATGTCGATGGCGAACTTGACCACTTTATACGGCTTGCCGTTCAGGTCCAGGATGGGGTTGTAGGTGGCCTGTATCCACACTACCTTGCCATGGTTGCCCAGGCGCTTGTAGCGGCCCGCGTCGAATTCGCCGCGGTTGAGCTTTTGCCAGAATTTCTTGTACTCGGGGCTGCTCGCGTACTCGGGCTCGCAAAACATGCGGTGGTGTTCGCCCTGGATATCGCTCAAGTCGTAGTCCATGACGGCGAGGAAATTGTCGTTTGCGTCCAGCACATTGCCGTGCATGTCGAATTCGATCACGGCCTGCGCCTTGCCGATGGCGCTGACCTTGCCTTCGTATTCGGCATTGCGCATTTTCAGGGCCGTGATGTCGCTGGCGAACTTGACTACCTTGAAGGGCCGGCCTTCCGCATCGAAAATGGGGTTATACGAGGCATTGAGCCAGATTTCGCGGCCGTCCTTGGTGACGCGCTTGTATTCGCCCGAGTCGAACTGGCCTTGCCCCAGTTTCTGCCAGAACTGCGCATAGTCGTCGCTCCTGGCGTAGTCGGGCAGGCAAAACATGCGGTGGTGCTTGCCCTTGATCTCGTCGAGCGTGTAGCCGACGGACTTGAGGAAATTGTCGTTGGCGTCGAGGATGGTGCCGTCGAGCCGGAACTCGATCACAGCCTGGGCCTTGCTGATGGCGTCGATCTTGCCTTCATAATCGGCGTTGCGGCGCTTGCTGGCCGTGATATCGGTGGCAAACTTGATGACTTTATACGGCTTGCCGTCCGCATCGAGGATGGGATTGTAGGACGCATTGATCCACACTTCGCGCCCATCCTTGGCGCGGCGCTTGTATTCGCCATGGTCGAACTCGCCACGTCCCAGTTTGGCCCAGAAGGTGGCGTATTCGGCCGTTTTCACATAGTCGGGGTCGCAGAAGATGGCATGGTGCTTGCCTTGCACTTCGTCCAGGGTATAGCCGAGGACGCGCAGGAAATTGTCATTCGCATGCAGGATGGTGCCGTCGAGTTCGAATTCGATGACGGCCTGGACACGGTTCAATGCAGTATTTATCGCTTGTAAGTCCAGATCCTGGGAGTGGCTGACATGGCTGGCTGCGTCCATAGTATTTCCTTCGGGGTGAGAAGAGGAATGGGAACGATAAGGCTGCTGTTATTATTTTTTCTGCTATCCATATAAGGCAGCGATGTTATTGCATGGATCGACATCTGGTGATAATCGGTGAGAATGTGCGCGATCAACGGCCGCCAGTGTTTGCCCTGCGGTTTGCCTTTAGTGGATAAATTGTAGAGTATTGATTTGAATCAACAATTTGATTATTCCCCAGCATCTGGCGAAAAACAAGGGGCGGAAATAAATAATGTCAAAACTGTCGTAATTGACCCATGCCCGCATATAACAAACCCTTTACTTTGCATAATAAAACGCCGTTATTATTATTGTGCTTTTATTATTTAAATGAATATCCAAGTGATAGCTTCTACGGGAGCTTGCTGCTTGCAGCAGAATCTTTCCGCAAACGATGTTGTACCATGGCGTACCATGCTGGCGCCGGGCACGCCACGACAAAAATAATACGAGCGTTCTTTTATGCGGTATAGTGAAGCTTCATCCCTTGCAACCACCTCATCGCTGAGCAAAATCAATAAGGAAGAGACATGAGTGCTGAATATCAAGTGAACGGCGCCGTTGCCGTCATTACCCTCGCCAATCCGCCCGTCAATGGACTGGGCCTGGCCACGCGCACGGCCGCCGTGGCCGGCATCCGCCAGGCGCTGGCGGACGAGTCCGTCAAAGCCATCGTCATCACGGGCGCCGGCAAGGCCTTTTCGGGCGGCGCCGATATCAAGGAATTCAATTCGCCCAAGGCGCTCACGGAACCGACTCTTCACACCCTGATCAACGTCGTCGAGCAATCGACCAAGCCGGTCGTGGCGGCCATCCACAGCGTCTGCATGGGTGGCGGCCTGGAGCTGGCGCTGGGCTGCAACTACCGCGTGGCCGCGCCGGGCGCGCAGATGGCCTTGCCGGAAGTTAAACTCGGCATCTTGCCGGGCGCGGGCGGCACGCAGCGCCTGCCGCGCGTGCTGGGCCTGGAAATGGCCCTGAACATGATCGTTTCCGGCACGCCCGTGGCGTCCGAAAAACTGGCCGGCACGGCCCTGTTCGACGAAGTCATCGCGCCCGGCGCGGACTTGCTGGCCGCCGCCGTGGCCTTCGCCACCAAAGTGGGCGACGTGCGCCCGCTGCCGAAAGTGCGCGAGCGCAAGGTCGATTACCCGAACCACGAAGCGTTTTTGCAGTTTTCGCGCAATACCGTGAAAGCCATGTCCGGCCCGTTCCCCGCACCGCTGAAATGCGTCGATGCCGTGGCGGCCGCCGTGACGATGAAATTCGACGAAGGCTTGAAGTACGAGCGTGAACTGTTCATGCAGCTGGTGCAGTCGCCCGAATCGAAAGCCCTGCGCCACGCCTTCTTTGCCGAACGCGTCGCCAGCAAGGTGCCGGACGTGCCGTCCGATACCCCCGTGCGCACGATCGCCAGCGCGGCCATCGTCGGCGCCGGCACCATGGGTGGTGGCATCGCCATGAATTTCGCCAACGCGGGCATTCCCGTCATCTTGCTGGAAACGAAGCAGGAAGCGCTGGACAAGGGCCTGGCCACCATCCGCAAGAATTACGAGAACACGGTGAAGAAGGGCAAGCTGACGCAAGAGAAGGCCGAGCAGCGCATCGCGCTCGTTAGCGGCACGCTGGCCTACGCCGACATTGCGCAGGCGGACATCGTCATCGAAGCCGTCTTCGAGGAACTGGGCGTGAAGGAAACCGTCTTCAAGCAGCTGGACGCCGTCATGAAGCCGGGCGCCATCCTCGCCTCGAACACGTCGACCCTGGACCTGGACAAGATCGCCGCGTTCACCAAGCGCCCGCAAGACGTGATCGGCACGCATTTTTTCAGTCCCGCGAACGTCATGAAGCTGCTGGAAATCGTCCGCGGCAAGGAAACGGGCAAGGACGTGCTGGCCACGGCGCTGGCGCTGTCGAAAAAGCTGAAAAAGACGGGCGTCGTCTCGGGCGTGTGCGACGGTTTCATCGGCAACCGCATGATCGAGCAGTACAGCCGCCAGGCCGGTTTCCTGCTGGAAGAAGGCTGTCTGCCGGAACAGGTCGACAAGGCGGTCGAGAAATTCGGCTTCGCCATGGGCCCGTTCCGCATGGGCGACCTGGCCGGCAACGACATCGGCTGGGCCATCCGCAAGCGCCGCTATGTGGAAAAACCGGAAGTGACGTATTCGAAGACGGCCGACCTGCTGTGCGAACTGGGGCGCTATGGCCAGAAGACGGGCGCCGGCTGGTATGACTACAAGCCGGGCGACCGCAAGGCGTATCCGTCGGAACAGGTCAACGCCATGATAGTCCAGCATTCCGCCGACATCGGGGTGACACGGCGCAAGATCAGCGACCAGGAAATCGTCAAACGCCTCGTGTATGCGCTCGTCAATGAAGGCGCGCGCATCCTGGAAGAGGGCATCGCCCTGCGCGCCTCGGACATCGACATGGTGTATCTGACGGGCTACGGCTTCCCGCTGTTCCGCGGCGGTCCGATGTTCTACGCGGACACGGTCGGCTTGCCAAACGTGCTCGATACGATCGCCGGCTATGCGAAAGGCCGCCACGGCGAAGCGTGGACGCCGGCGCCGCTGCTGGTGAAACTGGCGGGCGAGGGCAAGGGTTTCAACAGCTGATGAGGCACGGTTGAAAAGATGTAGGTCGGATTAGCGAGGCTCCGCCTCGCGTAATCCGACAACATTGTTGGCCGTAGCGGTGTCGGATTACGCGGCATGCCGCTAATCCGACCTACGTTGTTATTTCTTCTTCGCCACCATCTTGACCGCCTCGTTGACGATGACGGGGTTGTCCTTCTGGATGTAGTAGCCGGCGCCCGTGATGCGCTCGATGGCTGGCGCGCCGGACAGGCGCTGCCAATCCTTTTCCTGGGCCCGCACGACGTTTTCAAACGAGCCCATTTCCTCGATGCCGAACTTGTCGCGCACCAGCAGCATGGCGGGCACGCGCAGCGGGCTGCTCATGTCGACATGTTGCAGGCACTGCGTCTGCGCATCGAATTCGGCCGATTCCGTACTGTTGAACATCAGCTTGCGCCGCGTCTTGACGAGCATGGCGTAGGTGGACGCGTCCGTCTGCAGGCGGTTCCATTGCTGCGGGTGCGTGGGATCGAGCAAGACCAGGCCGGCCACGTCCTGCGGGTACAGCCTGGCATACACGTACTGGTACAGCCCGCCCAAGCCATGGCCGACCAGCACATACGGCGGTTTCAAGCCCGCTTGCGTCAGCAGGGCACGCTGCTGGGCAGCAATGGTGCAGGGATCGCGCGGCGTGGTGGTCTTTTTACTCTCGCCGTAGCCGGGACGGTCGTACACGAGCACGCGGTGCTGCCTGGCCACTTCGGGCACCACCTTGGCCCACACGTCCTTGCCGTCGCCCATGGCCGACTGGAACACGACGGGTACGCCGCCCTGGCCGCTCACGGTGTAGGCGATGCTGGCGTCGGGCAGGGCGGCGGTGGCCGGCACGCCGGGCATGACCGGGGTCGATGGCAACAGAGAGCAGCCGGAAAAACAGCCTGCCAGCAGCAAGCCGGCGCTGGAGAGGAGCATGGTGCGCGCGGGGCGGCCGACGAATAGATGATGCATGAATCTCCTTCTTGGTGCACGGACCGGGGACCGGTATGGCTTGCCAGCCATTATAGGCAAATCGTGCCGAAGTGGAAATGCCGAACAGAGGCGGATTTACCGTCCTGTCAGCCGGCGTCGGCGCGATGGCAGACGGCTTCGATGCGGTTGCCGTCCGGATCGAACAAAAAGGCCGCGTAATAGCTGGCGTGATAGTGGCGCAAGCCGGGCGCGCCCAGGTCGATGCCGCCATGCGCCAGCCCCGCGTGCCAGAATGCTTCCACGGCCGCGCGCGAGGGGGCCTTGAAGCAGCAATGGCGGCGCGGCGCGTCGTCGGGCTTGGGACCCAGGCGCACGGAAAAATAGCTGCGCTCGGGATGCTCCGCATCGCTGCGCTCGCCGTAGCCTATCCAGGCGTTGGCATGGTCGCTGCCCACCTTGGGCACGTTCAGCGCGGCGAAGATGGCGTCGTAGAAGCGCTCGGCGCGCTCCAGGTCGCTGACGGTGAGGGAAACGTGATCGAGCATGGGCACTCCGCTGTAAAAACAAGGACGGCCATAGCATAGCCCGGATCAGGGCGGCCGTGGGCGGGAGTGACCGAGTGATACTGTTGCTGGTCGACTGCCGGTTAAGGGCGGCTGGCGCACGCACATGGCGCATCGGCCGGGCAGGCGGGGCAGCGTGGCGCCGGGCGCGCCAGGCGGGTCACGATCGTGCGGCTGAACAACTGAACGCGGGGCGCGAACAGCATCACGGCGCAGAAGGCCACGGGCCAGGCGGCAAAGAACGCGTGGCGCCAGCGGGGCAGGAAGTCGGCCTGCAGGCCGATATTCAGCCAGGTGACCCAGGCGCTCATCAGCAGGGTCATGACCAGCGACATCAGGAAGGCAAATACACAGCGCAAACGCAGGGCTTCGGACATGGCGCACTTTCAAGATATGAGGATATGGCAGCGTAACGACTTGCAGCAATCTATACTAGAGGCATATTTTTAATTTCAAATTCCGAAAATGCAATCATGCTTGATGACTTAGCCCTGTTTGTCGCCATTGTCGAGGCGGGCAGCCTGCATGCGGCGGCCGTGAAGGAAGAGTTGCCTGCCGCGACCGTCACGCGCCGGCTGCAAAAGCTGGAAAGCCAGCTCGGCTACCGCTTGCTCAACCGCAGCGCGCGCCGCCTGCAGCCGACGGCGGAAGGCTGGCAATACTACGAGCAGTGCCGCCCCCTGGTGCATGCCTTGCGGCAAGCGACGCAGCAGCTCGACGCCAGCCTGTCGGCCGTTTCGGGCAGCATCCGCGTGCTGGCGCCCGTCAACTTCGCCAGCGGCTTGCTGACGCCGGCCTGGGTCAGTTTCATGCAGAAGTATCCGGATATCCGCCTCGAGCTGGAACTGTCGAACCTGCTGCAAGACCTCGTGGGCAGCGGCGCCGACCTGGCCATCCGCGTGGGCGCGCTCGACGATTCCTCGCTGATGCAGCGCCGGCTGGGTAGTGCCGCGCTGGTGATGGTGGCCGCGCCCGGCTATCTGGCGCGCGCCGGCGTGCCGCGCGACTTGCAGGAATTGGAAAAGCACGAGCTGATCGTGGCCGAGCCGCTGCGCAGCTGGCGGCTGCGGCGGCCCGGCGACGGCGCCGAAATGGTGATCGAACCGCAGGCGCGCCTGCGCGTCAACGAGATGCGTCTGGCCGTGGAGATGGCCGACGCGGGCATCGGCATCCTGCTGTGCCCGCTTTTGCAATGCCGAGAGGAAGTGGCCCGGGGCAGCCTCGTGCGCGTCTTGCCCGACTGGATGCCGCAGCCGCGCCACGTGTATGCCGTGTGGACGCAGCGGCGCTACCTGCCGGCCCGTGTGCGCGTGCTGCTCGAGCATCTGGCGGCGTTTGCGGCGGATAATCCCTTGTTGAACGAGGAGCCGGGCGTTTAGCTTGTCTGTTGCTGGGCCAGCCACAGCGTGAACTGGCGCAGCGCTGGCGTAAAACCGCTGGCTGGCGCGGCACCGGGCCTGGCCTGGGCCAGGAAATACGCGATGGGCGCCTGCATGGCGGGAGAGTGCCGCAGCAACAGCGCGACATGCTCGTCCAGGCTGGCGGGCCAGCCTGGATCGCCATCCTGGCGCAGGGTGTTGCAGGAACGGATCAGCTTGCGCGACGCTTCGCGCTGCAGGCGGGCGATGACGGCAGGGGCGCGCTCGTCATCAAGGCGCTGCGCATACTCGTCCAGCACGCGGGCAAAGTCGCCATTCACGGCCAGGGCAATGGCGCGCGAGGGCGCGAACGGCGCAAAGTGCCGCGCCAGGTCTTCGCCCCACAGGCAGCGGCACTGGTGCTTGAGCCAGTAGCCCCAGCTGTACAGGTGTTCGGGCGCCAGTACCTGGGCCCGGTGGCCGATATCGAAATCGATCTTCATGACTTCCCGGTGGCGCGCCTGCAAGGCCAGGCGCAGCGCTTCCAGCGCGCCGGCCTGCTGCTGCGTGGGCGGATGGCGCAGTACCAGGGTCAGATCGAGGTCGGATACGCCCGGTGTGGCGTCGCCGCGGGCGACGCTGCCATACAGGTATATGCCGTCCAGCAAGTTACCGGCGTGCGCAGCCAGGCTGGCGCAAACGTCTTGCAGCAAGGCGTCGAAATGCTGCTGCAGTGGGCCGCAGGGGGCGGGAGGAATGGTCGGCATGCCTGGTACGAATCCGTTGGGAGAAACTGCCACCATAGCATGCGGTGGCGGGCGCGCAGGCAATCCTTTCCATTAAGTAATACCGAGCGCTTGTACTTTTCGTCAAGATCGCGTTAAGATAAAGCTGCCCGCTTATCCAGTGGGCAATCTGGTGTTTTTTCGCGCAATCCCGTCCCTATCCATGAGAGTAGCAATGAAATATCTGATCATTCCCTTCTTGCTGGCCATCACTGGCTGCGAAGTACTGTATGACGCAAACCGGGACAAGATCGGCGAGTATTGCAACAGCCTCAATAATTTTGACGACCGGAATGCCTGCCGCAAGCGCAACCAGACCAGCTACCAGGAATACGTGCAGCAGCGCGACCAGCTGAAAAAGGGCAAGAGCGACAAGTAAGTTCGGCAAGTTCGCCGCCGCATACGCCGCATAAAAAAACGCCGCTGACGAGTCAGCGGCGTTTTGCTTTGCGAACCCCGGCCTTGCGACCGGGGCCTGCATCAGATCAGTCGTCGGCGTAGATATTGTTGTCCTTGGTTTCCTTGACGAACAGGGTGCCGATCACGACAGTCGCCAGGGCGACGACGATCGGATACCACAGGCCGTAATAGATATCGCCCTTGAAGGCCACCAGCGCGAAGGCCGTGGTCGGCAGCAAGCCGCCGAACCAGCCGTTACCGATATGGTAGGGCAGGGACATCGAGGTGTAGCGGATACGGGTCGGGAACATTTCCACCAGCATGGCGGCGATCGGGCCATACACCATGGTCACGTACAGCACCAGGATGAACAGCAGCAAGACGACCATCGGCTTGTTGATCTGGTCCGGATCGGCTTTCGCAGGGTAGCCCGCTTCCTTGATGCCGGCGCCCAGTTCTTTCTTCAGCGCCGCTTCGTGGGCCTTGCTTTCCGCATCGAAGTTCAAGCCATCGGCCGTCATGACGGCGTTAAACGACGTGAATTCCTTCGTGCCGATGCGTACCTTGGCGATGCTGCCCGCCGGTGCGTCTTCCTTCGTGTAGTTCACCGAGCTGTTAGACAGGAAGCCCGTGGCGATGTCGCACGACGATGGGAATTTCTTCGTGCCCGTCATGTTGAACTGGAAGTGGCAGGAAGCAGGATCGGCGACCACCACCACTGGCGAGTTCTTCAGTGCCGCTTCCAGCTGCGGATTGGCGAAGTGGGTCAGGCCGTTGAAGATCGGGAAATAGGTCGCAGCGGCGATCAGGCAGCCGCCGAGGATGATGTACTTGCGGCCGATGCGGTCGGACAGGCTGCCGAAGAACAGGAAGAATGGCGTGGCCAGCAGCAGGGCGATGGCGACGAGCACGTTGGCCGTTGCCAGGTCCACTTTCAGGGTCTGGATCATGAAGAACAGGGCGTAGAACTGGCCCGTGTACCACACGACAGCCTGGCCGGCCGTCAGGCCGATCAGGGCCAGGATGACGATCTTCAGGTTTTTCCACTTGCCGAACGCTTCCGTCAGCGGGGCTTTCGAGGTCTTGCCCTCGGCCTTCATCTTGGCAAACGCCGGCGATTCATTCATGGCCAGGCGGATCCACACAGAAATACCCAGCAGGATGACGGAGACCAGGAAGGGAATGCGCCAGCCCCATGCCTCGAAATCCTTCTCGCCGGTCGCCAGGCGGGTACCCAGGATGACCATCAGCGACAGGAAGAAGCCCAGGGTTGCCGTCGTTTGTATCCACGCCGTGAACGCGCCGCGCTTGCCTTCAGGCGCGTGCTCGGCCACATAGGTGGCTGCGCCGCCGTACTCGCCGCCCAGCGCCAGGCCTTGCAGGATGCGCAGGAAGACGAGGATGATCGGTGCCGCGATGCCGATGGAAGCGTGGCCCGGCAGCAAGCCGACGATGAAGGTGGAGCCGCCCATGATCAGGATGGTGATCAGGAAGGTGTACTTGCGACCGATCATGTCGCCCAGGCGGCCGAAGACCAGCGCGCCGAACGGACGCACGATGAAGCCGGCGGCAAAGGCCAGCAGCGCGAAGATGAAGGTGGTGGTAGGGTCGCCGATGAAGAATTGCTTGGCGATGATGGAAGCGAGCGAACCGTACAGGTAAAAATCGTACCATTCAAAGACGGTGCCCAAGGATGATGCAAAGATGACCTTGCGTTCCTCGGGCGTGATCGGAGTGCCTTTGGTGGAAAATTTCCGTACGTCGGCCGAGCCGGATGGTGATGCCATGGTTTGTCTCCCTATGTTTTCTAGTGAACTGGTGCCGCGGTCTTTTTGACCATTCTTGCAACAGCTGGAGGCGAGTGTGTTCTCCGAACCTTACGTCATGCTTGCTTGAAACTTACGCCAAGCTTACAAATTGATGCGCACCAGAACTTTGCGAACGATCGTACTTAAATGTGCTATTCTGATTCCGCAGATATTCCACCCCATAATATTCCCCACAAGGAGACACAGCATGAATGAAGCCGTCATCGTATCGACCGCCCGCACGGGCCTGGCCAAGTCCTGGAAGGGCGCGTTCAACATGACGCATGGCGCCACCCTGGGCGGCCACGTGCTGGCGGCCGCCGTCGAGCGCGCGCGCATCGAGGCGGAGGAAGTGGAAGACGTGCTGGTCGGCTGCGCCTTCCCGGAAGGCGCCACGGGCGGCAACATCGCGCGCCAGGTGGCCTTGCGCGGCGGCTGCCCCGTCACCACGGCCGGCATGACCGTCAACCGTTTCTGCTCGTCGGGCTTGCAGGCGATCGCCCTGGCCGCGCAGCGCATCATCGCCGGCGAAGGCGATATCTATGCGGCCGGCGGCGTGGAATCGATTTCCTGCGTGCAAAATGAAATGAATACGCATATGTACCGCGACGTCTGGCTGCAGCAGCACAAGCCGGAAGTGTACTGGCCCATGCTGCAGACGGCCGAAACCGTGGCCAAGCGCTACCAGATCTCGCGCGAACGCCAGGATGGGTATGGCGCGCAAAGCCAGCAGCGCGCCGCCGCGGCCCAGGCGGCCGGCCTGTTCGACGCGGAAATCGTGCCGATGACCACCATCATGGGCGTGGCCGACAAGGCCAGCGGCATGCTGCTGTCGCGCGAAGTGACGATCTCCGCCGATGAAGGCATTCGTGCCGACACGACCTACGACGGCGTGGCGAAGATCCGTCCGGCCATCCCGGGCGGCGTCATCAGCGCCGGCAACGCCAGCCAGTTTTCCGATGGCGCGGCGATGGCCATCGTCATGAATGCGAAAGTGGCCGAAGCGAAAGGCTTGCAGCCGCTGGGCATCTTCCGCGGCTTTGCCGTGGCCGGCTGCGAACCCGATGAAATGGGCATCGGCCCCGTGTTTGCCATCCCGAAACTGCTGAAAAAGGCGGGCTTGACTGTCGCCGACATCGGCCTGTGGGAACTCAACGAAGCGTTCGCCGTGCAAGTGCTGTATTGCGCCGATACCCTGGGCATCCCCATGGACCGCCTGAACGTCAACGGCGGCGCCATTGCCGTCGGCCACCCGTATGGCGTGTCGGGCGCCCGCCTGACGGGCCATGCCCTGATCGAAGGCAAGCGCCGTGGCGTCAAATACGTGGTGGTGACCATGTGCATCGGCGGCGGGCAGGGCGCGGCCGGCCTGTTCGAAGTGCTGTAAGGTAGGTTTTATCCAGTCTGCGGGCGGCTTACAAGGCCGCCCGTTTGCATTGCGCGCCCGTTTCCTGCAAGGCGCGCCGATAGCGGGTACAGTAATGCTTCATTAATAAACAACCGGCCTGCCACCATGATCAAGCATATCGTTTTCTGGAAACTGTTAGACCACGCCGAAGGCGCCGACCGCGCCACGAACGCCTTGAAACTGAAAGCCCTGCTCGATTCCTGTTCGGACCTGGTGCCCGGCATCCTGAAATTCGAAGCAGCCGTGGCCCAGCCGGGCCTGGAAGCCACCTACGACATCGTCCTGTACAGCGAGTTCGCCAGCCGCGAAGCGCTCGACGCTTACCAGAACCATCCCGAGCACGTGAAGATCAAGCCATTCTTTGGGGCCGTGCGGGAAGCACGGCAATGTATGGATTACGAAGTGTGAAAACCCGTTAACCCCAAAGCGAAGGGCTGGGGTCAGACCCTGAGGGTCTGACCCCGGACTTTGCCTCTGGGGTTCATTTGACAAATGACAGGAGCATTCATGACCACCTACCAACGCATCGTCCTCGCCTCGCGCCCCGCTTCCAATGAGGAAGTGCAGCCGGCACATTTCCGTTTGGAAACCAAAGAGATTCCCGCCATCGCGGATGGCCAGTTGCTGGTGCGTAACCAGTATCTGTCGCTCGATCCTTACATGCGCGGGCGCATGAGCGCCAATAAAAGCTATGCGGCGCCGCAGGCGCTCGATGAAACCATGATCGGCGGCACGGTGGGCGTGGTGCTGGAATCGAAGCATCCGAAGTTTGCCGCGGGCGACACCGTCGTGGGGACTTTGGGCTGGACGGAAGTGGCCGTGTCGGACGGCACCATGCTGCGCAAGGTCGACACCACGCATATTCCCGCCTCGGCCTACCTGGGGTCCGTCGGCATGCCGGGCATGACCGCCTGGTATGGCTTGAACCAGATCATGGCGCCGAAAGCGGGCGAAACGGTGGTCGTGTCGGCCGCCAGCGGCGCCGTGGGCAGCGTCGTGGGGCAACTGGCGAAATTGAAAGGCTGCCGCGTGGTCGGCATCGCCGGCGGCGCCGACAAGTGCGCGTATGTGGTGAATGAACTGGGATTCGATGCCTGCGTCGACTACAAGGCGGGCAATCTGGAGGCTGACCTGGCGGCGGCCACGCCGGACGGCATCGACGCCATCTTTGAAAACGTGGGCGGCGCCATCTTCGATGCAGCCCTGGCGCGCACCAACGCGTTTGGCCGCGTGGCCGTGTGCGGCTGGATCGCCGGCTACAACGGCGAGCCGACGCCGCTCGACAATGCGCGCCTGATCCTCACCAACCGCCTCACCGTACGCGGCTTCATCGTGTCGGAACAGCCGGAATTCTGGCCGCAAGGATTGGCGGAACTGGGAACATTGGTGGCGACGGGCAAGCTGAAATTCCGCGAATCCGTGGCCGATGGCCTGGCCAGCGCGCCGCAAGCGTTCATCGGCCTCTTAAAAGGGCGCAACTTCGGCAAGCAATTGGTGAAACTGGCCTGACCTTCCTTCCGCAAGGCGGGCCGTGCGACAATTGCGGCCCGTCTCTTACTAGCGCATACCCATGACCAAGCACACCATCCGCCTCGGCGACTGGGCCACCCTGGGCCCTGACGCCACCGCCATCCGTTTTGAAGTCTTTGTCGATGAACAGAAAGTGCCGGCCGAGATCGAACTCGACGACATGGATGCCGTCTGCCTGCACGCCGTTGCCTACGATGGCGCCGGCAACGCCATCGGCACGGGACGTTTATTGCCAGACGGCCACATCGGCCGCATGGCCGTGCGCCAGCCGGGCCGCGGCACGGGCGTGGGCGGGGCCATTCTGACCTTGCTGATGGACAAAGCCCGCGAACGGGGCGATGCGGCGGTGGTGCTCAATGCGCAGACCGTGGCCGCACCATTCTATGCGCGCCACGGTTTCGTGCAGCAGGGGGAAGTGTTTGAAGAGGCGGGGATTGCGCATGTGGAGATGCGGCTGGTGTTCTAGGGTGCTGTCGGATTACGCGCGTAGCGCTAATCCGACCTACGACGTCAACGGTGGTGTCGGGTTAGCGCGCAGCGCGTAACCCGACACCACCAGCACAATCAGTTCTGCGCGTGGCTCTGGCGCCATTTATCCAGAATCACGGCCAGCACGATCACGACACCTTTCGCCACATACTGCCAGAACGACGACAGGCCCAGAATCGTCAAACCATTGTTCATCACGCCGATGATCAGGGCGCCGATGACGGTGCCCCAGACGGAGCCCACGCCGCCCATCAGGCTGGTGCCGCCCAGAACGACGGCCGCGATGGCGTCCAGCTCATATCCCGTGCCCCAGTTGCCGTTGGCCGCATACAGACGGCTGGCCGACATGGCGCCGCCCAGGCCCGCGAACAGGCCGCTGATCGTGTAGACAAACATCAGCACGAGGCCGACCTTGATGCCCGTCAAGCGTGCCGCCTGGATATTGCCGCCGACAGCGTAGATATGCAGGCCCAGGGTGGTCTTGCGCAGGATGAACCAGGTCAGCACGACGACGGCCGCCGCCAGCCAGATCAGCCAGGGCACGGCCAGGAAGCTGCCGTTACCCATCCATTCGAAGCTGGGGATTTCCGTGTTCAGCACGCTGGTGCCGTCGGCGAACAGGTAGGCCGCGCCGCGCAGGGCCGTCATGGTGCCCAAAGTCACCACGAACGGGTTCAGGCCGACGAGGGCCACCAGCACGCCGTTCAGTGCGCCCAGCAGCAGACCGACGATGAGGAAGGCGGGAATCGAGAAACCGGCGAACTGGGCCGACAGCGACATCAGCATGCCTGCCACGGCCGAGACGGCCAGCACGGAGCCGACGGACAAATCGATGCCGCTCGTCAGAATGACGAAGGTCATGCCCGACGCCAGCACGATATTGATCGACACCTGGCGGAAGATGTTCATGGTGTTATTGCTGGTCATGAACGTCGACGTGCCATCGGCCGAGAAGTACACGGTCAGGCCATACATGGCCAGGTAGAGCACCACCAGCACGGGCAGCATGCCCAGGCGGCGCATCAGGTTCGAGGCATTGAAGGGTTCGCCGGCGCGCGCGGCGCCGCGGGTGGTGCTAGTTGTCATCATGAGTCTCCTGAATGATTATTTAAGACGTATTCTTAAAACGCCTGACAAAACCGTAGCGAGCGGATGTGGGTTGTGGTTGAGACGCGGAACTGTGCGGATGCACAGTGAGCATCGGAAACCGCAACCCGCGACGCGCAGTAGGTTTTGACAGGTGTTTTTATGCCGCTTCCAGCTGCGTGGCATAGGCAAGGATGTTTTCCTGCGTAATGTCGTCGCCCGTCACTTCGCCCGTCAGGCGTCCTTCGCACATCACCATCACGCGGTCGCAGATGCCGACCAGTTCGGCCAGTTCGCTGGAAATGCACAGCACGGCCGTGCCCGCATCGGCCAGCTGGTGGATGATCTTGTAGATTTCGCTCTTCGCGCCCACGTCCACGCCGCGCGTCGGTTCGTCGAGGATGAGGACCTTGGGCGCGATGGCCAGCCAGCGCGCCAGCAAGACTTTTTGCTGGTTGCCGCCGGAGAGTCCGCCGACGATGCCTTCCGGTCCCGACACTTTCACGTTGAGGTTGGCAATTGCCTCGCGCGTCAGCTGGGTCAGGGCGCCACGGTTGACGACGCCCGCCGTGGAGTGCTTGGAGAGGATGTTCATCGACATGTTTTCCATGGCCGACAATTGCATGAACAGGCCCAGGCTCTTGCGGTCTTCCGGCAGGTAGCCGATGCCGTGGCGGATGGCCGCCAGCGGCCGGTGGATGTGCACTTCCTGGCCGTCGAGCCATACTTGCCCCGATTGCTTCTTGTCGGCGCCAAAGATCAGGCGCGCCAGTTCCGTGCGGCCTGCGCCGACCAGGCCGGCAAGTCCCGTCACCTCGCCCGCATGCAGCGCGAACGAGGCGGGCTTGACCTTGCCGCCGCCCACGTTTTCCACGCGCAGGCGCTCGGCGCCCCGCGTGGTGCGCCGCTGGTGCGCATAAAAGTCGTCGGCGGGGCGGCCCACCATCATTTGCACGACTTTCTTTTGATCCAGCTCATCCTTGCCCAGTTCGCCCACATAGGCGCCGTCGCGCAGCACGGTGATGCGGCGCGCCAGGCGTTCCACCTCGGCCATGCGGTGGCTGATGTAGAGCACGGCCAGGCCCTTGTCGCGCTGTTCTTCGATGATGCGGAACAATTGTTCGGTTTCCCGGTCGGACAGGGCGGCAGTGGGCTCGTCCATGATCAGGATGCGGCTTTCGTGCACGAGGGCGCGGGCGATTTCCACCTGCTGCTGCTCGGCGATCGACAGGGTCGAGACCATGGTGTCGGCGTCGAAACGGGAACCGAGGTCGGCCAGGATGGCATTCGTGCGCGCGCGCATTTCGCCGCCCTTGACGGTCCAGAACGGTCCTTGTGGCTCGCTGCCCATGAAGACGTTCTGCGCCACCGTCATGTTCCTGGCTACGCTCAATTCCTGGTAGATCAGGTTGATGCCCAGCGCGCGTGCCTCGCCCGGGTTGCGGATACGAATCGGCTTGCCGTCGAGGATGATCTCGCCCGCGTCCGGCGTGTACACGCCGGATAAAATCTTCATCAGGGTGCTCTTGCCGGCGCCGTTCTCGCCCATCACGGCATGGATTTCGCCGCTGCGCACCGTCAGGTGCACGCCGCGCAGCGCGCGCGTGGCGCCAAAGCGCTTCTCGATGCCGCGCATTTCAAAAATAATATCGTCGCTCATGACTGTCCTTCCTTGCTGGTGAAACTGGCGCCGCCTGCCAACTGGCTGGCGGCGCCACGTGGTTCAGGTCAGGCAGATCAGTTCTTTACCCAGCCCGTGTAGGTGGCGACGTTTTCCTTGGTGATGGCCGGGGTCGGCAACAGCACCATGGTCTGTTTCGGCGTGCGGCCGTTCATGATGTCGTAGCCCATCTGCACGGCGTCGGTGGCCATGCGGTACGGGTTTTGCGCCGAGGTGGCGGCAAACAGGCCGGCCTTGTTTTTCAGGGCGTTCTGGCCATCGGGCGCGCCATCGACTGCCGTGATCAGTTTCACGTCCGTGCGCTTCGATTGCTTGATCGCCAGTTCGGCGCCGATGCCGGTCGGATCGTTGATGGCGAACACGCCGTCGATCTTCGGATGGGCCGTCAGCAGGTTCGACATCACGGTCATGCCGCCGTCGCGGCTGCCGCCGGCGTTCTGGTTGTCGGACAGGATCTTGATATCCTTGAACGCGGCCAGGGTTTTCTTGCAACCGTTGACGCGGTCGATCACGGACGTGACCGGCGGGCCGTTCAGGATCACCACATTGCCCTTGCCGCCGATCTGCTTGGCTAGGTAGGCGCACGACACGTCGCCGGCCATGGTGTTATCGGACATCACGGTGGCCGAGGCGCCCACGGCGCCCACGTCGACAGCGATCACGACCACGCCCGCATTGCGCGCTTTCTTGATGGCTGGCGCGATGCCCTTGGAATCGACGGCGTTCAGGATGATGATGTCGGTTTTATTGGCGATGAAGTTCTCGATCTGGTCCACCTGGGTGTTCAGGTCATACTTGCTTGATACCGTGGTGACTTTCACGCCAGGGCCGCCCAGCTTTTTCGCGCTTTCTTCCGCGCCGCGGCCAATGGCGACAAAAAATGGGTTGGCCAGGTCGCCCACGCTCACGCCGATCGATTTCAGCGGTTTGTCAGCAGCGAAAGCGCCGCAGGCGGCGGACAGCAGCAGGGAGGCGGTAATGACTTTTTTCATGAGGATCTCCAAGGGTTTTTATTGTAAAAACAAACGGTGCTACGGGTAAAAACGGGGTGCAAACTTATTGATTGCGTAATTTCTCGATCATGGCGTCCAGCTTGCCCGCATCGACGGCAAAGCCGCGGATGCCTTCGGCCAGCTTTTCGGTCGCCATCGCGTCGTCGTTCAAGGCGTAGCGGAAAGCCGCTTCGTCATACGTGACGGCCGGTTGTGCCGCGCCCAGGTCGCCGCCCAGAGCGCGTTCGAATGGCGCATCTGCCGCTTCCAGCTTGGCCAGCAGATCCGGGCTGATGGTCAGCAAGTCGCAGCCGGACAGGGCCGTGATCTGCCCCACATTACGGAAGCTGGCGCCCATCACTTGCGTGGCGATGCCATGTTGTTTGTAGTAATTGAAGATGCGCGTGACCGACTGTACTCCTGGATCATTGGACAGGCTGCGCGCCGCTTCGTCCCATGCCGCGCCCAGCGATTTTTTATGCCAGTCGTAGATGCGGCCCACAAACGGCGAAATCAGGCGCACTTTCGCGTCGGCGCAGGCGACGGCCTGGCAAAACGCGAACAGCAGGGTCAGGTTGCAAAAGATGCCGTCCTTTTCCAGCTCGCGCGCTGCCTGGATGCCTTCCCAGGTGGCGGCAACCTTGATCAGCACGCGCTCGCGGCTGATGCCGGCTTGCTCGTACAGGGCGATCAGGCGGCGCCCGCGGGCGACGGTGGCGTCGCGGTCAAAGCTCAGGCGGGCATCGACTTCCGTCGATACGCGGCCCGGCACGACCTTTAAAATTTCCAGGCCGAAGCGCACCAGCACCTGGTCGACGATATCGTCCAGCGCAGCGGATTGATGCGCGGCGACCGTGCTTTCCAGCAAGGGCGCGTAATCGGGCTGCAGCACGGCCTTTAAAATCAGCGACGGATTGGTGGTGGCGTCTTGCGGCGCGAAGCGCGCCAGTTGCAAAAAGTCGCCCGTGTCGGCGACGACGGTGCTGTGTTGTTTCAATTGTTGCAGCTGATTCATTACTATTCCTTATCACTGAGTTGGTGCAAGGCTTGCACGGCGGGAAACAGGCTACGGTAGCGACCGTAACGGATGCTCAAGGCTGCGCTGTGCGCGGCATCGGGCAGGAAAATGTTTTTGATGGGCAAGCCCTGCGTCAGCAGGCTGGTGTCGCCGATGGCGGCAAAGCCCAGCTTGGCAGCGCCCAGGCTGGCCGACAGTTCGCTGTTGTGCAGGGTGCGCATTTCGCGTCCCAGCACATTGGCCAGCAGTTGCGCCCAGTACTGGCTGCGCGCGCCGCCGCCCACCAGCATGCAGTGGGGAACGACGGCGCCCGTCGACGTGACGGCGGCCATGGCGTCGCGCAAGGCAAAGGCCACGCCTTCGAGCACGGCGTAGCCGAGCTGCGCTGGCGTACTGTCGTGGCCCAGTTGCAAAAAGGCGCCGCGCACTTGCGGGTCGTTATGCGGCGTGCGCTCGCCCGACAGATACGGCAGGAACAGGGGCGCCGAGGGCGCGATGGGCGCGTCGAGCGGCAAGCCCGCTTCCACCAGCGCCAGCAGGGCTGCCTCGTCGGGCTGGCCCAGCACGCCAGTTGCCCAGCGCAGACAGCTGGCGCCCGACAGGATCGCGCCCATCGCATACCAGCGGCCGGGCAGGGCGTGGCAAAAGCTGTGCACGCCGCCGGCCGGATTGCCCAGGGGCGCTTCGGTCACGCTGACGATGGCGGCGCTGGTGCCCAGCGAGATAAAGCTGTCGCCGCCATTGACGGCGCCGATGCCCACGGCCGAGACGGGATTGTCGCCGCCGCCGCCCGCCACCACCACATCCGCTGGCAAGCCCAACTGGTCGGCGATGGACGCCAGCACGGTGCCCGTGGCAGCGTCGCCTTCGGCCAGCGCCGGCATCTGTTCTGGGTGCAAGCCGCAGGCGGCCAGCATGGGCGCGAACCAGGCACGGTTGGCCTCGTCCAACCACAGGGTGCCGGCCGCGTCCGACATATCCGTCAGCTTGATGCCCGTCAACCGCAGGCGCAAATAGTCTTTCGGCGACAGCAAACAGGCGATGGCGGCAAAGGCGGACGGCTCATGCTTTTGCAGCCACAGCAGTTTTGGCGCCGTCAGGCCCGCCATGGGCAGGCTGCCCGTCACGTCCGCATATGCGGGATAGTCGCGCGCCAGGCTAGCCGCTTCGGCCTCGGCGCGCGCATCGTTCCACAGGATGGCGGGACGGATCACGGTATCGTTGGCGTCGAGCAGCACGGCGCCATGCATCTGGCCCGACAGGCCGATGCAGGCGATGCGGGCATAGTCCTGCGGCCAGCCCGCGCGCAACTGGCCCAGCGCGTTGACGCAGGCGGCCCACCAGTCCTGCGGCGCCTGTTCGGACCAGCCTGCTTGCGGGCGGCTGGTGTCGATGCGCACGGACGCCTGGCCGCGCACGGCGCCAGTGCTGTCCATCAGCACGGTTTTCAGTTCGGAGGTACCGAGGTCGATACCGAGGGAAATCGCTGGATGCATGGTGTGTCTATATGTAAAGGTCAGGGGCAGCCGCAGGAATTGCGTACGCGCAAGGTTGGCGATAAACGCTGCACGTGCTGGGCGATGCCCGGATTGGCGATACGGTCGATCAGGAGGTCGACGGCCATGGCGCCCAGCTCTTCGAGCGGCTGCGCCATCACGGTGAGGCGGGGGCTGAAGTAATCGGCCCAGTCGAAATCATCGAAGCCGGCCAGCGCAACGTCTTGCGGTACCGCAATGTGCGCATCGCGCAAGGCATGCATGGTGCCGATGGTCATCAGGTTATTGCCGGCAACGATGGCCGTGGGACGCTGTGCGGCGGGCAGGGCCAGCAATTCGCGCGTGGCTGCGCCGCTGCGTTCCAGGTTGGAGTCGCCCGAACGCAGCAGTGCCCCATCGAAGGCAATATTGGCGCGCTGCAAGGCCAGCCGGTAGCCTTCGATACGCTCGTCCGTCGTGGACAGGCCGGGCGCGCCGGCGATGAAACCGATGCGGCGGTGGCCATGGGCCGCGATCAGGTGGCTAACGAGCTGAGCCGTCGCTTCGATGTTTTCCACACCCACCTGGTCGAACGGTTGTGGCGACATGCGGTCGACCAGCACGGAAGCGATCTTGTTGCTGGTCAAATAGTCGAGGGCGCGGTTGTGCGGATCGCCGGATGGCGCCAGCACGATGCCGTCGACCCGGCGCTGGTGCAAGTTCTGCACCACTTTCAACTCTTGCTCGGGGTCGTCATGCGTATCGGAAAACAGCATCATCAAGCCGTGCCGCGTGCAGGCAGCCTCGATGGCGCGCACGGTTTCGCTGAAATAATGATTGGTGAAGGCGGAAATGGCCACGCCGATGGTGCCCGACGAGGAGCCGGCCAGCGCGCGCGCCAGCATGTTCGGCACATAGCCGATCTGCTGCATGGCCGCGTTGACGGCGGCGACGGTTTTCGGGCTGACCTTGCGGGTGCCGTTGACTACGTGAGAGACGGTCGACAGCGATACGTCCGCCGCCCGCGCTACATCTTCCATGGTGGCCATGGTGTCTCCTGAGGTTTTTTTATTATTGCGTACTGCGATTGGGTGCGGCTGTGTCGCCGCGATTGAAGCTATCGTAAACAAAAGAAAGCGCTTGCGCAAGCGCTTTCTTTTTTCTGCGGATGGATGGCGGGTGGGGTGCCGATGAGGACAGGGGAAGCTTGCGCAGGTCGGATTAGCGCGCCGGAGGCGCGCGTAATCGGACATCGGGGACGGCGGTGAGGCCGCTTGAGGGCGCTGGTGTTGTCGGGTTACGCGCTTGCGCGCTAACCCGACCTACTGGATCACCAGCTCATGCAGTTCGCCGGGAGAATCCGGGAACAGTTTCACGACGGTGGACGTGCGCGTGCCGTAACCCGGCGTTTCGATGCAGACGGCGGACAGCACGCGCTCGAGGTCGAGCGGCACGCCTGTGTCCGGCAAGCGGAAATCGGGCGCGCGCGTGGTGTCGGCCAGCATGTCGAAATACGCCTCGTCGGGCGCACCCTGGCACAGCAGGCTGGCGAACTGGGCCTTGGTCTTCAAGACCTTCGGCCACGGCGCGTCCAGCAGGGCGTTCGACAGGCCGTAGATGCCCGGCTCCAATGGCTGGCCATTGCGCGCATCGCCATCGCCCCGGTTGGAAAACCAGATCAGGGTGTCCGCATCGCCCAGCACCAGGTTAAAGCCGTTGTAGGCTGTGCAGCCGGGGCGGATTTGCGCGATGTAATCCTGTGGCGACATATTGCCGGCCAGATAGTCGGCTACCAGGGCGCCGCGCGAGGGGGCGTCCGGGTTGCGGTCTTGCGGGCTGCGGATATTCGTGATGGCGGCAAAGCGCGAGCTGCCGCTGCCGGCCTGGGTGATGCCCATCCAGCTGCCGCCCGCCTGCAGGTCGCGGCCCGCATACACTTGCGGGTGCTCGGGCCAGGCGCCGGCGGGGGCGCTGGCGCGTTCATAGAATTCGTCGCGGTTGGCGGCGGCAATCAGCGGGATGTGCGGATTGACTTTCCAGGCAAAAACGATCAGGCACATGGAGGCAAATCCATGAACACTTCCGTATGGCGCGCGCCAGCCGTCAAGGACAGCAATCCCGCTTCGTCGGACGCGCTGGCCAGCAGCTCCGTAAAACCTTCGCCGACGACGGGGTAGATTTCCATCCACGTCTGCAAGCCATCCTTGGCGTCAGGGCGGCGCTTCAATTGCGGCGCCACGCCGGACGCGGCAGCCAGTTTTGCCTGCAAGGCACGGACCCTGGCTTCCAGCGCCTGGGCGTGCTCTTCCTTGACCTGGTAATAAATGTACAAATCTTTCATGGCATTCTCACAAGTCGAGTGCGTCTAGCACGTAAGGCATGGACAGGAACTGCACGTGAGCGCCCTGGGCCGAACCGTAGCGCACGGCGCCGGCGGCGCTTGCACCTTCTTCGATCGCCCCCAGCTTCATTTCAACGAGGGCGTCGATGCCGCCATCACCGTTGGGTGCCGCGTTGACGACCATGCCGCAAGGTTGCTCGGGGTCGCTGACGGCAAACAGTTCGCCGCCGGCCACTACCGAGGGATCGGCAATGCTGACGAGGGTGGTGCGGCGCTTGAGCTTGCCCAAGTACTGGCTGCGCGCGACGATTTCCTGGCCCGGGTAGCAGCCTTTCTTGAAATTGACGCCGCCCAGCAGCTCGAAGTTGACCATTTGCGGTACGAACTGCTCTTGCGTGGCGGCCGTGATCTGCGGGATGCCCGCGTGGATCTCCGACAAGCGCCAGGCGTCAATCCCGCCCTTGGCGAGCGTTTGCGCCAGCTCCGGCCACGCGTCGCGCGCCGTGGCGGCCGACGTCAGCCACTCATAGCGGGCGCTGCCGAAGGCGTCGGCCACGCGCAGCAGGGTGCCGGACGCGTGTTCGACCTTGCTGAACGGCGTGGCGGGCAGGGCCGGGAACCAGGCGGACAGGGCCGCGTTGGCTTGCTTGCCGCCCAGGCCCAGGACGACTTGATTGGCTGCATCAAGGGATGCATCGTGCAGCTTGGCCTTGGCGCGCAGCACGAACATCTGCAGACGCTTCTGGATGGCCGGCTGTATGGCGCGCGGCAATTGCAGATAAATGGTGGTGGCGTTGCGCCACATCAGGAAACTGGCCAGCAGCCGGCCTTTCGGCGTGCAGTAGCCGGCCAGGCGCACTTGCTCCTGGTTCAGGTGTTCCACATCGTTGGTCAGCTGGCCGTGCACGAAACTGGCCGCATCGTCGCCGCTCAAGCCGATCAAGCCCTGGTCCGTGATGGCCGCGACAAAACCTTCTTGCAGCTGGGGCACTGTCAGGGACTGGCCGAAATCATGGATAGGGACGGCGGTGATGGGGGCGGTGCCGTCAGGCGCGCCATCGATGGCAACGGGGCGGGCGCCTTGGGCTGTTAAAAATTGATTCCAGTTATTCATAATTTCCATTAGATCAGCGATTAAGCATTATCATTACGGGTTCATTATAGTGATGTCGCGCAGATTGCGTCGGCAACGGCAAGATTGCCAGTGTTGGCGCCGCTTTGCGCGCACTTGCTTCACAAATGAACGATCATAACAAGCGGACGTTGGCCATCAGCGCCCGCATCACAAGAATCGGAACAATGGCTTTCTTTAAAAAACTTGTAGTCAGTTCAGTCATCGCCGCCATCGGCGTGGGCGGTACTTTTGTGTACTGGGCGCAGCAGCCCATCACCACGGATGGAGAAGCGATTCCGTTTACGATCAGCCCGGGCAGCGGCGCGCATGCGGCCGGCCAGCAGATCGCGGACGCGGGAGTGCCCATCGTGCCCATCCTGTTCAACATGCTGGCGCGCATCGAAGGCAAGACCTCGAAGATCAAGGCCGGTTCCTATGAACTGAAACCGGGCACCACGCCGCAGCGTTTGATCACGCAGCTGGCGCGCGGCGAATTCGCGCAAGAGTCGCTGACCATCATCGAAGGCTGGACCTTCAAACAGATGCGCCTGGCGATGGCCAACCATCCCGGCCTCAAGCACGATACCGCAGGCCTGTCCGACAAGGAACTGATGGCGAAAATCAGCCCGGAATATGTGCACCCGGAAGGCTTGTTCTTCCCGGATACGTATCTGTTCGCCAAGGGCGCCAGCGAAATGCAGATTTTCAGGCAGGCGCACACGGCCATGATCGGCCGCCTGTCCGAAGCGTGGGACAAGCGCGATCCCGCCTTGCCATATAAAAACCCGTACGAAGCGCTGATCATGGCTTCCATCGTGGAAAAGGAAACGGGGCAAAAGTCCGAGCGCGCCATGATTGCCGGCGTGTTCGTCAACCGCCTCAAGACGGGCATGCTGCTGCAGACGGACCCGACTGTGATCTATGGCATGGGCGACAACTACCAGGGCAAGATCCGCAAACGCGACCTGGAAGCGGACACCCCGTACAATACCTACACGCGCGGCGGCTTGCCGCCCACGCCGATCGCCCTGGCTGGCGCGCAGTCGCTGACGGCGGCGCTGGCGCCGGCCCGCACGCAAGCGCTGTATTTCGTGGCGCGCGGCGACGGCACCAGCCAGTTCTCGGCCAACTTGCCCGACCATAACCGCGCCGTGAATCAATACCAGCGTTAATTATTTCAAACTAGAAGCTTCATGACACCACACTATCAACCCCGCTTCATCACCTTCGAAGGCATCGATGGCGCGGGCAAGTCGACGCATATCGGTTTTGTCACCGACTACCTGCAGCAGCGGGGCGTCAGCCTCGTTTCGTCGCGCGAACCGGGCGGTACCAGCCTGGGCGAAAAGCTGCGCGAACTGTTGCTGCATGAAAAGATGCACCTGGAAACGGAAGCCTTGCTGATGTTCGCCAGCCGCCGCGAACATATCGCGCAAGTGATCGCGCCAGCCCTCGATCGGGGCGAGTGGGTCATTTCCGACCGCTTCAGCGACGCCAGCTTCGCCTACCAGGGCGGGGGCCGGGGCATGGACTTGCGCAAGATGGAAACGCTGGAAGCGTGGGTGCACCCGCACTTGCAGCCGGACCTGACGTTCCTGTTCGACGTGCCGCTGGCCGTGGCCCGTGCCCGCCTGGACGCCACGCGTGCGCTCGACAAGTTCGAGCAGGAGCAGGCCGATTTCTTTGCCGCCACGCGCAACGAGTATCTGCGCCGCGCGGCCCAGTTCCCGGAACGCTTCCGCATCATCGATTCCACGCAAAGCATTGCCGATATTCAAGTACAGCTGGCAAAACTGCTTGATGTATTGCTTGAGCAAAGTATTGCAAGCCACTGATTGATAAGGAATAAAATGAACAGTCCTCTCTATCCGTGGCAACAGGACGCCTGGCAGCAATTGCAAGCCCTGCGCCCGCGCATGCCGCACGCCATTTTGTTCCATGGCGCGCAGGGCATCGGCAAGGCCGACTTCATCGAGCATTTCGCGCAGGCATTGCTGTGCGAAGACGTGCGCGCCGACGGCCATGCCTGCGGCGCGTGCGCCTCATGCGGCTGGTTTAGCCAGGGCAACCATCCCGATTACCGCCGGGTCCGTCCGGAAGCGCTGGAAGACGACGTGGCCGACGACGGCGAAGAGGGCGAAGGCGCCAAAAAAAGCGCCAAGACCAAGACGCCGTCAAAAGACATCAAGATCGAGCAGATCCGCAACCTGGCCGACTTCATGAACATTTCCACGCACCGCCAGGGCTTGCGCGTGGTGGTGCTGTACCCGGCCGAAGCGCTCAACACGCCCGCGTCCAACGCCTTGCTGAAAACCCTGGAAGAGCCGCCGCCAGGCACCCTGTTCCTGCTGGCTTCGAACAGCCTGGACCGTTTGCTGCCGACCATCTTGTCGCGTTGCAGGAAATTTGCCTTGCCCATGCCCAGCCACGAGCAGGCCTTGACGTGGCTCAAGCAACAAGGCTTGAACGATGCGGACAGCTGGCTGCGCGAGCAGGGCGGCGCGCCGCTGGCAGCGCTGGCCCAGTCCGAATCGGGCGGCCGCGAAGAAACGGAACAATTGCTGCAAGTCTTGGCGAACCCTGGCGTGGAAGCGGCCCTGAAAGCGGCGGACAAATTACAGAAGTCTCCGCTGGCGCCGCTCGTGGCATCGCTCCAGCGCTGGCTGTACGACGTGTTTTCCGTCAAATTGTCCGGCACCATCCGCTACTACCCGCGCCACCGGCGCGAACTGGAAGCGCTGGCGGGACGCATCAACGTGAGCCGGTTGATGGCTGCGATCAAAGCTGCCAATGAGCGCCGGGCGATTGCCGAACACCCCTTGTCGCCCAAGCTGTTTTTGGAAGATATGTTGCTCGACTACGCATCCAGTTGCCAATAAAATCAAGTGCTTGCGAAGTAAATTTAAAGTAAATTATATATTTCTTGGCCCGGCGGAAGGCTCGCCGCATCGTTTGCCACGCCTGGCCCCCGGTGTTACAGTCAAGGCACTGGACAGCAACGGAGGCGTGCATGAAACGAGTCACTGGCATCGGCGGCATCTTTTTCCACGCGCAAGACCCGGCCGCGCTGCGCGCCTGGTACCAGCGCCACCTGGGCCTGGACGTGCAGCCGTGGGGCGGCGCCGCCTTCACCTGGACGGACGCCGATGGCAAGCCCACTGGCGGCACCACTATCTGGTCCGTCGCGGCCAATGACAACGAACAATTCGCGCCCGGCAAGGCGTCCTTCATGATCAACTACCGCGTCGACGACCTCGACGCATTGCTGCAAGCCCTGCGCGACGAGGGCTGCAACGTGCTGGAAAAGGCGCCCGATTCCGAGTATGGCCAGTTCGGCTGGGTCATCGATCCCGAGGGCAACAAGGTGGAGCTGTGGCAGCCGCCGCAGGGACAGTAGGCGGACTGCGCGGGAGCCCCCAGCGGCAGGAAGGATTTGCGCCTTCCTCCTGCCAGATTCCGCCCGCTCCGGTACAATCCCGCCTTATGTATATCGATTCCCATTGCCATATCAATTTCCCCGAGTTGGCTGCTCGCATGCCCGAGATCCTCGCCAAGATGGCCGAGAACAAGGTGACACACGCCTTGTGCGTGTCCGTCGACTTGCCGGACTTTCCACAGGTGCTGGCCCTGGCCGAGCAGTATCCACATATCTTTGCTTCCGTCGGCGTGCATCCCGACTACGAGGACACGCCTGAACCGTCCGTGGAAGACCTGGTCCGCCTGGCCGACCATCCGAAGATCATCGCCATCGGCGAGACGGGTCTCGACTATTTCCGCCTGACGGGCGACCTGGAGTGGCAGCGCGAGCGTTTCCGCACTCACATCAAAGCTTCAAGAATCACGCGCAAGCCCTTGATTATTCACACAAGAGCGGCCAGTGAAGACACCATACGCATCATGCGCGAAGAGGGCGCGGGCGTGTCCGACGGCGGCGTGGCTGGCGTCATGCATTGCTTTACGGAATCCTTGGAAGTGGCGCGCGCCGCCATAGCCATGGGTTTCTACATTTCGTTTTCCGGCATCGTCACGTTCAAGAGCGCCAAGGATTTGCAGGCCGTGGCGCTGGAAGTGCCGCTCGAGCGCATCCTGATCGAGACGGATTCGCCGTATCTCGCGCCCGTGCCGTTCCGTGGCCGCATGAACGAGCCCGGCTATGTGGCCCACGTGGCGGAATACCTGTCGACCCTGAAAGGCATCCCGCTGGACCAGGTGGCGAAGCAGACGACGGATAATTTCTTCAAGTTATTCAATCAGTTGCCGTAACTTCTTAAGGTCAGACATGATGAAAAAACTCGCCCTGGCGATGCTGTTGTGCTGCGCCACCGCCAGCCAGGCGGCGCCGGAACCGGACGCTTTCTTCCGCGCCGTCTCCGTCAATAATGCCAGCGGCGTGCGCAGCATGCTGGCGGAGGGCATGAATCCGAACCAGCCTGACGCGCAGCGGGGCGACATTCCCCTCGTGCTGGCCCTGCGCGACGATGCGGACCGGGTGTTCCAGGTGCTGCTCGACGCGCCCGGCATCGACATCGAAGCCCGTTCGGCCAATGGCAACACGGCGCTGATGATGGCCGCCTACAAGCACAAGCAGGACGCCGTGAACGCCTTGCTGGCCAAGGGCGCCAAGGTCAACCAGAGCGGCTGGACGGCGCTCCACTATGCGGCCTCGGCAGGCGACCTGCCCATCATGAAGATATTGCTCGACCGCGACGCCGTGGTCGATGCGCTTGCGCCCGCCAACGTCACGCCGCTGATGTTTGCCGCCCGCGAAGGACAGGAGGGCGCCGTCAAGCTGCTGGTGTCCTGGGGCGCGGACGCCAGCCTGAAAAGCGGCCATGGCTGGACGGCCGTGCAGTTTGCCCAGGCGGGCGACAAGCCCGGCGTGGTCGCCATCATCGAAGCGGCACAGAAGGCGCGCGCAGCCCGCAAGTGATGTTTTAACTTCAATATTTTCCATGCCAGCGCTGAAACTGGCATGGAATTGCCTCTCACCTCAGCCCTTTGTTCTCCCTGCCGATTAACGATAATGATCGTGTCGCATTAATCAGGAGATACGTCGCATGGGTCATCACATCACCGTCAGGCGCCGGCTGTATTGTCGCCGCCCCTCGCGCAGCCCGTGCGATATCACTGCTTTCTGGAATGACAAAACCGATCGGCCATCGGAGCCAGACTCCAAGAGGACAGACATGCTGAATGAACGAGAAATCGAGAGTTGTTACCTGGGGCAATTTATCCCCGTCCATTACCACCACAATATGTTGATGGACCAGAACCGCATGCACGGGTTCAAGTCGGCGATCGATTACGCGGTAAAACCCGGCATGAAGGTGCTGGAGCTGGGCGGCGGCACGGGCGTGCTGTCGTGGTTTGCGGCCGCGCGCGCCGACAAGGTGTGGTGCGTGGAGTTCAATCCGGACATGGTCAAGGAAGCGCGCAAGATGCTGGCGCTCAATCCCAACGGTGAAAAAGTCGAGGTCGTCCACGCGGACGCCTTCGAATACCTGCCGCCCGAGCCCGTTGATGTGGTCATCTGCGAAATGATCCATGTCGGCATGCTGCGCGAAAAGCAGGTGGAAGTGATCGAATCGTTCAAGCGCCGCTACCTGGCCCGCTTTGGCGGTCCGCTGCCCATCTTCCTGCCCGAAGCCGTCATCATGGCCGTGCAGCCGATGCAGCAGGAATACGATTTCGAGGGTTTTTACGCGCCCATCGTGCAATTCCAGGAAACCACGGCCATTCATCCTGGCGTGCAGGAGCTGGCGCCGCCTTCCGTCTACAGTATCATCGACTTCAGCCAGCCGACGGACAGCGTGTTCGGCTTTGACGGCAAGTTTGTCGTCGAGCGCAGCGGCACCCTGAACGCCTTGCGTTTCGTCACCAAGAACATCCTGGCCGTGGTGCCCGAGCGCTCGACCACCATCGACTGGCTGAACCATTACATGTGCTTGCCGCTGGCCACGCCGGTGGCCGTGAAGGCGGGCGACGTGCTGCAAGTGAGCTTCCAGTACCGCGCCGGCGGCTCGATTCCCTCGCTGGAAGCGTCGATCCGCGCCCAGGTGATCTACGACGTGAATCTTCAGCCCGCTACGCAGAACGCCGTGTATGCATAAGCATCGTTAATTCCCAGGCAACGCCGCAGCGATTTCATCCTGCGGCGTTTGTCCATTCAGGGTATATTTCGTCTTTTACCCACTGGACAGCTTTACTATCATGGAACAGATCGATCAGCGTTACCTCGTGCAACAGAACAAAATCAGCGATGGCGAGACCAGGCCGCCCGTGTTTGCCAAGGTAATGCGCAGCAAGGAAGGCGTGTTTGAAGGCGTGTCCTTCATCAAGTCGAAGGACAAGGCCACCGTCATGACCATCGAAGATGCCAACCAGGCCATCAAATGGGCCACCAGCAAGAAGCCGAACGCGCATGAATACATCACGAAAGTGATTTGCGTCGGCCAGTAAGTCCCCGTTCATTCCCGTTTTTGCACCGTTCATCCCCGCAGCGCGCAGTTCATCGCATGGCCGTTGCCGCCGTCGCGGCGCTTTCATATAGTGCTGTCACGGTAGCGGGGCAAGCACGGCTTGCTCCGCACATTTCATTCTAGGGGGAACGCGATGCTGGGATTCGTGCTGTGGCTGCTGCTCTTGCTGGTGTGCTGGCCCCTGGCCTTGCTGGCCCTCGTGCTGTATCCGCTGGCCTGGCTGCTGTTGCTGCCATTCCGCCTGATCGGCATCGGCGTGGAAGGCGTGTTCGAATTGCTGCGCGCCATCGTCATGCTGCCGGCGCGCGTGCTGGGCGGCGGCCGGCGATAAACCCGATATTTCCCATAAAAAATGGCGCCATTGGCGCCATTTTTGTTTGCGGTACTGCCTGGCTTACAGGTCGACCATGAAACCGGCGCCGATCGATTTCTGCGAATAGTTGTAGTCGATCAAGCTCTGGCCATAGCCGGAGAACAGTTGCAGATAGCCTTTCAGGTTGGCCTTCAATGGGAAGGCCCAGCTGGCCTGCATGGAGCCATGCTTCTTGCTGAAATTGCGGCGGGCCGTCACGGCGTACTCGTGGCCCTTGTTGCGGTAGCTGACGCGCAAGTCGCCATGCCCCATGTAATCGGTGATGTCGATATTGTCATTGTCGGTCTTGCCATTGTCGAGGCGGTGCCAGACGCGCGTCGTGACGGCCAGGTTGTCCTTCTCCATGCCCAGCTCGGCATACACGCGGTTCCAGCTGCGCGACAGGGTCGACGTCTGTCCGTTGGACTGGTGCACGAGGCCGAAGTTCAGGTAATTGAATTCCACGCCGGCGAAATTCTTGTTGATCGGCAAGATCAGCATCAGCTCAGGCTGGTAATTGGTTTCGCGGAAGGGGCTCGATGCCTTGCGGTTATACGCCTGCCAGAAACTTTGCTGCGTGTAGCCGAACCACATGTCGATGGGCGTGCCGGCGATGTCTTCCAGCAGCTTCATCTTGAAGCTGAGCTGGAATGTCAATTCCACATGCTGGCTCTTGATGCCGGCCGGCGTGAAATCCTGGAACGGTTCGTCGTTCGAAGCGTCGCTGTAATTGGCCAGCAGGAGATAGGTATCGCGGTGCGGGCGGAAGTTGAACAGGCCGCGCTTGGACGCTTCGTTCAGTTCCCACGATTGCTGCGTGCGCGAAATCGGCGCTTCCGGTGGCGCCGCGCCAGCCTGCGCGATGGCGGGAATGGCGGCGTTGACGGCGTCCGGCGTGGCCACGCCCGGCGGACTGACTGGCGTGAGGGGTGCGACCTCGGCAGCGGCAGCCAGGGTCACTGCCGCGGTGACGGGATCGCCGCCGGCCGCGATGGTGGCCTTTTCCGCCGCCTTGGCCAGGGTGTCGAAGCAGCCCAGGCGGGCACTGGCGTCACCGAGGACGGCGCAACGCTGCATTTGCTGTTCCAGTTCGCCGGCCATGGCCAGCGCCGGCGATGCCAGCAGGGAGGAAAGGATTATTTTTCTTAGTTGGATAGTCATAAGCTGAGTAGGGCATGTCGTTCGGTGCGCACCTGGGCTGCATGCCGGCGGCGTCGCCTTGCATGGCAGGATGCCATGCGTATTGATTTTTATTAATCTTTGTTGAATTAAAGTTCAAAAATTAATGTCTGGGAAGTATAGCCGAATCCGCAATTAGCCTCCGCGTCGCAGACGTGCGCGGGCCTGCTGGTGTTGTGCGCTTGGTAAACGGTATGCTGCCGTGCCGCCCAAATCGATGTCTGCTACACTGGAAAACCGGCGCAAACCCAGTGATGCCGGGGCTAGCCATGGAGATTGTGATGACCCGCAAAACACCTATCGAGCGCTACCGCAACATCGGCATCAGCGCCCATATCGACGCCGGCAAGACCACCACCACCGAGCGCATCCTGTTTTATACGGGGGTCAATCACAAGATCGGCGAAGTGCATAACGGTGCCGCCACCATGGACTGGATGGAGCAGGAACAGGAACGGGGCATCACCATCACCTCGGCCGCCACCACGGCCTTCTGGAAAGGCATGGCAGGCAATTTCCCCGAACACCGGATCAATATCATCGATACGCCGGGCCACGTGGACTTCACGATTGAAGTCGAGCGCTCGATGCGCGTGCTCGACGGCGCCGTGATGGTCTACGATGCTGTCGGCGGCGTGCAGCCGCAATCGGAAACCGTCTGGCGGCAAGCGAATAAATACCATGTGCCGCGCATCGCCTTCATCAACAAGATGGACCGGGTGGGCGCGGACTTTTTGCGCGTGCGCAAGCAGATCGCCGAGCGCCTGAAGGGCGTGGCCGTGCCCATCCAGCTGCCGATCGGCGCCGAAGACCATTTCACGGGCGTGATCGACCTGCTGAAAATGCGCGCCATCACCTGGGACGACGCCAGCCAGGGCGTGCAGTTCAGCTATGGCGAGATTCCCGCGGAACTACAGGCGCAGGCGCAGGAGTGGCATGACCACATGGTCGAGAACGCGGCCGAAGCCACGCTGGAGATGACGGAGCGCTACCTGAATGGCGACACGTTTACGGAAGCCGAGCTCAAGCAAGCCTTGCGCGCGCGGACCATCCGCAACGAGATCGTGCCCATGCTGTGCGGCAGCGCCTTCAAGAACAAGGGCGTGCAGGCGATGCTCGATGCCGTCATCGAATACCTGCCGTCACCGATGGAAGTGCCGCCCATCATGGGCCATGACGAGCACGACAACGAGGTGGAGCGCCATCCGACGGACGACGAGCATTTTTCTGCCCTGGCCTTCAAGATCATGACGGACCCGTTCGTGGGGCAGCTGACCTTCTTCCGCGTGTATTCGGGCGTGGTGAATTCGGGCGACATGGTCTACAACCCCACCAAGAGCGCGCGCGAACGGCTGGGGCGCATCCTGCAGATGCATGCGAACGAGCGCAAGGAAATCAAGGAAGTGTATGCGGGCGACATCGCCGCCGCCGTTGGCCTGAAAGCCGTCACCACGGGCGATACCCTGTGCGCCATCGATCACATCATCGTGCTGGAAAAGATGATCTTCCCGGAACCGGTGATTTCCCAGGCGGTCGAACCCAAGACCAAGCCGGACCAGGAAAAGATGGGCATCGCCCTGAACCGCCTGGCGCAGGAAGATCCGTCGTTCAGGGTCCATACGGATGAAGAGTCGGGCCAGACCATCATGTCGGGCATGGGCGAATTGCACCTGGAAATCCTGGTCGACCGCATGCGCCGCGAATTCGGCGTGGAAGCCAATGTCGGCAAGCCACAGGTGGCGTACCGGGAAACCATCACGCGCGCGGTGGAAGACGTGGAAGGCAAGTTCGTCAAGCAATCGGGCGGACGGGGCCAGTACGGCCACGTGGTGCTGAAACTGGAACCCTTGCCGCCAGGCACCGGCTACCAGTTTGTCGACGCCATCAAGGGCGGCGTGGTGCCGCGCGAATTCATCCCCGCCGTCGACAAGGGCATCGCCGAAACCCTCAAGTCGGGCGTGCTGGCCGGCTACCCGGTCGTCGACGTCAAGGCCACGTTGACGTTCGGCTCCTACCACGACGTCGATTCGAACGAAAACGCGTTTCGCATGGCTGGCTCCATCGCCTTCAAGGATGGCATGCGCAAAGCGTCGCCCGTGCTGCTGGAACCGATGATGCAGGTGGAGGCGGAAACGCCGGAAGAATTCATGGGCAACGTCATGGGCGACCTGACGGCCCGCCGCGGCATGGTGCAGGGCGTCGACGACATCCCTGGCGGCGCGGGTCGCATCGTCAAGGCCCTGGTGCCGCTGGCGGAAATGTTCGGCTATTCCACCACCTTGCGGTCGCTGACCCAGGGCCGCGCCACCTACACGATGGAATTCAAGCACTATGCGGCCGTGCCCAAGCATATACTCGACCAGGTGGCGGCGGCGGGCAAAGCCAAGTAGGCCGGATTAGCGGGGCAAAGCCCCGCGTAATCCGACAACATTGTTGGCCAAGGCCGTTGGTGGTGTCGGCTTACGCGCGTTGCGCTAACCCGACCTACGCATCAATTCAGAAGATTCTGCGCAATGATCGCATCGGCCATCTTCTCCGCCTCGTCCACGGGCTGTTCCAGCGCCTTGGTCGTGTAGACGGTGGACGCCACCATCGGCTGGTCCAACGTCGCGCCTTCGCCATGGCTGGTATCGACCGTCACCGTGGTCGACAGGCCGATGCGCAGCGGGTGGGCGGCCAGTTCCCTGGCATCGAGCGTGACGCGCACGGGCACGCGCTGTACCACCTTGATCCAGTTGCCCGTGGCGTTTTGCGCCGGCAACAGGGAAAACGCGCTGCCCGTGCCCGCCGACATGCCCAGTACCTTGCCGTGGTAGACCACCTTGCTGCCATATAAGTCCGTTTCGATGGTGGCCGCCTGGCCCACGCGGATATTGCGCAGTTCGGATTCCTTGAAGTTCGCATCGACCCATAACTGGTCCAGTGGCACGATGGACATCAGGGGCGTGCCCGGCGTCACGTGCGTGCCCAGCTGTACGCTGCGCTTGGCGACGTAGCCCGAGACGGGCGCGACCACGGCATTGCGGCGCACGGCCAGCCACGCCTGCAGCACGTCGCTCCGGGCCGACAGGACGGCCGGATGGCTGGCCAGGTTCACGCCGGCCACGCCCGATTTGGCGGATTCGGCCTGGCGCTGGGCCACTGTCAAGGCCGCTTTCGCGTCGTCGACGGCCTGTTTCGCATGGGCCAGGTCTTCGCCGGAAATCGTCTGGTCCGCCGCCAGCGGCGCGCGGCGCGCCAGGTTACCCTGTGCCGTGGCCAGCGCCAAGCGGCGCTGCCCGATGACGGCGTCGTATTGTGCTACATTGGCATAGCGCTCGCGCTCCTGGCGCACGACGTTGCCCAGCCGTGCCTCGGCCTGGCTCAGGGCCAGCTCCGCATCGATGGCGTTCAGGGTGATCAGGGGCGCGCCCGCCTTGACCATTTGCGTCTCGTCGGCGCGGATGGCATCGACATTGCCCGTCACTTGCGCGGACAGGGTGACGAGGTTGCCCCCCACATAGGCGTTGTCCGTGACTTCTTCCTTGGCCAGCACCAATTGATAATAAACGGCCCAGGCCGCGCCAGCGACGAGGAAGGCGGTCGTGATGGCGATGAGGACGGCCTTGCGTTTGCCCGGCTGTTCGGTTGGAGTGGTCGTTGCTGTGGTATCGCTGCTCATGGTGTGTTCCGTAATCGATGGTTATTGTTTGGCCGTGGCGTTGGCGGAAAAGTCGCTGCCGCCCCGGTAGCCGCCGCCCAGGGCCACGGTCAGGTTGATTTCCGCGTTCTGGCGCTGGTTTTGCAGCTGCATGCCCAGGTCGACCTGGCCGCGCACGGTCATTTCCGCATTCAGCTGGGTGGCGCGGTCGGCCAGACCTTGCTTGAGTCGCGCATTCGCATTGCGCAACTGCGCTTCGCTGGCGCGCAGGTTTTCCTGCTGCAGGCGCAGCTGGTTTTCCACGCCTTGCACCCTGGCGCCGGCCTGTGCCACGTCGCGCACGACATTGAAGACGCTCTGGTTGTAGTCGGCGATCAGTTCATTGCGCTGGCTGCGCGCGCCGCCGAGCTGCGCCTGCAGGCGGCCGCTGTCGAACAGCGGCAAGGACAGTGCCGGGCCGATGAACAGGGTGCGGCTGCCGGACTGCAGCAGCTTGCCCAGTGTTATCGCATCCAGGCCAAACGAGGCGCTCAAGTCGATATCGGGGTAGAACGACGCCTGCGCCGCTTCGATATTGCTCATGGCTGCCTGCACCCGCCAGCGCGCCGCCTGCAAGTCGGGCCGGCGCGCCAGCAATTCCATGCCCAGCTTGCCGGGCAGGGCGTGCGGCAGCGCCTGTGCTTCTTTCGGCTGCAGGCTGGTCAGGGCCGAGGCATCCGCACCCAAGGATGTTCCCAACAGCGCGCGCAAGGCTTCCCGTTCCGTGACGACCTGCGTTTCCAGCAGCGCGATCTGCTGCTGCAGCAAGCTCAAACGCGTTTGCGCCGACAAATGGTCGTCGCTGACACCGAGGCCGTTGGCGATGCGCTTTTCCTTGTCCAGCACCAGTTGCTGCTGCAGTTTGACCAGCGCATGCAGGTTATCCATGCGGGCCCAGCCATTTTGCATGCTGAAGTAGTGGCGGGCGATCTCGGCGGCCAGCATCTGTTCCGCCATCGCGTATTCGGCACGGCGGGCGTTGACTTCGCCCAGGCTGGCCGCGATCTGCGCCTTGTGCTTGCCCCACCAGTCGAGGTCGTAATGGGCTTGCATGCCCACGGTCAGCTCGTTGTAGTAATTGCCGCCGATGGGGGCGGGCATCAGGCCGTTGGCGGAATAGCGCTGGCGGCTGGCATTTGCGCCCAGGTCGATCCTGGGGCCGCGCTGCGCATGCTGCGCGTCAAACGCAGACAGGGCCGAGCCGATGCGGGTATTCGCCACGTCCAGGTTCGGGCTGCTGGACAGGGCGCTTTCAATCAGCTGGTCCAGCTGCTCGTCCTGGAACTGGCGCCACCATTGCGCGGCTGGCCAGCCTTCGCTGGCCAGGTGGATGTCGGCCGCCAGCTGTATCGTGGCCAGGTCTTGCTGCGGCAACTGCTGCGTGTCGGGCGGGATGCTGGCGCAGCCGGCCAGGGCCAAACTGAGCGCCAATATGCGCAGGGAGAGTTTCATAGGTGTATGCATAAGGGTTATTCCATGGCCGCGTGGTCGACCACGACGGGCGCGTTCTTCTTCGGGGGTTTGATCAGGAGCAAGAGCGGCAGCACGAGGATGGTCAGCCACATCATCAGCCAGAAGTCGCCGAGGTAGGCGATCATCGACGCCTGCCGCGTGATTTCGCCATTCAGCGCCGCCATGCCGGAAGCTGTCCCCAAGTTGTAGACGCTGGCAATGGCAGGGTCATGCAGGGCCGGGTTGGCGATATTGATGTGTTCCGTCAAGGACGCATGGGCGATCTGCGTATTGCGCACCAACAAGGTCTGCACGAGGGCGATGCCGATGCTGCTGCCGATATTACGCACCAGGCTGTAAATGGCCGTGCCCTCCGCCCGCATCTGCGGCGACAGGGTGGCAAACGTGGCCGCGCTCAGCGGCACGAAGACGAGGCCCAGGCCGATACCCTGGATGATGCCATTCCACACGACGGTCTTCGGCACCAGATCCAGGGTGAAATTGGCCATTTGCCACAGCGAGAACGCGGTGATGGAAAAGCCCACGCCCAGTAGGATGCGCGTGTCGATCCGGCCCGTCAGTTTGCCGACGATCAGCATGGCCAGCATCGTGCCCAGCCCGCTGGGGGCAGTGACGAGGCCGGCGATCGCCGCCGGGTAGTTCATCAAGCCTTGCAGCATCGACGGCGTCAGCGCGCGGGTAGCGAACAGCACCATGCCGACGATGAAGATGAACAGCAAGCCGCTCACATAGTTCGAGTTCTTCAACAGGCGGTAGTCGAGGAAGGACTTGCCGGCCGGGCGCAAGGCCGTATGGGCGATAAAGTAGCACAAGCTCATGGCCAGCACGATGGCTTCGATCCATGTTTCCGTGGAAGAAAACCAGTCGTTCTGCTCGCCCCGGTCCAGCAGCATCTGCAGCGCGCCGATCGACAGGCTCAGGGTGGCAAAGCCGAACATGTCAAAGTTCATGCGGCGGTTCGGCGGGTCCTTGCGGATGTAGCGCCAGATGCCGTAGAAGGCCATGGCGCCGATGGGGATATTGATGAAGAAGACCCAGCGCCAGCTGTAGCTGTCCGTCAGCCAGCCGCCCAAGGTCGGTCCCAGGATGGGGCCGATCATCACGCCCATGCCCCAGATGGCCATTGCCGAGCCGTGCTTTTCGCGCGGATTGATGTCGAGCAGCACCGCCTGCGACAGCGGCACCAGCGCCGCGCCAAATACGCCTTGCAGCAAACGGGCCGCGACGATCTCGGACAGGGTGGCGGACAAGCCGCACAGCACGGAAGCGAGCGTGAAGCCGGCCACGGAAACGAGAAAGGTGTTTTTCTGGCCGAAACGGTCGCACAGCCAGCCCGTCAGGGGCGTGGCGATGGCGGCGGCAACGATGAAGGAGGTGAGTACCCAGGTGATCTGGTCTTGCGAGGCGGACAGGCTGCCTTGCATGTGGGGCAGGGCGACGTTGGCGATGGTGCCGTCGAGCGCCTGGATGATGGTGGCGAGCATGATCGAAATTGTGATCATGCGCCGGTTCAGGCTGGGGTCTTGTGAAGCGGGCAGCGCCGGTGCGGCGCCGGCTGTGGCCGAACTCATGCGGATTTCTCCGTGGCCGCCTGCAAGGCTTCCAGCAGTTCGGTGGCGGCCCGCAGTTGATCGGGATCAATTCCCTGCAGCAGTTCCTTGCGGAAGCCATCCGCTTCCTTGCGCACGGTGTCATACACCTGCAGGCCCGCCTCGGTCAGCACGACGAGTTTCACGCGGCGGTCCGTTTCCGATGGCTGGCGCTGCACGAAGCCCGATTTCACGAGCCGGTCCAGCATCGACACCATGGTGGGGTTTTCCACGCCCAGTTGATGGGCCAGCTCGCTTTGCGACGGCGGCTGCGGCGACTTGGCGATCATGGCGATGCACATCCAGCTCGCTTGCCCCAGGTCCAGGTCTTTCAGGCGCCGGTCGATGGCATGGCGCCAGCCGCGCGCCGTCTTGTGGAGGGCGGCGGAAAAGCGCTCTTCGATAGAAGTCATAAGGTGAGTCGTCTAATAGTTAGGTATCTAACTAATATTCTAGCATGCGCGTTTGGCAGGCGTACAGGCCTTCCCGTTTATCTGCGCCGCTGGTACATTAGTGCCAGACCATCATCCTCAGGAGAGCGCCATGACCACCGCAGAACAGAAGCAGGACGGACAGCACCGCGACAGCAGCGACTTTGTCATCACGCAAACTTTCGACGCGCCGCGCGAACTGGTGTTTCAATCGTGGGTGGAGCCGGAGCGCCTGGCCCAATGGTGGGGTCCCGTCGGCTTCGAATTGAGCGTGCTGGCGCTGGATCTCAAACCGGGCGGAGTCTTCCACTACGGCATGCGCGCCGACAATGGCTATGAGATGTGGGGCAAGTTCACTTACCAGTCCATTGAAGCGCCTGAACGCATCGTGTCGATCCTGTCGTTTGCCGACAAGCAGGGCAATGCCGTGCAGCATCCGGTCAGTGCCACCTGGCCTTTGGAATCGTTCAATACCATGACCCTCACCGAAGAGAATGGCAAGACGACGATGACCTTGCGGTCCACGCCGCACAAGGCCACGGATGAGCAGCATGAGACTTTCAAGCAGGGGTTTGAGTCGATGAAGGAGGGGTTTAAGGCGACCTTCGCCCAACTGGCACAGTATCTGGCGCGTGTTCAGTAATATTTAAGAACAGCGGGCCTGAGTCGCGGGCCTGAGAAAATGACCATGGCTGCGTTGCTTGGGCTCGCCGTACATGCGTACTGTCTTCGCCCGCGCGCCTTGCCCTGGCCATTTTTCAGGCCCGCTGGGCCCGGGGAGCCCGGGTTGGGGACTTGGGTTGTTTAGATATTTACAGGTGAAGATGTGTACTAATCAACTCGACTTTTAAGAACATGTGAAAGTAGATATTTGACTCGAATCAGCTTCTGAATTTTTCTGTATATCGGGTAAACACCCAGCCTGTAATTGTAGTGCCATCCCCATATTCGTATATCACCTTCGTCCAATCTCGATCTTTAGATAACACACCAATGACTTGCCCAAATTTTAAATGACCAACAATCGCAGATGTTGAGCTAGGAGTTTCTCTAATTAAGAGAACTTTTTTTGTTATAAATCTATAATCTTTTAGCTCTATAGCCAACTCCGGGAAAGATATTTTCTTAATGATTTTTATTTTTTCTCGCTGCGATGCATCTTTTGCATTGTTGAGATGCAAGGTGACATAGGGAGTTAGTAAATTTCCCATTATGCCGCTAGTTACACCAGGTAGAATTGGAAAAATTAAATTCATAAAAATGAAAATTAGGAAGAATTTAAATATTCCTGGGGTTTTTTTTAGTAATTTTGAGAATTCCTGTGATGTTTCTGCAGCTCCAATTTCCCGAAGTAAAGTGTCAATATTTTTACTGTCTAGTGAATTAATCTCTGTGTTTTCTATTTTTCTTGTTTCTGATTTTTCCTCTTCAAAATTATCGAGTAGCAAATCAAAATATTCAGAACTACGCAGTCGCTCTAGCGAACTTGTAAATTGGTTACTGGAGCCAACAGAAATTGCCAATTTTTGTAAAGATGTTGTGTTGCTAAAATCTTTTAAATATTTGCTATATGAACTCCCTATAGAAACTGTATCGAAAAGTTTTCTCCATGAATCATTTTCGCTAATATTTCTTAATTGATCTGAGATCGCGCTGCTTGCATTGAAAGATTGTGTCATTTCCCGCCATTGCCGACCTACATCAACATTTTTTAATTGTTGCAATAGGGCAATTGATGTAGAAAATGAATTTGCCATTTCTTTCCACTGGCTATGTATATCAATTTTTTTTAGTTGCTCAGATAGAGTGATTGTTGTGGTTACTGAACGGACCATTTCCGCCCACTGTTTTTCTATATTAACGCTTCTAAATTGCTCATAAACGAGGTTCGCTGCGGTCAACGAGCGTGTCAGTTCTCTCAATCGACTGCTTGAGTCGAAGTTCCTCATCTGTTCTGATAGCGAATTTGTCACATTTAAAGAATGAGTGATGTTTCTCAATGCGCTATTTTCTTCCATTTTTTTTAGTTGGGCGGCAATTGAGCTGGCACTAGTCAATAATTCGTTACGAATTCTCATAAGTTCTTTCCTGTAAAAATTTTCTAAAAATGCTCATCTAGATATGGTTTTCTTAGGATATATATTAAATATACTCCCTACTGGCGCAGAAACAATGCAGAGGTAAGTCGTGTATTTCCGCCTATTGTGTGTTCATTGTTGAGTAAGTGGTGTCGGGGGCGAACGCGCTTCATTCCGCCTCCATCCCCAACATTCCCCGAATCACCGGCAATATCATCCCCCAGGCATTCGACGTCGCCGCAATCTCGTCATAATGACTGGCGCCGGGCAAAATCAGCACTTCCGCATGGTCGCCGGCCAGCCGGGCCTTGGCCGCATAGTCTTGCGCGACGCGGGGTGGGGAGATGGTATCGAGCTCGCCTGTGATCAGGACGGTGCGGCTGCCGTTGGGCATCAGGTCGGCTGCGTTGGTGTCGCTGTAGATGTCGGGGCGCTCGGTGCTGGCGCTGCCTGCCAGCTGGGCGATGTCGCGCTCGCAGCTGGTCTTGATCAAGTCCTTTTCATGGCGCAGGTCGGCCAGGCCGCCCAGGCTGACGATGTTTTTCACTGGCAGGAACTTGTCGCGGTACAGGGGGCTGGTCTTGGGCAGCTTTTCCCGTCCGGCGATCCACTGCACCAGCTGGCCGCCGGCCGAGTGGCCCATGGCGACGATGCGGTTCACGTCCAGCTGGTACCGGGGCGCGTGCTGCTGCAGGCTGTCGAGCGCCGCGTGCATGTCTTCGTAGGTGCCCGGATAGCCGCCGCCCGGCTCGTCCACGCGCCGGTATTCCACATTCCATACGGCGATGCCTTGCGCGACGAGGGCGCCGGCCACGTTGCGCATCTGCTTGATGCCGCCGAAGGCCACCGTCCAGCAGCCGCCATGCACGAGCACGACGACGGGGAATGGTCCGCTGCCGTCGGGCCGGAACAGCTGCGCGTATTGCGACGGCGCGGGGCCATAGGCGATCTGCGCTGTGCGCGGAGGGCCGTTCAGGGCCAGGTAGTCGTCCAGGCTCATGGGGGCGGCGACGGCGCCGTGGGCGGAGGCGAGCAGGGCGGTGGCAATCAGGGAGGACGGCAAGGAGGTAGGCATGCTGGGATTCGCTTGAGAAGAGAGCAATACTTTAGCATAGGGCCGCGTGGGTGCAGAGATCAAGCGGTGCGCTGTTTTCCTCCTGCAAGAGGGGTGCCCCATGGTATATTTCGGGCATCAGTTTTCCCCTTATCGACACGGTGCACGCAAACAACATTCTTTCCTTGCTGGACGCCGAGCATACTGCGCTGGGCAGCATCGCGGCAGGCGCCAACCTGGCCCATGCATTGGAGCATTTGTTGCAGGCGCTGCAAGACCTGGCCGACGGCGGCGCGCATGCCTGCCTGGTGCTCATCGACGAAGCCGACCGCTTTTGCGGCTTGTCCGCGCCCAGCCTGCCACCAGACCTGTGCCTGGCCTTGCGCCACGGCGGCGACCAGCCATCCCCGTTCGGCACGGCCGCCTTTTCCGGCGCGCCCGTGTATTGCGGCGACATCACGCGCGACGTGAACTGGAGCGCGGGACGCAAGGAAGCCATGCTGCACGGCTACCGCGCCTGCTGGGTCGCCCCCGTGTTTGGCGCCAAGGGGCACATCCTGGGCGTGCTGGGCCTGTTTTTCCAGGCGCCATGCCATCCCACGCAACCCGAGATCGAATTGCTGGCGCTGGCCGCGCGCGTGGCCGCGCATGTCATCGAACGGGGCCAGCTGGAACAGGCGCTGCACGACAGCCGCGAACACTTCCATTACGCCATCGAACTGAACACGCAAGTGCTGTGGACGGCCGACGTCGACGGCAAGCTCGATTATGTGGCGCAGCGCTGGCGCGAATGGACGGGCGGCAGCGGCCTGGGCACCAGCTGGCTGGACGCCATCCACCCCGAGGACGTGCCCTATTCCTTGGCGGCCTGGAGCGAAGCGGTGGGCAGTGGCCAACCTTTCGACCAGGAAATGCGCGTGCGCCGGCAGGACGGCCAGTACCGCTGGATGCATTCGCGCGCGTATTGCCGGCAGGACGAGCGCGGCCAGCCCGTGAAATGGTATGGCTCGTGCGAGGATATCGACGAGCACTGGCAGGCGCGCAATGCCTTGCTCGACAGCGAAGCGCAGTTCCGTTCGCTCGCCTCCACCATGCCGAACCAGGCCTGGCTGGCGCATGGCAGCGGCGCCACCTACTGGGTCAACGAGCAGGTCTGCGACTACACGGGGCAATCGCTGAAGTCGCTGGTCACCAGCGGTTTTCGCCATTGCGTGCATCCGGACGACATGCTGTCCACCCAGCAGAGCTGGGACCGGGCCGTCGCTACAGCCAGCGCCTATGAACACGAGTTCCGCATGCGCCGCGCCAGCGACGGCGCCTATCGCTGGTTCCTGGCGCGCGCCTTGCCGCTGTTCGACGAGGCGGGCACGGTGCTGCGCTGGGTAGGCACGAATACGGACGTGCAGGAACAGAAGAACGTGCTGGAAAAGATGGCTTACCTGAATTCCTCGCTGGAAGTGGAAATGGCCAACCGCACTGCCGACCGCGACCGCATGTGGCGGCTGTCGACCGACATCATGCTGGTGGCGGACCTGGCCGGCATGATCATCGCCGTCAATCCCGCCTGGAGCCAGATCCTGGACCGGCCGGAAATCGAGTCGCTGGGCATGGATTTCATCAGCCTTGTGCATCCCGACGACCGCATGGCCGCCTTGAAGGACTTGTCGCGCCTGGCCCATGGCGCGCCCACCTTGCGCATGGAAAATCGCTACCGGCGCCGCGATGGCGGCTACCGCTGGATTTCCTGGACGGCCGTGCCAGCGCAAAAGCTGATCCACGCCATCGGCCGCGACGTCACCGATGAAAAAGAGGCGCGGCTGGCGCTGGTGCGCAGCGAGCAAGCCTTATTGCAGGCGCAAAAGCTGGAATCGATCGGCAAGCTGACGGGCGGCGTGGCCCACGATTTCAACAACGTCCTGCAAATTATCTCGGGCAATTTGCAGTTGCTGAAACTGACGGTGGCCGACAATCCGCAGGCGGCCAGGCGCCTCGCTTCGGCTGCCTCAGCTGTCGAGCGGGGCGCCAAGCTGTCGTCGCAATTGCTGGCCTTTGCGCGGCGTCAACCTTTGCGGCCGCTGGTGACGGACCTGGGGCGTTTGCTGCGCCGCATGCATGAGCTGATCCGCCGCGCCCTGGGCGAGGCGATTACCGAGGAAACCTTCATCAGCGAAGGCTTGTGGCATACCCTGGTTGACCCGAACCAGATGGAAAACGTGCTGCTGAACATGGCCATCAACGCGCGCGACGCGATGCAGAAGGGCGGACGCCTGACTTTTACCTTGAGCAATGTCACGCTCGATGCCGCCTACGCCAGCCGGCATGCGGACGTGCTGGAGGGGCAATACGTGCTGCTGACCATCACCGACACGGGCCATGGCATGGCGCGCGACGTGATCGACCAGATATTCGAGCCTTTCTTCACCACCAAGCGTGAAGGCGAGGGCACGGGCCTGGGCCTGTCCATGGCCTACGGCTTCATCCGCCAGAGCGCGGGCCACATCAAGGTGCACAGCGCGCCGGGCGCCGGCACGACGTTCAAGATTTACCTGCCCCGTTCGCTGGAAACGCTGGCCGAGCCGCCACCTGGCCTGACGGGCCCCATTCTGGGCGGCAGCGAGACCATCCTCGTGGTGGAAGACGATGCTCCTGTGCAGCATACCGTGGTCGACATGCTGCGCGGCCTCGGCTACGACGTGCTGCATGCGGACGATGGCGCCTCGGCGCTGGCCCTGCTGGGCACGGGCGTGGCCATCGACCTGCTGTTTACGGACGTGGTTATGCCGGGCCCCGTCAGCAGCAAGGAGCTGGCGCAGCAGGCCAAATTGCTGCTGCCGGAGCTGGCCATCTTGTTTACCTCGGGTTACACGCACAATGCCATCATGCAGGGCGGGCGGCTGGACCCGGGCGTGGAGCTGTTGAGCAAGCCCTACCAGCGCGAAGACCTGGCGCGGCGCATCCGCCATTTGCTGGCCGACCGCCGCCTGGTGGGTGCGCCCGACCCGTCCGGGCGGCGCATCCTGCTGGTGGAAGATAATGACGATGCACGCGAAATGACGACGGAAATGCTCAATATGCTGGGCCACACCGTGCACGGCGTGTCCAGCGCGGAGGAAGCCTTGCCCCTGCTGGCCTTGCCGGGCCTGGACGTGCTGGTGACGGACATCAGCCTGCCCACCATGTCGGGCCTGGAACTGGCGCGCCATGCGCGCGCGCACTGGCCGCAGCTGGAAGTGGTATTTGCTTCCGGGCATGATTGGGGCGCCAGCCTGATGCAGGACGCCAGCGCGCGCTTCCTGCGCAAACCGTTTGGCTTGGAAGAGCTGGCCGGCGCACTGAAGGCGCGCCGGCTCGACGTTTACTAGACGGTTAGTCCGGCGGCAGCAAGGCTTGCTGCAATTGTTCCATGGTAAATGGTTTCACCAGGAAGCGCGCCTGCGGGTCCAGCACGCCGGAATTGGCTGGCGCATGGCCGGTGGAAAACACCACTTCCAGCTGCGGATGGTCGCGCGCCGCAACCTCGGCCAGCTCGACGCCCGACATCTGCGGCAGGCTGATATCGGTCAGCAACAGCTCCAGTCCCGGCGTGCCCAGCAGGGGCAAGGCTTCCTCGGCCGTGCCCACGGCCAGCACCGTGTGTCCCAGCATGTCCAGCAGCTCGCCCGTCATGGCGCGCGCGTCCGCATTGTCTTCCACCAATAGGATATGTCGCGCCTCCGATTGCGCGGGCGTGGGAGACTGCGGCGCCAGCTGCGCGCGGTACTGGTGCAGGGCCGTCACGTGGCGGCCATTGGCCAGCAAGTGGCGGATGCGCCGCGCCAGGTCTTCGCGCCGGTAGGGTTTACTCAACAATTCGACGCCCGGTTCCAGCCGGCCTCCCTGCATCATGGCGTCCTGCGTGTAACCCGAGGTAAACAGCACGGCCAGCTGCGGCAGCAGCACGCGGGCCTGGCGCGCCAGTGCCGTGCTGGCCACCTTGCCCGGCATCACCACGTCCGTAAACAGCAAGTCGATGGGGACGCCGCTGCCGATGATGGCCAGCGCGCTTTCGCCATCGCTGGCGCGCAGCACGACATAGCCGAGGCCGCGCAGCATGTCCACCACCGTCGTCTGCACTTGCACATCGTCTTCCACGACAAGGATGGTTTCCTTGCCGCCCAGCACGGGGCCGCCCAGTTGCAGCGGCAGTTCCGTTTCCGCTTCAAGCGAACGCGGCAGATAGATGCGGAAGGTGCTGCCATGGCCCGGTAAACTGTCCACCGTCAGGTGGCCGCCGCTCTGGCGCAGGAAGCCGTAGGCCATGGACAGGCCCAGTCCCGTGCCTTCGCCTTCCTTTTTTGTCGTGAAGAATGGTTCGAAAATCTTGTCCAGCAGTTCCGCGGGAATGCCCGTGCCCGTATCCGAGACGGCCAGCTGCACGTAGTCGCCGGGCGTCACGTCCGCATGGCGGGCCGCGTAGTCGTTGCCCAGCACGCAGTTGCTCAGTTCGATGGTCAGCTGGCCCTGGCCATCCATGGCGTCGCGCGCATTGATGGCCAGGTTGAGGATAACGTTTTCCAGCTGGTGCGGGTCGACCAGGGCGCGCCAGCAATTGTCGGCCAGCTGCAAGCGCGTTTCGATGGTTTCACCGGTGGCGCGCCGCAGCAGCTCTTCCGTTGCGCGCAGCAGTTGCGCCAGGTCCGTCACCAGCGGTTTCAATGGCTGGCGCCGCGCAAAGGCCAGCAACTGGGCCGACAGCTTGGCACCCCGTTCCACGGCGGCCGAGGCGCTGGCGATGCGCTTGGCGGCCAGCGGGTCGTCGTCCAGGCCCAGCTGCAGCAACTGCAGGTTGCCGGAGATAATTTGCAGGACGTTATTGAAATCATGGGCCACGCCGCCCGTCAGCTTGCCCAGCGCTTCGAGTTTTTGCGATTGCAGCAGGGCCATTTCGCTGTGGCGCAACGATTCCTGCATGCTGTGCAAGGTGTTTTGCGCCTCTTTTTCCAGGGTGACATGGCGCCCCGTGGCAAACACCAGGTCGCCTTCGGGCGCCGCCACCCACGACAGCCAGCGGTGGCCGCCATCGCGGTGCCGGTAGCGGTTTTCAAAGCTGGGCATGGATTCCTTGCCGACCTGCAGCAAGGCCTGGCGCGTGGCGGCGGCGTCCTCGGGCAGCACGAAATCGAAGATGCTGCGGCCCAGCATTTCCTCGGGCAGCCAGCCCAGGATGGCGCCGGCAGCCGGGTTGACGGCGGCGAAGCAGCCTTCGGCATCGATGGCCACCATCAGGTCTTGCGCGCTGCGCCATAGCCGTTCGCGCTCGCTGTTGCGCGCGGCCAGGTCCGCTTCCAGCTTCTTTTCCACCGTGATGTCGCGCGCGCTGCAATACACCTTGTCGCCCTCGGGCACGGCCACCCACGACAGCCAGTGCCAGCCGCCCAGCTTGTGGCGGTAGCGGTTTTCGAAGCGCAAGGCAGGCTGGCCCTGGTTGGCCGCCTCCCAGGCCGCATGCGTGCGCGGCAAGTCTTCGGGATGGATCAGTTCCAGGAACTTCGTCGTGCGGATTTCCTCTGCCGACCAGCCCAGGGTGGCTTGCCAGGCGGGGTTCGAATGTTCGAAATAGCCGTCAAGGTTGAGCACGCCCAGCAAATCGGGGCTGACGTTCCAGGTGCGGCCGAACTCGCGCGTGCGTTCGGCCACCTGCGTTTCCATGCTGGCACTGAGGGTGCGCAGCCGCGCTTCCGCCTGGGCCCGCAAAATGGTCGACCAGACCCGTTCCGACACTTGCACGGCCAGTTCGATTTCGTCCGCATGCCACAGGCGCGCCGTGCGGCTGTGCACGACGAACAGGGCAGCCAGCTGGCCATCCTTGGCAATGGGAATGTTCAGGAAGGCACGGATGCCCAGGCGCGCAAACGTGGCCAGTGCGGCCGGCATGGCCGTGCGCGGGTCGCTTGCCACATCGCTCACGGCCAGCGCCTGGCCCGCGCCGAGCGCCTCGGCCAGGCCTGCCGCGTAATCGCCGAGGAAATACTCGCCGGCGGCGCCCGGCGCCAGGCCATCGCTCCACGCATGCTGGAGGGTGGGGCACTGCAGTGCCTGGTCGATATCGAAACAGGCCACTTGCTGGGCGCCCAGGCGCTGCCCCAGCAGCTGCGCCGACAGGGAAAGGATCTCGCCCGTGTCTTGCAGCAGGCGCAGCCGGCGCTCCAGTTGCAGCAAAAAGGCGACGCCGCTGGCGCCGGCCTGGCTGCTGGTGGCAGGGGAGGTGGTCATGCGGGCCTCAGCTTCCGGCCAGCGGCAGGGTGACGCTGAACAGGGCGCCATTGCCGGGCTGGCTTTGCAGGGTGATGGCGCCGCCGTGCGAATCGACCAGTTGCTTGGTGATGAACAGGCCCAGGCCCAGGCCGCCAGTGCGGTCCTGGTGGATGACGCGTTCGAAGGCGTCGAAAATGCGTTCCTGGTCGCGCGCGTTGATGCCGATGCCATGGTCGCGCACTTCGATGACGGCGCTGTTCTGCGTGTGCGCCAGGCTGATTTCCACAGGCTGGCCCTGGCCGTAGCGCACGGCATTGCTGATCAGGTTGACAACAATTTGCTCGACGCGGAAGGCATCCCAGAAACCCTGGATGGGTTCGAAGGCCAGCACTTCCAGCACGCTGCCCGTCGTGGCCGCATACGGCGCCAGGTCGTCAGCCACCCGGCGCACGAGGCTGGTCAGGTCGACGGCTTCGCGGCGGATCGACAGCTTGCCGCTGGTGATGCGCGAGACGTCGAGCATGTCGTCGATCAGGCGCACCATGCTGCGGATTTGCCGCCCGTCGCGCGCCACCATCTTGCCCAGCTTTTCCGGTTCGAAGGCGGCCAGGTTGCCCCGTTCCAGGTTGACGGTGCGCATCTGCGTCTCGAGGAATAACGTATTTAATGGGGTGCGCAGTTCGTGCGCCACCATGGACATGAATTCGTCGCGCAGGCGCAGCGAACGCTGCAGTTCCGCCTGCGTGGCGCGCAATTCCTTCAGCAGCGCTTCCTGCTGCTGGCGGCTGTGCTCGAGCGCCTGCACCTGGCGCCGCGTTTCGCTGCGCTGCTGGTGCAGGGCAACGAACACATTGACCTTGCTTTGCACGGCATTGATGTCGAGTGGCTTGTGCAGGAAATCGACGGCGCCGCTTTCATAGCCCTGGAAGGCAAAATTCATTTCCTTGCCGGCCGCCGTGACGAAGACGATGGGAATGTGGCGCGTTTTTTCCGTGCCGCGCATCAATTGCGCCAGCTCAAAACCATCCATTTCCGGCATTTGCACGTCGAGGATGGCCAGCGCGAAATCATGCTCCAGCAGCAGGGCCAGCGCTTCTTCGCCCGAGGATGCCTGGTAGACGCTGCGGTCGCTCTCGCGGATCAGCGCATTGAGCGCGCGCAAGTTTTCCGGCAAATCGTCGACGATCAGCAGTTTGGTGCTTGTTTCATTCATCATGTTTCATTCCTGGCATGGCTTTGCCGTCCAGCGTAGTGGGAAGCAGCGTGCGACGGCGCACGCTTGCGGTAGAGCTTTTCGGGACCCGGCAATGGCTCGAAGTCGGCGGCAAAGCGGGTGAAATGCGTGCTTTCCTTGCTGCCCAGGCCCAGGAAACCCCGGTGGCACAGCGAGTCGTGGAACAGGCCCAGGGCCCGTTCCTGCAAGGTTTTGTTGAAGTAAATCAGCACGTTACGGCAGCAAATCAATTGCGTTTCAATAAAAACACTGTCCGTGGACAGGCTGTGGTCGGCAAAGTTGATCCTGTCAAGCAGGTGCTGCTGAAAACGCGCAGTGACATGCTCGACCGTGTAATAGTCGGCCAGCTGGCCCAGGCCGCCGGCGGCCAGGTAGTTGGCGCCATATTCATCGAGCCGGTGCAGCGGATATACGCCGCGCGCGGCCGTGGCCAGCGCTTGCGGATTGATGTCGGTGGCGTAAATCGTGCTGCGTTCAAGCAAGCCTTCCTCGTGCAGCACGATGGCCAGCGACAGCGCCTCTTCGCCCGTGCAGCAGCCAGCCACCCAGATCGTCGGCGACGGGTAGGTTTTCAGCACGGGCACCACCTGTTCGCGCAAGGCGAGAAAAAACGCCGGGTCGCGGAACATTTGCGTGACCGGTACAGTCAAAATCTGCAGCAGCTTGCCAAAGGCGGCCGCATCGCCGAGCACCAGCTGTTGCAAACTGGGCAAGTCGGCGCAATGGAAGCGTTCGAGCGCCTGATTCAGGCGGCGCCGCTGCGAGGGCAGCGAGTAGTCGCGAAAATCATAGCTGTAGCGCTGATAGATCGCTTCCATCAGCGCCTGCAGTTGCGCATCCGTGTAACGCAGCGACATCAGTGATGCTCCAATCGATGGCGCAGCAGAGGCCGGTGGCGCAGGCGATGTTGCATCAGATGCGTTCCATCTTCGGCATCCATACGCGCAGCAGTGAATACAGGCGGTCCAGGTCGATCGGTTTGGCCAGGTAATCGGAGGCGCCCGCCTGCAGGCATTCTTCCTGGTCATTCTTCATGGCCTTGGCGGTAATCGCGATGATGGGCAGCTTGTTGTAGCGGCCGTCGGCGCGTATCAAGCGCGTCGCCTCCAGGCCATCCATGCCCGGCATCATGACATCCATCAACACGAGGTCGATATCGTCCACGCTGTTGAGCTTGCTGATGGCTTCGAAGCCGTTGCGGCCGATTTCCACCACCACGCCTTTCTGTTCCAGCGCATTCGTCAGGGCGAAGATATTGCGCACGTCATCGTCCACCAGCAAAATCTTGCGCCCTTCAAACACACGTTCGCGGCTGCGCACCTGCTGCAGCATGCCCTGGCGCTCGCTCGACAGTTCGGACTCCACCTTGTGCAGGAAGAGGGTGACTTCGTCGAGCAGGCGCTCGGGCGAGCGGGCGCCCTTGATGATGATGGAACGCGAATACTTCATCAGGTCCGCTTCTTCTTCGCGGCTCAGGTTGCGGCCCGTGTAGACGATGACGGGCGGGAACGAGCACAGCTCTTCATGTTCCATGCGTTCGAGCAATTCGTTGCCCTGGATATCGGGCAGCTTCAAGTCGATGATCATGCAGTCGAAAATCTGCGTTTTCAGCAATTCCAGCGCGTGCTCGCCCAGGGCCACGGCCGTGATTTCCACGTCGTCGTCGCTGATCAGGTGCACCACGCTTTCACGCTGGCGTTCGTCGTCCTCGACCAGCAGGATGCGCTTCATTTTTTGCGTGAATTTCGATTCGAGCTTGCGGAACACTTCCTTCAACTGCTCGCGCGTGCGCGGCTTGGTGGCGTAGCCGATGGCGCCCAGCTGCATGGCTTCCTGGATCTGGTCGTTGCCGGAGACGATGTGCACGGGAATGTGGCGCGTCAGCGGGTTTTCCTTCAGCTGCTGCAAGACCAGCAAGCCCGGACGGTCCGGCAAGCCCATGTCGAGCAGGATGGCGTCGGGCAGGAATTCTTCCGCCAGGCGCAAGCCTTCGTCGGCGCCATGCGCCACCAGGCAGCGGTATTGCATTTCATGCGCGAGGTCGAACAGGATGCCGGCAAACGACGGCTCATCCTCGATCACCAGCACGGAACGCTGGCCGGTCTTGGCAGCCGGCACGCTATTCCTGTCATCCTGGAAGGTGGGCAGCGGCACGGGCTTGGCGGCGGGCGCCGCCTTGGGCGCGGCGGCCGCGGCGGGTGCTTGCGGCGCGGCCGTGGGTACGGCCGCCGCTTCCACCGCATGTTCCGGCATGGCGGCCGGCAGCACGAGGGTAAACGTGCTGCCCTGGCCTGGCGTGCTGGCCAGTTCGATGCTGCCGCCCAGCAAGGCTGCCAGGTCGCGCGAAATCGACAGGCCCAGGCCCGTGCCGCCATAGCGGCGGCTGGTGGTGCCGTCGGCCTGGTGGAAGGCGTCGAAAATCTTGTGCTGCTGGTCGTCGGCGATGCCGATGCCCGTATCCTGCACCTGGAAGCGCACCTGGCCGGCTGCACCGGTGTTCACGTGCAGGGATACCGTGCCCGCATCGGTGAACTTGATGGCGTTCGACAGCAGGTTTTTCAGGATTTGCTCGAGGCGCTGGCGGTCGCTGACGAATGACGGCGGGGCGTCCGGCGCCACCTTGATGTCAAATACCAGTTTCTTTTGCTGCGCCTGGGCACCGAACAGCATCCTCATGCTGCTGAGCAGCTCGTCGAAGGGCACGGCTTCCGGCGTCAATTCCAGCTTGCCCGCCTCGACCTTGGAAATGTCGAGGATATCGTTGATAAGGGTGAGTAAGTCGTTGCCGGCCGAATAAATGGTTTGCGCAAACGTCACTTGCTCCGGCGTCAGGTTGCCGCTGGTATTGTCCGACAGCAGTTTCGACAGGATGAGCGAGCTGTTCAGCGGCGTGCGCAGCTCATGCGACATGTTCGCGAGGAATTCGGACTTGTAGCGGCTGGCCCGCTGCAGTTCTTCGGCGCGGGCTTCCAGCTGGGCATGCGCCTCGCCGATGGCCATGTTTTTCTGGTCCAGCGACAGCGCCTGCACGGCCAGCTGCTCGTTCGACTGCTCCAGCGCCGCCTTTTGCTCTTCCAGGTGGGCTTGCGACTGTTCCAGCACGCGCGACTGCTCGCCCAGCTCTTCATTGGCCGTGCGCAGTTCTTCCTGCTGCACTTCCAGTTCTTCATTCAGTTGCTGCGTTTCTTCCAGCACATTTTGCAGGCGCTGGCGGTACAGGGCCGCTTCCAGCGAGGTGCCGACATTCGCGGCAATCAGGTTCAGCCATTCCTTGGCGCGGGCACTGACGGGATGCGTAAAGCCCAGTTCGATGACGCCGTTGACGGCGCCTTCATTGTTGACTGGCGTCAAGACCAGTTCCAGCGGCGTGCCGCGGCCCAGGCTCGACGTTACGGTCAGGTAATCGTCGGGCACTTGCCGTATATGCTTGAGGCGTTTTTCGCGCGCCGTCTCGCCCACCAGGCCTTCGCCCAGCTTGAAGACTTGCTTGTCCTTCACGCCCTGGTCGTTGAAACCGTACACGGCCGTGCGGCGCAGGCTGCCATCCTCGTCGACGACGTACAGGGTGGCGACGGCTACGTCGAGGCGGTGGGCCAGGAAGTCCAGCACATGGCGTCCCAGCTGCGGCAGGCCCAGCTGGCCGCTCGTATGCGCCGCCAGTTCCGTCTGCCCCGTGCGCAGCCAGGCTTGCTCCTGCAGCACGTCGTTGTCCTTGCTGCGCTGTTCGAGCGCATCGTTGTAGATATCGGACAGGCGCAGCAGTTCGCGCCGTCCCAGATAGGCCAGCAGGCCCGACAATCCCAGGCTGAGGACGAGGAATACAACCACAGCCAGCATGGTGCGGCTTTCGGCCGTATCGGCCCTTTCCTGGCGCAGCCGCTGTTCCATGGACAGGAAAGTGAGGAATTCGCGGCGGATTTCGTCAAATTCCAGCTTGCCTTCACCCTGGCGCACGCGCGCGAGGAATTCCTGGTTGCTGCGGCGCTGGGCGATCACGCCTTCGGCGTAATCGAGCCACTGGCCTTGCAGCGCGCGGATGCGGCGCAAGCGGTCCACCTGGATGGGACTGTCGGATACCAGTTCCAGCAGGGTGGTCATTTCGACGGAGATCTTCGCCTTGCCCGATTTATATGGCGCCAAAAACGTTTCGTCGCCCGTCAGCAGGTAGCCGCGCATGCCCGTTTCCAGGTCGACCGACAACTTCATGACTTCATTTGCATTGCCGATCACCCGTTCGGAATGCTCGACCGAACGCAGGGCCGAGAGCAGGTAAGCGATGAGGCCGACAAACACGAGGGCCGTGATGACCCCGATGACCAGCGGCAAGGTGACATTGCGGGCGAGGATGCGGCGAAAGCTGAAGGAATCGATCGGGGTCTTGGTATTCATCATGTCCGTATAAGGCTGTCGCGAAAAAATCAATTTTAATTGAAATGCAAGCTTTCTGGTGGTCAAGCATAGCGTGCGCTAGCATAACAGCCTTGGGGACAATTTCCGACTTACAAGACTGTGCAAAGCGCGGTAGCGCACGGATGAAAGTCAAGGAAAAATCAAGTTGGCCTCGATTGAGACAGATCAACGAGATTGGCTGTTGCCGTCCTAAGATGCAGGAGGTGGTGGCGTTCTTGCGGACGGCCGCCGTGTGCAAGCCAGAGCCCATGCAGGAGGACATCATGGCCAATCATTTGATACAGCGCGATGCGCTCAATCCCTTGGGGCGTTTTGACCCGTTCAGCGACATGGAAGACATGATGCGCGACTTTTTGTTGCCCGCCTTGCGCGCGCGCGACGTGGGCAATGGACGCATGCGTGTCGACATTGCCGAAACCGAACAAGCTTACCTCGTGCAGGCGGACATTCCAGGCGTCAACAAGGACGATATCAAGGTCTCCATCGACGGCAACCGCGTCTCCATCAGCGCCGAACTCAAGAATGAAAGGGTGATGCGCGACGGCGGAGGCAAGGTCGTGCGCAGTGAACGCGAGTACGGCCAGCAATACCGTAGCTTCGTGCTGCAGCATGAAGTGGACGAGGCCGGCGCGCAAGCCCGCTATGAAAATGGCGTGTTGCTGCTCGACTTGCCGAAGAAGGAAGGCACGGGTGGGCGGCAGCTGGCGATACAGTGACACGGGCCGGGGCATGAAAAAACGCCGGACGGAGCCGGCGTTTTTTTGGAGGGGGGCCGGGTGGCAGCGCGCTGCCACCCGGTTTGCCTCTATATATATGTCAGTCGCGGATTTCCAGCGCCCGGTTCAGGCTCAGGGCGGCCAGCGAGGCGACGGCGCCTGACAGCAGGTAGAAGCTGACATAGGCGAGGCCGAAGTTGGCCGACAGGCCCAGCGCCACCAGCGGGGCGAAGCCGGCGCCGACCAGCCAGGCCAGGTCGGACGTTAATGCCGCGCCCGTGTAGCGGAAGCGGGCAGGGAAGTTGGCCGTCACGGCGCCGGCTGCCTGGCCGTAGGACAAGCCCAGCAGGCTGAAGCCGACGAGGATGAAGACGTCCTGGCCGAAGTTGCCGCCACCCATCAGGGTCGGCACGAAGGCGCTGAAGATGGCGATCAGCACGGCCAGCACGCCCAGGGTGGTGCGGCGGCCCACCTTATCGGCCAGCAAGCCGGAAATCACCACGCCGATGGCAGCCAGCACGGCGCCCATCATTTGCACTTGCAGGAAGTCCGAAGCGGAACGCGTCTGGTAGACGGAAATCCACGACAGCGGGAACACGGTCACCAGGTGGAACAGGGCGTAGCTGGCCAGCGCGGCGAGGGCGCCGATCAGCACGTTGCGGCCCTGGCCGCGGCTCATTTCAAACACGCTCACGGGCTGCAGTTCGCGTTCGTCCAGCAGGCGCGCATATTCATTCGTCGACACCAGGCGCAAGCGGGCAAACAGGGCCACCACGTTGATGGCGAACGCCACATAGAACGGATAGCGCCAGCCCCAGTCGAGGAAGTCTTCATCCGTCAGGGTGGTCAGCATGAACCAGAACAGGCCGGCGGCGATCAGGAAGCCGGTGGGCGCACCCAGCTGGCCCAGCATGGCGTACCAGCCGCGCTTGTTTTCCGGCGCGTTCAAGGCCAGCAGCGATGGCAGGCCATCCCATGAACCGCCCAACGCCACGCCCTGGCCGATGCGCAGCACGGACAGCCAGATGATGGCGGCAAAGCCCAGGTGCGAATAGGTTGGCAGGAAGGCGATGCCGGCCGTCGACACGCCCAGCAGGAAGAGAGCGATCGTCAGCTTGGCGCTGCGTCCCATGCGGCGCTGGATCTCCATGAAGATCACGGTGCCGAAGGGACGGGCGATGAAGGCGAACGAGAAAATCAGGAATGCATATAAGGTACCTTCCAGGCGTTCTTCAAATGGGAAGAAGACGCGCGGAAACACCAGCACCGAGGCGATGGCGTAGACAAAGAAGTCAAAGTATTCGGAAGCGCGGCCGATGATCACGCCGACGGCGATCTCACCTGGGTCGATATGCGATTCGACCGTGCCGGCCCCGCGTGCGTCGCGCAGGGAGTGGGGGGAAAAGTCGGCGGGTACATCCCCGCTGTGTATGCGCGTGCTGGACATGATGATCGTCTCCAATATAGTTTCGAGTTCGGCCAACGCGTAACTTACTCCGGGTGTCTCACGCCCGGAGTAGGACTATTCATCAGGTAGCCGTAGGAAAACTCCGCGTCTACGCAGTGAAAGTCCGAGCAAGGGGTAGGACAAAACGTCCAATTGCCAACGCGCTCCAGTGAGAATACAGTACCATATCTTCATCCCCTGTACTGGACTTTCCTGTATGTTTTCATTAAAAGTTCGTCGCGGACTGCTTCTTTTACCTCTCGCATTGTTGGCTGGTTGCAATACGGTGGTACTGAATGCGTCTGGTGACATCGCAGTTCAGCAAGGCAATTTGATTGTCATCTCGACATTGCTGATGCTGTTGATTATCGTTCCGGTAATCGCCCTGACCCTGCTTTTCGCATGGCGCTATAGAAAAAACAACACCGCGGCCAAATACGAGCCGGACTGGGACCACTCGACTCGCCTCGAGCTGATCATCTGGGGCGCGCCCCTGCTGATCATCATCGTGCTGGGCCTGCTGACCTGGATCAGCACCCACACCCTCGATCCTTATCGTCCGCTGAGCCGTATCGACGCCAACCGTCCGATTCCTGCCAGCCACAAGCCGATGATCGTCGAAGTCGTGGCGCTGGACTGGAAATGGCTGTTCATCTATCCGGAGCAAGGCATCGCTTCCGTGAATGAACTGTACGCGCCCGTCGATCGTCCGATCCGCTTCAAGATCACCGCGTCGTCCGTCATGAACTCGTTCTTCATCCCCGCACTGGCAGGTCAGATCTACGCCATGCCGGGCATGGAAACGCAGTTGAATGCCGTCATCAACAAGCCTGGCGTCTACAAGGGCTTCTCCGCCAACTACAGCGGTGCCGGTTTCTCGGGCATGCGCTTCAAGTTCCACGGCGTGAATGATGCGGACTTCGACAAATGGGTGGCATCGGCACGTGCCGGTGGCGGCGCGCTGAACCGCGACGACTACCTGTCGCTGGCCCAGCCTAGCGAACGCGACCCGGTCCGCCGCTACAGCGCCGTGCCTAGCGATCTGTACAAGGCAATCCTGAACCGCACCATCGTTTCCGACGCCCTGTGCGTGACGCCGGTCGAGCCATACAAATTGACGATGGCAAATAGCCCGGTAGCGGCCGTAACGGCAGTAGTCGCTAGCGATGCAGTAGTTGAAAAGGGCGTTCAAGCCAAGTAACGACTGCATGAATCCCGCAGCGCATTGCGCTGCAGATACTGGCGCCGCTTGCCTGGCGCCTCCCTTTTTTCTCTGAGAGTAACAATGCTAGACCATATTGATCTGACGAAGCTTATATTTGGCCGTCTGACTTGGGATGCAATTCCATTTCACGAACCTATCCTGCTGGTGACCTTTGCCATGGTTGCCCTGGGCGGTATCGCACTCGTTGCGGCACTGACGTATTTCCGCGTCTGGGGTACCCTGTGGCGCGACTGGATCACCAGTATCGACCATAAAAAAATCGGTATCATGTACATGATCCTGGGCCTCGTCATGCTGCTGCGCGGCTTTGCCGACGCACTCATGATGCGCACCCAGCAGGCTGTCGCCTTTGGCGACAATGCCGGCTTCCTGCCACCGCATCACTACGACCAGATCTTCACCGCCCACGGCGTGATCATGATCTTCTTCGTCGCGATGCCTTTCGTGACGGGTCTGATGAACTACGTGGTGCCGCTGCAAATCGGCGCGCGCGACGTGGCTTTCCCTTTCCTTAACAACTTCAGCTTCTGGATGACCACCATGGGCGCCGCCCTGGTCATGGCTTCGCTGTTCGTCGGCGAATTCGCCCGCACGGGCTGGCTGGCCTATCCGCCGCTGTCGGGCATCGTCGGCAGTCCGGACGTGGGGGTAGACTATTACATCTGGTCCTTGCAGATTGCCGGGGTCGGGACGCTATTGTCCGGTGTCAATCTGATCGCCACCATCGTCAAGATGCGCGCGCCAGGCATGACCTGGATGAAAATGCCTGTCTTCACCTGGACCGCGCTGTGCACCAACATCCTGATCGTCGCCGCTTTCCCGGTGCTGACGGCTGTGCTGGCCATGCTGTCGCTGGACCGCGTTGCAGGCTTTAACTTCTTCACGACGGAACTGGGCGGCAACGCCATGATGTACGTCAACCTGATCTGGATCTGGGGCCACCCAGAGGTGTACATCCTGATCCTGCCACTGTTCGGCGTGTTCTCGGAAGTCGTCGCCACCTTCAGCAGCAAGCGCCTGTTCGGCTACGCTTCGATGGTGTACGCCACCTGCGTCATCATGATCCTGTCGTACCTGGTATGGCTGCATCACTTCTTCACCATGGGTTCGGGCGCCAGCGTCAACTCCTTCTTCGGCATCACGACGATGATCATTTCGATCCCGACGGGCGCGAAGATCTTCAACTGGCTGTTTACCATGTACCGCGGCCGTATCCGCTTCGAACTGCCGATGCTGTGGACGATCGGCTTCATGGTCACCTTCACCATCGGCGGCATGACCGGCGTGCTGCTGGCCGTGCCACCAGCTGACTTCGTATTGCACAACAGCCTGTTCCTGATCGCCCACTTCCATAACGTGATTATCGGCGGCGTGGTCTTCGGTGTATTCGCTGCGATCAACTACTGGTACCCGAAAGCCTTCGGCTACAAGCTCGACGCGTTCTGGGGCAAGTGCTCGTTCTGGTTCTGGTTCGTCGGCTTCTACCTGGCCTTCATGCCGCTGTACGTGCTGGGCCTGATGGGCGTGACCCGTCGTGTCAACCACTTTGAAGATCCATCGCTGCAAATCTGGACCATCATCGCCTGGTTTGGCGCCGTCTCGATCGCACTGGGTATCGCTTCCATGCTGATCCAGTTCTATGTCAGCTACCGCAACCGTCACGCCCTGCGCGACGTGACCGGCGACCCATGGGGCGGCCGTACGCTGGAATGGTCGACGTCGTCGCCACCGCCAGACTATAATTTCGCCTTCACGCCACAAGTGCACGAACTCGATGCATGGACTGACATGAAGAAACACGGTTACCAGCGTCCGACGTCCGGTTTCACGAAGATCCACATGCCGAAGAACACCTGGGCTGGTTTCGTGATCGCCGCACTGTCCGCACTGGTCGGTTTTGGCCTGATCTGGCAAATGTGGCTCGTCGCCAGCATTGGCTTCGTGATCATGATGGTCACCATCATCGTCCATACCTTTAACTACAAGCGCGATTACTACATTCCTGCGGAAGAAGTGGTCCGTACCGAAGACGCTTATACTAAATTGCTGAGCAGCCATGTCTGATACCATCGCCCATAACACCGGCGCCGCTGGCGCCGCACCAAGCACGCGCAGCTACTTTGTGCGCGAGCACCACCCGGAAAACGGCAGCCTGCTGGGTTTCTGGCTCTACCTGATGAGCGATTGCCTGATCTTCGCCTGTCTGTTCGCCACGTACGCCGTGGTCGGCCGCAGCTACGCGGACGGCCCGACGGGCGCCGCGCTGTTCGACCTGCCGCTGGTGGCCGTCAACACGGCCATGCTGCTGCTGTCGTCGATCACCTACGGTTTCGCCATGCTGGCCATGCAGCGCAAGCAATTGCGCAGCACCCTGGTCTGGCTGGGCATCACGGGCCTGTTCGGCCTGGCCTTCCTGTCGCTGGAAATGTATGAATTCATTCATCTGATCCACGAAGGCGCCGGTCCGCAGCGCAGCGCGTTCCTGTCGTCGTTCTTTGCACTGGTCGGTACCCACGGCTTGCACGTGACGTTCGGCGTGATCTGGCTCGTGACCTTGATGTTCCAGTTGAACAAGCATGGTCTGACCCCGGAAAACGGCCGTCGCATGATGTGTCTGTCGCTGTTCTGGCACTTCCTGGACGTCATCTGGATCGGCGTCTTCACCTTTGTCTACCTGATGGGAGTGCTGCCATGAGCGACCACCACACACACGGCGATAGCCACCACCATGACAATCACGATCATGGCAGCCTGAAAAGCTATGCCATCGGCTTCATCCTGTCGGTGATCCTGACGGCCATTCCTTTCTGGCTGGTGATGACGAAAGCCATCACCAACTCGGGCACCATGGGCCTGGTCCTGCTGGCGTTCGCGGCTGTTCAAGTGGTCGTGCACATGGTGTACTTCCTGCACATGAACACCAAGTCCGAAGGCGGCTGGAACATGATGGCGCTGATCTTCACGATCATGATCGTGGGCATTGCCATGGCCGGTTCCCTGTGGGTCATGTACCACATGAACCACAACATGATGCCGGATCTGATGCCTGAGTACATGCATACGAAAACGGCTCCATGATGAGTCAAACGCGCCCAAGCAACACCGAGCGCGCCCCTGGCGCCGCATCGCAAGATGCCGCGCCAGGCCCACGCGGCATGGTCGTGCGGTATGCACTGGCCTTGCTGGCGGGGATCTTGTTTGCCGGTTTCTGTGCCCTGGGCACCTGGCAAGTCAAGCGCCTCTTCTGGAAGCTTGACCTGATCGAGCGCGTCGAACAACGCGTACATGCGCCCGCAACGGACGCACCTGGACCCGCAGCCTGGGCCAGTGTCACGCAGCAAACGGATGAATACCGCCATGTGCGACTCTCCGGAACGTATCTCCCCATTTTCAATACCCTGGTGCAGGCAACGACGGCACTGGGCAGCGGTTATTGGCTGATCACGCCATTGCGCCTGGCTGATGGCAGCACCGTGCTGGTCAACCGCGGCTTCGTGCCGAAACGCGAAGGCATCGCCGCCAGCACGCCGGCCGGCATCGTGCACGTCGACGGCTTGCTGCGCGTCAGCGAGACGGGCGGCGGTTTCCTGCGCGAAAACAGTCCTGCCACGCAGCACTGGTATTCGCGCGACGTGGCCGCCATCGGCGCCTCGCACATGCTGACCAATGTGGCGCCATATTTTGTCGATGCGAAGGAAAAATCGGAAACGGCCAGCGACGCCCCCGTCGGCGGCCTGACCGTGATTTCCTTCCACAACAACCATTTGGTTTACGCCTTGACGTGGTTTGCGCTAGCCCTGATGGTGGCTGGCATCACGTGGTGGATCGTGCGCGAAGACAAGCGCCGCCGCGCGCGAAAGGCTGGCCTTGATCAATCGCAAGAAAGCGACCATGCCGGGCAGGATTGAGATCCTGCCCAACCGCGAAGTCTTAGAGCGCGGTGCGGTGGCGGCCGAGATGGAACATCCGGCCGGCCACCAGAACATGAAGCTGCTGATCCAGCTGCGCTGGCTGGCCGTGATCGGCCAGATCAGCACGATCTTCGGCGTGGGCGTCGGGCTGGGCATCGCCTTGCCCGTGCCTTATATGCTCGAAGTGCTGTCCTGCCTCATCGCTTTCAACCTGGCCAGCCTCTTGCGCTGGCACGAACGCCAGCCCGTCTCCAACACGGCCCTGTTCCTCGCTCTGCTGGTCGACGTCACCGTGCTGACGGCCCAGCTCTACCTGAGCGGCGGCATCAGCAACCCGTTCGCCTTCCTGTACTTACTGCAAGTCATCCTCAGCGCCGTCCTGCTGGAAGTGTGGTCGACCTGGATCATGGTGGCAATTACCAGCCTGTGCCTGGCCGGCCTGGCCTTGCTGCCCGGCCCCTTGATCCTGCCGATCGACCCCGAGCGGGGCTTTTCCAGCCTGTACGTGCAAGGCTTGCTGATCTGCTTCATCTTGAACGCCGCCTTGCTGGTGGTGTTCATCACGCGCATCAACCGCAACCAGCGCGCCGGCGACGCCAAGGTGGCCGACCTGCGCCAGCGCGCGGCGGAAGAGGAGCACATCATCCGCATGGGCCTGCTGGCCTCGGGCGCCGCGCACGAGCTGGGCACGCCGCTGGCGACCCTGTCCGTCATCCTCGGCGACTGGCGCCGCATGCCTGAGCTGAGCAAGAACAGCGAATTGCTGGAAGAAATCACGGAAATGCAGGCGCAGTTGCAGCGCTGCAAGAGCATCGTCAGCGGCATCTTGCTGTCGGCGGGCGAGGCGCGCGGCGAATCGTCCGTCAAGACGACGATCAATACCTTCCTCAACGACCTGGTCGACGAGTGGCGCACCAGCCGCCCGATCCAGGATTTCGAGTACGATAACCGCATCGAGCACGACGTGCCCGTCGTCTTCGATTCGACCCTGAAACAAACCATCTGCAATGTGCTCGACAATGCGCTGGAAGCGTCGCCCGAATGGCTGCGCTTCGAAGCGACGCGCGAAGCGGACGCCTTGCACCTGGTCATTACCGATGCGGGCCCCGGCTTCGAGCCATCGATGCTGACGCACCTGGGCAAACCGTACCAAAGCAGCAAGGGCAAGCCCGGCGGCGGCCTCGGGCTGTTCCTGGTGGTCAATGTCGCGCGTACCCTGGGCGGCACGGTGACGGCGCGCAACAGGGTGCAGGGCGGGGCGGTGGTGCACCTGGCCTTGCCGCTGGCGGCCATCAAACTGGAAAGAGAAAGCGACCACCATGCAGGATGACCGTCTGTTACTGATCGTGGAAGACGACGCCGCGTTTGCCCGCACCCTGGGCCGCTCGTTCGAGCGGCGCGGCTACCAGGTCATCCTGGCCACCAATTTCGATGAAGCGAGCGCCTTGCTCGAGCAGCATTGCCCCGACTACGCCGTCGTCGATTTGAAGTTGAATGGCAATACATCGGGCCTGGCCTGCGTGCAGATGCTGCACCAGCACGACCCGGAAATGCTGATCGTCGTGCTGACCGGTTACGCCAGCATCGGCACGGCCGTCGAAGCGATCAAGCTGGGCGCCTGCCAGTACCTGGCGAAACCGTCGAACACGGACGACATCGAAGCGGCCTTCGGCCACGTGGCCGGCAACGCTGATATCGAACTGACCAACCGCGCCACCAACATCAAGACCCTGGAATGGGAGCGCATCCACGAAATGTTGGCCGAGACGGATTTCAATATCTCGGAAACGGCGAGAAGGTTGGGCATGCACCGGCGCACCCTGGCGCGCAAGCTGGAAAAGCAGCGGGTCAAATAGCCCCAGCGCCGTCTAATCGTTGTCGAATGTCAATTCGAGCACGCTGTCGTCGCTCCAGTCCTGCTCCCGCAGCGGCGGCGTAAACGACGAGCCGCTGAAGGGCACGGGCGCGCTCTTGCCGTTGAAACTGATCGTCGCCCCGGTAATGCGCCGCGGTTCGGAAAAGCTGTAGGTTCCTTTTTGCGACACGAAATTGCACGGGCCGCCAAGTGCGCCCATCGCCGTGCGCATGGCGAAAGGTAAGGTTTCCTTGTCGATGGCCCAATGCACTTCGCACGCCAGCCGTAAGTCGCCCAGGCGGCGCAGCGTGTCGCTGGTGGCCGCGCTCCTGACGTAGGGTATCCACCTGACCGACCCCGCCTTGCGGTTCACGGTCAGCTCGGCCTTCTCATACAGCGGACCCGGCTCGACGGGCAAGCTGAAGATATTGCGCTCCCCTAGCGGTATCGCCATGCCAGCCTCGTCGCTTTCCAGCCGCAGCGCGATGGCGTGCATGTCGACATCGGCACGGCGCGGTTCCAGGATGAAGCGCAATTCGGCGCCAGGCGCCAGCGCATGTTTTTCCTCGAAGCGTTTCACTCCCTTGAGCATGGCGCTGTAGGGTTTCCAGTCCGGGTCGCGGATGCCTTTGACATTGACGGATGCGGCCTCCTGGCCCGCTTGCTCCACGGCTTGATCCGTATCAGCGTAAGCCTGCACCGCGGCGGCGCATAAACACAGCAGAAGACCAGCTTGTTTGATTACACGCATACCCTATCTTTCTACTCATCAATGAAAACGTGAGTGTAGAAAAAAACAGAGGTACGGGCAGATGTTTAAGACAGAATGCAAATTTGGATGAACGGAGTGTATGAAATCGCTGAATTTCCCCAGTACGCGCAATAGTATTTACGTCAATGCCATCAACAAGCCGGAAGCAATGACTGTCGCAGCAAACAGCGCGATGGCAAAGTGACTGTGAGGAGTCCCCCTCGCTGGAGGGTAGTGGCCCAGCGTGAGCAGCCGTAGCATTGCCCAGCCCGGCCAATAGAACAGCTTTTCGATGACTGTTCCTAACAGGCTATACATCAACAGGAGAACTATCCAGACGATGGCATAAAAAATCCAGTCAAGCACAGTTCATCCTCGGGCTGTTCCAATTGCTTGAGTTCATGCAGGCGCCAGCCACTCCATCTTCTGTACCTGGATATGCGGGTGGCTTTCCAGCGCTTCCCATTCCGGTAAGAAGACAAACCCCTGTTTCTGGTAAAACGCGGCCGCGCGGGTGTTCTCCGGCGCCACGTCGAGCACCAGCCGCGTGTGGCCGTTGCCGACGGCGCATTGTTTGACGGTATCGACCAGGCCCTGCGCCACGGCCATGCCCCGATATTCCGGATGTACCCACATGGCGATCAGATGGCATTCGCCATTGCCGGCCACGACTTGCGCAGCGAGGCCGATGGCTTGCTCCCCATCGAAGGCGAGGAAAAACGTGCGCTGCGGCGTGCTGACGGCGCGCTGCTGCCAGTCGGCGTCCGAAAAAGCGGCGGCGCTGGCGTGGCTGGCGCCGAAGGCGGTGGGCGCGTCGAGCAGGGCGGCCAGGCGCGCGGATTTCAGGGCCGGCCAGTCGCTGGCCGTGGTGGGGTGGATGAGAATGTTGTTCAATCTTGCAATGCTTTCATTTTAGGTTGCACTACGCCGGCTCTTGATGCCAGGGACATTAAGGCGGCTGCTGCCGCTTGTCGTCCGCCTGCACGGTGGGGAACGCGGTCCTCGAGGTAGGTGATCAGCCGTTGATGTTATATCCGGAAACTTTCCAGCTAGAACCTTTTTCGAGTACCGTCGTGATGGTTTCCTGCACGTTGGCCTTGTTTTCGTACTGGCTCACATAATCGATAACGACTTTGTCCGGCCCTGGTTTGCCAGCCGTCGCCTTTTGCAGCGCGGCAGACTTGAGCTTGCGTGACTTGAACTCGCCCAGCGGCCAGTGCACGGCCGTGATGACCATCTTCCAGCTTGATTTCGACATTTCGCTGCGCAGCGATGCGGCGCTGGCGTCCCAGGTGCCGGCCTCGTCGCCCGCATCCATGCGCTTGAGCCAACTTTCCGCAGCAATTTTAGCGGCCGCCACTTCCTGCGCTTCCTGCGCCATGGCAGGCAGGGACGTCAACAAGGCAACGGCAAGACATACGGGAGCGAGGATTTTCATGGCGGCTCTGGAAAGTAGTGAACAGTCTTCAAGATTATCCTGAAGGCCCCGTCCGGCAAAGCTCTTTTTAAAAGGCGTGTGCGCACACCAGTTGTTTACGACTGATCCCACACTTCGATGCTCAGCAGTTGCCCGGGCACGCAGGCGGCGACGCGCTCCCGGTGCACGGTAATGCAGCCGGGCCAGCCCGTCAGGCGGTCCTGTGGAAATTCGCCATCCTGCGCTTCGGCGATGCCCGCCTGCAGCAGGGGGACGATGTCGTCCGCCAGGGCTGTGTAGCGGTTGGGAAAGCCGTTGAAGGCCAGCTGGGTCGCCTTGCCTTGTGCGCACAGTTGCGCGATCCAGTCGGCGCCGAACAGGCCTGCTTCCCAGGTGGCGAGAAATGCGTCCTTGTTGACTTTCGTCATATCGGCTATCTGCTCCGGCGTTTCTGTCGAGATAATGGTCCACCAGCCTGACATGGGCGTTCCTTGTGAAAAGTTAAATTTAACGGGTCATGGCGCGGCGCAGCAGGTAGCTGAGGCCATCGACGGCGGCCACCATCAGCAGCATGGCGATGATGACAGTGGCGGCGTTCTGCATCTGGAACAGCGACAGATGGTATTTCAGCATTTGCCCCAGGCCGCCCGCGCCGACGACGCCGAGGATGGCGGCGGCGCGGATATTGTTTTCCCAGCGGTACAAGGTGTAGGACATCATTTGCGGGCTGCATTGCGGCAAGGTTGCGTACAGGAAGGCCACGGCGGGGCGCGCGCCATTGATGCGCAAGGTGGCCGCCGGCAGGGGCGGGCAATTCTCGAAGGCGTCGGCAAACAAGCGGCCCAGCACGCCCACCGTATGCAGGGCCAGGGCCAGGGTGCCGGCGAACGGGCCCAGGCCGGCGGCGATCAGCAGGATCGACGCCCACACCAGTTCCGGGATCGAGCGCAGCACATTCAACACGCCACGCGTCGCGTTGCGCGCCACATTGCCGAAACGCCCGCTGGCGGGCAGGGCCAGCAGCGCGCCCAGGACGGCCGCGATCACCGTGCCGATGGCCGACATGGCCAGCGTTTCGAACGTGGCCACGCCCACTTTCATGAGGAAGGGGCTGGACAGCTCCGGCGGGGCGAAACCGTGCAGGAAATCGGCCGTGGTGCGCACGGCGTCGGCACTGAAGAACTCGTCCCATTTCAGGGGCAGGGTGGCGAAGCTGGCGACGACCAGCAGCAATAGTCCGGCCAGCAAGGCCCAGGTGGACCAGCGCACGCGAGGGGGAACCGGCAGCATGGCCGTGTCGCTCTTCATGCCAGCCTCCGGCGCAGCATGGCGGACACAGCGTCGGCGCCCGCCACCAGCAGCACGAAGACCATCAGCATGGTGGCCAGTTCGCTGCCCGCCATCATCTTCATCGATTCATCCATGCGCTGGCCCAGGCCGCCCGCTCCGACAAAGCCCATGACGACGGAGCCGCGGATCGCGCATTCCCAGCGGTAAATCGTGTACGACACCAGTTCGGCGGCCGATTCGGGCAAGGCGCCGTACAGCAAGGCCTTCAATCTGCCGCTGCCATTGTGGAGCAGGGCGTTGCAGGCGGACGCATCCGACGATTCGAGGATTTCCGCGTACACCTTGCCCAGCATGCCGCAATAGGTGAGGGCAATGGCGATGACGCCCGCCGTCGGTCCCAAGCCGACTATGCGCACCAGCAACAAGGCCCAGACCAGTTCAGGCACGCTGCGCAGCAGCACCAGCAGCGCACGGACTGCGTGGCGCACGCCGGCGGCCAGGGGCGACACCTGGCCGCTGCCGATGCGCGAGACCGACAGGCACTCCGTCACCAGCAAGGTCAGCGGGATGGCGCCCAGCATGGCCAGCGCCATGCCGGCCGTGGCCATGGCGATGGTTTCCCAACTGGAAATGGCCACCAGTTGCAGGAATTCCAGCGAGTGGGCCGGCGGCACGAAGCTGGCGATGAACTGCCAGGTGGCTGCCAGGCTTTGCGCATCCCATAGTATCCATGGCTTGAACTCGGCCTGCACCAGCATCGGCCACAGCACGAGCAGCACGATGGCGGCGCCGGTCAGGCGGCCGCGCCAGGCGGGGTCGCGGGGGATGGCGGTGCTCTTCAGCAAAGGGGCCTCGCGGCATCCAGATTCGTGTCCACAGCCTCGAACTGCGGCGCGGGATCGGCCTTGTTGCGGTACAGCTCGGCGATCATGGCGTCGCTGACCTGGGCGCCAGGCAGGTCGAAGACGATCTTGCCATCGCGCAGGGCGACGATGCGCGTAAAGCAGGCGCGGGCGATTTCCACCTGGTGCAGGCTGCAGATCAGCGTGGCGTTGCGCGCCTGCGCTTCGGCCTGCAGCACATTGATTGTCTGCAAAGCGAGTGTGGGGTCGAGCGCGGACAGGGGTTCGTCGACGAGGAAGACTTCCGCATCCGACACCAGCGCGCGCGCCATGCCGCAGCGCTGGCGTTCGCCGCCGGACAGGCGGTCGACACGCGCGTACAGTTTGTCCTGCAGGTTGAACTTGCCCAGGGCTAGCCACGCGGCGCGCGGGTCGACGGGCGCCAGCAGCGACCGGATGGCCGTCCACAAGCTCCATTGCGGCAAGCGTCCCGCCAGCACGGCGTTGACGACGCGCTGGCGCGGCGGCAAGGGCGGCGTTTGCGGCGCCAGGAACAGGCGCGCGCGCAAGGCATGGCGCTCGGCACTGCCGATTTGCCACGGAGAAGTACCGAGGATGCGCAAGCTGCCCGATTCGGGGCGCAGCGCGCACGCCAGCGTGTGCAGCAAGCTGGTCTTGCCGGCGCCGGACGGGCCGATCAGGGCGATCTGCTCACCCTGGGCCACGTCCAGGTCCAAGTCGCGCAGGGCCAGCGCATTGCCGGCGGCGCCCGCGTGGTGGACGCTGACCTTGTGAAGTTGGAATGTCATGCTTGAGAAATCGGTAGGTCGGATTAGGCCGCAGGCCGTAATCCGACAACATTGTTGGCATTATTGCCTGTGTCGGATTACGCGGCTTCGCCGCTAATCCGACCTACGGTAAAACGCGTCGATGCAAGTTACTTCAACAACTTCGCATCGCGCGCAGCCGCTTCGATATCCTTGTAGTTCTCGGCCTTGGTCGGGATGAACTTGGTGGCACGCTGCAGTTCGAGGATTTCCTTGCCTTCGGCCGTCGCTGGGTCCAGCGCCAGGAAGGCGTCCGTCAGCTTTTTGCGCACGACGGGGTTCATGTCGGCGCGCACGCTCCAGTTGTAGTCGTAGTAGCCCGGTGTCGTGTAGAACACGCGCACCTTGCTTGGATCGACTTTTTTCGCTTCCACGAGCTTTTCCCATACGGAAATGTTCAAGGTGCCCGCGTCGACCTTGCCGCCGGCCACTGCCGCCACGGTGGCGTCATGCGCGCCGGAAAACGCGATGCGCTTCATGTCCGTGTCCGGATTGATCTTGGCGGCCAGCAAGTAGTAGCGGGGCATCAAGTGGCCGGACGTCGACGATTCCGAGCCGAACGTGAAATTCTTGCCTTTCAGGTCGGACAACTGGTTGATGTCCTTGCTGGTGGTCACAAACACGGAGCGGAACTTCGTGTCTTCTTCGCGCTGCACCAGCGGGACGATCTTGCCGCCGCTGCGCACGTTCGCTTGCACGAAGGTAAAACCGCCGAACCAGACCATGTCGAGCTTGTTATTGATCAAGCCTTCCACGGAGGCCGCGTAATCGGTGACAGGCGTGAATTCCACCTTCATGCCCAGCTTTTTCTCCAGATAGCTGCCCAGCGGCTTGAACTTGCGCTGCAATTCCGTCGGCGCTTCATCGGGAATGGCGGACACGCGCAACACTTGCTGCGCCTGCGCCAGGCCGCTGTGGATGGCCAGGGTGGCGGCGACGGTGGCCAGGATGGCGGGGAATTTGGAAAATGAGTTGGAAAATGAGTTGGAGAATGTGGTCATGGGACTGCCTTTGCAAAAAATATTCATTAGATTACGGAAACCCCGGTCGTACCTTCCTGCATCTCGCCGATGACGACGGCGTCGGCAAAGCCTTCGGCGCGGAAAATCGCCAGCACTTGTTCGACGGCTTCCGGCGCACACGCTACCAGCAGGGGGCCGGCCGTTTGCGGGTCCGTCAGGATCGCCTTGTCGATGGCGCTCAGGCTGTCGTCCAGCGCCACTTGCGCGCCGTAGCCCTGCCAGTTGCGGCCGGAGGCGCCCGTGATGTTGCCATTTTGCGCCAGTTGCTGCACTTGCGGCAGCAGCGGCACGGAAGCCATGGCGATGCGCGCCTGCAACTTGGCGCCGCGCGCCAGTTCCAGCGTATGGCCCAGCAAGCCGAAGCCCGTCACGTCCGTCAGCGCATGCACGCCGTCCAGCAGGGCCAGCTTCTTGCCCGGGGTATTCAATTTGGTGGTGTTGGCTATCAGCGAGGCGTAACCGCCCGCGTCCAGCGCATTCTTCTTCAGCGCGGCCGACAAGATGCCCACGCCGATCGGCTTGCCCAGTACCAGTTTATCGCCGGCGCGCGCGCCCGCGTTGCGTTTCACCTGCGACGGGTGCACGAGGCCCAGCACGACCAGGCCATAGATCGGCTCGACGGAATCGATGGTGTGGCCGCCCGCGATGGGGATGCCGGCCTGGGCGCAGATGGTTTCGCCGCCTTTCAAGATGAGGCCGATGGTTTCCACGGGCAGCTTGTTGATCGGCATGCCGACCAGGGCCAGCGCCATGATGGGCGTGCCGCCCATCGCGTACACGTCGGAAATGGCGTTGGTGGCGGCGATGCGGCCGAAGTCGAACGGGTCGTCGACGATGGGCATGAAGAAATCCGTCGTGGCGATCAGCGCCTGCTCGTCGTTGAGCTGGTAGACGGCCGCGTCATCCGAGGTTTCTATACCGACCAGCAATTCCTTCGGCAGGGGAAAGCCGCCGCTGCCCTTTAAAATGTCGGCCAGCACGCCCGGCGCAATCTTGCAGCCGCAGCCGCCGCCATGGGCATATTCGGTCAATCGAATGGGTGTATTGGATGGTGCTGCGGTATCGGACATGGTCGTCATCCTGCTGGAAAAGGTCATTAAAAGCTGCGCCAGCGCTTACGCGGCGCTGGCGGTACGGTGTTCGCCGACGATAGCACATAATGCGCGCGCGGCTTGCTCAAAGGCATGTTCTGAAATGTCGGGCAAGACCAGCGGCGTTGCCTGGGCATAGCGGCTGAAGTTGCGGGCGATCGATTGCCGGTAGACGGGGTCGTAATGCTGCACCAGCAGTTCTTCCACCAGCTCGGCCATGCGGCCAGCCGTGGCCAGCTGCTGCCAGTGGGCAATTTTTTCCTTGCCGTGCAGCTGCGTCAACAGGGCCAGCTGCACGTTCAGGCGCGCCGGGTCGCCGACGAAATGCGCATAGTCCTGCATCAGCAATTGCACGCGCTCCCCGATGTCCAGGCGCACGTCCGTGCAGTCGGCCGCGCGCATCTTGTCCATCAGCGCATCGGGCACGCGCAAACGGCCTACCTTCTTGCTTTCGGACTCGATGAAGACGGGCAGCGCGGGGTCGAAATGGCGCAACTGCTGCCACAGCACGCTTTCAAACGCTTTTTGCGATGGCTGGTCTTCCTCCGGCAAGCCGCCCAGCACGGAGCCGCGGTGGGCCGCCAGGTCTTCCAGATCGATCACTTGCGCGCCTTGCCTGTCCAGCACTTGCAGCAAACGGCTCTTGCCGCTGCCCGTGGGGCCGCACAGCACGTTGATGAAGTCGAAACGTTCGGGCAGGGTGGCCAGCTCGGCGTTCACGTGGCGCCGGTAATCCTTGTAGCCGCCCTCTAACTGCGTGACGGGCCAGCCGATGCGCGCCAGGATGTGCGCCATGGCGCCGCTGCGGTTGCCGCCGCGCCAGCAGTAAACCAGTGGCTTCCAATGCTGCGGGTGGCCGAGAAAACCGTCTTCGATATGCCGCGCGATATTTTTCGCGATCAGCGCCGCGCCCAGCTTCTTCGCTTCGAAGGCACTGGTCTGCTTATATAAGGTGCCCACGCGCACGCGCTGCTCGTCGTCCAGCACGGGCAGGTTGATGGCGCCCGGCAAGTGGTCTTCCGCGAACTCGGACGGGCTGCGCACGTCGATGATGGCATCGAACTCGCTCAAGCTGGGCAGGATGTCGCTGAAAGGCTGAACTGCAGGGTATTTCATCGTGGCGCGGCTGCTTGGAATGGGGAAAGACGTATTATCCCCGATAAACGCCGCTGGCGTGGGGCTCAGGCGCCGCCACCTGCACTTCGCGCGCCGGGCCACTGTCTTGCATGCCGGCAAAGAACCGCACCAGGCTGTGCGGCGCGTCGTCGGCAAAGCACAGGCGAAGGATGCGCTCGGACTCGGCCGCCGCCGCGCTGCTGCGCGCAAACAGCGCCGTTTCATAAGCCAGCAGGGCCGTTTCCATGTCGTCCGGCTGCGCGGCAAGCACCTGCGCCAGTTCGGCGCCATCGAACATGGCGAGATTCGCCCCTTCGCCGGCCGGCGCCATCAGATGGGCTGCGTCGCCCAGCAAGGTCGCGCCCGCCACGCGCTGCCAGCGGTGATCGACGGGCAGCAAGTGCACGGGACGGGGCACGGGCGGCGTGTCGGCGTCCGTGATCAGGGCCGTCAGCGCCGGCGCCCAGCCGGAAAATTGCGCGGCGATGCGGGCCCGGGCGGCGGCGGGATTGGCAAAATCGATGTCAGCCAACCAGGCTTCCGGTTTGCTCAGGGCCACGTAGGCATGCAGCACGCCATCGGCTTCGCGGTGGGCCTGGATGCCCTTGCCGGGCGCCAGCGCGAACAGGGCGCCGGCGCCCACGGCGTGCGCGCTGGCCGGGTGGCGGCGGTCGCTGTCGAGCAGATACGTTTCAATGAAGGCAATGCCGCTATACGCGGGCTGGGCGCTGGAGAGCAGAGGCCGCACCTTCGACCAGGCGCCGTCCGCGCCGACCAGCAGGTCGGCGGTGGCCGTGGCGCCATTCGCAAAACCCAGCCTGTGCCGGCCACCATCCAGTGTCGCCAAGCCTGTCAGCTTATGTCCCCAGCGCACCGTGCCGGCGGGCAGGGACTCGAGCAGGATGCGGCGCAGCTCGCCGCGCGGCACTTCGGGACGGCCACCCGTGCCATCGTCCCCTTCGTCGAGCAAGACCGTCCCGTGCTGGTCGAGCACGCGGCTCGCTTCGCCACCTGTATGGATGAGGGGGCGGAAGACCTCATGCAGGCCGGCCGCCCGCAGCGCTTGCTGGCCCGTGTCCTCATGAATGTCGAGCATACCGCCCTGGCGGCGCGCCTGCGGCGAAGCGTCCGCTTCATAGATGGCGGCGGCGATGCCGTGGACGTGCAGCACGCGGGCGAGCATCAGCCCGCCCAGCCCCGCGCCGATGATGGCGATATGCATGGTGATCCTTGAATGTAGTGTTAAAATAAAACTGGAACATCATTCCACAAGGATTTTGCGGCACGGCGGCATGTGTGTCAAGATAGGCGATGTCCTCCAATACCGTAATGACCCCACCACGACGAGCCGACTCGCTGACGCGCGAGACCATCATCGACGCCGCCATTGACCTGCTCGACACGGCGGGCGAGGGCGGCCTGACGTTCCGCGCCCTGGCGACTCGTCTGGTCACGGGGGCGGGCGCCATTTACTGGCACGTGGCCGACAAGGACGATTTGTTCACGGCCGCCAGCGACGCCATCGTCGCCCGCGCCATGGATACCGCCCCGCATGACCATACGCCGCAGGCCGGCATCCGCGCCGTGGCGCTGGCCATGTTCGAGGCCATGGATGCGCATCCGTGGCTGGGCTCGGCCCTGTCGCGCGCGCCGGGTCAGCTGCCCATCGTGCGCATCCTGGAACGCCTGGGGCGGCAAGTGGATGCGCTGGGCGTGCCGCAGGACAGGCAATGGCTGGCGGCATGCACGCTGCTCAATTATCTGCTGGGCGTGAGCGGGCAGAATGCGGCCAATGCCGCCATCGCCCGGGAAAAAGGCCTGGAGCGCGCGCATTTCCTCGACATCATGGCGGGCGCCTGGTCACGCCTCGACGCGCAGGCGTTTCCATTTGCCCGCAAGGTGGCGGGTCAGCTGCGCACGCACGACGACCGCGAGGATTTCCTGGCAGGAATCGACCTGATCGTGCATGGCATGCAGGCGCTGCAAGCGGGCCGCTAGCCCAGCAGATGCCCCAGCAGGGGCGCCAGCAGCACCGTCACGACGCCCGAGAAAATCATCGTCAGGCTGGCCACGGCGCCTTCTTCCGTGCCGACCCGGCGCGCCACCGACAAGCCAAAGCCGTGCGCCGCCGCGCCATACGGGGCGCCACGGGCGATGCGCATGCGCAAGGGCAGCAGTTTTAAGAGCGGTTTGCCCAGCATCAAGCCGAACAAACCCGTCATCACCACGAAGATACCCGTCAGCTGGGCCGAGCCGCCCATGTGGCGCGACGCTTCCAGCGCGAACGGCGTCGACACGGAGCGCGCCAGCAGGCTGCGCGCCATGTCGCCATGCACGCCCAAAACACGGTCCAGCAGCAGGGTGGCGGCAACCGATGCCACGATGCCGGCGCAGCTGCCCAGACTCAAGGCCAGCCAATGCTTGCGGATCAGCTTGCGCTCCTGGAAGATGGGCAGCGCAAACGCGATGGTGGCTGGGCCCAGCAGCCACGGCAGCCAGCGCGTTTCGCCGAAATACGTGGCGAACGGCGTCGAGGTCGCCTGCACGACGACGATCAATATCGCCGAGGTGCAGATGGCGGGCGTCAGCAAGAAATGCGGATGGCGGCGGTGCAGCGCCTGGTTGGCGTAGAACAGCACCAGGGTCAGCAGCAAGAACAGCAGGGACAGGAGCAAGGTGCTCATGCTGCCGCCCTGGCTGCGCGCTGGCGCCGCAGTGTTTGCAGGCGCAACTTGCGTTCATAGCGGCACACCCATTCCACGGTGAAGGCCGTGGCCAGCATCACGCTGGCAAAGCCCAGGCCGATGTTTACGAACAGCATCAAGCCCTGCGACTTTAACAGCTGCGTAAATTGCACCACGGACACAACCAGCGGAATGAAGAACAGCAGCATGTTGGCCAGCAGCCAGTTCGCGCCCAGTTCGATGGAGGCAGGCCGCACCCAACCCGCCAGCAGCAGGGCCACCAGCACGAACAGGCCCACCACGCCGCCGGAAAACGGCAGGTGCAGGACGGAGGCGGCCTCGTTGGCCAGCCACCAGGCGGCGATCAGCACACCCACTTGCCACACGGTCTGCGCGGGCTGGCGCCAGGCGGGGATGGAGGGCAGGGCGGCGGGATAGGGGACGGCTTTCAAGGCAGGCTTTCAAACGGCAGGGGAAGGTTTCATTGTAGGGACGCCACATCAAAAGATAAAATGACTTAAACTTATGATTATCATTCGATATTGGAATGCATCATGGATATCCGCTCCCTGCGCTACTTCGTCGAGGTGGTGGAACAGAACAGTTTTACGCGGGCGGCCGCCAGGCTGCACGTGACGCAGCCCACCGTCAGCAAGATGGTCCAACAGCTGGAACAGTCGCTGGACCTGGCCTTGCTGGACCGTGCCGGTAAACGTTTTACCCTGACGGACGCGGGCAAGGTGGTACTGGCGCGCGCGCATACATTGCTGGCCCTGCACGCGGAACTGAAGGTGGAATTGCGCGACCTGCAAGAGCTGGAGCGGGGCGAGTTGCGGGTGGGCGTGTCGCCGCAGACGCATTCCACCCTGGCGCCGTGGCTGGCCGAGTATCACCAGCGCTATCCGGGCATCGAGCTGAAAATGTATGAAAGCGGCACGCAAGCCATCGAGCGCGACTTGCGCACCGGCATGGTGGAGCTGGGCACCATGCTCGATTACCCGGGCAATGCGGCCACGTGGCAAGATTTCGAGGCCTTGCCCCTCGTGCGCTCGCCGCTGTGCCTGCTGGCCGCGCCCGGTTCGCCGTGGCAGGGACGCTCTTCCGTGGCCCTGGCCGAACTGGCCGACAGTCCCTTCATTTTCTATGGCGCCGCATTTGCCCTGAACGATATCGTGCTCGATGCCTGCCAGCGGGCCGGTTTCGCCCCGCGCATCACGGGCCGCAGCGGCCAGTGGGATTTCATCGCCTCGCTGGTCCGCCTGGGCGTGGGCATCTGCCTGTTGCCGAAGATGTATTGCGACACGCTCGAGCCAGCGCAGTTTGCCGTGATTCCCCTGGCAGGTCCGCCCGTGGAATGGAATCTGATGCTGGCCTGGCGCCGCGGCGGTCGGCTGTCTTTCGCTGCCCGCGCCTGGCTGGAGCTCGTCAGGGCGCGCATGGCGCAGCCCGGGCGATTACAATAGGCGCTCGCCAACCACCGCCAAGAATATGAAGAATATCGGTAAAACAAGTCTGAAACGCACGGCAGGCTCGCTGCTGCTGGGATTGTTATGCACCGTGGGCCTGATGAGCGAAATGGGCTACGCCCAGGCCGCCATTCCTGTGTATGGCTATTTCGTCAAGAATACCTATCCTCACGACCCCAAGGCGTTTACCCAGGGCTTGCTGTTCAAGGATGGCCATCTGTATGAAAGCACGGGCCAGAACGGCCAGTCTTCCTTGCGCAAGGTGGAATTGACGACGGGCAAGGTGCTGCAGAAAAGCATGCTCGATAAAAAAGTATTCGGCGAAGGCATCACGGACGTGGGCGATGACATCCTTGGCCTGACGTGGATGTCGCAGACCGGTTATGTGTTTGACCAGAAAACGTTCAAGCTGAAACGCACATTCAGCTACCAGGGCGAAGGCTGGGGCCTGGCCAGCGACAGTCAATTTGTCTACATGAGCGACGGCAGTTCCGCCATCCGCGTGCTGAACCCGAAAACCCTGGCCGAGGTGCGCCGCTTCGAGGTAAAGGCGGAAGGCCGTCCCATCGAGCGCCTGAATGAACTGGAAATGGTCGACGGCGAGCTGTACGCGAATGTGTGGGGCGCGGACGTGATCGCCCGCATCGACCCGGCCAGCGGCAAGGTGGTCGGCTGGATCGACCTGACGGGCTTGCTCCCGCCCGCGCAGCGGGGTACGGCCAATCCCGACGCCGTGCTCAATGGCATCGCCTGGGATGCGCGCGGCAAGCGTTTGTTTGTCACGGGCAAGCTGTGGCCCAAGCTGTTCGAGATCGAACTGATCGAAATCCAGCGCCGTTGATGTTTCCTATCGGACAGTGTTGCTGACGAGGAATCGTTTATCATCCTGATTCTTCGCCTCGCGCGACCCTTGCAGGATGCCATGCCGTTCCTACCTCTGTTGCTACCTTTATGCCGCCTGGCGGCCGCCGCCAGCTTGCTTGCCGCCGTCCTGCCTGCCGCGCAGGCGCAAACACCATACGTGCCGGTGATGCAGCAATACGGCGACTTTGTCGTCACGCGCGACCGCCACGACCCGCTCGTCAACTTGTCTTTCCGTAAGCACGGCTATTGGCCCGGCGGCGCGCGCGAAGTGGTGGAAGTGCGTCCCCTCAAGGCCAGGCGCGAAGGCCAGCCCATGCTGCTGGCCTTTACCAAGGGCTATACGGGCCAGGGCACGATATTGATCGGCGTGCAGAACGGCGAACCGCTGATGCGCCCCGTCAGTCCCATGCAGCGCGACGACATGGTGCGCACGGAGCGCGACCCCGAATGGGGCGTGCCGCAGCCGGGCCGTAGCGAAATACTGCTGTTTGCGCGCGACGGCCGCGCGCTCGATACGGACACGGGCGAACTGCTGTGGTTTGACATGCCGGGCATCGTCACGGGCGATTACGCGCCCGCCATGCTGGTCTCCGTCTCGCCCGACAGCCGGCGCGGCGCCTATCTGACCCGCAGGCTGACCAGCTTGCAGGTCGTCGTCGCCACGCGCGACGACGGCGTGGCAGGCGTGCTGGCCTTGCCGCCCGACACCTATCAACGGTGGCTGAAGCCCTTGTCGCAGGCCGCTGCCGAACAGGCGGGCGCCGCCATCAAGGCGCGCCAGGGCCGCACGGATTCGAACCGTATCCGGCGCGAGCTGGAACTGGCCTGGTTCGGCCAGCAATTTCAATGGAAACAGGGCAAGAACGGCTTGCAGGTGACGGGGCTGGGCCTCATTTCCGCGCCGCCGGAAGGAAAACAGCCATGACAATACCCAAACTCCTCGCCGGCTGCCTCGCCGCCTCCCTGCTGGCCGGCTGCGTGCATGGCGAGATGTTCGCCAAGGATTATCTGGCGCAAGATATCCACAAGCAACAAGCCTTGCTGGAACTGGACGTGGTCTTCGGCAAAGAGCCCGATGACAAGCTGACGTCGCGCGTGACGGCCCGCAATACCGTGGAATACACGGGCGCGCCGCATATCGTCGTACCGTTTTACCAGAAGGGCCTCGGCTTCGACCAGGGTTTTGCCGGCACCTACATGTTTGCCGTGCCCTATCCGATCGCCAAGGTCGAAACGGCCACGGCCAGCAGCCGCGTCTTCGGCCAGAAACTTGACGGCCAGCAGCAGGGCAGCCCGCGCTACCGCTTCCGCGTGCCGGGCAAGGCGCAGTGGAACAGCAATGAAACCTTCATGCTGGGCTTTGAGCGCAAGGGCCGCCGCGAAGAAATCACTTTCCGTTTCAGCAACGAGCAAAGCTGCCCGTCCGCCTTCCTGGCCACCACGCCAAAATACGGTTTCCACATCAAGGTGGTCGCCACGTTCAAGGATGACAAAGGCTGCCTGAAAGTATGCGACAGCCGCGACCAGTGGCCCGGCTTTTGCGCCTTCCAGCCGCCCGGCGCCTGACTATCAGCATGCAAGCCACGCGCCGGCGCTTGCCGGTGCGGCGCTTATACACGCGCAGGTTTTGCCGATTCTATTCAATTGTCATCGAATGGCCGCTGAAAACGCTTATTTTCATGGCCCAGGCCTGACGGTATTGCCCCTCGGCCAGCGCATAAATCTTGCCGCAAAAGTATCTTTCTCAGGCGTATGATTTCCTTGCCGTGAACAGCGCACGCAGATGGCGCGGACCGGCCCGATATCCGAAACGCATCCTTCCTGTGGAGATACAGAATGAAAATGCCCGTTTTAGGAAGCACCCAGGCCCCCATCACCAGGCGCCCGCTCGACACGCTGGACACCGACACGGCCGCCGTGCGCGCCATCGCCCAGGCGGCCGTCAGCGTCGAGCTGTTCACCATCCCCCTGTACATGGCCACCATGTACTCGATCCACGGCACGCACCAGATCAACTCGAAAGGCGTCACCTACTATGAGGGACGCCAGTGGCCGGGCATGGGCACCACGGCCCGGCCCGAGCTGAAGGAGCAAAAGGCCTTCAACATCATCTTCAGCGTCTTCATCCAGGAAATGCTGCATCTGCAGATGGCGGCCAACCTGGCCACGGCCATCGGCACGGCGCCGTGCTTCACGGGCTCGGAGCTGCAATCGCAGGATCATGGCTGGACCTGCTATGGCAAGGAGTGCACGGTGATCCCGCACATCGTCGACTTGCAGGACACGTCCGGCTACCGCCACGTGCGCGTCAACCTGGAAGAGCTGAACAGCAACCAGTGCGACCTGTTCCTCGCCATCGAGCAGCCCGAGGAGCAGGCACGCGCCCAGCTGGCCGAGTTCGACAAGCACAACCACACCAAATACTTCCCGGAAGTGCCGCTCCCGGGCTGGACGCCGGGCAAGCACGTGCATGATCTGCCCCTGTTCGGCACCATCGGCTACATGTACGAATGCTATGCGCGCTACATCAGCATCGAATATGCGGATGGCCAGACCCTGTGGCAAAAGCTGTTCGTCAACGGTTCGGTGCAGCAGGACATGTTCAACAGCCAGGTCCAGGGGCATGCGCGGGCGGAATTTCCCAAATTCGATACCTGCTTCGGCCCGCAGGACCAGGATGGCGGCCAGACGGGCTCGTTCAACAAGGCCATCGACATGATGGCGGCCATCACGGATCAGGGCGAGGGCAGCGAAGCGGCCATCCAGCGCTACCGCCGCGATGCGGCACTGCGCCTGAAGGCCGTGCAGCCCGACTACCGCGAAGACCTGGATGCCTTGAAGTGCGATTATCCGTCCTACGCGAACAATGGCAAGGATGCCGAATCGCGCGATGCGCAGGCGCGCCACGACAGCGCCCCGTTCGACCACTACGAGCGTTTCGGCCAGGTCAAGGCGATGCTGCCCGTGACTACCTGGGCCAGCTGGCACAAGCAGGGCCAGCAGTGGAGCGCGGCCATGCTGACCAACGAACGCTACAACCCGGCCAGCGCGCCGCAGAATATTCCCGCGCCGGCGGCCGTGGCGGGTGCCCTGAACCGCCTGAAGGACGCCAGCGGCACCCCGGAGATGCTGAGCACGGTCGCCACGGGCGCCATCTACGGCATCACTTCCGTGCTGGACAAGTACTGGCAGAACCAGCAACTGGACTTTCCGTATCCGTCGATGGTGGGCGCGGGCGACCGCATGGCCATCTGCTGGGCCGTGCTGGGCCAGGCGCCGAACCTGGCGACGGGCGTGCCGCTGGCCGAGAAAGGCGTGCTGTACCACGCCTGCCAGGGCATGCACCTGGAAGGCGAGGCCTCGTCCACCTGCGCCGCGCTGGCCGTCTACCATACCTGCCGCGGCTCCAACGGCTGCCATGCCCAGGGCGGCTGCGGCTTTGCCCAGGCCGACACGGGCGGTTCGTCCTGCGGCCACTCGGTCAAGCTTGCCGCCTCGCCGGGCACGCCGTGCTACGTGCCGCCACCGCCGCCGCAGCCCGATAAAGTCTACAGCGCGCCCAGCGACAACAAATGCGGGGGATTCGGCGGCTGCGCCGTGCCGATTTCGGCCTCGCAGCTGTATCCGAACACGACGGGCAAGGAACCGCCCGAGCCTGCCACCATGACTTTGTACGATTTCGGACCCGCGCCCGAGCACCGCAGCATTCCGCTGGGCCAGACCATGAGCTTTGCGCTGGGCGACAATGTCTACGACAAGGCATGGGAAGCCTACGGCAAGGTGATGGCGGCGCGCGGCACGCCAGTGGGGGCGTCGCCGCCGCCCACCGACCTGCGCCTGGCCTTGCCGCCGTCGACCTGATGCGGCACGCCATGCACACGGTGGCGCCACGCCTGGGCTTGCCGAACCTGGGCCTGGGCGTGGGGCTGCGCCCGCCGCACTATGCGCACATCCTGCGCCACGGGCCGCAGGTGGACTGGTTCGAGATCATCAGCGAGAACTTCATCGACAACCACGGCTATGCGCGCCATGTGCTGGAGCAGGTGGCGGCGCAGGTGCCTATCGTCATGCATGGCGTCTCGCTGTCGATCGGCAGCAGCGATCCTCTCAGCCTGGCCTACCTGCGCAAGCTGCGCCAGCTGGCCGGCGAGATCCGGCCCGCGTGGATTTCCGACCACCTGTGCTGGACGGGTGCCGCCTCGCTTAACAGCCACGACTTGCTGCCGCTGCCGCTGGACGAGGCCAGCCTGCGCCACGTGGCGGGGCGCGTGCGGCAGGTGCAGGAATTCCTGGGCCGTCCGCTGGTCCTGGAAAACCCCAGCAGCTACGTGGAATTTGCCCAGTCCAGCATGCCGGAATGGGAATTCCTGGGCCGCCTGGCCGAAGACACGGGCTGCGGACTCTTGCTCGACGTCAACAATGTCCACGTCAGCGCGCATAACCACGGCTATGACGCGGCCCACTACATCCGCCAGCTGCCGCACGCGCACATCGTGCAGATCCACCTGGCCGGCCCCACCGTGTGCGGCGCCGTGCTGATCGATACCCATGACGCCCCCGTGCCGGCCGCCGTGTGGCGCCTGTACGCGCTGGCGCAACGGCTGACGGGCGGCGTGTCGGCCCTGCTGGAATGGGATGCGGCGATTCCCCCGTACCCGCAGCTGCTGGCCGAGCTCGACAAGGCGCGCGCGGCCGAGCGGGGAGAATTCGCGGATGCGGCACCAGTCACGGCTGCCGCCGCCGTCTCGGCGCCGCTGGGCTTTCACCTGGAGGCTGCCCATGCCCAGTAGCACCGCAGCAGGCGAATCTGGCGAGGCCCGCGCACCGCTGGCGCAATTGCAGGCATGGTTCCTGACGGCGATGACGGCGCCGGGCGGCGCGGCGCGCGGCGTCCAGCTGGCCAGCGAGCGCCATGGCTTGACGCAGGAGCAAGTATTGAAACGGGCCAGGGGCGGGCCGGCGCCGCTGCACATCCATGCGGATGGCTATGTGCAGCGCCTGCTGGAATGCCTGCAAGCCGACTATCCCGTGTTGCGCAAGGTCATGGGTGACGAGCTGTTCGCCTTCTTTGCCCGCGCCTATGTCTGGCGCCACCCGTCCGCGTCCGCGACCCTGTACGACCTGGGTGCCGGCTTTGCCGATTTTCTCGCCGCCAGCCAGCATGCCGCCGGCGCGCAGGGCGCCGCCTTGCGCTTTCCCGTCGAACTGGCGCAGCTGGAACGGGCGCGCAGCGAAGCGGGCAGGGCGCCCGGCCTGGAAAAGCTGACGCCGCCCATGCTGCCGTGCGGATTGGACTTGCTATTAGGAAATACACCAGCCTGGCGCCTGGCGCCGTGCACGCGGCTGCTGGCCCTGTCGTTCCCCCTGTGCGACTACTGGCAACAGGCGCAGGCCGCGCCGGACGACGCCGTGCCGGCCCAGCCTGGTGCCAGGTCCGCCTTTGTCGCCATTTCGCGCATGCATTACCGGCTTGCCATGCAGGAATTGCAGCCCTGGCAGTTTTATTGTCTGCAAGCGTTGGCCGGCGGCGCGCCGCTGGCACAGTGCGCGGGGCAGGCGGCGCGGTCGAGCGGCAGGGCGCCGGACGAGGTACTGGCCGACGTCATGCTGTGGCTGCCGCTGGCGGCCGCGGCCGGGCTGGTCATCTGCGATGCCTGAAAGACAAGCGGCGCACGCAAAAAAGGCCGATGAAAATCGGCCTCGATGACAGCTGCGTGCGTTGCTTAGCGGTAAAAAGCTTCGACTTTGCCCTTCAGCTTGATCTGCAGCGGACGGCCGCGGCGGTCGAGTGACTTGGTGGAAGCGACCTTGATCCAGCGTTCGCTGATGCAATATTCTTCCACGTCAAGACGCTCCTTGTCGTTGAAGCGGATGCCGACGTCGTTCTCGAACACGGCTGCAACGTGGTAAGGGCTGCTAGGGTCGATCGACAGGCGATCGGGCAATGGGGGTAAGGTGGTGGTATCGTTCATGGGCGTAATTATCGCCCAGAATGCCGATCCAGACAACGGGGTGCGCGTGCTTATTCAGGCAAGTCGGACAGTGCCAGCGCACGCTGCCGCCTTACAGCGTTGCCGCACTAGCATGCAATTGCTGGAATTGCGACAACTGCTGCTGCATCAGCCGCGCATACTGGCCGCCCGCGCGCAGCAGCTCGGCGTGCGTGCCTTGCTGGCATATCCGGCCCTTGTCCATGACGATGATGCGGTCCGCTTTGATAATGGTGGAAAAGCGGTGGGCGATGATGATGGTGGTGCGCCCTTGCATCAGGGTGTCGAGGGCGAGCTGCACCTGCTGTTCGCTGGCGGCGTCGAGCGCGCTGGTGGCTTCGTCCAGGATGAGGATTTTCGGCGCGCGCAGGATGGCGCGGGCGATCGCGATGCGCTGCTTCTGTCCGCCGGACAATTGCACGCCCCGTTCGCCCACCAGGGTCTCGTAGCCGTCAGGAAAAGCTTGAATAAAATCGTGGGCGTGCGCCAGGCGCGCCGCCGCCAGCATTTCGTCGCGCGTCACCTGGCGGTCTGGCACGGCAAAGGCGATATTGTCCGCGATGCTGCCGGAAAACAGGGCAGGTTCCTGTTCCACCACGGCCATCTGGCGCCGCAGCTGCGTCACGCCCAGCATGCCTGCATCGATGCCGTCGAACTGCAGGCTGCCCGCGTCAAGCTGGTAGTGGCCCAGCACCAGGCTGGCGATGGTGGACTTGCCCGCGCCCGAGGCGCCCACCAGGGCGATTTTTTCGCCCGCCCGTATCGACAGGCTGACACCGTCGAGGGCCGTGACCTGCGTGCGTTCGGGATACGAAAAGCGCGCGTCGCGCAGCGCGATGTGGCCGGCCAGCGGCGGTTGCGGCGCCGCCTCGGGCACGGCGCGGTGGCTGCGCAGGATCTCGAAGATGCGGTCGGTTGAGCCCATGGTGCGCATCCACGTGTTCCAGAATTCGCTGATTGAGCCGGCCGTGTCCGTCACCATGCTGGCATAGATGACAAAAGCCGTCAGCTCTCCCACGCTCAAGCGGCCCTGGCCGATCAGGTGGGCGCCGAAGCACAGGGTGGTCAGCAGGGCAACAAAAGCCAGCAGCCCTTGCGCGCCCTGGAACACGGCCAGCAGCCGCGTGCCGGCCAGGGACACCTCCAGCAGTTGCCGCATGGCTTGCGCATAGCGGGCCATGGCGCCGCCCTGCTGGTTGAATGCCTGCACCAGCCGGGCATGGGCAAAGTATTCCTGCGCCACCTTGCCGCTGGCGGCCAGGGTGGCGGAAATGGCCCGCGAACGCTGCCGGTAATTGCTGCCTGATAACTTGCCGAGATACAGGCTGATGGGAATGAACAGGGCCAGCGGCAGGCTCAGCATGGGTGACAGATGCAGCAGCATGGCGATGCCGCCCAGAAAGACGCATAGCGAGCGCAGGGCATTGGCCGCGCCGATGGTCAAGCTTTCATGCAGGGCCGAGACGTCGGACGTGAGCCGGCTGTTCAGTTCGCCGCCATGGTGCTTGTCGAAGAAGGCGATGGGCTGATTGATCACCACGTCAAACAGGCGCCGGCGCACGCCCATGACGATCATGTGGCCGCTCGATTGCAGCAAATAGAAGCGCGCGGTCGTGATCAGCGCATACAGCAGGCTGACGGCCAGCATGGTGGCGACCATGCCCGGCGTGACGCCGCGCCGGGTCAGTTCCGCCACGTTGTCGATGAAATACGCGATGGCTTGCGGAAAGGCCAGCTGTGCGCCCACGGTGAGGACCATGCACAGCAAGCCGGCGGCGACGCGCCAGCGCACGGGATACAGCAGGCGCAGGCGTTCAAGATGCGGGCCGACATTCAGATGGCTCATGCGGCGCGCTCCTGTGCCGTCTCGTCAGCCAGTTGCTCGACGAGGGCCAGCCAGTCTTCATCGCCGATCAGGCCGGCAGCTTCCACGCTGCCCTGGTGATTGACGAATACATAGGAAGGCGAGCTCATTAGCGGATTCACGCGCCGGTAGTCGCGCAGCGTCAGCCGTGCCGTGGCCGCCCGCAAGGTGTTGCCGGGCAAAAAGGCGCGCAGGCGGCGGACTGGCTCTTCGCTGATCAGCCACAGGGCCAGGCCTGCCTCCCGCGCAAGCGGCAGCAACTGTTCGATGCCGGCCAGCTTTTCCCCGCATTTCGGACAGCGGCTGGCCAGGAACAGCAGCACGGCTGCCTGGCCGCCGGCGCCCGGCTGGAAATGCGCGCCGCCAGCCAGCGGACGGGCTTGCACGGCAGGCAGGGGCTGGCCCGGCTCCAGCGCCGTGGGCGCGATGCGTTCGCGGCGGCTGGCGCGCAGCACGGCCAGGCTGAGCCAGATATTGCCGGCGAGGGCAAACGCCAGCGCCGCCAGCACCAGTTGCAAAGTCGTGGAATCCATCAGTCTGCCTTTGCCAAAGTGGCGATCTCGTGCAGGGAAATCGTGGCCACGCACACGATGGCTGCCAGGCCGGCGGCCAATATGGAAGTGGCGACGGGCAAGGCCGGTGCCTGCGCCAGCGCAAAGTAGGCGCCGTTGATGCCGACCGCCAGCATGTTGCGCAGCAGGTCGTACTGCGACACGGGCCGTGCCGCTTCGCCAAAGCAGCTGCAGCGCACCACGCTGTGCGTGAAGTAGCGGTAAGTCAATATGGCGGTGAGCGTACTGAGCAGTAATAGCGACAGCAGCATCGGTGTGTAGGAACCGCCGGCCAGCAGCCAGCCGGCCAGCAGCAGTTCTGTCATCACCAGGGCTGGCGCAGCGAATTGGGCTGCGGCGGGCGGCATGCCGAACGAGGTGGCCAGGTTGCCGCGAAAGTCTCCGTAGCTGCGCAGCTTGCCCACGCTGGCCGCCAGCAGCAGCAAGGCGATACAGTAGCGCGCGATGTCGGCCAGTAACGCGGCCAGCACGGACGTCAGCATTGTGCGCTCCACACGGGCGCGAAGCCGCCCGGACACTGGCGCCGCAGCTGCACGCCGTCGCGCGACGCCAGCAGGGCATCGTTCCACGGCTCGTCTGGCGCGCTGCGCAAGGCGCCGCCTATGCTTGCCTGCAATTGCGTCGAGATGGCCCAGCCCAGCCTTTCGACGTGGATATCGCGCACCATGTTCAGGCCCAGTTGGGCAAGCTCTTCGCGCGTCAAGGCATAGTTATGCGAGTGATAACCCGTCACCAGTTGCGCGACGATGGCGCGCCGCGCCTCTTGTGTGGCATCGGGCAATTGCCAGGCCAGCAATTCCTCGCCGATCTGCGCCAGTTCCAGGGTGGTGCGGTAGAAGGCCGTCAGGGAAGGGGGGAAGATGCTGCCGCACAGCAGGGACAGCGATTGCTGGCGCGCCTCGCTGGCATCGACGCCAAACCATTGCTGCGCCATGTCGCCGAACACCTTGATGTCCAGGCTGGACATCGAGCCGCCGTCGGCGCCATCGAGCTGCGGATCGATGGGCGAGAACAGGGCCAGGTCGCCCGCGATGATCTCATCGGCGCCCAGGGCCAGCAGGGTGGCGGCCGACTGGCAGTGGAAGGGCACGATAAAGCTCAGGTGGCGCGCATGCTGGCGCAGCAGGATGGCGATGCGGCGCGCCGCGTTGACGATGCCGCCGCGGCCGTGCAGCACCACGTCGAGGCGCGCTACGGGGCCGATGCCCTGGCACAGCTCGTACAGGGCGGGCAGCAGTTCCATGTCCAGGTGCGAGGCGGCCAGGACGATGGCCCGGCTGTCGCGCGCCTGTTCCAGTTCGCGCAGCCGGACGGGGATCTGGTTCAGGTCTGGCTGCGGCATACGGCTCCTTCGATCAGGCTTGCGGCCACGCTTTCCAGCATGGGCAAGGCTGGCACCAGTTGTTGTACATACAAGAATTGACCAACAGGATTGTTTTCCAGGAAAACATACTCGCCCCCGGGCGTGACGATGAGATCGAGCGCGCCATATTCGAGGCCATAGCTGTGCACGAAAGCGAGGCAGCGCTGCTGTATTTCCGCTGGCAAGGTGCATGCTTCATAGCGGATGGGGGCCGACATGTCGCGCGAGTCGATGGCCGTGCGCGCATCGTCCTGGGAATACAGGCGCGCGGCAAACAATTGCTTGCCGATCACGGTGATCCGCAGTTCGTATTGCTTGGCGATATATTCCTGGAACTGGCAGCTCAGTTCGCTGACGGCGTCCAGGCTATCGAGCATGGCATCGTCGACGATGGTGGTGCCGATGCCGGCGCTGACCCTGTCAACATCCTCGACCGCTTCGGCGGCCAGGCTGGGCGTCGACATGCTCTTGAAAATGATGGGCCCTTTGATGGCAGCGCGGAAGGCGCGCACGTCGTCGGGCACGTTGGTGATCACGGTGGCGGGCACGCGAAAGCCCATGCGCGCGGCACGCGCAAGCTGTTCGCCTTTCCATTGGGCGCCGCGCAGGGCCAGTGGATGGCTGAGCCAGTAACAATCGAGCCCATACAGCACGCTGAAGATGGCTTGTTCCGTTTCCAGCTGCGCGTAGGCGCGCTCCTGCGGCGTCAGGTCGGCGCTGGCGTAGGCGTAGTCGGCCGCCTTGCGCAGCCAGACGGCGCCCACCTGCTGCAGGTCAAGCCAGTCGCCATCGGGCAAGTGACGCAGGCGCGCGCTGGCGCGGCCGTCGTGCAGGCGCTGGCACAGCTGATAATCGCGGGGAAAGGCGTCGAGATCGATACGGAAGGGGGCATGGCCGCGGGCGGCGAGGATGGCTTCGACCAGGTCGGCGTGCAGATCGCCGCTATGGCTGATAATCAAAACCTTTTTGTGCATGTCGTGGGTTTGCGGTAAAGGAAGGTGAAAAAGCCTTGCCGTGGCAAGGCTTTCAGCTGGCGAACGTATCAGCAGAACTCGCCGCCGTCACTCGAACCGATACGCGAATAGCGGTATTGCTCCTCGCTGTCGACAGCCGTGCAGCCGGCCACGGCGACGCCATCGCGTACTTTCCAGAGCACAGGATGCGCTGGCTTTTCTTCTTCCTTTTTTTCCGCCAATTTGAATGCGAACAGTTTGGTTTCTTTGTGCATGTGATCCTCTATTAATGGTCGTGTTCCGATTTTTACCGATAAATACTTATTTTAAAAAATGGAAACTTTAATTGAAAGGTGTTTGTATATGCATTGCGCGCGGAATAGCCGCGCCACACGGCGCCGGTTTGAATATGGGAGAATATATGAAACCCCCACGCCGGGCGGGGGTTATGGCGTGCCGGGTATCAGCAATACTGGCCGCTGTCGTTGGGCTTGAGGCGCGAAGAGTCGCGATATTGATCATGGGTGCCAACGGCGGTGCAGCCGGCCACGGCGACGCCGTCGCGCACCTTCCAGGCGGTGGCGGGCGCTTCCTGTTTTTGTACCTGTTTTTCAGCCAGTTTGAATGCGAACAATTTGGTTTGGTTTTGCATTGTACTATCCTCTTGTGATGGTTAAGTACTGCTTGTGCTGTATGCCATGGTATATGGCCATTCGATATTAGCGCCTGAATAAATAAGCGTCAACTTGAAAATCAATCGTATCTGCGGTTATATTTTTCAAATACTCACCAAATATCACGCGAGCCATTTATGTTATTGCAGTGCGATAAATAATAAGCGCGCCACTTTAAATAAGCGGAACGGTGCTCAATTATTGATGGCAAACGGATCGAGCATTCCCGCGGCGACGCACTATAATGGCGCCTGTTGAATGGATAAGGCACGACGTACTCTATGGAAATGGCCATCACAGACAGCCTGCGGCAGCTGGCATACGCGCAGGCCGCCGCCTTCGTGCAGACGCTGGACGGGCGCGATCCTGTTGCACTGCAGCGCGACTGGGACTTGTCGCCGGGCGTGGCCGACGAGATCATCGAGATGCTCGACAGTTATTTTGCGGCTAGCCAGACATTGTCCCTGGCGCCGCTGGCGCAAGCCTTCGTGCCGGGCAAGGGTGGCCGTCCCGCCGTCGACGTGTATGCCACCGACGCCGGACCGCTGGGCCTGGAATGCCTGCTGCTGGCCGACGGCAAGCCGGGCGAAGCGACCTTGCACCTGGAAATGTCCGGTCACGACGGCGCGCTGCGCCTGCATTACCACTACATCGGATCCTGAAACACCATGACTGAACTGATCAGCGAAACACAACGGCGCATCTGCGACAAATTCGGCTTGCCGGCCCAGGCGCCCGAGCCCATGGTGGCCCTGGCCATCGCCAGCCTGGCGCAGTCGCCCATCTACGGCACGCGCATCGCGCTGCCGGAAAACGGCACCATCAGCTGGTTCATCCATTGCGGTGAGCACGACGATGCCAGCGGCTTTTACCAACCCCTGCATGCGGAACACCTGCACGAACTGCTGCCGCAGGTGGTCGATTACCTGGCCTTGCCCAGCGGCGCCAAGTTCATTCTCGACCGGGAAGGGTATGAAGACGTGTGGCTGGAAGAGTAACTTTCTGAACGGCAAGATTGTCGTTGACGTTGATAAATAGGTATGGGATGCTGCGGTTCCGTTTTCTCCTGTCGAAAGCCACATCTTGAACCCACGCCTCCCGTCTGTCCTGCTCCTCATGGCGCTTGCCGCCGTCCCCGTTGGCGCCGTGGCTGCCACTGCTACTGCCACTGCCGTCAGCCAGCCGAAGGTGTCCAACGCGGAACAGGAAATTGCCGCCTTCGTGCGCAGCGAAATGCAGGAGCGCCAGATTCCGGGGCTGCAACTGGCCGTGATACAACGCGGCAAGGTCGTACTGGCGCGCAATTTCGGACTGTCCAGCCTGCAATACCAGGTGCCGGTGACGGACGCCAGCCTGTTTTCCATCAATTCGGCAACGAAAGCGTTTGCCGGCGTGGCCGTCATGCAGCTGGTGCAGCAGGGCAAGATCGACCTGGCCGCGCCTATCGGCCAGTATCTGACGGGCTTGCCTTCAGCCTGGCAAGCCGTGACGGTGACGCAATTGCTCAACCATACCTCGGGTTTGCCCGATGTGCTGGACCAGCGCAGCGGCAAACTGGTGGGGCCGCAGCCGGATGACGCCGATGCGGCGTGGACAGCCGTGCAGGCGCTGCCCGTGGAAGCCAAGCCTGGCGAGCGCTACCGCTACAACCAGACCAATTACGTGTTGCTGGCGCAATTGATCGAGAGGCAAGGGGGCCAGCCATTTACCGCCTTCGTCCAGCGCGGGCAGTTTGACGTGGCGGGCATGCCGCACAGCGGCTTTGGCGACGCGAAGGACGTGGTCGTCAACAAGGCCAGTTCCTACGTGCTGGACAGGGGTGGCAAGGGCTACCGCAACGTGATCGAAGACTTTCCCGTGTTCATGCGCGCCGGCGCCGGCATCAACAGCAATGCGGGCGAACTGGCGAACTGGCTCATCGCGCTGCAGTCGGGGCGCCTGCTGGCGTCCGCCAGCGTGGAACGGCTGTGGCAGCCGACCAGCTTGAATGACGGCAAGCCGGCGCCGTGGGCGCTGGGCTGGCCCACCATCGGACGCGATGGACACCGTGCCGTGGCCGGCATCGGCGGCGCCCGCTCAGCCTTTTATGTGTATCCGAACGATGGCCTGGCCGTCGTTATCCTGAGCAACCTGGCCGGCGCCCAGCCGGAACAGCTGATCGATACCGTCGCCGGCTTTTATCTTCCCGCCCTGCGCCAGCAGCGCGGCGGCGCGTATGCCGCGCACCTGCTGCGCAACAAAGCGGCCAGCGCTGGTTTCGATGGACTGGACAAGAAACTGGCGGCCATCCGGCGCCAGCATGGGCTCTCTGCGCCCACCGACGATGACTTGAATGCCTGGGGCTACCGTCTGCTGCGGCGGCAGCAGCCGAAACAGGCGGTGGCCGTCTTCCAGCTCGGCGTGCAACTGTACCCGCAAGGGGCAAATGGCCACGACAGCCTGGCCGAAGCATACGAGGCGGACGGCGCCAAGGCGCTGGCCATCACGCATTACCGCCGTTCGCTGGAACTGGATCCGGGCAACACGCACGCCGTGGCGCGCCTGCGCGTGCTGGATGCCAACTAGCGCACTGCCTGGTCTGCCTTGCCGTGCTCGGCGCCGTGCATGGCCAGGTAAGCCGCCAGGTTGTCGTCAGCTATGCCCAGGGCGCGCAAGACCTCGGCCGTAAAGCTGACGGGCGCCGTGCCGGGCGCCGTGATGACGCGCTGGTCGGCCACGGCCCACGGCACATCCTGGTACAGGGCGGCGCCCGCATAGCCGGTATCCTTCAGGTTGTCGGCGGAATTGGAGGTGTGGCGCACAGCGTCGAGCACGCCCGCCTGCGCCAGCACGCGCGTGCCGTCGCAAATGCCGGCCAGCACGATATTCCTGTCGCGGGCCGCGCGCAGCAAAGGGGAGAGGTCGGGCGCCTTGCCGCTTTGCCAGTGGCTGCCGCCACATACCATCAGCAAATCGAGTTCATCGAGCACAATATCTTCCAGCGCCAGTTGCGGCGTGACCAGCATGCCGCCGGATGAGGTGACGGGCAAGCCGCCGGGCGTGGCGAACTGCGTGTAAAAGCCGTAGTACAGGCGCGCCGTGGAATTGATCAGGGCGGTTTCCCAATCGGCAAAGTTCTCGGTCAGAATGGTGATGGCACGTGTCATGAAAAGTCCTGTCGCAGGTGGAGATATCGATAGTACAGGCTGGCTAGCCTGCTGGTGCCGAAAGCATAATGAAAAGCACTGACAATTTCTGTCAGGAGCGAGCGTGACTGATGCGCCGCCATCAGGGGGCGTGTTTATTTTGGCATGCGGCCGAATCCCAATGCGGTTTTACAGGCCACGTTTGCGACAGATCAAGCAAGGTCAAGACCGACCGTGCGGCCTCGCTGCTGTTCGTTTCCGGCCATGACAGGAAGCCTTTACGTCCTTGCGGCGCCTCATGAATGGATTGCGGTAGCCGCCGCCAATGAAAAGGCCCGGCGCCGCCGCAGGAAGCGGCGGGGCCGGGCCCCTGGGGTATTGTGGATGACTTTTGCGGATTACTTCTCGGCGAACGCGCGCTCGACAACGAAGTCGCCAGGCGTCGAGGTATTGCCTTCCTTGAAGCCACGCGCTTCCAGCATTTCCTTCAGGTCGCGCAGCATGTCCGAGCTGCCGCAGATCATCACGCGGTCTTCGGCAGGGTTCAGCGCCGGCACGCCCAGATCTTCGGCCAGCTTGCCGTTTTCGATCAGTTCGGTGATGCGGCCCATGTTGCGGAAGTCTTCGCGCGTCACGGTAGGGTAGTAGCGCAGCTTGTCGCTGACCATTTCGCCCAGGAACTCATGCTTCGGCAGATGCTCTTCCAGCAAGTCGTGGTAAGCCAATTCATCGACCTGGCGCACGCCGTGCACGAGGATCAGCTGGTCGAAGCGCTCGTAGATGTCCGGATCGCGCACGATGCTGAGGAAAGGCGCCAGGCCCGTGCCCGTCGACAGCATGTACAGGCGCTTGCCTGGCAGCAGGTAGTCGGACACCAAGGTGCCCGTCGGCTTGCGGCCGACGATGACCGTGTCGCCCACTTGCAAGTGCTGCAAGCGCGACGTCAATGGACCGCCCGGCACCTTGATGCTGAAAAATTCCAGGTGGTCTTCATAATTGGCGCTGGCGATACTATAGGCACGCAGTAACGGCTTGCCATCGACGCGCAGGCCGATCATGGTGAAATGGCCATTCGAGAAACGCAGCGACGGGTCGCGCGTGGTGGTAAAGGAGAACAGGGTATCCGTCCAGTGGTGCACGCTTAAAACGCGCTCTTCATTCATCGAACTCATAGTATTTGTTGGCTGGTCAAAAAAATGGTTAGTTGCTGGCAACTGCTGGCAAAAGTGAAACCCTGTGTAGGCCCAGACGCTATTGTACCGGCCTCCACACGAAATTGTTACCGTCTATCGCCGCCATTGCTGCCGCAAGCGGTGCCAACATTATAGTGCGGTTGGCAAGATTGAGCTGAAATACCCCTTGAAACAGGCGGGTGACAGGCAGAGTCTTGACCTGGCTCAGTTTTCTGGCGCCCAGGTGGAACTCCGCCGCTCATGCCAATCTTGCAAATTTATTGACTTCAGGAAAGATGGTTGCATTATAATATCTAAACGTCAATACACCGCCTAATATTATGACACTGGATGAAGAGAAGCAAATAGCCGAAATTAAAAAGCTCAGGATTGAACGCCTGAAAACCATGAGTGGTTTATGTGCCGGTCTGAGCTCTACTTTTGGCCTGGTTGCCGTCTTTATTTATTGTTTCTTCGTGATTGGTTTTTTCCCATCCGGGTTAAGTGTTGGCGATACATTATTCTTTATTTTTGTCATGCTGGCTTTTTCCTGTATCGGTGCCTTATCGGTCATCATGGGGTTCTTGCCTTTTGTTCCGTGGGCTACACAAAAAATACTCCCATCCGGGAAGTTAAAGAGTGCCGCATATCTGCTTGGTCTTTGGCTGCTTTCCCTGCTGCTGGTTATGGTTTTCTTTGAGGCTTTGAACAACGGCGCCGGATCCGCCAGTGGATGCCAATTTGTCGTGTTAAGTATCGTAGCGGTGGTTCTCATTGGCGTGTACTGGTACCTGGCTCGCAAATTGACGGAAGATGGCTGGTTCGCCGTCGCCTACGTTATGCCATTGATTGCTTCCACGTCCATGCTGGGATATATTGCCGCCCTAAACAAGCCTGACGCTGGCAGTGGAGTTTTCAACTTCCTGGCAATACCCTTGGTGTTGCTATTTTCAGGAATGTTTTTAAGTCTTGGCGTGGCGATGTTTTCCACATTCGTGCCGCTTCCGCCTCCAATTCCGCCCGTTCCACCCGTTCCACCCGGCCCCGCCACGGCCAGCCTCAGCGCCAGCTCCCGGAGCGCTTTTGCCAGTATTGCAGTGGGAATCCTGTTTGCCTATATTCCATTGCTGGCAGGCCAGCATAGTTTTAATTATGTGATGAGTGGCCTCGGGTTGCGCTCCGATGCCGTATTGATCGTCAATAAAACGAATTTCGCCACGATGCAAGCTGCGGCCGATGCCAAGGGGGTGTTGCTGCATAGTTGCAAAATGGATGGCGACAGCTTTTCGATCAGTAATGTCCGGGTTCTGTGGCATGGGGTTGGCCTGCGCAGCTATATCGAACTGAAAGGGACGGCTGCCGCCGATACAACAGATACGCGGATTGAGTTGGATAGCGCCGGCGTCAAGGTTTCAAGAGGGGGAAAAGAGACAGTTTGCCAGGAGCTGAAAAACGGGATCTATTTCAGCTCTGGAAAAGAGACGTTCGAAGAAGGGCAGTGGGCTATTTCAAAATCGTACGTTGATAAATTCATGCCGCAGGCAAAAAAAGGCGAAAAGAAAAAAGTAGTTATCGTGGGCTTTGCCGACCCGATGCCTCGCGAAAAAGAGGGTAATTTCGTTTTGGCGCACAAAAGAGCATGCACCGTGTTCCATCAACTGGTACGCGACAAATCGATCAGCGAGGCGGATGCATTGATTGACATACGCCTGGATCGCGACGGCATCAGCGGCTGCGGCGAGATGAAGGACTCGCTCAAGCAACGGGCATGTTTTGAGCAGGGCCGCCGTGTCGAACTTCAGGTTCTGACAGGCGTGGGGAAAGTTGCGCGTGCCGGTACTGCCGATGCGAAAACGGCTTGCGGCGCGCCAGCACATTGACGCCTGGCGAGAGGCGCTTTTGTTGCGCATGCCGCTCCCAGATCAACGATTTGAAAGTTAGTTGAAGCGGGCGGCGTGACGGGGCGGGGCCGCGTCAGCCTTGCGTGTATGATATTGCCGAACAGAATTGTTGGGCATCTGTCATCTTGCGGGCGCGCTTCTTGTGCCTACCGGCCCATGAATCTGCGTGCACGATTCCGACCGCGAGGATGCCTGACCCACAGCGAAAGGTAATAAAGATGTATAAAACAGTGCGCGACCTGTTCCTGCATTTCAAGGAAGCCGTCCCATTCCGCCTCGTCCCCGCCCTGATCTGCACAGCCTTGCTGTTGAGCATGCTATTGCTGCCGGCGCCCGATGGCTTGACGCCCAAAGCCTGGGGCCTGGTGGCGATTTTCCTCACCACCATCCTGGCGATCATTCTGAAGGTCATGCCGATCGGCGTGATGGCGATGATGGCCATCGTCATCGTTTCATTGTCGCAAGTGACGTCGACCTCATCCAAGGGCGCCATCACGGATGCGCTCAGCAGTTTCTCGAATCCATTGATCTGGCTGATCGTCGTGGCGATCCTGATTTCGCGCGGCCTGAAAAAGACGGGGTTGGGCAGCCGCATCGGCCTGCTGTTCATTTCCCTGCTGGGCAAGCGCACCATGGGCATCGGCTATGGCCTGGCGATCTGCGAACTGGTGCTGGCGCCATTTACGCCGAGTAACACGGCACGCGGCGGCGGCATCGTCCACCCCGTCATGAAATCGATCGCCAACGCCTTCGACTCGGACCCGGCCAAGGGCACGGAAAAGAAAGTCGGCACCTATCTGGCCCTCGTCAACTACCACGCCAATCCAATCACCTCGGCGATGTTCCTCACGGCCACGGCGCCGAACCCGCTGGTGGTCGACTTTGTGGCCAAGGCCAGCGGCCAGAGTTTTCACCTGACGTGGACCACCTGGGCCCTGTGCATGCTGCTGCCGGGCCTGGTCTGCCTGCTGGTCATGCCGCTGATTATTTATTGGCTGTCGCCGCCGGAACTGAAAGCCACGCCCGACGCCGTCACCTACGCCAAGGCGGAACTGAAAAGCATGGGCCCGCTGTCGCCGTCGGAAAAAGTCATGCTGGGTACCTTCGCCCTGTTGCTGCTGCTGTGGGCAAACGTGCCCGCCATGCTGTTCGGTCCCGCGTTTTCGCTCGATGCGACGGTGGTCGCCTTTGTCGGCCTGTTTGTACTGATCATTACCGGCACCATCGACTGGGACGACGTGCTGTCGGAAAAGAGCGCCTGGGACACTTTGGTGTGGTTCGGCGCGCTGGTCATGATGGCCGAGCAGCTGAACAAGACGGGCGTGATCGCCTGGTTTTCGGCCGGCATGAAGGCCGCCATCGTCGCCAGCGGCATGGACTGGCTGCCGATCGCCGCCGTCCTGGTGCTGGTGTTCGTCTTTTCGCACTACTTCTTTGCCAGCACGACGGCGCACATCAGCGCCATGCTGCTGGCTTTCCTGACGGTGGGCCTGCACCTGATTCCCGCCGAATACCACGTGCCTTTCATGCTGATGATGACGGCCGGCTCGGCCATCATGATGACCCTGACGCACTATGCGACGGGCACTTCGCCCATCATCTTCGGCAGCGGCTTCGTGACGATGGGCAACTGGTGGCGGGTCGGCTTCATCATGTGCGTGGTGGAACTGCTGATCTTTGCCATCGTCGGCACCACCTGGTGGAAGGTGCTTGGCTACTGGTAACAGGCGTTTGCCCGGCCGCATGCCGGGCGGCGCTCAGCCGTGCATGCGCGGCAGCCACATGCCCATCGCGGCCACGGCGATGCCCGCGCTCATCGCCATCGTCAGCAGTGCCAGCACGGCCGCCATGCCCAGGCGCAGCATCGCGTTGCCGCCGTCGCGGCAGCGCAGATAGGCTTCCAGCACGGCCAGCGGCAGCAGATACTGGGCAAAGGCGAGGAAGCTGAGGAATGGCCCCGTGAAGCTTGCAGGGTCGAAACCCGCCGGGCCGCCGTTGACTTCCAGCCAGCACATCAGTCCCACGCGGAAGAACCACACGCCGCTTACGGCCAGGAACAGCCGCAGCGCCCAGCGCCGGTGCGCCGCGAACTCGCGCTGCAACGCGTTCTTCAAAGCCAGGCCGGCGAAGACCAGCACCAGCACGGCATTGAGGCTGATGCCGAGGTGCTGTGTCGTATCGCCCACGGCGCCGCGCCACCACAGCATATACAGTCCGGACAAGGCAGCCAGCACGGCGCCGGCCAGGTAGACTCTGCCGTTCCAGCGGTGCAGGCGGGGCGCGTGGCGGCGCACGTGCGGCACCAGTTGCAGCGCGCCGCCCAGCATGAGGATGGCTGCCAGCAGCAGGTGCACGCCGGTGGCCACATTGCCCACGCCATCGCCGGGCACGTGGCCATGCGTCATGACGGCATTCCAGCCCGGCAAATCGCCGCGCACCGCGGCGCCGCCATACAGGGCGATGATGTAGGCGGCAAAGAACAGCTGGCCGGTGACGGTGGCGAGGAACCAGAAGCGGGCAGAGGCGGACAGGGCCGTGGCCGCCCATCGGTGCGATGACGCCAGGCGCGGCGAGGGCAGGGGGCTGGTGGTGGAACTGGCGGATGGCATCGGTATCTCCTGGCGGCATGAACGAAGCATCAAGATAGGCGGCTACCTGCCAGGCGGGCGCGAACGGGCGGCGACGGTGCGACGAACGGCGGTTTTCAGGGCTTGAACGGCGGCCGCTTCCCGCGTATGGTGACGCCATGATGCCTGCCCCTGTCACCGCCCGCCGTGCCCAAGCGTTCTTGCCGACCGCGCGGCAGGCGCTCGTCGTGACGGTCTTCACCTTGCTCCTGTCGTGGCTGCTGCATCTGCTCAGCGGTACGCCGTATCTTGGCGTGTTTGGCCGCATCGGCTTCATTGGCGCGGCGCTGCTGTTGGCGTACTCGGCGGCGGGAGCCTTGCGGCCGCGCTGGCTGTCGCTGGCGGCGGCGCGCCTGGGCGCCGTGGTGCTGATGGCGCCCGTGGCCGCCCTGGTCACGGCGCTGGCCACGCAGCGGGGCCAGTTCCTTGCCTACCTCGCGCAAACGCAAACCCTCGTCGGCCATTTCCTGATGGTCGTGCTGGCTGTCGTCTTCGGCGTGCTGTTTTCCCTGCTGGCCATGCGCAGCGAACGGCGCGAGCGCGAACGGGCCGACCGCCTGCAGGCCGAACTGCAGAAAAACACCCTGGAGCGCGAACTGCTGGACGCGCGCCTGCGCCTCCTGCAGGCGCAGATCGAACCGCATTTCCTGTTCAACACCCTGGCCAATGTGGAAGCACTGGTGGCGTCCGGCTCGCCCAATGCGGGACCCGTGCTGCGCCACCTGATCGCCTATCTGCGCGCCGCCATGCCGCGCCTGAACGATGAAGCCGCCACCCTGGAGCAGGAATTGCAGCTGGTGCGCGCCTATCTGGAACTGATGCGGGTGCGCATGCCGGACCGCCTGCAATTCGAGGTAGCCCACGTCGCGCAGGCAGCCGGCCTGCGCTTTCCGCCCATGGCGTTGCTGACCCTGGTGGAAAACGCCGTGCGCCACGGCATCGATCCCGCTATGGCGGGCGGACGCATCGCGGTGGGCGCAACGGTGGAGGGGGCCGGCGGCAAGAGCTGCGTCTGGGTCAGCGACACGGGCGTGGGCATGGCCGAGACGGCGCAGCCTGGCACCGGCCTGAACAATGTGCGCAGCCGCCTGCAAGCCGTGTATGGCGCCAGCGCCCGGCTGGAACTGCACGCGCTCGACCCGCATGGCGTGCGTGCCGAGCTGCATTTTTCTGGAGGACAGTCTTGAAAACCATTTCCGCGCTGATTGCCGACGACGAACCGCTGCTGCGCGAACGCCTGCGCAGCCACCTGGCCACCCTGTGGCCCGCCTTGTCCGTGATCGGCGATGCGCGCAACGGCGCCGAAGCGCTTGAATTGTTTGAGCTGCATCAACCCGACATTGTCTTTCTCGACATCCGCATGTCGGGATTGGACGGCATTGCCACGGCGCGCGCGCTGGCCCGCCGCGCGCAAATCGTGTTCGTCACGGCGTATGACCAGTACGCATTGCAGGCGTTCGAGCAGGGCGCCATCGATTACCTGGTGAAACCCGTCGATCCTGCCCGCCTGGCCGACACCGTGCAGCGTTTGCAACGCCAGTTGCCCGGCCCGTTGAGCGATGGCGGCGCGCTCGACGCCGTGCTGGACCGGCTGGCCAGCCGCCTGGGCCAGCGCGCCGCGCCGCCGGCCTGGCTGCAATGGATCAAGGCATCCGTGGGCAGCAGCGTGCGCCTGATTCCCGTCGAGCAAGTGCGTTATCTGCGGGCCGAAGAGAAATACACGCTGGTGGCGTGGGAAGAGGGTGAAGCCCTGATACGCACCAGCATCAAGGAACTGGGCGAACAGCTGGACCCGGCACGCTTCGTGCAAATACACCGCGCCGTCATCGTCAACCTGGCGTATGTCAGCCAGGTAACGCGGGGCGTGAATGAAACGGCGCAGCTGCATTTGCGCGGCAGCGAGGAAACCTTGCCCGTCAGCCGCAGCTATCTGCAGCATTTCCGGCAGATGTGACTCAAGGCGCGGGAAGTTGCACCACCACCTTGCCGCGCGCGCGTCCCTGCGCCAGGTAAGCCAGCGCCTGTTTCGCCTCATGGAAAGGAAACACCTGGTCGATGACGGGACGGATGCTTCCCCCTTCGATCAAGGCGGCGATCTGCGCCAGCTGGCCGCCGTCGGGACGCACGAAGTGGAAGGCATAGCTGGCGCCACGCCGTTTCGCCAGGCCGATAATCTTGCGGCTGAGCAAACCAAACACCAGTTTCAGCACCACGTTCATGCCACGCGCACGGGCGAAAGCGGCGTCCGGCGGGCCGATCAGCGAGACGACATGGCTGCTAGGCTTGACGATGCGCAAGGCCTTTTCCAGCCCGTCGCCGCGCACCGTGCCCAGCACGGCGTCATAATCGCGCAGCACGTCCTCGAACGGCTGTTTCTTGTAATCGACCACGTCATCGGCACCCAGGCCGCGCACCAGCTCCACGTTCGCCGTGCTGGTGGTCGTGCCCACGCGGGCGCCCAGGTGCCTGGCCAGCTGGATCGCAAACGTGCCGATGCCGCCGGAACCGGCCGGAATGAATACTTTCTGGCCCGGCTGGAGCTGCATGCGCTCATGCATGGCTTGCCACGCCGTCAAGCCCACCATGGGAATCGAGGCCGCCTGCACGAAATCGAGGTTGACAGGCTTGAGGGCGGCCGCCTGTTCGGGCACCACGGCAAATTCGGCCAGGCTGCCGTATGGCGTGTCGAAAATACTGGCATACACGGCGTCGCCCACCTTGAAGCGCGTGACGGCGCTGCCCACGGCCACGACCACGCCGGCCAGGTCGCTGCCCAGGGTGGCAGGCAAGCGCAGTTTCAATATCGGCTTGAAGTCGCCCTTGGGAATCAGATTGTCGATGGGGTTCAAGCCCACGGCGTGCACCTGCACCAGCAATTCGCCGGGACCGGGAATGGGGCGGGGCAGTTCGGCAAACGCCACGTGATCAAGGCCGCCGTATAGTTTGAGTTGCAATGCTTGCATGGTGTTCTCTCTGAAGGCTGAAAAGGGGGCGATCAAGCCAGGCGCAGGTCCTTGCGCAAGCCGGCGTCCATCAGGGCGGCGGGCATGAAACGGCGCATCAGGCGCAAGCGCGCCGCCAGCGGGCCGGCCGTGTAGCGCAGCTTGGGCTGGCGTGCCTGCGCCGCCGCCAATACCGTGTCGGCCACGACGCCAGGGTCATCGGCGCCGGCCATCAGCGCTTGCAGCCGGCGCGTGACGGCCATGCTGACTTGCCTGTAGGCGGACAGCGGCGCATCGGGCGCCAGCAGATTGGCTTCGAACGTGGTTTTCGTATAGGCCGGTTCGATGACGCTGGCGCGGATGCCCCAGCCCCGTACTTCATGGTCGAGCGATTCCGTGTAGCCCTCGATGGCGTGCTTGGTGGCGGAATACAGCGCGCCGTAAGGCATGGGCAGGAAGCCCACGACGGAACCGATATTGAGGATGCGCCCGCCGCCCTGGGCCCGCATGTGCGGCAGCACGGCCAGGGTCATGCGCAGCACGCCATAGAAATTCGTGTCGAAGATGGCTTGCGCCTGCGCCATGCTGCTTTCCTCGGCGCCCGCCGGGGCCACGCCGAAACCGGCGTTATTCACGAGCAGGTCGATGCGGCCTTCGCGCTGCATCACCTCGGCCACGGCGGCAGCGACAGACGCAGCGCTGGTGACGTCGAGCGCCAGCATCGCATGGCCGACTCCGGCCGTTTGTGCGCCGCGCCGGCTGGTGCCGTACACCGTGTAGCCCGCTTGCGCCAGGCGCTGGGCCGTGGCCGCGCCGATGCCGGACGAGGCGCCGGTAACCAGGGCAATCTTGTGGTTTTTCATGGCAGTTCCTTCAGTGATTGACAGCTTGGAATATGGAATATGACGATCATCATATTGTTGTTGAAAAAAAAGCCCGGGACGCATCAACGCCACGGGCAGTACGGTTAGCCGGGCGCCTGAAACTGCGCCAGGGTGGCTGCGCACAGTGCGTCCGACAGGGCTGGCTCGTCGACGGCGCGCGCGAGGATGGTGGTGCCGATCAGGGCGCACACCGTCGCCATGGCCTGCGCATGCGCTTCGGGCTGGCCCCAGTTCGGCAACTGGCGCGCAAACAGGTCGATCATTTCCTTGATATGGATGGTGGCGGCGCGCCGCACCTCGGGCGCCTGGCGCGGCATTTCCGAACCCAGCGCCGAGACGGGGCAGCCCACCTCGATGGCGGCGATGTGTTCGGGCGACAGATACGCGGCCAGCATGGCTTGCAGCGCCTGGCCGGACGGGGCGGCGGCCGCCACCCTGGCCGCCAGCGCTACCGATTCGGCGCCCGCGCGGTCGCCCGCTTCGGCCAGCAGGGCGTCGCGCGAGGCGAAGTGGGCATAGAAGCCGCCGTGCGTCAGGCCCGCTTCCTTCATGATGTCGGCCACGCCCGTGCCCGCATAGCCGCTGCGGCGGATGGCGCGCGTGGCCACCTCGACGATGCGTTCGTGGGTGGCTTCCTTGCGGCTTTGCGCCGAGGGCTTGGCAGTTGAGTTGTTGGGTAATTTCTGCATGATGATCATCATATCGTAATTTCCAACTCCGTGCACGCGATGCGCTGCGCCTGCAGGCGGCGCTCGGCGCGGTCAAATCAGGCTGGCGTTGCTGAACAGTTCTGTCGTCCAGTCGGTGAAGGCCCGCATTGCCGGGGAGAGAAAGCGGTGGTGGGGATAGAGCAGCGATACCGGCACAGGTGCCGGCCGCCTGTCGGCCAGCACCTCGACCAATGCTCCAACCTGCAAATGGTCGCGCACCAGGATCTCGGCCAGCTGCATCAGGCCGTGGCCGTCGAGGCCCAGTTTGATGTACAGCCCCGTCTCGTTGACCGCGGCCGTGCCAGGGACCGGCACCGCGACGCGGACGCCATCGTCGATGAAATGCAGATCGCTCTCCCGCCGCGTCTTGCCGGAAAAGTAGTGGACGGCCCGGTGTCGCTGCAAATCCTCCAGGACCTCGGGAACACCGTGTTCGGCCAGGTAGGACGGCGCCGCGCAGGTGATCCAGCGCAGCTCGCCCAAGCGGCGCGCGACCAGCGCCGAGTCTTCCAGGCTGCCGGTGCGGATGACGCAATCGACTCCTTCCTGTATCAAGTCGACCTGGCGATCATTGACGCCGATCATCAGGTAGATATCCGGGTAGCGCTGCTGAAATTGCCGCAACTGCGGCAGGATCAAGGCATGGGCGATGCCGCCCGGCATATCCACGCGCAGACGTCCTTGCGGGAGCTCGCCTGGGCCTTGCAGGCTCGCTTCGGTGTCGTCGATGAGGTCGAGTATCTCGCGGCAGCGGTGGAAGTAGCGCTCGCCTTCGGGTGTCAGGCTGAGGTTTCGTGTGGAGCGGTTCAGCAGGCGCGTCTGCAAATGTTTTTCCAGCCGCTTGATGATGCCGGTGACCGACGATGCGGGCAAGCCCAGGGTATCTGCCGCGCGCACAAAACTCCTGCTCTCGACCACGCGAAGGAATACCTGCATTGCTTGTACGCGATCCATGTCTTGTCCGTGTGATGCTAAAGGAAATGGCACTATAACCCAACATTGTTCGGATTTTCCGCATGCTGAAAACGCCCGGCGCTACTTTTTCCGCCGGCTTGACTGCACTAAACTGCGTGCAACCCATTACCTATCGCAGGACTCAACCATGCTTGAACAAGATACTCAATTGCCGGCTCTGCTGGCGCCACTGGCCCCAGCCCGCCGCAAGATGCTGATACGCGGCGCGACGATCATCAGCATGGATGGCAATGTCGGCAATTTGCCCAAGGGCGACATCCTGATTGCCGACGGCGCCATTGCCGCCATCGGCGTGCACCTGGAGGCCGACGGTGCTGAGGTGATCGATGCCGCGGAGATGATCGCCATTCCGGGCATGGTCGATACCCATCGGCACTCTTGGGAAGGCCAGCTGCGCCGCATCAATCCGAATGCGGCAACGCTCGAGGACTATTGCAACGCCACCCATTTCTCGTTTGCCAAATACTACCGGCCGCGCGACATTTACGTGGGCAACCTGCTCACGGCATTGGGCTGCATCGATGCCGGCATCACGACCGTGATCGACAACTCCCACAACAGCCGCACCGCGGCGCACTCCGACGCGGCCGTCGAAGCATTGCTCGATACGGGTATCCGTGCCGTGCATGCATCCGGTGCGCCCGTATCGGGCGACTGGGATGAGGCGCATTGGCCGGGTAACCTCGCACGTCTGCAGGCCAAGTATTTTGCCAATCCCGACAGCCTGGTGACGCTGGCCATGATGGCGCAGCTGGAACCGGAGCAGTGGGCCATCGCGCGGGCACTGGGCATTCCCATCGTGACCGAGTTTTTTGGTGGTGGCATGGCAGCCGAACTCGAAGGCCTGCACCAGCAGGGGCTGCTTGGCAAGGACAACATCTTCAACCACTGCACCTGCCTGCCGGAATCCGGTTGGAAAATCTTGCGCGAGGCAGGCGTGCGCGTCAACGTATGCCCGCGCTCGGATGCCCACTACGGTATCGAGGATGGCATGAACGCCTGGCAGGCGGCGTTCCAGCACGGCATACGCCCCGGCCTCAGTGTCGACAACGAGACCTCGTACAGCGGCGACATGTTCATGGAGATGCGCGTGGCGTTCTACCTGCAGCGGGTCTTGGGGCATACCCAGCGCCTGCATGGGCACCACCATGCGGCGGCGCCCACCGATGCGTTCCGCTTGCTGGAGGCGGCCACGATCGACGGCGCCGCATGTGCGGGGCTGGAACAACGCATCGGCAGCCTGGCGCCAGGCAAGCAGGCCGACTTGGTACTGATACGCACCGGCGACCTCAACCTCTACCCGGTCAACAACGCCATCGGTACCGTGGTGCACGCGGCAGAGCGCAGCAATATCGATACCGTCATCATCAACGGGCGCGTGCGCAAACGCGGTGGCGTCGTACTGGGCGTGGATCAGGCAAGGCTGCGCTCCGCGATCGACGAATCCTGCGCTCACCTGTTCAATGCCGCCGGTTACCAGCCCGATCTGTTTGCTGAATCGTTCGCGCCGATCCACCATGCGTAAGCAGCGCCTGATGAACGCGCTACTGTTACCCATCGCTTTCGGCGCGGGCATCGCCATTGCCTTGCAAACCACTTGTTCGGAGACCGCGTGTCGAAAGCCCTGTCCGGATGAAAACGGTACCATCCGCGCAAGGGCGACGTCAGGAAATGGTCCGCAATGTCCTGGCCGTGGCCACCTCGACGATGCGTTCGTGGGTGGCTTCCTTGCGGTTTGGCGCCGAGGGTTGGGCAGTTGAGTTGTTGCGCAAATTCCGCATGATGGCCATCATATTCTATTCAGGATGTCTTGCCGGGTAAAGGAAAACGGCGGCGCATCCTTGCCTGGCCCGCCGCCCGTCATGACGATGTTGGCGATGAAAGTGGGACCGATGGCGGGGGAGGGATGGCGCGCCTGAACAGGCGCGCCGTGGCCGGCACGGGCAGCTTGCCCGCGCCGGCTCTACAAGGTCAAGCCAGCTTGCGCTTGCCTGCCGAGACGCGGTTCCAGCCATAGCCAACGACGATGATGGCTAGGATGGCCGCTTGCGCCAACAAGGTTTCCAGGGTCGGCAGGATGCCCAGCAGGTCGACGCGGATGAAATCGACGGGGCTCACGCCGACCCAGCCCGCTTCCTGCAGCGCGGCCACGCCTTTGCCCATCAAAATCACGGCCAGCACGGCCACGAAGGCGGACGTCCACGAGAAGAATTTGCCGATCGGCATGCGGGCGCTGGTGCGCAGCAAGGCCCAGGCGATCACGACCAGCAGCACGATGGCCACCAGGAAGCCGCCCAGCAGGGCGCCGCCGTTGCCGTCCGCCGCCAGGGCGGAATAGAACAGCACGGTTTCAAAGACTTCTCGGTAGACGGCGATGAAGGCCAGGGCGAACAGGCCCCAGGCGGAGCGCCGCGTCATGGCCGCCGTGAGTTTCTCGTGCAGGTATTCCTGCCAGCGCCCGGCGCTGCTCTTCTGGTGCATCCACAAGCCCACGCTGAGCAGTACCAGGGCTGCGAACACGGAACCGAGGCCTTCGCTCACTTCGCGGCTGGCGCCGCTGATGGTCACCAGATACGTTGCCGCCACCCATGTCAGGCCGCCCGCCACCAGCGCGCTGGCCCAGCCCGCATGCACATAGGGCAGCACGTCGTTGCGCTTGGCCTTGCGCAGGAAGGCGATGATGCCGATGACGATCAGCAACGCTTCCACGCCTTCGCGCAGCAAGATCGTCAGGGCGCCGACAAAGGTCGTCATCGGGTCGGCCTTGGCGTCGCCCAGTTCCGCTTCCACGTGGGTAAACAGTTGCTGCAGCTTTTCGCCGGCCGCGTCGGCGTCGGCCACCGTGCCCTTGGCCACGGCGGAACGGTAAGCCAGCATGGCATTTTCCACGGCCAGCAGCAGGGATTTATTGCGCGCGCCCACCATCGGCTCGATCGGCTCGAAACCGTCCAGGTAGGCCGACAGGCCCAGGCGCGTGGCGCCAGCGCGGTCGCCCGCATGCATGGCATCCAGGCTTTCCGCCAGGCGCAAACGCGACAGGGCCAGGCCGGCCGGCTTGTGCGCCTCGGCCTTGCCAGGGTTGCTGCGCAAGTACGCCGTCAAGGCTTGCGCCTCGTCCGCGCCCAGCTTGGCCGCGACGGCTTCCTGCGTCAGGGTCGTCACGGCAGCCAGGTCCGCGTACAGGTTCTTGCTGCGCGGATCATCCTGCCACAGCTTTTCTCCGCGCGCGCTTGCCGCCGCATCGTGCGACATGCCGCCGACATAGAACGCCAGGTCCCAGCGCTCGTTTTCGGACAGCTGGCCAAAACTGGCCATCGAGGTGCCGGCCACGCCTTGCGAAATGACCTGGTACAGCGCCATCAGGCTGCGCGACTGCGCCCGTTCGCCATCCGTGAAGGCGATCGGCTTCGGTTCCAGGCTGGCCGCCAGCGGACCATCGCCGCCGCCGGCCACGCCGTGGCAGGACGCGCACTGGGCCGCATACAGGGCGGCGCCGCGCGCCAGGTTGGGCAGCACTTTCGGCGCCACGGGAATCGGGTAGGCGGCAATCAGCAAGCCGTTCGCATGGTGCGCCAGGCGCTTGACTTCCGCGCCGTCCGCCTTGGCGACGACGGCTTTGCGCAGGTCGGCGATAGCGGCGGCGATGGCCGCCTGCGACGCGTGGGCGGGCAGGGCGGCGATTTGCGTCGTCGCGTTGTCCGTAAAATCGAGCATTTCCGCGTATTCCGCCTCGCTGACCACTTCGCCGTGTTCGACGGCGCCGCTGTAATCGACGGCAACATAGTCGATCAATTGCCATAACTGCTTGGCGCCGGCGCCCTGGTCGGCCACTTGCGCTTGCGCGCCTCCGGCCAGCAGCAGGCTGGCGGCCAGGAGCGGATAGCAGACGAGCCATTTCTTGATAGAACTGAACATGATTCTCATTCTCATTTGTCGTTAACCCGGCGACTATAGGACAGACCGTGCGGGGTGTCAACGGCGCACGGGCGTGCGCGTACTGCCCCGGTCATTATTCTTGACCAGGACAACGTGCCGGGAGAATGGAAAGAAGGGGGAAGGAAGCTATTGCGTCGATGCCGGTTTGGCGTACAGGCCCCTGGCCAGGCCATGGTCCGGATCGTCCACTTTCAGGCCGCCTTTGACGACGCGCAAGGACAGCTTCTGGAATGCCTGGCCTCTCAACCACTGGGGATCGGTGACGGCGAATGCGGCGATGCGTTCCTGCGCACGCATGGGCGGCACGGCCAGCCATTGATAGTCGGCTTTTGAACCCTGGCGGCGCAAGCCGGCGCGCACCCAGCTTTCCGACGCCGGCATGCGGACGATGGCGTCGCCGTTCGCCACGCTGACGGCTGTGGCCGTCTTGCCGCTTTGCGCTTCGAACTTTACTTCCACGTCGGCCATCGGCCCCAGCCGGGGGAAGCCGACGATGGCCACCCACAGGCCCGCTTCGGCGGGTTTCTGGATGCGCATTTCCGATTCCTCGAACACGCGAAACTGCGGCTCCTTGCCGCCGTTGCCCGCCACCAGGGTCACGACGTCGCCGGCAACGCGCCACTCGCCGCTGGCTTGCTCGTCGGTATTGCCATAGCTGAGCATCCATTCGAACTTACCGTCCTTTTTCAGCAGCAGTTCGGAACCCGTTTCCATGACGCCTTGCAGGTAATAGTGTCCGGGCAGCGTAGCCGCAGCCGGCTCGGCCGCGCAGGCCGCCCCAGCCGAAAAGGACAAGGCGAGGGCGGCGCAGGCCAGCAGGCCGGAGAGGGATTTCTTCATCGGTGTGTCCTCGGTGTTCTGTATGAGATGCCATCATAGCAACGGCAATTAAATTGCCGTCGCACGACACACCGTGCTGCCCGCGTAGCGTTCAGTTGCCGCTGAAATCGAGCACCACGCGCGAGGCAACCTTGCCATGTTCCAGCCGGCTGAAGATCTCGTTGATGGCCGACAGCGGCTGCAATTCCACGCCGGCCTTGACCTTGCCCGTGGCGGCGAAGGCGAGCGCCTCGGCCATGTCCTGGCGCGTGCCCACAAAAGAGCCGCGTATCGTCACGCAATTGGCGACCACGTCGAACAGCGGCGTGGGGAAGTCGCCCGGCGGCAAGCCGACCAATACGCAGGTGCCGCGCTTGCGCGTCATCGCCACGCCTTGCTGGAAAGCATCGATCGATGGCGCCGTGATCAGCACGCCGTGGGCGCCGCCCCCGGTCGCTTCGCGCAATGCCGCGACCGGGTCGCCCTGGCGCGCATTGATGGTCACTTCGGCGCCCAGGGCGCGCGCGTGCTCCAGCTTGCTTTCATCGATGTCGACGGCCGCCACGCGCAAGCCCATGGCCACCGCATATTCGATGGCCAGGTGGCCCAGTCCGCCGATGCCGGACACGGCCAGCCACTGGCCCGGCCGCGCCCCCGTTTCCTTGATGCCCTTGTAACTGGTCACGCCGGCGCAAATGATGGGCGCCGCCTGCACGGCGGACAGACCCGCCGGAATGTGCGCGACGTAGCGCGGGTCGGCCAGGATGTACTCGGCGAAGCCGCCATTCTTGGTGTAGCCGCCAAACTGCGCCTCGGCGCACACGGTTTCCCAGGCTGCCAGGCAATGTTCGCAATGGCCGCAAGCCGAGTACAGCCAGGGCACGCCGACCCGTTCGCCCAGCTGCACTTCGGTCACGCCTGTGCCCACGGCCACCACGAGGCCGATGCCCTCGTGGCCGGGAATGAACGGCGGCGTCGGCTTGACGGGCCAGTCTCCGCGCGCCGCATGCAAGTCAGTGTGGCACACGCCGCAAGCTTCCGTCTTGACGAGGATCTGGCCGGGGCCTGGCACCGGCACGGGAACGTCGCGCAGCACCAGCGGCTGGCCCAGTTGTTCGACAACGGCGGCTTTCATGGTAGTGGGGATCATGTTATTCCTTATGTAGTGGCAAATGCGTAATGCAGGACGCAGGCGCTCTGCCATGGTCTGTTCAACAGAGGCTTGCGAATGATCATATTCTGCTGCACACAATAGGAAAATTGATTGATCTACATCAACATATACCGGGAGGGACGGCGATAAAAAAACACCTGGCACGGTGCCTTTTCGCTGCCTGCTGTTTAGCAAATCACTTGCCGGCACCGAGGGTTGCCAGCGGCTGCGGGACATACAGCGCATTCTGGAAGGCTGGCACGTATTCATAGCTCATCATCTTCCCCAGCTTCAATGATTTCATATACGTGGAAAAACTGCCGTCGCCCAGTTTCAGGTCGACCGATTCCGCGCGCGTGCTCGATGCATGGCTCAGCAGGCGGGAAACGGCATAGCCATACGTCAGCTTGCCGGCGCCATCCTTGTTGGTGAAGCTGTTGCTCACCACCTCGGCCTGGTGCGACAGGTCGCCCAGCTTTTTGCCTTCGAAAACAAAATCCAACTTGCCCGTCGCGCTGTCCGTGACGGCAAAGGAAACGCTTGCCTCAGTTTCCTGTATGTCGATACCGGTCAGCCACTTGGGCAAGTTGTAGCCGACCACGCCACGCACCCTGGCCAGTTCCGTATTGACGGGAAGCTTGAGCACATAGCCCCAGAAATCATGGGACAGCGATTGGCCCAGCAAGGAAAACGGGCCAAAACTGGTGGCGCCGGGCCTGTTGGTCACAATTGCCAATGAAATTTCATTGTAGCTGTCGTTGTCACAGTATTCATAGGCGTAGGCCGTCAACGCCACGGCCCCCCGGCCTGGCCACACTTGCAGCGGCTGGACTGCCTTCAATATGTCTTCCGGCATCAATTCCTTCAAGCGGGCGAGGTCGGCCGTAAATACCGCCGTGATCTTGCGGTTCTTGTAATAGAAATTCGGCGAATACGAGGCAAAGCCGATGTCGACCTTTTTTTTCCGCATGCCCTTGAACCAGCTCAGGTCCAGGTCCGGCGCTTCCGCCGCAATGACCGATAAGGGCGGATTCGAGCGGAAGCGCTCATACAGGCCGCCAGCCGCCACCGGGACGGCATGGCCGGCGATATCGATGATGACGGGCTGGTTTGCAGCAGGATTTTCGGCCCGCGCCGGGCTTGCGGCTAGACTCAGCATCAATGTCGATACTGAGGCGGCTGCTGCCGCGGCAATTTTCATGTTCATGGCTTGCACCTTCAATGTTGGATGTGGAAAAATTCAGTTCACAAGCCGCTATTCATCCTGCGGCGATACTGGCGGTTCCTGACGGCGGTTTCCCATTGCTGCATCAGCAGCGCCAGGACGGGCGCCACCTGGGGCCTGGTCTGCTTGCCCTGGCTCAGGCGCCGCAGCTGATACTTGACCATCGCCATGTACGCAATGGACGACAACACCTTGTTTTTCCAGGTGATGGCCCTGAGCAGGGGGCTCGCCGATGGATCGGCACGCCATGCCTTGGGCAATTGCGGATCGATCGCCAGCGCCGTTCCCATGCCGGCCATGGCGATGCCGCTGTCGAGCACTTGCTCCACCACCTGGTAGCGGCGTATGCCGCCCGTCACCATGAGCGGCATGCTGGCCACCGTGGCGATCTCCTTGGCGAACTCCAGGAAATAGGCTTCGCGGGCCAGCGTGCGGCCATCGCGGGTCTGGCCATGCATGGCCGGCGCTTCATAACTGCCGCCGGACAGCTCAATCAAGTCCACGCCCAGGGTGTTGAGCATGGCAACGACCTGCTTGGCATCTACCGAACTGAAGCCGCCTTTCTGGAAATCCGCCGAGTTGAGCTTCACCGCGACGGCAAAGTCCTTGCCGACGGCTTGCCGCACCCCGTTGACGACGTCGACCAGCAGCCGCGCCCGGTTTTCCAACGATCCGCCCCAGCGGTCCGTGCGCTGATTGGTCAGCGGGGAGAGGAACTGGCTGATCAGGTAACCGTGCGCCGCATGGATTTGCACGCCCGTAAAGCCAAACCGCTCCGCCAGCCGGGCGCTGTTGACAAAGCGCTGCTTCACGTCGGCAATATCGGCCTCCGTCATCTCGCGCGGCGCCGAAAATTGCCTGGAAAAGTTGCCCAGATCCATGGACACGGCTGACGGTGCCAGGGTTTCCTGTCCCAGGGCCGCAGGCATCTGGCGCCCTGGATGGTTGATCTGCATCCAGATCTGCGCCCCGCGTGAACGTGCGGTGCGCGACCACTGCTCGAAGCGGGCGCCAAATTGTTCGGACTCAAGCACGACCCCTCCGGGCCCCGTCATGGCGTGGCGGTCGATCATTACGTTTCCGGTGATCATCAGGCCAACGCCGCCGTCCGCCCACGACTGGTACAGGTGGATCAGCTCCTTGGACGGCGCGTGGTCCTTGTCGGCCATGTTCTCTTCCATGGCGGCTTTGGCGAGACGGTTTGGAATGACTGTCCCATTGGGCAATGTCAGTGCGGTAAAGGGTTTCATGCTGATCTCCAGGGTTGCGATAGCCTCACGATAAGCTTTAAGCTAACTTGAAGGTCAAGCCCTGAAACGAAAAAAAATCGCACTGTCGCGTTCGGGACACTAGTTTGCAGCGAGGCCGCTTCCTTTGGGCCAGAAAAATCGCGCGATTGCCCATCGGCCGCTTGACATTCAAGTTGGCTTTAAGCTTATAGTCGATCACGCTGTGTTCGGACAACATGGCCCAGACCACTCAACTATTCGGAGGACGATCCCATGTCTGTTTTCAAGAAGCTGCTTCTGGCTGTCATGCCCTTGCTGTTCATGCAGATGGTTGCTGCTGAACCGGCGTCCCCCATGCGCGGTCCGGGCATGGAAAAAGTGCTGGTCGTCATGACTAATCATTCCCAATATCCAAGCAGAAACGACCATACGGGACTCTGGCTCACGGAATTGACGCACGCGTACGACGCGCTGCAGGAAGCCGGCTATGGCGTGGACTTCGTCAGCCCAGGCGGCGGGGCCGTGCCGCTAGATGAACGCAGCCTGGGATGGCTGTACATGGATGAGGCGGCAAGAGAGCACCTGAAAGATCCTGTTTTCATGGCATCATTACAATCGACAAAGGCCGCGGCCGACATCGATCCCGCTGCCTATGCGGCTGTTTTCTACACGGGCGGCCATGGAACGATGTGGGATTTCAAGGGCAACAAGGACCTCAAGCGCATTGCCGAGGCTATCTACCGCAACGGCGGCTTAGTTTCCTCCGTGTGCCATGGCGCCGCTGGCTTGCTGGATCTGGAGGACGAGAAGGGCGAGCCACTGATAAAAGGGCGCCGCGTAACAGGTTTTTCCAACCTGGAAGAATCGCTTGCCGGCATCAGGGACCAGGTTCCCTACCTTTTGCAAAGCGAGGTAGAGAGCAAAGGGGCACTGTATGCCAAAGGCTTTTTCCCGTTTGGCAGCTTCGTGCTGACGGACGGCCGCCTCGTCACCGGCCAGAACCCTGGTTCCAGCAAGGAAGTGGCGCAAGCTCTGCTCAAGGCTTTACACAATAACAAACTACAACTTCAGCGGGAAAAATAATGAAAATTGGCGAACTGGCCAAGCGCAGCGGCTTGGCGGCGTCCACGATACGCTTCTACGAATCCAAGGGCTTGTTGAAAGCCGTGAGCCGCCAATCGAACGGCTACCGCGACTATCCGCTGGAAGCCGTGGCGGTACTGTCCATCATCAGCGACGCGCAGCAGGCGGGCTTTTCCCTCGATGAAATCAAGCAAGTCTTGCCGGAGGATATTTCATCATGGAAGCATGATGAACTGATGGCTGCGCTCAAAAAGAAGATAGCCGATATCGAATCGCTGGAAGTGCGCCTGGCACAAAACAAGGCCCATCTTTTGTCGCTGATTCAATTGATCGATGCAAAACCGGAGGATGTGGACTGCAAGGATAATGCCGCCAGGGTCATGGAAAGCTTGGGTATTGCCAGTAATTAATTCACGGCAATTGCGGGTGGCGGGTATTCGAACGCAGACCAGGGGAGGGTGGCCGCTCGTCCAAGTGCTTTCCGGTCATTGGACGCATGATAGCCTTGCGTCACTGCTTCGCATTGAGGGGGAGGACAGAGAAACGTAAAAGCTGACCATTTCCGGGCATTCCTAGCTAAGATTTAAGCGCCCGCTTCTTTGAATTTGCTCTGGACGGACGATCATCCGTGTCCGTGGGATGCACTGGCAGCTGCCACCAATCTTATCAGTACTTGCATTGTGGCTCCCAAAGTTTCACACGGCAACATCGGAGCGCCGGCGCATTCTGATCATTTGCCGATATCCTGAGGTTCGAGTTGCGTAAATGCATAAAATGCAACGCATTAATCGAATTCGGTTTTCATATTTGCAATATCAAGGTAGTATTCTCAAGAAAATCTTGTTGATTCTGCGTAAGCCTACACGGAGATCGCGTTGAAGAAAATAGACCTGCATATTCATACAGTGCCCACTATTAGTGATGCGCACTTTACGTTCAGCCTTGAATCGTTCAAAAGCTATGTGAATGAGGCACAACTGAATGCAATAGCAGTGACCAATCACGATGTCTTCGACGGAGACCAGTTCAGGACGATAAGACACGAACTCGGCATACTGGCGCTTCCAGGTATAGAGGTGAACCTGGTCAATGGCCATGTACTTGTCATTAGTGATGGCAAAAATTTGCCTGACTTCCAAGAGAGGTGCGATCTCATATCGAAGAAAGTGGTCGCTATAGGAGACAGTGTCACGTATGAAGAATTCGAGGCCATTTTTGGTGATCTGCGGCGCTATATTATCATCCCGCACGCGGATAAATCCCCCGCTATTTCTGGCGTAACTTTGCAGAAGATCGCTCCCTTTGTGACTGCAGGAGAAGTAGATAGTCCAAAGAAATTTATCCGTGCTGTCAAGGATGACGATAAGTTTCCTCCTGTCCTGTTTAGCGATACCCGGATACGGGAAGATAGAAACAAGTTTCCTTCGCGCCATACATTCATTGATTGCGGCGAGCTTACGTTTGAAGCCATTAAAGCCTGCCTGTCCGATCGAACCAAGGTTGCGCTATCCGAGAAAGATGGCAACCGTCTTTGGCCTGTTTTCTTGGATGGACAGAAGATATCTACCGGGCTTAATATTTTGCTCGGTGAGCGATCCTCAGGAAAAACCCACACACTGAATAGGATCAAAGAGGCAGTAGAACACCCGAAGTATATCGCTCAATTTTCTCTGGTTCAGCAGGACGATAGTGCCTATGAGAAAGAGTTTAACGCTGAAGTGCAAAAAAAACGCAGCATCGTCATCGAGGAATACCTCGCGGGCTTCAAGTCAGTCCTTGATGAAGTGATACGCGTCGATCTGCATGCGAATGAAAAGTCTTTAGAGCGTTACCTGGATTCGCTACTGAAGTCTGCGGACGAGGCCGACCGGCAAGATGCGTTTTCAAAGGTCAAGCTGTACAAGGAGTCGGAGTTCGCAGTGAGTGAACCAACCACCTTACATGAGTTGATCGAGTCAGTCCGCTTACTGATCGAGAACGCCGAATTTCGCGACATAATTCAGAAACACGTCAATATTGAAGGTTTAAAAGGTTTGATTCGTGAGTTGATTGAAAACCTTAGATTTAAATTTCAAGAAAATAAAAAGAAAAAAATAATAAATGACTTAATTAAAGATGTTAAACAGCAATTGGCGCTCCGCAGCTCTTCAATTCCGGTCGAAGATATCAACTTATATGATTACAAGATCGCGCAGGAAAAAGTTAAAATTTTTTTAAAAATCGCGGAAGCCATTAGAGTCCCGTCAATTATCTCCCAAGAGACGATCCAAGGGTTTACCGTAGAGGCGAGAAAGGGGCCATATGCACTCGCAGGTGAAGTAAAAGCGGCAGCAGCCACGACGCTGGCCTATGGCACTGCCTTCAAGAAGTACGATCAACCTTATGAGTACCTCCAGGAGCTTTTAGGAATCGAAGGTATAGTCCCATCAGAACTCTATAAACTATTTACGAAAATAAGTTACCAAATATTAAATAGTCACGGAGCACCTGTTTCTGGAGGTGAACGTTCTGAATTCAGGTTGCTACAGCATATCATTGATGCAAAAGATTACGATATTCTACTCATTGATGAGCCGGAATCATCGTTTGATAATCTTTTTCTAAAAAGCAATGTAAATAAGATATTAAAACATCTTTCTCAATTCATGCCAGTTGTAATAGTGACGCATAATAATACAGTCGGAGCATCAATTGGCGCCGATTATGTTTTATACGCAAAGAAAGAGTTAGGCGTCATGGATAATCGTCAGGTAACGTATCGGCTATACTCTGGGCACCCATCCGATAAGTTACTGCATTCGGTTGACGGCGCAACAATAAACAGCCATGAAGTAGTAATGAATTCACTGGAAGCAGGTTACGATGCTTATAAAGGAAGGAAAAATCAATATGAAATTATTGAAAATTGAAAACGGCCAAGGTCATTACTATACTTCGGCCGCGGCCTATCAGGCAGTTGACAAGATTAATAAGGGCGACCTATTGTATTTGGTTAATTTGGCGTTGGAAAATGAAGTGGAGTTTGACGACTACAACGAGGAACTATTGAAAAATCAAGCTCACCAGATTGTGTATAAAAGCTTGCTTGAAAAGCTGCGCGACCTCACAAATCGACGCAGGGAATTCCGCGATGAAGCTGACCAGCTCTTCAGCAAGGAGTATGATAAGTACGCGCCAGCCACCGCTGACTAACTAAGAGATATACTGAAAATGCGCCTTATGATTGACAAGGTCCACGCGGCGCCGAGTACCAAATGAAGCAGAGGGAGGTTAGCGTATACGTCGCCAACGTCCTGTCTTTTCTTGGCGATGGCAAGATTCCATGCGGGATTTTCATGAACGTAGGAGCGCCACTCGGGATCGTCAAAAAGATAGCCGTACACCAAACTGTTCCTGCATTAGTAGATGTCAATGGCCGCTTGGCCTGCAATGCACAGTATGGCATTGGGCTTCTTGCTGAAAGTCAAATACCCGCCTTCATGATCACGGGCAGCAAGTGTGCGCTGATCAGAGAGATTCTCGGACCTTTGAATTCTCCCCAGGTGGTTGATTTGAAGTACTGTAGCTGGAGTACTAAAAATGCTGTTCGCGTACTTTAAAATAAAAGCGTCAGAAGGATGGGGGCGATGCACCAAAAGTAGCATACACCTCCTTCTTTCATTTGACATAATATAAATTATGCGAAGTTATGGAAGGATTTGAGACAACCCCCATTTCGCCAACTACCCAATCGCAAATGCGATTTTCTCCATCTGCGCGCCGCTGTCGTGGCCGCTGGGTATCTTCGCTTGGACAAGCTACATGAAATACGGCTTGTCCCCGTCCGTGTTTGGTTTGTTCACGCCCAAGTTGGCATGCAGGTGCAAGTCTGGCGCTTCGATGATGCTGGCGATCAGGTCTGCCACGCTCCTGCGCGACACCACGGTGCCTTTGAATGGCGCGTGGCGCGGCGTCAGTTCGTAGTCGACTTCGTCTTCGTCCGTCATCCAGGCTGGACGCACGATGGTGTATGCCAGGCCGGACGCTTCGATGGCGTCGGCGGCGCGGCGGAATGGTTTCAGGTGTTCCGCCAGCCTGGCGTTGTTCCATGCGCCGAATTTTCCGGGAACTTCATCGTAGATGCCCATCGACAGGACGAAAACCAGGCGCACGACACTGGATGCCCGCATGGCGGCAATGATGCTGTTGGCCTGGTCTTCCATGTCGTCGCCCACCAGATTGGCGTAGACCAGGTCGTGACCGGGCATCGTTAGCCGCAGCAATGGCTGGTCCAGCACGTCGCCGGCCAGCACCGTGCCGTTGGCCGGGACTGGCGTAGGCAGCTTGCCGGGATTGCGCAACAACAACGTCAAGGCGATGTCCTCACGGCCCGCCAAGGCGCGGATGACCCACTGCGCCACCTGTCCGCCTGCACCCAGTATCAATATCTTTTTCATTATTTCCATTTTCGTCATGGCACGCTGCCATGCAGGAAGTTACAGGTTTTCTTTCAGGAGCGGAACATGGAACCCTTGAAAAAGAGACATTGCCTGATGAGGCACGCGGGATCAGCGCCTTGCCTGGTGGTAAATTACTGCCCGTGGCCAGTATTTCCAATGCCAGCAATATCAATGAAATCAGGCATTTGCCGCCCATTTTGCATGAGAAGTCTCAACACTCGCATACCCCACGCTGGACTACCGCCTGATGCGGCGCCAGACGGTGGCCTTGACGCAAATGCGGCTGGACCTGTCGCGCGTGCCGTATGCCGATTTGCGCAAGGAAACGGTGCCATAGACTTTGCCTGGCGTCCTCCTCCCTTCCCCGCCCTGCTCCCGGCACCATTCCGGACACCATACCAGCGCACTGGAAAACAGGTACTGGTATGGCCCGCATCGCCCATCTCATGGGGCAACGCCACAACTGGTATTGTGATCTTGCGCAATGAATAAAACCAGTTGACTACCACCTGCAATGCTTGCACTCTGAAAAATCGGACGGTGTCCAGCCGCCCGGCCATACTAAAAACACACAAGGAGATGCAAGTGAACCGGACAGTCATGAATACCCTCATCCTTACCCTCTTCGGCGGTACCCTGGCCGCCTGCGGTGGCGGCAGCGGCGACGGATCCAGCGGTGGCGGGAGCCAGTTGCTGGCCGGCGCGACCGCAGCAGTGGCCTGCTACACGCCGTGGAACAGCGGTACCGCCTACAACGGCGGCGGCCAGGCCAGCTACAACAACGTCAATTACACGGCCAACTGGTGGACGCAAGGCAATAATCCGTCGACCAGCAGCGGCGGCGCCGGCAGCGGCCAGCCCTGGACGGCGGTGGGAGACTGCGGCACGCCGACTCCTACCCCGACGCCGACACCGACACCCACGCCTACCCCAACACCTACGCCGACTCCCACCCCGACACCGACGCCAACACCTACTCCAACGCCGACCCCAACGCCTACTCCGACGCCAACGCCAACGCCAACGCCCACCGGCCTGGCCAAGCACGCGCTGATCGGCTACTGGCACAACTTCACCAACCCCAGCGGTGCCACGTATCCGATCAGCCAGGTCAGCGATGACTGGGATGTGATCGTCGTCTCCTTCGGCGACAACGCGGGCGGCGGCAATGTCAGCCTGACCATCGATCCGGGCGCGGGCACGGAAGCGCAATTCATCGCCGACGTGGCCGCCAAGCGCGCGAAAGGCAAGAAAGTCATCCTGTCGCTGGGCGGACAGAACGGTTCCGTTTCCGTCGGCAACACGGCTGAAGCCACCAATTTCACCAATAGCCTGTACGCCATCATCACCAAGTATGGCTTCGACGGTATCGACCTGGACCTGGAAAACGGCGTGGCGCAAGGCGCGGCCATCCAGACTTATCTGCCGATCGCCGTGAAAAACCTGAAAACCAAGGTCGGCAGCAGCTTCTACCTGTCGATGGCGCCGGAATGGGTGTATGTGGAAGGGGGATACACGAGCTATGGCAGCATCTGGGGCGCCTACATTCCCATCATCAATGCCTTGCGCAGCGAGCTGACGGTGCTGCACCCGCAGTATTACAACAATGGCGACATCTACACGCCGTACGCGGCGGGCGCCATCAAGGCAGGCTCGGCCGACCAGCTGGTGGCCACGGCGCGCATGCTGATCGAGGGTTTCAATTATGGCGGCAATACCTTCGCCGGCCTGCGTCCGGACCAGGTGGGCTTCGGCGTGCCGTCGGGGCGCAGTTCGGCCGGTTCGGGATTCACGACGAATGCCGACGTCAGCAATGCCCTGAATTGCCTGACGCGCCTGCTCAACTGCGGCACCATCAAGCCGCTGCAGGCGTATCCGGACTTCCGCGGCGTGATGACGTGGTCGATCAACTGGGACCGCCACGACAACTATAATTTCTCCGTGCCGACGAAGAATGTACTGAAAACCCTGCCGTAACAGCCTTTGCCCGACTGCGCATGGGAGCCTTGCTGCTCACATGCGCAGCACATGCCCTGGCGAAGCATCTCCCCTGCCCCCGCACGTGCCTGACGCCATCCATAATCCAGTAAGGACAATTGATATTTCTCAATTCATAGTCTTAATCTATGGGTTCAGTTGAAATATTTTACTTCCTTTTGTAAATGAGAATCGTTACTATCTACATCAAGGATAAGCGAATTCAACAGAGAGGAGCATCCCTTGTTTACAGCCATCAAAACATTCAGCCAGGTCTGCACGCATATGTCGATCGCCTTCGGTCTCGCCTACTTGCTGACGGGATCGCTGGCAATCGGTGGCTTGGCCGCAATCATCGAACCGGTCATTAATGTTGCCCTGCTGCCATGGCACGAAAAAGCCTGGCACGCGATCCGCCGCCGCTACGCCGCCAGCCGCCTGGGCATTGCCGCCCTGGCCGGCGAAAAGCTCAGCCAGACAGCCCTGCACATGGGTGTGGCCTTCGGCGTCATGTACTGGGCCACGGGTTCCATGGCCTTCGGCGGCTTGCTGGCCGTGGTCGAGCCGATCTGCAACGTGATCGTCCTGCCCTTCCACGACCGGCTGTGGGAAAAAGTCCGCTTTCGCCTGGAAAGCCGCGGTGCGGCCCGCCTCGCAGCGCTGTAATCCCCCTTCTTAATTCCCTGCCCACACGGGCGGCCGCCTTTGTGCCCACGGCGCCGCCCGCTCCAGCTGGCCAGCCAGGCGCAGCAGCACGCCATCCTTGGCGTAGCCCGCCATGAACTGCATGCCGATCGGCAAACCGTCATCCGACATGCCCAAGGGCATGGACATGGCCGGCAAGCCCGCCACGTTTGCCAGCGGCGTGTACGGCGAATGCTCGAACAGGCGCGCCGTCCAGCCAACACCGTCAAGCTGTTCCTCCTTTTCGCCATAGCGGCCCAGCGGCCACGGCACATCCGGCATGGTAGGCGTCAGCAAGACGTCGTACTGCCCAAACAAGGCGCCAGCCTGGCGCGTGACGGTATTGCGCATGTCGAGGGCCGCCACGAAATCGACGGCAGAGATCGTCTTGCCATGGCGGTAACAGGCCAGGGTCGCCGGTTCGAGGTTGTCCAGCGACACGGCGCGCCCGCTCTCTTGCGCCAGGGCATCGATCCACGGCACCAGGTTGGCACACCAGATACTGGCATTGGCGTGCACGAACGCTTGCCACGACACGCCCAGCGGGGCTTGCACTTCTTCCACGTGATGGCCCAGGCTTTGCAGCAGGCGCACGGTGGTGTCCAGCGCGGCATCGACGGCGGGCACGGGCCGGGCGCCATTGCTGGCGGCGCGCTGCACCCCGATGCGCAGCTTGCCCGGCGCCACGCTCACCTGCGACAGCCAGCTGTGGCCCGGTGCACTGGTCGCATACGGCTCGCCCACCATCACGCCCTGCACGGCATCGAGCAAGGCGGCGCTGTCGCGCACCGTGCGGCTCACGCCCAGCTGCACGCCCAGACCGCTGAAGATCTCGTCCATGGAGGGGCCGTTCGAGACGCGGCCCCGGCTCGGTTTGAAGCCGAACAGGCCCGTCGACGCGGCCGGCACGCGGATGGAACCGGCCGCATCCGTCGCATGGGCCAGCGGCACGATGCCGGCTGCCACGGCCGCTGCCGCGCCGCCGCTGGAGCCGCCGGCGCTCAATGCCAAATTCCAGGGATTGCGCGTGGCGCCGTACAGCACGGGTTCCGTGGTAGTGGCAAAGGCCATTTCGGGCGTGCTCGTGCGGCCGAACGTCGCCAAACCGGCTGCGCGGAACTGCGTCATCAGGTGGGAATCGAGCGCGGCGACATGGCCGGCGCCCAGGCGGCTGCCCGCTTCGCTGCGCTGGCCGGCCATGGTGACGGCCACGTCCTTGATCAGGAAGGGCACGCCGGCGAACGGCGCAGTGCTGACTGTGCTGTCGATGGCAGTCAAATCCGCCGGCCACAGCTCGACCACAGCGTTGATCCGCGGGTTGACGGCGGCACAGGCGCGTACGGCCGCGTCGTGCAATTCGACGGCCGAGACGGCGCCATCGCGCAGCAGCTGGGCCAATCCCAGACCATCAAAGCTTGTATATTCATGGAGTTGCATCAGTTTATTCCTGTAATAGATGAGGAGTGGAGATCACAGGAACTACTGTAGGGCTTGCGCTATCATAGTGGAAATGAATAGTTGATATACAAGGTATAGCCATGAACAATTTGCGTAAGATGGACTTGAACCTGCTGCTGACCCTGAATGCGCTGTTGATCGAGCGCAATGTCACGCGGGCGGCGGCGCGGCTGCACCTGAGCCAGCCTTCCGTCAGCGTGCAGCTGGGCAAACTGCGTGCCGCTTTCGACGATCCACTGCTGTTGCCCGGCCCGCGCGGCATGCTGCCCACGGCGCGGGCGCTGGCCCTGTTCGCGCCCTTGCAAGCCGTGCTGGCCCAGCTGGAGCAAGTCTTGCAGCCGGAACAGGCGTTCGAGCCAGCCACGGCCGAGGTACGCTGGAACCTGGCGGCGGCCGACGCCACCGAGTATGCGATCCTGCTGCCGATGCTGCCCGCCCTGCGCGCGCAGGCGCCGTTGTCGCGCATGGCCGTCTTCGAAGCCGTGCCGGCGCGCATGGCGCAAGACCTGGAAAGCGGCCAGGTTGACCTGGGCTTTCTGGCCCAGGAAGAAGCGCCGCCCGGCTTGCGCCATCGCACCCTGTTCACCGAACACTATGTGCTGGCGGGCCGCCGCGACCACCCGCTGCTGCAAACGCCGCCCGACCTCGAGCAGTTTTGCGCGCTGGAATTCATCGTCGTCTCGCCCAACGGCGGGGGCTTCCGCAGCAACGTCGATACGGCCCTGGAACAGCTGGGGCGCACGCGCACGGTGGTGCTGTCCGTGCCGCACTTCCTCATCGTCCCTCCCCTGCTGGCGGCGTCCGACATGGTGGCCTTGCTGCCGTCACGCCTGCTGAAGAATGCGCTGGGCGCCCTGCGTACGTGGGAACCGCCCGTCAGCCTGCCCGACTACGAGATGGCCATGGTCTGGCACGAGCGCATGCACCTGGAGCCCGGCCACCGCTGGCTGCGCGAGCGCATCATGGCGTGGAACGAAAAGCCGGCTTGAGCCATTGACAAAGATAGGCAGGCCGTATACTGTCTCGCTTTATAACTAACTAAGTTAGCTATTAATTAGAATGAAGACTGTTGCACTGCCTCGCTGGCCGATTTTACTGGTCATGATCGTTTCCGAAATCATGGATCTTGCCGCATCCACCATCGTCAATGTCGGCGGACCTGCATTGATCGGGTCGCTGGGCGCCAGCCCGGCCCAGATGCAATGGGTCATCGGCGGCTACGCGCTGGCACTGGGCGCGGGCCTGGTGCTCGGCGGGCGGCTGGGCGACCGCTTCGGGCGGCGTGCCATGTTTCTCTACGGCCTGGCCGCGTTTACCGTCGCCTCGCTGCTGTGCGCCGTGGCGCCGACCATCGCCGCGCTGATTGCCTGTCGCCTGCTGCAAGGGCTGGCCGGTGCGATGCTGTTGCCGCAAGGTTTAGGGTTGCTGCGTGAAAACTACCAGGGGCCGGATCTGGCCAAGGTGTTTGGCATCTTCGGCCCCATCCTGGGCCTGGCGGGCATTCTCGGCCCCGTGCTGGGCGGGATGCTGCTCGAAGCGAATTTGTTCGGCCTGGGCTGGAGAGCCATGTTCCTCATCAATATTCCCATCGGCATCGCCTGTTTCCTGGTGGCGTGGCGCTACCTGCCCCGCCGTCCGGGCGACCGCTCCGTCAAGATCGACCTCGCCGGCGCCAGCCTGCTGGTGCTGGCGTCGGTGTGCCTGGTCTTGCCGCTGGGCGAGGCTGGCGCATGGCCAGCCTGGGGATGGCCGGTGATCGCGATGGCCGTGCTGGGCCTCGGCCTGTTCGGCCTGCGCCAGTCCGCGGTGGTGCGCGCCGGACAGGCGCCGCTCATCATGACGTCGATCTTCCAGCGCTCCGCCTACACGGCCGGGCTGGCCGGCATTGCCCTGTTCTTTTGTTCGCTCGTCGGCATGCAGCTGGTCCTGACGCTCTTCCTGCAGATCGGGCATGGCTTGACGGCGGGCGAAGCAAGCATTGCCAACCTGCCATTCGCCGTGGGCACGGCCTGCGGCGCCACCCTGAGCGGCGCGTTCCTGGCGGCGCGTTTCGGCCGCAAGGTGCTGCAGCTGGGGGCCGGGGTCCAGCTTGCCGGCGTAGCGCTGCTGCAATTTGAACTGGGCAATACCGCGGCATTTTCTGTCTGGCATGTGGTGCCCGGCATGCTGGTCTGCGGCATCGGCGCCGGCCTCGTGATCGCAGCCTTGTTCAGCATCATCCTGGCGGCCCTCGATGACAAGCAGATCGGTTCCGGTTCCGGCGTGCTGTCTGCCGTGCAATCGATTGCCGCTTCGATCGGCGTGGCCGTGTTCAGCGGCGCATTCTTTGCCGCGCATCCCACCATGACGCCGGACCTGGCGCTCGGTGCCGCACTGACGATACAGACCTGCATACTCATCGCCTTCATGGGCGTGACGTTTTTCTTTCCCACCGCTGCAAAACTTGAGGTAAGCCATGCATGACCAGGAAACACACATGAATACATTCGCGGCAGAAGATCCACGCGGCATGCACATCGCCGGCGATGTCATCGGCCGCCAGTTGCAGGATATCGCGATCCTGACGCGCGAAACGGCGATGCACCTGAGCACCGCCATGGGCATCAACCAGACCGACCTGGCATTGATGGAGCAGTTGATCACGCACGGTCCCCTGTCTCCGAATGAGCTGGCCTCGCGTCTGTCCGTCACGACGGCGGGCGTGACGCTCGTCATCGACCGCCTGGAACGGGCCGGCCACGTGACGCGCGTACGCCAGCAGGACGACAAGCGCCGCGTGCTCGTGCATCCGGTGCAGGCCTCGGTGGCGCAAACGTACCGGCATATCGCGCCGATGCTCAACGGACTGGACGCGGTGCTGAGCGGCTTGTCCGCCGACGAGCGCACGACGATAGAACACTTTCTCCAGCAAGTGATCACGGTTTACCAGACCACCTTGCCAACCACAGCAGAAAAGAAGATCAAATGACGAAGAAACGAAAAATCCTGGTCACGGGGGCCAGCGTCGCCGGCCCCACCCTCGCTTACTGGCTGTCGCGCCTGGGCATGGACGTCACCGTTGTCGAGCGGGCGCCCGAGTTTCGCGATGGCGGACAAACGATCGACGTGCGCGGCGCAGGCAAGCTGGTGGCCCAGCGCATGGGACTCGAAAGCGCCATCCGCGCCAAAAGCACGCATGAAGATGGCATCCGCTTTGTCGATGCGCAAGACCGCACGCAGGCGGCATTCGGCATCGGCGCCTTTGGCGGCAACGGCCCGGTGGCCGAGCTGGAAATCTTGCGGGGGGAACTGGCCAGGCTGCTGATCGGGCATGGCCGCGACGCGGTCGACTACCGCTTTGGCGACAGCATCGCCGCGCTCGAAGAATTGCCGCATGGCGTCAAGGTGCGCTTCGAACAGGGCGGCGAAGAAATGTTCGATCTCGTCATCGGCGCCGAAGGCGTCGGTTCGCATACGCGCAAACTCGTGTTCGGGGATGAAGTCCAACGCCGCTCGTTCAAGCTCTACACGGCCTATTTCACCATCCCGCGCGCGCCCGGCGATGAGCGCCAGATGCGCTGGTTCAATGCCCCTGGCGGCCTGAGCGTGTGCCTGCGGCCCGATAACCTGGGTACTACGCGCGCCCTGCTGTCATTCCAGGAAGCGCCCAGCGCCTATGAAAAACTGCCGATTGCCGAGCAAAAAGCCCTGCTGAAGCAGAAGTTCGGCGCGCTGGAGTGGGAAACGCCGCGCATCCTGGCGGCCCTGGACGCCGCTCCCGACCTGTATTTCGACCAGATTTCCCAGGTCAGAATGCCGCGCTGGTCGAAGGGCCGGATCGCGCTCGTTGGCGACGCCGCCTATTGCGCCTCGCCCATCAGCGGCATGGGCACGAGCCTGGGCATGTGCGGCGCCTACGTGCTGGCGGGGGAACTGGGACGCCATGACGATCACGCGCAAGCCTTTGCCGCATATGAAGCGATCATGCGCCCTTATGTTGACCAGGCGCAAAGCGTGCCCACCTTCGCGCCGCGCCTGGCCTCGCCGCACTCGCGCGCCGGGATCGCAGTTGGCCATGCCATGTTGCGCATGTCAAATGTGCCAATTATCAAGACGATACTGGCCAGGTTCCTGACGCCCAAGGCCGATGCCATCACGCTGCCCGAGTATGCGGACATGGCCTGAGGCAGGCGGGCGGCGGGTGGCAGGCGTGCATGGGCATACACGAATTGTTGCCGTGATGCACTAGGCAAAATTACCTAGTCGATCGAAAGAAACTCCCAATGTTCGCCGTGGTGACGACTGCGTAAGCTTGCGCGTAATAATAAAGGGTCACCATGAACGCCATTTCCATCCTGCATCGCGGCTCGCGCCGCCCTCCCGCTTCCTCCCCCTCGCTGTTTGGCCGGCTTGCCGTCATGCTCCTGGGCATGCTGGCTTTCTGCGCCAGCGCTACGGCCGCATCAGTCACGTCGGCTGAACTGATCAAGCGCGGCGAGTATGTCGCCCGCCTGGGCGACTGCGTGGCCTGCCACACGAGCCCGAACGGCGCCGCCATGGCCGGCGGCCTGGAGCTCAAAACGCCGTTCGGCACCATTTACAGCACCAACATCACGCCGGACGCCAAGACGGGCCTGGGCAAATATACCTTTGCGCAATTCGACCGCGCCATGCGCAAGGGCGTGGCGGCGGACGGGCACAACCTGTATCCGGCCATGCCCTACCCTTCCTACGCGAAGATCACGCCCGACGACATGCAGGCGCTGTACGCCTACCTGCAGCGCGGCGTGGCGCCCGTGGCGCAGCAAAACCGCGAAACGGACATGAAATGGCCGTTCAGCATGCGCTGGGGCCTGTCGCTGTGGAACGCCGTCTTCCTCGACGACGCGCCGTTCAAGCCCGACAGCGCCAAGTCGGCCATGTGGAACCGGGGCAGCTATCTGGCCCAGGGGCTCGGCCATTGCGGCTCTTGCCACACGCCGCGCGGCGTGGCCTTCCAGGAAAAGACCATGGGCCAGGATGGCAGCGGCGGCAAGCATTATCTGTCCGGCTTCACCTTCGACGGCTGGCATGCGGTGAACCTGCGCAGCCTGTGGACGCCGGGCGACATCGTGCAATTGCTCAAGACGGGCCGCAACAGCTTCGGCACGGCGGCCGGCAGCATGACGGAAGTCATCACGCACAGCACGCAGTACTTCACGGATGGCGACCTCGATGCGCTGGCGCATTACCTGCACAGTTTGCCGGCCAAGAATGGGGCGGCCGCGCCGCCGAAGAAAACGGCGCCCCTCGTGGCGGCCAGCAACGATGCCCTGTACAACACGCGCGGCGGCCTCGGCTACCTGCAGTTTTGCGCCACCTGCCACCGCCGCGACGGCCGTGGCGTGGAAAACATCTTCCCGCCGCTGGCGCAGAACGACTCGGTACAGTCGAAGGATGCCACCTCCGTCATTCATATCGCGCTGACGGGCTGGCAGTCGGCTGTCACGCAGCATTCGCCCCGCTCCTTCGGCATGCCCGCGTATGACCGCCTGTCGGACACGGAACTGGCGGAAATCCTCACCTTTGTGCGCGGCAAGTGGGGCAATCAAGGCGCGCCCGTCACGCCTGCGCAGATCGCCAAAGTGCGCAAGGAGCTCAAGCTCAAGGCGCCGGACGCGGGCGGCTTCGTCACGCCCCGCTTTGCCGCCCTGACGGCCGATCCGAATGCCAATCAATTGATCCATGGCATGCAGCTGATGACGGAAACGCGCGCGCGCCTGCCGCAAAACGTGGGCAACGACCTCAATTGCAGCAGCTGCCACCTGAATGGCGGCACGGTGGCCAACGGTTCGCCCTTCCTCGGTATTTCCGCCTTCTTTCCGTCAGAAGCGCCGCGCGCCGGCAAGATCATCAGCCTGGGCGAGCGCATCAACGGCTGCTTCCGCCGCTCCATGCACGGCAAGCCGCTGCCCGTGGACGGCCCCGACCTGCAGGCGATGGTCGCCTATATCGACTGGATGAAGGGTGCCACGCAGGCGAATGACAAGGTGGCGGGACGCGGCGTGGCGAAGATCGACCGCAATCTGCTGCCCGATCCCGTGCATGGCAAAAAAGTATATGCCGAGCAATGCGCCGTCTGCCATGGCGCGAATGGCGAGGGCATCAAGGGCGCCAATGGCGTAGTAGCCTTCCCGCCGCTGTGGGGCGACCGTTCCTTCAATATCGGCGCCGGCATGGCCCGCACCTACACGGCGGCCGGCTTCGTCAAGGCCAATATGGTGATGGGCCACGGCCAGAAATTCCCGCTGGGCCAGGGCAACCTGTCCGACCAGGACGCCGTCGACGTGGCCGAATATTTTACGCATATGCCGCGCCCGGACTTCCCCGACAAGGTCAAGGATTGGCCGAAGGGAGGCAAGCCCAGGGATGCGCGCTACTGAAGCGCCGTCCAGTGCGGAATCTGCTACGCTCATGCCACGACCATCCGAGGAGTCTTGCATGAGCAGCAATATCCATCACGCGGCAGCCGGCGGTTACGCCACGGCAGCCGCCAGCTACGTCAAGGGCCGGCCCGATTATCCGCCGGAAGTGTCGGCCTGGCTGAAGGATAGCCTGGGCCTGGGGCCGGGCGCCACCGTGCTGGACCTGGGCGCCGGCACGGGCAAGTTCACGCCGCGCCTGCTGGACACGGGCGCCACGGTCATCGCCGTGGAACCAGTGCCGGCCATGCTGGCGACATTGTCCGCAACCTTGCCGCAAGTCCAGGCCCTGCCAGGCACGGCAACGGCCATTCCCCTGCCCGACGCCTCGGTCGATGCCGTTGTTTGCGCGCAAGCCTTCCACTGGTTCGCCACCTCTGCGGCGCTCGACGAGATCTTGCGCGTGCTCAAGCCGGGCGGCAGGCTGGGCCTGGTGTGGAATCTGCGCGACGCCAGCGTGCCCTGGGTGGCCAGCCTGGACGCCATCGTCAACCGTGTCGAGGGCGACACGCCCCGCTACTACACAGGCGTCTGGCGCCACGTCTTCCCCCACGCGGGGCTGACACACTTGCAGGAAACGCAATTTTCCCAGGAGCATACGGGCACGGCCGAAGACGTGCTGTTCAACCGCGTGCGCTCCACCAGTTTTATTGCCGCCTTGCCGCCGCAGGCACGCCAGCGCATCGACGACGAGATTCGCCAGATGATCGCCTCGGAGCCGGCCTTGCGCGGGCGGGACAGCATCAGCGTGCCCTACCGGACGGCCGCTTTCGTGGCGCAAAAGGCGGCATCGGCAGGTATTTAGGGGCCAGTGTATGCCAGCAAACAGAAGGATGTGGCGTTGGCGGCAATGATGGGGGCACACTCACCCATCACAAGGAAAAGCCATGTTCGCCATTCCACGCCCGCCCCTGCCCTACGAGCCACGCTACGAGTTTGAAGAGGACGGCGAGCAGGAGACGTGCGCGCAGCTGCTGCAGACCCTGCACGGCATTTCCGCCACTACCTATGCCGACTCGGGCCATGCCACGCGCAGCGTGCATGCGAAAAGCCACGGCTTGCTGCGCGCCCGCCTGCAGATACTCGATGGCCTGGCGCCCGAGCTGGCGCAAGGCCTGTTCGCCACGCCGGCCAGCTACGATGTGGTCATGCGCATCTCCACCATCCCTGGCGACATGCTTGACGACAAGGTATCCGTACCGCGTGGCATGGCCATCAAAGTGATCGGCGTACCGGGCACGCAGCTGTCCAGCCTGGAACCGGACGATGGCACGGAGCCCGCCAGCACGCAGGATTTCGTGCTCGTCAACGGTCCCGCCTTCCTCGCACCCAGCGCGAAAAATTTCCTCGGCAGCCTGAAGCTGCTGGCCAGCACCACGGATAAAGTCCCGCGCCTGAAACAGGCGCTGTCGACCGTACTGCAGGGAGCGGAAAAGGCGCTCGAAGCCGTGGGTGGCGAAAGCGGTACGCTGAAAAGCCTGGGTGGCCATCCGGAAACTCATGTGCTGGGCGAAACCTACTATAGCCAGGCGCCCATTTTATATGGCGTCTACATGGCCAAGGTGGCGCTGGTGCCCGTGTTGCCGGAACTGTCAGCCCTGAAAGGTGCGCCTGTCGACCTGGATGGCAAGCCGAATGGCTTGCGCGACGCCGTCGTGGCCTACTTTGCCCGCCATGCGGCCACCTGGGAAGTGCGTATCCAGCTGTGCCGCGACATCGCCAGCATGCCGCTGGAAGACGCTTCCGTCGCCTGGCCCGAGGCAGACAGCCCGTATCTGCCCGTGGCGCGCATCACGGCCCAGCCGCAGGCGGGCTGGAGCGAAGCCCTGTCGCGTGCCGTCGATGACGGCATGGCCTTCAGCCCCTGGCATGGCCTGCTGGCGCACCGGCCGCTCGGCTCCATCATGCGCGTGCGCAAGGCTGCGTATGCGATGTCTGCGCGTTTCCGCTTCGAGCGCACGGGCAAAGTCGCGCGCGAACCGCGCAACCTCGACGACGTTTTTGTCAATGACGCCATCTAATAGGCACCATGCGCAGCGGCAAGCCATGCTGACCGCGCCAGCCATGTCCGCCACCATGGCCTTCTGAAGCCTACGCCGCCTTCGGCTTGAGCATGCCTGCCACAATCCCCAGCACGGTCTGGCGCGGCAGCAAGCGCGGCAGCCAGGCCAGCAGCCGGTTCGGCCTGCCTGCCACGTGGCTGCTGCGGCCCCGGTCCAGCGCGCGCAGCGCTTCATCGACGACGGCTTGAGGATCCATGCGCTTGCCCACGGCCGCTTCGGGTGCCGCCACCACGTCGAAAAAGGCCGTTTCCGTGGCGCCCGGGCACAGGGCCAGCACGCGCACGCCGCGGTTGCGGTTTTCGGCCCACAGGGCTTCCGAAAACGACAGCACGAAAGCCTTGCTAGCGCCATACACGGCCATGTAGGGATCGGGTTGCAGGGCCGCCGTGGACGCCACATTAATGATGGCACCCCGCCCTTGGGCCAGCATGTGCGGCAAGGCGCAGTGCGTCAGTACCATCAGGGCCGTGCAATTGACGGCCACCTCAAGCCCCTGGCGCGCCAGATCGATGCTTTCGAAGCGGCCGTGCGTGGCGAAACCCGCATTATTGATCAGTACATCGGGCGCCATGCCCAGCGCGCAGGCTTGCGCGTGGGCTTGTGCTGCTGCGCCGGGCAGGCCCAGGTCGGCCACCAGCGCATGCGCGCGGATGCCGTGGCGCTGGGAAAGTTCCTTGGCCAGGCTGTCGAGCACGGCGCCGGAACGGGCCAGCAGCAGCAAATTGGCGCCGCGCGCGGCCAGGGTTTCCGCGAAGACGCGGCCGATGCCGGACGAGGCACCCGTGATCAGCACGGTCTGGTTGAAATAGTCGTATGGGAGCATGGCAAAAGTGTCGTGGTTGAAAGTGTTTTTAATGTAAACTGTGGTCCTTAGTCCACGGTCAAGCGTGGAACGCAAATGAGTAGAAAGTCAAAAAACTATGCGCATCGGAGAAATCACCCGTCTGACGGGCGTGAGCAAGGACACGGTGCGTTTTTACGAGCGCCAGGGTCTGCTGGATGAAGCGCCGCAGCCGGGCTTGACGAATAACTACAAGGAATATTCGGCGCAGGCGCTGCGGCGGATCGAGCTGATCGGCCACGCCAAGGCGCTGGGCTTTACCTTGAAGGAAATCGCCGAAGTCATTGCTGTATGGCAGGAAAACGCGCTCGATACGGCCACCAAACGAGCGATGCTGGAAACGAAAATTGCCCAGATCGATGACAAGGCCCGCTCGATGGCCGTGCTGCGCGCCGGCCTCGCCGATGCGCTGGCCAAGGTGGAGACGGGCTGCGACGATGCGGCGCCAGCGCCTGTCTGGATACAAGAATAAATACAAGGAGAATCAATGAGCAACCATTACATGCGGTATCGTCACCTGGCGATCGAGGGCGCCAAGCCCGCCCCCACGGCGCAGCAGATCGCCGCCATCGAAGCCTTGCTGGAAGCGCCCTTGCCGCCCGCCTTCCTCGCGTTCTTGCAAGTGGCCAACGGCGCTTATTTTGATTACACCTGCGATGTGCCGGACGGCAATGGCGGCGTGGAAAAAATGGGTTTCAATACCTTCTTCAGCGCCGACGAAGGCGATTTCTGCGATGAAACTCTGGTGGGCGAAATCCGCTCCGAGCGCGAGAATACGGACATGCCGGTGCGCATCCTGCCATTTGCCCGCGATGGCGGCAATTCCATGGTCTACCTGGACCTGACGGAGGAAGGCGGCGGCCGGGTACTGGCCTATGTGCAGGAGTTGCCAGACTGGACGGGCAAGCGGGCCCACGGAATGATGGAGCTGGCGCCATCCTTCGACGCCTGGCTGGACAGCCTGTATATCGACCGCGACACGGTGCTCGACGAACTCGAACACAGCGTCTCGGAACCCTCGCACCTGGACGCGATGGCAGAATGGCTCGATATCGGCATGCCCGCCTGGCGCCGCGATGCGGGCATTGCCGCTTTGTTTGCTCTCAAACAAGTCGAATTGTGCGCTAACGAACAGGACTAGTCCTACGGGCATGGTCGTGACTGTCCTATGGGTGTGCGCAGGCTGCGGGCTTAACATTGTCATCAGCTTGTAGAAAAAACCACGCATGCACTCACGATATGAAAGGATTTCCCATGCCTATCTCTACCACCAGTTCGCGTACGCCCTCCCTGAAAAGCGTGGCCATCGGCGCCGCCGTGGCGCTCTTGAGCGGCATCGCCATCAACAGCATCGCCGCTGCCGCGCCGGGCGCGTACGACAAGCAATTCCTCAGCAAGGCCGCCGATGCTGGCAGCACAGAAATTGCTGCCAGCAAAGTGGCGCAAAGCAAGAGCAGCAATGGGGAGGTGAAGAAATTCGCCGACGCCATGGTCACCGACCACACGAAAGTGGCTGAGGAGCTGAAACAGCTGGCCAGCAGCAAGCAAATCGAGGTCAGCGACCAGCCCGGCGCCAAACACAAGGCGCAGATCGACAGGCTGAGCCGCCTGGAAGGCCAGCCTTTCGACAAGGAATATGCGGCCAGCATCGGCGTGGCGGCGCACAAGGAAGCCGTGAAACTGTTTACGGACGCCAGCCAGAAAGCCAGCGATCCCGACATCAAGGCCTTTGCCGTCAAAACCTTGCCAGCGCTGCAACATCACCTGGAAATGGCGAACGCCCTGCAGGCGACGTTGGCGAAATAGACAGCCATACGCGGGGAAATACTTGCAGTACGTGCTGTACAGCAAGTATTTCCGCTCTTGACATACAATGCGGCAACTTCGTTTTTGGCCATGCCATGACCTCATGCAGCTACTCAAGAAAACCGGCCTGATCGTCGCCGCCTTCCTGCTCATCATTGTGTTGGCAGGTTGGCTCTTCATCAAGGTGAGCGCGGCGCGCAATGCCACCGTCTATGCACAGCAGTGGAACGATCAGGGCTCGTGCGTGATCAAGACCTATGTGCCGCACTACGGCAACGGCGTACCGCAGAACATCGTGCGCGCCCTCAGCACATCCACCTTTTTCCGCGTGTATCACAAGGATGGCACCCTGCTGGAGAGCACGGAATGGGTGCTGGACATGCATGAAGACGGCATTCTCGACCATGCCCGCTGGGGCCAGAACCGCGCCATCTACCCGACCGACCTCGGGTATGAAGGCTGGACCTTGCCCGAGTGCGCGTAAAAGGGCGATCCATCATGCAACAGCAAAAAGGATTGCGCGGCCCCTGGAGCGACGCCCCCTACCTTCCCACCTTGCACCATTTCCTCGGTCCCTTTGACGTGTATGACCGCGAAGAAACCCTGGGCGTGGAGCTGGAGGCCTGGGACATGAACGATCCCGCCCAGCGCGCGGCGCTGATACGGCGCGACATCACGTCGCAATACAAGGAACTCGGCTACCGCCACCGCCACGCGCTGGTGGCTGTGCTGGCGCAGGCCTTGCAAGACCCTGCTTACGATTTCCAGGCCATCCTCGAACATGACCCCGAAAGCACGCATGCGCTGCCGGCCCGGTGGGACGAGATGGACGACCCGCGCGCCTTCTTTGCCGATATCTACCGACTGGCGCAGCAGGACTGGCGCGACGACCTGGCGCGCGCGGCGGCGGAAGACCCGGCCGACTGGTAGCGCGGCGCGGATGCCACACTAGCGTATCGATAGCCTTCAGCACCGTTTCTACACTGAAAACAGCGTTTTTGTAAACTGCACGCAGCGTTGCAAAAACGCCCCACGCAAAAAAAATCTGTTGCACCAGCGCATGCCCGCTGGCATCGCGCTACCATGAACCAGCAGCACTTTCCCTACCGCACCGGTTCCGCGCCGGCGTCCCTCTGCCGCAATGTGAAGGAGATTTTCATGCCCAAGTTCGCCCCTGCCATTTGCCTGCCGCTCATGCTTGCCGCCGCTACCTTGCCTGGTATCGCCAGCGCTGCGGAAGGCGGCGCCACGCGCCCCGATGCCGAAGCCATGGTCAAGAAAGGCGTGGCCTACATCAAGAGCGCTGGCGACGCCAAGGCGTATGGCGAAATCACGGCCAAGTCGCCGCAATTCATCCTGCACGACCTGTACCTGGTCGTCTATAAACTCGACGGCACGGTCGTCGCGCATGGCGCCAACCCGAAAATGGTGGGCAAGAACCTGATCGAATTGAAGGATATCGATGGCAAGGCTTTCGTCAAGGAACGAGTCGACTTGGCCAAGAGCAAGGGCACGTTCTGGCAGGAATACAAATTCACGAATCCGGAAACCAAGAAAATCGAGCCGAAAGTGATGTATTGCGAAAAGCTGGCCGAGACTGTCGTCTGCGGTGGCATCTACCTGTAGCCGGCCGCCGCGCCGCCAGCGCCGGGATGGTTTTCCGCTCTCTTGACGATAGGGCTTCCGATGAAAATCGCACAGAAGATGTTGATCGTCCCGGTGGTCGCGCTGGCTTGCCTGCTGGCCATGGGGGCCTTGTCCTACTTCGCCATGCAGCAGAACGAGCAGCGCATGCGCGAATTGAAAGACGTCACCCTGACGGCCGAACGGCTTGCGAACCAGCAAGCCATTGCCCTGGGCCAGGTGCACGCCGACGTGTACGCGAAGATTGCCATCGCGGCCAGCCTGTCGGACGAACAGTTCAAGCAATTCGGCGCGCAAACGGATGGCCAGCTGAACGCCATTGCGCAAGGCTTGAAGGAACTGCAGAAATTCTCGGGCGCCGCCACGGAAGCGGGCCAGGCGCTGCCGGGCATCGAGCGCTACCGTGCCAGCGTGGCACAGGCGCTGGACCTGGCGTCCATGGACCCGAATACGGGCGTGGCCGCGATGCAAAATGCCGCCGGGCACTACCAGCAAGTGCGCGGACAGTTGCGCCAGGTGCTGCTCAACCTCGATCACCGCACAGTCGATGCGTTGCAGGATACCAAGAATGCGGGCCAGCGGGCCGGCTGGCTGTCGCTGGGTACCATGGTCATCGGCTTTGCCTTGCTGGCCCTGATCGCCACGTGGGTGGCGCGCTCCGTGGTGCGGCCCATCGATGATGCTTGCCGCGCCGCCGAATCGCTGGCCGCCGGCGACCTGACCACGCGCATCGAGGCGCAGGGTGACGACGAGGTGGGCAAGCTGTCACGCGCCCTGGCCACCGTGCTGAAAAACTGGAACACCTTATTGGGCGACATCCGCCAGGCGGGCTCCACCATCACGGTGGAAGCGAGTGAAATCGCGCTCGGCAATGCCGACTTGTCGGCCCGCACCGAGTCGCAAGCCCATTCCTTGCAGGAAACGGCAACGTCCATGCATGCCTTGACCGATACCGTGCGCGAGAATGCCAGTCACGCGCACCAGGCCAACCAGATGGTGCTGTCGACCTCGAACGTGGCGCTGGAAGGCGGCCGCGTGGTGGGCCAGGTGGTCGAAACGATGGGCTCGATCAAGGCCAGTTCCGGGCGCATCGTCGATATCATCGCCGTCATCGATGGCATCGCGTTCCAGACGAATATCCTCGCCTTGAACGCGGCCGTGGAAGCGGCGCGCGCAGGCGAACAGGGGCGCGGCTTTGCCGTCGTCGCCACCGAGGTGCGGGGCCTGGCGCAGCGTTCGGCCACGGCGGCGCGTGAAATCAAGCAGCTGATCGAGGATTCCGTTGCCAGGATAGAAACGGGCAGCGAACTGGCCGACAGCGCCGGGCGCACCATGGGAGATATCGTCGCCTCCGTCCAGCAGGTGACGGAAATCATGAACGACATCACGGCGGCCAGCCAGCGCCAGAGCAAGGGCATCGAGGAAGTCAACAATGCCATCACGGAAATGGACGAATTGACCCAGCGTAATGCCGCCCTCGTCGAACAGTCGGCCGCCGCCGCGCAAAGCATGCAGGACCAGGCGCACGATTTATTGCGCGTGGTCGACGCCTTCCGCCTGGGTGATGGCGGCCCGCCCTTGCTGGCGCGTTAGCGGCGGTGCGGCATGGCGGCCTGGGCGCAGGCCTGCATGGCCTTGCCTGCCTCGGCCAGCGCGGGGTCCGTGTCCCGCCGCAAGACATTGCCCATGCGGTATTGCTGATGGTAATCACCCAGCAGGGCGGAATACAGGAAAACCTGATCTTGCCTGCGCCAGGCGGCATGGTAGTTGCCACCTGGCGCAGCCGGGATGGCGGCGCTGAAATAGCTGTACAGGCCGCCGACCTTCTTCTTGTGCAGCCATTCCATCAATTGCACGATGCGGTACTGTTCCAGCAGGCTCAATTCGCTGACATTGACGCTGGACAAGGCGTAATACAGTTCCAGGCGGGCCATCCAGTTGCCTTTCCCGCCTGCCGCCACCAGCGCATCCCAGGCCGGGCCGGCCCGCACCTTGCGCACGTCGGCCGGCAATGCCATCCAGGCCTCGACGGCGGTCTGGTCCGGCACGGGGCCATAGTAGGCGGGCGCGCGGCAGACGAACTGGCGCGCATCCGGCCCGTCCTGCGGGACTTCGTCGGCGATATGCCTGGCGATCTTGTCGCCGATGCCCAGCAGGCGTTTGCCATAGCCTTCCAGGGTCCAGCTCGAAGGCAAACGCCCCAGCCAGGCCAACGCATCGTCGTTGGCCCTGGCCGCCACCGCATAGGCGGCGATCCTGGCCTGCATCCTGGCTTCCTTCTGCTGCTCCGCCAGCTTGAGCGCATCCTGCTCTTCATCATAGCGGCTCGTGGTTTTGGCCAGTTGCATGCATTGCTGGAAGGCGTCAGGGGCGCCCTGCCAGCATTCGGCGGGAACCTTCAGCTGCCAGCGCATGCTGACAGTTTTCAGAATATACGTGTCTTCGCCCTCCTCCCCCTTGACATAGGCACGGCCGTCAGCCTTGGTCACGCCTTTCGTCAGCTGCTTGCCGCCAAGCGTGCTCCAGGTGTACGGATCATCGTTTTGCGGCACGCCGGGCACGGCGTACAAAGTCAGGTAGTGGCCGGTTGCGGCAGGGGCATCGGCGGCATGGCTCAGCGGCGACAGCAGGGATAAGGTCAATAAAGTTTTTTTAGGCAACAGTTTCAACATGCAGCAATCGGTTCAATGAAGTTCGGTATGGCAGGCGCAGTCGTGGCCGCTGGCCGCCTCGGACAGGTTTTGCAAAATCGCGCAGTCTTGCGACGGCTGCGGCTGGTCGCACTGATGGCGCAAGGTCACCAGTTGCTGCTGCAGGGTTTGCAAATTCGCCATCTGTTCGGCAATGCGCAGAATATGGTGGTCGAGCAATTCATTGACGCTCTGACAACCTTCGGCTGGATTGTTCTTAAATTCCAGCAAGGCACGGATATCCGTCAAGCCGATCTGCAGGGAGCGGCAATGGCGGATGAATTGTAGCCGTTCCTGGTGTTCTTCCCGGTACTCGCGGTAGCCGGCGCTGTTGCGTCCCGGTTCCTGCAGCAAGCCCGCCTTTTCATAGTAACGCACGGTTTCCACGTCACAATCTGTCCGTTTGGCCAGTTCTCCGATACGCATGGCATCCCCTTTTCATTCTTTCATGCAAATTCCGCTTGACCCTGTAGCGGCTACAGGGTTTCTAATGGAAGCATACACGAAACCGGAAGGATGATGCGATGCCGCACGATAGCCATAACCACGCACCTGACCACGAGCATAAGCATGACCACAAGCACGAGCATGCGCCCAAGGCGGCCAGCTGCTGTTCCAGCCAGCATGCGTGCTCGTCCACGCCTGCCGCCCCAACCGGCCCAGTCCTGCCCAGCACGCCCATCGCCGGCGCCAACACGGCCAAATACCGCATTGCCAACATGGATTGCCCCACGGAAGAACGGTTGATCCGCAACAAGCTGGGCAATATGGCCGGCGTCGTGGGCCTCGATTTCAACCTGATGAACCGCGTGCTCGACGTGCACCACACCCTGCCTACACTGGCCACGGTGGAAGCTGCGCTGCACGGCATCGGCATGCAGGCGATTCCCATGAAGGCGGACGCGGTAGTCAGGCGCGATCCGAATGAAGGCAACCTCAGCAGCTTGCAAAAAGGCTTGCTGGTCGTCTCCGGCCTGGCCGCTGCCGGCGCCGAAGCGCTGGCGTGGACCACGCATGAAGACAGTTCGCCCCTCGTCATCGCCCTGGCCCTGCTGTCGATCGCCACGGGCGGCTGGCCGACCCTGAAAAAGGGCTGGATTGCCCTGAAAACGTTCACCCTGAACATCAATTTCCTGATGAGCCTGGCGGTCTTTGGCGCCATCGCCATCGGCCAGTGGCCGGAAGCGGCCATGGTCATCTTCCTGTTCGCCATCGCCGAGTTGATCGAAGGCTTGTCCCTGAACCGCGCGCGCAACGCCGTGCACAGCCTGATGCAGCTGGCACCCGACACGGCGACCGTTGCCGACGCCAGCGGCGCCTGGCAGCCAGTTGCTGTCGCCACGGTGGCCATCGGCACGCTGATGCGCGTCAAGCCGGGCGAACGCATCGCCCTCGACGGCATCGTGCAAAGCGGCGAATCGTCCGTCAACCAGGCGCCGATCACCGGTGAAAGCATGCCGGTGGACAAGGCCGTGGGCGACGTCGTGTATGCGGGCACCATCAATGAACGGGGCTTGCTCGACGTTACCGTCACGGCCAACAGCGGCAACAGCACCTTGGCGAAAATCGTCAAGGTGATCGAGGAAACGCAAGGAAAACAGGCGCCCACGCAGCGCTTTGTCGACAATTTCGCCCGCTACTACACGCCGGCCGTGGTCGTGTTCGCCATCCTGGTGGCAGTGCTGCCGCCTTTGCTTCTTGGCGCGCCCTTCATGGCCTGGGTATATAAAGCGCTGGTGATGCTGGTGATCGCCTGCCCGTGCGCGCTCGTCATTTCCACGCCTGTCACCGTCGTCAGCGGCCTGACGGCGGCCGCGCGGCGCGGCATTCTGGTGAAAGGCGGGCAATTCCTGGAAACGGGCTACCGCATCAAGGCCATCGCCGTCGACAAGACGGGCACCTTGACCATGGGCAAACCGGCCGTCACGGACGTGGTGGCATTGGAAGGTAACAACCGCGACGCCATCTTGCTGCTGGCCGCCAGCCTGGACGCCAATTCGGCCCACCCGCTGGCCGCCGCCATCGTCAAGGCGGGCCCGCCCGCTGGCAGCCATTTGCCCGTGACCCAGTTTGCCGCCCTGCATGGACGCGGCGTGCAAGGCACGATCGCCGACCAGACCTATTATCTGGGCAATGCGCGCCTGATGACGGAATTGAACATCCTGACGCCGGCATTGCAAGCCATCCTGGTGCGGCTGGAACAGCAAGCCTACACGGCCATGGTGCTGGCCACGCCGGACGGCGCGCTGGGCGTCATCGCCGTGGCCGACGTGCTGCGCCCCACGGCGGCGTCCGCCATCGCCAGATTGAATGCGCTGGGCGTCACCACCGTGATGCTGACGGGCGACAATCTGCTGACGGCGCAGCGCATCGGTGCCGAAGTGGGCGTCAGCCTGGTCAAGGCGGAACTGCTGCCGGAAAACAAGCTCGATGAAATCAAGGCCTTGCAGCAGCAGTTCGGCGTGGTCGCCATGCTGGGCGACGGCGTCAACGACGCCCCGGCCCTGACGCAGGCCGACATCGGCTTCGCCATGGGCGCGGCCGGCAGCGATACGGCCATCGAAACGGCGGACGTGGCCTTGATGGATGACGAGCTGGGGAAATTGCCCGAATTCATCAGCCTGAGCCAGCGCACGCGCATCATCCTCGTGCAAAACATCAGCTTTGCCATCGGTATCAAAGCCGTGTTCTTTGGCCTGGCCCTGGCCGGCATGGCGACCCTGTGGATGGCCGTGTTCGCCGACGTGGGTGCCAGCCTGCTGGTGGTGGCGAATGGCCTCAGGCTGCTGCGCGGCAGTAAAGCCAAATAAATCCACGTGGAAAACTTTCCATCTGGACAATTGCTGTAAAAAACGCTACTTTGGCGGCTGATCTCCATCTCTGCCAAAGTAGCCGATGACCTTTCTTCCCCGCCTGACCCTGCTGGCCACTCTGCTGGTTGGCACCTCCCTGCATGCTGAACCGATGTTTTTCACGCCCTGTTCCGATACGGCGGCCCCCGGCAGCCTGTGTTCGGGCTTGAACGTGCCTGGCAGCTACGACGCCCAGGGCCGCGGCATCGGCGAGCCGGACGCCATGCACGTTTTCGTGCGCAAGTTTGCGGCCGATGTGCCTGCCGGCAAGGCCGCCAAGGGCACCCTGTGGCTGGTGGCGGGCGGTCCCGGCGAATCGGGCGCTTCGTTCTACAACTTGCTGCCCACCTTGCGCCGCAGCTTTCCCGGCTTTGAATTCCTCATCCCCGACCACCGCGGCACGGGCAATTCTTCCCGCCTGTGCAAGGTGGAAGAGTCGGAACAGAGTCCCGGCGGCCGCGCGCTGGCTGGCGCCGAATGGGGCAGCTGCTTTGCCGGCATCAACTTGATGCCGGAATACGCGGGCCAGTTTTCCATCACGATGGCGGCACGCGACTTGCAAGCCCTGATCGAAGGCGAACGCAAGGCCAAGGGCACACAGCCGCCCGTGTATGTATACAGTGTGTCGTACGGCACGCAACTGGTCTTGCGCGCCTTGCAACTGGGACCGCTGCCCGTCAAGGGCGTCATCCTCGACTCGCTGGTGCCGCCGCAAACGGATGCGCGCTGGGACTTGAGCCAGCGTTCGCACGTGGTCAACACGGTCGGCATGCAGGTGCTGGCCCGCTGCGACGCGGACCCTGCCTGCCATGCGGCGATTGCCGAGCCGGCCGCAACCCTGTACCGCCGCGTGCTGGACAAGACGCAAGCGGATCCCGCCCTGCTGGCGAAGATTCCCGGCAAGAACCTGAAAAATTTCCTGGGCGGCATGCTCGACGTGCCGGCCGCCCGCGCCCGCATCCCGTATCTGCTGCGCGAGCTGGACCAGGGCAAGGAAACGGAACTGGCGTCCGTGCGCGCCACGTTGACGCAGGCGGCGGCCAGCCTGGGCAGCTATTCCCAGTCGCCGCTGTCGATTCCTCTGGTCAGTATCATCAGCAATTCGGAAAACAATCTGCAGCCTTCGTTGCGCCCCGGCTGGGCTGCCACCGACATCGACCGCGACGAGGCGGACTTGCTGTTTACCAGTCCCCTGCCCCGCATCCTGCTGGGCGGCGGCTTGCCCACCTACCCGCGCGATGCCTTTTTCGGCGCCTTGCCGGCGAAAGTGCCGCCAACTCTGGTGCTGCAGGGAACCCTGGACCCGAAAACGCCGTACGCGGGCGCGCAGGCGCAGGTACAGGCTTTGACGCAGAGCAAGGCCGGCAAGGTGGCCCTGTCCACCGTGCAGAACGCCCCGCATTTCCTGCTCTGGACGGCGCCCGCCTGCTTTGCACAGGCCAGTACCCGCTTTATCGCCGGCAAGCTGGCGCAGGATTGCACGCTGCAGTTCCCCCCAACTATATAAAAGGACGATATGCGCATCACAGGCCTGGCATTGCTGTTGTTATCTTGTTACGGCGTGGCGCAAGCGGCGCCGCCCGTCTCGCCGTCCATCTGCGCCTCGCCCGCACAGTCCGTCCGCGAGCAAGGCTATGTGCCCATCAATGGCATCGAGCAATGGATCACGATCACGGGCGCCGCCTGCGGCAATCCCGTGATCCTGTTCATCCACGGCGGCCCCGGCAATGCGCTGAGTCCCTACGCGGATGCCATCTATGCCGGCTGGGAACGCCACTACACCCTGGTGCAGTGGGACCAGCGCGGCGCAGGCATGACGTATGCAAAACAGCAGCCCACTGAAGATGTGCGCTTGACGGTGGAACAGATGCGCGACGACGGCATCGCCGTGGCCCGCTATATCGAACAGCATCTGGGCCAGCGGAAAGTCATTTTGATGGGCAGTTCCTGGGGCTCGATCCTCGGTGTGCACATGGCCAAGGCGCAGCCGGACCTGTTCCACGCGTATATCGGCACGGCGCAGGTGGTCAATGCGCGGGCCAACGAAACCGGCATGTACCGGGAAGTGCTTGCGCTGGCGCAAGCGGCCGGCGATACCACCACGGTGGACAAGCTGACAGGGCTCGGTGCGCCGCCCTGGCGCGATCCGCACAACTTCGGCATTCTGCGCCGCTTCGACCGCAAATATGAGGGATTGGCAACGGATGCGCCGCCGAAACACTGGTGGCAGCCGGCGCCGTTCTACGCCACGCCGCAAGCCCTGGCAGCGGCCGAGGCAGCCGATGATTATTCGTACATCCAGTTCATCGGCATGCAAGGGGACGGCATGTTCGCCAAGGTCGACCTGCCCGCGCTGGGCACGCGCTTTGACTTGCCCGTGTTTTTCATCATGGGCGAAGCGGATCTGCTGACCTCGCCCGCCATCGCGCGCACCTACTTCGACAGCATCACGGCGCCGGCCAAGGATTTTACCTTGGTGAAACGCGCCGGACACGACCCCAACCAGGCCGTGCACGACGCCCAATGGATGGTCTTGCGCGACAAGGTGGCGCCGCTGTTGCGCTGAACTATCAGACCGCGCGGCGCGCCCGCAGATGCAGGTGGCGGATGGTGGCCGCGGCCGCCATCAGGATGGCGGAAGCCGTTGCCAGCACGACAATAAACGCTTTGTCAAAGGCCGAGCGGGCCAGTTCCGACACTTGCAAGCCCAGTTCGGCCGGCAATTGCTCGGCGGCCAGCAGCGCCGCATCGAGGGTGTCATGGGCATTCGGCAACAGGCCCGCGCTTTCCGGGATGACCAGGGTGGCGCTGTAGACGGCCGACAAGATGGTGCCCAGCACGGTCACGCCGATCACGGCACCCAGCTCATACGACACTTCCTCGATCGAGGCGGCCATGCCCGCTTGCTGTGGCGCCACGTTCAGCATCACGGCGCTCGATGCGGCCGTCATGACGGCGCCCAGGCCCAGACCCAGGATCACCAGGCTGGCCACTTGGGCCGAAACGGCGGCGTCATGCAGCACCAGATACGATGCCATGCCGATACCGGACAGCAGCAGCGAACCCCACAGTACCTTGGCCTTGTCGGCGCGCGGCAGCATGAAACCCGTCAAGGGCCCGGCAAACACGGACGCCAGCGGCAGCGGCAACAGCAGCAAGCCCGCTTCCAGCGGCGACAATTCACGCACCAGCTGCATGTGCTGGCTCAGCGCCAGTTCCATGCCGATCAGCGCGGCCGAGGCCACCATGGCGGCGGCCACGGCGCTGGAAAACGGCAGTTCGCGGAACAGGGCGAAGTCGATCAGCGGCTTGGCCTGGCGCTTCTGGCGGCGCACGAACTTCAGCATGAAGAACGCGCCCACGGCAAACGAGGCAGCGGCCAGCGCATACGAGGGCTGCGACTTGCCCAGCTCCTTGATCGCATACACGCCACCAAGCAGACCCATCATGATTTGCAGCGAGCCCTTCAGATCCCACGGCTTGTCGCGGTTACCGGCCCGTTTCGGCAGCACGACGGCGGCCAGCACCAGGGTCAGCAGTACGATGGGCACGTTGATCAGGAAGACGGAACCCCACCAGTAATGTTCCATCAGGAAACCACCGAGCACGGGGCCAAACGCGGCGCCGCCGGAAGCGATGGCCGCCCACACGCCGATGGCGAACGAGCGCTCGCGGTTGTCCGTAAAGGTCAGGCGGATGATGGACAAGGTGGCCGGCATCATCAAGGCGGCACCGATGGCAAGCAGCACGCGGGCAAAGATCAGCCATTCCGGCGCGGGCGAAAAGGCGGCGCACAGCGAGGCGATGCCGAACACGGCCAGGCCGGCAAGGAAAACGGGTTTGTGGCTCAAGCGGTCACCGAGGGTGCCGAGGCCGGGCAGCAGACCGGAGACGACCAGCGCGTACACGTTGATGATCCACAGTTTTTGCGAAGAGGATGCCTGCAAGTCGCGCGTCAGCGCGGGCAAGGCGGTGTAGAGCACGGTCATGTCGACCACGATCAGGAACAGGGCGCTGGAGACGATGGCCAGCGTCAGCCATTTTTTCATTGGATGCATAAACAACTCATGGATTTAGTATAACTTTTAACAACTATCGGTTTGGATGAATTTGGTGCTGCGCAAATATTTACGTTCCAGGCTGCCACGGGCCTGGGCTTGTCGGGGGCGGCGGGCGTCAGCCACGGTCGCCATCCTTGTCATCCACGGCGGCGGTTACCGCTGGCACGTCGAGTTCGCGCAGCATGACGACGGACACTTGCTTGAAGCCGCGGCCCTGGAAGAATTGTTGCGCCGTCAGGTTGTGCGCGCCGCATTCGAGGAACAGACGGGCGATGCCGTGGCTGCGCAGCTCGTCGGCTACCCACTCCACCAGCTGGCTGCCGATGCCGCTGCCGCGCACGGAGGGCAGCAAGACCAAGTCGTCCAGCGCGGCGAACGATTTCGAGGCGCGCTGGCGCGTGTCTATCGAGACGAGTGCCATGCCGACGATATCGTCGCCGGCAGTGGCGACAGCCAGCAGGGTCGAATCGCCGTGTGCCCAGTCATGCGACAGGGCGGCGCGGATTTCGCCACGGATCACCTCAGGCAAGTCCGCGCGCCAGTTGCCGGGCGCATCGGCGCGCTCGCCCTGCAGCTCCGAATGGGAAATATAGTCGGCGCTGACGTTATCAAGGTAGAGCTTGCACAGCGCATCTTCGGCGGTGGCGTCGTGACACCAGCTGAAGCTGATGGCGGGGGTATGGGCTTGAGCGTTTTTCATGGCGGATCTCGTGTTGTTGAAAATGTAAATGCATTTTATGTCGCCCCTGAATGGCATTCAAGTTAAAATCCATCTGTAAAACAGATAGGTGGATGCCATGCAATGGACTTTGGAACAAATGCGCTACTTCGAGGCGGCCGTCGCGGCCGGCTCTTTCTCGGGCGCGGCGCGCCGGCTGGGCCGCGCGCAATCGGTGGTCAGCACCTCGATCGGCTTGCTGGAAGCGGAATTCGGCGTGGAACTGTTCGACCGTTCGCGCCGCAGCGCTGTGCTGACGGAAGCGGGCAAGGTGATGCACCTGGAAGCGTGCGAATTGCTGCGCCAGGCCGAGCGATTGCAGCTGCGCGCCCAGCTCTTGAGCGCCGCTCCCGAAGCGCAGCTGACCCTGGCCCTGGACGAAGCCCTGCCCTACCTGGCCATCAGCACGCTGGTGAAGGAACTGGCGGCGCGCTACCCGGCGCTGGAACTGGTGATGCTCAACGCCACGGCGTCCGAGGTGGCGCAATACGTGGAGCAGCAGCAAGCCGACGTGGCTTTTCACTTCGACCGCGGCCCCATCTCCCCCGTGCTGGAACAGCAGCACATCGGCAGCGTGGCGCAAGGCGTGTTCGTCGCCAAAGGCCATGCGATGGCCCACGGCCAGGAAGTGAGCCGCAACGAGCTGACCCGCTACCGCCAGCTGATCATGGATTCCGAGCTGAACCGCGAACACGCCTTCAGCCCCGCCGTCTGGTTTTCCGACAGTTTTTACAGCATCGCGGAAATGGTGGCGGACGAGCTGGGCTGGGCGATTCTCCCCCTGAACATCGCCAACTACGACAATTACAAAGGGTATCTGCAGGAAGTGCCGTGCCCTGCCCTGGCCTTGTCGCGCCTGCCGGTGCGGCGACTGTCGATTCATGGCAAGAAACTCAGCGAGACGAGTCTGTGGCTGACGACGAGGCTGGCGGAGTTGCTGGCGGATGGGCCGCGGGGCTAAGGCGTACTACGGTAGTCCTGCTCATTAAATGAAGGAAAAGCTGGCGCGGGCATTTCGATGGCATGAGAATATAGCCAAAAGATGAAACAAAGGAAACAGCATGGATTTCAATTGGCACGGCGGCGTCATTAACCGGCACACGGTCGTCGACGCCCACTATAAAAACACGCAAAACGTCCGGCGCTTCCTGTTGGACCAGTGCGGGCCGCAATTCAAACTGGACCGTGATTTCATGGCCTGGATAGGCGATGGCGCCGCCAAAACCATGGGCGATGTCGCGGATGAATGGATGCGTCGGCATCATCCAGCCGGTGATACGCAAATAAATACAATAAGTACTGAAAGCTTTACATGATGCACTCAACCGTCGTTAACAACTGGTTCAGCATGGCGAAAGACGATGCCGTGGAGATTGATCCCGATAATATCAATCACGAAGCGATGACCAATATGTGGAGCTTTTCGCCCACGGACGAGGAAACGCCGCAGATTCATGCGACGGATATCGTTGCATTCATCGGAGAATTGATCGCGGCACGCAGCAGCGCGCTCGTTGGCGAGGAGATGCTGTTCTATTGCTGGCACGATGCGCAATGCCGCCAGTTGCGCTTCAGCCTGGTGTCGCGCTCGCATGGCCGGTTGCCGTTTCGCTGCGAGGTGCGCGAAACGCAGGATTTGTCTCTGATCGCCGACCGGGTGGTGAACGGGGATTGGCGCAACGAAGATTACATGCAGGCCCCGTCGGAGGAAGGCGATGAGCAGGAGCAAGCACCGTTCATCCTGCCCGTGTTTGTGACGCCAGTGCCGTAGGAATCAGCGCACAATCACGCCAGAAAGCGCGCGGGTCGGCAAGCTTCCAAGGCCGGCGCCGGCTGGCCAGTGACGATTTCCCCGCTGGCAAGCTGGCCCACGATGGCGGCCAGCACCACGCCAGGATGCATGGCGCACACGTATGCTCCTTCCACCTGCGACAGGTAACCGATGATGGGCACGCCATCGACCGGCATGGGGCGCAGGCCGACGCAGGCGAATTCTTGGGCGATGGAATCGGCGCCCGCAAGTTCACTGCGGATCGCACTGGCCGTGCGCTGCGCCATGGCGGCGGGCTGGTTTTCCGGCGCGTCGTCCACATAGTCTTCCGCCGCCAGCATGGTGCCATCCTCGGCTTGCCGCACTTCCATTGCATGGCTGGAGATGATGCCGCGCACGAGGCCGGGCGGCGCCGTGTAGCGCAGGAAGATGGCGGGCGAGGCGTGGATGGGCAGGCTGGCGCCCAGTTTCTGTGCCAGCACAGCGGTACCCGTGCCTGCCGCCAATACGATCACATCCGCATCGATGACGTCCACGGCCGTTTCCACGCCTGTCACCTTCGCGTCCCGGACCACAAAGCCCAGCACGGGCGTGTGCGTGCGCACGGTCGCGCCAAGTGCCTGGGCCGCTGCCAGCAACGCATGCGTGGCGGCAACGGCATCGAGGGCACCCTGCTCCGGCTCGTGGACGGCTTGTTGCGGCGGCTGCCTGAGATGTGGCTCAAGCTGGGCGATGCGCGCGCGATCTACCAACATGGATTCGGGCGACACGCGCCCATCCTGCGTGCCATACGACAAGGCGCCATGCCAGCGCACCGTCAAGCCTGGCACCTGCGTTTCCAGCTGGCGCCAGGCGGCGATGGCGCCACCGCGCAGGGCCGCGATGGGGTCCTGTCCGGCGCACGACGTGTTAATCCAGGCAAACGACGTGCCCGTCACGCCGGAAGCGATGCCGCCCGCCTCGACCACGGTGACGTTTGCACCCTTGCTGGCCAGGTGATACGCGAGCGACGCGCCGACGATGCCGGCGCCGATGACGACGATGCGTTTTGGAGTTTTGTGATTCATGTTTGGCAACTTTGGTTTTATAGCAGGACAGAGTCTACCCCAGCCGCCTGCAAATCCAGTGCATAGGCATGGCCATCGACAACGTTGCCTTCCACGATGGCAATATCGGGCACGGCAATTCCCTGCACGAAACCGCAGCGTTCCAGCACGCGGATCGATGCTGCATTGCCGTCGATGGCATAGGCGCACAGGCTGGCCAGCCGCCATTCCTCTTGCGCCAGGGCGATCAGGTGGTGCAGCGCGGCCGTGGCCAGGCCCTTGCCCGCTTGCTGTTGCCCGATGCGGTAGCCTACTTCGGCCACGCCTTGCTGCAGATCAATGTCCTTGAGGTTGGCGCGGCCGATCAATTGCCCCTGCTCGCCGACGATGACGCACGGGTGCATGCGGCCCTGTGCGTGCTCGTCCAGGAATTGCGCGACGTGGGCATGGATGCCGTCAACGCTGTAAAAAGCGTCCGGGCGCCGGTCGATATGGCGCTCGAACCAGGCCCGGTTGGCTTGCTCGAATGCCAGTAACGGGGCGGCGTCGTCCGGACGCAGGGTGCGTATGGTAAATGTGCTCATGGATACTCCGGGAAAGGCATGAGTCTAGTGACGCCCCACCCGGGCCGTCAATCTTGATTCCATCAATCAATATAAAGTGACAAACGCTACAATGGCCGCCATGAACAACGATCTGTCCGCTCTTGACGCGGCGCGCCTGCTGGGCGTCAGCCTGCCCACCCTGTATTCCTATGTGAGCCGTGGCTTGCTCGCTTCCGTCAGCAATGGGACGTCGCGCCGCAAGCGCTATCCGCAGGAAGACGTGCTGCGCCTCGCGGCGCGCAAGAATGACGCCAAGCGCGGCGGCCAGACGGCCGTGGCTGCCATGCACTGGGGCTTGCCCGTGCTGGAGACGCGGATTTCCCACATCCTCGATGGCCGATTGCTGTACCGGGGCTGCGATGCGACAGCGCTGGCCCGACACGCGACCCTGGAAGCGGCCGCAGGGCTGCTGTGGGACGATGGCGCAAGCGATTATTTCCGGCAAGACGCGCCTGCCCTGCCGCAAGGTTTGGCCAGCGGGCAAGATGCCACGCCGCTGGCGCGCGCCATGCTTGCCATGGCCATGCTGGGGGCCAAGCCCGCCCCAGCGGCCATGTTGCAATATGGCCCCGAACTGATGCGCATCCTGGCCGCCGCCCTGCTGCAGACGGCGCCGTCCGCCTTGCCGCTGCACCAGCAGTTGGCCAATGCGTGGAACGCCGACGCGGAGCAGCCTGAATTGCTGCGAGCCGCGCTCGTGCTGCTGGCCGACCATGAATTGAATGCATCGACCTTTGCCGTGCGCTGCGTCGCTTCGACGGGCGCCAGCCTGCCGGCCGCGCTGGGCGCGGGCTTGGCGGCCTTGTCTGGTGACAAGCACGGCGGTGGCAGTGCGGCCGCCAGGCGCATGTTGACGCAGGCGCTGGCCGCGCCAGACGCCAGGGATGCCAGGGCCGCCATCGGCAAATACTACGCGGCCATCGCGCCGGAATTCGCCGGCTTTGGCCACCCGCTGTATCCGCATGGCGACCCGCGCGCCGCGTATCTGCTGGAGCGCTTGTCGGCGCTGTCGCACGCGCATCCGCAACTGCGCGCCATCCTGGCCGTGTGCGCCACGGCAGGCGAGCTGCTCGATACCAAGCCGAACGCCGACCTGGCGCTGGCCGCGATGGAGCTGGCGTTCGGCTGGCCAGAAGGCGCGGGCATGAGCATGTTTGCGCTGGCCCGTTCGGCCGGCTGGATCGCCCATGCCGCTGAGCAAGCCGCCAGCGCGGCCCTGATACGGCCGCGAGCCCGCTACATCGGACGCCACCAGCGGGACTGACAATATCTGCTTGATTTATTACGCATACGTAGTAGTATACTCCGCATGCGTACCAATACTGACCTCCCCGATACAACCGCCGCCTGCCCGATGGGCGAGCGTTCGCCGCGCCTGTTCAATCTGCTTAATCTGGCTCGCCAGAACCTGTTCCGCTCGGCCGATGCCGTCTTCAGCAGCGAACTTGGATTTTCCGGCACGCAAGTCGTCGCCCTGTTTGCCCTGAAGGGCGAGGAAGGCTGCCAGTTGAAGGATCTGGGGCGCGCGCTGCAACTGAAAAACTCGGCCGTCACGGGCCTGGTGGCGCGCATGGAAGAAAACGGCCTCATCGTGCGCGGCCAGTCGGCGCTCGACGCGCGCGCCGGCACCCTCCACATGTCGCCCAGGGGCGGCGAGGTGCTGGCTGCCGCCCTGCCCCTGCTCGACAGCCTTAATGAACAACTGAAGCAAGGTTTCAGCGAAGAAGAACTGGCCGTCGTCGCCCGCTTCCTGCTGCACGCCTCGCGCCTGCGTTTTGCGCAGGACGTCTGACCCATCCCACATCACCACCACAGGAGTTACCATGCACCCGAACGACATGACCGGCTTGCAACTGATGCAGGCTTTTGCGCAAGGCCTGTTCCCCCGGCCCGGCATTTCCAAGACCATGCCCATGGATGCGCAGACGGTCGAACATGGCCGTGTCATCTTCACGGCGACGGCAAATGAAACGCACACCAATCCCATGGGCGGCGTGCACGGCGGTTTTGCCGCTACCGTGCTCGACACGGTCACGGGCTGCGCCACGCACACGGTCCTGCCGGCCGGCGAAAGCTACGGCACGACGGACCTGAACATCAAGATGTGCCGTCCCCTGCCCTTCAACGTGACGGTCTACGCTGAAGGCAAGGTCATCAATGCGGGACGCAACCTGGTCATTTCCGAGGGCACGATCCGCGACGAAGCCGGTAAAGTGTACGCGCACGCGACAGCCACCTGCATGATCATCCGTCCCCGGGAACAAGCGGCCGCATGATACGGCCCGGCAGCATCGCGGAAGCCTGGCACGTGCTGCAGGCGATACCCGAATTCGACCAGCGGCGCAGCCTGGCGCAGTTGCAGGAGCGGCTGCCCGCCAGTGCGCTGGTGCTCATCGCGGAAGCGGACGGCCAGCCCGTCGGCTGCAAGCTGGGATATGCCGTCGAGGATGGCTCCTTGTATAGCTGGCTCGGCGGCGTGCTGCCCGCGCACCGCAAGACGGGACTGGCGCAGCGGCTGCTGGAAGCCCAGGAAGCCTGGGCCAGCGCACATGGCTTTGCGGCCGTCACGGTGAAATCGATGAACCGCTATCCCGCCATGCTGCGTTTGCTGATCCGCAATGGATACCAGGTACGGCTGGTGGAGCACTTTGGCGATCCTAGCAGGGAGCGCATTCATTTCGTCAAGCTGCTGTCCAGGAACGCCTCGTAAAATCACTTTCCTGTTTTTTTCTTTTCAAAAAATCAACAATGCCATACATGGCAAACATATTCGGAGAGACTGACGAACTGCGTTGAAATGCTGTTCTGAAGACTTAGGCTGAGTTCGGCCAAAAGCAGAAAAAACAAGGCATATGCGTCACCCACCAACAGCGGCACTCGGCCATTTACAGACGAAGATAAAGCGCGAATCTACATCATATGAACGAGCATACAAATTCTGAAGTTCACATAACACTTACTGCTGATGAGGCCCTTGTTTTATTTGATTTTTTGAGGCGCTACTCTGATTCAGGCCAATTGGACATAATAGACCAAGCAGAACAAAGGGCGCTCTGGAATTTGTGCTGCATTTTTGAGAAGAAATCTGTAGCTCCATTTAATTTAATATGGAATATGGTCAAGCGCTGTCAAAAGCTCGGGCGCAATTGCGTGACGAGGAATAATTTCGGATGGTCGCCACCGACCGCAACCGACCTGAAGCGGCCCCGATGTGGGCATCGAGCAATCACTGAAATTAATGCAAATGTTGAATAATAAACTTTTTGATGCTATCGCATCTGCGGTGGACTTGGATGACCCTGCAGAACAATTGTTAGCTCAGCAATTCATGATTGAGGCGGTAGGAAGCGTGACTTCACAATTGCCTGAGGTTGCCAAGTCAGCCGCAGCTGTGGCGACTCGATTCATCACCGGCGCGGCGATGGCGGAGGAAGTCATTGCGGAGCGTGTACGCCTCTGGCGAGCAATTGAAGGGCGAGATCAATCGGAGGAGCCAGACGTTTTGAAAATAAGAACTGCCATCTGCGTGTTGCATCCTATGGATATGGGCGTTTCTGCCGAAACATTGGAGTATTTTTTTGCGTTTTGGCAGCAAGGAGGCTTGCCGCAGGCTAAGCTTAAGGCCGCCGTTCAGAACAAGTATGGCATTTGAGGTGGCTTCAGCCGGCCAGGAGCGGATGTCCCAACCTGACGTGGCAAGAGGCCATGCATTTTAAATTTACACCAAAGGTTGCATGCGCCATTTTCAAAGTGGAAGCTATTTTACGGCTTGTCTGAACATTCGGCCAACGCTGTCATTCGAAGCAACTGTTGTCGTTCTGGCCGAGGCACTTGGTATCAGATTCTCGCCTGACCAGGAAGGGAAGTACGAGGAATATCCGGCGTATCGCGCCTTCGCGCTGGGACTGGAAATCGCGTTATTGGCGCCTCCGCCGCTGGATTTAGACACGCGGGAGATACGCGACAACTGTTTTCAGCTAATTATCGATACCTGCGTGGACGTATCCGATGGTGGTGCGGACGTTGATCTGAGCGCTCTCATTGTGGCGCAATTAAGCTCCGCTACCGAGTTGGAAATGGAGCGTAGCGAAGTAGCATCTACGTAATACCGGAGGTTGCCAGGCGCCCTCAGCCCGCCGGCTTCCTCTTCGCCTTCAATAAACTCCCCGCCGCATTTTCCTCGAAGCGCCCCGCCTCTTCTATATAGCCATGCACGGTGCCGTCGTGGCGCCAGCCGCCCTGGCGCTTGATGGCCTGGAAATCGGCGCCGGCCCGGTGTGCGCTGGTGGCCATGCCGCGGCGCAGGCTATGGCTGGACAGTTCCGGCACGTAATCGAGCGCCGCCAGCCTGGCGCAGCCTTCGAGTATCGTGTTGATGCTGCTCGCGTGCAGCGCTTTCACGCTCACATGACCCCACTGATTCACGGTGCGCAATAACGGCCCCGTGCGGATGTGTGCCGCGGCCAGCCAGGCGCGCAAGGCCGTGGCCGGACAGCAGACGCCGTCGCCGAAGGGGATCGCCTTGACGATGCCCTCCCCCAACTGGTCCGTTTTCGAGCGTGGCAGGGTGATCACCATGCCCTGCGGCTCCCAGCTCACGTCTTCCACAGTCAATCCCACCAGTTCGCTGCGGCGAAAACCGCCAAAAAATCCCAGTTGCAGCAAGGCGCTGTCGCGCAAGGCCTTGACGCTGCCCAGCGCGGCCAGCCTGGCGACGATCAGCTCCAGGTCTTCCAGTGGCAGGGCCTTGGCCTTCTTCTTCGGCTTGCCGTGCAGGCGGGCGATGCCGGCCAGGGTCTTGCGCACGGTGGGCGTGGACGCAGGGTCGGCAAAGCCCTGGTACACATGCCATTGCGACAGGGCTGTCAGGCGTAGGGCCAGGGTGCGCGCGTTCAGGCTGTCCGCATATGCCAACAGATAGCGGATGACGGTGGACTCGTCTGCGGGCAGCGCCCCGCCCCAGGCCTGGAAGTGGCGGATGGCGGAACGGTAGGTGCGGCGCGTGTTGTCGGACGTGGCTGCGGCAAGAAACGCCTGGTGACGCGCGGCCAGCTCGGCATCGATCAGGGCGCCGTGTAACGGCACAGGAGCCAAGGCGGCGCTTTTGGGCGCGGCGACACGGCGTTTGGAAAGGGGCAAATCGGGCATGGAATCGCTGAAATCGGGCTGGTGTACTGGGAAATACGCAGAATACCATGCAAACCACCCCCATAACCCGCGATAAGCGATCTTATCGAGACTTATATTTTACAAAAATCATGAAAATTTATATCGTAATATTATCCAGTATTACGTATCATGTAATACGTTACTAAATTTCGCTCATAGGTGGTTTTATGGCCCGTACCGGCATTCTGTACTCTGATGTTATGAAAGCAGCCCAAATCGTCGCGGCCGATGGGCGCAATCCCACGGTGGACAGCGTGCGCGAAGCGCTGGGCAGCACGGGCAGCAAGAGCACCATCGCTCCCCTGTTGAAGCGCTGGAAGGAAGAGTTCCAGGGCACGGGCGCCGTGAAAACGGAGGCAGGCTTGCCGGCCGAGCTGATGGAGGCGATGCGCGGCGTCTATGAGAAGCAGCAGCGCGACGTGGCGCAGCAGCTGGAAACGGGCATGCAGCAGAACCGCGCGGAACTCGACGCGGCTTTGGCGCAACTGAAGAAGACGGAAAACGAACGCTTGAAACTGACGGAGGCGCGCGCCGCCCTCACCCAGGAATTGCGCGCCACCCAGCATGCGCTGGCGCAATTGAAGGAAGAGCACCATTTCCGCGCCGTCACCCTGGCCACCTTGCACAGCGATAACGCAGGCTTGACGCAACGGCTGGCCGACCGTGGCGAGGAAATCGCGGCGCTCAATCGTCAACTGGCGCAGGTGCGCTCGCAGTTCGACCATTACCAGGAAGCGGCCGCCGCGCAACGCAGCGAGGAACGGGTGCAGGCGCAGCAACAAATCAGCCGGCTGGAACAGGACAACGCGCAGCTGCAGCAGCGTTTGCAGGGACAGCAAGCGACCCTGGTGCAACAGGACATGCGCCTGGCGCAGTTGCAGGCGGAACACGCGCGCCTTGCTGACGACGCGGCGGCAGACCGCGAAGCACTGGCCACCGTGCGCCCCGAGCGCGACCAGTTCGAATTTCAGTATCTGCAGGCGGCCGCGTCGGCCGACGCCCTGCTGGCCAAGCTCGATACAGCCCTGCTGGCGCTGAACGACGCCAAGGTGGCGCTGGCCGCGCAAGACCGGCAGCTCGACATGCTGGCGGAAAATGGGCAAGCATCACAGCAGAAAATGGAAGTATTGGCGCAGGAGAGAGATGGTTTGCTGCGCGACAATGCCGGCATGGCGGCCAGGCTGGCCCTGCTCATGGATAGCAAAGCGTGATGTTTGAGCCCGTCCAATAGCCTGGACTCTAAATGATGACCCCAGGACGGGCATCGCCAGCTTTCAAGGCCTGCCACATTATTTCGCCTGTCCCATGACGGCGGACGGGGACGAGTATGCGCAGCATGCCTCACTGCCGGTAGCGCACCCGTATCCACGCGCCGATGGCGTCCACGCCGCTGTCTTGCGCATCTTCGACCCAGCCCGCGCGCGCATAAAAGCGCCGCGCGCCCGTATTGGCCAACTGCGTCTTCAGGCTCAGGCGGGGACCGAAGCGCGCCACGACGGCCGTCAGCAGTTGCGCGCCGATGCCCATGCCGCTGTGCGCCGGGTGCACGTACAGGTGGTGCAGGAAGTAATCGGGGGCGTCGCCCGTGTACACGGCCGCAAAACCGGTGACGCAGCCATCGCATTCAGCAACGAGGAGCTCTTCGCCCTGCGTTGCCGTCGTGAAAGTGGCGCTGCCGGCGACAGGACCGAAGGCGTCGCGCCCGGCCAGGGCCAGGATGGCGGTGCAGGGCTGCATGTCCGTGCTGGCGTAGGGGCGAATCAGGCACATGGCTGGCGTACTATCCATTCCTTACAGGCGGCGGTTCAGCACGCTGTCGATATCGTGGGTTTTCAGCTCGACCTGGACCACGCCGTCTTGCAGCCAATAAGCGTCGCCTCCCCGTTGCAGCGCATCCATATCGAGCGTGCCCAAGGCCGGCGGGATGGCGCCGGCGAGCAAAGCCGCCACCTCGTCCCATGCCGCATACGACAGTTTCAGATACCAGCCGTCGTCGTGGGCAAAGGCGAGAAAGCGGCTGCGCAAGGCTGGCAGCGGCGCGAGCGCGCCACGGTGGTCCAGCATCGCGGCAACGCCTGCATCCTGGGAAGCGGGCGGCATGCCCTGCCAATCGGCCCAGGCATGGCTGCCGCAGGCAGCGATATCTTCTTGCACCAGGGCTGGCAGTTGCTGCCGCGCCATGGTCTGGTAGCTGGCAGGTTTCCTGGCCGTCCCGGCGCTGCCCTTGCGCAGCACGATGCCGCCAGCCTTGCCGAGGGCAGGAATAAAATCCTTGAATTCGATGCCGGAAGCGACCAGCATGCGCTCGGCCGGATCGTGCCAGATATACAGATAATGTCTCAAGTAGAATTCCGTTTTGGTTTCGGCGCCGTATTCAGCGCCACGGCGGCGCGTATCAGCGCCTTGAATGCCGCGGTGTCGAGGTGGGCGCCTTCGTGCAGGTCGATGGCCCGGCGCGTGCTGCCGTCCAGGCTGGCATTGAACAGGCCGGCCGGATCGGGCAAGGCGGCGCCCTTGGCGAACGTGAGTTTGACGGCCAGCTTATACGTTTCGCCCGTGCAAATCATGCCCGCGTGTGACCAGACGGGCACGCCGCGCCATTTGACTTCCTCCACCACTTCAGGATCCGCCTGGCGTATCAGCGCGCGCACGCTGGCGAGGGTTTTGCCGCGCCAGTCCGCCAGCGAGGCGATTTTCGCGTCGATCTGGCTGGCAGCCGATGCGGTGTTGGGCGCTTCTTCATGGGGCGGCGTGCCCGGTTCTGCTTTTTTCATGGCTGGCATCTCCTTCAATGCGCACACGCCTTACTGCGCAGGACTGGCCATGCAGGCGACCAGCGTAGCGATGAACTGGTCGCGCAAGGCCTGGTACTGCGCATCCGTCGCGAATGCCCGCTTGTCTGCCGGCTGATTGAGCAGATAGGCGGTGGCGACCGTCCCGCTGGCGTCATGCAGCAGCGTGTACAGACTGATCACGCCGGACGATTGCGTGATATTCGGGTTATTCAATCCTAGCACTTCCACGCCCTGGCGCGTGTCCGTTTCCAGCAGCACCAGCTGTGGCGGCTTGCTGGTGGCCGACATGTGCTGCATTTGCGCCACGATGGTGTCGCGGTCGGCGGCAAACCGGCCTTCGGCGCTGCGTTCGATCTTCAGATTCACGAATGGCAAGCTGCTCTTGTGGAACAACATCAGCCGGTAGCCATCGGCCACCGATACCTGGCCCTCTCCCGTTGCCAGCTTGACGCTGCGCGTCGTCACGTGCGCGGGCAAGCGGTCCTGCTGCCTGAACTGGAATTGGCTGCGGTTGATGCATTGCGCCAGGGGCCCCAGGGGATCGGCCGTGCGGTCTTGCGCCTGGACGCCCAGTGCGGCGAGCAGCATGGGAATGGCAAGCAATTGGCGGTGATTCATGGGCGCCTTAGTCATTAATCAGGCAAGCAGAATAAAGCCCGTGTAGCCAGCGGGCAATGATTTAGTTGTCATCCTCTAAATGTTGGCCCCGGGTGGGCCGGCATCAGGTTTCTTAATATGAAATTCACCTGGCCCACGTAGCATTCAGATTGGCAAGGCTCTCATTGTGCAGCGCCTGCCATTTTCCGGCTGAACCATGAATGACATCGCTTTACCCCTGCGCCACGGCGCCGCCCTGCCACACCCTGCCAGCGGACACCGCCTGAAAGCGGCGCTGGGCGCCCTCTTCTTTCCCCGCCAGCGCACGCGCTGGCAAGCCTTCCTGGGCAGCATGCCCGGCTTGAGTTCCCTGGCGCAATTGCATCCTTGTTTGCGCTTCAAGATTTACCGTCCATACGCATCGCGCCAGCTCGGTTGCACGGATCGCCTGGCCTTGCTGGAAGGGCATTACCGCTTCCTGTGGCAAGCGGGCGCCCGCGCGCTGGTCGAGCGGGCCGCGCGCCAGCCCGTCGTGCTGGCCGCGTTCGAAGGCAAGGATGCAGCGCTGTACCGCCTGCAGCTGACGGCCATCCACGACAGCTACCGCGAAGGCGAACTGTGCCTTCGCCTGACGCGCGATGGCCACCCCTTCTACCTGGCCAGCTTTTTGTTCGTGCCGCGCGCCGATGGCGTGTCCTTGCAGCTGGGCGCGCTGCAAGGCTTGCGCTCGGAAGCGGGCAAGCTGGCCGTCAAGGAAGCCACGCGGGCGCTGCACGGTTGCCGCCCGAAGAACCTGATGGTGACGGCCTTGCGCGATTTCGGCGATTTTTTTGCCTGCAATAACGTGTTTTTGATCAGCAATGACAACCGCATCGCCCTGAATGCCCGGCGCCGGCGCCATATCGCCGCCGACTACGACCTGGCATGGCAGGAATTGCACGCCTTGCGCATGCGCGACGGTAATTATCACCTGCCCTGCGCTCCCTACCGGGCGCCGGACCTGGCCGACGTGCCGTCGAAGAAGCGCGCCGATGCGCGCCGGCGCGGTGAATTGCTGCAATGCATGGCCAGCGGCATGCGCGCGCAGCTGGCCTGCCTGCTGGAAGCGCCACTGGCTGAACATTGAGCAAGCGCAAGCCTTGCCATACCGGCAGCCATAAAACTCAGACAGCCTTCATGTTGGGGCCGTATCCTTCAGCAGGCATGCCAGAGACCTTATCCAGGCGCCGGCGTGCATTCGATCCACTCTGGACAAGGTTTCCTCATGACACCCACTTTCGCCCTTCTCCCCCTTTGCCTCGCCAGTAGCGCCGCACTGGCCGCCCCTGCCCTGGACAACGCCGTGCGCCAGCGCGCGGAAGAACTGACGCGCACGGGCTTGCATTCGAGCATCGTCATCGCCGTGATCGACGGCAGGGACAGCGCCGTCTACGGCTTTGGCAGCATTCATGCCGGCAAGAGCGCCAAGCCGGGCGCCGATACCGTCTACCAGATCGGCTCCATTACCAAGACCATGACGAGCTTGCTGCTGGCCGATGCCGTCGTCGAAGGCAAGGTGAAACTCGACGAACCGGTGGCGGCGTTATTGCCGGGCTATACCGTGCCTGCCTTCGACGGCAAGACGATCAGCCTGCTCGACCTGGCCACGCACTATTCCTCGCTACCGCGCCTGCCCGACAACTTCGTGCCGAAGGACCCGGCCAATCCGTATGCCGATTACACGGCAGAAAAACAGCGGCAGTTTCTTGCCGCCTATCACCTGCCCCATGCGCCGGGCACGGCATTTGACTATTCGAACATCGGCTATGCCGTGCTGGGCACGGCCCTGGCCACGCAGGCCGGCACCAGCTATGAAGCCCTGCTGCACTCGCGCATCGCCGTGCCGCTGGGCATGCGTTCCACCACGAACACGCCTTCGGCCGGCATGCTGGCGCGCCTGGCGCCCGGCCACCTGCTGTCGGGCGAGCTTACGCCCGCCTGGGATTTGAATGTGGTGGCGCCGGCCGGCGGCGTGTACTCGAGCGCGCGCGACATGGTCGCCTACCTGCAAGCGTACATGTTCAAGCCGCTGCACCCGTATGCGCTGGCGATCAAGCCGCAGCGGCCGCTGGCGCCCGATAGCGATACGAAAATCGGCCTGGCCTGGCTGCTGGAGCAGCAACAGGACCATGCCTACGCCTGGCACAGCGGCCAGACGGGCGGCTACGCCAGCTACGCGGCGTTTACGACGGACGGCAAGCGGGGCGTGGTGGTGCTGACGAACACGGCGCGCGACGTCGATGCGCTGGGCTTGTCCGCCCTGCTGCCCGGCACGCCCCTGCCGCCGCTGAAAAAGCCGCAAGCCGCCATCGAAGTGCCGCGCGCCGCGCTGGCCGAATATGTGGGCGAGTATCCGCTGGACAAGAAATTCACGTTGACGGTGACCTTGGGCAAGCATGGCCTGGAAGCGGCCGGCACGGGCGTCGGTTCCGCTCCCTTGTTTGCCAGCGCGAAAGACCAATTTTTCTTCCGCGCCATCGACGCGGACCTGGCGTTTACACGCGATGCCGCGGGCAAGATCGCCAGCGCCGTCCTCAAGCAAGGCGGACAGGACGTCGTCTTGCCGCGCAAACCGTAAAACTCAGGCTGCCGGGTCTTGCATGAATTGCTCGACCCGGGCGACAAACGCCGCCTTGCTGCGCGTGCGAAACTCGCCCAGGAAGGCGTCGCTGCCCTGGACGATCTTGCCGTGCCGGTCGTATGCCACCTTGCCCATCTCCAGCACGAATTCGCCTTGCGGATCGTCCTCAGGTTCAAAATGCGAATTGAAGCAGTAACCCGTGTCGCGGCAGCTGCCCCACAGCAGCAGCGCGCTGCTGAACCACTGCATGGTCTCCGGACCCGGGTCCACCTCGAACAGGGTATTGACGGTGATATGCCAGCCGCCCGGTACGCGCAGCGGCTGCAATGGGTAGGGAAAACGTGGCTGCTTCATGTGGAAGATGGCGCCCGGCGCGCCCGGTAGAAGGCGAGGAATTCGGCGGCCGGCAGCGCTTTCGCAAACAGCCAGCCCTGGCCGAATTCAACTTTGCGTTCCAGCAGATAATCGGCTTGCTGCTGCGTTTCGATGCCTTCGGCGACGATCAGCATGTTCAAGGTGCGGGCCATGGCTATGATGTGCGGCGTGACGCTGCTGGTGGCCGCATCCGTGCCGATGGTGTCGACAAACGATTTGTCGATTTTCAAGGCATCGAGCGGCAGGTTTTGCAGGCTCGACAGGCTGGAATAGCCGGTGCCGAAGTCGTCGATGGCCACGGCATGGCCGCGGGCTCTGGCCTTTTCGATGGTGGCGCGGGCCGCTTCCACGTTGATGAAACCCCGCTCCGTCGCTTCCAGCCAGATCTGCTGCGCCTCGATGCCGCTACCGTCCAGCGCGCGTTCCAGCACGTCGAGCACCCGGCCCGTTTCGATATCGCTGGCGCACAGGTTGATGGCGATGTGCAGCTCGCGGTCGGCCAGCAGCGCGGTGCGCATGTCGGCGATGACGCAATCGATGACCTGGTCCGTGATGGGCAAGATCAGCTCGCCTTCCTCGGCCACGGGAATGAACAGGTCGGGCCGTATCATGCTGCCGTCGGGGCGGCGCCAGCGTATCAGCGCTTCGGCGCCCACGCATATGCCCGTGTCGAGCGCGATGATGGGTTGATAATGGACAAAGAATTCGCGCCGGTCGATGGCGATGCGCAATTCTCCCATCAGCGACAGGCGGCGTCGCGACAGCCACACGACGATGCCGACGATGAAGGCGGCCATCAGCAGGCCCAGCGGCAAGAGCAGCAGCTGTTCGCGCCGCAGCCTGTCGTTCAGCTTGCTACGTGGCTCGATCATGACGGCGGTCAAGCCATCGCGGTACAGCATCGCATGGATGCTGCCGTCCGGGGTGGCGCCGTCCGCCGCCGGCAGACCGGCAAGCAAGGCTTGCACCTGCGCTGGGTCCGGATGGTGCAAGGTGTCGAGCACGCCTTCCTTGCCGATGGCCACGGCCATCTGGATGTCGCTGTCGACAATGACGTCGGAAAAACGCACGGGATCGATCAGCACTTTATAGGCGCGGTAAGTCAGTCCCACCATGCGCTTGCCGCCGCTGACGACGGGGCGCAGGTTGAAATCGATGCCCATGCCATTGTCCAGCGTGAAGTCGGCGGGCGTGATGGCGATGCGCTCTTCCTCGAGTCCGGTCGAGGTGCACTTGAGCAAGCCGTTTTCCACATAGCCGATATCGTCGATGCTGCGCGTGGTGATGGTGATGCGGCGCAATTGCTGGATATGGGCTTCCGAACACGGCGCCAGGTCCAGCGCATCGGCGCTGCGCAGGGCCATGCTGGCCGAGGCGATCGACCGGTGGGCGCGCTCGAGCGCGTAGCCGGCCAGCAGGCGCAGGCGCTCCTGCTCGCCCTGCTCGGCGCGCACGGACGACAGATAGAAGGCCAGGCTCAGGGGAGCGGCCACGCCGATGACTGCGACCAGCACGCTCGTGACGATAATGCGTTTTCTGCGCATGCAATTCCCGCGGTAGTTATATGATTGCCATGTATTGCTCGATGGCATCATATTACAAGCAGAGGCCGTGTATCTGAATATTGCTGAACAGTTACAATTTTTCCAGCGGCCGCGCCAGCACGAACACCAGCGCCGCCACCGTGGCCGCCAGTCCGCCAGCCAGGTACAGCACGCTGGCAAAACCATCGATGAAGGCGTGCCGCGCCGCTTCCTGCGCCACGGCCTGCATGGCGGGCGGCAGCTGGCCGAAGGCCTCGGCCGCGTTGCCGGCGACGATGCGGCCGATCATTTCGGGCGACGCCTTCAAGCCGTGCAGCCACGCCAGCTTCTCGAACGAGGCGGCCGTGCGCATGGCCAGCACGGCGCCCAGCGCGCCCACGGCCAGCACGATGCCGACAAAGCGCGTGGTGGTGCTGATGCCGGAACCCATGCCCGTACGCTCGCGCGGGATGCAGGCCAGGATGGCTTTTTGCGTCGTGCCATTGAGCAATCCCGCACCCGCGCCCGTGACAATCATGCCGGCCGCCACCCAGCCATACTGCAGGCTGGCGGCGGCAAAGGCTGTGGCCACGTTGCCGACAGCGACGATCAGCAAACCCGTCACCAGAATGCCACGGTCGTCCAGATGGCGCATGGCGCGTGGCGCCAGCCGCGACAGCACCACCATGGCGACGGCAAACGGCAGCATGGCGCAGCCGGCCAGCACGGCGGAAAAGCCGAAGGCGTTCTGCAGATACAGGGGCAAAAAGGTCATCATCACTTGCGCGGCGATGGCATAGCCGAACATGCCCAGCACGGCGCCGACGAACACGCGGCGGCCAAACAGGGATAAATCGACCATCGGGGCGCGCTGGTGCCGCTCCACCAGCACGAACACGGCCAGCAGCGCCGCACCCGCGACAAAGCGCAGCACGGTGGCGCGGCTGGACCAGCCCGCCACGCTGGCGTCGATCAGGCCCCAGATGATGCAGAACAGGCCGGCGGAGAATAGTGCCGCGCCGAGCGGGTCGAAGCTGGCGTTGGAGGCGTCCTTCGACTCATCCACGTGCCTGCCTACCAGCCACATCAACATGGCCACGACTGGCAGGTTCAGGTAGAAAATCCAGCGCCAGTTGATGGCGCTCGTGATCAGGCCGCCCAGCAGGGGCGCCACCGTCATGGCCACGCCCATGGCCGCGCCCCACACGGACCAGGCGCGCGCCCTCTCCTTTTCCGCATGAAAGGTGTGGCCGATGACGGCCAGCGCGGAGGTCAGCAGCAGCGCCGCGCCGAGGCCCTTGACGGCGCGCGCCACGTTGAGCACGAACGGCGTCCACGCCAGGCCGCACAGCAGCGAGGCCAGCGCGAACACGGCCAGGCCAAACAGCATCACCCTGCGCCGTCCCAAGCGGTCGGCGATACTGCCGGCGGGCAACAGGAACGAGGCGAACGCCAGCATGTAGGCGCTGACCACCCATTCAACGTCGACGAAGCTGGCGTTCAGCAAACGGGCAATCGACGGCAAGGAGACGGCCACGACGTTGGTGTCGAGCATGATCAGGGCGCACACGCCCGAGCACGTATATAAGGTCCAGTTGGTATTCTTCATGCCTCGATTGTAAGCAGGCTTGTATTATTTCCTGTTATAAGATGATCGCCTTATAATTCACTGATGGTGAATATAGTCAAAGACATGGAATTGCGGCATTTCCGCTGCGTGTTGGCCGTGGCGCACAGCCTGCACTTCGCGCGGGCCGCCGCGGAACTAGGCATTTCGCCGCCCGCGCTGACCAAGCAGGTGCAGGAAACGGAACAGCTGCTGGGCACGCGTTTATTCCAGCGCAGCAAGCGCGCCGTGGCGCTGACGGCGGCCGGGGAATTGTTCGTCATCGAGGCTGCGCGCGCGCTGGCGCAGCTGGCGCAGGCGCAGGAAGTGGCGCGGCGCGCGGGACGGGGCGAACTGGGACGGCTGGAAATCGGCTATGTCGCATCAGCAGCTTACTCAGGCGTGCTGCAAGACCAGTTTGCCCGCTTTCGCGCCAGCCACCCGGGCATCCACATCGGTGCGCGCGAATACGCGATGGATACCCTGCCCGGCTTGCTGGACCAGGGCCGCGTCGACCTGGCCTTCGTGCGCCCGCCCCTGCGCTTGCCGGACGGACTGGACAGCGTGGTCTTGCTGCGCGACCGCTTCGTGCTGGCCGTGCAAGCCGACAGCCCGTTGGCCCTGTTGGATGTGGCGGTGCCGGCCACGCTGGCGCAGCAGGCATTCATCGTGCCGGAACAGGAATTGGGAACATTGGAAGCGAGCCGGCGCGGCGGTTTTGCGGCGCAGGTGGTGTCGCGCCCGGGCAGTCTGGTGGCCGTGCTGACGGAAGTGTCGCTGGGCGTCGGTTGCGCCATCGTGCCCCACTCGGTGATGGCCAGCGTGCAATTGCCCGGCGTGGTGTTCCGCGAACTGGCAGGGCCGCAGATCAGCTCGGAAATCGCCGTGGCCTTCCGCCGCCACGAACAGGCGCCCGCCGCGCGCGCCTTCATTGCCCAGCTGCGCGCCGCGGCGCTGGCTTGACTTCAGCCATTCTTCAATACGGCCACGGCATAGGTGCAGGCGGTGGCCGTTTCATTGCTGAACACGCAGTCGGCCGGCGGCCCCAGTTCCAGGCAATCGCCCTCGTCCAGCACGTGGCGGGTCTCCCCTTCAAGGAAGACGAGGCTGCCGCTGAGCGACCATATGAGTTGCCGCCGCGCCACATAGGCGGCGGCCGGCATGGCCACCACGGCGCCCGGCGGCAAGCTAATGTGCACGAGGTCGAGCGGCATGTCGGACGCGGGCGACACGTGCCGCCGCACATAGCCGCTCTGCGGGTCGATCCACACGGGTTGTTCAGCCTTGCGCAGCAAGCGCCCCGCACGCATCTCGGCGCGGGCGATCAGTTCGGACATGCTCAGCTCGAAGGCGCCCGACAGGCGCGCCAGCAAGGTGGCCGTGGGGCTGCAGTCGCCCCGCTCCACCTTGTGCACCATCGCGCGCGATACGCCCGAGCGGGCCGCCAGTTCCGTCAGCGACCAGCCCAGGTTTTCCCGCTCGAGGCGCACCCTGGCGCCGATGCGCTGGTTCAATTCGTCTGGTTTAGTGGACATATATTGGATTTCATTCCGGCTTTCATTCGGATTTTATTGGACAAGGCGTGAGAGGCAATCTATGATTTGTCCATTATAGTGGACGACTAGGAAGGAGAGCAACATGCAGGTACGCGATGCCCATGCGGGCGACATCGAGGCCATCACGGCCATCTACAACGATGCCGTCAGCCATACCCTGGCCATCTGGAATGAACGGACGGTCGATGCGGCCAACCGCGCCGCCTGGCTGGCCGACCGCCAGCGGGCCGGCTATCCCGTGCTGGTCGCCATCGATGCGGAAGGAAATGTCGCTGGCTACGCCGCGTTTGGCGACTGGCGCCCATTCGAGGGTTTTCGCCATACGGTCGAGCATTCCGTGTATGTGCGCGCCGATCGCCGCGGCGCCGGTGTCGGCAAGGCCTTGATGGTGGAATTGATCGCGCGGGCGCGCGGCTTGGGCAAGCACGTGATGGTGGCGGGTATCGAAGCGGGCAATACCGGCTCGATCGCCCTGCACAAGCAGCTGGGCTTCGAGGAAGTGGGCTTGATGCGCCAGGTGGGCACCAAGTTCGGCGCCTGGCTGGACCTGGCATTCTTACAGCTGCAGCTCGATGCGCGCAGCGATCCGGACGGCATCACGCCGCCCGGCCAAGGGTGACAGACGTCAGGGATCGATATCCGGTGGCGGACGGCGCAGCGCCATATGTTCCCACACGGCCACCAATACCAGCACGCAGCTGGTGATGCAGGCCAGGGTCAGGGGCGCATACAGCCGTCCATACGCCATCGGGATCAGCGCCAGGATGATCAGGATGCCCAGCAGATGCGACAGCGGCGGCGCGGCGCGCTCGCTGCTGACCCATTTGAACAGCGCATTGCCCAGCAAATACAGGATCGGGCCGCCCAGCAAGGCGCTGATGCCGGCAAAACTGGCTTCGTCCGGATGCACGAGGGCCAGCTCATCGGCCACGGCGGAAACGATCACGCCGCCCACGATCAGCACGTGGATATACGTGTAAGCCTTGCGGGCGATGCGGCCCGGGTCTTTCGAGTGGGCGATGCGGTGGTGACCCGCCTCGGCGCCCGTGTCGAAGTAGATCCACCACATGGCGATGCTGCCGACCAGGGCCGACAGGAAGCCCAGCCAGTTGCTGGCCGTCCATTCCAGGCCGGCGAAGGTGGCACCCGTCACCAGCAGCGATTCACCGAGGGCGATGATGACGAACAGGCCGCAGCGTTCGGCCATGTGGCCGCCATCGACATCCCAGTCGGCCGTCGTCGAGCGGCCCAGGCCCGGCAGGCCGAACTGCATCCAGGGACCGGCCAGGTCGATCGCCAGTGCCAGCACCCACCAGAAGATGCGCTGCTCGGGCGACGCGACGCCGCCGGCGATCCAGAAGATACCGGACAACACGGCCCACAGGGCGATGCGCTGGAAATTGCGGCGGCGCGACAGCGCTTCATGGCGCACGGCCCACCAGGCGAACAGGGGACGCCCCACCTGCATGGCGACGTAGGCGCCCGCGAACGCCAGACCCCGCGTGCCGAACGCCTCGGGGATCGAAGCGGACATGATCAGGCCGCCCAGCATCAGCGCAAACAGGCTGATGCGCACGGGAATGCGCTCGGGGTCGAGCCAGTTGGTGATCCACGACGTGAAAATCCACACCCACCAGACGGCCATCAGCAGCAGCCCCGTCTGCAGCCAGCCCATGGCGCTCAGGTGCGCCAGCAAGCCGTGCGACAGTTGCGTCACGGCAAACACGAACACGAGATCGAAGAACAGCTCGATCATGCCCACCTTGCCGCTGTCCTGCCCGCCGCGCGTGCGCAACAGCGATTTTGTCAATTCCATAGCTACTCTTTCATTCATGCTTGATTAAAACGGTTCATCCCGGGCGTTATCATTTTACTGGCGTCAATAGCGGCAAACCGGCAAAGTGCGCGGCCAGGTTATCGACCACCAGTTGCCCCATCGCATGGCGCGTTTCCACGGTCAAGCTGCCCACGTGCGGCGTCAGCACCACGTTCGGCAAGGCGCGCAAGGCGCTTGGTACGCGCGGTTCGTCGGCAAATACGTCGAGGCCGGCCGCGCCCAAGTGGCCATCCTGCAAGGCGGCGATCAGGGCTTCTTCATCGATGAGGGCGCCACGGGCGATATTGATCAGGGTGCCTTGCGGTCCCAGCGCGTCGAGCACGGTGCGGTCGATGATCTTGCGCGTGGCCGGGGTGCCCGGCGCGCAGACGATCAGGTAATCGCTTTCCTGCGCCAGGGCCAGCAGGGATTCGGCGCGCGGCACGCTGGTGCCGGCAATGGCGCGCGGCTGGAAGTAGCGCACGTGGATACCGAAGGCGGCCAGGCGCAGCGCGATGGCCTGGCCGATCTGGCCGAAACCGAAGATGCCGGCCGTCTTGCCGCGCAGGCTGGACGCGGGGGCGATGGCTTCGCGGCGTTCCCAGCCGCCATCGCGCACGAATCGGTCGAGCGCCACGATATGCCGCGCGCTGGCCAGCAGCAAGGCCAGCGCCACGTCGGCCACGTCATCGGTCAGCACGTTCGGCGTGGTGGTGACGGCGATGCCGCGCTCGCGCGCCAGGTCCAGCGCCACGCCATCGAGTCCGACGCCATTGACGGCGACGATTTCCAGCGTTGGTAACAGGGCCATGTCGGTGGCGTTCAAGCCCAGCGCGCCCGTCGTGACAACGGCGCGGATGGACGGCGCCCGTTCGGCCAGCCAGGCGTGGCGTTCCTGCGCCGGCACTTGCCAGGCGTGATGGCAGGTATATTGCTGTTCCAGCTGCGCGTTGACGGCAGCCGACGGGCTGGGAGCGAGGATGAGGAGTTCGGGGAGCATGGGCGTCCTGGGTCGTGTCACATGAATTGCAGACGCAACTTAGCATATTTGACGCCCTACCGGGGATGACTGCCCCGCAATCGCCGTGATAACCCTGTGCCGAATGCGGTCTTTAGCCCGGGCAAGGCACGCGTTTCACCTTGCCGCCCGTCCTGGCCGGGTCGGCGCCAGAGCCGGGATTCTCGGCCATGCCAAAGCACGTGGCACCGCCGGCACTGACGACGCGCGTGGCGGGCCGGCCATCGGCCGTGAGGAATTCCTCCACGCGGATGACAGGGCCGCCGCGCCAGGCGGAGGCAACCAGCTTCTGGAAAGTGCTTTCGCTCTTCAGGCCGGCAGAGGCCAACCATGGCTGGTCTTGCTTGAGCTCGCTACGCAGAGCCTTGTCGGCGGCGCCCGCGGCCAGCCGCGCGCGCGTGCGCAAGTCTGCCGTCGAGGGGGCCGTAGCCGGCACGGCGGGAAGCTCTTCGGCCGGTACGGTGATGGCTTCCACTATTACGGGAGATGGTTCGAGGATGGCGGACGGCGCGGCGGGCGGCGCCGTTGCCCGCGCGCGCGGTACAGGCATCGGCAAAGGCAAGGCCATCGGTGGCGCCTGCGGCGTGGGCCGGGGCGGCAGCAAGGTCATGAAAGCCACTTCCGTGTATTGCTTGAGTTGCCGCGGCGGCAGGAGCAGAAAATACAGGCCCAGCACGTGCATGGCCAGGATCAGCGCGACGGCAGCGCCTTTCAGGCTCAAGCCCTCCCGCATGCGCATGGAAGCGGACTGTAGATGGCGTTGCAATGGCATGCGGTTTCCTGTGGGCGCCGGGCGCGATGCCCCATTCTAGCGAAACTTGATCATGGGCATTAATAAATCCACAAGGTATCGCCTGGCGCGCCTTTTTCCGCCAGATTCCAGTGCCTTCGCATACCGGCTGTTGTACAAATGGCGACTTTTTCATCACTTTCTCACACTTTTCCACGCAGCGCGCCACGCTGGAATATAATGATAATCATTCTCATTAATATCCAAACAACACCATGCGCACCTTCCACCTCGTCCCTACCCCGTTCGCCCTGGCCGCTTTCCTGCTGGCCAGCGCCGCCGCCCAAGCCCAAACCACTCCCGCCATGACGGCCGGCGACGCGCAAAGTATGCCGACGGTGGTGGTCAATGCGTCCGCCGATGCGTCGGCGGAAGGCTTGTCGAAGGCGTATGCGGGCGGCCAGGTGGCGCGCGGCGGGCGCATGGGCATTCTTGGTGCCGTGGACATGATGGACTCGCCATTCGGCGGCACCAGTTACACGCAGCAATTCATTGCCGACCAACAAGCGCGCAGCGTGGGCGATCTGCTGCAGAGCGATCCGGCCGTGCGCATGTCGCGCGGCTATGGCAATTTCCAGGAAGTGTATGTGATCCGCGGCTTCGCCCTCGATTCGGACGACGTGGCGTATAACGGCCTGTACGGCGTGCTGCCCCGTCAATATGTGTCGCCGGAACTGCTCGAGCGCGTGGAAGTATTCCGGGGCGCCAGCGCCTTCCTGAACGGCGCGGCGCCTGGCGGCAGCGGCATCGGCGGCGCCATCAACCTGATGCCCAAGCGCGCCGGCAACACGCCGCTGACGGAATTGACGGTGGGCGTGGAATCGGGCGGCCACGCCTATGCGGCCATCGACGTGGCGCGCCGCTTTGGCGCGAACCAGGAATTCGGCGTGCGCGTCAACGCCGCCAAGCGCCAGGGCGAGACCGGCATCAAGCGCGAAGACCACGACGTGGGCATGTTCTCGCTGGGCCTCGACTACCGCGGCCGCGGCTATCGCCTGTCGGCCGATGCCGGCTACCAGAATTTCAACCTGACATCGCCGCGCCCGTCCGTCGCCATTGGCAGCGTGGCCGTGCTGCCATCCGCGCCCGATGCCTCGAAGAACTTTGCCCAGCCATGGAGCTATTCGAAGGAACACGATGTGTTCGGTACGGCGCGCGCCGAAGTGGACCTGGCCAAGGATGTCGTGGCCTGGGCCGCGTTTGGCTCCCGTTCGACCAGGGAAGCCAACAGCCTGGCCGAGCCTTCGTTGACCTCGATCAATGGCGACGCCACGGTGTCGCGCTTCGACAATGCCCGCAAGCAGGAAATCCGCACGGGCGAACTGGGCATTCGCGGCAAGCTCGTTACGGGCGCCGTCAAGCACACCCTGGTGGCAAGCTGGTCCGGGCACTGGAATGAAGCGAAGAACGCCTATGCGATCGGCGACAAGTTTGCCACCAACATTTACGCGCCAATCAGCGTGACCCCGCCGCCAACGCCCTACACGGGCGGCATCATGAGCGACCCGCGCATCACCCAGAAAACCATCCTCAACAGCTATGCTCTGGCCGACACCATGGCCTTCCTGGACGACAAGCTGCTGCTGACCGTGGGCTTGCGCCGCCAGCAGATCAAGGATGCCGGCTACGACTACAACACCTCGGCGCTGCAAGGCAAGGCCTATGACGAGAGCGCCACGACGCCCGTGGCTGGCATCGTCTTCAAGGCGAACCAGAACGTGTCGCTGTACGCCAACTACATCGAAGCACTGGTCAAGGGCCCAGCGGCCACGGGAACGTACATGGAAAACGGCCAGCAGCTCAACGTCGACAACATGGGCGACGTGTTCGCGCCGTACAAATCGAAGCAAAAGGAAATCGGCGTCAAGTATGACGGAGGCAAGCTGGGCATGAGCGCCGCCCTGTTCAGCACGGCCAAACCGTTGCTGGCCGTGGTCGGCAAGCGGGCCGAACTCGATGGCGAACAGCGCAACCGTGGCCTGGAACTGTCGATTTTCGGCACGCCGATGCAGGGCGTGCGCCTGCTGGGCGGCTTGACCTGGCTCGATGCAAAGCTCAGCAATACCGACGTGGCCACGAATAATGGCAAGAAACCCATCGGTGCACCGGAAACGCAGATGAGCGTGGGCGGCGAATGGGACGTGCCGGGCGCGCCAGGCCTGACCCTGAACGCCCGCACCATCTACACCTCGACGCAATATGCGGACCAGGCCAACACCAAGCAACTGCCATCGTGGACCCGTCTCGACATCGGCGCGCGCTACCTGACGCAAGTGGCGGGCCGTGACGTGACCTTGCGCGCCCGCGTGGACAACGTGACGGACCGCAATTACTGGTCCTCGGCCGTGTCGTCCTTCAACATCGGCTCGCTGGTGCTGGCCGCGCCGCGCACCGTAGTCGTATCGGCCAGCGTGGCATTTTAAAGGCAGCGCCCCTGTCGTACTTCGAAAAGCTGCCCTCGGGCAGCTTTTTTTCCGCGTGCGCACCTGTGCCGCAAGCCGTGCTTCGGCGACAATGCCGACATGAAACGATTCCCTGCCCTGCTGCTTTTGCTTTGCCTGTCCCTGCCTGCCGCGGCCCAAAAGCAAGCCGCCTGCCCGTATGCTGCCTGGAAAAGCGGCTTCAAGGGCGATGCGCTGGCGCAAGCCACGTGTTTGCTGCGCCCCGTCAAACTGTATGCGCGCCTGGGCGAGAGTGTGCCGCTGCCGGACTTCCTTGCCGCCCGCATCGGCCAGCGCACGGGCATCGCTCCGGCCAGGTTGCGCGCCTGGCTGGCGGAACAAGGCATCGCCGAGGCAGATGTGGGCGGCGCCGTCGACGCGCCCCTGTCGCGCGCCGTGGGCCGGCTGGCCGCGCCCATGGCCCGCTATTTCGTCATCCACGACACCAGCTACCCGAATTTCCTGCTTGACGCCATTCCCGGCCACATCAACGATGCCAGCTGGGATTTCAACGACTTCAGCTTGCGCAATCCGGCGCTGGGCGGCGGTCCGAAAGGCCATGTCTACGTGAACCGCCTGGGCGGCTCCTTGCAGGTGCGCGACTTTGGCACGGCCAGCTACGCCAGCAAGCTGGAAAAGGACAAGCCGTCGCTGACGGGCCTGTTCCTGCACGTGGAGCTGGTGCAGCCGCGCAACTCGGTGCCCGGCGGCGGCAAGGGCAACGATGGCCTGGCGCCCGATCCCGGCTTTACGCCTGCGCAATACGAGCGGCTTGCCCTGCTGTATATCGCCGCCAGCGTGCGCAGGGGCACGTGGCTGATCCCCGCCTTCCATGCCGTCATCGATACAGGGTTTGCGAATGGTCATGATGATCCACAGAACTTTTCGCTGGCCGAATGGTCTGCCTCACTTTCCCGCCTCGATGCGGCCCTGCGGCAGGCCGATACTGGACAATAAGGCGTTTCCCCGGCGGCTGAATTGGCGCATACTATCGCAAGCATAGTCATTGCAGTCAGGAGTCCAGGTGAGTATTGCCACGGATCATCACGCGGGTCGCCAGGCCAGCGCACGCCAGCCATTGCAGCGCGCGCAGCGCATCTTTGCCATGCGCGACGCCGTCCTCAGCGCCTGGGAACAGCGCGTGCGCGCCAAGGTGCGCGGCGCCGACCAGTTGCTCACGCCCATACTCATCAATACCTTGCCCGCCTTTTTCGACAACCTGGCCGAAGCCCTCACCCCGGGCCACCCGCGCGAAAACGCCGCCAGCAACAGCAACGTGCCCGCCGTGCATGGCAATGAACGGGCGCGCATGACCAATTACGGCCCGGAACAGGTGATCCAGGAATACCAGATCTTCCGCGACTGCTTCGCCGCCACCGCGCATGAGTCCGGCATCACCCTGCGCAGCAAGGATTGGCAGGTGATCAATGTGTCGATCGACTCGGGCATCCGCGAATCGATACGCGAATTTACCAGCATGCACGAAGGCTTCCGGCGCCGTATCGCGGCCGGCCTGTCGCACGACATGCGCAATCCCCTGGCCGTGATCAGCACCAGCGCCCAGCTGCTGCTCAGGCCAGCCGACCCGGAACGGGTGACATTGCTGGCGCACAAGATTGTCGAGCACAGCAAGCGGCTCGACAGCATGATCGAGGAATTGCTCGATGGCCTCAGCTACCACCAGGGCCAGCAGTTGCCGCTGGTGCTGAGCCAGTTCGACGTGCTGCCGCTGGTGCACGCCGTGGCCAGCCAGGTCAACCTGCAGCGGCCGGGCAAATGCCAGGTCAGCGGGCAATCCGTCATCGGCTGGTGGTGCGAGAACTCGCTGCGGCGCGCGCTGGAAAACCTGCTCGGCAATGCCCTCAAGTATGGCGACGACGCGCCCATCAGCGTGCACGTGGAAGCGACCCACGAACGCCTGATCGTCACCGTCCACAATAGCGGGCGGCCCATCGCGCCGGAACAGGCCGAACGCATCTTTGACTACCTGCGCCGCGAGAACGACAGCCCCGCGCCAGGCTGGGGTATCGGCCTGCCCTTCGTGCAGAGCGTGGCGGAAAGCCACGGCGGCAGCATCGCCGTCGACAGCGCGGCCGAGACAGGCACCAGCTTCATCTTTGACGTGCCCGTCGATTGCCGCCCCTTCGTCCAGCCCGCCGACGTCCCCAAGAGTGACGCCTAGCGCACCGAATTGGTGCAAGCAATGGCGCGACGCCACAAAAGTGGTCATATTTACACCTGTTCACGCCTGCCTTGTTGGCACGCTTCCTGCTGAGCTATGCATAGACACGGCTCAAGGGAAATCACAACATGGCAAATTTTTTCAATGAAATGACTGCAAATGAAGTGGGGACGGACAGCAAGGTACGTGAACACTATCGTGAATTCAGCAACTGGCTGGAGCAGCAATCCCCCGAGACCATCGCCCGCAAGCGGGCCGAAGCCGACCTGACGTTCCGCCGGGTCGGCATCACGTTCGCCGTGTATGGCGACGATGCCGGCACGGAACGCCTGATTCCGTTTGACACCATCCCGCGCATCATCCCCGCCACGGAATGGGCGCAGATGCAGACGGGCCTGGTACAGCGCGTGCAAGCCTTGAACATGTTCATCCATGATATTTATCATGAGCAAAACATCATCAAGGCGGGCATCATCCCCGCCGAGCAAATCTACAAGAATGCCCAGTACCGCCCGGAAATGCAGGGTATTTCCGTCGCCTCCGACATTTACGCCCACATCGCCGGCGTCGACATCGTGCGCGCCGGCCAGGGCGAATTCTATGTACTGGAAGACAATCTGCGGGTGCCGTCCGGCGTGTCCTACATGCTGGAAGACCGCAAGATGATGATGCGCTTGTTCCCGGAACTGTTCGCCCGCAACCGCATCGCCCCCGTCGACCATTACCCGGACATGCTGCTCGACAACCTGCGCTCCGTCGCGCCGATGGGCGTGGATGACCCGACCGTCGTCGTCATGACGCCCGGCATGTACAACTCCGCCTACTTCGAGCACGCGTTTTTGGCCCAGCAAATGGGCGTGGAGCTGGTCGAAGGCAAGGATCTGTTTGTCAACGACAACTCGGTGTACATGCGCACCACGCGCGGGCCCAAGCGCGTCGACGTCATCTACCGCCGGGTCGACGACGATTTCCTCGATCCGCTGGCCTTCCGCTCGGACTCGTCGCTGGGCGTGCCGGGCCTGCTGTCCGTGTATCGCGCCGGAAGAGTCACGCTGGCGAACGCCATCGGCACGGGCGTGGCCGACGACAAGTCGATCTATCCTTTTGTTCCCGACATGATCAAGTTTTATCTGTCACAGGAGCCGATACTCAACAACGTGCCGACGTATCAGTGCCGCAAGAGCGCCGACCTGTCGTACGTGCTGGCCAACCTGGCGAAACTCGTCGTCAAGGAAGTGCATGGCGCGGGCGGCTACGGCATGCTGGTGGGGCCGGCGTCCAGCCTGGCGCAGATCGAGGATTTCCGCCAGCGCCTGCTGGCCAATCCGGGCGGCTACATCGCCCAGCCCACGCTCGCCCTGTCCGCCTGCCCCACGTATGTCGAGGCCGGCATTGCGCCGCGCCACATCGATTTGCGCCCCTTCGTACTGTCCGGCAAGACGATTTCCATGGTGCCCGGCGGCCTGACCCGCGTGGCGCTGGGCGAAGGCTCGCTGGTGGTCAACTCCTCGCAAGGGGGCGGCACCAAGGATACCTGGGTACTGGAACCAACATCTGTGTTTGCAGGAGAAAAAGCATGCTGAGCCGCACCGCCGATCATTTGTTCTGGATGGCCCGCTACACGGAGCGGGCGGAAAACACGGCGCGCATGCTCGACGTCAACATGCAAACCTCGATGCTGCCCCAGTCCGAGCAGGATGCGGAACAGGGCTGGCGCGCCACCCTGGGTATTTCCGAGCTGCAAAGCGCGTATGACCACAAATATGGCCGTTTCCACACGCGCGACGTGCTCGACTTCATGGTGCGCGATCCGAACAACCCCTCGTCCATCCTCGCCTGCCTGACGGGCGCGCGCGAAAACGCCCGCGCCGTGCGCGGCACCTTGACGACGGAAGTGTGGGAAATCCAGAACGCCACCTGGCTCGACATGCAGAAGCGCCTGAAAAGCAATCTGCTGGAAACGGACCCCAGCCAGTTCTTCGAATGGGTCAAATACCGCTCGCACCTGTCGCGCGGCGTGACCCTGGGCACCATGCTCAAGGACGAAGCGATCCATTTCATCCGCCTGGGCACCTTCCTCGAGCGGGCCGACAACACGGCGCGCATCCTCGACGTGAAGTTCCACGGCGCGCGCGATACGTCGAAAGACATCACCCAGCGCGATTTCTACTACTGGGCGGCCCTGCTGCGCTCCGTGTCCGGCTTTGAAATCTACCGCAAGGTGTACCGCGACGTCATCACCCCGGCGCGGGTGGCGGAATTGCTGATGCTGCGCGGCGACATGCCCAGGTCGCTTTTGGCCTGCATGGATGACGTGGTGGAAAACCTCAAGCATATCCGCAACGATGTGTCCGCCGATACGGAGCGTTTCGCTGGCAAACTGCACGCGGAGCTGAAATTCGGCCATATCGACGACATCATGAAGGCGGGCTTGCACCATACATTGACGGAATTTCTGGAAAACATCTATGACCTGGGCAACCGGGTCAGCCGCGATTTCCTCGTTCCCTTGGCGGCCTGATGCAGCTCACCATCCGCCACGAAACCCATTACGCCTACAGTGCGCCGCTGGCCTACACCATCCAGCAGCTGCACCTGACGCCGCGTATCGAGCCGCAGCAGCGGGCCCTGTCCTGGCAAATCACCACGCCGGGCCAGTGCCACGCCTACACGGATGCCTACGGCAATCTGTCGCACATGCTGACGATCAACGGCAGCCATCACTCCCTGAGCCTGGTGGCGCATGGCGTGGTGGAAACCATCTATCCGCACAAGGGACGGCTGAACCTGGTCGATACCTTGTCGCCGCTGCTGTTTACCATGCCGACACCGCTGACGCAGGCCAATCCCGCCATCCTCGAGCTGAGCGCCGCCAGCCTGCCGGACCGGCGCGTGACGGCGGGCACTGGCCACTTGCTGCGCCTGGCCGAGCACATCGTCGGCAAGGTGGCCTATGAAAGCGGCGCCACCATGGTCACCACCACGGCCGGCGACGCGCTGGCGCTGGGGCGCGGCGTGTGCCAGGACCACGCCCATCTGTTCCTCGCCTGCTGCCACGCCTGGGGCATCCCGGCCCGCTACGTCTCCGGCTATATCGATCCGGGCACGACGGGCCACGCGGCCAGCCATGCCTGGGTCGACGCCTGGACGGAAGACACGGATTTCGCGGGCTGGGTCAGCATCGATGTCACGCATGCGCGCCTGATGACGGATGCGTATTGCCGCCTGGCCATCGGACGCGACTACGATTCGGCGGCCCCCGTGCGCGGCGTGCGCCAGGGTGGCGGCACGGAAACATTACGGGTCGATGTGCAGATCGTGCCCGTGTAAACGGCAGGAATGAGGCTGGCCGGGCCTTGCAAGCTGGTTGCCAGGCCCGGCTGGTGTAAAATGCTACCCCTTTTACTTGATTTACGACGATGACTTATTGCATAGGCATGCGCCTGAACGAAGGCCTGGTCTTCCTGTCCGACTCCCGCACGAATGCCGGCGTGGACCAGGTGGGCACCTTCCGCAAGATGAGCGTGTTCGAGAACCCGGGCGACCGCATGCTGGTCCTGATGACGGCCGGCAACCTGTCGATCTCGCAGGCGATCCGCCAGATCGTTTCCGAACACGTGGATGCGGACGGACGCAGCATCTGGAACGTGGCCAGCATGTACGATGCGGCGCGCATCGTGGGCGAAGCCGTGCGCACCGTGCACCTGCGCGAAGCGAAGGCCCTGGCCGACTGCGGCATCGATTTCAATGTCAGCATCATTTTAGGCGGCCAGATCGGCGCCGAGCGCTGCCGGCTGTTCCAGGTGTATTCGGCCGGCAATTTCATCGAATCGCACGATGAAAACACGTATTTCCAGATCGGCGAAGCGAAATACGGCAAGCCCATCATCGATCGGGTCATCAACCCGTTCACGCGCCTGGACGAGGCGGCCAAGTGCGCCCTCATTTCCATGGATTCGACCTTGCGCTCGAACATTTCCGTCGGCTTGCCGCTTGATCTGCTCGTCTACGAGACGGGCAGCCTGGCCGTCACGCGCTTTGTCACCATCGATGAAAAGAACCAGTATTTCCGCATGATCCGCGACACCTGGGGCGAGCAATTGAAACATGTGTTCGAAGGCATCGTCGACCCCGTGTGGAATGCGGCGCCGGAGACCACCACGAATGTGCTGTCGTCCGCCAACATGCACAGCAAGCCAGTGCGCGTGGCCATCCCCGAGCACGTGAGCCGCGGCGGTCTGACGGTAGCACCCCTGCAGTCGCTGGCGCAGCAGTTCAGCGACGACAAGCAGCATTGACCGTAGCCGCGCCCGCTGCATGGGACGCTGGACAAGTCGCTTTTCGCGTGCTTTTATGGCAATATGGATTGACATTCGATCCAGATTGACCTGAAAGGCAGGTGGCGCATGGACTTGATCACTTCCGCTGTCGTGGCAGGCATCGGGCATGGCGCGCCCGGCCGCGCTCCCGAAGCCGTCGCCAGCCACTATGCGCGGCTCAAGCAGGCCATCGCCAAGTTCGACAGCGCCGCCGCCATCCTCGCCGCCATCGCCGCGCTGGAAGCCGACCCTGCCGATACCCGGCTGCAACTGGCACTGTCGGCCGCCCTGTCCAGCGCGAAAGTGCCCGATGACATGGAAACCCTGTTTGCCGCGCAAGGCTTGCTCGATGCAGTGCAGCCCCCGCTGCGTCCATTTCCCCCGTCGCCCGCCACTGCCGACCAGGGCGCCGTCGTGTCGAACTATGCGGTGGTGAAAGTGTATTTCGCCACGGACCGCCAGCGCGATGTGGGCAAGCCGCCGGCCCAGCGCTTCAGCGGCGAACGCAACATCATGGGCGGCAATGGCCCGCTCAGCTATGGCAGCTGCGACATCAGCATCCCCCGCGACCATCGCATGGGCCAGCTGGAATCGCCGTCGCTGTGGCGCCAGGAGTTTCGCGACGACCCGGCCAAGCACGTGGTGCTGCTGTCGGCCGAGGTGCAAGACCGCGACAACTTCTTTGCCGCCTTGAAGACCCAGATCCGCGCCTCGGCCGGCAAGAGCGCCTTTATCTTCGTGCATGGCTATAACGTGAGTTTCGAGGATGCGGCGCGGCGCACGGGACAGATGGCCTACGACCTGGGCTTTGACGGCGCGCCCGTGTTCTACAGCTGGCCGTCGCGCGGCGAGGTGGCCGGCTACACCATCGATGAAAACAATATCGAGTGGAGCACGCCTCACCTCACCAGCTTCCTGGCCGACTTTCTCGCCAGCACGGAGGCGGCGCAAGTGTATCTGGTCGGACACAGCATGGGCAGCCGCGGCCTGGCGCGCGCCGTGGCCGACTTGCTGGCCGCGCAGCCGCAGCTGGCGCAAAAGATTACGGAAATCATCCTGTCCGCGCCCGATATCGACGCCGCCATCTTCAAGCACGATATCGCGCCGAAACTGGCTGCCGCGCGCAACCCCGTCACCTTGTATGCCTCGTCGCAAGACCTGGCCCTGGCCGCTTCGAAAGCCGTGCACGGCTACCGGCGGGCGGGCGACAGCGGCGCCGGCATGCTGATCGTGGCGGGCGTGGAAACCATCGATGCCAGCGGGGTCGACACGAGCTTCATGAAACACGCGTATTTCGCGGAAAAGCGCTCCGCCCTGTCCGATATGTTCTATCTGATACGCAACCATGCGCGCGCCGACCAGCGCTTTCTCGACCCCGTCGATACGGTGGCCGGCCGCTATTGGACGTTCAAACCATGACGCCGTTCCATCCGGTGCGGCACGCATGCTAAGATACGGCCCAGAGGGTGGCAAAGGCACGGCGATGACGCCGCCAGCCGATCCCCCGCAAGCAGGCCTATCATGTTGACATCATCTTCTACACCGCAAGCCGAATCGCTGATCCGCAACACCAACGCCCGCGTCACCAAGACGCGCGTGAAGGTGCTCGACTTTTTAATGGCGCAAAGCCGTTCGCTGACCCACCATGAAATCCAGCAGGCGCTGTCCCAGGACAGCGATATCGATTCCGTCACCCTGTACCGGGTACTGGAATGGCTGACGGAAAATGAACTGGTGCACCGCATCGCCGGTGCCGACCAGGTGTGGCGCTTCAGCGCGGGCGCAGGCCACCAGGCGCATGAGCACGCGCACTTCCAGTGCACCAAATGCGCCAACGTCACCTGCTTCAATGAAGTCAAGCTGCCCCCGCCCGTGCTGTTGCCGGAAGGTTTCAGCGGCGGCGAAGTCGATTACCTGATCAAGGGGCTGTGCCCGCGCTGCAAGTAATCGGCAGCAGCATTACCTGATCAATAAAGCCAGGTGATGCTCGTCGTAAAACAAGTCGCCGACGCGCATCGAGCGCGGTTCCGTGCCATACGCGATAAATCCCAGCGATTCATACAGGCGCAAGGCGGCATTGTTTTCCGCATTCACGCTCAAATGCACTTGCATGACGGCAGGATCCGTCTCGGCCTGCTCGATGCAGGCGTTCACGAGACGCCGCGCCACGCCCTTGCCCCGCTGCGCCACATCGACGAACACGCCCCATAGCAAGGCCTTGTGCGACAGTTGCCGCATGGATTCGCGCCGCAAGCCGGCAAAGCCGACCAGGCGTTCGCCATCGAAGGCGCCGAACGCCCGGTGCAACGGGCCGCCGGCGATGCGCTGCACATGTTCTTCCGGCGTGCGCGCCAGCTCATCCTCGCGCGACGAGGAAAACGAGCTGGGCGAATCGAGGATGGCGCGCAGGCGCAGCGCGCAAAAGGCGGCGGTGTCGGCCGGCGTCAGCAGGCGAATGACGATTTCAGGTGCGGGCATGGTGGAATCCGGCAGTTTTTTTCCATTATACCCACGCCCCCGCCTCAGGCACGCACGCGGCGCAAACCCAGCAAGGTCCAGCCGTACAGGGCCGCCATCAGCAGCACCATGGCCGCGCCCAGGGCCGCCGTCCAGCTTTCCGGCAGCGACCAGGCGGAATCGAGCTTGCCGGCAACCATGTAGGCGGCCATGGCCACGCAGATGGCGACGATGGGCCAGCCCAGGCGGCGCCGGAAGGCGCGCACGAGGTCAATCTGGCCGGTGCGCATGACTTTTGCCGTGACCCAGCCATCGAAGGTATCCGTCACGCCCATGCCCACAGCAAACACCAGGCCGGTCAGCAAGGCTGGCTGCATGCCGCCCAGCGCGACGGCCGCATAGCCCCAGGCGGCGGCCTGCAGGGCCGTGTCGAAGACCAGCGCGAACAGCATGCCGACGAGGATGGCGGCGAGCGGCCCGGATGCGCCCCGCAGCCAGCGTGGCAGCAGCCGCCCGCGCACCTCGGCCAGTTGCGCGCCGGCCAGCAAGCTGCGCGCATTCATGCCGGCGATGAGCAGCAGCAAAACGATGGGCAGCCATTCCAGCCAGCCGAACACGGTTTCTGACGGCGTGAATTGCGCCGACGCCGCGGCGGCCACGGCCACGATGGCCAGCACGGTAAGGCCATGCCCCAGCGCAAACAGCGCGCCCATCCACGGCGCCCAGCGCGGCGATGCGGCCTGGCTGCGCAGAGTCAGGCCATCGACGGCGGCCAGGTGATCCGGTTCCAGCCCATGCCGCATGCCGAGCAGAAAGATCAGCGCCAGGGCGGGCAAGCCCGCTTCCACGCTCATGCCGCCTCCCCGGCCATCACCTCGGCCATCATGCTCGCTGGGCTGGCGGCGCCGGACACGCAACGGTCCAGGCCCCGCGTCAGCATATCCCGCGGCAAGTCGCGCCCGATAAAGATCATCTTGCTGGCGCGCGTCTCGCCGTCGCGCCACGGCGCGCCCAGTTCCGAGCCCATCAGCATGTGCACGCCCTGGAATACGGCCCGGCATGGCAGATCGGCAACATACAAAATGCCCTTGTAGCGCATCAGCTGGGTGCCGAACAGCTGCACCACGGCATCGAGAAAATTTTCCACCTGCAGCAGATCCAGGGACTGGGACTGATGGTAGACGAACGATTGCACGCCGTCCCCATGGCGGTGCCCCAATTCTCCCAGGAAATCCGGCTCCAGCTCGACGATGGCGTTCAAGTTGAAACCACGGATGTTCAGGATATCGCGCAGGGGCACATTGCCAAAACGCACTTTCTGTATGCTGGCGCGGCCATTGATGGCGATCAGCCGTTGCCGCAGCGCGGCCAGCTCATCCTTGCTGACCAGGTCCGTCTTCGACAGCAGGATGCGGTCGGCAAAGCCCACCTGCTCCTGCGCTTCCTTGTGCGCCGTCAATTGCTGCTGCGCGTGGCGCGCGTCGACCACCGTCAAAATGGCGTCGAGCATGTAGAATTCGCTGACGGACGGCTCCGCAAAGAAGGTTTGCGCCACGGGACCGGGCGCGGCCAGGCCCGTCGTTTCGATGATCACGTGGTCGAAGGCGATGGTGCCCGATGCGCGCCTGGCGTGCAGCTCGCCCAGGATGCGGATCAGGTCGCCGCGCACGCTGCAGCAGATGCAGCCATTGTTCATTTCCACGATCTGCTCGTCGCTGTCCTGCACCAGCAAGCCATGGTCGATGCTTTCGGCGGCGAATTCATTTTCAATCACGGCGATGCGCACGCCGTGATCACCCTGCAATATGCGTTTGAGCAAGGTGGTTTTCCCGCTGCCGAGAAAACCCGTGATGATGGTAACGGGGATCAGTTCTGTCATATTGCTTTCCTATCGATGGTTAATCTTCAAGTTCTTCCATGCGTTGCCATTGGGGAAACGGGTCGGGCAGCTTGCGCCAGGCGGCCATGCCCTGGCGCGTTTCCGTATAGTTGAGTTGACATTTCTTCAAGTCCGCCTCGATGGCGGCCTGGTCCATGTCCTGGCCGATGAAGACGAGCTCTTGGTAGCGGTCGCCATACGTTTCGCTCCAGCCCGCTTTGACTTCCGCCAGGGAGGCCGCATCCGTCGGCCAGCGCTCCTTCGGCACGGAGGCCCACCACAGGCCCACGGGTTCGATATTCATCAGCTTGCCCGCGCCGGACAGGCTGGCCACCCATTCGGGACGGCTGGCCAGCCAGAAATAACCCTTGCTGCGCACCACGCCCTTGATCGGCTGGGCGATGTAATCGTGCAGGCGCTGCGCGTGGAACGGCTCCTTCGCCCGGTAGACGAAGCTGCTGATGCCATACGTTTCCGTCTCCGGCGTGTGGCTGCCGGCCAGTTCCTGGGCCCAGCCCGGCATGCTGGCCGCCTGCTCCAGGTCGAACAAGTTCGTGCCCAGGATGGCGTCCAGCGGCACGATGGACTGGTTGGTTTCGATGATGCGCGCGCCGGGATTCAGGGCTTTTAAGATGGCCAGCACGCGCAGGCGTTCGGCCGCATCGACCATGTCGACCTTGTTGAGGACGATGACATTGGCAAATTCGATCTGTTCCGTGAGTAAATTGGCCAGCTGGCGGTCGTCGCCCTCGCCCGCGATCTCGCCGCGCTGCTCCAGGCTGTCTTCGCTATGAAAATCCGCCAGCAGGTTGGCACAGTCGACGACGGTGACCATGCAGTCGATGCGCGCCACGTCGTTCAGGCTGTCGCCGTGCTCATCCTCGAAGTCGAAGGTGGCGGCCACGGGCATCGGTTCGCCCACGCCCGTCGATTCGATCAACAGATAGTCGAAGCGGTCTTCCGCGGCCAGGCGCCGCACTTCCAGCAACAGATCGTCGCGCAGGGTGCAGCAGATGCAGCCGTTGGACATTTCCACGAGTTTTTCTTCCGTGCGCGACAGGGCTGCGCCAGCCGCTGCGGCACTGTCTTTTACCAGCGAGGCGTCGATATTGACTTCGCTCATGTCGTTGACGATGACGGCCACGCGCTTGCCTTCGCGGTTGCGCAGTATGTGGTTAAGCAAGGTGGTCTTGCCGGCGCCGAGAAAGCCGGACAGGACGGTGACGGGGAGTTTGCGTTGGGTCATGGGTATCTTTCGGATGGGGCGATCAGGTTGGCAATCAAGGAGGTTGCATTTCAAATGCAAGTCTATTGCGTTTGAATTATAATGCAGCTCAGTTGCATTTGTGCAGCAATCTTTGCCAGCTAGCCACCCGAAAGAATTCCATGCTCCACCTCGCCTCCCTGACCTATGGCTATGATCCAGCCTGCCCCGTGCTGGACATCGCCGCCTTTCACTTGCCCGCCGGGCGCCATGCGTTGCTGCTGGGGCCGTCCGGCTCCGGCAAATCCACCTTGCTGCATTTGCTGGCCGGCATCCTGGCGCCGCAGGCGGGTCGCCTCGACGTGGCGGGAACGTCCCTGCCCGGCCTGACGCCACGCCAGCGCGACAGCTGGCGCGGCCGCGCCATCGGCTTGCTACCCCAGCAACTGGCGCTGGTGCCCAGTTTGAACGTGCTCGATAATGTCTTGCTGCCTGCCTACGCCAGCGGCCAGCGGCCCGATCCGGCCCGCGCGGCCAGCTTGCTGGGCCAGCTGGGCCTGGCCAACAAGCTCGATGCCTACCCGCATGCCCTGAGCGGCGGCGAACGGCAACGGGCCGCCATCGCGCGCGCCGTCGTCATGCGCCCGCAACTGATCCTGGCCGACGAGCCGACGGACAACCTCGACGACGACGCCTGCGCCGCCGTCGTCACCTTGATGGCCAGCCAGGCCGCGCAAGTTGGCGCCTCGCTGGTGATTGCCAGCCACGACGCCAGGGTGCTGGCCGCCCTGCCCGATGCTCTCGTGCTGCGCTTGCCCCGCGCCAGGGGTGCGGCATGAACGCGGCCACCCTGGCCTGGCGCGCCCTGCGCCACAAGCCGCTGGCGTCCAGCCTGAACCTGCTGCTGGTCGCCATCGGCATCGCCATGATGACGTTCATACTCGGCGTATCGAGCCAGCTGGAAGAGCACGCGGAGCGCGATGCGCAAGGCATCGACCTGGTGGTGGGCGCGAAAGGCTCGCCCTTGCAGCTGATCCTGTCGTCCGTGTATCACGCCGATATTCCGACCGGTAACATTCCCGACAGCGCGCTGGCGGCGCTGGCCGCGCAGCCGCTGGTGAAATCGGCGATTCCGCTCGCGCTGGGAGACAACTTCCACGGTTTCCGCATCGTCGGCAGCACGACGGCGCTGCTGGACCACTATGGCGCGCACCTGGCGCAAGGAAAACTGTTTACGCAAGCCATGCAAGCCGTGTTCGGCGCCAGGGCGGCCCGCGAAACGGGCGCCACCCTCGGCGCCAGCTTTGCCGGCTCGCACGGACTGGCGGCGGGCGGCGAAGTGCACGAACACGCGCCCTACACGGTGACGGGCATCCTGGCGCCCACGGGCACGGTGCTGGACCGGCTGATCCTCACGCCCGTCGCTTCCGTATGGCAAGTGCATGAAACGGATCCCGATGAGCAGCCAGCCGTGCCAGCCGCCGCGCCCGAGCGCGAACTGACGGCCGTGCTGGTGCAATACGCGTCGCCCCTGGCCGCGATCAGCCTGCCCCGCTGGGTGAACAGTCAGGCCCGCCTGCAGGCGGCGCAGCCCGCTTTCGAGGCGGCACGGCTGTTCAACCTGCTGGGCGTGGGCATCGATGTGCTACGGGCGATTGCCGCCGGCGTACTGCTGGTGGCGGCCCTGTCGCTGTTCGTGGCGCTGTACGGCGCGCTGGAAGAGCGCAAGACCGACCTGGCCATCCTGCGCACCCTGGGCGCCTCGCCCGCCAAACTGCTGCGCTTGCTGCTGGCGCAGGGCTTGCTGCTGTCATTGACGGGCGCGGCGCTGGGCTGGCTGCTGGGCCATGCGGCCGTCGGCTTGCTGGGCTGGCTGGCATCGATGCAGGAGCTGAACCTGCAAGCCTGGCGCATTGTCCCCGGAGAAGCGTGGCTGCCCGTCATCGCCGTGGCCGTGGGTTTGCTGGCCGCCGCCATTCCCGCCGCGCGCGCCTACCGCACCGATATCGCCTCCACCCTGGCGCGTCCCTGAAAGGAAAGAACATGCTGAAAATCATGCTATTGGGCGCTGGACTGCTGCTGGCCGGCAGCGCCGCAGCGGCCCCCGCCGACGAACCGCCGTCGTTCTTCGCCCCCTTGACGGACTTGCCCGGCGTCGTCTCGTGGAAACTGCTGGGCCAGGCCACCACGGTGAAGGCGAAAAAAGGCCGCATGGTGCCGAAATACACGCCGGAAATCAGCGCGCTCGACAATACTGACGTGAAAGTGCAAGGTTTCATGATGCCTTTGGAACCAGGACAAAAGCAGAAACACTTCCTGCTGACCATCACTTCGGCCAGCTGTCCCTTTTGCCTGCCTGCCGGCCCGGAAGGCGTGGTGGAAATCAGGAGCCGGACGCCCGTGAAATTCAGCTATGCGCCCTTCATCGTGCAAGGCAAGCTGAAGGTATTGGCCAGCGACCCCATGGGCCTGTATTACCGCATGACGGACGCGGCCGTGGTGCCGCAATGATGCGCTGGCCCGCGCTGCTGCTGGCGTTCGCCTGCCAGACGCACGCCGCGCCGCTATCCTTCGACCTGCCCCGCCTGGATGTCGGCGGCAAGCTGCGCCTTGATCAATTCCACGGCCGGGCTGTGGTGCTGAATTTCTGGGCCAGCAACTGCCTGCCTTGCATCCAGGAGTTGCCGATATTCAATGCCCACGCCGCCAGCCAGCCGACACTCCCCATCATCGGCATCGCCATCGATACGCGGGCGGCCGCGCAAGCGTTCCTGCGGCGCCACCCGTCCAGCTATCCGCAGGCCCTGGCTGCGCCCGGCTTGCTGCCCACCTTTGGCAATCAAATCAAGGGCTTGCCGTACACAGTGATTGTGAATTCTCAACATCAGATATGTACACGGCGCCTGGGCGCCGTCGATGCGGCCTGGCTGGCCAAGGCCGCGGCCGCCTGCGCGCACCCCTGAATCCATGCGCCTTGCACGGCTGTCATCGCCGCGTCATATGGCGGCGTTACAGTCGCGTCCTTTGAATCTCTCCGAGGGCGGTAATGAAAACAAATTGGGTCATGCTGGCGGCGCTGGCAAGTGTGGGTCTCGTTGCTTGCAACGGCAGTTCAAATACGCCGGCCGCGCCGGCCATTCCCGAAGGCACGACGGTCACCGTGGCATTGCTGGAAACCACGGATATCCACTCGAATGTCCTCAGCTATAACTACTACGCGCTGGCCGAAGACACGAGCCTGGGCCTGGAGCGCACGTCGACCCTGATCCAGGCGGCGCGCGCGGAAAATCCGAACAACGTCTTGCTCGACGATGGCGACGTCATCCAGGGCACCTTGCTGGCCGACCTGCAGGCCGTGGCGGCGCCCGTGCCCTGCTCCGGCACGCTGGCCGTGCACAAGGCCATGAACGCGCTGAAATACGATGCGGGCGGCATGGGCAACCATGAATTCAACTATGGCTTGCCCTACCTGAGCCAGATCACCAACACGGATTTCGGCATTCCCGGCGTAGCCAAGCCGACGGGTACGTGCGGCGCGCCAGCCTTCCCTTCCGTGCTGAGCAATGTCGTCGGCGTGTCCAGCGGCAAACCCATCTTCCAGCCCTACACCCTGCTGCCCCGCGATTTCGCCGCCACGGCGCCCGATGGCAGCAAGCTGACCGTGAAAATCAATGTGGGCGTGCTGAGCTTTGTGCCGCCGCAAATCCTCGAATGGGATCAAAAAGTGCTCGCTGGCAAAGTCAGCGTGACGGGCGTGCAGGAAGCGGCGAAACAATACGTGCCGGAATTGCGCAACAAGGGCGCCGACCTCGTCGTGGCCCTGTCGCATGGCGGCCTGGACACGAGCGCCTACAGTCCGAAGATGGAAAACGGCAGCTATCACCTGACCAGCACGGGCATCGATGCGCTGATGATCGGCCACTCGCACTTGATCTTCCCGAAAGGCAAGGAGGAAGGCGCGGCCGCGCTGGACGCCTCGTTTGCCGCCTTCCCCGCCAGCGCGAAGATCGACGCCGTCAACGGCTTTGTGAACGGCGTGCCCACCGTCATGGCACAGAGCTGGGGCCGCCGCTTGGGCATCATCAAGCTGACGATGGCCTATCAGGGCGGTAAATGGGTCGTGCAGCCGGCCAAGACGACGGTGGAATCGCGCGGCTTCAAGTATACGGATGGCAAGACCCTCGTGAAAGCCGACCCGGCCATCGCTCCTCTCGTGGCCACCGAGCACGCAGCCACCATCGCTTACGCCAAGCAGCCGCTGGGCATCAGCACGGATTTCGAGATGTCCGCCTATTTTGCGCTGGTGGGCGACGTGAGCGCCATCCAGCTGGTGAACCAGGCGCAGCTCGACTACGTGAAGAATTTCATCGCCACCAGCACGGATGCGACCTTGTCCAGCTACAAGAACATCCCCGTCATTTCCTGCAGCGCGCCATTCAAGGCGGGCCGCAACGGGCCGTCGGACTTCACGGACGTGGCCGCGGGCGCTTCCCCTGCCGCGCCGGTCGGCTTGCAAGTGCGCAATCCGGGCGACCTGTATTTATATAGCAATAACAACCTGCAAGCCGTGAAGATCAAGGGCGCGGACTTGAAGGCGTGGCTGGAAACGTCGGCCAAACAATTCAACCAGATCGATCCGGCCAGCAGCGCCGAGCAAGATCTGGTGCCGTCGTATGGGACGATCTATAACTATGACGTGTTCTACGCGGAAAACAATGCGCTGACGTACCAGATCGACGTGACGAAAAAGCCGGGCAGCCGCATCGTCAACCTCACGTACAAGGGTGCGGCGGTGGCCGATGGCGATGACTTCATCGTCGCCACCAACGACTACCGCGCCGGTGGCGGCGGCGCCGTGCCTGGCATCGATGGCAGCAAGACCATCATCAAGTCGCCCGATGCAAACCAGGCCGTGGTCAGCAACTACCTGGCGTCGCTCAGCACCAAAGGCGGCAAGGTCACGCTGGCGGCCAATGGCAGCGCGCGCAGCTGGAGCTTCGTCAAGACGGCCACGGCCGGTCCCGTGATCCTGCGCTCGGCGCCCGGCCATCTGGCGCTGGCGCAAGGCAGCGGCATCAGCAACGTGGCGGCCGAAGGCGGCCTCGACGCCAGCGGCTTTGCCAAGTACCGCATCGACCTGAGCAAATAAGGTCCGAGGGCCGGAGCAAGCGCAGTTCCGGCCCGTTTCGATGAAAGGTAATCCAGATGAAACACGCACTCCCCCTCCCCGCCGTCGTGCTGGCTGCCGCCCTGGCCGCCTGCCAGGCGTCGCCACCGCCCACGGCGGCGGAAATTGAAGCCGTCGCCATGCATGCGCGCCAGGCGGGCGACCACCAGGCCGAGCGCAAGGTCCGCAGCTGGGCCGGCAAGGATATGCCCGTCGCCGAGCGCGAACTGGCGCTGATTTACCAGCCCCGTGCCGAACGCCGCGCCGAGGCCCTGGCCTTGTTCGAACAGGCGGCCCGCGCCGGCGACACGGAAGCGGCCTTCGAACTGGGCCAGATGCTGCGCGCGGCCACGCCGGCCCAAGCCTGGCTGTGGTACCGGCAAGCGGCGCAGCAAGGCCATGCGAAGGCGGCATTGATGCTGGGCTTGCTGGCGGCGAATGGCGAAGGCGTGCCGAAAGATCAAGGTGAAGCGGCGCGCTGGCTGGACAAGTCGAGCGAGCTGGGCAATCCACATGCCATGTTCCTGCTGTACAACGCCTACCGCGAAGGCCGCGGCGTGCCGCGCGACCTGGCCAAGGGCCGCGAATTGCTGGAGGAAGCGGCCCACCATGAATACCCGCCCGCCATCCAGGAACTGGCCATGACGGTGCAGGCGGACGACGCCCTGCGCGCCGGCCACCTGATGAAGGAAGCGACGGAGCACCGGCATAACAATTGGAACCGTTTTTAAAAAACCGGGTTTTAAAATCTGGACAAAAGGCCAGTGGCGTGAGCTAGGCCTGTCTTTATATACTTGTAACTTGCAAGCGTGCGGGAGCGGCAGCCATTCAGCGCTTATGATACAAGGATGCCGCCTGTGCTTGCATGGGCGGCGTGGCAAGCCGTCTCGCACAAAAAGGTTTACACTGAAATTGCATTTTAGAAATTTTACTCTGGACCAGCCCCGGTGAGTGTTCATTCAACCCAGCCAGTGTTTGAGTAGCGCCGGTGCGTCCATTGCTCTGCCTAGCCATGAAAGAAAGAGTCCAATGAAAAAGCTGACCACCGCCTTTGGCGCGCCTGTAGTCGACAACCAGAACATCCAGACGGCCGGCCCACGCGGCCCCGCCCTGCTGCAAGATGTGTGGTTCCTGGAAAAGCTGGCCCACTTCGACCGCGAAGTCATTCCCGAGCGCCGCATGCATGCCAAGGGTTCCGGCGCGCACGGTACATTTACCGTCACGCACGATATCACGCGCTACACGCGGGCGAAAATCTTTGGCGAAGTGGGCAAGAAAACGCCGATGTTCGCGCGCTTTTCCACGGTAGCCGGCGAACGGGGCGCGGCGGACGCGGAACGCGATATCCGCGGCTTCGCCCTGAAGTTCTACACGGAAGAAGGCAACTGGGACCTGGTCGGCAACAATACGCCCGTCTTCTTCATGCGCGACCCATTGAAATTTCCCGATTTGAATCACGCCATCAAGCGCGACCCGCGCACGGGCTTGCGCAGCGCCAACAGCAACTGGGACTTCTGGACCTCGCTGCCCGAAGCCCTGCACCAGGTCACGGTGGTGATGAGCGACCGTGGCTTGCCGCGCAGCTTCCGCCACATGCATGGCTTCGGCAGCCATACCTTCAGCTTCCTGAATGCGCAAAACGAGCGTTTCTGGGTCAAGTTCACGTTCAAGACCCAGCAAGGGATTCAAAATCTGACGGATGCCGAAGCCGAAGAACTGGTGGGCAAGGACCGCGAAAGCTCGCACCGCGACTTGTACGAGAGCATCGAAAACAAGGATTTCCCCCGCTGGACCCTGTACGTGCAGATCATGCCGGAAAAAGAGGCAGGCACGTATCACCTCAACCCGTTTGACCTGTCGAAAGTATGGCCGCACGGCGACTATCCGCTGATTGAAGTGGGCGTGCTGGAACTAAACCGCAATGCGGACAATCACTTTGCCGAAGTGGAACAAGCCGCCTTCAACCCGGCCAACGTAGTGCCAGGCATCAGCTTTTCGCCGGACAAGATGCTGCAAGGCCGGCTGTTTTCGTATGGCGACGCGCAGCGCTACCGCCTCGGCGTCAACCACAGCCATATCCCTGTCAACGCGCCGAAATGCCCGTTCCACAGCTATCACCGCGACGGCCAGATGCGGGTCGACGGCAACCAGGGCGGAACCTTGGGCTATGAACCGAACAGCGAGCAGGAATGGGCCGAGCAGCCCGATTTCCGCGAACCGCCGCTGAGCATCGAAGGCGCGGCCGACCACTGGAACCACCGTGTCGACGAGGATTACTATTCGCAGCCGCGCGCCCTGTTCCGCCTGATGACGCCGGCACAGCAGCAAGCCTTGTTCGACAACACGGCGCGCGCCATCTCGGGCGCTTCGGAACAAGTCAAGCAACGCCACATCGGCAACTGCACCCTGTGCGACCCTGCCTATGGCGCGGGCGTGGCTGAAGCGATCGGCCGCCTGAGCAAATAAGGCGGGCGGATAAGCGAAGCCGAAGGCCTGGCAACAGGTCTTCCTGCGGCTATGCGCAGCCCGGCGGCCTGGCCGTCGGGCTCGCCTACCTACCAGCGTTGGATATCGATCTGGCCCGTGATGCTCGTCTCCACCGGATAGCCCTCGACCTGCAACGGTACGCGCCGCTTGACGGACGAGTCGCGCAAATACACGACGAGCGCTTCCTTGCCCACGGCCGTCTGCCCCAGGCTGACGCCTTCCACGCCATCGATGGCCATCAGCGCCCGCTCGTTGCGCCGCTTTGCCGCTTCCAGGCGGCCCGGGGGCGCGGCAGGGGCGTAGTATCCCTGGCCCGCGCCGCCCGTTCCCTGTCCAGTGGCATCATCCGGCAAATACGGCATGGCGGCGTCCTCGAAGACGGCATGGGGCGATTGTGCGAATTTACTGTTTGACATGACACACCCTCCTGATGCATTCCATGATACACCCGGCCATCCGGCATTGCAGTACGCTTGGCCGGCCAGTACCATGCGTGGCTGCTGCCCTTGACTCATATCATCATCGTGCAAAAGACAGCGTGATGCAAGGCGGCGCAAGGCCGCCGCGCCATGCCCTTGCAGCGTGCTCAGGTGTACAAATTGATGTCGAGCGCCACCACCACCCGCCGCATCTGGTTGGCAAACGTGATATTGCCGCCGCCGGCAAACAGCAGGCCGACGGGATTGCGCTGCTGGTTCCACGTCCAGATGGACGAGCCGGAATCGCCGCCCGCGCTGAATGCGCCGCTGACGCCCGTGATGGCGATCTGGTCCTGGAACAGCGCGATCCTGCCGCCGCCGTAATTGACGTTGATGGTGGCCCCCAGGCCCGTGATACGGCCCTGCGTCAGCTGCGTCGTGCGACCGGACTTGCCAACCATCATGCCCAGCGCGGGCGCCACCAGCGCATTGCTGATGCGGAAGTACGCCGGCACGCCGCCGCTCAGGTAGACCAGTTCGGGTCGCACGCGGTCTGGCCAGGCCCAGCCGGTGGCGCAATCGACGAAGTTGACGCCGCCGCTGAAGTTGATGGGCACGAAGCGCTCGAGCACGGCCACCTGGTCTTGCGGGCAGCGGCCACCATCGATGGGGCCCGGCTGCACGATGCAGTCGTTGAACACGCCGCCATTGGAATTGGCCAGCACGTGATTATTGCTAAGAATCATCAAACGGCTGTTGCGCGGCGCGCTGCGCCCCACGGCCAGGCAGCCGATGGTGCCGGCCGTGATGCGGAAATGCCCGACCGACACACCGCCCGGCGCCGGGCGCAAACGGAAGCGGTGCGGTTGCGCATCGATCACGCCCGTGACGACGATGTTGACGGGCACCCTGTCGCTGGACACGGCGCGCACGCCCATGGCTCCCACGATGGCGGCCTTGGCGCGGTCGACGGAAGTGGGCTCGGCCACGTACAGGGTCAGGGCCGGCAAGCCCGGTTCGCCGGACGAACTGTCGCTGGCGCCCTCGCCCAGGCCGATGGACACGCCCTGGATATTGCCGCCGTCGCTGAAGGCGTCGGCCGCGCGCACGCCGCCCGCCTGGGAAATGCTTTGGCGCATGCCGTCTTCGATGCTGCGCTTGATTTCCAGCAATTCCATGCTGACGCCGCTCAAGGCGTCGGGCACGTCCGAGACGGACGCGCTCTCGATCGTATTATCGTCTTCGCCAGGGACGGAAAATTGGCCGACGGCCTCTTCATCGTCCGCGCTTTGTCCCCTGCCGCTGCCGCCAGGCGGGGCGCTGAAACCATTCTCGTTGCCTATCATCATGTTCTCCTCGTGGGTCGCCGCAAACCACCAGTCTGGACGGACCGCGCGGGCCGGTATTGATCTGGATTGAACTGCGCTGGCGCATGGCGGCCCTGCCCCAACGGGGGCAGCGAGGATAAAAATAGTTCCCTCGTCAAGGTTGAGCGAGATCAGGCGTGCGGCCAGAGGTGGCGCCGTATACTTGGCTGACAGGCTGGAACCGGGCCTGCTCCACGGCAGTAACGGTATGGATGGGGAAACAATGACGAGCCCTGGTATGACACGCCACGACGACGCGCCCGCGGGCGAGCAAGCAGGCCAGCATGCGGGTTTTGTGCACGGCATGGCGGCCTGGGCGGCAAAACACCGCATCCGCCCATGGGGCGGCAGTTTTGCCGACTTCATCGAGCAGATCCTGCCCGGCCGCGCGGCCCTGCTGACGCGCAGCGCGCACCAGTACCTGTGGGACATGATGCGCTGGAACGGCCAGACCGATGACCACGGGCGCTTCCGCTGCCGCCTGTTCGACGACGAGCTGTTCGGCATTGACGAGGCGATCGACCGGGTTGCCGCCTACTTCAAGGCCGCCGCCGCCGGCTCCGAGGTGGGCCGGCGCATGCTGCTATTGCTGGGCCCGCCGTCGGGCGGCAAATCGACCATGGTGATCCTGCTCAAGCGGGGCCTGGAAGAATACAGCCACAGCAGTGAAGGCGCGCTGTACGGCATCGCCGGCTGTCCCGTGCACGAATCGCCGCTGCATCTGGTGCCGCACAGCATGCGCGCCGACTTTCGCGCCAGCTATGATGCCGAGCTGCAGGGCGAACTGTGCCCCCATTGCCGAGCCCGCCTGGAAGAACAGTACGCAGGCGATTTCCTGCGCATGCCCGTCGAGCGCATCCACCTGTCCGAGGCGGGCCGCTGCGGCATCGGCACGTATGCGCCGCACGATCCCACCACGGCCGACCTGGCCGACCTGGTCGGTTCCGTCGACCTGTCGAAAGTGGCGCAGTACGGCGACGAAGGCGATCCGCGCGCTTGGTCATGGTCCGGCGCGGTATACGCGGCCAGCCGCGGCATGCTGGAAATGATCGAGATCCTCAAGGTCAAGCGGGAATTCCTCTATTTACTATTGACCCTGACGCAGGAAAAGAATGTCAAGGTGTCGCGCTTTCCCCTGATCTATCTCGACGAAACCATCCTCGCGCACACGAATCTGGCCGAATTTCGCAAATTCCTGCAAGAAAGCGAAAACGAGGCGCTGCTCGACCGCATGGTCATCGTGCAAGTGCCGTACACGCTTAATTACCGCGAGGAAGCACGCATCTACCGCAAGTTGATCCTGGCGGCGGCGCCCGCCTTCCGCGACGTACACCTCGATCCGCACGTGCTGCATGCGGCGGCCGTGTTTGCCATCCTCAGCCGTCTGCCCGAAGGCGAGGACAAGGAGGCCGAGCTGGTCAAGAAACTGCGCATCTACGCCGACGAAGACGTGGACGACTTGCAGCCGGCCGACATCCGCCGCATGCGCGAGCGCGACAAGGCGCCCGACGAAGGCCTGTCGGGCGTGTCGCCCCGTTTCGTCATCAATGCCCTGTCGCACGCCATCATTTCCGCCCAGCGCAACAGCCTGTCCACCATGGACGTGCTGCTGGCCCTGAAGGACGGCATCGAAAACGATGCGCGCATCGAACCACGGCGCAAGCGCAAGTGGGTCGATTACTTGGTGCTCACACGCAAGGATTTCTATAACCGCTGGGTCAAGGCTGACGTGCACAAGGCCCTGTTCGTGTCGTTCGAGCAAGAAGCGCAAGACTTGCTGAACAAATATCTCGATGAAGTCGAAGCCATGCTCGACAACCGCCAGATCCGCGATCCCATCACCAGCGAAGAGCGCCGTCCCGACGAACGGTTCCTGCGCGCCGTGGAAGAAAAAATCCACATCAGCGACTCGGGCAAGCAATCTTTCCGACAAGAAGTGGTGCGCAAGGCCATGAGCGCCTTCAAGCGGGGCGAGCCATTTGGTCTGGCCAGCCATGCGCAACTGCACGACGCCATCCAGCAATACCTGTTCGAGCAGCGGCGCGACGTGCTGCGCCTGGTCGGCTCGGCCAAGCGCCCCGATGACGACGTGCGGTCCAGGATATCGGCCGTCGAGCAGCGCCTGGTCGACGAATACGGCTATGACGCCCATAGCGCGCGCGAAGCGCTCAACTACGTAACCACCTTGCTGGCGCAGGAATAGCCATGTCCGCCACGACCTCGCCTGGCAACGGCAATCAGCATGGTCCTCCGGAACGGGATGGCCGCGCAGGCTCGCCAGCCACGGCAAGCACGGTGCATTCCGCCGGCGCGACAGCGCATACGGGCACCGCGCCTGCCCTGGCCCAGCCGTGGTACGGGCTGTTCTCGCGCGGCGCGCGCGACTGGCTGCGCCACAACCAGAAAGTGCGCGACGCCGTGCAGGCGCACTTGCCCGAGCTGATCGCCACGCCTGACCTGATCGGCGGGCCGCAGCAACGCACGGTGCAAGTGCCCATGCGCCTGCTTGAACATGCGCATTTCCGCCTGGCGCCCGCGCGCAGCAGCGTGGGCGCGGGCCAGGGTGGCGGCCAGCCCGGCGATCTTCTGCGCGCGGCCCGCCCCGCCGCCACGGGCGGGGCGGGAACGCAAGGCGAAGGCGGCGATGGCGAGGGCGCGGTGCGCCTGCTGCTCGAGTTTCCCATCGACGATATTCTCGACTGGCTGTGGGACGCCTTCGAGCTGCCGCACCTGAAGCCGCGCCACCTGGGCGCCATCGACGAAGTCCGGCTCGTGCGTAGCGGCCTGGACCGTCATGGCGCCCGTTCGCGCCTGGACCGGCGGCGCACTGTCAAGGAAGCCATCAAGCGGCGCGCCTTGCAAACGCAGCCCGTGCCCTTCACCAATGACGACTTGCGCTACCGCCAGGTGCTGCCACAGCCCCGGCCGAGCGCGAATGCCGTCGTGTTTTTCGTGCTGGACGTATCGGCCAGCATGGCGCAGGCCGAGCGCAAGCTGGCCAAATCCTTCTTTTTCTTTGCCTTGCAGGGCTTACGCCGCAGATATGTGCGCGTGGAAACGCGCTTTATCGCCCATACGACGCGGGCGTGGGAGTTTTCCGAAGCGGAGTTCTTCCAAGTCAACGGCATGGGCGGCACCATGGCGTCCACCGCCTTTCGCCTGAGCCGGGAGCTGCTGCAGGAACACTACGCGCAGGGACGCTACAACGCCTATCTGTTCTATGCTTCCGATGGCGAGAATTTCAGCGAAGACCGGGGAGCGACCAGCCTGGTCCTGGGCGAACTGGGCGCCTTGCTCAACTATATGGGCTATGTGGAAACCGTGCCTGGCGTGCCGCGCAGCCTGGAAACGGAAATGCACAGCCTGTGCGCCGAGCAGGAACGGCGCGGCTTGCCCTTGCACAGCAGCATCCTGAGCAAAAATGACGATATCTGGGCGGCCATCCGCACCTTTTTCCAGCACGAGGCGGCAGAAACGGAGGAACCGCCATGACCCGGACGGACGCTCAGCGCCACGGCGACACGGCCAATACGGCAGACATAGCCAGCCTGGACAGCTACGCTGCGCGCATTGAGGCGCTGGCGCGGGAACTGGGGCTGGCATTTGCACCCGTCGAGTTCGAGCTGGTGCCGGACAGCTTCATGGCCGAGATCGCCATCTATGGCTTGCCCGTGCGCATGCGCCACTGGTCGTTCGGCGTGCGCTACATCCACCAGCTCGTGCATCAAAAAATGGGCAACTCGCATATGTTCGAAGTCATGTTCCCCGGCGACCCTTGCCACGCCTACATGGCCGAACACAATTCCGTGGCGGAAAACACCCTCGTCACAGCGCATGTGCTGGGCCACGCCGACTTTGCCAGCCGCAATGCCCTGTTCCTGCGTTTCGGCGCCATGGCGGGCCAGCACATCCTGGAACAAAGCGCGGCACGGGCACAGCGTCTCGAAATTGCGCTGCAACGCCACGGGCAGGAGCAGGTGGAAGCCGTGCTCGACGCGGCACTGGCGCTGGAACAGCATGTGGACATCCACGCCGAGCTGCACCGCCCGCCCTATGCGGCATCCGGGCCAGCTTGCGTGGCGGGTACGCGCGACAGGACCAGCGACGACGCTCCTTTTGCACAACGCTACCGGCGCCTGCCCGGCGAAGCGGCCGCGCGGGCGGCGCACGAGGCGGCACGGGCACGCGTGACGCAGCGCCCGCTCCTGCCGCCGCAGCCCGAATACGATTTATTATGGTTCATCGCACAACATGGGCCGGAGCTGGCCGACTGGGAGCGCGACATTTTCCTGGCCGTGCGCGAAGAGTCGTTTTACTTCTATCCCGTGTACGCCTGCCAGATCATGAACGAAGGCTGGGCCTCGTACTGGCATGCGCGGCTGCTGCGCGAAGCCGACTTCCTGCCGCCGGCCTTGTATCTGTCCGCCATCAAGTCGCATTCGGACGTGGTGCGCCCTTACGCGGGCGAGCACCAGCAGGCGCTGGCCGTCAATCCCTATCACCTGGGCTTTTGCATGTGGGAACACATCATCGAGCGCGAAGGATTGGCCCGGGCGCGCCAGATTTGCCGCGACGACGATGACTGCAGTTTCATACGCAACTATCTGGACGGCGAACTGGCTGACCGCCTGGGCCTGTTCGTGCATGAAAGCCGCCGCGATGGCGAAACGCGCCTGGCCAGCCGCGACTTGCGGGCCATCCGCGAAGCCATCCTGGCGCCCAAATACAACTATGGCGCGCCCTGCATCGCCGTGACCCTGCTCAATGACGACGGCAGCCTGGTGCTGCGCCACGATCACCAGCGCGACGGGCGCGGCCTGGACCTGGAGCGGGCAGAACAGGTGCTGGCCTACATCGCCCGCGTCTGGCGCCGCCCCGTCACCTTGCATACGGCCGATTTCCGCGGCACGCCCCGGGTTCTGCGCAGCAAGACCGACGGCGTACCCGAGCCGCCCGAACCGGCAGCGTCAGCAGCAACGCCGACAGCGCCGCCCGTGCAACGCTAGACGACAGGAGGCCGGGCGGATATCAAGCATATGTGTCGGGTATGTGTATCGGACATATGTAACAAGCATATATATCAAGCATATATATGTATCGGGCATGTGTATCGGACGCGTGGATCTGACCAGGATCGGACACCGGCTATGGAAGTCAGCTGCGCGCCCACCTCAGGTGCGGCCAGCCTGCGCCACATACCAGGCGATGGTGTGCCGCAAGCCTTGCGCCAGGTTGTGCGTGGGTACATAGCCGAGCAAACGGGCCGCCTTGGCGATGTCCGCCTGCGAATGGCGCACGTCGCCGGCGCGAAACTCGCCGTAGTGCGGCGCCTGCTGCACGTGCTGCGGGTGGACGGCCAGCAGCATCTGCTGCATGGTGGCGTGCAGCTGCGTCAGGCTGGTGCGGGCGTTGACGGCCACGTTGTAGACCTGGTTCACGGCCGCCGGGTCGGTGCCGGTGGCGGCGAGGATATTGGCTTGCACGGCATTGTGCACGAAGCAGAAGTCGCGGCTGGTGGCGCCGTCGCCATGGATGTGCACGGCCTGGTTGTCCAGCATGGCGGCGATCCAGCGGGGAATGACGGCCGCGTAGGCACCCAGCGGATCCTGGCGCGGACCGAAGACATTGAAATAGCGCAGCCCCACCGTCTGCATGGCGTAGCAGCGCGCGTACACTTGCGCATACAGTTCGTTGACATATTTGCTCAAGGCATACGGCGACAGGGGCGCGCCGATGTGCTGTTCCACTTTCGGCAAGGCCGGATGGTCGCCATACGTGGCGCTGGAAGCCGCATACACGAAACGCCGCACGCCCGCGTCGCGGGCGGCGGCCAGCATGTTCAGGAAGCCGCTGACATTGACGGCGTGGCACAGCAGCGGGTCTTCCAGCGAACGCGAAACGGAACCGAGCGCCGCCTGGTGCAGCACATAGTCGACGCCGGCGCCGGAACCGTCCGGACCGGCACGGCCGCATCCGGCCAAGCTGCCGCCGAGGCCGATGCCGGCGGCTTGCACCGGCGCACCACACGCGCGCGCGCACGCCTGCGGGTCGCGGATATCGCCTTCGATGAAGGTGAAGCGCCGCCACGCCTGTTCTCCCACGCTGGCGCGCACCAGTTCCAGGTTGTGCCGGTGGCCTGTCATGAAATTGTCGAGCCCGCGCACTTCCTGGCCCAGGTGCAGCAAGGTTTCCAGCAGGTGCGAACCGATGAAACCGGCCACGCCCGTCACCAGCCAGCGGCGCGGTGCGCTGGCCAGCTGCGCGCAGGCTTGCGCGTAGGCGCCGGCAGCCGGGCTGCCAGCTGTGGCGCCTTGCGCCGTGTTTGCAGCCCGGTCGAAGGCACCGGCCGCCATCACAGCCGCCATACGTGCAGGCCGCCATCCTCGAGCGGACGGGGGTCGAAATGCGATTTGATGTCGATGAAGCAGCCGTTTTCCTGCACCTTGGCCTGGAAATCGGCCAGCGGGCGGGCCAGCAGGGCCTGGTGCGAAACGGCGCTGATGATGGCCTCGGCGCGCGGCAGCTGCTCCCAGCTTTCCAGCGATAAACCGTATTCTTCCAGCGCTTCACGGCCATCGGCGACGGGATCGTGCACATGCACCTGCACGCCGTACGATTGCAGTTCGTGGATCATGTCGACCACTTTCGAGTTGCGCAGGTCCGGGCAATTTTCCTTGAAGGTCAGGCCCAGCACGTTCACATGCGAGCCCTTGAGCTTGAAGCCGGCGCGCACCATTTCCTTGATGGTTTTTTCCGCCACGAACTTGGCCATGCCGTCGTTGATGCGGCGCCCGGCCAGGATCACGTGCGGGTGGTAGCCGAGCATTTCCGCCTTGTGCGTCAAATAGTATGGGTCGACGCCGATGCAGTGGCCGCCCACCAGTCCGGGCCGGAACGGCAGGAAATTCCATTTCGTGCCCGCCGCCTGCAGCACTTCCAGGGTATCGATGCCGATGCGGTCGAAGATGATGGCCAGCTCGTTCATCAGCGCGATATTCAGGTCGCGCTGCGTGTTTTCGATCACCTTCGCCGCCTCGGCCACGCGAATGCTCGAGGCCCGGTGCACGCCGGCCTCGACCACGCCTTCGTACAGGGCGGCGATCTTGTCCAGGGTGGCCGCATCGTCGCCCGAAACCACCTTGCGGATGCTGTGCAGCGTATGATCCCTGTCGCCCGGGTTGATGCGCTCGGGTGAAAAGCCCACATGAAAGTCTTCTTTCCAGCGCAGGCCCGAATGCTGCTCGAGGATGGGGATGCAGATTTCCTCGGTGGCGCCCGGATACACGGTGGATTCGTAGATGACGATGGCGCCGCGCCGCATGTGGCGGCCGACGGCCGCGCTGGCGCCGGCCAGGGCCGAGAAATCGGGATTGTGCGCGCTGTCGACGGGCGTGGGCACGGCCACGACGATGAAATCGGCCAGTTGCAGCTCGGCCGGATCGCAGCCGACGCTCAGCCATTGCGCGGCCAGCAGCTGTTCATGGCTGACTTCGCCCGTCGGATCGATGTGGCGCCGGTAGCTTTCCACCTTGCGGACCGACAAGTCAAAGCCGATCGTGCGCTGGCGCATGCCAAACGCCACGGCCAGTTGCAAGCCCACATAACCGAGCCCCACCACCGCCACCACGCCCGCATTGCTATCCACATTGCTGTCCATATGCCTGTGCTCCGAATGGTTGCGGCCTGAGCATCGCCGTCCGGGAAATTCTACGGTTGCCGGTCCGGCCATTCTTGAGCGGGAACAAGAAACACGGGCCGGCGGCCAGCAGGCGCGCCGACAATCGGCGGCTTGTTGAGCGCAATCAAGGAGACCGGCGGCCATCTTTTTAAGCTAGGCCATGCCGATTCCTCATGCACGCCGTTACCGGAGACTTCCATGGCCCGTTCCCTGCCCCGCCCTTTCCCTGGCCTGCCTGCCGCCGCGCTGTGCTGCACCCTGCTGCTGCCCCTGCTGACGGCATGCCACGGCACGCAGAGCAGCGAGACCCTGATGGCCGACGCGCAGCAGTACCGCCAGAAAGGCGAAGCACGGGCCGCCATCATCCAGTTGAAGAACCTGCTGCAAAAGGAACCGGACAATGCGGCCGCGCGCTTGCTGCTGGGCAGCATCTATATCGACACGGGAGAAGCGCTGTCGGCCGAGAAAGAATTGCGCAAGGCAAAGTCGCTGGGCCTGGCGTCGCAGCAAGTGATGCCATTGCTGGGCAAGGCCTGGCTGATGCTGGGCCAGTTCGACAAGGTGCTGGCCGAGATCGCCGACGATGCAGCGCAACCCGCCAGCGTGCTGGCCCTGCGCGGCGATGCCTTGCTGGCCCTGGGCCGCCGGGACGAGGCGCGCGCCCTGTACTCGCACCTGCTCGAAGCCCATCCCGACCACGTCGAGGCCTTGCTGGGCCTGGCACGCCTGGCGGCGCTGGACCAGCAAGTGCCGGCGGCCGAGCTGCTGCTGGCGCAAGCCTTGAAAAGCGCGCCCGCCAACCTGGACGCCTTGCGCCTGCAGGGCGATTTGCTGCGCCTGCAAGGCAAGAACGGCGCGGCGCGGCTCGCCTACATGCGGATACTCAAGATCAAACCGGACAATACCCAGGCGCATATCGACCTGGCCAACCTCGACATCGTGGAAAAGCACTACCTGGAAGCGGCGGCCCAGCTGGCCACGGCGCGCAAGACGGCGCCCAACAGCCTGGGCTTGCTGCAGACGCAGGCGCTGCTCGACTTCCGCCAGGGCAAGAACAAGGCGGCCTTGCAAGCCTTGCAACTGGTGCTCAAGGCGGCGCCCGATCACATGCCGTCCATCCTGCTGGCCGGCGCCGTGCAACTGGCGCTCGGCTCGCCGCCCCAGGCGGAAACCTACCTGCGGCGCTTCCTGGCCGTGTACCCCAGGCATCTGTATGCCGTCAAGATGATGACTTCGATTGAATTGATGCGCGGCAAGACCGATGCGGCCATCGGCTTGCTGCAACCGATGCTGGCCGCCTTCCCCGACGACGTGGAATTGCTGTCGCTGGCCGGCGAAGCCCACTTGCGCGCGCGCCAGTACGACAAGGCAACGGCGTATTTCGAACAGGCCAGCACCCTGGCGCCGGACACGGCCAGGCTGCACGCGGCGCTGGGAATCAGCCGCCTGGGCATGGGCGAGAACAGCCGCGCCATCAATGAACTGGAACGCGCCAGCATGCTCGACAAGAGCACGCCGCAAGCGGGCACCATGCTGGTGATGACCTTGCTGCGCAATAAGCAGAACGACAAGGCCCTGGCCAGCGTCAAGATGATGGAGCAACAGCAGAAAGGCACGAATCCCTTGCTGCTGAACCTGAAAGGCGGTGTCTACCTCGCCTTGCGCGACTTGCCCGCCGCGCGCGCCAGTTTCGAGCAAGCCCTGGGCATGGACCCCGTTTATTTACCTGCCTTGAACAACCTGGCACAGATCGACCTGGCCGAGAAAAAGCCGGAGCAGGCGAAACAGCGCTTCGAGCGGGCGCTGGCGAAGGCGCCGAAAAATGCCGACCTGTGCGCGGCGCTGGCCAAGCTGGCCGCATCGGAGGGCAAGACGGACGAGGCGCGGCGCTGGCTCGAACGGGCCCACCGCGACAATCCCGACGCCGTCGCGCCGGCTCTGCTGCTGAGTAACTTTTACCTGAAGACGGGCGCGCCCGATAAGGCGCTGGAACTGGCGCGTACCCTGCAGACGGGCCATCCGGGCGACGCCGATGCGCTGGCCCTGCGCGCCCAGGTCGAGTACAGCGCCGGCCAGGCACCGGCCGCGCTCGACAGCTACAGCAAGCTGGCCAGCCTGCAAACCACATCGGCGCCCTTGCAGATGCGCATCGCCAGCCTGCACCTGGCGCTGGGCGACCCTCATCATGCGCTGCAAGCCGTCAAGCGGGCGCAGGCGCTTGACCCGGCCTTGCTGGAAGCGCGCGTGGTGGAAGTGGCCATGCTGCTGAACCTGAACCGCCAGCGCGAGGCGCTGGCCGTGGCGCGCCACGTGCAGGAACAGCAGCCGAAGCTGGCGGCCGGCTACAAGCTCGAGGGCGACGTGCTGATGGAGCAAAAGCTGCCGCAGCAAGCCGTCAAGCTATACCAGCACGCCTTCGGCATCAGCCCCATCGGCCCCTTGCAGGTGCAGCTGTACCGCGCCTTGCAGGCGTCGGGACAGGACCGCGAAGCCGAGACGCGCATGGCCGCCTGGCTGAAAGCCCATCCGGAAGACTTGCCGACACGCACCTATCTGGCGGGTACCCGGCTGGCAGCGAAGCAATACCGCGCCGCCATCGAGCACTTCCAGTATGTCGTTGCCAAGGACACGGGCAACGTGGTGGCGCTGAACGACCTGGCCTGGGCATATCAGCAGGAAAAAGATCCACGCGCGCAAGCCACGGCCGAGCAGGCACTCAAGCTGGCGCCCGACAATCCCGCCGTGCTCGACACCCTGGGCTGGATCGTGCTGGAGCAAGGCGACGTCAAGCGCGCCACGGCCCTGCTGCGCAAGGCGGCGGGCCTCGCGCCGAAGTCGCCCGAAGTGCAGTATCACCTGGGCGCGGCCCTGGCGAAATCGGGCGACAAGGGCGGTGCGCGCAAGCAACTGGAACAACTGCTGGCCGCCAACAAGGACTTTCCGCAGCGGGCCGCAGCGCAAGCCTTGCTGACCCAGCTGTAGGCCATGGCTGTGCACGCGGCCATGCCCGGTGTGGCGGCGCGGCCGCTGGCCTTGCTGGCGGGCACGGCCTGCGTGCTGGCCTTGCGCCATTATCCGCTAGGCCACGGCTGGCCCGGCCTGCTGTTTGCCGCCCTGCTGCCCGCATATTTCCTGCTGCTGTGCTGGCGCCCCGCCAGCTGGCTGTTCTGCGTGCCCGCCCTGCTGCCCGTGCTGGACCTGGCGCCGTGGACGGGCTGGTTCTTCCTCGAAGAAATCGACGTGCTGCTGTTGCTGACGGTAGCTTGCGGCTATTGGCGCCTGGGCAGGCCGGCCCGGGGCGCAGCGGCGCGCCTCTCGCCGGCCGCCCGTGCCTGTCTGCTGCTGTGCAGCCTGGCCTGGCTGGCGGCGCTGCTGCGCGGCGTCCTGCCGCTGCCGCAGCTCGAACTGAATGCCTGGGATAACTACCTGAGTCCCTATAACAGCTTGCGGCTCGGTAAAGCCTGGGCCTGGAGCATGCTGCTGCTGCCGATGCTGCTGCGCGACGCGAACCCTCCCGCCTTGCGCCGCTATGCGCTGCCGGGCATGCTGGCCGGGCTGGCCATGGTATCCCTGTTCGCGCTATGGGAACGGGCCGTGTTTCCCGGCCTGCTGAACCTGTCCAGCGATTACCGCATCACGGCGCCGTTTTCCGCCATGCACACGGGCGGCGCGGCGCTGGACGGCTACCTGGCCCTGAGCTTGCCGTTTGCCGCACTGTGGCTGGCGCGCGCCCGCAGCCGCTGGCAGGCGGCGCTGGCCATGCTGCTGCTGGCCCTGGCCCTGCACGCGGCCTTCACCACCTTTTCACGGGGCCTGTACGCGGCCCTGGCAGCGGCCATGCTGCTGGCATTCTGGCAAGTCCTGCGGACGGCGCCCGGCGCGGCGCGGCCACCGCAAGGCCAGCCGCCCGTGCGCCAACTCTTGCTGAAGCTGCTGCTGGCCGGCCTGGGTACCGTCCTGCTCGCATACATGTTCAGCCTGGCTGGCTACCGGGGCTTGCTTGCCGCCGTCGTCCTGCTTGCAGCCAGCTTCGTGCTGGCGGCGCGGCCCTTGCCGTGGCGCCTGGCGCCGGCCAGCCTGCTGTGCGCGCTGTGCCTGCAAGGCTTGCTGGCCGCCTGGTGGCCGGAGCCGGCCGGCCAGCAAACGGCCGGCTGGCTGAAAGGCCCGTATTTCCTGTTCCTGCTGGCCGCCGCGCTGCTGGCGGGCGCGTTGTGGCCCAGTGGCGCTGGGAAAAAAGGGGCAGCCAGGCTGGGCCTGGCGATGGTGGCATGGACCATGCTGGCATGCAATCTCGCCTGGATAGGCTGGCACTGGGCGGGACCGCCAGCACTGCTGCCGGCCGGCCTGGTGGTGCTGCTGGCCATGCTGATGCTGTGCAATGGACGCTTGCGCCCACCGCTGTGGCGGCTGGACCGGGCCAGCCTGAGCGTCGCGGGCGCGGCCGGCATCCTGCTGCTGCTGGCCATTCCCGTCTCGGCCAGCTATTACGCCACCGAACGTTTCGCCACCACCGCCTTCGACATGCAAGGCCGCTTGCGCCATTGGCGGCAAGTGCTGGCCATGCAGCCGTCCGCTTGGGACGACCGCCTGTTCGGCATGGGCATGGGCAGCTTTCCCGCCACCTATTACTGGCACAATCCCCAGCGCGAGGTGCCGGCCAGCATCGCCTATGCGGAAGATGGCGGAAGCGAGGAAAACCCGGGTAACCGCTATGTGCGCCTGGCCAGTCCCGGCTACAGCGCCGGCTATGGCGAACTGCTGCGCCTGCTGCAACGCCTGCACGTGCAGCCGGCCACGCGCTACACCCTGGCGCTCGATGCGCGTAGAACGGGACCCATGCCCGTGCTGCTGGTGCGCCTGTGCCAGCGGCAATTGCTGTATGCGCAAGGCTGCGTGCATGTCCCGCTGCGCCTGCGCGCGCCGCCGGACAGCACGCCGGTCGGCACGTGGCAGCACTACGAGGTGCCGTTCGACAGCGCCTGGCTGGGCGGGGGCGCCTGGCTGCTGCGTCCGCCCGTGCAACTGGAACTGGCGGCCAGCGGCACGGCCACCTCGTCCGTGATCGAAGTCGACAATCTGAGCTTGCGCGGGCCCGGCGGCGAGGAATTGATCGCCAATGGGCGCTTTACACAGGCCAACAATTACTGGTTTTTCAGCAGCGACCACCATCACTTGCCGTGGCACATCAAGAGCATGGCGCTGCATGTGCTGGTGGAAACGGGCTGGTGCGGCGCCCTGTCCATGCTGGCCCTGCTGGCCGTGGCCGGCCTGCGCCTGCTGCGCCAGGCCGGCCACGGCGATTCCTGCGCGCTGGCGTGCGCCGCCGCCCTGCTGGGTTTTCTCGTCGTCGGCCTGTTCGACAGCCTGCTCGACGTGCCGCGCATCGCCCTGCTGTGTTATCTGATGCTGCTGTGTGCGCTGCTGCAGCCCCCGCCACCTCCGACCGTTGAAAGCACGCCGCCATGAAATTCCTGTCTTCCGTCCTATTGTTTTGCCTGGCCCTGGCCAGCGTGCCGTGCCGCGCCGAGGCGGCACTGGCGCAAACCATCGCGCGCGTGAAACCGTCCATCGTTGGCGTGGGCAGCCTGCAAAAGACGCGCACGCCGCCGATGAATTTCATCGGCACGGGTTTCGTGACGGGCGACGGCTTGAGCGTGCTCACTTGCGCCCATGTGATCCAGAAACTGCTTGACGCCAATCCGAACGAAATCATCGGCATACTCACGGGCCAGGGCGAGGTGGCGCAATTCCGTCCCGCCAAGGTCCAGGCGCTGGACACGGAACACGATCTGGCCTTGCTGCGCCTGGCGGGCGCGCCCCTGCCCGCCCTCGCGCTGGGCGACGCGGCCACGGTGCGCGAAGGCCAGGCCATGGCGTTTACGGGGTTTCCACTAGGCACCTTGCTCGGTTTGCACCACGTGACGCACCGCGCCACCGTGTCATCGCTGACGCCGGTAGTCATGCCCAGCGAAAACGCGCAGCGCCTCGACGTGCGGCGCCTGGCGCAACTGCAAAAGGCGCCGTACACCGTGTTCCAGCTGGACGCGACGGCGTATCCGGGCAGCAGCGGCAGCCCCCTGTTCGATCCCGAGACCGGTCTCGTCTACGGCATCGTCAACATGGTGTACGTCAAGGGCCTCAAAGAGGCAGCCATCAGCGCGCCCAGCGGCATCACTTACGCGATTCCGGGCAGCTACATGCAGGCGATCTTGCTGAAAAACAAATGAGGTATCAGTTGCGCCCCTGCCTCAGCCGGTCCGTAATGCCAGGCTCATCCCATGTCGGAAAAAAAAAGGGGTAAAACGACCGTTCACCCCCATGCTGTTCCATCAGGCCACCGTATTTGCGGATCTGGGCCCCCATGTAATCGAGGTCCAGCCGTAGCAGCACGGCCGGCGCCCCCACGCGCGTGCACTCGCGCTCGCCGCCGAAGTCCTTGAAACCCAGCATGCGCTTGTAAAACACCACGTGGCGCGGGTTGACTTCGATCACGTAATCCGTAAAGCCGTGAATATTGTGGGCATAGATATAAGAAATATGAATCAGCGCCGCAAACACGCGCTTGCTCACGCCCTTGTCGATGGCCAGGCGTGATGGTTCGCACAGGCGCCGGCCCTCTTCGCGCAGCACGTCGAGCTTGTCGCGGAAGTTTTCATCGGCGGGCAGGCCTGTCTCGTCATTGTCTAGGCACAGGGTCATGGTGCCGACGGTGCTGCCGGCCGTTTCCGCAAACAGCGTGATTTTATTCAGGGCATGCGCGATGCCGGGATCGACGGCATAGCCGCGCCAGCCGTACATCTTGCGGATCAGCAAACTGGCCGCCTCGCGCCGGCCGCGCGAATTGGCCATGCGGATATGAAAGCGCTGCAGGTCGAGCTCATGCTCCATGGCAGGGTCGATCTGCCCCTCGCCCACCACCAGGTCACTGAAGGTGCCTGGCGTGTCGAAGGAAATAATGGGTTCATCTTCAAAGCTCATCTTGTCCTCACGTTCATCGGCCGCCGTCGAGACGGACTGAAGCCAATGCCTTGTGACAAGATAAAAACTGGAGAAGTTCCCACATCCAGCTAAAAAAACAGAAGAAATGTGCTATTCAATAGCAAAATTGCATGCTGAAATTTGCCCGCAAGTACAAAATGACAAACAAAAATGCTGTTTTGATATTGTCGAGCTTGCTATTAAAAGAAGCTTTCCGGTATCAGCAGCACGTCGCCCGGCCGCATCATGACGTTGGCGGAAATATCGCCTTCTTTCAATAAATCATCGAGGCGCACTCGCAGCTGCTGCTGGTTGCCTTCGCGCATGCGGATGATGCTGGCCTTGTTGCCGGCCGCAAAATCGGTAATGCCGCCCACGGCAATGAGCACGTCCATCAGCGACATGCCCAGCCGGTATGGCAGCGCCTGCGGCTTGGCCGCCTCGCCGATGACGCGGATCTGCTCGCCATACGGGCCCGAAAAATTGGTGACGATGACCGTCACCACGGGCTGCTGGATGAACTTGCTCAAGGCTTGCTCGATGTCGCGCGCCAGCTGGGTCGAGGTCTTGCCGCTGGCGGGCAAATCCTCGACCAGCGGCGTGGTGATCTTGCCGTCCGGCCGCACGGCCACCGTCAGCGACACTTCCGGGTTGCGCCAGACGATGATGTTGACGGAGTCGCCCGGTCCGATCAGGTAATCGTGCATGGGCGCGCTGTCGTCGGCCGGTGCCAGCGGATGGCGCGTGCGGCAGGCACCGAGCAGGCTGGCAGCGCCCGCCAGAACCAGCGTGTTGCAGACAAATGCACGGCGAAACGGATTCATGCGGAGCCTCTTCGAGTCGATGGCGCATCCATGGCCGGCCCCGCAGAACCAGCCTGGGCCGCGAACTTCCTATGATTATTAAAACTTGGCAAGAGAACCTTGAGGCGTATCAAGAAGCAATCATCTTGGGAAATCTTGCCTCACAGCCGCCCTATACTTTGCTTACCCAACAGGCAAGCATTTCTTGCAAGATGCCGTCGTTGTCCGCGCCGCCACCCCATCTACCGTGCAGCACCGTCACCTGAAGGAAGCGACATGGAAGAATTGATACAGCAACTGCTTTCCAGCCTGAAAGGTATCTGGAAGTACCGCTGGCATGCGGTGCTGGTGGCATGGCTGGTGGCCATCGCCGGCTTCATCAGGGTGATCACCCTGCCCGACGACTTCCAGACGTCGGCGCGCGTGTTTGTCGATACGCAAACCATCCTCAAGCCGCTGATGGCCGGCATGACCAGCGTGCCGAACACGGAACAGCAGGTGGCCATCATGAGCCGTACCCTGCTCAGCCGGCCGAACGTGGAGCGCGTCATGCGCATGGTCGACCTCGACCTGGATTCGAAGACCGTGCGCGAGCACGAGGCCCAGCTCGACGACTTGATGAGCCGCATCAAGATCACCGGCACCAACGCGTATGACATCTACACCATCAGCTACAGCGGGCGCGACCCGAAGCTGGTGCGCGACGTGGTGCAAAGCCTGCTGACCATCTTTGTCGAAGGCAGTTTCCAGGGCAAGAAAGGGGATACGCAGAAGGCGGTGCAATTCATCGACGAGCAGATCAAGAATTACGAGGACAAGCTGAGCGCGGCGGAAAACCTGGTGAAGGAATTCAAGATCCGCAACAACCTGCTGCTGCCGCGCCAGGGCATCGATTATGGCAGCCAGCTGCTGATGTCATCCGATAGCCTGAACAATGCCAAGCTGGAACTGGTCGAGGCGGAACAATCGCGCAAGGCCATCCAGAGCCAGATCGAGGGCGACGAGCCCGTGCTCGACCTGGAGCCGAACGCTTCGGCCATCACGAATCCCGAACTCGACGAGCGCATCGCGTCGATCAACAAGAACCTCGACAGCCTGCGCATGCAATTTACGGAATTGCATCCCGACATCATCGCCTCGAAGCGCCTGGTGGCCCAGCTGGAAGAACGCAAGATCGAGGAAAGCAAGCTGAAATCGGCGGCCGGCGACCCGGGCAAGAACTACAGCCCCATGCTGCAGCAGCTGAAGGTGGCGCTGACGGACGCGGATGCCAAGGTGGCCGCCATCAAGGCCCGCGTGCAGGAATACAGCGCGCGCAACGAGCGCTTGCTGGCGCAGAGCAATGCCGTGCCCGAGGTGGAGTCGCAGCTGGCGCAGCTCAACCGCGACTACATCATCAACAAGGAAAACTATGAAAAGCTGATCGGCCGGCGCGAAGCGGCCAAGCTGTCGGGCGAACTCAGTTCCACCACCGAGATGATGGCCTTCAAGATCATCGACCCGCCCACGGTGCAATATGCGCCCGTCGGCCCGAACCGTCCGCTGCTGTTCAGCGCGGCGCTGGGCGCGGCTCTGGTGGCCGGCGTCGCCACGGCCCTCCTGATCAGCCAGGTGCGCCCCACCTTCCTCAGTCCCGCCGAACTGCGCGATGCCACGGGCTTGAACGTGCTGGGCACGGTATCGATGAACTGGACGGCGCTGCAGCAGGTGCGCCGCCGCCGCGCCCGCTATGGCTTTGGCGCCTGCCTGGGCAGCCTGTTCGTGCTGTACGGCGGGGTCATGACGGCCGCGCTGCTGAAATTCTAGATCCAGGGGAGCGACGATGAGCAGCAAGGACAGCGGCAAGCAGGAACCCACGATCCTGGGCGTGGCCGAGGCCGGCGTGCCGTATGGCGTCGAGGGCGCGGTGGGTGCGGACGCGGCCCGGTCGCCCCAGTACCGGCCCCTGAACCTGGCCCGGCTGGCCGAGCAAGGCATGCTCACGCACGATGGCGGGCGCAGCTCGGTGGCCGAGGATTTCCGCATCATCAAGCGCCCGCTGCTGCGCCAGGCGCGCGCCAGCGGCGCCGAGGCCATCCGCCACGGCAACCTGATCGTCGTCACCAGCGCCATGCCGGGCGAAGGCAAGACGTATTGCGCCATCAACCTGGCCATGAGCATCGCCATGGAAATGGATATCACGGTACTGCTGGTCGATGCCGACGTGGCGCGCCCGTCCGTGCTGAAAGTGCTGGGCCTGCCACCGGAACCGGGGCTGATGGACGTGCTGCTCGACCCACAACTGGCCATGGCCGACGTGATCCTGAAAACCAACGTTGCCAACCTGAGCATCCTGCCCGCCGGGCGCAGCAACAAGCACGCGACGGAATTGCTGGCCAGCCGCGCCATGAGCCGGTTGCTGGCCGAGATCGCCAGCCGCTATGGCGACCGCATCGTCGTCTTCGACTCGCCGCCCCTGCTGATCACCAGCGAGGCGCACGCGCTGGTGGGGCAGATGGGACAAGTGGTGATGGTGGTCGAGGCGGAAACGACGACCCAGCACGCCGTCAAGGAAGCGCTGCGCCAGATCGAGTCGTGCGAACACATTCATTTGATCTACAACAAGACCAAATCGTTCCCCGGCAACGACTACTACGGCTATGGCCATTACGATTAGCCGCGGGGTTTCGCTACCGCCGCCGCTACTGCTGCCCTTGCTATCCCTGCTGCTGCCCCTGCCGGCCGGCGCCGTCGACTGGCTGGTGAAACCGTCGCTGCGCCTGCGCGAAAGCTATACGGACAACGCCTTGCGCGCACCACCCGGCCAGGCGCAATCGGACTTCATCACGGAGATCGCACCCGCCATCGCCCTTATCGGCACGGGTCCCCGCCTGCGCGTGCACCTCGATTACAGCTGGCACAAATACCTGTCGGGACAACGTGCCGATACGGACAACCATGAACTGGCCGCCTCGGCGGACGCCGAGCTGGTCAAGGACTGGTTCTTCATCGATGCGAACGCCAGCGTGAGCCGGCGCAACATCTCGCCGTTCGGCCCGCAATTGATAGCCGAGCTGCCCGGCACGGACAATGCCAGCACCGTGCGCACCACCGGCATCAGCCCCTATCTGCGCCACCGTTTCCGCGGCCTGGCAACGGCCGAGCTGCGCTACACGCGCAACACGGTCGACAGTGGCGGCGCACTGCTGTCCGTGCACAGCGATGAAATGGAGTTACTGCTCAGCGGCGAGCCGCGCGCCGGCGGCTGGACCTGGAACGCCAGCCACGACGTGCGCCGCACGCAGGACAGCAAGCTGGCCCCCGTGCGCATGCAGCGCAGCAGCGTGGGCCTGCGCTATCCGTTCAGCAGCAAATGGGCGGCCACGGCCAGCGGCGGCATGGAAAAGGAAGGCTATCTATCAAACACCGGCAAGGCGCCGGCAGGCCGCTTCTGGTCGCTGGGCGGCGTGTGGACGCCGTCGCCGCGCACCAGCGTGGCCTTCAGCACGGGCAAGCGCTTCTTTGGCCACACCTACAGCCTGGACGCCACTTTCCTGCAGCGCCATACCAACTGGCAACTCAATTACAGCGAAAACATCACCACCATGCCCACGCAGTTTTCGCGCCTGGGCGACCGCGACGCAGGCCGGCTGCTCGATCAATTGTGGCGCGGCATCTTTCCCAACGCGCGCGACCGGCGCCTGCGCATCGATGCCTTCCTGCGCTACGCCAACAGCCTGGGGCCGGAACGGGGCGCCATCAATTACTTCAGCCACCGCTATTTCCTGCAAAAACAGCTGAAGCTGACGATGGCGCGCGCCACGGCGAAAAGCACGATGATCGCTGGCGTCACGGCCGTCGACCGCACGGCGCAAACGGCCAGCGGCATCGACAGCGGCTTGCTGCCCGGCGTGGAGTTCGGCAGCGAAGACCGCACGCGCCAGATCGGCGGCAACGTGGGCTGGAGCTGGCAAGCCAGCTCGCGCACCAGCGTGACTGTCAATGCCGGCTACGCCAGCGTGCGCTCGCTGAGCGTGCCCCGGCGCGACAACAACATCACCCTGACGGCCGGCTACACGCGCATCCTGCAGCCGGACATGACGGCCAGCATCGACGTGCGGCACACGCGGCACGCCAGCAACCACGGCGGCGACTACCGCGAAAACGGCGTCAGCGCCACGCTCACCATGCATTTCTAAGGAGGCCGCAGCATGTCCGAACCGTCTCTTGTGTCCGCCGCGCCGGCGCACCTGCTGTGCGTGGTGGCCGCGCGCCCCAACCTGATGAAGATGGCGCCCATCCTGGCGGCCCTGGCCCGCCAGGCGCCTGCCGTGCGCGTGACCTTGCTGCATACGGGCCAGCACTACGACACGGCCATGAATGGGCAGCTGTTTATCGACCTGGACCTGCGCCCGCCCGACATCAGCCTCGACGTCGGCTCCGGCAACCACGCGCAGCAGACGGCCGAGATCATGCGCCGCTTCGACGCCGTGCTCGATGCGCAGCCGCCGCTGGCGCCCGATGCCGTGCTGGTGGTGGGCGACGTCAATTCCACCCTGGCGTGCGCGCTGGTGGCGGCCAAGCGCGGCACGCCCGTGATCCATGTCGAGGCGGGATTGCGCAGCGGCGACCGGCGCATGCCCGAGGAAATCAACCGCGTGCTGACGGACCAGTTGTCAAGCCTGCTGCTGACCAGCGAGGAAGGCGCGCGCGCCAACCTGCTGCGCGAAGGTATCGCCCCCGAACGCATCCATTTTGCGGGCAACGTCATGATCGACAGCCTGCGGCAGCAACTGCCGCGCGCGGTCAAGCCCGCCGCCACCCTGCGCGCCCACGGCCACGCCTGCCCGCCCGCGTATGGGCTGCTGACACTGCACCGGCCGTCGAACGTGGATGAGCCGCAGCAACTGGAAGCGCTGCTGCAGGCGCTGGGGCAGCTGTCAACCCGGCTGCCGCTGCTGTTCCCCATCCACCCGCGCACCCTGGCCGGCTTGCGCCTGGCGGGCCTGGAGCCGCTGCTGGCGCGGCAGGCCATCATCTGCCTGCCGCCGCTGGGCTACCTGGAAATGCTGGGCCTGATGCAAGGGGCGCGCCTGGTGCTGACGGATTCGGGCGGCGTCCAGGAAGAAAGCACGGCCCTGGGCGTGCCCTGCCTGACCCTGCGCGCCAATACGGAGCGGCCCGTCACTGTCAGCGATGGCACGAACACCCTGGCAGGCACGCAGCCGGCCGCCATCCTGGCGCTGGCGCGCAGCATCCTGGACACGGGCGGCAAGCGCGGCCGCATTCCGCCCCTGTGGGATGGCCACGCGGCCGAGCGCATCGCCGCCGTCATCGCGCCCTGGCTGGTGGCGCGCCGGGGCACGCCATGACGCCGCCTTCAGCTGTGATATTGCGCAACGCGCTGACCATCGACGTGGAAGACTATTTCCAGGTTTCCGCCTTCGCGCCGCACATCGCGCGCGCCGACTGGCCCCGCATGGAATGCCGGGTCGAGTCGAATATCGAGCGCATCCTGCTGCTGCTGGACGCGCGGCGCATCCACGCCACCTTTTTTACCCTGGGCTGGATCGCCGAGCGCTATCCGGCCATGCTGCGCCGCGTGGCCGCCGCCGGGCACGAAGTGGCCAGCCACGGCTATGCCCACCTGCGCGCCTGCGACCAGTCGGCCGCGCAGTTCGCCGAGGATGTGCGCCACAGCAAGACTATCCTCGAGCAATTGACGGGGCTGGCAGTGCATGGCTACCGGGCGCCCAGCTTTTCCATCGGCGCGGCCAACCTGTGGGCCTTCGACGTGCTGCAGGCAGCGGGCTACCGCTACAGTTCCAGCATCTACCCGATCCGCCACGACCATTACGGCATGCCCGATGCTCCCCGCTTCGCCTGGCGCCCGCGCGGGCCGCTGGGCATGCTGGAACTGCCCGTCAGCACCGTGCGCCTGCGCGGGCGCAACCTGCCGGCCGGCGGCGGCGGCTACTTTCGATTGATGCCATATGCACTGTCGCGCTGGCTTTTGCGACGCATCAATTCGCGCGACGGGCAAGCTGGCATATTCTATTTTCATCCTTGGGAACTCGATCCCGGCCAGCCGCGCCCGACGGGCCTGAGTGCCAGGACGCGCTTTCGCCACTACCTGAACCTGGGGCGCATGGAAGCGCGGCTGGAACGCCTGACGCGCGATTTCGCCTGGGACCGCATGGACCGTATTTTTCTGGAAAGCACATGATGCACGAGGCCAGCCTTGCCCCCGACCCGGTACAGTCCAGCACCGCCATCGCCGTGCGCTCCCTGCAGGGGCACGAACATGGGCGCTGGGATGCCTTTGTCGACACGTGCCCGGAAGCGACCTTCTTTCACCGCGCCGGCTGGCAAACCATCATGCAGCAAGGTTTTAACCACGACAGCTATTTTTTGTACGCGGAACAGGACGGGCGCATCGCCGCCGTGCTGCCGCTGGCCCATCTGCGCAGCCGTTTGTTCGGCTCCTCGCTCGTCTCGCTGCCGTTTTGCGTGTACGGCGGCATCGCCGGCGGCAGCGCGGCCGTGCGCCGGGCCCTCGACAGCGCCGCGCAGGCGCTGGCCCGGCGCCTCGGCGTGGGGCAACTGGAATACCGCTGGCGCGAGGTGGAGCAAAACGCGTCGGAAAATGCGGACTCTTCCTGGCTGCAGAAACCCCTGTACGCGACCTTCCGCCGCCCCCTGCATGCCGACGCCGAACAGAACCTGCTGGCCATTCCACGCAAGCAGCGCGCCGTCGTGCGCAAGGCCATGACGGGCGGGCTGCACAGCGCCATCGACTATGACCTCAACCGTTTCTACCCGGTCTACGCGGCCAGCGTGCACCGGCTGGGCACGCCCGTCTTCGCGCGCCGCCATTTTGCCCTGCTGCGCACGGTGTTTGGCAGCGATTGCGAGGTCCTCACCGTGTACCACGGCCAGCAGGCGCAAGCCAGCGTGCTGCTGTTCTATTTCCGCGATGAAGTGTTGCCCTATTACGGCGGCGGCAGCGTGCTGGCGCGCAGCACGGGTGCCAACGACTTCATGTACTGGGAGGCGATGCGCCGCGCCAGCGCGCGTGGCTACCGCCTGTTCGATTTCGGCCGCAGCAAGCTGGGCACCGGAGCATACGATTTCAAGAAGAACTGGGGTTTTACGCCGCAGCCGCTGCCGTATGCCTACAAGCTCGTGCGCGCGAAGTCCTTGCCGGACGTCAATCCCCTGAATCCGAAATACGCGCTATTCATCCGCGCCTGGCGCCGCCTGCCGCTGCCGCTGGCCAACCTGCTGGGACCGCACATCGTGCGGCAACTGGGCTAAGCGACGGGACCCGCCATGCGTGAACTCTTATTCCTCGCCCACCGCCTGCCGTATCCGCCCAACAAGGGCGACAAGATACGTTCGTGGCACATGCTGCAATACCTGAGCCGGCATTTCCGCGTGCACCTGGGCTGCTTCATCGACGATGAAGACGACTGGCAGCATGCGAAAACCGTGGCCGCCCTGTGCGCGAGCACGCGCTTCATCGCCTTACGGCGCGGCACGGCCCGCTGGCGCGCCATGCAGGCACTGCTGTCGCGCCAGGCCATGAGCGTGCAGTACTACCGCGATGCGCGCCTGCTGCAATGGGTCGATGGATTGCTGTCGGGCGGCAAGGTGCGCCACGCGCTGGCCTTTTCCGGGCCCATGGCGCAATACATCGACGGCAGCGCGGGCCGCGCCCTGCACCGCGTGATCGATTTCGTCGATGTCGATTCCGACAAATGGCGCCAGTACGGCGACAGCAAGCCCTGGCCCATGTCGCAGCTGTACCGGCGCGAAGCGCATCTGCTGCTGCAGTACGAGCGCCATATCGCCCAGCAATTCACGGCCGCCAGCTTCGTCTCGGCGGCCGAAGCGGCCCTGTTCCGCCAATGCGCACCGATGGCGCGGCGCAAGACTGGATACGTCAATAACGGTGTCGACACGGCGTATTTCACGCCCATGCCGGCCCAGACTGGCGTGTATCCACCAGGGGTGCAGGTGCTGGTGTTTACGGGCGCCATGGATTACTGGCCGAACGTCGACGCCGTGCAATGGTTCGTGCGCCACGTCTGGCCCGCCCTGCGGCGCCAGTTCCCCCAGTTGCAGTTCTATATCGTCGGCAGCGCGCCCGTGCCCGCCGTGACGGCGCTGGCAAAGGTAGCTGGCGTGGTGGTGACGGGCAAGGTGCCCGACATCCGGCCCTACCTGGCCGGCGCAGCCTTGGCCGTGGCCCCCCTGCGCATTGCCCGCGGCGTGCAAAACAAGGTGCTGGAAGCGATGGCGATGGGCAAGATCGTGCTGGCCACGCCGCAGGCGCTCGAAGGCATCGCCGCCCAGCCGGGCCTGGAACTGCTGCTGGCGCGCGACGATGCCGAATTCATCCACCATGCCGCGCGCGTGCTGCGCCATGCCCAGGATGGCGCGGCCGAAGGCAGCGGCGTGGCCATCGGCGCGGCGGCGCGCCAACTGGTGTTACAGGATTACGACTGGGAACGCAACCTGCGCGGCCTGGGCGCCATGCTGGGTGTATCGGCCGAGGCCGGTACGGATACGCCTGCCAGCGGTGCCGCCGCGCCTTTGCTACCCGTGCGGGAGCCATCCACATGAGTCTGCAACTCGACCAGCTGGCCCGCTTGCCGGATGCGGCCGTCTGGCCGCACGGCCAGGACCGGCAGCAAGCGTTGATGCTCCTGCTGCTGGCCCTGGCCGCCGTCGTGCTGCTGTACCACGCCACCTTCTGGTCGATGGTGGAACTGTGGTCCCGCTCGCAAACCTTCGCGCACGGCTTCCTGATCGTGCCCATCAGTTGCTGGCTGGCCTGGCGCCAGCGCGCCCGCCTGGCCGCGCTGGCGCCCCAGCCGTCGCGGCAGGGCTTGCTGCTGCTGGGCGCGCTGGGCCTGGCCTGGTTGCTGGCCGATGCCGCCAACGTGCCCGTGGTGGAACAGTATGCGGCCACCGCCATGCTGCCCGCCTGCGTGCTGGCCATCCTCGGCTGGCCGGCCGTGCGCCTGCTGGCGTTTCCACTCGCGTATCTGTTCCTCGCCGTGCCGTTTGGCGAAGTTTTCCTCGACCCCCTGATCGACTTCACGGCCGCCTTTACCGTCACCGCGCTGCAATGGACGGGCGTGCCCGTGTTTCGCGATGGCAGCAGTTTTTCATTGCCCACAGGGAACTGGTCAGTGGTGGAAGCGTGCAGCGGCTTGCGCTACCTGATCGCCGCGCTGGCCCTGGGCGCCCTGTTCGCGCATGTCAACTTCCGCAGCACGCGGCGGCGCCTGGCCGTCATGGCCGCCGCGCTGCTCGTGCCCATCCTCGCCAATGGCGTGCGCGCCTACCTGATCGTGATGCTGGGCCACCTGAGCAACATGCGCCTGGCCGTGGGCGTCGACCACCTGATCTATGGCTGGCTGTTCTTCGGCCTGGTGGCGTTGCTGCTGTTCTGGCTGGCCGCGCGCTGGCGCGAATTGCCGCTGGCGCGCGCCGTGCCGCCAGCCCGGCCCGGCGCCAACATCGCTGCGGCCAGCCCGCGCGCCGCCGTGCGCGCCAGCATCGCCTGCCTGCTGCTGGCGGCGCTGTGGCCGGCATTGGCGCTGGCCAGCCACCGCGACGACAATGCCAGGCTGCCCGCCATCGTGCTGGCCTTGCCCGATCCGCCCGCATGGCGCCGCCTGCACGCTGCGGCAGCGCCGTGGCAGGCGCCATATGCGGGCGCGCCCGCGCTGTTTGCCGCCACGTATGCGCGCCAGGACGGCGACGGCGCGCCCGTGGGGCTGCAATTGCACTGGTATGCGCGCCAGGCGCGCGATGCCGAACTGCTGACGCATCAATCCTCGCCATACGGCGCGCGCTGGACGCCATTGGCGCAGCGCGTGCAGCACGTCAACCTGGCCAGCGGTTCCATGGGCGTGCGCGAAAGCGTGCTGGCCCACGGCGGCGAGCGCCTGCTGGTGTGGCGCGTGTACCGCCAGGGCGGCATGATGACGGCCAGACCGGTGCTGGTAAAACTGCTGCTGGCGCAAGCCAAGCTGCTGGGCAGGCGCCAGGATGGTGCCGACATCATCGTCTTTGCCGTCTACGACGAGCTGGCGCCGCCACCGCGCGCGCACCTGCAAGCCTTCTTGCTGGCAGCCTTGCCCGTCATCGAACAACGCTTGCAGGAGTTGCCGCATGGCCCTTGACCTCGTTAGCGGCGGCACGCAGGCGGCCAGCGCCGCCCCCCTGATCGTGCACGTGATCCACCAGCTCGACGTGGGCGGGCTGGAAAACGGCCTCGTCAACCTGATCAACTATTTACCGCCGGAACGCTACCGGCACGCCATCGTCTGCATGAAGAATGCCACCGCGTTTCGCCAGCGCCTGACCACCCCCGGGGTCGACGTCATCAGCCTGGACAAGCGCGAAGGCAAGGACTGGCGCCATTACCTGCACCTGTACCGCGTGCTGAAACAGCTGCGCCCGGCACTCGTGCACACGCGCAACCTGGGCTGCCTCGAAGCGCAATTGCTGGCCTGCCTGGCCGGCGTGCGCCTGCGCGTGCATGGCGAACACGGGCGCGACATGAGCGACTTGCACGGCACCCGCCGCAAATACCGGCTGCTGCGCAAATGCATGCTGCCGCTGGTGCAGCACTTCATCGCCGTCAGCGCCGACCTGGGGCAATGGCTGGTCGATGCCATCGGCGCGGCGCCCGCGCAGGTGTCGCACATCGGCAATGGCGTCGACAGCGTGCAATTCCATCCGCGCCTGGGCCCGCCGGCTGCCGTAGGCCCGCCCGGCTTCCTGTGCAATGGCGCCTTCGTCATCGGCAGCGTGGGCCGCATGGCGGCCGTCAAGGATCACGCCTCGCTGGTGCACGCCTTCATGCTGTTGCTGGCGCAGCCGGGCGCCCGCGCGCGCCTGCGCCTGATCATCGTCGGCGACGGACCGTGCCGCCAGGCTTGCCTGGATCTGCTGCAGCAGGCCGGCGTGGCCCATCTTGCCTGGCTGCCCGGCGCGCGCGACGACGTGGCGCAGCTGCTGCGCGCCATGGACCTGTTCGTGCTGCCATCTCTGGCCGAAGGCAGCTCGAACACCATCCTCGAAGCGATGGCGACGGGGCTGCCCATCGTCGCCACGCAAGTGGGCGGCAATGCGGAACTGGTGCAGTCGGGCTGGAGCGGCACCCTGGTGCCGCCCGGGTCGCCCGAGATGCTGGCCGACGCCATGCTCGACTATTACAGCATGCCCGAACTGGGCCCGCGCCACGGCGCGCGCGGGCGGCGCCAGGTGCTGGCCGAGCACAGCCTGCCCGCCATGGCCTGCGCCTACCTGGCCGTGTACGACCGCCTGACGGGCGCGCGCCAGCCCTCCCCCCTGTCCACCATTCCCTGAAAGGCCTCCCATGTGCGGCATCAGCGGCATCTTTGATTTGCAGGGCCAGCGCGACATCGACGTGCTGCTGCTGGCGCGCATGAACCACAGCCTGCGCCACCGGGGGCCGGACGAAGGGGGCTTGCACCGCGAGCCGGGACTGGGCCTGGCGCACCGGCGCCTGTCCGTGATCGACCTGGCCAGCGGCCAGCAGCCGCTGTTCAACGCCGACCGCAGCATCGCCATCGTCTTCAATGGCGAAATCTATAACTATCGCAGCCTGATGGCGGAACTGCGCCAGTTCGGCCACCCCTTCCGCACCAGCAGCGACACGGAAGTCATCGTCCACGCCTGGGAGCAATGGGGCGAGCAATGCGTGCAGCGCCTGCGCGGCATGTTCGCCTTCGCCCTGTGGGACCGCCGCCGCCACCTGCTGTTCCTGGCGCGCGACCGCCTGGGCGTCAAACCCCTGTATTACGGCGAGGCGCAGGACGGCACCCTGCTGTTCGGCTCCGAACTGAAAGCCCTGCTCGCGCATCCGGCCATGCCGCGCGCGCTCGACCCGCTGGCCGTGGAAGAGTATTTCGCGTACGGCTACGTGCCCGAACCGCGCAGCATCTTCCAGCACGCGCGCAAGCTGCCGCCCGGGCATACGCTGTCAATTCGCGCCGGCCAGCCGCTGCCCGCGCCGCAATCGTACTGGGACATCCCGTTCACGCCGAATCCGCCCGCCAGCGAGGCGCAGGCGGCCGACGAATTGCTGGCACGCCTGCGCGAAGCCGTGCGCATCCGCATGGTGGCCGAAGTACCGCTGGGGGCCTTCCTGTCCGGCGGCGTCGATTCGAGCGCCGTGGTGGCGCTGATGGCCGGAGCCAGCAGCACGCCCGTCAACACCTGCTCCATCTCGTTCGGCGACCCGGCGTACAACGAAGCGCGCTACGCCGACCTGGTGGCGCGCCGCTACGCCACGGCGCACCATGCGCGCCAGGTCGAGCAGGACGACTTCGAGCTGATCGACCTGCTGGCCAATTTATACGACGAACCGTTCGCCGACAGTTCCGCCATGCCCACCTACCGCGTCTGCCAGCTGGCGCGCCAGCGGGTCACGGTGGCCCTGTCGGGCGATGGCGGCGATGAAAGCCTGGCCGGCTACCGCCGCTACCGCCTGCACACGCGCGAGGAAAAAGTGCGCAAGGCGATGGACCCGCTGCTGCCGGCCGGCTTGCGCCAGTCGCTGTTCGGCACCCTCGGGCGGTGGTACCCGAAGGCCGACTGGGCGCCCCGCTTCCTGCGCGCCAAGACCACCTTCGAAGGCCTGGCACGCGACACGACGGATGCGTATTTTCACGGCGTCAGCCTGCTGGGCGACGCCATGCGCGCGCGCCTGTTCAGCCCCGAGCTGCGGCGCAGCCTGCACGGCTACCGCGCCGTGGAAGTGCTGCGCCGCCACGCGCTGACCAGTCCCGCGCAGGATCCGCTGTCGCAGGTGCAGTACCTGGACTTGAAAACCTACCTGCCCGGCGACATCCTGACGAAGGTCGACCGGGCCAGCATGGCGCATGCGCTGGAAGTGCGCTCGCCCCTGCTCGACCATGAACTGGTGGCGTGGATGTCCGGCCTGCCGCCGCAGTTCAAGCTGCGGCGCGGCGAAGGCAAGTACCTGCTGAAAAAAGCCCTGCGCCCGCTGCTGCCCGACAGCCTGCTGTACCGCCAGAAGATGGGCTTTTCAGTGCCGCTGGCCGACTGGCTGCGCGGCCCGTTGCGCCAGCGCCTGCACCAACGGCTGCTCGGTCCCACCCTGGCGCAATGCGGCCTGTTCGACATGGACTACGTGCGCCTGCTGCTGGAACAGCACGCGAGCGGGCGGCGCGACTACAGCGCGCCCCTGTGGGCGCTGCTGATGTTCGAAGCGTTCCTGCGCCAGGTTGCAACGGGGTCAGACCCAACGGATCGGACCCCAGCCGTCCCTGTAGCCACCGCCGTCCCAGGTTAATCCATGCGCATCCTGCACATCCTCGACCACTCGCTGCCCCTGCACAGCGGCTACACCTTCCGCACGCTGGCCATCCTGCGGCAGCAGCGTGCGCTGGGCTGGCACACCATGCAGCTCACCAGTGCCAAGCAGGGACCGTCCGAAGGCGCGCAGCAGCTGGTCGACGGCTGGCATTTCTACCGCACGGCGCCCGATGCGCGCTGGTGGGCGCGCCTGCCCGTGCTGCGGCAAGCGGCCGTCATCATCGGCCTGGCCGTGCGCCTGCGCCGGCTGGCGCAGCGGATCAAGCCCGACATCCTGCATGCGCATTCGCCGGCCCTGAACGCCATCGCGGCCCTCAACGCGGGCCGCGCGCTGGGCATCCCCGTCGTGTATGAAGTGCGCGCTTTCTGGGAAGACGCGGCAGCCGACCATGGCAGCAGCCGGCCCGGCGGCCTGCGCTACCGGCTCACGCGCGCGCTGGAAACCTACGCGCTGCGCCGCGCCGATGCCGTCACCACCATCTGCGACGGCTTGCGGCGCGAGCTGTGCGCGCGCGGCGTGCCCGCGCATAAAATCACCGTGATTCCGAACGCCGTCGAGGCGGGCGCCTTCAGCGTCACGGCGTCCGGCGACCTGTGGCTGGCGCATAAACTGGGCCTGCATGGCCATCTGGTCCTCGGCTTCATCGGCTCGTTCTATGCCTACGAAGGACTTGCCCTGCTGCTGCGCGCCATGCCGCGCCTGCTGGCGGCGCAGCCGGCATTGCGGCTGCTGCTGGCCGGCGGCGGGCCGCAGGAAGCGGCGCTGCAGGCGCTGACGGCGCAACTGGGCATAGCCCACGCGGTGGTCTTTGCGGGCAGAGTACCGCATGCGCAGGTAGCCGCCTATTATCAGCTGGTCGACATCTGCGTGTATCCGCGCCTGCCCATGCGCCTGACGGAGCTGGTGACGCCCTTGAAACCGCTCGAAGCGATGGCCCAGGGCCGCCTGGTGGTGGCGTCCGACGTGGGCGGCCACCGCGAACTGGTCGAGCATGGCAAGACGGGCATGCTGTTTCGCGCCGGCGACGCCGAGGCGCTGGCGCAAGCCATACTGGCTTTGCTGCTGGCGCCCGCCAGCTGGCCCGCGCTGCGGCGCCATGCGCGCGATTTCGTCGAGACGGAGCGCAGCTGGGACGCCAGCGTGGGCCGCTATGCGCCCGTGTATGCGCGCGTGGCGGCGGCCCGCATGGCGGTGAATGCGGCCGGAGTCATGCCATGATCTTCACGGGCCTGCGCATCGCGCTGGTCGGCCCGCTGCCGCCGCCGGCCGGCGGCATGGCGAATCAGACGGCGCAACTGGCGCGCAAGCTGCGCGACGATGGCGCGCAAGTGCAGCTGCTGGCCGTCAACGGCCCCGTGCTGCCGCCCTGGCTGGCGCGCATCCGCTACCTGCGCGCCGCGCTGCGCCTGCCCGTGCACCTGTGGCGGCTGTGGCGCGCCGCCAATACGGTCGATCTGTTCCACATCATGGCCAATTCCGGCTGGTCCTGGCATCTGCAAGCGGCGCCCGCGCTGTGGATCGCCAGCCTGAAAGGCAAGCCTGCCCTGCTCAATTACCGGGGCGGCGAAGCGGCCGCCTTTTTCGCCCGCTGGCCGCGCCTGGTGGCGTTCAGCCTGCGCCGCGCCAGCGCCATCGTCGTGCCCTCGGCCTACCTGGCCGGCATCTTCGAGCAATATGGCCATACGGCCCACATCGTGCCGAACGTGGTGGACTTGCAGCGCTTTGCGCCGGCTGCGCCACGTGCGCCGTCCAGGGACGGCCCGTCCATCCTCGTGGCGCGGCACCTGGAAAGCCTGTACGACAACGCCAGCGCCGTGCGCGCCTTCGCCATCGTGCGCGAGGCTTTTCCCGCGGCGCGCCTGGTGCTGGCCGGCGGCGGGCCGCAGCGCGCGGCGCTGGCGCGTCTGGCCAGCTCCCTCGGCGTGAAGGATGCCGTGCGCTTCGCCGGCCACGTCGACAATGCCGCCATGCCCGCGCTGTACCAAGCTTGCGACATCGTCCTCAATCCCAGCCTGGCCGACAACATGCCCAATTCCGTGCTCGAAGCGCTGGCCTGCGGCGTGCCCGTCGTCAGCACCAACGTGGGCGGCATCCCTGCCCTGCTGCAGGATGGCGTGACGGCGCTGCTGGTGCCGCCCGGCGAGGCGCCGGCCATGGCGCAAGCCATCCTGGCGCTGCTGCGCGACCCGCCGCGCGCGCGGCAGCAAGTGCAGGCGGGCCTGGCGCACGCCGCCACCTTCAGCTGGCCCGGCATCGCGCCCAGGCTGGCCGCGCACTACCGCCGCATCCGCGCCGCACCGCGCCCCGGCGCCTACACGCGCTGCGTCGCCCGCTGGCTGTTTCCCCTGCATGAATGGTGCAAGGGCCACCACAGCGCGCGCCTGCTGCGCCGCCTGGAACGCTCGCAGTGGTGGAGCGCGCAGCAGCTGGAAGCGTGGCAGCTGGCGCGCCTGCGCGCGCTGCTGCGCCACGCGGCCGATCACGTGCCGCATTACCGGGCGCTGTTCGCCCGCAGCGGTTTCGATCCCGGCCAAGTCAGGCAACTGAGCGACCTGTCGCGCCTGCCGCTGCTGCGCAAGGGCGATATCGCCGCCGCGCGCGACAGCTTCAAGTCGGCCCGCGCCGTGGGCTTGCGGCCATTCGCCACGGGCGGCTCCAGCGGCGAGCCGCTGCAGTTTTTCCTGGGACGGCGCAGGGTCAGCCACGACATCGCCGCCAAGTGGCGCGCCACGCGCTGGTGGGGCGTCGACATCGGCGACCGTGAAGCCGTGTTGTGGGGTTCGCCCATCGAGCTGCATGCGCAAGACCGCGTGCGCCGCCTGCGCGACGCACTGCTGCGCACCACCCTGCTGCCCGCGTTTGCCATGTCGCCCGCGCGCCTCGATGGCTATGTCAGGCAGTTGCGCCGCTGGCGTCCGCGCATGCTGTTCGGCTATCCGTCGGCCCTGTGCCGCATCGCCAGCCACGCCAGCGCGCGCGACCTGCCGCTCGACGGCCTCGGCGTGAAAGTGGCGTTCGTCACGGCCGAACGCCTGTACGACGAGCAGCGCGCGCAGATCGCCGCCGCCTTCGCCTGCCCCGTGGCCAACGGCTACGGCGGGCGCGACGCGGGCTTCATCGCCCACGAATGCCCGGAAGGCGGCATGCACATCACGGCCGAAGACATCATCGTGGAAATCCTTGATGGCAATGGCCAGCCGCTGCCGCCAGGGGCCACGGGCCAGATCGTCGTCACCCACCTGGCCACGCAGGATTACCCGTTCATCCGCTACGCCACGGGCGACGTGGGCGCGCTGGGCACGCAGCCGTGCGCCTGCGGCCGCGGTCTGCCCCTGCTGCAGAGAATCGAAGGACGCAGCACGGATTTCCTCACGGCGGCCGATGGCACCGTCATGCACGGCCTGGCCCTCGTCTACATCGTGCGCGAACTGCCGCAAGTGCGCAGCTTCAAGATCATCCAGGAAAGCCTGCTGCGCACGCGCGTGCTGCTGGTCTGCCTGCCGCGCCTGGATGACGCCACCCGCGCCGCCATCGTTACCGGCTTCCAGGCCAGGCTGGGCGCGCAAGTGGACGTCATTATCGAGGAAGTCGACGAGATTGCGGCGGAGGCGTCAGGCAAGTACCGCTATGTGCTCAGCAAAGTCGCCTAGCCAGGCGGCCTGCAGCGACGCAGGAGCGACATTTGCCGGATACGCGTGCGCCTGGAACGCTGTTGCCGCGCACGCGGCCTGGCACGTTTTAATCTGGCGGGCCGTGCTTGCAAATCCACGCCAGGCGACTTGCGAAACAGCCGTTCGAGCTGGCCCCGGCTATCGTAAAAGATTGCTATTCATTACTATTTCTCTTATTTTTATTTCAAAATAGTAATGGAGGCCGCTATCCTCGCTATATTGATTTTCCAGCACAACCACATCGACGTCTTTTTCAGGAAAATACACTTTAATCGATGCAAAGCCCAGGCCTTTTCCCGAGTGGCCTATATATTTGACGGGCGTTGTATCGCTCACATAAACGCCGTAGCCATAACCATTTTTCCCATCGCCGAAAGCGACATGCTGGCTGGATATATTATAACGCGTCATCAACTGATAGGTTTCCGGTTTTAACAATCTGCCCCGATGCAGATTTTCATCCCAGATCGTCAAATCTTTTGCATTTGAAACAATGCCGCCGGCCGGGATGAAGCCGATCCAGTTTTTTCCCTGCACGGGATGCGCCTTCAGCGCGAATACATTTTCCGTGTTCACATATCCATTGATGACGTCATTGTTTTTATCTTCCTCATAGCAAAAACTGTTCTTCATTCCCAGTTCCTTGAACAAGTCATTTGCTGCCTCGATATACGTTTTGCCGCTGACTTTTTCAAAAATTTGACCCAGCATGGCATACGTTGTCACGCCATACAGAAAATCCGTTCCCGGCTTGAAGCTCAGCGGCTGGTCGATTTCAGTGATTCCCGCCGAAAAATTGAGCAATTGATGCACCGTCACCTGATCGGCCCAGGCTTGCGGCAAATCGGGCAGATATCGTCTTACAGGACTGTGCAAGTCTATCTTGCCTTTTTCAACTTCCCTTAAAATCAATACAGCCGTCATTTGCTTGCTGTTCGACATGATCCTGAAATTATCGTCCAGCCTTAACGGTATCTTGTTCTCAAAATCCGCATAGCCATGGGCTTTCGAGTATTTTGTTTTTCCATTTTTCGTGATGAGAATGACGCCATTAAAACTTCTTGGACTGGTCGCCTGTACCAGCTTGTCAATCCTGGCGGAGTAATCATCGGCCTTTTCCGCATGGGCATGATCGCCAGCTTGGGCATGCACGAAAGCGGATGCCATCAGCAAGAAAGAAAACGCCACTGTTTTTAATGGCAGCAGCGTCTTGTTGTCCGTATCGGGATTTTTCATTGGAAATTGTCGGTTCGTTGTTTATTTCCAGGGAAACACCGTGCTCCACCGCAGCGTTCAGTCGTCCACCAGGTCGAAGTCGGCAAACAAGCCGTCCGCCGTCAGGTAAACCAGCAGCGTGCGCGCCGGCTGGATGCCGCTGGCGCGGAAGGCAAGGATGCTATCCACCTTGCTGTCATGGCGTTCGATCGCGCGGCCTGCAACAGCTTGCTCATGCAAAAAAGTGAGTGACTTCACATTGGCGAGTTCGCCAATCGCCTGTGTGCCAAAATTGCGTTTGATGCCAGCTGTGGCGAATGCCGAGTTGGCCAAGGCGCTGCCGCCACGCGCGATATCGGCCAGCAATGCCTGCACACTCCGGGTACGCGCAGGCTTGGGGTCGGTGCGCGCTTTCAAAGTGTGCATCAGCGGGCCGATGCGCGGCGCCTTGTTCGCTTTGTCCTTGGTCGTCACGACGACGCCTGTCACCTCGCCTTGTGCATCGACGGCAAAAGCCAGTTCGCAATTGCGCGACGTCGAATGGAAGCGCTGTGGGCCGACGGGCACGAACACTTCGTCGGGCAAGCCATCGGAAATGCTGCGCAGCCGGCCACCCTGCATGTCGAAGGTGCCCAGCGTGTTGTTCGCCAACTCGTAGCGGCCCGTGTAGCGGCCGAGCGCCCTGGCATCGATCGTGATGGCGGGCTGCTTGCGCAAGACGGCGTAATCGGCATCCGGCCAGCGATAAGCGCGGCCGATGGCGTCGGTCAGGCGGTCCATCATGCGGGAATTGTCATTCGCGTTAATCATGATCACGGCACCCTGGCCGGTGCGGGAAAATGCCGTCAGCAAGGTATCGAAGCCTTCGTCACGCCCGCCGTGCGAGAAGCGTTGCGCGCTGCCGCTGCCGTGAAGGAAGACGCCCAGGCCCGCGTTCTCTATTTGCGGGGTCAGCATCTGTTGCGTCAAGGCTGCCGAAATGACCGGATTCGACGTGCCCGCCAAGGATTGCTGCACGCCGATGGCGTAGCGCGCCAGGTCCGACGCGTTGGTCCACAAGCCGGCCGCCGCCATTTCCGGATACACATGCCAACGGTCTGCCACCAGGCTACGGTTGGCAAGGTGGCCGCTGGCATTCAGGCGCGCGCGCTCGGCCGGCGGCGGCTGCACATAGGAACTCTCATGCATGCCCAATGGCGTGAGGACTGCATCGCGCATGTAGTCGGGAAACGCCTGGCCGCTCACGTCGGCCACCATTTGTTGCATGACGGTATAGCCGCCGCCCGAGTAACGCACCTTGCTGCCTGGAACGATGTCAACACGGATGGGCGCGGTATTCGCGGGTTGCTCGCCGTTCAGCACCTGGACCACGCTGGGCAGCGGCGCATTGCGGGCGTAGCCAGGGAAGCCGTGCACGGTCAGCCCGGCGTTGTGGCTGAGCAGCCTGCGCAAGGTCACCTTCTGTTCGGCCGTCAGGGCGCTGTCCGGCAGCTTCCACGTGAGCAGGCGGGGATTGACGTCCTCGTCAAGGCCAAGCTTGCCTTGCTCTACCAGGTGCAACGCTCCCAGCGCGGCCACCGGCTTGCTGACCGACCCGGCCTGGAACAGTGTGTGCGGGCTGACCGGCGTCTTGCCGCCCTTTTCCGTCACACCGTACCCTTGCGCCCTGACAATCTTGCCGTTCTCGATGATGGCAAGCGACAGGCCGGGGATTTGCCGCATCTTCATTTCGGCCTTGATGATGTCGTCCAAGGCGTCCGCCCGGGCGCCACTTGCGAACAACAGGGTAAGGACCAGTGCCAGGGGATGAACTCGCATGAACGATTCTTTCAACGGTGATGGACGGATGCCAGGAAGGAAACGTTGACGATACGTCAGCCCGTCCTGCCGCCATGCGGGATTGCGACAGGCCGTCAAATATCAGTCATGGACGGTCATTTTCCCGGATGAGTTGCGGCCCGCGTTTGCTGGCGTGACGAATTCTGACCGCTTGCCGCCGTTGGCGGGTTCTGCACCGTTGCAGGCCTTCACGAATCGCCGGTACTTGAAATATTCTGCGCCATACCGAGCTCCCAGTCCTTTTGCCATTTTTCCGCATCGTCCTGATCGAACCAGCCGGCTACGTACGAGGATATTTCATCCGCATCCCGCAAGTTCGATTCTGCCAAATAGGAAACTGTCGCTTGAAATCCCGCACCAATAAAAAATTCCACGCCCATTGATGTTCCGACATCCATATTGATATGCTTTGCCACCCAAAGGGCCTCGATATCGCTCGTGCTGCCTAAACGATAAAGCAAGAAGGCGCAACGATAAATTCCTTCGTAAGAATCACCATCATCCTTAATTATCCCATTCCAAAGCGCAATTCTATACTGCACTTCCTTCTCAAAGACTTGTCGAATTAGCGTGGAGTATGGCGCGAGTGGCCGCTCCAGCAGAATTTTATAGAGTTGTTGGCGTACCCGCGGCGAGTCGAGTTCACTCTCGCTGTCAGGTGTCAGAAGTCCCTGGGAGTTTTCAAAATACTCAAGAATTTTTTCAGCGCACAAGAAGGATATTTTATTTTTTTCTGCAGACCTATTTTGACTTATCTCAACTTCAACCTGCGCCACAATCTGAGGCGTGATAGGCAATTCTGGCGTGTTTTTACGCTTAAAAAAATTCCACATTAAACTTGACCTTTTAGATCCTGTCCGCTTAGCGGACATCGAATTGCTCCATCAATGGCGCCTGGCGCTTGATGGAATGGATCAATACTGCAACATTTTCACGCTACGAGAGCCTGGCCGCCGCATCAATGATGTGCTGACCATATTTATTTATAAGCAATTGCATTTCACTTTCTTTTTTCTTTGAATTTCCTGTCCAGGCAGGGCAACGCTGCCATTCCGACACGATCACGCACCGGATACTGGAGCCGCCCCAAAGCGCTAGTAACTCGACGATGGGGCCGGTGCCGCGCACGCCCTGACGGTCTTCGCGCTATAGTCGAAATTGATGCTATTCGTGCCCTGGCCACGATACATGCTCTCGCCTTCCCCGATGGTCGCCTGCGCGCCCATCTTGCACAGCACGGCCGGTGCACGCTGCGTCCAGTCCAGCCTGCGCAAGGTGGCGATATTCCTGTCGCGCAGCGCAGCGCTCCAGCCCTCGTCCTTGAAGCGCACCGAATAGACCACAGCATGCAGCTGCACGCGGCTCGTCCGGTCGATCACATTGCCGCCGTTCTGCAGCACTTCGGCCAGGTCGCTCTCGATGAACTGCATGACGTCGGGACCGCGCTTGGGCGTGTCATTGCGCCCCAGCTGGGAAAGAACGAAGATCGCAAACACGACAAAAAGCGTCAGATAAATTTTTCCATCAAAAAAGGACTTCATTCCCGCTTTCCCATGCTGTTCAGTATGTATATCTGCCCCTGGGCCGGAAACGTCAGGCGATGTCCAGCAGCTTTGCCAGCCCCTGCTGATCCCCCGCCGCCACAAACCACGCCGCCTGCCAGCGCTGCGTGCGCTGCGCCTGGATCGACTCCGGCACACACCATGGCGGATACACGCGCAGCGCGCGCTTCCCGCCCTGGCTGGCGCGCGACATCACGCCCCGTTCCAGCAGCACGCTGCGCGGAAAAATGAAAAAGCCATGCCGCGCGCCATCGTCGTCGGCCACGGCGATGATGACGACATCGACGGGATCGACTTCGTCCAGCGGGGCGATGTCGGCGTCAGGATGGGGGCGCTTCCAGACGGTGACGAACTGGCCGGTTTTCGTCGGCGTGGTTTTCGCCACGCGCAAGACCAGGCGCTTGCCGTGCAGCTCGGCGCGGCAGGCGCCGTAGTCCGCGCTTTCCGCTTCCGGCACGGGGGCTTGCGGCAAACCCAGGAAAGCCCAGGGACTGGCCTTCATTGCGCGCTGAACTCGGCTGCGGCCTTGGCCGCCCACAGCGCTTCGGCATGGCTGGGGAACGGGCTGTCGTAGCCGTCGACAGTGCCATCCTCATCGACAAAGTACAGCCACCAGCCGTCGGCCTGCTCGCGGATGGCCGTGTGGCCCGGTGCGCAGTGGGTTTCGATGGCGTCGCCTGCGGCCAGGGTGGTGATGCTGATGCCGCGGTGAATAATATGCTCGGGTGTCATGGAAAATAGATCATGCGAAAAAATCAATGGCCGTAGTGTAGCCGCGCCGGCGAATCCTTGCCAGTGCGCTACACTGTTCTTTCACACGGAGGATGACATGGCATCACAGCAAGGCACGGTGGATTTTTTGCTCGACCAGATGGCGGGCGCGGGCAGCCTCAGCGCAAAGAAAATGTTTGGCGAATACGGTCTGTATTGCGACGGCAAGATGTTCGCCATCGTCGCCGACGACCAGCTCTTCATCAAGCCGACGGATGCGGGACGCGCCTGGATCAGCGCACAAGGCACGCTGCAGGAAGCGCCGCCTTATCCGCAAGCCAAGCCGTATTTCCTCATCGATGGCGGGCTGTGGGATGAGCGCGACTGGCTCAGCCAGCTGGCGCGGCGCACGGCCGACGCCTTGCCGCTGCCGAAACCCAAGCCACCGCCCAAGCCGAAAAAACAGGTGTCAGCTGGCTAGTACGCTGTTCTCGCAAGCCTTGCCCTGACGGAAGCACGCGAGGTTGTGATATGTGATGGCGGCGATCTCGCGCAGCGCTTCTATGGTGAAGAAACCCTGGTGGCCCGTCACCAGCACGTTCGGGAACGTCATCAAGCGCTGGAAGATATCGTCGTCGATGATGTCGGACGAGCGGTCCTGGAAGAACAGATTGCTTTCCTGCTCGTACACGTCGATGGCCAGGGAACCCAGCTGGCGCGACTTGAGCGCCTCGATGACGGCGCCCGTGTCGATCAGGCCGCCGCGCGAGGTATTCACCAGCATGGCGCCCTTTTTCATCAGCGGCAAGGTTGCTTCGCTGATCATGTGGCGCGTGCTGTCCATCAAGGGGCAATGCAGCGAGACGATGTCGGATTCGGCCAGCAGTTGCGGCAATTCCACCATCGTGCCCAGCTGCGCAAACGCGGGCGCCGGATACGGGTCGTGGCCCAGCACCGTGCAACCGAAACCCTTGAAGATGCGCGCCGTCGCCAGGCCGATCTTGCCCGTGCCGACGATGCCGACCGTCTTGCCGTGCAGTGTCGCGCCCAGCAAGCCATCGAGCGAGAAATTGCCTTCGCGCACGCGGGCGTAGGCGCGGTGCGTGTGGCGGTTCAGGGTTTGCACGAGGGCCAGCGTGTATTCGGCCACGGCTTCCGGCGAGTACGCGGGCACGCGGGCAACGAACAGGCCCAGCCGCCTGGCCGCTTCGAGGTCGAGGTTGTTGTAGCCGGCGCAACGCAGCAAGATGGCGCGCACGCCGTAGCGTTGCAGCGATTCCAGCACGGGCGCGTCGAGCACGTCGTTGACGAAGACGCACACGGCGTCGGCGCCTTGCGCCAGGACCACGGTTTCCTGGCTCAGCAAGGCGCTGTGGTAGACCAGTTCGATGCCGGCAGCGTCGGGCTGGGACGGCAAGGCTTCATCGAAGAAACGGCGGTCGTAGGGCTGGCTGGCAAAGAAGGCGATTTTCATGGGGAGTCCTGGAACTTGCTGGATGGCAAAACATCATCATAGCGCATGCGCCCTGCCCCACGCTGTACGCCTGGCGCCTGCCGCAGCCTATTTGGGTTCGCGGGGCAAGGTCAGCACATGGCGCAGGTAGGCCGTTTCCTTGGCGTGCACCGCGTGGTAGCGCTCGCGCGCGGCGCGCGTGGCCGCCTGGTGGGCCGCGATGCCGGTTTCCGTCAACTCCGCGCCGAAGTCCCCCGGCGGCTGCAGCGGGCCGCCAAACAGGCGCGCCAGGATGAAGCGGCCCACATTCTCGCGATAGTGCGACGCTTCCCAGTAATAGCGCATCTCGCGCGCGCCCGTCACTTGCGGGATCGGTTCGCTGGTGATGCTGTTGAAACCGGAAAAATCAAGCAGGCGCACGTCGCAGCCCAGGCGCCGGTGGCGTCCGACCATTTGCGCCAGGTCGCGCTGCCATGTTTCCATGGCATCCCATTTGCCGCGCCAGTACAGGGCGTCCAGCGTGAGCGCGTGCGTGGGGTTGATGTACAGGCGCAAGCGCGTGCCGCCACGGCACAGTTTCCCCACGCTCGTATCGAAGGCATGCAGGGCCGGTTCGGTCGGCCCCAGGCCGTCGCCGAATTCCTGCAGGCGCGGCGTGAAGGCGCGCGCCGTACCGACCCAGCCATGGTTGCGGGCGGTGATGCAGGACTGGTCGCGCTGGCCATGCAGGGCCAGGCTGGAGAGGCAGGCGCCGTCATAGCTGCCGCTGAGGATGCGCCATGTGTCGCGCGTCATGTCCACTGTCAACCCGCGCTTGATGTTGAGCAAGGCGCGCCGCGCGAAAAAGGCGGGGCCGCCGTCCGTCAAGCCCGGCTCCACACCGGCAGAGCCCAGCTCCAGCGAAAACGAAGGAGCGTCGATGCCCCACACGAGAGTGTCGACATGGCTGACCCTGGCCGCGTGTTCGGCCAGGCGGATGGCGTCGCCGATCGAGGCTCCCGAGACGGCGCTGTTGAAGACGTTCTTGCCATCGAACAAAGTACGCATACTGCTGGCCGGCAAGCCCATTTCCGTGCGCGAATTGCCGATATACACGACGGCGGGCCGGTAGCGCGCCACGGCATACGTCTTGCCCCACACTGCGAGCTTTTCATACGTGGGACGCAGGCGCTGCACCAGGGGGCTGTCCCACTGGTGCAGCAGATACGGGTCAACGCGGTAATTGACGGCGGAAACGAGTGCCAGCGCGGCCAGGGCGCAGGCAAAGAAGATGGCGAGGTAGCGGCGGGCGGTGGTATCCATGGTCAGCACGGGAAGTAGCAACATGAGTAGAGAAATGGCGTTCAACGCCGGATCAGCGGCCCGTCCAGCACCCGCTGCGCATAGGCCGCCTCGCGCGCATGTTCCACGCGATAGCGGTCGCGCGCCGCGCGCGCGGCCGCATGGTGGGCGTCGACGTTGGCCTGCGTCAGCTCCACGCCGAAGTCGGCCGGCGGCGGCGTGTCGCCGCCAAACAGGCGGGCCAGGATCAAGCGGCCCACATTGTCCCGGTAGTGCGACACCTCCCAGTAATAATGCATCTCGGGCTTGCCGCTGACGAGCGGGGTCGCTTCCGTCGTGATGCTGTTAAAGCCGGAAAAATCATACAGGCGCACGTCGCAGCCCTGCTGGCGGTGGCGCCCGGCGAGCTGCACCAGTCCCCGCTGCCAGGCCTGCATGGCATCCCACTTGCCGCGCCAGTGCAGCGCATACAAGGTCAGCGCGTGCGTGGGGTTGATGTACAGGCGCAGGCGCAGGCCACTGCGGCACAGCTTGCCGATGCTGGCGTCGAGCGCCAGTGTCGATGGCGGCGTCGGCCCCAGTCCATCGCCGAACTCCTGCAGCCGCACGGGAATGGCGTCCTTCGTGCCGAGCCAGTGCCGCATGCCCTTGCGGGTGCACGTCTCGTCGCGCTGTCCATACAAGGCCAGGTTGGAGCGGCAGACATCGCCGGCATTGCCGGTGAGGATGCGCACGCTGTCCTCCGTCATGTCCAGGGTCAGGCCGCGCTTCAGGTTGACCAGGGCGCGCCGGGCGAAAAAGCCGTGCTCGGCGCCCGTCAGGCTGTCTTCCACCCGCGCCGCCCCCATGTCCAGGGAAAAAGTGGGCGCGTCGATGCCCCACACCATGGTCTCGACGCGGCTGACCCTGGCCGCATGCTCGGCCAGGCGGATGGCGTCGCCGATCGAGGCGCCCGACACGGCGCTGTTGAAGACGCTCTTGCCGCCAAACAAGGCGCGCACGCCCGTCGGCAAGCCCAGTTCCGTGCGCGAATTGCCGATGTAGATAATGGCCGGCCGGTAGCGCGCCACGGCATAGGTCTTGGCCCAGGCGCCGAGCTTTTCATTCAACTGGCGCGGACGCTGCAGCAAGGGGCTGTCCCACTGGTGCAGCAGGTAGGGGTCGACCTGGTAGTTCAGGAGCGAGACGGAACCGAGCACCAGGAAAACGCAGGCGAGGAAGCCGGTCAGGTAGCGGCGGGCGGCGGTATCCATGGTCAGAACTGGAAGTAGAGAAATTCGGTGACCCGGTTCATGCCGAAGATGCAGGCGACGAACAGCGCGGCCAAACCTACGCTCCAGCGGCGCGTGGGCCGCCAGCTGAAGGCCCAGCGTCCTGCCGGCTGAAAGATTCTTTCAATGGCGGGCTCGTAAAGAAAGAATATTTCCTGCGTATTCGGCGCCTTGAAAGCCAGCAGCATGGCGCCCAGCAGCACGGGCAAGCCGGGGCCGGCCAGTTCGATCCAGCGGATGCCGTCAAAGGCCGGATGCAGCCCCCATTGCGCCAGGCTGGCCGCGTGACTGGCCAGGCCGCGCGGCAGGCTCACACCATTGCTTCCCACCAGCGCGCCCGTGATGTCCCAGGCCGTGGCCACGTCGGGCGCGCGGAAGAAAATCCAGGCCAGCATGACGGCAAAAAAAGTCAGCAAGGTGGACCACCAAGCGGGCCACCAGCGCGCCCGGAGCGAACCGAACGCGCGCTGCCACGCCTGCTGCAGCACCAGGTACAGGCCGTGCAAGCCGCCCCAGATGACGAAGGTCCAGCCGGCGCCATGCCACAGGCCGCCCAGCAGCATGGTCAGCATCAGGTTGCGGTAGCGCATGGCCTCGCCGCGCCGGCTGCCGCCCAGGGGAATATACAGATAGTCGCGCAGGAAACGCGACAAGGTCATGTGCCAGCGGCGCCAGAAGTCCGCGATATTGGCCGCCTTGTACGGCGAATTGAAGTTCAGCGGCAATTTCACGCCGAACAGGCGCGACAGGCCGATGGCCATGTCCGAATAGCCGGAAAAGTCGAAATACAGCTGGAAGGTATAGGCCAGCACGCCGATCCACGCTTCGATCAGGGTCGGTTCGGCGCCGGCCGCGAACACGGGCATGGCCAGCGGCGACAGGTTGTCGGCAATCAGCACCTTTTTTGCCAGGCCGATGGTAAAGATCGACAGGCCGATGGCGAAATTGGCGGCGCGCGGATGGGCGTTGGCCGGGTCGGCGAACTGCGGCATCATGTCGCGGTGGTGCAGCACGGGGCCGGCGATCAGGTGCGGGAAATAGCTGACGAACAGCACATAGTGGATAAAGCGGTATTCGCGCACCTCTCCCCGGTAGCAATCGACGAGGAAGGCGATCTGCGTAAAGGTAAAGAAAGAGATGCCTATCGGCAGGATGATATCGAGGCCGGACAAAGGCAGGCTTGCAGCGCCAGCACTGGCGGCAATGGCATTCACGCTGTCGATGAAGAAATTCGCATATTTGTAGTAGGCGAGCAGCCCCAGGTTCAGCGCCAGCGCCGCGACCAGCACGCGCTTGCGGGCCGCGCCCGCGCTGGCGCCGATCAGGCGGCCGGCGCCGTAATTGACGCAGATCGAGGCCAGCAGCAGCGGCAGGTAGCGCACGTCCCACCAGGCATAGAAGAACAGGGAGGCGAGCGCCAGCCAAATTGCGGGCGCCAGGCGGCGCCAGCTGGCGGATGCGCCGGCGGTGGCCAGGCGGTCCAGCAAAAAATAGCCGGCCAGCACGATGGGCAGATATGCAAACAGGAAAGCGAAAGAATTAAACAGCATGCTGCCTCCTGGCCGGCAAGGACTGCGCCTGGTAGTAACACTCGGCAATCTGCGCCGCCACCCGTTCCCACGTAAAACGTTCCACCAGGGCTTGCACGCGGGCGCGCTCGGGCGGCAGCGCCAGCAATGCGAGGATGGCCTGGCGCTGCGCGGCGCCATCGTCCCAGGCCACCTTGCGCAGCGCGAAGACGGAATCGGGCAAGTCCAGCGCGCTTTGCGCCGTCATGACGACAGGCGTGCCGGCCGCCAGCGCTTCAAGCACGCTCAAGGGAAACACTTCGCCCTGGCTGGGCAAGGCCGCCACGGACGCCGCATGGTAGGCGCTGGCCAGCAGCGGGTCGGCGTGGTCGAGCGCGCCCAACCAGCTGACGTGCGGCAAGTCCAGCAGCAGTTGCAGATACGCCTGCTGTTCGCGCGGCGCGGTGCCGATCAGCACCAGGGGCAAGCCGGCGCCCGCCAGCGCCTGGGCCAGTCCCAGCTGGTTTTTATACGGTGAGATGCTGCCCACCATCAACACGAACGGTCCGGCGATGCCCGTTTCGCGCAGGAACAGATCGCCATTGGCCGTGAAGAAATGCGGGTTGATCCCATTCGGCAAGACGCGGACGGCGTCCGCTGGCATGCCGAAACCTTGCACCATGGCGTCGCGTTCGGCCTCGCCCAGGGCGATCACCACGTCGGCCAGCTGCAAGGCGCGCCGCGTCTGCGCATAGCTCGTCTGCACCATCCACTCCGTCAGGCGTCCCGCCAGCCGGTCGGCCAGCCGCGCGCGCCAGGCGCTGGCCCGGCCCCAGCTCGGCGACAGCAGCGGCGACAGCACCACGGGTACGCCTTGCTCGCTGGCCATTTCCATGATGCGGTAAGTGCCATTGCTCGCCGAAAACACGTGCAGCACGTCGAAATCGGCCAGCCGCTCATGGTTGGCGTCCACCAGTTGCACTTCCAGGGGCCGCGCCGGCAACTGGGGCAGCCGGTTCAGCGCGGCAATGGTTTCGCGTACCTGGATCTGCAAGCCGCCGTCGCGCTGGAACAGCATCGGGTAGGACAAGATACCGACACGCATGGTCATCCTTTCGTGCATTTGACTGCCAGCCAACGGCCAGCCAGCTTGCGTTGCAATAACAGAAACTCGCCAGCGAGCTCATGCTTCAACAGGAACAGGCCGGCCAGCCAGCACAGCAAGGTGGCCAGCGCCGTGCCCGTCAGCGCCAGCAGCGCCGGGGTATCCACAGGCAGCCACAGCAGCGAAGCGATGGGCGCGACGGCGCTGACGCCGCAGAGCAGCAGGCTCTTGCGCAATGCCCGGGCCAGGATGCGCCAGTCCAGCGCGCTCAAGCGCCGCAGGCAGCCGTAATTCAGCCAGCTGCGCAGCACATTGCTGAGCACCACGGCCCAAGCCACCACCACCAGGCCGAACGGCGCCGCCGCCAGCAGCAGCGCCACTTTGATAACGCCCGCGCAGGCATCGAGCCGCACCTGCGCATGCAGCTGGCCCGTCGCCACGAACAGGTAGCGGGCCATGCTGAACATGCTATACACGGCCGAGGACAGGCACATGATGCGGATCAAGGGCACACAGGCCAGCCATTGCGAACCGTACAACACCTTGACCAGCGGCAAAGCCATACAGGCGAGGAAGAGAAAAAACGGCCAGGCCAGCGCCGTCATGTAGCTGATCGTGCGCAGATACACGAGTTCCGCCCCGCCCTGCCCCCCTTCCCCGCGCGCGCGGGCCGCGAACAGGGGAAACACCACGGGCGAAATCGCGCTGGTGATGGCCTGGTTGAAGATATTGAGCACGCTTTGCGCCTTGCCGAACAGGGCCAGGCTTTCAATGCCGATCAGCTTGCCGATGATGAGGTCCGGCGCCGCCACGCCCGCCTCGTCGACGAGGCCGCCCCCCGTCGCATACGCGCCAAAGCGGGCGATATCGCCCATGCCGCGCCGTCCCGGCAGCCACGGCAGCTCTGCGGGCCGCAGCAGCAGGCTCACCAGCAGCGAAGCGCAGGAGCCGGCCAGCGCCGCCCACACCATGCTCATGTAACTGTAGCCATACAGCGCCAGCAGCACGGCCACCAGCAGGTTGACGACGCTATTGGCCGCGTTGATGGCGTAGATGGCGCGAAAGCGCAGTTGCCGGCGCAATATAGGCAAGGTCAAGGCGCTGAACGGTATCAGGAGGAAATTGATCGCCAGCAGGCGCAGCACGAGGGTGAGCCGGGGTTCGCCATAGAAATGCGCCAGCGGCGCGCTGGCCAGCAGCACCAGGCCCGCCAGCAGCCAGGCGACGAGCAGGCTGGTGGCCAGCGCGGCCCGCAATTTCACCGTGTCGAGCTGCTTTTCCTGGATCAGGTATTGCCCCACGCCAAAATCGCGCACCACTTGCGCCAAGGCCACCAGCACGGCGCCCAGCGAATACACGCCCACTTCGTCCGGCGTTAGCAGGCGCGACAGCACCATGGTGGCGACAATGCCCAGCAGCAGCACCGTGTATTTTTCGGCGAACGAGAAAAAGAACGAATGGCGGGTGGCGCTCATGCGGGCCGCCCGCGCCTACACCAGGCCCGCATAGAACTGGCGCAGCTGGCGTTCCAGGCGCGGCATCGAGTAGCGCTGCACGGTTTCCTCGCGGGCCAGCCGTCCCATGCGGGCGCGCCGTGGCGCATCCATCAGCAGCTGCGCCACGGCCGCGCAGGCGGCGTGCTCATCGTCGAGCGGCAGCAGCAGTCCGCCTGCGCTGTCGTGCAGGATATCGTGCGTGCCCGGCACATCCGTGCCCACGGCCGGCACGCCGCAGGCCATGGCTTCGATGGTGGCGATGCCGAAACCCTCGTTTTTGCTCAGCAGCACATGCAGGTCGAAGGCCGGCATCAGCAATTCGACGCGCTGCTGGAAACCGGCAAACACGACGTGCTCCTGCCAACCCGATTGTCGCACCTGCAGCCGCAGCATGGCTTCCAGCGGCCCCGTGCCCACGAGCACTAAATATAAGTTGGGAAACTGCGCGACCAGGCGGGCAAACATAGCCAGCAGCGCTTGCGGGCGTTTCTGTGCGGAAAGCCGCGCCACGCAACCGAGCACGAGCGCGTCCGGCTGCAGCCCGAGTTGCTGCCGCGCCAGCATCCGGCGTTCGGGCGAAACAACAAAAGTGTCCGTATCGACACCATTGGGAATGATAGCCAGCCGCGTCTGCGGCGCCAGCATGTCCCGGTACAAGTCGAGGAAATGCCGCATGGCCGACGGCGACACGGCATATACGCCCTTGACGCCGCGGAACGCTTCCTGCAGCCGGGGCCGCTGCCAATCGCTGAAGGCTTCCATGGGAAACGCATTGTGCACGCTGATCACGGCCGGCAAGCGGCATTGCCGGGCCAGCCACAGGATGGAAGCGCCATAGCTGGTCCAGCAAAACGCCACGTGGACGAGATCGGGCCGCAGCCGCCGCAGCCGCCACGCGCCCGTCAGCCTGGCGCGCAGCCAATTCCAGCGGCGCCAGGCCCAGTGTTCGAGAAACAAGGGCGGTTCATACACTTGCACCTGCAAGCGCTGCGCGCGCAGACCCTGCACCCAGGGAGTAAAGCCGGGAAAGCGCCGCAGGGCCAGCACGCTGTCATAGCCGCTTGCGCCCAGCACTTTCGCCTCTTGCGCCATGCGCAGCTCCATGCCGCCCAGCTCGCCCGAATAACTGCTGATGACGATGCGCGGCAGCCGCTTGCGCCGTCCCCGCCACGCTTCATGAAAAAAGCCCCGCAGCCATGCCCGTTCCCACTGGCGCAGGAACAGGTCGGCGTGGTCGCGCCGCAGCCAGGCCCGCACGGCGCCGAGGGAGTCGCGCACATATCTACCCAGCATCCAGCGGGGCACGCCCAGCAGCTCCACGCTGGGTTCGAATGTCGCCAGCCGGCATTGGCCCCGGCCAAACAGCATGGCGCGGCGCAATATCCAGGCGCGCTGCACTTGCGGGGCGCGGATGATGTGCGCCACCCTCGCCCGCGGACAGAACCAGGATGGGTTGCCAGCCGCATGCATCTCCAGGTTGAGCCGGGTTTCACTGCCCATGGCGTAATTGGCGCCCTGCGGGCCAATGCTTTCGTCATAGCGGGCGCCCGCCTCGAAGATGCGGCGGCGTATCGCCATGTTGGCGCCCCACACCAGGCCCGGATACACGGGCGCGTCGCGCAGGTCGGGGCTGGTAATGCCCCATGTCAAGCCGACAGGGGTCAGGCGCAGCAGCCAGTCCTCCGGCTGTTCCCGCCAGGCGGGCACGATGGCGCCGCCGAACAGGGCGTAGCCAGGATGGCTACGCGCGCAGTCCTGCAGGCGGCACAGCCAGTCGGATGCGGGCATGGCGTCATCGTCGCCAAAGACGAACAGCTCGCCGCCGTCACCGCCCAGGCGCAAGGCATATTCGACGGCGCCGTTCAGGGCCGGACTGCGTCCCCGCCGCGCCACACAGACATAGCTCAAGGGCAAGCGCCCGCGGAAGGCGGCGATCACCCGGGCCGTGGCGTCAGTGCTGCCATTGTCGGCGATGACCAGGCGCCAGCCGCCCACGGGCGCGCGCAGTCCCATGTAGGCGCGCAATACCTGGGGCAAGGTGCCGGCGCCATTATAGGTCGCCATGAGAACGGTCAACAAGGACATGCCTCCTTGGTCTTACCATGACAAAACTGATTGGCAGTTTCCACAACGCCGAGCGGTATTGATCCAGTGTACTGAGCCTGCCCGCCAGCCCGTTGACAGGCATCAAGACCTTGCCAACCCGGGCAACACCAGGAGCGTCCCCCTTCATGCGCGACATACTGATTACCGTCATCATCCTGGGTTCGCTGCCATTCATCCTGAAGGCGCCAGCCATCGGCGGCCTGATGTGGGTCTGGGTCAGCGTCATGAACCCGCACACGCAGGGCTGGGGTTTCGCCACCCACATGCCGTTCGCCTTCATCATCGCCATCGCCACCCTGGTCAGCCTCGTGATGACGCGCGAGCCGAAAAACCTGCCCCTGACGCCCATCAGCGTGCTGCTGCTGCTGTTCGTCGCGTGGATGAACCTGACGGCGCCGTTCGCCCTGCTGCCCGAGTCGTCATGGGTGCAGTGGAACAAGGTCATGAAGATCATGCTGATGAGCTTTGTGGTGATGATGGTGATACGCACGCGGCAGGACATCGTGCGCCTGGTCTGGGTGCTGGTGGTTTCGATCGGCTACTACGGCGTGAAAGGCGGCATCTTCACCATCCGCAGCGGCGGCACGGAGCGAGTCTGGGGACCGGAAGAAACATTTATTGGCGATAACAATGCGCTGGCCCTGGCCCTGATCATCACCATCCCCCTCATGTATTATCTGCAGCAAAACACGGATAAACGCTGGCATCGCCACGGCCTGTCGGCGGCCATGCTGCTGTCCGCGCTGTCCGCGCTGGGCTCGTATTCGCGCGGCGCGCTGCTGGCCATCGCCGCCATGGGCCTGTTCATGTGGCTGAAAAGCGAGCGCAAGATGGTGCTGGGCGCGCTGCTCGGCACGGTCACACCGCTGTTGCTGGCCTTCATGCCCGAGCGCTGGGCCGAACGCATGGACACCATCAACACGTATCAGGACGATGTGTCCGCCATGGGCCGCCTGAATGCCTGGCGCATGGCCTGGAACCTGGCGCGCGACCGTTTTCTCGGCGGCGGCTTCGATGTCTCCGACGCCGCCATCTTTGCCCGCTATGCGCCCATTCCCACGGATGTGCATGCGGCGCACAGCATCTATTTCCAGGCGCTGGGCGAACACGGCTTCGTCGGCCTCTTCATCTACCTGGCGCTGGGCATCGCCACCTGGCGCACGGCGGCCGTCATCATCCGCCGCACGCGGGGCAAGCCGGAATTGCGCTGGGCGCACGGCCTGGCCACCATGAGCCAGGCCAGCCTGATCGGCTTTGCCGTGGGGGGCGCCTTCCTCAGCCTGCTGTACTTCGACATGCCGTATTACCTGATGGCCGCCCTGATCGCCACGCGCATCATCGTCGAACAGCAGGCGCCGGCCCTTGCATCCCGCCCGGCCAAGGCGCGGACAACGGTGGCGGAGCAGCCATGACGGCGACGCTGTCCATCCTGATCTACCACCGCGTGCTGGCACGGCCCGATCCACTGTTTCCCGGCGAAGTCGATGCGCCCCTGTTCCAGCGCCAGCTGCGCCTGTTGCAACGTTTCTATACGCCGCTGCCGCTCAGCGATGCCGTGCGGCGCTTGCAGGATGGAAGCCTGCCGCCGCGCGCCGCCTGCATCACCTTTGACGATGGCTATGCGGACAATGCGCAAGTGGCCCTGCCGCTGCTGCAGCGCCATGGCTTGCACGCCACATTCTTTATCGCCACGGGCTATCTGGATGGGGGACAGATGTGGAACGATACGGTGGTCGAGGCCGTGCGCCACGCGCCAGGCCCCGTGCTGGACTTGCGCGTACACGGCCTGGGAACGTTCCCCGTCGCCAGCCTGGCACAGCGGCAGGCGGCCATCGCCACCCTGCTGGGCCAGCTCAAATACCAGCCATTTGCCCGCCGCCAGCAGCTGGCCATGCAGATCCGCCGCCAGGCGGGCGCCACGGCAGGCCCGGCGGCGATGCTGAGCACGGCGCAGCTGCGCCAGCTGCAGGCGGCCGGCATGGAACTGGGCGCGCACACGGCCAGCCATCCGATCCTGTCCACCTTGGCGGAGCGGGCGGCGCAGCGCGACATCGCCCATGGCAAGCAGCAGCTGGAAGCGCTGATCCAGGCGCCCGTCTCCCTGTTTGCCTATCCGAATGGCAAGGTCGGACGCGACTACGGCGCGCCGCACGTGGCCATGGTCAAAGACCTCGGTTTCAAGGCGGCCGTCGCCACGGACTGGGGCGTGGCGCGCCCCGGCGCGGGACTCGACCTGCTGCAGTTGCCCCGCTTTACGCCGTGGGATCGAGGACGCCTGGCGTTTCTGTGGCGCATGCGGCAAAACCGCCGGCAAGCGCACCCAGCGCGCCCGGATGCTGGCTGAGCCACTGTTCCAGCATCAGCAGCAGCCACACCATGGTGCCGTGATAGGCAGGGTGTTCCGCCAGCAAGCGCCCCTGCAGATCGTCGATGAAGGCGGGCCGCACGATGCCGCGTCCGCGCAGCTGGGTCAGATTGTCGAAGGCAAACTCGCGCAGCGGCACGTGGCTGTGCAGCCACTGGCCGAAAGGCAGGCCGAAGCCGTGCTTTTTCTTGCGCACGATGGCCGGCGGCAGGATTTCCGCCAGCGCCCGCTTGAAGAAAGGCCGCAGGCGCATGCCGTCGAGCTTATCCTGCGGCGCCAGGCGCGCAGCGAACGCCACCATCGCATCGTGCAGGAAGGGAAACGCCGCTTCCACGCCGGCCAGTTCGCACGCCTTGCGCACCTTGAACAGGTCGTTGTCGGCCAGGGTAAACCGCATGTCCAGCGCCAGCAACTCATTGATCTGGCTCAAGCCCTGGCCCTGGCGTTCCCAATACGCGCCATTCACGCAGCCAGGCGCCATGCCCGGGTCGATGGTGTCGATAAAACCTGCTTCCAGCACCGTGCGGTAGCCATGGCGCAGCAGCAGATTGTAGCTGTCGAGGCGGGCCGGCAGCGGCAGGCTGGCCTGCTCGATGTAGCGGCGCGCCTTGTCGCCCAGCCGCCACGGTTTGCCCGCGCGCTCGCGGAACAGCAGCGGCTCGATGATGGCCTGGCGCAACATGACGGGCAAGCGCTCGTACTGCGACAACAAGGCCTGGTGCGCATAGCGCTCATTGCCGCCAAACAATTCATCGCCGCCGTCGCCGCCCAGCAGGCGCGTCACGCCATCCTCGCGCGCCATCTGCGCGCAATAGTAGGCGGGAATGGCCGAGGCATTGCCGAAAGGCTGGTCGAAAATGGCCGCCATGGCGGGAATCGCGGCCAGCACGTCGTTTGGCGTCACGTAGCGTTCGTGGTGGATGCTGCCCGCATGGCTGGCGGCCAGGCGCGCATACGCCATTTCATCATAGCCGGGCGCGTCAAAACCGATGGAATACGTGCGCGCGGGCCGGCCCGTCACCTGGCCCATGATGATGGCCAGGGTGGAACTGTCCGTGCCGCCGCTGAGAAACGCGCCCGTGTCCGCCCCATCCGCACCCAGGCCGCTTTCCACGGCCTGGCGCAGCAGGCGCAGGAATTCCTGCTTGTTGCCGGCAAAGCTGGCCCGCGTGCGCGCAGCCGGCTCCTGGAAGGCCAGTTGCCAGTAGCTGCCCTTGCATTGCTTGCCGCCCCGCACATGCAAGTATTCACCGGGCAACAAGCGCTGCTGGCCAAGATAGGCCGTGGCCGGGCCAGGCACCATGTGGAAGAACAAATAGTGATACAGGGCTTGCGGATCGAGCGCCCCCCGCACGGACGGATGGGCCAGCAAGGCGTCATGCGAGGAAGCAAAGAACAAGCCTTGCGCATTGTTCGCGTAGCTGAGCGGATGCATGCCGGCACGGTCCACGGCCAGCAGGGCCGAGCCGGAAAAGGCGTCGAGAATGGCCAGCGCAAATGGTCCCGACAGGCTGGCGCAAGCCGCCACTCCCCGGCTCAGCCACAGGGAAGCGAGGCGGCATGCCACGTCGTCCGCCGAGCCGTCGAGTTCGGGCCGGCCCCAGATGGCCACCTGCAAGCCATCTTGCTGGTACACATGACGGCTGCCGTCGATGGCGGCCACGGCCACCCCGCCCACTTCGCTCAAGCTGTCGGCCAGGGGCGCGCTATCGAAGCGCGACAAGGGCGCCGCCATGCTGGCCAAGGCGGCCTGGGCTGCGCCATCGGCTGCGCTGCCGCCGGCATGCCCCCCGCCCGCCATCGCCAACCAACCGCACAGGCCGCTCATACGAGTACCTCGGCCGGCAGCGGATGGCCGAGAAAGGCCGTCGGACTGGCCGTCAAGCCATACGCGCCCGACTGGAACACCACCACCAGGTCGCCCTCTTCGGCGCGCGCCATCTCCATCTGGTCGGCCAGCAAGTCCAGCGGCGTGCACAACGGTCCCACGACGGACGCCACTTCGCGCGCCCCGCCCTGCAGCCGGTTGCCGATGGCGACCGGATAATTCTTGCGGATCAACTGGCCAAAATTACCCGAGGCCGCCAAATGATGGTGCAAGCCGCCATCCGTCACCAGAAACACTTGTCCATGCGACACCTTGCGTTCGATCACCTTGCACACATACACGCCCGCCTCGGCCACCAGATAGCGGCCCAGTTCCAGGTTCAGGCGCGCGCCCGGTGCCGCCTGGGCCAGGATGGCGAGCTGCCGCTGCAAGCCTGCGGCCACGGGCGCCAGGTCGAGCGCCTGGTCGCCGGGAAAATACGGCACGCCAAAGCCGCCGCCGATATTCAGGGTGCGCAAGGGCGATGGCGCGCTGTCGGCCAGTTGCAGGGCCAGCTGCACGCTCAGGGCCTGCGCTTCGGCCAAGGCCGGCGCCGACAGGCTTTGCGAACCCGCATACAGGTGAAAGCCGTGAAAATCCAGCCCCAGCTGTCCGATGCGGCCCAGCAATGCCGGCACGAGGGCCGCATCGACGCCAAACGGCTGCGCGCCCCCGCCCATGCGCATGCCCGTGCGGCGCAAGGCGAAATCGGGATTCACGCGCACGGCCACCCTGGCCGTCACGCCCAGCCGTTCACTGGCCAGCGCCACCCTTTCCAGCTGGGCGCCAGACTCCACGTTGATCAGCACGCCAGCCGCCACGGCCCGCGCCAGTTCGCCATCGCTCTTGCCCGGTCCCGCAAAACTGATGCGCTCGGCCGGCATGGGCGTATCGAGCGCCGTGGCCAGTTCCCCGCCCGACGCCACGTCGATACCGTCGACCAGGCCCGCCAGCCACTGCACCACGGCAGGCATGGGGTTGGCCTTCATGGCGTAATGCACGTGCACGTCAGCGGGCAAGGCGGCGCGCAGTTCCGCCACGCGGCGCGTGATGTACGCCCGGTCATAGGCATAGAACGGCGTGCTGCCTACTCTCTGGGCCAGCCGGCGCAGGGGCATGCCGCCGACCAGCAGCATGTCGTTTTCCACGGCAAACTGGCGCAGCGGTGGGTGCGGTGGCAATTCCGTATTGTTCGAGTGAATCAAGTCCTTCATGCGGCATCTCCTGTTTGGACCGCATACGCGCGTGCCAGTTCCCTGGCCAGCAAGGGACGGTCGATCTTGCCGTTCGGATTACGCGGCAGCACGCCGTTGCGGATTTCCACCCACAGCGGCACCATATAGCTGGGCAAGCGGGCGCGGCAGGCGGCCAGCACGCTGTCGCGCAGCAATTCCACACCGGGCGCGGGCGTGACGAGCAAGGCGATGGCCTGGCCCAGCACGGCGTGGGGCAAGCCCAGCGCCGCGGCTTCGCCCACCAGCCCGCTTGCATACGCCACTTCCTCGATCTCGGCCGGGCTGACCCGGTAGCCGGACGTCTTGATCATGTCATCGCTGCGGCCCACGAAATACAGATAGCCATCCGCATCGCGGCGCACCGTGTCGCCCGACCAGACGGCCAGTTCCGGCAGCACCAGGCCGCTGGCCTGCGGCGGCAGCGGCTTGAAGCGTTCGGCCGTGCGCGCCGCATCGTTCCAGTAGCCGAGCGCCACCAGCGCGCCGCGGTGCACCAGCTCGCCCGGCTCGTCCGCGTCGCACACGCTGCCATCCGGACGCAGCACCAGCACTTCCGCGTTGGGAATCGCTTGCCCGATGGAATCGGGACGCCGCTCCAGCTGTTCCGGCGCCAGGTAGGTGGAACGGAACGCTTCCGTCAAGCCATACATCAGGTAGACCTGGGTGCGCGGCAACGACTGGCGCAGCTTGTCAAGCGTGGCGCGTTGCATCACGCCGCCCGAATTGGTGATGTAGCGCAAGGGCGTGGACAATGGCCAGCTCAGCTGCGACAGCTGCACCCACAGGGGCGGCACGGCGGCCAGGCCCGTGATGGCTTCCTGCTCCACGGCTTCGACGATATCGCGCAGCAGCAGATAATTCATCAGCACGGCGCAGGCGCCGCTGGCAAACGCCGTCGTCAGCTGGCTCAGGCCATAATCAAAACTGAGCGGCAGGACGCATAAAATGCGGTCCTCCGGCGTGTTGCGCAGGTAGCCCGACACGCTGAGCGCGCCCGCCAGCATGTTGCGGTGCGACAGCACCACGCCTTTCGGCCGCCCCGTGCTGCCGGAGGTATATAAAATGGCGGCCATATCGATGTCGATCGCCGCATGCGGCTTGGGTACGGGCGCACCAAAGGCGGGCACATTGGTGGGCACCGCAGTCCACGGCAGCACGCGGACCTTGTCCAGGCGGGACTCCGCATGCCCTTCGCCCGTCAGCAGCACCGTCCGCAAGTCCGGACAGGCGGCCAGCGCGGGGCCCAGCTGCGCCAGGCGTTCGCGCGACGTGACGAGGATGGTCACATTGCAATCGGCCAGGATGTAGGCCACCTGGTCCGGCTTGAGCAGCGGATTGACGGGCACGAACACGCCGCCGGCGGCCGCCGTACCGAACATGGCGCTGACGTTTTCCGGGCGTTTTTCCAGGTACACGGCCACGCGCGCGCCACGCTGCAAGCCCAGGGTCAGCAGGGTGCCGGCCGCCTCGCGCACGGACTGCGCCAGCGCGGCATAGCCTATTTCCTCGCCCTGCCACGACAGGGCCGGCGCGTGGGGGGCGCGCTGCGCCGTTTCGAAGATCAGATCGTGTATCAGTGTCGCCATCGTTTCGCCCCTCTGCTCGGCATGCCAGGTCATGCATCCCCTATGATTGGGACAAACGGGCGCGGCAGTGTTGATTTTTATCAAGTAAGCGCCTCTCGCGGCGGCCGGCCGCCGATCCGGCGCAATGATTGAGGCCGCGCAACATCCGCCCCGGGCCGCTGCGCTCTAATGGACAGCGTTGGCTGCATAGCCGCCCCATCCTCGACCGCCATGGCCCTGTCCCCGGAATTTCCCTTGCTGCAACGGCTAGCCGACAGCCTTCGCCAGCTGGGCTGGCGCGACAGCGCCTGGCTGGCCGTGGCACGGCTGCTGGCCCGCATGCCGGGCGGGCGCTGCGCGCTATATCGTTATCAATTCGTCGCGCAAGCCGTGGCGCCCGGTTCCCTGTGCGGCGGGCGCGGCCAGTCGATCACGGTGACGCCCTGCCTGGCGGAAGCGGACTTGCCCCCCGGTCCCCAGCGCCGGCCCGGCGCGCTGGGCGAACGCTATCGCCAGGGTGCGCAATGCCTGGTGGCGCGGAACAAGACCGGCATGGCCGGCTGGATCTGGCTGCTGCGCCACGGCTGCCAGGAAGACGAGGTGCGCGCCCGCTATGCGCTGGCGTCGCAGCAGTCGTCGTGGGACCTGGACGTGTGGGTGCATCCGGAACAACGGGGCGGCCTGGTCTTCGCGCGCCTGTGGGAAGAGGCCAACGCCGTGCTGTACGCGCAGGGCGTACGCTGGTCGTGCAGCCGCATTTCGCGCTTCAACCGCGCCTCGCTGGGCGCCCATGCGCGCCTGGGCACGCACGCGCTGGGCACGGCCACGTTTATCCGCTGCGGCCGCTGGCAAGCCATGGCCGCCAGCCTGCCGCCTTACCTGCACCTGTCGCGCCGCCCCGGCGATATCCCCTGCCTGGCCTTCGATACGTCGTCCCTGCCGCACTACCCTTCCCTGGAGCTGACATGCCGCATCTTGAAGCAGTAAAGCACATCCTCGACACCACCCTGGGCTTGAACGGGCGCGTGCTGGAGGCCCACACGCCGCTCCTGGGCAGCGTGCCGGAACTCGACTCCATGGCCGTGATCGGCGTGATCGCCGCGCTGGAAGACCATTTCGGCATCAGCGTCGCCGACGACGACATCCATGCGCGCCACTTCGCCACCGTGGGCACCCTGCACGATTTCGTGTTTGCAAAGCTGCGAGCATGAACCGCGCCGCCCTCGACGCCTTGCCGCTGCTGCCCTTCTTCCTGCCCGCCAGCGGTGGCCAGCGCTACTGCCTGCTGCACCTGCCGCCACCGGGCCAGGCCGCGCGCGGCGGCATCCTCTACGTCCATCCATTTGCCGAAGAGCTCAATAAAAGCCGCCACGTGGCCGCCGCGCAGGCGCGCGCCTTTGCCGCCGCCGGCTACAGCGTGCTGCAGATCGACCTGTTTGGCTGCGGCGACAGCAGCGGCGACTTTGGCGAAGCGCGCTGGGACATCTGGCACAACGACCTGCACCTGGCTTGCGCGTGGATGGCGCAGCGGGTCGACGGCCCCTTGACCGTGTGGGGCTTGCGCCTGGGCGCCCTGCTGGCCCTCGATTTCGCCAGCCGCCCGCCGCTGCCCCTGGCGCGCCTGCTGCTGTGGCAACCGGAACTCGACGGGCGGCGCAGCATCGACCGCTTCCTGCGCCTGCGCCTGGCGACCCGCATGCTGGCCGGGACTACACAGGAAGCGCCCGGCCAGGCGCGCGCCGCGCTGGCGGAAAGTGAACCTGTGGAAGTGGCCGGCTACCTGCTGGCGCCCGAACTGGCGCAGGCCATCGACGGTGTCAACGCGTCGACGCTGCTGCCTTGCGTGCCCGTCTACTGGCTCGATTACCACGCGGCGGACCAAACGGGCCCCTGGTCGCCGCCGCTGCTGGCCCGGCAATGGCGCGAACGCGGCGCCGCCGTGCATGTGGCCAGCTTCGATGACGGCCCGTTCTGGCACAGCGGCGAACTGCTGGCGTGTCCGCAACTGCTGTACGCCACGCGGAAACTGTGCCGCGACTGGCTCGACGAGGAAAGGCCCCCGCCATGAAGCGCGACGACGGCCTGCAGCACCCCGCGGCGCACGCCGTGCGCGAGCTGGCCCTGCGCTTTCGCAGCACAGCTGAAGACAGCGAGGCGCAGGCGCGCCTTGCCGGCATCCTCAGCCTGCCCGGCGTGCCGGGCCAGCGCGGCGTATTGATCGTCACGGGCGGGCCGCAGTACCGCGCCGGCAGCCACCGCCAGTTCGTCTTGCTGGCCCGCGCCCTGGCTGCGCAAGGCTGGCCCGTGCTGCGTTTCGATTTGCGCGGCATGGGCGACAGCGAGGGCAGCGCGCGCGATTACCGCGCCGCCGGTCCCGACATCGCCGGTGCACTGGCACAATTCTTCGATGCCGTGCCGACCTTGCGCGAAGTGGCGCTGTGGGGCTTGTGCGATGGCGCCACGGCCGCCGCCTGCCATGCGCCGCATGACGCGCGCGTCAAAGCGCTGGTCCTGCTCAACCCGTGGGTGCGCAGCAGCGCCGGCCTGGCGCGCGCCACCCTGCGCCACTATTATCTGCCACGCCTGCTGCAAGGCGGATTCTGGCGCAAGCTGGCCAGCGGCGGACTGCGACTGGGCGCCAGCCTGGCCTCGCTGCGGCAGGTGGCCGCCGCCACGCAAGAACCGGCAACGCCGGAAGACGACGCACCCGCGCCAGCCCTGCTGCGGGCGCTGGCGCAATTCCAGGGCAAGGTGCTGCTGGTCCTCAGCGGCGACGACCTGGGCGCGCGCGAGTGGCAAGCCCTGCTCGATGGCGATCCTGCCTGGCGCGCCGTGGCCGCCCGCCCGCAATGGACGCAGGCGCAGGTCGATGGCGCCAACCACACGTTCGCCAGCGCCGCCTGGCGCGGCGAAGTGGAGCAGCTGTGCGCGCGGTGGCTGCAGTCATGGTAACGTCCGCGCCAAAACGGGTGCTGATGGTCGCCTACCATTTTCCGCCGCTGGCCGGCGGCAGCGGCATCCTGCGCACCCTGGGTTTTGCCCGTCATTTGCCCGACTGCGGCTGGCAGCCGCTCGTGCTCAGTCCCGCGCCGTTCGCGTATGCGCAGCGGGGCGATACGCAGCTAGCGCAGATCGGCGCGCAAGCCACCGTGCGGCGCACCCTGGCGCTGGACGCGGCGCGCCACCTGGCCATCGCCGGGCGCTACCCGCGCTGCCTGGCGCTGCCCGACCGCTGGAGTTCCTGGTGGCTGAGCGCCGTGCCGGCCGGCCTGCGCATGATCCGGCAATACCGGCCCGACGCCATCTGGTCGACGTATCCGATCGCCACGGCGCACCTGATCGCGCTGACCCTGCAAAAACTCAGCGGCCTGCCATGGGTCGCCGACCAGCGCGACCCCATGCTCGATGACAGCGACCCGCTGGCGCCGTATCCGCCCGAGCCGCGCCTGCACCGCATGCATGCGTGGATCGAACAGCGCATCGCGGCGCGCAGCGCGGCCATCGTCTGCACCACGCCTGGCGCCATCGCGGCGCACCAGCGGCGCCTGGCGCAGGTGGGGCGCGAACGCTTCCGCCTGATCGAAAATGGCCACGACGATGACGAGGGCGCCGCGCCGCAGGACGGGCCGCGCGGCCAGCGCAGCCGCTTCCTGCTGCTGCACAGCGGCGTGATCTACCCGTCCGAGCGCGATCCGCAAGCGCTGTTCGAAGCCCTGGCGCGGCTGCGGCACGACGGCGTGCTGCATGCCCGCAATTTCCAGCTGGTGCTGCGCGCCACGGGCCACGATGCGTGGCTGGCGCGATTGCTGGTGAAATACGGCATCCAGGACCTGGTCAGCCTGGAACCCTTGCAGCCGCACGGCGCGGCGCTGCAGGAAATGCTGGCCGCCGACGGCTTGCTGCTGCTGCAGGCCGCCAACTGCAACGGACAGATTCCCGCCAAGCTGTACGAATACCTGCGCTGCCGCCGGCCCATCCTGGCGCTGACCGACCTGGCGGGCGACAGCGCGGCCAAGCTGCGCCACTGCGGCATCGACACCATCGGCCAGCTGGCGTCGAGCAGCGACTGCGCGCGCGCCCTGCTACGCTTCCTGGAACTGGCGCGCCAGGGGCGCGCGCCGCTGGCCAGCCCCGCCGCCATCGCCCTGCAATCGCGGCAAGCCCGCAGCAACGCCCTGGCCGATTTGCTGGACCAGGTCAGTCACAGGAGCCCGACATGAAGCATCCCTTGTTAGCCTGCGCCCTCGCCGCCTGCTGCGCCGGCGCCGGCGCCGCCGATTGCCCGCCCTACGTCAAGCACACGCCGGGCGGCGACTATACGAGCGCGCAAGACCGCGAGGGCCTGTCCGTGGTCGAAAAGTTCCATTTTTCACGGGCAGTGGAAACGCTCGCGCAGGGCCTGACGGGCAGCCTGGGCGCCGACATCAGCTACACATTGGAGCACTTCCCGAATCACCACCGGGCGCTGGCCTCGATGGCCAAGCTGGGCTTGCGCCTGAAAAGCGCGCAGCCGCCCGGCGCCCGCTACACGGTCAGCTGCTATTTTGAGCGGGCGATCGCCTTCGCGCCGCACGACGTGACGGCGCGCATGGTGTATGGCAGCTATTTGCTGTCCACGGGCCAGGACGCGACGGCGCTGGAACAGCTGGACGCGGCCAGCCGCCTGGCGCCCGAGCAGGCCACCATCCAGTACAACCTGGGCCTGATGTATGTGAAGAAGAAGGAATACGAAAAGGCCAGCGCGCACGCGCAAAAAGCCTATGCGCTGGGTTTTCCCCTGCCGGGGCTGAAGAACAAGCTGAAGGCGGCGGGCAAGTGGAAAGAACCGCCGCCCGCGCCCGCCGTCGCTGTTGATGCGGCGGCCGCCGAACCGGAAAAACCGCCCGTCGCGCCAGCCGAACCGCCTAGCGGGGAATGACGGCCGGCCGCGCGGCAACGCTCCAATGCCCGGTCGGCGAAGCGGCCAGCGCGGCGGCCAGGTCGCGCCGCGATCGGGCCTTGTCTTCGGCCTCGCTGATGTACGCCAGTTCGGCCGGCTGCAGCACGGTAAGCGTCAGCAGCAGCACTTCGCCATACGGCGTGTCGAAGGATGGGGGAATGCTGCTTGCGCCCTGGGCCAGCAGCACACCCACCTGTTCGTTTTCGTCTTCCAGTCCCTCCGGTGCCTGCTGCAAGTCCAGCGCCATCGACACGCTGCCATGGCGCTGCACCAGCAAATCGATGGAGCCATGGTCGGCCACGTTCTGGCTGACCTGGTAAATGACGTCGAAGAGCCAGGAATGCGCCACTTCCTTGCCGTCGAAGGCAGACAGCGGCGCCTCGATGCACACTTCCAGCAGGTGGCCGCGCGGGACGAACACGTCGTCGTCATCCTCGAAAGGATCGCTCAAGCCATCGCTGGCGATGAGGATGGAATCACTCCGTCGTATCACCCTCCAGGCCTGGCGCAACGATGGCCAGCGCGGGCCGCCCATGAAGGCCGGGTTGACCAGCGGCGCCAGCACGTCGGCGCCCATGGCACCCAGGGTGGCATAGAAGGCGTCGCGCGCGGCGCAGGCCGTGGCCAGCATCTGCGCGCCCGCTTCCTTGCCGACGACGGCGTCGTCAGGTTGCGGTACTTGGGGAATAGCGTTTTCAGGCATGAGAATACTCTTTGAATTAGTCGGCGGGAGGAAAGTCGTCGTAGGAACGGGGCAAATAGCCCCAGATGCGCGCCACCCGGTCGCGCACTTCGAAATCGAAGCCGATGCGTTCCAGTTCCGGCACGATCCACACGCCGTGGTCGATGATCTTCCTGGGCAGCAGCATGGCCACGTGTTCTTCCGAATACAGGCTGATGTCCAGCCACTCCACGCCCATGAACGGGAACGGCGGGTGGTAATCCCATTCAGTATCCCAGCGCGACACATAGCCGGTGACGGAGCCGTAACGGTACGACGGTACCCAATCGGGCTGCCCGCGCATGAAGGCCAGCAGTTCGTTCCACTTGCAGTCGTTGGCGGCGCCAGCCAGGTTGCGCCGCGCGATGTGGCCTCGCAGCTTGCGCTTGACGTCATCGCCGCCGGCGTCGGCCTGCGGCAGGCTGGCCTCTGCCATCAGCGGGCGACCGGTTTCACTTTGGAAGCGGCCAGCACGGCGCGCGCGCGGGCCGTGTCGATATCGTCGGCCGTGGCCAGCGCCACGCCCATGCGGCGGCGGGCGAACGATTCCGGCTTGCCGAACAGGCGCAAGTCCGCGCCCGGCACGCTCAAGGCATCGGCCACGCCTTCGAAGGCGATGCCTTTCGCTTCCATCTGGCCATAGATGACGGCCGAGGCGCCGGGCGAGCGCAGCGCCACGTTGACGGGCAAGCCGAGGATGGCTTTCGCGTGCAGCTCGAATTCGCTCTGCACCTGGCTGGCCATGGTGACCATGCCCGTGTCGTGCGGACGGGGGCTCACTTCCGAGAACCACACCATGTCGTCCTTGACGAACAGCTCCACGCCGAACAGGCCCAGGCCGCCCAGGTTGTCCGTCACCTTGCGGGCGATGTCGCGCGAACGCTCGAGGGCCAGCGGCGCCATGCGCGCCGGCTGCCACGATTCCACGTAGTCGCCATGCACCTGCAAGTGGCCGATCGGCTCGCAGAACTGCGTCTCGACCTGTCCCGAAGCGCCGACGGCGCGCACCGTCAGCAGAGTGATCTCGTAATCGAAGTCGATGAAACCCTCGACGATGACACGGCCCGTATCGACACGGCTGCCGCTGGCCGCATACGCCCATGCCGTTTCCACGTCTTGCGCGCTATCGAGCTTGGACTGGCCCTTGCCCGACGAGGACATCACGGGTTTCACGACGCACGGGAAGCCGATTTCCTGGCAAGCGGCCTGCAACTCCTGCAGGCTGCTGGCGAAGCGGTACGGCGACGTCGCCACGCCCAGGGTTTCCGCCGCCAGGGTGCGGATGCCTTCGCGGTTCATCGTCAGCACGGCCGCCCGGGCATTCGGGATGCACGTAATTTGCCCCGCTGCTTCCAGCGCCGCCAGGGTGTCGGTGGCGATGGCTTCGATTTCCGGCACGATCAAGTCCGGCTTTTCCAGGGCTATCAGGGCTGCCAGCGCCACGCCGTCGCTCATGTCGATCACATGCGAGCGGTGCGCCACCGGGTGGCCCGGCGCGTTCGGATAGCGGTCGACGGCAATCACTTCCACGCCCAGTCGCTGCAGTGAAATGATCACTTCCTTGCCCAGTTCGCCGGAACCCAGCAGCATGACCTTGATGGCGGTGGAAGACAGGGGCGTGCCGAAGGTGCGGGGCGCGATGGTGCTGCTGGTGCTTGTGGTCATGGCAGGGTCTGTAAGCGGATGGAAAGATGGCTGGGACTATAGCAAATGCCGGCCATCTTGGACAGGGCGCGCCGCTGGCGTGCGCCCCGCTCCACCCGCCCGATCGGCCAGCCTAGCCCGCGTAGGCCCGCTTGATCTCGTCAATGTTGATCTTTTTCATGCCCATCATGGCTTTCATCACGCGCTGGGCCTTGACGGGATCGGGATCGCCCAACAGCTTGACCATGATGGTGGGCACGATTTGCCAGGACACGCCGAACTGGTCCTTGAGCCAGCTGCACTGCTGGGCTTCCGGCGGCCCGCCTTCGGACAGCTGGTTCCAGTAGTGGTCGACCTCGTCCTGGGTCTCGCAATTGACCTGGAACGAGATCGCTTCGGAAAACTGGAACAGGGGTCCGCCGTTCAGGCCCGTGAACGTCTGGCCGTCGAGTTCGAACGCTACCGTCAAGACGCTGCCAGGCTCCTGGCCGTGGACTTCCCTGCCCTCCTCGCCATAGCGCAGGATCTGGCCGATCTTCGAATTGGGGAAAATCCCCGTATAAAACAGGGCCGCCGCCTCGGCGTGGCCGTTGAACCATAAACACGGGGTAATCTTTTGTATGCTGTGCATGATGTCTCCCTTGGTCGATAGCAACACCTCCCCGCGCGGGAAGGCCAGCCTCCAATATAGTCATTATTGCGCCGTCGAGGCGCGCTGTTTGCCGCCGCTTTTAACGCCACCGTCCGGGATATCGTCCCGCCCCAGCACGCCGGCACTGGCCAGCAGGCGCAGCCGGGCCGAACGCCATTCCGCCTGGCAACGGATGCGCTCCTGCTGCGCCTCAAGCAGCGCCGACTGGGTGTTCAGCATTTCCAGGATGTCCGCCGCGCCCAGGCCAAACTTGCGCTGCACGCTGGCCTGGGCATCGCGCGCCGCGTCCAGCCACGCCTGCGAGGCGGCCAGGTTGGACAGCGCCGTGCTGGCCTCCGCATGCGTTTTCACGAGTTCCATCAGGGTCTGCTGCCGCACTTCCTCGGCCTCGGCCTCCCTTTGCCCGGCCTGCGCCAATGCGCCGCGCACCTTGTATTGGCGCGCAAAACCGTCGAACAGGGGGATGTTTAATGAGATGCCCACCAGGGTTTCGCGCGTGGAAGCGGCGGACAAGCCCTGGTTGGGCCGGCCGTTCTGGTAGAGATTGGCCGTCAGGTCGATGCTGGGACGGCCCTCCGACCGGGTCACGTCCACCCTTTCGCGCGCCGCCGCCAGCTGCGCCTGCGCGGCCAGGATGGCCGGATGTTGCGCCTGGGCCAGCGCCAGCCAGGCTTGCAACTCATCTTGCATACCCTCGCGCAAGCCCGCCGCCGCGCCATCCGCATCGTCGTCCAGGATCACGCCCGCATCGGCCGGCAAGCCCAGGGTATATACCAGCACGGCGCGGGCCTTCTGGAACTCGCCATCGGCGCGGCTGGCGCCCAGGGACGCCTTGGCCAGGGCGCTCGTCGCCTGCAGGGTGTCGCTGTGAGAGCCGAGTCCCCGTTGCGCGCGGCGCTGCGTGGCCAGCACCGTTTCATTGGCCAGCGCCTGGTATTCCTGCCGCATGCGCACGCTGGCACGCGCCGTCTGCGCGTCGAAATACGCGCTGACGGTGGCCGCCAGGGTCTTTTGCAGCACGGCGTCACGGTTCGCCAGGGCCGCGTCAAGCAAGGCCTGTGCCGAACGCTGGCCCGCCGCGCGCCCGCCAAAGTCGAACAGGCGCCAGGACAGATTCAGCGAGGCCGTATTGCTGTTCAAGCTGCCGGAAGCAGTGCTGGAGCCCGGATAGGCCGTGCGGTCGTGCACCCGGCTCGCGCTCGCATTCAGGGTCGGCAGATAGGCGGCTTTGGCCTCGCCCAGCCCGGCCGCCTGCAGCCGGATGCCGGCCCAGGCGCCGTGCACTTGCGCGTTATGGCACAGGGCCAGGTCGACGGCCGCCGGCAGGGTCAAAGGCACGGTCAGCAGCACACCAGCATCATGCGTGGATGGGCATGGCGCGGCGTCCAGGGACTGGGCCCGGACTGGCGCGGCGGCCACGCACAGGCACAGGCCAGCGGCGAGCAAGGCGGTGCGGCATCTAACGTTCATGCAGCGCCTCCTTCTGGTGCTGCACCAGCGGCGAGAGCACATATTCGATCACCCTTCTCGTCCCCGTGCGGATTTCCGCGCGCACGGCCATGCCGGCCGACAGCGGCACCAATCTTCCGTCGATGACCATGGCCGGCTGCTGCAGCGTGATTTTCACGGCATACACGAGACCCTTCTTCTCGTCTTCGATGGCGTCGCGCGAGACGCTGCGGACGACGGCGGGCACGGTGCCATACTTTGTGTAGTCGAAGGCATCGACCTTGACGGCCACCACCTGCCCTTCCTGGACGAAGCCGACGTCGCGGTTTTCCAGCACGGCGTCGATTTCCAGCCTGCCCTGGCGCGGCACGATCTGCATCAGCGCCTGCGCGGCCGGCACCACGCCGCCAACCGTATGCAGCTTCAGCTGCTGCACCGTGCCGTCGACGGGCGCCGTAAGGCGCAGCAGGCTGCCGCGGGCGCCGGCGCGGCGCGCATCCTGGCCGCTGGCCGCCGCCACTCTGGCCCCTTCCGTCAGCGCGTCGTAGGCGTCCTTGCGCGTCTGCGCCACCAGGGCCGCGCGCTCGCTGCGGGCCGACGCCAGCTGGCCGGCCAGGTCGATGCGCGCCTGCTCCTTTTCCAGCCACGCGTGTTCGGCCACGTCGCGCGTGGCCAGCAGGGCCCGGTAATCGCCGGCGCGCCGCGCCGCCAGCGGCAGCGCCTGGGCATAGCGGGCGATTTCCCCGTCGAGATGCGCCAGCCTGGCGCGGAAACTCGCGTACTGGCCATCGAGGTGGCCCTGCGCTTCCTCGCGCTGGGCGGCGGAAACGCCATCGGGCGCCGCCAGCTTCGGCGTATTCAAGGTGTCGATGGCGACGATCAGCGCGCGCGAACGGGCCATCTGCAGCGCGGCCGCCACCGCGTCGCCGGCGGCCTTGTCGCGCTCGGCGTCCGGGCCGCGGCTGTCGAGCTCCACCAGCAGCTGGCCCGCCTGCACGGCTTGCCCCTCGCGCACATGCAGGGCGCGCACGGCCGCCACATCGACCGAGGCGATGGTCTTGGTGTTGCCAGAGGGAATGATCTTGCCGGCCGCATTGACGATGATGTCGACCTGGCCAAAGACAGCCCACAGCACCACGCAGCCGACCAGCAGCATCAGCACCCTGGCCGTCAGGCGCAACGATGGCGACACGGGCCGCTCCTGCAGCGCCAGCGCGGCCGGCAGGAAGGCCGCCTCGTCTTCGCTCAGCACGGGACCGCGCAATGCGGCGCGGTCCCGCCAGCTATGCCGCAGCACCTGGCCGTAGCGTTTGAACAGCTCGCCATACGCGGCCAGACGGTGGCCGGCGCTCATGCGGCGCTCCCGCTCGTGCCCTGCTGCAGGCTGTACAGATGGGCGTAGATCCCGCCCGGATTCGCCAGCAGCGCCGCATGCGTGCCCAGTTCGGCCACTTGCCCCCGCTCCATGACCACGATGCGGTTCGCTTCGCGCACGGCCGACAGGCGGTGGGCGATGATCAGCACGGTGCGACCCGCGCAAATGCCGCGCATATTGTCCTGGATGATCTTTTCGGATTCATAGTCGAGCGCGCTTGTCGCTTCATCGAAAATCAGGATGCGCGGATTGCCGATGAGGGCGCGGGCGATGGCGATGCGCTGGCGCTGGCCGCCCGACAGGCCCGTGCCATGCTCGCCTACCATGGTGTCGTAGCCTTCTGGCAACTCGCAAATGAAATCGTGGGCACCGGCCAGTTTCGCCACGGCGATAACGGCATCGATAGGCAGCGCCGGGTCGATCAGGGCGATGTTGTCGCGCACGGAGCGGTTAAAGAGGATGTTTTCCTGCAGCACCACGCCGATCTGGCGCCGCAGCGAGGCCGTGTCGATGACGGCGATATCCTGCCCGTCGATCAGCACCTTGCCCCGCTCGGGAATGTACAGGCGCTGCGCCAGCCGCGTCAGCGTGCTCTTGCCGGAACCGGAACGCCCGACGATGCCGATCACTTCGCCAGGTGCAATGGCAATCGACACATTGCGCAGCACCTCGGCCGCATCGGGCCGGTAGCGGAAGCCCACTTGCTGGAAATCGATGGCGCCGGCGATGCGCGGCAGGCGCGCCTTCTGGCTGCCCGCTTCCGTGCGGGCGTTGAGGATATCGCCCAGCCGGCTCATGGAAATGCCCACTTGCTGGAAATCGTTCCACAGCTGCGCCAGGCGCAGGATGGGCGAGGCCACCTGCCCTGCCAGCATGTTGAAGGCGACCAGTTCGCCCACCGTCATCTTGCCGTCGATGACGAGCGTGGCGCCCCACCACATGATGGCCGCCGTCACCAGCTTGCTGACCAGGGTGACGCCGCCGCTGGCCAGCATGCCGATGTTATTCGCCGACAAGCCAGCCGAGACATAGCCGGCCAGCTGCTTTTCCCACTGCTGCTGCCAGCGCGGTTCCACGGCCATGGCCTTGAGCGTGTCGACGCCGCTGATCGTCTCGACGAGGAAGGACTGGTTTTCCGCGCTGCGGTTGAATTTATCGTTCAATCTCCCCCGCAGCACGGGCGTGAGCAGCATCGACAGGGCCGCGTAGACGGGAATGGAAACGAGTACGATCACGCTCAGCGCGGCGCTGTACCACAGCATGGCGGCGATGAAGATGAAGGAAAACAGCAAGTCCAGCACCAGGGTCATCGCGTTGCCAGTAAGAAAAGAACGGATGTTTTCCAGTTCATGGATGCGCGCCACGGAATCGCCCACGCGGCGCGCCTGGAAGTAGGCGATCGGCAAGGCCAGCAGGTGGCGGAACAGGCGCGCGCCCAGTTCCACGTCGATCTTGCTGCTGGTGCGCGCGAATACATAGGTACGGATGAGACTGAGCACGGCTTCGAAGACGATGGCACAGACCAGGCCGATGGCCACCACGTTCAGGGTTTTCATGGCGTGGTTGACCAGCACCTTGTCCATCACCACCTGGAAAAACAGGGGCGTGGCCAGGCCGATCAGTTGCAGCACGAAGGAAATCAGCAGCACTTCGCCCAGCAGCCTGCGGTACTTGACGATGGCGGGGATGAACCAGCTGAAGTCGAAGCGGGCCGTTTCGCCCGCAAAGCTGGCCTTGCTGGTGAAAAAGATCAGTTCCCCCGTCCAGGCGGCAAGGAACGCTTCGCGGCCAAGGATTTGCGGCGGCTGGCCCGGATGCTGGATCAGCACCTTGCTCACGCCGTCATCGTCCGTTTCGACCTTGCCGAGAATAAAGAAACGGCCTGCGCTATCGATGGCGATGGCCGGCAGCGGCGATTGCGCCAGCCGTGCCGGCGCCTGGCGCACCAGCTTGGCCGTCAAGCCCAGCTGTTGCGCGGCCAGCAGGACGGTTTGCCGCGTGAACACGGCCTGGCCAAACGCATGTTTGAGCTGGGCGCCGTCGGCGGCGATGCCGTGCAGGCTGGCCATCAGCAGCAGCGACAGCAAGCCCGTGTCGGGCGCAGGTTGTATGGGGGGCGGATCGTTGCGGTAGGAGAGGACTGTCATCGGGCAATATCGGAGATTCAATGGCGCAGCCGGGCCGTGGCGGGTCACCCCGGCCCGGCTGCGTGATGGTGAAGCTAACTAGCTAACAACGCGAGCGATCAATGCGCTGCCGCCAGCTGGATCTGCGCCGACGCAGCGCCTTGCGCCGACCAGGGCGCCGATGCGGCCGCCGGCACGGCAAAGCCGGCCATGGCTTGCACCAGTTGCGCCGGATCCGCTTGCCAACCGCCGAAGCCGCCCTGGCTGACGCCAGCCGCTGGTGGCGCTGTGCGCCAGTTCTGCGCCAGCACCGGCGCCAGGATGGCGGCCGTACCGGCCGGCAAGGTCAGCTGGCCCGCTGGTGGCGGCGTCAAGCCCGCCATCGCCTGCACCAGGTTTTGCACATCGCTGCCCAGCAAGACTTTGCCATCGGCCATGCGGAATTCCTCGATGCGCGCGGGCGTGTCCGCGTACCAGTTATTGACGGTAATCTTGTCCGTGGTACCGATGGTACTCACTTCCAGGTTCGCACCCGCCTGGCGGAACCACAGCTGCTCGGCGCTGACGCCGGCCAGGAAAGAAACGACATCGTGGCTGCCCGCTTCCACGCCCTCGGCGATGATGTCGGCGCCGTCGCCGCGGCCGAAGAGATAGGTATCGTTGCCCTGCGCGCCAGCCAGGGTATCGTCGCCCTTGCCGCCATGGAAGGTGTCGTTGCCGAGGCCACCGAAGAGGATATTCTTGACCTCATTGCCGGTCAGCACGTCATCGAACTTGCTGCCGATGACAATGTTGAAATTGGCCAGCACGTCGGCGCCCGGACGCCCAATCATGGGGCCGCCGACCGGTGCGAAGGTGGCCGTCACGCCTGCCGTGGCGCTGGCGTAGTTGAGCGTGTTGCCGGTCCCGCCGCCGTCGAGCACGTTGCCGCCAGGCGTATCGACATAAAAGACATTGTTGTTGTAGGCGCTGCCCGTTACCGTCAGGCCCGAGCCGATGAGGCGCACATTCTCGACGTTGTCGGCCACCTTGTAGTCGACGCTGGTGTACACCGTATCGCTGCCGCCGTTGCCCCGTTCGACGATGAAATCGCCCCCGTGGTTGACGTAATAGGTGTCGTCGCCGCCCAGGCCTTCCAGCAGGTCGGCGCCGGCACTGCCGTTGATGACATCGGCGCCCGCCGTGCCGACAAAGTGCTGCCCCGTGGGCTGCGTGGGACCGTTGAAATGCCAGGCCTGGGCCAGCACGGGCGCCAGGGCGGCGGCCGTGCCGGCCGGCAGGGTCAGCTGGCCCAGCGGCGGCGGTGTCAATCCCGCCATTGCCTGCACCAGCAGCTGCACGTCGGCACCGCGCATGACGTGGCCGGCGGCCGTGCGGAATTCCTCGATGTTCGGCTTGGCAATGCTCCAGCCGCGGATGGTGATCTTGTCCGTGGTGCCGATGGTGCTCACTTCCAGGTCCGCGCCCACCTGGCGGAACCACAGCTGGTCGATATTGACGCCGGCCAGGAAGGCGATGCTGTCGTATTTCGCATCGGCGGAGGACTCGCCGATGATGTCGGCGCCGTCGCCACGCGCAAAGACATAGGTATCGTCACCCAGCCCGCCGACGAGGAAGTCGTCGCCCTTGCCGCCTTGCAGGATATCGTTACCGAGGCCGCCGGACAGGGTATTGGCCAGTTCGTTGCCCGTCAACACGTCGTCATAGGCGCTGCCAGTCACGCTGGAAATATTGACCAGCACATCGCTGCCCGGGCGCGCCACGGGGGTGCCGCTGATGGAGGCGATGGCTGCCGTGGCGCCCGCCCTGGAACCCGCATAGGTGGCTGAATTATTGCTGCCGATGCCTTGCACCAGGTGGCCGCCGGCCACATCGATGTGGAAGACATTGCCGCTGCCGTTGCCTCTGACGCCCAGGCCGGCCGCGCTCAGATGCAGCTCTTCGACGTTGGCGCCCATGGTGTAGCTGACCGTCGTGTAGACGGTGTCGCGGCCGCCGCCAGGCTGTTCCGTCACCACGTCGTTGCCATGATTGACGTAATAAATGTCGTCGCCGGCCCCGCCGACCATCACGTCGGCGCCCGCCGTGCCCTTGATGATGTCAGGGTTCACCGTACCTGCTCCCTCGGTGCGCCAGTTCTGCGCCAGTGCCGGGGCCAGGATGCCGGCGATGTTCGGCGGCAGGGTCAGCTGGCCGGCCGGCGGCGGCACCAGGCCCGCCATCGCCTGCACCAGGTTTTGCACGTCGCTGCCCAGCAGCACGCGGCCGTCGGCCGTGCGGAATTCCTGGATGCGTGGCACGATACCCGCGCTGAACCAGCCATTGATGGTGATCTTGTCGGTCGTGCCGATGGTGCTCACTTCCAGGTTCACGCCCACCTGGCGGAACCACAGCTGGTCGGCGCTGACGCCGGCCAGGAAGGAAACGACATTGTGGCCGCCGCCCTCGACCACCTCGACGATGATATCGGCGCCGTCACCGCGGGCAAAAATATAGGTGTCGTCGCCCACCGCGCCGAGCAGCGTATCGTCGCCCTTGCCACCCCGCAAGGTGTCGTTGCCGATGCCGCCAACCAGGAGGTTCTTGAGTTCATTGCCGGTCAGGACGTCGTCGAACTTGCTGCCCACGATGCTGGCGAAATTGACCAGCACATCGCTGCCCGGCGCTGCCGCCACCGGACCACTCGCCCCTGACAGGGTGGCCGTCACGCCCGCGCTGGAGCCAAGGTAATTGACCGAGTTGCCCGTGCCGCCACCGTCGAGCACATTGCCGCCGGCCACGCTGACATGAAAGATATTGTTGGTGTTGGCGCTCCCCGTCACCGTCAGGCCGCTGGCGGCGAGGCGCACGTTCTCGACGTTGTCGGCCACCGTGTAGTTGACGCTGGTATACACGGTATCGGTGCCGCCATTGGCCAGCTCGACGATCACGTCGCCGCTGTCGTTGACATAATACGTATCGTCGCCGGCCAGGCCTTCGAGCACGTCGGCGCCCGTGGTGCCGTTGAGCACATCGGCATCCGGCGTGCCGGTGAAGCGCTGCAGCGCCACGGCGGCGGCACTGTTCAGGTATGCCTCGATGGCGGAAATGCCATCGTCAGCGGAGGTGGAAGTTTGCGATGCAAATTTTTCAGTCATGTTGCAGTTTCCTGTCGTTAAACGTCAAAACCAAGATTGAATATGTCGGCGCAAGCTGACATGCAAGGCAAAAGTCCCGGCCGCATCCACTTGCAGTTCAGCATGCACCTTCAACGGTCCGGCACTTTCGGTGCATGGACGGCGCGCGGTTGGTGGTCGCCACGCATGCACCCCCTACTGACGTTCAAGGGGGCGGAGCACTGTTGTTTGTCATGCAAATGTCACACTGCATGGAGGAGAAAAAAGGAAAAGCGGAATGGCGGAGTGGCGGAAAGGAGGAAAAAAGCGCGCGGCTGGCGCAGGGCAGCACAATTTCTTTCACTGCTGCACCCATTGTGCGAGAATGCCCCTCCCCCTTGGATGGATGGTGCGCATGATAAGCAAACTCACCGCAAGCATCACTGCAATGACACTCGTGCTGGCAGCTTGCAAGCCTGCGGCCACGGCACCCGCGCATGACATTCCTGCGGCCATGCGCCAGACCGCGACCACCCTGCTGCAGTCAAAATTCCTGCACGCGACCTCGATTGCCGTCGTTTATCGGGGCAAGGAATTCATGCTGCATCAAGGCGAGCTGGAGACCGGCAAAGGCAATCCGCCGAACGATGCTACGCTGTATGAAATCGGCTCAATCAGCAAGACTTTTGCTGGCCTGCTGCTGGCAAACGCCGTGCTGGATGGGAAGGCGGCGCTCGACGATCCCATACAAAAGTACCTGCCGGCCGCCTACCCGAACCTGCAGTCGCAGGAACAGCCAGTTCGCTTGCGCCATTTGATCACGCACACCAGCACCATGCCGGGCATGCTGCCATTGCAGGTGAACACCATATTGAAGGATTTCACCGCACACGCCACGCCGGCAAAGCTCAATGCAGCCTACGCCAGCTACGGCCAGCAGCAATTCTGGCAGGACTTGCACACGGTCAGCATCCAGGGTCCGCTTGGCAAGGACTACGCCTATTCAAGCGCCGGTACCGAACTCATTGCGCACACGCTTGAAACAATCTACGGATTGCCCTACGAAGTCCTGCTCACGCAATTCGTCGCGCGCGCAGCCGGCATGCACGATACCAGGCTGAGACTCACTGCCACGGATGCCGGCCGGCTGGCGCCCGGCTACCACAGCGACAATCCCGTCATGACGACACCGATGCCGCAACTGCCTTGGGGCGCAGCCGGCAACCTGAAGTCGAGCATGCCGGATATGACGAAATACCTGCGCCTGCAATTGGGTGCCGATCCCGCGGTCGTCGAATCGCACAAGCCGCTGGTACGCTTTCAGGACGACTTCAGCATTGGCTATTTCTGGAATATCGGCAGCAATCGCCAGTTGGGCACGCATTATGTACACCATGGCGGCGTGCCGCGTGCGCAAAGCTACGCCTACGTCATTCCAAAATACCAGCTCGGGGTCTTCATCATCACCAACCAGAGCGGCGACGCAACGGCCGGCGCCATGGAAGGTGCGCTGGCGCATCTTTTCGACACCGTCGAATCCATGGAAAGCGCGCGGTAGGCCGCCAACAATACCAACGGCGCCGAAGTTTGAGGGGGATCGCGCCTATTTGCCTGGCGCCGCGGCCTGCAAGGCGTGCAAGGTGGCCATGCGGCCAGTCCATGCGGCGAGCGCTTCGTCCAGCGCCAGGCCCGGCCGGCTGGCGGTAAAATCGGCCCAGGCTGGCCCATGGCGCGCCGCCTCATCCCGGCCCTGCTGGCCATCCAGGTAGGCAATGGCCGCCATGGCTTGCTCCTGATCAAAGTGCAGCTGCGGCTGGCGCAAATAATGTTCAAGATAGCGGTGCAGATAATCGCGGCTGCCGGGCGTGTCGAAGGCGGCCAGCGCCAGACAATACGCGCTGCCCGCGTAGCAGACTTCACTGGCCAGCAGCAGGCCGCCCAGCTGGTCCGTGAAGCCGGGACGATGCATCAATGCGGCCAGATAGGCGCCCGCCGTGCGGCTGCGCCAGTCGAATTGCCCCAGCAGGCGGGCGATGACGGTATCGTCGGCCTGCGCCAGCCGGGCCAAGCACGCCTGCGCCTGGGGCTGGTGCAAGCCCATATACAATGGCCGTACCCAGCCGTCGCGCAGGGCCGCCGTCAGCGGTTCCTGCGGGGTCAGCTGCGGCATGGGAAACGGATGCGCGTGGCGCACGGTGGCGCCAGCCACATGCAACTGCAAGGGCGTCAGGGAAGCGTCCTGCGTCATGGCAAAGCTCCAAAAGTTTGATCCTGTAACTGCTCCACCAGGAAATCGATGAAGACGCGCAAGCGCGGCGGCAGGTGGCGGCTGGCCGGCCACAGCAGCCAGAATGCCGTGCGCGCCTGCGTATGCTCGTCCAGCAGCGAGACCAGTTGCCCCGCCGCCAGTTCGCGCTGCACGGCAAATGCGGGCAGGTAGGCGATGCCCTGCCCCTGCACGGCCAGGAAGACGCGCATTTCCAGGCTGTTGCAGACCATGCCGGGCGCCGGCTGGCTTGCCTCGTCCATCAGCGGCCACTGTTCCAGGCGGCCCGTGGCGGGAAAACGGTAGTCCAGGCGCGCGTGCCGCAGCAACCCGGCGCCATCGGCGGGCCGGCCATGGCGCGCCAGGTAGGCGGGCGACGCCACCAGCAGGCGGCGGAATGTACATAGTTTGCGCCGCATCAAGCTTGAATCGGCCAGCTCGCCCGTGCGCACGGCCACGTCAAAACCGTCGCTGACGATGTTGACCATGGCGTCGGAAAAATCGAGGTCGAGGTCGATGGCCGGGTAGGCTTGCATGAAGGCGCCGATGGCCGGCTCGAACAGGCCGCTGTAGCGTGGCAGGCTGATGCGAAGGCGGCCGCTCGGCGCGCCGCCCGATTCCCCCAGCTCGCGCTCGGCCGCTTCCACCTCGGCCAGAATGCGCTTGCAGCGCTGCAGGAATTTCTCCCCTTCCGCCGTCAATGCCAGGTGCCGCGTGCTGCGCTGGAACAGGCGCGCACCCAGCCGCGCCTCCATGCGCGCCACGCTCTTGCCGACGGCCGACGAAGATAGCCCCAGCAGCCGGCCCGTGGCTGAAAAACTGCCGCTGTCGGCCACCTGCACGAACATGGCGATGCCGCCCAAGCTATCCATTCATCCCCCATTCAAGACATTTGTGTCCGATATCTTGATCAGTTTAGCCCATTTTTCTTTAATGATGGGCGCGCCATACTCGCCCCTCTTTCTTTCCTATCCGACGCCCATGCCCCATTCCTCACGTCTTTCACTCCCCCTGCAAGTGCTGGCCGCTTGCCTGACGGGCTTGCTGATTCCCCTGTGTTTCACGGGTCCGGCCGTGGCCCTGCCCGCCCTCGGCGCCGAATTGCACGGCAGCGCCGCCGCTCTGAACTGGGTCATCAATGCGTATATCCTCAGCTATGGCAGCGCCATGATGGTGGCCGGCAGCCTGACGGACGTGCTGGGACGGCGCCGCGTCTGGCTGGCGGGGCTGGCGCTGTTTTGCGTGGCGACCCTGGCCATTGCCCACGCGCCATCGGTGGCATGGATCGCCGCGCTGCGCTTCGTGCAAGGCCTCGGCGGCGCGGCCGCATTCGCCGCCGCCATGTCGTCGCTGGCGCCCCTGTTCCACGGCGCGGCGCGCAGCCGCGTGATGAGCGTGCTGGGCACGACATTCGGCCTGGGCCTGGCCTTCGGTCCGCTGGCGGCCGGCGCCATGCTGTCACTGGCCCGCTGGCCCGCCATCTTTTACGCCACGGCCGCGCTGGGCGCCATCGGCATGCTGCTGGTATGGAGCAGCGTGCCGGCCGATCCGGCGCGCGGCAAGGGCCGGCTGGACTGGCCCGGCGCCCTCAGCTTCACCGCCGCGCTGGGCCTGTTGACCCTGGGCATGCTGCTGGCGCCCGAACACGGCTGGCGCAACGGCGCCGTGCTGCTGTCCGTCGCCTCGTCCATGCTGCTGTTTCTCGCCTTTGGCGCGATCGAGCGCAGGACGGCGCGGCCCATGCTGGATTTGTCGCTGTTTCGCCAGCGCAGCTTTGTCGCCGTGCAAGTACTGGCCGCTTCGCCCGCCTTCCTGTTCATCGTGCTGATCGTGATGCTGCCGGGGCGCTTCATCGGCATCGACAACATGTCCGCGCTGGCCGCAGGCCGTTTGATGATCGCCCTGGCCGCGCCATTGCTGCTCGTGCCCATGCTGGCGGCGCTGCTGTCGCGCTGGGTGGGGAGCGGCGCCCTGTGCGCGGCGGGATTGCTGCTGGCCGCGGCGGGCCTGGCCTGGCTGGCGCAGGTGCTGGGCGGCGGTGACGCTGGCACCTTGGCCGGCCCCCTGCTGCTGATCGGCGTGGGCATCGGCTTGCCGTGGGGCTTGATGGATGGCATGGCCCTGAGCGTGGTGGAAACGGAGCGGGCCGGCATGGCGACGGGTATCTTCAATACCGTGCGCGTCAGCGCCGATGGCGTGGCGCTGGCCCTGGCGGGCGCCGTGCTGGCCAGCCTGATCGGTGCAGCGCTGGCGCGGCAACTGCCGGCAGGCCTGCCCGTGCTGGCCGCCGCCAGCCGCGCCGCGCTCGGCGATCTCCAACAGGCGACACAACTGCTGGGCGGCCAGGAAACGCTGCTGCGCGCCAGCTATGACGCCGCCTTCCGACAGCTGCTGAACGGCCTGGCGGTACTGGCCGTGGCGCTGGCGGCGCTGGTGCCGTATTTACTCAGGAAGGAAGAAAAGCGCCTAACAAAACCGTAGCGAGCGGAAGGTAGAGGTGGTCGAGAAGCGTAACCGTACTAGAGTATGGTGAGCATCGCAGGCCGCCTATACCGACGCGCAGTAGGTTTTGGAAGGTGCTTTAGGTATCGAGGCCGTAGAACACGGCCACCAGGATGGCGATATTGTTGCAGGCGCGTGCAAACGTCGTTGTTGCGTAGGCAACGGCCACACTGGGGCCGCGGTAGCGCAGGTAGACAAAACTGAACATGGCGCCCGACCCCAGCGCGACGATGGCATGCAGCAAGCCGCCGCTGATGAAATGCACGATGGCCCACAGGATGGTGCCGATAAAAATACTCAGCTGGCGGCTGGCGCCCAGGCGCCGGAGGATTTCCAGCGGCAGCAGCTGGCCAAGGAAGGTTTCCAGGATGGGTGAATAAATGACGACCCAGAACACCAGCAGGGGCAGCGACATTTCGCGCTTGAACTTGGACAGCCCCGTGTGTGTGCCCCAGTATTCGGGCGGCAACAGCCATTTGGTCACAAACAGGATGGCAAAGCACAGCATGCAGGTGAGCAAACCCCAGCCGAGGCCGGCAAGGGCCAGCTGCAGCACGGGCGGCGCCGGTTTGTCGTCGTCCGGGCTGGATAGATCATGGCTGCGGCGCACTTGCATGAGAAGTCCTGGCGTTGATCCAGCTCTCATTGTAGCGCGGAATACGACTATTGGCGCATGGCGCGCCGTGCTGCCGCGCTCTCGGCATCAAGCCGCCAGGCGCAGCGGTCCGTTGGCCGGCTTGGCCAATTTGAAGATGCCCACTTCCTGTTCCAGCTGCGCCGCCTGCTGCTGCAATTCCTGCGCGGCGGCGGCCGCCTGCTCGACCAGGGCCGCGTTTTGCTGGGTCACGCGGTCCATGTCGACGATGGCGCGGTTGACTTGCTCGATGCCGGCGCCCTGCTCCTGCGTGGCGTGGCTGATCTCGGCCATGATGCCCGTCACCCTGCCGATGCCGGCCACCACGTCGTGCATGGTGACGCCGGCCTGCTCGACGAGCAAGGTTCCGGTACCCACCTTGCTGACGGAATCGTCGATCAGGGCCTTGATTTCGCGCGCGGCGGCGCTAGACCGTTGCGCCAGGCTGCGCACTTCCGTGGCGACGACGGCAAAACCGCGTCCCTGCTCGCCGGCGCGCGCCGCTTCCACTGCCGCGTTCAAGGCCAGGATATTCGTCTGGAAGGCGATGCTGTCGATCACGCCGATGATGTCGACGATCTTGTTCGACGAGGCATTGATCAGGCCCATCGTATGCACCACTTCGGCCACCGCCTTGCCGCCCTGCTCCGACACCTTCGACGCTTCGCGCGCCAGGCGGTTCGCCTGCTGGGCGTTGTCCGCATTCTGGCGTACGGTGGAAATCAGTTCCTCCATCGATGACGCCACTTCTTCCAGCGAGCCGGCCTGCTGCTCCGTGCGCTGCGACAGATCGCGGTTGCCCGTAGCGATCTCGGTCGAGGCCATGGCGATGCTTTCCGTGCCGTGGCGCACCTTGCCGACGATGGCGGCCAGGTTGTCGCGCATGGTCTTGATGGCAAACAGCAGGCTGCTGTCGTCGCCGTGGCGCGTGTGCACGTCGATGGCCAGTTCACCGAGCGCGATGCGCCCGGCAATCGAGGCCGCATACGCCGGTTCGCCGCCCAGCTGGCGCAGCAGGCCGCGCGTGATGACGGTGGCGACGGCAATGCAAATGAGCACGCTGAGCGCGGCCAGCACGCCGATCCAGCGCAGCGACTGGCCGTAGATGGCGCGCGCGGCCACGCTGGCCTGCTCCGATTCGCGCTGCACGTTTTTCAGCACAGTATCGATATCCGCGACGATCTGGCGCCGCAAAGGGCTGCACTCCTCGACGAGGAAGGTGCCATACTGCTCCATCTGTCCCGTGGCGCGGAACTGGCGCGGACGCTGCAATTCCCGCGCCATGGTTTTGAGGCCCGTGCTGACTTTCTCGAATTGCGCATCGCCGGCGAACTGCGGCGCCAGGCGGGCCAGCGCTTCCAGGTACAGCGCCTTCTGGCTGTCGAGGATGGCCAGCTCTTTTTCGGCGGCGGCCTGGTCATGGAAGATATACGCGTTGCGGGCGGCCAGGCCCGTCTGGTCGAGCGCTTCGCGCGCCACGTACAGAGGTTCGAGTTTTTCCAGTTGTACTTTTTCTTGCGCGTCCATGGCGCCGGAGATGGCGGCTATGCGCAGCAGCGCGAAGGCAGCCAGCACCAGCATGAGTAGCACCAGCAGCCCGAAGCCTGCGCTCAGGCGCGCGCCTATCGTCAAACGATTGAATGACATCATTGTTATTATTGCCCTGTAATAAAGTTGATTGTTGCTGGTTATCTAAAAACCAGCGATCTGCTCGCCGTCGTCTTGCCGTTCCTGCATGGCGCAGGATGGGTCTCTAACTGGCGTTTTTTGGGCAGTCAGCTTCTAATTTCGGGCAATGCAGGCGCGCGGGACATACCCTCACGCCCTACAACAGCACACTGAATTATAAGCGAACAGCGTTATTTATGATTCCACGCGGCCGCTTTTAATGCCTTGACGCAAGTCAAGATGGGACGTATCAGCCCGCGCCCGGGGCATCGATGACAGCCATGGTGATGCGCGAAATGCAGCACAGTTTGCCGTCATCATCGGTGATGCGGATTTCCCAGACCTGGCTGGTGCGACCCCGGTGGACCGGCGTGGCGCGGCCCGTCACATGGCCGCCGCGCACGCCGCGCACATGGTTGGCATTGATTTCCTGGCCCACGCTCACCTGCCGGCTGGAATCGAGGCAGGCATTCGCGGCCATGCTGCCCAGGGTTTCGGCCAGCAGCACGGAAGCGCCGCCATGCAGCAGCTTGAATGGCTGCATGGTGCGGTGGTCGACGGGCATGGTCGCTTCGATCCAGTCGGGGCCGAAGGCCGTGAATGCGATGCCCAGGTGGCGCATGGCCGTGCCCTCGCTGGCGGCGTTGAGGGTGGCCAGGTCGAGCGGTGCGTGCCAGATTTCCATTGTTACCTCGTATCAGTGTGGAGAACAGCCATTGTAGGACAGAGCTCTCCCATGCGCCGCTTCATCTTTCCTTCACCGTGGCCCGGGGTGGCGATGGCATTAACTGGTTATAATTGCCCCATTCTTAAAAAACGAGGTTGTGTATGAAGTGGGCCTTGCTGGGCATTTTTGTGTTTTCCGTTTTACATATTCATTTTCGTGGCAAGGTGCGCCTGCCGTTTCGCCGCCAGATCTTCGATCATTCCTCGTTCATGGCGCCGCTGAACCTGTTCATGCACACCTTTTCCAAGGTGCCGGCCACGCCATACCTTTCTGTCGATCAATTCCCGGAACTGGCGCCGCTGCAGCAGAACTGGCAAATCATCCGCGATGAAGCGCTGCGCATGCAGGAAATGAAAAAGATCAAGGCGGCCGAAAAGAATAATGACGTGGGTTTCAATTCCTTCTTCAAGTATGGCTGGAAGCGTTTCTACCTGAAATGGTATGACGCCAACCACCCTTCGGCGCAGCAGATGTGCCCGCAAACCTATGCGCTGCTGCAATCGATTCCCTCGATCAAGGCGGCCATGTTCGCGGAACTGCCGCAAGGCGGCAAGCTCAACCCGCACCGCGACCCGTTCGCCGGCTCCCTGCGCTACCACCTGGGCTTGCAGACGCCAAACGACGACCGCTGCTTCATCGACGTCGATGGCGAACGCCACAGCTGGCGCGACGGCCAGGCCGTGATGTTCGATGAAACGTATATCCACTGGGCCCGCAACGACGCCGACAGCGACCGCATCATCCTGTTCTGCGACATCGAGCGTCCGATGCGCTACCGCTGGGCGCAAGGCTTGAACCGCTGGCTGGGCCGCACCCTGATGACGGCCGCCGCCTCGCCGAACGAACTGGGCGACCAGGTGGGCGGCGTGAGCAAGCTGTTCCAGATTTCCTGGACCATGGGCCAGTACCGCCGCCGCTTCAAGGCGTGGAACAAGACGGCCTACCAGGTCACCCGCGTGGCGCTGGTGGTCGGCATCATCGCGCTGATCTATTTCATTTAAGCACTGGCTTCACCCAAAAAAAACCGCCTTCAGGCGGTTTTTGCATTTCCGGCCGCCTGGAAAAATGCATAGCCTGCTATCTTCATCAAAATTATGATAGCATGCTATATTCTTTTCACCGGGGATGTTCGTGATCGACTTCCAGAAAGAGCAGTCCGCAGGCCACATGACGAGCCGGGCTGCACGCCTGTTTGCCAGGGTCATCGAGCGCAAGCTCAAGCTGATCGGCATGGCGCCGGGCCAGTTGCCCGTGTTTTACGAACTGGCAAATGGCGCGCAGCTGACGCAGAAAGCGCTGACCGTGGCCGCTGCCGTCGAGCAGCCGACCATGGCGGCCACCCTGGCGCGCATGGAACGTGACGGCCTGGTCAGCCGCCAACCCGATCCCAGCGATGGACGCAGCAGCCTGTTCGGCCTTACCCCGGCCGCATTACAGCAGTCGCCCCTGATCAAGGAAGCGATTCATGTCAGCAACCGCGAAGCCCTCGCCGGTTTCAGCGCCGAGGAAGAACACGCCTTGCTGGACATGCTCAGCCGCATCATCGCCAATCTCGACATCAAATCCACCACGCCAAACCCGGGCTGAGCATCCCGCCAGCGGGCGGACGCTCACCCCTCGCCCAACGGGGGAACCGAGTCTTGGTTATTCAGCATCACCTGGCGGCGCCTGGCCGCCCGGTCAACAATAAAAGGAATCATCGTGAACCCTTCCAGTTCATCCACACCCGCAACGCGGGGTCAAGCAGCGTCGCCGCTGCGCTACCTGCCAGCCGTGCTGCTCATCTTGTCCGGCCTCTTCCTCGCTATCGGCGGAGCCTACCTCGCGTACCTGGGCGGCAGCTGGTTTTACCTGCCGATGGGCATTGCCACGTTCGCCTCTGGCGTACTCGTCTGGCGGAGCAAGCCGGCCGGCGCCCTGCTGTTCGGTGCCGCCTTTCTCGTTGCCCTGATCTGGGCCCCCATCGACGCGGGCTGGAACTTCTGGCCCCTGGTGTCGCGCCTGTTCGTCTTCGGCGTGCTGGCATGCCTGGTAGCCCTCGCCTATCCCGGCTTGCGCCGCGCCACCGGCGTGCCGGCTGGCAAAGGCGCCTTCGCGCTGGCGGGCCTGATCGCCGTCTGCCTGGCCATCACAGGCGTCAATTTCTTCCTGCCCAAGTCCGTCATTGAAGCGGATGTCGTGGCGGGCGTGACGCCGGTCGCTCCCGGCGCGCAGCAGAAAAACTGGCTGCACTGGGGTAACACCACGGCCGGCAACCGCTTCGCCGCGCTGGACCAGATCAACAAGGGCAACGTCGGCCAGCTGAAACTGGCCTGGACGGCGCACACGGGCGACATCCCGCAAAGCAATGGTTCTGGCGCGGAAGACCAGAACACGCCGCTGCAAGTGGGCGATACCCTGTACGTCTGCACGGCCTACGGCAAGGTCGTGGCGCTGGACGCCGATACGGGCGCCGAGCGCTGGAAATACGACCCGCAAGGTTCCGCGCCAAACTGGCAGCGCTGCCGCGGCCTGGGCTACCATGAAGCGCCCGCCGCGCAGCCGCTGCCGGCCAGCGCCTCCAGCGACGCCGCCCCGGCCGCCTGCCGCAAGCGCATCTTGCTGCCGACCATCGATGCGCGCCTGATCGCGCTCGACGCGGCTACCGGTGAGCCTTGCGCCGATTTTGGCGAGCACGGCACCGTCGACTTGAAGGTGGGCATGGGTGAAGTCAAGCCCGGCTACTACCAGCAAACATCGACCCCGCTGATCGCGGGCGACCTGGTCGTCGTCGGCGGCCGCGTGGCCGACAACTTCTCCACCGGCGAGCCACCCGGCGTGGTGCGCGCGTTTGACGTGCGCAGCGGCGAACTGGTGTGGGCCTGGGATCCGGGCAACCCGGCCATCACGAAACTGCCGCCGCAAGGCCAGACCTACACGCGCGGCACGCCGAACGTCTGGTCGGCCATGTCGTACGACGCCCAGCTGGACACCATCTACCTGCCGACCGGCAATGCCACCCCCGACTTCTTCGGCGGTACGCGCACGGCGCTGGACGACAAGTACAGCTCGTCCATCGTTGCCGTCAACGCGAAAACGGGCAAGGTGCGCTGGACCTTCCAGACCACCCACCACGACCTGTGGGACTTCGACTTGCCGGCCCAGCCGCTGCTGTACGACATTCCCGACGGCAAAGGCGGCACCCTGCCCGCGCTGGCGCAAGTGACGAAACAAGGCGAAATCTTCCTCCTCAACCGCGTGACGGGCGAGCCCATCGCGGCCGTGGAAGAGCGTCCTGTACCGCAAGGCAAGGTGCCTGGCGAGCGCTATTCGCCCACGCAGCCGTTTTCCGTCGGCATGCCGTCGATCGGCAACGCCACCTTACACGAGTCCGACATGTGGGGCGGCACCGTGTTTGACCAGTTGCTGTGCCGCATCGAATTCAAGGGCATGCGCCACGAAGGCGTCTACACGCCGCCAGGCCTCGACCGTTCGCTGCAGTTCCCAGGCTCGCTGGGCGGCATGAACTGGGGCAGCGTCTCCGTCGACCCAACCACCAACTACATGTTTGTCAACGACATGCGTTTGGGCCTGGCCAACTACATGATCCCGCGCGCCGCCATTCCGAAGGGTGCCAGCGGCATCGAGATGGGCGTCGTGCCGCAGGAAGGCACGCCGTTCGGCGCCATGCGCGAACGTTTTCTGTCGAAAGCGGGCATTCCCTGCCAGAAGCCGCCGTTCGGCACCATGTCGGCCATCGACCTGAAAACCCGCAAGCTCGTGTGGCAGGTGCCGGTCGGCACGGTGCAGGATACGGGTCCGATGGGTATCCGCATGAAGATGCCGATTCCCATCGGCATGCCGACCCTGGGCGCGTCGATGTCGACGCAATCCGGCTTGCTGTTCTTTGCCGGCACGCAGGATTTCTACCTGCGCGCCTTTGACAGCGCCACCGGCAAGGAAATCTGGAAACAGCGCCTGCCCGTGGGCAGCCAGTCCGGCCCGATGACGTATGTCTCGCCGAAAACGGGCAAGCAATACATCGTCGTCAGCGCCGGCGGTGCGCGCCAGGCGCCGGACCGCGGCGACTACGTGCTGGCATACGCCTTGCCTGACAAGGAGTAAGCGGCAACACAGTGCATACACAAAACCGCCTTCGGGCGGTTTTTTCATGCCTTGCTGCATGGTATGCCAGCTACCGCCGCGCTTGCGGTACGATGGCGCCTCTATCAGACAGTCACCGCGCATGCGGGAAAGCAAACATGACGGAACGCGACCATCAATACGATATCCAGATTGCCGAAGACGCATGGATCGAGCACATCGACCTCGGCGAGCGCTATGCGCAAGCCGTCGGCATCGACGAGCACCTGGAGGGGCTGTGGCCGCTGATCTGCCGCCTGGAAACCTATTGCGCCGCCGGCTGTTGCGGCATCGATGCCTTCGACTTCACGCGTGCAGGCATCGCCGCGGCGCTGCTTGAGCTTGACCGCGCGCAACTGCATGCCGCCTGCGCACAAGCCCGCGGTGCCGTGGCAGCGGCCGCCAGCGACGTCTTCATGAGCAACACGATGAATCACATTGCCGATAAACGCGTGTTCCTGCAATTGATCGAGCATCTCGATCGCTGCATTACGGGGCCTCAAACCGGCCAGCCGGCAAGCCAGCCGCGCTGACATCGGCGATAATACGGGCTCACACCACTCTCTTCTTTTATTTATGCGCGACATCATTGCCGGATTTCTACGTTTCCAGAAGGAAGTCTTTCCTGAACGCCGAGAGTTGTTCAAGACACTGGCCACGGGACAGACGCCCAAGGCCCTGTTCATTTCCTGTTCCGACAGCCGCATGGTGCCGGAACTGGTGACGCAGCGCGAACCTGGCGAACTGTTCGTGATTCGCAACGCGGGCAACATCGTGCCCTCGTTTGGCCCGGAACCGGGCGGCGTGAGCGCGTCCGTCGAATTTGCCGTTGCGGCCCTGAATGTGACGGACATCGTCATTTGCGGCCATTCCGATTGCGGCGCGATGAAGGCCATCGCCACCTGCACCTGCCTCGATCACATGCCGGCGGTCAAGAACTGGCTGCGGCACGCGGATGCGGCGCGCATGATCAATGAATCGATCGAGCATGCCACGGAACAGGACCGCATCGACGGCATGGTACGCGCCAATGTCGTGGCGCAACTCAACAACATCCGCACGCACCCATCGGTAGCGCTGGGCATCACGCAAAAGCGCCTGACCCTGCATGGCTGGGTGTATGACATCGAAAATGGCTCACTGGACGCGCTCGACGAGGCTACCGGCCAATTTGTCCCGCTGGCGGAACATCCGGCATCGAAGATGTAAGCGCAGAAAGCCCCAGCTCAGGCGCAACATTGCGCTTGACCTTATCAAGGCGGGAAGGTTCAAGGTAGCGGTATTCAAGCGACATCAAGGAGAATCCCGCATGCCAAAAATTACCGTCCTGCCCCATCCCGAGCTGGCCCCCGACGGCGCCGTGTTTGACGCGCCGCAGAACATGAGCATTTGCGACGCATTGCTGCTCAACAAGATCGACATGGAACACGCGTGCGGCCAGGTCGGCGCCTGTTCCACCTGCCACGTGGTCGTGGTGCAGGGTTTCGATACGCTCAACGAACTGGGCGACAATGAGGAAGATATGCTCGACCAGGCCTGGGGCTTGCAGCCCCATTCGCGCCTGTCCTGCCAGGCCCGCCTCGCCCAGGAAGACCTGACGGTGGAGCTGCCCAGGTACACGCTCAACCACGCCAAGGAATAGTCCGCGGCGCGGTTGCCCAACTGCCCTACCTGCTTACCACATGATCACGCGCTGCTCGGCCGGCAGGTACATCGGGTCGCCTGGCTTGATGCCGAACGCTTCATAGAAACCGGGCTGGTTCTTGACCGTGCCCTTGGCGCGGAATTCGCCCGGCGAATGGGGGTCGCTCTTGATCTGCGCGATGGCCGCTTCGGGACGCAGTTTCGCGCGCCATTTCTGCGCAAAGCCGATGTACAGGCGCTGTTCGCCCGTCAAGCCATCGATGACTGGCGAAGGCTTGCCGTTCAAGGAACGCTGGTACGCCTTGTAGGTGATCGACAGGCCGGAATTGTCGCCGATGTTTTCGCCCAGGGTCAGTTCGCCATTGATGTGGTAGCCCGGCACGGGGCTGTAGGCGCCATACTGCTTGACGAGGCCGGCGGCCAGGGCTTTGAACGCCGTGCGGTCCTCCGCCGTCCACCAGTTGCGCAGACGGCCCTTGGCGTCATACTGGCTGCCGGAGTCGTCGAAGGCATGGCTAATTTCATGGCCAAAGGTGATGCCCAGCAAGCCGTAGTTGACGGCATCTTCCGCCTTCACGTTGAAGAATGGCGGCTGCAAAATGGCGGCCGGAATCGTGATGGCGTTGAGCGAAGGGCTGTAGCTGGCGTTCACGGTTTGCGGCGTCATCGACCATTCGTCGCGGTCGACCGGCTTGCCCAGCTTGGCCAGGTTTTGCTGGCGGCTCCACGCGCGCGCGGCGCGCACGTTGGCGATCAGGTCATTCGGCTGCGTCTGCATGCTGCTGTAGTCGCGCCAGGTATCGGGATACGCGATCTTCGGCTTCAAGGCTGCCAGCTTGAGCTGGGCTTCCTTCTTGGTTTCCGGGCCCATCCAGTCGAGCTGCTCGATGCCATCCTTGAACGAGGCGACGAAATTGTCGAACATGGCCATCACGCGGGGCCGGGTTTCCGGCGGCAGATACATTTCCACGTAACGCTTGCCGACGGCGTCGCTGATGGCGCCATCCGTGAAGCGCAGCGCCAGTTGCCACTGCGGTTCGCTTTGCGGCACGCCGCGCAGCACCGTGCCGTCGAAGGCGAAACGCTCCTTGACCGTGGCGCTGTCCAGGAAGGAAGCATAGCTTTCGATGATGCGCCAGTTCAGATAGCTCTTCCAGGATTCCAGCGGCACGGCGGCCACGGTCTCGGAAAAGCCTGTCATGAAGCTGGGCTGGCGCACCACGGCCGACGTGGCTTTCGGCGCCAGGCCGGCGGCAGTAAAGTAGGCGTTCCAGTCGAAGGCCGGCGCCAGTGCCGCGAATTTGTCGAAATCGACGCGGTTGTACGATTTGACGGGATCGCGCATCTGCACGCGCGTCCACTGCACGGCCGCCAGGCGCGTTTCGAGGTCGAGGATTTGCGCCGCGTGTGCGGCAGCGGCCTTGTCGCCGCTCATGGCCAGCATGGTTTCGATATGCTTGAGGTATTTGGCGCGCACGGCTTGCAGCTTGGCGTCGTCCTCCTTCAGGTAGTAATCGCGGTCAGGCAAGCCCAGGCCGGACTGGCTGATGTTGACCGTGTAGCGCTCGGGGTCTTGCGCATCGGGTGCCACATAGGCGGAAAACGGCGTGGCAACGCCATTGCCTTGCAGGTAGGCCAGCAGCGCCGGCAAGTCTTTCTTGTCCTTGACGGCGGCGACGCGGGCCAGTTCGGCGCGCAGCGGCTTGAAACCGGCCGCATTGCGCGCCTTGTCGTTCATGAAGCTCGTGTACAGGTCGGCGATCTTGTGCGCTTCGCTGCCGGGCTTGCCGGGGTTCTTGACGGTGGCATCGATCAGGCCGCGCAACTGGCCCTGGGCGATTTCACGCAATTCGATATACGTGCCCCAGACGGATTTGTCGGCCGGGATTTCCGTATTGCGCGTCCAGACGCCGTTGACGTAGCCGTAGAAATCATCCCTGGGGCTGACCGCAGGGTCCAGGGTTTTCAGGTCGATGCCGGAGACGGGCGCGGCGGCGGTAGTGCCTTGCTGGGCGTACAGCGCGGGCGAGGAGAAGGCGAACAAGGCGCAGCAGGCGGCGCTGATGAGTGAGCGTTTCACGAAGATTCCTTTAATTGTTTTAACTTCATGTTGGGGAACATGCTGTGTCCAGGCATGAGAGGCAGGATTATAGTCGGCCTGCTTGCGGGGCAACAATGGCGGTTGAACAACTCCTGTGATCCGATGTTCGCTGAAGCACACCTCAAGCCCGCGCCGATGATCAGCAAATGTTACCATCTAGCAATAGCCATACCTGTCGCTCGCCACATCTTTTTGCCTGGCTCTATAACTGGAGAGGTTTGATGCAGGAATTCAGATTCAATATTTTCGGCACGCTGATTGGCGTCCGGCAGAGTCAGGGCGCCTGGCGCGCCTTCTATCTCGGTGCGGAAGGCAAGCGCAGGCCCGCCGATTTCATTATTCCGGACGATATACAAGCAGATGCGCTGTGCGAGTACCTGGCTGACCTGTTCCACGAAGAGGCGACGCCGCGCAATAACACGGCCACGCAAATCGGCGCGCCCGCGTTCGAGGCCTAGCCTACTTCACCGGCTCGAACGTCACCGTCAACCCATTGCCCGTGGTGCGGATCTGCGTGGGCACGAATTGCACGCCCGCATAGCGCAATTCGTCGGGTTTGAACGTATAGATCGGCGTTTCGTGCATGAGCTGGTCGGCCACCAGGCTGGCCACCTTGGCGAACTGGCGCTGCTGCGACTCGTCCATGCCATCGATGGCGACCTTGTCCACGCTCGCTTCGCTCAGGTAGACGGCGTTGCGCTGGGCGTCGAGCACGAGGCGGCCCGACATGGCCAGGCTGCCGCGCCAGCTCTGGCGGATAAAGGGCGGCAAGACGCTGGCGTCCACGCTGAGGGCAACCCGTTCGCGCTCGGGCTGTAGCGACAGTTGCGGGTGGGTCAGTTTGACATCCAGCACGGACAGCACGCGCTTGTCGATGGCAAAGCGACGTTCCAGGCCTTGCTGCATCTTGCTCAGCGACACATTCACGTCGCGCGGGCCGATCAGGGTGGAACACGAGGCCAGCACGGCGCAGGCAAAGGCAGCGATGGCGGCGGTTTTCAGCAAGGGACGGATGGCGGTCACATTCATGGATAGTCTCGGTGGAAAGATCGCGCCATCTTACACATGGACCCGCTTCAACACAAACGGCGCCCGGCTTGCGGCGGGCGCCGTTTTTTTTACGTCAACGTCTTATTAATGTACGAACAGGGCGATCAGTATGACGATGGGCAGTGGAATGCCCAGCAGCAGCAAGAGGATGGAACGCATGGCAGTCTCCTAGATTAAATCGGTGAATTAAATGGTCACATGGCGCAGCACGCGCTCATGGTCGCGCTGGCGGCCGCCAAACGTTGCCGCCAGGCTGGCCACGAAAGCGCCCAGCAACAAGGCGACGAACATCCACAGCGCCGTGTGGGCACCGGCCTTGCGGGCCGTTTCAGCCGCTTGCTGGGCAGCAGCCTTGGCATCGGCGGCAGCCTTGGCGGCGCGGGCGTAGACGGCGTCGACGCGCGCTTCCGCTTCCGCCTGCGTCAAGCCCGTACGGCTGGCCACGACCTGGCCCAGGTAGGCGCGGTCATCTGCGGCCAGGCTGCCCGTGGTCAGGCCGGTGGCGAAGATCTTGCCGATTTCCACGCGCTGCTCGGCGGTGCTGGCATTGGCCGCAGGCGCCGCCAGGGTGCCGGTGGCGGTGGTAGCCGGTGCGGCAGGCGCGGCGCGCAGCAGCATGTCCGAGAAATAGTCGAGCGGATTGGCGCCGCTGCCCTCGCCTTGCTTGGCGCCTGCAGCGCCAGCAGCACCTTCGCCCGCTGCCGCTGCGGGGGCTATGGCAGCCGCCACGCCGCTGCCCGCGTCGATGGCGCCGCTCAGCACGGCACGCGTGCCGCCGGCCAGCACGGCCACGGTAATCAGGGTGGCCACGGCCCAGGCCAGCAAGCCGTGGGCCGTATCGCGGAAATGCACCTCATCCGTGTGGATGGAACTCCATTTCACGCGCAGCCGGCCCGCCATGTAGCCGCCGATGCCGGACGCGGCCAGTTGCATGAAGGCCAGCCAGGCGATGGTCGACACGCCGATGGCCGTCGCGTTGAACGACCACGGCGACACGGACGACAGGCCCAGGCCCACGCCGAGGATCAGCAAAATGAAGGACAAGGCGGCCGCGGCGGCTGCACCCGCCAGCACGGCACCCCAGGATACGCCCGGATTGTTCAGGTCCGACACGGACAATTGTGTAGCTTGCATGGAATACTCCCTTGGTTGTTGATTTTTTAAGCCGCTCAGGCGGCGACGCCCGTCAGCTGTTCCTTGCGCGCGGCCATTTCCTTGCCCAGCGCGTCGAGGTCGACGGCCGTATGGCGCACTTTGGGAAACATGTCGCCCTCTTCTTCCTTGACGTGGTGCTCGATCTGCTCGGACAGCACCTTGACCTTGGCGTCGTACAGGTCGTCGGCGGGATCCATCGCGGTAATCTGCGCGATGAGCTCCTTGGCGCTCGCATGCTCGACGACGGCTTCATCCATCAGGTCGCCGTCATGGATCGGGCGGCGCACGGCCGGGTAGAAGATTTCTTCTTCCAGCTGCGTGTGCACGGTCAATTCCTGGCAGATCTGGTCGGCCAGTTTTTTCTTGGTGGCAAAGGAGCGGTCGCTCAGGTTCTCATACTGCGCAAACAGGGCCTTGACGGCCTTGTGGTCCTTCATCAATAAATTGATCGCGTTCATAACCCCTCCTTGTTGTTGATGAGGCTAGGATGCGCCGTGACGGCGCCAGCGTATGTGCGACGCCATACACAATCTTGATATTTAATCCATATCAGTAAGACGGCTTACTTGATGCCGTGGTGCCCCATCAAGTCATACAGGGTGGGCCGGCTCACGCCCAGCAGTTCGGCCGCCTTGGCGATATTGCCGTCGGCGCGGGCCAGCGCGCGCACCATGACCTTGTACTCGGCCGCTTCGCGGGCCTGACGCAGATTGATGGATTCATCGGCGGGAGCGGCCTGGGCGCTGGCGGGCAAGCCCAGGTCATCGGCCGCGATCTGCGGCCCGTCGCTCATGATGACGGCCCGCTTGATGCAGTTTTCCACCTCGCGCACATTGCCGGGCCAGCCATACGTCTCGATCAGCTGCAGCGCGCCGGCGCTGAAATGCAGGTTGCTGCGGCCTTCGCTGGCGCAGAACTTGTTCTTGAAATGCTGCGCCAGCAAGGTGCAATCGCCGGCCCGCTCGCGCAGCGGCGGGATGCGCAAGACAATTTCGCTGAGCCGGTAAAACAGGTCTTCGCGGAAACGCCCCTGTTCCGCCAGCACTTTCAGATCCTGGTGCGTGGCACAGACGATGCGCACGTCGATGGCGATCTCGGCACGGCCGCCCACCCTTTCGATGACTCTTTCCTGCAAGAAGCGCAGCAATTTCGCCTGCAGCGCCATCGGCATGTCGCCGATTTCGTCGAGAAAGAAGGTGCCGCCATGGGCCAGTTCGATCTTGCCCAGGGTTTGCCGGGCAGCGCCCGTAAACGCGCCCCGCTCATAGCCGAACAGCTCGCTTTCCAGCAGGTTTTCCGGGATGGCAGCGCAATTGATGGCCACGAAACGTTGTGCATGGCGGCTCGACAGCGCATGCAAGCCCCGCGCAATCAGTTCCTTGCCGCTGCCCGAGTCGCCCAGCAGCATCACGCTGGCCGACGAGGGCGCCACTTTTTCCACGCTGCGGCACAGTTTCAACATGCCAGGGTCGCGGCTGACGATGCCGGCCAGCGGAGAATCCGCCTGCGTCTGCAGCATGCGGCGGTTTTCCTGCTGCATCGCGTGCAGATAAAACGCGCGGGCAATGACCAGGCCCAGCATGTCGGCCTCGAACGGCTTCTGGTGGAAATCGTAGGCGCCCAGCGCGATGGCTTTCAAGGCATGCGCGCGCTCCTGGTTGCCCGACAGGATGATGACTTTCGTGTCCGGCGCCAGCGCAAGGATTTGCTGCAAGGTGGCGAGGCCTTCCGTGGCACCGTCCGGATCGGGCGGCAAGCCCAGGTCCATCGTCACGACGGCCGGCTGGTGGCGCCGCACCAGCGCCAGCGCCGCCTCGCGCTCGCCCGCCAGCAAGACTTCGTAGCCGTCAAAGCTCCAGTGCAGCTGCTTTTGCAGGCCGGGATCGTCTTCGATGACCAACAGTTTTTGCTTGCCCATGGCACCCCACTCCTTTGCTATGCCGCATGCAGCGGCAGGATCACGCGAAACGTCGTGCCCACCTGCGGCTCGCTGCGCACTTCCAGGCTGCCGCCCACTTCGCGCAGGTATTCGCGGCTTTCGAACACGCCGATGCCCATGCCTGCCGTCTTGGTCGTGTCGAACGGTTTGAACAGGCGCTCGCGGATGAATTGCTCGCTCATGCCCTGCCCCGTATCGTCGAGCTCGACAACGGCCGTGTGCTGTACGCGCCGCAGCCGCACGGCCACCTTGCCATCGCTGGCCGTCGCCTCGATGGCGTTCTGGATCAAATGGCCCAGCACCCGCTCCAGCCGCGCGCGGTTGGCCAGCACCGTCAGTTCACCATCGACGATTTCCAGCCGGGGCGCCGGCGCCAGGCTGGCCTTGGCCGCCACGGCCTGGCGCAGCAAGCCGTCGAGCAGCAGCGGCGCCGGTGCTTCCAGCGCCTCGCCGCGCGCCAGTTTTTGCAGCAAGGTCTTCATTTTCTGCACGGAATGGTCGAGGGTGCCCAGCATGTCTTCCTGGAAGGCGGGATTGGCGCGGTGCTTTTCCGCATTGCTCAGTAGCAGCGACAACTGGAACACCAAATTCTTGAGATCGTGCACGATGAAAGTGGACATGCGGTTGAACGAGTCGAACTGGCGCGCCACCGTCAGGGTATCGAGCGACTCGCGGTGCGCCAGGTAGCTGGCGGCCTGGCTGCCGGCAATTTTCAGCACGTCGCGGATTTCCCAGTTCAAGCCGATGCGCGTGCGGGGCCGCGCCAGTGCGACAAAGGCGAACAGCTGGCCATGCAGCATCAAGGGCACCAGCAGCCACACGTCGGGCAGCGCCAGCAGCGCGGGCGGCAAGCGCAAGCCGCCGTACTGGCGCGGATTTTGCTGGCAATCGGGCACGTCGATCACCCAGAGTCTTGCCTCCAGAAACTGGCACAGGGGACCGGACGCCGGCTCGCTCCACGTGCCCGGCGGCCAGTTCCAGCTGGCGGCCGGAGCAAATTGCCCCTGTTCGCGCAAGATCCACAGCGCGCCGGCGCGGCTTTCCACCAGCTGCGCCATGGCCTGTATCGTGCGTTCGCCCAGCGCCGGGCCATCCTCGGACAGCGCGCGCGTAAATCGCAGCCATTCCTCGCGGTAATCGAAGATGGCATTGTAAAAATGTTTATTGATCGTCACCTTGAGCTTGGCGCGCAGGCTGCCGGAAAACAATACGCCCGCCAGCAGCAGGGCCGCGCCACCCAGGTAAGCCATCTGCATCAGGGAACCCCAGGTGCCGCCGAAATAGCGCAAGTAATAGGCGCTGGCCGCCATGGCCAGCAGGTAGATGGCCGAGCCCAGCAAGGCAGCCGAGCGGTACAGCATCTGGCGCGAGACGGACAGGCCCAGTGCCCAGCCCGGATTGCGCGCGGCAGAGACGGCCAGCAGTGGCGCGCACAGGGCGTCGACGATGCCGCGCGCCGCCCAGATGTCATCGTTGACCGTGCGAAACAGCAAGGCGTCGCTGTACAGATAGAAATCGTAGGCGAACAGCCCGCCCACGCCCAGGCAGGCAAACTTGATGCCCCAGCGTTTCAACGGTGGCGTGTTGCGGTACCACTGTTCCACCAGCAACATGCCCAGCACGGCCAGCAGCAAACGGCAGACACTGGCAATGATGCGCGCAGGCAATGGCAATGCCAGCCAGGATGAAGCCAGGGAGAACAGCCAGGGCGCCAACGCCGTGAGGGCGATGCCGGCCAGCACGAGGCGCAGGCGGGGCCGCGACGGTTCGATCAGCAGCAGCAAAAACACCAGCCAGGCCAGGGTGCGCAGCAGTTCCAGCGCATCGCCGGCCAAGGCGGTGCGCTGTCCCAGCAGCACCAGCACCACCGCGCCCGTGGCCCAGCCGCCCGTCGCCAGGCAAGCGACCAGCAAGGCGCGCACGTTTTGGCGCGCGCGCCAGTTGCTGATGAGCAGCAGCGCCAGCACGAAGAAAGCCAGCGACGCCAGGCCATGGCTGAGGGCCGCCGCGTCGGCCGCCGCCAGCCAGTCCGACTGCGCCCGTATCATCGGCTGCCCTTGCCAAACAGCACTACCTGCACCGTGTCGAGCAGGATCAGCAAGTCGAGGAACAGGCTATTGTTCTTCACATAATACAAATCGTATTGCAGTTTGTTCACCGCATCGTCGACGGAAGCGCCATATTGATAGCGCACCTGCGCCAGGCCCGTGATGCCTGGCTTGATGCTGTGACGAATGTTGTAGTACGGCACCTGCTCCTTCAGTTGCTCGACAAAGTAGGCGCGCTCTGGGCGCGGTCCCACGAAACTCATCTCGCCGCGAAACACATTGAGCATTTGCGGCAGCTCGTCGATCCGCAGCTTGCGGATCAGCTTGCCCACGCGCGTGATGCGCGCATCGTTGTCCAGTGCCCAGATGGGCTTGCCATCGCGCTCCGCGTCGCAGCGCATGCTGCGAAATTTCAGCACATTGAAGGGCAAGCCGTCGCGCCCTACCCGCTCTTGCTGGTAAAACACGGGGCCGCCATCTTCCAGGCGGATGCACAGGGCCGTCACTAGCATCACGGGCAGCGCCGTCAGGCAGATGACCCCGCTGGCAGCCAGGTCGAACAGGCGCTTCGAGGCGGCGCGGAAAAAGCTCTGGTCGAAGCCGCCGCCATAGATCAGATAGCTCGGTTGCAGGGAATCGATGCGTATCTGGCACGCTTCGCGCTCGAAAAACGTGGCCGCGTCGATCACCTTGACGCCGCCCAGCGCGCATTCCAGCAGTTGCTTGGCAGGAAACGCGCCATTGCGCCGGTCGCTGACGGACACGACGATCTCATGCGCGTCATGGCGCTGGGCCATGGCCAGCAGCGACGGTTCGGCCGGCAGCAAGGCCGAGGCCGGCACGCAGCAGCGCTCGCCCGCCACATCGATGCAGCCGACCACCGTAAACTGGTGGAAACCGATCTTGCTCGCCGCCAGCTCCATGCATTCGCGCGCCAGCGCCCCGCCGCCCACCAGGATCAGCCGGCCTTCCATCAGCGCCGATTGCGAGGATTTGAACACCACCAGGCGCGCCAGCAGCACGCCGATGGCGCCCAGGCCGAAGATCAGCACGCTGCCGCGTCCGAAATGCAAGGAAGGAATAAAACGGATCAGCACGCTCAGCACGGCAAAACCCAAGGCGAACGACGGCAGGATGCGCAATAAGGTGTTGCGGATATCTTCGCGCGAGCGGTGCTGGTACATGCCCAGCGCGCTCATGCTGAAAACGATTACCAGGGCAAAGATCGAGGAAGACAGGTAAACCTCGCTCACCCGCAGCACGCGGCTGCCATCCGCCAGCCACAGCAAGGATGTCAGGGTGGCCGACAGCAGCAGGATCATGATTTCCAGCAACAGCAAGATAAACGCTGTTTTCGAGACGTAATGGCTGAAGATGCGGATCATGGGGCCTCCTGCGGCAAAGGCGGCACGCCGCGCACAGGGCGGCTTGCCACCGGTCTTGCCATCATGGCGAACTGTTCCACGAAGACATTGATACGCCACAAGCTACGGCCCCAGCTATCTTTCACTGGCAGAATTTATCTCAACACATTACCGATTGATGTGAAATGGACTATAGTATGCTTCCCCTGAAAAAAGATAAATGTCATGAAATTTGATGTAGCGATTGTCGGCAGTGGCCTGGCGGGTTTATCGGTTGCACTGCATTTAGCTGAGACGCGCACCGTCGCGATCATTTCCAAACGCGCGCTACTCGATGGCGCCAGCAACTGGGCGCAAGGCGGGATCGCGGCCGTGCTGGACTCGGGCGACAGCCACCAGCAGCACATCGAAGACACCCTGATCGCCGGCGGCGGCCTGTGCGACGAGAGCGCCACGCGCTACATCGTCGAGCACGGCCGCGAAGCCATCGAATGGCTGATCGAGCAAGGCGTGCCGTTTACCCGCGACGCCACGGCCGAGCTGGGTTTCCACCTGACCCGCGAAGGCGGACACAGCCAGCGCCGCATCATCCACGCGGCCGACGCCACCGGGCATGCCGTGCAAGTAACGCTGGAAGAAAAGGTGCGCGCCCACCCGAACATTACGCTGTTCGAACACCATTGCGCGATCGACCTGATCACCTCCGACAAGCTGGGCATGAAGCCCACGCAGCGCAATGCCCAGCCCCATTGCCACGGCCTGTACGTGCAGGATGAGCAAACGGGTAAAGTGCTGACGTTTGCCGCCGAGCACACCGTGCTGGCCACGGGCGGCGCCGGCAAGGTGTATTTATATACAACGAATCCCGACACGGCCAGCGGCGACGGCATCGCCATGGCCTGGCGCGCCGGCTGCCGCGTGTCGAACATGGAATTCATCCAGTTCCACCCCACGTGCTTGTACCACCCGTACGCGAAATCGTTTTTGATCACAGAAGCCATCCGTGGCGAAGGCGGCCTGCTGAAACTGCCGCCCGAAGCGGGCGCTGCGGCCGGCCAGCGCTTCATGCTGGCCCACGACGAACGGGCCGAACTGGCGCCGCGCGACGTGGTGGCGCGCGCCATCGACTTCGAGATCAAGAAACGGGGCCTCGATTACGTGCACCTGGACATCAGCCACAAACCGGCCGAATTCCTCATCGAACACTTCCCGACCATCTACGCGCGCTGCCTGGAACTGGGCATCGACATCACCAAGCAGCCTATCCCCATCGTGCCCGCCGCCCACTATACGTGCGGCGGCGTCGTGACGGATCTGGCGGGCCGGGCCGATTTGCCGGGCCTGTATGCGGTCGGCGAGACAGCCTGCACGGGCTTGCATGGGGCGAACCGCCTGGCCTCGAATTCCTTGCTGGAATGCATCGTCATCGGCCGCGCCTGCGCGCAGGATATCGAAAGCAAGGAAAAGCTGGGCACGCCATACCTGCCCGACTGGGATGAAAGCCGGGTCACGGATGCGGATGAGGAAGTGGTGATTTCGCACAACTGGGACGAGCTGCGCCGCTTCATGTGGAATTACGTGGGCATCGTGCGCACGACCAAGCGCCTGGAACGGGCCCAGCACCGCATCGCGCTCTTGAAGGAAGAGATCGACGAGTACTACCGCAACTTCCGCATCACCCACGATTTGCTGGAACTGCGCAACCTCGTCGACGTGGCCTCGATGATCGTCAACAGCGCCCTGTCCCGCCGCGAAAGCCGCGGCTTGCACTTCAGCCGCGATTATCCGGAAACGTTGCCGAAGGCGATAGCCAGCGTGCTGACGCCACCGCACCGGTAGACTGTTCGTGATCGGGGAGATGCCTCACCGGCATACTCCCTTGCGGCTCATCAGACCGCCCTTCTCTTTTATTTTTGCGTTCCCCACACAGACGGCTGTGGCAGTGGCTGCGTTGGTTGTAACGATGGTAGAGGTTGCAGTGGTTGAATCTCCTGGCGTGGCGCTGGCTTTGCCTGAGGCTGATATCCGTAAGGGCTATCTGCTTGATTTGGAACAGTTCCAGCCTTCCCCGTGTAGGGATTGACATTGCCCTGTGTGCTGTAATTATTCGAAATGGTGCTGTCAGGTGCGGTTCTTTGATGCGGTGCCACGTAAGTTCCATCTTTTTTCGTGTACCCATTTACATGCACTTGGGCATTGGCAATGCTGGTGAACAACACCATTGATATCGCTAAGTATTTGATCATTTACTTCTTTCAGGTTCCGGCATAGTGGCGTGTCGTTGCGCCCGCAAAAAAGATTGCCGTTTCCTTGAGGCTATATTTTTTGGTATGGTGACTATAGGCCAATTCTCATAGGTAAAAAATAAAGTATTTCTTTCCAATACAAATAGAGGAAATTGACTGATTTCCTGTAGTAAATATGCAACCATCTAGATAAATGCGGTATTTATCAAACTGCCGCAGCACCGTTGGAATACACGTCAAGTATCAAGCCTCCGGCATCTCAAACTCGATCCCATCCTCCGTGTACGACATCTTCGCAGACGCCCCCGTACACGCCCCCTGCGGCTCGTCCGCCACATAGCGGCATTCGCTTTCCACACTGCCATCTTCGCGCCAGTGCCGCGTCCAGCCCTGGCGTTCGCCATCCACGTACTCGATCAGCTGCCTCGGCTTGCCATTCGCATACCAGGAACGCAGCGCGCCCTCCTCGCGGCCGCCCTCGTTCCACAGCTTGTGCACGATCAATACGCCCGTCCGGCTGAAACGCTGTGTGCTGCGCAAGACAAAGTGGCCGCTGTGTGTGCGCTTGATGGCGACTTTACCGTCCGGATAGTATTCGACGCTCTCGCCGACTGGCTTGCCGTCAAGGTAATTGGCGGTGCGCTGCACCTTGCCATCCGGGAAATAGCGGGTGCTGGGCCCCGTCATGATGCCGTTGTCATGCCGGCTGCGGCTTTCCACGGCGCCATCCGGATAGAACAGCAGCAGCTCGCCATCCGTCCGGCCCTTGACCTGGGTCGTGCGCGTGCGCAGCTTGCCGTCCTTGTCGAACGTTTCCACCACACCATCGGCGCGGGCGCCGTTGCGGTAGGTGCGCGACTCGAGGAGCTTGCCATTCTGGTGATAAGCCTGTTCCTCACCCTCCTGCACGCCATTGCGCCACGTGTTGCGCATGGAAACCTTGCCGTCCGGGTAATACAGGGTCTGCACACCCTCCCGCAAGCTGCGTCCATCGCGCGCCACCTGCATCTCGACTTGTCCATGCGGGTAATACATGCTGTAGTTGCCCACCAGCTTGCCACGCAGATAATCGGGATCGTTGACGTGGCCAATCAGCCGCTTCGGCTCGCCTTCGCGCACATGATAGATCTCGACTTGCCAGGTGCCCGGTGTCTTGCCGGGCGGCAGCGGCAGGACCAACGCATAGCGCGCCTCTTCCATCACCTCGCCGCGCGACAGGTTGTGGTTCAAATATAAACGGGCCTTGCCATCGGCACAGTGCGCATCGCAGCCGCGCAGCATGTGGATGACGGGAATGGCCTCGGCCCCAGTCCGGCCGGGCGCCGGGCAGGCGCGCAGGCGCACGAGCAAAGGGTTCTTGTCGCGTATCATGTTGGCCAGCTCGGCCTTCATGACGCCATACTGCTCCTCGTTCAGTCCGACTGACGCCGCATCCATGCGCAGCTGCCGTCCGCCGCAGCCCGTATCGTCGGCCACCGTCAGCACATCGCCGCTGCCAGGCGCGGCCGTGATCGCCGTGATCACTTGCCGCTGCACGATCTCGGCGTGGGCCAGCGCCGGCAACAGAAGCATGGCGCCAAACAGATGTTTCAAAGTGCGCGCCATGCCTGCTCCTTGCGCTGCAATTCCGGCGCTGGTGGCGCCTCACCACATGCGCCCTGGGCCTTGCCGGCCACATACCGGCATTCGCTCTTCAAGCTGCCATCCTCGTGCCAGCTGCGGCTCCAACCGTCGCGACAGTCATTCACGTACTCGATGGCTTGCTCGGGCTTGCCGTTCTCGTACCACGAGCGCGACGTGCCTTGCTCGCGCAACTTCGCATCCCAACGTCTTTCCAGTACCAGCACGCCTTGAGGGCTGTAGCGCTGGATGCTCAGCAATCCACCGTCATCACCATACTGCTGGCGGGTTTGCACCTTGCCATCCGGATAAAACTCCAGCGCTTCCCCGACCGGTAGATCGTTGCGCTGCGTCATGCTGCTGTGTATGCTGCCATCGGGATAGTAATCCGTGGTGCTGCCATTGAACTTGCCCTTGCTCACTTGCGTGCGGTTCGACACTTTTCCATCCGGGAAATACGCGATCAATTCGCCTTCCATGCGTCCGTCGCGCAGCACATAACTGGTGCTCAACTTGCCATTTTCGTCAAACGTCTGCACGGGGCCGTCAACGCGCTTGCCCTCGCGGTACACGCTGGCCTCGCGCATCTGGCCCGTGGCGTGATATTGCTGGTGCGTGCCTTCCGGCAAGCCATGCCGCCAGCTGCCACGCGATTCCAGGCTGCCATCCGCACGATACAGGCTGGTAACGCCATCCTGCCGGCCCTGCCCATCCTGCGCCACCTGTTTCTCGATCTTGCCGTCGGGGTAATACGCGACATAGCCGCCCACCAGCTCGCCCTGCGCATAGTCGGCGCGGTTGACCTGGCCCGACAGGCGCAGCTTGTGTCCCGCCACGCTATAAATCTCCACCTTCCACGTGCCCGGCAGTTTGCCTTTCGGCAAGGGCAACAGCAGCACGTTGGGCGCGTTTTCCTGCTCGATGGGGTAGAAACGTTCGTGCAGGTACAGCCGCGCCCGGCCATCGGCGCAGGCGGCTGGCGTGCAGGCGGCGATCTGGCGCACGATGGGCACGCTCGCGTCCTCCGGGCATTTTTTCAGGGTGACGAGCATGGGCGTCCTGGCGCGCATGCGTTCAGCAAGCTGGACTTTCAGCGCTTCGTACGGCGCCTCGTCCAGGTTCACCGAGCGGGCATCCATGCGTATCTGCTTGCCGCCGCAGGCCGTCGTGCCGGCAATCGTGAACACGTCGCCGCCTTCGCTGTCCTGCTCGGCGGCGATGGCTGTCAGCACCTGGCGCTGCACGATTTCCGCCTGCGACAGCGCGGGCCACAGCAAGGAAGCGCCAAGCAGCGCGCAGAGGGTCTTGATTTTCATGTCATTCCTTTAATCGTCTGGCGAGACACGCGGCTCGGCCGGCACAAAGCTGACCCGGCCATTGCGGTAGCGCACCAGCACCTCCGCCTTGGCATCCCGCAACTGGCCATGCTTGACGGCCGGCAAATAGGTCCAGCGCTTCACGCTGTCCTGCATGACCTTGTTCAACTGGGGTTCCATCGGCATTTCTGCCACCGCATGCGTCAGGCTGCCGTCGGCGGCAATCGACAGGGTCAAGCGGTTTTCGCCCGTAGCATTCTGCTTGTCGAGCACGCCGTAATCAACCGTCGTCATCGTCTCGCGCAGCACGCCCGCAGGCTGGTCCGGCAAGGGCGGCAAGGCCTTGAGTTTTGCCGCCAGCAGTGCGCCATCGGCCAGCGCCTTGTCCCAGCGCTTCTGGTAGCCCCCTCCCTGGGCCAGGCGCAGCACCTTGGCGGCCCGGTCCATGCGTTTTTCCGTGGCGGCGACACCATTGTCGGACGGCTGGCCCGGTTCCGTCGGCATGGCGTTTTCTACCGCGTAACGGTAAGACGTCAGCTGCGCCAGCCCCACCAGGTTGACGGCATCCTGCTCATCGCCGCCACGCAGCAGGGCCGTGGCCGCGATGCCGAGCCAGGCCACGCCATCGGTGGGACGACCCCACACGGCTTGTTCGAAGTACTGGCGCGCCGCCTGCGGTTCGTTCAAGCTCAGGTGCATGCGGCCCATGGCCGCCGCTGCCAGGTGATCGCGCGGGTCGGCTTGCAACTGGTCAAGATAGGTCTTCGCCAATTCGGGGGCATAGCCGGGCATCGCGCCCAGGCCTTCCATCAAAGTGGTACGCAGCCGCGCGCGCACCTTGTCACCCTCGTAGCGCGACGACTTGTCCTCGCCGGCCCGGTACAGCAACTGCAAGCCGCGCGTGACGGCGTCATCGTCGCCCTTGGTCATCGCTTGCGACAAGCTGTACACGGCCTTGCGCGCATCGGACTGCTGGAAGCCGGCCGCCTTGCGCTGGCGCCAGCTGAATACTTCCAGGCCAGCCGCCTGGTCCGCTTGCGCCTGCAGGCTGGCCTTGTCCTTGACTTCGTCCGGCGACGAGGTCCAGGCCGTAAAGCCGATCAGGAACAGCACGATCAGCAGCACCACCACGGCCCAGCCCTTGCCGGAAATGCCGCCCGCATTGGCCTGCGCGGCACCCGCAGGCAGCCGCACGGGCGCCTGCCCCGGCGCCGTATGGTGCGCGCCGCGCGTGCTGCGCTGCTGCGGCGGCTGTTGCAACTGCATCTGCTGTGCCTGCACCGAAGCTTGCGCGGCCGCAGCGATGACCTTGTCGCGCGCGCACGCCGCGCACCCCTGGCCCGCAAAATGCTGGTGTTCGGGATTCGCCGTACACACAACGAGCTTGCCGCCGCTGCGCTGCGCATAGCCGCGCAGCAACTGCGCCCAATCGGCCGCCGATGGTCGCTGCGGTTTGGGGGATGGGGAAAACGCGCGGTCGAACATGGCGCGCAATTCGGGCGGCATCAGCGCGTGGCCACTGGTGGCGTTCGGCGCCAGTTGCTTGTGGCGTTTTATGCCGTACGCGTAGCAGCCGTCGCGGATGCGCCCGGGAATGTCGGTCGCCACTTGCGCACTGCCGGGCCGCCCGCTGTACGGGTGGATGCCAAAGTTGAGCAACTGAAAGATGACGACGGCCAGCGCAAAACGGTCTTGCGCCATTTCCGTGCCCGCCGGCATGCCCTTGCGCTGGAATTCCGGCGCCAGATAGTCGGCCGTGAATTGCTCGGCAGGAAAACGCTCCGCATGGCCCTGGATGCTGAAGCCGTCGCAGTCGAGCATGGCGATGTACAGCGAGTCGCGGTAAAAGCGCAGGTTCACGGGTTTCAGATCGACCACGTAATGCTGCTGCTGGTGCAGCGCATCGATGACGGCGGCCAGGTTGGCGGCGAGGGTCAGCTTGGGACCGAGTCCCGTGGGCAATCCTGCCGCGCGCGCTTGCCGCTCCTGCATGATCTGTTCCAGCTCGGCCGTCTGCGCCATGTCCAGCAAAGGCATGACGAAACCGGCGAAGCCACCCTGGCCGTCGAACACGGCCGCCTGCGGCCAGGCGATCTGGACGTAGCGTTTGCCGTTTTCCAGTTGATCGGGCAGCTCGGGCGACAGTTCCAGCATCGCTTCGAGCTTGCGCCGGTTGGCGGCCCGGTCCAGGTGCGGATGGTAGAGCTTGGCGACCTGCGCGGGCGCGCCCGGCAACAGATACACGCTGCCTGCGCCGCCGCTCTTGACGAGTTTGCCCAAGACCAGGCTGCGGACTTTATCCAGCCAAATTTTTCCCCCCGGGCTCAGGCCCGGTGTCACACCTTGCTTCTTGCTCATGCGCGCAAGGCCAGCAGCAAGGTCTTGTCGTCGCCCGTGATCTGGTGCGTGCGCGGGTCGGCCAGGGTAGACGCCAGCGCCGCATTGCCCAGCTCCACGCTGTCGACCGTGCGCAGATAAGCTTGCACGGCATCCATGAATGGCGCGTACAGGGCCCCATTGTTCTTGCTCATGGCAAAGGGCATGCAGCCGTCGGACATCAGCACGATGCCGCGCACGGCCTGGGGAATCGGCAGCTGGCGCAGCTGTTCGCGCCAGCGCTCGCCGCTGATGAAATAGGTTTCGTTCGCGTATTCGCCGTTGGCGGGCAGCGAGATCAGTTCGCCGCCATCGTTCAGCTGCGCCACGCCCAGGCCGTCACCCAGGTGGAAAAAGAAACCGTTGTCGCTGCCCATCACCACGCCCACCACGGTGGAAGCGTAGTCGTCGAGGGTGGCGTTGGCGGCGCGGGCGATGTCGTCCAGCGCGGCGCGGATCTGCGCCAGGGTGCCGGCCAGCGCGCCGTCCGCCAAATCCTGCACGCTGGCGCCCTGCTCCAGCCGCCCGGCCAGCGCCTGCACGGCGTGCGCGGCAACAAACTGCGCGCCCTGCTCGCTGAGGCGGGCCGATCCGGCGCCATCGCAGACGATGGCGACCAAAACATCGTCCACGACGGCATGTGCGTGCGCATCCTGGCAAGGAATATCTTTATCCAGGTGCGCCTTGCCCGTGACGGAGGCGCCGAACACGCGCCAATGCTTGTTTACTATCGTCATGGATCAGCTGGCTTTCACGTACTCACGACGGACCAGCCGTCCGTCGAGGCCAGTTGCGCCTGCGCGCCGGGACGCGATTGCGACACCACCTGCATGCTGGCGCTCAGCCACAGGAACAGTTCGCGGAACTGCAAGCCTTTCAACTGCTTCACGCCCCGCTCGCCACGGCTGGAGAATTCGCCCAGGGTATCGATGTTTGCGTGGTCGCCCACGGCGATGGGGAAGATCGCCACTTTATTGGCCTGCTCGGCCGCGCGCGCCTGTTCGGCGCCGTGCTGCCAGCGGTCCGTCGGCTCGCCATCGGACATCAAAAACAGCCACGGCCGCGTATACGCCACGCCTGCCGCGCGGAAACGCTGCTTTTCCTGCTCGATCTCAGCCAGGGCCAGTTCCACGGCCGCGCCGGTCGGCGTCGTGCCGTTCGCTTCCAGACGTGGCGCCGTGAAATCCATGGCATCGCACCAGTTGCTGGCCACGACCGCTTCATCGTGGGCGCCATATTGAATCACGAGGATGCGCACGCGCTTGGCGGCGATCACGTCGGACTTGAGTTCCTGTTCCAGCAAGGCCAGGCCTTCGTTCAGCAGCGAGACGGGTTCGCCATCCATGCTGCCGGAGCAGTCCAGCACGAGCACCAGCGGCGTGCGTTGTTCGGTATTGTCGACCAGGGCGACGTCGGGGATCATTATGGAGGTCATGTAATTTTGATAGAGTTGCGAAATAGCTTAGCCCCGAAGCTTACCCTATGGATATGTTTTCCATGTGTCCGATTGCTTCGGATGCTATAGCGCGCGGTCAAAATCGCCATTTTCCCGGTTTTTTGTCTCCGCCAGTTTCCTTGTCCTCACCCATCGGGCACCTGACGAACTTGCCGTGAAAGCAACAACCTCGTACACTGAACTATTCCGGCTGTCGGGTAGCGGCCAGAAACGGATAGGTACCTATTAAATTTAAGGTTATTCATGAAGAAAATCGTTGCGGCACTTCTGCTGTTTGTTTCCCCTTTCGCCGCTTGCGCTTCTCCTAAAGCGTCCGAATTGGCTACCGCGCAGGTCGTTGACCAGTTCGTTCAAGGCTGTTTTATGAACTTCCCCTATCCGGAAAAATTCCAGGCCTGGTTAGCACGGCCGGGCTTTCAAAAGCTATCAAGCATCGATGCGGCAGTATATTTGGGGGCTTACTCTGGTAACGCCTGGAACGTGCAACTCGACAACTCGCGCTTCGTCCTGACGAGTATCGGCGAGAGCGCATGCAATGTCTTTGCAAATGACCTGGACGCGTCGATGACCAGGAATCTGGTGGTCGGCTTCCTGGATTATTTGAAGACCCAGGGGGCCACCTACCAATCGAAGATGGTCACGCCGGCCAGTGCGACTGCAGGCCTATCGAGCACGAGCTATGCGGTATCGATGAACGGCCAAGTCATCATGCATTTGACTTTGACCATTGCTGCGCCTGGCACCGGTCCATTCCAGGTTGCACTGACTGCAGCCAGAGCGGAAACTTGATCGTTGCACACGAACGTCACAGGCGCGCTCGGCCCAAAAGAGCTTGGTGACCTTGTGTTCATGCCAGGGATGCAAAATCCCGCATGCTCCTGGAACGCCTGGTTGCCGAAAGTGCGTAACGGACATCCGCAATCAGCTGCAGCACCGCATTGCAGCGGTGCCATATTTATACTATCTTGAAAGATGCCCAGGCCAGATGGCAGCGTCCAGCCCTTCCTTACAAAGGTGGGGCCAATCGCTGTACCACACTGCCCTTACCCAGTTCCGCACCTGCACGCCCGCGGCACACTGATGTAATCAGGATTGGGGGCAAGCATGAGCACGGCAATGAATGTGGGCAAACTGATCGGCGCCATGTACGACTCGGCCTGCGGCATCGGCGACTGGCCGCAGCTCGACAGTGCCGGCCTCAGCGGCCAGCAATGGCAGGAGCTCTTGCCGCATCTGCAGCGCGCCCTGTGCCTGCAGCAGCGCTTGCGCGAAGCGCAACTGGCCAGCCACTGTGCGCTGGCAGCGCTCGACGCGATGGGCGCCGTCGTGCTGGTGCTCGACGCCAACCTCGGATTACGCTTCGCCACTCCCGCCGGCCACGCCCTGCATGCGGCGCAGCTGGAACACGCTGCCCCGCCCGCCCTGATGCGCGCCGTGCGCCTGGTGATCGCCAGCGCCGGCGGCGCGGCGCAATGCCAGTCGCTGCGCCTGACGCGCAAGCAGCAAGCCCCCCTCGCCCTGACCGTCACCCCGCTTGCCGATTGCCAGCCGCCATGCGCGCTGCTGATCGCGCGCGATCCCACCAAAGCAAGCACGTCCGTCCCTGCATTGCGCCAGCTGTTTGACTTGACGCAAGCCGAGGCGCAAGTGGGCAAGGCGCTGGCGCAAGGGGCCACCATCGAGGAAATCGCCGCGCAGGGCGGCATCAGCGTCAACACCGTCAAGACGCATCTGCACCATACCTATTTGAAGACGGATACGCGGCGCCAGGGCGAGCTGATTGCCCTGATCCACGGCGCCACGGCGCACCTGGCCGTGCTCGATGCATGAGGCCGTGTCATCCGATCGGATGATGCGCGGTGCATCTTGCCTGTCTACACTGGCAACACCGGCAGTCCGCGCCTTGCCAGTGTGACAGCAGCGCTTGCGGACCAGCCGGTTCGGTTTCCCTGTCACCCGCATCAATATCGCCGCGCCGGCAGCGGACGGCACCACAGTTCAAGGATGGGTAAAAAAATGAAAACATGGATCTTGGCCGGCACCCTGGGCGTCTGCGCCCTGCTGGCAAATGCGCAAACGCTGCCCGACAGCCAGACCGTCGTCGTTCCCGGCGGACGCCTGCACACGATCGAATTGCCGGCACACAAACATTTCATGAGTGCGGAAAGGTTTGCCCCGTTCCGCGGCGGCTATGAGCTGTCGAACGGACAAGTGCTTTACCTGCGCAACGCGGGAACTATCGGCGCCATGATGTATGCGCGCATCGATGACCAGGAAGAACACCGCATCATCGCCACCGGCAGCGACAGCTTCGTGGCGCTCGACCAGCAACTGGCCATGCGCATCGACCTGCGCGACGACGGCAGCGTGGGTGGCGAAGTGCTGATGCGGGTACCGGCCGAAAAACTGGCCAGCGGCGAGATCGTGCCAGCCCATGTGAAAAGCATGGGCCTGGCATCGCGTTAGGGCGGCAAGCCGCGTGCCGCATGGGTGGCAGCCATGAGCAAACAGTATTCTGTCCAGCAGCAAAACGCGCTGACCCAGGCCGCCATCAAGCAGACGGCGGCCTGGTGGCGCGCGCGCCCCCTGCCCGACGCCTTGCGCCAGTGCGCGGCCAGCCATGGCGTGGCGCTGGGCACGGCCCTCATGCTCGACCTGCAACTGGCTTGCCCCGGCATGCCCGCCGTGTACGGCAAGCTGCTGAGCGCCGATGGCCACTTCATTCATTTCGAGATGGAGCTCGACGACGACTTGCGCCCCCTGCCCGGCAGCGTGGCGTGGGACGACATCAGCGCCGGCTACGACCTGGCAACACACAAGCGGGGCACGGGGGTCGGTTATGGGATGCTGTGCAAGAAGGTGTTGCAGGAATTGAATCGCGGCACGTGCTAGCGGAGCCGCTGCCTTCGCATGCTATGATCGGCGCCCCGTTCATGAGACAAATGGCAACGCCACATGCAACACCCATCCGGCAACAACCCGATCCCGGCGCTGCTGCGCGGCATCCTGCGCCTGCTGGCCTGGCCCTTGCTGGCCCTCGTCAGCGCCGCCTGCACCAGCACCACGCGCCACCCTGCCAGCGAGCCCACGCAAGTCGTCCTGCGCTTTACCTTTGACGACGGCAAGCCGATGCGGCATGAGGATCACATGGTCACGGCGCGCCAGCAAACGTATATCAAGTACTGCAGCAAGATAGGCAGCACCAGTGTCTGCGATGTCGGCATAGATATACTGTATGCAAGCGCCGACGCGCCGCTCGATGCAACTGGCGAAGTGCGCGTCACCCTGCGTTCGACCGGCCCCATCGGCGACATGCCGACCGAACGCTGCATCAATGGCAAATCCTACCTCTTTCATTCCGGCGACTGGATACGCGGTCCGTTTCACCATGGGCAGGTGATCGAGATCCGCTACAAGATAAGTGCATTGAAGACGGCATGCCCGAGGTCGGAGGACGCGCCGCCGTGGTGGGACAAGGATTAAGCTAGCCAGCCGGGGCTGGCCGGCCGGCTGGCTTGGCGCTTACTGCAGCTCGAACTCCGCAGGATTCAAGCCCAGCTCGCGCGCGATCTTGCTGGCCACGCGCTGCTCGTTGGCGTCGAAATTGCCGTCCGACGAAGCGACGGCGATAATCATGCGCACCAGCAGGCGCGACGCCTCCACATTCGACTTCATCTTGCCCAGCGCCTGATACGCCTTGGCTTCGCCGATATCCTTGTCGAACTCCAGCTGGCCGACATATTCCTGGAAAGCCTTGATCACGTCCGTGGTGGTAAACACGGACAGCGCATCATTGCTTTCAATAAACTTCACCATCTTCTGCTTCTCTTCCGCACTGACGCTGCCGTCCGCCATGGCGATCAGGGCCGATCCCGCCATCGCGGCATTCAGGAAATCCTTGTTCTTGTACTTCAAGGCCTCGGTTTTCAGTTCGCTGGCTTTGCTCTTCAGTTTGGACAGAAAGGAATCGAAACTCATGGTGTACCTCCGGTTTGGTTGGTGCATATCGAGCGGCAACACATGCCGCCACCAGGGATAGTTGAGGGTGCAAGCTTGAAATACAAGCAAGGGACGAGCAACAAGCGCGCAACTGAGCGCGCCGCGTTTGCCGATCGCCATGCCTTGCCCTGAAAAACAACTGCAATCCACCACCAATTGAGCCACACGCAAAGTTAAATAATTTGCAGTTGAAAAATAAGTAACTTCATGGCAGCATGGAATTACATTTTCTTTATTGCAAGGTTGTGATGGACAAGCAATTGCTGTTGATTTGTGCACTGACGTTCATCATCCACATCATCGGCACCCTCGCCTACTCCGTGCGCATCGCCGGCATCCGCACGCGGCGCATCGCCGTGTCCTTGGCCCTGTTCAGCATTCTGATGCTGCTGTCGCGCACCTCGAATTCCTTCCTCGGGCCATTTCTCGCCAAGCGGGTGGAAACAGGCATCGACCAGCACGTCGCCGCCAGCACGCTGTTGGGCGACTTCCGCTGGCTGCTGTTCTCCGCCAGTCTGGCGACCTTACTGGGCGCGATCCTGATCCCCACCTTTCAGCGCGCCTTCTGCCGCGCCGTCGAGCATTTCCAGGTACACAGGTCCGTGCCGAAACTGCTGCTGCACGCCGTCTTTAAGGGCGGCTTGTCCTACCTCAAGACCTCCGCCAGCCTGCCCAAGCCCGCCAACGTCACGGGCCTGCGCCAACAATCGGGCGTTTCCGTCTCCATGACCGCCATGAACGTCATCGCCACGGCCCTGTGGACGGTAGGCGTCTTCGCGGCCCTGTACGCGGGCGTGCTGGACCCCAGCGTGCGCGTCACCTCCAGCACCCTGTCCTCCATCATCAACGGCGGCGCCACCATCATGATGGCCGTCTTCATCGACCCGCACATGTCGGGCATGACGGATGACGTCATCGAGGGCAAGATCGAAGAATCGCAATTCCGGCGCGCGGTGGTATGGCTGGTGGGGAGCCGGTTGGCGGGGACGCTGATTGCACAGTTTTTGCTGGTGCCGTCGGCGGTGGTGATTGTGGGGGTGGCGACGGGGTTGTGATTTCTCACGTCAAAAAATACCTAAAAGACAAAAAAATGAAATTAATTACATAAAATCACTAAAATCAACTGCAATTACAATAGCGAGATAAATCATGAAAACAGATAATCTAGTTGATGCAATACCTATTGAAGCCTATAAAAACAAAGAAGAAGGGCTTGAAAATAAAAAAAAGCCTTTCACCATACACTTAAGTGCCTTCTATACATCAAAGAAGATTGCCAACTTATCAGGACTATTAAGCGTAGACATTAAAGATGTTGAAACCCTAGAAATCGATAAAACTTTTGGACTTGATGGAATCATTTATATCAAGAAAAAACCCACAGATGAAACAAGACCGATATGGGCGAATTATCTTGATAAAATACATGGAAAAAAAGTTCCCGGACTAGAAACACTGTCATCATCAGCTGTTTTACTACTTCGGTTAGAAGATGGAATTATTGCATTTTCGTTCGGATATGGCAGATATTTATTAAATGACGATGATTTATCTAGTGATTTTGGAATTAAAGCTGCGTTAAACACATTAAATCACGACACATTGCGCTCAGTTGATCTATTATCTCTTGATGTCGCGCCAATTCAAAAAAGAAGCCAGGCAACAAAAAGTTCAAACATAAATGATTTTGGTGTAGACGTTAGTAGAGATGTATTGAAAGCAGTAACAGGCGACGCAATAAAAGGAATACCATGGCATGGAATATCAGGCAGTGGCGGGCACTATAGTTTCTCGGCCACAATTTTCAATTACTCAGAATTATTTGATATTGCCAAAGAAGTGGCAAAAAAATCATTGCAACCTAATTATAAGGACAGATTTGCCTGGGTTGATAATATACAAAGAATTAAAAATGGCGCAGAAATTGAGAAGCTCAATAATGCTCTACTGGAAAAACTTAAGGCGAAGGATACCGAAAAAACAAAACTCACCTTGCCAAGCATCATTGATTGGGGTGATATATTTGGTTTTTCTTATACAAATTCAAAAAAAGAATACAAGGCCAGTCCTGATATATCTGACTATTACTTAACCAACCCACCCGATGAAATATCAATCGAGAAATTAAAATCGCATAGACTTTTTTGCCATCAAAGCAAGGAGGTCGAAGCAACCTCTTTCTCCATATACGACTGTATATACTTTGAATATTCAGACGGCGACAAGTTACACATACTATTTGACAAAGAGTGGTTTACCATAGATCAAGATTACATTAAGAGAGTAAACGATGCGCTAAATCTTATACCGATATCAGAAATAGCATTCCCAAAAGTAAAGATGATTCCGAAGGAAAAAAATGAAAAAATCAGAAAAGGCTCCAAAGACGCCATGCCAAAGAAAGAAAGTAACAATATTTACGAGTCTGAAGGCGACTACAATATAAGAGTTTCTGCCTTATTAGAGTGCGACCTACTAGATAAGAAATTAGTTAAATCCGATTCAAGTGCCTCACCAATCGAGGTTTGCGATTTATTGATGGGAAATAAATTCATTCATGTAAAACATAAGAAAGGTAATTCCAGTGGATTGAGCCATTTATTTGCGCAAGGAAGAGTTGCAGCAGAGCTATTAATATCAGATCAGAAATTTAGAACAAACGCCAGAACTCAGCTAAAGTATAAATCCAGAAAACTTATTCCAGAAATAAAATTTATGGCAAAAGACTATGAAGTGGTTTTTTTAGTGCTAGGGGCAAAATGTGCCTCAGTTAGAGAGGACCTGCCTTTTTTCAGTAAAATAAACTTGGTTGGCGCCTATCGAAGCTTATCTGAACGGCAATATTCAGTATCTATCGCTGGCACGGATATAGAGGAAGTAGCAATACTGTAATTATTTTACTCCACAAGAAAAAAGCCGCTATCTCCCGACAGCGGCTTCCTCATTCCCACCCCAGCAGCAGCGCCTTGAACTCCAGCGCTGCTCTGCAAGCGAACTGATTACCCCACAAACTTCCGTGCATTCCTGAACATGCGCATCCACGGCGAGTCCTCGCCCCACGCTTCAGGGTGATACGACTGTTGAACGCTCCGGAACACGCGCTCCGCGTGCGGCATCAGCACGGTGAAGCGGCCGTCTGGCGTGGTGACGGAGGTGATGCCTTCCGGCGAGCCGTTCGGGTTGTATGGATACGCTTCGGTGGCGGCGCCCTTGTTGTCCACAAAGCGCATGGCTTTGGTGACCTGGGTGATGTCGCCCGTTTGCGAGAAGTCGGCGTAGCCTTCGCCGTGGGCGATGGCGATGCCGGCTTGGGTGCCGGCCATGCCGTTGAAGAAGATCGATGGGGAATCCATCACTTCGACCATGGCAAAGCGGCCTTCGAATTTCTCCGACTTGTTGCGCGTGAACTTGGGCCAGGCGTGGGCGCCGGGGATGATGGATTTCAAGTTGCTCATCATCTGGCAGCCGTTGCAGATACCGAGGCCGAAGCTGTCCGTGCGGTTGAAGAAGCGCGCGAACTGTTCCGCCAGGCTGGCGTTGAACAGGATGGTTTTCGCCCAGCCTTCGCCCGCGCCCAGCACGTCGCCGTACGAGAAGCCGCCCACGGCGATGACGCCCTGGAAGTCGTCCAGCTTGACGCGGCCGGCAATCAGGTCGCTCATGTGCACGTCGACCGCCGTGAAGCCTGCCTGGTGCATCACGTAGGCCGTCTCGATGTGCGAGTTGACGCCCTGCTCGCGCAGGATGGCGACACGGGGACGCACCCCGGTGGCGATGAATGGCGCGGCGATGTTCTCGTTCTGGTCGAAGGTGACGATCGGCGACATGCCCGGATCTTGGACATCCAGCAGGCGGTCGTATTCAGCGTCCGCGCAAGCCGGATTGTCGCGCAGGCGGGCGATGCGCCAGCTCGTGTCGCTCCACAGGCGGTGCAGGTCCGCGCGCGGCTGGGTGTAGATCAGCTTGGCGTCGCGCGTGAATTCGATGACGTCGCGGTCGTTCAATTTGCCGATGATATGGCTGCAGGCGCCCAGGTTGAAGGTGCGCAGCACGTCCATGACGAGCGATTTTTCTTCCGCGCGCACCTGGATCACGGCGCCCAGCTCTTCGCTGAACAGGGCGCGCAGGGTCAGTTCGTTGCGGCGTTCCGCCACCTGGCCCGTCCAGTTCTTGGCGTCGCCCCAGTCGCTCGAGTGCTCGCCTTCCATGGTCAGCATGTCCAGGTTGACGGACATGCCCGTGTGGCCGGCGAAGGCCATTTCCGTCAGGGTGGCGTACAGGCCGCCGTCCGAACGGTCATGGTAGGCCAGCAGCTTGTCGTCGCTGTTGAGCTTTTGAATGGCGGCGAAGAAGCCTTTCAAGTCTTCCGCGCTGTCCACGTCCGGCGTTTCATTGCCCAACTGGCCCATGACTTGCGCCAGCGCAGATGCGCCCAGGCGGTTCTTGCCGCGACCCAGGTCGATCAAGATCAAGGACGTGTCGCCCTTGTCCGTCTTCAGCTGCGGCGTGAGCGACTTGCGCACGTCCGTCACTGGCGCGAACGAGGACACGATCAGGGACACCGGCGACGTGACGGATTTCGCCGCGCCCGTGCTGTCGTCTTTCCACGTCGTGCGCATCGACAGCGAATCCTTGCCGACGGGGATGCTGATGCCCAGCGCCGGGCACAGGTCCATGCCGACCGCTTTTACCGTGTCGTACAGGGCCGCGTCCTGGCCAGGCTGGCCGCAAGCGGCCATCCAGTTGGCGGACAACTTGATGTCGGAGATGTCGCCGATGGCTGCTGCGGCGATGTTGGTGACGGCTTCGCCCACGGCCATGCGGCCGGAAGCTGCTGCGTCGATGACGGCCAGCGGCGTGCGTTCGCCCATGGCCATCGCTTCACCCAGGTAGCCCTCGAAGCTCATGGTGGTGACGGCGCAATCGGCCACCGGCACTTGCCATGGTCCCACCATCTGGTCGCGCACGGTCATGCCGCCCACGCTGCGATCGCCGATGGTGATCAGGAAGGATTTGTCGGCCACGGTCGGCAGCAGCAGCACTTTTTGCGCTACATCAACCAGGTCCATGCCGGTGAGATCAATCGCCGGGAAATCGTTGGCCACGTGGACCACGTCGCGCTGCATCTTCGGCGGCTTGCCCAGCAAAACGTCCATCGGCATGTCGACCGGTTCGTTACCGAGTTCCGGGTCGATCAGCTTCAATTGACGCTCTTCGGTGGCCACGCCCACGGCGGCGAACAAACAGCGTTCGCGTTCGCACATGGCTTTGAACAGTGGCAGGCTTTCCGGCGCGATGGCCAGAACGTAGCGTTCCTGCGACTCATTGCTCCAGATTTCCTTCGGCGCCATGCCCGATTCTTCCAGCGGCACCTTGCGCAGGTCGAAAATCGCGCCGCGCTTGGCATCGTTGGTGATTTCCGGGAAGGCGTTCGACAAGCCGCCCGCACCCACGTCGTGGATGGAGATGATCGGATTGTCCGCGCCCATTTGCCAGCAGGCGTTGATGACTTCCTGGGCGCGGCGTTCCATTTCCGGATTGCCGCGCTGGACGGAATCGAAGTCCAGGTCGGCCGTGTTGCTGCCGGTGGTCATCGACGAAGCGGCGCTGCCGCCCATGCCGATGCGCATGCCCGGACCGCCCAGCTGCACCAGCAGGCTGCCGACAGGGATGTCGTTCTTGTGCGTGTGCTGCGCCGAGATATTGCCGATGCCGCCCGCGATCATGATCGGCTTGTGGTAGCCGAACACGGCGTCTTTGTCCGTGCCGACGTTCTGCTCATACGTGCGGAAATAACCGCCCAGAACCGGACGGCCGAACTCGTTCGAGAACGCGGCGCCGCCCAATGGGCCTTCGATCATGATCTGCAGGGGCGAAGCGATGCGCTCCGGTTTGCCGTATTGGTCCGCATCCGTGCGCGAGGCCAATGGCGCCGTCACGGAAGCGGCCGTTTCCCAGCTGCGCACGGCGTCCGGCAGCGACAGATTCGATACGGTGAAACCCGTCAAACCGGCCTTCGGCTTGGCGCCGCGGCCCGTCGCGCCTTCGTCGCGGATCTCGCCGCCCGCGCCCGTGGAAGCGCCCGGGAAGGGAGAGATGGCCGTCGGGTGGTTATGCGTTTCCACCTTCATCAGGGTGTGCGTCAGTTCGTTTGACGCCGCATATTCGTGGCTGGCGCCGCGCGGGTAGAAGCGCGACACGGTCGCGCCTTCCATGATGGACGAGTTGTCGCTGTAGGCAACGACGGTGCCCTTCGGCTGCAGCTCATGCGTATTCTTGATCATGCCGAACAGCGATTTGGGTTGCGCCACGCCGTCGATGGTCCAGTCGGCGTTGAAGATCTTGTGGCGGCAATGCTCGCTGTTCGCCTGCGCGAACATCATCAGTTCCACATCCGTCGGGTTGCGGCCGGCCTTGGTGAAGGCGGCGTCCAGGTAGTCGATTTCGTCTTCCGACATCGCCAGGCCCAGTTCCGTGTTCGCCGTTTCCAGTGCGCGCTTGCCCTGCCCCAGCAAGTCGATCGATTCCAGTGGACGCGCTTCCAGGGTGCGGAACAGGTCCTTGGCGTCGTCCGCGCTGCGCAGCACGGATTCCGTCATGCGGTCGTGCAGCAGGTCGGCCACGGCTTGCACCTGCTCGTCCGTCAGTTTGCCGGCGCCAATGGCGCTGCCCAGGATGCCCGATTTCAGGTTGATGCGGAAAGCGATGCCGCGTTCGACGCGCTTGATGTGCGCCATGCCGCAGTTGTGCGCGATGTCCGTGGCTTTCGAGGCCCACGGCGAAATCGTGCCGAAACGGGGGATGACGAAGAATTCTTCGGCAGCGCCTTCCGTATTGTCAGCGTGGGCCGGCTCGCCGTACGTCAGCAAGGCGCCAAGGCGCGTGCTGTCGTCATTGGTGAGAGGCGCGCTGGCATCGATGAAATGGACATAGCGTGCTTGTACGGCAACAATCGCAGGCGAGACGGCTTGCAGTTGGCTTAACAGACGGTGGCTACGGAAATGGGACAGGGCATTGGAACCCGGCAGTATCAACATGATTGGAAGGTGGTTGATGCAGCGTGGCTGCGGGTTAAAGGTAGGTATGACAATATCTTTCGTACGGCAAATTTCCTTTGCGCGCATTATACCCGTTTTACCCCTGTCTTATGACCGGAACTTGGGGCTTTGCCCCCCTTTTGCCCCGCACAGCGGCCATTTTTGACATGGCAACAACACCCTCGGCCTTGCATCAGGCGATCACGTAGCGGTTCTTGCCCTGCCGCTTGGCCAGGTACAGCGCCTCGTCGGCCAGCCGGTAGCTGTGGCCCAGGTCCTTGCCCCGGTCCAGTTCGGCCACGCCCACGCTGATCGACACGAACTGTGCGGCATGAAACGCCTGGCTGACGGCAGCGACCAGGGCGCCGGCAAAGGCGCGCACGGCCTCGCGGTCGCCCGCGTAGACGACGCCGAATTCCTCGCCGCCCAGGCGCCCGCACAGATGGCCCTGCGCCTTGTCGGCGATGATGGCGGCCGTGCGCACGAGCACCTCGTCGCCCGCATCGTGGCCCTGCTGGTCGTTGATGATCTTGAAATCGTCGATATCGATCATCAGGAAATGCAGCATGCCGCCCTGCGGCGCGCCATGCATCTGCTGGGCGCGCTGCGTGAACATGCGGCGGTTGTTCAGGCCCGTCAGGCTGTCCTGGAAGGCCAGCCGCGTCAATTCCAGCTTGGAGTGGTAGTTACGCAAGCGCAACAAGCTGAAGCTGACATTCAGCGCCAGCCCGAACAGGATGCTGACGGCGATCATCAACGGCGCCCAGGACTGGTCGGGCAAGCCAGCGTTGACGGGATACAGGCCGTGGCCCACGTTCCACCACACGCCGGCCACCACGGCCAGATAGCTGAGGCCGCCATTGAAGATGGAGGCGATGGCCAGGGTCATGAAGACGCCCACGGGCAAGACCCAGAAGCTGGCGTGATGGACGGCGTCGGCCATGGTGCGCAGGCCAAAAGTCAGGGTCAGCACGGCGCAGGCGCCCGTAATGGTCAGCACGGGCAAGGTGGTGCAGCGGTAGCGCACGATCAGGCTCGTCAACATGCCCAGCAGCGCCAGCACGGCGTGCGAGAAGTTCGGATGATAAGGCTCCGGCATCATCAGCCAGGTCAGGCTATAGGCAATGATGCCCAGCAGCTGCGTGACCATGCCGACCCGGTGCAGCTCCGCAAAATAGGTGTGCTGCTGTTCGCTGTTGCCGCCAAATGCGAGGGGAACAGCAATGCGCCGCAGGGAAGAAAGGTCAGGAATACGCATACGGGTATCGACACCAGAAAGAAGAAAAGCGCCCGGTACAGCCTTGCGCATGCCTGGCCGCAAGATTGCGCGGCATTCAACACTAGTTGTAATTAGGATACTATCATGCTAGTCAACTATTTGCTCGGATATGCGTCGCCCGCACCCGCGCGCAGGGCCGCCGCGCCATGAAATACAACGCCGCGCGCCACCGGACGCGCCCTGCGCCCTGCCCCGCGCCCGATTGCATGCATTTTGCTGGCAGTGTCGCCCGGCTTTGCAGTATGCTGATAAAAAGTAATACTGCCAGACAGATACATATAAGAAGAGTTCCCGCAAATGACCGAACAGATGAACGAGAGCTGAACCATGCCAGAAACTAGCGACTTATCTGTCCTGATCGTCGACCCGAACCCCAGCATGCGGGGCAATCTGCACAATATGCTGAACCAGGCGGCCATCACCAAGGTGGAATATGCCGTCAATTCCGGCACGGCCATCCGCTTGCTGACGAAGAAACCGTTCGACATCATCCTGTGCGAATACGATCTTGGTAGCGGCACGGACGGCCAGGATGGCCAGCAATTGCTGGAAGACTTGCGCCACCACAAGCTGATCGGGCTGTGGACGATCTTCATCATGCTGACCTCGGAAGCCATCCACAGCAAGGTGATCAGCGCGGCCGAGCTGACCCCGTCCGACTACATATTGAAACCGTTCACCGTCGACGTGCTGAGCGGGCGCATCGCGCGCGCCATCGAACGGCGCGCCATGTTCCTGCCCACGTATCAGCTGATCGACAAGGGCGACCTGCGCGAAGCCGTGAAAAGCTGCCGCGCGGCCGAGCTGCAGCACCCGCGCCTGGCGGCCGATTTCGCCCGCCTGCGCGCCGAACTGCACATCGAGCTCGATGAATGGAAGGAAGCGGAACAGCTGTACGGCGACATGCTGGCCACGCGGCCCATGGCCTGGGCCCATCTGGGACTGGCGCGTACCCTGTTCGAGCAGCAGCGCCACGAAGAGGCGCAGGATGCGCTGCTGGAACTGGTGGAAGTCTATCCCCGCTTCATGGCCGCCTACGACTTGCTGGCGCAAAACCATGAAGCCATGGGCCAGCAGCTGCAGGCGAAGAAAATCCTCGAGGACGCGGTGGCCATTTCGCCGCACATGGTGCGCCGCTTGCGCCACCTGGGCGGCATCGCCTATGACACGGGAGACATCGGCGCGGCCGAACGGGCATATAAACAGGTGGTGACGAAAGCGAAGTACTCCGAATTCCGCGACCCGGAAGACCATGTCAACCTGGTCAAGACGCTGGTCAAGAAAGGCGATGCGCCGCAGGCGAGCGGCGTGCTGCGCGACATGGAACGCTCGCTGCGTGGCGGCGCCAACGTGGAAGCGTGCCGCGCCATCTCGGCGGCCATGCTGCATGAACTGTCGGGCAACGAGATCGCCGCCGCCAGCGAACTGCAGCTGGCCGCCGCCGCCCTGGACACGGCGCGGGGCCTGTCGACGCAGCTGAAGGTGGGCCTCGTGCAAAGCTGCCTGAAAAACAATCTGGAACAGGCGGCGTCCGACGTCATGATGAAACTCGTCAACGAAGCCGACAGCGACGTGACGATGGAAGCAGCCGTCGATGTCTTTGAAAAGGCGGGCCGCCACGACCTGGCGCAAGGCATGGGCCAGCAGATCAGCAACCAGGTGCAGGAATTGATGCAGGATGCGGCCAGCAAATCGGAAAGCGGAGAGCTCAAGGGCGCCGTCTTCGTGCTGCGCCAGGCCCTGCGCAAGACGCCGGGCAACTTGCCAGTGCTGTTCGCTTCCGTCGACGCCATCCTGCGCCAGCTCAACATGCTGGGCTGGGAAGCCCCGCTGGCCGAACAGGCGCAGCACCAGATGCAGGTGATCAGCAAGATCGATCCCAAGCATCCGAAACTGGAGTCGCTGAAGCAGCAGTATGCAGCGACCCAGCATAAGTACGGTATTGCCACTTGATGCTGTCGCAACCCTGTAACCAAGAGAATCTGCGGCGAGAGCCAGGGGCCGACGATTTCTCCAGGCGACGAGACCTCATGCTGCATGCGTAAGGCGTCAATTTGACGTCCAGTTGACGTTAGGCACCCAGGAGGCAACATGACAGTCAAGCGTATGGACAATGTCGGCATCGTGGTAGAAGACATCGATGCCGCCATCGAGTTCTTCACCGAACTGGGCCTCGTTCTCGAAGGGCGCGCCCCGGTTGAAGGAGACTGGGCAGATGGCGTCACCGGACTGCACGGCATGCGCGTAGAGATTGCCATGATGCGCACGCCGGACGGCCACAGCCGTCTCGAGTTATCGCGCTTCCTCGCGCCGCCCGTGGCCGCCGATCACCGCAACGCCCCAGTGAACGCTCTCGGTTACCTGCGTGTCATGTTTACCGTCGAGGATATCGACGATACGCTCGTCCGGCTCGTCAAACGCGGCGCGAAGCTGGCCGGCGAAGTCGTCCAGTACGAAAACATGTATCGGCTCTGCTACATCCGTGGCCCTGAAGGCATCCTCATCGGGCTTGCCGAACAGCTCCCGCAGAAGACGGCCTGAGGAATGGCTGCCGCATCACTGGATATCGGCCGATTATTCTTGGCTATCATGGGAGGGTCATGTCCAGACCGACCATCCGCACAATGACGAAGGTGACGAGTCCCAGGCCCATGAGCAACAGCACGAAGCCTGCGACCACCTTGCCGCTCGCGCGCAGCACCGCGCGATTCTGCTTCGCCTTATCCTTATCCTTCTTCCCTTGATCGTAATGCCACTTGATGGCGAAGAACATGCCCGTGCCGAGCACGAGAGCCTTGAACGTAACGAAGACTATAGGGGTCCAATCCATCATTTTGCGTATTTCCAGTCTATTACTTGACACTATCTATCGTGAGGAGCGCTACCTCAAAACACTGCTTCAGCAGCGTCTGTTCATGGTTGGTGTTGCTGCACGCTCTGATGCATACTACTTTAAAACAATTTCCATACATTGAGACAAAATGTCCCAGTTGCAAACAATGCAAGATGAAGACCGGATGGCTCGGGATAGTCTGGCGGAATGGTACAGCGGCGCTGCAGACGGCCTGCATGTATGGCGCGAGTTGCCGGCATATTAGAACTCCTCGCGGCTTGCGCGCGCCGGCGGAGGCCATCGCAACCGGCAGCGTATCCGTGCATGCGATTCGCGAGATCACGCCCGCCGGATTGCAACCCTTCCGGGCCTAATCCGGGCTACGCTCCACCCGCGCCACCACCAGCTCGATCAGCTCCGCGATCAAGGGCCGGAACGTGGCCGCATCGCCGCCCTGTCCCAGCATGACGGTACGCGTTGTGAGGTGCGAGAAGACGGCATCGAACAGGATTTGCGGCAAATTGGAAAACGAGGTATCGGGCGCGATGCGGCCCCGGGTGCGCTGTTGCTCCAGCAGGCGCAGGATCAGCGCGTGCCACACTTGCGGGCCGTGTTCGTACCAGGTGAGGCCCACGGCCGGCACGGCGGCCGCGCCCGTGACGACGAGGCGGTAGAAATCCACGTGGCGGGGACTGGTGACGACGGCCACCAGTTCATCGAGGATCAGCTGCAAGCCCTGTTCCAGGCCCGCTTGCGAGGTATCGAGACGGCGCAAGTCGATGATGAAGTCGGCGCACAGGTATTCCACCACCGCCACCAGCAGCTCCTGCTTGCTGCCGAAGTAGCGGTAGGCGGTGGCCTTCGAGCCGCCCGCCTCGGCCACGATGGCGTCCATGCTGACGCCGTCATAGCCTGATGCGAGGAAGAGGTGCGCTGCCGCCACCAGCAGCTTGCGCCGCCGCTCCTCGCTTCGGGTAGTCGGGGAAGCTGGAACGGTGCGCAACTGGGGCATGAAGCAAACTCTTACTGTGTCTTGGGAAGCGCGTATGCTATCACGTAATCCCCCCGGTCCGGGCTCTGGCGGGCGCCGCCCGCGACCACCACGACATACTGGCGGCCCGACCTGGGCGACACATACGTCATCGGCGTGCCTTGCGAGCCGACCGGCATGCGCGCCTTCCACACTTCGCGGCCGGTGGCGATATCCATGGCGCGCAAATAATAATCCTGCGTACCCGCATAAAACACCAGGCCGGACGCCGTGCTCATGCCGCCGCCCAGGGTCGGCATGCCCAGCGGGACAGGCAACCGGGCGCGCACGCCGTTGATGACGGCATCCTGCACCGTGCCGGCGGGACGCTCCCACACTTTCGTGCGCGTCTTCAGATCGATGGCGGCAAACACGCCCCACGGCGGACTTTGGCAGGGAATGCCCAGCGGCGAATTGAAGGCCTTGTGGTCGATGACGAAGGGCGTGCCATCCATCGGATAGGTGCTGCCCACGCCGTGGCCCGAGGTCAGCTTGGCCACGTCCACCGTTTCGCGCGGCACCAGCCTGACCACTTGCGGCATGCGGATATCGTTGACGAACATATAGCCATTGCTTTCATCGACGGCCGCGCCACCCCAGTTGAAGCCGCCGTAGTAGCCCGGGTAGATCAGGGTTTCTTTCGTGCTTGGCGCCGTGAACTCGCCCTGGTAATTGAGCTTGCGGAAGCTGATGCGGCACGCCAGCTGGTCGAAGAAGGTGGCGCCCCACATGTCGCGCTCCGTCAGCGTTTCCGCACCCAGGGCCGGCATGCCGGTGGAGTATGGCTGCGTTTTGGATACCCAGTCGCCGGCCGCGTGCTCCTGCGGCACGGCTTTTTCGATGACTTCGGCGATCGGCTGGCCCGTGCGGCGGTCCAGCATGAATATCTGGCCGCGCTTGGTCAGCTGAACCAGCGCGGGAATCTTGCCGCCCTTGCCGTCCGGGACGTCGTACAGGGCCGGCTGCGCGGCCACGTCGTAATCCCAGATATCGTGGTGGACGGTTTGATACGTCCAGCGCTCGCGGCCCGTGGCCATGTCGAGGGCGACGATGGCCGACGCGTATTTTTCCGTCAGCGGCGGGCGCTTGCCGCCCCAGAAGTCGGGCTGCTCGTTCCCCGTCGGCAGATAGACCAGGCCCAGTGCATCGTCGAACGCGGGCGTCGACCACATGTTGGGCGTACTGCGCGTGTAGGTCTGCCCTTCCGGCGGCAGTTTGGTGATGGCCGGATTGCCCAGGTCCCAGGCCCACACCAGTTCCCCCGTGTCGGCGCTGTAGGCGCGCACGACGCCCGAGGGTTCATCCGTGGAACGGCCGTCGAAGACCCAGCCGCCAAGGATGATCAGGTTGCGCGCCACCGTGGGCGCGGACGTGTAGGCGTAGTACGGCACGTTCATCTTGACCTTGCCCAGGCCGACGGTGAGGTCGACGGAGCCCTTGTCGCCGAAGCCCTCGCACTGCTTGCCCGTCTGCGCGTCGATCTCGATCAGGCGCGCATCCATGGTCACTTGCACGATGCGCCTGGCGCACGCGCCCGCCACCGGCGCGCTGGCCGCCTGCATGCCGTCAAAACGGAACGGCTTTGTCACTTTCGCCGGCTCGTAGTAGCCGACGCCGCGGCAGCGGTTCCACGTCTTCGTGTTGGCTGGCTTCGGATCGAAGGTCCAGCGTTCCTTGCCCGTGTCCGCATCCAGCGCGATGACCTTGCTGGTCGGCGTGCACGTATAGATGGTGTCTCCGATCTGCAGCGGTGTATTCTGCGATTCGGACGCGCCTTCGGCCAGTTCGCCCGAGCGGTAGGTCCAAGCCACCTGCAACTGATCGACGTTAGCCTTGTCGATCTGCGTGTACGGCGCGAAGCGCGTGCCCTGCGGTCCATAGCCATAATGCGCCCAGTTGGCGCTGCCGTCATTGATGGCCTTCACGGCATCCTGCTGCGGCTGCGCGGTGGCTTCCAGCACGCCGTGCGGCTTGAACATGGCAGCGAAACCGGCTACCAGCACGACGGCAAACAGGGCCGCGAAGCCGCGCGACTGCCCATTGTGCTTGCGGCCAGCCAGCCACGGATGCAGCAAGGCGGCCACCAGGCCGATGACGAGGAACGGCGCCAGGCGCGGCACCATGGGCCAGAAGGCGAAGCCGATTTCCCATACGGCCCAGACCAGGGTGGCGACAACCAGCACGGCGACGATGCTGCTGGCCAGCGGCTTGCGGCGCAAATACAGCACGCCGGCGAGGAGCAGGCCCAGACCGGCCGGCAGGTAATACCAGGAACCGCCGAGGGTAATCAATTCGATGCCACCGGCCGCCAGGGCCAGACCCGAAAACCCGAGAAAAATGCCAAAAACCGTCAGGGCAAGCCGCTTGCCCCTGAAGACCGCCGGGATCGCCGGCGCTCCCTTATTTGCTGAAGTGTCCATTTTTTATCCATGACGCCTCCCCTGCCCAGGCCAACGCGCCGGGGATGGCTGATTTTTTAAATCTACGTAGTGAAACTGTACTGTACGGTTTCATTTTATGCCGATTTTTGACGCAAGGAAAGAAAAATTGACAAGGGAGCTTGATTTTTGGCGGGAATGGGGGTGATTTGGTGGGATGTCGGATTACGCTCTGTGAGCTAATCCGACCTACCGGAACGCTGGATATGCGTAGGTTGGATTAGCGCAAAGCGCGTAATCCAACAAACACAGGCGCGCCGGGTATTACAGCGACGCCATGTCAATCACAAAACGATATCTGACATCGCTTTTGACGACGCGCTCGAACGCCTCATTGATATCCTGGATGCGGATGATCTCGATGTCCGACACAATATTGTGCTTGCCGCAGAAATCCAGCATTTCCTGGGTTTCCTTGATCGAACCGATCATGGAGCCGGACAGGCTGCGGCGCGCGCCCACCAGGCCGAAGGCGCTGATCGGCGGCACGGCGCCGTCCGGGATGCCGACGATGACCATGCTGCCATCGACCTTCAGCAGGTTGATGTACTGGTTCCAGTCGATGGACGCGCCCACCGTGCAGATGATGAGGTCAAACGTGCCGGCCAGTTTGCTGAACGTTTCCGCATCGTTGGTGGCGTAGTAATGATTGGCGCCCAGGCGCAGGCCGTCTTCGCGCTTCGACAGGGTCTGGCTCAGCACCGTCACTTCGGCGCCCATGGCGTGGGCGATCTTGACGCCCATGTGGCCCAGGCCACCCATGCCGAGGATGGCGACCTGCTTGCCAGGGCCGGCCTTCCAGTGGTTCAGCGGCGAATACAGGGTGATGCCGGCGCACAGCAGCGGTGCGGCCGCGTCCAGCGGCAGGTTGTCGGGAATCGACAGCACATAGCCTTCCTTGACGACGATGCTGTCCGAGTAGCCGCCCTGCGTGGCCGTCTTGCCGTCCGCTTCCAGGCCGTTGTAGGTCTGGATCAGGCCGGGCATATACTGCTCCAGGTCCACATTGCGCGTCTTGCAAGTGGTGCAGGAATCGACGAAGCAGCCCACGCCCACGTGGTCGCCCACCTTGAACTTGCTGACGTTGGCGCCAACGGCCGTGACGACGCCGGCGATTTCATGGCCGGGCACCATCGGGAAGGCGGCGCCGCCCCATTCGTCGCGCGCCTGGTGGATGTCGGAATGGCACACGCCACAATATTTGATCGAGATGGCCACGTCGTCTTCGCGCGGGGCGCGGCGCTCGAACGTGAACGGTTGCAGTGCGGAAGTCGGGCCCAGTGCGGCGTAGCCTTTGGCGATGGTGGTCATGAAAACTCCTGTATCTATATGTGTGTGACGAGGGGGGACGCGTGCCGTGCATGCGATTGCACAAGTGTGCCCGAGATGCCCGGCCGCCGTTATCGCGATCCTGCAAGACCTTTGCACGATCCTCCAAATCTGCGTAAGATCAGCCCCTGCCCTTTCCTACCTAACGCATACTGGCCCACATGTCCACCCTGTCCACACCACTCCCGCCGCAAGATGAAATCGCCGCCCTGATCAGCCGCCATGCGCCGCGCACGGGCGACTACACGACGGCCATCGGCAACCTCACCTTCCACCGCCAGTCGTCCGTCACGGAATCGCTGTTCCATGCGGCGCGCCCCAGCGTGGCCATCATTGCGCAAGGGGCGAAGGACGTCACCCTGGGCAGCGAAACCTTCCACTACAGCCGCATGCAGTATCTGCTGACCTCCGTCGACCTGCCGGTGCAGGTGCGCGTGGTGGAGGCGAGCGTGGACAAGCCGCACCTGTGCGTGGTGCTGGGGATCGACATCGCCGACGTGGCCGCGCTGCTCGACAGCGAAAGCAGCAGCGAAAACGCGGCGCAGCAAAAAATCCTGCCTGCCACGCGCGGCATTTCCGTCAGCGACGTGTCGGCTGAACTGCTCGACGCCATGCTGCGCCTCGTACGCCTGCTCGACAAGCCGGGAGAAATCGCCACGCTGGCGCCCTTGATCCGCCGCGAGCTGACCTACCGCCTGCTCAACGGCCCTGTCGGCGCGCGCCTGCGCCACATGGCGCTGGCCAGCAGCCAGTCGCACCAGGTGGGGCAAGCCATCGACTGGATCAAGCACAATTATTGCGAACCGCTGCGCATCGAGCACCTGGCCGGCATGGCTAACATGAGCATGTCGTCGCTGCACCACCACTTCAAGGCGATCACGGCCATGACGCCGATGCAGTACCAGAAGCTGCTGCGCCTGCAGGAAGCGAGGCGCTTGATGCTGGTCGAGCAGATCGACGCGGGCACGGCCGGCTACCGCGTCGGCTACGCCAGCGAATCGCAGTTCAGCCGCGAATACAGCCGTCAGTTCGGCCGCGCGCCCATGCGCGACGTGGGCCAGGTGCGCGCGCAGCTCAGCGGTGCCAGTGCTGACATGGCCTATTCCGTCTTGCCGTAACCGCCGCCGCCCGGCGTCTCGATGACGAACACGTCGCCCGCCAGCATGCCGGTCTTGCCGATATGCGCCAGGTGCTCCACCGTGCCGTCCGCCCGCTCCACGTAATTGCGTCCCAGCGCGCCCGCCTCTCCGCCGTCCATGCCGAAAGGCGGATGGATGCGGTTGTTCGACAGGATCGCCGCCGTCATCGGCTCCAGGAAGCGCACCCGGCGCACGCCGCCATTGCCGCCGTGCCAGCGCCCCGCCCCGCCCGACCCGGCGCGGATGCTGTAGCTGTCCAGGCGCACGGGGAAGCGCCACTCGAGGATTTCCGGGTCCGTCAGGCGCGAATTGGTCATGTTCGTCTGCACCACGTCCGTGCCGTCGAAGCCGGGGCCGGCGCCCGAGCCGCCCGATATCGTCTCGTAATACTGGTATTTGGCGCTGCCGAACGTGAAATTGTTCATCGTCCCCTGCGAGGCCGCCATCGCCCCCAGCGCGCCATACAGGGCGTTCGTGATGCAGGTCGAGGTTTCCACGTTGCCCGAGACGACGGAGGCCGGATACTGCGGGTTGAGCATGGAGCCGGGCGGGATGATCACGGTCAAAGGTTTCAGGCAGCCCGCGTTCAAGGGAATCTCGTCGTCGACCAGGGTGCGGAACACATACAGCACGGCCGCCATGCAGACGGCGGACGGCGCATTGAAATTGTTCGGCAGCTGGCTTGAGGTCCCCGTAAAGTCGATGACGGCGCTGCGCCGCGCCACGTCGACCTTGATCGCCACCTGGATGCGCGCGCCGTTATCGAGGTCCAGCGCGTAGCTGCCATCCTTCAGGGTCGTGATGACCCTGCGCACGGCTTCCTCGGCATTGTCCTGCACGTGGCCCATGTAGGCTTGCACGACGGCGTGGCCGAAATGCGCGACCATCTTGTGCAGTTCCTCGGCCCCCTTCTGATTGGCCGCCACCTGGGCGCGCAGGTCGGCCAGGTTTTGCCGGGGATTGCGGGCCGGCCAGCTGGCGCCCGCCAGCAGGGACAGTGTTTCCGCCTCGCGCAACAAACCCGTGGCGCCGTCGACCAGCTTGAAATTGTCGATCAATACGCCCTCTTCCTCGATGCGCGTGGAGTCGGGCGGCATCGAGCCGGGCGTGGTGCCGCCGATATCGGCATGGTGGCCGCGCGAGCCCACGTAGAACAGGATGGATTCTCCCTTTTCATCGAAGACGGGCGAAATCACCGTCACGTCGGGCAGATGCGTGCCGCCGTGGTACGGGTCGTTCAGCATGAAGACGTCGCCCGGCCGCATGGTTCCCGCATTGCGCGTCATGACGGTGCGGATGCTCTCACCCATGGACCCCAGATGCACGGGCATGTGCGGCGCATTGGCGATCAAGTGGCCTTGCGCATCGAAGATGGCGCAGCTGAAATCGAGCCGCTCCTTGATGTTGACGGAATGGGCCGTATTTTGCAGGCGCAGCCCCATCTGCTCGGCAATCGACATGAACAGGTTGTTGAAGATTTCCAGCATCACGGGATCGGCGTGCGTCCCGATGGCGTGCCGCTCGGGCAAGGCGGCGACCCTGCGCAAAATCAAATGGCCATGCGCCGTGACGTCGGCGCGCCAGCCCGGTTCGATGACGGTGGTGGCGTTGGCGTCGCTGACGATGGCCGGGCCATCGATGGCATCGCCGGGGCGCAGGCTGTCCGCCGCATACAGGCCGCTGTCGCGCCACGCCCCGGCGCAGTACATGTCCACCGTCTGCGCGGGCGCCAGCGCGCCCGCGCGCGCCGCATGGACCGGCGCGGCCGGCTGCGGCGCATCGGATGCACCGATGGCTTCCACGGAGATCGCCTCGACGATCAGCGCGCGCGCCGGCATCAGAAAGGAAAAGCGTTTTTTGTAGGCCGCTTCGAACTGCGCCTGCATGCTGGCGACCGTATCGAACAGCACGACGAGGGCCGAATCCGTGCCTTCATAGCGCAGGTGCACGCGCGACACCAGCGCGATGCGCTCCCCTGCCACGCCCTGGCGCAGCAAGTCGCCCCGCGCCAGTTCGCCCAGTTGCGCGAAATCGCCAGCGAGATCCACGCCCAATACCGCCTCGATGGCCTGTTCGCGCATGGCGCTCTGGTCGGCCAAGCCCATGCCGTAGGCCGACATCACGCCCGCCAGGCTGTGGATGAACACCGTGCGCATGCCCAGCGCATCGGCCACCAGGCAGGCGTGCTGGCCGCCCGCGCCGCCAAAGCTGGTCAAGGTGTACTCGGTGACGTCGTGGCCGCGCTGCACGGAAATCTGCTTGATGGCGTTGGCCATGTTCCCGACTGCGATGGCGATATAGCCTTCGGCCACCTGCTCCGGGGTGGAGCTCACCGTGCGCGCCAGCGCCTCGAACTGGGACCGCACCGTGGCCACATCCAGCGCTTCATTCGCGTCGGGGCCGAAAACGCGGGGGAAGAATGCGGGCTGCAGCTTGCCCAGCATGACGTTGCAGTCGGTGACGGCCAGCGGGCCGCCGCGCCGGTAGCTGGCGGGCCCCGGGTTGGCACCCGCACTGTCCGGCCCCACCTTGTAGCGGGCGCCGTCGAAATGCAGGATGGAGCCGCCACCCGCGGCCACCGTGTGGATGCTCATCATGGGTGCGCGCATGCGCACGCCGGCGATCTGCGTCTCGAACACGCGTTCGAACTCGCCCGCGTAATGCGACACGTCGGTGGACGTGCCGCCCATGTCGAAGCCGATGACTCTATCGAAACCGGCCAGCGCGCTGGCGCGCACCATGCCGACGATGCCGCCCGCGGGACCGGACAGAATGCTGTCCTTGCCCTGGAAGGCGCGCGCATCCGTCAAGCCGCCGTTCGACTGCATGAATTGCAGGTGCACGCCGGGCAGCTCCATCGCCAGCTGGTCGACGTAGCGGCGCAGGATGGGCGACAGATAGGCATCGACCACCGTGGTGTCGCCGCGCGCCACCAGTTTCATCATGGGGCTGACCTCGTGCGACACGGACACCTGCGTAAAACCGGCCTCGCGCGCCAGCTGCGCCACCCGCGCCTCGTGCGCGTGGTAACGGTAGCCGTGCATCAGCACGATCGCAATGGCGCGCACGCCGCGCGCATAGGCCTGGTCCAGCGCGGCCTGCGCGGCCGCCTCGTCGAGCGACGTCACGACGTCGCCATGGGCGCCCACCCTTTCATCGATCTCGATCACGTCGCGGTACAGCAGTTCGGGCAGGATGATCTGGCGGGCGAACAGCTGCGGGCGGTTCTGGTAGGCGATGCGCAAGGCGTCGCGAAAACCGCGCGTGATGGCCAGCACGGTGGGCTCGCCCTTGCGTTCGAGCAGCGCATTGGTGGCGACCGTCGTGCCCATCTTGATGGCGCCCACCTGCTCCACGGGCAGCGGCGCGCCAGGCGCAAGGCCCATCAGCTGGCGCATGCCGGCCAGCGCCGCGTCGCGGTACTGGCCCGGGTTTTCCGACAGCAGCTTGAAGGTGGCCAGGCTGCCGTCAGGACGGCGCGCCACGATGTCCGTAAAGGTGCCGCCCCGGTCGATCCAGAATTGCCAATCCATCGCCTTGCCCCCGTGCTTATGTGAGATGGCTATTGTAGCCGCCAAACAGGGACGCGTTTCAGGCGTGCGCGCCTTGCCTTTCGACCGCTTCGGCCTTATGTTGAAGACATGCTGACTAACGGAACACGCTCCATGCCCCTGATCGACTCTGCAACACCGCTGTACTCCATCGCCGAACTGCGCGCCATCGAACAAGCGGCCATGCAAGACCTGCCGCAAGGGTTGCTGATGCAGCGCGCGGGCCAGGCTGCCGCCAGTACCGCCCTGAAGCTGCTGCACGCCCAGGAAGATGGCGACGGCGCGGGCCACCGGCGCGTACTGGTGCTGGCCGGCCCCGGCGACAACGGCGGCGACGCGCTGGAAGCGGCCGCGCACCTGGCCAGCAGCGGCACCGAGGTGCTCGTCTGGCTGGCGCCCGAGGCGCAAGCCACGTCGCCCGAGCGCGAACAGGCGCTGAGCCGCGCGCGCAACAGCGCCGCCCGCTTCATGGAAGCGGCAACTTCGATGGCGTCTGCGGCAGTGGGCGCGGCGCCCTGGCACCTCGTCATCGATGGCCTGTTCGGCATCGGCGCGTCGCGTCCCCTGGACGGCGAATGCCGCGACATGGCGCAGCTGGTCAACAATCTCGATTGCCCCGTGCTGGCGCTCGACGTGCCCAGCGGCCTGCACGCGGACACGGGCGCCATCGACGGCGTCGCCATCCGCGCCACGCATACGCTCACCTTCATCGGCGACAAGCCAGGCCTGCACACGGCGAATGGCCGCGACCATGCGGGGGAAGTGGAAGTGGCGGCGCTGGCCATAGCCCCTGCCCTGCTGCCTGCGGCGAAGGCGCAGCTGGGCGGCCTGCACCTGTTCGCCCGCCAGCTGCAGCCACGGCGCCAGAATACCCACAAGGGCAGCTACGGCAGCGTGGCCGTCATCGGCGGCGCGCAAGGCATGGCCGGCGCGCCCATCCTGGCCGCCCGCACGGCCCTGCATGCGGGCGCGGGAAGAGTGTATATCGCGTTTCCCGACGCACCGCCCGCCTTCGACAGCGGACAGCCGGAACTCATGTGCCGGCACGCCAGGGACGTGGATTTCTCGGGCCTGCACTTCGCGGCCCTGGTGGCCGGCCCCGGCCTCAGCGACAAGGCCGATACGGTGGAACTGCTGCAGCGCGCCATTGACAGCGACAGCCCCCTGCTGCTGGACGCGGACGCGCTGAACCTGATGGCGGCCGAACCGGAGCTGCAATCGGCGCTGGCCGTGCGCACGGGTGCCGGAGCGACGATATTGACGCCGCATCCGCTGGAAGCGGCACGCCTGCTCGACATGACGGCGGCCGAAGTGCAGGCCGACCGCCTGGGCGCGGCGCGCCAGCTGGCCACGCAGCTGGGCGCAATCGTGGTACTAAAAGGTTCGGGCACGGTGATCGCCGCGCCCGACGGCCAGGTCGTCGTCAACAACACGGGCGGCCCCGCGCTGGCGACGGCCGGCACGGGCGACGTGTTGTCCGGCCTGTGCGGCAGCCTGCTGGCGCAAGGCTGGCCCGAATGGGAAGCGGCGCTGGGCGCCGTCTGGCTGCATGGCGCGGCCGCCGATGCGCTGGTGGCGGCAGGCAGCGGCCCCATCGGGCTGACGGCAGGGGAACTGATCCCGGCGATACGCAAGTTGATCAATGCCTTGTCGGCATAAGCGTATGGCGTGGGAGTGTTGGATTACGCTGCGCCAATCCAAGCTACGGCTGCGATGATGGCAGGCAAGTAGGTCGGATTAGCGCGCCAGCGCGTAATCCGACAATCACCGGCACCAATCACACCAGCCTGCCTGCCGAGATGGTAATGGTGCGGCCACAGCGGGCCGCGATCGAGCTGTCATGCGTGACCAGCACCAGGGTCGAGCCGCGTTCGCGGTTCAGCTCGAACATCAGCTGGATCACGGCCTCACCGGTGGCCGCATCGAGGCTGCCCGTCGGTTCGTCGGCGAACAGCAGCGGCGGTTCCGTCACGAACGCCCGGGCCAGGGCCACGCGCTGCTGCTCCCCGCCGGACAGGTATTTCGGATAGTGCTTCAGGCGGCTGCCCAGGTTGACTCTGCCCAGCATGGCTTGCGCCTTTTCCTTCGCGTCAGGATCGCCGCGCAATTCCAGCGGCAGCATGACGTTTTCCAGCGCCGTCAAATGGGCCAGCAGCTGGAAGGACTGGAACACGAAACCGAGCTTTTCCTTGCGAAAACCGGCGCGGCCGTCTTCGTCGAGGGCGAAGATATCCGTGCCATCGAGGATGACCTTGCCCTCGCTCGGCGTGTCCAGGCCCGCCAGCAAGCCCAGCAAAGTCGACTTGCCGGAACCGGAGGCGCCGACGATGGCCAGCGTCTCCGCCGTTTGCACGGTAAAATCGACTTGATGCAGGATGGTCAGCTCACCATCGGCATCGGGTACGCGCTTGGCCAGCTGGACCACTTCGATGGCCGGCTGGGCATTTTGGCTGTGGGGTGCGGCGGGCCGCTGGGCCGCTGCTTCTGACGGGAGAAAACTGGTGGAAGTCGCTTTAGGGAATTCGGGCATGCTGATCTATCTTAAAAAATTTCGTGAACAAATAAGTGTCAAGGGCAGCAGCCGCATGCGGCGGCGCACGCTGTCCCTGCTTCCTGCGGCAGCCCTGCTGCTGGTATCGAGCATGACGAACGCCTATTCTGCACCAAAAACGCTGCTGGTGCTCGGCGACAGCCTCTCGGCCGAGTATGGGCTGGCACGGGGCACGGGCTGGGTGGCGCTGCTGGAACAGCGGCTGCAGGCGCAAAAGAACGATACGCGCATCGTCAATGCCAGCATCAGCGGCGAGACCACCAGCGGCGGCCGCGCGCGCCTGCCCGCCCTGCTGTCCAAGCACCAGCCCGATGTCGTGCTGATCGAACTGGGCGCCAACGACGGCTTGCGCGGCTTGCCCGTGGCGGCGGCCGAAGCGAATCTGCGCGCCATGGGTGAGGCGGCCAAGAAATCGGGCGCGCAGGTGGTGCTGGTGGGCATGCGCATGCCGCCCAACTATGGCCGCGCCTACGGCGAACAGTTTTACGGCGTGTACGGCAAGCTGGCCAGGGAATGGAAGGCGCCGCTGGTGCCCTTCATGTTCGAAGGCATCGCCGACCAGCCGCAGCTGTTCCAGGCCGACCGCATGCACCCGAATGCGCTAGCCCATCCAACCATCCTGAAAAACATCTGGCCACAGCTGGCGCCATTGCTGAAAGCCAAGTAAGTCCGTCGATTCCGCAGACAAAAAAATAGCCGCTCGAAAGCGGCTATTTTTATGCGTGGAAACTAAATCTTACGGTGCTTCCGGCGCTGGGGTGGCTGGGGCGGTGACCGGCTTGACGATCTTCACCTTGGCCTTGGCTTTCAGGTATTCGACATAATCGAACATTTCCTGTTGCGCCAGGATGCCGCCGATCTGGTCTTTCTCTTGCTGGCGGCGCGCCGCGTCCACTTGCTCCGGCTGCTGCACCTTGGCAATGCGGTAGATGCCGTAGCCCAGGGCTGGCAGGTCCACGCCCACATAGGCTGGCAGCTTGCTCGTGTCCGCTTTCATGACTTGCGCGATGGCGGCACGGTTGATGCCGTCCAGCTTGCTGCGCGATACCCATTGCGCCGCACCGAAACCGGTGGCGTCACCGGATGCCTTCAAGGCTGCCAGCTTGGTCTCGCCCGCTTTCTTGGCCAGCTTTTCCGCTTCTTCCAGGGTCACGCGCTGACGGATCATCGCTTCGACTTCGGCCAGCGGACGCTTGGTTGCTGGCTTGAATTCCACCACGCGGCCGGCGATCAGCACGTTCGGCGCAACGGTCACGGCTTCCGTGTTGCGCTTGTCTTTCAGCGAATCGTTCGAGAAGATGGCCGACAGGAACTTGGCATTATTGAACGGCGCCTTGCCCAGTGCTGGCGACGGCGTGCGCGACAGGTTGGCGACGGTTTCCACTTTCAGTTTCAGCTTGTCGGCCACCGGCTTCAGGCTGTCCGATTGCTCGTAGACCGTGTTGGTGAACGTTTCCGCCATTTCCGAGTATTTCTTGGCGGCAAATTGCTTGCGCAGGTCCGCCGTGATTTCGCCGCGCACTTCGTCCAGCGCACGCACGTGCTGTGGCTTGAGCGAGGTGACGGTCAGGATGTGGAAGCCGAAATCGGAAGCGACGACGTCGCTGATTTCGCCTTGCTTGAGTTTCGCGACAGCGCTCAGCAGCGGTGCCGGCAAGCCATCCTTGCCAATCACGCCAAGGTCGCCGCCCTGCTCTGCGGACGCCGGATCTTCCGACTTGGCTTTCGCCACGGCGGCAAAGCTGGCAGGCGTCTTGCGCACGTCGGCCAGGATAGCTTCGGCCTTGGCCTTGGCGGCTGCCTTGTCGGCGGCCGAGGCGTCTTTCTTGACGGCTACGAGGATGTGGCTGGCCTGGCGCGCTTCTTCCGTCGTGTAGGCTTTCTGGTTCTTCGCGTAGTAGCCGGTCACGTCGGCGTCGGTGACGTCGACTTGCTCGCCTGCAGCGCTGTCGTCCAGCACGACGTATTCGACCTTGGCTTGTTCCGGGATTTCGAAGAACTTGCTGTTCTTGTCATAGAAAGCCTTGATCATGGCGTCCGTCACTTTGACTTCCGGCACGTACTGGGCGATCGGCAGCAGCAGTTCCTGCACTTCGCGCTCTTCCGAAGTGATGTCGGACAAACGCTTGGAGACGGTGCTCGGCGCGAAGGCGGTGCCTTGCACGGCGCCGGCCAGTTGCTGCAGGGCCAGGTCGCTGCGGCGGCGCGCATCGTACATCTGCGGCGTCATGCCTTGGGCTGCCAGCATGGCCTTGTAGCGTTCCAGGTCGAATTTACCGTCCGGCAAGGTCAAGCCCGGGATTTCCAGCACTTCCTTTTGCAGCACGGCATCGCTGATGACCAGGTGGCTACGGCCCACTTCGGCGGCCACGGCGCGCTCGGCGATCAGGTTGTCGAGGATGCTCTGGCGCGCTTCCGGCGTGTCAAACATTTTCTGGTCGAACTGCTCGCCCATCATCTGGCGGTAGCGGTCGATCTGCTGGCGTTGCGCTTCTTCATATTGCTGCTGCGTAACGACCTGGTCGCCGACCTTGGCGATGGTGTTCGCGCCATCGCCGAAGCTTTGGTAGCCGCTGATACCGACCAGTGCAAAAGACGGGACGATGACCAGCATCAAGAGAAACTGCATCAAGCGTCGATGGGTACGAATAAATTCAAACATGGTCAGCCAATTCGGGATGAGTGGATCACTATAAAAAAAGGCGAACATGCGTTCGCCTTGATTTCTTCGGCGGAATGGACGGGACAGATGTCCACTTCCCCTTTAGATTCAACAACTTGGCGCTGGAACTAAAGCAGGATTCTGACGCCCAAGCCATTATCTCCTGATTCTACAATGCCCATAGCGCTATAGCAAGAGTAAATCAGGGCGCGCGCCCTGCCCTGGCGGCGCATGGCCGGCAAGGCGGCAGCCTGGACATTAAACCTGGCAAAGCTTAAAGCGGATTTAAATGCGCGCGCGGGCCATTCGGAAAAGCATGGCGGCAGAATTAAAACGAGGGGGGGGCAAAGATAATCGGGCGCATAAAAGAAAAACCCGCGCTACTTATTCAGCAGCGCGGGCTTCTATATTCTGGCGGAGCGGACGGGACTCGAACCCGCGACCCCCGACGTGACAGGCCGGTATTCTAACCAACTGAACTACCACTCCTTAAGAGCGTATTTTTTTGGCGGAGCGGACGGGACTCGAACCCGCGACCTCCGACGTGACAGGCCGGCATTCTAACCAACTGAACTACCACTCCGAAAAATACACAGTACTACTTGCATTTGTATCCAGGGTTGCGATTCAAAGAACTTCAACCCTGAAATCGCGGCACCCGAAGGCGCCGCCAAATGTTTCCGGTGATTGTCACCTCACCGAAGTCCGTTAGTTTACAGCATCCTTCAAAGCTTTACCAGCTTTAAATTTTGGAACTTTTGCAGCTTCGATCGTGATCGCTTCTTTGGTACGCGGATTGCGGCCGGTACGCTCAGCGCGTTCGCTGACCGAGAAAGTGCCAAAACCAACCAGCGTCACGCTGTCGTTGTTTTTCAAAGTTTCCGTCACGCCGCCGATAACAGCGTCGAGTGCGCGCGCAGCGGCGGCTTTGGAAATGTCAGCTTTTTCAGCAATGTGGTCGATCAATTCAGTCTTGTTCACTAGCATCCCCAATTACAAAGGTATAAAACGTTTACCGTATCGTTGCGGCACTTTTGGCACCACAGCTGTCCGGCGAAAAAAATGTGCAGGCGTATTAAACAAGCCACACTGTATATGTGTCAAGCGCTTTGGGGGCGCAATTCACGTTTCAATATAAAACAAGCGCTCTAAAAGCGCTTGTTTGGGGAAAACAGGGGTAAAACGTTAGTGTTTTACTACCTCGCCGGCCGCGTCAGGCTTGGCCGCGGCAGCCGTGACAGCCTCCACCGCAGCGACGTCCGCCAACGCTTCAGGCATGCGTTCGAGGGCGATTTCCAGCACTTTGTCGATCCAGCGCACGGGAACGATCTCCAGTTTGTTCTTGACGTTGTCCGGAATATCGGCCAGGTCTTTCACATTCTGCTCTGGAATCAGGACCGTCTTGATGCCGCCGCGATGGGCTGCCAGCAGCTTTTCCTTCAAGCCGCCGATCGGCAATACTTCGCCGCGCAAGGTGATCTCGCCCGTCATCGCCACGTCGGCGCGCACGGGGATGCCCGTGAAGACCGACACCATCGCCACCGTCATGGCCGCGCCAGCCGAAGGACCGTCCTTCGGTGTCGCGCCTTCCGGCACGTGGATGTGGATGTCGCTCTTCTCGAACACGTCCGCCTTGATGCCCAGGCGCTGTGCCCGGCTGCGCACCACCGTGCGGGCTGCCTCGATCGACTCTTTCATGACGTCGCCCAAGGTACCCGTGCGGATGATGCCGCCCTTGCCCGGCATCGACACGGCTTCGATGGTCAGCAGATCGCCGCCCACTTCCGTCCATGCCAGACCGACCACCTGGCCTACCTGGTTTTCTTTCTCTGCGACACCGAAATCATAGCGGCGCACGCCAAGGAATTTATCCAGGTTCTTCGAGTTGACGATGACCTTCTTGTCGGATTTCTTCAGCAGCAGCATCTTGACCACCTTGCGGCAGATCTTCGACACTTCACGCTCGAGCGAACGCACACCGGCTTCCCGCGTGTAGTAGCGGATGATGTCGCGCAAGGCCGACTCGGCCACCGAGATTTCCTCTTCCTTCAAGCCATTGTTCTTGATCTGCTTGGGCAGCAGATAACGCTGCGCGATGCTGGTCTTTTCGTCTTCCGTGTAACCGGACAGACGGATCACTTCCATGCGGTCAAGCAAGGCTGGCGGAATATTGTACGAATTCGACGTGGCCACGAACATCACGTCGGACAAGTCGAAATCGACTTCGATGTAATGGTCGGAGAACGTGTGGTTCTGTTCCGGATCGAGCACTTCCAGCAGGGCCGACGATGGATCGCCACGGAAATCGGCGCCCATCTTGTCGACTTCATCGAGCAGGAACAAGGGATTGCGCACGCCGACTTTCGACAGCGATTGCAATATCTTGCCCGGCATCGAGCCGATGTAGGTGCGGCGGTGGCCGCGGATCTCGGCTTCGTCGCGCACGCCGCCCAGGGCCATGCGCACGAACTTGCGGTTCGTCGCGCGGGCGATGGACTGGCCCAGCGAAGTCTTGCCGACGCCCGGAGGGCCGACGAAGCACAGGATAGGCGCTTTCAGCTTGTCGACGCGCTGTTGCACCGCGAGGTATTCCAGGATGCGTTCCTTGACCTTGTCGAGGCCGTAGTGGTCGCCCTCGAGCACTTTTTCCGCATTCGCCAGGTCGTTATTGACCTTGGATTTCTTTTTCCAAGGCAAATTGACCAGGGTGTCGATGTAGTTGCGCACGACGGTGGCTTCGGCCGACATCGGCGACATCAGCTTGAGTTTTTTCAGCTCGTTGGTGGCCTTGTCGAGCGCTTCCTTCGGCATCTTTGCCGAAGCGACTTTTTTCTCCAGCTCGTCGAGGTCGGCGCCATCTTCACCCTCGCCCAGTTCCTTCTGGATCGCCTTGACTTGCTCGTTCAGGTAGTACTCGCGCTGCGACTTTTCCATCTGGCGCTTGACGCGGCCGCGGATGCGCTTTTCCACCTGCAGGATGTCGAGCTCGCCTTCGAGTTGGCCCAGCAGGTGCTCGAGGCGCTTGGCCACGCTGAAAATTTCCAGGATGACTTGTTTTTGCTCAAGCTTCAGCGGCAGATGCGCGGCCACCGTGTCGGCCAGGCGGCCGGCATCGTCGATGCCCGACAGCGAAGCAAGGATTTCCGGTGGAATCTTTTTGTTCAGTTTGACGTACTGGTCGAACTGCTGCACGATCGCGCGGCGCATGGCTTCGACTTCCGACTCGTCGCCCGGCTCGGACTCGAGCGGCGTCAGGTCGGCGATGAAGTGCGTCGGCGCATCGCTGATGTGGTTGATGCGGGCACGCTGCGCGCCTTCGACCAGCACCTTGACGGTGCCATCGGGCAGCTTCAGCATTTGCAGAATATTGGCGACGCAGCCAATTTCATAGATATCCGAAGGAGACGGCTCGTCCTTCGCGGCTGCTTTTTGAGCGGCAAGCATGATGCTCTTGCCCTGCTCCATCGCAGCTTCCAGCGCCTTGATCGACTTTGGACGGCCAACGAACAGCGGTATCACCATATGCGGGAAAACGACGACATCCCGCAACGGCAATAACGGCAGTTGAGTTTGCTCAGTTAATTTGGAAGTTGTCATGGCGTACCTTATAGAAAGCGTGTTTACGATGTTGGCGCTCGCTGCCAAAACACAAGACCGGCGAGAATAAATAATTCTGTGAAACAAACATTTTTCTGTCTATTTCGCAAAACACACCCGCATGACGGTAATAAATGCAGTTTTCACAGTAAAAAAGCCACGCGCAGCTAAGCGCCGCGAGTGGCTTTCCGATTGAAGCCTGCACTCATTGATTTAAATTGTACTGCCATGCATTAAGGAATCAAAACCCTTTTTATGCATTTGTCTCGGCAGTAATCAATTTTCTCCGGAGGCCTTGGCAGTCTCTTGATAAATCAACAAAGGTTTGGCGCCGCTGGTGATGGTATTTTCGTCGATGACGACTTTCACCACATTTTGTTCGCTCGGCAGTTCGTACATGACGTCCAGCAAAGCATGTTCCAGGATGGAACGCAGGCCACGGGCACCGGTCTTGCGCGCCAGCGCCTTCTTGGCGATCGCATGCAAGGCGGCCGGACGAATCTCCAGTTCCGCGCCTTCCATCTCGAGCAGCTTCGAATACTGCTTGATCAGCGCATTCTTCGGCTCGACCAGAATCTGGATCAGCGCTTCTTCCGTCAATTCAGCCAGGGTGGCGATGACGGGCAGACGGCCCACCAGTTCCGGGATCAGGCCGAACTTGACCAGATCTTCCGGTTCCGCTTGCAACATCAGTTCGCTGGCCGTGCTTTGCGACTTGCTGCGCACCGTGGCCGAGAAGCCGATGCCGCTCTTTTCGGAACGGTTGGCGATCACTTTCGACAGGCCGTCAAAGGCGCCGCCGCAGATGAACATGATGTTGGTCGTGTCGATCTGCACGAAATCCTGGTTCGGGTGCTTGCGGCCGCCTTGTGGCGGCACGGAAGCCATCGTGCCTTCGATGAGTTTGAGCAAGGCTTGCTGCACGCCCTCGCCCGACACGTCGCGCGTGATGGACGGATTGTCGGACTTGCGCGAAATCTTGTCGATCTCATCGATGTAGACGATGCCGCGCTGGGCTTTCTCGACGTCATAGTTGCAGCTTTGCAGCAGCTTCTGGATGATGTTTTCCACGTCTTCACCCACGTAACCGGCTTCGGTCAGGGTGGTGGCGTCGGCGATCACGAACGGCACGTTGAGCATGCGCGCCAGGGTCTGTGCCAGCAGGGTCTTGCCCGAACCGGTAGGACCGACCAGCAAGATGTTGCTCTTGGCCAGTTCGATGTCGTCTTTCTTGCCCAGGTGCTTGAGGCGCTTGTAATGGTTGTACACCGCCACCGACAGGATGCGCTTGGCAGTCTGCTGGCCGATCACGTACTGATCGAGCAAGGCGGCAATTTCTTGCGGCGTCGGCAGGTCGGATTTGGTACCGGTCACCGTCTCGATGCTCGACGTTTCATCACGGATGATGTCGTTGCACAAGTCGATGCACTCGTCGCAAATGAATACGGACGGGCCGGCGATGAGTTTCTTCACCTCGTGCTGGCTTTTGCCGCAGAACGAGCAATACAGTAATTTTTCGCCGCTAGAGGATTTTTTGTCTGACATAAGGCATTTTGGTTGGAACTGCATTAACAATATTGCAAAATCGCAAGCCGGATGTTGGTTGCCGCCCGTAAAGGCCGCTAGCCATGGCGCAAGTCAACAACGCGCACAAGCTCCATGCTACCCGAAATAAAAGCGAAACGCCCGAACGTTTGAGCGCCCGGGCGTTAACTTACGTACTTAGCAATACCGGTAGGGGCTCATCAAGCGCGGCTGGTCAACACTTTGTCGATCAAACCATACTCAACGGCCTCGTCGGCGGACATGAAACGGTCGCGGTCGGTGTCCTTGGCGATCTGTTCGATCGTCTGGCCCGTGCGCTCGGCCATGATGCCGTTCAAGCGGGTGCGCAGGTAAAGGATTTCCTTCGCCTGGATCTCGATATCGGACGCCATGCCTTGCGAACCACCGGACGGCTGGTGAATCATGATGCGCGAGTTCGGCAGCGAGAAACGCTTGCCCTTGGCGCCAGCGGCCAGCAGGAAAGCGCCCATCGAAGCAGCCATGCCCGTGCACAGGGTCGAGACGTCCGGCTTGATGAACTGCATGGTGTCGTAGATGGCCATGCCGGCCGAGACCGAACCACCTGGCGAGTTGATGTAGAGCGAGATTTCCTTTTCCGGATTTTCGCTTTCCAGGAACAGCAGCTGGGCGACAACCAGGTTGGCCATCTGGTCATTGACCGGGCCGACCATGAAAATCAAGCGTTCTTTCAGCAGGCGCGAGTAAATATCATACGAGCGCTCGCCGCGACCGCTTTGTTCCACCACCATCGGCACCAGGCCGAGCATCTCTGTGTCCAGCGCCGGATTACGGTTCATACCTGTCATTTCATTTCCTTGTGAAGCAGTTAGGGGATACTACCACCACCTTGAGACACCTGACAAAACCTACTGCGCGTCGCGATTTGCGGCCTCCGATGCTCACTGACTCGGCGTCCCCGTGCATTCGCACAGCTCCGCTTCTCAGCCACAACTCCCATCCGCTCGCTACGGTTTTATCAGGTGTTAAAAGCTATCATGGCATCCCAATACCAACTGGTTTACGCTTGTGCGTTGCTTCCCATCAGTTCGTCGAAAGCAACTGCTTTCGTCGTGACTTTCGACAGGCCCAACACGTAGGTGACGACGTTTTCTTCCAATACAAGGGCTTCGATCTCACCCAGACGACGACGGTCGCTGTAGTAGTACTTCAGCACTTCGCGTGGATCTTCGTAGCTTTGGGCGAAATCTTCGATTTGCGCCTTGACTTGCTCAGGCGTAGCCTGCAGCTTGTTGTCGCCAACCAGTTGCGACAGGATCAGGCCCAGGCGTACGCGACGCTCGGCTTTTTCTGCGAACAGTTCTGCTGGGAAAGGCACGTCCTTGACGTTCATGCCGCGCTGCGCCATGTCCTGGCGGGTCATTTCGGCCAGGCGCTCGGAATCCTGAGCGATCAGCGTTTTTGGCACTTCCAGCTCAGCAACTTTGATCAGCGCGTCCATGACGGCTTCCTTGTTGCGTGCTTTTACGCGGCCAGCGACTTCACGTTGCAGGTTGACTTTGATGTCTTCGCGCATTTTGGCCAGGTCGCCATCGGCAACGCCCAGCGACTTTGCGAATTCGGCATCGACTTCCGGCAGGTGCGCCCATTCCAGCTTTTGCAGGGTGATGGTGAACGAAGCGGTTTTGCCGGCAACGTCTTTACCGTGGTAGTCCTCTGGGAACGACAGCGGGAAAGTCTTCGACTCGCCTACTTTCAGGCCCAGGGTCGCTGCTTCGAATTCTGGCAGCATGCGGCCTTCGCCAAGCACGAAAGCGTAGCCTTCAGCTTTGCCGCCTGGGAATTCAACACCGTCGATCGAGCCGACGAAGTCGACGGTCACGCGGTCGCCGTTGGCAGCGATCGGCTCACCGCCGTCGCCGTGTTCGCCAGCTTCGCCCTTGGTGTGGAAGTGCACGCGCTGCTTGCGCAGGATGTCGATGGTCTTGTCGATTTCGGCTTCCGACACGTCGGCTTGCACGGTTTCGATTTCAACGGCCGTCAGGTCGCCGATGGCGACTTCCGGATACACTTCGAACGTTGCGTCGAAAGCCAGCTGGCCTTCGGCTGCTTCTTCTTTCGGCACGATGTTCGGGAAACCGGCCACGCGCAGATTGTTTTCGTTGGCGGCGTCGTTGAACGCGCGGCCGACTTTGTCGTTCAGCACTTCGGATTCAATTTGGTAGCCGTATTGTGCTGCGACCATTTTCAACGGCACTTTGCCCGGACGGAAGCCCGGTGCCTTAGCCGTACGGGCTTGCACTTTCAGGCGCTTCTCAACTTCCGTGCGGACGTCCGTCAGCGGGAAGGAGATCGTGATACGACGTTCGAGTTTGCCCAAGGTTTCGACTGCAGTTGCCATGTAAAAAATCGTCCAAAAAATAAACACTGTTGGTGCGAGAAAAGAAGACCCGACCCCTTGCGCCATCACTGGCAACAAGACATGGGTCCAGCTTCACTCGCTCGCATATTCATCTGTAAAAGTACTGCAAGCAGGACAATGGACCTGGTCTACCCGGCTGAGGGAAAAACCCGCACCAGGCACCAAACAATCCGCCGCTTCCAGTACTGCGACAGGGCTCCGAGCGTCCAGCCTTGCTTCTAAGTAAATGCAGGGCCGGCCATCATTCGGTAAAGCGTGGCATTATAACAAAGGACTTCGGGAAAGTGGCTGGCTTTGCAGCCCGGCCACAGAGGATACCAGCGGCGGCGAATGAATCGCCACAGCCTGGGGGTGCCCTGTCTTTACTCTTGCCCCGGCATTCTTTATTTCGCCAGAGACAGGCTTTCCAGCCTGCTTCGTTCATTAGTATATGCGAACTGGCGCCCCGTCCGAAACAAAGAAATGCGCCCAGAGCGAAGATTTCGGGCAAAAAACCTTTGATTTACCTCAATTTGGCCATTTTTCAGGCAAATCTCCGCCCGGGCTCTTCCCTGCCGCGCGATCTCTGGCGAAAAATGGCGCAAGCAAAGGCAGCCCGGATGACGAAAATACAGGAAAGGCAACAGGAAAAACAGGAAAGACGCCTGCAACGAGGCTGAAGAACAACTTGATGGTGCTGCACGTCCGGGCTGGAACAACCCGGATTGGTGCGGATGGGGAGACTCGAACTCCCAAGCCGAAGCACTGGCTTCTAAGACCAGCGTGTCTACCAATTCCACCACATCCGCATTTTGTACTACTTTGCACTGCTTGCCACAGGCGACTCCCCTGATTTTAACAACTCGGGAGCGATCTGGCTACCGTGGACTAAACGAGCAAGCCCTCGGTAAAGCAAAGGCGGCATTCTACTGGATTTCCCAGAGGAATGCCGCCTTTTTTATGCCCGCGCCCTGGCGCTGGCTGCTAGCCTTCTTTTGCGGTCGCCGGCTCCGGCTTCTTGACCCGGAACCAGGCCGCATACAGGGCCGGCAAGAACAGCAAGGTCAAGGCCGTCGCCAGGATCAGGCCGCCCATGATGGCGACTGCCATCGGCCCCCAGAACACCGAGCGCGACAACGGGATCATGGCCAGCGCCGCGGCGGCGGCCGTCAGCACGATGGGCCGGCAGCGGCGCACGGCCGAGTCGATGATGGCGTCCCATGGGGCCGAACCATCGCGGATGTCTTGCTCGATCTGGTCGACGAGGATCACCGAGTTGCGGATGATCATGCCGAACAGCGCGATGACGCCCAGGTTGGCCACGAAACCCAGCGGGCGGTGCAGCAGCAGCAAGGCAAAGGCGGCGCCCGCCACGCCCAGCGGCCCCGTCAGGAACACCAGCAGGGAACGCGAAAAACTGTGCAACTGCAGCATCAGCAAGGTAAAGATGATAAAGATAGCCAGCGGCAAGTTCGCCGAGATCGACGCTTCCGCCTCGCCGCTGTCGGCCGCCACGCCCTTCACATTGATGCGGTAGCCGGCCGGCAACTTGGCACGCAAGGCATCCAGCTGCGGCGCCAGCTGCGTCGACACCGTGGCGCCCTGGATGCCATCGATCACGTCCGATTGCACGGTAATGGCCCATTCACGCTTGTCGCGCCAGACGACACCCGGCTCCCACACGAAATGCGCGCGGGCCAGCTGCGAAATGGGCACGGACTTACCCGTCGCCGTCGGGATATTCGTGTCATTCAGCACGGAAATCGTCGCCCGCTCTTCCAGCGGCTGGCGCACCTGGATGTCGATCAGCTTGTTATCTTCACGGAACTGGCCGATGACGGTGCCCGACAGAATCGTATTGGCCGCCTGCATCACCGTTTTCGAGGTGACGCCCAGCGCGCGCATCTTGTCCTGATCCAGGTCCAGGCGCAGCACTTTCACCGATTCATTCCAGTTGTCGTTCACGCCCAAGGTGTTCGGATTGGCGCGCATGATGTCCTTGACCTGGTCGGCAATGGCCCGCACACCGGCCACTTCCGGTCCCGTGACGCGAAACTGCACGGGATACGGCACCGGCGGCCCATTCGGCAACAGTTTTACACGGCCCCGCACTTCCGGAAAATCCTTCTTGAAGACATCGACGATTTGCTGGCGCAAGCGTTCGCGGTCAGCCAGGCTCTTCGGCAAGACCACCACTTGCGACACATTGGTCTGCGGGAAAATCTGGTCCAGCGGCAGGTAGAAACGGGGGCTGCCCGTGCCCACATAGCTGGTCACGCTTTCCACGCCGTCGAGCTTGCCGACGAACGCTTCGAATTTCTTGACCTGCTTTTCATTCGCCGCAAAGGTCGTGCCTTCGGGCGACCACAGCTCCACCATCAGCTCGGGACGGCTGGAATCGGGGAAGAATTGCTTTTCGATAAAGTTAAAGCCATAGATGCCCAGCGCAAAGATCGCCAGCGTAGCGGCGATCGTCGTCTTGCGCCATTCCACGCACCAGGTGACGGCGCGGCGGAAGCGGCGGAAGTTCGGCGTATCGAACAATTCATGGTCGTTGTGCGCGTGCGGCTTGACCTTCAGCAAGACGTAGCCGATGTAAGGCGTGAAGACGACGGCCACCACCCACGAGATAATCAGGGCCAGCGCATTGACGGAGAACAAGGAGAACGTGTATTCACCGGCGGCCGACTTGGCCAGGCCGATGGGCAAGAAGCCCGCCACCGTGATCAAGGTGCCCGTCAGCATGGGCATGGCCGTCGATGTGTAGGCGAAGGTGGCCGCGTCGAAGCGCGACATGCCCTCTTCCATCTTGCGCACCATCATCTCGACGGCAATGATGGCGTCATCGACCAGCAAGCCCAGCGCGATGATCAGGGCGCCCAGGGAAATCTTGTGCAAATCGATGTCGAGCAGGCGCATGAACAGGAAGGTGACAGCCAGCACCAGCGGGATGGTCAGCGCCACCACCAGGCCGGGCCGCACGTCGATGCGCAGCGGTTTCGTGTGCAAGCCCAGCGCGACGAAGCTGACGGCCAGCACGATCAGGATGGCTTCGATCAGGGTATGCACGAATTCACCCACGGAGGCGGAAACGGCTTCCGGCTGGTTCGACACGCGCTGCAGCTCTATGCCAACCGGCAATTCGCTCTTCATGCGCATCACCGTTGCCTGTAAGGCCTTGCCCATGTCGATGATATTGCCGCCCTTTTCCATCGACACGCCCAGGCCGATCACTTCCTTGCCATTGAAACGCATCTTGTCCTTGGGAGGATCGACGAGTTCACGCTTTACTGTGGCAAAATCACCAAGGCGGAAAGTCGTGCCGTTGGCGCGCAGTTCCAGGTTTTCCAGGTCCTTGACGGTCACCATGGCGCCCGTCACGCGCACTTGCAGATTGTCCGTCGGCGTCACCAGCACGCCGGTGGCGTTGATGCTGTTTTGCGCGGACAGTTGCTGCACGATGGCGTCGAATGGAATGCCCAGCTGGGCAAATTTCTTGTGCGAAAAGATGATATTGATCTTTTCATCCTGCACGCCGAACAGTTCCACCTTCGATACCTGCCCCACGGCCAGCAGTTCCTGGCGCACCTTGTCCGCGTAATCCTTCATTTCCGCGTACGTAAAACCATCGCCGGACAGGGCGAAGATGGAGCCGTACGTGTCGCCGAACTCGTCATTGAAGAACGGGCCCACGACGCCGGCCGGCAAGCTGCCCTGGATGTCGCCGATCTTCTTGCGCACCTGGTACCAGGCGGCCGCCGTTTCCTTGGGCGGCGCCGATTCGCGCAGCTCCAGCAGGATCAAGGTTTCGCCCGGCTTCGAATAGCTGGTGATCTCGTCGATGTACGGCGTTTCCTGCAGTTTCTTTTCCAGCTTGTCCGTCACCTGCTCGGCCATCTGCAAGGCCGTGGCGCCGGGCCAGTAGGCTTGCAAGACCATGGCGCGGAAGGTGAACGGGGGATCTTCATCCTGGCCCAGGCTGGCGTAGCTGAGCATGCCGCCGATCAGCAGCACGGCCATCAGGTAGCGCGTCAGCGGGATGTGTTCGAGCGCCCAGCGCGACAGATTGAAGCCGCCCTTCATTTGGCCGCACCCACGCTGACGGGGGCGGCGGCTACTTCAGGCTTGCTGGCCAGTTCGGCGCCGAGAATGGTCACTTTCTGGCCCGGCTTGAGCAGGTTGACGCCGGCCGTGACGACCGTCTGGCCTTCCTTCACGCCCGAGGTCAGCAGCAACTCATTGCCCGCCACGCCGCCCACCGTCACCGGCACGAGCTTCACGGCGCCGTTTTCCACCACCCACACGGAACTTTGCGATTTCTCATTGAACAGGGCCGTCAACGGCACCTTGATCTGCGGCGTGGTCGTTTGCGAGGCGAACTGCACCACGGCCGTCATGCCCAGGCGTGCCTGCGGCGCGTCCGGGATGCTGACTTTCGCCAGGTAGGTGCGCGTGGCGGCATCGGCCACGGGCGATACTTCGCGTATCTTGCCCGGCAACGCCTGCTTCGGGTCGGCCCACAGGCGCACCACCACATCCTTGACGCCACGCAAGGTTTCAACCTTATCTTCAGGAATGCCGATCACGACTTCCTTCTCGCCGCTCCTGGCCACTTGCACCACGGGCGCGCCGGGCGCCACCACCTGCCCCACTTCAGCCTCGATGCGCGTGACGACGCCATCGACGTCAGCCAGCAAGCTGGCATAGCCGGACTGGTTCGCCTGGCCCCGGTAGAGGGCCTGGGCCGCTTCCACGTTTGCCTGCGCCGCCTTGTAGGTGGCATCCTTGCCGTCAAGCACGGCCTGGCTGACAAAGTTCTTCTCGCGCAAATCCTGGTAGCGCTTCAATTCCGCGCGCGCCAGGTCGCGGCTCGTCTCCGCGCTGACCAGCGAGGCCTTGGCCTGCGCCTGCGACAGCTGCAAGTCGACAGGATCGAGCTGCATCAGGACTTGCCCCTTCTTCACGCTGGCGCCCACGTCCACCTTGCGCGCCACGATCTTGCCGCCCACGCGGAAGCCCAACTGCGATACGACACGGGGCACGACCTCGCCCGACAGCTCGGCACTCACGTCAACATTACTGCTAGACAACACAATCGCGCGCACGGGGCGCACGTCTTCCACTTTGACGGCAGGCTTGGAACAGGCCGCCAGGGTCGTCGCCAGGGCGGCGGCGGCAATCAGCCGCAGGGCAGGAAGTGCGAAAGCGCCGGTCTCGCGGCGCAGGGTTTTCAGGGCAAACAAGGTATTTTCCTTTACTATGCGGGCTGTAATATTTTTATGCGGAGAAACTTTTTGCCTGTCCTTTGGGCCAGGCCAAACTTTTTCGCACGCGATATCCTTAAATTTGTGACAATATCAGTTTGGTCATGGCGGAAGTACTCTTCGCCTAATGACTTTCTGGTTATTAATTATAATCGTGCGTAAAAGTTTTTAGTGACTTATGCGTCATTAATCTTGAGACGTACAACGCCCGGCCACATTCCAGCGTTTGAGGGTGCCGGACAAACGCAAGACTAGAGAAGTGTGTTCATGCCTGTAGACCATTACGAAAATTTTCCTGTTGCATCATTTTTACTGCCGCGCCGCCTGGTGCCCGCCGTCGAAGCCATCTATGCCTTCGCCCGCAGCGCCGACGACCTTGCCGACGAAGGCGACGCCACGCCGTCCGAGCGCCTGGCGGCCCTGCACGCCTACGAAGAGGCGCTGGGCCGCATCGCCCGCCACGAAGGCCATGGGGGCGAGAACGCCGCCATGTTCGAGCGCCTGGCCGCCGTCATTGCCAAACACCAGTTGCCGCTGAAGCCATTCCACGATCTGTTGTCCGCCTTCAAGCAGGATGTGGAAACGACGCGCTACGCCAGCTATGACGACGTGCTCGATTACTGCGCCCGTTCCGCCAACCCCGTGGGGCTGCTGATGCTGCACCTGTATGGCGCGGCCGATGAACAGAATGTACGCGATTCCGATGCCATATGTTCAGCTTTGCAACTAATTAATTTCTTGCAAGACGTCGCCATCGACCAGCAAAAAGAGCGCATCTACCTGCCGATGGAAGACCTGACCCGCTTTGCCGTCTCCGCCGCCGCCTTCGAGCGGCCCGAGGCGCACGGCAAGTGGAGCGCCCTGATGCGCTTTGAAGTGGCCCGCACGCGCGCCCTGATGCTATCCGGCGCGCCGCTGGCCCTGCGTTTGCGCGGGCGCATCGGCTGGGAGTTGCGCCTGGTGGTGCAAGGGGGCTTGCGCATCCTCGAGTGCATCGAAGCCGTCAATTACGACGTGTTCCGGCGCCGTCCCAAGCTGGAGAAACGCGACTGGCTGATCATTTTCTGGCGCGCCCTGCGCATGTCGCGCAAAAGCTTGCATCAAGAGACACAAGTAAAAACGGCTTTTCCACCGTCGCCCACTCTGTAAGACGATAGAATAGCGGCTTCGATCTGCAACCCTTGCTCTTTTGACTATGTCTCCCGACGAATACTGCCAACAAAAGGCCGCCCAGAGCGGCTCCAGCTTCTACTACAGCTTCCTGTTCCTGCCCGCCGAGCGCCGCAAGGCCATCACGGCCCTGTACGCCTTCTGCCGCGAAGTCGATGACACGGTCGACGAATGCACGGACGAAGCCGTGGCACGCACCAAGCTGGTCTGGTGGCGCAAGGAAGTCAAGGCCATGTACGAGGGCAATCCCACGCATCCCGTGATGCGCGCGCTGCAGCCGCACCTGGACGTATATAAACTGGAAGAAAAGCATTTGCAGGCCATCATCGACGGCATGGAAATGGACTTGAACCAGACCCGCTACCTCGACTACCAGGCCATGAGCCGCTATTGCTGGCACGTGGCCAGCGTGGTGGGAATCTTGTCGGCCAGCATCTTCGGCGCGACCCGCCCGGAAACCCTGCTGTACGCGGAAAAGCTGGGCCATGCCTTCCAGCTCACCAATATCATCCGCGACGTGGGCGAGGACGCGCGCAAGGGGCGCATCTACCTGCCGATCAGCGAACTGCAACAATTCAATGTGACGGCGGCCGACTTGCTGAACGCGCGCCACAGCGAAAACTTTGAAAACCTCATGCGTTTCCAGGTGGCGCGCGCGCAAAAGGCGTACGACGAAGCCTTCGCGCTCTTGCCGGCAGAAGACCGCCGCGCCCAGCGCCCGGGCCTGATCATGGCCGCCATCTACCGCACCCTGCTCAATGAAGTCGAACGCGACGGCTACCACGTGCTGAAACAGCGCATCTCGCTCACGCCGATCCGCAAACTGTGGCTGGCCTGGAAGACCTGGGTTCGTGGCTAAGAGCAGCGTGAAGCAACGCTACGCCGTCATCGGTGCCGGCTGGGCTGGCTGCGCGGCGGCCATGGAACTGGCGCGCGCCGGTCACGCGGTGAGCGTATTCGAGGCGGCGCGCACCTTGGGCGGGCGCGCGCGCCGGGTCGAACGCGAAAGCACTGTGCTCGACAACGGCCAGCACATCTTGCTGGGCGCTTACACGGAAACCTTGCGCCTGATCAAGCTGGCGGGGCAAGACCCGGACGAGCTGATCCTCACCCTGCCCCTGCAGATGCGCTATCCGGCCGGCTCGGGCGGCATGGATTTCATCGCGCCGCGCCTGCCCGCGCCCCTGCACCTGGCATGGGCCCTGCTGCGCGCCCAGGGATTATTGCGCGCCGACAAGCTAGCCCTGATGCGCTTTTCCACCGCCATGCGGACGATGGGCTGGCAGCTGTATAACGATTGCTCGGTCAGCGAATTGCTGCAGCGCTTCGACCAGACGGACCGTTTGAACCGGCTGATGTGGCACCCGCTGTGCCTGGCCGCATTGAATACCCCGCCCGAGCGCGCCTCGGCCCGCGTCTTCCTCAACGTGCTGCGCGACAGCCTGGGCGCCAGCCGCCGCCGCGCCTCCGACATGCTGATCCCGAAGGCGGACCTGAGCGCCCTGTTACCCGACGCGGCAAGCCGCTACGTGGTGCAGCATGGCGGTACAGTCCGCACCGGCGCCAAAATCACCGCCTTGCAGGCGCTGCCCGATGGCCGCTGGGGGCTTGATGACGGCGTCGATGACGGCGAGCACTATGATGGCGTGATCGTGGCCACCTCGTCCGCGCAGGCGACCAGCCTGCTGCAAGGCTTGCACGATGCGCGCCTTGCCGATGCAATTGAGCGCATGCAAGCGTTCACGCCAGAAGCCATCAGCACCTGTTACCTGCAGTACGATGCCTCGGTGCGCCTGGACTTGCCGTTCTACGCCCTCGTCGATGCGCCGGAGCAACAGCACTGGGGCCAGTTCGTCTTCGACCGGGGCCAGCTCGACAGCAACCAGGCGGGCTTGCTGGCCGTCGTCATCAGCGCCTCCGGCTATGCCGCCGAGCAAGGCCATGGACCGCTGGCGCAAGCCATCGCGGCGCAGCTGGCCCAGGTGTTGCAGCGCCCTGCCCTGGCGCAGCCCCTGTGGACCCAGCTGATCACGGAAAAGCGCGCCACCTTTGCCTGCACGCCCGACCTGGCTCGCCCCGGCAACGCCAGCGGCGTGCCTGGCTTGCTGCTGGCTGGCGACTACACGGCCAATGATGACCGGACGCAAGACTATCCGGCCACCATCGAGGCCGCCGTGCGCAGCGGCGTGGCGGCGGCAAAGGCCATTACCACGGGCAAGGTGGCAAAGTAGACTTGACGGTGCATCCTCCCCTGGTGTCGCTCGCCCCCGCGAAATTGCATTCTGTCGCACCGCGCTGGTGCGCTCGCGTGCGCTTGGGTACAGTCTGATCATCGACAACGGCCATGCCACGGGGAATACCATGCACACCACCTTGCACTTGAAAAACAGCTTGAAAGCCCTGGCGCTGCTGGCTGGTGTGGTGCTGGCCACATTCATCGTCATTCACGCACAGCAGGCGCCACAGGCACCATTGCTGCTGAGCCAGGCAAGCATGCTGCTGCCGGCCATGGGCTGAAGCGGCGGACAGGAAGAATATGATGAACAAACAAGATTATCTCGACGCACTGCGGCGCGCGCTGGCAGGTTTACCACCAGACCTGGTCGCCAAGACGCTCGACTATTACGAACAGACCTTCATCGAAGGCGCTGCGGCCGGCCGCAGCGAGCACGAGATCGCAGAAGACCTGGGCGACCCGAAAAAAATCGCCCTTACCTTGCGCAACAGCACGCACCGCCAGGCTTTCGAACAAAAGAAAACCCCCGTCAACCTGCTGCGCCTGCTCGTCTCGCTGGTGGGCCTGGCCATCTTCAACCTGTTCATGGTCGTGCCTGCCGCCGTGTACGCAGCCCTGCTGGCTACCCTGTACGCCGTCGGCCTGAGCTTTTACCTGGCCGGCATCGCCATCACGGCCAGCGGTTTGTCCGGCGCCAACGAACTGGTGCTCGACGGTCCCCTGCGCCACGTCTTCATCCACGACGATGACGGCGGCGAAAACGGCGAACGGCGCGAAACGCGCATCACCATCGGCGACACGGGCATCGAAGTCGATCACCTGCCGGGCCGCTTGCAGCATGACCCGGCCGAGTCCGAGCCCGGGGCGCCCGGCGCTTCCTCGCGCATGATGGAGCGGGCCGAAGCGCTGGCCGGCGGGGGCATCCGCATCTCCACCGACATGGACCGCGATGCGCGCACCACGCAAACCGTCTTTGGCGTGGGTATGCTGCTCGGCGGCATCGCCATCTTCCTGCTCAGTCTGGTCGTAACGCGCTATACCTTGATCGGCATCAAGCGCTACGTTGCCATGAATGTTTCCCTGCTCAAAGGTCACTAGAAAGGCTGCCATGAAACGCTTGCTCAAAGTTGGCCTGTCCATGCTCTTGCTGGCACTGGTCCTGATCGCCATGTCGTATGCGGCGCTGCGCGCCAAGGGAATCAGCAATCCCAGCAGCGCCGCCGGCCGCGCCGTGCGCAGCGAAACGCGCCCGGTTTCCCCCAATATCAACAGCATCGACCTGGCCGGTCCCATCGACCTGGTGCTGCGCCGCGGCGCCACGCCATCGCTGAAGGTCAGCGGCGAACAGCGTCTGCTGTCCAACGTCGACACCACGCAGGATGGCACGACCCTGCATATCGGCCCGAAAGGCATGCTGTTCCACCACCGCCAGCCCCTGCAGGTGGAACTGGTGCTGCCCGCCCTCGTCCGCGTCGAAGTGCACGGTAACGGCGACAGCAAGATCACGGGATTTTCCGGAGACAGTTTCATCCTGGAATTGACGGGATCGGGCGATGTCAGTTTCACGGGACGCTACAAGCAGGTTCAAGCCACGGTCAACGGCAGCGGCGACCTCGACATCAATGGCGGCAACAGCGACAGCGTGGTGCTGGAAATGGTGGGCTCCGGTCGCATCGCCGCCAGCGGCAATACCAAGTTCCTGCGTGCCGATCTGAGCGGTTCAGGCGATATCGATGCCGAGCACCTGGCCGCCGACAAGGCCAGCGTCAGCCTGCAAGGCTCCGGCACGAGCACCGTCTTCGTGCGCGACGCCAGCAACCTGACCCTGCGCGGCAGCGGCGACATCCACGTCCACGGCAACCCGCGTCAGCGCGAGACGCAGAAAAGCGGCTCGGGCGAAATTACCTGGCACTAACGTTCTCTTCCAGCCAACTGACCGCCTGCTCGCCGGCCGCCTTGCCTTGCGCCAGGCAGGCCGTCAGCAGGTAGCCGCCCGTCGGCGCTTCCCAGTCCAGCATTTCCCCCGCCAGGAACACGCCCGGCATGGCGCGCAGCATGCTGCCTTTGACACCCTCGAATTCCACGCCGCCGGCGCTGCTGATGGCTTCATCGATGGGGCGCGGACGCACAAGTCGGACGGGCAGCAGCTTGATGGCGTCCGCCAGCCTGGCTTCATCGGCGAAGTCGGACGCGCTCAGGCATTCTCGCAGCAAGCCCGATTTCACGCCCTTGATGCCCAGACGGCTATTCAGGTGGCTGGACATGGAGCGGGAACCGCGCGGGCGCGTCACTTCCTCGAACACGCGTTCATGCGTGTGGTCGGGCGCCAGGTCGAGCCAGATGGTGGTGCTGCCCTCGGCGGCGATCTGCTCGCGCAGCGCAGCCGACAGCGCGTAGATCAAGCTGCCCTCGACGCCGCCCGCCGTGATGACGAACTGGCCCTGGCGCTTGATGAGCAAGCCATCGATGTCGCGCGCCGTGATGGCCACCGTCGCCAGCGGTTCGCCGGCATGGCGGCTGCTGAAATACTCGCTCCAGTCCACGTCGAAGCCGCAATTGGCCGGCGCCAGGGGCGCCACGGCCACGCCCTGCTCTCGCAGCAGCGGCACCCAGGCGCCGTCCGATCCCAGCCGCGCCCAGCTGCCGCCACCGAGCGCCAGGATCACGGCGTCGAAAGCGAATAACCGCTCGCCGTCCGGCGTGGCAAACGCCAGCTGGCCGTCGCGCCAGCCTGTCCAGCGGTGGCGCATGTGCAATTGCACGCCCGCTTCGCGCAGGCGGTGCAGCCAGGCGCGCAGCAAGGGCGCCGCCTTCATGTCCGTCGGGAAGACGCGGTTCGAGGAGCCAACGAAAGTATCCACGCCCAGGCCGTGCACCCAGTCGCGCACCTTTTGCGGGCCGAACTGGTCCAGCGCCGGCTTGAGCCAGCGGGCCTGCCTGCCGTAGCGCGAGACGAAGGACTGGTAGTCTTCCGCATGCGTGATATTCATGCCGCCGCGTCCCGCCAGCAGGAATTTGCGGCCGACGGACGGCATGGCGTCGAACAGCTCCACCCTGGCACCCTGGTCGGTGGCAGCCTGGGCGGCCATCAGGCCGGCAGGGCCGCCGCCGATGACGGCGATGTGAAAGGGAGGAAGGCTGGAATGGGTCATGGCAAGCTGGAAAGACGGTGAAAACCCCGGCATTTTAGTCGAGATAAGGCGCGGGGATGGCAAGAATGCCGAAAAATGATGCATACTGCGCCAACATGCTGCAGCGATCGGCACTTTGACTTCACGAGACAACGAGACGACAAGAGGAGAAACACATGGGTGCAGGATTCTGGATTTCCCGTTATTTGCTGGCCAGTTCGATCTTATTCATCATCCTGACGGTGGTCGAGTACAGCAAGGGCACCACCAGCCAGGCTGACATCCTCAGCGCGCTGGCCTGGTCGCTGGTGGCGTCGGCCATCTTCATCGGTTCGAAATACTGGCGCTACAAGAAAGCCATCGCCTGCGCCACGTGCAGCGGGGACAAACCGAAAACCAAGTCTTCATGAAAAAACGGCCACTTCGATGAAGTGGCCGTCTCATTTGGGAAGCGGGATCAGCCGCCCGTCACGGGTGGAAAGAACGCCACCTCGTCGCCGTCGCCTACCACGGTAGCGGCATCGCACATCACCTGATTATGCGCCATGCGCAGCGCGCGCCCCTGCGCCAGCGCGTATTCCCAGTTGCCGCCGCGGGCGATCAGGAGATTTCGCACCTCGCCCACCGTCAGCCGTGACGCGGCCTCCGCGCTCACTTCCAGCACTTCATGGCCGGTTCCCACCAGCTCGCGCACGCTGGCAAAAAATCGCAGATTGATCTTCATCGCTACTTCCTTAGTACAGCAATTCGTTAAACGGGATAAACCGCAGCATGTCGCCACGCGCAATCGACAGCCCCGGCGGGCAATCGATCAAGCCGTCGCCCCACACGGTGGACGTCAGCACGCCCGAACTCTGGTTGGCGAACAGTTCCAGCTCGCCCTCCTCATTGACCTTGGCGCGCAAGAACTCATTGCGCTTGTCCGCCTTCAGGCGCTCGAACGCGGCCGGCAGCTTGTAGCTGCGCGGCGCCAGATTCCCCGCCACACCTTGCAGGCGCAGGATGAAGGGGCGCACGAACAGCAGGAACGTGACGAAGCTGGAGACGGGATTGCCAGGCAAGCCGATAAAGAACGCATCCTGCACTTCGCCAAACGCCAGCGGCTTGCCCGGCTTGACGGCGATCTGCCACATGTTCAGCCGCCCTTCCGCTTCCACGGCCGGCTTGATATGGTCTTCCTCGCCCACGGACACGCCGCCCGAGGTGATGATCAGATCATTGCCCTGGGCCGCCTGGCGCAGCACGGCCTTTGTCGCTTCCAGGCTGTCGGGCACGATGCCCAGGTCCGTGATCTCGCAGCCCAGATTTTCCAGCAGGCCGCGCAAGGTAAAGCGGTTCGAGTTGTAGACGGCGCCCGGCGCCAGGGGTTCACCGGGCATGGCCAGCTCGTCGCCCGTGAAGAAGACGGCGACGCGCAGCTTGCGCAGCACCGGCAGCTGCGCCAGGCCCACCGAGGCGGCCAGGCCCATTTCCTGGCTGCGCAGGCGGCGACCGGCACCGAGGATCTCGCCGCCGGCGCGGATATCCTCGCCCTGGCGGCGCACCCATTCACCCGCCTGCGGCACGTGATTGACCGTCACCACGCCGTCAAGCAAGGTGCACTGCTCCTGCATCACGACGCAATCGGCGCCGTCCGGGATCAGGGCGCCCGTGAAGATGCGCGCCGCCGTCCCCGGCTGCAGGGGCTGGCCCACGTGGCCGGCCGCGATGCGCTGCGACACGGGCAAGCTGGCCGCGCCGCTGGCGCAATCCTGCGCGCGCACGGCATAGCCATCCATCTGCGTGTTGTCCCGCTCGGGCACGTTCAGGGTCGACGTTTGCGCGGCCGCCAGCACGCGGCCGTTGGCGCGCATGGTGTCGACCAGCTCCACCTCGGCCACCGGGCGCGCCGCCCCCAGCATGAAGGCTTGCGCCTCGGCCACCGACAGCATCGGCTTGCGTTGTGCGCTCGGATCGTTCATCACAGGCCCGCTCATCACAAGCCCGTATTGGCGGCGATATACGCCTTCATCTTTTCCACGTCCGCATCCATCACGACGAACTTTTGCGGCAAGTCTTCGATGTTCTCGAAGCCCTTTGGCCGTTCCGCGTCCACGCCCAGCGCTTCGAGGATGGTTTCGTTGAACTTGGCCGCCAGCGCCGTTTCCAGCACGATCATCGGCACGTTGGGCTCCAGGTGCTCGCGCGCCACCTTGATGCCGTCGGCCGTGTGCGTGTCGATGGTGATGCCGTAGTCGTCGGCCACGTCGCGGATGGTATCGAGGCGGTCCTGGTGCGTGGACTTGCCCGACTTGAAGCCGTACTTGGCCACCAGCTTGAATTCGTCGCCGTCGCTGCCAGGCTTGCCGGACAAGTCGAAGCCGCCGTGCGTTTCCACTTTCGTGAACAGGGCGCGCACGCGGTCGCTGTCGCGACCCACCAGGTCGTAGACGAAGCGCTCGAAGTTCGACGCTTTCGAGATATCCATCGACGGGCTGCTCGTATGGTAGGTCTCGGCGGACTTGCGCACGCGGTAGACGCCCGTGCGGAAGAATTCGTCAAGCACGTCGTTTTCATTCGTCGCCGCCACCAGTTTCGAGATGGGCAGCCCCATCATGCGGGCGATATGGCCGGCGCAGATATTGCCGAAGTTGCCCGACGGCACCGTGAACGACACTTTTTGCTCGTTGCTGGTGGTGGCCGCCAGGTAGCCACGGAAGTAGTACACGACCTGCGCCACGACGCGCGCCCAGTTGATGGAGTTGACGGTGCCGATCTTCTGTTTCGCCTTGAACGGCAAGTCGTTCGAGACAGCCTTGACCATGTCCTGGCAATCGTCGAACACGCCTTCGACGGCGATGTTGTAGATATTCGGGTCTTGCAGGCTGAACATCTGCGCCGTCTGGAAGGCGCTCATTTTCTTGTGCGGCGACAGCATGAAGACGCGGATGCCCTTCTTGCCGCGCATCGCGTATTCGGCCGCGCTGCCCGTGTCGCCCGACGTGGCGCCGAAGATATTGAGTTCGGCGTCGTGCTTGGCCAAGGTGTATTCGAACAGGTTGCCCAGCAGCTGCATGGCCATGTCCTTGAAGGCCAGGGTCGGGCCGTTCGACAGCGCCTGCAGCATCAGGGTGGTCTGGCCGCCCTTGACGACGTTTTCTTCGAGCACGCGCAGCGGCGTGATGTCGGCCGCGTTTTCGCCGGCGCGGGCGTTCTTGTAGACTGCCTTGGTATAGGTTTTCGCCGTCAGTGCCTTCAGGTCCGCGGCCGGGATATCGGTGGCGAACTTCTTCAGGATTTCGTAGGCCAGGTCGGCATACGACAATGTGCGCCAGGCGTTCAGCTCGGCACCAGTGACTTGCGGGTAGTGTTCAGGGAGATACAATCCGCCATCGGGGGCGAGGCCGCCCAGGAGGATGTCGGAAAATTGCTGCAAAGATGACTGTTGCGACTGCAATGGCGCTTTATCAGCGCGGGTAGACACGTAATGCATAGATTTGAAGAGTCCAGTTGAGCTGAGAGCGGTTAATCATGAATGGCAGCGGATATTATAGTGCCAGCCGCCGTCCAAGGCGAATCGCGTGGCGCCAGCCAGCTCAGGATGTGACAATTGGAGAGCCTGGATATTGTCAATGCAGCCATAATGGCATGAGATCAAGCCAGGCAAACATGGCCGGCGTGCGTACTGGCGTGCGCCGCCGATTTGCGCCACACTGTGCTTTCTGCCCTGTAAAGTGCCAATCATGGAGTCGAAAACCGGCCATGCCGATCAGTAAAAAACCGTATTTGCAAAGCGCCGCGCTGCGCCCCGACGCTGTCGTCGACATGGACCACTATCCGTTCACCATCCCCGCCATCCGCGACTTCGTGCACATGGACTTCCACCGCGACGTGACGTTTTTCGTGGGCGAAAATGGCAGCGGCAAGTCGACCATGCTCGAAGCGCTGGCCGTGGCGCTGGGCTTCGGCAAGGATGGCGGCACGCGCAACGTGCGCATCGCCCTGCCGTCGGACGAGGAATCGGGCTTGCACGCGCACTTGCGCCTGAGCAAGAGCTACAAGAAGCCCGAGGACAGCTATTTCCTGCGCGCCGAAAGCTTTTTCAACGTCGCCACCTACATGGACGACATGCCCGAATACCTGGCCAGCTACGGCGGCAAGTCGCTGCACGCGCAATCGCACGGCGAAGCATTCATGGCGACCCTGATCAACAAGCTGCGCGGCAAGGGCTTGTATCTGCTGGACGAGCCCGAGGCGGCCCTGTCGCCCAGCCGCCAGATGGCGGCGCTATCGGTGATCCACCAGCTGGTGCAGGACGACTCCCAGCTGATCATCGCCACCCATTCGCCCATCCTGCTGGCCTACCCGAACGCGAAAATCCTGATGTTTACGGGCGGCGGCATCCACGAGGTGGCATATGAAGACACCGAGCACTTCGCCGTGACGCGCGATTTCTTGAATAACTACCCCAGGAGGCTGGAGCAGCTGTTCGAGGAGGAATGAGGGTGATGGCTTGCTGCCGTGGTGATGTCGGCTTACGCGCTTTGCGCTAAGCCGACCTACGCCGGCGGTGGCGTATCGTAGGTCGGATTAGCACTCCGCGCGTAATCCGACACTACCAGCAACACATCAGCAAGCGGCGTGGTTGACGGTGATTACATGCACGGCCAGGCCGCCCAGCGACGTTTCCTTGTACTTGTCCTGCATGTCCGCGCCCGTCTGGCGCATGGTTTCGATGACTTCGTCGAGGCTGACGAAATGGGTGCCATCGCCCTTCAGCGCCAGCGAGGCGGCCGTGATGGCTTTCACGGCGCCCATGCCATTGCGTTCGATGCAGGGAATCTGCACCAGGCCTCCGATAGGGTCGCACGTCATGCCCAGGTGGTGTTCGATGCCGATTTCGGCCGCGTTTTCGATCTGCTCGTTGGTGCCGCCCAATGCCGCCACCAGGCCGGCGGCCGCCATGGCGCACGCCACGCCCACTTCGCCCTGGCAACCCACTTCGGCGCCCGAGATCGAGGCATTGCGCTTGCACAGCATGCCGATGGCGGCTGCCGTCAGCATGAAGCGGCGCACGCCGCCGACCGGATCGCTGGGGCGGCAATCCTGCGCATAGTAGCGCAGCACGGCCGGGATGATGCCGGCGGCGCCGTTGGTCGGGGCAGTGACCACGCGCCCGCCGGCCGCGTTTTCCTCGTTGACGGCCATCGCGTACAGGCTGACCAGGTGCACGGCGTCGTGCGGCAAGTCGTTGGCGCGGTTGTCGGATGCCTTCGCTTCCTGCGCCAGGCGCCACAATTTCGCGGCGCGGCGCTTCACGTTCAAGCCGCCCGGCAGGTTGCCCGTCGTTTCCAGGCCGTGCGCGATGCAGTCGCGCATGACGTGCCAGATGCGGTCCAGTCCCTCATCGAGTTCCGCGTCGCTGCGCTTGACGCATTCGTTCGCGCGCAGCATTTCAGGGATCGACAGGCCGCTTTCCACGCCGTGCGCCAGCAACTGCTCCATGGTATCGAAAGGGAAGACAACCCGCGCGCTGGCGGCCGACTCCACGACCGCTTCGGCTTGCGCCTCGCCCGCTTCGCGGATAAAACCGCCGCCGATCGAGTAATACACCTTGTCGACCCGGCTGCCGTCCGCCAGTTTCAGGGTGAAACGCATGCCGTTCGGATGTTCGGGCAGGGATTCGCTCTTGTGCCAGATCAAGCCCGTGGCGGCCGTGAACGGCACCACGTGCGTGCCCAGCAAGGCGATCTCGCCGGCCGCCTCGATGGCGGCCAGCTTGCTGTCGACGGCATCGGGCGCCACGTCCTGCGGCGTTTCGCCCATCAGGCCAAGAATGACGGCTTTGTCCGTGGCATGGCCCACGCCCGTCAGCGCCAGCGAGCCATACAGGGCCGCCTCGACGCCCACTACCTGGTCCAGCGGACCGTATTCGACCAGAAACCGCCGCGCCGCCACCATCGGCCCCACCGTGTGGGAACTCGACGGCCCGATGCCGATCTTGAACAGGTCAAATACGCTCATATCCATGTAGTGTCTCTTTATATTAGTATGTTTTTAAATGCGCGGGCGTGCTTCAGGCAGCCTTGGCGGCGTGACCCACGTCGACATTGGCCAGCATGTCCGTGACCATCTGCTCGACGCCGATCTGCGCCTTCCAGCCCCAGTCCGCGCTGGCCTTGCTGTCGTCCAGGCTTTGCGGCCAGCTGTCGGCGATGGCCTGGCGGCTGTCCGGCTTGTAGCTGATCTTGAAGTCCGGCACCATGCGCACGATGGCCTTGGCCAGCTGCTCGGGGTTGAACGACACGCCGGCCACATTGTAGGACGAACGGATCTTGATCTGCGACACAGGAGCGTCCATCAGTTCGATGGTGGCGCGGATGGCGTCGGGCATGTAAATCATCGGCAAGGTGGTGTTCGCATCGAGGAAGCAGTCATAGCGCTCGCCGCGCAAGGCCGCATGGAAGATGGCGATGGCGTAATCGGTGGTGCCGCCACCCGGAGGCGATTTGTAGCTGATGATGCCAGGATAGCGGATGCTGCGCACGTCCACGCCGTACTTGTTGAAGTAGTACTCGCACAGGCGCTCGCCGGCCAGCTTGCTGATGCCGTACATCGAGGTCGGGTCCATCACCGTCATTTGCGGCGTGTTCACCTGCGGCGTATTCGGGCCGAAGGCGGCGATCGACGATGGCCAGAAGATGCGCAGCGGCTTGCCTGCCTCGCCGCGCTCGCGCGCCAGTTCCAGGATATTCAGCAGGCCGTCCATGTTCAGGCTCCACGCCTTCAGCGGCGCCGCTTCGCCCGTGGCCGACAGCATGGCCGCCAGCTGGTACACCTGGGTGATGCCTTCATCGGCGATGATCTTCGCCAGGCCGTCCTTGTCCAGCACATTCAATTGCGCATAGCGCTTGGCCTGGTACAGGTTGTTCGTGCCGATGTCGCTGGCGATGACGTTGTCCGCGCCGTGCTGCTGCGCCAGCGCGCCCACCAGCTCACTACCGATTTGGCCGTTTGCGCCAATGACTAAAATACGTTCCATCTTCTTATCCTGATTTCTTGTTAATTGGTAGTGGTCAGCAGACCGAGTTCCTTGCCAGCCTGCTCGAAGGCGGCCAGCACTTGCACCAGCTGTTCGCGGGTGTGGGCAGCCGACAGCTGCACGCGCACCCTGGCCTGGCCCATCGGCACGACCGGGTAGAAGAAGCCCGTCACCAGCACGCCCAGTTCATACAGGCGGGCGGCGAATTTCTGCGCCACGGGCGCGTCGAACAGCATCACCGGCACGACGGGATGGGTGCCCGGCTTGATGGTGAAGCCGATGCGTTCGATCTCGCTGCGGAAGAAAGCCGTGTTGTCATGCAGGCGGTCGCGCAGTTCCGTCGACTTGGCCAGGCGCTCCAGTACCGACAGCGAAGCGCCGGCGATCGATGGCGCCAGCGTGTTCGAGAACAGGTAGGGACGCGATTTCTGGCGCAGGGTGTCGATGACTTCCTTGCGCGCCGATGTGAAGCCGCCCATGGCGCCGCCCAGGGCCTTGCCCAGGGTGCCCGTAATGATGTCGATGCGGCCCATCACATTGTGGTGTTCGTGCGTGCCGCGGCCCGTCGCGCCCATGAAGCCGGAAGCGTGGCATTCGTCGATCATCACCAGCGCGCCGTACTGGTCGGCCAGGTCGCAGATCTTGTCGAGCTGCGCAATCGTGCCGTCCATCGAGAACACGCCGTCCGTGACGATGACCTTATGGCGCTTGCCGGCGGCAATCGCCGCTTTCAGCTGCACTTCCAGGTCGGCCATGTCGTTATGCAGGTAGCGGTAGCGGCCAGCCTTGCACAGGCGGATGCCGTCGATGATGGACGCGTGGTTCAGCGCATCGGAGATGATGGCGTCGTTTTCATCGAACAGTGGCTCGAACACGCCGCCGTTGGCGTCAAAAGCCGCCGCGTACAAAATCGTGTCTTCGGTCCCCAGGAACGCGGAAATCGCCTGTTCCAGTTCCTTGTGCACGGTTTGCGTGCCGCAGATGAAGCGCACGGACGACAGGCCGTAGCCGTACTTTTGCGTGGCGGCAATAGACGCTTCCTGCGTCTGCAGGTCGCCGGACAGGCCCAGGTAGTTATTCGCACACATATTGATCAGGGTACGGCCATCGTCGCACACCACTTCGGCGCCCTGGCGCGAGGCGATCACGCGCTCGGGCTTGTACAAGCCCTGCTGGCGCAGTTGATCGAGATTCTGTTGCAGACCGCTGAAAAAGGTGTTCTTCGCTTGCTCGCTCATGATGATCCTTGTGTGTCCCTGTTGTATGTGTGGTATCCGGGTGACCTCAGCCGCCATAGGGAAAAGCGGCCGCTTGACCGGTGCGCGCACAATGCTGTACCGTGAAGCGCTGTTTGAAGTCTACACGTTTCCGTGTTTTTCCTCAAAATCCACTATTTCGAACTGAAATTCAATATAGTGGATATTACCCAAGCCTTTTGAACTTTGCAAGCCACCTGCCGATGAAAACCAGCGTTTCGACCAATTCTCCCCCTGAAGTAGGTGCCACCCTGCAACGGCTGCGCCTGGCGCGCGGCCTGACACTGGAGGATTTGTCGCGCATCGCGGGCGTCTCGAAGTCCATGCTGTCGCAAATCGAGCGCGAAAAAGCCAATCCCACCATCGCCATCACGTGGCGCCTGGCCAACGCCCTGGGCGTGCAGATCGGCGAATTGCTGTCCAGCGCGGAAAAAACCGTGGAAACCATCCGCATCACGGACGCCCACGAAACCCCCACCCTGCCCGGCGACCACGCGGGCTACGTGCTGCGCATCCTCGGGCCGATGGAACTGGCCGGCAAATACGAATGGTATGAAGTGACGCTGGCGCCGGGCGGCGAACTGGCGTCGCAACCGCACGATCCGGGCACCACCGAGCATTTGACGGTGATCCACGGCAACCTGGAGCTGGAAGTGGGCGCGGCGAAGAAAAAGGTCAAGAATGGCGGCACGGCACGCTATCCGGCGGACCAGCCGCATACCATCCGCAACCTGGGCAAGACGGAAGGCAAGGCCTTATTGGTGGTAATCCATAGATAGTTGCTTTTCAGCGGTGTGCAATAAGCTCTTTCGCCCATGCTAAGATTTTGGATTAGACAAGATTTTCACTGTCTTTCATGGAGCCTTAGCAATGACGATTTCCGAAAGCACCACCCTCTTCCACCAAAAAAAGGTCGTCCAGTACGATCCTGATATTGCGCTGCAATCCGGGCAGGATATCGTCTACCGCCTCTCGCTCGAGTATGACGACAAGCGCAAGATGCCGGACCTGATCGCCGGCTTCCTGGAAAAAACCGACAAGCATGCGCTTGAGGCGCTGATCATCGGCATGTGGGGCGACCCGTACGAGGCAGGCGCCGACGAGGTGATCGCCGCGCTGGCCAGCCACGCGCCGCAGTTGCCGAACTTGCGCGCCCTGTTCATCGGCGACATGACGTACGAGGAATGCGAAATCTCGTGGATCGTGCAAGGCAGCTACAAGCCGCTGCTGGACGCTTTCCCGCAGCTGGAAGAACTGCGCATCCGTGGCGGCAATGAATTGATCATCGAACCGTTCGCGCACCAGAACCTGCGCAAGTTCACCATCGAGTCCGGCGGCCTCGATCAGAAGATCGCGCAGGCGCTGGCCCAGTCGAGCATGCCCAAGCTGGAATACCTGGAACTGTGGCTGGGCACGGAGGACTACGGCTTCTCGGGCGACGTGGCGCTGTACCAGAAAGTACTGGCGCAACTGGCCACGCCAACCCTGCGTTACCTGGGCTTGCGCGATGCGCAGATCGCCGACGAGCTGGCCGTCTGGCTGGCCAACGAGCCGCTGCTGGCCACGGTCGAGACCCTGGATCTGTCGCTGGGCACTCTGGGCGACGTCGGCGCCGAAGCACTGCTGCACGGCACGCAATTGGGCAATCTGAAGCGCATGGACCTGTCGCACCACTATATCTCGGAAGCGAACCAGGAAAAACTCAAGGCCCTGCCCTTCCCGGTCAGGCTCGATGATCCGCAGGAAGACGACGAGGACGACGACGAAGTCTATCGCTACGTCGCCGTCGGCGAATAAATAGGGATGCTTTTGCTGGCCACCGGCGGCAGCAAGCGCGTGCGCCTGATGCAGGCGGCGCGCGCGCAACTGCGCCTGCCGCCCGCGCAAGTGCTGGAATGGCGCGACTGGCTGGCGCGGCCGGCGCTGCTGGAGGAAGCCCTGCGCCAGCCCTGCCTGTTCAAGATCGAGCCGCCCGGCGACGATCCGGCCGCCCACCTGCGGCTGCTGCATGACGGTTGCCGGCGGCTGGGCCGGCCGCCGGTCGAGGCGCCCGCGCATGGCGAGCTGCTGGCGATGGATGCCTGGTTTGCGGGCTTTGCCTCTGCCATGGCCTCGCTGGCGGCGCAACTGGCCAAGCTGCCGCAGGCGCGCGTCTTCAATGCGCCGGCCGACATCACCCTCATGACGGACAAGCTGGCTTGCCAGCGCCATCTGGCCGCGCACGGCATCGCCATTCCCGCCCTGCTCGGCCCCGTGCACGGCTATGACCATCTCCAGTCGCTGCTGCACGAACACCAGCTTGACCGCGTGTACCTGAAACCGAGCTACGGTTCGTCCGCGTCGGGCGTCGTTGCCTACCGCAGGAACAGAGCTGGCCGCCAGCAAGCCACCACCTCGGCAACCTTATCGCGGGCGGACGGCCAGATACGCTTGTTCAACGTCAAGCGCATGGCCCGCTACGAGACGCAGCACGACATCGCCGCCCTCGTCGACGCGCTGGCCGCGCAACAGCTGTATGCGGAGGCATGGCTGAACAAGCCGCGCTGCGGCGACAGCCACTACGACTTGCGCGTCGTGACCCTGGCGGGCCAGCCCGCGCACCGGGTGGCGCGCATCGGCGACCGGATGATGACGAATCTGCATCTCGACAACCGGCGCGGCGATGCGGCCGGCCTGTTGAACGCAGCCGACCTGGCGGCTCTGGAAGCGGCCAGCGCCCTGGCCGCGCGCGCCTTCCCCGAGAGCCACGTGACGGGCTACGACCTCGTGGTGCGCCAGGGCCAGGCCCATGTGCTCGAAGCGAACGCCTTCGGCGACCTGCTGCCAGGCCTGCTGTGGCAAGGCGCGGACACTTACGCAGCGCAACTGACACATGTTTAAAGACACACCAGCCATCCCCGACATGCGCGCCGTCGTGGGCAGCCACGACATCGTCTTCATCACGCTCGACACCCTGCGCTTTGACGTGGCGCAGGCGCTGTATGAAGCGGGCGAACTGCCCGTGCTGGGACGTTTTTTACCACCTGGCGGCTGGGAACGGCGCCACTCGCCCGCCACGTTCACGTATGCGGCGCACCAGGCCTTTTTTGCCGGCTTTTTGCCCACACCCGCGGCGCCGGGCCGCCATCCGCGCCTGTTCGCCAGCGCTTTTGCCGGCAGCGAAACCACTTCGCCGCACACGTTTGCGTTCGAGGAAGCGGACCTTCCCGCCGCCCTGGCCGCGCGCGGCTACCGCACCATCTGCATCGGCGGCGTGGGCTTTTTCAATAAACAGACGGCGCTGGGCACGGTGCTGCCGTCGCTGTTCCAGGAAAGCCACTGGAGCGCCGGCATGGGCGTGGCCAGCCGCCATTCGACGCAAAAGCAGGTGGCCCTGGCCATAGCCCGCCTGGCCGCCAGCGACGAGCGCACTTTTTTGTTCATCAATGTGGCCGCCCTGCACACGCCGAACCGCGCCTACCTGCCCGGCTGCCGTGCCGACTGCCTGGAAAGCCATGCGGCGGCCCTGCGCTATGTGGATGGCGCCCTGGCGCCCCTGTTTACCACGTGCGCCGCGCGCGCGCCCACGTTTGCCATCGTCTGTTCGGACCATGGCAGCGCGTATGGCGAAGACGGCTACCGGGGCCACAGGGTCGCCCACGACAGCGTGTGGCAGGTACCGTACGCGCACTTTTTCATCGTCCCCGAGACCGATACCGATACACCTCCCAAGGAATCCCCACCGTGAACCCAGCCGAACAACCTGGCACCCTGGCGCAGCGCATGCGCCACACGCCCTATCAGGCGTATTCATATTCGTATCCGCACAAGGCGGCCTATCGCGCCTTGCCACAGGCGGCGCCGCTTGCGCCCCTGTGGGCGCGGCAAGACCGCTCCGCCCTCTTCGCCTACATCCACATCCCGTTTTGCGAGATGCGCTGCGGCTTTTGCAACCTGTTCGCCATGGCACGCCCCGGTGCAGACATGGTCGAGCGCTACGTGCAGCAAGTGCTGGTGCAGATGCGCGCCCTGGCCGGCGCGCTGGGCGAACGGCGCTTTGCCCGCTTCGCGCTCGGTGGCGGGACCCCCACCTATCTGTCGCCGGCGCAGCTGGACACCTTGCTGTGCGGCGCGCGCGACATCCTCGGCATCGACCTGCAAGCCACGCCGGCTGGCATCGAGGCGTCGCCCGAAACCATCACGGCCGAGCGCCTGGCCGTGTGCCGCGCGCACGGCATCGACCGGGTCAGCCTGGGCATCCAGAGCTTTGCCGCCGGCGAGATGCGCGCGCTGGCGCGCCCCCAGCAAAACGCCACCGTGCACCACGCCATCGGCCTGATACGCGCGGCCGGCTTTCCCACGCTGAACCTGGACCTGATCTACGGCATCGCCGGGCAAACCGTGGCCAGCCTGCTCGCGTCCATCGACAGCGCGCTGGCCTTCCAGCCGGAAGAAATCTACCTGTATCCGCTGTACGTGCGCGAACAGACAGGCCTTGGCAAGATCGCGCGGCGCAAAGGCGCCGATACGCTGAACCCCATCATGCTGGCCCGCGACGGCGACAGCCGCCTGGCCCTGTACGCGGCCGCGCGCGACCATTTGCGCGCCCAGGGCTATGAGCAGGTATCGATGCGCATGTTCCGCGCCCCGCATGCACCGGAACAGAACGGCCCCTCGTACTGCTGCCAGAACGATGGCATGGTGGGACTGGGCGCGGGCGCCCGCTCCTACACGGCCAGCCTCCATTATTCGAGCGAATACGCGGTGGCGCGCACGCAGACCATCGGCATCATCGAACAATACCTGGCGCTGGACGAGGCGCGCTTCGCGCAGGCCGAACACGGTTACCAGCTCGATGGCGAAGAACAGCGCCGCCGCTACGTGATCCAGTCGCTGCTGACGGAACCAGGCCTGGACCGCGACGCCTACACGGCGCGCTTCGGCAGCCGCTGCGAAGCAGACTTGCCGCAGCTGGCCGAACTGCACGCACTGGAACTGGTGGAAGAAAGCGGCCCCCTGCTGCGCCTGAACGACCGGGGCTACAGCTACGCCGACACCATCGGCCCGTGGCTGGCCTCCGACACCGTGCGCGCGCTGATGGCGCAAGAGGGGCAGGCGTGCTGACAACGCCGCCGGGCACGTTGTCCCTGCTGTACCGGGGTACTCTGGCGAGCTGCAACTACGCCTGCGGCTACTGCCCGTTTGCCAAGAAGCGCGACAGCCGCGCCACCTTGGCACGCGATGCGCGCGAAGTGGCGCGTTTTACCAGCTGGGTGGCGGCACAAAAGCGGGACATCGGCATCCTGTTTACGCCGTGGGGCGAAGCCCTGGTGCGGCGCCATTACCGCGCAGCCATGCAGACGCTGGCCAGCCTGCCGCACGTGCGCCAGGTGGCGCTGCAGACGAATCTGTCCGGCCCCCTGAACTGGCTAAAAGGGATGGACGGGCTGGAAAAAATCGGCCTGTGGTGCACCTACCACCCGGATCAGACGACACTGGCCCGTTTTCTCGAACGCTGCGCGCGCCTGGACACGATGGGCGTGCGCTATTCCGTCGGCGTCGTGGCGATGAACGAGCACCTGGACGCCATCCGCGCCCTGCGCGCGGCCCTGCCCGCGCACGTCTACCTGTGGCTGAACGCCTATGACCGGCGTGGTCCCCACTACTACAGCGGGGAAGACCTGGCCTGGTTTGATGCCGTCGACCCGTGGTTCGCGCACAACCGCCGCCCCTCTTCCTCGCGCGGCAAACCGTGCCTGGCGGGCGAAACGTCGCTGTCCGTCGATGGCGACGGCGAACTGGCGCGCTGCCACTTCGTGCCCGAGCGCCTGGGGAATTTATATGAGGATGACCTGGCTGACATGCTGCAAGAAAAATCCTGCCCGCGCTTCAAGTGCGATTGCTATATCGGCTATGCGCAGCGCAAGGATTTGCCGTTCCAGGCCGTGTTTGGGGAGGGGGTACTGGCGAGGATTGCGGAGGCAGGTCGGAGTAGGTCGGATTAGCGGCGGCAGGCCGCGTAATCCGACACATTGTTGGCGCTGGTGGTGTCGGATTACGCCCTGCGGGCTAATCCGACCTACCGCTACCTGATTACTGCGCCGCCACTTTCGCCGGTTCCGGCGCCGCGACTGGCGTCATCTTCAGCGAACGGCTGAGGAAGCCCCAACGGTCGGCCACTTCTTCGATCTGCTTGGTCGTCGGCTTGCCGGCGCCATGGCCCGCCTTGCTGTCGATGCGGATCAGCACGGGTGCCGCGCCGCCTTGCGCTGCCTGGGCCGCAGCGGCGAACTTGAAGCTGTGGGCAGGCACGACGCGGTCGTCATGGTCGGCCGTCGTGATCATGGTGGCTGGATAGCAACCGCCCGCCTTCAGGTTGTGCAGCGGCGAGTATTTCACCAGCGCCTTGAACTGCTCGGCATCGTCCGACGAACCGTAGTCAGGCACCCAGCCCCAGCCCACGGTGAACTTGTGGAAGCGCAACATGTCGAGCACGCCCACTTGCGGAATAGCCGCGGCGAACAGGTCCGGACGCTGCGTCATGGCTGCGCCCACCAGCAGGCCGCCATTGCTGCCGCCGCCGATCGCCAGCTTGGATGGCGAGGTGACCTTGTTGTCCACCAGCCATTGCGCCGCGCCGATAAAGTCGTCGAACACGTTTTGCTTGTTCAGCTTGGTGCCAGCCTGGTGCCAGGCTTCGCCGTATTCGCCGCCGCCGCGCAGATTGGCCATCACGTAGACGCCGCCCATTTCCACCCAGGCAAGATTCGCCACGGAGAAGCTCGGTGTCAGCGAAATATTGAAGCCGCCATAGCCGTACAGATAGGTCGGGTTCGTGCCGTCCAGCTTCATGCCTTTTTTCGAGACGATGAACATCGGCACCTTGGTGCCGTCGCGGCTGGTGAAGAATTGCTGGCGCGTTTCAAAGGCGTTCGGGTCGAAATCAACCTTCGGCTGGCGGTACACGCTGCTCTTGCCCGATTTCATGTCGTAGCGGTAGATGGTCGCTGGCGTCGTGAAGCTGGTAAACGAGTAGAACGTTTCCGTATCGCCACGCTTGCCCGCAAAGCCGCCAGCCGAACCGATGCCCGGCAGGGCCACTTCGCGCACCAGCTTGCCATTCAGGTCGACGATCTTGATTTGCGTTTGCGCATCTTTCAAGTAATCGAGCACCAGCTGGTTGTTGATCAGGTTGACGGCCACGAGGGTTTCAGCGCTTTGCGGCACGATTTCCTTCCAGTCGGAGGGCAGCGGCTTGCGCGTATCGATGGCGATCACGCGCGATTTTGGCGCCTTGTTGTCCGTCTTGAAGAAGAATACGGGGCCGTCATTGTCGATGAAGGAGTAGGAAGCATCGAACGCTTCCAGCAAGCCGACGACCTTGGCGTTCTTCTGGCGCAAGTCCTTGTAGAAGATGCGGTTCTTGCGTTCCGTGCCTTGCGTGGCCGTGATGATCAGGTAATTGCCATCGTCGCTGACGGTGCTGCCGCCAAACGCCCATTCCTTCTGGTCGGGGCGGTCGAAGACCAGCACGTCGTCGCTTTGCGGCGTGCCGATCTTGTGGAAATACAATTTCTGGAAGTAATTGATATCGGCCAGCTTGGTGGCTTCGTTCGGCGCGTCATAGCGGCTGTAGAAGAAACCGGTGTTGTCCTTGGTCCACGAAGCGCCGGAGAACTTGGCCCACTTGATGTGGTCCGTCAAATCCTTGCCCGATTCGATGTCGCGCACTTTCCAGTCGTTCCAGTCGGAACCGGAAGCGGACGTGGCATACGCCAAATACTTGCCGTTCGGGCTGATCGAAGTACCGGCCAGCGCCACCGTGCCATCCGTGGACAGGGTGTTCGGATCGAGCAGCAGACGGGGCTCGTCCGTCAGTTTTTTCACCGTGTACAGCACGGCCTGGTTCTGCAAGCCGTCATTGCGGCTGTAGAAGTAACGGCCACCCTGCTTCGTTGGCGTAGAGAAACGCTCATAGTTCCACAGCTTGGTCAGGCGCTGCTTGATCGCGGCGCGCTCCGGGATGGTCCCCAGATACGACTGCGTCAGCTTGTTTTGCGCCGTCACCCACTCGCCCGTTTCCGCGCTGTTGGCGTCTTCCAGCCAGCGATACGGATCGGCGATGGTGGTGCCGAAATAGCTGTCTTGCTGGTCGACTTTTTTGCTGACAGGATACGTCACGGCAGCGCCGTCGCCGGCCGGGCACGATGGCATCGCGGCGCTTTGCGCCAGGGCATTGCCACCGAAGGCGGCCATCAAGCTGAATATGAGGGTTGCACTACGTAATTGCATGGGTTGTCGTCTCATTGTTGGATGTCGGGGAAAGCATACCGCTCAAGCACGGCTGCCTATGTTGACTTTCGCCAAGAGAAATCATAGCGCGGATTGCCACTTTTAAAACACAGTTATCGGATGGATTTGCCGTCTTTTGTTTGGGTAATTTACATGGATGGCCATGATAAATCTCGCTTTCGCCGGAATCGGCAAACTGACGTTCATGCAAGAAACATTATCAAAAACAAAGTCGTTTCATCAAGTTGTCATAAATCTTCTTTACTATCGGCAACATGTTCATGGCCCGTCCAGAGGCCGTGCCGCCACATCCGCCTATGCACACTCTCGCCCTCCCTGCCGCCACCGCCGCGCCGCCCGGCCCGACGCCATCGAATGTGGCTTACCTGAAGCCGCCATCGGCCACCATGAGCATCGAAGGGACGGATGCCTTGCACGAGATCCTGGCGGGCCGCAAGCTCAACGCGCTGTTCCAGCCCATCATCCACATGCACAGCGGCGACATCATCGGCTACGAAGGCTTGATACGGGGACCGTCCGACAGCCCACTGCACGCGCCGATGAATCTGTTCAAGGTGGCGCGCGCGCATGACCTGACCCTGGAAGTGGAGCATTTGTGCCGGCAAGTGGTGCTCGAGCGCTTTGCCGAACTGCAGCTGCCGGGCAAGCTGTTTCTCAATGTCAGCCCCGAATGCCTGCTGCTGCGCAATGCCCGCCATGGCGAAACCCTGGAATACATCGAGCACATCGGCATCAATCCGGACCGCGTCATCATCGAGCTGACGGAAAACCAGCCCACGTATGACTACGAGCTGATGCGCGAAGCGGTGCTGCACTACCGCAACATGGGTTTCCAGATCGCCATCGACGACCTGGGCGAAGGCTTTTCCAGCCTGCGCCTGTGGTCGGAACTGCGCCCGGAATACGTGAAGATCGACATGCATTTCATCCAGGGTATCAATAATGATCCCGTGAAACTGCAGTTCGTGCGCTCGATCCAGGAAATCGCGGAGAAATCGGGCACGCTGGTGATCGCCGAAGGCATCGAGGCGCAGACGGAATTGCTGGTCTTGCGCGACCTGGGCGTGGCGTTCGGACAAGGCTATCATCTGGGCCGGCCCAATGCGGTGCCGGCACGGGCCCTGCCGGCGGAAGTGGTGCAGGCGCTGGGGCGCAATGGCGTGGCCGTGTATCCGCAGCGCAGCAGCCTGGAAAAGAATGGCGCCAGCATCCGCAAGCTGCTGCACCGGGTGATCGCCGTTTCGCCTGAGAAAAACAATAACGAGGTGTACGACATCTTCCTGAAAGACCCGAAGCTGATGATCATCCCCGTCGTCGACGACGGCGTGCCGCTGGGCTTGATCAGCCGCTTCGAAATGATCGACCACTTCGCCCGCCCCTACCAGCGTGAACTGTATGGCAAGAAATCATGCAGCCTGTTCATGGATGCCACGCCCCTGATCGCCGACCACGAAACGAGCTTGCAGGAACTCAGCTACACCATGGTGCAGTCGGATGCCCACCACCTGTTCAACGGCTTCATCATTACCGAACACGGCCGCTACCTGGGCATGGGCACGGGACACGACCTGATGCGCGAAATTACGCAGATGCAGATCAACGCGGCCCGCTATGCCAACCCGCTGACGCAACTGCCCGGCAACGTGCCCATCAACGAGCATATCGACCGCTTATTGCACAGCGGCAGCCGCTTCTGGGTCTGCTATTGCGACCTCGACCACTTCAAACCCTTCAACGATGTGTACGGCTACCGCAAGGGCGACGACGTGATCCAGCTGACGGGAGAAATCCTCAGCGGCCATTGCGATCCGAACCGCGACTTCATCGGCCACATCGGCGGTGACGATTTCATGATTTTGTTCCAGAGCGAAGACTGGGAAGCGCGCTGCCAGGCCATGCTGGACGACTTCGCGGCCGCCATCCTCGCCTACTACAGCACCAGCGACTGCGAACGGGGCGGCTATATCAGCGAAGACCGGCAAGGCAAGAAAGTGTTTTACTCATTGATCAGCCTATCGCTGGGCGTCATCAAGGTCGAGGCGCACCAGTACTACACGCACCATCAGATCGCCACGCAAGCGGCCGAAGCAAAGAAACAGGCAAAGAAAATCCACGGCAACAGCCTGTTCCTGGACCGGCGGCAAGGTGGGGGCGTGGCGCGCATGGATGCGTAGCCAGGGCCAAGAATCAGAAGCTGAACGGGAATCGGAGACGCACGATCAAATACGCACGAGGTCGCCAAACGCATTGCTGCCGCAGGCATCGGGCACGAATGCCAGGCTGATATGCGCGCCGTCGCGGCGCGCCTGCACGCGGTAGCTGCCCACAGGCACATCCACGAAGAGGCCGCCGTATGCCGTGTCCGGTTCAAGGCCGCCACCCGTGACATCCTCCCCGGCACCGATGAAGACGCGGCCCGAGACGACAGCCAGATGCACTTCCACATGCGGTTCGGCAAGTTCGGCGTGCAAGGCAAGTTCATACGCGCCGTCGCCGCCCACGTTGAAAAATGCCACCTGCCCCGCATTCACGGCCGCCAGTTCCGCACTGGGAAGGCTCCACCAGTCGCAGTCCTCTTCCAGCTTGTGGCGCAAGAGCGCCGGGTCGAACACGCACACGGTCGCCGTGCCGGTCACAATGCTGACGGCGGGGCCTGCCGTCATGCGGGCAGCGGCGCCGGCCCCAGCAAGGGCTGGCTCTCCACATACTGCGCACTGGCTTGCGCCTGCCACGGAAAATGGCCATCGCGCGACGGCCAGACGATCTGGTACAGCGTAAAATCATCGCCCTGGTAATACCAGCGCGCATAGCCGACATAGTTGCGGTATTGCTCGACGGGCACGCGCACGAAGGCGCACTGATGGCCCTCCAGCAAGACATCCGTGGTGGCCGTGAAATCCGTGATGGCGCCGCTGCGCGCGGCGTCCAGCGCCACATCGAGTATCTGGTGGGCCATGGCCCGCGGCAAGCCCATGATGAGGAACTCAGGCTGGCCGAAACTGTGGCAAGCGCCTATCGTGAACGCATAGCCGGGACCTTCTTCATCCGCACCGATATGCACGCCATGCCAGCCGTGGGTGGCGATGTCATCGATGACTTTTTGCTCGGATGCATCCTCGCCTGCCTGCCTTACCATGGTTCACCTTTCACTGTGCCAAAAACCTTGCCGCCTTCGCGACATGCTTACCGGCAATTATCGCATGCAGCACGCGTCCGCGCGCGCACGGTGCCAGTGCTTCAGTCGCGCGGAGGCCGCGCAGGGAAGCGCACCTGGTGCCATTGCCGCATGCGCTGCTGCGCCTCTTGCAGCTGGGCCGGCTCCAGCCTGGCGCCAGCCGCCTCCCTGGCCCTGGCAGCCCCGCTGTCGCCGCCCTCGGCCGCCAGTGCCAGCCACATGTAGCCACAGACGGGATCCTTCTCCACGCCGCGCCCGCTGTTATACATGCCGCCCAGGTTGTATTGCGCCAGAGCATGGCCCTGGCCGGCCGCGCGCGCATACCATTGCACGGCCAGGCCGTCGTCTTGCGGCACGCCATGGCCGTTCGCATACATGACGCCCAGGTTGTTCTGCGCGCTCGCATCGCCCTGCTCGGCGGCCGTGCGATACCAGCGCACGGCGCACGCCTCGTCGCGCTCCACGCCCTGGCCGTTGGCATACATCACGCCCAGGTTGAACTGCGCATTCGACGCGCCCTGGTCCGCCGCCCTGGCGTACCAGTCCAGTGCCTGGCGCAAGTCGCGGCCCACGCCGCGTCCACCCGCAAACATGCCGCCCAGATTGTATTGCGCCATGCAATGGCCTTGCATGGCGGCACGCCGGTACCAGACGACGGCACGCGCCTCGTCCTTGTCCACGCCCTGGCCGCGCGCCAGCATCAGGCCCAGGTTGAACTGGGCGTCGGCGTCGTCCTGCTCGGCCGCCCGCTGCAGCCAGGCATACGCGCGCAGCTGGTCGGGCGCCACGCCCAGGCCTTCCGCATACGCCACGCCGAGTTGCCGCTGCGCCACGGCCAAGCCCTGGGCAGCGGCCTGGCGGAACCAGGCCAGCGCCTGCGCATCGCTCTGCACCACGCCCTGGCCCCGCTTGTAGACGAGTCCCAGGTTCAGCTGCGCCTGCGCATCGCCCTGCAAGGCGGCCTTGCGGAACCAGGCCAGGGCCAGCGCATCGTTCTTTTTCGCCCCCAGCCCTTGCGCATAGGCTTCGCCCAACAGCGATTGCGCGCTGGCCACGCCCTGTTCGGAGGCGCGGTAAAACCACGCCAGGGCCAGCTCGTCGCTCTGCAGCACGCCCCGTCCCTTGCGGTACATCTGCCCCAGGTTTTGCTGGGCCGAGGCATCGCCCTGAGCGGCCGCGCGGCGAAACCACAGCACGGCGTCCTCGTCGCTCTGCGCCACGCCGCGGCCGTGATAATACAGGGCGCCCAGGTGGTTCTGCGCGAAGGCCAGCCCTTGCAACGCGGCCAGGCGTAGCCAGACAAAGGCGCGCGCATCGTCCTGCGCCACGCCTTCACCCTTCTTGTACATCAATCCCAGGTTGAACTGGGCGTAGGCATTGCCCTGCTCGGCCGCCGTGCGGAACCAGATATACGCCTGATGGCTATCTCTGGCAGTATGGTGCTTGTCCATGTGCGCCCCCATCCACATTGCGCTTGCCGGCAGCACGCGCAAAACGGCGGCCCAGGGCGGCGAAATCGTGTGTTGCTTAAATTTTAAATTCGATGCGGGGGAAGGACTTGAGCAGGCTCAAACGAAATAACAAAATTATATCGTTTTGATGAGCCTGCTTAGAGGGGAACGGCGCTCAACGGCGCGACGGGTGCTTTTGCAGGAATTGCGGTACTTTCGCGGCGGCCAACTTGTTCAGCGACACGAGCAAATCCGCGTCGACATCGGCGATGCCATAGCTGCTGCGCAAATGGCGGCCGATATGGATCAGCACTTGCGCCGCCACTTCCGCATCGGACTCAGCCCTGTGGGCGGCGCTCTTGAAGGCGATGCCCAACTGGCTGGACAACAAGCCCAGCTTGTAGCTGGCCATGCCGGGAAACACGCGGCGCGACAGTTTCAAGGAACACACGAGCGACTGGTGCGCCGGTGTCAGGTTCAGCCTGGCGCTTTCCGCGCGCAGGAATTTCTCATCGAAGCTGGCATTGTGCGCCGACAAGGCATCGCTGCCAATAAAATCCAGCAACTGCGGCACCACCTCGGCCACGGGCGGCGCCTTGTCCACCATCGCCTGCGTGATGCCCGTCAAGCCCGTGATGAACGAGGGAATGCGCGCATTGCAGTTGATCAGGGTTACATAGCGGTCCGTGATCCGCCCGCCCTCGATGCGCAGCGCCGCCACTTCCGTGATGCGGTCGCCCATGTCGGGCGATAAACCGGTCGTCTCGAAGTCGATCATGACGATCGGTTTGTCAAACACATTCATGGGGCGTTCTTTCGTGGGTGCGGCAATGGGTGATGATTATCAACCAAATTTACGCACGGCGTCCAGCGCGAGTCCCGCGCCAATACTGCCGAACAGATCGCCCTCGACCTTGCGCGCAGCCGGCACCAGGGCGGCGATCTTTTCGCGCAGCAAGCGCACGCCGCTGGAGCCACCCGTGAAGAACACGGTGTCGACGGCTTCCGGCGCCACGCCCGCGTCGCGCAGCAGACGCAGCACGGTTTCTTCCACGGAACCGCACAGGTGGCCGATGGCGTCGTCGAACTGCGTACGCTTGAGCAACAGGCTTTGCGCGGGCGACAGACGATCCAGTTCCAGCTGCACTTCGGCCGCGTCGGACAGGGCAATCTTGCCCTCTTCCACTTTCATGGCCAGCCAGTGGCCGGCGCGCTCGTCGATCAGCTTTTGCAGACGCCCCATCTTGTCTTGCTCGCGCGCATCGCGGCACACGTCGGCCAGCTGCACCCAGATCTTCTTCGTGTACGCCAGGTTGATCGTGTGCCAGGTCGCCAGGTTGAAATAATAGCTGGAAGGTACTTCGCTATTGTTATGCAGGCGGCTGCCGTAGCCGAGCAGAGGCATGACGGAAGACAGGCTCAGGTATTTATCGAAATCCGTTCCACCGATGTGCACGCCGCCGGTGGCGAGGATATCGTCGCGCCGCTCGGTCTTTTTCGCCCGTTCCGGCGACAGCCGCACCAGCGAAAAGTCGGACGTACCGCCGCCGATGTCGGCGATCAGCACCAGTTCTTCCTTGTCGATTTGCGACTCGTAGTCGAACGCGGCGGCAATCGGCTCGAACTGGAAGGCGACGTCCTTGAAACCGACGGAGCGGGCCACTTCGGCCAGCGTGTCTTGCGCCAGCTGGTCGGCTTGCGCATTGTCGTCGATAAAGAAGACGGGACGGCCGAACACGGCGGACGAGAATTCGCGGCCGGCGGACTGCTCGGCGCGGCGTTTCACTTCGCCAATGAATTGCGCCAGTAACATGCGAAATGGCAAGGCGCGGCCACCCACTTCCGTCTGGCCATCGATGAGACTGGTACCCAGCAAGCTTTTCAGCGAGCGCATCAAGCGCCCCTCGTAACCGGCCAGATAGCCGGCCAGCGCCGCGCGGCCAAAACTGACTTCCTCGTCTTCCGCATTGAAGAAGACAACGGACGGTAAGGTCGTCTTGCCATCTTCCAGGCCGAGCATGGTGCTCTGCCCGGGACGTGCCCAGCCTACCGTGGAATTTGACGTGCCGAAATCGACGCCGCAAGCATTGGCCATGTCGACCCTTCCCTGAATAAAGGGGCGTTATGTTATCAGAAGGCAGGCCATTGCACCAGCAAAACCCGTTCGACGGGGTCAACAGCATAAACTTGCTTTGCATCAAGTAGCGGCCGCGCGCAAAAGCTACTCTTGGAAGTGATGCCGAGCAACTCGGCCAGCTCCCGGAGACCCATCGTGCCCCTCGCCCGCCTGCGCCACCCGCGCCACCTGCCCGCTGTTTTGCTGCCTGCTACCTTGCTGGCGGCCTTCCTCGTTTCCCTGGCCGGCTGCGGCGGCGGTTCGGCCGATACCCAGGCCGGCGCCGGCTGCTCTCTGCACAGCACGGCAGGCTGCGGCGGCAGCCCGCCGCCCACCGTGCCGCCCGTGAAGCCGCCAGTCACCCCGCCCGTGACGCCACCCGTGATTCCGCCGGTCACGCCGCCCGAGCCGGCCAGCCTGGCCAGCGCCGTCAACCTGGTCTTTTCCAGCACGGAACTGGCCTCGGCGGGATTGGCTGGCAGTGAAGTGGGCGTCACGGCCCTCGTCAAGGATGGCGCCAACCTGGCCTTGCCAAACGCAAAGATTTCTTTTGCCGCCGATTCCGGCATCCTCGGCAGCGTCGATGCCGTGACGGACAAGAACGGCCAGGCGCGCGCCTTGCTGGGGACGGGCGGCGCCAACAGCAACCGCAGCATCACCGTGACGGCGCATGTCGGCACGCGCAGCGGCAAGGGTACGGTGGCCGTCACGGGCAGCAGCGTGGAAGTGCTGGGGCCGGCCGCCTTGCTGCTGGGCCAGGGTGCCGACCTCACCGTCACCGTGCGCGACTCGGCGCGCAAACCCGTGGCCGGCGCCGCCATCGCCTACAGCACGGGTGGCGGCAACGGCGTGCGCGTCAAGGACGGCGGCGCGGCGCTCAGCAATGCGCAAGGCCAGCTGGTGCTGCGCCTGACGGCGGGTAGCCTGGGCAAGGATGCCGTGTCCGTCAGCGCCCTGGGCGCCGCCACCACGCAGGTGTATGCCGTGGCCGGCAGCGACTTGCGCCTGAGCCCGGCCGTGGGCCAGGACGCCAGCGGTGCGGACGTGCTGCCGGAGATCGCCACCCTGGCGTGCCAGCCCATCGACGCGCGCTATGACAGAGCGGGCGTGGCGCAAGCGGGCAGCGCCAGCCTGTCGACCTCGCGCGGCAGCCTGTTTGCGGACAGTGCCTGCAGCCAGGCCTTGCCCGCCAGCCTGATTTTCAGCGATGGCAACTTGCCGCGCAGCTATGTGCAATCGGCCAACGCGGGCGTGGCCACCATCACGGCCGCCGTGGCAGGCGGGCCCACGGCGCAAACACGGCTGGAATTCATCGCGCCATTGAGTCCTGCCAGCAAGCTGACCGTGCAAGCGGATCCGGCAGTGCTGCGCGCGAATACGACCACTTCGGCCGACAATGCCAGGACCAGCATCAGCACCATCGGCGCCGTCGTGCGCGATGGCGCCGTCAACAACCTGGTCAAGAACGCGCCTGTGCTGTTCAGTATCTTGAGCGACCCCAGCGGCGGCTACCTGCGGCAGGCGGGCCGGGTGCTGACGGGCAGCGACGGCCTGGCGCGCGCCGTGTATGTGGCGGGGCCGGCCGACAGCGGCCGCGACGGCGTGCTGATCCAGGCCCGCATCGAAGGCGCGCCGCAAGCGGCGGCCACGGCCCTCGTGCGCCTGACGGTGGCGCGGCAAGCGCTGTCGATCAAGCTGGGCACGGGCAGCCTGCTGCGCGAGCATTCGGCCAGCGTGCTGCAGAAGGACTTTGCCGTATTCGTGTCCGACAGCGCCGGCAATGCCGTGCCCGGCGTTGCCATCACGGCCGCCGCCTGGCCCAGCCGCTACGCCAAGGGATATTATGTATGGCAAGCGGACAAGCCCGAGTTCCCCGACACGGGCGTCTGGCGCCTGGCCCTGCCCCACTACAGCTGCGCCAACGAGGACGTCTTGCGCAACGGCATTTTTGACGCCGCCTACGACCGCAACGGCAATGGCGCGCTCGACCCGGGCATCCCCCTGACCGTCAGCGCCAGCGGCCTGAGCGACGCGCTGGGCATGGCGACCGTCACCGTCAGCTATCCGCGCAACTACGGTTCCTGGGTGGACGTCGTCCTGACTGTGCGGGGCAGCGTCAGCGGTACGGAGGCGAGCGCCACGGCGGAATGGCCATTGCCTACCCTGGCCAGCGATTTCAGCGCCCGCCGCGTGGATCCGCCGGGACGCCTCAGCCCCTATGGCAGCGGGCCGTGCGACAGCAGCGATTGAGGGGCTGCCCGAGCACTTGCCATTCAGTCATATTTCTTTGCAACATGAACAATAAGCGTGAATAAGCATGCAGTCTTGCCATAAGGCAATCTTTTGCGCTATGCTCATTCTGCCCGCCCAGGCCGTCACAAGCGGCCGGGCCTGCAGGAATACTTTGAGACAGGTTGCTTGCCAGACCAATATGCGAAAAAAGAATACTGTAGCCCGGACACCCATCACCACCACCCGCGCCATACCCGGCGCCGGACGACGCGTGACTTCGTATGACGTGGCCCTGCTGGCCGGCGTGTCGCAATCGGCCGTGTCACGCTGCTTCAAGCCGGGCGCCAGCATCTCGCCCGCCACCCATGCCAAGGTCATGCAGGCGGCCATCACCCTCGACTACATCCCGAACGCGGCCGCGCGCAGCCTGATCACGCGCCGCTCGAACCTGGTGGCCGTCATCATTTCCAACCTGGCCAATCTGTACTATCCGCAAGTGTTGTCCGACCTGAGCCAGCAAATCGCCCGCCTGGGCAAGCGTCTCTTATTGTTTACCCTGGAACGCGAAGCGGACATTGGCAAGGTCTTGTGCGATGTGTGGCAATACCAGGTCGACGGTGCGGTCGTGGCCGCCTGCCTGTCGGACGAGCAGATGGCTGAATTCGGCCGGCGCGACGTGCCGCTGGTGCTGTTCAACCGCAGCCCGCGCGAACATGCCGTGCACGCCGTGCTGTGCGACCAGGCCGAAGCGGCGCGCCTGCTGGTCTCGCGCCTGGCCGAGGCGGGCCACCGCCAGTTTGCCATCATCGACGGCCCCGGCGACTCGGCCGTCGCGCAGGAACGCAAGGCTGGCATGCTGGACCGGCTGCTGACCCTGGGCTTGCCCGCGCCCATCGTCGTCAGCGGCAACTACGACTATGCCAGCGGCGGACGGGGCTTGCGCAAGGTCATCGACCGCCTGGGCCGTGTGCCGGACGCCGTCATTTGCGGCAACGACATCATGGCCATCGGCTGCCTGGACACGGCGCGCCACCAGATGGGTATCCAGGTGCCGCTGCAGATGTCGGTGGCCGGCTTCGACGCGCTGGAAGCGTCCGGCTGGCTCAGCTACGACATCACCACCCTGCGCCAGCCCGTGCAAAAGATGGCCGCCGATGCCGTCGCCATGCTGGGTGAACTGATGGAGCGGCGCGGCGGCATCGCCGAGCGGCGCCGCTATTGCTCGTATCTGGTCGAGGGGAGTACGGCGCGGCTGACTGCTGAGCAGCCCCACTTCGGCATGATGGCCGCCGCCTGAAAACAAAAAAACCTCGCATCGCTGCGAGGTTTTTCACTTGCAAGACCAGGGAATCAACCGAAGATCTTGCCCTTGAGCATATTCAAGCCCTGGCTGACGAGGTCATTGCCTTCCGGTACCTGACCATCGGGCGTCAGCTTGTCGATCAGCTGGGGCAGCAAGGCTGCCAGACCGCCCGAGGCCGCGTCCGGTGCGACGCCCGCTTTTTCGGCGATCTGGGTGATCGTGTCGCTGCCCAGCGCATCCTTGATCTGTTCGCCGGACACGGGCGCATTGGCGCCCGTGCCGATCCAGCTGGCCACCTGGTCGCCCAGGCCGCTTTCCTGAAACTTCTGCAGCAGGCCGGGCAAGCCGCCATGCTGGTTAACCAGGTCCATCACGCTGGCCATCAATCCCGATGGGGCTTCCCCGTCAGCACTTTTATTGCCCAAAGCGCTCATCGCCTGTCCTGCAAGTTGGTCTAGCAAACTCATCGTATTCTCCTGAACGCTATCGATTAGTGCCGCGTGACTGCGGCGTCGGTATGGCGCAGACCATTCTCCGCCATGGAAATAATTATACTATGAATAATAACAGTGACATAATTACAATCCCAAGGCGAACGCACAGACAGCCTCACTGTCGAGGCGCCCACCTCCATCATATTTAGTTCGGCACAACTTGCAAGCGTAAATTGATCGTGCGCAAAAACGTGTAGAATTAATTTTCCTACTTACTGAGGAGTATCAACATATGAACATCAATAAAGCGGTAGACAAGGCTTACGAAAAAAAGACGTTCAAGGAAATCGCTGATGCCCCCGTCGACGCGCTGCAAGGCGTGAGCGAGAAAGATGCGGAGCTGCTCAAGCAGGCATTCAATATTAAGACCGTGCGCGATCTGGCGAACCTGAAATACTCGAAATGGGCGCGCGCCATCGTCACCCTGGCCGATACGGAAGAATAGACCGGGCCATGCTTTTGGCATCCCCGTCAGCACAGCCCGCCCGAATCGGCGGGCTTTTTCATTCCAGACAGTCAGCGGCTGGCAAGGCGATAGCCGCTGGGAGGCGCCATTGGACACACCGCTGACCCTGCCCGGCATCTGCTGGCCCCTGCAAGCGAGCACGGGCCATCTTGCCGTCACCACATCCCACATCACGGGCCACTTTCGCGCCGGTGCGGGGCTGGACGCCATCGTCCTGTGCGATCTGCTGCCCGCTGGAAAATTTCGCAACGGCGCGGCGCGCCACTGGTGCCGCACGCACCAGTGCTACTGGGGCACGCAAGCCGATCTGGCCGGCTGGCAAGCAACACAGCCCATGCGTTGCCGCCAGCACGCCAGCCCCATGGGCTATGTGCTGTATCCGGAATTGTTCGACCCCATGCAATTCCACGCCAGCACCCTGCGCCTGGGCCCGGATGGCTTGCTGCAACTGCGCGCCCGGGCCAATGACGGCGGCGCCCTGCTGGCGCGCGACGCGGCCGCGCTGGCCATCGACTGCCGCGCCCTGCTCGGCCTGTTTCCTCCCGACATAGTGCAACTGAATATCACGCCGCCCGCCGCGCAAGCGTTCGCCGCCGCGCTGCAGGCTGGCGCACCGCTGGGCTGCAGCGACTGCGCCCGCTGCAGCCACCCGCACCTGGATCTGGGCAGCTTCGCGTTGGCACCGCACCGTCGCCACAGTTGCGGCCATTGTGGCCACGACGCCTCGCACAGCGCCACGGCCATCGTCTCGACGCCGCTGTGGCGGCTGCGCGAATACGCCGCCCGCCTGCCTGGGCGCGGCATGCAATGCTTCTGAAGGTGCGCCCGCCCACAGTCAGGCAAGGCACTGCCGGGTAGACTGGCTCCATTACCATCACGAGGACGGTCCCATGCCACCAGCGCAACACCAGGATGAAAATGACCAGCCAGGCGACGCAGGCGACTTGTCCGACCTGCTCAGCGAATTGCGCATCCTCTTGCCGGGCGCGCAGATGCTGACGGCTTTCCTCATCATCCTGCCCTTCAATGGCGGCTTCGCGAAGATCGTGCAGGCGGAAAAAATCGTCTTCCTGCTGACGTTTTTCCTGTCCATGACCAGCCTGGTGCTGCTCAGCGCGCCAGCCATCCAGCACCGCGTGATGCGCCCCCTGCAAGACCGCGAACGCTTCAAGCGCGTGGCCGACCGCATCATGATGTGCGGCGCCTTTTCCCTGGCGCTGGCGTTTATCTTAGGCACCAACCTGGTGATGTCGGAAGTGTTCGGCCACGTCGTCGGCATCATCGCCTGCGTGCTGATGGGCGCGCTCATCATTTGCATGTGGTGGTGGCTGCCCTTGCACTTGAAGCACGCCAGGAAAATCTAGAACACTAACCAAACCTACTGCGCGTCGCGATTTGCGGCCTCCGATGCTCACTGTGCTCAAGCACAGCTCCGCTTCTCAGCCACAACTCATCCCGCTCGCTACGGTTTTGTTAGGTGTTGCTAAGCGACTGCGCCCGCCTGCTGCAGCAAGGTTGCGCGGAAAATCCCCACCAGCGGACGCAAGTTCACCTTGTGCCAGGCCAGCCACAGGGGCGTGCGATAACTGAACCACGGCAATTCCCTTACGACGACGCCGGCCGGCGCGTGCTGGCGCAGGCTGTGCTGGATCATGGCCATGCCCAGCCCGGCCGCCACCAGGCCCAGCGCCGTCAGCGGCTCCGTCGCTTCCATGCGGATATCGGGCGTAAAACCGGCGCGCGCGCAGGCGGCGATGAAATTATCGTGTTTCAGCACGCCTTCCTTGTGCAGCACGGCAATCCATTCCTCGCCCGCCAGATCTTCCGGGCTCAGCTCGGCCTTGTGCGCCAGCGGGTGCGTTTCCGGCAAGGCCAGCAGCATGGGGTCGCTCAGCACTTGCGCGCAATCGAGGTCCGGGTCGTTCGGCAGCGGCGGCTCGCACAGCAGCGCGATATCGAGGCTGCGCTGGCGCAAGCCTTCGATCTGCTCGGCCGAATGCAGGTTGTACAGGGCCACGTGCACTTGCGGCCGCGTGGCCCGCAAGGCGCGCAAGCCGTCCGGCAACACGCCCGCATGCATGGCGTTTTCGATGTAGCCTATGCACAGGCCACCCTCGTCGCCGCGCCCCAGCCGTTTCGCCAGCGCTTCCAGGCGATTCCCGTGGGTGATAAACGCGCGCGCTTCGGCCAGGAAGGTATGGCCATCGCGCGTCAGGCGGATGCGCTGGGCGCTGCGCTCGAACAGGGTCAGGCCCAGCCTGTCTTCGAGCTGGGCGATTTGCCGGCTCAGCGGCGACTGGGAAATATGCAGGCGCTCGGCGGCCCGCCCCACGTGTTCTTCCTCGGCGACGGCGATGAAGTATTGCAATTGGCGTATGTCCAACATATAAGACCTTTCAGGACTCAAGTTGCTCCAATTATGTCTTGGACAGGCTTAACTTGTCCAGCTATTCTGTCTTCACTGATCCACACATTGAAGGAAAACATCATGACAATCAAACACTTACTGACAGGCAAACTGGGTTTCGGCACGGCGCCGCTGGGCAATATGTTCCGCAACATTCCAGAACAGGAAGCGCTGGCAACCGTCGACGCGGCGTGGGAATCGGGCATCCGCTACTTCGACACGGCCCCGTTCTACGGCGCCGGCCTGGCCGAGCTGCGCCTGGGCGCCGCCCTGAAGCAGCGCCGCCGCGACGATTACGTGCTCAGCACCAAGGTCGGCCGGCTGATCCTCGATGAACTGGAAGACCCCACTGCCCGCGAACTGGGCGAAAAAGGCGGCTTGTTCGAATTTGGCCGCAAGAACAAGATTGTCGATGACTACTCGGCCGACGCCACCATGCGTTCGATCGAAGACAGTTTGAAACGCCTGGATACGGACCACCTCGATATCGTCTGGGTCCACGACATCGCCCAGGATTTTCATGGCGACAACTGGCTGGCGCAATTCGAGATTGCCCGCACGGGTGCCTTTCGCGTGCTGACCCGCTTGCGCGAAGAAGGCGTCATCAAGGCCTGGGGCGTGGGCGTGAACAAGGTGGAACCGCTGGAACTGACCCTGGACCTGGCCGAAGCCCAGCCGGACGCCTTCCTGCTGGCCGGCCGCTACACCCTGCTCGACCATGAACGCGCGCTGCAGCGCCTGATGCCTGCCGCGGCAAAACAGAACGTCGACATCGTCGTGGGCGGCCCCTACAGTTCAGGCATCCTGGCCGGCGGCGCGCATTTCGAATACCAGAAAGCCTCGCCCGAGATCATTGCCAAAGTCGAACGCATCAAGTCCATTGCCGCACGCCATGGCGTCAGCGTCAAGGCGGCCGCCCTGCAATTTTCCCTGGCCAATCCGGCCGTGGCCGCCGTGATCCCCGGCGCCAGCCGTCCGGAACGCCTGGCCGAAGACCTGGCAGCCTTGAACAGCGTCATCCCCGCTGCATTCTGGCAAGACATGCGTGCCGAGCAACTGGTATCGGCCTTCGCGCCCCTGCCCGGCGACACTCTCTGATATAGACAAGGAATTCATCATGGCACATACCACTACTTCGATCGACATCGCCGCCACGCCGGCACAAGTGTGGCAACTGATCGGGGGCTTCAATTCGCTGCCCGACTGGCTGCCCTATATTCCCAGCAGCACGTTAAGCGCAGGGGGCCGCATCCGCCACCTGGCCAACCCGGCCGGCGACGTCATCGTCGAGCAGCTGGAAGCGTACGACAATGCAGCGCGCAGCTACAGCTATTCCATCCTGCAGGCGCCGTTTCCCGCCGCCGATTACCTGTCCACCCTGAAAGTGGAACCACTTGCCGGCAGCGATGGCGCGCGGGTCACCTGGTCGGGCCGCTTCACGCCGGTGGGCGTGAGCGAGCAGGAAGTGACGGACCTGTTCCACGGCATTTATGTGGCGGGACTGGAAGCGCTGCAGCAATCGTTAGCGAAGTAATACGCAAGGAAGACCATTTCCGCCACAGCCAGCTTTTCTTCGCTCTCCCTGTGGCGGAATCGCGCAGATTCCGTGTTATCGTTAACAACAAGAGCAAACGCTGTTGTGTGCGGTGCAGCAAATTTTAGCCGGCGTCCTGCAGAGCTTGCCCGAATCTTTTACAATGTTGTCTTTGGGCAGCTCTTCTAGCCCGAAAATACCGGCCATCCGTCGATTCTGGTGGCGCATTGCCACCTCCGGCTGGGCCACTGCGCGCCCCTCCGCCCTGTCATTCTTTACCCAACTAACAAGAACATGCACGCCTCCGTAGATCCCCTGATTCCGCGCGTCACCGCGCCTTTTGGCGCTGGCTATGCCGACCTGGCCCTGGCCATCGGCGGCCTCGCCATCGGCACGGGCGAATTCGCCTCCATGAGCATCCTGCCCGTGGTGGCCGACGACCTGGGCACGACCTTGCCGCAGATGAGCCACATGATCAGCGCCTACGCGCTGGGCGTGGTCATCGGCGCGCCCCTGATCACGATCTTCCTGGCGCGCATGCCGCGCCGTTTGATGCTGATCTGTCTGATGCTGATGTTCGCTGGCGGCAACTTGCTCAGCGCCATCGCGCCCAACTACGGCTTGCTGGTCGTCGCCCGCTTCGTGGCGGGCATCCCGCACGGCGCCTACTTTGGCGTGGCGGCGCTGGTGGCGGCCGCCCTGGCCGAACCGGACCGGCGTGGCCAGGCCGTGGCCCGCGTCCTGATGGGCTTGACCGTGGCGAATATCTTTGGCGTGCCGCTGGCCACGTATATCGGCCAGACTCTGGGCTGGCGCTCGGCCTTTTTGCTGGTCGCCGCGCTGGGCTTGCTGACCATGCTGATGGTGCGCATCTTCGTGCCCATGGTCGCTGCCGGCGATTCGAGCCCGCGCCGCGAACTGGGCGTCTTCCGCCGCCTGCAAGTGTGGCTGACCCTGCTGATGGTGGCGATCGGCTTCGGCGGCATGTTCGCCGTCTACACGTTTATCACGCCAACCCTGCTGGAAGTGACAAAAGTGTCGCCCCTGGTCATTTCCATCTTGCTGGCCATTATCGGTATCGGCATGACCGTGGGTAATCTGATCGGCGGCTGGCTGGCCGACCGCTCGCGCCTGTGGACCATCTTCGGCGTGCTGCTGTGGAACGTGGCCGCCCTGGCCGCCTTTACCTATACCAGCAGCAATGTCTGGTTGACGGCGATCAACCTGTTCGCCATCGGCGCCGGCATCGCCGTCGCCCCGGCCGTGCAGACCCGCTTGATGGATGTGGCCGGCGACGCGCAAACGGTGGCCGCCGCCCTCAACCACTCCGCCTTCAACATCGCCAACGCGCTGGGCGCGTGGGCCGGCGGCATCGCCATCGCCATGGGCATGGGCTTGCGCTCGACGGGCTGGGTGGGCGCCATGCTGGCCTGCGGCGGCATCGTCGTGCTCGGTATTTCCGTGCTGGTGGAAAATCGCAGCCGCAATGTGAGCGGCGCGCAGCCGGCTTGATAATCTAAGTAATCCAAGCGAGCGGCTGCCGGGTCAGGCGGCCGCATCGCCCGGCACTCCCCTCTTTCTCCTCCGCAGCGCCCCCCCCTTCTCGATCCCGCCCTTCCCACATCGCGTTTGTTCTAGCGCAAATCGTGCTCCATGTTTTACCCTATTGTTAAATATGCTTTCAATGTATTTTTCCTTCTCCGGGAGAAAGATCATGAAGAAACCCGCTGCGCCCCCTGCCACGGAAAGCTATACATTGCACACCAATACCCTCACTGCGGACGTATTTGCCTTTGGCCAAAACGCGTCTGCCAGCAAGACGGTCACCAGAGTCGATAGCGCCACGCAGAAGACCTTGCAGGATGCCATTGCCCAGCTAGAACAAGCGATCGCTCAGTTGCCCCTCAATGCCGGTGCGGCAGCCATTGTCAAACAGGAAACGCAAGCCATGGCTGACATGGTGCGCTCTGACAAGACGCAGCCCGAAGGGATACAGCATATGCTGCACAGTCTGAAAGACAAACTGCAGATGGCCGGCGTGGTGATTGCCGACGTGGTAGCACTGGCGACACCCGTCAAGGCGATCGCCAGCGCGCTGCGCTTGCCATTGCAGTATTTCGGCCTGTAATGGCATTGCACACAAGCGGCGGAGGCGAACATGACGGATCCCATACCCGAAGAACTGCAGCAAGCCGCCACCAGGCAAGCTGAGCAGGCAGCGCACCTGCACGATGATGCGGAAGTCATCCGCCTCCTCGGTGGTCAGGCCTTCCTTGGCGGCCTGGGTTTTCGCCGCCGCATACTGCATTTCTTCCATAAAAACTATGACGCCGTGGCGCCGGAATTCGGCCTGGACGTGCGCCTGCTGATACAGATTTGCCTGGTCGGCGAACAGCTGCAACGGCGCTACAGGCTCGCCTTCGCCGCCGCCGTGCTGCTGATGCTGCTGGCCTACCTGCTCGACATACCGGCGCTCATCGCGCTCGGCGTACTCGTGGCGGCAGGCGCCAACGTCAGACGCGCAAACGCCGCCGACCGCCACGCGCAGGGTTTTCGGCGCGGCAACTTCAACTATGCGGCCTGCGTGCAGCAATATGGACAGCACCCCATTCCCAAGCGCATCGAAGACGCCCTGCCCGTCCCCGGGCAGAACCTGATCCTGTACCGCGGCTTCATCCCGTTCATCGGCGCCGGCATCCAGGAAAGCGGTTGGTCATTCAACTGCGCGCTGAATGCGCCCCGCGGCGAGAGCGCAAAACAGGCCGTCACGCCATTCACGGCAACGCAGCTGTACGCGCATATCAAGGCAGCACTGCAAGCCATGCAGCTGCCCGGCTTGCGCTGCATGGATCCCGTTTTTGTCCATGGAACGCAGGCGCGCGGGCCGGAAGACCTGTGCTTCGGAGAATGGCAACGTCCTGCCCAGGTGATCGCTGCCGCGCGCCTGGCGCAATGTCTGGGCACCAGCGAGCGGCATATGCGCCACTATCTGTGCGTGCAGATTGTCGACTGGGGTGGCGAAATCATCACCACTTACTATGTCCGCTTTGTGTTGCGCGGCAACGGCTTGTATGTCGAATTCAACCGCTACTTCCTCGGTCCGGTGGAAGACTCCTACCGCAAGGTCGACAAAGTGGCCAAGATCCGCTGGCAGGAACGCTTGCAGCGCTGGCTGGCCGCCTGCGTGCTTGGCCCCTTCATGGCGTTTGGCGCCACGCTGCTACTGCTCGCCGACGAATTGTCCAGCTTTGCCGAATCCTTCAGCATGGACAAATATGTGCGCGAGCGCGCGGAGCATATCGAATACAGCGCCAGCTACAATTTCGGCGCCAGCACCAGCTTGCGCGAAGCATTGTCGGCGCCCGCGTGGCGCCATTACTTCCAGCGCTCGGACGAAGATTTCAACCGAAAATTAATCGAACGCAAGCTGCTTGACGAGCTGGCCGACTTCCTCGAAGCGCACGGCTACGACAATGCCGATATCCGCGAACGGCGCACCACCATCCTCAACAATGGGATCATCGTTCATGGCGGCAATGTTCAGGCAGAGGCCCTGGCCGTGGGCACCGGCGCAAAAGCCAGCAAACAGGACGTAGCACACGCTCCGGCTGCGGCATGATGAACGGGGATTTGCTCCTTTTGCTTTGCAATGGCCTCGCCTTGGGCATGCTGACCTCGCTGGCGGCCAGCGGCCACAGCTTGCTGTACCGTGAATACGGCGCACTCTGTCTGGGCTTTGCCGCCGTGCCAAGCGTGGCGGCCATGCTCGGCAGCACGGCGGTCATCTGGCTGCAAGGCTCGCTGGATGGTCTGCCCGCCTACGCCATGCTGCTGTTGGTGCTGGCAGCAAGCTGGGCCGCAGCCGCCCTCATGCTGTTCCTGTACGAGCGCCATTTCTGGCGGCACATGCGCCGGGCCACGCCGGTGGAACAATTGCTGGCAGGCCTGGTCAGCGCCATCGCTGTCCTGATGATCGCGTCCGTGGCCTGGAACCAGCAGATGCTGCCCGCCTTTTTACCGGGCCCGGATGTCATCAAGCCTGGCGGTGCCGTGCTGCCGCTGACACCACTCGTGATTGTGGCGACGGGCATGCTGCTGATCTGCCTGTGCCCGCTCTATTTCCCCGCCACTACGGCGTCCGGCACGCCGGCCACCGAGCGCCAGCGCGCAGCCCTGCTGTGGGCGGGGCTGCTCGGTGCGGCAAGCGGCGTGGGGGAGACCCTGACCTTCGGTGCTGCCAGGACTGTGGTCATCTCCATCGGCTTAGCGCCATTGGTGGCGCCCTTGGTGGCGGCGTTGGCCGGCGGACTCGGAAACGTCAAGGGCGGCGCCGTCGCGGGCTTGGCACTGGGCCTCCTCGGCGCCGGCTACGCCACGTATATGGCGGAGCTAAGCGGCGGTGCCCTGAACAGCGAGACGAGCGATGTCATGATGCTGGTGCTGCTGGCGCTCGCCTGGGGCATGCGCCATCGCCGGCTGTGGCGACCGGTTACGCCCATGCATGGCGCAGCGCTGCCGGTGGCGGCGCGGAGCGACACGCCCGATTCCCATGTCCGTGCCTTTGCCATCATCGCCACCCTCGTGCTGGCCGGGACGATCCTGGATTTTCTGTTGCCCTTCAGCCTGACACCCCGTCTGAGGCAGAGCACGCCAGTGATCGTGATCGCCATCGGCCTGTATTGCGCCGTGGGCCGCGCGCAGTTGCCTGCGCTGGGCTACCTGATCTATCCGGCGACGGGCGCCTGCGTGTACGCCATGCTCGGCGGAGCCGATGCCATCGCCCAGCCGTTGCCGCCATGGCTACTGCTCGTGGCCGCAGGAGCCGCCACCGCCACGCTTGCCGCCCTGATGTATTTCTGGGCACGCACGCTGCCGGTGGAAGCCTGCGCCATCGTGTCGCTGGCCGTGTACGCTACCGCCATGCCATTCATCGCGCAACTGGGCAATCCCGCCTATCCTGGTGGCGCTGCGCGGGCGGAACCGCTGATCCGCCCATTGGTGGAGGCCACGCCATCCGGCACAGAGAGCAGCAGCATCTTCGTGGCGGGCATGCTGGTGGTGGCAGCCGCGTCCGGCCTACTGTACCTGCTCCATAGAATGGCTCCCGCCGCGCGTGCCGGCAACCACGTGGCCGCCGGCCTGATTGGCGGCGTCGGCGGCGCCTTGCTGGTGGCGACGCAAGCAGCGTTTGCGCCTTGGTATTTTTCCATGGACTCGGCCATCCTCGTTTTTGCCATGGTGCTGGTGCTGAAAAGATTCGGGCTCTGGTGCATCATTGCAGGCACCGTGCTGCTGACCTACGTGCAAACCGTGCTGTCGGGCTGGCAATGGCTGAGCCCGGCGCTGTGCGTGCTGGCACTGCTCATCGCCAGTCGCTTGCCAGAACGCATGCAGTTGCTGCAGAACATGGCATCCACGCCTTTCGGCCCCAACCTCTATCGCATGGAATAAATACAGGCGCGGGCCACCGGCGCTGCTGGCTGCCTGACGACGATGCCGCCAGCAGCGCCACTACCGCGATTACCTTATATCGTGCCCATTGGACGTTTCCCGGCGGTATACTCCCTCGAACGCGGCCAGGCTCTCCGCTTGCGTCCACAGGCCGGCGATATAGCGAAACTCATCCTCGAACGGCTGCTCGAAATTGGCAACGTCCGTCGCGTATTCGCAATTGCGGCTCAGCATCACCAGCCAGTCCGGGTAGTCAAGCGCCGGATACAGGCGAGTAAAGATGGCATCGAGCGACGACACGCTTTCCCGGCCCGCCAAGTAGGCGGCGCGCAACTCGACGATATATTTGCCTGCCAGAAATTGCTCAGGCAGCCGCTGCACGCCCCGGTAACGCTCGATGATCACGTCGGCCAGCGGCAGCACCTCGTCGCGGCCACGGGCGCTGGCCAGCAGCACGACCTCCAGGTCGTCACCCTCCTCGTCCAGGCGTAGGCGTTCCACGGCCCAGTCCACGCAGCTGTCGGCACGGCTAAATCCCATGCGCAGCTGGAATACGGCGATTTCAAGTTCTATCAGTTGTTCCATGCTTTCCATTATGCGGGGCGAAACGGCTACGCCGTCCTCGGCCTTGTTTCAGTTTGCGTTCCGCGCCCATTGTCGCGCCAGCGACACGCCCACTATCAACCCCAGGCATGACCCGCCCAACCAGACGAGCGCCATAATGGCAGACATGGCCTGGGGAAATTGCTCGAAGCAGGCCGACAACAGGCTTAGGACGACGAGCGCAGAGGCCACCGCCAGCGGCTTGCCCGGCGCCAGCCTGGCAGCCAGTCCAGCGGCAATGGCAGAGCCTATGAAAATAGCGGCCTGCAAGACATACCAGTGCGTGGCGCTGGCGGCCTGGAGGACCAAGGGGGGGAGCGCCTTGAGCCCAAGCTGGAGCAGCCAGCACGCCATCACAGCGATCCAGACAGGCCGCCTGGCATCGGCCGGCATCGCCCGGCGCGGTATTCCATTCCGTCATGCGCTTTTTCCATGACCGGTTCCGGCTCACTCCGCCTGCAGCATCTTTTGCAGCACCGCATCGAGCTCATAAAAATCCACGGGCTTGGTCAGGTGCAAATCAAAGCCCGCATCGGACGCCATCTGGCGGTCCTTGTCCTGGCCCCAGCCCGTGACGGCCACGAGGATGGCATCCTTGCCGCAGGGTTCACTACGCAGCAGCCGCGCCACGTCGTAGCCATTCATGTGCGGCAAGCCGATGTCGAGCAATATCACTTGCGGCATGAAGCTGTGCGCCGCCGCCATGCCGGCCGTGCCGTCGTAGGCCGTGCGCACGTCATAGCCGAGGATGTCGAGCGCCAGCGCCAGGCTTTCGGCCGCGTCGGCGCTGTCATCGATCACCAGCACCTTGCCCTCGCGCGTGCCGGCCAGCAAGCGGCGGTTGGGCTCGGGCGGCGCCAGCAAAGGCACGGCCGGCAACGGCAGGCGCAATACAAAGGTGCTGCCCTGCCCCACGCCATCGCTGTGCGCGCTGATGCTACCACCATGCAATTCGGCCAGGCCCCGCACGAGAGACAGGCCGATGCCCAGGCCGCCCTGGGCCCGCGACAGGGCCGGCTCCAGCTGCGAAAACAGCTCGAACACCTTGTCCAGGTGCCCGGGCGCGATGCCAATGCCCGAATCGCGCACGGTAATGTGTACTTCGTTTGCCGTGCAGGCCACCTCCAGCCCGATGACGCCATTGGCGGGCGTGTACTTGGCGGCGTTGGTCAGCAGGTTGGCGATCATCTGCCCCAGGCGCGTGGCATCGGCGTCGAGCCAGATGGGCTGCGGCCATTGCTCCACGAGCACTTTGTGGCCGGATTGCGCGGCCAGCTCCGCCACGCTGTGCAGGGCCGCTTCCACCACGGGCGCCAGTTCCACGCTGGCGCGGCGCAGTTCCAGACGGCCCTGCGTGATGCGCGACACTTCCATCAAATCGTCGACCAGGTGCGTCATGTGCCCCACTTGCCGGCCCAGCACGTCCCGCGCCCAGCACAGTTGCGGGTCGTCGAGCTGCGCCAGGCGCAGCACTTCCAGCACATTGCGCATGGGCGCCAGCGGGTTGCGCAGCTCGTGCGCCAGGGTGGCCAGGAACTCGTCCTTGCGCCGGTCGGCGGCCGCCAGCTGCTCGTTGAGCTCGCCGGCCTCCTTGCGCGCCAGCTGCAGCTGCTGTTCATATTTGCGCCGGTCGCTGGCGACAAAGACGGCGATCTCGTCATAACGCACGCCCTCGTGCTCGCGGCGCACGGCGTTGAACAGCATGGGGATGGATTGCCCCTGGCGCTGGCGCATGTCGAGCAAGATTTCCGACACGCTGCCCTGCATCTGCATCAGGGGCAGCCAGTGGGTCTGGTGGAATACGCGCCCGCCGATGGTCAGCAAATCCTGTAATTTCTTTTTCCCGAGCAATTCCCCGGCGCCATAGCCTAGCCAGCCACAGAAGGTGGCGTTCGCCTGCACGATGGTGCCATCGGCCGTGCACAGCAGCAAGCCGCAAGCCGCGTGCTGGAACAGGGTACCGGTATCAGGCAGGGAAGGCATCGTGTCGCGCATTACAGGTGCAGGCCATCGAGAAAATGACGGATGGTGCGGTAGCTGGCGTCGGGCACGCTCATGTGCGGACAATGGCCCACATTCTCGATCACGTGCAGGCTGCTGTGCGGCAGCATCTGGCGCAGGTACTCGCCCACAAACGGCGGTGCGATGAAGTCGTCGCTGCATTGCACGATCAGGGCAGGCGTGCTGTTGTGCGGCAAGACGGCGCGGTGGTCGGACAAAAAAGTGGTTTGCGCGAAATGCCGGGCGATGGTCGGATCCGTGCGGCAAAAGCTGTTCACCAGGTCTTGCCCCAGCGCCGGCTGGCCGGGCGCGCCCATGATGGCGGGCGCCATGCCGGCGGACCAGCCCAGGTAATTGCTCTCCATGGCATCGAGCAAGTCGTCGATATCGGCACGGCTGAAGCCGCCCCGGTAGCCGGCCGCCGCATCGTCGACATAGCACGGCGACGGCGCCAGCATGATTTGTGCGGCGAACAGATCCGGCTCGGCGATCGTCGCCAGCAAGGCGCTCATGGCGCTGACGGAATGGCCGATGCAAATGACGGGGCCGCCGCCGACCGCATGGATGACTTGGCGCAAATCGGCCCCATGCGCGTCGAGCCGCGCATAGGTATCGAAATCATAGGCGGCCAGGTCCGAAGCGCCGCTGCCGACCAGGTCGAACAGCACGGTGCGGTAGCGCGCACGAAACAGCGGCTCCAGGTAGCGCCACATGGTTTGATCACAGCCAAAGCCGTGCATGAACACCATGGTAGCTGCCGCGCCCGCCTGCGGCACACCGCTGCGTTCGCTAATGCGGACATTGTTCCTATCTTCTATGCGCATGCCGCTTCAGCCTTGAATATTTCCACATGGAATGTAAATTAACTTCTTGCTAGCATCTTAGCATGCGCTATTTAACATTGGGCAACACCATTGGCGCTGGACAAACGCTGCGCCACGGCGGATAATGAGAACGATTCCCATTATCAAAATACCAGGCCCGTGCCTGGCTTTTCCCTGTGCGCCCCGGTGGCGCCCGCTGGCGGCAACAAGCCGGTTTTATGTTGAAGGTTTGTACCGCATGCGCGCTTTCTGGACTGTCATACACCGCTGGGCCGGTCTTACCATCGCCCTCTTCCTCATCGTTGCCGGCCTCACGGGCGCCGTCACGTCGTGGGACCATGAACTGGATGAATGGCTCAACGCCGACATCATGGACACGCCGGGCCGCGGCCCCCTGCAGCAACCATTTGCGCTGGCGCAAAAAGTCGCTGCCGCCGACCCGCGCGTGGAAGTCAATTACATGACCCTGGGCCTGGAAGAAGGCCATGCGGCCGCCTTCATGGTGCGCCCGCTAACCGACCCGGCCACGAACAAACCGTTCGTGCTCGACTACAACACCGTCTACATCGACCCCGTCACGGCGCAGATCACGGGCACGCGCGATTCGACGGCCATTTCCCTGTCGCGCCGCAGCCTGATGCCGTTCTTGCGCCATCTGCACTACAGCCTGCACGTCCCCGCCTTCTGGGGCACGGACCGCTGGGGCTACTGGCTGATGGGGAGCGTCGCCCTGATCTGGCTGCTCGACAGCATGGTGGCGTTCTACCTGACCACGCCGCGCCGCTTGCGCCCGCGCGCGCAAGACGAAACGCCGCGCCACCGCGATGCCGCCAGCTGGTGGCAACGGTGGAAACCGTCGTGGGTGCTGCGCTGGGCGGCTGGCGGCTACAAGCTCAATTTCGATCTGCACCGCGCGGGCGGCCTGTGGGTGTGGATAATCATTATTGTCGTCGCGTTTACGTCGTTCTCGCTGAACCTGTACCGCGAAGTGTTTTATCCCGTCATGTCGCTGGTCTCCACCACCACGCCGGGGCCGTACGAAACCCAGACGCCGGCGCCCTACGGCACGTATATCACGCCCGTGATCGGTTTCGAGCAGGCGGTGGAGATCGCCAAAAAGCAGGCCGTGCAGCGCGGCATCGCCTCGCCCATCGGCGGCATTTATTATGGCGGCAACTATTCGTTCTACAACGTCTCCTTCTTCGACCCCGCCGACGAATTCGGCGCGGCCGGCATGAGCCTGTCGAACCTGTACGTCGACGGCATGGATGGCAGCATCATCGGCCAGCACAAGCCGTGGGAAGGCACGGCCGCCGACGTCTTCGTGCAACTGCAGTTCCCCCTGCATTCGGGCCGCATCCTCGGCTTGCCCGGGCGCATCATGATGTCCTTCATGGGCGTGATGGTGGCCATGCTTTCCGTGACGGGCATCGTCATCTGGGAGAGGAAACGGCGCGCGCGCCGGCTGCAGGCGAAAAAGCCAGCAAACTTCACCTGAGGCAGCGACTCCATCACGGCGCAGGCGGACCAATGCAGTCTGCGCCGCACACCTTGCCAGCGGCCTGATCACGCGCAACGCGCAAGGCCAGCACACCTCCCCACTTTACAACCCAGTAGCCGGCACATGCCGGCTGCCTGCGCTGCGCAGCTTCCGTGCGCCAGTCCGCCAATGCCATTAAATGCAGTTTACTTGCAATAGCATTACGCGCAAGTTATTATTGCAACTCTATTGCATTTACACCTTCACGCCGGGCCTGCGTCCAGCACCACCTTCCGCCTTTTTAGAAAGTCCTATGCGCCATCACGTATTCGCAGCTGCCATGCTGTCCACTGCCCCGCTCGCTTACGCGGCGGACGACGTCACCCTGCAAACCATCAAGGTCCGGGCTGACCGGCCTTCCAGCATCGACAGCGTCGTCCTCGTCGAGAATACGCAAGCCCAGAACCGGACCCTGGGCGGCATGCTCGAACATGTCTCGGGCGTGCAAAGCAGTGCCTTCGGGCCGAATGCGGGCGCGCCGGTGATACGCAGCCTGAGCGGCAGCCGCGTGCAGATCCTCGAGGATGGCCAGTCCATCCTCGGCATGAATGCGCTCAGCGGCGACATCAACATCCCGTTCGATCCGCTGTTTGCGCGCAGCGCGACCGTCAACAAATCGTCGGACGCCGTGCGTTTCGGCGGCAATGCGATTGGCGGCAGCGTCGACGTGGATTCCGGCCTCATTTCCAGGAAGATGGAAAGCAAGGAGAAGGACCTGGAATTTGTCCTGCGCAAGGGTTTCAACGATGCCAATGCCCAGGGCTTGCGCATGAACCTCAACGATGGCAAGCACTTCTCGACGAATCTGCAGCTGTCCTTCCAGAAGATCGGGCATTACGATATTCCCGGCAACAGCAAGGCCGGCGTGTGCAACAACCAGCTGTTCCCCTTGAAGGGCGGCGTGAATACCTTCCTGGCCGACAGTTGCCAGAAAGAAGCGAGGATCCAGCAAGTCTACAACAAGGCTTCACAACCGTTTATCGACCAATTCATGACGGAAAATCCGGACTGGGCGGATGGAGACTTTTCCTTCTATACCAATCAGCCGACGTCCGTCTGGCAGCGCAAGACCTACGTCAATCCGGCCAACCCCGCTTACGTGCCGGGTACGCCGTCGACGACCCAGAACAAGATCAACAAGGACGTGACCCCCGACTACCATGGCACCCTGGGCAACAGCTATGCCAGCAATTCCCACTTTGCCGTCGGCAGCACCTACTTTTTCAATCGTGGCTACGTGGCCGTCAGCATCGATACCAAGAATAGCGAGTATGGCGTGCCGGGTTTTTCCATGGAAAACAAGTCTTTCGGCGCGAACTATGACGAAGGGCTGCCCGTCGGCGTGGTGATACAGCAAGATAAATATGCGCTGGAAGCCAATCTGCTCGACCCCGTCGCGTACATTGAAAGCGCGCAACTACGCGTGTCCCGCGTGAGCAATGCCTCGGGAGAACGCCTCGGTGCGGCCAAGGCGAATGACTACCAGTTCGACACCAATCAGGCCGAGCTCCTGCTGGCGCACCGGCGCGCAGGGCCCTTGAGCGGCTTGCTTGGCCTCAGCCATAAAGCCAGGGATATCGCCGGCAGCGGCCCGCAGCTTTACCTGCCCGATGCGAGCACGACCAGCCGCGCGCTGTTCGTCAAGGAAAGCCTCGACGTCGACTGGGCCACCTTCGACGCGGGCTTGCGCCATGAAAAAGTGGAGCACGAGATCCTCAAGAGCGGATTCAAGACGTCGAGGAATGCAAAAAATACCAAACTCGAGGACAGGTCGTTCAGCCTGAACAGCTACAGCCTGGGCGCCTCGGCCAAGCTTGGCCAGCTGTTCGGCGCGAAGCTGCGCTATGCCTCTTCGGAAAGAGCACCCGACGTCAATGAGTTGTATGCAAGCAACCGTCACTATTCGATCATGACCCAGGAAGAAGGCAACCAGGACTTGAAGGCCGAGCGCGCTCGAAATACCGAAGTCACCGCCCTGTTCGGCAATCGCGGCTTTGCCATGTCGGCGACGGGCTATGTCATGAAGTACGAGAATTATCTCTACCTTGGCCACTCGGGCGCCCAGATGGCCAATCGCCTGCCCTTGAAATATTGGAAGCAGACAGATACGACGGTCAAGGGATTCGAGATCGACGCTTCCCAGGTCATACAGCTTGGCAGCTACGGAAAACTGAACCTGTCCGCATTTGCCGACCTGGTCAAGAACAAGGCGGACAACCCCGACAAGCTGCGCGCGCACAACGATGGCGCGTATCTGCCCAACATGCCCACCAACCGCTATGGCGCGAATCTGCTGTGGGAAAACATGGGGTGGAAGGCCAGGCTGTCCGGCACCCGGTATGACAAGCAAAAGTACCTGGGCAAGAGCGTCAGCGAGGAAGTGCCGCTCGACGGCTACACCATGGTGAACTTCCAGGTGAGCCGCGCACTGCAGGTGCCGAACTCGCCGTTTGCAGGCATCGACGTGTTCATCAGCGGCACCAACCTGCTCGATGACGATGCCCGGCCGCACAATTCTCCACTGAAATATATCGCGCCCTTGCCGGGCCGTGGATTCCAGATTGGCTTGAGCGCCAGGCTTTAAGGCACGGCGCCGTTGCGCTCCCGCTGTACCAGCGCCAGCAGACTGTCGCCCCGGTTGCCGTCGCAGCAGATGGCCACGCCGTCCGTGAAGTCGGGCGCCGTCAGCCGCGTGAGGACGCTGCCGGGCGGCATTTCCAGCGCCAGGCGGGCGCCCCGCTCCCACGCCAGGCGCACGGTACTGCTCCACTGTACGCGCTGGGCCATGTTGGCCGCCAGGCTGTCGCGGATGCGGGCCGGGTCGAACAGCGCGCGCGCCGCGCTGCTGCTCAGATAGACGAGCGATGGCCGGCGCAGGGCCACGCCCTCGAAGGCGGTGGCCATGTCGAGCGCCGCGCCTTCCAGCAGCGGGCAATGCGACGGTACGCCGACGGCCAGGCGCTTGGCCTTGCTGGCGCCGTGCGCCAGGGCCAGCGCCATCACGGCTTGCAAGGCGGCTTCGCTGCCGGCAATGGCGATCTGGCGCGGCGCATTCAGGTTGGCGACATACACGGGCGTAGCTGCGCCGTGCACCTCGGCCAGCACGGGTTCGAGTTGCGCCAGATCAAGCCCGATGATGGCCGCCATGCCGTAGCCGTTGGGATATGCCTGCTCCATCAGCTCTCCGCGCCGCGCCACCAGGCGCAGTGCATCCGCATAATCGAGCGCGCCGGCGACGACGGCCGCCGCATATTCGCCGATGGAAAAGCCGGCCACCATGTCGGGCAGCGCGCCGCGCGCCGCCAGGGAGCGCGCCATGGCCACGCCCGCAATCAGCAAGCACAGTTGCACGGCCCGCGTCGACGCCAGCGCGGCAGCCGTGTCCAGCGCCAGGGAATCGTGGCCCAGCACGCCCGCCGCTTCGGCCAAAGCCTCCGCCACGGCCAGGTCGTCGGGCAGCGCATGCAGCATGCCCGGATACTGGGCGCCCTGGCCGGGAAAGGTAAACAACACGCTCATGCCATCTCCCATGGCGTGGCCGTCAGCACGGGACCGTGATCCGTTTTCAGCAAGACCTTGCCCCGGCCCGCCGCCCACTCGGCATACGCAAAGCCGCCACTGCCCGTGTCGATCTGCAGATCCAGCCGGCACGCCGTGACAGTCGCCGCGATGGTACGCAGGGCACCGGCCTGCGCGGCGTCCGGCGGCGCGGCGATGCGCAGCACGAGATCGAGGTCGCTGTCGGCGCGCAGCACGGGCGAGCCGCTGGCCAGGGCGAATCCCACGCCGCCCGTTGGCCCCCAGGCCCAGCCCGTAGCGTCGAGCAGTGGCGCCACCTGCCGCAGCGCATCGAGCGCGGCGCAGGAAACACCAGGCAGCGGCACGTGCGCCAGCATTTCCGGCGCCACACGGCGCACGACGGCGGCAGCGTCTATTTCAAACCCGTGCCGCTCGCTGCGCAGCTGGCCGCGCAAGCCCACGGGGATGCGCCCGGGCGCGCTACTGGCGCGCCGCACCACCAGCGGAGCCGCCTGCAGCCACACTGCATCGCACCAGGCGGGCAAGGATGCGCCGTCCGGCAAGCCGGATACCCATAGCAAGTCATGCGCGCGCCAGGCTTCCATCAGGCCACCACCGCCTTGACGGCAAAGAACAGCAACGATGGTCCCAGCAAGCAGCCCAGGCCCGTATGAAACGTGGCCACCAGCGCGCCATACGGCACCAGCTTGCGGTCCGTGGCGGCCAAGCCGGCCGACACGCCGCTGACGGTGCCGGCCAGGCCGCCGAAGACCATCGCAGAACGGGGCGTTTTCAGGCGCAAAAAGCGCGCCGCGGCGGGCGTGCCCACCATCACCAGGATGGCCTTGATCAGGCCCGCCGCAATGCTCAGGGCCATGACATCCGAACTGGCGCCGATGGCCGCGCCCGTGACGGGGCCGACGATGTACGTGACGGCGCCGGCGCCGATGGTGGTCATGCTGACGGCGTCCGAATAGCCAAACGCATAGGCGACACCGGCGCCAACGAGGAAGGGCAGCACCACGCCCAGCACCAGCGCCACCAAGCCGATCAGGCCAGCCTTGCGCGCTTCCGTCGCCTGCACTTCGAAGGCCGTGGCGACGATGGCAAAATCGCGCAGCATGGCGCCGCCCATCAGGCCGATGCCGCCGAACAGCGACAAATCGGCCAGTCCCTTGTGGCCGCCGCTATGCACGCCGCCCCAGTAAGCGAGGCCCAGACCGATGACGATGGCGATGGCCGAGCCGTGCACGCGGCCGAAGGTCAGGTACTTCGACAGGGCGATCGACAGCAGCATGATCAGGCCGACAAAGGCGAAGGCCGTCACCAGGCCATTGTGGATGGCGGCTTTTTCAAAGATTTCAAGCATGACGGTGCTCCTTCATCAACATCGAGTCGGCTTGCACGCGGTCGGCTTCAGCGGCAGCGATGGCAGCAGGGCTTTCCGAACGGTTAATCAACGAAATCACGGCGCCGCAAACGATCACGGAACCGATGGCGGCCAGCACGGCCACCGGCCCGCCGCGCAGGGCCGCCACCACATCCTGCTGGGCCGCCATGGCCACCACCACGGGAATATACATGGCGCCCCAGTATTCGACGCCCCGCTCCGTCATCTGCGGCAGCCATGCGCGGCGCTGCATGTAGAGCCGGGCGCAGATCAGCAGCAGCATGGCGATGCCCACGCCGCCCACGTTGGTCTTGACGCCCATCAGCTGCCCGAGCAGGTCGCCCAGGAAGATGCCGAGCAAATGGCACAGTGCCAGCAATGCGGTTCCGTAAATGATCATGATTGTCTCCGTTATAGGAATAGGAATGACTTGGTGTCTTCTCTGTTGTTTCACCTACCACTGCTGCTGCAATACCTCCCTGACTCTTGCCGATGCCTGGCGGTGCGGCGCGCCCAGGCGGCTGGAAAGATCCCGCTGCGGGTCGGCGCGGATATCGCCGAGAGCCGCCTGCAGGCAGGCGTCGACGGCGGCCGTATCCTGCGCCGACGGATCATCGGGCTGCGCTACCTGCAAGGTTTGCCACAGCAGTCCCAGGCTGGCGTAGTTCCTGACGTCGTAGGCCATCGGCGCGATGGTCGCGGCCAGTGCTTCGAGCGCTGCCACGGTGCGCAGGGTGATGCGCGCCGCCGACGCCTTGCCCATCGCGTGCACCATCACTTGCGGATCGTCGAGCGCGATCAGGCGGTTGGCCTGGTAGCCGTGGGCGAGGAAGGCGCCCGACATGGCCTTGCCGACGATCAGCCCGATCACGGGATGGCCGGCCAGGCGCGCCTCGGCGTAAGCCCCCGCCGCGCCGGCCAGCGCCTGGTGGATGCCGTACGCTTCCTCGCGCCTGCCATAGGCCTGGCTGGCCACGTCGATGACGGCGACGATGGGCCGTTTCACGGCCAGCGCGCGGTCCTCGGCAACCACCTGCTGCACGGCGCGCGCCAGCTGCCACGCCTCGGCCAGGCCGATTTCTCCCGTGCGGGCACGCGCAAAACGGTTGTCCGGGTCGGGCAGCACGGCGAGGTAGCGCGCCGGCGCGCCCGCCAGCGGCGCGTCGACCACGCGCACGGAAGGCGGGTAGCCGTCCAGCGGCGCAGCGTGATTCGTGAGTGCCGCCAGCCAGACGGCGCCGCGGCTCGTGTCGGTGATGGCGTTCATGCTGTTGCTCCTTTGCTGTAGATGCTACGCACGGCTTCCGGCGTGGCTTGCGGGCCCGCGTCCACTTGCGCCAGGCGGGCCAGGAAGACGTCGGCCTGGTCGCTGCGGTGCTGCGCCGGCACGCCGCGTGCGAACAATGCGGCCACGGTGGCGCGCATCTGCGCCGTGTCGTCTTCCACATAGGCGTCGGCCAAGCCGCTGTGGAAGCGCTGCTCGCCGCCCGTCAGGCTCCAGATGAACGGCTTGTTGCGCGAGTCGAATTCGTCCACGCCCGCCTCCTGCTCGATCACGGCCGGCCCGTTGAGACCCAGGCGCGCCTCGCGCGTGACGACCAGATAGCTGCAGAGGCCCGCCGCGATCGACATGCCGCCGTAGCAGCCCACGGTGCCGGCGGTAATCCCAATGACCGGCTGGTAGCGGCGCAGGTCGACGATGGCGGCATGGATGTCGGCAATCGCCGCCAAGCCCAGGTTCGCTTCCTGCAGGCGCACGCCGCCCGTCTCGAACAGGATCACGGCGCGTGTCGGCACGCCATTGCGGTTGTCGTGCGCCGCCAGTTCCAGCGCGCCGGCGATTTTCGCGCCGCCCACTTCGCCCATGCTGCCGCCCTGGTAGGCGCCCTCGATGGCCAGCACCACGGCCGGCTGGCCGTCGAACAGGCCCTTGGCCACCACCACGCCGTCATCCGCCTGCGCCGTCACGCCCTGTTTCGGCAGCCAGGGCGAAGCCATGCCGCAGAACGGGTCGAGCAGTTCGCGCATGCTGCCAGAGTCCAGCAAGGCTTTGGCCCGGCTGCGCGCGCCCCGTTCGATGAAGCTGTCGCGCTCCAGCAATTGCTTCAATGTACTCATGCCGCCCTCCCCGCTTGCAATTCTTCATACGCTTGCTCGATGCGCATGCGCACCACGCCCGGCGTGGCGCCGCAATCGTTGATGACGATGCTCGCCGCCGGCAGCGGCTCGCCGCCGAATACGCGCTGCAGGAGCGCATCCCACACGGCGCCCTTGCCATCGACGGAGGTGTTCACGACGATGCGGATCACGCCATCGTCGCCAGGCTGCAGCAGCACTTCCAGGTCGCCCGAACCGACGACGCCGGCCAGGGCCCGCCCTGCCGCCGGCCGTCCTGCCGGGAATGTATAGTCACGCGTTTCCATGCGCTTCTCCTTCTGTCAATCGGTCGAGGAACAGGGTGGCCGCCAGCAAGTCCGCCGTGCCGCCCGGCGACACGCCGCGCGCCAGCGCCACCGCTTCCAGCGCCAGCAGCGCCTCGGTGCCGGCGGCCGTAGCCGCGCCGCCGGCGGCCAGTACCCGCGCCGCCCCCGTCTGCAATTCCAGCAAGGCCGGCTCGCCGCCGCGCGACAGCACGCAGGTGTCGTCCAGCTGGCTGAGAATGGCCAGCAAGGCGTTCAGCCGCGCCGTCGTTTCATTGTCGCCGCGTGCCCGCGAGGCGTGCAACGCGGGTAGTCCCGCACCCGTCACCAGTGGGAAGCCGGCGCGGGCCTGGCCCCGAGCGCCATCGACCCGATACTGGCGGCACGCCAGCTCGCCCTTGTTGCCGGTGGCACCAGGCGCGCCGCGGTCATGCAAGCGGGCCAGCGCGCCGGCCCGCGCCGCCACGACGTGCGGCGCCAGCGATGCGCCCCTAGCCCCCTGCTGCGCCGCCGCCGTCACCAGCAGGCCCAGCGCCCAGATGGCGCCCCGGTGCGTGTTCACGCCGCCCGTGGCTGCCAGCATCAGCGCCTCGCCATCGCGGCCGATGGCGCCGATGCGCTGGCGCAGCAGGTCGTCGTCTTCAATCTGCGCGCCAGCGTCGGCCATGGCTTGAAACACGGGCTCCAGCACGCAGGCCGAATGGCACATCAGGACCCAGTTCAAATCCGCATGGGCGCCACGGCTGCGCAGATCGACGAGGCCCGGTTTCGGCGTCAGGGTCACTTCATCGAGCAGCGCCTGCAGCACCTGCCGCGCCAGCGCCGCAGGGCGTACCTGCACCGGCACTGTCGTCGTCATTGTGGTCATCATTGTCATCATTACCAGCTCCTGAATTTGGCGGGTGGTTGATACAGGCCGTCCGACCATTCGACCAGGTCGGCGATGCTTTTTGCGGCCAGCAGCGAGCGGCTGGCTGCGCCGCGCTGCACGCCGATATCCTCGGGCAGCGCGATCAGGCCGTCGGCGCGCAGTTTCGCCGTCGTCTTCGGGTCGTGGCGCAGGCCGATGGGCGTGACGCCGGCCACGGCCGCCAGCATGGCCTTGCGTTCGTCCAGCGAACGGGCCTTGTACAGGTAGGCGATGCCCTCTTCCGTCAGTACGTGGGTGACGTCGTCGCCATAGATCATCACGGGCGCCAGCGGCATGCCGCTGGCCTGGCCCACGGCCACGGCGTCGAGCGATTCGACGATGGTCGGCTGGCCGCCATCCTGGAACGTTTCGACCATCTGCACCACCAGCTTCTTGCCGCGCGCCAGAGGGTCGTCCGTCTCGATCAAGTCCAGCCAGGCCGGCGTCGGGTGGCGCCGGCCATGCGGATCGTGGCCCATATTGGGCGCGCCGCCGAAACCGGCCAGGCGGCCATTCGTGACGGTGGACGAATTGCCCAGGCCATCCATCTGCAGGGTGGCGCCGATGAACAGGTCGACCGCGTACTGGCCGGCCAGCTGGCACAGGGCCCGGTTCGAGCGCATGGAACCGTCGCGGCCCGTGAAAAACACGTCGGGCCGCGCGGCCGCATAGCCTTCCATGCCCAGCTCCGCGCCGAAGCAGTGCACGCTCTCGACCCAGCCCGTCTCGATGGCGGGGATCAGGGTCGGATGGGGGTTGAGTACCCAGTTGCGGCAAATCTTGCCCTTCAAGCCCAGCTGCTCGCCATACGTGGGCAAGATCAGTTCGATGGCGGCCGTATTGAAGCCGATGCCGTGATTGAGCGACTGCACCTGGTGTTTTTCATATACGCCGCGGATCGCCATCATGGCCATCAGCACGTGCACGGGTTTGATCACGCGCGGATCGCGGGTAAACAGGGGCTCGATGAAGAACGGCTTGTCGGACTGCACGACGAAATCGATCCACGAGCCGGGCACGTCGACCCGCGGCAAGTCGCTGACATCGTCGACGATCTGGTTCACCTGGGCGATGACGATGCCGTCGCGGAAGGCGGCCGATTCCACCAGGGTGGGCGTGTCCTCGGTGCTGGGGCCCGTGTACAGATTGCCCTGGCGGTCGGCCATGTAGCCGGCCACCATGACGACGTTGGGCGTGAGGTCGACGAACAGGCGCGCATACAGCTCGATGTAGGTGTGGATGGCGCCCACTTCCAGCAAGCCATCCTGCAGGAACTGGGCGATGCGCAGGCTTTGCGTGCCGGCAAACGAGAAATCGAGCTTGCGGGCGATGCCCCGTTCGAACAGGTCCAGGTGCTCGGGCAGGCTGACGCTGGGCATGATCAGGTGCAGATGGTGGATCTTGTCGGGATTGACCTGGGTCAGCATGCGGGCGAGGAAATCGGCCTGCTTCTGGTTATTGCCTTCAAGGACGACGCGGTCGCCCGGCGCGAGCAGCGCTTCGAGCACGGCGACCATGTCGCCCTGTTGCAGCACGGGGCCGCTCGCGTACTGGCGTACGGCTTCCAGGCGGCGGCGCTTCTCGGTGCGCCGCGTGTCCCATTGTTTTTGCCGCTGCCCTGGCGCTGCTGTGGCGGTTGACATCTTGCCTCCGGAATGAGCTATCGAACCCCGACGATAGAGCGAAAACGGAACCGCGACAATCAACCTGCTACCATGTTCATTACCCTGAAGTTAATGAACTCACGATAATCACGGTGATCATGGCCATCAACGAAGAAATTACCCTGAAAAAGCTGGAAGTTTTTCTCAGTTTCATGGAATTGAACAACCTGGCCCGCGTGGCCGATGCGCTGGGCCAGAGCACGGTCAGCGTGCACCGCGCCCTGCACTCGCTGGAAGACGGCTTGCGCTGTCCCCTGTTCAAGCGCGAGGGGCGCAGCCTGATCCCCCTGCATGCGGCCTACACCTTTGCCGAATCGGCGCGGCGCGCGCTGGCCGAATGCGAGGAAGGCGTGCGCAAGGTGCGCGAAATGTCGGGCATCAACCCCGTGCGCCTGAAGATCGGCTCGCTGTATTCATTGACCCTGCACTGCATCCCGCAACTGGTGATCGCCCTGAAGCTGCGCCGGCCGGGCCTGGACATCGACCTGACGCTGGGTTCGAACCGCGAACTGCTGCAAAGCCTGGCCGACGGCAGGCTGGACGCCATCATCGTCGGCGTGCAGGAAGACGAACAGCATGCCGGGCTGGTGGCCGTGCCCCTGTTCCAGGACGACATCTTCCTGGCCGCGCCGCTGGCTTCGCCCTATGCGGGGGCCGCTTCCGTGGACTTGCAGGCGCTGCGCGACGACAAATTCGTCACGCTCAACGAAGGCTTCGTCACCTCGCAAAGCTTCAACCATGCATTCGAGCTGGCCGGCTTCGTGCCCGACACGGCCATGCGCGTGGGCGACATCTTTTCGCTGATCAACCTGGTCAGCGGCGGCATCGGCTACAGCCTGCTGCCCGGCAGAGTGCGCGCCTTCAGCTCCCGCATCGAACTGATTCCGCTGGACGCCCGCTACGGCTCGCACCAGCAAATCACCCTGCTGATGCTGAGCAGCCGCGAGCGCGACCCGAACTTGCTGGCGCTGGCGGCGGAGTGCAGGTTGTATGGACGTGGTGAACGCAGCGAATGATTCTGTTCAGCAGGCTCTCGGGTGCTTAATAGATTTCTGCTTTATGAACGCTTTCAGAATATCAGTAGCCATAAAAGTTGCCAGTAGCTCTTACGATCCGTGTTCGAGCCTACGAAGGAAAGTTCTCGCCACCACGCCACCGTGCAGACGAAAAATGCTTATAGTCAAATTGAGCGCCAACTTCCGGTTTATCAACCTCATTCCGTGGTAAGATTATCGGAAGTAAATTTACCTGTGGAGGCTTCCTTGTTACAAGAACTGCCTGGTATTCCCCCGATGCCCAATCAATTTGTGTGCAAGGTAGTCTGGGAGCCCGCATTGGTCTCTAGTCGCCTCTCTGAACTGAGCGCAAGCCTGAATGAAGCGTTGTTACGAGAGGTCAGCGAACATGGCTACCGAGCGCGAATTGAAGCGACAGAGTTACACTCGACCACAGCCGCTGGTTCATATCATTGGCACGCTGCTGTGTACGCTATTCGCTCTTTATTAGTTGAGCGCGGATGGAAACCTGAGAACACGCGTAATTGTCCGTTTATTGTCGACCCCAATCGAAAAATTGCAATTGTAGTAATGACAGGTGATTCAGATACTGGCTCCATCGGCGGATATCCCACAAATCAAGCAGAAAAAGGGGCTGTTCTTAAACAAGCTGTAGCCAACAACTACAAACAATTGACTCTTTTTAACGCAGATTTGGCATCTACAAGGCTTGCCAATTCGAAAGAAGCTACACAACTGTGGGTTTTACTTTATCACGTCAGTACTGGCTCAAATGGGAAATCTGAAATTAGAGCTGAGCTCTCATTGCCTTCGGAATTTGAAAGAAAAAAAATTATAAATTGGAAAGAGCGAATTATTCTCTCTTCCATTCTACCTGATGGTGAAGCTTTTATTCAGAATGACAGTCCCACTGGACCTATTGATGTACCCATTGAACGACGCACTGGAACATAAATAATTTAGAGGTATAATGTTTTTTAACCCATCAAGGCTAACGTTCGCTCGTACACGACGCGGATTTACGAAGGCTCGCCTTGCCAAGGAATTAGGTCTGCAAGTGCGCTCGATACAAGGGTATGAATTGAGCGAATACACGCCAGAACCGGAGAAACTTGCAGCGATTAGTGCGCTCCTCCATTTCCCAGTAGAGTTTTTTTCAGGAGACGACCTGCCCGTTATTGAACCGGACACAGTCAGTTTCCGGTCAATGTCAAAAATGTCCGCAGCACTAAGAAACACCGCTCTAGGTGCTGGTGTAATGGCATTCTTACTCAACGATTGGATAGAAGAACGGTTTCGCCTTCCGCAGACCAACTTACCTGACCTAAGTGACCTATCCCCTGAAGACGCAGCAGCAACCTTACGTCGTGTTTGGGGCTTGGGAGAGACTCCGATCGGCAACCTTATTCATCTACTAGAAGCAAAAGGAATTCGGGTCTATTCATTAGCGATTGAAGCTAAAGAGGTAGATGCATTTAGCGTGTGGCACAGGGAACATCCTTTTGTCTTTCTCAACACGTTCAAGTCTGCCGAACATAGCCGATTTGACGCTGCTCATGAGCTAGGTCACTTAGTCCGCGACCGACATAGCATGTTGCACGGAGAAGATCATAACCCGGAGATGGAACGTGAGGCTAATGCATTTGCCTCGGCATTCCTAATGCCGAGAGCGAATGTACTCGCAAGAGGTTCTGGAGTTTTGACGCTAGACAAACTGATGCAGATAAAACATATATGGGGGGTCTCGTTAGCGGCTCTTGCATATCGAATGAATCATTTAGGCCTATTTACTGAGTGGTCATATCGCAATCTTTGCATTCAAATGGCAAAAAATGGCTATCGCACCTCAGAGCCGAGACCGATGCGCCATGAATCCTCTCAAGTTTTACGAAAAATTTTCGATGCACTTCGGGCAGAAAAGATCACACGCAGCATGCTGGCGAAAGATCTGTGCATCATGCAGGAAGATATTGATAATTTAACTTTTGGGCTTACCCTATCCACTGTATCTCCCAGCACCGCAATGGCTGCTCCGGATAGTCGTCGAGTCTTACTCTAAGCCTACTCGAAGGTGACTTACCGCCACAGACATCTTCTCATATAACTGAGAAATTCAAAGTGGAATTTTATTTTAGATGACACCTTTTAGTACAAAATCCGCGCGATAAAGGCATTAAACATATCGATCAAACGCTGCATGAGAAAAGCCCGCTTTCAGCGGGCTTCAAGGAAAAAATTAAATCAAACTCAATTAGAATAATTAAGCTGGAATAGCACAGTTAAATAGCACTATCCCAAGGCGCCGACAACCTCACCGCGCAGTTAATCAAGCCCACCATCGAATACGTCTGCGGGAAGTTCCCCCACATCTCCCCCGTCACGGGATGCGTATCTTCCGACAGCAAGCCCAGGTGATTGCGCGCCAGCAACATTGTTTCGAAGATTTTGCGGGCTTCGTCTTTCCTGCCGATGCGGGCCAGGGCGTCGATGCGCCAGAAGGTGCAGATGTTGAAGGCCGTTTCCGGTTTGCCGAAGTCGTCGGGCGCTTCGTAACGGCGCATGTAGGGGCCGTCGCACAGCGATGCTTCGAGGGCGTCGACGGTGGCGATGAAACGCGGGTCCATGGGGTCGATGAAGTTGACTTCCGCCATCAACAGGACGGACGCGTCCAGGTCGCGCCCGCCCAGGCTTTCCGCGAACGCCTGGCGCTCCTCGCTCCACGCCTCGCGCAGCAGGCGTTCACGGATCAGCACGGCGCGGCTGTTCCAGTGGTCGGCGCGGTCCGGCAAGCCCAGCTTGTGCGCGACTTTGGCCAGGCGGTCGCAGGCCGCCCAGCTCATCAGCATGGACGAGGTATGGACGCGCGCCCGCGTGCGCAGTTCCCACATCCCCGCGTCCGGTTCCGCATGCAGGCGGAACGCCTGGTCGCCCACGGCTTCCAGCGCGGCGAACTCGGCTTTTCCCGCCCGGTGGAATAATCGGTGGTCGAGGAAAGCCTGGGCAGCACCGAGCACGATGTTGCCGTACACGTCGTGCTGGAAGTGTTCCTGCGCCTGGTTGCCGACGCGCACGGGGCCGTTGCCCCGGTAGCCGGGCAAGTGGTCGAGCATGGATTCGGGCAACTGCTCTTCCAGCCCGATACCGTACAGGGGCTGGATGTGGCCGCCTTTCGAGCGGGCGACGATATTCGTCAGCCAGCGCAAATACTCTTCCATCGTACCCACTTCCGACAGGCTGTTCAATGCACGCACGACAAAGAAGGCATCGCGCAGCCAGCAGTAGCGGTAATCCCAGTTGCGGCTGCTGCCGGGCGCTTCCGGGATGCTGGTGGTCATGGCGGCGATGATGGCGCCCGTGTCTTCATATAAAGACAGTTTTAATGTGATGGCGGCGCGGATGACCACGTCCTGCCATTCCAGCGGCACGGCCAGGCGCCGCGTGTAGGTGCGCCAATAGTTGATGGTTTCCTTTTCGAAGATGCGCGCCGTTTCGTCGATGCCGCCGGCCAGGGTTTCATCCGGGCCCAGCAGGAAGTTGGCCGTGCCGCCCAGCACGAAATACGTTTCGCTCAGCACATAGTTGAGCGACACATCCGTGTTCAGGCGCAAGGTCTGTTCCGGCCCCACGTAGCGGATATGGTGGCTGCCCTGCGTGATTTGCGGCGCCAGCTTGCCCCAGTCGTAGCGGGGGCGCAGGCGCACCCGGATACGCACGGCATGATCGAGCGGCCGCACCCGGCGGATCAGCATCAGCGGGCGGAACATGCGGTCGCGGCTGAGGAATCGGGGCGCGAAATCCGTGATTTCCACGCCCCGTCCGTCCGTGTCGTACAGCCGCGTGCGCAGCACGGCCGTGTTCGGCTCATAAAACTGTTCGCTGCGGGCAAAGTTTTCAATGTCGATGGCCCACACGCTGCCGTTTTCCGTGGCGTCCAGCAAGCCGTTGAAGACGGGATCGCCGTCGAAACGGGGCAGGCAGGACCAGACGACCTGCCCCGCCTGGTCGATCAGCGCGCTGAAGGCGCAATTGCCCACCACACCGCAGTTGAGGGATGCTGGCGCGGACGCGCCGCCGGGGGTGTCATCAGCTTGTTCAGTGGATATGGTCATCGGCTACTCCTTGAAAGGGGATACAGACGCGGCCAGCAGCGCGGCGCGCAAGGCGCCCGGGCTGGCCAGGCGCAGGGTGGCGGCGCTGGGGCCCTTGCCCACTTTCACGCCCTGCCCGCCTGCTAGTTGAACATAGGCAAAGCCTGCCTCGTCGGTGGTGTCGTCGCCCGCGAACACGGGCCGGCGGCCGGCGAATGGCATTTCCTGCATGAAGGCGGCAATCGCGCCGCCCTTGTCGGTGGCAGCCGGCTTGGCTTCCAGGACCATTTTGCCATGCAATAGCAATACCCCCGGGCACGCTTGCACGGCTGCGGTCATTTCCTGCAGGCATAATTGCTCGAGATCTGGCGCCAGCCGGTAATGCAGGGCCACGGCACCGCGCTTCTGCTCCACCAGCAAACCGGGGTACCTCGCCGCCAACTCCTGCGCACGCGCCAGCACGGGCGAGACATCGGGCGTGGCCGCCACATGCAGCACGCCATCGGCGCCGCGCCGCTCCACGCCATGCACGCCGGCAACCGGCAGGGTCAAGGGCGCCAGCATGGCATCGAGCTGGACTATGGGGCGCCCGGAAATGAGGGCCAGCGCGCCGCCGTGGCGCTCGGCCAGCAGCGCCAGCGCTTCGACCACGCCCGCTTCCAGGCGCACGCCATCGGGCGTGGACGCCAGGTCGACCAGGGTGCCGTCGAAGTCGAGGAAAACGGCTGTGCCAGGCGTACCCAGCAGTTGCAGCAAGGCCGCGCTATCGTCAGGGGTATCGTCCATCAGATCCCCTTGCGCCGCTTGATGCGGCTGTGGGCGTCGATCTTGGTCATGACCTTGTCGCGCTGGCGCAAGCGGGCCGCGTCCAGCAGCATGCGCCCGGCCCAGCGGTAGACATTGAAATGTTTCACACGGGCCCGCATGCTCTTCATGCGCTCGCGCTGCTCCACGGGCGGCATCACGAGGGCGCGGTACAGGGCGTCGGCACCCTGCTCGATGTGATACGGGTTGATGATCAGCGCTTCATGCAGCTCGCGCGCGGCGCCCGTAAATTGCGACAGCACCAGCACGCCCAGCTCGTCGTCGCGCGCGGCGATGAATTCCTTGGCCACCAAATTCATGCCGTCATGCAAGCTCGTCACCATGCACACTTCCGAGGCGCGGAAATAGCGTTGCAAATCGTCCTGGCCGTGGTGCTCCGCTTTCAGCAGGATGGGCACATAGTCTCCGCTGCCGAAGCGGCGGTTGATGCGCTCGACCATCTTGCGCACGCGCGCGTCGAAGCTTTGATATTCATCGAGCGAAGCGCGGCTGGGGGCGGCGATTTGCACGAAGGTAAAATTGCCCACCATGCCAGGCTGCTGTTCCAGCATGCGCTCGACGGCCTGGAAGCGCTCGACGATGCCCTTCGTGTAATCGAGGCGGTCCACGCCGATGCCCAGCAAGTGGTCGGACGCCACGCCCAGTTCGCTGCGGATTTGCGCGCGACAGGTGGCTACGTCCGGTTGCCCCGGATTGTCTTCCGGCCAGGCGATGGAAATCGGGTAATCCTCGACCTGCGTCATCTCGCCGCCATAGGAAATCGTCGACGCTTCCGGCTCGATGCGCGTTTCCAGGTAGCGGTCCACCGTTTCCAGGAAATTCTTGCGGTGGAATGGCGTATGGAAACCGAGGATGGTGCTGCCCAGCAAGCCGTCGAGGATTTCTTCGCGCCAAGGGCAAATGCCGAACGATTCCGAGTTCGGCCAGGGGATATGCCAGAAAGTGATGATCGTCGCTTTCGGCAAGGCTTCGCGCACCATGCGCGGCAACAAGGCAAAGTGGTAATCCTGCACCAGCACGACGGGGTTGTCCGTCTTCGCCTCGGCGATCACGGCGTCGGCGAAGCGGCGGTTGACCTTCACGTACTGCTCCCAGTCGGACGAGCGGAACACAGGACGCACGTGGGCGATATGGCACAGCGGCCACATGCCTTCATTGGCGAAACCATAATAATAGCCCTGCTCTTCCTCGTCCGTCAGCCACACGCGGCGCAAGGTATAGCTGGGATTGTCCGGCGGCACGGGCACATGGTCGAGCTTATCGACCGTCTCGCGGTCGGCGGAACCGGCGCCATGCGCGATCCACGTGCCGGAACAGGCCCGCATCACGGCTTCCACGGCCGTCACCAGGCCGCTGGCGGGACGCTGCACGGTGATGCCGGCATCTGTTTTCGTGTGGATATACGGTTCGCGGTTCGACACGACGAGCACCTGGTCGCCCTGCAAGTCAGCTTCCAGCAAGGCGCGCAGCTTGTCCGGTGTCCAGTCGGACGACCAGCCGTTGTCGCCCTGGCGTTCCAGGTGGTATTCCTGCAGCAATTCGCGCAAGTCGCCGATCAGCGGCTGCATTTCCGGCGGCGGCGCGGGCGCGGCGGCGGGCGCCGTGGCGGCGGCCACTGCCCCATTACTTTTCGGCAGCAATTCGCCCCGTAAAATATCCTTCACGGCCGACAGCCAGCCGCGCCAGCTCAAATGGGCCACGAACACGGTCATCAGGGAAATCAATACGGCCAGCACGGCCAGGAAGGCAAAGATGAAGCGCTTGGTATCCGTATTGCGGCGCTCGACAAAGCTCATGTCCTGCACCAGCACCAAACGGCCCAGCTGGGATGCATCCTGCATCACGGGCGTTTCGCTGATGTGGACTTGCCCTTGCGGCAATTGCGCCAGGGATTTGTACAGCCCGCCCGTGGAAGGCGTGCTCCAGCAGCCGATGGAAGCGGGGTATTGCGCGGACTGGTAAACCAGGTGGCCCGCGTTGTCGCAAAAGCCGATGGCGATCAGGCGTTCGTCGCGCGTGGCGCCCTGGAACAGTTCGCCGATGCGGGTGGCATCTTGCGCGGGCAAGTATTCGGTGAGCGAGGGCCGGAGGGTTCCGGCGAGCAATTCTGCCCGGCTGTCGAGGTCGCGCACATACCAGCGCAGGGTGATATTGTCGAGCAGCGGTACCACAATATAAGCAAACAATCCCAGCACCAGAGCCAGTGGCAGGATGAAGCGCAAGGACATTCGGAGTGATCGTACTATCATCGTTTTCCTTTGCAAAAACAAAAAGCATGGCAAGTATGACTATGTTTCCACTGCGGCGACGCCCGTTTGCTTTCCGTATTGAAACGTCAACATAGCATGGCGCAGCGCAGCAATTTCTTCCAGTATCCACGTTGACGCAGGTCTTATCCGTACGGCAACGCACGCCCCCGTTACGCCATCTGCCCGTAAAATACCCGCTTCCGACATCCCCCCACCAATTTCAAGGAGTTTTCGCCTATGGATCTCAGCACGTTCCACTCGCTGATGGGAGGCCCGCTGCGCTCGGCACTGACCGTGTTCGTTTCCGCCCTGCTCGTCACCTTGGTCGCCATCGGCGTGCACCGGGCCGGCATCAGCTTGCTGAAAAGACTGGCCAATGGCCGCCCGTTCACCACCAATGCCACGCGCGTGGCCTTCCGCGCCAGCCAGCTGTGCGTGATCGTCTTCGGCCTGCGCATGGTGCTGGCCGGCGCGCCCGACGACACGCCGGGGCTGGTCGCCATGTCGCATATCACCAGCGTGGCGCTGATCATCGCGCTGACCTGGCTGGCCATGCAGTGCATCCAGGCACTTTCCATCACGATTTCCGAAGTCAATCCCGTCGACGTGGCTGACAACCTGCGCGCGCGCCGCCTGATCACCCAGGCCCGCGTGCTCACGCGCAGCGCGCACGCCATCGTCGTGATCCTGGGCCTGGCCTTCGTGCTGCTGACCTTGCCCGGCGCGCGGCAGATCGGCGCCAGCCTGCTGGCATCGGCCGGCGTGGCGGGCCTGGTGGCCGGTATCGCCGCCCGTCCCGTGCTCGGCAATTTCATTGCTGGGTTGCAAATTGCATTTTCACAACCCATCCGCATCGATGACGTGCTGATCGTCAATGGCGAATGGGGCAAGGTCGAGGAAATCAAGGGCACGTATGTCGTCGTGCGCGTGTGGGACGAGCGCCGCCTGATCGTGCCGCTGCAATGGTTCATTGAAAACCCGTTCGAGAACTGGACGCACAGCTCGTCCACCCTTCTGGGCACGGTGTTCCTGTGGCTCGATTTCAGTATCCCGCTCGAACCGCTGCGCGCGGAACTGACGCGCATCTGCGCATCCGCCACGCAATGGGATGGCCGGGTCTGCACCGTGCAGGCGACGGATTCGAACGAGCGGGCCGTGCGCGTGCGCTTTCTGATCAGCGCGGCGGATTCAGGCCTGGCCTTCGAGCTGCGCTGCATCGTGCGCGAGCAGATGCTGGCATTTATTACGGCCCACTACCCGCACGGCCTGCCCCGTTTGCGCTCCACGCACGACCCCATCGAGCTGCACGCCATGCAGGCGCAGAACGACAGCGTGCAGTTGCACAAGGCTTGAAAAACCTGCGGCGCGCTGCCCTTGTCCGCGCGCCGCTACAATGGTTCGCATGAGCACCACCGCCTGGTTCATCCTGATCGGCTGCCTGATGCTGGCGCGTGGCCTGGGCGCCGACGGCATCGCGCGCCTGCCCTTGACCTCGGCCATGGCTTACCTGGGCGTGGGCCTGCTGCTGGGCCCCATGTTCCTCGGCCTGTTTGCGTTCGACCTGGTGCAGCAGGCGCCCCTGCTGGAAACCCTGACGGAAATCGCCGTCCTCATCTCCCTGTTTTCCGCCGGCGTCAAGATGCCCGTGCCATTCAGCCTGGCGCGCTGGCTGCCGTCGCTGCGCCTGGCGTGGCTGTCGATGGCTATTTCCGTCGCCCTGGTGGCCGCGTTCGCCTACTGGGTGCTGGGCCTGCCATGGGGCGCGGGCGTGCTGCTGGGCGCCATCCTCGCGCCCACCGACCCCGTGCTGGCCACCGACGTGCAGCTGCGCCATGCGGGCGACAGCGAGCAATTGCGCTTCATCCTGACCAGCGAGGCGGGCATGAACGATGGCAGCGGCTTTCCTTTCGTCATGCTGGGCCTGGGCTTGCTGGGCCTGCATGAACTGGGGCCGCACGGCGCTACCTGGCTGTGGCGCGATTTGGTCTGGGCCAGCGCGGGCGCCATGGCCCTGGGCGCGGCCGGCGGCGCGCTGCTGGCCTGGCTGGGCTGGCAGGTGCGCGCCAAGGAACCGAAACACGCGATGCTGGACGATCTGGCGGCCCTGGGCTTGATCGCCCTCGTCTACGGTCTGACGACCTGGCTGCACGCGTGGGGCTTCTTGGCCGTCTTCTTTGCCGGCGTGGCCTTGCGCCAGACGGAACTGCGGCTGGCCGGCGCGCCGAAAGACCGGCAAGGCTTGCTGCAGGCGGAAGAAACCCATGCCGTGTCCGCCACCAAGCCGCACGGCAGCGACGTGCCGCTGACCGTCAGCGGCGAATCCCTTGTCTTCAAGGAACATCTGGAACGCCTGTCCGAACTGACCCTGGTGCTGTTGCTGGGCGGCGCCGTCACGGCCGCCGCCTGGAACTGGCAAGCGTGGAGCGTCGCGCTGTTCCTGCTGCTGGTGGCGCGCCCGGCCAGCGTGATGCTTGGCTTGCTGGCTTCGGGCACCGGCATGCGCCTGCGCGGGCTGGCCGCGTGGTTCGGCGTGCGCGGCATCGGTTCGATGTACTACCTCAGCTATGCCATCGCGCATGGCTTGCCGCGTGGCCTGGCGCGCGAACTGGCCGACATCACCCTGGTCGTCGTCATCCTGTCCATCGTCGCGCACGGCCTGACGGTCAAACCCCTGCTAGAGCGCTACTGGCGCAAATAGGCGCCAGCCCCTCATCACCATTGCTGTGTAGCAATGTTTTGTCAATTGCCCCTATGACTGGCAGAAATATTGTTAAGATCATTCAAAATGGCAAAAGAGAGAAGCAATGAAACGAAGAAGCGTGCTGGGACTGGGCGTCTCACTGGCCCTGCTGCAAACGGGCTGCGCCACCGATCCGGCCAGGCTGGCGTGGGAAACTGCATTTGACGGCTTCATGCGCGATGGCCTGGCCCGCACGGAAACGCCGGGCATGAGCGTGGCCGTGGTGCGCGGCGAGCGCACCATATTCGCGCGCGGCTATGGCTGGGCCGACATCCAGGCCGGCAAGAAAGCCGATGCCAACACGGTGTTCCATGTCGCCTCCGTCAGCAAGCTCGTCACGGCCACGGCCATCATGATGCTGCTGGAACAAGGCGCCTTCCAGCTGGACGACAAGGTAGCGGCCTACCTGGACTTCCCGCTCATGCATCCGAAGTTTCCCGATGTGCCCATCACCTTCCGGCATTTGCTCAGCCACACTTCGGGCATTTCCGACGCCGTGTACGAAAAGACGACGGCGTTTGCCGTGCAGGGCGACCCGCGACTGCCCCTGCGCGACTTCGTCAAGGGCTATCTGTCGCGCGGCGGCGCCTGGTATGACGCGGATGTGTCGTTTGCCGCCCGGCCCGGCACGGAATGGCGCTACAGCAATGTCGGCATCGCCCTGCTCGGCTATCTGGTGGGCCGCTTGAACCCCGATGGCCTGGATGCCTTTGCGCACGAGCACCTGTTCGAACCGCTGGGCATGGACAGCACGGCCTGGAACCTGGCCGGCTTGCCGCGGCGCGCCGTCGTCGCCCAGCCATATGCGCACAAGGAGCCGGGCCTGCAAGTGTTGCCGCCCGTCGGCTATCCGGACTGGCCGGCCGGCTTGCTGCGCAGCTCCGCGCATGACTTTGCCCGTTTCCTGGCCATCTTCAGCAATGGCGGCCGGGTCGATGGCCACCGTTACCTGCAAGATTCCACTCTACAATTGTTTTTCGCCCCGCAAGCGGCCCCCGTCGTGCCTGCCGATGCGTCCGTGCGCCAGGCTTTGGTGTGGCTGCTGCGCGACGTCGACGGCAAGCCGCTGGCCACGCACAGCGGCGGCGACCCGGGCGCCGCGTCCGTCGTCTGCGTCGACCGGGCCAGCAAGACTGCCGTGCTGGCCTTCGCCAACGTCAGCGCCGACAAGGAGTTTCGCTCATTCCAGAAAGAAGTCGTGCTGCGCCTGCTGGCGCATGGCGCCAGCGAGGTAGGCATGCCGCTTGTGTGAGCGGACGCACGGTGGCGCGCGGGCAAGAAAGTATGCTGTGCTGGTCAGACTTGACACTCAACGAGGAGACCAGCATGACTAACCGTATCGGCAACAAGGACGTGGCGCAGCAGCGCAGCAAGAGTGAAAAAGCCCGCATCAGGGCGCAGAACATCGCCAGTGAAGCGGTCAAGAGGGCCGAGGCCAGGGCTCGCTACCGCAATGCCGTCAAGGGCCAACCGGGCCAGCCCGCTCCCGGTGCCTAGACGCCGAACCAGCCGCGCAGTTTCTCGGCGGCCCGTTCCTTGACCTCGGCCGTGATGTAGGTGGCGACCGTGGCGACAGCCGCCGCCAGCACGGCCAGGTCATCCGCATAGCCGACCACGGGCGTGATGTCGGGAATCGCATCGATGGGCGAAATGAAATAGCCGAGCGCGCCATAGATCGCCGTCTTGGCCCACAGCGGGGTATTCGGCTGCTGCGCCGCGTAATACAGCCACAGGGCTTTCTCGATGACTTCGCGTCCCGCCGTCTTGGCGAATTTGACGACCTTGTCCCAGAAGCTGTCATCCGTGTATTTCTTTTCATACTGCTTGTCGGCCTGGGGGGCGTGGTCTTCTTCCAGATTCTTTTTTCTGCCAAACATCTGCTGCTCCTGTCTGCCGCGCACGGCGTTACGAATGCGCACCTTAGCATAACGGCGCGGCGGGTGCGCGGCCTGCAAGGTAAGCTATCGTCATGGAAATATCTGCCACCACCACGGCCCGCGCCGCCGGCCTACGCTACACGGGCAACCACCAGGGCGGCATCGCCCGCCTGGGCAAGCCCGGCAAGTTCCGCTACCGGGACGCGGACGGGTCGATCCTGCGCGATGCCACCATCTTGACGCGCATCAAGGCACTGGCCATTCCACCGGCCTGGACGGGCGTGTGGATCTGCCCGCACGCCAACGGCCACCTGCAGGCGACGGGGCGCGACGCGCGCGGACGAAAACAGTACCGCTACCATGCGCGCTGGCGCCAGGTGCGCGATGAAGTGAAATATGAGCGCATGCTCAGCTTTGGCCGCGCCCTGCCCGCCATCCGCGCCGCCGTCGCGCGCGGCATGCAGTTGCCGGGCTTGCCCCGTGAAAAAGTGCTGGCCACCATCGTGCACCTGCTGGAATTGACGATGATGCGCATCGGCAACGAAGAATATGCGCGCACAAACAAATCGTTCGGCCTGACCACGCTGCGCACGCGCCACGTGCAGGTCGACGGCAGCGCCGTGGCTTTCCATTTCAAGGGCAAGAGCGGCGTGCGCCACGATATCCGCCTGAGCGACCGGCGCCTGGCCAGGGTGCTGCAGCGCATGCGCGAACTGCCGGGGCAGGAACTGTTTCAATATGTCGATGCGGAGGGCGAGCGCCACGGCATCGGCTCGGGCGACGTCAACGATTACCTGCGCGAGGTGACGGGCGAAGATTACACGGCCAAGGACTTCCGCACCTGGTCCGGCACCTTGCTGGCCGCGCTGGCCCTGCAAGCGTTCGAACAGGTCGACTCCGATGCGCAAGCCAAGAAAAACATCGTGCAGGCGATCGAGTCCGTGGCTAAAAAGCTGGGCAACACGCCGACGATCTGCCGCAAGTGCTATGTGCACCCGGCCGTGCTGGAGTCGTATCTGGATGGCAGCTTATTGGAAGGCATGCGCGCGCGGGCGCGGCAGCAAATGCAGGACGACTTACAGGCGCTGGCACCGGAAGAAGCAGCCGTGCTGGCCTTGCTGCAGCAGCGGCTGCAAGGGTCCGTTCCCGTCAAGCCTGGCGCCCGGGCTGGGGCTGGCAATGGGCCGACAGCTTGAGGGCATCTGTGCTGCAGACGGGCAAGGCGCCATGGCCAGCCTCGCGCGCCACGGGCGCCGGCGCGGCATCACTGGCCGGCGTCTCGCCCGTATTGGTCAAGGTTGCCGCCAGGGTCGCGAAAGTAAACAGGCAGATCAGCAGGAACGGCTTGTTCACGTGAATGGACTGGTCTGGCTTTTGCATCGCATACTCCGTCGGAATGGTTGGCTGTTGCAGCATGAACACGATCATCGCGTGTTTCCGCAAGGCATACAATCAGACAGTTTCGACAAGACGGGTAGGACAGCGCTGACAGGCTCAGCCATAACGTCCCGTGTCGGCAGATTTGACACCCGCTCCGGTCCGCCTCGACCAAGCCCTTGTTTTTACAGAAAAAATTGTTCGGGAATGCTTCCTGCTTGACCTCTTGCCTGGGCACGCTTGGCGCCAGTCAACGGGGGAACGATCATGAGCTTTATCAAACAGGCGCTGCTGGCGCTGCTACTCTGCGCAATGTCTGCCGCGCACGCCACGAGCATCGGCTACACGGCGACTTCGCTGGGCGGCACGCAGTGGCGCTACGACTATACGGTCAGCAATACCACCCTGTCCGTACCCATCGAGGAATTCACCTTGTTCTTCAGCGTGGGCCAGTATGCCAACCTGCACAGCGTCTCCACGCTGCCAGGGTGGGACGTGCTGCTGGTGCAGCCCGACCCCGCCATCCCCGCCCGCGGCTACCTCGACGCGCTGGCGCTGGCGGGCGGCATCGCGCCCGGCGCCACGGCCACGGGATTTTCCGTCACCTTCGATTACCTGGGCGCGGGCAGCCCCGGCGCCCAGCCGTTTTCCATCCTCGACCCCGTCTCCTTCATCGAGCTTGAAGCGGGCACCACGCAGCCGGCCGCCGTCGCCCTGCCGGCCACGCCATGGCTGCTGCTGGCCGGCGTGCTGGCCATGGCCGGCCTGCGGCGCCGGCAACTGGCCGCCGCCGCGCTGGCCACTAGCCTGGCGCTGGGCCTGTGCGCCTGCGGCGGGCCGAGCGATCCCACGCAGCCGCCCGCGCCGAAGGTCATGCTGGCCGGCACCGCAACCGCCGTCCAGGCCGCCGGGGACTTCGAAGTGACACAGCTGGAAAAGGTGGCCGAACAGCGCGTCAGCCGCACGGCCTGGGACTATACCTACCGCGTGCATATCCGCAACAACAGCGGCGCCGCGGCCAGCAATGTGCAAGCCGTGCTGGACAGCGTGCCCGAAGGCAGCACCATCATCGATGGCGACGTGCTGGCCGGCAGCATCGATGCGGGCGCCACCGTCACGCCCGACGACACCATCATCGTGCGCATCGAGCGCAACATCGCCTTCCAGAGCAGCGGCCTGGCGTGGACTTTCAGCGCCAACGCCGGCATCGCACTCGATCCCGTGCGGCCCGCGCAAGTGGTCGTGCTGTCGCTGGCCGAGCTGGGTTTTACGGACGGCGCCGACAGCGTCAAGGCCAGCGGCGCCGTCACGGACGTGCTGCTGCAGGACGGCAGCCTGCGCTTTTCCACGCCTGGCGACACGGGCGTGGACCAGCACGCGCAGTTTTTCCTCAGCAAGGGCAACAGCGTCACCACCCTCGACCTGCTGATCCAGACGGAATTGCCCACGGCCGTGGAAACCTATGTGGAGCCGGACGACGACGGCAACGTGCCCGCCACGGCGCCCGTGCTGGCCATCACCGGACTGGGGCCGAACAACCGGCTGCAGCCGACCGCGCTGGAATTTCGCCTGATGGGCGCCGCCCCCACGAGCCTGCAGGAGGACAGCGATGGCCTGCTGTCGACGCCGGGCGGCGCTTCCGTCAGCCTCAAGCAGTATTGGGTCTTCGATGCGGCCAGCAACAGTTTCCGCATCAGCGCCGCGGCCATGCAACAGATGCTGATACTCCTGCCCAACGGCACCTACGAGATAAACCTCAATTTCGTTTCGCAGGATGGTGAATTCACGGCCAGCTATGCCCTGATTGCCATCAAGTCCGGTACCGTGCTGCAAGGCCAGCTGCGCACTCCCGCGGGCGGCAATGCCACGGGGCTGGCCGGCAAGAAGATGTTATTGGCCGGCTACAACAGCCACCAGCGCCAGGTGGCCGTGGTCGACGCCACGGGCGCCTTCCATTTCGATGGCGTGCTGCCCGATACCTACCAGCTGACCTTGAACGATCTCGTCCACCCGGGCGTGGTCAGCGTCAGCACCGCCGTCTTCGACAACAGCACCACCATCAGCGTGGACATCGTCTATCCGTACGGCCCCGGCCTGGCCCAGCGCGCCGCGCCGCAAAGCTACGCGGCCGCCACTGTCACGCAGGATGGCGCCGGTCCGCCCGCGCGCGCCGAGGCAGCCGCGTCCCGTGCCGTGCCGGACGTGACGCCGCAGGATGACGAGGGCAGCAAAACGTTCACGGCCACGGCCGCCGCGCAAAACCAGACCATCAGCGTGCCCGTCAGCTACACGGTACCCAAAGGCACGAAAAACGTGGGAGTGAAAATCACCGTCAGCACGGCCGAGTACCCCGTCTATACGACGGCGCAAAGCCAGTACAACGATACCTGGTCGTACGCCGTGACGGGACTGCCCGGCGTCAACCTGGCCGCCACGGGCGCCGTCAACCAGACGCACTACACGCAGGGCAGCATCGTCAGGACGGAATGCGTCGATGTCGGCAAGCAAACCCAGGCCGGAGCGTTGAGCCTGGGCGGCAATGTCAGTGCCACGAATATCGGCGACAGCTCCCTGGCCACCGTGACGACGGTGGAACTGAGCCTCGTGTGCAAGGGTTTGAAGGTGACGCAGGCGAAATTCAACTCGCCCAACAAGGCCGCCCACCCCGTGCTGCAGCCGATCAAGCTGACGGGCAATCTGCCGGGACCGTATGTATCCGTCTCGCAAGGAGCGGCGACGGCCACCCACAACTTGCCGCTGGAACTGCACTACACGCCGGCGGCGGCGACGATTACGGAGGTCAATATCGGCATTTCGGCCGGTGGCGGCAATCCCGCCTTCAGCACGGTGAATTTATTGTCTCAGGTCAATACCAAGAGCGCCGGCAAGGTGAAATTTCCCAGCCTGGTGCTGCCCGTCTTTGCCGGCGCCAAGCTCGACAAGAAAGCCGTCGTCACGGTGCGCCTGAAGGGCCGCATCGACAATACCGACGCCAGCTCCGACCCGGCCGAAGGGGGGCAAGTGCAATTCAAGGGCGACACGGCCTACATTCCCCTGTATCTGGCCAATAATGAAGCGGCGCTGGCGGCGCGCCGCTATGGCGCGCGCGATGCGGGCGGCGACTCGTGGGCCACGCGCCTGGCCATCGCCTGGCTGGCGGGCAATGCCTACCGCTTCGACGACATCAGCGGCCAGCACGTGACGCAGACGGCCACGGGCCGCTCCATCCTCGGCCACAGCGGCCACAGCGACGGCCAGCAGATCGACTTGCGCTATGCGGACGGCGCGGGCGGCTACACGGATACACTGGGCGGCCAGAACAATGGCGCCGACATCGAGAAACTGATCATCGCGGCAAAGGCGGAAGTGGTCAACAACCCGGCGCAAAAGCCGAAGCTGGCGGCCTTGCTGGCATGGATCGCGGCCAACCGCGCCATGCTGGCCCAGGAGGCGTTACCGGCCAGGACGCGCGTCGTCTACATCGGCCCCAGCTTCGTCAAGCTGGCGCTCGTCAACGGGCGCTTTTCCGCCGATCCGGCCGACAAGATCCCCGGCGCGGGCGCGTGGCTCAAGCCGATGAAAGTCCATATCGAGAAGGGACACCTGAGCCACTGGCACATCAGCCTGACGGCCCACCCGTGACCGTCAGTCACGCCGCGATGGCGTCAGGCGGGCAAATCGGACAGTTCCAGCTCCGAAAACCCCGCCCGGCGCCGCGCTTCCAGGTTGAACGGGCCGCGCAGGGTCGGGGCTTCGTAGCGCAGCGCCAGCTCGGCATAGGTGGCGCGCAGCTCCAGGCCCCGCTGCTGGCACAGGTAGCCATACCAGCGGTTGCCGATTTCCACGTGGCCCACCTCATCGCGCAGGATGATGTCGAGGATGGCGGCGGCGGCCATGTCTCCCGCCTGCGCCAGCTTGGCGCGCAGCGGCGGAATCGCGTCCAGCCCCCGCGCTTCCAGGGTGCGCGGCACCAGCGCCATGCGCGCCAGCACGTCGCCGCGCGTCTTGTCGACCATTTCCCACAGGCTGTCATGGCCGGGGAAATCGCCATACGTGTGGCCCAGCACCTGCAGGTGCGCCTGCAGCATGGCAAAGTGCGTGGCTTCCTCTTTCGCCACGCGCAGCCAGTCCGTGTAGTACTCGGCCGGCAAGTCCGGGAAACGCCACAGGGCGTCGAGGGCCAGGTTCATGGCGTTGAACTCGATGTGCGCGAGCGCGTGCACGAGCATGGCGCGCCCTTCCGGCGTGATCATCGAACGCCGCCCCACCAGGCGCGGCGGTACCAGCTCCGGACGCTCGGGGCGGCCCGGAACGGGGCCGGTCGGCACCAGCGGCGCCTGCGCATCGAGCGCCAGCTGCGCTTCGGCCATGGCCGCCACCATCGCCACCTTGGTCGCCGGGTCCGGTTCGAGCAGGCAGGCCAGCGCAGATGCGCGCAATTCCGCTGGCGCGGTGGAGGTCAAGGGAGATGGTTGCATGGGGCTGCTTTCTGACGCGTTGCTTGATAAGGCGCGCAGTGTATCAAATTGCCTGCCCCAGCAACCAGTCGAGCAAGGCCTGCACCCGTGCCGGCAGCGCGGCGCGCCCGCTGTGCACGAGGTAATACGCCTGCGGGCTGGCCAAGGCAAACCCGCCAAACGGCAAGACCAGCTGGCCGCTGGCCAGCCACGGCTGCACCAGCTGGCGCCGGCCCATGGCCACGCCCGCGTGGTGGATGGCCGCCTGCGCGCACAGGTCGGCGCGGTCGAAGCGCAGGCTGCGCGCGGGCAGACTCACGTCTGGCGCTTGCCTGTCCAGCCACAGGCGCCACTCCGCATCAGGCGCGCAGGCGGGCCAGGCCAGGGTGTCGTGCAGCACCGTCGCGCTGGACAAGTGATGTGGCGTCTCCAGCAGGCCGTGTTCGCGCGCATAAGCGGGACTGCAGACGGGCGCCAGCCATTCATCCATCAGCTTGCGCGAGGCCAGGCCGGGAAAGCTGCCGTCGCCATAATGCAAGGCCAGGTCGACCTGGCCGACGCGAAAGTCCACGCTATCATTACCCACGCGCAAATCGATCGACACGTCCGGATACTGCGCAGCGAACCCTGCCAGGCGCGGCACCAGCCAGCATTGCGCCACCGAGGGGCGCGCATGCACGGTGACGCTGCCCGCCAGCGTGTCGCTGCCGGCAATGGCCGCCTGCAGGCCATCCCAGCCCGCCTGCAGGGCGGCAAAGATGCGCTCGCCGTCCTGCGTCAGCTTGACTTGCCGCGTCAGGCGCTGGAACAAGCGCATACCCAGGCCCGCCTCCAGCCGCGCGATGCGGTGGCTGACGGCGCTGGGCGTGAGCGCCAGTTCCTGCGCCGCCAGCGCGAAGCTGGCATGGCGCGCCGCCACGAGAAAGGTGTGCAGGTTGGCGAACTGGCTGGCCGTGAGCGCCGCGCCGGCCGGCATCAAGCGGCTCCGGCCGCCAGTAGCGCGCGGCCCCGCGCCACGTAGGCGGCCATTTCCGCCTCGGGAACCATGCTGCCGCCCGTGCCCCACACCAGATGCGTGGCCTGCGCCAGATTCTGCTGATATTGCGGCGCGGCCAGCACGAAAGGGATACCCGCGAAACCGGCCACGGCCGACGGTTCCAGGCGCAGCTGCTCCGTCTGCTCCAGCGTCGCCAGCAAGCGGTACAGCTCTTCATCGCTGACGGTGGCGTAGCCGTCGATCAGCCGCTGCATGGCCCGTCCGACGAAGCCCGACGGACGTCCCACGGCCAGGCCATCGGCGGCCGTGACATTGTCGATGCCGATTTCCTGCACGCTGATCCGATCGTGCAAGCCCGTGTGCACGCCCAGCAGCATGCACGGCGAATGGGTCGGCTCGACAAACACGCAGTGGACATGGTCGCCAAAGGCCAGCTTCAAGCCGAATGCCACGCCGCCGGGGCCGCCGCCCACGCCGCACGGCAAATACACGAACAGCGGGTGCGCGGCATCGATCGTGACGCCGCTTGCGGCGAATTGCTCTTTCAGGCGCTGGCCCGCCACCGCGTAGCCGAGAAACAGATCGTGCGAGTTTTCATCGTCGACAAAGTGGCAAGCCGGATCATTCTCCGCCTGCCTGCGGCCCGCTTCCACGGCCACGCTGTAGTCGGTCGCGTACTCGACGACGGTGACGCCGTGGCTGCGCAATTTGTCCTTCTTCCACTGGCGCGCATCGGCGGACATGTGCACGGTGGCGCGAAAGCCCAGGCGCGCGCTCATGATGCCAATCGACAAGCCCAGATTGCCCGTGGAACCGACGGCGATCGCATACTGGCCAAAGAAGGCCCGCACGGCGTCGCTGGCCAGCAAGCTGTAATCGTCGCCCTCCTTCAGCAAGCCGGCGTCCAGCGCCAGCATTTCCGCATGTTTCAGCACTTCATAGATGCCGCCACGGGCCTTGATGGAGCCGGAAATGGGTAAATGGCTATCCTGCTTGAGCCACAGCCGGCCGCCAGGCATGCCAAGCGCTGCCTGCATGGCTGGCAGCGGCACGACGGGCGACTCGATGATGCCGCCGCTGGCCTGCGTTTCCGGGAAAGCCTTGGCCAGGTAGGGCGCAAAACGGGCCAGGCGCGCGCTGGCGGCCGCCACATCGTCCGCCGTCAAGCCCACGTCGTTCAAGGCCTCGGCCGCTGGCGCGATGGCGGGATTAAACCAGCTCAAGGGCTGCAAGGCCATCAGTTCTGTAATCAGGGGAAATTTTTCGCGCAGCGCGGCGATGGCGGAAGTGGGCAGCATGGCAACCTCGTGTAAGAACAAGCCATGATTAGACCGCATCCGGGCGCCGCTGGCAAAGGATGGTTGATCAGGCAATGGATGACGAAGAATCACCTGTGAGGGGATTGGTGGGGGCGATAGCATATCCAGGGACACCCATCCGGCCGGTTCACCGTACACACTTGCGGCCTCGCGGCGCAAAACCCGGGTTCCGGCCCGCTGAATCAGCTGTCATCATCAGACGAGATATCGCTGGCAGTATCCATCCCGGCATCGGCGATCACGCCTTGTTTTATATTGCTACCAGCCAGATAGCAGACAAATGTCACCTTATCCTTGGCATCATACAAATTCAGTGCATTGCGCATACGGTTCTCGAATGCCTTGTACTTGCTGTTATTCGTCCCCCCATCCTGAGCGAAAACATTTTTGGGATCCATTCCATTGCCACCATTTTGAGTTGGCTGTGCGACTTGATGGCTGCTGTACGCCAGCTTATGAAAATCCATCGATTGCATCGGTTGATGGTAGCTACTGCCTGCCTCTTGCGTGTGAGTCGGCTCGCGCGCAAGCGATTTGCCTGCCTGATCTTGTGTTTTGTGAGCGTGCGTATGCATATTTCCCTTTTCAGATCTTCTTTTATTTCTATAAAATGGACCTGAAGACTGAAATGCTCATTATTTCAGGCTGCACATTAAACGTCGTCAAGACACTATAAAAGGTCTGTGGTACAGACACAAACTGACGTCGTGGCGAACGGAGGCGGCATCAGCTTAGCCACCACCCTCCTCTGCACTCCAGATATCGCTTTTGGCGGGCGTCACTGTCACTTCGATAGCTTGCGCGCCAGACTTCATCGCCAGCAAGCGCTCCCGATACAAATAGAATGCCGCCTTACATACTTTATCCGTGTAATAGGCATTGAATCCGCCACTGATTGCGGCGCCGGCAACGGGAATGACATTCGCTAATTTGGCTTTTGTCAGATTGATGCTGAGGGCTTTCGCGATGGACAAGACTGCCTGAACAAACACGCTTTTTTCCAGCTGCTCCCACGTCTTCTTCTTCGCCACTTCCTGTGCAATTTTCACCAAATGCGACAAGGCGGCTTGCTTCCCGCCATCTGTAGTGCTCGATGCAAGCGCCAGGATATTCAACGAGAAAAGTCGCTCTTCCTGGGATGACATGTCAAAGCCGCAGTAGGTGCCGTATTCTCCAATTGCACGCAGATTCATTGCCAGCAGCGCTACCATGTCTGCCGGAATGGCGGCCAAGGCAACCAGTGGATTAATGACTGCCGTCCCTCCCGCAGCGGCGCCCTCCACCAGGGCGATACCCTCATATTTCGTATCAAGCCAGCCAATTGCCCTATCAATTGTTTGCAGATCAAGCAACTGCACTTGATCCAGCTGTGTAATTTCCTGCTTGGAGATTTCGGATAGCTCCTTGAGAATGGCAGGTGGCCTGACGGACCATTGCGAAGCATCATTCACCAAGCCCACGACACCATTCATCGCCTTGGCACAGGTTTCTGTGAAACCAGGAATTTTATCGGCTGCAGCCCCCGCAATTGCAAAGGGTTTGTTGACGTAACCCATAGCCGTGTCAAACCAGGTTTGACGTGGATTTTTCCACGCATGAATTTGCACAAGAGCGCGTTTTTCATATTCTGACAGCAAAAAAAATCTCCTGAAATAGTGGCAAATGTGGCGGGATCGCAAAACATAAAATCGGGCATCCCGCTGCGCTACCCGATAACTTGAATCAAGGGAAATCTGCTACGCTTTCAACACAGCAGAACCGGCTTCATACCACACCCTTATACCGCATTCAACCTTGGCTATCGCCATCCAGCCCCTGGTTTCCATGATGGTTTCCATATTGACGGGGCGAACGCCGGTTTTCTCCAGCCATGCGTTGGCCAATACCAGCGACCTGTCCATGCAATCAGAAAGTGGGCTGCCCGAAGTGGAGGAACGAAAATCTTTAAATGCGATCATGTACACCCTTGTTGTGAGCCCGCATCATTGCAGCAGATAAGGCCAGCATCGCATCCATGTGCGCAACGCCTGATGCAGGCGCCGTAAAGGATAACAAATTAATGAAAAGAAACATGCACACATTCTCACAAACACCCGGCCAGCGCCGATGCGGTGCATTCGGCAGGCGCCTTCCACCTGCCGCAGCGGCAACTGGGAGGCGCCCGCGGATTGCCAGCCTTAGAACTTCAGCTGCAGCCCCAGATCAATCGACCTGCCCTCTGCAGGCAAGGCTTGCAGCACCCCGCCGTTCGTTTTCAAGCCCGACAGGTACACGCCGCCCAGCGGGTCCGCATACGCGCGGTTGAACAGGTTGCTCACGCCCGCGCTCAGGCTGGCCATCTTGCCCAGCGCCACGCTGCTGCGCAGGTTGACGAGCGCATAACCGCCCGTCTCGGGTTCGAAGCGGCGCGCGTCGACCTTCTCCTTGCGCGCCACGATCTTCGTCTCGATGCGGTTGCTCCAGGCACCCAGCTTGTGCTCGACGGCCAGCAAGGCGTTGAACGGCATCATCCGGTACAGGTCGCCGCCGTCGCTGCGCTTGCCCCGCGTGTATGCGGCGTTGCCGCTGGCCATGAAACTGCCCCAGCGCGTGCTGCTGGCCAGCGGCAGCTGCCATGCCACATTGGCGCCGTACAGTTTGGCGTCGTGGTTGGCAAAGCGCAGCAAATTACCGTTCGCGCCCATTTTCATATACGGGTGAAAAGATGCCAGCACGTCGACGTCGATGTAATTGTCGACCTTGCTGTAGTACGGGTTGACGCGCACGAACCAGCCCTCCTCGCCGCCTCCATGCCAGTCGGCCGTGAAAGCCGCCGTGTAAGCCGTCTCGGGCTTGAGGTCGATACTGCCCACATAGCCATTGCCATCGCCAAACCAGTTGGTCATGGTCATCGCCATCGAGCCGCGGCCCCACGAGTAGCGCTCGTACAGGTTGGGCGAGCGCACCTTGCGCGCCAGCGCGAATTCATAGCTGCTGGCCGCATCGGGCGTGAAGGTGGCTTGCGCGGAGGCATCGATATTCGTGTCGCGCTGGCTGCGGCTGCGCGCATTGAAAGCCCTGGCTGCCATCACGTCCGGCATGTTCATCATGTTGGTGCCGTACGATTGCACGTCGCCCGTGTCCATGCGCACGGATTCGCCGCGCAAGCCCAGCACGCTCGTCCAGCGCGCATCCTGGCCATGGCGCGTCTCCAGCTCGCCAAACAGCACGGTACGGTCGCGCTTGCCGTCGTTGATGTTCAGATAGGTGCGCGGCCCCATCATCATGGAACCGGGCACGGCTGGCCAATAGTCGTCGAGGCGAAAACCGTGCCACTCCTGGCCCAGGCGCAACTCGCCCGCAGCGGTCGGCAAGCTGGCCATCAGCGCATAGCCCGTGTTGCGCCCGTGCGTGATCATCGGCATCGTGCCCGCGCGCTCGGGCGTAAAAAAGCCCATTTCGTGGTCCGTCTGCTGCCAGTAGGCGCGCGCGTCCAGCACGCCCCAGGCAAATGTGCCCTGGTAAGCCAGGTTGGCGAACTGGCCGTGGTTATCCGTCATGTCCATGTACTGGTTGGGAAAACCCTGGTACGGGATGTGCTGCACGCCGGCGCGCAGGGTCAGCTGCTGGCCATCGCGTTTCGCCGCCAGCACGATGGACTGGTTGATGCTTTCAACCATGCTGGCCAGCACGGTGTTGCCATGCCCATCTTCATAGCTGTGGCCGCGCGTGTAGGCGCCGCTGTAGCCGATGCTGAGCATATCATTGGCTGCCGAGGCATTCACGCTGGTCGCCACGCTGTTGTTGACGCTGCGGCCGGACACGGCAAAGCTGCCTTGCGTGAGCAGCCCTGCGCCGGGCTGGGCGAACACGGGGGCGTTCGACTGCACCTCGATGGTGCCGCCGATGCTGTCGCCACCCGCGCTGACGGGCGTCACGCCGGCAATCAGCTTGATGCGCTGCACCTGCTGCGGGTCGATATAGGACAGCGGCGCATTCATGTGGTTGGCGCAGGCCGACGTCAGTTCCATGCCGTCGATGCGAATCTTGATGCGGTCATCGGCAAAGCCATTGACGACTGGCAAGCCGGACACGCCGCCGCCGGCCGCGACGCTGTAACCGGGTGTACTGCTGAGCATCAGCGCCGTGTCGGCGGCAGGACGGTAGCCTTCCTTGACGCCCGCGACGATGACTTTCATCTCGGGCAAGACCTCTTCAGTGCGGGTTTGCGCCACGGCGGGCATGGCGATGGCGAGGGAAATCAATAACGGTAAATGTTTCATGGTGCTGCTTTCAGATTCTGTATGGGTAAAACGAACAGACGCAAGCGCACGACACGCGCGGCGCAAGGCAGTTCAGGGAAAGGGACAGATCAGAAAGCGGCGGGCGGCCCGCGGGGCTGGACGGGCGTCCAGGCGAACAGGGGCGTGGCGGATTGGTAGAACAGCAGGGGCAGCAAGCCCGTGAGGATTTCTCCGGAAGCGAGCACGAGGGTCGTGGGGGGAATATCGAGGGTGGCCGCATGCATGCTGCAGCACGGGCAATCGCCCATGCGCATGCCGCCCTTGGAGGTATCGGGCGCGTCCGTGGAGAATGCCGCGGGCAGCATGTTCATGCCGCCCGCCACCGAGCAGATTTCCAGGCTGGGCACGGCCAGGCCGCTGGCGACCGTCAGCGCGCGCGACACCGTAGGGGCGAGCGCGGCCAGGAAGATGGCGATACACGCGATCCACAGGACGATGCTTGCCTTGCCTTTGCTGATGAACATGGCAACATTGTATCAGCGCAAGCACCCTGCGCACAGGGCGCAGGTCAAACCTTCCTACAAATCCACCTTCATGCTCAGCTTGACGGCGCGCGGCGCGCCGGACGCCAGGCGCGTGCCGGCGCCGGCCCAGTAGCGCTTGTCGGCCGCATTTTCCACGTTGAGCTGCCACACGACGGCCTTGTCCATCACGCGGCTCGCATAGCGGGCGCCCGCGCTGAACAGGCTCACGCCGCCGAGGAAAGCCTGGTTCAGGTCGTTGACGGGACGGGCGCTGTAGTAATACGCGCCGCCGTTGACGGACAGGCCCGGCACGGCGTCAAACGCGTAAGCAAAAAAGGCGCTGGCCGTGCGTTTCGATGCGTTTTCCGGCGCCTTGCCGTTGTAGTCGGCGTTGATGCGCGCAAAGCTTGGGTCGAGGAACTGGGCTGACGTCTGCCACGACAGTTGGCGCGTCAGCTTGCCCTGAGTCGACAGCTCCAGGCCACGGTAGCGCTGTTCGCCATCGGACGTGAACACATTGCTGGCGTTGGTGTAGTAGCCGGGGCGCGTGATGTCGAACAACGCGGCGGAGAGCAAGGTGCCGCTTGGGGTCAGCCAGCGCGCGCCCAGCTCTTTCTGTTTGCTGACTCCGGGCGCCATCTTGACGCCCTGGTTGGCGGTGCCCGTCGGCCCCGTCTCCCCCTCCTCCAGCCCGCGCGCCGTGGACACGTAAAACGACAGCTCTGGCGTGGCCTTGTAGATCACTGACGCCATCGGCGTCGTCTTGCTGACGTCGTAGTGGCTGGCGCCCTGGTCGCTTTGATAGCTGCTGCGGCGCACGCCGATGACGCTTTGCCATTGCGGGCTGAAGACCATGCGGTCAAGCGCGTACAAGCCCGTGTCGCGCGTGTCGAGCGCGGCCGTCGTGGGCGCCGTCGGCTTGGGGCCGAACACGACATTCGTCACGGGCACGGGGTTGTACAGGTTTTGCGAGGCAATCGTATAGTTGCTCTGGTAGATAGGATCTTGCGACTTGTCCGTGCGCGAGGCGCCCAGAGTCAGTTCATGGGCGATAAAACCTGTATTGAAATTGCCAGCCAGTTCCGCGCGCAGCAGGTCCGACGCCGTCACGCTGTGCTGGATATTGCCCGTGATGCGGCCCGCGCCCGTGGCCAGCGCGGCCGCGTTGTTCAGGCGGAAGATGGCCAGGCGGCGGTCGCGCGCCGTTTCCGAGTGGCCCGCTTCCACCGTCAAGGCCCAGCCATCCGTGATGGCATAGTCGGCGCGCAATTGCGCGTTTTTCGTCTGCGCCTCGAAATGTGACCAGTCGGGGCCGATCAGCTTGCGCGGATCGACGGCGCGTGGCAAGCTGATCACGCCTTTCACGGCCGTGGGCAAGGCCACGCCCGCCTGCTCCGTCACCCTGCGGCGCTCGTATTCCAGGTCCGCCTTCAGCAGCAATTTGTTCGTTACTCTCCAGTCGAGCGCCGTGGAAATGAAACGGCGGTTGCCGTTGCCGACATGGTCCAGCCAGGAACCCAGGGTGCCGCCGGCCGCGTTGATGCGCACGCCGATCTCCTGCTGCGCGCCGAAGCGGCGGCCCACGTCGACATGCGCCACGGCACTGCCGCGGTCGTCGAGGCTCAGGCCCATGCTCGTGACGGGCTGGCTGCCGGCCCGCTTGGTGACGAAGTTGACGACGCCGGCCGGCGAGGTAAACCCGTAATACAGGGCCGAGGCGCCCTTCAGCACTTCCACCCTCTCCTTGTTCTCCATGGGCACTTGCGAGAAGTTCATGATGGGCATGGAACCGTTCAGGCGGTAATTCGTGCGGTTTTCCACGGCGATGCCGCGTATCACCAATTGATCCCAGGTCTCGCCGCCGTTTTGCTGGCGCGTCACGCCCGCCGTATTGCGCACGGCGTCGTACAGGCCGGACACGGCCTGCTGCTCCAGCAATTCGCGCGTGATCACGTTGACGGTCGACGGCACGTCCATGATGCTGGCGCCACGAAAGCTGCCCGCCTCCGTGGTGAGCGGCACTAGGCCCTGCGCGCGGGTGCCCGTCACCTGCACCGCTTGCATGACTTTCTCATCGCCAGCCGTCAGGTCGTCCTGGCCGCTGGCCCCATTGGCCGCCAACACGGCGTGGGAAGCGAAGGCCAGCGACAGGGCTGCGGCGACTGGAAGTAAACGGGTGCGTGGAAAAGCGACAGGCATGACATCGGGCTTTCAATGAGAAAATATGTACAAATGGAAACTTACGGTTAGTGGCCATGATACCGGTAATGGGAATCATTATCAATAAAAGGTGAGTTTGTGTGAGTTTTACAGAAGAAACAAGATCGCCGGGGCACCTGTTATCACTTGAACACGTTTGGATTTTGCAGACGAGGCCGCAAAGAGGCATACTGACAGTCACGGCGCGCAGATTGCGCCGCCTAACAAGAATATTAAAGGTAAGTTCGTGAACACAATCGACAACAAAAGCGTGCAGACGAAAACATTTCGCTGGAAACGCTGGCAGCGCTGGGCCGTCGGCACAGGCTGCGCCCTGGCCGCCTACAGCGCGGCCGGCTTCTGGCTGGTGCCCTACGTCATCAAAAACCAGTTACCCAAATTTGCCGAGAAAGAACTCGCGCGCCAGGCCAGCATCGCCGACGTGCACTTCAACCCGTTTACCTTGCGCCTGGAAGCGGACCAGATCGCTTTCAAGGAAGCGCCCGGCGCGGATGGCAAGAGCGGCGCGCCGCTGCTGTCCATCGGTGCCCTGGCCGTGCAGCTGGAATGGAAATCCATCGTGCGCCGCGCCTGGAGCCTGGCGGAAATCCGCATCACGGCGCCGCAGGCGCAGCTGACGATTACGCCCGATGGCAAGTTCAACCTGGCCGAAGTGCTGGCCACCTGGCAACGCAACCATCCGGAAAAGAGCGACGGCGGCATGCCGCGCCTCGTCATCGCCCACTTTGCCCTGGAACAAGGCAAAGTAGACTGGCAAGACCAGAAGGCAGGCTATGCGGACAACTTTACGCCGATCAACTTTACGCTCGATAATATCTCGACCCTGCCCGACGCCAACGGCAGCTACAGCCTCAGCGCCGATGCGGCGCGCGGCGGCAAGCTGCACTGGCGCGGCACGGCGTCGCTGAGCCCCATCCGTGGCGAAGGCGAGTTGATACTGAACGACGCTTCCCTGCCCGGCCTGGCCGCCTATCTGAAAGCCTATACGCGCGCCACAGTCACGAGCGGCCAATTGTCGGCGCGCCTGCCCTACGCTTTTTCCTATGCGGACGGCAAGCTGGAAGCCACCGTCAAAGGCGCGGGCCTGGCCTTGCGCGACCTGGCGCTGGTGCAAGATGGCAAGGGCGCGCCATTCACATCGCTGGATACCTTGGGCATCGCCGGCGTGAACGTGGATCTGGCGCGCCAGAACGTCACGGTGGATAAAATTAATCTGTACGGCGGCAAGGTGGCCGTGCGGCGCGACAGCAAGGGCGAGATCGACGTGGCGAACCTGATGCTGCCGGGCAATCCCGCGCCCGCCGCCACCGCACCAGCCAAGCCTGGCAAATGGAAGGTGGATTTAAAACAGCTGGCGCTGGCCAATGTGGACGTGTCCGCCATCGATGAAACCGTCTCGCCAGCCTTGCAGCTGAGCGCGAAACAATTGCAACTGCAGCTGCAACTGGGCTTGCAACAAGATCCAGCGGGCATGGCCACCGTGATCGACGGCGCGAGCTTCAGCCTGGCCGACCTCGCCATGCAGAGGGGCGCGCAAACACCGTTCAAGCTGGTCCAATTGGGCTTTACAGAGGGCAAGATCGACCTGGCGGCGCATACCGTGCACCTGGGCGCCGTGACGGCCAGCGGCGCGCAGATCGACCTGGCGCGCAACCGCCAGGGCGAATTTGCGATTGCGCAAAAGCTGCCCGTGTTTGCCTCCGGCAAAGCCGACGCAGACAAGGAAACCCCGTCCGCGCCCTGGTCCACCAAGGTGGACAAGGTGGAACTGAGCAAGTTCGGCGCCCGTTTCGACGATGCGGGCACTGGCATCAAGGGCAACCTGCAGGATGCTAGATTGTCCCTGCAAAACGTCAGCAACGATATGAAGCAGGCGCTGCCTTTCGAGCTGGGCGTGGGCCTGCGCGAAGGCGGCTTGCTCACGGCCAATGGCAAGTTCGTGCCGGGCACGGGCGCCGTCGATGCGCAATTGAATTTGAAACAGCTGACCCTGGCCCCTGTGCAACCCTTGCTGGCGCAACATCTAAAACTGAAGCTGGCGGGCGGCTCACTCTCCGGCAGCGGCCGCCTGACGACGGGCGGCGGCGCACCGAAAGTGCCGAAAGTACGCTATGTAGGCGGCGTGGATATCGCAGGCCTGGTGCTCAATGAAACGGATGGCAAGCGCTTTGCCTCGTGGAAGAGCGTGCGCGCCGACAAGCTGACGGCCAGCGTGGGCCCTGATTTTGTCGATATCCCCGAACTGCGCGTGGTGGAACCGAACGCCCAGCTGATCATCGAAAACGACCGCAGCCTGAACGCGCAGCGCCTGCTGGTCAAGGCGCCGGAACCAGCCACTGCACCCGCCCCGGCTCCTGCCACCGCCACGCCGGCAGCGGACGCCGCCTTCCCCGTGCGCGTGCGCCGCGTGCGCCTGCAAAGCGCCAAGCTGGACTTTGCCGACCTCAGCTTGCGGCCCCAGTTCGCCGCGAAGATCTATGAACTCAATGGCGTCGTCACGGGCCTGTCGACGAAACGCGATGCGCGCAGCCAGATCGAACTCGATGGCCGCATCGACGAATTCGGCCTGGCCCGCGTGCGTGGCCAACTCAATCCGTTTGCGCCCACCGACAATACGGACTTGAACGTGGTCTTCAAGAATGTCGATATGGTGTCCGCCTCGCCGTACACGATGAAATTCGCCGGTTACAAGGTGGCTGAAGGCAAGATTTCGCTGGACTTGCAATACAAGGTGCGCAACCGCCAGCTCGACGGCACCAACCAGATCGTGCTCGACAAGCTGACCCTGGGCGAGCGCATCGACAGCCCGGACGCCTTGAAACTGCCGTTGGAACTGGCGCTGGCCATCCTCAAGGACTCGGACGGACGCATCGACCTCGGTTTGCCCGTGTCGGGCGACATGAACGACCCGCAATTCAGCTATGGCGCCCTGATCTGGAAAGCCGTGGGCAATGTGCTGACGAAAATCGTCACGGCGCCATTCCGCGCGCTGGGCAATTTGCTGGGCATCAGCGCCGACAAGCTCGAATCCATCGACTTCGATGCGGGCAGCGCCGTGCTGCTGCCGCCGGAACGGGAAAAGCTCAAGCAGGTGGCGCAAATCCTGGCCAAGCGCGAACAGCTGAAGCTGGCCGTGCCGGGCCAGTACAGCGATACGGACGCGGCCGCCCTGCGCGCCCAGGCCGTGCGCCGCGCCGTCGCAGCCAAGGCCGGCATCAAGCTGGAAGCGGGCGAAGAGCCGGGGCCGCTGAACTTGGGCGAGCGCAAGATCCGCAGCGCCCTGCGCGACCTGTACGCGGAACGCTTCGGCAAGGCCGAGCTGGACAAGCAGAAAAAGGCGGCGGAATCGGCCGTACCAGCCACAGCGGCCGTAGCGGCGGCATCCGCCAGCGCCTCCGCTCCGGCGGCGGCCAAGATCCCCGTCTTGCAACGCCTGGGCAAACTGATCGAAGGAGAGCCGCAAGTGGCGGACACGGGCGCTTTCTACAACGGCTTGCGCGAGCAGCTGGAAGCCAAACAGCCCCTGCCTGCCGACGCCTTGAGCAAGCTGGGCGCCCAGCGCAGCGCGGCGATTCTGGCGGCCCTGCAGCAGGATGGCACGCCGGCGGCCAGGGTCAGCGCGGGCGCGCCGGAAAAAACGGAGGCCGCGCCGGGCAAGCTGGTGGGCTTGAAGCTGGGATTGGCAGCGAAATAAAAAAGGGCGTTGTCTGCAATAAGCTTGCGGACAACGCCCTTTTATCAGGAAGCGAATTTATTTCTTGGGCTGATATTGTTGGCGGTCAAATCCGCTGACATCAAATTCAAATACGGGTGCGCCTTCCTGAAAAATATCCACGGCAATCCGCACTCTTTTCGCTTTTTGCAGTTTTCCCAGGAATTTCTCATAATTGCGCAAGAAAATCGTATCTGAACTATTGTCCGCAGGAGCCACTGCGGAATAATTCACTGGCTTTTCGTCATCAAATCTCACCAGCACCGTGCAATCTTGATAGGAGGGGCACAATATCTGCCCCTTTCTAATGGAAAAAATCACATCTTTACCTTGACGGTATCCTGCCCGCAAAGTCAATTTGGCGTTTTGTAATCCGCTGTAGGGGAAGTCAAAATTAACGCTATTGGTGCTATACACGTTAGCGAAATATGTCGTGCCGCCATCCATCTTGTCTTCACTCACATCATAATTCCACTGTTTTCCCGTCACAACTGTTTCGGCCACGGCAGCGGCGCTTGCCACTGGCGCAGAGGCTGCGGCGCCGGCTACGGAACCTGAAGCATTTTTTGCCTTTTCAAGCGCCAGCTCGGCTTCCAGCGCGGCGATCTTTTTATTCGCCGCATCCAGTTCGGCATTGGGTGTTTTAGGAGAACAAGCACCAAGGGAAAGTAATGCGGCAGTTATTACTGAGAGGGTCGTCGTTTTCATTAAGTCAGTCACAGATATGCGATATGGGTCCGCTCCTGAGTCTAACAAACGGCATTCCCACAAGCAACATGCAAATTTGAAAACTCGCCGGTCCGACAATGAATGACGCTGCGGCGCCGCCAGCAGTGGCGGCGCCGCAGCGAGCGTAATTATTTCGTTTTCCCCGCCTCCTTCACCGCCTCGTCCGGCAAGGCAAACGCCACCAGGCTATCGCCCATCTTCGTGCCGAGCGAACCGTGGCCGCCGGCCATCACCACGACATATTGCTTGCCCGTCTTGTCGGAGACATAGCTCATCGGCGTGGCCTGGCCGCCGGCCGGCAGGCGGGCTTTCCACACGGTCTTGCCGTTGCGCACGTCGTAGCCGCGGATATAGTAGTC
>NZ_FNDA01000011.1:0-22092 GCF_900099875.1 Janthinobacterium sp. YR213 | reverse complement strand
TTACATCAAATGCCCACACTTATCGACTGTTAATTGTTAAAGAACTGTATTCGGTACTGCTTTCGCGCTATCGACAAAGCGTTGTGTTTGTCAGCCGCGAAGAAGGAAGAGTATGAAGCAATTTGCTACGTCCGTCAACTCCTTCTTTTTTCTCACCGCACTCAACATTTGCATGCGTCGTTCAGCGAGGGGGCGAATTATAGCCTTGCCCCGCACGCCCCGCAAGCGCTATTTTCCAACCCTGTGAAACGGTCCTGGCACCGCACTTGCTTATACAGACATATGCACTGTCCACTGATGCGAGCAACTCTGGGCCTGGCAGCAACACGGGGATAGCCCGGTTCGCTTTGCTTTGCTCCCATCTGTGACAGGTGCTACATTATGGAACACTCTCGATATTCAAAAGAGCGCCGCAGTACAGGGCCCAACGGAGGCAACGAGATCATGTATCAACCGTCAGCTACTTACCGTAGCGCACCGTTTTCGTCCATCGCGGACGCGAACATTTTGCCGGCAGGACAGGACAACGTCCCCGTCATCATCGAAACTTCCCATCAGCGTTCAGTCGCCTTTGGCCTGTCGCCCACAGCCACGCCCGACTTTACGCCGGCGGGCAAATCCGACCTGTCCTTGCTGATCGAGCAAAACCGTCTGCTGCACACGCACGCGCTGCCCGCCATGGAAACCCTGTACCAGCAAATCGTCAATACCCACAATATGGTGATCTTGACGGATGCCAACGGCGTCATCGTGCATTCGCTGGGCGACGATGATTTCCTGGAGAAAGCCAACCGCGTCGCCCTGCAGCCGGGCGTGGCATGGTCGGAACAAAGCCGCGGTACGAATGCCATCGGCACGGCCATCACGGAAAAAGTACCGACCTTGGTCCATGCGGACCAGCATTACCTGGCGGCCAATCATTTTCTCACTTGCTCCGCGGCACCGATCACCGACCACCGGGGCAATGTCATCGGCGTGTTGGACGTGTCCAGCGACCAGCGCAGTTTTCACAAGCATACGATGGCCCTCGTGCGCATGTCGGCGCTGATGATCGAAAATCAACTGTTTTCCGCCACCTTCGAAGACGCCATCACCGTGCACTTCCACGCGCGCCCCGAATTCATCGGCACATTGATGGAAGGCATCGCCTCGTTCACGCCCGGTGGACGATTTTTATCGGCCAACAAGAATGGCTTGTTCCAGCTGGGCCTCTCATTTGCCGCGCTGCAATCGCACACGTTCAGCTCCCTGTTCGGCTTGCCCGTTTCCGCCCTGTACGACCATTACCGCACGGCTGCCCCCGGTTTGCTGAACCTGTGCATGCATAGCGGCGTGCGCGTGTATGGTCGCGCACAGTTGCGCCTGTCCAATAGCGTCTTCCAGCACGGCTTTACTGCCAGCACCGACCATAGCGATATCAACGCCGTGCCGGCACAGGTTCCCGCGTCCGCCAGCCATGCGGCCAACGCGGCGCGGCGCCTGTCCGGCTTGCGCTACCTGCGCACAGGCGATCCGCAGCTGGAACTGGTCATCGAAAAGGTCAACAAGGTGCTGGGGCGCGACATCCCCATCCTCGTCATGGGCGAAACGGGCACCGGCAAGGAATTGCTGGCGCAAGCCATCCACAACGATTCGCCACGGGCCATGGGACCGTTTATCGCCGTCAATTGCGCATCGATTCCGGAAACCCTGATCGAGTCCGAACTGTTCGGCTATGAAGACGGCGCATTTACGGGCGCGCGCAAGAAGGGTGCCATTGGCAAGATATTGCAAGCCAATGGCGGCACCCTGTTCCTCGATGAAATCGGCGACATGCCGTTTGGCTTGCAGGCGCGGCTGTTGCGCGTGTTGCAGGAACGCATGGTCACGCCCCTGGGCAGCAGCAAGTCGATCACCGTCAATGTGGAACTCATTTGCGCCACGAATCATAACTTGCGCGAACGCATGGCCAAGGGACTGTTTCGCGAAGACTTGTATTACCGCCTGAATGGACTAGTGGTAAAACTGCCGCCGCTGCGCGAGCGCACGGACCTGGACACGGTCGTGAAAAAAATCCTCGCAACGGAAGCGCCCGACACGCGCTACACGGTGGCGCCGGACATCCTGCGCATGTTCCATCAGCATAAATGGCCAGGCAATTTCCGCCAACTGACCAATCTCTTGCGCACGGCCATCGTCATGGCGGGCGACGAACATGAAATCTGTTTGCGCCACATGCCCGATGATTTCCTCGACGATATTGAGATGACGCAAGCGACTGCCGCCAGCGCCAGCACGGACCGCATGATCGCGGCCGGCGCCAATTTGGAAGAAATGGAGCAAAGCGTCATTCTCAAATCGCTCGATGCCCACGGCGGCAACGTCTCGGCCACGGCGCGGGCCCTGGGCATATCGCGTAACACGATCTATCGCAAGGTGCCGCATCTGAAATAAGCTAGAGTAGACGGGAAAAGCCGGGCGACATCGCGCGCCGGCCCCGCTTGTCGATGGTCATCAGGTCGACGCCTTCCATTTGCGCGGCCATCGCATGCGCGCGCGCCGCGCCCGTCACCATGAACGTTGTCGACAAACCATCGGCCAGCAAGCCCGTGGGAGCCAGCACCGTCACGCTGGCCAGTTCGCCCGGCGAATCGCCGTTCGCGGGATCGAAGATGTGGTGATGCACGAAGTCGGGCGTGAACGTACATTCGTAATCGCCCGACGTGGCCACGCTGCGCCCCTCCACTTTCAAGGTGGCCGCGAGGATTTCTGCATCGCGCGGATCCTGGATGCCCAAGGTCCACGGGCGGCGCACGGAACGCTGCCCCCGCGCAACGAATTCGCCCGTATCGAGCAGCGCGTGCCGTATGCCGCGCGCCTGCACGGCCGCCAGCGCCATGTCCGCCGCGTAGCCTTGCGCCAGGCCATTCAAGGTCAGCGCCATGCCAGGCCGGAGAAAACGCACTTCCCGGCTATTCCACGCCAGTTGCCGCCAGCCTATCCGCGCCTGCGCTGCGCGCCGCAAGGTTTCCGCAGGCAAGCCGGCCTCGTCTGCTGCCGCGCGAAACAGCTGCCATAAGGGTTGCACCGTGATATCAAACGCCCCATCGCTCCATTGCGACAAGGCATGCGCCTGCGCCAGAACGGCCAACAAATGCGCGTCCGGCCGGGCCAGACGGCCGTCACGGTTCAGCTGGAAGACTTGACTGGCCGGGCTGTAAATGCTCATCAGGCGGTCGATATTCCTCGCTGCATGCAAGGCGTCCTCGATGGCCAGTTCGGCCTGGCGCTGATCGTGGTGCAACACAGTGACGGTAATCGTCGTGCCAAACGCCAGTGCGGCGCCTTGATAAGGCCGCACACCGGACGCCGTGGCCGTGCCGCGCGCCATGCTGCCAGGAAAAGACAAGCCCGCCATGCCGGACACGCTGCCTATCGCTGCGGAAATAAAGGTTCTACGCTGCATTGCTGCTCTCCTCTGCCGTGACCCGGACGATGGGGATGGTGCGGGCACGCTTGATTTCCAGCATCAAGGGCGCGCATTTTTCATCGCTGGCATAAATCACGACGCAATCCATGCACTGGAAACACTCGCCGTAATCAACTTTCCCGCTAGCCGCGATGGCGTGATGCTCGCAACGGTGGCGGCAAGTCTGGCACGGTGTGCCGCACTCCTTGCGACGGGGAATCCAGTTGAACAGGCGAAACCGCCCCAGCAGCGCCAGTGCCGCGCCAAACGGACACAGGTAGCGGCAAAAGAATTTGTAGGAAACACTACTGAGCAGCAGCAAGCCCAGGGCATACGCGACGAACGGCCAGGCCCGCACGAAGTTCAGGGTGATGGCCGTTTTAAATGGTTCCAGCTCGACCAGCTTGTCCGTGATCTGGCTGGAAAATACGCTGCTGCCCAGAATGGCCGCCAGCAAGCCATACTTGATCCATTTCAAGCGCCCATCCAGGCGCGGCTTGATTTTCCATTGAGGCAAGCGCAGCCACTGGCCCAGCTTGCCCGTGAATTCCTGCAGGGCCCCAAACGGGCACAGCCAGCCGCAAAACGTGCCGCGCCCCCAGATCAGCAGACTGAGCAGCACAAATGCCCACAGGATCACCGTCATCGGGTCAAACAGGAAGAAGCCCAGACTGCGCCCGGCCAGCAGCGCCTGGATGGCGCCCGTGAGATTGACGATCGATAACTGCCCTTGCGCGTAATAGCCGATGAAGCCAATCGTAAACACCAGGAACAGGCGGCGAAACCAGATAAATTGCCGGCCCTCGCGCACCAGGCGTTTCTGCCAGGCCAATGCGCCGGCCAGCAGCGCCAGCCCGGCGAGCAACAGCAGCAACTCAGCCTTGCGTACCTTCCACGTGCCGCGCCAGCTTGCATCGTCGCCTTGCGGCGCCGTATAAAACTCGGCCGGCAGACGGTAGCTGATATCGACATTGCGGGCGATGCGTTCGGGATACACGATGCCCTTGCTGCGCGTGATCGGCAGCGTGAACGCCAGCGGGCTGGCCGCATCGAGTCCCACCTGGCTGATAACGCGCAAGACGGCGACATTTTCCGTCGGCAGCGAGGCCGTATCGGACAGGCTCAATTCCAGGTCCAGATCGCGCATGTCGATGGGCAAGCCATCCTGCTTCAGCAACAGCCGGTCCGGGACCGTGCCGCGCACGAAATCGTCGCCCAGCACGCTGTAACGGCCGCGCGACATGACGAGAATGGCGTGGTCGCCTTCGTCCAGCCGGTTGCGCAGCTTGTTCCAGCTGCGTTCCGTCAACAGGTTGCGTCCCACCGTGGGCACGGACACGTACGCCAGGTACAGGTCGATGAACACGCCATCGGGCTCACGCGTCGCTTCCGCATCGAGTCCCGCGCCGGGACTGCCGGCAAACAAGGTTTCCACATCCTTATTGCTCAAGCGTACGTGCTGGATCAAGCCCCGCTCGAGCATCTGCTCCACGCTGAGTCTCTCGAATACCTCCATGCGGATGCGGGCAATCTGGTCCGGGTCGCGGCCCTGCGCAAATCCCAGTTTTTTGCGCGACACTTTCAAGGCCGAGGCCAGCACGCTTTGGTTGATGATGCGCACGGAAGCCGTGGCCTTCGACACGCCATCGATATCGGCATGGGTCGCATCTGGCGCGCGTTTCTTTCTGGCATCGATAGCGATATTCTGTTTCAGCGACAAGCCCTGGTACTGCTTGACGAACTGAAACAGCGGCGCCTCTCCCAGGCCATCGAGAAACACGGGTTCATGCTGCGACAACACGGCAACGTCGAGAAAGCTGCCTTGCGGATCAATGGCGATCAGCAGATTGACGGGCACGCCGGAAAAGCCGGGAATGGGCGCCAGGTCCACGGATTCAAACACGTAGCCGATCAGCTGCGTGGCCGTGGCGTTTTGCTTGAACAGGGGCCAGACGGGCAAGTCGGTCTCCTTGTCGCCCACGACGATGGGAACAGGAAAGCGCCTTGCCAGCTCGGCCTTGGTGAGCACGCCCGCCCACGCCTGTCCCAGGATAAACAGGAATAGCCAGCATGCTATGAACAACCGCATTGTCCTCATGCACTACGCTCCGTGCGGCGCCTTGTCGCAAGGCGCCGCGTTCATTAATTAGAAGAAAATAATGCCGCCCAGGGACACGCCATTCATCTTCGCTTCGCCACCCGTAAAGCCTTTCGAGCGCGTCTGGCCCAGCTCGCCCACCAGGGTGATCGCGCTGTTGAGCGAGTAGTACGCCCCCAGGGTCAGGTTGGCATTCGACTTCAAGCCGCCCGTGCCAGCCGTGTTGTCGTCGTTCTTGCTGATGCCGTAGGACAAGCCCAGCTTCAGCTTGTCCGTCGTCTTGTACGTGCCTTGCAACAGCCAGTTCTTCGACTTGGTATCGCCCTGGTCCGCATCGGACAAGATGCCCAGCCCCTTGCCGCCCTGGAAGTTGAGCAGCACGCCGGCCGGCCCCATCTGGTACGAGCCGCCCACTTCCACGCCGCGCATGGTCAGGTCATCCACGCCCGGCGTTTTCGAGGTGAATTTTTGCGACTTCACGCCCAGCCAGGCTTTCAAGCCTTCCTGCGCATACGTCAGCTGCGCCTGCACTTGCGGGCTCGACTTCGAAGAATAGGTCGAGCCTGCAACAATCGGCGTATCGGAGACGGGGCTGACCAGTGCCACGTCGACGCCAACGCCGCCCGACTTCGGCGTGCTGTACATGATCTGGCCATAGTTGCCCAGATAGGTATAGCCAGCGCCGATATGGCCCAGGGTCACCCGGCCCCGCTGTGTCGCCTGCACCGGTGCGCCCGAGCCCAGCAAGGTCATGTCGGAGAGGATCGCATTCGCGCCGAAGATGCCGTAGTCGCGGCCCAGCTTGAAGGTACCCATGTGTTCATTGCCAAACGTAAAGAATGCCTGGCGCACATCGACCACGCTGTTCTGGCTGATGGCGCTGTCCGTGGCCGTCGAGTTGTAGATGCCGATCAAGGCTTTCACGTCGTACTCGCCCAGGCGCGAGCTTGCCGAGGTGATCAAGCCATTCGGCAGCAAGCCGTTGCCGATGGTGGTGCGGTCCTTTTCTCCGCCGCAACCGAGCGCCTGGCCGCCCAGCGCCAGCCCGCCCACCGCATCGCCCGAACACGACACTTGCGTGTAATAGGCGTTGACGATGCCGCCCACCGACACGGTCCAGTCGCCAGCCTTGATATCGACGGCTTGTGCCTGCCCCACCGCTGCGATTGTCATGACACCCAGGCTCCCCAGCTTGCTCAATGTGTTCATTTTTTCTCCTCTTTCTTCTCTGTTTTTAGTGTGCACACCAGTGATTGATGTACCTCAAGCTTTGGCAATAAGCGTGCCCAGAACGGTTCAGAGGGAGAAAGAGAAAAAGCGTAGTTAACGTGTGCAGCAGCGGATCAATCGCCACTGACAGTGTTCATTTTTTGACCGCAAGCAGGCGTATCGGGCATCCAGGTAAACAAAAAACTGACGGCCTGGGCCGTCAGCAAAAAGAAAACATCCGGCGGACAGGGAGACACCCATCCGTGTGGCCCGGATGTTTCACCCCGTTACTTCGACGCCAGCTTGAAGACCCACACGGAACCGCCCTGTTCCAGGAAGTTGACCTTCTTCGCCACTTCGCCGCCCCACAGCGGCACCGCCCCCCCCCAGCCGGAGACGACGGCGACATATTGCGTGTCGCCATCCTGCCAGGTGACGGGCGGCGCCACGACGCCGGAGCCCGTCTGGAATTTCCACAGCTCCTTGCCCGTCTTCGCATCGACGGCTTTCAGGAAGCCTTCCGGCGTGCCGTAGAACACCAGGTTGCCGGCCGTACTCATCACGCCGCCCCACAGCGGCGCGTTGTTCTTGATTTCCCAGACGATCTTGCCCGTCTTCGGATCGATGGCGCGCATGGCGCCGATGTAGTCGTCAAACAGGGGCTTGATGGTGAAACCCGCGCCAAGGAAGGCGCCGCCCTTCTTGTAGCTGATCGGCTCGTTCCAGATATCCATGCCCCATTCGTTCGCCGGCACGTAGAACAGCTTGGTTTGCGGCGAGTACGCCATCGGCATCTGGTTTTTGGCGCCGAGGAAAGCGGGCGCGGCAAACACGGTCGTGCCCTTCTTGCCCTCTTCGCCCTTGGTCGGGTCGCCAGGGCGGCCGGCGGCGATATAGTTCGGCCGGCCCGTCTTCAGGTCGATGCTGCTGGCCCAGGTGATTTTCTTCACAAATGGAAAAGCGTTCTGCAGCTTGCCGTTGGCCGCATCGATGACATAGAAGAAGCCGTTGCGGTCGGCCTTGCCGCCGTAGCGCTTGCCATCCATGTCGAAAGTGACGAATTCGTTGGCGCCGTCGAAGTCCCAGGCATCGTTCGGCGTGTTTTGATACGCCCACTTGATCTGCCCCGTTTTCACATCCAGCGCCACGGTGGATGATGAGTACAGATTGTCGCCGGGACGCAAGTGGCTGTTCCACGGCGCCGGGTTGCCGGTGCCAAAATATGCGAGCTTGGTTTGCGGATCGTAGGTGCCGCCCATCCACGTCGAGGCGCCGCCCGTTTTCCACAGGTCGCCCGGCCACGTCTTGTTCGCCGTGCCGGACACGCCGTTGTCGATGGCCTTGCCATCCTTGTCATAGCGGTGGCCCATATGGCCTTCCACGGTCGGACGGCTCCACACGAGATCGCCCGTCATCGGATTGCGCGCTTCCACCCGGCCCACGATGCCAAATTCCCCGCCCGACACGCCTGTCAGCAGCAAGCCTTCGGCGATCAGCGGCGCGGCCGTCATCGAGTAGCCGGCCGCGTAGTCATCCACTTTCTCCTTCCAGACGATCTTGCCCGTATTCTGGTCCAGCGCCACCAGGTAGGCATCGAGCGTGCCGAAGATCACCAGGTTGCCGTACAGGGCGGCACCGCGGTTGACCACGTCGCAGCATGGCATGATGCCGTCTGGCAAGCGATGCTCATACTTCCACAGCTTGGCGCCCGTTTTCAAATCGACGGCAAAGATGCGCGAATACGATGCCGTGACGAACATCTTGCCGTTGTGAATCAACGGCTGCGATTCCTGGCCCCGCTGCTTTTCGCCGCCAAACGAGAACGACCAGGCTGGCACCAGCTTGGCCACGGTCTTGTCATTGATCTGCGTCAACGGCGAATAGCGCTGGCCCTGTGTACCCATGCCAAACGACAGGACGCTGGCCGGATTCTTCGCCGTGCTGTCGAGCATGGCATTGGTGACATTGCCCACGTCGGCCGCCTGGGCCAGCGATGCCAAACCCAAACCGATGAGTATCCCCATGATTTTTTTCTGCACAATCATCTCCCTCTGTTTTATTAGTATGTGTGTATCAAGTCTTGCGGTGCTCATGCGGCTGGGCATACAACAGCGCGCACTCTTCATCGGTGAACAGGCGCGAGCGCGTCAAAAAGCGCTTGCCCGTGCCGTTGTCGAGTGAAAACATGCCGCCATTGCCATCGACCACATCGATAATCAACTGGGTATGCTCCCAGTACTCGAATTGCTCGAGTCCCATGTAGAACGGTGTGCCATTCAAATTGCCGAGATAGATATCGGTGTCGCTGACATCGAACTCGCCCAGCGCGTAGCACATGGGCGCACTGCCGTCGCAGCATCCACCCGACTGGAAAAACATCAGCGGGCCGTGACGTTGGCGCAACTTGTCCATCATTTCCAGCGCCGCATCGGTGGCAACCACCCGGGCAATTGCTGCACTCATGGCATCCCTTTCTGCGCGCCGCGCCTGGACTACAGGTGCGGCGCCTGTTGCCGGTTTAGAAGAAGCCCAGCGCTTTCGGGCTATAGCTCACCAGCAAGTTCTTCGTTTGCTGGTAGTGGTCGAGCATCATCTTGTGGTTTTCGCGGCCGATACCCGATTGCTTGTAGCCGCCGAACGCGGCATGGGCCGGATACAGGTGGTAGCAATTGGTCCACACGCGGCCCGCCTGAATGGCGCGGCCCATGCGGAAGGCGCGCGAACCGTCACGCGTCCACAGGCCGGCGCCCAGGCCATACAAGGTATCGTTGGCAATCGCCAGCGCGTCGGCCTCATCCTTGAAAGTGGTCACGGACACGACGGGGCCGAAGATTTCTTCCTGGAAGATGCGCATCTTGTTATTGCCCTTGAACACGGTCGGACGCACGTAGTAGCCGCCTTCCAGGTCGCCCGCCTGCGTGTTGCGCTCGCCGCCGGCCAGCACTTCCGCGCCTTCCTGGCGGCCGATGTCGAGGTAGGACAAGATTTTTTCCAGCTGTTCCTGCGACGCCTGCGCGCCGATCATGGTGGACGAGTCGAGCGGGTTGCCCTGCTTGATGGCGGCCACGCGCTTCAAGGCCCGTTCGATGAATTTCTCGTAGATCGATTCCTGGATCAGCACGCGCGATGGGCAGGTGCACACTTCGCCCTGGTTCAGCGCGAACATGGCAAAACCCTCCAGGCACTTGTCGAAATAGTCATCGTCGGCATCCATCACGTCTTCAAAGAAGATGTTCGGCGACTTGCCGCCCAGCTCCAGGGTGACGGGAATCAGGTTTTGCGCGGCATAGCCCATGATCAGACGGCCCGTGCCCGTTTCGCCCGTAAAGGCGATCTTGGCGATGCGCTTACTCGAGGCCAGCGGTTTACCCGCTTCCAGGCCGAAACCGTTGATGATGTTCAGCACGCCCGGCGGCAGCAAGTCGCCGATCAGCTCGATCAACACCATGATGGATGCCGGAGTCTGCTCGGCCGGTTTCAAGACGACGCAATTGCCGGCGGCCAGGGCTGGCGCCAGTTTCCACACGGCCATCAGAATCGGGAAATTCCACGGAATGATCTGCCCCACGACGCCCAGCGGCTCATGGTAGTGGTAGGCATAGGTTTCCGCATCGATTTGCGCGACGGAACCTTCCTGCGCGCGGATGCAACCGGCGAAGTAACGGAAATGGTCGATGGCCAGTGGAATGTCGGCATTCATCGTTTCGCGGATCGGCTTACCGTTGTCGATGGTTTCCGCCGTGGCGATCAGGCTCAGGTTCTGTTCGATGCGGTCGGCGATGCGGTTCAAAATATTGGCGCGCTCGGCCGGCGAAGTCTTGCCCCATGCTTCCTTGGCGGCGTGCGCGGCGTCCAGCGCCAGCTCGACGTCTTCCGTCGTGGAACGGGCGATTTCGCAAAACGGCAAGCCTGTGATCGGCGTGATGTTAGGAAAGTACTCACCTTTTACTGGTGCAACGAATTTGCCGCCGATGTAATTGTCATAGCGTTGTTTGAAGGGATTGGCTACGCCCAGTTTGCTGATGTCTGCGAGATTCATGTCGTCCTCTATCGGGTTAATTAGAATGGAATTACTTAATTAAAATCAAACGTCCTGGTACAGATGGGGTGAGTACACAGAGTCTTCCGCAAATGCCGTGCCAGCTCGCCATCCCACTACAAACTTAGCCGGTTTTATCCCTGTTACAAGGGCGCGGCATCAAACCCGGCACGTTTTTCAGCGCAGGCCACCTGCTTGGGTGGGGACGTGGGCCTGTTTGCATTTTGAACAAGGTGAAGACGTCCTGTTCCAATCCGGGCCAGCCCTGCGGCATCTCCCCTGCGCCGCTGCACAATGGAACAGGTGTACCAGACTGGAACACCTGCGCCTGTGCCACCAAGGAATCAACGAATCACCACGCCCCAAGGCAATTCGCCCACGGCAATATCGGCCACCTTGCGCGCGCTGGCCGTGTCGATGACGGATACACTGTTCGAACGGCCATTGGCCACGTACAGCTTGGCGCCGTCGGGCGTGATGGCCATGTTCCACGGGCGCTTGCCGACGTCAATCGTGGCCGTCACTTGATTGCTGGCCGTGTCGATCGCCATCACCGTGCCGTCCGTGCCATTCGAGACATACACTTGCTTGCCGTTGGGATGGACCACGATGCCATTCGCATTCTTGCCCGCTGGAATGGTGGCAATCGCCTTGCGCGCGGCCATGTCGATCACGTAGACGGCATTGACCAGTTCGCACGCCACATAGGCGCGGCCCGAGTCCGGGCTGAAACCGATGCCGCGCGGACGCAGTCCCACGGCGATGGAAGCGACTTGGCGGCGTTGCGCCACATCAATGACATCGACTTGCTCGGCCTCTTCCGCGCTGACCAGCAGCCAGCGTCCATCCGGGCTGAAGACGGCATGTTCCGGATTGCGTCCCTGCACCTTGATATCGGCGAGCAAGGTAGCTGTCTGGCCATCGAGCAAGGCCACGCTATTGTTTTCCTCGACGGCCACTGCCACGTAATGACCGTCCCGGGAAGCGCTGACGCCTTCGGGCGACTTGCCCAGCGCCACCGTGCGCACGGGCGTGCCGGCAGCGTTATCGATCAGCAACAAGGCACTGCTGGCGGCATCCGTGACAAACAATTGCCGTCCGGTGGGGTCGGCGGCGATGCCGCGCGGCCGCTTGCCTGCCGCGATCTGGCGCACGACCTGGTCGGTCGCCGTGTCGATCACGCTCAAGGTGCCCGATTTTTCATTGGGGACATAGGCAAAGGGAGCGGCCTGGAGGGCGGTGCTGGCGAGCGCCGGCAATAGCCAGCAAACCTGGCGCAAGCACGAGAAGAAGTTGGGCATAATCACCTTTTCAATGGCAAAACACAGGAAAAGCGCGCGGCATCGGCGCCTCTGACAATTAACGTATGCAAACGCCGTGCCACTGACACGCGTATAATTTCAGCCCACCAATGGAGACATGGCAGGCATATTGCTTGATACACCTACGCAGACCTGTACCGCGCACGCGATCAAGCAGGCTTTTATTCACATTGGAGAATCCGCATGCAGCATCGTTTCCGCCTGAACACCATCGCCAGCCTGTTTGTCGCCGGCAGCGCCACCTTCGCCCCCCACGTCTTTGCCGCCGAAGCAGTTGACCCGGCCAACGGGCAACTCATGGATACGGTGGTCATCAGCGGCAGCCGCATCGCCCACCCCAGCCAGGAAGTGCCGGCCTCGATCGACGTGGTCGACAGCGCGCGCATCCAGGATGGCCAAATCCGCGTCAACGCGTCGGAAGCGCTGGCCGCCGTGCCGGGCCTGGTCGTGCAAAACCGCCAGAACTATGCGCAAGACTTGCAGATCTCGTCGCGCGGCTTCGGCGCACGCTCGGCCTTCGGCGTGCGCGGTGTCAAGCTGATCAGCGATGGCATTCCCGCCAGCATGCCCGACGGCCAGGGCCAGGCCGCCACTTTCAACCTCGATACGGCCGAGCGCATCGAAGTATTGCGTGGGCCATTTTCTGCCATCTACGGCAACCATTCGGGCGGCGTGATCCAGCTGTTTTCCAGGGATGGACAAAATCCCCCGTCCGTCGAACTGAATGTGACGGGCGGCAGCTACGGCACCAGCAAGGTCGATCTCTCGGCGCAAGGCCAGGCAGGCGGCATCGGCTACGTGCTCGACGGTTCGCGCTTCCGCACGGACGGCTTCCGCGACCATAGCGCCGCCACGCGCGAACAGGCGTTCGGCAAGATCACCGTCAAGCCGACGAAGGACAGCAAGCTGACCATCGTCGCCAACAGCCTGCATCAAGGCAATACGCAAGATCCGCTGGGCGCTACCTGGGCCACGTTTGCCGCCGACCCGCGCGCCGGTGAGGTCGACGCGACGGATACGCAAAACCCGAAACGCACCCTGGCCGAACGCTACAACACCCGCAAGAGCATCGACCACCAGCAGATCGGCGCCACTTATGAACAGTCGTTCGGCGATGACCGCCTGCACGTTATGGTGTATGGCGGCAACCGCGACGTGATCCAGTACCAGGCGTTTAATAAAGCATTCCAAAATACCAAAGTGGACGGTCTACTTAAGCATTCGGGCGGCGTGGTCGACTTCCAGCGCCAGTTCTATGGCATCGACACCAACTGGCTGCACGTGAACCAGCTGGCCGGCGGCAAGCTGAGCACCACCATCGGCATCGATTACGGCCGCTCCAGCGATGACCGTACCGGCTATGAGAACTATATCGGCGAAGTGTACGGATTGAAGGGCAAGCTGCGCCGCGATGAACAGAATGTCGTGTCCAGCCTCGATCCGTATATCCAGGCGGAATGGCAAGGCGGCCCATGGCTGCTCAGCGCAGGTGTGCGCTACAGCAAGATGAAAGTGGCGGTCGACGACCATTTCCTCAGCAACGGCAACGATAGCGGCAGCCTGGAGTTCAGCCACACGACACCCGTGCTGGGCCTGCTGTATAAATTGACGCCGAACGTCAACGTGTATGCCAGCGCCGCGCGCGGCTTCGAGGCGCCTACCTTGAATGAACTGTTTTACTCGGGCACGGGCGGCGGCTTCAATTTCAACTTGAAACCAGCGACCAGCACCAACCTGGAAGCAGGCGTCAAGGCGAGGATCAATAACAATACGCACGTGAACGCGGCCGTGTTCCAGATCAAGACCAGCGACGAACTGGTGGTCGACAAGTCCAGCGGCGGACGCACCAGCTACCGCAATGGGGGCAAGACCTTGCGCCAGGGTATGGAAGTGTCGCTGGACTCGAACCTGCCATATGGCTTCACGACAAAAGTGGCACTGACCAGCCTGCACGCCGTGTATGACCAGGCGTTTGGCAGCGTGCGCGAAGGCAGCCGCTTGCCGGGCGTGCCCAGCGCCAACTTGTTTGCGGAACTGGCCTGGAAAGATACGCTCGACCGTTTTGGCGCGGCGCTGGAAAGCGTGGCCAGCAACCAGGTCTACGCGGAAGACAGCAATAGCGAAAAGCCGGCGCCCGGCTATACGGTGTTCAATGCGCGCGTCAACGCCAAACAAAACGTGGGCAATTGGCGCTTCAAGGAATTTGCCCGCCTGAACAATCTTTTCGACAAGACCTACGTGGGCTCCGTCATCGTCGGCGACAGCAACAAGCGCTACTATGAAGCGGCGCCGGGACGCAATTGGTTGCTGGGTGTTAGCGCCCAATATAGTTTCTAAAACTAAAAAGCCCGCGCCTCTTCCGATGCGCGGGCTTTTAAACTAGTACAAGCTACTTCAGGGCCGTGCTTCCTTCACGCCATATTTTTCAAAGATGGCTTTCAATTCACCGCTGGCCGCCATCTCGTTCATGGCCGCCTGCAGCAACTTTGCCACGTCGAGCTGCTGGCGGCTGACGGCCAGGCCCACGGCCCAGCCGGCACGCGGCAAGCGGGCGAACGCCACTTCGCTCATGGGGAAAGCGGGATCGCTTTTCAGCACCGATTCGATCTCCGAACGGTTGGCCAGCACGGCATCGAGTTGCCCTGCCTGCAATTGCTGCAACGCTTCGGCCGCCGTGTCGAAGATGCGCACGTCGTCGCGGTACTTGCCATTGTCTTCACCCAGCATCAGCATGGCCGCGATCGATACTTTTTCCACGCCGATGCGCTTGCCGGCCAGCGAAGCGACGCCATCGAATTGCGGCACGGCTTGCGCGCTGCGCGCCAGGCGCACAGTTTCCACGTAGTACGGCGCGAAGATCTCGACCTTGTCGTTATCCGCCATCAACTTCTTGTCGACCGGCACATGCAGCATCACATCGGCGGGACCATAACCAAGGTAATGCCCCTTCCACACCATATTGCGCAAATCATCGTTCAAGTTCTCGCCGGCGGGAAATGGCAGCAAGCTCAGTTTCAAACCCAGCTTTTTCGCCAGCGCTTCGGCGATGTCGATATCGATGCCCGCGCCCTTGTCGGAAAACGGCGCGAACTCGTTATACACAGCCACTTTCAGGCTGCCCGACTGCTGCACTTTTTGCCAGTCGGCGCGCGCCGGCGCGGCTGCGCACAGCGCCAGGCAGGCGAGCGAGATCATCGCGCGCGCGCCCCGGAATTGAAATGAACGCATGGGACTCCTTTGTGATCAGTTCGATTTAATTCGATTCGCGGCGAGTTTCCAGATAGGTCTTGATGGCCCACATGGCTTCCTGGTTGAACACGCCTTCGAACGGCGGCATGTACACAGCGCCATTACGCACTTTACCGTGGCGTATGGTGGCCAGGTAGTAATTATCCGTCTCCTTGTAGCAAGCCTGTTTCTTTGTCTCATTCTTGATACCGAAGCAATCGCGGTCCAGCTGGCGCAAATCCGGCGCAATGCCGCCCGAGATGGCTTCGATGCCGTGGCAGCGGGCGCAATTCTGGTTGTAGGCCGAGGTGCCCACCGTCAAGGCCAGCTTGTTGCCCCGATACGGATTTTGTTCGAGCCACTTGTCGCCCACCTTGGGCAAGCCCGTGGTATCGACGCCTTGCGGCGTGACATTGCCGTGCGCATAGGCATGCGGCAAGGTCAGCAGGGAAGTGAGGGCAACGGCGCCGGCGGCGGCTACGCCGAGCAGGGTACGAATGGAATAGGTCATGCTGGTCTCCTTGGTTTTTTAGTCAATACCAAAGAAGAGCAAATGCCATGCCATGCGTCTATGCCCCACATCCGGCCGCCCATGTATCAATTTGGAACAGCTGCAACAGCCAGTTGTGTCAGCGCGCGCGTCAGGCGGCGGCCACCGTGCAGATGCTGCTCCGCTCCTGCTGCTCGAAAGTGATACGCACGGGTAAAAACCGGGTAATCACCTCCGCATTCGTCAGCGCATGCTGCGAGACCTTGTTGCAACTGAAGCTACCGCCGCCGGCCAGCGCCATGGGCAGCAAGAGCTGATCGGCCATGTGTTCGCCGACGGCCGCGTCCGTCTTGAGATAGGCGCGCACCTCGTTCAACAGGCGCTTGGCCACCGATTCGGCCAGCAAGGACTTTTCGCCGAAAGAAGTAAACACTTCCGTAATATACTCATGCTCGAGCGTCAGCAACAGGACATTGCCCGGTCCCTGCTCCGCCGGCAAGCCGACGAGGCGCAACTGCTTGCCGCTCCAGCCCATGCCCCCGGCGACACGCTCGAGCTCCCGCTGCGCCACCTGCACATGCACGCCCGCCACCACGCTTTCCGCATACCCCGCCTTCCGTTCACCGCGCTGCAGCAATGCGATGGGGCGCAAGCGCTGGCACGGTTGCACGGTGGCCGTCACCTCGCCGCCGCCCGCGGGATGAAAGCCATAGCGTTGCAGCGTAATATCCACCTCGGCCCCCATCTGTTCCAGGACACGGCCATACACGCGCTGCAGGAAATGCACGGGCGGTGCCATGGCATTGTGCGTGCCGCCAGTGATGCGCACGGTGGATGGCCCATCCGCATGCAGCAGGGCCGGCAACAGGGTTTGCAATACCAGAGTGCAACTGCCCGCGCTGCCGATGGCAAAGCGGTAGTCGCCGCCGCGCAGGGGACCAGGCACAAATTCCAGGCTCGACGCGCGCAGCGCCACCGGCGTCGTGCGCGCCCCGCAAATGGCGGTTGCCGCCTGCACGGCCAGCAGATGCTGGCGCAGCAAGCCGGGCTTTTCCCGCCCCGCGCGAATGTTAATCAGCCGAAACGGTTGCCCCGTGATCATCGACAAGCTCAGCGCCGAACGTAAAATCTGTCCGCCGCCTTCGCCTTGCGCTCCATCTATTTCTATCATCTCTGTTTTCTCTCTATTATCCTTTGACGCAGACGACCTGCTTCAAGATATGCACGACATCAACCAGCTCGCGCTGCGCCAGCATCACCGCATCGATATCCTTGTAGGCCATCGGAATTTCATCGATCACGTTTTCATCCTTACGGCATTCCACGCCTTGCGTAGCGCGGATCTGGTCATCCAGGTTGAAGCGCCGCTTCGCTTCCGTGCGGCTCATCGTGCGTCCCGCACCGTGGCTGCAGCTATGGAAACTCTCCGCATTGCCCTTGCCGCGCACGATAAAACTCTTCGCGCCCATGGAACCGGGAATGATCCCCAGCTCGCCGGCACGGGCCGACACGGCGCCCTTGCGCGTAATCAATACATCCTTGCCGAAGTGGTGCTCCTTCTGTACATAGTTATGGTGGCAGTTGACGGCTTCCACGTGCGTCTGGAACGGTTTATGGATGACCGTGCGCACGGCGGCGATCAGGTTCTGCATCATCACTTCGCGGTTGTTGCGCGCAAAGCGTTGCGCCCAGCCCACCGCTTCCACATAATCGTCGTAATGCTGCGTGCCTTCGGCCAGGTAAGCCAGGTCCTGGTCGGGCAGGTTGATGAAGTGGGTGCGCATATCCTGCTTGGCCAGTTCGATGAAATGGCTGCCGATGGCATTGCCCACGCCGCGCGAACCGGAATGCAGCATGAACCATACGGAACCCTGTTCATCGAGACAGACCTCGACGAAGTGATTACCGCTGCCCAAAGTCCCCAGGTGGCGATAATTGTTCGTGTTTTTCAGCTTCGGCGTTTTCAGGCAGATCGCATCGAACTCATCCTTCAATTGCAGCCACGCGGCATCGACCACCGAGGGCGGCGTATGCCAGGAACCCTCGTCGCGGCCGCGGTGTCCGCGCGTCTTTGGCGACATCCCGTGCGGAATGGCGCGTTCAATGGCGCTGCGCAGTGGCCCCAGATTATCGGGCAAATCATTCGCCGTCAGCGTGGTTTTCGCCGCCATCATGCCGCAACCGATATCCACGCCCACCGCCGCAGGAATCACGGCGCCCAGGGTGGGAATCACGCTGCCGATGGTCGACCCTTTACCTAGGTGGACGTCGGGCATGACGGCGATGTGCTTGTAAATGAACGGCAGGGTCGCCGTGTTGCGCAATTGCTTTTTGGCCGCTTCTTCGACGGGCACGCCACGTGTCCACATTTTGACGGGACGGCTGCCTTCGGTATGCAGGACGTCGTATTCTTCTTTTTTCATCGCTTCTCTCATTTTCTATTGTAATCAGTACGACAACCCGACAAGGAGGGACAGGATTTTCTGGCGGCGTACTGCGCACGCCAGGCCGGTTTGACGCGGCTGATCGATGTAATCCTGTCTGCATTCGGGGCACTGCGGCGCATGACAAGTCTGGACAGGACGTCTCTTATGTAGTCTTGTCCGCATTCATGCGCTTTACTTCAACAACCGGTTGCCGCGATATCGATGGCGGCGATTTCTCCCACCCAGTGGGCGGGGTCCAGCTGGCCGGCGGCAAAGGCGGCGATGATCTTGAAGACGTCATCGGAAAAACCGCCGATATTCAGGATATCCTCGCATTCCATCGCCTGCGTCGTGGCATGCGGCGCAATATCGATGCACACCAGTTTCGCCTGCGGATTGCGCTGCTTGAACACCTTCCATTGTCCCATCGTCGCCGTGGCGCCGCTGCGTCTGGCGTCGATCCACGATTCGTTATCGGACACATAGATCACCAGGTCGGCCAGCGCCTTCTTGCTGTTCATGCGCAGCAGCGGCGCGCTGCAATTGGTACCGCCACCGCCGATGGCCGCCAGCCTGGCCGCGTTCACCATCACGCTTTCATCCGCGCCGAGTCCGCACTGCACGACGCTGTGCTCGAACGGCAGCACCACGGCATCCGGATTCTTGCGCAGCATGGCCGCCGCCACCAGCGCCGCCACATCGATGCAGCGCACGCTCGACGTGGCGCTGCCGCGAAAACCGCTGACGGGCGACGACATCGAGCCGGAGACGTCGGGGCACACCACCACCCTGCCAGCGATCCGCGGCACGTTCGCCAGCGCTATTTCCAGCGCCGCTTCCAGCGCATCGCGCACGATGGCCGGCACGCTCTCACCGGCCGCCAGGTACGCGGACAGCAGCTGGTACGGAAACACCAGTGCCCGGCTAATCGCCTCGGGATCGCGCAGCTTGGCGGCGATCAGCTCCGGCATGCCGGCTATCGCATACACGCCGTGACGCCCAAAGGTGTTCAGATTCATGCGCACCATTTGCCAGCTGCCCTGGCGGGCGATCTGCGCCCAATCCTGTGCGCTCAAGGACAGCGCCGTCAGCATCTGGAATGGCACCTCCGGTATCGCTTGCGAAGGATCCGCCTTGTAGGCCTCGAACGCGGCCAGCGCCGGCGGCAGCGCCTTGGCATCGTAGGGCTTGCCGATCAGCCAGGCAAAGAATGCCTCCCGCCACGCTTCCTGCGGTTTCGGATGCACCATCTTCACCACGTCGGCCAGCGAAGGCGCATTGCCCACGGCGGCGGCCAGCAAGGCCTGTTCCGAAGCGGTGTTCAGCCATGCCTGCACGAGCTTTTTCGGACGCGATCCCAGCGACTTGCGTCCCACGGCGCCGGAGCGCATGATCTGCACAAAGTTGCGCAGCATCTTGCCGTTGTTGATGACACGCCGGAATGCCGGTGCGAATTGCGCAGCGCCCTGCCCCGCCAGCACGGCCACCAGCAAGGCCGGCATGTCTTTCATGTAGCCCCGTTCGCGGCAGTACACGGCCGTCTGCGCAATGAAGGCGGGCTCGACCGCCTGGCACAGCTCGAGTACTGTTGCCAGCTGCGCTTCGGCGCTGGCATAAAACGTCGTGTTCAGGCAGCCGGTGGCCGCGTATTGCGCCAGCTGATGCCGGGGCGTCAGCGCATAGGCTGGCGCGCCTTCGGCATTGCGTGCCAGGGCCGCTGGCAAGGTACCGGTCAGTTGCGCGCTCTGAAATAACTGGGCGTTGGCCATTTTTCGTCCCTCTCTGCTCTCTACGTTTATCTCGTTGGTATCTCCTCTATTGCAAGCGCTGTGCCAGCTTTCAATAATTCCTCAAAAATTTTCATAACCAATTGATTTCATTAAGTAATATTTCCACGCAAGCTGTGCACTGAAAATATCCCTGTCATGGCGATTTGGAATATAATTATCTTTTAAGATAAATTTTTATCTCACATATGCAAGCAAAACGCACCGTCGTTATCGGTTTTCTCGGCACGCAGCTCGACAACGGCAGGGGAGCGGCACGCTGGGAAAAATGGCGTCCCAGCATCGCCCTGACCCAGCATGAGGACAAGATTATCGACCGCTTCGAGTTGCTGTACGCGGGCAGCCAGTTCGACAACCTGGTGCGCCAGGTGTCGCAGGATATCGCCAGCGTCTCGCCTGAAACCAGACTGATCTCCCATGAACTGCCTATCAGCGATGCCTGGGACTTCGAGAATGTGTATGGCGCGCTCTATGATTTTGCCAACAGCTACCCCTTCGATCCGGACAAGGAAGACTATTGGATCCACATCACCACCGGCAGCCACGTGGTGCAGATCTGCATGTTCCTGATGACGGAAGCGCGCTATTTCCCCGGCCGCCTCGTACAAACGTCGCCGCCAAAGCGCCAGGGCGCCGGCAATCCCGGCAGCTACGCGCTGATCGACCTCGATCTGTCGCGCTACGACCAGATCGCCCAGCGTTTTACGCGCGAACAGGCCGAAGGCGTGGCCTTCCTGAAGTCCGGCATTGCCACGCGCAATGCCCAGTTCAACGGCATGATCGATGAAATCGAGCGCGTCGCCATCAAGTCAAAAGCCCCCATGCTGTTGATGGGGCCGACCGGTGCCGGCAAATCCGTCCTCGCGCGCCGCGTGTATGAACTGAAAAAATCGCGCCATCAGATCGATGGCAAGTTCATCGACCTCAATTGCGCCACCTTGCATGGCGATGGCGCAGCCTCCACCTTGTTCGGGCATATCAAGGGTTCCTTCACGGGGGCGGGCTCGGACCGGCCAGGCTTGCTGCGCAGTGCACACAGGGGCTTGCTGTTTCTCGATGAAATCGGTGAACTGGGGCTCGACGAACAGGCGATGCTGCTGAAAGCCATCGAAGAAAAGCGCTTTTTCCCCGTCGGTGCCGATACGGAGGTGCAGAGCGACTTCCAGCTGATCGCCGGCACCAACCGAGATTTGGGCATAGAAGTGGCGGCCGGCCGCTTCCGCGAAGACCTGTATGCGCGCATCAATCTGTGGACATACGAATTGCCGGGCCTGGCGCAGCGCCCGGAAGATATCGAGCCGAACCTGGAATACCTGCTGACGCAATACAGCGCGGAGACGGGCGAACGCGTGCGCTTCAACAAGGAGGCACACGAGCGTTTCATGCGTTTCGCCACCCTGCCCACCTCGGCATGGAAGGGTAATTTCCGCGACCTGTCCGCCGCTGTCACGCGCCTGGCCACCCTGTCGGAAGCGGGACGCATCACGGATGGCGTGGTCGACGAGGAAATCCGGCGCTTGAAGCGCATGTGGCAGCATCATGACAAGCCCGCCGCCAGCACGGAAATCGACCTGGCCGATATCATGGGAAGCGAGGCAGCCGCGCAGCTCGACCTGTTTGATGTCCTGCAGCTGAGGTCGGTAATTCAGGTATGCCAGCAATCGAACAGCTTGTCCGATGCGGGTCGCAAGCTGTATGCCGTATCGCGTGATGCGAAGGCCAAACCAAATGACGCTGACAGGTTGAAAAAGTATCTGACGAAGTTTGGCTTGAGCTGGGAAGACGTGAGTCGATAAAACGCCGCACCCGAACACCCGGGGTCAGACCCTCCACACCGCCAGCGCCAGATTCGACGCCAACGCGGGAGGGGGGGGATGCGCCCCAGTGGGGCACATCCCGATCACGAAGTGACTGACCCCAGCCTTTGCTGTTGGGTTGCCCCGTCAATGTCCAGACGAAAAAAAACCCGACCATTTCTGATCGGGTTTTTCTCTTACTGCGAATAACAAGCCTGACGATAACCTACTTTCACACTGGTTGCAGCA
>NZ_FNDA01000012.1:0-12178 GCF_900099875.1 Janthinobacterium sp. YR213 | reverse complement strand
CGGTGCGGTGCGGCCACTTTCGCGCCGATGATGGTCGGGAAGGCATAGCCGCAGTTGCCAAAGCTCATCGCCGCAAAGAAGCTGCGCGGCTTTTCAAAGCGCAGATAGCTGTTCGCCACCGAGTTGATGTTGCCGATGTCGGTCGACACCATCACGTCTTCCGGCATGGCTTTTTCCAGCTCGCGCAAGACCTGGCGCGGGTGCAGGTAATTGCCCGGCTCTTTCTTCTGCTCTTCAATCATGTCCAGGCTGTACGCATCCTTCTCGTGCGTCCAGTTCGTCAATTCCTCTTCCCACGCGGCCTTCTCTGCCTGCACGGTGGCATAGCGTTCTTCGCGCGTGGCGTCGCAATCGAGCGTCTTGCCGTCCAGGCGGGCAATAATCGCTTTGGCGGCCGCCTTGGCGTCGCCGCAGATGCCGACCGAAATTTTCTTGACCAAACCGAGCATCTTGTTGTCGGCATCGATCTGGATGATTTTCGCGTTTTTCGGCCAGTAATCCATGCCGTGCTGCGGCAAGGTGCCGAACGGTCCCAGGCGCGAACCGAGGGCGACGACGACGTCGGCCTTGGAGATCAGTTTCATGGCCGCCTTGGAACCCTGGTAGCCGAGCGGGCCGCACCACAGCGGATGGCTGGCAGGGAAGGAGTCGTTATGCAGGTAGCTGTTGACGACGGGTGCGCCCAGGCGTTCGGCCAGCGCCTTGCATTCTTCAATCGCTTCGCCCATGACGACGCCGCCGCCCGAGATAATCACGGGGAACTTGGCTTTCGCCAGCAATTCCGCCGCATCGTTGAGGCTTTGTTCGCCGCCCGCGCCACGGTCCAGGCGGTTCGGTTTCGGGATTTCCGCCTTGATTTCACCATAGAAATAGTCGCGCGGAATGTTCAGTTGCGTCGGGCCCATTTCCGACATGGCGCGGTCAAAACAGCGGCCCGTGAATTCCGCCATGCGGGCCGGATTCGTCACATGACCCTGGTACTTCGTGAATTCCTCGAACATCGGCAGCTGGTTTGCTTCCTGGAAACCGCCCAGGCCCATGCTCATCGTGCCCGTCTCCGGCGTGATGATGACCACCGGCGTGTGCGCCCAGTAGGCGGCGGCGATGGCGGTCACGCAATTGCTGATGCCGGGGCCGTTCTGGCCGATGACCACGCCATGGCGGCCCGAGACGCGGGCATAGCCGTCGGCCATGTGGCCGGCGCCCTGCTCGTGCACGACGGGAATCAAACGGATGCCGGCCGGGGCAAAGATATCCATCGGGTCCATGAAGGCCGAGCCCATGATGCCGAACATGTCGGTCACGCCATTGGCGGCCAGGGTTTCCACGAACGCTTCGGAAGGCGTCATCTTTTGCGGTCCGGTGGGGATGGCCGCTGCGGCTGCGGCTTTTTGCTCGGTCATGTCATTCATCGGTGTCTCCTGGTCTGTGGTGATTGAAGCTGTTGAAATTATCAACTAATTTATTAAAAATCGGTATATTTTGTTCCGAAATTTGATATACAATTCAATTTAAGCGTTCAGCAATCAAAAGTCAAACAGATTTTCAAGGAAACGGTACAATTTGAGTTCGAAAATGAAATAAGCTGAAGTAACACTCATAGCTACCCAACCGAGGCCACCATGGACATGATTTCATCCCCAAAACTTGAGCCGGAAAAACTGGAAGGCGACACGCCCACGATGCGTTTGTTTGCCTTGCTGGAAGTGATTGCCGAAAAAGACCAGTTGCTGTCGCTGCAAGCGCTGGTGGAAGAAACGGGGCTGCCCAAGCCGACCCTGCACCGCATGCTGCAACAACTGGAAAGCGTGGGCGTGCTGCAGCGCGAAAGCGATGGCCGCCACTACAGCACGGGTGTGCGCCTGCGCCGCCTCGCATCGAACCTGCTGATTAACAACACTTTCCATGGCGCCCGCCGCATGGTCTTGCGCCAGCTGGTCGAGGAAGTGGGCGAAAGCTGCAACCTGACGGCCTTCAGCGGCAGCGAAGTGGTGTACCTGGACCGCGTGGAAACGGCGGCCCCGCTGCGCTTCTACCTGCACCCCGGTTCGCGCGTGCCGGCCCACTGCTCGTCCAGCGGCAAGCTGTTCCTGGCGCAAATGACGCCCGTGCAACGGCGCCGCCTGCTGGGCCACATGGAATTGACGCGCTTTACGAACAAGACGGAAACGGACCCCGTCAAGCTGGAACGCGAACTGGAATTGGTGCGCCGCAACGGCTATGCGTTGGACGATGAAGAATTCCTGCCCGGCCTCCTGTGCGTGGCCGTGCTGGTGCCGAACCCGAACGGCCGCTCGAACCTGGCCGTGGCCATCCAGGCGCCCATCATCCGTTTAACGCACGACAAAGCTTTACATTTCTTGCCAGCATTGCAACGCGCCGCGCAAGCCCTGGCCGCCATCGAATCGGAAACCATGCCGACGACGGGCGGGGACGACGACGCATTGCAAGCCGGTCACTCATAACCGCCGTAGCGACCATGCTGCGGTTTCACAGGAGAACAAGGTGCCAGATTCACGCCAACATCCCCCCGCCGCAGCGGCGCAAACCTTGCAGTCCGTGCGCAGCCTGTTCAATATCGACAGCGACCTGCGCGTGCCCGTCTTCACGGAGCGCGACCCGCACGTGCCCGACATCGATCCCGCCTACCGCTTCAACCAGGACGTGACCCTGGCCATCCTGGCCGGCTTCACCCACAACCGCCGCGTGATGGTGCAGGGCTTGCACGGCACGGGCAAGTCCACGCATATCGAGCAGGTGGCGGCGCGCCTGAACTGGCCTTGCGTGCGGGTCAACCTGGACGGCCACATCAGCCGCCTGGACCTGGTCGGCAAGGACGCCATCGTGCTGCGCGAACAGCAGCAGGTGACGGAATTCCAGGAAGGCATCGTGCCCTGGTCGCTGCAACGCCCCGTGGCCCTGATCTTCGACGAGTACGACGCGGGCCGCCCCGACGTGATGTTCGTCATCCAGCGCATCCTCGAGCGCGACGGCAAGTTCACCCTGCTCGACCAGAACCGCGTCATCACGCCGCATCCCCACTTCCGCCTGTTCGCCACGTCGAACACGGTAGGACTCGGCAACCTGAACGGCATGTACCACGGCACGCAGGTGCTCAATCACGCGCAGATCGACCGCTGGAATATCGTTGCTACCCTGAACTATTTGCCGCAGGCGGAAGAAACGGAGATCGTGCTGGCCCGTGTTCCCGCCATGAACGACGAGGCGGGCCGCCAACTGGCAGCCGCCATGGTGGCCGTGGCCAGCCTCACGCGCCACGGTTATGCGGCGGGCGACCTGGCCTGCCTGATGTCGCCGCGCACGGTGATTACCTGGGCCGAGAATTGCCAGATCTTCCGCGACCCGGCCCTGGCCTTCCGCCTGTCCTTCCTCAACAAATGCGACGAGGCCGAGCGGCCCATGGTGGCCGAGTATTACCAGCGCTGTTTCAATGAAGAATTGCTGGCGAGCCAGGCATGAACGCCGAAGCGACCGCGCCTGCCGCCTACACCCGAGCGCAGCAGGAAACGGACGAGTTGTGCGCGGGCGCCATCCGCGCGCTGAGCGGCGTTGCCGCCATCCGCTACCGTGGCCGGCGCCTGCACGACGGCCACCGCCCCGTGCCCATCCACGCAGCCCATCTGCAGCCCGATGCGGCGCTGCAGGATTTGCCCTCGCTGCGCGGCGCGGCAGACAGCGTGGCCCTGCGCCTGCTGCACACGGACGCCGCCCTGCACAAGTCCCTCTGCCCGCCCGAGCCCGTGGCGCGCCTCGTGTTCGAATTGCTGGAACAGTTAAGGGTGGAAACGCTTGCGCCAGAACACCACGCTGGCGTCATCGGCAACCTGCGCCACCGTTTTACGGCATGGTCGCATGCGTTCTACGATTCCGGCCTGGCCGAGGGCGCCTCGGGCTTGCTGTTGTACACGGTATTCCAGATGTGCTGGTCGCGCCTGACGGCGCGGCCCGTGCTGGAAAAGACGGAAGATTTCATCGAAGCGACACGCTGGTCCATCTCTTCACAATTGAGCGGCGACCTGGCCGGATTGCGCCGCCACCGCATGGACCAGGCGGCCTTTGCGCGCCACTCTCTGGCCATCGCCCACGCCGTCGATGCCATGTTGCAAGACGCGCAAACGGCGCGCGACGGCAGCCAGGACGAGTCCGGCGACGCCAAGGCGCAGGCGGCCTTCAAGCTGCTGCTCGATTTTGACAGCGAGAATGACCATCTGCCCGATGCCGCACCGCTGGGCGAGAGCCGCGCCTTCAGCGACGGCGATGGCGCCTACCGGATTTACAGCACGGCATACGACCGCGAAGAAAAAGCGGGCGAGCTGGTGCGCCGCGCCCTGCTGCTCGAATACCGCGAACGCATGGATGCGCGCATCGCCAGCCTGGGCATCAACACGGCCCGCCTGGCGCGGCGTTTCACGCAACTGCTGGCCATACCCGAGCGCGACGGCTGGTCGTTCGGCGAGGAAGAGGGAACTATCGATGGCCGGCGCCTGGCGCAGCTGATCAGCTCGCCGTCCGAACGCAGGCTATTCCGCAAGGAACAGTTCCTGCCGCAGGCCGATTGCCTCGTCACCTTTCTCGTCGACTGCTCCGGCTCCATGAAAACGCATGCGGAATCCGTGGCCGTGCTGCTCGACATTCTGCTGCGCGCGCTGGACCAGGCCGGGATCAGCACGGAGTTGCTGGGCTTTACGACGGGCGCGTGGAACGGGGGACGTGTCAGGCGCGACTGGATGCGCGCCCGTTCGCCCGCCAACCCGGGCCGTCTGAATGAACTTGTGCACATGGTCTTCAAGGATGGCGATACGAGCTGGCGCCGCGCGCGGCCCGACATCGCGGCCCTGCTGAAAGCGGACCTGTACCGCGAAGGCGTCGATGGCGAAGCCGTGGACTGGGCGTGCACCCGCATGCTGGCGCGCCCGGAACGGCGGCGCATCCTGCTCGTCGTGTCCGACGGTTGTCCGATGGATACGGCCACGAATCTGGCCAACGACGAGTTTTACCTGGCGCAACACTTGAAGCAAGTGGTGGCGCGCCGCGAAGCGCAGGGCGCCGTGGAAATCTGCGGGCTGGGCCTGGGCCTGGACCTGGGCGCCTACTACAGCCGCAGCCTGGCCACCACCCTGCCCGCCTCGCTGAACAATGAACTGTTCAGCGAAATCGCCCAGCTGCTCGCCGGACGCGGGAAGCGCTGATCACACCATGGACTTGCGGCGGCGCGTCATCACGCCGGCCAGCGCCAGGCCCGTCAGCAGCATCACATACGTTTCCGGTTCCGGCACGGCGCTGATGTATTCATACGTCACTGCCACGCGGCCGGAAGCGGCCGTCTGGAATTGGGTCAGCAAATTACCGGAACCGCTGCCCGTCGAGGAACCGATGGCGTTCAGGCCCAGCTGGATCAAGCCACCGCCGGCCGAGGAAAACAGGGCAAAGTCGCTGGCACTGCCGCTCGTGTAGGAGTTGGCGCCCGTGCTGAACCGGGGTCCTGTATTGGCACCCGAGGTGCCTGCAAAGTCGATGCTGCCATCGAAGGCGCTCAGGGCGAACGTCTGCGTGAACAGTGGGTTAGCCACCAGCAAGGTGGAATTGTCGGGACGGTACAAGGTCAGCAGCGACGCCAGGCTCAGGGTCACGTCGGAGGCGCTGGCATCGAGACTTTCCGCCTTGCCGCTGCCCTGTACGGCGCCTTCCAGGTGGAACTTGATCGAGGTCAAGGTACCCAGGTTGCTGTCGAACTTGCCCAATCCCAGGGTGTCGGCCCAGTTGGTGGCGCCCAGCGCGCGGTCGGCGCTGAAGGTGATGGTCTGGGTGGCCGCCTGGGCGGAAGACATGGCGCCAAAGCCAACCATGGCGGCTGCGGCCAGTGCGATCAGGGATTTTTGCATTGAGGACTCCAATTCATTCAAAGAGGAAGAGTGGATCAGCCAGTGATTCACTCAGGAAACGCGAGGGAACTCCCTCGCGCCACAGCCCGGCCATTCAGCGCTCCAGGCAATCCATTGTAATAAATGAAAGAATCGCAATATACTCAGTTTGTTGCAATTTTAAAAATAAGTGTTGTTATTTTGATTTCCCCGGAAACGATCAAACAGCCGGCCGAATGAAGCGCCGCACCTTTGCTGGCGCCTCAATCGACACAGTAACGCACGGCATGCGCTTCCATCGGCAAGGGAATTTCCCAGTTCCACAGCATCGACTGCAGCTTCTTGTTACTGAGCGACGTATCGCGCTGGCCATTGCGCCGCAATAACTCCTTGCGTGGCTGCTCCAGGTACACGAGTTCCACCTGCGCGTGGTATTTATACAGCAGGTTGAGCGTCTTTTCGCGCATCAGTTTTGACAGATGCGTGGCATTCCACACGAACGGTTCGCCCTTGCGCAGCAGTTCGCGCGCCCGCTCTTCCGCATAGTCGCCCACCTGCCCTTCGTTCTTGCCGTGCTTCAAGCCCAAGGCCGTCCGCGCATCGTCGAAGGACACGACGGGCAAGCGCGGATGGTGCTTCTCCACCCACGTATTCTTGCCCGAAGCAGGCAAGCCCGACATCACGATCACGTGCGAACCCGGCTCCTGGAACAGGGAATAATCGGGATGCGCCTCGGCGCCGCGAAAATATTTGACGCGCGTGTGATCGTCGACAAAGGCCTTGCGCTGACCGTAGCAACCCTCCTCGCGCGCCAGTTCGCGGAACAGCTCGATGGCGTCGAGTATGCGCTGCGGATCGGGACAGATCCGTCCACGAATATCGGCTTCGGCCAGCATGGCCAGCAAGCGGATATCGACCTGCCACGACAGTTCGCGCACGGTAAATTCCGGCGTGACGCCGCGCCGCGACGTTTCCAGTGCAAAGAAGGGCACTTGATGTACGTTAATCAGGCGGCAGATTTCCTCGCGCGCGGCAAACGGCACGTCGCAATCCCACAAGGCGATGCGCGCATCGAGGGCGCCCTTGCGCGAGTGGCCGGGCTGGCCGATGGCGCCCGTCACCGGGTCGATCACCGTGGTGCTGCACTTGGCCACGTCGTGCAGCAAGGCGGCGAGGAACACGATTTCCTGTTCCGCCCGCGCCGCTTGCTGGTAATCGGGCATGGCCAGCAGGGATTCCACCACCATCATCGTATGCGTCCACACATCGCCTTCCGCGTGATACACGGGGTTTTGCGGCGTCGTTTTCGCCAGTTCCAGCTGCGGGAAGGCGGCCAGGCAGGCATTGAAATCGGGCGACTGGCCCGCTGGCGGCACCAGTTGTTGTAACTGTTTCCAGTTCATCTTGTATTCCTTGAAAAGGTTGCCAGTTCATCCAGCGACTGGCAGGTGTGCAAGCCCAGGCTTTCCCACGTCACCAGCGGCTGCGGCGCGTACAGGTCCACGCCTTCGGCCAGCTGGTTCGGGATCAAGGGCCGCGTGCTGTGGTGCGAACCGCTGTCGAGGATGGTTTGCGTAAAGTCATGGCGTACCAGCTTGTAGCGGGCCAGCACTTGCTCGTCGTCTTCCACTTTCAGGTACAGGCCTTCCGCGTGGTCGGACTTGTCCGTCTGCTTCCAGCACAGGTCCAGCGGCAGGCGTTCGCGCGCCACCGCGGTTTCAAAAGCGTCGCGCCACAGTTGGGACTTGGCCAGCGAATGGCGCAGCAACTGCCACAACTGTTTGGGCGACGAGGGCATCTTGCCCGCATACAGCACGGGGACGGAGAGCACGGGCGAGCCGGCCAGCATGGCGTGGCGACGCGCCGTCGACAAAAACATCCGGGTGCGGCGGCAATACACGTCGAACTCGTTGAAGTAATGGGGCAAGCGGTCGTAAAACACGGAATGCTTGCTGTACGACCATTCGCCGAACAGCACAAATTGGTCTTCCAGCAGATGCAGCAAAGCGTGTTCATGCGCATGCGTCCACGGTTTCAACAGGTTGAACTGGCGTTCGCTGCCGCCGCCCGCCAGGTAATGGCCGCGCGACTGCAGCAGCACCTCACCCGCATCGCTGAACGACACGGCAGAGTTGGCGCCATCGATTTTTTCCTCGATGACGACGTACTGGCCGGCCAGCTTTTTCAGGGGCATCTGGTCGGAACCGTCGTCGCCGTCCTGCAGGCGCGAGCCTTCCAGGTGCGGCGTGCGCGGGTATTTGAATAAGGGTAAAGATTGTAAAAACATAGCGTCCCACGCCGCGTTCACCGGGGCGTGTCCATACAGGGTCAGGTGTGCTGACGACGTGTTCGGGCGTGGACGATCGAGACTAGCGTCTCGGATACGTGTGCGGAGGGAGCAGTGCCGCTGCAATCGGGGGCGTCAACGCGCCGAACGATGCTGCAGAGAGCATTTCGTCAGCGTTAGCAGGTGATGGCGAAGAAGCGAGGCACTTTTGGCTCCAATAAGGAAGAGGTTCGAGAAAGAACGGCGAATATAAAGGCTGTTTGATTATTTTGCAAGTGGCTCCGCGTATCGTGCGCACGCTTGTGCCCACCCTCGCTTTGCAAGCGGCACAAAGTTTGCTAAGCTGGCGGCACTTCCTGTCGCTGCTGCGTGGAAAACAAACATGGCCCTTGCAAAAGGGCCGTGCATTCGTTATTTCCGGAGCAGAATCGTGTTTCCCCTATCCAGATTACAAAAAGCCCTGCGCCGCCAGGGCATCGCTGTCGCCTATGCCGACGGCATTTATACACTCAGCAATCCGCACGCGCAGGCGTCCGTGCTGCTGCCCCACAACTTTCCGCTCGAGGAAAAAGCCGTGCGCCAGCTGATGGAGTTTGCCGCCGTCAGCGTGCCAGGCCAGGATGGCCACGTGTGCAAGGCATGCGCCACGCCCGACTTCCACCCGGGCAGCATCGCGCCCGTGGGCAGCATCGTCGCCACCAGTGCCGACATGGTGATTCCCGCCATCCCCGGCACGGACATCGCCTGCGGCATGCGCCTGATCACGACGGGCCTGAGCCTGGCGCAGTTCGAGGTGCGCAAGCCGCAGCTGCTCGGCAAGCTCAAGCACGTGCTGCTGGAAGACGGCCGCAACGTGCCGCTGCGCTCGAAAGCGTTTGCCGCCCTGTTCGACGTGGGGCCGGAAGCGTTCATCGACAGCCTGCACAATGAGGGCTTGTGGCCCCGCGTCGACAAGCAACGCCTGCTGCGCGAGCTCGACGATTGCATCGCCCTGCGCGAACTGGGCGGCGGCTTGCGCCATGCGCCCGAAGCGCTGGTCGGCACGCGCGAAGTGATACGCGACCCCAGCCTGGGCACCACGGGATCGGGCAACCATTTCGTGGAAATCCAGCTGGTCGATGCCGTCATGGACCGCCATGCCGCGTACCGGCACGGGCTGGTGCCTGGCGAAGTGGTCGTCATGATCCACAGCGGCAGCCGCGACGTGGGCTTTTTTGTCGGCAGCCGCTGGATGGACCGCGCCAAAGAGGCCTGGCCGAAAGGCGTGCGCCACCCGCAGTCCGGCCTGTACGGCTTGACGGGCGAACTGGCCGGCGACTACATGGACGCCATGGGCGTCGCATCGCGCTATGCCTGGGTCAACCGCATGGTCCTGGCCGAGCTGGTGCGCGACAGCCTGTCGCAGGTGTATGCGCACGATACCTCTCGCCTGGTGGTGGACGTGCCCCACAACGTCATCCTGCGCGAGCACGGCATGAACATCCACCGCAAGGGTGCCACGCCGGCGCGCGAAGGCGACCTGGCGCTGATCCCCGGCTCCATGGGCGATTACTCCTATGTGGCAACGGGCATGGGCAATCCTGACTGGCTGTGGTCGTGCTCGCATGGCGCGGGGCGCAGCATCCGTCGCCAGGCCATGCGCGCCATGCGGCCCACGTTGGGCGGCGACGAGATGGCGTTCCAGTGCGTGACTTTGCGCGAAGAACGCCGCGTCGAGGAAGCGCCGATGGCGTATAAAAAGATCGGTCCCGTCATCGCCGCGCAGGAGGAAGCTGGCTTGCTGCAATCGGTGGCGCGCTTGAAGCCCCTGCTGACGTTCAAGGCCTGAGCAATTGCGGCACGGCGGCCGCCATCAATGAGATACCGATGGCGGTCAGCACGGCAAACGCGATCCGGCGCATGCCGCGCTGGGCGATCGGTGGCGGATAGCGCTTGCCGGCCATCGTGGCCAGCACGCCAACGGGCAAGGCCAGCGCGCACAGCAGCAAGACTTTCGCGTCGAGCTGGCCCTGGCTGCCCGCCATCAGCGAGCGTCCGCCCGCGCTGATGGCGAACAAAAAGATCAGGCTGTAGCGGATGGTTTTCAAACTCATTTCCTGGCGATAAAACTGGTACACGAGCGGCGGTCCCGCCAGCGAAAACAGGCCCGAGAACAGGCCGCCGCACACGCCGCTAATAAAAAAGCTGCGCCTGTCCGCCGCGCCCGGTCCCGGCGGCGCCTGCAGCAGGATGCTGACGCCGCCATACACGATGGCCGCGCCCAGCAACAGTTTCAGCAGGGGCGCATACGCCTGGTCCAGGTATCCCAGTAACAGCACGCCGGCCGCCATGGCCGGCAGCAAGCCGATGCTGGCGGCGCGGATGGCGCGCCAATCCAGGTGGTGCAAGGCGCCCGGCAAGGCCACCAGGCAATTCGCCAAGGACAACAAACTGACGAGGGCCGCCAGCGCGGGCACGGGCGCCAGGCCCAGGCCGCTGGCCACGCCCATGACGATCATGCCCAGGCCAAAACCCGTGACGGTCTGAAAATACGTGCCCGCCGCAACCACGCCCAGCAGCGCCAGCACCGGCAAGCTGAACAGGAAGTCAGCGTCCACCCTGGGCCTGCACGGACGTGACGGCAATCACGTTGTACACGTCAATCGCGCTGCAACCGCGCGACAGATCGTTGGCGGGCTTCTTCAAGCCTTGCAGCAGGGGGCCGATGGCGACGGCGCCGCCCATGCGTTCGGCCAGCTTGTAGCCGATATTGCCCGCGTCGAGGTTCGGGAACACCAGCACGTTCGCGCGGCCGTTGACGACGGAATCCTTGACTTTTCTCTGCGAAATCTCGGCCACGATGGCCGCGTCGAGCTGCACGTCGCCATCGATGGCCAGCAGCGGACGCTGGGCCTTGACCCGGTCTGTTGCCGCATGCACCTTGTCGACGGCCGCGTGGTGGGCGCTGCCGCTGGTGGAAAACGACAGCATGGCCACGCGCGGTTCTTCCATCAGCAAGGCTTGCGCGCTGTCGGCGGCCGCCATGGCGATGTCGGCCAGTTCCTCGGCTTTCGGATCGACCACTAAAGCGCAATCGGAAAAGATAAAACCGCCCTTGAGGCTATGGAAAGGTTCGCACAGCATCATCAGGAAAAAGCTCGACACCAGCTTGAAGGCCGGATCGACGCCGATGATCTGGATGGCGCTGCGCACTACGTCGGCCGTCGTGTGCACGGCTCCCGCCACGCAGCCGTCCGCGTCGCCCAGGCGCACCATCAGGTTGGCGTAGCAAAGGGGATCCTGCACGGCGATCCTCGCCCGCTCCACCGTCATGCCCTTGGCTTGGCGCAGCACAAACAATTGCTGGGCATAGTGTTCCGACTCGCTGGACTCTGCCGGGTCGATCAGGCGCACGCTATCCAGGTCCAGCGCATGTTCGCGCGCCAGGGCCAGGATGGCGGCCGGCTTGCCGACGATGGTGATATTCGCCAGGCCTTCGCTTGCCGCCCGCGCGGCCGCCTGCAGCACGCGCACGTCGTCGCCCTCGCACAACACGATGTTCTTCGGTACGGCGCGGGCTTGCTCGATGATGCGGTGCAGGGCTTTCATGGCGACTCCAATTCGGTAAAAAAGTGCCGGAACCACGCAAGCATGAAGATGGTTCCGGCACATAAAACCCGGCAAGCCGGGGTCATACAAGGATCGGTCAGGGTGGTGTCGGATTACGCCGGGCTTGCGCCTGGCTAATCCGACCTACACAGTCGCGTAGGTTGGGTAGGTTGGATTAGCCCAGAGGGCGTAATCCAACAACACCAGCAAATCAGACGTAGTCTTTATATTTATCCAGGTGACGCACGGGTTTGCTCAGCGCATCGCGGCGGAACGGGTCGCCCAGCTCGCGCGTGCACATGATTTCGATGATGGTGGTCTTGCCCTCATTCATCTGCATGTCGATCGCCTTTTTCAAGGCCGGGCCCACGTCTTCCAGCTTGTCGACCGTGATGCCTTCGGCGCCCATGGCGCGCGCGAT
>NZ_FNDA01000013.1:0-6438 GCF_900099875.1 Janthinobacterium sp. YR213 | reverse complement strand
GACTGTTAATTGTTAAAGAACTGTATTCGGTACTGCTTTCGCGCTATCGACAAAGCGTTGTGTTTGTCAGCTGCGAAGAAGGAAGAGTATGAAGCATTTCAGCACAATCGTCAACTCCTTCTTTTCTGCTACATCACCGTTTCTGGTGATCCTCAACTGCCGCATTTGACTGCGTCTCATTGGGGAGGCGAACTATAGCAAAGCCGCCCATGGGCGGCAAGCTTTATTTCAGCAATTCCGCAATTGCAACGCCCACATCGGTCGTACTGGCGCCGCCGCCCATGTCCGGTGTGCGCGGGCCATGCTCAAGCACCTTCTCAATGGCGCGCAAAACCGCGTCATGCGCCGCAGTGTAATTGGCGTCGCCATTACCGAGGAAGTCCAGCATCATGGCGCCCGACCAGATCATGCCGATCGGGTTGGCGATATTCTGGCCATAGATATCGGGTGCGGATCCGTGCACGGGCTCGAAGACAGAGGGGAACGTGCGTTCCGGATTGATATTGGCCGATGGCGCGATAGCAATCGTTCCCGTGCACGCGGGGCCCAGGTCGGACAGAATGTCGCCAAACAGATTCGACGCAACCACCACGTCGAAGCGCTCGGGACTGAGCACGAAACGGGCCGCCAGGATGTCGATATGGTATTTATCCCAGTGCACATCGGGAAAGCTGGGCCCCATCGCCTCCACCCGCTCATCCCAATACGGCATGCTGATGGCGATACCGTTCGACTTGGTCGCCGATGTCAGGTGTTTTTTTGGCCGGCTTTGCGCCAGCTCAAACGCATACTTCAGGATGCGGTCAACGCCCTTGCGCGTAAACACGGATTCCTGCAGCACCGTTTCGCGTTCCGTCCCCTCGAACATGCGCCCGCCCACGGACGAATATTCTCCTTCCGTATTTTCACGCACCACATAGAAATCGATATCACCCGGCTTCTTGTTCGCCAGCGGACACGGCACACCCGGCATCAGTCGCACGGGCCGCAAGTTGACGTATTCGTCGAACTCGCGCCGGAATTTTAGTAACGAACCCCACAGCGAGATATGGTCCGGCACCTTGTCCGGCCAGCCGACGGCACCAAAATAGATGGCGTCGAAATCCTTTAGCTGGGCAAACCAATCCGAGGGCATCATCTGGCCATGCTCGAGGTAGTAGTCGCAATTCGCCCACTCCATGGTCGTGAACTGCAAGTCGATATTGAAACGGCGCGCGGCAGCCTCGACGACACGCAGCCCTTCCGGCATGACTTCATTGCCTATGCCGTCGCCGGCGATGACTGCGATTCTGTGTGCGGGCATGAGGTTCTCCTGTTTATAGATGGATGCATTGATGATACTGGCGCCGCATCAGAATACAATCAGGGTATTCATGACCTCAGTATCCACATTTCGTGCTCAATCAATGAAACATACGCCGCTGCTGGAAGATTTACGCCTGTTTTGCCAGGTCGCCCATAAAACCAGTTTCGCCGCCACGGCGCTGGAACTGGGTATTTCCAAGGCGGTCGTCAGCAAGCGCATCGGCATGCTGGAAGCGGCGCTAGAAGTACGGTTGCTGCACCGGACCACACGCAGGGTCAGCGTCACCGATCACGGCGAGATCGTGCGGCAATGGGCGCAGCGCATCCTGGAAGATGTCGAACAGATGGGGGAAGCGGTAGCACAGTCGAAATTGCAGCCGCAGGGCCTACTGCGCATTTGCTCCAGTTCCGGCTTCGGGCGCAACCGGCTCGGCCCAGCCCTCTCCCAGCTGGCACGGCAGTATCCAGACTTGAAAATACAGCTGGAATTGCTCGACCGTCCAGTCGACCTGCTGGGCGAAGGTTTCGATCTCGACATTCGCATCGGCGTGGTGCGCGAGCCAGACCTGATCGCCCACCGCATTGCCAGCAATCAACGCGTACTGTGCGCCGCACCCTCCTATCTGGCACAACGCGGAACGCCGGACACGCTGGCGCAATTGCGCGAGCATGACTGCATCGTCATCCGCGAGCGTGACCTGGATGGGCGACGCTGGAAACTGCAGGGACCGCAAGGGTCGGAAACGGTGAAGGTCGATGGGCCGCTATCGGCCAATAATGGCGAGATCGTCCATCAATGGGCGCTGGACGGCCACGGCATCATCTTGCGTTCGGCATGGGATGTGGAAAGCAGTCTGGCGCAAGGCAAGCTGGTGCGTATCTTGCCTGCGTATCATCAGGTCGCCGATGTGTGGGCAGTGACCACTTCGCGGCTGTCGAACTCGGCCAAGGTCAGGGCCTGCGTGCAATTTCTGGAACGGTGGCTGCAAGCCCGCGCCTGATAAGCTATACCAGACGCGCCACATCCGGATACAGACGCGCCAGGGTATCGGAGGTGATGGACGACATGACGGGCAAAACGCGCTCGGCGGCCTGCTCCGGCGATTTTTCCCGGCGCACCTCTTTCCACAGCTCGGCCAATGCGCCTTCATGGCGCGCCACCGCCTGCTCGACCTCATCCTGCCAGAAAGCCGGCGCCTCGCTTTCCACGAAATTGCCGCGGCCACGACCAAAGTGCGCCACCGCCAGGTAGCGCAGCACGCCCGCCACCACCAGGGTGCGCAAAAAGGCATCCGTGAATTGCATGGTGGGTTCATTGCGGTCCGTGCCGGAATTAAAGCCCCAGGCAGCGCCGGCAAACGTCAGCGCACCGACCACGCCACCAAGCAAGGCGCCCGTGCCCAAAGTCAGGCCGCCGGAAATCAGGTCGGCCGACAGCCCCGTCGCCGCGCCAGAAATCATGGCACCCAATAACCCCGCTTGCGCCTTGTCGATCGGCGCGCGCACGGCAAAATTTTCCCGTATCCGGCTATTGATCTTATGCGCATCGGTCGGGTCGAGTTTGTGCAAGATCAAGAGTTCACGCGTGGTCACGCCGCTGTGCGTATTGAGCCGTGCCACCAGGCTGGCCATGGCCTTTTCCTGGCGTTGCTGCTCTGCATTCTTACCGATGCCCACTACCTGCAAGGCCGATTTCAGCAAGCCCTTGGAGCCGAGCTCGATGGCTTCGCGATCCTGCCCTGCCACTGCCAGTTGCGTGGCCAGCAAATGCATGGCTTGCTGGAAACGCGCCGTATTCTGCTCTTGCCAGGCAGAAAACAGACGCGCATAGCCGGCTTGCTGCGACTGCGGCAACAATTTACCCACGGCTTCGTAAAACACGCGCTCATGAACCCAGCAGCGGGCAAAGGCATCAAGCGCCAGGACATCGCGCACGATGGGATACTGCTGCAAATGCTCGCGCCAGCGCGCCTGCTCGCCGTGCTCCTCATTGCCAGGACGCGGCGGCCCCATCTGATTGAGCAAGACCACCACCGGCTTATCCAGCCAGGCGAGGATTTTCATTTCTGCCGGCAAGTAGCCCGCATCCTTGGGATGTTCCGAGGAATTCACCAGGTACAGCACCACGTCGGCAGAGTCCTTGGCCGTACGCAGCGCCTGCTGGCTGAGCCAGAACGGGCGGTCGCGGTAACGGTCCAGCACTTCGCGCAGGAACCAGCCGATGGGATTGCCCGACTGGCCCAGGCGCTTGAGCAGGCGCACGGAGTCGCCAAAGCCGGGCGTATCCCACAATTGCAAGGCATCGCCCTGCGGTGTCGCCAGCAAGGTATGCGATTCCGCAAACACGGTCACGTGGGCCGCATCGCGCACTTCGCCAATGTCCACGCCCACTAAAGTGCGCGCCAAGGTCGTCTTGCCATTATTCGTGTGCGAAATCAGCGCAAACTGAATCTGTACCGCATCATCCTGCACATTTTTATTCACATTCACACTCATGCTGCTGCCGATACTTTCAGCCCGACACCGGCATCGAGCGGGTGCAAGGCAGGATTGAGCAAATTGACCAGGGTGGCCGTGGTTTTGTGGAACTGGCAGAACTGTTGCCACAGAGCGACTCGCTCCGCCAAGCGGGCGGCATTATCCACCTGCTCGCCCGCGCGTTCCAGGTAGCTGGATTCGTCGATCAGTACAGCGATGCCGCGTGCCGACGATTGCGCCAGATAATCGAGGAAGGCGCCGTGGTTTTCCTTTTCCGGCGTCGCCGTCAGGTTGAACAGCACGGCCGTGATATTGACTTGTGGATCATTCAAGTCCGTGTCGCGCAAGACGTCCTGCGGCTCCTCGCCATACGACGTCGATGGACGCAGCATCATGCGGCCTTGCTCGCCGAACAGCATGAGGGAGATTTGCCCCAGGCCCTTGTGTCGTGCCTCATCGACAGTAAAGCTGTACGGCAAGACACGCAGCATGCCGCCAGTTGCCACGCCGATGCTTTCATTAAGCTTGCGGAAATACGGTTGATCAAGATCCAGCGGAAAGTGCTTGGCCAGGCGCGCAGCGCGCCAGTTGTTGACCAGTGCCAGTATCAGGCGGGGAACGACCACCAGCAGGAAAATCGTTGCCGCATATAAATGCACCCAGCGTGCGCCACCTTCGACGGTCGTCGTTTGCGGGAAGCGCAGCGCTTCGATTTCCGCCAGCGAAAAGCCTTGCAAATGAAACAGGGCAATAGCCGGCGCAAACAGGGTCGAAAGCAGGCTGTGCACCTGGCTGGCATTCAAAAAAGTGCTTTCCCAACCGGCCGCGTACTGCGACAGGAAGCCGCGCGCGTACAGTGAAGCGACGGCGCCGATGGCAAACATGGCGGCGCTCAGGTGAATGGTACGGCTGAGGCGCGCGGCCGTCAGCTTGGCGCTCAAGTGCGCCCATTCCCCCATAAAACTGAGCAAGCCCGAGGACAAGGCGTGCGGCAGCTTGCGCGGCAACGCCAGGCGGCCCACGCTCAGGTGGCGCACCAGTCCCGCCTTCGGCCAGCCGAGGGAGTGCGAGGGGATGCATAGCCAGATCAGCAAGCCCAGGTAGACCAGCACATTCCAGGCGATGATCAGCAGCAAGGGCGCCGACAGCAGATCCACGCGATGGGGATCCGTGATGCGGTCCAGCCCGGCACCCAGCAGCAGTGCCAGCAAGGGCAATGTCAGCGCCAGGGTCTTCATGCCGTTACGGCGTTTCGCGAAGGCAGCAAAAGCGGGCGTGCGCTCGGTGATGCGCTTGAGGATCAGCTCGGAGCGCTGCTGCAGGAAATCGTCACCTGTCACTTCGGCCTGCTTGCCCGAAGCTTGCCACTGCGCAAGCTCACGCGCGCTGCGGCTGGCATACATGCGGTCATCCTCGCTGAGGACTTCTTTTTTCTGGTCGGCCGTCTCGATAGCACGGACCAATACCACTTCTCTCGCAATCTGCTCGTTCATGGTGCTCCTGTTTTTGTATGAAACGACAACTAGACAGGCAGATTGTGACGTACTTTTGTGTTTCAGGCCAACGCGTCCTCGGCCCGGAACAAATTATGCAGCAGATAGATCAGGAAAGAAGCGATCCAGGCAGACCACAAGGTGTGGGTAAAAAATTGCTTACCTTGCAACTGCTGCTGCCAGCCTGCCGCCAAACCGCACAGCAACATGACACCGGCGAACAAAAGTGCCGTGCGTGGCCGTCCGGGCAGGCAGAACAATGGCAAGGCCAGCATCCACCAGGCAGTGTTCGCATGCGTGGCGGGCAAGCAGACCATGGCAGATGCGCTAGCCGGCAATGTTTCCAGCAGGCGCGTATACGGTTGCAGTCCACCATAGCGCAGCAAATCCGTGGGGCAGGGAACATCGCTGAAGGAAGAGAGCAAATAGATGCTTAGCGGCACCAAGATAGCCGACAGGGCCACCACGCGCAAGGCGCTGCGGCGTGAGGCAGACCAGGCCAGCGGACGCTGCGTGTCCCAGACCACCAGGACTATCGCTACCGCGGCCAGCAAGGTCATGCAGAACTGGAAACCGCGCGCCCACGCGCTGTCAGCGCCGGCAAATTGCCCACGCGCACCGTCGAACATACTGTCGGCGATCATGAGGTCGAGATTGCTGTAATTGCCGATCCAGAGTATCAGCATGGCCGAGAGCATCAAGGCGCTATCGATGCCTGTGGGAGTTTTGACGAGTTTAAGCTTGGCCAACATGGGTGTACACATTTACTTGATGAGATGAAAGGGACTGGCCACTCAAGAGCAGCAGCCATGCAAGTCATCGTACAGTGTCAATATGAAGAGAACATGACGGTGCCCGTCGCGGGCAACACGGAAGGGGCAAGATGGGTATTTTGGGCACCTTACAAGTGTTGACCTGAATTACGCGTCAAAGGTGTTCTGGCATTCCCGCAAAAAAGGTGCGCAGCCGATAACTTCGGTCAACTCCGCCATACGTACAGTAAAAATGTGAATAAAACAAAGCACCAGACGAAAAAAAACCCGCCAATTGCTTGACGGGTTTTTCTCTACTGCGAATAACAAGCCTGACGATAACCTACTTTCACACTGGTTGCAGCACTATCATCGGCGCAAAGTTGTTTCACGGTCCTGTTCGGGATGGG
>NZ_FNDA01000014.1:1297-3020 GCF_900099875.1 Janthinobacterium sp. YR213 | reverse complement strand
ACCTGCTAAGGTTATAGGGACAAGCCGTACGGGCAATTAGTACTGGTTAGCTTAATGCATTACTGCACTTCCACACCCAGCCTATCAACGTCCTGGTCTCGAACGACCCTTCAAAGAGCTCAAGGCTCTGGGAAATCTCATCTCAAGGCAAGTTTCCCGCTTAGATGCTTTCAGCGGTTATCTCTTCCGAACTTAGCTACCCGGCAATGCCACTGGCGTGACAACCGGTACACCAGAGGTTCGTCCACTCCGGTCCTCTCGTACTAGGAGCAGCCCCCTTCAAATTTCCAACGCCCACGGCAGATAGGGACCAAACTGTCTCACGACGTTTTAAACCCAGCTCACGTACCACTTTAAATGGCGAACAGCCATACCCTTGGGACCGGCTACAGCCCCAGGATGTGATGAGCCGACATCGAGGTGCCAAACTCCCCCGTCGATATGAACTCTTGGGAGGAATCAGCCTGTTATCCCCAGAGTACCTTTTATCCGTTGAGCGATGGCCCTTCCATACAGAACCACCGGATCACTATGTCCTACTTTCGTACCTGCTCGACTTGTCAGTCTCGCAGTTAAGCACGCTTATGCCATTGCACTATCAACACGATGTCCGACCGTATCTAGCGTACCTTCGAACTCCTCCGTTACACTTTAGGAGGAGACCGCCCCAGTCAAACTGCCTACCATGCACTGTCCCCGATCCGGATAACGGACCAAGGTTAGAACCTCAAACAAACCAGGGTGGTATTTCAAGGTTGGCTCCACGAGAACTAGCGTCCCCGCTTCAAAGCCTCCCACCTATCCTACACAGATTGGTTCAAAGTCCAATGCAAAGCTACAGTAAAGGTTCATGGGGTCTTTCCGTCTAGCCGCGGGTAGATTGCATCATCACAAACATTTCAACTTCGCTGAGTCTCGGGAGGAGACAGTGTGGCCATCGTTACGCCATTCGTGCAGGTCGGAACTTACCCGACAAGGAATTTCGCTACCTTAGGACCGTTATAGTTACGGCCGCCGTTTACTGGGACTTCAATCAAGAGCTTGCACCCCATCATTTAATCTTCCAGCACCGGGCAGGCGTCACACCCTATACGTCCACTTTCGTGTTTGCAGAGTGCTGTGTTTTTATTAAACAGTCGCAGCCACCAGTTTATTGCAACCCTTTCACCCTCATGGAGTAAACCAATCAAGCTACCGGGGCGTACCTTTTCCCGAAGTTACGGTACCAATTTGCCGAGTTCCTTCTCCCGAGTTCTCTCAAGCGCCTTAGAATACTCATCTCGCCCACCTGTGTCGGTTTGCGGTACGGTCTCGTATGACTGAAGCTTAGAGGCTTTTCTTGGAACCACTTCCGATTGCTTCGTGCACAAGTGCACTCGTCTCAACCCCTTGAATTGCGCGCCCGGATTTGCCTAAGCGCCTTCTATGAGCCAAAAACCAACTATTCCAACAGTTGGACAACCTTCCGCGATCCGTCCCCCCATCGCATCATACGACGGTGCAGGAATATTAACCTGCTTCCCATCAGCTACGCATCTCTGCCTCGCCTTAGGGGCCGACTCACCCTGCTCCGATGAACGTTGAACAGGAAACCTTGGGCTTACGGCGTGGAGGCTTTTCACCCCCATTATCGCTACTCATGTCAGCATTCGCACTTCTGATACCTCCAGCATCCTTTACAAGACACCTTCGCAGGCTTACAGAACGCTCTCCTACCATATAT
>NZ_FNDA01000014.1:0-1182 GCF_900099875.1 Janthinobacterium sp. YR213 | reverse complement strand
CGATATCCGCAGCTTCGGTGACTGGCTTAGCCCCGTTACATCTTCCGCGCAGGACGACTCGATCAGTGAGCTATTACGCTTTCTTTAAATGATGGCTGCTTCTAAGCCAACATCCTGACTGTTTTAGCCTTCCCACTTCGTTTTCCACTTAGCCAATCTTTGGGACCTTAGCTGGCGGTCTGGGTTGTTTCCCTCTTGACGCCGGACGTTAGCACCCGACGTCTGTCTCCCAAGCTCGCACTCATCGGTATTCGGAGTTTGCAATGGTTTGGTAAGTCGCAATGACCCCCTAGCCATAACAGTGCTCTACCCCCGATGGTGATACTTGAGGCACTACCTAAATAGTTTTCGGAGAGAACCAGCTATTTCCAAGTTTGTTTAGCCTTTCACCCCTACCCACAGCTCATCCCCTAATTTTTCAACATTAGTGGGTTCGGACCTCCAGGGCGTGTTACCGCACCTTCATCCTGGCCATGAGTAGATCACTTGGTTTCGGGTCTACACCCAGCGACTGATCGCCCTATTCGGACTCGATTTCTCTACGGCTTCCCTATATGGTTAACCTTGCCACTGAATGTAAGTCGCTGACCCATTATACAAAAGGTACGCAGTCACGGAACAAGTCCGCTCCTACTGTTTGTATGCACACGGTTTCAGGATCTATTTCACTCCCCTTCCGGGGTTCTTTTCGCCTTTCCCTCACGGTACTGGTTCACTATCGGTCGATTACGAGTATTTAGCCTTGGAGGATGGTCCCCCCATATTCAGACAGGATGTCACGTGTCCCGCCCTACTTGTCGTACGCTTAGTACCACCGGTCCGATTTCACATACGGGGCTATCACCCACTATGGCTCCTATTTCCAGAGGATTCTGTTATCGGTCCGACTATCACGTACAGGCTCTTCCCATTTCGCTCGCCGCTACTTTGGGAATCTCGGTTGATTTCTTTTCCTGCAGCTACTTAGATGTTTCAGTTCGCCGCGTTCGCCTTGCATACCTATGTATTCAGTATGCAATACCCTAAAAGGGTGGGTTGCCCCATTCGGAAATCTGCGGATCAAAGTGTGTTTGCTCACTCCCCGCAGCTTATCGCAAGCTACTACGTCCTTCATCGCCTGTAATCGCCAAGGCATCCACCATGTGCACTTATTCGCTTGTCCCTATAACGTTAGCCTCTGAT